>OY969812.1:0-90000 GCA_963703335.1 uncultured Solirubrobacterales bacterium
CACCGCCTCCTGTGAGCATCCAAGTTACCTCTCTCCCCGATGCTGAGCCGCGGCCGCGCCACGTCGCAATCGGCACCTTCGATGGCGTCCATCGCGGTCACCAGGCGGTGATCGAGGGTGCGGACACCGTCCTCACCTTCGATCCGCATCCGCTCGAGATCCTCCACCCGGCGGCGCTGCCGAAGTTGATCATGCCGTTCGGGGTGAAGCGCGACGTGATCGAGGGCCTGGGCGTGCAGGAGCTCGTCGTGATCCCCTTCGATCGCGAGTTCGCCCAGCGCAGCGCCGAGGAATTCATCGACGACGTGCTGATCGCAAAGCTCGGCGCCGAGCGGGTCTCGGTTGGTGAGAACTTCCGCTTTGGCGCCAAGGCAAAAGGCGACCCGGCGATGCTGGCCGGGCGCGAGGAGTTCGAGACCCGGGTCGTGCCGCTGGTCGAAATCGACGGCGAGACGATCTCCTCGACCCGCGTTCGGGCTCTCGTCGCCGCCGGCGACATGGAGGGTGCCCGCCACTGCCTTGGCGCCCCCTTCATGGTCGAGGGCGAAGTCGTCAGCGGCGACCAGCGGGGCCGCGAGCTCGGCTTCCCGACCGCCAATCTCGTCCCCGACGACCGCCTCGCGATCCCCGGGCACGGCGTCTACGCGGCCTTCGCCAACGGTGTTCCCGCCGCTGTCAACGTCGGCGTTCGGCCGACCTTCGAGACCGGCCGCGGCGTTCTGATCGAGTCCTACCTGATCGATCACGAGGAGGACCTCTACGGGGCCACCCTGCGGGTCGCCTTCGTCGAGCGCCTGCGCGGCGAGAAGCGCTTTGCCGGGGTCGAGGAGCTGATCACCCAAATGCGCCTCGATGTCGAGGACGCGAAGCGTGTCTGTGCTAGCTTCACCGGCGCGCAATGAGCCTGACCAAGGAGAAAAAAGGAGAGCTGATCGGCAAGTACGGCCGCGCCGACGGCGATACCGGCTCTGCCGAGGTTCAGATTGCCCTGCTCACCGAGCGGATCAACGAACTCACCGAGCACCTGCGCACGCACCCCAAGGATCACCACTCGCGCCGTGGCCTGCTGATGCTGGTCGGCAAGCGCCGCCGCATGCTGCGCTACCTCGAGCGCCACGACCTCGAGCGCTACCGCGCCCTGGTTGGCGAACTCGGCCTGCGGCGATGATCGACGCCGGGGAGCCGGCGCCCGATTTCACCCTTCGCAACCAGGACGGCGAGAAGGTCTCGCTTTCCGACTTCCGCGGCAAAAAGGTGCTGCTGGTCTTTTACCCGCTGGACTTCAGTCCCGTCTGCAGCGATCAGCTCTCCGTCTACCAGGAGGTCAAGCCAGAGATCGAGGCCAAGGGCGTGACGATGATCGGGATCAGTGTCGACAGCGGCTTCGCCCACAAGGCTTTCCAGGAGAAGCTCGGCATCGACACACAGCTTCTGGCCGACTTCGAGCCCAAGGGCGAGGTCGCGCGCGCCTACGGCGCCTACATCGAGAAGATCGGTCACGCCAATCGCTCTCTCGTTCTCGTCGACGAGGAGGGTACGGTGGAGTGGGCGTACGAGTCGCCGACGCCGCTGGAGATCCCCGGGGCCAACCTGATCTTCGACGCGCTCAGCAGCTGACCGCCGAGCTGACCAGCGCCGCGGTGCCGCCCGCGGGTCCTGACGACCACCGGCGGGGCGAGGGGCCGGAGCTGGTCGTCTATGCCGACCTCGGTTGCCCGCACTGCGCCTCTGCTTGGAGCGAGATCTCCGCCCGCGAGGCGACGATCGTCTTCCGTCACTTCCCCGTCGCCAGCAAGCATCCGCGCTCGCCGGCGCTGCACGCGGCCGCCGAGGCCGCTGGTCTGCAGCGGGCGTTTTTCGAGATGGTCGACTCGCTCTACGCCGATCGCGGCCACGTCGACGATCCCCACCTCTGGCAACGCGTAGAGCGGCTCGGCCTCAATCTGGAGCGCTTTGAGGCTGATCGTCGCTCTGATGCGGTCTCCGCGAGAGTTCGCCGCGACTTCGAGTCCGGCATCCGCGCTGGCGTCATTGGCACGCCGGCGATCTTTGAGTCGCGCATCCGACATTGACCACACCCAGGCGGGGTCAATGTCGGATGCGCGAAAGCCTCTGTACTCTCTTTGGCGAAAGAGAACGAGAGTTCTGAAAGCAGATGGCCATCATCCGGGTGGCCGGAGGTAGGACAACTAAATGAGCATGTTTGACGTAACCCGCGTTTCGGCGGACATTGGCGATAGCCAGATTTCCTTCGAGACCGGAAAACTCGCGAAGCAGGCGGGTGGCGCGGTCGTTGTACAGGCCGGCGACACGATGGTGCTCTGCACCGCAACCGTCGGCAACCTTCGCGACGTGGACTTCCTTCCCCTCACCGTCGATGTCGAGGAGCGGATGTACGCCGCGGGCAAGATCCCCGGCTCGTTCTTCCGTCGCGAGGGTCGCTCCGGCGAGAAGGCGACGCTTACGGCGCGCATGATCGACCGGCCGATCCGGCCGCTCTTCCCCAAGGGCTGGCACTACGAGACGCAGCTGGTCGCGATCCCGATGTCGGTCGACCAGGTCAACCCCTACGACATCCTCGCGATGAACGGCGCCTCGGCGGCGCTGGCGATCTCGCCGGTTCCCGTCGCCGCGCATGTCGGAGCGGTGCGGATCGGCAAGCTCGACGGCGACTTCGTCGTCAACCCCTCCGAGGAGGATCACGCCGAGCTCGAGCTCGACCTGATCGTCGCCGGCACCGATGAGGCGATCCTGATGGTTGAGGCCGGAGCCAACGGCGTGACCGAGCAGGAGATCCTCGACGCGCTCGACATCGCCCACGGCGAGATCAAGAAGCTCTGCGCGGCGATGGAGGAACTGCAGCAAAAGGCCGGCAAGGAGAAGATCGAGGTCGAGCCGCCCTCGATCGACGAGGGCCTGATCAAGGACATCCGTTCTTCCCACGGGCAGGCGCTGGTCGACGCGATCGCGACCGAGGGCAAGCTCGAGCGCTACGAGGCGATCGACGCGGTCAAGGACGAGGTGGTCGCCAAGTACGCGCCCGAGACCGACGACGGAGAGAGCGACGAGAAGCAGGTGGCTGAAGTTAAGGCCGCCTTTGGCGCGATCGAGAAGGACACGATCCGCAAGGCGATCGCCGTCGACAAGAAGCGCCCCGACGGCCGCGCCCAGGATGAGATCCGACCGATCGAGTGCGAGGTCGACATTTCCCCGCGCGTGCACGGCTCGGCCCTCTTCACCCGCGGTGAGACCCAGATCCTCTCCAACGCTGCGCTAGGCACGACGCGTATGGACATGCGCATCGACACGCTCGGCCTGGAGACCTCAAAGAAGTTCTGGCACCACTACAACTTCCCGCCCTTCTCGGTCGGGGAGGCCGGCTTCATGCGCGGCCCCAAGCGCCGCGACATCGGTCACGGTGCGCTCGCCGAGCGCGCCCTGGTGGCGACGATCCCCAACGAAGAGGACTTCCCCTACGTGATCCGGGTCGTCTCCGAGACGCTCGAGTCCAACGGCTCCTCCTCGATGGGCTCGGTCTGCGCTTCCTCGATGGCCCTGCAGGCCGCGGGCGTGCCGGTCACCGCACCGGTCGCCGGCGTCGCGATGGGGCTGATCAAGGAGGGCGACGACTACATCGTCCTCACCGACATCGCCGGCGTCGAGGACCACCTCGGCGACATGGACTTCAAGGTCGCCGGTACCGCGGACGGGATCACCGCCCTGCAGATGGACATCAAGATCACCGGCGTCACCTTCGAGATCCTCACCGACGCGCTGGAGCAGGCCAACAAGGGCCGCCAGTTCATCCTCGGCAAGATGGCCGAGGCAATTGACGGTCCGCGCGAGCAGCTCTCCCAGCACGCCCCGCGGATCGAGTCGATCAAGATCGATCAGGAGAAGATCGGCGCCGTGATCGGCAAGGGTGGCGAAACCATCCGCGCCCTCTGCGAGGAGTTCGAAGCCGAAATCGACGTAGAGGACGACGGCACGATCCGCATCTACGCCCCGACCGGTTCGTTGGTCGAAGCCTGCGTGGCGCGGATTCAGTCGATGACCAAGGAGGCCGAAGTCGGCGACCGCTACGAGAGCGCAAAGGTCGTCAAGACGACCACCTTCGGCGCTTTCGTCGAGCTGGTCAAGGGCACCGACGGGCTGCTGCACATCTCCAACGTCAAGCCCGGTGAGCGGGTCGATTCCGTCGATGACGTACTCACCTCGGGCGAGGAGATCGACGTCACCGTGGTCGAGGTCGACCGCGAGCGCGGCCGTATCGGCCTGCGCCTCTCCGACGACCCCTCCGTAGCCGGCAAGAGTCCCGAGGAGCTGGCGTCGGTTGGCTCGGGCGATGGCGGCCCGCGGCGCAATGGGGGAGACCGGGGCGGCCGCGAGCGACGTCCCCGGCGCGACCGTGAGCGCCGCGACTAGAAGTTGAGCGACGCAGTTCTAAGCACGCAGGACTCGGGCGTCCGGGTCGTCACCGAGGAGGTTCCCTCGGTGCGGTCCGTGGCGCTCGGGCTCTGGGTGCGGACCGGCTCGCGCAACGAGACGCCGGCCCAAGCCGGCGTCTCGCACTTCCTCGAGCACCTGCTCTTCAAGGGCACGGCGCGCTTCTCCGCGATCGAGATCGCCGAGAAGCTCGACGGCCTCGGCGCCTCGGTCAACGCGGCCACCGGCAAGGAGACAACTCACCTGCACGCTCGTTTCCTCGACGAGCACACCGAGGAGGTCTTCGACCTGCTGGCCGAGATGCTGCTGGCTCCGACCTACCCCGAAGTCGATTCCGAGCGTGAGGTCGTCCTCGAGGAGATTGCGATGTACGAGGATGAGCCGCAGGACCGGGTCCACGACATCCTCGCTGGCGCCGTCTTCGGCGAGCACCCTCTCGGCCGCCGCGTGCTCGGCGAGGCCGAGGTGATCAGCTCGGTGCCGGTGCCGGAGATCGAGGCTTACCGCAGCAGCCACTACACCGGCGCCAACGTCGTCGTCGGAGCGGCCGGCAACGTGGACCACGCCCGCATCGCCGAGCTCTCCGAGCGCTTGGTCCAGCCGCCGAGCGCGACGGCGAACGGCCGGGCCAGCGTTGCAACCGACGATGTGGCCCGCTTGCGCTTCTACGAGAAGGACACCGAGCAGTACCACATCTGCTTCGGCGCGCCCGGCATCACCCGCGACGACGATCGCCGCTACGCGCTCGCCGTGCTCGACTCAATCTTCGGCGGCTCCAGCTCCTCCCGCCTCTTCCGCGAGGTGCGCGAGAAGCGCGGCCTCGCCTACGCGGTCGGCTCCTACAACGAGCAGTACACGGACTCCGGTCTCGTCGCCGGCTACGTCGGCACTCGCGAGGACAACGTCGAGGAGGCATGCGCGATCATCGGCGCCGAGCTGGCCCGGCTGCGCGCCGAGTCGGTCTCCGCCGAGGAGCTCTCGCGGGGCAAGGAGAACGTCAAGGGGCGCCTCGTGCTCTCTTCTGAGTCAACCGCGGCGCGGATGTCGCGAATCTCGCGTGCCACCCTCTTCGACCTGCCGATCGACAGCCTGGACGAGATGCTGGCCAAAGTGGATGCCGTCACCGTCGACGACCTGACCGCCCTTGCCGAGGAGCTCTACGGACCCGAGCGCCTCTCCGCGGCCTGTGTCGGCCGCGATGAGAGCTGCTTCCGCTCGGCGCTTGGCCCGGTCAGCGAGCACCTGGTCGCCGCATGATCAGGGTCGCGGTCTCTGGGGCGGCGGGCCGGATGGGGCAGGCGGTCTGCGAGACGGTCGAAGGCGCCGATGACACCGAGCTGACCGGCAAGGCCGATCCAGCACTCGGCGTCGCCCTTGCCGACGTCCTCGACGACGCCGACGTCGTCGTCGACTTCACCACGCCCGACACCGCGCTCGCCAATGCCGAAGCCTGTCTCGAGGCGGGCGTGCACGCTGTTGTCGGCACCACCGGCTTTGACCTCGAGGCCCTGAAGCGGGCGGCGGAGGCCTCTCAGGCGAACTGCTTCGTGGCGCCGAACTTCGCGATCGGGGCGGTCCTGCTGATGGAGGTCTCGCAGACGATTGCCCATCACATGCCAGAGTGCGAGATCGTCGAGCTGCACCACGACAAGAAGCTGGACGCGCCCTCGGGGACGGCAAAGCGCACCGCCGAGTTGATCGGCGGAGCCGGCGGCAACGTCCACGAGCCAATCCACTCGGTGCGACTACCCGGGCTGGTCGCCCACCAGGAAGTCATCTTCGGTGGCGAGGGCCAGACCCTCAGCCTGCGCCACGACTCGATCGACCGCCGCTCCTTCATGCCCGGTGTGCTGCTGGCCGTGCGGAAGGTCGGGGGGCTGCCCGACCGGTTCACGGTTGGGCTCGAGAAGCTGCTGTAGATCCAGTCCCAACCTGCGCAAAAAGAAGGGCGCGGCCGAAGCCGCGCCCTTTCTTTCATGTTTAGCTGACTCGCTCAGCTCGCGCTCATGGCGAACATCCAAACCGCGCAATCAGACCCGTAGGTCTTGATCGCGTTGGTCACTTCGCCGCTGAGCAGGGTTTTGCCGTCAGCCGAAGAGGCGGAGAAGCCAGAGTAATAACCGCCGTAGCCGTAGTTGGCCACAATGCTCGTGGTGCCGTTTTCGCTGTAGCCGACCTCAGACTCTTCGCCGGGTTCGAAGTCGGATTCGTAGTATTCCTCTTCCTCGCTGGCGATGTTGGAGCCGGCCTGGCTGGTCGTCGCGAACGATTCGACTTCGACTTCGCCGCCCCCGAGGTCATTGCAGCGGCTGTAGAACGTAAACGGTCCAATTGAGAGGAGCTGCACGGTTTGGCCGGCCGAGAGCTTCACCAGCCCGGAGGTGGTGAAACGGCTGAAGTTCTTCGCGTTCTCCGCGTTGGTCGCGTTCGTGGCGTTGGTGGCGCTCGGAACCGTGCCAAGCGTTCCCTCGTTGATCTTGGCGCCAGTCACGGCCTCCTTCTTGATCTTCGCCGTGGTGATCGCGTTCTTCTTGATCTTGCCCGTCGTGATCGCGTTCGCCTTTATGTCCTTGGTGCCGATCTTCGTTGCCGCGTAGGCGCTGCCGCCGAGTGCGACGAAGAGAGCGATAAGCGAGATGACAAGGGCTGGTGAGGGTCGCTTGGACCCAATCTTTGACATTCGTCCCTCCTTGGGGGATTACAGGGGAGCCGGAGTCTGATGTCCGGCAGGGGCACATCCTAGAAATGGCGTCGGAAGTTGAAAATCTGCGCGGCGCAGGATGATCTAGTCTGCGCGTATGGCGCCAATCGAAGGAGTAATCACGGCGATGGCCACGCCCTTTACCGAGGACGGTGCCGTCGATGAGCCCGCCGCCCTGAAGCTCGCGACTTACCTGGTCGAGCACGGCTCGCACGGTCTGGTGATCTCTGGCTCGACCGGGGAGGCGCCGACGTTGACCGACGAGGAGGCGCTGGTGCTGGTCCGGGCGATCCGCAAGGAGCTCGGCGACGAAGCGCTGCTGATCTGCGGAACTGGCACCAACTACACGCAGCACTCGATTGAGCTGACCAGCGGCGCCGCTGAGGCCGGCGCCGACGCGGCGCTGATCGTCACGCCGTACTACAACAAGCCCAATCCGGCAGGAATCCAGGCCCACTTCGAAGCGATCGCTGCGGCGGTTCCCGGCCTGCCGCTGATCGCCTACAACATCCCTTCGCGGGTCGTGGTCAACGTGCCGCCCGAGGGCCTGGCCGAGCTGGCCAAGATCGACAACGTCATCGCGGTCAAGCAGGCCAACAACGAGGAGCTGCAGCCGATCGAGGGGCTCCAGATCCTCGCCGGCAACGACGACATCTTCCTCAAGACCATTGAAATCGGTGGGGCAGGCGGGATCTGCGTCGCCTCGCACCTGGTCGGCCCGCAGATGCGCGAAGCCTGGGATGCCGCCCAGGCGGGCGATCTGGACCGTGCCCGCGAGATCGACTCCGGCTTGCGCGAGGTCTACGCCGCGATGGGCGTGACGACCAACCCGATCCCGGTCAAGGCGGCCCTGGCAATGATGGGCCTGATCCCGACCGACAAGCTGCGATTGCCGCTGGTCCCCGCCGACGCGGGGCAAAGGGCAACGGTTCGAGCCGCGCTGGAGAGCGTCGGCCTCACCCCGGTGACCACATAGTGCCCGCCAGCAAGCTCCGCGTGCTGCCGCTCGGGGGACTGGGCGAGATCGGCAAGAACATGACCGTGATCGAGTACGGCGGCCGCATCGTCGTCGTCGACACCGGCCTGATGTTCCCAACCGCCGAGATGCTCGGTATCGACCTCGTTCTGCCCGATTTCTCCTACCTGCGCGATCGCGCCGAGGACATCGAGGCGATCGTGCTCACCCACGGTCACGAGGATCACGTCGGGGCGCTGCCCTACGTGCTGCGCGAAATCGGTATGCCGCCGGTGATCTACGGCGGCCTGCTCACGGTCGGCATGGTCCGCTCGAAGCTGGACGAGCACAAGCTCGGCGATGCGCCGCTGCAGGAGCTGCCGGCGGGGGAGAGGGTCCAGGCCGGTCCCTTCGAGCTGGAGCTGATCCACCTCTCTCACTCGATCCCCGACGCGCGCGGCGTTCTGCTCACGACTGAGCTCGGCTCGGTACTGATGACCGGCGACTACAAGTTCGACCAGACTCCGGTCGACGGCCGGCCAGCCGATATCTCCCGGCTTGCCGAACTGGGGCGCGACGGCCTGCTGCTGCTCTGCGGCGACTCGACCAATGCCGATCGCCCCGGCGTGGCGCCGTCGGAGTCGAGCGTCGGCCCAGCCCTGCTCGAGACCTTCAGCGGCTGCGAGGGCCGGATCATCGTCACCTCCTTCGCCTCGAACATCCACCGGGTGCAGCAGGTGATCGACGCGGCCGTGCAGCTGGATCGTCGTGTGGCGCTGGTCGGCCGCTCGATGCGCAAAAACTTCAATATCGCCTCCAACCTGGGGATCGCCAAAGCTCCCTCGGGCCTCTTCATCCAGCCGCGTGAGATCGAGAGCTTCCCGGATGAGAAGGTGATCGTGATCTCAACCGGCAGCCAGGGCGAGCCGCTCTCAGCGCTGCGGCGGATGGCCAACAACGACCATCGCGACGTCGAGTTGCACTCCGGCGACACGGTCGTTTTCTCCGCCACCCCGGTGCCGGGCAACGAGCGCGCCGTCAACGAGACGATCGATCGCATCTACGAGATTGGCGCCAAAGTCGTCACCGCCAAGGATGCACCGATCCACGCCTCCGGGCACGGCTGGCAGGAGGAGCTGAAACTGATGCTCAACCTGACCAAACCGCGCTACGTGCTGCCCGTGCACGGCGACCACCAGCGCTTGCGCCTGCACGCGGAGCTGGCCGAATCGGTGGGTATCGAGCCCGAGAGCATCTTCCAGGGGCGCAATGGCCGGCCCTTGGAACTCGACGGGAACGGCGCGAGCTTCGGCGAGGAGATCCACGCCGGTGTGATCTTCGTCGATGGTGTCAACGTCGGTGAGCCTGACGACGTTGCCCTGCGCGACCGGCGGGAGATTTCCGCCGACGGCATCTTCATCGTCGTCGCGACGATCTCCTCCGAGGACGGCCAGGTCGTCGCTGATCCCGAGGTCCTCTTCCGCGGCGTCGCTTTCCTCGAGGAGGCCGACGCCCTCGTCGAGGAGCTGCGCGACCTGGTTGAGGACTCACTGGAGGAAGCCGCCAAGGCGGGAACCCGCGAGCTGCACCTGGTTCAAGAAGACGTACACGACGCGGTCGCCGGGTTGGTTTACGAGAAGCTGCGCCGGCGCCCGATGATCATTCCGGTCGTCGTAGAGGTCTGACGCAAGCGCTCCCGGCCCGCGGGTCCTGTCGCCGCAGGGACCCACCACCCCCTGCGGTCGCTAAAGCGTCCTCGGGGGCGGTCCGCCCCTACGGCGCCACCCGCGGGAGGAGGCGTTTCGAGAGAAGCTTTTTGCCAGGGACGAGCGCCTCTCGCGGCGGGTGGCGCGGTTTTGGGGGACCAGCCCGAGGAAGCTTTAGCTACCGCAGGGCTGGTGGTACCAAAACCGTGACAGGACCCGCCGCGCCAGGAGCTTCAAAAAATGGGCTCACCGGAAGACGTTGGGGAGAGTTCCGGTGAGCCCTGTGTCTCGTCCACGAAAGAAAGTACGGCCCGCTGCTAAAGCGAAATTAAAAGGCTCCGGCAGGCTGCTGGGAGCGGTGCAGGGGCAGGCGAACTCGGAACTGAGCTCCGCCGCCGGCCGATTCACCCACTTCCACGTTGCCGCCGTGGGAAGCGGCTACGGAGCGCACGATTGCTAGGCCGAGGCCGCTGCCGGGACCGACCGCGGTGTCCGCGGGTCCCTCGCCGCGAACAAAGCGGTCAAAGATTTGTTCGCGCAGGCGGGGCGGGATGCCCGGGCCGTCGTCGGCCACCTCGATAACGGCCTCCTCACCAAGCCGCCGCAGGTGCAGTTCGATCCGCGCTCCGGTGGGAGTGTGCCGGGCAGAGTTGTCGAGCAGGTTGAGGACCATGCGGTGCAGCTCGTCGGGATTGCCGTGCACCGGCAGCGCCCGCTCGTTGTCAATCTCCAAGCTGCGGTCGCCGAGGATCGGCGCCATCTCTGCGGCGGCGTTGCCGGCGATCTCCGCCAGGTCGCAGGGCCCGTGCACCCCGGCACGGCCGGCGTCGGCGCGGGCGAGCAGGAGCAGGTCGGCGACGAGGCGGCTCATGCGTTTCGAAGAGCGCAGGGCGGAGTCGACCATCGCCCGCTCGTCCTCTCGGGCGGGCTGCTCCAGCGAGGCCTGCAGCAGTTCGAGATTGGCCAGGACGCTGGTCAGCGGCGTGCGCAGCTCATGTGAGGCGTCGGCGACGAACTCGCGTTGCTTTTTCATCGCCGCCTCGCGCTCGGTGCGTGCGGCGTCGAGAGAGCGCAGCATCTGCTCGAGCGTGCGGGCGAGTTCGCCAACCTCGTCGCGGACCTCCGGGTCAGGCATGTGACCGGAGGGGTCGCCGGTCGCGGTGATTTGGCGCGCCGTCGCCGTGAGGGCTGAGATTGGCCTCATTGCCCGCGCTGCAATCGTCAGCCCGGCGAGGCTGGCGAGCAGGGTGCCGCCGACGATTCCTGCGGCGATGAAGAGCCAGAGGCGTTCGATCGTGGATTCGACGTGAGCGATGCTTCGCCCGTACTGGACGTAGCCGGTGATTTCGCCGCCTTCGTTCGTGATCAGGGCCGTGGCGACTCGCAGTTCGCCTTCGCCGGAGAGACCGCCGCTTGGCGGTCCCAGCGGCGCGGCGCCTTCGCTTTCCTTGATCAGGTTGCCGTTGACGTCGAGAACTCGCGCGGAAGCACTGTCCGGGCGGACGAAGTCGTCGAGCTGCGGCCCCCGCTTGACCGAGAACGTGCCGAGCGGCGTGTAGACGATGCGGAATTCGCGCGCCAGCGTCTGGGCGGCATCGTTGACCTCGCGATTGAAATCGTCGCGGATCCGGCTGGTCGCGACCTGGCCGATCACCGCGCCGAAGACGAGCAGGATGACCAGGGTCAGGCCGGAAGAGACCGCCGCCAGCCGCCAGCGAACTGGCCAGCTGCCGGGACGCAACTGGATCGGCCAGCGCCTGACCAGCTTAGGAGTCGGCCGCCTCATTACTCCTTGAGCACGTAGCCGGCGCCGCGTTTGGTGTGTAGGAGCCGTGGCTCGCCGCCCGCCTCGAGCTTGCGCCGCAAGTTGGAGATGAAGACGTCGATCGTGTTGGTGGCGGCGGTCGGGTCGTAGCCCCAGACGTCGTCGAGGAGGCGCTCGCGTGAGACGACGAGGCGCTCGTTGTGCATCAGGAACTCGAGCAGCTCGAACTCGCGGTTGGTCAGCTCCAGCTCGCGCTCCCCGCGTTTCACCTCGCGGGTATCGGGGTTGAGGGTGAGGTCGGCAACCTCGAGCGAGGCGGCGCCGCGCGGGGGGCGGCGACGCAGGAGGGCGCGGATTCGCGCCAGCAGCTCCTGGCGCTCGAACGGCTTGACCAAGTAGTCGTCGGCGCCGCTGTCGAGGCCGCTGACTCGATCCTCGGTCTCGGCGCGAGCCGTCAGCATCAGGATCGGCACGTCGCCCTCGGCGCGCAGGCGCCGGCAAACCTCGACCCCGTCGAGTCGGGGCAGGCCGAGATCGAGGACGACCAGGTCGGGAACGAAGCCGGAGGCGACGTCGAGCGCGTCGACGCCGTCGGCTGACATCTTTACTTCGTAGCCCTCCTGGCGTAGCGAGCGGCGCAGGACGTCGGCGATCTCGGCGTCGTCCTCGACTATTAGGACGCGGCCGGTGGCTATTTCGGGGTCGGTCGTAAGCATCTCGGTCGATGTTAGACGGGCAAAGCCGGATCGCCGCTGAGATTTACCTCGGATTTAGGCCACGAGCAGGGGGATTTGGGCGGGCCTTCCACTTAACTTTTTCGGTGAGCCGTCATCTGCTGGCGCCGCTTGGAATTGCCGAAAAAGTGCAAGACGTTCCAGGCCCGCCCAAATCCCCGTCCTCGAAGCGCAGGGGAGAGGCGCCCGGCGTCGAAGCGGGGGCTTATGTTCCAGCGCAAAAAGCGCGGCAGCGCTGCGCGGCGGAAGCCGAAAGGCAAAGCCAAGGTCAAAGCTTCGCGGGGAGGCAAGCTGCACTTGCCGCATGCTTTGGAGCAGCGGCACTTGGACATCATTGGCTTGTTTCTGATCGCTGCCGGCGTTTATTTGAGCTTCGTGTTGTTTTTTGGCTGGGAGGGGGGCAAGGTTGGCTACGGAGTTGAAACCGGGCTTGTTTATTTGTTTGGCACGGTCGGTGCTCGGATTGCCACGGTTTTGATGCTTGTGGTGGGGGGGCTTCTCGTTACGGGGACTTCGATCTCGAGCCTGTTCCGCGCGATCGGGCGCGGTTTGCGGCGGGTTTTCCTTGGCAGCCGGGGGGTTGCGCAGACGGCGATTCAGAGCCGTAAGGACCGGCAGGAGGAAAAGACTTTTGCGTTTGAGACTCAGGCTGGGCCTACGGATGTGATGAGCGCCTACCCAGAGGAGGACGACGTTGAGCCTACGGTTGCGCTTGTTGACGAGCCTGACGAGGCGGTTGAGGAGCCCGTTACGCAGGACTTTGATGCCGAGCTGGCTGAAATCGAGGCCGAGGAAGAGGCCGTTCCGGTTGATCCGATTCCCGAGTCTGAGCAGGTCGCGCTGACGCCGCAGGGCAACAAGCGCGGCGTCACGATCTCGGAGGGGATTGATTACAAGCCGCCTCCCGAAAAAGCGCTGGAGCGAGGCAAGAGCGACAAGGGCGTCGACCCGCGCGACCACGAGATCGTCGGTCGCAAGCTGGTCGAGACGCTGGGACACTTCGGCGTTGAGGCCAAAATCGTCGGCATCGTCAGCGGGCCGCACGTTTCTCGCTACGAACTGCGGCTGGCGCCCGGCACCAAGGTGAAGAAGGTGACCGAGCTCTCCAACGATCTTGCCTACGCGCTCGCCTCGACCGACATCCGCATTCTCGCGCCGATCCCCGGCAAGCAGGCGGTCGGCGTCGAGGTCCCGAACACCCGCCGCCGCATCGTCCGCCTCGGTGACATATACGCCGGTCGTCCCGAGAAGACCTCGCCACTGGTCGCCTGGCTAGGCAAGGGCATCGACGGCAACGCGGTCTGGACCGATCTGGCAAAGATGCCGCACGTACTTGTCGCCGGCACCACTGGCTCGGGCAAGTCCGGCTGTGTCAACGCGATCCTCTCCTCAATCCTGATGCAGGCTTCGCCCAACGACGTGCGCCTAGTTCTCGTCGACCCCAAGCAGGTCGAGCTCAACCACTACGAGAACGTGCCGCACTTGCTGACGCCGGTGGTCACCTCGCCGCGCCTTGCCGCAAACGTGCTGGCCAATTTGATCGGCGAGATGGAGAGCCGCTACGGGATCATGGGGCAGGCACGCTGTCGCAACCTGGCCGAGCTCAACCGCGCCCGCGCCAAGGCTGGTGAACCGCCGCTGCCGCACATCCTCTGCGTGATCGACGAGCTCGCGGACCTGATGATGGTCTCGCCGGCGGAGGTGGAGGACTCGATCATCAGGCTTGCCCAGAAGTCCCGCGCCACCGGTATTCACTTGGTCCTCGCTACGCAGCGTCCTTCCACCGACATCATCACCGGCACGATCAAGGTCAACATTCCGGCTCGTATTGCCTTCGCTGTCTCCTCGCAGACCGACTCCCGCGTGATCCTCGACCAGGGCGGCGCCGAGGCGCTACTCGGTCAGGGCGACATGCTCTTTCGCGGGGCCGGCACCTCGAAGCTGCAGCGGATCCAGGGCGCCTTTGTCACCGAGGAGGAGACGGCCCGCATCACCAGCCACTGGGCCAAGCAGGGCGAACCCGAATTTGAGGCCGAGCTGCTTGAGGTCCACGAGGAGAAGGGCGTTGAAACCGAGGGCGACTTCGATCCCGACAGCGACGACTTGCTGGACGAGGCGATCCGCGTCGTCGTCGAGACCGAAACCGCCTCGGTGTCGATGATCCAGCGTCGCCTCAGGGTCGGTTACACCCGGGCGGGCCGCTTGATCGACATGCTCGAGCGGCGCGGCGTGATCTCAGGCTATGAAGGCTCGAAACCGCGCCAGGTTCTGGTCACTCAGGCTGACCTATCTCGCCTCACGGGCGGTGGGGAGGAGCTCCCCGCCGACGAGCCCGAGCCCGTCGCGCCGGAATAACTCGAGCCAACTCGCTCCGGGTAGGACAATGCCGCTATGGACAGCGGTGTCGGCACGATCCTGCGTCAAGCGCGGAATCGCCGCAAAGTCGAGCTTCCCGAGGTCGAAGCCTCAACGAGGATCCGGCTGCGCTACCTGCGCGCGATCGAGGACGAAGAATGGGACGTGCTGCCGGGCGGCGTCTACACGCGCGGCTTCATCCGTACCTACGCCGGCTTCCTTGGGCTCGACGGGGAGCGGCTCGCTGAGGACTACCGGCAGGGGGTCGAAGGCTGGCGCAGCGCGCCGGAGCAGCAGGCATCGACAGAAAGGCGTGAGGTTCGTGCCGGACGGCGAGCCCTACGGCGTCCTCCGACGGCACCGCTCACTGCGCTCGCGGTTTTGTCGGTAATTGCTGTGGCCGCGCTTGCCATCGTCGCGATTCCGGACCGGGGCGGAGGGGGAGGCGAACAGGCGCTTGCTCCGCCGCCGAGTACCACCGGTCAGGGTCGGGGCAAACCAGTAACCCAGCCTGTACCGCACAAGCCCGGCGTCTCGGTTTGGCTCGCTGCCAGCGCCGAAGTCTGGGTTTGCATCCTCGACGCAGAGGGAGATCCGCTCGTCAACGGACAGATCCTCGAAGCGGGTGCGGAGGAAGGCCCCTTCCGCTCCGGTAGTTTCACGGTCTCCTTTGGCAACGGAGAGGTCTCGATGCGCATCGATGGCAGGGAAGCGGAAATACCGACGACGTCCAGCCCGATCGGATACTCGATCGATTCTTCCGGCACCCTGACCCAGCTCGACGAAGCGGAACGACCCACCTGCACATGAGCGAGGTTCGGGCGGGGATAGTCGTTACCGGTACCGAGGTCCTGACAGGCCGAATCAGCGACCGCAACGGGCCCTGGCTCTCCGAACAGCTTGCCGGGCTGGGCATCGACGTCGCCCATATCCTCGTCGTCGGCGATCGGCCCGACGACCTCGAGGCGGCACTGCGCTTCATGGCAGCGGAGGGCATGGACTTGATCGTCACCTCGGGCGGCCTCGGCCCAACCGCGGATGATCTGACGGCGGAGGTAGTGGGGCGATTTGCCGGTCGCGAGATGGTCCTCGACGAGGAGGTGGAGAAGAAGATCGAGGCGATCCTGCGCAACTTCGCCCGCAGCTTTAAATTCGATCCGGAGGCGGTGCGCGAGGCAAACCGCAAGCAGGCGATCGTGCCCGAGGGGTCGATCCCGCTCGATCCGGTGGGGACCGCGCCGGGCCTGGTGGTCCCCGCTGAGGACCGCGTTGTAGTCGTCTTGCCCGGCCCGCCGCGCGAGCTGCAGCCGATGTGGCCGGCCGCGGTCGCCGCCGACCCTGTCGCCGCGGTGCTCGCCCGTGCCACGGCGCTGCGTGGTTACACGCTGCGCATGTTCGGCACCCCCGAGTCGGAGATCGCCAAGAGCCTGCGCGAGATCGAGGCAGAGGGGGTCGCACTGCCGGAGGTCGAGATCACGACCTGCCTGCGCCGCGGCGAGATCGAGATAGACGTGCGCTACCGCGATTCGGCCCAGGGCACCGCCGAGGCCGTGCGGAGCGGCCTGCAGGCGCGCCACCCGCGCCATCTCTTCAGCCTCGACGGGGAGACGGTCGATTCGCAGGTGGCGACCCTTCTGGCGGGGCACCGGCTCGGCCTGGCCGAGTCCTGCAGCGGCGGCCTGCTGGCCGCCCGCATCACCAGCCTTGCTGGCGCCTCGGCTTACATGGCCGGTGGCGTCGTCCCCTACTCGAACGAGGCCAAGGCCGAGCTGCTCGGCATCGACCCCGGCCTAATTGAGGAAAAGGGCGCGGTCTCCCACGAGGTGGCCGAGCAGATGGCGATCGGCGCGCTCGACCGATTCGGGGCGGACGTCGCGGTCTCGATCACCGGAATCGCCGGACCCGACGGCGGCAGCGAGGAGAAGCCGGTCGGCTACGTCTGCTTCCACGCCCGCCTCGCCGACGGCACCGCAATTGCCCGTGACCCGGTTATCCCCGGCGGCCGGGCAGACATTCGCGAGCGCTCGGCACTGGTCGGTATGCACCTCCTGCGCCTGCTGCTGAGGGGCGAAGAGGCGCCCCTGTAGGCGAGGCGGCACGATTTCGCCACGGTCGTGCGTTGTTCCGTGAATAGACGACCCGTAGCGTGGCCGGAATGAGCAAGGAGCGACTGAAGAGCCCGCGGGCGCGACTGTTCGTTGCGTTGGACCTTCCCGAGTCGCTGCGGGACGGGATCGTGGCCTGGGGGCGCAAGGAGCTGCGCGACCCGGCGCTGCGGGTGGTGCGGCCGGAGTCCCTGCACGTCACGTTGGCATTCCTCGGCTATCGGCCCGAGAAGGAGATTGAGACGCTTGGCGAGATCGTGTGTGGGCTCCGCTCGCCCGCTGCGACGGTTGCGCTGGGCAATCCGGTTGCCAAGCCCTCCTTGCGACGGGCTCGCCTCTTCGTCCTGCCAGCGACGTCCCCGGCCGCTGTCATTCTGCAATCCGAACTGGAGGAAGCTCTAGTCGAAGAGCACCTCTACAAGGCTGAGAAGCGGCCGTTCTGGCCGCACGTCACCGTCGCCCGGGCCAAGTCGGCAGGCAGGGGCTCGAAGCGCCCTCTCAGGGTAGAGAACCCACCCGGCCAGATGCCGAAAGGGCTCTTAGACCCCGCTCTTTGCGTCCGAGTGACGCTCTACCGTTCTGAACTCCAGCCGCAGGGTGCGCGATACACCCCGCTGGCGCAAGTCGAGCTGTCCGTAGACGGGCGGCAGTGAGGTGAAAGAAGAGATGGCAGACAAGAAAACGCCTTTGAACGATGTCTCGGCGAAGGAAGCCAAGGCCAAGGACGCGGCCCTCGAGGCGGCGGTGACCCAGATCGAGCGTGACTTTGGCCAGGGCTCCTTGATGCGGCTCGGCGCCGACAGCAAGCTGCCGGTCGAAGCGATCCCGACCGGCGCCGTCGCACTCGACCTCGCGCTCGGCATCGGCGGGGTTCCACGGGGGAGGATCGTCGAGATCTTCGGTCCCGAGTCCTCGGGGAAGACGACCCTGATCTACCACATCATCGCCGAGGCCCAGGCCAAGGGCGGGGTCTGCGTCTTCATCGACACCGAGCACGCGATGGACCCGATCTACGCGCGGGCAATCGGGGTGGACACCGACGAGTTGCTCGTCTCGCAGCCCGACTACGGCGAGCAGGCGCTGCAGATCGCCGATCGCCTGATCGCCTCCGCCGCGGTCGACGTGGTCGCGATCGACTCGGTCGCGGCGCTGACGCCGAAGGCCGAGCTGGACGGCCAGATCGGCGACACGACCGTCGGCCTGCAGGCGCGGCTGATGTCGCAGGCGATGCGCAAGCTGGCCGGCAACCTCAATCGCACCAACACCGTCTGTGTCTTCACCAACCAGATCCGCGAAAAGGTCGGCGTCCAGTTCGGCTCGCCGGAGACCCAGCCGGGTGGTCGCGCCCTGAAGTTCTACGCCTCGCAGCGGCTCGACATCCGCCGTATCGAGACTCTCAAGGACGGCACCGAGGCGGTCGGCAACCGGGTCCGGGTCAAAGTCGTCAAGAACAAGTGTGCCGCGCCCTTCCGTCAGGCCGAGTTCGAGATCGAGTACGGCCAGGGCATTTCGCGCGAAGGCGAGCTGCTCGATTTCGGCATCGAGCACGACATCGTCCGCAAGTCGGGGGCCTTCTTCTCCTACGGCGAGACTCGGCTCGGCCAGGGTCGCAACAACGCGAAGCAGTACCTCGCCGAGAACCCCGAGATCGCCAGCGAGATCGAGGCCAAGGTCCGCACCGCGCTTGGCATCGGAGACGAGGCTGCGCCGGCTGAGACGGCGATCGAGACACCGCCCGTTGCGGAGGCGCAGGCTGCCTGACGGCACCTGCGCTGCGTGGATAGGATGCCCGCCGCATGAGTAACGGGGATCTTTTTTACATCTGCGGGATCGGCCTCGCGATCTCCGCGGTGCTGGTCAGCTTTCTCGGCCTGCGGGTCAAGAGCTTTCCGGGTAAAGCCGCGCCCCTCGTCGCCCTCTGGTTCATCACCTTGGTTGGGGCCGCTGCGACTTTTTCGGTTCTCCATGCCAAGGACGAGGAGACGGCAAAGGCTGCCGAGCTGAAAGAGGCGGGCGAGGAAATCAGCGAAGAGGAGGAGTCTCCGGTCGAGGGGCGAGCCGAAAATGCGGCGCCACAGGAATCCCAGCCGGGCGCGAAAGGTCCAGGAGAGACACTCCAGCTCGCTGCCTCTCCGACCCAGATTGCCTTCGACACCACGCAGCTGGAAAGCAAGCCGGGCAAAGTAACGATCGACTTCAACAATCCGGCAGCCATCGAACATGATGTGGCAATCGAGCAGGAAGGCAAAGAGATCGCCAAGTCAGCGCTGGTCACTGAAGGCAAGACGTCGGTTAGCGCCGACCTCGCTCCCGGCACCTACACCTTCCTCTGCACGGTCCCCGGGCACGCCGAAGCAGGCATGCAGGGGACGCTAACGGTCAAATAGCGTCGCCTGGGCGCTAACCTCGCTGCCATGAAGGAGGCGGCGAAGCGGTACCACGTCACCACGTTCGGTTGTCAGATGAACGTGCACGATTCCGAGCGCATGCGCGGCATGCTCGAGTCGCTCGGCTACGAGGAGGCGGAGACGTGCGACGACGCCGACTTGATCCTCTTCAACACCTGCTCTATCCGCGAGTCGGCCGATAACCGCTTCGTCGCGCGCCTGGGCGAGGCCAAGCGACTCAAGTCCGAATTCCCGGACCGGATCGTGGGGGTGGGCGGCTGCTGGGCGCAATCGGTCAAGGACGAGGTCTTCCAGCGCTTTCCCTTCGTTGACGTCGCCTTCGGCCCCGGCCAGATCCACAAGCTGGCCGAGTTCCTCAACTCCGACTCGCTCAGCGCCCAGGGCTACTTCGAGTTCGAGGACTTTTCAGGGCACCTGCCGACCCGCCGCGTGCGCGAGTTCCAGGGCTGGCTGCAGGTCTCCCAGGGCTGCAACTGCAAGTGCGCCTACTGCATCGTTCCCACGACGCGGGGGCGCGAGGTGAGCCGTGATCCGGCCGAGCTCGTCACTGAGGCGCAGGCGCTGGCCGCCGACGGCGTCAAAGAGGTGACGCTGCTCGGGCAGAACGTCAACAGCTACGGCCGCGACCTGCCCGTGGAGTCGCGGATCGGCTTTGCCGAGTTGCTCGGCCTGGTCGACGGGATCGACGGGATCGAGCGCATCCGCTACACCAGCCCGCACCCCAAGGACATGAAGGAGGACGTGATTCGCGCTCACGCCGACATGCGCTCGGTCTGCGAGCACATCCACCTGCCGCTGCAATCGGGTTCGAGCGCGATCCTGAAGCGCATGCGCCGAACCTACGACCGCCAGCGCTACATGGATCGTGTCTCGCTGATTCGCGAGCACGTGCCTGACTGCGCGATCACGACCGACATCATCGTCGGTTTCCCCGGCGAGACCGAGGCGGACTTCGAGCAGACGCTGGAGGTGGTCGACGAGGTCGGCTACGACAGCGCCTTCACTTTCATCTTCTCGCCGCGGCGGGAAACCGAGGCGGCCGAGTTCGAGGATCAGATTCCGCATCCGGTTAAGGTGGAGCGGATGGAGCGGCTGGTCGAGCTGGTGCAGCGGCGGGCCAGCGAAAGGGCCCAGCGGTTCGTTGGGCGGGAGGTCGAGGTGTTGGTCGAAGGGACCAGTCGGACCGATGAGACGCGGCTTCGCGGGCGTAGTCGGCACAACAAGGCGGTCAACTTCGACGGGACTGCACAGCCCGGTGAGTTCGTCATGGTCGAGGTGGAGTCGGCTACTTCGCAGACGTTGATGGGGACGGAGAAGCTTCTTAGCCGTATTGGTTGAGCGGGAATCGGGGCAACCCCTCACTCAACTTTTTCGGTGATCGTTTTAGGCCGTCCGAGATGGAATTGCCGAAAAAGTACAAGCCGTTCGGGGCAGCCCCGATTCCCGCTTCACCATGCGCTCAGATGGCTCAGCCATGGACGTAGTTGCGATTTTCGGTCCCACCGGAGTGGGAAAGACCGGGGTGGCGATCGAGCTTGCCGAGAAGCTTCGAGAGCGGGGGGAGGACCCCATCGCCATCTCGTGCGATGCATTGCAGGTGTACGAGGGGCTTTCGGTGCTTACCGGGGTCGCTACGGCTGAGGAGCAAGCTCGTTTGGAGCACAGGTTGGTTGGGTTTGTGCCGGTTACTCGGCCGTTTTCGGTTGGGGACTACATGCCGTTGGCGCATGCGGAGATTGATGGGGCTCTGGGGGCTGGAAGGCGGCCGATTGTGGTGGGGGGGACGGGTCTCTACCTGCGGGCGGCAATTGGAGAGCTGTCGCTGGTGAAGGCGCCCCCGGAATCGGAGGACTCGGAGCTCTGGTCGCCGGAGACGCGGCACCCGACCTTGATCTTTGGGCTCGATATGAATCGGGCGAAGCTGTACGAGCGAATCGACGCGCGGACCGAGGCGATTGCCGCGGCGGGAGCGAGGGGAGAGGTTGAGCGGGCCGAGGAGGCGGGGCCGTCCCGCACCGCGCGCAAGGCACTCGGCTTCGACGAGGTGCTCAGTGGCGACTTGGAGCGGATGCAGCAGCGCTCGCGCAATTACGCGCGGCGGCAGCTGACCTGGATGCGCAAGGTCCCGAACCTCCGCTGGATCGACCGTGCTGACAGAAATGACGCCGAGGTTGCTGGGGCGATTGTCGCCCAATTGACAGAGCGGTCTTGACTTTTTGAGAGACTGGCGCTTGTCATGGCGACGCGTTCGATCTCGGACTTGCCCGGACCGCGGGGGCTGCCGATCATCGGCAGCGCACACCGGGTGCGCTCGACGAGCATGCACCAGACCGCCGAGAAGTGGTGCGAGGAGTACGGCCCGATCTACCGCTTCGACGTCGGTCCGCGGCGCATCGTGGTCATCGGCGACGCCGACGTGCTCAATGCCGTCTTGCGCGATCGCCCCGACGGGTTCCGGCGCTGGCGCGAGATCCTCGAGATCACGGAAGACGTGGGGGAGGTCGGCGTCTTTGCCGCCGAGGGCGACGATTGGCGGAGGATGCGGCGCCTGGTGGTGACCGCCCTCAACAGCAACCACCTGCAGCGGTACTTCGAGATCGTCAGCACCTGCACCGGCCGGCTGCACAGCAGGCTCCTGCGCGAGGCCCGTGACGGCGGCGGCTTCGACATCGGCGAAACGCTCTCCTCCTTCACGGTCGACGTCACCTCGGCGCTCGCCTTCGGTCACGATCTGAACACGCTCGAGCGCGGCGACGACGGGCTCCAGGAACATCTCCACCGCGTCTTCCACATGACCAATCGGCGGCTCTTCTTCCCGTTTCCATATTGGCGTCGGTTCAAGCTACCCGCCGATCGCGCGCTCGATCGCTCGGTGGAGGAGATCCGCAAGGCGGTGATGGTCTTCATGGAGGAGACCAGGAAGCGGATCGCGGAACGGCCCGAGCTGCGCGAGAAACCGGAGAACTTCCTCGAGGGGATGATCGCCGCCCAGGAAACCGAAGGCGCCTTCAGCGACGAGGAAATCATGGGCAACGTCAACACGCTGTTGCTCGCCGGTGAGGACACGACCTCGCACTCGATGGCCTGGACGGTCTGGTCGATGGCTTGCCACCCGGAGATCCAGGCCGAGTGGGCCGAGGAGGCGAGCGAGGTCCTCGACGAGCAACGCTACGCGACCGAGTACGACACAGTGGAGGGGTTCCGCTACGGCGAGGGTGTGCTGCGGGAGTCGATGCGGCTGACACCGGTGGTGCCGATTACTGGCGTAGAGCCACTCGCCGACACCGAGGTGGCGGGGATCCACATCCCCGCGGGCACTCGCCTGATCCTGCTGCACCGTTACGCGGGCATGCGCGAGGTCGAGCGCGCGGACGAGTTCAGGCCGGAGCGCTGGCTGGACGACGACGACGAGCTCGAGGTGCCTGATCAGAAGGCCTTCCTCACCTTCGGCGCGGGGCCGCGCTTCTGTCCGGGACGCAACCTCGCCTTCCTCGAGGCGAAGACGGCGCTGGGGATGATCGCCCGCAACTTCGAGATCGAGCTCGACCCTTCGGCCGCCCCGGTCACCGAGCTGCTCGGCTTCACGATGAGCCCGAAAGGGCTGCGGGTGCGGTTGCGCGAGCGCGCCCCGGCCCTCGCCCCGGCCCACTAGGGTCTGCCCGCGTGAGATTCGAGAAGTGGCAGGCGCTGGGGAACGACTACCTGATCGTCGAGGCGGACTCGTTGCCGTGGGAGCTGACCGCGGCGCGGGTGCGGTTGATCTGCGATCCGCATTTCGGGCTCGGCTCCGACGGGGTGCTGCTGCTTTCGCGCAGCGAGGACTCGGCCTATGTCGCCGAGCTGCGGATCTTCAACCCGGATGGCTCGGAGGCGGAGCTCTCGGGGAACGGGGCGCGGGAGGCGATCCTCTATCTGCGCCGGCACGGCTGGACCGCTGCCGAGACCTTCTCGATCTTGACCGCGGCGGGGCCAGTGACCCCGACGATCACCTCCGATCGCACTTGTTCGGTGGCGATGGGGCGAGCCGCTACCGCCTCAAAGGACTTTCCCTCGGGGCCCGGCGACGGTCGCGGGTCGATCGGCGTCGCGGGGCGTGAGTGGGCCTTTCAGCATGTCTCGATCGGCAACCCACAGTGCGCGATCGTGGTCGAGGAGGGTCTCGAGGAGCTCGATCTGAGGCTGCTCGGCCCACCGATCGAAGGGCATGAGCTCTTCCCCAATCGCACCAATGTCTCTTTCCTCAGCATCGACGGCAGCCGGGTGCGGGCGCGGATCTTCGAGCGCGGTGTGGGGGAGACGCTCTCCTCGGGGACCGGCGCCAGCGGGGCGGCGATCACCGCGTTCCTTCTCGGAGCCCCCAGCCCGATAACGGTTGAGCTCGACGGGGGGGAGCTCGAGGTCGAGATCTCACCCGACCTCGATGTGACCTTGAGCGGCTGGGCGGAGCCGATCTGCTCGGGAGAGCTGTCGGCTGAGCTGCTCACTGCGCTCGCCGAGCTGGACGGCTAGATTTCCGCGCCGATGGGAATCTCGGATCCGTCCAAGCGGCTGGAGGCGATGCCTCCCTACATGTTCCAGGAGCTGGAGCGGCGCATCGCCGACAAGCGCGCCGCCGGCATCGACGTGATCAGCCTCGGCATCGGCGACCCCGACGAACCGACCTACCCGCACGTCGTCTCGGCGATGCAGGAGGCGGTCGCCGAGAACGGCAACCAGAAGTACCCGAGCAACCGTGGTCGCGAGGAGTTCCGCCGGGCCTTCGCCGAGTTCTACGACCGCCGCTTCGGGGTCGAGATCGACCCCGAAAGCGAGGTTATTCCGGCGATCGGTGCCAAGGAGTGCATCTACAACCTCTGCTTCGCCTTCCTCGACCCGGGCGGCGTGGCGCTCGCCTCCGACCCGGGCTACCCCGTCTACACCGGCGGCCCGATCCTCGCCGGGGCGACGCCGGAGCTGCTGCCGTTGCTGCCGGAGCTGGGCTTCGCTCCCGATCTCGCCGCCGTGCCAGCCGACGTCGCCGCGAAGGCGCGGCTGATGTTCATCAACTTTCCCAACAATCCGACTGGCGCCGTCGTTCCCGACGGGTTCTTCGAGCGGGTTGTCTCCTTCGCTCGCGAGCACGAGATCGTCGTCGTCCACGACAACGCTTACTCGGAGACCACCTACGACGGCTACGTCGCGCCGAGCTTCCTCGCCACGCCCGGCGCCAAGGAGGTCGGGGTCGAGGTCTTCTCGCTCTCCAAGGGCTTCAACATGACCGGTTGGCGCTGTGCCGCGATCCTCGGCAACGCCGAGGCGGTGCAGACCTACTGGCGGCTGAAGACCAACGTCGACTCCGGCCTCTTCGAGGCGGTGCAAATGGCGGGCGTAGCGGCCCTGCAGGGACCGAGCGGTCCGCTGCAGCGGATGAACGAGACCTACACGCGCCGCCGCGACCTTGTGGTCAATGCCCTGCGCGAGATCGGCGTCGAGGTCAGCGCCCCCAAGGGCACGATCTACGTTTGGGCTCCGGTCCCCGAGGGCCACACCTCGACCTCCTTCGCCGAGCTGGTCCTCGAAGACGCCGCAGTGGTCGTCTCGCCGGGCTCGATGTACGGGCCGAGCGGCGAGGGCTTCTTCCGCATCTCCCTCACCACGCCCGACGACCGCATCTCAGAGGCCGTCGAGCGCATGCGCGAGCATCTGTCGTAGCGCTACTTGACCTCGACTTCGTCGACCATGCCCTTGAGCGCGTGGGGCGGGCCGCCCTGGCGGTCGGTGATGAAGCAGAAGAGCACGTAACGACCTGGTTTTAGGTCGAGCGTGACGAGCTGGCCTTCGCCGCCTTCGAGCACGGCGGTGGACTGGAAGCCTTTTTCGTCGAAGGGCGGCTTGCCTTTTTCGCTTTTGAAGGCCTGTTCGACGTCTTCCGCCGTGCTGTTCCCGGTTAGAGGCGCGGCAAGGAGGTGGTGTGGCTGAGCGCCGGTGTTCTCGAATGCGATCTCGGTCTTGCCAGAGGTCAGCTGTTCGGCCTTGAAGCCGTACTCGAAGGCATCGACCGTCTCGTCGGCTTCCACCGTCTCCTCAGAGGCATCGCCGCTGACTTCCACGGCCGGGACCGAAGCGGGATCCGACTGGTCCTGACTGCCTTCGGTGTTGAACGCGTAGTAGGTGCCCGGCTCTAGTACCTGGGTCACGGTCTGGCTCTTGCCCGCGGCCGTGGTGCCGACGCCACCCGCGGCAAAGAACCAGTTCGGGAAGGCCTTGCCTGCCATTGCGGCTTCCAGTCCTTTCACCACTTCCTTGCTCGAATGATCGCCCTCGGCCCTGATCAGCTGTAGGTCGGCTTCGCCTTTGCGGTTGTTCTTCAGGGTGATCTCGGCCAGACCCGTCTCGGCCTCTGAGGGCGCGCTGATTTCGGCGCTCTTGCCGTCCCCGCTCAGGGTGAAGGTAAGGCTCTGCGTCTCCTCCGAGTCGCCGCAGGCGGCAAGGCTGAATGCAGTCAAAGCGGCAAAGGCAAAGCTGGCTGCGACGCGGAATGACAATCGACTGGCGCTCAGTCTCATTTCAACTCCCTTGATTGGCTGACGAGACGTACGTACCCACGGACGGGAACACGCTATCCGCTTACGCGGTCGCCCTCTCTTCGCGCTTTTCCCAGTAACGATTGAGGCCACGCCACTGGTACTGCGGCGGGACGCACTGGATCAGCTCCTCGGCGGTCTCGGGACCGACGCTCTCAGCGACCGTTTCGCGGTGGTGGCGCTCGTAGTCCTGCTCGGAGAGCTCACGGGCGAGGTTCGCCTCCTCGCGCAAGCGACTGCGGACAAGCTCGAAGTGCTCGACCGGGTTGTCGATCTGGCCGAAGTGGGTCAAGGCCAAGCGCTCGGGGCGCCATGACTCGACTGTCGCGATCGATTCAAGCCAGGTCTCGATGTCTATGTCCGGCGGTGGGGTAGGGGGGATGATGAGGTCCGCAGGGGGGATCCGCACCGCGGCGACGTCGCCAACAAAGGCCGTGCCGCTTTCCTCGTGGAAATAGCAAACGTGGTGGGAGGCGTGGCCGGGGGTGTAGGCGACGCGCATGCCGAGGACGTTCTCGCCGCCGGCAAGTGGGCGAACGTTGGCCTCTGGGACGGGGATGATTTCGCCCCAGAGGTACTCCATCTGCTCGCCGTAGAGGCGCTCGGCGCTGGCCAGTAGCTTCGAGGGGTCGACTAGGTGGCGCGCGCCGCGCTCGTGTACGTAGACCTCGAGATTCGGCCAGCGGCGCACCAGGGCGCCGGTCGCGGCGGCGTGATCGAGGTGGATGTGGGTGAGCAGCAGCGCTCGCGGCTGCTCATCGCCCAACGCCTCCAGCAAGGTGTCCATTGAGGACTGCGGGCCGGGGTCTACCAGGCAGCCGTCGACCTCCCAGCAGCCGATCACATGCGGTCGCCCGAGGTGCATGACGTCGATGTTGCGCACGGGTGTGTGCCCTAGGCGACGGGATCGGGAAAGCGCTCGTCGGCGGCGAGGGTGTCGCGCATGCCCTCTTCCATGCCGCGCGGAGCGTAGCCGAGCTCTCGGCTCGCCTTCTCGTGGCTCGCCCAGAAAGTGACGCCGTCAGCCGAGGAGATCAGCTCGCGCAGGTTTGGTGGCTGGCCGATCATCTTGCCGACCAGGGGGCCGATCGGCGTCAGCGCCTTCATCACCCCGGTGGGCATCGCCCGCTTGGGCGCCTTGCGGCCGCTCACGGCCGCGATTGTGTCGATCGCCTCGCGCATCGTCGTCGCCGGGCCGCTGATCACGTAGGTCTCACTCGTCTTGCCTTTGTCGAGCGCAAGCAGAATTCCCGCCGCGATGTCTTCGACGTGGGTGAGGCAGATGCCGAGGTCCGGGAAGGGCAGCAGGAACAGTCTGCCGGCGAAGAATTCCTTTAGTAGATCGGCGACTTGCGATTCGTCGCCCGGGCCGTAGACGCCGCCCGGTTGGACGATCACGGCGGGCAAGCCCTCGGCCATCATCCGCTCGGCGACACGCTGCCCCTCGAGCTTGGTCTCCTCGTAGTAGGAGGTGAACTCCTTGCCGGGATGCTGGTAGCTCTCGTCGACCACCTTGCCGTGGGTGTTGCCGAAGGTGCCGACGGTGGAGACGTAGACGATCTTGCCCACCTTCGCCTCGCGTGCCGCCTCCAGCACCAGCTCGCTGCCGTGCACATTCGCCTCATACATCGCCGGGTGTTGCTTGGCCGGGATGCCGACCTCATACATCGCCGCAGCGTGGACCAAGCCGTCGCAGCCCGCCATGCCCTTGCGCAGCGCCTCGGCATCACTGAGGTCGCCGTTGACGAGCTCGCAGCCCAGCTCGGTCAGCTTCGCGGCTTTCTCGGGGCTGCGCACCAGGCAGGCGACCTCGTCGCCGCGGGCGCGCAGCTGGCGTGCGACCTCGCCGCCGATGAAGCCCGTTGCTCCCGTTACGAAGACCTTCACGGCGGCTAAGACTAGCCACCTACAATCGAAGGGGATGCAAAGGTCGAGAAACGGACGGCAGGCGGAGACGCGCTACGGCGGCAACGGAGCCGGCGTCTCGAACCCGCGCGCGCGGCAGCGGGCGCTAGCGATCGGCATCGTCAACGGACGCGAGGAGGGCGATCCGCTCGCCGAGCTGAAGGAGTTGCTGCGCACCGCCGGTGTCGCCACGGCCGGCGAGGCAGTGCAGCAGCGCGAGGCGCCCGACCCCGACCGCTACGTCGGTCGCGGCAAGTTGACCGAGCTAAAGGAAGCGATCGCCGCCTGCGACGCGAACCTGGTCGCCTGCGACGATGAGCTGGCGCCGCGCCAGGAGCGCAACCTCGAGGCGGCGCTCGGCGTGCCGGTGATCGATCGCACCGCCGTGATCCTCGACATCTTCGCCGATCATGCCCACTCGGCCGAGGGCAAGCTGCAGGTCGAGCTGGCGCAGCTCGAATACAACATGGCGCGCATGCGGGGGTTGTGGACGCACCTCGAGCGACTCGGCGCCGGCCGGATGGACGGCGGCATCGGCACCAGGGGCCCCGGCGAGAGTCAGATCGAGACCGATCGCCGCCTTGCGCGCGACCGGATCGCCGCCTTGCGTCGTCGCCTCACCCGGTTGGAGCGCAACCGCGGCGTGATGCGAGCGCGGCGCGAGAGCTCCTCGCTGCCCCGCATCGCTCTCGCCGGCTACACCAACGCCGGCAAGTCGACCCTGCTCAACGCGCTCACCGGGTCTGAGGTCGGCGTCGGCGATCGACTCTTTCACACCCTCGATCCGACCACTCGCAGCGTCGAGCTCTCCGGCCGCGACTACCTGCTCACCGACACGGTCGGCTTCATCGAGAAGCTGCCCCACCAGTTGGTCGAGGCCTTCAAGGCGACGCTCGAGGAGACGGTGCTGGCGGACCTGATCCTCCACGTCGTCGACGCGGCAGCGAGCGAGGGACGCCGCCTCGCCGACATGCAGGCGGTCGATGAGGTCCTCGAGGAGATCGGCGCCGGCGCCAAGCCGCGCCTGCTCGTCCTCAACAAGTCCGACCTGCTCAGCGAGGACGAGCGCGCGGAGGTCCTGCTGCGCCATCCGGACGCGGTTCTCGTCTCGGCGCTCTCGGGCGACGGCCTGGACGAGCTGCGCGGCGGGGTCGAGGTGGCCTTCGAGGACACGCTCGCGGAGATCGAGCTGTTGATCCCCTACGCGGAGGGGGCGCGCTTGCACGAGCTGCACGAGATTGCTGGCGACCTCGAGCGGACCGAGCGCGAGGATGGGGTTTTGGTGCGCGCCAAGGTGCCCGTTGCCGAGCTGCATCGGTTCGACGGCCTCGACGCCAACGGTGCTGGCGCGGCGGGTCCTGTCACCGATCTGGTGCCACCACCCCCTGCGGTGCAGTAGCTCCTCGGGGGCGGTCCCCCAGATCGATGCCACCCCCCGCGACGGCCGCTAGGGTGGAGCGCCGTGAATCTGCCCATCACAAAGCTGAAGCCCGAGGCCGTGTTGCCGAGTCGCGCCCACGACGGGGATGCGGGTCTCGACCTTTACGCCTGCGAGGCCGCCCATATCGGACCAGGGGAGAGGTGGAGCGTCGGTACCGGGGTCGCTGTTGAGATTCCGGAGGGGCATGCAGGCCTGGTGCTGCCGCGCTCGGGCTTGGCGAAGAAGCACGGGATCGCCTTGGTCAATAGCCCGGGATTGATCGACTCCGGGTATCGGGGTGAGCTGCGGGTTCTGCTGCTCAACACAGATCCGGCCGAGACCTTCCGGGTGCAGCCCGGGGATCGGATCGCTCAGCTTGTGGTCGCTCCGATCGCGCTCGCCGAGCCGGTTGAGGTGGCGTCTCTCGCCGAGTCCGCTCGCGGCGAGGGCGGCTTCGGCTCCAGCGGTCGCTAGGCCTTCCTAGGCGAGCGCGGCCCGGCAGGCGGACTCGTGGGCAGCGCGCTCCAAGGTGTCGTCCAACGGCTCTAGTTGGGGTCGTGTCCCGTAGCGGTGCTCGAGCGCCAATGCGATCAGGTGGTCGGCCAGCCAGGCGTTCTTGGGCAGCAGGGGCCCGTGCAGGTAGGTGCCGATCAGGTTGCCGTTGCGCACGCCCTCGAAGCCGTCTTCACCGTTGTTGCCGAAGCCCTTGATCACGTGGCCGAACGGTTGTGCGTCGGTGCCCAGGTGCGTGCGGCCACCATGGTTCTCGAAGCCGGCGAGGACTCGAGGGGTGCCATCGAGGTCGACCTCGATCGCAACGTTGCCGATCAGGCGCGGCCCCGGGCTGCGCACGGTCTCGAGGTCGGCGATGGCGAGGCCGGGTAGGCGCTCCTCGTCGAGTTGATAGCTGTGGCCGAGCAGCTGGTAGCCGCCGCAGACGGCGAGCACGACGGCGCCGTCCCCGGCCGCACTGGCCAGAGCTTCGCGCTTGCTCTCGACCATGTCGGCGGCGACCGCACGCTGGTCGCGGTCCTGGCCGCCGCCCAGATAGATCAGATCGTGTGCCGCCGGGTCGAAACCCTCACCGGGGCCAGCCGTCGCGTGATCGAAGCCGATGCCCCGCCATTCGCAGCGCCGTTGCAGGAAGAGGATGTTGCCGCGGTCGGCATAGATGTTCATCTGCTCCGGGTAGAGCGCAAGCAGGCGAAGCTCCATCAGTCCTCCTTCTCGAAGAGGACGACGGTTGAGCCGACGTGCGCCTCGGTCGCGGGGATCTCTCGGCGCCCTGCCGGTCGCAGTCCGACGGCGCGACCCTCTTCTTCAAGCGTGGACGCCGAGAGCACGGCGAGCTCGATCTCGTTCATCTCCTCGCTCATGTTGCCGTCGGGGTCGACCGTCTGGCGCAGGCGCCGGAGAAGAATCGAGTCAGCACCAGCCTCGGGCTCCAATGGCAGGCTTGAATAGATCCAACCTTCGATCTGGCGCACGTCGGGCAACGGTGGCGCGGCGGTTCCCGCCGGAAAAATGGGGAGGTCCTCGACGACCGCGAAGGCCGCACGTCCTCTCGGCAGCATGCTGTCGACGACGCAGGAGAGACAGGCGACTCGCTCCTGGCTGTCGCTGAGCAGCTGAATCAGCTGCATCGGGGCAAGCACCAGGCCGAACTTGGCCGCCAGGGAGTCAAAGGCCCGCACGTCCTCGTGCTCGGCATCCCCAGTCGTGCCGTGGCCCTTTTCCCATACCGCTTCGACCAGCTCCCGATCCCGCTCGAGCCCGATGACCAGCTGTCCTCCCCTGCCGGCGAGGTGGAGGGTCACCCTGCCGGCACCGCAGCCCAGCTCCATGATTGGCACGTCGGCGCCGCATGCGTCCGCAAGCTCCTCCCAGAGCGGCAGATCGGCGGTGTAGCTGCCGCACTCGACTTCGTGCCAGACCAGGGTGTTCAACGCCAGAACTCCTCGGCGAGGCCGCGGTTTGCGAGCAGCTTGCGCAGCTCCAGCAGGGCGGTATAGGTGGGCAGCGCGAAGAGCTGCGATTGCGTCGAGGCCAGTGCACGGTCGAGCGAGCGCTCGATTTCTGGCTCGACCTCAATGGTCTCTGCCCGCCAACCCGCGTACTTGAGGCGCAGGGCCATCTGCGGGGCCCGTGTTCCGGCGCAGACCACTCGCCGGACTCCGGGCGCTAGCAACTCGAAGTCCGCGTCCCAGACCCAGGAGACGTCGCGCCCGTCGGCGATCTTGTCGTTGAGGCCGATCCAGAGATCGAGCTTCTCGTTGCCGGCCTCGAGCAAGAGCGTGCGCAGGACCTCGTTGGCGCCCGCCGGATTCTTGATCAGGAGGATCGAGAGCTGCTTGTCGTCCACCGCAATTGTCTCCACCCGACCGAAAGCCGCTTGCATCGTGGCGAGGGCGCCCGCGACCTTCTCCGCGCTGACGCCGAGCTGCAAAGCAGCGGCGATTGCCGCCAGCGCGTTGTAGACGTTGTAGAGGCCGGGAAGCGGCAGCTTGATCTGCATCTCGCCTTGTCGGGTGCGCACGGTCACCTCGGACCCCGCCATCCCGTGCAGCGTGATCGCTGTCGCGGCCACGTCTGGGACCGGACGCTGCGCTCCGCAGTTGGGGCAGGAGTAGTGGCCCAGATGCCCGACGAAGGCACGCTCGTACGAGTAGGGGTGCCCACAGCGGCGGCAGTGCTTGGCGTCAAAGGCGTGCTGGAGCTCGGGCAGCGCTTGCGAGACGTCCTCGACGCCAAAGTAAGTGACGTCGTCGCGCGGCTCTCCAGCCTCGTCGCGGCCGAGATCGGCGATGGTCGGGTCGTCGGCGTTGAGCACGAAATGGGACCGTCCGCTGCGCTCGGCGACTGTCTTGCCCCACTCGTCAGCCAGGGCCTCCATCTCCCCATAGCGGTCGAGCTGATCGCGGAAGAGATTGCCGAGGACCAGGAGCTCCGGATCGAGCTGATCTGCGACTCGGGGCAGCCATGCCTCGTCGACCTCGAAGAGCCCCTCCCGGCCCCGCTGCTCGAGTAGCGCAGTGGCGACGCCCCAGGTCATGTTGGAACCGGCACGGTTGTGAACCGGCTTGCGGCCATCGGCGGCCAGCGCCGCAGCGATCATTCCCGCCGTTGTCGTCTTGCCGTTGGTCGCGCTGACGATCGTCGTGCCGCGATCGAGGTGCTGGCCGAGCCGACTGAGCGCGTCGGGCGCCAGCCGCAGCAGCAGTCGGCCGGGGAGGGTCGTGCCACCGCCGCGGCCGCTGAGGCGACTCGCGGCGCCGGCCGCGCGCGCGGCCCCGAGCTTCGCCCCAAACAGCACCTAAGCCTCTGCGGCGGGGGGCACGAGAACGCTGAGCGCGCGGGGAAGCACACGGAGCGAGGCCGGCAGGTCGGTCAGGTGCTCGCCGTCGGCATAGACGGGGAAGGGGCGGCTCGCGGTCAGTTCCAGCTGGGCCGCGCGGAAGACGCGCACCTCGTCCTCATCCACGTGCGTGCCTTTGAACACCTTGGGCAGGTTACCCACGAAGCGCAGCTTGCCAACCGCACCGACGGTGACGATGTCGAACTCGCCATCGTCCAGCTCGGCATTCGGGGCGATGAACATGCCGCCGCCGAATGCGCGGCTGTTGGCGACCGAGACCGAGTAGCCGCTGAAGCGCCGTCGCTCTTCGCCGACGCGGATCGTGAAGCGGCCGGGCTTCCAACTGAGCAGGGTGCGGATTGCCGCATATGCGTAGACGAGGTTTCCCCGCATGAAGTTGGTTTCATTGGCCAGCCGGTTGGCTTCGGAGTCGAAGCCGACGCTGACGATGCCGAGGAAGCGCTTGCCGTTCGCCTCGCCGACGTCGATACGGCGGGTCTCGCCGGCGGCGAGGACGGCGACCGCCTCGGCCGGATCGTCGGGGATCCCGAGAACGCGGGCGAGATCGTTGCCGCGACCGCCGGGGATGATCCCCAGCGGCGTCTCGGCCCCGGCCATGGCGCCGCCGACGGCGCCGAGCAGGCCGTCGCCACTCACCACCACCGGTACCTCATCGGACTCGACCGCAGCCAGCGCCCGCTCGACGCCGTCCTCGAGCCCGCGGGTGCGCTCGACCCGGAACGGAATTCGCAAGGCGTCAAGCTCCTGCTCGACGACGGGCAGCAGCTTCAGGGTCTTCCCGTGCGCTGAGGCGGGGTTGACCAGAAGGGTCAGCGGCTTGCCCTCGGTGGCTCGCATCGCGCTCATCGGCGCAGCCTAAATGGCGCTCTGCGCTCAGCGGGGCTCAGCCAGCCGGGCGACGAAGAAGTTGCCGTCGCCGGCCTTCTCGTGGCGCCAGCCGACGAATCCCTGCCGGGAGAGGCGTCGCTGGAGCAGCCTCTCCCTGGCGGCCGGAGCCAGTCGGAGCGTCCCTGGGGGAGCCAGGATCAAGTGACCGCCGACGCGCAGCACCCGCGCCACCTCCGCTGGCTTCACCCGTCCATCGACCTGGGCGACCAGGTCGAAGAAGTCGTCGGGGTAGGGGAGTGCCCCCGGCTTCGCCTGCTTGAAGGCAACCCGCCCCTCCGGGTCAAGCCCGATCTCGGCCTGTGCCTGCTGCACCAGCGCCGCCGAGGCATCCGTGCCGCGCACTCGCGCCGAGGGGAACTCGCGGGTGAGGAAGAGGGCCGCCTCGCCGTCACCACAGCCGGCCACCAGGGCCCGTTCGGGTGCGGGCACATGGAGTACCGCGGCGGCGAGCGGCGTCAGTGAGGGCACTTCCACGTGGCGATGATCGCAACTCCACGGCGCGGGATCGATCCTCTAGGCTTCCCGCCCAATGCAGGAGGGGCCCGACCGTCGCTTGATCATCCTCGCCGTCTTCGCGCTGGTCGCGATCGGTGTCGTCGCGGCGATCTTGATCAGTCGCAGCGGCAGCGACGACGGCTCCTCGGCCGCGGCAACTGTCGACGGTTGCAAGGAAGTGGAAGCGCCGGAAGCGAAGAAAGTCAGCCTCAAGGCGCCGCCGCAGACCGTGAAGAAAGGCGAACAGCTGACCGCTGACGTTGAAACCAGCTGCGGCAGCTTCGAGATCGCGCTCGATTCGAGCAAAGCGCCGAAGACGGTCAACTCCTTCGCCTACCTCAGCGAAGAAGGCTTTTACGACGGGCTCACCTTCCACCGGATCGCACCCGGCTTTGTAATCCAGGGCGGCGATCCGCTTGGCACGGGCATCGGCGGCCCCGGCTATAGCGTGACCGAGAAGCCACCCGCAAACCTCGCCTACACCAAAGGCACGGTCGCGATGGCGAAGAGCTCGGCCGACCCGCCGGGGCGCTCCGGCAGCCAGTTCTACGTCGTCACCGCGGCCGACGCCGGGCTGCCGCCCGAATACGCGCTGGTCGGCAAGGTCAGCGAGGGCTACGACGTGGTGGAACGGATCGACAAGCTCGGCACGCCGGCCGAAAAACCGAAACAGACGGTCCTGATCGAAAAGATCACGATCGAAAAGGGCTAGCTGCACTAGTCTGGCCCCGATGGCCAAGGTAGACGTAGGAGACGCGGCGCCCGACTTCGAGCTTCCCGGCAGCGACGGCAAGGCCTTCAGACTCTCCGAGCACCGCGGCCGCAACGTGGTTCTCGCCTTCTACCCCGGCGACGCGACGACGGTCTGCACGAAGCAGTTCTGCTCCTACCGCGACAACGCAGACAAGCTCGACCAGCTCGACGCCGAGGTCATCGGCATCTCGCCCCAGTCGGTTGACTCGCACGAGCGTTGGGTCGAAGAGCAGGAACTCAACGTGCCCCTGCTCGCCGACGAGGACCTCGGCGTCAGCAAGAACTACGGCGTCACCGCCTGGCTCGGTCCGCTGGCGCGTTTTACCGAGCTCAAAGACACTCCGGGCGGCCGCTACATCATGCGGGCGATCTTCATCGTCGACGGCGAGGGCGTCGTCCGCTACCGACATGTTTCGCGCACCGGCTCGACCTTTCAGTCGGTTGAGGACATCGAACAGGCGCTCGCCGGCCTGGCTTGATGCCGCCCGGCAGCGGCGAGGCCAGGCGGTTCGCGGCTGGCCATGAGGTAACGATTCGCGGCGAGAGCGCAGGGGAGGGCCCTCCGATCGTCCTCTGCCACGGCCTCACCGCGACCCGCCGCTCGGTCGTCCACGGCTCGCGTCGGCTCGAGCGCGATGGACACACCGTGATCAGCTACGACGCCCGCGGCCACGGCGAGTCCGACCCGGCTCCGGCCGACGGGTGTTATGGATACCCGCAGCTCGTGGCGGACCTGGAGGCCGTGGTCGAGGAGCAGGCGGGAGGAGAGCCGGCCGTGCTCGCCGGCCACTCGATGGGTGCCCATACCGCCGTCGCCTTGGCACTGGCGCAGCCGCAGCGGGTCGCCGGATTGGTCTTGATCGGGCCCTCGTTCGACGGGGAGATCGAGGCGGGCTCACTGCGCTACTGGGACGGCCTTGCCACGGCGCTGGAAGAAGGCGGCGTCGACGGTTTCGTCGCCTACATCGATCGCTTCCAGAGCATTGCGCCGGCCTGGCGTGACTCGGTTCTGCGCTTCACCCGCGAACGGATGGAGCGCCATCGGCATCTCGATGCTGTGGCCGGGGCCCTGCACGACGTCCCCAGGTCGAAGCCGTTCGAATCGATGGCTGACCTGGAGGGGCTCAGGGTGCCGACTTTGGTCGTCGCCAGTCACGACGACGCCGACCCGGGCCATCCCTACGCGATCGCGCGCGAATACGCGGAGCTGATCCCGGGGGCGAGGTTGACCAGCGAGCAGCAGGGGCAATCGCCGCTGGCGTGGCAAGGCGGCCGTCTCTCCCGCGAAATTGAGACTTTCTGTAGGGAGCTGCAATAGCGTGCCGGCGATGAAGGCACCCGCCGAGGGGACACTGCGCGGAGTCGCGACCTTTCTCGCCACTTTCGGCATCGGCGTCGCCACCTACATCGCGATTGCCGACTCGGGCGGCGGATCGCCCGTCTGCATCGCTGGTGGCCACGGCTGCCAGACGGTCGCCGAAAGCTCCTACTCGCACCTGCTCGGGGTCAACATCGCCGTCTTCGGCATTGCCGGCTACGTGCTGCTGTTGGGCTGCGCCCTGCTGCGCGGCGACGCTGCCCGCCTTGCCGGCTTCGCGGTCTCGCTGGTTGGCTTCGGCTACAGCCTCTACCTGACCTACCTAGAGCTGTTCACGATCGACGCGATCTGCCAGTGGTGCGTCGCCAGCGCGGTGCTGATGACGCTGCTCTTTGCTGCCAATGCGATCCGCATGCTCGCCTACGTGGGGACGAAGCCGTGAACGATGCCGAGCGTCGCGAGCGCATGGTTAAGCTCGCCAGCGCCCTTGCCTTTCTCGCGATCGCCGCGGTTGTCGTCCTAATCGTCGTCAGCCAGGGCGACAGTGGCGGTGGCGACTCCAGCAACATCGAGGGCGCCGCCGAGATCAAAGCCGAGCTGGCCGGCATCCCGCAAAAAGGACTGGTACTTGGTGCGGCTAACGCAAAGGCCAAGCTGATCGAGTTCGGCGACCTTCAGTGCCCGGTCTGCAAGGGCTTCGCCGAAGAAATCCTGCCGCCGGTCATCGAAGGCCAAGTCCGCGGCGGCGAAGCGAGCATCGAGTTCCGCAACTTCACGATCATCAGCGAGCAATCGGTTCCCGCCGGGGCGGCGGCGATCGCCGCCGGCGAACAGGGCCGCGGCTGGAACTTCGTCGAGCTCTTCTACCGCAACCAAGGGATCGAGGCCTCCGGCTACGTCACCGACGAGTTTCTAACCGCGGTCGCAAAAGCGGCGGGCGTCTCCGACATCCCGCGCTGGAACGCGTCCCGTAAGAGCGATCGGGTGATCTCGCAGGTGGAAGCCTCAACGGCTGAAGCCGAACGCCTCGGCTTCAGCGGCACTCCGTCCTTCGCGGTTGAAGGACCGGGCGCCTCCGGCCTGGAATCGCTGGGCACGCCGCAGTCCTCGGGCGCAATCGAATCAGCTCTCGAATCCGCCATCCGCTAGCTGCGCCGGCCGCTCAGCAAGGTGCAACGCTTTGCGGTCTCACGAAAGGAAGAAAGCGTTACACCTGCGTGAGTTCACATAACCACCATTATCGTGCGTTAAATCGAGCGACGGGCCGGTACGCCCCGCCATAGACTGCCGCCGATGAGACTCCCCGTCCTCGAACCGATCACCAAGGGAGTGCTGCTGGCACTCTGCTCGGTCGCTCTTGCCAGCGTCGGAGGATCGTTCTTCCTCGGCGCGATCCCGGCGGCTTCACCCGAGCTGCTGCGGAGCCTGGCGACGATCGGGGCGGTTCTCGTGCCTGCTTACGTGGTCGAGGTCGTCTGGATGGTCCCGCACCTGGGCCGCGGCGAAGAATTCGAAGAATGGCTTGGCTTCGTTGTCGGCGCCGCCATGGCGGGGCTCCTGGCGATCGCCGTCGCGCTGCTCGGTGCTGAGCACCGCGTTGCCGGCCACGCCAACTCTCTCGATGATCTCGGCCTTTCCTTTGTTGTCGTCTCACTGACGATCCTCGCCGGAACGCTCGTATTGCAGCCGTTGCTGGCGCACCGCTTCAGAGATTCCGAGTCCGACTGAGGCTTTAGCCGGCGCCGGCGAGCGTCGCGCTGCCGTGGATCAACGGCTTTACGATCGGGACGGTCTTGGGCAGGCGGTCGTGTTCGACCCGATCCAGCTCAAATCGCGAAGCTTCGATCGTGGCCACGGTGTCCCGGTTGCAGTGGCAGCCGTCGCCGAGGAAGCGCCAGGGTCGCTCAAGGCGATCCTGCCAGCGAGCCAGGCCTGGATCCGTGGCGCGGACGTGCTCGACGAAGATCAGCTTGCCGCCGGGACGCAGCACCCGCGCCGCCTCCGCGAGGGCCGCGGCCGGACTGGGCACGGTGCAGAGCACCAGGGTGAAGACGGCGGTGTCGAAGCTCCCATCCTCGAACGGGAGCGCTTCGGCTCCCGCCTGAACGACCTCGACCGATGCTTTCGCGTCACCCGTCCGTGGGCGCAGCTTCTTCAGCATGTGCGGATCGGGCTCGGCCAGCACCAGCTCGTTGACCGCGACGGGAAACAGCGGCAGGTTGGCGCCCGTTCCGGCGCCGATGTCGATGGTCCGCCCGGTTGCCCCCGAGAGGGCCTCGCGACGGATGTCGCGCAGCCCCGCGTCTTCGGTTGCCTTCAGCCCGCGGTCGTAGACCTCGGTGAAGAGCCTCCCCCAGGTCGCGTCGTAGATCCGGCTCATTGTTTTCCTCGCATCCGACATTGACCCCGCTCCAGTGTGGTCAATGTCGGATGCGCGTGACTATGCCGCCTTTGACGATTCGGTTTCGTGAGTCGACGCATCTGCCTCCAGCGAGGGTTCGCTGTGGGCGACGCGGTCCTCGTAGTGGCGCCGTGCGCCGTGATCGACTTCGGTCATCAGCTTGTCGACCTTCATCAGGCGGCCGAGCCCCTCGCGCATCCCGCGCGGCAGGTTGGCTATCACCTTGAAGAGGGCGCCGTTGACGCGCGGCACCCAGACGTCGAAGCGCGGCACTTCCAGCGCGTCGACGATCTCGCTGGCGACGTCCTCTGCCTCGACTGGCCGGATCAGCCTCTGCCCCACGCCGGCGGTCAGCTCGGTGTTGACGACCGTCGGCATCACGCAGGCGATCTCGACGCCGCTGCCGCGCAGTTCGGCTCGCACGGCCTCGCTGATGCCGACAACGGCGTGCTTCGTGCCCGAGTAGGTGGCGATGCCGGGGAAGCCGCCCTTGCCGGCCTGCGAGGCGAGGTTGACGATGTGGCCGCGGCCGCGTGGGCGGAAGCGCTCGATCGCCAGCTGCATGCCGACGATGACGCCGTAGACGTTGATGTCGAGCTGGCGCTTGAGCGAAGCGTCCGACTCCTCGGCAAACGGCGTCACCGGCATGATCCCGGCGTTGTTGACGACGACGTCGAGCGGGCCGAGCTCACGTTCTGCGGCATCGAGGAAAGAGGCGAAGGAGCCGCGGTCGGTGACGTCGAGCGGCAGCGCGACGGTGCCGCCGCCGAGCTCCACCGCGGTCTGCTCGGCCAGCTCGAGGTCGAGGTCGCCGATGGCGACGCGGCAGCCTTTGCGGACCAGCGCGGTCGCGGTCGCCTTGCCGATGCCCCGGGCCCCGCCGGTGATCGCTACGACCTTGCCGCTGAGGGACTGCCGCTCCTTCGCCATTGGACTCTCCTCCTCGGCGACCGCTAAGCCGCCGGCTTGTAGACGGTGACCACGGCGGCGCCGCCGAGGCCGATGTTGTGCTGCAGCGCCAGCTTGGCGCCCTCGACCTGGCGCTTGTCCGCTTCGCCGCGCAGCTGCCAGGTCAATTCCGAGCACTGCGCCAGCCCGGTCGCGCCGAGCGGGTGGCCCTTGGAGATCAGGCCGCCCGAGGGGTTGACGACGACCTTGCCGCCGTAAGTGGTCGCCTCTTCCTCGACCAGCTTGTGGCCCTCGCCCTCGGCGGCGAAGCCGAGCGCTTCGTAAGTGATGAGCTCGTTGGCGCTGAAGCAATCGTGCAGCTCGCAGACGTCGACTTCCTCGGCGGCGACGCCGGCCTCGGCGTATGCCTCATTGGCGGCCTGTTTGGACATGTCGGAGCCGACGATCTTCATGCAGTCGGTGTCCTCGGCGAAGGTCGAGCTGAGGTCGGTGACCATCGACTGGCCGGCGATCTCGATCGCCTGTCCCCAGAGACCGTGCTCCTCGACGTAGCGCTCGGAGGCGACGATCGCGCAGGCCGAGCCGTCGGAGGTCGGCGAGCACTGCAGCTTGGTCAGCGGATCATGGATCATCTTCGCCGCCTTGATGTCCTCGATCGTGTACTCGTCCTGGAACTGGGCGTAGGGGTTGTTGACCGAGTGCTTGTGGTTCTTCCAGCCGATCCAGGCGTAGTGGTCGGGGTTGGAGCCGTACTTCTGCATGTGGTCGCGGCCGGCGTTGCCGAACATCTGCGGCGCCGGCGGCGACTGCTCGGGGTCGCGGATCTCGAACATCCGCATCGCGTGCTTGTCGAGCGCGTTGGTGCGGTCGGTGTACTTGACGCCGAGCGAGCCGGGCTCCATCTTCTCGAAGCCCAGCGCCAGCGCACAGTCGACGAGACCGCCCTTGACCGCCTGGCGGGCCAGAAACAGCGCCGAGGAGCCGGTCGAGCAGTTGTTGTTGACATTGACGACTGGAATGCCGGTGAGGCCGAGCTGGTAGAGCGCCCGCTGGCCGTAGGTGGAGTCCCCGTAGCAATAGCCAGCGTAGGCCTGCTGAACGTCCTCGTAGGGAATGCCCGCGTCGGAGAGCGCCTTCTCCCCCGCCTCCTTGGCCCAGTCCGGATAGTCCCCCTCCTTGGTGCCGGGCTTCTCGAACTTGGTCATCCCGACCCCGATCACGAACGTGCGGTTGCTCAAAGTCTGCTCCTGTGTCGTCTGCCGCGCGGCGCGGCTTGGCTGGCTGGCCAATAAATCTACCGCCTTCACTCCTGGACTACCACTTGACATTTCCTGAGCACTGATCGAGGCTCGCCGCGTTCCGATCGCGACAAAGGAGATTGAGATGAAGAGGCATCACAGCCGGGCGACGACCCTCCTCCGCAGCGTCATCGCGCTCGCCGTGGTTTCCGCGGCATTTGCGAGCACCGCCCTCGCGGGCCCAGAGTGGAAGTTCAACGGCGCTTTATTGAGTGGCGTCGAAAGGATCCAGGGCAGCTCGACCAACAGCGCCTTTACGGTTTTCGGTCTCACCACCAGCTGCAAAGGCTTTCTCTACTCAATGGAAATCCGAAACACCGCTGGTACCGGCAATGGGGAAATCAACTACCTGCCGATATTCAAATGTTCGACCAAAAGCGTATGCAGCGTGGCGGCGGTGAAAGTGTATGGCTTGCCCTGGCCCACGAACCTGGTCACGGTGGCCTCAAAAAACTACGTCGTCTTCAAAGGAATGGAAATCGGATTCCTCTATAGCGGGGAAGAATGCGTGCTGAGCGAAGTGGAAGTAGTGGTCGAAGGCTCAGCCGGGGGCTTGTACGACAACGCGACCGAAACGATCACCTTCAGCAATGCCACGCTGACGAACACGGGCACCGAACTGATCGCCTTTGGCTCGAAAGTCGAATGGAACGCCGTCTTCAGTGCGGAAGCCTTCGGGCCGCACTTAGGGGAGGCACTAACCGTTTCCTAGCGCTCCTCTCGAGTGGAGTTACTCAAGAAGACTTGACTAACACTAGGCAGGTAGTCATAATCGCGCCGTGAACCCGCGGCCTGGCAACAGTCGACAATGAACCTCTTCCTGCGCTGTCTACTGGCCGCCTTCGTAATTGGCGGCGCCTTGGCTGCCCCGGCCGGCGCGACCCCTGCCTGGTTACTCGGCGGATCCCAATTCTCAGGGCCCGAGCCCGCCGAAGGCGAGGCGATCAATGCTGACTTGACTTTTGCGGGCATGACCACGACCTGTGCCACAACCGAAATCACGATGAGCATCGGGGATTCAGGAGGGACAGGCGAAGGCAAAGTCTCCGGCATGAACTTCGCGGGCTGCTCGACCAACACGATATGCAGCGTCGAAGGGATGACCGCCGCGAACTTGCCCTGGCCGGCCCACCTGAAAACGGTGTCGAGCAACAACTATCTGATCATCGAAAAAGTCTATTTCGAAATCGTCTACGGGAATCCCTTTTGTGCCCTGAACGAAACCACCGTCGAAGTGAAAGGCTCAGCCGGCGGCAGCATCTCGAGCTCGGCGAACACCAGCTTCGAACCGTCCAGCTTTGTCGCCACGAACACCAAACTAAAAGCCTTCGGCGTCAACGTCGAATGGGAAGCAGAATTCCCACTCACATCGAGCAGTGGTGTTCTCACCATTAGTTGAGTAATGCTTCGGAACGCCGCAAGTATCCTTCCGCGCTGCGTAGTCGCCGCGGCGCTCCTTTGTGCGTTCTTCCCAGGCGTGGCCAATGCCAGCCCTGCTTGGCTCTTCAACGGCGTCGAATGGGGCAAAGGCAAAGAAAACGTCGTCGGCGACGCGGTGCTCGGCAGCTTCTCGATCCCGAGCTTGGAACTGGAAATCGTCTGCAAAAAAACCCACTACGAAATGGCAATTTCCAACAGCGGCACGATGGGCCTGGCAAGCATGAATTGGCTCGGGTTTACGACTTGCACGGCCACCGGCCCCTGCACCATCGAAGCGATCGAAGCCGAAGGTTTTCCGTGGTCCTCCCATCTCCAGACCGTGAGCGGCGAACCCTATTTCATCGTCGAAAAAGTCAAAATCATGGTTCCTCTCGATGGCGTGGGATGCGCGTTGGAAGGAATCTCCATGCCGATCACAGGCACGGCTGGGAGCCTGTACGACAATCCCACCGAAACCTTCGCCTTCAGTCCCGCGACCTTCGCCAAAACGAAAACGAAACTCGTTGCGTTCGGCAGCCTTGCCGTCGAATGGAGCGCGGCATTCACGACCGAAGCCGAATTTCACAAAGGCGAGACGCTCACCGTCGGGTAGGCGCGGAGTTGGGCCAGAGCAGGAAGGCGGCGCCGGCGATGAGGATGCCGAGGGCGGTGCCCAGCGCCCGCTCGTCGGCGGCGCGCAGGGCCGCCTCGCCGATTGAGTCGGCGAGCAGCACGGCATAGATCGTGATCGCCGCGGTGAAGAGCGCGTACTGGACGGTCAGCAAGCCGTAGGCAAAGCCGGTGGCGATCGTCAGGCAGACGGCGATCGCCAGCTCGTCGCCGCGCAGCCACTCGGCCAGGGCGGTTGCGACCACGAGCCCGATCGCGGTTCCGATCGCGCGCAGGGCGAGGCGGCGGAACGTCTCGTCCTTGTCGGGGCGCAGGACGAAGAGGATCGTCAGCGGGATCCAGAACCCGTGTTCGTGAACGCCCAGCAGCCAGTAGAGGGCAACGCCAGTTGCCAGCGCGGCGCCAAAGCGGAGGCCGTGGCGAAAGCTGGTTGACCGCAAGGTCAGGTTGTCGCGCAGCGCTTGACGCGCGGCCGGCCAGTCCCAGCCGCTCTCCCCTCCCTCCTCCTCGCGATCGCCAACTGCCCAGATACAGAGCGAGAACGTCGCCTGCAGCAGGCCGCCGGCAGTGGCGAGGAGAAGCGCCGGCATGACGTCACCGAGGTCAAGCGGCAGGTCCTGTGCGATCAAGAGCGAGAGGGCCACCGAAAGCCCCGCGATCGAGAAGCGCAGCGAGACGGCGAAGCAGTAGCCGGCCGCGGCTCCGACGGCCGCCATCGTGGCGATCGCGAGGAATGCGTTGGAGCCGGTCAGCACCCCCAGCAACGCGGCAAGCCCGATCAGCGGCGCCACCGCCGCCTGCCATCCGGCCCGTGGCCGCGCCGGTGCGTCCATGCCGGGGAAGCCGGCCAAGAGGGCGCCCGTGGCGATGGCGCCCTTGCTCGGGCTGTCCAGCCCGAGCTCGAGGATCAGGGCCAGCCCGACCGGCAGGGCGACGAGAAAGCCGCGCCGCAGCGCCGGCGCCGGCTCGCTCGGTCCGATCGCAAACAGCGGTGAGGTCCGCAGCCGCTGCCGCGCGCCGCTGGCGTTGAAAAGCTCCATGCCGCAAGTCTCCCGCCGGGGTCGGCGGCGAGCACGGCCTGGCGCTGGACAGTGTGGCCTAAATCGGCAAGATCAACCGACGCTGGGTGACCCAATTGAGCACGGGCCGATATGGCAGGTGCTTCTTGCGATAGCAAGGGCATGGGTTGTCCTCGCAGGCGACCCCATCGTCGTCGCCGTCGAGCCGGTGCGGATCGGACTGCGGTCCGCCATGCCTGAGAAAGAAGAGCTGAGCTGCCCGCTGGCTCGAGAAGTCCGCGCAATCCTTGTCGCTTGCCGACGCCGCAGGCGCCCAAGCCAGCAAAAGGACTACAAGCGCCAGGGCACTCACGATGAAGAGCGGCATCTGGATGGATAAGGGCATGCAAACTCCTTTCGTTTCTGAATAGGGACGGCACCGATCCTAGATTTGCCACCGGACCCTGGGCAAGCCCAAGTACCCTTCAAGACTGTGATTGTCGCTGCGCTGAGCTCCGATCCCGCCGCCGGAGTGGGCATCTTCGCCGCCCTTGCGGCTGGGGTTGTCTCCTTCCTTTCCCCCTGTGTGCTGCCGCTGGTGCCCGGTTACCTTTCCGCGGTCAGCGGCGTCTCGGCGGCTGAGCTGGAGACAGCCGGCTGGCGCCGCATTCTCGCTCCCAGTCTGCTCTTCGTAGCCAGCTTCTCGGCGATCTTCGTCGCCGAGGGGCTCACCGCCACCGCGCTCGGCTCGGCCTTCCAGGACCACGAAGAGTTGCTGAGCAAGGTCGCGGCCGCGCTGATCATCGCCATGGGCATCCTCTTCGTCGCCTCCCTCTTCGTTACCCGGCTTAATCGCGAGTGGCATGTCGACGCATTGTTGGAGCGCGCCGGTAAGGGTGGTCCGATTGTCGCCGGCGCAGCTTTCGCGATCGCTTGGACACCCTGTATTGGCCCCACCCTTGGGGCGATCCTCACCGCGGCCTCGCTGTCGGGGTCGGCAGCGCACGGCGCCCTTCTCCTCGTCGTCTACTCAGCCGGTCTCGCGATTCCCTTCCTGCTCACCGCTGTCGCCTTCTCTCGCATGACCACCGCCTTCACCGTGGTCAAGCGCCACTACCAGGCGATCGTCGCCACCGGCGGGCTGATCCTGATCGCGATGGGCGTGCTGATCTGGACCAACGAGCTGACCCAACTCAATGCCGAAGCACAGTCCTGGTTCTCAGGCTTGGGTCTGGATTTCTGGAACTGGGTCTAAGGACGAGACGCGGATTTTCCATGCCAGACATGGGAAATACGCGTTTCGTCGGTTTTAGTTGTTGACTACCGGCACCGAGGTCTCGATCTCTTGGCCGATCGCCTCGGTCTCCTCGAGGCCCTCGCCGTCGAGTTCGCGCGAGCAGACGATGCGGAAGCGTCCGGTTCCGATCTCGGCGTCAGGGACCACCGGCAGGCCCCGAATCTGATCCCATCCCAGCCGCTCGACCTCAAACGGGTTCATCCGCACCTCTGCCGCCGGAAATGGGCAGTTCGAGTTGTGCTGGTCGATCGCCTTCGAGATCGCCTCGAGGTTCTTCGCCTCCGGTGAAGCCATCGCCTGCAGTCTAGGCGGCGGCGAGCTCCCCTACAGGGTGCCGCCGGGGTCGTATGCCTCTCCCGGAGTCCCACCCAGGGCGAGCAGGCGAAGGCCGTTGGGGCCGGGCATGACCTTGCGCTTGACCGTGGGACCGACCCGGGCTATGTGCTCGGGGTCGAGCTGATATTTCTCGCCTTCGGCTTCGAGGATGCCCGAGCCATGCAGGGCGACGTAGACCTCCTCTTGGCCAAACTGCTCAGGGCGCTTGGCGAACATGCGACCGCCGATCCCGTCCTCGGAGTGATCGTGCTCGGGGTACTGATTGGCGCCGGGCTCGAGGTCGACGATCGAGATGCCAAAGGCGCTGACGCCGAGGCCGGCCGCGGCGCGATGCATCTTGATCCCGTCGAGCATGCCTTCAATTGCCTCGATCTCATCGATTCGAGCGTGCGTGATGTCGGCCACCCTGCCGCCCTACCCCGAAGTACGGGGCTTCAATCGCCGTCCCCCCTCCCTCCTACCATCGACATGTGGCCTTTGATCGCACCATTTCCCATCTCGACATGGACGCCTTCTACGCGTCCGTTGAGTTGCGGCGGCGGCCGGAGCTGAAGGGGAGGCCGGTCGTCGTCTGCGGTTCGGGGCCGCGGGCGGTGGTGACGACGGCGAGCTATGAGGCTCGCAAGCTGGCCGGGATCCACTCGGCGATGCCGGCCGCGGTGGCCCGCCGGCGCTTGCCGGACGCGGTCTACCTCCAGCCCGACTTCAGCGCCTATCGCGAGGCCTCCGGGCAGGTGATGGCGATCCTGCGCCGCAACGCCGAGACGGTCGAGGTGGTCGGGCTCGACGAGGCCTACATCGACCTGACCGGGCTCTTCTCACCCAAGGCGACGATGCGGCGGATCGCAGCTGAGATCCACGAGGAAACCGGACTGACCTGCTCGGTTGGCATCTCCGAGAACCGCATGCTGGCGAAGGTCACCAGCGAGCTGGGCAAGCCGGCGGGACTCGTCGTCCTCTCACGCGAGGAAGCGCTGGAGCGGTTTGCGGCCGAGTCGCCGGGGTTGATCCCGGGTGTCGGGCCGAAGACGGTTGCCAAGCTGGAGTCGATGCGCATCCACAGCCTTGCCGAGCTGCGGGCGCGGGAGCCGGCGCTGCTCGAGCAGAGCTTCGGGCCGCGGCAGGGGCGTTGGCTGCATCGGCGAGCTCGCCTCGAAGACGAGACGCCGATCACGGTCGAACGCGAGACGAAGTCGCAGTCGGCGGAGACGACCTTCGACGTCGATGTCGCCGACCGAGGCGAGATCGAGACCCACCTGGTGCGGCTCGCCGAGGAGCTCTGCCGTCGCCTGCGCAAGCGCGAGTTGGAAGGCCGCACGATCGGGATCAAGGTGCGGCTCGACGACTGGACCAACGTCACCCGCTCGCACACCGTCGAGGCGGCGACCAACGACCCCGCTGTCGTCCGTCCCGTCGCGCTAGACCTGCTCCGCGCCTATGACCCGCCGCGTCCGGTGCGCTTGCTCGGCGTGCGCGTCGCCGCTTTCGAGAGCGGCGCGGCCGGGCCGGTCGAGCCCGAGGAGGAGCGCAGCCAGCTCCAGCTCGGCCTGACGGCCTGAGAAGTTCACCAGCGCTTCGCAGGACACCTGGAGTCGTATGCGAAGATTTCCCGGTGAGCGCTGACCGGTTGACTGGACTCGATTCGTCCTTCCTGCACATGGAGCGCGGCGGCGCCCACATGCACGTCGCCTCTACGAGCATCTTCGAAGGCCCCGCACCCAGCATCGGGGAGTTCCGGGACCACATTTCCTCCCGTCTCCATCTGGTTCCGCGCTTCCGCCAGAAGCTGCGCTTTGTGCCTCTCGGTCAGGGCCGCCCGGTCTGGGTCGACGATCCCCATCTCAACCTCGACTACCACGTGCGCCAGACCGCGCTGCCGGCGCCCGGCTCCGAGGAGCAGCTGCGCAACCTCGCGGCGCGGATTTTTTCCCAGCAACTCGACCGCAGCAAGCCCCTCTGGGAGCTCTGGCTGGTGGAGGGACTCCATGACGGCCGCTTCGCGATCATCGGCAAGAGCCACCATGCGCTGGTCGACGGGATCTCCGGGGTCGACATCACCACCGTCCTCTTCGACGTCGAGCAAGAGCCGGCCAACCCACCCGCGCTGCCGCCCAAGTGGGCGCCGCGGCCCGAGCCGACCGACCTCAAACTGCTCGGCGATGCGCTGCGAGAGCGCGCCACCAGCCCGACAGAGTTCGTTCGCGGGGTCCGCGCCGCCTTGCGCGGCCCGCGCCAGGTGCTGCGCGGCGTCGGCGCGACGAGCAAGATGATCAGCGCCAGCATGGCGGCCCCCTCCACGCCCTTCAACGTCGAGATCGGGCCGCATCGCCGCATCGCCTTTGTGCGCAGCGACCTCAATGCGTTCAAGCAGATCAAGGACGAGCATGGCGGCACCGTCAATGACGTGATCCTCTCGGTCGTCACCGGAGCGATCGGCAACTACTTGCGGGCTCGCGGCCACGACACGGAAGACCTGGAGATGCGGGCGATGGTGCCGGTCAGCGTCCGCGCCGAGGAGGAGCGCGGGGCCCTCGGCAACCGCATCTCGGCGATGATGGCGCCGCTGCCGATCTGGTGCGAGGAGCCGGTCCGCCGCCTGCACCTGGTCACCGAGATCATGGGCGACCTGAAGGGTTCCGGGCAGGCAGTCGGCGCCGAGATCCTCACCCGCGTCGTCGATTTCGCCCCGACCACGATCGCCTCTCAGGCAGCCCGCCTGCAACCGGCTCAGCGCTTCTTCAACCTCGTCGTGACCAATGTCCCGGGGCCTCAGTTCCCGCTCTTCGTATTGGGGCGGCAGATGGAGTCGATCTTCCCGATGGTGCCGTTGGCCCGGCGGCAGGCGCTCTGCGTCGGGATCATGTCCTACAACGGCCAAGTGGACTTCGGCTTGATCGGCGACTACGACGCGATGGCCGATCTCGACAGCTTTGGACTCGACCTCGAGGGAGCGATCGCCGAGATCGCGGCCGAGACGCCCGGTGTGGTGGTTCAGCCCAGAAGCCGCGCCGAGACTCGGAACGGCGCGCTGTCGGTCAAGTAGGCCCAGTCGAGTCGGCGGGCGCTGAAGCCGGAGGCACTGGTGTCAGCGTTGATCAAGACTGCGGTTAGTCGCTTGAAGCGCCCCGGCCGGGCGAGACGCACCGTCATCTTGCCGCCGTGTCGTTTGAAGTTGAGGGTGTCGACGACGCGACCGTGACGCTCGCTGCCGATTCGCCCAACCAGGGCGAGGCCAGCGCTGATTCCCCGTGGTGCCGTCGCCTCGATCACAACGGCGCGGCCGCCGTGCGCGTGCAGGCGCAGCAGCTGAAACGTTGTGTGATTGAGGCCGCGTGAGAGCACGCGGCCGTCGAGTGGAAGGCTGCCCTGGCGCGAGACGTCGGGATAGGAGTCCCCTTCGCCGAAGACTTGATCGGTTCGCCACTCGGGCAAGTCGCGGGCGAAGCGGGCGAAGTCGCGGCTGAAATCCGAGTTACCGGCCTCCTCGATCGCCCCGTCATATGCGGAGACCGAGAAGCCACCTGGTTTGACCTGCACCGCGCGCGCCCAAGCCCGGCGCACGATCGCGCGCCCGTAGCGGTGCGCCAGCCACTTGTTCCAGACCGCCGAGCCGTACTCCTTGATCGAGTTCGCGGTCAGCGGCGTATCGAAGCGCTTCACCCAGCGCCGAACGTAGCGTCTGTAGTCGTCGATGCCGTCATAGACCTCGTCCTCCATCCAGACCGCGGTCGACTCGGCAAACCAGGCGTCTTGATAGGCGTCATAGCCGAACTGGAGGATGTGGGTGTACTCGTGGGCGATCGTCACCTCGAGGTCCTGTTCCGGCGTAGTGCCGGGGAACTCGCGCGGGTCGTAGTCGTTGTCGAGCACGAGATAGCCGTGCAAGCGGCGCGGCAGCCGGTGGGCCTTGGTGCCCTGGCCGCGGTCGGGCGCGGCGTAGCCAAAGAGGGCGCCGCCGATCTGGTCGAGGTAGACGTCGGTCTTGCCCTGCGCTCCCCCCCGGCGTCCGTCGGACTTCGGCTCTCGCCAGCCCAGCTTGTCGTTCTCGATCGAGTGGACGTGTTCGGCGACTTCCTGGACACGCTCGACGTAGTCGGGAATGCCGTCGCCGTCCGCGTCAGCGAGGTTCGGGGTATCGATGCCCTCGGCAACCCAGTGAACGCAAAAGTGGCGTGTGCAGGCGGGTGAGCGCGGCGCCTCGGGCACGGTGTAGGCGTTGCGGTTCGGGTCGGGATGGTCGGTGGGCCGAGCAGCCGGCGCGCGAAAGATCCACTGGTCGCCGGCGTTGGCGGCAGCAGGAATGCCAGAGAGCATGGCGAGGGACGCCAGCGATACACCGATCAACCGCCGCGCCCGCACGCGCGGAAATCTACAGTCCTTCCAGGCGGTTTCTGCCCGCGGCGGCGATACTTCAGCGGTGATTCCCGAGAGGACTCCAGTGTGCGAGTAGCCCTGGCCCAGATCGATCCCACCGTTGGCGACATCGACGGCAACGCGGCGAAGATCGCCGAGTGGATTGGCCGTGCCGAAAGAGAGGGGGCGGAGCTGACGGTCTTTCCAGAGCTCTGTGTTCCCGGTTACCCGGCGGAGGACCTTTACCTGAAGCGGCACTTCATCGAGGCCAACCGGCGCGCGGTTGAAGAGCTCGCCGGTGGTGTTGGTGAGACCGTCGCCCTCGTTGGCTTCGCTGAGCCCGTCGCGGGGGGCGGTGACTTTCGCCACGCTCACAACTCGCTTGCCGTGCTGGCGAACGGCTCCGTGCAGGCCGTCTACCGCAAGAACAGGCTTCCCAACTACGCGGTCTTTGACGAGGAGCGCTACTTCCTCCCGGGTGACGAGATGGCGACGATCGACGTCGCCGGCGCCACGGTCGGCCTGACGATCTGCGAGGACGTCTGGGCGCCTGGGCCGCCGGCTTCGACCGAGGTGGGGGCCGGCGCCGGCCTGATTGCCAATCCGTCGGGCTCGCCGTATCACCGCGGCAAGGGACGCGAGCGCGAAGCGATGTTCGCCGAGCGGGCGCGCGAGTACGGCGCGGCGTTTGCCTTCTGCAATCTCGTCGGCGGCCAGGATGAGCTGGTCTTCGACGGTCACAGCCTGATCGTCGACCCTGAGGGCGAGGTCCTCGCCCGGGCCGCTCAGTTCGAGGAGGAGCTGCTCATCTGCGAGGTCCCTTCCCCCGCGCCGTGCCGCCTGGCCGAGCCGCTGCCCGATCTGGCCGAGGTCTACGCGGCCCTGACGTTGGGGTTGCGGGACTACGTCCGCAAGAACGGCTTCAGGCACGTCGGGGTTGCCCTCTCGGGTGGAATTGATTCCGCTCTCGTCGCCCTGCTTGCCGTCGATGCCCTCGGGCCAGAGCACGTCAGTTGCGTAGTGATGCCCTCGCCGCATTCCAGCTCTGAAACACAGGGGGACGCGCGGAATATCGGCACCAATCTCGGCGTCGAGTTGCTCGAGATCCCGATCGAGGCCGCCATGGCCGAGTACGAGAGTGCGCTAGCCAGCTCTTTTGGCAGCGCCGATGGCGCTAATGGCGAGGAGCCCCTGCCGCGCGATCCAACGCGGCCCTCCGAGCCCGACCTCGCCGCCGAGAACATCCAGGCGCGGATCCGCGGCAACATGATGATGGCACTCTCCAACAAGCACGGTTGGCTGGTGCTCACCACCGGCAACAAGAGCGAGATGTCGGTCGGTTACGCGACCCTCTACGGCGACATGGCCGGTGGCTTTGCGGCGATCAAGGACGTGCCGAAGACGCTCGTCTACGAACTAGTCCGCCATCGCAATGCGAGCGCGGGCCGCAAACTGATTCCCGACTCGGTGCTGGAGCGGGCGCCGTCGGCGGAGCTGCGTCCCGACCAGCTTGACAGCGACTCACTGCCCCCCTACGAGTTGCTCGATCGGATCCTCGAGTCCTACGTGGAGCGAGATGAGGGCCGCGAGGAGATGATCTCCGCTGGCCTGCCCGCCGATGTCGTCGACGAGGTGGTCCGCATGGTCGATCGCTCGGAGTACAAGCGCCGCCAGGCCGCACCCGGCATCCGGATCACCCCGAAGGCATTCGGCCGCGATCGGCGTCTGCCGATCACCAATAGATACAGGGGCTAGCCCCGCTTCGGGATCGGCCTGACCGCGATCGTCATCTGGGCGAGCGCGCAGAGACGATCGTCCGCGTCGCGGACCTCCGCGTCCCAGACCCAGGTGGTGCGGCCGCGATGGCGTGCCTTGGCCTTGACTTCGGCGTGGCCTTCCGTAATCGGCCGAATAAAGCTGACGCTGATCGACTGGCCCATTGCTGCCATTCCTTCGTCGAGGACAGCAAGGGCCGTTGCGCGGGAGCAGACGCTCTCGATCAGGCTTGACATGACGCCTCCGTGGAGGAGACCGACCGGCTGGCGCAACTCGTCGCGCATCGGCACTCGCACGCGCGCGTGCTCGGGATCGTCGTCGAGCCATTCCGTGCCCAGCAAGGCGTCGAAGTGGGAAAGCAGGCCCCTTGGATCGTCAGGCATCGGCGGGACACTACCGCTGGGCGTGTCTGAGCTTGTGGGCCCATATGACCCCTTAACCTCAGACACGCCCGATCGGGGGCCGGCTCGCGTAGGCTTCCCGGGCGGTGGGGTTGACGGACGATCAGAAGGCGATGCTGCGCCTGCTCGCTCAGCGCGAGGAGGGCTACGACGACATGGCCGCGCTGATGGGGATAAGCGTCGAGGAAGTACGCGAGCGGGTCAAGGAGGCGCTTGCCGAGGTCGACGAGCCCCCGGGGATCGTCGAGGAGCCGACTGAGGCTAAGGCGCCCGAGCCAGCTGCTCCGGCCCCGCCTGAACCCGCGCTACCCGCCGAGCCACCCAGGGTTGTGGTCGAGGAGCCCACCGCGCCAACTGCCGCTCCCCCAAAGGCCGCCGCGGCGCCGAGCCCTGCGAAGCGGTCCACGCAGATCCCAAACCTGAAGCTGCCAAAGGATCGCGGCGCCTTGATCGGACTTGGTGCTGGTGTTCTGGTGGTCGTAATTCTTGCCATCGTCTTGATTGTCGGCGGCGACGGCGGCTCCGACTCGACCACCACAGCGTCGGAAGGCAGCGCGACTGAAAACGCCTCCGCCGCAGCGGAAGATCCGAACCTCACGCAGGCGGTCCTCTCGCCCACCGACGGCGGTGATGCCAGTGGCCGTGCGATCTTCGGGCGTCTGAAGAAAAAGGTCCTGCTCCAGGTCACCGCGGAAGGGCTGGAGCCGTCGCAGGACGGCGAGACCTACACCGTCTGGCTCTACAGCTCGCCGAAGATCGCGCTCCAGATCGGCTCCGTCCCGGTTGACGACTCGGGCAAGCTTGCCGCCCAGTTCGAAGTCCCCGTCCAGTTGTTGACCTACGTCGCCAACGGAGCGTTCGACCAGATCGACGTGGCCCGCACTTCCACCGCGGAGTACCAGGCGGCGTTCACCAAGGCCAAAAAGGAAAGCCGCGTCCCGCCCTACGTCGGCGAAAGCGTTCTCCGCGGGCCGATCACCAGCCCCGCGATCCGCTGAGCTGGCGGCGCATATCTGCGTCCTCGGTCGCTCACGTGCAGAGCACGCTTCGTTCCCTGCGTCCTTGATCTGCTTTGCCAGCTCAGCGGATCAACTTTCCGGGATTCATCACTCCTGCAGGATCTAGCTGCTCCTTGACGGCACGCAGCACGTCGAGCCCTGTTCCGCCGATCTCGGCCTCCATGTAGGGAGCGTGGTCGCGGCCGACGGCGTGATGGTGCGTAATCGTGCCCCCGGTGGCGACGATTGTCTCTGAAGCCGCCTGCTTGACCTGCCGCCACTGCTCCACCTCCGCGTCCTGGCGAGCCCGGGAGATGAAGGTGAAGTAGAGCGAGGCGCCGTCGGCGTAGGCGTGGGAAAGGTGACAGAAGACCAGGCCGGGAGTGCCTTGAGCGGAGAGTGAGTCCCGAATCGCGCCGCCGACGGCGCGGTGCAGCGCGGCGAGTTCGGTCCAGGTGTGGGAGGTCTCGAGCGTCTCGACCATCGCGCCCATGTCCATCAGCGTGTCCCGCAGATAGGGGCCCTGGTAGCGGCCGTGCTCCCATGAGCGCCCCGCGGCCTGGCCGAGGTAGACGGCACCGCCCCGGCGCAGCTCGCGCACGCTCAGGGCGCGACGGCGCGCAACCGACTCCTCGCTCCCCTCGAGCCCAACGATGATTAGGCAGCCGCCACGACGTCGACGCAGGCCGAGGTAGCCGCCAAAGAGGCTGCCGGCGACGCCGCGCGGACCCGAGAGCGCCAGCGAGACCTCGGTCTCCTCCTCATCGGAAAGACGAATCACGTCGGGCAGGCCGGGACCTTGCGCCAGAGCCCGAACGATCTCTGACCCCGCCTCGAAGCTCTCCACCATCCAGGCCTCGTAGCGGCGCTGGCGCGGAATTGGACGCAGGCGCACGGTCGCGTCGGGGATTACGCCGAAGACCCCCTCTGAACCGATGACCACCTCGCGCAGTGCTGGACCGGCAGCGGTGTGTGGCGTCTCCAGGGTGCGAAGGTCCCCGGCGGGAGCGATCAGGCGGACCGAGCTGACCAGGGAATCGAAGCGCCCGTAGCCACTTGAAGCTTGGCCTGCTGACCGAGTGGCGGCGAAGCCGCCGACCGTGGCGTACTCGAAGGACTGCGGATAGTGGCCGAGCATGAGCCCGTGTTTGGCCAGTTCTGCTTCTGCCTCCGGCCCGCGCAGCCCGGCGCCAAGGCAGGCGGTCAGTGAGCGTGGATCGACCTCGACGCCGCGCAGGCGGCAAAGGTCGAGGCTGACGAGGCGCTCGTGCGCCCCGCGCAAGGGCTCGATCCCACCAACGACGCTGGTGCCGCCGCCGAACGGCACGACTGCAACGCCTTCCGTCGCGCACAGATCCAGAACGCGTTTCACCTCGGCTGCGTCAGCGGGGAGCAGAACTGCATCGGGCGCTGCCTCGAGCTTGCCCGATCGCAGGCGGGCGAGGTCGACGTAGCCGCAGCCCGTCGCGTGGCGGATACGGTCCTCCGTTGCGGTGAAGACGTTCTCCTCGCCCACCGCCTCGAGAAGCGAGCGGGGAAGTTGCTGCGCTGGGGGTAGCGTGAAGCCCTCAGGCTCTGTGGTCCTCGGTGCAGGCCGCAGCTCGCCGATCCGCTCGCGCAGTGTCGCCAGTGCGGGTCCGTCCAGTGCGGGCTCGATCGACGGATCTCCCCAGCCCCACCACTTCGAGTCACGGCGCGGCCCGTTCATGCCAGCGCTCGCTCCAGTCCATCTAGTGCTTCGTCGAGCAGGGCGCCCTGGCCGCGCCGCATCATCGGCGAGCCTAGCCGGGAGAGGCCGCGGAGAGTTTGAGCGGCGGCGAGCGTCACCTCGGTTCCGGGCGCGGCATCGGCGAGGGTCAACTCAACGGCATAGCGGCGCAGGTGGCGCTCGAACGGGGTGTCCTTGACCTGCTGTTCCCAACCAAACCGCTCGCCGTCAACCGACTCGGTGCAGCGAAAATCGGCTCGGACGCCCCGGCCCTCAGCCGTTCCAAGCACCTTCGTCCACTGCATCGCGCCACCCTCTCCCTCGACGCCCTCGACGCGCAGCGTCCGTGGCCACCAGCGTGGCAAGTTATAGGGATCTGCCACTAGCTCCCAAACCGCGTCGGCCGGCGCGGTAATCGTCCTCTTGCGAGTCACTCGTGGCATAGCAGGCCGCCCAGGCCGATCCCGGTAGGGGTGGAACGTCTTGCACTTTTTCGGCGATTGGCCCGAGGCGTCAGCAGCATTCGTTACCACCGAAAAAGTTAAGTGGAACCCCTGCCGGGATCGGCCTAGTCCCCCGCCAACCTGCGGAGGTCTCTCACGAGCAGCAGATGCTTGAGGTGACTGACCGTCGCCGCCAGGCTCTCGAGGCTCTCCAGCGCCTCTTTACGCCGGTCGGGATTGCGCGAGCGCAGCGACGGGCCGAGCAGAGCTTCCAGCAGGTTCGCCTCGCGATCCGCAGAGGAGCGGAAGACGCGCAGGTTGCGTGCCGCAACCCCAAAACGCGAGAGCTCGTTCGCTGCACGGACGACTTCGCGGTCGGTCTCGTCGTAGACGGTCTTACCCTCGCGTTTCTCGGGCTGGACGATGCCGAAGTTCTCCAGCTCGGAGATCAGCTCCTCGCGGGCGCCGGTCTCCTCGATTACCTCATCGAGAGTCAGGTAGGCGCGCGAGGTATTGACGAGGATCGCCCGCCGTACCGCGCCGCTCGAGGGACGCTTATCGGTGCCCCCTCCCGCTGGAACAAAGTCGCCACCGGCCGCCAGCTCCTGGCGGATCACCCGCAGCGGTAGGAACTCGTCGCGTTGCAGGCGCAGGATCGTGCGCAGCCGTTCGACGTCTGACTGGCTGTAGAGGCGGTAACCGCCGGCGGTGCGGCGCGGCGTCAGCAGCTTTTGGTCCTCGAGGTAGCGGATCTTCGAGATCGAGACGTCGTCGAACTCGCTCTGCAGGATCTTGCAGACGGCACCGATCGTCAGCGCCTTGCGGGGGCGCGAGTCGCGCTGGCGGGTCTGCTGCTCGGAAACGGCCATCAGCGCTTCCTCACTTCTCCAGGTAGCTGAGCTTGTACTTGCCGACCTGGATCTCGTCGCCGTCGGCAAGGCGGTGGGACTCGATTCGGCGCCGGTTGACGTAGGTGCCGTTGAGCGAGCCGAGGTCGTCGATGTAGAGGCCGTCGCGCCGGCGGACCAGGAGCGCGTGGTTGCGGGAAACCGTGACGTCGTCGAGGAAGACGCCGGCGTCGGGACTGCGCCCGATGCTCACCCGATCCTGGTCGAGCGCGAAGCTCTCCCCCGCCCGGCCGCCGCCAGCGCGGATCACCAGCGCGGCGCCGCTGCGCTCGACCGTCTCGTCGATGTCGACCGGCTGCATCTCGCCAGTGTCATCGACCGTGTAGGTCATCGTCGTCGGTTCCTCGCCACTGTCGCCATCGGCGGGACCGCCGACGTAGGCACCGCACTTCTGGCAGTAATTCGCCCCCTCGGGGTTGACGAATCCGCATTCGGGACAGTGGACGGCCATAGCGCTGCTCCGCTCAGGCGACGGACTCGTCGTTGGGGGCGGGCCCTTTGCCGGCGAGAATCTCGGTCAGCTGTGCGACATCGTCGCCCGAGAAGAGCGACTCGCCCTGCTCGCGCTTCTGGCGCAGCCGGTTCACTAGCTCGGCCCGGAGGATGTCGATCTTGCCGTGCAGGACGCGCCGTTTGTAGGAGATCTCGTTCTCCTCCTCGGTGAGCTTGTCGATCAGGTCCTTCAGCTCTTCATCGCTGAGCGAACCAAGATCGGGAAAGGTGTCCTCCATCTCACTCCTTCTTTGCGGGTCTAGCCCCTACTCGAGGCCGGTTGGTCGATTATAGGTAGCCAAACCCAAGGTTCAACTCCAGGTTGAAGGTTTTTGGCGCCTGACCGCTCTCTTGCAGCCGCTGACTTCCCGTTTATTCGCGTATGCCACGAAGAAATGGGAAGTCAGCGTCGGGTGGCGCGGACTTCGCGGACGCCGGTTTGGGCGTAGAGCACGGTGGCGACTATTGCCAGGGCTAGGCCGACGATTAGCAGCGCGGCTGGTACCCAGCCGGCGAAGACCATGGCGAAGAAGATGCCGCCCATGATCGGGAAGACCGAGATGCGGCCGGGCCAGTTGACCCGGATCTCGACTCCGTGGCGGAGGCCGTACTGGGCGAGGAGGAGCATTGCCAGCTCGCGGGCGGCGAGCAGCGCCAGCGCCCAGCGCGGCAGCAGCTCAAAGTGCCAGCAGACGACCGCTCCGGAGAGGATCGTCAGGCGGTCGACGAGCGGGTCGAGAATCGAGCCGAGGCGGCTGTACTGGCCGGTGACTCGGGCGAGGAAGCCGTCGAGGTAGTCACCGGCGGCGATCAACCAGAAGACGATCGCCGCGGGGGCGCTGCGCCCGTCGCCTGATTCAAAGGCGAGCCAGAGGAAGAGCGGCAGGGCGGCGAGCCGCACGTAGCCGACCGCGTTGGGGATCGTCCACGGGTTGAGCGGTTCCCCCTTTTGCACCTGTCGCGGTGGCGGTCCGCTGCGGTCGAGGCCGAAGAGGCGGCGCACGCGGCCGCGGCCGAACGGGGCGGTATCAGGAGCCATCGAGGCCCTGGAGGAGATCGCGGGCCTGCCCGGCCGCCTCCCCCACGGGCAGTTTGTGCTCCACTCCGGAGCCCCGCTCGCTTGCCTCGACCACACCCTCGGCGAGGCCCCGTCGTCCCGCGACTATCCGCAGCGGGCAGCCGAGCAGCTCGGCGTCGGTCAACTTCTGGCCGGGGCCGGCGTCGCGCTCGTCGTAGAGGACGGAGAGTCCCTCGGCCCGCAGCTCGTCGTAGAGGCGATCGGCGGCGTTGCGCTCCTCCTCTCCCACCTTGGCGAGCGAGACGAGATGAACCTGCCATGGAGCGATCGACTTGGGCCAAACAATGCCCTTGTCGTCGGCGCGCTGCTCGATTGAAGCGGCGGCGATCCGCGCTGGTCCGATCCCGTAGCTACCCATCACGATCGCCCGCTCGTTGCCCGACTCGTCGAGGAAGGTGGCCCCCAAGGGCTCGGAGTAGCGGGTGCCGAGCTTGAAGATGTTGCCGACCTCGATCGCGGGCTCGATCTCGATCGTGCCGCCGCCCGGTGCGGTGTCCCCCACCTCGACCGTGCGCACGTCAAGCTCCTCGTACTCGAAGTCGCGGCCGGGCTTGACGCCGCGCAGGTGCTTGTCGGCCTCGTTGGCGCCGGTGACGAAGGACTCGCCCGCGATCGCCGTGTCCTTGACGATCGGGACCCTGGCGCCGACCGGGCCGATGTAGCCGACCGGGCCGATCTCGGCCTCGATCTCCTCGCCCCGTGCCTGGCGAAAGTCGGCGCCGAGCGCGTTGCGCAGCTTGATCTCGTTGAGACGGTGGTCGCCACGGATCAGCACCATGACCATGCCACGGCCCTCGACGACCACGGGAAGGGCCTTGACCAGCGCTCCAGCGGGCAGGCTGAGATGTGCGGAGACCTCATCGATCGAGGCCAGGCCCGGGGTGACGATCGGCTCGGGGGCGTCGGAGCCGGCGGGCAGCTCAACCGGCTGAGCCTGCGCCGAGGCAACCTCGACATTGGCGGCGTAGCCGGACGCGAGCGCAACCTCGTTCTCCCCCGCCGGGCAGGGCGCCATGTACTCGTGGGCCCCGGAGCCGCCCATCATCCCGACGTCGGACTCGACCTTGTACCAGCGCAGGCCGCAGCGGTCGAGGATTCGCTCGTAGGCACCCGCCTGCAGCTCGTAGGAGCGCGCCAGCCCCTCCTCGTCGCGGTCGAAGGAGTAGGCATCCTTCATCGTGAACTCGCGGGTGCGCAGCACGCCCGCCCGCGGCCGCGGCTCGTCCCGCTCCTTGGTTTGGATGTGGAAGAGCATCAGCGGCAGGTCGCGATAGGACCGAACCTCCCGCGCCACATGCTGGGTGACGCACTCCTCGTGCGTCATCGCCAACACCATCGGTGCCCCCTTCCGATCCTCCAACTTGAACAGCTCATCGATCGAGTACCGCCCGGTCTTCTCCCAAGCCTCAGAAGGCTGCAACACCGGCATCAGCATCTCCTGACACCCAATCCCCTCCATCTCCTCCCGAATGATGCCCTCAACCTTCCGCTCAACCCGCCACCCAGCAGGCAAATAACTCCACAGCCCAGCACCCACCTGGCGAATCAACCCAGCCCGCACCATCAGCTTGTGCGACAAAGCCTCCGCATCCGCCGGCGGATCCTTGAGCGTGGGGATAAACGCCTGACTAAATCGAGTCACCGGGGAAACCTATCCGCTCGGACCCCTGTCCCACCCACCCCGGCCGGCGGCTCAGCCGCGCCCTACGCCCTCGTGAACCGCCGTCCCGCTGTAGGAGATGCCTCCTCGTCAAGGAGAACCCGGTCCGACTCCCCTTTTTCAGCCGCTTCATGCTCCATCCGAGCAATCTTCTCCGGAGTAAGTTCGCCGGCGTTTTCCTCCTCGATCTTCGCCAACCAGGCGGCCCCCTCGCGCGACTCGTTCTCGTCGAACTCGACCCCGCCGCGGTCGAGTGACTTGTCAATCTCTTCGAAGAGGGTGTTGACAAGGTCCGCCTGCGGGACCTTCCGCAGCGGTTTCCCGTGGGCGTAGATCAGGCCCTCGTTCTTGGCGCCGGCGATGCCGAAGTCGGCGTGTGAGGCCTCACCGATGCCGTTGACCGCACAGCCGAGCACGGCGACCTCGATTGGCTCGACGTAGCCTTCGAGCCGCTGCTCGATCTCGGCCACGACCGAGTCCATGTCGAACTGCAGGCGGCCGCAGGTGGGGCAGGCGATCAGGACGGGGCCGCGCTCGCGCAGCTGCAGCGCCTTGAGGATCTCCCAGGCGACCTTGACCTCCTCCTCGGCGTGGAAGGTCGAGAGGCTGATCCGGATCGTGTCGCCGATTCCGTCGGCGAGCAGCGTGCCCAGGCCGACCGAGGACTTGAGTGAGCCCGACCATTTGGTGCCCGCCTCGGTGATGCCGAGGTGCAGCGGGTAGGGAATCTTCTCCGAGAGCAAGCGGTTGGCGGCGATCGTGTTGGGCACGTTGGTCGACTTAATCGAGACCTTGAAGTTCTCGAAGTCGAGACCCTCCATCAGCTCGACGAACTCGACCGCGGCGGCCACAAGTGCCTCGACCGGGCTCTCACGCTCGAGCTCGTGCAGGTGCTTGGGCAGCGAGCCGGAGTTGACGCCGATCCGCATTGGCACGTTCGCCGCGGTCGCCTTCTCGGCCACCTCGGCGACCTTCTCGCGGCCGCCGATGTTGCCGGGGTTGAGGCGGATGCAATGGGCGCCGGCGTCGATCGCCTTCAGCGCCAGCGTGTGGTTGAAGTGAATGTCGGCGATCACCGGGATCGGCGATTCGCGCACAATCGTCTTCAGCGCCTCGACGTCGTCGTCGCGAGGCACGGCGACCCGGACGATGTCCGCGCCGGCCTCGGCGACCTTGTGGATCTGCTCCATCGTTGCCGCCAGGTTGGCGGTCTCGGTCTTGGTCATCGTCTGCACGACAACGGGAGCGCCCCCGCCGATCGGTACGCCGCCGACGAAGATTTGCCGCTTCGAAGCCATGGGGCAAGCCTAGCGAGAGGGCTTCGCCAAGCGGATTGAACCTCGCGGCTGGGCAGGCCGTATGCAGAAACGCATGGGTGCGCGGATCTGGGGAGATGGGCGAAAGCCCGGCGTCAGAGGACGAACTCGTTGGATCTTGCCGCTACTGATCGCATTAGCCCCCCTGCTGACGACAACCGCTGCACAGGCCAGCTTCCACCTGGTCAAGATCCGTGAGGTCTATCCAGCCGGAGACGCGAGCTACGTGGTGTTGCAGATGTACTCGCCCGGCGAGTACCTCGTGGCGGGCCACCACCTCGTCGCCTACAACGAAGATGGAAGCGTCGCCAACGATTTCCCGCTGCCAAACAACGTCAGTTCTTCCAGTCCGAACAACGCGACGATCCTGATTGCGGATTCCGACTACCCGAGTGCGTTTCCCAGCGGCCCCGCCGCTGACGACGTCAACACGGGCCTAAACCTCCCGACGAGCGCCGGGGCCGTCTGCTGGGTAGACGGCTCGCCGCCAGACTGCGTCAGCTGGGGCTCGTTCACCGGCCCCTTCCCCCCTCATACGCCCTCCCTGGTGGCAGGCACTCCGGCGAGCCCATCTGGCGTCGCTGCGGGCAAGGCGTTGCGGCGCTCGATCGCGCCCGGATGCTCGACCTTGCTCGAGGCTGCTGACGACAGCGACAGCAGCGCGACGGACTTCAGCGAGCAGAACCCCAACCCGCGGAGCAATGCCAGTCCTGTCACCGAGTCGACCTGCACGCTGCCCGCCACCACGATCGACAGCAAGCCAAAAACGCCGATCAACAGCGACAGCGCCTCCTTCACCTACCACTCGACTCCCGCTGGTGCCAGCTTCGAGTGCAAGCTGGACTCGGCGTCCTTTCAGGCCTGCCAGGCGAACGGGATCGAATACACCGACTTGAGCGATGCTACTCACACCTTCCAAGTTCGAGCGACGAATGGCAACGGCACTGGCGTTGCCGCGAGCCACAGCTGGGTGATCGATACCGACCCTCCGGCCGCCTCGATCAAAACCCATCCGGTCGATCCGAGTCCAGGCAACAGCGCCGCCTTCACCTATCAGTCGGACGAGCTCAACTCGAAATTCGAATGCAGCCTCGCCGCCGGCGCCGCCCCCGACAGTTTCTCCTCCTGCCCGGCCGCCGGCAGGACCTACACCTCCTTGGCCGATGGCACGTACACCTTCAAGGTCCGCGCCATCGATCAAGCCGGTAATGCCCAAGCGGGTGCAACACAGTTCAGTTGGGGAGTCGACAACTCGCTGGCCGACACGACGCCACCGGAGACGACCATCGACTCGAGGCCAGCCGATCCCAGCGACAGCGCCTCGGCCAGCTTTGGCTACAGCTCCAACGAGCCGGGCTCGACTTTTGAATGCAGCCTCGACGCCGGCGCTTTCTCGGGCTGTGCCACGACCGGCACTACCTATAGCGGGCTCGGCAGCGGCGCGCACTCGTTCCAGGTACGGGCGATCGACCCCAGCACCAATGTCGACCCCACACCCGCCGGCTACAGCTTCACGGTGGCCCTTGCCAGCCAGCCGGTCTTCGCCGGGACGGCGCCTCCCGCGCCGGTTCTTGTCCCTGTCTCGCTCAACACGCTTCTTACCGCCAAGCCGGCCGCGCGCACCCACGACCGCACTCCGACCTTCCGCTTCCGTTCGAGCAGTCCAGGCGCGACATTCCAATGCAAGCTCGACGGTGGGCCATTCAAGCCGTGCAGGTCGCCGCTGACCACCAAGCGGCTGTCCCCCGGGCGCCACCTCTTGAAGGTACGTGCGATCCTCGCCGGCGGCCGCGACGCGACTCCGGCATCCTTCTCGTTCACGATCCTGGGAGCAAAATGAGACAAGTTCGACTATTCGCCGTCACCTCGCTTGCCGCTGTCGGCTGCTGCGCTTTCGCAGCGGGCCCAGCGTCGGCGACCTTCCACGAGATCTCGATTCGCGAGGTCTACCCCGGCTCGACGGCGCAGCCGAACTCCGAATACGTCGAGCTGCAGATGTGGAGTGGCGGCCAGGACCACGTCGGCGGGCACCTGCTGCGGACCTACGACGCCTCTGGCAAAGAAATCAAAGCCAACCCGTTCCCCACCGACGTCCCGTCGGGCGCCAATCAGAGCACGGTCCTGATGGCAACGCCCGAAGCCGGCTCGCAGTTCGGAGTGACCGCGGATGCCGCGTTTGAAACGACGGGCCAGCTCAACCCCGAAGGTGGAGCGGTCTGCTGGGAATCGCTCGACTGCGTCGCCTGGGGCAACTTCAAAGGCTCGCTACCCAGCCCGCCCGGGCCGCCCGCCCCGGCAATCCCCAACGAAATGGCCCTGCGGCGCACGATCGCGCCTGGCTGCGCAACCGCTCTCGAGGAGAGCGACGACCACAACGACAGCGCCGCCGATTTCTCGGCGGTCTTCCCCGCGCCGCGGCCGAACTCGGTCGCCCCAAGCGAGCGCGTCTGCCCCCGCTCGGGCGGCGGGCAATCAGAAGGCTCCGCTGACGGGAATCAGCGCGGAGCACCGCAAACGACCCTGCGGCGCAAGCCCGCCAAGAGGACCCGCGATCGCACCCCTACCTTCCGCTTCACTTCGGATGAGTCGGGGTCGACCTTCCAGTGCAAGCTTGATGGGAAGCCGTTCAAAACCTGTCGATCGCCCTTCACGACCAAACAGCTGGCGTTTGGCCGTCACACCTTCAAGGTCCGCGCCCGCGATGAGTCAGGCAAGTTCGATGCCACACCCGCCTCTTATGCTTTCAGGGTGATCCCGAAAACTGAGCGCGGCGCTCAGCGCACGTTGAAGCCTTCACCCGTCAGCCGGCCGATGTCGTTGGTGAGGCCGAGGAAGAAGAGCATGATCACGAGCACGAAGCCGAGCGCGCCGGCCCTCTCCATCACCCGGTAGGGAACCGGCTTGCCGCGTACCTTCTCGACCAGGCTCCAGAAGATGTGACCACCGTCGAGCGGCAGGAACGGGAAGAGGTTGATCAGGCCGAGCGAGAGACTGACGATCGCCAGCAGCGTGAGGGACTCGCGCGTGCCGACGTCGATCGTCTGGTTGGCGACGTCGCTGACGCCGACGACGCCGGAGACTTCCTTGCGCTGCTCAGAGTCGAAGATGTTGGCGAAGACGGTGACGGTCTTGCTGCTCACGAGCCAGATCGCGTCCCCGGCGCGGCTTGCCGCCCCGCCCATGCCGAGGTTGGCCGGTTCGGTCCCGTAGGAGAAGCCGATCCTGGTGCGGCCGGCGCTCTTTTCATATTCGGGCCGTACCGCGATCGTGCGCAGCTCTCCATTCCGTTCAACGCGCAGAAAGACCGGCTTCGCCGCCCGGCAGCCGTCCGTGGGCTTGCCGGAGCATTTATGGGAGCCAACGTCGTCAAAGAATCGTTCCAGCCGCTCTTCGGCACCAAGACCCGGATAGCTCTTGCCGTCGATGGCGACGATTCGGTCGCCGGTCTTCAGCACGCTCGCAGCGGGTGAGCCCGGCACGATTTCGTCGACGGTCTGGTTGGGGTCGCTTGCGCCCAAGGCCAGCACGAAGAGAATCGCGAAGGCAAGCACGATGTTTACCGCCGGGCCGGCCCCGATCACGACGATTCGCTTCCAGACTGGCTGCTTGTAGTAGCCCCGGTGCTCTTCCCCTTCGGGCAGAACCTCGTCGGGGTTCATGCCGCTGATCTTCACGAAGCCGCCCGCCGGGATCGCGCCGATCCCGTACTCGGTCTCGCCGCGTCTGATCGAGACCAGCTTCGGCGGAAAGAAAAGGAAGAAGCGCTCGACTCGCATCCCGGTCGCCTTGGCGGCGAAGAAGTGCCCGGCCTCGTGGAGGATGATCAACAGCGAGAAGCCGAGGAAGATCAGGAACCAGTTCATACCTTCGCCAACCCCGCCACTTCCTCTTCGGTGCGGCTCCGGGCCTCCTCATCGACCGCAAAGAGGTCTTCGAAGTGGGTGGGCACGAACGCAGGCATTGCCTCCAGTACGCGCTCGATCACCATCGGGATCGATGTGAAGCCAATCTTCCCCTCGAGGAAGGCGGCAACAGCGACCTCGTCGGCGGCATTGAGCACACAAGGCGCGGTCCCACCCACCTTGCCAGCCTCGAGCGCAAGGCGCAGGCAGGCGAAGGTGTCGAGATCGGGTGACTCAAAGCGCAGCTCGCCCACAGCCGCCAGATCAAGCCTGGGCACGTCGACGTCGGCCCGTTCCGGGTAGTGCAACGCATAGGAGATCGGTACCCGCATGTCGGGATAGCCAAGGTGGGCAAGGGTCGCGCCGTCGTTGAGGTCGATCAGCGAGTGGACGATCGACTGCGGGTGCACGACCACCTCGATCTGCCCGAAGGAAACGCCGAAGAGGTGGTGGGCCTCGATCGCCTCAAAGCCCTTGTTCATCAGCGTCGCCGAGTCGATCGTGATCCGCCCACCCATGCTCCAGGTCGGATGCGCCAGTGCCTCGTCCACGGTGACGCCGTCGAGGTCCGTGCGGCCCCGAAAGGGCCCGCCGGAGGCCGTCAAGACGATGCGATCCACCGTTCCCGGTTCACGCTCGACAGCAATCAACTGAAAGAGGGCCGAGTGCTCTGAGTCGACGGGCAGGAGCAGCGCCCCGGTCGCCTCAGCAAGTGCCATCGTCAGCTCACCGCCGATTACCAAGCTCTCCTTGTTGGCGAGGGCGACGTCGATTCCCGCGCCGAGGGCGACGATCGTCGGCCCCAGCCCGGCGGCGCCGACGATGCCGTTGAGGACGAGATCGGCGTTAGAGGCAAGAATCAGGTCGCGGATACCCTTCTCGCCGGAGAAGACTTCACCGTCCCAGGCGTCACGGGCGGACGCCGCTGCTCCCTCGTCAGCGAAAGCCACGCTGCGGACGTCGTGTTCGCCGGCCTGCGCCAGCACGCGCTCCCAGCTCGATCCGGCCGCGAGTCCGACCACTTTGAGCTCCCCCGACGCGGCGACAATCTCCAGCGCCTGCGTGCCTATCGACCCGGTCGAGCCGAGAATCACAACCTTCTTCATCTGTCCAGAGCATACGGAGAGCGGTCAGCGAGTCCGTCTCAGCCCACGTATATGGGGGGCTGAGACGGACTCGGCGTCAGTAGACGAGTTGGACTGCGAGGTAGTAGCCGACGACTACGGTGAAGAAGACCGCATCTAGGCGGTCGAGGATGCCGCCGTGGGGGCCGAAGAGGGTGCCGGTGTCCTTAGTGCCGAGGTCACGCTTCAGCATCGACTCGAAGAGGTCGCCGACGGGGGCGATCGCGGCCACCGCGGCGCCGATGATCAGCGCGTCCACTCCCGAGAGCCAGTCCTGGTAGAGGCCCGCGAACCAGAAGGCCATCGTGCCGATGACGAAGCCACCGAGCAGGCCCTCGAGCGTCTTGTTTGGCGAGAGGTTGGGGGCGATCTTGTGCGCACCGAACATGCGACCGGTCGCGTAAGCGCCGGTGTCGGTGGCGAAGGTGCCGACCAGGACGTCGATCAGAAGCGCCGCCCCGTGGTGCGGCAGGTCGCGCAAGAAAACCGCGTGCACGAGTGGGATGCCGATCCAGACGATGCCGAGCAGGGTCACCCCCATCGAGAGCGTGATCCCGTCGCGGTGGCGGCTGTCGGCGCCGAAGACGAAGAGCACCGGAAAGGCCGCGGCGAGGATCAGCAGGACATTGAAGGAGGTGCCGAAGTGGGCGGCGAGGATCAGGGCGGGGACGGCGAGATAGGCGGCCCGCTGAATTGGGCGCACCTCGTCGGTCATCGCCAGGTACTCGCGCAAGCAGAGAATGCCGACGCCGATCATCGCGATCGTGAAGACCAGCCCGCCGGCGACGGTGATCGCGATCGTGAAGGCGATCCAGGGGAGCGCGAAGAGGATGCGCTTGACGGTCTCTCCCCCATCGCGTTTGCGGCGCTTACGCGGCGGGCGCGGCACCCGTTTTGGCGGCGCCGGATCCTCGTTGAGGAGCTCGTCGTCGAAGAGGTCCTGCATCAGGCCCTCGCTCCAAAGCGCCGCTGACGAGCCTCGAACTCGTGCAGACAGGCTTCGAACGCGGCGCGGTCAAAATCCGGCCAGAGCTCGTCGCGGAAGACCAGCTCGGAATAGGCGCACTGCCAGAGCAGGTAATTGGAGAAGCGCTGCTCGCCACTGGTGCGGATCATGAGGTCGGGGTCGTGCATCTCCGGTGCGTAGAGACGCTGCCGGAAGTCCTCCTCGCTGCTGCCCTCAAAGCCCCGGGCGGCATCGACGATCTCGGCCCGGCCGCCGTAGTTGAAGGCAACGAAAAGGGTGATTCGGGTGTTGGGGGCCGTCGTCTCTTCCGCCCAGGCCATCCGCTCGCTGAGCTCCTCCGAGACCCCTTCGCGCCGGCCGATGAAGCGCATCCGCACGCCCTCCTCATTCAGCTCCGGAGTCTCGGATTGGATCCGCTCGCCAAACATCGCCATCAGGCCCTCCACCTCCGCGTTCGGCCGCGACCAGTTCTCGGTCGAAAAGGAGTAGACGGTCAGCTCCTCGATCCCCAGCTCGACCGCGTCGCCCAGCCGCGCCTTGACCGTATCGGCCCCGGCTCTGTGCCCCTCTACGACCGGCAGGCCGCGGTTCTGGGCCCAGCGCCCGTTGCCGTCGGTGATGATCGCAACGTACCGCGCGGAGGTACTCACACCTCGAGGATCTCCTCTTCCTTCCCCTTGAGGAGAGAGTCGATCTCGGCGATCGCCTCGTCGGTTTGCTTCTGCAGGGCTGCCTCGGCGCGTCGCTCATCGTCCTCGCCGGCTTCACCCTCCTTCTTCAGCTCGCGCAGGTCGCCCATCACGTCGCGACGGATATTGCGGATCGCGACCCGCCCATCCTCGGCGACACCGTGGACGACCTTGACCATCTCGCGGCGGCGCTCCTCGGTCAGCTCGGGGACCTGCAGGCGTACGACGTTGCCGTCGTTGCTCGGCGTCAGGCCGATGTCGGACTCCTGGATCGCCTTCTCGATCGCGCCGATCGAGGACTTATCGAAGGGCGTCACGGTCAGCAGTCGCGCGTCGGAGGTGGCCACGTTGGCGAGCTGCTTGAGCGGGGTCTGAGCACCGTAGTAGTCGACGACGATGCGGTCGAGCAGGTGCGGCGAGGCGCGGCCGGTGCGGACGGTCGCCAGTTCGCCACGGCTCGAATCGACCGACTTGGTCATCCGGCCTTTGGCGTCTTCGAGCAGTTCGTCGATCAGCTCCACTGGGCCCCCGTTCTCGTCACTCGGCGGGCGCGCTGGAGACCAGCGTTCCCACCCTCTCGCCGCTGACGATCCTATCTATGTTGCTGGCGTCCCCCATGTTGAAGACGTAGATGGGAAGGTCGTTGTCCATGCAGAGCGAGAGCGCGGTCGAGTCCATCACCTTGAGGCCGCGCTCGATCGCCTCTCTGTGACCAATCGCGGCGATGAACTTGGCGTCCGGGTTAGTTGCCGGATCGGAGTCGTAGACACCCTCCACCCCATTCTTTGCCATCAGGATCGCTTCGGCGTGGATCTCGAGGGCGCGCAGCGCCGCCGCCGTATCGGTTGTGAAGAACGGATTGCCGGTGCCGGCCGCGAAGATCACCACGCGGCCCTTCTCGAGGTGGCGCATGGCGCGCCGGCGGATGTAGGGCTCGGCGACCTCCTTGACGTCGATCGCCGAGAGCACGCGGGTGTGCTCGCCGGCGCTCTCCAATGCGTCCTGCAGGGTGAGCGCGTTGAGCACCGTGGCCAGCATTCCCATGTAGTCGCCGGTCGCCCTGTCCATGCCGTCGGCCGCGGCCGCCAGCCCGCGGTAGATGTTGCCGGCTCCGACGACGATTGCCACTTCAACCCCGCGAGCGCGGATTGCTGCCACCTGTTCGGCGATTCGCTGAACCTCGGCGGCGTCGGTGCCGTAGGACAGCTCGCCCATCAACGCCTCGCCCGAGAGCTTGAGCAGGATGCGTTTGAACTGGGGGTCGTTGGCCATCTAGGCCGCGAGCCTATTCGCCAACGCGGAAATAGGCGAAGCGGGCGATCCGAATGTTCTCGCCGGTCTTGGCCGCCAGCTCCTGGCGCAGCTCCTCGATCGACTTCGAGTCGTGCTTCTCCGTGTTCACGTGGGACTGATCGAGCAGGGCGACTTCCTTGCCCCACTTTTCGAGTTGCCCCGCGACGATCTTCTCGACCACGTTGTCGGGCTTGCCTTCATCGCGCGCCTTCTCCTCGAAGACCCGCTTTTCGGCCTCCCGCTCCTGCTCGGGAATCTCCTCGATCGTCACGTACTGGGGCGCCGTCGCAGCGACGTGCAGGGCGACCTCGTAGGCAAACGCCTTGAAGTCCTCGTTGCGAGCGACGAAGTCCGTCTCGCACTGCACTTCCACCATCGCCCCGACCCTGTCGTTGGCGTGGATGTAGGAGGCGACAACCCCCTCGTCGGTCCCCCGCCCTTCCCGCTTGGCAGCAGACGCCTGCCCCTTGACCCGCAAGATCTCAACAGCGCGCTCAGCATCGCCATCGGCCTCGGTCAGAGCAGCCTTGCAGTCCATCATCGCCGCCCCGGTCTGATCCCGCAGCGCCTTCACATCAGCAGCCGTAACGCTCACGACCCCTCCCCTTCTTTCTCACTCGTGGGAGGCTTCTCGGACTTGGATTCCTCCGCTTTCTCCTCGACAGCGGTTGGTGTCTCGTCAGCTTTTGACTCTGCCGCCTCTCCCGCGGGTGGCGTGGGGGTCGGCTCCTCGCCCGCAGCTTGCGAGGACGAGGAGTCGTCCCCCGCGACAGGACCCGCGGGCCTGGCGCGCTCCGAGGACGCTTTAGCGACCGCAGGGGGCGGTGGGTCCCCTGCGGCGACAGGACCCGCGGCCGAGCCACTGGAACCCTGAGCCGGTGCTGCCGGTGCTGCCGGTGCGGCTTGAGCGGGTGCCTGCTGCGCTTGGGCCTGGGCCTGTTCAGCCTGCTTCGCGGCCTCTGCTTCAGCAGTCGCCTTCTTGGCAGCTTCCTCAGCCGCAACCCGCTCTTTCTCTTCCTCCTCGCGCTTCTTGCGCTCTTCTTCTTCGACCTTGCGCCGCTCCATTTCCACGGCGATGCGCTTCTCCTCCTGGACGCGCCAGGCGCTGGAGCCCTCCTCGACGGCGCCGCCGATCGTGCCGATCACCAGCTGGCAGGAGCGGATCGCGTCGTCGTTGCCGGGGATCACGTAGTCGATCGGAGTCGGATCGCAGTTGGTGTCGACCAGGCCGATGATCGGGATGCGCAGGCGGGCGGCCTCGCGCACGGCGATCTCCTCGGTTTTGAGGTCGGTGACGAAGACCGCGTCGGGCAGGCGATCCATGTCGCGGACGCCGCCAAGGTTGAATTCGAGCTTGGCCAATTCGGCCTGCATGCCCATCCGCTCCTTGGTTGGCAGCAGGTCGAGCTTGCCCTCGTCGCGCCAGTTGGTGAGCTCGTGCAGGCGCGCGATCCGCGCCGACATCGTGTTGAAGTTGGTCAACAGGCCACCGAGCCAACGCTGGTTGACGTAGGGCATCTTGCAGCGGTCGGCCCATTCTTCGACCGGCCCGCGGGCCTGCTTCTTGGTGCCGACGAAGAGCACGGTGCCGCCGCCGCTGGCCAGCTCGCCGGCGAAGCGGCGCGCGTTCTCCAGCAACGCCTCGGTCTGGACGAGGTCGATGATGTGGATCCCGTCCAGCTCGCCGAAGATGTAGCGGCGCATATTCGGGTTCCAGCGTCGGGTCTGATGGCCGAAGTGGACTCCGGCCTCCAGCAGCTCCCTAAGGCCTGCCTCTGGCATTGGTGAAACTCCTTATTTGACTTGCGTTTCCCCGCCGCCCTAGCCGGGATCCGGCGCGATGCCGGTCAGGATCCGGTTCGGAACGTTCGGGGGTCGGTTTCCGAGCCGACGGATTGTAGAGCGGATGCGCCGCTCAGGCGCCGCGGGCCGCCGCCAGGGCGACCGCGAGATCCGCGGGCAACTCGGAGCTGAAGCTGAGCTGCTCGCCCGTTTCGGGATGGACGAAGGAGAGGCGGTGGGCGTGGAGAAACTGGCGCTCCAGGTCGTACTTCTGCTCGCCGCCGTAGGTGGTGTCGCCGGCCAATGGATGCCCGATCGCGGCGAAGTGGGCGCGGATCTGATGCGTGCGGCCGGTCTCGAGACGGGCCTCAACGTAGGACTCCGCGGCGAGCAGTTCAAGGACCTCGAAGTGGGTGCGGGCCTGGCGCGAAGCCGCGCCCGATACAGCCATGCGGTGTCGCTGTCGGGAGGCCCGCCCGATCGGGGCGTCGATCGTGCCCGTGCGCGAGGCGAGGCGGCCCCGCGCCAGGGCGAGGTAGACACGTTCGACCTCGCGTCGCTGGACCTGCGCCTGAAGGGCGGCGTGAGCCTCGTCGCTGCGGGCGACGACGAGCAGGCCGCTGGTGCCCTTGTCGAGACGATGGACGATGCCGGGACGGTCCGCATCCCCCCCGCCCCCAAGCAGGTCGCCCAGCTCGCTGACGAGAGTCGGACCAGTGTGCGACGGAGCCGGATGAACGACCAAGCCGGCGGGCTTGTCGACGACGGCCAGGGCGTCGTCGGCATGGACGATGCGCAACTCGGCGCTCATCCCGAAGGCTCGCGCAGATAGGCGAAGGCGAGCAGGAGGACGCCGGCGGTCACCGCCACATCGGCGAGATTGAAGGCCGGCCAGCTGCCGATCGCGATGAAGTCGGTGACGGCGTCGGCGCGAATGCGGTCGGCGAGGTTGCCAAGCGCCCCGCCCGCGAGCAGCCCCGCCGCCGCCCACATACCGGGCCTGGTCGGATCGCGGGAGAACAGGTAGCCGACGACGCCCAGTGCGAGCGCGGTAACCAGCACCAGCCGCGTGCCGCCGCCGGCCGCGAGGCCGAAGGCGACGCCGCTGTTGTGCGAGAGCGTCAGATCGATCGGGCCGACGACGCTGACGTCTTCCCCCGGGACAAGATTCGCCTCGATCAGCGCCTTCGCTGCTTGATCGAGGACGACGACAATTCCGGCCAGGGCGCCTGCGTGGCGCCAGGCGCGGGCGCGGGCGCCGCTCACCCTTCAATCAGGCCGACGACGATGGCCCGCACCACGAAGAGCAAGATCACGCCGAGGACGGGGCTGAGGTCGAGGGCAAATCCACCGCCTCCGATCGGCGGCAGAAAACGCCGGAAGACGTTGAGATATGGATCGGTGGTCTCTTTGATGAAGTCGAGCGTCGCCCGCAGCGCCCGGTTGTAAGGCATGCGCGGCACCCAGGAACTGAGAATGTTGAGGAAGATGAGAATGATGTAGACGAGGAAGAGGGCGCTGACGTAATCGGCGACGTCGAAACGGGTCAGGGCGAAGGAGATCATCCGCGCATCCTCTCCAACGAGGCCCGCACCGCCGCCGCAAACGCCTCACGTGCCCCCTCGCGATCAAGTGCCTCCAGGCCGGCCTCGGTGCTCCCGCCCGGCGACGCCACGGCCTTCCTCACGTCGGCCGGATGTCGAACCCGCAGCAGCTCCGCCGTCCCAGCGGTCGTCTCCACCACCAACTCTCGCGACAGCTCCTCATCCAAGCCATCCGCCGCTCCCGCATCGGCGATCGCTTCAACGGCCAGCGCCAAATAGGCCGGAGCGCACCCCATCACCGCGGTGGCCGCGTCGAATTCCGAATCCTTCAGCTCGACCACATGTCCAAGCCCTTCCAGTAGCGCCCGCACCCCAGCGTGTGACGAACCCGCGACGCAGAGCACTCCCTTGCGCACCTCGACCCCAACGTTCGGCATCACCCGCACAACCTCCGCATTCGGGAAGGCGCTCTCCACCCGCTCAAGCGAAGTGGCGCCCAGCAAAGAGACAAGCACCTGTACATCGGAGAGCTCAGCTGAAACCTCGTCGAGCTTTCCCGGCTTAACAGCCAGCACGACGACGTCGGCCCGCTCGGCGAGCTCCCGGTTCGTCGCAACAGCCTCGCCACCGAGCTCCGCCGCAAGCTCCGCCGCTCGTCCCGACCCTGAGTCTGAAAAGAGGATTGAGCGCTGCGGATCCACGAGCCCGCGTGCCATGGCCGCAGCCATGTTCCCGGACCCACAAAAGCCAACGATCATCTGGGCAGCCTAACCCGACCGAGTGGAGAGGGGCGGGTGCCTCGCCTGCGCGCGGCGCTCCCTTTTTCGCACAGATCACTCGGCGAGAGCAATAACGCTCCAGGCGAAAAAGTCAGCGCGCAGGCGAGGCACCCGCCCCTCTCTAACTAACCTCGGTTAGCCGCCCAGCACGTCGAACAGATCCGTATGGTCGTTAGTCCCGAGAATGTCCAGCGAACCCGGCCCGCTGCCCCAGACCGGCACAGCGGCGCCAGTGTGCTGCTGGCTCGGCGGCGCCGCAACAGGCGCCGCGCCCGGCCCGCCGTAGCCCGCCGTCCCGTAGGTCAGGCTCATCGTCTGCCCGTCCTTGGTCAGCAGGTTCGTCGAGTATCCCGTCGGTACCCCTGAGCCGCTGGAATCCTCGCTGACGATCTGGCTCGTGTGCGAGTGGTCGGCGGTGACGACGATCAGCGTGTCGGGGTGGTGGCGCTGGTAGTCGAGCGCGACCCCGATCGCATTGTCGAAGGCCACGGTCTCGCCGAGCTGGCCGCAGGCGTTGGTCGCGTGGTCCTGCTTGTCGATCGAGGCCCCCTCGACCTGGAGGAAGAAGCCCCTCCGGTTCTCGAGTAGGCCGATCGCCTTCTGGGTCATCGCCGCCAGGCTCGGCTCGCTCGCCGGGCGCTGGTTCTCGTTGCACGCCACCGGGGCGTTGCCCTTGCCCAAGGACGCGGCGGGACCGCTCCACTCGAGCGACATGTTGCCCGGCGTGAAGAGGCCGAGCACCGGTTTGCCGCCCGGCGCGGCGCTCAATCCAGCCGCGTCAGTGACGTATTTGTAGCCCTTGGCCTGAGCCGATTCGATCACGGTCTTGCCCGTATCGGGGCCACCGGTGATTTTCTGTTCGAAGCGGCCGCGGCCGCCGCCGAGCAGCACGTCCACCTTGTGATCGATCTCCTGCTCGGCGATCGAGCCGAGGCCGCTGGCGGCCTTTGTCTCGGTCGGACAGGCGCCCATGTTGGCCGGGCCCTGGCAGCCGCGCAGCGAGATATGTGAGGCAAGCACCGCTGGGGTTGCGTCGGTGATCTCAGCGGTCGAGACGTCGCCGACCTTCATGCCCCGTTTCTGGGCCAGCTCCAGCACCGTCTTCAGGTTCGTGCCCGGGACCGACTCGGCCGTGCTCGGCCCCTGGGAGATGCGCTCGTCGATCGTCTTCTGCCCGGTCGCCCACATCGTTCCCGTCGAAGCCGAGTCGGGGTCGTAGTCCGGCAGGTAGTTCGGGCCCGCCCCGGGCTTCACCGACCAGGTCGTGTCGAAGCCGGTGAACGGCATCCGGTCGACGTTGAGGCTGTTGTGGACGCCCTGGTAGTAGCGGGCGGCGGTGATCTCCTGCGTCCCCATTCCATCGCCGAGGAAGAAGATCACGTTGTCGGGCTGGCGATCGTGAAACGCTGCGACAAAGGCGCGCTTGGTGCTATTAGGCTTCTGGCTGAACAGACCCGCGGCTGCGCTGCCGGCGCCGAGAGCGGCGATGGCGAATGCTGCTGCGAGCGCGAAGACGAGACGTCTGCGCTTCATCTTTCCTCCTAGGTTGGTTGCGGAACTGCGGCCAACCTAGGAACGGGCAGACGGCTCGATGTGGCAATGGCGTTGAAGGTCGGTGACGATCCGGTAGCGGCCCTGTCGCCAACCAGTGAACATCCCGTTGCCGACCGGCAAACGGCTAGGACTGGTTGAAGAAGCCTTTGTCGAGCAGCCGGGCCTTCTCCTCGGCCGAAACCTCGACGTTGCGCGGCGTCAAGAGGAAGATCTTCTCGGCAATTCGCTGCATGCCGCCGTCGAGCGAATAGGTGAGGCCGGAGCAGAAATCGATCATCCGCTTGGAAAGCTCATGGTCGGTGGTCTGCAGGTTGAGGATCACCGGGACCTTGCGCTTGAACTGGTCGGCGACCTGCTGGGCGTCATTGAAGTTGCGAGGGATGACGAGGTGGACCTGGACGTCGGAGTCGCCGTTGCCGACCGGCCGCAAGGTGCGAGTCCGTGAGGCGGCAATTGGCTCATCGTCGGAGAAGATGTCGTCGATCTCATCGCGGCGCGAGCGGCGCGATGTGGGGAGCCGGCGTACCTGGCCGGACTCGCGACGGCCCTCGTAGGCCTCTTCCGAGCTGGTTTCAGGCTCGAAATCCTCCTCGTACTCGGGGCCGTAGTCGTGATCCTCGGCGAGGCCGAAGTAGACCAGCGCTCTATGCCATGTATCGCGTAGGGCCATGGTTTTCGCTTGTTCGGCCCGAAGAGACCGATTCCTCTAGGGATTATGGCTCATTTTGAGGTATTGGCCGGCGGGTCCTGTCGCGGTGGCCCTCCCCCACATGCTCAGACGCCGCTTCGCGGCGCCTTCCGCTGCGGGGGACCCCCGCCACCGCGCCACCCGCCGGAGAATCGTCAGATGTAGAGCGCTGTGCCCAAGCGGACGATGGTTGCTCCCTCTTGGACTGCGACGCGCCAGTCTTGCGAGGTGCCCATGGAGAGCTTGGGTAGTTCATGCGTGGCAGCCAGCTCGGCGAGGCGAGCGAAATGGGGTCTTGAGTCCTCTGGGTTTTGGCTGAATGGCGGCATTGTCATCAGGCCCACGACTCGAACCGGGCAGCGTTCGATGAACGTCATGAGCTTGCCAGGAGCCACTCCTCCCTTTTCCTCCTCCCCAGCGATGTTGACCTCGATCAGGACCTCGGTGTCTGGGTTGCCATGGCGGCCGAGTTGGTCCAGGGCGGAATCGGTGGCTACGGAGTGGATCAGGCGGCACATGGGCAGTAGCTGCTTGACCTTGCGGCTCTGCAGGTTGCCGATGAAATCCCATTCGAAGGCGTCGGCCCAGCGCTCGTGCTTGGCGGCGAGGTCCTGTTGGCGGTTCTCGCCGACCAGGCGGATACCGGCCTCGGCGAGGGCGCCCATCTCTTCGATCGGCACGTACTTGGTCGCGGCGAGGATCTCGACGCCGGGCCCGGCCAGCTCGCGTGCCTCGGCGAAGTTGGCGGCGATCTTGGTCGGATCGAGCCCGTGAATTAGCCCCGGCACGCTCAGGCCCCCTTTCGCTCGAGCCAGACCAGACCCGCCTGGCGACCGGTGCGCCCGGCGTCTCTCCGATGCGAAAAGAAGAGCTCGGCCTCGCAGCTGGTGCAGAGCCCGCTGGTCTCAATCCGCTCGACTCCATGCTCGCCTAGTAGCCGCTGGGCGACCACGGGAAGGTCGAGCATGTGACCGGAGGCGATGTCGTTACCCAGGCCTGCGAAGGCGAAGAGCACCTCGTCGCCGACTTCGTAGCAGCAGGGACCGATCGAGGGACCGATCGCCGCGTCCGTAGCCTCGAGAGCCTCAACTCCCTTGGCGATGATGCCGGCCGCGAGGCCGCGCCAGCCGCAATGCAGCATTGCCACGCCCCGGGGCCCACGGAGCGCCACCGGCACGCAATCGGCGACGAGGACGAGCGCGGCCGTCCCGCTTGCGCCGAGAACGTGCCCGTCGGCCTGCGGCGTTTTCTCGGCCGACAGCGCCGCTTTATCGTGACCGCCTTCGTAGGAGGCGAGCGACCAACTGGGCAATGCCACCGCGTCGTGGGCAATCAGTTCGGAGCCGTGGACCTGTCGCGAGATCGTGATGCGGTTAGTGGGGAATCGGAGAGCCGCGGCCAGCAGACGGCGATTCTCGATTACCGCGTCGCGGTCATCGTCTGTGTAGACACCTAGGTTGAGCCCGTCGAAAGGGGGTGCGCTGACACCGCCGCGGCGCGCCGTGAAGGCGGCGCGTGCCCCCGGCATCGTTGCCTCCAGCCAGCGCACCCCGCTCGCCTCACGCCACTCCATCGCCACCCCTAGCCACCTCCAGCGCAAGAGCCAGCTCTTGCTCGCGTCCGCCTATCTCGCCATCGAGCTTGCGGCGCAGTGCCTCCTGGAGTCCACGGCCGACAGCCGGACCCTCGGGCACACCGGCGGCAATCAAGTCGCTCCCGTCTATTTCCAACTCGACGTCGCGCCACTCGGCCAAGTACCGGTCAAGCCACTCCCCCCCCAGCGCACGGGCGAGCAGCAGCTCGAGGAGGCTGTGAGCCGAGGCGAGAGCAACGGCATCCGATGGAGCGGAGGGCTGCTGCCGCGCCAGGGTTCTCGCTTCGCCGAGAGGCTCCAGCGCCGCGGCGAAGAGGGCGCGGTCGCGAGGCAGATCGAGTCCACGCCATGGCTCCTCACCAAGCAACGCGGCGACCCTTGGAATGGCCTGTCCGGCGTCATCGCCGAGCGGCATCACGCCCCACTCCTCCAGCAACTCGAAGGCGCGCGGAGCCTCTGCCTCGCCCGCGAGCCGCAACAGCTCGGCAGCGCGACGATCGGCGGAGACCGTGCTCAGCTTCGCTTCGCTCAGCAGCGCGGCCGTACGGGGCTCGAGCTCAAACCCGAAACGGGCTGCATAGCGCGCGGCGCGGATCGCCCGGGTCGGGTCGTCGACGAAGGAGTTGTCGTGCAGTACCCGGAGTCGCTTTTCGGCGAGGTCCGCTTCGCCGCCGAAGGGATCGATCAAGCGGGGCTCCCCCTGGAGCGGAATCGCCATGGCGTTGACGGTGAAGTCGCGGCGTCGCAGATCGTCGGCGAGGTCGGCGCCGGGCTCAACCACCGGCAGGGCGCCGGGCTCTGGGTAGGTCTCCGAGCGCGCCGCGGCGATGTCCACCTCGTGACCGTCGAGCTTCGCCTTGGCCGTGCCAAAGCGCTCGTGGGAGACAACCTCAGCCCCCAGCCTGGCGGCGAGCGCCGCGGCGTCGCCCTCGACGACGAGGTCGATGTCCGCCCGGCCGCGATCGAGGAGCAAGTCACGCACCGCGCCGCCGACCAGGTAGACCGGGTCTCCACCCATTTCGCGCACACGAGATAGCTCCGGATGCAAGCGCTCCAGGGCCTCGGCGATGCTCTCAGTGTGATCTTGCGAAGCGGCCATATCCCGGTTGCCTACCATGATCGCCTCTCCGGATGGCCGACCAGCCCAACAACGAGTCTCCCCGGCGCAGCCAATCCGAACGCCTCGTCCGGCGAGAGGCACAAAGGCGCCGCATCCGCCGCCGCCGCCGCGTCGGCGCCTCTGCGGCGCTCCTCACGATCGCGGTGGCGACAGCGATAGCCGTGCTTCTCACCGCCGGCAACGGCAGCCCGGCCTCAAATCGCGCCGGCCGAGCTCAGGCAGGCGGGCAGCGCGGTCGCGCCAAACGGCAAGGCTCCGGCGCGGTGCGCAACGCGACCCCTGGGGCCGACTGGCAGCCGCACCTCGGCCCGGTACCGATCCTCGAGTACCACGTACTCGGCTCGCCGCCGCCGGGCGCCGCATATCCCGAGCTCTACGTGACGAGGCCTGTCTTCCACCGCCAAATGAACTGGCTCGAAGACCACGGCTTCCAGGCAGTCACGCTGGAAGCGGTTGAGGAGGCTTGGTACCACCACGGCGTCCTGCCGCCAAAGCCGGTCGTGATCTCCTTCGACGACGGCTACCGGCCGCAGTTCACCTACGCGCTGCCGGAGCTTCGCCGGCACAGTTGGCCCGGCGTGCTCAGCCTCAAGGCCGAAGGATCGGACCTCTACACGAGCAATGTGGAAGTGATGATCGACGCCGGCTGGGAGCTCGCCGCCCACACGATCGACCACCGGGACCTGACGACCCTTGACGCCGACCAGTTGAAGGAAGAAGTGGCGGGATCGCGGACGATCCTGCGTCGCGAATACAACGTCCCAGTGGCGGACTTCTGCTACCCCGCGGGTCGCTTCAACGCGACCGTGATCGCCGCGGTGGAAGCCGCCGGCTACAGCGGCGCCACCACCGAGATCCCCGGCTACGCCGATCGCGATGCGCCCTATGAGCTCGCCCGCTTCGAGATCCTCGGCTCGAGCGGCGTCAGCGGCATGGCTGCGGATCTCGCCTCGGGCTAGAGGCGAACCGGGATCCCGTCGGCGGCGAGCTGCTCCTTGGCTTCGCGGACGCGGTAGGCGCCGTAGTGGAAGATCGAGGCGCAGAGCACGGCGTCCGCCCCGCCCGCCGAGATCGCCTCGCTGAGGTGCTTGAGGCTGCCGGCGCCGCCGGAGGCGATAACCGGCACTGGCACTGCGTCGGCGACGGCCCGGGTCAGCTCGATGTCGTAGCCGTCATTGGTCCCGTCGCGGTCCATGCTGGTCAGCAGCACCTCCCCGGCGCCGCGCTCGACTGCCTCGCGCGCCCAGGCGACTGCCTCGCGCCCATCGACCCTCTTGCGGCCACCGTTGACGTAGACGCCCCAGCCGTCCTGCTCGCGTTTGGCGTCGATCGCGATCACCACGCACTGGGCGCCGAAGTGGTCGGCCAGCTCGGTCAGCAGCTCGGGCTGGGCCAGTGCCGAGGAGTTGACCGAGACCTTGTCGGCGCCGGCGTCGAGCACGGCTTGCGCGTCCTCGACCGAGCGGATGCCGCCGCCGATCGTGAAGGGGATGAAGACGTTGTCGGCGGTGCGCCGCGCCAGCTCGACGATCGTCTCGCGCTTTTCGTGCGAGGCGGTGATGTCGAGGAAGACGAGCTCGTCGGCGCCCTCAGCGTCGTAGCGCTCGGCGAGCTCGACCGGGTCACCGGCGTCGCGCAGGCCGACGAAGTTCGTGCCCTTGACTACTCGGCCGGAGTCGACGTCTAGGCAGGGGATTACTCGCTTCAGGACCATTGGTAGAGCCTAGAGGCCGGTTGATGTGGGAGCCCATCCCGGTAGGGGTTCCACTTAACTTTTTCGGTGGAGCGTCTGCCGCCATCCGAGGTTCGCGCGCCGAAAAAGTGCAAGACGTTCCACCCCTACCGGGATGGGCTCCAGCTACGTTGCGGCAGCTAGGGCAGCAATGCCCTCGGCGACGGTGAAGCGATGCTCATAGAGCGCGCGGCCGACGATGGCTCCCTCGATGTTCGGAGCGGCCTCTCGGGCTAGGGCTTCGAGATGCGTGAGGTCGCCGACTCCGCCGGAAGCGATCACTTGGGCTTGGGTTGCCGAGGCGATTTCGTTCAGCTCTCCCAGGGCGGGGCCCTCCATCGTGCCGTCAACCTCTATTGCGGTGCAGAGGAACCTCTCAACGCCACGGGAGCTCAGCTCTGCCACGGCCTCGACCATCCCCTCCCCGCTTGCTTCTGTCCACCCCGATAGCGCGACCTTGCCGTTGCGGGCGTCTACTGAGACGACCACGCGGTTGCCGTGGGCTTCGAGTGTTGTGGCGAGAAAGGCGGGATCGCGTAGGGCCGCCGTGCCGATTACGACGCGCTCGGCGCCCGCGTCCAGGATTGCCGCGACCGACGCCGCGCCGCGGAGTCCACCGCCAACCTGGATCGGGCACTCGACGGCTGCGGCGATGCGTCGCACCGACTCCAGGTTCTGCGGTTCCCCCGCCTTCGCTCCATCGAGGTCGACGACGTGGAGGAACTCGGCGCCTTCGCCGGCCCAGCGCTTCGCCGCGTCAACGGGGTCGGCGTCGTAGGTCGTCTCCCGCGCGTAGTCGCCCTGCAGCAGCCGCACCGCCTTGCCGCCGCGGATATCGATCGCCGGATAGAGGATCACGCCGGGACGGAGGCGCAGATGCCGGCGAAGTTGGAGAGCAGGCGCAACCCGGCGGCGCTCGACTTCTCCGGGTGGAACTGCACACCGAAGACGTTGTCGCGCTCGGCAGCGCAGGCGAAGCGGTTGCCGTAGAGGGCTGTGCCCAGCAGGTCGCCGGCCTCGGGCCTCGGCGCAAAGGAGTGGACCAGATAGAAGGGGGTCTCGGAATCGATTCCCTCGGCCAAGCGCGACTGACGCTCCCAGCGCACCGGCGACCAGCCGATGTGCGGAACCTTGAGGTCGGGGGCATCGAGCTCGGTGACCTCGCCTGGCAACAGGCCAAGGCCCGCGGCCCCACCCAGCTCGGTCGTCGAGTCGAAGAGCAGCTGCAGCCCGAGGCAGATGCCGAGGATCGGCACGCCCGCGGAGCGGCGCTCATCGATCAGCTCGTCGAGTCCCAGCGCGTGGACGCCCTGCATTGCCTTCGGGAAGGCGCCGACGCCGGGAAGAATCAAACCGTCGGCGGCGCGGATCGTCGCCGGGTCGTTGGCGATTGTGGCCGTAGCTCCGACGTGCTCGAGCGCCTTCTCGACCGAGCGCAGGTTGCCCATGCCGTAGTCGAGGATGCAGATCCGCGCGCTCATTCGCTCAGGGTCCCCTTGGTCGAGGGGACGCCGCTCTCCTCCGGGTCAACCGAGACCGCCACGCGCAGCGCACGGGCAAATGCCTTGAAGCAGGCCTCGATCATGTGGTGGGCGTTGGTCCCGTAGCGGACCGAGACGTGCAGGGTCAGTTTGGCGCTGTTGGCGACGGCGCGGAAGAACTCCTCCGCCAGCTCGGTGTCAAAGCCGGCAATTGATGTGGTGGGAAGCTCGGCGTCGAAGACGCAGAGCGGCCGGCCCGAGATGTCGATCGCGCACTCGGCCAACGACTCGTCCATCGGCACGACCGCCGATCCGTAGCGACGAATCCCGGCTCGGTCGCCAAGTGCCTCATCGAGCGCCTGGCCCAGGACGATGCCGACGTCCTCCACGGTGTGGTGGGCGCCGGTCTCGAGATCGCCGTTTGCCTCCACCTGCAGCCCGAGCCGCCCGTGGCGGGCGAGCAAGTCGAGCATGTGGTCGAGAAAGCCGACGCCGGTGGCCGCGCTCGCTTCTCCCCCGTCGAGGTCGAGCGAGAGACGGATCTGCGTCTCGGCGGTGCTGCGCTCTCTGCTGGCTGTACGGCTCATGATTCGGCCCTAATCATCGCGGACTCGCCGTGGACGGGGAAACCCTCCGCCCGGGCGAGGGTGTCGACGTGCGGAGCAAGCTTCGCCGCCGCTTCCGCGGACACCTCCACAGTCGAGATCTTTCGGCGGAAGACGTGTGGCCCGAGCGGGCCGGAGAAGCGGCCGGCGCCGAGCGTCGGCAATACGTGATTGGAGCCGGCCACATAGTCGCCAAAGGCTGTCGCTCCGAAGCGGCTGGAGAAAACGCAGCCAGCAGTGCGGACCTGCTCGGCAAGCGCGGCCGCCTCCGCGACGAGAAGCTCGAGGTGCTCTGGCGCAAATGCGTTGGCGAGATCGATGGCATCGAGAAGATCGGGAACCAGGACCAGGGCAAGGGGCGAATCGCCGATTCCGAAGCGATTGTTCGCAGCGATCTGGGCGGCGGACGCGATCCCTTCAAGGACCGCCTCCTCGACGGACGCGACCAAGAGCGGACTGCTCTCCCCATGCTCCGCCTGTGCGCAGAGGTCCAGTGCCGCCCACTCGGCATCCACGTCGGAGCCGGCTACGATCATCAGCTCTGAGGGTCCGGCGTAGGAATCGAGGCCGACCCGACCGAACATTCGGCGCTTCGCCTCCTGCACCCAGGTGTTGCCGGGGCCGGCGATGACGTCCACCCTGTCGATCGTTTCGGTGCCAAGCGCCAACGCGTAGATAGCGTGCGGGCCTCCCATCGCGTAGACCTCGTCCACCTCGCAAAGGGCTGCTGCTGCCAGGGTCAATGGGTTTAGCACCCCGTCGGGGCCCGGTGGTGACGCCAGTGCCAACCGCTCGACCCCGGCCACCCGGGCTGGGATCGCACACATCAGCGCGCTCGACGGATAGGCCGCGCGACCTCCGGGCGCATAGATCCCGGCCGCGGAAACCGGAACCTCACGAACAGTAACGCGTTGCCCCTGTGGCAGAGCCGTAACGCGTTGCACCTGATCGAGCTGGGCCTCGGCGACCGCGCGGACGTTCTCCGCAGCTATCTCGAGAGCACTACGCAAGCTGTCGTCGAGCGTAGCCAGGGCCAGGTTTGGCGCATCAGGGTCCACTCGCAGTGAGTCGAGACGCGCATCGGTGGCGTCCAACTGTTCGGTGAGCTCGCGCACCGCCTTGTCGCCCTCCTTGCGGACTCTCTTTTCGATCTCGATCACGCGGTTGGTTACCTCTTCAAGCGACTCCCCTTCCGCCCAACCGCGGGCGGCCGAGGCGGTCCTCGTGGCCCCTTCCCAGTCGAATCGGCGCACCTTCATCGCGTTCCCACCTCCCGCAGTTTCGCCGCCAGGCCGTCAACCTCGCGGGCGCGCAGCTTGTGCGCGACGCGGTTGGCGACGAAGCGCGCCGTGCACTCGACGATCTCCTCGCGCACCTCGAGGTCGTTCTCCCTCAGGGTGCGGCCGGTGGCGACGAGATCGACGATGCCGTCGGCGAGGCCGATCAGCGGCGCCAGCTCGATCGAGCCCTTGACCTCGATCACCTCGACTTGGCGACCGGTGCGCTCGAAATAGCGCTCGGCGATGCGGGGGTACTTGGTCGCGATCCTCATCATGCCGAGGCGGCGCTGGGACTCTCCCAGCCGCTCGTCGCCCCTGCGGCCCGCGAGGACCATGCGACAGCGGCCGAAGCCGAGGTCGAGCAGCTCGTAGACGACCCGATCGGACTGCTCGAGCAGCACGTCCTTGCCGGTAATGCCGACGTCGGCGGCACCGGCCTCGACGTAGGTCGGCACGTCAGATGGTCGCATCGTCACCAGCGTTATTCCCTGCCCGGGAAAGATCAGCGAGCGGGACTCGCCGCGCACCTCGCTCGTATCGATGCCAACCGCGTCGAGTGCGTCGAGCGTCTCGCCAAGCAGGGCGCCGCGCGGAACCGCGAGCTTCAGTGGCCCGTCGGCCTTGGCCTGGCCCATGCCGGCCACCTCGGCGCTCACGACCCCCCACCCCCTCGCGGCTCCTCCTCCATCTGGGCAACGTGGACCCGCTCCATATAGAGGGCGAAGCCGGCCGCAGGCAAGTCCACCCCAAAGCGCTTCAGCAGACCGTCGTAACGACCCCCGCCGCCGAGGACGTGGCCGAGCGCCGGGTCATAGACCTCGAGGATCGCACCGCTGTAGTAGCCGAGGTCCCGCAGCAAGCCGAGGTCGATCTGGACGCGCTGGGCAACCCCACGGGCCTCCAGGGCCTCCAGCGTCTCGCTGAGCCGTGCGGTCGCCCGCTCAACCGCCGTGCCGCCGAGGGAGCGAGCCTCCTCCAATACCTCTTTGCCCCCGCGCAGCTGTGAGAGGGCGATGCAGGTCGCAACCTGCTCGTCGTCGATGCCCTGCAACTCAGAAAGCTCGACCTCGAGCCCGACCAGATCGTGGGCGGCGAGGCGGCTGAGGATCGAATCACGCGCCTCCCCCTCGACGCCGAACTCGGCCAGTAGTTGGCGGTAGAGGTCGGCATCGCCGAGGCCGATGATCGCCCGGTTGAGGCCGGCGGCGTCAAGGGCAGCCTCGAGCACGTCGACCACCTCGGCAGTCCCCTCTGGCGCTGGCGCGCCGATCAGCTCCACCCCGGCCTGGGCAAACTCGCGCACCTGACCCCGCTGGGGACGCACAGCCCGGTAGGCGTTGGCGAGATAGCAGAGGCGCAAAGGCATTTCGGCTCCCTCGTAGCGGCTGGCAACCAACCGCGCGATCGGCACCGTCATGTCAGACCTCAGCGCCAATAGGTCGCCGCTGCCGTCAAAAAATCTGTACGCGGTGTCTGCTGTGCGACCGTCGCCGCGCGCGAGCACCTCGTCGTACTCGATCGCGGGCGTCGCCACCTCACCGTAGCCACGGCTTTCGAAGACGTCGATCAGCGCCAGGTGCAAGCGCCGCAGCTCCCGCATCTCATCGGGCAGCACGTCTCGGGTGCCAGGAGGAATGGGATGAATCATCCGGCGGACCTTACGAGAGTGGGCGCAAAAGCCCTGCTAGGCAGGGACCTCTGACGAGACCCGTTCAATCTGGGCGCCGAGCCCGCGCAGGCGCTCGTCGATCTGCTCGTAACCGCGGTCGATCTGGCGAATGTTGCCGATCTCCGAGACGCCGTCGGCCGCGAGCGCCGCAATGAGCATCGCCATGCCGGCGCGAATGTCGGGACTCTCGACGCGTTCACCGTGAAGCCGGCTCGGACCGCTGACGATCGCCCGGTGGGGATCGCACAACGTGATCCGAGCGCCCATTGCGACCAGCTTGTCGACAAAGAAGAGGCGGTTCTCGAACATCTTCTCGAAGATCAGGATCTCGCCGTCGGCCTGGGTGGCGAGGGCGAGGGCGATCGAGGTGAGGTCAGCCGGAAAGGCTGGCCAGGGACCGTCCTCAATCTTCGGGATCGCGTCACCGAGGTCTGCCTGCACGCTGAGCTGCTGGCCAGGTGGGACGATCATGTCCTTGCCCTCGATCTCCGAGTGCAGCCCAAGTCGGCGGAACTGGCGCCGCACCATCAGCAGATCGATTGGCTCGACGTCACGAATCCGAAGCTCCCCACCGGTGGCCGCGGCAAGCGCCATGAAGCTGCCGACCTCGATGTGATCGGCGGAGATCGTGTGCTCGGCGCCGGCAAGGCGGTCGCGGCCGTGGACGGTCATCACGTTGGAGCCGACGCCCTCGACTTCGGCGCCCATCGCGCTGAGCAGACGAGCAAGGTCCTGAACGTGCGGCTCGCAGGCCGCATTGGAGATCGTCGTTGGCCCCTGGGTCAGGGCCGCCGCCATCAGCGCGTTCTCGGTGCCCATCACCGAGGGCTCGTCCATGAAGATGTGGCAGGCGCAGAGCCCGTCCCCCGGAGCGCTCAGCTCGATCCAGCGATCGCCGTCGACGCGCGCGCCGAGGTCCTTGAACGCATCGAGGTGGGCGTCGAGGCGGCGGCGACCGATGAAGTCGCCTCCCGGCGGCGGCATTCGGGCCTCGCCGAAGCGGGCGAGCAGCGGGCCGGCGAGGAGAAATGAGGCGCGGATCTGCTTGGAAAGCTCCTCGTCAACAGCGACTTGAGTCACCCCGGCGGCGCAGAGCCTGACGCTGTTGTCCGCGGTCCATTCCACCTCGACCCCGAGCCGCTCCAGCAGGGCCAGCTGCGCTTCGGTGTCGCGAATCCGCGGCACTCTGTGCAGCAGCAACTCCTCCTCTGTGAGCAGGCAGGCGGCCAGAATCGGCAGCGCCGCATTCTTGTTGCCGGCGACGGTCAGCTCGCCGGAAAGGGGCGTACCGCCTTGGATGACGAATTTCTCCATGAGTAGCGGCTAGGGTAACGCGCGATGCGGAGAGGCTGGAAGATCCTTATCGGGGTGCTGGCGGGGCTGCTTGTCCTGTTGCTGCTCAACGCCGTCTTCGTCGACCACGAAACCAAGTCGGCCGAGGCGACGGAACCGGGCGGCCGCCTGCTGAAGCTGTCCGGCGGCGAGCTGCAGGCGATCGAACGCGGGCCGCGCGACGGCGATCCGATTGTCTTGATCCATTGCTTCACCTGCGCGATCAACTGGTGGAACGGGATGATCCCCCGCCTTGCCCGTACGCACCGGGTGGTCGCCGTAGACCTGCTCGGCCACGGAGGCTCGGAGAAGCCGCACTCTGGCTACTCGATTCCCGACCAGGCCGATCTCGTCGCGCAGGCCCTGGCGCGGCTTGGCGTCACCCGGGCCGAGGTCGTCGGCCACTCGCTCGGCGGTCCGGTCACCGTGGCACTCGCCGAACGCTCACCCGAGCTGGTCGAGCGGATGGTCTTGATCGACAGCATTCCCGATACGTCCTACGGCGACGTCGGCCTGATCGGCGAACTGCCGTTCAAGCCGATGATCGGCCAGGCCCTCTGGCGGATCAAGCCCGACTTCTCGATTCGGGACGGCCTCGAGGTCGCCTTCGCTCCTGGATTTGAGGTCCCCGACGAATTCGTCGATGACGTAAAGCGAATGACCTACAGCTCCTACTCCGGCTCGCACGACGGCTTCGACGATTACACGGGCGAGGAGGCCCTGCCGGAGCGCGCGGCGGCCCTCGGTAAGCCACTGCTGGCGATCATGGGCGCCGAGGAGCAGATCGCGAGCGATCCGAGCGAGTCGCTGGCTGCGTACCGTGCCGGATACCCGGAGGCAGAGACCAAGCTGATCGCCGGCGCCGGGCACTCCCCCAACGTCGAGAAGCCCGCCGTAACCGCCGCCCTCGTCCTCGGCTTCGCCGCCGAGGAACGCTCTAAAAGGCGACCTGCCAGGCACGAAATGCAAGACCGTTTGCAGAAAACTGACACCGTCCGGGGCCGGTCGTAGATTACGAACTCATGTTCGATTCTAAGCAAACACTCACAGAGCGGTTCGCCGACACAGTCGACCTGCTGATCGACTTCGCAACGCTTGGCGAGTACGGGCTCGAGCCGGTCTCCAGGCAGGCGCAGAGCTGCCAGTCTCGCCGCCGGGTCCAGCCCGCCGGCTCGCGCACACGGCGCAGCGGCGACCGCGGCTTCGCGACCCACCGCTAGCGGTGAAGGCCGGCGCCTGGCTGCGAGAGCACGTCCGGGCTGTCGCGGCTGCCGTCGTGCTGCTCCTCATGGCGCTGGGCGCAGCGGTCGCCGTCACCTGGCATTTCTCCTCCGACGCCCTGGTCCCGAATCATTCGCCCTACTCGGAAGCCGTCGATGTCGAGGCGGTGTCCGGGGGCAAGATCACTCTGTCTCGCTCGGAGGCAAGCGAGCGACCGGGTTACTACGGTCTGGCATGGCAGTCCGGACACGCGATCATCGGGCCGATCGTCAGCGAGAGCGACGAGGGCATTACCCGCGGGCTCACCGACGTTCGGGGCTATCTCGTCCCCGGCACGGAGGGAGCCGGCCTCGAAAGCAACGTATACGCCGGTAATCCACGGGAAGCGCGAGGCCTTCCCTATCGATCCGTCGATGTCCCCGATCCATTGGGCTCGATGCCCGCCTGGTTGATCCCAGCACGCCGTGTAGCTGGAATCCACTCGCCGCCGACTTCCTCTACATGGGCGATCGTCGTCCACGGGCACAACGACAATCGTGAGAACGGCCTGCGCATCGCCCCCGCCCTCCACCGCAGGGGCCTCCCCATCCTGCTCATCTCATACCGCAACGACCTCGGAGCCCCCGAGAGCCCTGACGAGCTTTACCACCTGGGCGAAACGGAGTGGCGGGATCTCGAAGCCGCCTCGCGTTATGCGATCCAAAACGGAGCTCACCAACTGGTCCTCTTCGGCTACTCGATGGGCGGCGCGCTGATTGCCCAATTCATGCAGCGCTCGCCGCTGCGAGATCGCGTCAGCGGCGTCGTTCTCGACGCCCCCGCCCTGGACTGGAAATCAATTTTTGCATTCAACTCCGAAGAGATGGGCCTTCCCGGCTTTTTCTCCCTGCCCGTCGAGTGGACCATTGACGCCCGCATCGATCCGGATTGGAACAGCCTCGACGCTCTACAGCACGCCGATTCTTTCCATCTGCCGGTCCTGCTCTTTCACGGCGTCGACGACAGCGTCGTCCCGATCGAGGACAGCGACGAGTTCGCCGCGGAGCTCGGCAAGTGGGTGACCTACTACCGCGTTCCCGAGGCCGACCACACCCAGGAGTGGAACGTCGATCCGGCGCTCTACGAACGGCGTGTACGCCGTTTTCTCCTGCAAATCGGCCCCAAAACAGAACGAGCCCGACCGGCTAGGTCGGGCTCGAACTAATAAAGAACCGGCGGCGACCTACTCTCCCAGGAGGTTGCCCTCCAAGTACCATCGGCGCTGAGAGGCTTAACTGCTCTGTTCGGAATGGGAAGAGGTGTTTCCCTCTCGCTATGCACCACCGGAAATTTGCGAGACCGCCCCGGTGGAGCTTGAAAACTGCACAGACCAAAGGGTAAAAACATCCGTCAAGCCCTCGACCCATTAGTACCAGTCGGCTGAGCACATCACTGCGCTTGCACCGCTGGCCTATCAACCTGGTGGTCTACCAGGGGTCTTACTCCCTCAAGGGGATGGGAGAGCTCATCTCGAGGACGGCTTCCCGCTTAGATGCCTTCAGCGGTTATCCGTTCCGTGCGTAGCTAACCTGCGGTGCCCTTGGCAGGACAACAGATACACCAGCGGCACGTTCATCCCGGTCCTCTCGTACTAGGGATGACTCCTCTCAACTCTCCAACGCCCACAGCAGATAGGGACCGAACTGTCTCACGACGTTCTGAACCCAGCTCGCGTACCGCTTTAATGGGCGAACAGCCCAACCCTTGGGACCTACTCCAGCCCCAGGATGCGACGAGCCGACATCGAGGTGCCAAACCGTTTCGTCGATGTGGACTCTTGGAAACGATAAGCCTGTTATCCCCGGAGTACCTTTTATCCGTTGAGCGACGGCGCTTCCACTTGCTACCGCCGGATCACTAAGCCCAACTTTCGTTCCTGCTCGACCCGTCGGTCTCGCAGTCAAGCTCCCTTATTGCCTTTACACTCTACGCACGATTTCCAACCGTGCTGAGGGAACCTTTGGGCGCCTCCGTTACATTTTAGGAGGCGACCGCCCCAGTCAAACTGCCCACCTGACACTGTTCACCACCCGGATCACGGCATGGTGTTAGAAGCCCAGACTACCAAGGGTGGTATCTCAAGGGTGACTCCCCAGCGGCCAAAGCCACTGGTTCACTGTCTCCCACCTATCCTGAGCGAGATACCCCAGACTCCAATATCAAGTTGCAGTAAAGGTTCACGGGGTCTTTCCGTCTAGCTGCGGGTACTCGGCATCTTCACCGAGACTTTAATTTCACCGAGCCTCTCGTTGAGACAGCGTCCAAGTCGTTACGCCATTCGTGCAGGTCGGAACTTACCCGACAAGGAATTTCGCTACCTTAGGACCGTTATAGTTACGGCCGCCGTTTACCGGGGCTTAGCTTCACTGCTTCGCGCCGAAGCGCTAACAAGTCCGCGTAACCTTCCGGCACCGGGCAGGCGTCAGCCCCTATACGTCGTCTTGCGACTTAGCAGAGGCCTGTGTTTTTGGTAAACAGTCGCTTGGACCAATTCACTGCGGCCCCCTCAGGCTCCCTCCGTATGGAGTTCACCCTAACGGGGCGCCCCTTCTCCCGAAGTTACGGGGCGATTTTGCCGAGTTCCTTAACGAGAGTTAGCTCGCTCACCTCAGTATGTTCTACTTGTCCACCTGTGTCGGTTATCGGTACGGGCACGCGAATCCTGCCTAGAGGATTTTCTCGGAGGCATGGGATCGGGGACTTGCCGGCGGTCAAGCCAGCTGGCATCGCACCTCGCGTCAAAACGCCACTGCGGATTTTCCTACAGCGACTAGCTACGTGCTTGCCCCAGGACGACCATCGCCTGGGTTCCCTTACCCTTCCCCGTCCCCCCATCGGTCATAACGGAAACGACGTGGTACAGGAATATCAACCTGTTGGCCATCGGCTACGCCTTTCGGCCTCGCCTTAGGTCCCGACTAACCCTGAGCAGACGAACTTTACTCAGGAAACCTTGGACAAACGGTGGAGGGGAGTCTCACCCCTCTTTCGTTACTCATGCCGGCATTCTCACTTCCAGCCGCTCCACGGAGGCTTACGCATCCGCTTCTCGCAACTGGAACGCTCTCCTACCGCGTGCAGAACCCGCAGGCCTGCACACCCATAGCTTCGGTGACTAGCTTGAGCCCCGTTGAATTCTCCGCGCCCGAACACTTGACCAGTGAGCTGTTACGCACTCTTTCAAGGATGGCTGCTTCTAAGCCAACCTCTTGGTTGTCTATGCACTCGGACATCGTTCACCACTTAGCTAGTACTTGGGGACCTTAGCTGATGGTCTGGGTTGTTTCCCTT
>OY969812.1:92500-2963556 GCA_963703335.1 uncultured Solirubrobacterales bacterium
GTGTGGCTGATCGTCCTCTCAGACCAGCTACCCATCGTTGCCTTGGTAGGCCATTACCCCACCAACAAGCTAATGGGCCGCGAGCCCCTCCCAATGCGGAGGCCGAAGCTTCCTTTAGTGCACAGGCTTAAACCTGTGCACCACATCCGGTATTAGCCCGAGTTTCCTCGGGTTGTCCCGGTCATCGGGGCAGGTTACTCACGTGTTACTCACCCGTTCGCGGCTTTGCCCCAGGGCAAGCCCTGGTTCGTCGCACCACTTGCATGTGTTAAGCACGCCGCCAGCGTTCGTCCTGAGCCAGGATCAAACTCTCCGTGAAAGGTACTTCTTACAGAGAGCTGTCATGCCTGGCAAATTGCAAATCGCCGGGTACACATACTCGGCGACCGGCATGACGGGTAAATCAGACCACCCGGCGCGCTGGCGCACCGAGTGGATCGGGCTCAAACATCCCACGGACACGAGTGTCCGCGGGGTGCACGCTGCTCAGTTTTCAAAGACCGCTGCGCCTTCGAGCGACGGGACTCGCCGCTCTTCACGCATGGGCCAGGCACCAGGCCTTGCCCAGAGGGACGAAGGAGTATAGCGCTGTGGCGGCGCTTTGCCTAGACGTCATCGGCCGGGGCCCGGAGGCGGCGAAAGCGGCGCTTGCCCACCTGCAGCACGCGGCCGTCAAGTTCGACCACGGCGAGATCGAGCCTATCGGACGGCAGCGGCTCCCCGTCGAGCTTTGCGCCGCCCTGGCGGATCAAGCGACGGGCCTCGCTCGAGCTGATCTCGAAGGCACCGGCCATCAGCAGCGGCAGATGGACCTCGCCTCCATCGTCCCCGATATAGGGAGCCAAATCGAGCTCCTCGATCTCATCAGGCGCCCCCCGCTCAACGAAGAGTCGGTTGAAGTGATCCTCGGCAGCCTTTGCGGCGTCGCCGCCGTGGAAGCGATCGACGATGCCTCGAGCCAGCGCTCGCTTGGCCTCGTTGGGGGGAAGGTCAGCCTCCGGCTCGAGGCCGAGCACGAGCCGGTAGTAGTCCGGCATCGCCTCGTCGGGTACTCGCATCACCTTGCCGAACATCTCCTCCGGCGCCTCGGTGACGCCGATGTAGTTGCCCAGCGACTTGCTCATCTTCTGCTTGCCATCGGTCCCGACCAGGATCGGCAGGGTCATGATCGATTGCGGCTTCTGGCCATAGGCGGTTTGGATATCGCGGCCGAAGAGCAGGTTGAACTTCTGGTCGGTGCCGCCGATCTCTATGTCGGCCTCCACCGCCACCGAGTCGTAGCCCTGCAGCAGCGGGTAGAGCAGCTCGAGAGCCGCGATCGGCGCCCCCGCCGCGAGGCGCTTCTGGAAGTCGTCCCGCTCGATTAGGCGCGCGACCGTCGTCTGCGCCAAGAGGCCCAACAGCTCCTCGGGCGCCATGCGAAGCCACTCGCTGTTGAAGCGCACCTCGGTGCGCTCGCGGTCGAGGACCTTGAAGGCTTGCTCCTGGTAGGTCGCGGCGTTGGCTTCGATCTCCTCGGGGGACGGCATCGGGCGCTGGGCGGAGCGCCCGCTGGGGTCGCCGACGCGAGCGGTGAAGTCGCCGACGATGAGGACGACCTGATGTCCCTCCCGCTGGAACTCGCGCAGCTTCTCGAGCACGACGGTGTGGCCGAGGTGGATGTCTGGCGTCGTCGGGTCGATGCCGAGCTTGATGCGCAGCGGCTTGCCGGCGGCCAGCTGCTCCTGCAGCATTCCCGCCGGCAGCACGTCGACCGCGTTGCGCGTCAGGTCCGCCACGGGCCCAATGCTAGACTGCCGCACTCTCTTGGCGGGCGAACGCAGCAAGCCGCGCCTCAAGAAGCTACGCATCCTCTTCGTTGTAATGGGGCTAGGCGTGCTGGGGCTGGTCTCGATGGTCTTCGGGATGATGGCCGCTGTCTCACGCGACCTGCCGGCGATCTACAACTTCTCTCAGTACAAGGCATCGAAGAACAGCGAGGTATTCGACGCGTCGGGAGAACCGATCGGGACGCTGACCAGCGACCAGAACAAGATCTTGCTCACCTCCGGTCAGATCTCTCCCAACATCAAGAATGCCGTGGTCTCGATCGAGGACAGCCGCTTCTACGAGCACAACGGCGTCGATTTCCAAGGGATAGGGCGGGCGCTGGTCAAGGACATCCTCAGCCAGAGTGCGGCTCAGGGCGCCTCGACGATCACCGAGCAGTTCGTCAAGAACGCCCTGGAAGCCCAGGGCAGCCGCACGGTCTTCCAGAAGTTCCGCGAGGCCGCCCTCGCCTACCGGCTGGAGCGCCACTGGACCAAGGACGAAATCCTCACCCAGTACCTCAACACGATCTATTTCGGCGAGGGCGCCTACGGGATCGAGGCCGCGGCGCGCACCTTCTTCGGCGCCGCCCATCCGACCTGCGGGACGCCGAACGAGCCGTGCGCCTCGGTCCTGGAGCCGTGGGAGGCGGCGATGCTGGCCGGAGTCATCGCCTCGCCCTCGGCCTACGACCCCAAGTTCTATCCGGAAAACTCGCTCGCCCGGCGCAACCTGGTGCTCGAAAAGATGTACGAACAGGGCTACATCACGCGCGAGCAGTTCGACGAAGGACGCCAGCAGGCCCTCCCCTCGCCGGACGACATCGAGCCTCCGACGCTCGACTCCAAGGCCCCTTACTTCACCGCCTGGCTACGCCAACAGCTGGTCGAACGCTACGGCGCCGCCAAGGCCTTCTTCGGCGGCCTCAAGGTGAAGTCGACGATCGACCTGCGCCTGCAGGGAGCGGCTGAAGAAGCGGTCAACTCCTACCTCGGCTACTCGCCCGCCACCGCCTCGGTGGTCGTGATCGACAACAAAAACGCCGGCATCAAGGCGATGGTCGGCGGTCCCGACTTCAAGACAAAGCCCTTCAACCTGGCCACCCAGGGCCACCGTCAGCCGGGCTCCTCGATCAAGCCCTTCATCCTCCTCACCGCCCTCGAAGAGGGCATCTCCCCGTACACGACCTTCGAATCGGCCGAACAGGAATTCCATTTCGGCAAGAACGACCAGGAAACCTTTCGCGTGACCAACGACGAGGGGGCCTACGCCGGCACCAGTGACATCGTCTCGGCGACGACCTACTCCGACAACTCGGTCTACGCCCAACTCGCGCTCGAAGGACTAAAGGGCAAGACGGTTGGCGACCGCACGCGCTCGATCGCGGCGACGATCCACAAGGCGGGCTATGACGACCCGATCTCGACCAACCCGGCGATGGTTCTGGGCGGGATCGATCCCGGCGTGACCCCACTCGGCTGGACCTACGCATACACGACGATCGCCAACGGCGGCGACCGGGTCAGCGGCACGCTGGCGGCGCGGCCCGGCGACAGCCCGGTTGCATACACCCAGGTCACCGACCAGGACGGCCAGACGATCAAGGACGGCGACAACGACTCGATCCACAAGCAAGTGATCCCCGAAGGAGTCGCCGAAGAAGCGAAGAGCATTCTGGAAACCGTCGTCAGTAGCGGCACCGGCGTCAACGCCGACATCGGCGCCGCGGGCCAGTGGGGCAAGACGGGCACGACCGAGAACAACGGCGACGCCTGGTTCTGCGGAGCGACCGAAGAAGTGACCGCCTGCGTCTGGGTCGGCTATGCCGACACCGTCACCTCCATGGCCACTCTCTACAACGGCGGACCGGTGATGGGCGGCACCTTCCCGGCGCTGATATGGGCCAGCGTAATCTCGGCCTGGGAAGAGATCCGCACCGAACGTGCAGTCGAAGCGAAGGAGGGCAAGCGCGACTCCAGCTCCTCGGACTCCAGCGGCTCGACGTACACGCCGCCTGAATCATCCGGCGAACCCGCACCGGAATCGGAAGAAAGCGAACCGGTTGAACCGGCTACCCCCCAAGAAGCACCCGAAGCCGCCCAACCGTCGGCGCCCGAACCGGCCGAACCGGCGGCACCGTCCACGGGCGGCGGCATCACCGCCGGCTAACCCCCGCCGAACTGGGGTGTGGCCTGGAGACGTTGGGATTACCCGCCGCGCAGAAGCGCCACGGTCGCTCGACCGCCTTGGTGATGCCGATTCTGGGGCCGGTCAGCACCTGCGCTTTCCAGGCGGCCTCGGGCCGGAGGAGCAGAAAGGGGTCGGCAAGCAGGTCGGCGTCGTTCTGCTCGAGTTCGATCCCGAGCGCCTCGGTCAGCTTGCCTGGGCCCGAGCAGAGATCGGTGTCGGGACGCTCGCCGCGGCGGGCCTTCATCGCCTCGACGCCCTCGGTCGGCTCAAGCGCACGAATCAGCACCGCCGCCGCCTCACCCTCAGGTTCGGCGACGAAGTTGAGCAGCTTGTGAATACCGTAGGAGAGGTAGACGTAGGCGCGGGCGGGTGGGCCGAAGAGCACCTCGGTGCGGTTGGTCAGCCCGACGTAGGCGTGGCAGGCAGGGTCGTCGCGCTCGTAGCTCTCGGTCTCGACGATGACGCCGCCGCAGCCGGCGAAGAACAGTCGGCAGCCGATCAGATGACGAGCGACCTCGTGCACCGAGCGAGCGAAGAACGCCGTGTCGAGGCGTTCGTCGGTGGCTGCGGCCGGGACACTCACGAACGCTCTTCGAGCGCCCTTGCCTTGACCGCGCCGAGCGTCTCTTGCGCCTGTCCGAGCTGTACCGCAAGCGCCTGCGAGCCAGTGCCGCCCTCGATTTGCTTTGACTCGAGCCAGCTGCTGCGCTGCAAGACCTCGTAGAAGGAGCCGTCGAGCTGATCGGAGCGCTCGCGAAGCTCGTCCTCGCTCAACTGCGAGAGCGACTTTTCCCGCTCGACTGCATCTCGGACAAGGCCGCCGACGATTCCATGCGCCTCACGGAAGGGCACGCCGCGGCGCACCAGCAAATCGGCGATCTCGGTGGCGGCGAGCATCTCGTCGCCGGAGGCCGCCTCGAGGCGCTCGCGGTCGAACTCGATCCCGGCCAGCATTCCCTCGGTCGCGTCGAGACATGACTCGATCGTGTCGATCGCGTCGAAGAGCGGCTCCTTGTCCTCTTGCATGTCCTTGCCATAGGTGAGTGGCAGGGCATGCATCGTGCCCAGCAGCGAGGCGTAGCTGGCGGCGACACGGGGGCTCTTGGCGCGCAGCAGCTCGGCCGAGTCGGGGTTCTTCTTCTGGGGCATGATGCTCGACCCCGAGGAGAAGGACTCGTCGAGTTCGCAGAAGCCGAACTCGGTGCTCGACCAGATCACGATCTCCGAACCGAAGCGCGAGAGGTGCATCGCGCAGGTCGAGGCCGCCGCGAGGTAGTCGAGGACGAAGTCGCGGTTGGAAGCACCGTCGATCGAGTTGTGGCTGACGTGCTCGAAGCCGAGGTCATCGGCGACGGCGTTGCGGTCGATATCCCAGTTGACCCCGGCGAGGGCGCCGGAGCCAAGCGGCATCACCGAGGCGCTGTCGAGCGCGAACTGGAAGCGCAGCACGTCGCGGGCGAGCATCCAGAAGTAGGCGAGCAGATGGTGGCCGAGGTAAACGGGCTGGGCGCGCTGAAGATGGGTGTAGCCGGGCATCGGCCAATCGCGGTGTCGCTCAGCCAGCTCCAGCAGCCGCTCCATTGCGGCGCCGGCCAGCTCGATCGCGCGCAGCGAGTGCGCCTGCACGACCATCGCCACGTCGGTGGCCACTTGGTCGTTGCGGGAGCGGCCCGTGTGTAGCTTGCCGGCAAGCGGACCGATCTCCTCGCCGAGAAGCCGCTCAACCGCCATGTGGATGTCCTCGTCGGCGTCGGCGAACTCGAAGCCGTGCTCGCCCATGCGCGCCCGCACCCACTCCAGCCCGGCGTCGATCTGCTGCAGCTCGTCGCCGCTGAGGACGCCGATCTCGCAGAGGCCACGGGCGTGCGCCTGCGACTGGTCGATGTCGTACGGCGCCAGCCGCCAATCGAACTCGATCGAGCGGTTGATTCGCCAGAAGCGGGGGTCTGGGTCTTTGCGGAAGCGAGACATCAGCGGATGGATTCGGCGAGAGCCTCGCATACCCGCGTCACCTGCGACTCGTTCATCGCCGGGAAGAAGGGCAGCGCCAAGGAGGATGCGGAGGCGGCTTCGGCGACTGGGAACTGGCCCTCGCGATAGCCGAGCTCGCGCAGGTGGGGAAAGAGGTGGATGCAGGGCAGGTAGGCCTTGCTGGCGATACCGCGCTCCGCGAGGCGAGCGATAGTCGCGTCGCGGTCGATCGAGGGATCGAGCCGCACCGTGTAGACGAACCAGCTGCGCCTCTCCATGTCACGGCCGGCAATCGGGGCTTGCACGCCGTCAATCGCCGCCAGCCCATCCTCATAGAGGGTCGCCACCCGACTGCGGTCGACAAGCATCGCGTCGAGACGCTCCAGCTGGGCGACGCCGAGCGCCGCGGCGACGTCGGCAAGGCGGTAGTTGAAGCCGAGGCCACCGTGGTCGAGCCAACCCATGTCGGCGGCGCGGCCCTGATTGCGCTCGCTGCGCAGGCGAGCGGCGAGCGCAGAGTCGCCGGGCACGATCATGCCCCCCTCCCCCGTCGTCATCTGCTTGTTGGCGTAGAAGGCAAAGGTGGCGACGTTGCCCCTGGCGCCGACCTTTTGAGCCTCTGAATCGACCGCTCCGAGCGCCTCGCAGGCGTCCTCGAGAAGCCCGAGGTCATGCTTGCGCGCAAGCGCCTCCAGCTCCGGCATCGCGGCCGGGTAGCCGAAGATGTGGACCGGCAGAATCCCCACCGTACGCTCGCCGACTGCTGCTGCTGCCGCCGCCGCCGGATCGAGGTTGAGGGTGACCGGGTCGACGTCGCAGAAGACCGGCCGCGCACCCTCGTAAAGCAGGCAGTTGGCCGAGGCGACGAAGCTGAAGGGACTGGTAAGGACCTCGTCATCCTGTCCCCAGCCGAGCGCCCGCACGCCGAGGTGAAGGCCAGCGGTTCCGCTGGACACCGCGACCGCATCGTCGACTCCAAGCCAGGAGGCGAAGGCGCGCTCAAAGCGTTCCCCCATCGGCCCGAGCGAGAGCCGCCCCGAGCGCAGGACCTCGAGCACGAGCTCCTCCTCGCGAGCGCCGATTTCCGGCTTGGCGAGGGGGATCGAATCGCTCATTGCGGCTGGAACGCGTAGGCGAGCGAGTCGACCAGCGCCTCCCAGGAGGCCTCGATGATGTTCTCGGAGACGCCGATCGTGCCCCACTCCCGCTTGCCGTCGGTGGAGTCGAGCAAGACTCGGGTAACCGCCCCGGTGCCATGAGCCTCGTCGAGGATCCGCACCTTGTAGTTGGTCAGCTCGATGTCGGCCAGATGGGGATGGCGGGCACCGATCGCCGCCCGCAGGGCGCGGTCGAGCGCGTTGACGGGCCCGTTGCCCTCCGCGACCTCGACGTAGCGCTCGCCGTCGACGACGACCTTGATCGTCGCCTCGGTTTCAACCCGCCCGCCCTCGCGCTTTTCGGTCGTGACGCGAAGGCTCTCCAGCTCGAAGAGCGGCTCGTAAACGCCTGCCTCGCGGCGCAGCAGCAGCTCAAAGGAGGCCTGGGCCGCCTCATAGTGGTATCCGCGGTGCTCTCGCTGCTTAAGCTGCTCGACCGCCCGGGTGGCAGCGGCATCGTCAAGCGCGAGGCCGGCCTGCTCGGCGGCATCGCGAATCGTCGCCTTGCCGGACAGCTCCGAGACCAGGATCTCGCGCCTGCTGCCGACCAGCTCCGGATCAAGGTGCTCGAAAGTGCGCGCGTCGGCGGCGATGCCAGCGGCGTGCATGCCAGCCTTGTGGGCGAAGGCGTTGCGCCCGACGTAGGCCCGATCTGGATTCGGGGCCATGTTGCAGAGCTCGTCAAGGTAGTGCGAGGTCGGCGCAAGGTTTGCGAGCTGCTCGCCGCCGACGACGGAGAAGCCCATCTTCAGTTGCAAGGCCGGCAGGATTGACGCCAGGTTGGCATTGCCGCAGCGCTCGCCGTAGCCGTTGACGCAGCCCTGCACGAGTCGCGCACCGGCTCCCACCGCCGCCAATGAGTTGGCGACCGCGCACTCGGAGTCGTTGTGGGTGTGGATGCCGATCTCGACTGAGCCGCCGACTTCCGCGACAACGGCAGCGGTGGTCTCGGCGACGAAGCCGGGCAAGCTGCCGCCGTTGGTATCGCAGAGAGTGACGTTCTCCACCCCCGCGTCGACGGCGGCCCGAACGCATGCGAGGGCGTACTTGGGGTCGTCACGGTAACCGTCGAAGAAGTGCTCCGCGTCGAAGACGGAGCGCTTGCCGTGCTCCCGGCAGAAGGCGAAGGAGTCCGCGATCATCGCCAGGTTTTCGTCATCCGAGACCCTCGTCACCTTTTCCAAGTGCAGCCGCCAGCTCTTCCCAACCAGGCAGACGACGGGCGCGAAAGAGGAAACCACTTCACGCAGGGCTGAATCGGTCTCTGCCTTGAGACCGCGGCGACGGGTCATCCCGAACGCGGCGATCGTCGCCTGCTCTAGCTCGAGCTGGGCGAGCTGCGTGAAAAGCTCGGCTTCCTTGGGATTGGAGCTGGGGAAGCCGGCCTCGATGAAGTGGACGCCGAGCCGGTCGAGAGCCTGGACGACCTTCAGCTTCTCTTCTACCGAGAGCGACATGCCCTGACCGCCCATGCCGTCCCGGAGGGTGGTGTCGTAGAGCTTTACCTGTTCCATCTGATGCCTTTCGATTCGAGAGATCGGGGTGAGGGCCTTTCGACCCGCTCACACGGCATCGCCGTGCCAGCCGCTAGGCGGCTGCGGTAATTCGCCCGATTGCCTCGAAACGGTGCTGCATCAGGAACTGACCTTACTTGGTTCGTCTGCCCCGGCTTGGACCTCGACGAAGTCGAGCCACTCGAGGTACTCCTCGGCGCGGCCGCAGAGCGCGTCGACGAACTTTGCCTGCACGTGGCGGGTAATCTCGCCGGGCTCGCCGATCGGGTGGTCGTCGATCTCGCGCACCGGCACCAGCTCGGCGGCGGTGCCGGTGAGGAAGATCTCCTCGGCGAGGTAGAGCTCGGCGCGGGCGATGTCGCGCTCGACCACGGTGTAGCCGAGGTCACGGGCGATCTGGATCACCGACTTGCGGTTGATCCCGTCGAGGATTGAGGCGACGTGCGGCGGCGTGACGATCTGGCCGTCGCGGACGAGGAAGATGTTCTCGCCGGAGCCCTCGCAGACGAAGCCGCGCTCGTCGAGCAGGATCGCCTCCTCGTAGCCGGCGTTGGTCGACTCGGTCTTGGCCAGGATCGAGTTGAGGTACTGGCCTGAGGCCTTTGCGTGGGGAATCAGTCCGCCGGGGCCGATACGGCGCCAGCTCGAGACCTTGGCGCGGATGCCGTGCTTCTGACCCTCCTCGCCTAGGTAGGCGCCCCAGGGGAAAGCGGCGACGATCAGGTCGACGGGCGCGTCGGTCGCGTAGAGGCCGAGGCTGCCGTAGCCGCGGAAGGCAAGCGGGCGGATGTAGCAGGAGCCGAGGCCGTTGCGGCGGATCAGCTCGCGGGTCGCCTCGCCGATCTGCTCGGTCGAGTAGGGCAGAGCGAGGTAGTAGAGCTCGGCGGACTTGGCGAGGCGGTCGAGGTGATCGGCGTGGCGGAAGATCGCCGGCCCGCGCTCGGTCTCATAGCAGCGGACGCCCTCGAAGACGCCGGTCCCGTAGTGCAGCGCGTGGGTGAGGACGTGCACTTTGGCGTCCTCCCAGGGCACGAACTCGCCGTTATGCCAAATCAACTCGGCCGTATCCATGTTCGGGGAAGTATGCCCGATAGCGCAAGGTCATTCGAGCCAAGCCAAGAAGAGAACCGCGTCAACCGCAAAGGAGACTCCCCCATGCTCACCGCAGTTCGCCAGAGACTCAGCTATTCGAACGTGATCGCCACGATGGCCCTCTTCATCGCCCTCGGCGGTGTCGCCGTCGCCGCCGGCCTGCCCCGCAACAGCGTCGGGCCCAACCAGCTCAAGCGCGGCGCCGTCACCGCGGCCAAGATCCGCAAGCAGGCGGTGACCAGTGCCAAGCTGGCGCCGAAGTCGGTGATCAACGGCAAGCTCGGCCCCAACTCGGTCGGTCCCGGCAACATCGGCAACGGAGCCGTGACCACGGCCAAGCTGGCGAAAGGCTCGGTGATCGCCGAAACGATCAAGAACAGCGTCGTCACGACCAACAAGCTGAACAACGAAGCGGTGACGACGCCGAAGTTGGCCAACGAAGCCGTGACCAGCGCCAAGCTCGGCAAAGGCTCGGTGACGACGGCGAAGCTGAGCGATGAAATCGGGCCGCTGCTGTCGACGCTGAAACCGGGCCAGACGCTGCGTGGGGTCTTTGGCATCGACGCCCGGGGGGCGGTCAGCTACCAGTTCCCCCTGCTCAACGCCCCAGCCGTCACCGTCTTGAAAAAAGGTGAAACTAGCGCCAACTGCTCGGGCCTCGGCTCGGGGAACCAACAGACGCCACAGGCGACCGCCGGCAATCTCTGCGTCTACACGACCGAAGAATCCGGCACGCCGGAATTGGCGGTCGAGAACAACACCCGGCTCGGGTTCGGCCTCAAAACAAACGGCGGCCTAGGCACCTTCGCCTACGGCCAGTGGGCGGTGACGGCGCCCTAGGCGCCGAGCTCGGCCAGCACGGCCTCGGTCACCTCGTCGGTGCCGACTGCGGTCTCTCCCTCGCCAGCAAGGTCCGGCGTGCGGAGGCCGCGGTCGAGCACCGCGTCAACCGCCAACTCGATCTGGGCGGCGTCGTCGGGCCGGTCGAGGCCGTGGCGCAGCATCATCGCCGCCGAGAGAAAGGTGGCCAGTGGGTTGGCGATTCCCCGACCGGCGATGTCGGGGGCCGAGCCATGGACCGGCTCGAAGAGCCCGGGCTCGCCATCGGCGCCGAGGCTGGCTGAGGGCAGCATTCCCAGCGAGCCCGTGAGCATCGCCGACTCGTCGCTGAGGATGTCGCCGAAGAGGTTCTCGGTGACGATCACGTCAAAGTCGGCCGGGCGGGAGACGAGCTGCATCGCGGCGTTGTCGACCAGCAGGTGGTCGAGGGCGACATCCGGATAGTCAGGGGCGACGCGGCCGACCACCTCGCGCCAGAGGCGTGAGGTCTCGAGCACGTTGGCCTTGTCGACGGAGGTGACGCGCGGCTTGCGGTCAGAGTCCGCAGCGCGGCGCCGGGCAGCCTCGAAGCCGACCCGAGAGATCCGCTCGATCTCGGCCGCCGAGTACTCGCAGGTGTCGTGGGCGGAATCGCCGTCGCGGCCGCTGGCGCCGAAGTAGATGCCGCCGGTCAGCTCACGGACGACGAGCAGGTCGGTGCCGGTGATGCGGTCCTCTCGCAGCGGACTGGCGCCAACCAGGGCGGGGCTGGGCCGCACCGGGCGCAGGTTCGCGTAGAGCCCCATTCCCTTGCGCAAACCGAGCAGGCCCTGCTCGGGACGCGGTGCGTCGGGGTTAGTCGTGTCCCATTTGGGCCCGCCGACTGCGCCGAGGAGGACGGCATCGGCGGCACGGCAGGCGGCGAGAACCTCGTCGGTAAGTGCCGTTCCATGGGCGTCGATCGAGCAGCCGCCCATCAGCTCTTCGCTGAACTCGAACTCGCCCAGCGCTTCGAGCAGGCGGCGGGAGGCGGAAACGATCTCCGAGCCAATGCCATCGCCGGGCAGGAGAACTATGCGGGTAGCACCGGGCACGTCGCGCGCACTCTAAGGGTCGTCGATGCAGGTTGACATCCAGCGTTCCATGTGAAAGGACTCGCGATTAGTCAGCAAACTCATTTCGTTAGGAGACATCATGGGAAATACCGTCCTGATCGATGGCGACGGAGAGCGGCGCGGCATGGGTTGGCTCCCCGACCATCCCGACCTGCGCGATTGCACCGCCGACGACAAAGACGTCAAGTCTCTGCTCGCCGAAACCTCCGTCCCCAAACTCGGTCCCAAAAAACTGCCGGCAAAAGCCGACCTGCGGCCGTGGTGCTCGCCGGTCGAGGACCAGGGCCAGCTCGGCTCCTGCACCGCCCACGCGGGGGTCGGAATGATCGAGTACTTCGAGTGCAAGGCGCACGGGAAACACATCGATGCGTCGCGGCGCTTCCTCTACAAGGTGACGCGAAAACTTGCCGGGTTCAAAGGCGATTCGGGCGCGTTCCTGCGCAACACCATGGGTGGGATGACGCTCTTCGGAGTGCCCCCGGAGGCTTACTGGCCCTATTCGATCCCCCAATTCGACGATGAGCCACCGGCGTTCTGCTACGCCTTCGCGCAGAACTTCCAGGCCCTCACCTACTACCGCCTCGACCCGGGCGGCACGGAGCCGAAAGCGCTGCTGGCCGCGATCAAGTCGCACATCGCCTCGAAACTTCCGTCGATGTTCGGCTTCACGGTCTACCAGTCGATCTGGAATGCCAAAGGGGGAAGGATCCCGTTCCCGGCCGCGAGCGACAAAGTCGCCGGCGGTCATGCAGTCGTGGCGGTCGGCTACGACGACGGCCTTGAAATCCCCCAATCCTCGGGATCGAAAAAGACCAAAGGCGCGCTCCTGATCCGCAATTCCTGGGGCACCGGCTGGGGCGAGAAAGGCTACGGCTGGCTGCCGTATGAGTACGTTCTGCAGCGTCTGGCCGTCGATTGGTGGGTGCTGATCAAAGAGGAGTGGGTCAACACCGGCGAATTCGCCACCTGAGCTGGGGTCGAAGGTGACGGCCTCATGGGCCGTCACCTTCAGGCAGGGGTGCGGGCCTCGATGTTGAGACGCACGTAGTCCAGCGTGAGCGGATCGGGCGAGCGCTCGAGCACCGCCTCGGCGAACGGTTGGCGAAGCTCCGAGGGAAGTCGCGCCAGGTGAGGGCCAAGCGTCACCGTCATCGTGAAGCGCAGAGGGTCGGCGGGCGTGACGGGCTTCGGCTCGAGCCAGCAGCGAGCCTCGCCAAAGCCCGCGGCTCGCAGCCTCGCCTCGGTCTCCTCCGGCCCGGCGAAGTTCCACATCACGATCATGCCGCCGAAGTGGGATGCGAATTCGGAGCGGGTCGCGACCGTCGCGATCGCCCGAGCGTGCTCGGAGACGTTGCCGAGCCCGCCGCATTGCGCGACCAGCCGCCCGCCAGGCCGCAGCGCCGCGTGGATGCGGGCGAAGAGACGCTCGTGATCGAGGATCCAGTGGAAGGTCGCGGTTGAGAAGACCAGGTCGACCGGCTCAGCGACCTGTAGCTCGGAGAGGTCGGCGACGAGATAGGAGGCCCGTTCTCCCAGCCGCTCCCTTGCCTTGACCACCATCCCCTCGGAGGCATCGACGGCGAGCAAGCTGCCCCGCGGCAGATGCCCGAGCAGCTGTTCGGTAACGCGACCGGAGCCGCAACCGGCATCGATCACGTCCTCGTCGCCGCGCAGCTCGAGTCGCTCGAGCACCTCCATTCCCCAGCTGAACTGCGGGTCGGAGATCGCGTCGTAGGTCTCCGCGTCCCACTCGCGCGGGCCGGTGTTGATCGGGCCGGCCATACTGGCTCTCTAGAGCGCCGTCGTCACCGGGCCGAGCTCGGCCCCGCCCGACCGCTCGAAGGCGTCGATCGCAGCGGCGTTCTCGAGGGTGATGCCGATGTCGTCGAGGCCGCCCAGCAGCCGATGCTTGACGTCTGGCTCGACCTTGAACTCGAAGACTCCAGCGGCGCAGGTGACCGTCTCATCGTCGACGTCGATCCGGGCCTCCCCCGCTTCGGCGACGGCGCGGCAATGCTCCTCGTCGAGGATCGCCGGCAAGAGGCCGATCTTGGTGCAGTTGGAATAGAAGATGTCGGCGAAGGAAGGCGCGACTATCGCCTGGAAGCCGAAGTCCTCCAGTGCCCAGGGAGCGTGCTCGCGCGAGGAGCCGCAGCCGAAGTTGCGTCCCGTGACCAGGATCGGGTTCGGCTCCAGCTCGATTTCGCCGTCGCGGATCCAGTCGTAGAAGAGGAACTCGCCGAAGCCGGTCCGCTCCACGCGCTTGAGGAACTGCTTGGGGATGATCTGGTCGGTATCGACGTCGGCCCGGTCTAGCACCGAGACCTTGCCCTCGATCACGTCTATCGGTCGCATGCCTAGCTCCAATCCCTGATGTCGACGAAATGACCCTCGATCGCAGCGGCGGCCGCCATCTTGGGACTGACCAGATGGGTGCGCCCGCCCTTGCCCTGGCGCCCCTCGAAGTTGCGGTTCGAGGTCGAGGCGCAGCGCTCGCCTTCCATCAGGATGTCGGGGTTCATACCCAGGCACATCGAGCATCCGGCCTCGCGCCATTCGAAGCCCGCTGAGCGGAAGACGTCGTGCAGGCCCTCCGCTTCGGCGGTCGCCTTCACCTGCTGTGAACCCGGCACCACCATCGCCCGCACCGAAGAGGCCACCTTGCGGCCATCGACGATCTCCGCAGCCTCGCGCAGATCCTCGATTCGCGAGTTGGTGCAGGAACCGATGAAGACGCGTTCCGGCGCTATCTCGGTCATCGGCGTACCGGGCTCCAGCGCCATATAGGCGAGCGCTCTTTCTGCGGACTCGCGGTCGGCCGGCGAGTCCATCGCCGCCGGATCGGGCACGGTGTCCGTGACCTCGATCACCATGCCCGGGGTCGTACCCCAGGTCACCATCGGCGAGATCGCCGCGGCGTCGATCTCGACCTCGGTGTCGAAGCTCGCACCCTCGTCCGTCGGAAGCTGCCTCCAGCGCTCGGTGGCGGCGTCGAAATCCTGTGGGGCGGCGGGGCGGCCTCGCACCCACTCGATCGTCTTCTCGTCGGGGGCGATCATGCCCGCTCGGCCGCCGGCCTCGATCGTCATGTTGCATATCGTCATTCGGCCCGGCATCGCAAGCGACTCGATCGCCGGCCCGGCGTACTCGACCGCGTGGCCAACCATGCCGCCGGTGCCGAGACGCCCGATCGTCGCCAGGATCAGGTCCTTCGGCGTGACGCCTGTGCCCAAGTCGCCGCCGTAGGAAATGCGCATCGTCTTCGGCCGCTTCTGCACTAGGCATTGGGTGGCGAGGACGTGCTCGACCTCGGAAGTGCCAATGCCGAAGGCAAGGGCACCGAAAGCGCCATGGGTCGAGGTGTGGCTGTCGCCGCAGACGATCGTCATGCCGGGCTGGGTCACGCCCAGCTCCGGGCCAATCACATGCACGATTCCCTGGCGATCGGAGCCCAGCGAGTAGATCGGGATGCCGAACTCCTCGCAGTTGCGCTCCAGCGTTTCGACCTGGACTCGCGAGAGATCGTCGGCGATCAGCCGCGCCGCCATTGTGCCGTCGGTGGGCACGTTGTGGTCCGCGGTTGCGATCGTCTTCTCGGGCCTGCGCACGGGGCGCTTGGCGAGACGGAGGCCGTCGAATGCCTGTGGGGAGGTGACCTCGTGGACAAGGTGTAGGTCGATGTAAATCAGACCCTCGGAGACCTCGTGCGCCTCCCAGAGCTTGTCGAACATGGTTTGCGGCATTGGCTAGCCCCTCCTCAGCCCAGCGGCGATTACGGCGAGGAAGCCTGTCGGCTCCTCGCCTTCGTTCTCAAAATGGTGCGGCAAATCGGCATCGAAGGTAACGCTGTCACCCTCGCTCAGCTCGTGGCGCGTGCCGTCGACGACGAGCACCAGCGTGCCAGAGAGCACGACCGCGGTCTCGCGGCTTCCCGGCTCGTGCATCGGCGGGTCATCGCGGCCACCGGTCGTCGCCCCGGCGTCCAGCGTGTGCAACGAGATGTCGGCACGCTGGCCGGGCAGCGGTGGGGTCAGCTCCTCGAACCGGTGCCCCCCACGCTCCAGCTGACGCCGGTCCCCAGCGCGACTGACCGCGACGTGCTCACCCTCGTCGAGCCGCAGCAGCTGCGAGAGCGTCAGCTCCAGCCCGGCGGCGATCTTGGCGGCTACGGCCAAAGTCGGGCTCGTCTCCCCGCGCTCGACCTGAGAAAGCATCGGCGCGCTGACGCCGGAGCGCTCGCCGAGGTCCCGCAACGACAAGCCCATGGCCTCTCGCAGCGCACGTACGCGCGCTGCGATCGCAGGCCCGGCGCTGGCGGCACCGGCGACCTTGCCGGGATGCTTGTCAGTGGCAGCGACGATTTCTGTACGTTATCACATACGTCTGTAATTCTTGAGCGAGAGGAGCTTCCGAAGATCGGATGCGACGGCCTCTGGTTCATCATCGAGCTGAGCCCAGGAAATACGAGTTACTTCATACCCCGCGGTACGCAGAATGCGGTCGCGAACGCGATCCTCCCTGAAGGCAGATCGTGTGCCATGGGCTTCCCAGCTATCGAGCTCGACAACCTGCCCGGTGCCGGCCCAATGGCAGTCAAGCTGAAATCGGTGCCCGCCGACCATGATCCAGTCATTGAGGCGCGGTCGTGGCAGGCCGTGACGCCGCAGAAACGGCAGGAACCGTTCCTCCAACGGGCTCCTTGTGCGCCCTGCCGGCAGGGTTTCTATACGGGTCAGCGCCAACCGGACCCTCCGGAGCCCACGCCGACCCGGGTAACGCTCGACCAGATCGAGCAGGGACAGCCGGTCGTAGAGCCGCAGATATTCGATCTGTCGGAGGTCGTGCTCGATCCGGTCGACCGATGACGTGGCAGCCAAGTCGAAAATCGTGCGCGGAGCGGTCGTGACGATGATCCCTTCTCGCACCGTGACCTCGTCGGCAGGCAGCGCAGCAAGGTGGCGATGAATCCGATCCGAGGAAGTGCTTCTATGCGGAACTGTCACATCCACGGCACCGCCGACCGGGCCACGAATTCCCCAGAGCGCCGCCGCGGACCGGTGGCTTAGCACCGCACCAGGTCCACTGGCAAGCACAGCTGCCATCCGTCTCGCTAGCTGCGAGATTCGACCGTGCCCGACGGCGTACACCCCACGCGCCACCGGATGCAGCCGACCCACCGCGACGCGGTGCTCGACAGCACGCTCGCTCAGTCCCACATCCATTAGCTGCCACCGCCCTACAACTCCATGCTGCTCCTCTGCAAGCCGCGCCACCTCCCTTTCGATCCGCCGAGTCCGTCTCGGCCCACATATATCGGGGGTGGAGACGGACTCGGCGGGCATGCGCGGACGGTGGCAGCCCGGGCGCTACGGGTGGTGCGCAGCGTGTGACGGAAGTGGGACGTTACGGACCCGGGGTGCGCTCTACCGCTGCCTCGGCCGTGGCGGCCTCGGCCTCTCGGATCGCCGCGCCCTCAAGGGCATTCGACAGGGCGCGGACGTAGGCGCGGGCCGATGCCTCGAGGATGTCGGTGGCGACGCCCTGGCCGGTGGCCAGGCGGCCGGCGGCGCGCAGCATCACCGTGACCTGACCGAGGGCATCCTCTCCCCCGGTCACGGCCTCTACCGTGTACTGCCGCAGATCGCACTCGGTGTCGGCGGCCTTCTGGATCGCGTGGAAGATCGCGTCTACCGGGCCGTCGCCGCTCGACTTCCCGACAGCCTCTTCGCCAGAGGGCATCTTCACGGCGACTCGCGCCAGTGGCTCGCGGCGCGAACCGGCCTCGACCTCGAACCAGGCCAGCTCGTGGGCATCGGCCTTCTCGCGCATCTCATCGGAGACGATCGCCTCCAGGTCCAGCGCCGTCACCTGCTTCTTGCGGTCGGCGACCTCCTTGAAGCGCTTGAAGGCGGCGTTGAGGGCGTTGCCCTCGACCTTGAAGCCCAGCTGCTCCAGCGCGTCGCGCAGGGCGTGGCGGCCGGAGTGCTTGCCCAGGACGATCGAGTTCGACTCCAGACCGACTTCGGTCGCGTCCATGATCTCGTAGGTGGTGCGCTCCTTCAGCACGCCGTCCTGGTGGATACCCGACTCGTGAGCGAAGGCGTTACGGCCGACGACGGCCTTGTTGGGTTGGATCGCGTAGCCGGTCAGGCGCGAGACCATGCGGCTGGTACGGGCCAGCTCGCGGGTGTTGATCCCGGTGCTGAGGCCGTGGACGTCCTCGCGGGTGCGGACCAGCATCACCATCTCCTCCAGCGAGCAGTTGCCTGCGCGCTCACCGATCCCGTTGACGGCGCACTCGACCTGGCGCGCACCAGCCAGAACGCCGGCATAGGAATTGGCGACAGCCAGTCCCAGGTCGTCATGGCAGTGGACCGACAACTCGACCTCGCGCAGCGCCGGCACCAACTCGTACAGGCGCCGGAAGTACTCGGCGTACTCCTCGGGTGTCGTATAACCGACCGTGTCGGGGATGTTGACGACGGTGGCGCCCTCCTCGACCGCGATCGCGCAGACCTCGGCGGTGAACTCGATGTCGGCGCGGGTGGCATCCATCGGCGAGAACTCGACGTCCTCGCAGTAAGACTTGGCCAGGGTCACGGCGGCGCGCGCCTGGCCCTTGACGTCCTCGCGATCGGTCTGCAACTGGTGCTCGATGTGGATGTCGGATGTCGAGATGAAGGTGTGGATGCGGGGACGGGCGGCGTCCTTGATCGCCCCCCAGGCGGCGTCGATATCGGCCTTATGGGTCCGGGCCAGCCCGCAGATCGTCGGCCCCTCGACGTTGCGAGCGATCGCCTCGACCGCCTCGAAGTCGCCGGGTGAGGTGATCGGGAAGCCGGCCTCGATCACGTCAACGCCCAGGCGGGCGAGCTGCTGGGCGATCTCGACCTTTTCGGCCTTGTTCAGCGAGATGCCGGGCGACTGCTCTCCGTCTCGCAGTGTTGTGTCAAAGATGTGGACGCGGTTTGCGTCGTCTGCTGATGCCACTGGGTCCTCCTCCTTCTCTGCTTCTTTCGAATGACCTTTTCTCTCGCGGCTATCGCGCCGCCCAGCGCTATTCCCCCCGGAGGGGGAGGAGAAGGAGAAGCGCGAGGCTGTTGAGCCGGTGCGTCATTCGGTCGCCCCAGCTTAGCGTAGGCTCAGCGCATCGCAAGCGAGGCATCTTCAAGCTCGATTCCCCGCTCTACCTGGTTCGCGCTCTTCGCGATGGGCGTCGCAGTGGTGGTGATCGCCAACGACTTCTCCGCGATCAACGTCGCCCTGCCGACGATGGAGAAGGACTTCGATACGAACGTCAACACGATCCAGTGGGTGGTCAACGCCTACGCGTTGACCTTCGGCGTGATGATCGTCACCGGCGGCCGGCTCGCCGACATGTTCGGGCGGCGCAATGCCTTCTTCCTCGGCACCGCGATCTTCGCCTCGATGTCGGCCCTGGGCGGGGCGGCGCAAACGGAGACCTGGCTGATCGCGAGCCGCACGCTGATGGGAATCGGCGGGGCGCTGATGTGGCCGGCGATCCTCGGCATGACCTACGCGCTCCTGCCCGAAGACAAGGCGGGGCTGGCGGGCGGGATCATCATCGGCGCCGCCGGGTTGGGCAATGCGATCGGGCCGCTGATCGGCGGCGTGCTCACCGACGCGCTCAGCTGGCGCTGGATCTTCTTCCTCAACGTGCCGATCTCGATCTTCGCGGTACTCGTCACTTATCGCTTGGTCAAAGTCGCCGAGCCGGACGAGGGCCGGCAGCGGATCGACTACCCGGGGGTTGCGGCGATTTCGGTCGGGCTCGTCGCGCTGTTGGTCGCGCTTGACCAGGTCGACGACTGGGGCATCGGCGACCCGCGCGTACTTGGCCTACTGATCCTCTCCGCGGTTCTGCTGATCGCCTTCGTGCCGATCGAGCGTCGCGCCGGCAAAGCCGCCCTGGTGCCGCGGGAGGTGATGGCCAATGAGAGCTTCCGCGCCTCCTGCCTAGCGATCCTGCTGATGTCGGCGACCTTCTTTGCCGCTCTGCTCTATTTGCCGCAGTTCATGCAGCACCAGCTCGGCTACTCACCGCTCGAAGCGGGGCTGGGGATGTTGCCGTTCCTCGCCACCTTTGCCGGCGTCTCCTTCGTCGCCGGCCCGCTCTACGAGAGACTGGGGGCGAAGGTGCTGGCATCGGTCGGGGCTCTCTGCATCACGATTGCCCCCTTCGCCTTCTCGCTCGTCGGTGACCGTTCGCACTACAGCTCGCTAATTGTGGGAATGGTCGTGCTCGGGATCGGAATCGGCAGCTTCTACCCGACCGCGACTACGGCCGGCGTCACCTCCGTCGACGAATCGCAGACCAGCCTCGCCGGCGGCATCGTTTACATGTTTCAGATCGCCGGTGGCTCGATCGGCCTGGGCCTGACGACGACCGTCTTCTCCGCCCAGGAATCGTTCGTCGACGGCATCCAAGCGGCCTTCAGACTCGACGCTGCGCTTTCGCTGGTCGGCTTCCTGGTCGCGCTCTTCTTTGTCGGCGGTCGCCTTCTCGGTCGACGCCCGGCCGAGGAAACCCTGGCCTAGAACTCCAGACGCTGCGACGAGCGAACGACGTTTTCGCCGGTGCCACCGGTCAGAGTGTCGTGGCCCGTGCCACCGCGGACAATGTCGTCGCCGCTACCACCGAAGAGTTCGTCGTTGCCTTCGCCGCCGAAGACGAGATCGTCGCCGCCACGGCCGGCGAGCTTGTCATTGCCGTCGCCGCCGATCAGCTTGTCGGGCCCGCCGCCGCCGATCAGGATGTCCCGACCCGGCCCGCCCCGCATCGTCACTGGCACTTCGACCGCGCTGGCGACGGTGACGGTGTCATCTCCCTCTCCGGCGTTCACCTCAAAGCCTGCAACGAGCGGCGCCTTGCAAACCAGCTCGGTTGGCATCCCAGGCGTGTTTTCGCAGATCGTGCCGCCGACTTCGAGTGGCGCGACCGAGTCGATCACGTAGCTGCGCCCGTCCGGGGTCAGCCAGATGCGAATCATGCTCTCCGTCGCCCCTCCAGCCAAAACAATGGTGTAGGTGGTTTCGGCCTGCGCGACCGGGGCGGACTGCGCCGCCAGGATCGCCAGCATGATCAGAATCGCCTTCTTCATCAGAAATGCCCCCGCGCCGCGCCGCAGGCCTAACTAGGGAACAGCACTACCTTGCCGACGTTGCGGCGTTCCGCGATGAATTGATGTGCCTCTCCGGCTCGCTCGAAGGGAAATGCCTCGGCGACGACGGGCTCCAGGCGCCCCGCCTCCAGATCCGCCATCAGTGGCTCGGTGACTCGGTCGAGGCTGCCCTCGCGTTCCCACCACTTGAGCATGTTGAGGCCGAACACGCCCTTGTTCTCATTCATCAGCGCCAGACTCTTCCACCAGGGGATCGTCGCTAGCGGCATCTTGGCAAGGCTGCTGAGGGCGGCTGGGATGTCGCGGCCACTTTCCTTGGTCACCTCGGAGAGGCCGTACATAACCATTCGCCCCCCGGGGCGGAGCACGCGGTAGTCCTTGCGGAAGGAGGTCGGCCCCATTGCGTCGATAACGAGGTCAACCCCCTCTCCGTCGGTGATCCGCATCGTCTCGGCCTCGAAGTCCTTGCTGCGGTAGTCGATCGGGTCGGTCACACCCTGCGCTCGGATCGCGTCGTGCTTTTGGGGCGACGCGGTGCCGAGTATCTTGGTGGCGCCGACGTTGCGGGCGATCTGCGTCGCCGCGATCCCAACCCCACCGGCGGCGGCGTGAATGAGGACCCGGTCGCCCTCGCGCAGGCTGCCCATGATGATCAGCGCTGCGTACGCGGTTCCGTAATTGACCGGGAAAGCCGCGCCCTGCTCGAAACTGAGCCGCTCGGGCATCGGAAGAGCCTGATCCGCGGGGACCGTGACGAACTCGGCCTGGCCGCCAAAGCGAGTGCCAGCGATAACCCTGTCACCTACGACATGCTCGCTCACTCCCTCGCCGATGCTCTCGATCGTTCCCGCCACCTCATAGCCCATCACGCAGGGAGTTTTTGGCGCGTCGGAGTAGAGGCCCATGCGCGCCATCGTGTCGGCGAAGTTGATCCCGGCGGCTTTTACGGCGATGCGGACCTCTCCCGGACCAACGGGTGGATCTGGCCGCTCGAGGACCTTGAGGACCTCGGGTCCACCGTTCCCTGTCTGCACCACGGCCTTCACGCCGAGAGACCCTACTCGACCGGTCGAGACCTAAAGATCGACGGAGCGGCCGGTGGTGAAACCGTCGACCTCGAGAATCTTGCCGATCGTCTCGTCGTTGACCGGGGCGTCGGTGGTCAGCGCCATCACCGCGCGCTCGCCGTCCTCCTCGGCGCCGACGGCGGCCGAGACGATGTTGACGCCCTCCTCGCCGAACATCGTGCCAACCCGGCCGATCATGCCGGGGCGATCGGCGTAGCGAAATACCGCGATGTGCTCGGCGAAGGGCAGGTAGAAGCTCTCGCCCCAAACCGAGACCAGGTACGGCTCGTTGCGCGGGCCGACGCCGGTACCGGCCACCTCGACCTCTTCGGAGCCGCTGCGCATCCTGACCGTGACCAGCTCGGTGAAGTCCTCCGAACTCGACTCCTTCGTCTCGACCAGCTCGATGCCACGTTCCTCGGCCATCTGCGGCGCGTTGACGAGGTTGACCGGCTCCTCCGTGTGGCCGGAGAGGATCCCGACTAGGACGCCGATGCCGAGCAGGCGCGTGTCGTACTGGGAGAGCTTGCCGCGGAACTCGACCGAAACCCGATCGACGGGTCCCTCGCCGATGCCCTCCGCCAGCCGGCCGAGCTTTTCGCAGAGCGGCACGAACGGCGAGAGCGCCTCCATCTCCTCGGGTCGCACCGCGGCGATGTTGACCGCGTTGGTGACGACTGCGCCGGTCAGCGCCGCCGTCACCTGTTCGGCCGTGACGACCCCGGCGCGATCCTGGGCCTCGGCCGTCGAGGCACCGAGATGCGGCGTGACGACAACGTCCTCGCGGGCAAAGACAGGGTGCTCGGTGAAGGGCTCGGATGGGAAAACGTCGAGAGCGGCACCCCCCACCTTGCCTGCCTCCAGACCGGCCACGAGGGCATCGAGGTCGACCAGCTCACCGCGAGCGCAATTGACGATCCGCACCCCGTCCTTCATCGCGGCGATGGCATCGGCATCGATCAGGTTGATCGTGTCGGGGGTCTTGGGCACGTGAACAGTGACGACGTCGGCTCGGCCGAACAGATCATCGAGGCTCTCCGCGCCCTCGACCCCGAGCTCGCGGAAGCGCTCAGCCGAGACGAACTTGTCGAAGGCGACGACGTCCATCTCGAAGGCCTGGGCCCGTTTGGCGACCAGTTGGCCGATGCGGCCGAAGCCGACGATCCCGATCGTCTTGCCATAGAGCTCGGAGCCCTTGTACTTGGCGCGGTCCCAGCGCCCGTCGACGAGGGCCCCGTGCGCTTGCGGCACATTGCGGAAGAGGGAAAGGGCAAGGGCGAGCGTGTGCTCAGCCGCCGCGACCGAGTTCGATTCGGGCGCGTTGGCGACGACGATGCCGCGGCGGGTGGCGGCGGGGATGTCGACGTTGTCGACGCCGGTGCCGGCGCGGCCGATCACCTTCAAGTTCGTGGCCCGGTCGATCAGCTCGGGGGTCAACTTGGTTGCCGAGCGGATCAGGATCGCGTCGTAGCCACCGATCGCCTCGGCCAGATCCGCGTCCGACATCTCGAGACCGAGATCGACTTCGAAGTTCTCTCGCAGCAGATCGACGCCGGAGTCGGCGATCTTCTCCTTGACTAGGACCTTCATCTACGCGCCTCCCCCACGTTCTCGACCACCCAATCGATGCAGGCGGTCAGGGCCTCCACATCTGCCGGCTCGACCGCAGGAAACATGCCGATGCGCAGCTGGTTGCGCCCCAGCTTGCGATAGGGCTCGACGTCGACGATGCCATTCCCGCGCAGCGTCGAAGCGATGGCGGCAGCGTCGATGGCGTCGTCGAAATCGATCGTGCCGACGACCAGTGAGCGCTTGGCGGAGTCGGCGACGAAGGGGGTTGCGACGTCCGATTCCTCGGCCCAGCCGTAGAGGTGACCCGACGACGCGGAGGTGCGCCCGACGCACCAATCGAGACCGCCGCCGCTGAGCATCCACTCGACCTGATCGGCGAGCAGCAGCAGGGTGGCCAGAGCCGGCGTGTTGTAGGTCTGCTCCTTGCGCGAGTTATCGAGCGCGGTCTGCAGCGAGAGGAAGCCGGGCTGCCAGCGACCGCCGGCGCCGTCGAGCTCGCCAATCCGCTCGATCGCGGCGGGGCTCAGCAGTGCCAGCCAAAGGCCGCCGTCGGCTCCGAATGCCTTCTGCGGCGCGAAGTAATAGACGTCTGCCTCGCTGACATCGACCGGCAGTCCGCCGGCGCCCGAGGTGGCGTCGATCAGGACCAGCGCATTGCCGGCGTCCGCGGGGCGCTGGACCGGGACCATCACGCCGGTCGAGGTCTCGTTGTGGGCCCAGGCGATCGCATCGGCGGCCGAATCTGCGACCGGTGCAGGCGCGTCGCCCGGCTCGGCTTCGACCAAGATCGGATCGTCGAGGAACGGTGCCCCGGCAGTCGCCTTGGCGAACTTCTGTGAGAACTCGCCGTAGGTGAGGTGCAGAGCACGCTCACGCACGAGCCAAGCGCAAGCAGCGTCCCAGAAGGCGGTCGTGCCACCGTTGCCAAGGGCGATCTCGTAACCATCCGGAAGCCCAAAGAGATCGGCCAGGCCCGAGCGCATACGGCCAACGAGGTCGCGCACCGGCGCCTGACGATGCGACGTACCCATCAGCTTCGACTGCGCGGCAAGCTTCTGTAGCGCCTCGGGTCGCACCTTCGACGGCCCGCAGCCGAAGCGGCCGTCGGCGGGCTTGAGCTCGCTGGGAATCTGGACGGTGGTGGTCGAAGGAGTCACGGGAGGCGACAGGTTATTAGGCTGCCCCGGCATGAGCGAGACCAGCGAGCAATCAATCAGCAAGGGCGACGGTTACGCCGTCGCCAACCTCAGCGATCTCGGCGAGGGGCCAGGCTTCCGCAAGATCCGTAAGGAGCTGGGCGTCACCGCCTTCGGCGTCAACGCGATCGTGCTGCCGCCCTCCTACTCGACCGGCGGTCATTACCACGACGAGCAGGAGGAGCTGTACTTCCTGCACAGTGGCCACGTCGCGATCGAGTTCGGTGACGGAACCAAGCACGAGATGGAGCCGGGCGGCCTCGCCTGGGTAGCCGCCTCGACCGTGCGCAAGCTGCACAACCTCAGCGACACCGAAGACGCCGTCTACGTAATCGTCGGCGGCAAGGACGGCTACGTTGGGCGGGACGGCCGTCAGCCGGAGGGCGAGACGCATCGCTGAGGGGACCGGATCCCCAATACGCGCTCGTGGTCGCTCCACCCAGACAAGAAGGCCGGCGCGACCCACTTGCGAGCACAGGGTCGATCCTTAATCTGAAGCTTGAATGGAGGTCCGGTGGCCCTCTCCATGAGGCTTGGGGACCACGCTTCTGAGCTTCGAGCGGACCTGCTGCGCAACGGTCTCAGGGAGAGGGCCACCGGACCTCCCCCACACCTCAACTTGAGGCGTCCCTAGAACTCCTGCTCGATCCAGGGCATCTTGTCGCGCATCTCCTTGCCGACACCCTCGACCTGGTGGTTCTTGCCCTCCTCGCGCATGCGGGAAAGGTTCTCGCCGCCGGCGCGGTTCTCGGCGATCCACTCGCGGGCGAACTCGCCGGATTGGATCTCGCCGAGGATCTCTTTCATCGCCGCGCGGGACTCCTCGCCGATGACGCGCTTGCCGCGGGTCATGTCGCCGTACTCTGCCGTGTTGGAGATCGAATAGCGCATGCCCTGGATCCCCTTCTCGTACATCAGGTCGGCGATCAGCTTCAGCTCGTGTAGGCACTCGAAGTAGGCAAGACGGGGGTCGTAGCCAGCCTCGACCAGAGTCTCAAAGCCGGCGCGAACGAGCTCTGAGGCACCGCCGCAGAGAACCGCCTGCTCGCCGAAGAGGTCGGTCTCGCACTCGTCCTTGAAAGTGGTCTCGATCACCGCGGCGCGGCCGCCGCCGATGCCCGAGGCATAGGCGAGGACGAGGCCGTGCGCGTTGCCCGTGGCGTCCTGCTGGACCGCCATCAGGCAGGGGACGCCGCGGTCTTCCTCGTACTGGCGGCGGACCAGGTGGCCCGGGCCCTTGGGAGCAACCATGCCGACGTCGACACCGGCGGGCGGCACGATCTGCTCGAAGTGAATCGCGAAGCCGTGGGCGAAGAGCAACAGGTTGCCGGGCGCGATGCCGTCGGCGATCTCGGCCTCCCAAACCTCGGCCTGCTTCTCGTCGGGCAGCAGGATCATCACCGCGTCGCCGCGACTGGCGGCTTCGGCGATGTCGAGCACCTCGAGCCCCGCCTCTTCGGCTTTGGCTCGACTGGAGGAATCCGGGCGCAGGCCGACGACGACGTCGACCCCCGAGTCCTTCAAGTTGAGTGCGTGCGCGTGCCCCTGGGAGCCGTAGCCGAGGATGGCAACGGTCTTTCCCTGGAGCAGCGAAAGGTCAGCGTCTGAGTCGTAGAAGATGTCCTTGGGCATGGGCGGCAGGCTAGCGGAGGGCGCGCCTCATCAGCTTGCCGGAGGGAGTGCGCGGCAGCGCCGCCGCCAGCTCGACGCGCTTTGGCACCTTGAAGCCCGCCAGCGACTCGGCGCAGTGTCGGCGCAGGGCGTCGGGACTGACCTCCGAGCCGTCGCGGAGCACGACGATCGCGGTGACCGCCTGCTGCCACTCGGGGTCGTCCCGCCCGACGACCGCGGCGTCGGCGACCTCGGGGTGCCGCAGCAGCACTTTCTCCACTTCGGCCGGAACCACGTTCTCGCCTCCGGTGACGATCATGTCGTCGATGCGGTCCTCGATGTAGAGGAAACCTTCCTCGTCGATGCTGCCGAGATCGCCGGTGTGCAGCCAGCCGTCGGCGTCGGAACGGCCCGGCGCAACCGTGGGGCCCTGGACGAGGATCTCGCCATCCTGGATGCGCAGGTGGGTCGTGAGCAAGGGCCGACCAGCCGAGCCGAGCTTGCGGCGCGCGTCGCCCGGCGCGAGCGTCGTCACCTGCGAGCAGGTCTCGGTCAGTCCGTAGGTCTGCACGACCGTGGCACCGCGGCCGAGTGCCTCCTCGAGCGGATCCTCGGGAACCGGCCCGCCGCCGACCAGGATCGCCCGCGGGCGGGAGAGATCAGCGCCGGCCTCCAAGAGGCGGGTCAGCATCGTCGTCACCAGCGAGACCACGGTGATCTCCTCCCGCTCGAGCGCCGCCGCAACGCGGTCGACGTCGAAGCCGTCGTGGATCACCGCGGTCGTGCCGTAGATCACCGAGCGCATGACGATGCCAAGGCCGGAGATGTGACTGAGCGGCAGGCAACAGAGCCAACGATCCTCGGGCTCGACCCCGATGTTGAAGGCAGAGCCGACCGCGCTCCAGAGAAAGTTCCCGTAGGTGAGTCCGACCGGATCGGGGACGCCGGTGCTGCCGCTGGTCAGCACGCGACTGGCGACATCGTCCATGTCGTGCTCGCCCAGTAGCGGCAGGTCGGCCTCGGTCTGGGTTAGCTCGCCGGCGTCGTCGAGGTCGACGGCCGCCTCCTCGGCCGCGATCACCGCGGCCCGCTCCTCGGCTGAGAGACGCGGGCTGAGCGGCAGCAGCACTGCCCCGGCCTTCATCAGCGCGTGCACCATCACGATCTGCTCGCGGCGCGGGTGCATCGTCATCGCAACGACCGAGTCGCGCCGAACGCCGTGAGCGATCAGGCGACGGGCCACCCAGGTCGCCTCGGCCTCGAGCTCGGCGTAGGTCACCTCAGAGCCATCCGCGACGAGGGCGGTTCGCTCGGGGCAGCTCTGCGATCTCTGGGCCAGCCAGTCGTCGAGTTTCATCGGCGGGATATCGTGCCCATCATGCCCAAACGTCACAAGGGAGCACGGCCCGAAGGGAACCTCTACGCGCCGATCGAGTGGTGTAGCGCTGCTGAGTACGGCGACATTCGCTACGAGGTGGCGGAGGGGATCGCCAAGATCACGATCGACCGGCCGGAGGTCCTCAACGCCTTCCGCCCGCAGACGCTGGTCGAGGTCGCCGCCGCGCTCGAGCTTGCCCGCGAGGACACCGAGGTCGGCGTCATCGTCCTCACCGGCGAGGGAGATAAGGCGTTCTGCTCGGGCGGCGACCAGCAGGTCCGTGGCGACACGGGATACGTCGCCGAGGGAGCCTCCCTCGGCCGCTTCCACGTCACCGACCTGCAGGTGCAGATGCGGCGCCTGCCGAAGCCAGTGGTGGCGATGGTGGCCGGCTACGCGATCGGCGGCGGCCACGTCCTCCACCTCTGCTGCGATCTCACGGTTGCCGCGGACAACGCCTGCTTCGGGCAGACCGGGCCACGGGTCGGCTCCTGGGATGGCGGCTTCGGCGCCTCCCTGCTCCGGGACCTGGTCGGGACCAAGAAGGCCAAGGAGTTCTGGATGCTGTGCCGGCAGTACGACGCCGAGGAGGCGCTCGAGATGGGCTTGGTCAACACGGTCGTACCACTCGACCGGCTCGAGGCAGAGACCGTGGCCTGGTGCCGCGAGATGCTCGCCCTCTCGCCCTTTGCCCTGCGCCTGGTCAAGGCAAGCTTCAATGCCCACGAGGACGGCTACGCCGGGATCCAGCAGCTGGCGCATGACACCAACCTGCTCTTCTACGGCAGCGAGGAGGCGCGCGAGGGCCGCGAGGCATTCAAGGACAAGCGTCAGCCGGACTTCTCAAAGTTTCCGAGGCGGCCGTGAGGGTGTTGGCGCGCGGGTCCTGTCATGGGGCAGGGGGGCCTGCGGGCAGTCCACGGGCTGTCCTCGACCCCCCTGCCCCACGCCACCCGCGCGAGACGCGGACACGGCCGACGGAGGAGACACGATGAGGATCTGGCTGATGGCAGCGAGGCCACGAACCCTGCCGGCAGCGATAGCTCCAGTGCTTGTCGGGACAGCCGCGGCCGTCGAATGGGCTGGGGAGCTTCCAAGGGTCGGAGCGTTCCTGGCAGCCCTCGTCGGATCAATCTTCATTCAGATCGGCACGAACCTGGCGAACGACTATTCGGATGCGAGGCGCGGGGCCGATACGGCGGACAGGCTGGGACCGGTGCGGGTGACCTCGGCCGGGCTGGTGACGCCGCGGCGGGTGCTGAACGCGACCTGGATCGCCTTTGGGATTGCGGTCGCGTGCGGGATCTACCTGGCCGTGGTGGCGGGCATTGTGATCCTTCTGATCGGCGCGGCCTCGATTGCCGCCGGCGTCCTCTACACGGGCGGTCCGCGCCCCTACGGCTACGCCGGCCTGGGAGAGGTCTTCGTATTCCTCTTCTTCGGCCTGATCGCCGTCAACGGCTCCTACTACGTGCAGCTGGAGCGGCTCGACGCACTGCCGCTGGGGCTCTCGATCGCAATTGGCTTCCTCGCCACCGCGATCCTTGTCGTCAACAACGTGCGCGACCTGGAGACGGACCGGCGGGCGGGCAAGATGACCCTCGCGGTGCGCATGGGCCGACACAACGCCGTCGTCCTCTACCGACTGCTCGTGCTCGGCGCCTTCGTCGTGCTGCCGATCTCGCTCGCGATCGGCGCTGGCAGCTGGCTGCCGCTGATCGGACTGCTGGCCCTGCCGATGGCGGTGGGGCCGATGCGGACGATGACCAACCGCACAGACGGCCCCTCCCTCAACGGCGCCCTGGCCGCCACCGGCGCCCTGCTCGCGGCCTTCAGCCTCCTCGTCTCCGCCGGCCTGCTGCTAGCCACCTAGGCCGAACTGCATCAAATTCACGCGCCAGCAGGTAGAGAATTTGATGCAGTTCGCGTAGACCTTCCGGTATGAGGATCGCCGAAGGGGAAGTCATTCCCTATGCGTTGCCGTTTCGCGAGCCTTACGTGACGGCTCGCGGCAGCCTGCGGCGGCGCGAGATGGTCCTCTTGCGGGTGCGCAGCGAGGAGGGCTTGGTCGGACTGGGCGAAGCGGTGCCGCTCAGCCTGCGCGGAGGCACGGGTCTGATGCAGGTCGTGGACGAGCTGAAAGCGCTGACCTCACACGCCGCCCTCGATGAGGCCACCCTGCGCGATCGGGCCACCGCGCTCTCTGCGCCGGCGCGTTGCGCCGCCCTCACCGCCTTGCTGGACCTGCGCGGACGGCGGGTCGCGGCGGAGCGCGCGCCAGTGAACGGGACGGTGCGAGCGGTCGAGTGCAACGCGACGCTGGTCGCGGGAGAGCCGGCTAGTGTCGCCGCGGATGCCGAGCGCTGGGCCGGAGAGGGGTTCACCACGTTCAAGCTCAAGCTCGGCGCCGGCGACGATCTCCGACAGGTGCGGGCAGTGCGTGACGCGGTCGGACCCGAAGCGCGAATTCGCGTCGACGCGAATGCCGCCTGGGACGTGGAGACGGCTGTGCGGGTTCTGTCCGAGATCGAGCCGCTCGGGATCGAGCTGGTCGAGCAGCCCGCCTCCTCCCTGGATGCGCTCGCCGACATCGGCGCGGCGACATCGATCCCGATTGCGGGCGACGAGAGCATCGAGACGTGCGTGGACGCCGAGCGGGCAGCACGGATGGGCGCCTGCGACGTCGCCGCCACCAAGCTCTCCAAGGTCGGCGGACCAGAGGAGGCGATCGAGATCGCCGAGGTGATGCCCTCCTATATCTCCAGCGCCCTCGACGGCCCGGTGGGAATCGCCGCGGCCGGCCAGGTGGCGCAAACGCTGGATGCAGCCGGCGGCGATGGCCCGCGCTTTGCCCACGGTCTCGCTACCCAGCGGCTCTTCGCATCGAGCATCGCCTCCGTCGAGTGCGAGCTGCGCGACGGGAAGTTGCACCTTCCTCCTGATCCCGGCCTCGGGGTCGAGATCGACGAGGACGCACTCGCAGCCCATCGCCTCTGATCGGGCGTGGCGACTTATCTGCTCTATAGAGGGGATAAGTCGCCATAGTCTCCCCGCATGGACCTGACCAACGGCAACACGGCGCTTGCCTCAGCCTTCGTCGAGGAGCTGGCGCGCGGCGGCCTGCGCCATGCGGTGATCTCCCCTGGCTCGCGCTCCACGCCGCTGGCGGTCGCCCTCTGGCGGCAACCCGAGATCGAGGTGAACGTGATCGTCGATGAGCGCTCCGCGGCGTTCTTCGCGCTTGGCGCGGCACAGGCAAGCAGCGCTCCAGTGGCGATGCTCTGTACATCGGGCACAGCCGCTGCCAACTATCACCCGGCGATCCACGAGGCGGATGAGTCGGCGCTGCCCCTGATCGCCCTGACCGCCGACCGTCCGCCCGAGCTGCGCGGAATCGGCGTCGGCCAGACGATCGACCAGATCAAGCTCTATGGCTCCTCGGTGCGCTGGTTCTGCGAAGTCGGCACCCACGAGGCCAACGACGAGGGTCTCCTCCACTACCGCTCGGTCGCCTGCCGTGCGCTCGCGGCGGCACGAGGAGAGCCACGGCCCGGACCGGTTCATCTGAACCTTCCGTGGCGAGAGCCGCTGGCTCCGATCCCGATCGACGGTGCAGTGACCGCTACCGATCCGTTGGCGCTGGAGGGGCGTGGCGAGCGGCCGCTGACCGCGGTCACCTCGATCGACCTCGAGCCCTCGGCCTTCCTGCTCGACGAGATGGCGGGACACATCGGCGACGCGATCTCCGGCGTGATCGTTGCCGGCCGCCAGCTCGACCGAGAGCTACGCGAGCCGCTTACGCACCTCGCTCGGGCCTCCGGCTTCCCGATCCTCGCCGAGCCGACGTCGCAGTTGCGCTGCGGTCCCCACGACCGCTCGAGCGTGATCTCGACCTACGACCTACTGCTGCGCGACGAGCACTTCGCCCGCAGCGTCGCACCCGATTTGGTCCTGCGCTTCGGCGAGATGCCGACCAGCAAGCCGTTGCGTACCTGGCTGGCGGCAAGCGGCGCCGAGGAGATCGTCGTCGACCCCTACGGTGGCTGGAACGAGCCCACGAACCGAGCGGCAGCCGTGCTGAGGGCCGACCCGACCGAGCTGGCGGCCGGCTGGGCGGTGCGGGTCGAGAAGGAAGAGCGCCCAGCGCCGCAGCGGTGGCTCGATGCCGAGCGAGCTGCGCGGGCTGCAATCGAGATCGCATTGGCCGACGGCGATATCTCCGAGCCGGCACTGCACTTTGCTCTCGGCCACGCGCACCAGGACGGAGACCTCGTCTACACCGCTTCGAGCATGCCGATCCGCGACCAGGAGGCATTTCTTCCCGCGACGGATGGCGACGCGACGTTTCTCTGCAACCGTGGCGCCAACGGCATCGACGGGCTGATCTCGTCCGGGATCGGCGCTGCCCATGCGAGCGGCCGACCGACCACGATCATCACGGGAGACCTTGGCCTGCTGCACGACATCGGTGGCCTCGCAGCACTGCGGGACGTCTCCAACCCGGCACGAATTGTCGTCATCAACAACGACGGGGGCGGGATCTTCGGCTTCCTGCCGCAGGCGGAAGCTCTCTCAAATCAGGAGTTCGAGGCCCTGCTCGGCACCCCTCGTGGTATCCACCTGGCACGGGCCGCTGAGCTTTTCGACCTTCCCCACCGCCGCATTGAGGCATTGGTGGACCTGCCCGTGGCGCTGGCCGCTGGTACGGGGTTGATCGAGGTGACGGTTGACCGGCAGGCCAGTGTCGAGCTGCACCGAAGGCTCGGCGACGCGGTGAGCGAAACGATCGCAAGGTGAGCGAACGCCTTCACCACCTCGACGCCCTGCGGGCCCTGACCATGCTGCTCATCCTGCCGGCTCATGCCTTGGCGCTGATCGGGCTGAGCAACGGGGGCTGGAACGGGGTCGAGCGAACCGCCTACTGGCTGATCCACGTCTTCCGCCTACCGCTCTTCTTCCTCGTCGCCGGCTTCTTCGCCGCCCTACTGCTCGACGCCCGGGGAATCCGCGCCCTTCTGCACAACCGCCTCATTCGCATTGGCGTCCCCATGATCGCCGTCGTTTTGCTTGTCGCTCCCCCGCTGGACCTGCTCGTGCAATCCCAGATGGAGATCAGCCTGCGGCCCACGGGCGCCGGGGCACTCGTTGACTTTCATCCCTCCTACGTCTGGTTCCTCTGGTACCTGGCAATCCTCTACGCGACGGCACTGTTCGCGTGGTGGGCGCTCGCCAGGCTGCCGACAGCACGGCGGCTACTGCTTAGGTGGGGGTCCCGCCTGCTTTCCCACTGGGCTGGCCCGCTGCTGCTCGCCATTCCCTGCGCCCTCTCCCTCTACTGGCAGCCGACCTGGATTGCCGAGGCGCCGTCAGTGAGCTTCCTGCCACACCCGGACCTGCTGGCCTACTACGGGTTCTTCTTCGCCAGCGGCTGGCTCCTGTTCGCCGCAGAGGGCCTGCGAGGAACTATCGAACTGCGCCCGCAACGCTACGTCGCCCTTGCGATGCTGGCCGTACCGCCGGCACTGGCGCTTTATCTGTTGCAGGGCAAGCCCGAGATCGGCACCAGCCGGGTCTTTCATCTGCTCGCCTTGCTGCTGCTCTCGGTGGCAACCTGGTCACTGGCGTTCGGGTTGCCCGGCCTTGCGCGGCGCTTTCTGCGGGGGCCCAACCCGCGCTTGCGCTACTGGGCAGACGCCTCCTACTGGATCTACCTGAGCCACTTCCCGGTGATGGTCGTAGTGGGACTCATCCTCTTCGAGATCCCGATGCCGGATGGCCTGCGCCTGATCCTGCTGGTCTTCGTCACTCTCGGCCTGATCTTCCCCGCCTACGGCGTCTTTGTCCGCCACTCGGCGATCGGCCGCGTCCTGCACGGCCCGCGACCCCGATCGCCGGAGAGGCGACGCCGCCCACAGCTCACTCCGCCAGCAGCGGCAGCAGAGCGCCGAGCTTGATCTCGGTCTCGGCCAGCTCGGCGGCGGGGTCTGAGCCGGCGACGATGCCGACTCCGGCGTAGAGGTGGGCCTCGCGGTCGCGCAGCAGGGCGCTGCGCAGGGCGACGCAGAACTCGCCGTCTTCGGTGGCGTCCATCCAGCCGACCGGACCGGCGTACCAGCCGCGGTCCATCTGCTCGAGCTCGTCGATGACTCCAGACGCGATTGACCACGGCTCACCGCCGACGGCCGGCGTCGGGTGGAGCATGCCGGCAAGCTCGACAGCGGAGCGAGGCTCGGCCAACTGAGCGACGATCGGCGTCGCCAGGTGCTGGATGTTGGCGACCTTGATGATCTCGGGATCCGGGGCTGCCTCAACCCAGACCGCGTGTTGACGCAGCGAGCGGGCGATCCGCTCGGCGACAATCTTGTGCTCCTCGCGGTCCTTGTCGCTGCGCAGCAGTTGCTCACCCAGGTGGTCGTCCACCGCGGGGTCGGAACTGCGGCGGATTGAGCCGGCGAGGGCAACGGTCGAGACGCTCGCGCCCGAGCGCCGCAGCAGCAACTCGGGACTTGCTCCGATGAAAGCCGCCTCGGGGGTGCCGCAGCAGAAGCAGAAGCAAGAGGGGAACTGCTCGCGCAGCGCGGCGAAGACGGCGGCGGGGTCGTGCGCGGCGCCGGCAGAAACGAGCACCTCGCGGGCCAGCACGACCTTCGACATCTCCCCGGAGCGGATTCGCCCGGTGGCGGCGGAGATCATCCGCTCAAAGTCGTCCGGCGGCCGCACGCTGCTGATCTCCACTCGCGACGTCGGATGGGGATCGAGCAGCGGCAGCTGGTCGTCGCGCAAGCCAGCGAGGCGTGCCTCCAGCGCCGCAACCTTCTCGCCCGCATCGTCCCCCGACCGAACCACCGCATTGAGGGTCAGGAACGTGTGCGTGCCGCTGCGGCAGAGCGAGAGCTCCGGCAGCACGAGCGAAGCCGGCGCAAGCGAGGACCAGGCCGAAGACCCGCCCCCCTCGGGGTCGAAAGCAAAGCCACCCACCCAAACCGCCCCGGCACCAGCGGGAAGGCCCGGGGGCTCGTCGGCGATTGCCTCGACGCCGAGACATCCGCGGGCGACGTCGGCAAAGCGGCCCTTGCCCCTGGAAGTCACCTCATGGGCCGTACCAAGCGCCGCGAGGGCAAATTCGCGATCCGGTTGCTCCCAACAGAACCAGCGATCGGAAGCGAGTCGCGAGGCAAAGACAGCCGCGCAGGAATCGACCCCGCTGACGGGCTCCGTAGCACTGACTATCGTCCGGCGGCCACGGGTAGCCGCCCGCCCAACAGCGACGTTCAGCTTGCCGAGAAGGGACTCAGTCGCCGCCGCGAGCAATGGCGATCTCGCCTGTGCGGACCATCTCGATCAGGCCGTGGGGGCGGATCATCCGCTCGAAGGCCTCGATCTTGTCGGCTGAGCCGGTTACCTCGATCGTCACCGTGCGCCGGGCGACGTCGACGATCTTGGCCCGGAAGATCTCGGCGAACTGGATGATCTCGGCGCGGTTCTCGACCGCGGCGGAGACTTTGAACATCGCCATCTCACGGGCCACCGTCTCCTCCGGCTCCATATCGCGGATCTTCAGCACGTTAACCAGCTTGTGCAGCTGCTTGGTCACCTGATCGATCGGGTGCACCGCACCGTCGAGCGTGAGCGTGATCCGGGAGATACTGGGATCGTCGGTCGGCCCGACGGCGAGCGTGTCGATGTTGAAGCCGCGCCGCGAGAAAAGGCCGGCGACGCGCGCCAGCACACCCGGCTTGTTCTCGACCAGGATCGAGAGGATGTGTTTGCGGCCACTGAGCTGGCCGGGGACGCGCAGCTCCTCCAACTTCACGACCTGTGGAGTTCCCGCCTCCATCAGCCCACCATGTCCCTGGCGGCGGCGCCGGCCGGGATCATCGGGAAGCAGTTCTCCTCGGGCGAGACACGAACGTCGAGCAGTACTGGGCCATCAGTTTCCAGCGCCTTCGCCATCGTCTGCTCGAGGTCGGCTGAGTCCTCGCAGCGCAGTCCGGTCGCGCCGAAGGCCTCGGCGAGCTTGACCCAGTCCGGGCTCGGGCCCATCTCGACCGAGCTGTAGCGGCGGTCCCAGAAGAGCTCCTGCCACTGGCGGACCATGCCCATGTAGCCGTTGTTCATCAGGAAGACCTTGACCGGGATGTCTTCGGCGACGCAGGTCGCCAGCTCCTGGCAGTTCATGATCAGGCTGCCGTCTCCGGCGAGGCAGACGACCGTGTCGTCAGGGCAGGCGATCTTGGCGCCGACCGCAGCCGGCAGACCAAAGCCCATCGTGCCGAGGCCACCGGAGTTGATCCAGCGCCGCGGCTTCTCGAAGCCGTAGTACTGTGCCGCCCACATCTGGTGCTGACCGACGTCCGAGGTGATGATCGCGTCGCCCCCGGTCACCCGGTGCATCGCCTCGATCATGTATTGCGGCTTGATCTCGCCGTCGGTGCCCTCGTCGTAATGCAGCGGGTACTCGTCCTGCCAAGCCTTGATCTGGCTCCACCAGCCGTCGAGGCGCGAGGCGTCGGTCTGCAGCGCCTTGTACTCGCGGGTCAGCTCGGGCAGCACCAGCTTGGCGTCGCCGACGATCGGGATGTGAGCGGGGACGTTCTTCGAGATCTCCGCCGGGTCGATGTCGATGTGGATGAACTTGGCGTGGGGAGCGAACTCGGAGAGCTTGCCGGTGATCCGATCGTCAAAGCGAGAGCCGATCGCGACGATCAGGTCGGCCTCGTCCATCGCGTAGTTGGCGGCGCGAGTGCCGTGCATACCCAGCATGCCGAGCCACTGCTCGCCCGAGGCCGGGTAGGAGCCGAGGCCCATCAGGGTTGAGGTGACCGGGAAGCGGTCGGAGGCAACAAACGCGCGCAGCTCCTCGGAAGCGTTGGCGTTGACCACCCCGCCGCCCGTGTAGAGGATCGGCTTGCGCGCGTTGGCGATCGCCTTGGCAGCGATGCGAATCTGCTTGATGTTGCCCCCGTGCGGCGGCTTGTAGCCGGCCAGGTCGACCGGCTCGGTACGCGGTGCGTAGTCGATCTCAGCCCTTGAGAGGTCCTGCGGGATGTCGAGCAGGACGGGCCCGGGTCGGCCGGTCGAGGCCACGTGGAAGGCCTCGTGGACGTACTCGGGAATCTGGCGCGGGTCGGTGACCGCGAAGGAGTGCTTGACGAAGGGCAGGGTCGCGCCGAGGATGTCGGCCTCCTGAAAGCCGTCGGTGCCGATCAGCTCGGTCCGCACCTGGCCGGTGATGAAGACGGTCGGCACCGAATCCAGCATCGCGTCGGCGATCGCGGTGACGAGGTTGGTCGCCCCCGGGCCAGAGGTGGCAAAGGCGACCCCGACTTTTCCAGACGCCTTGGCGTACCCCTCCGCGGCATGACCTCCCCCCTGCTCGTGGCGCACCTGGATGTGCCGAAAATCAGCATCAACAAGCGCGTCATAAGTAGGCAGGTTCGCCCCACCCGGAATCCCAAAGACGTGCTCCACGCCCTCGGCCTTGAGGCTCTGCATTAGTGCGTCCGCAGCTCTCATCTGAGAGGCGATGCTACCAGCGAGCCCATGCCCACCGACCAGGCGTTTTCGTCTGCTACGGCCGTTGCTCGCGGGGGGTGGCGCCGATCTGGGGGACCACCCCCGAGGAGGCGGCGCAGCCGCCCCCGCAGCGGGGTGGTGGCACCAGATCGGTGACAGGACCCGCCGCGCCTACAGCTTCACGGGCGCGCCTGGACTCCAGCGCGTCTTGGGATCGATGGAACCTTCGATCACCCGCCCCTTGTGCCGCTCGATCGCGTGGATCATCGACTCGACCAGCTCCTCGCCGAGCAGGGTCGGCTCGAGGCCGAGGTCGAGCAGCTTGGTGTGGACGGCGTTGTAGTAATGCTCTTCCTTCTCCACCCGCGGGTTCTCGTAATGCTGGATCTCGACCGCGTAGCCGAGGTGCTCGCCAGCGTGCTTGACCAACTGAGCCAGCTCGAGCACCGAGAACTGCTCGGTGAACTGGTTGAAGACGCGGAACTCGCCGGCCACGGCAGGGTTCTCCGCGGCGAGTTCGACACAAGCGAGCGTGTCGCGGATGTTGAGGAAGCCGCGCGTCTGCGTGCCGGCGCCGTAGACGGTGAGCGGATGGCCGATCACCGCTTGCAGACAGAAGCGATTAAGCACGGTGCCGAAGATCTCGTCGTAGTCGAAGCGGGTGATCAAGCGCTCGTCGCGGGCTGTCTCCTCGGTCTCGATTCCGTAAACGACGCCCTGGTTAAGGTCAGTGGCGCGCAAGCCCCAGGTCCGGCAAGCGAAGTGGATGTTGGTCGAGTCGTGGACCTTGGAGCAGTGGTACAGCGAGGCGGGCAGCTTGGGGAAAGGCAGGGTGTCCTTGCGCCCCTTGTGCTCGATCTCGATGTAGCCCTCCTCGATATCGATCTCGGGCTGGCCGTACTCGCCCATCGTGCCGAGCTTGACCAGGTGGCAATCGGGCACGTGATCACGGATCGCAAAGAGCAGGTTGAGGTTGCCGATCACATTTGCGTACTGGGTCTCAACCGCCTTCTCGCGCGAGGCCATCGAGTACGGGGCCGATGCCTGCTGGCCGTAGTGGACGACGACCTCGGGGCGGGTCTCAGCGACGACGCTGTCGAGGAAGTCGCCGTCCTGGACCGAGCCGACAAAGCTGCGAATCTCCTCGCCGGAGAGCTCCTTCCAGGTGGCAATGCGCTGGTCGAGAGCGCCGATTGGCGTCAGCGAGCCGGTGCCGGCTTCTTCGTGCCAGCGACGGCGGGAAAAATCGTCGACGACCGAGACCTCGTGACCGCGAGCCGAAAACCTCAAAGCCGTCGGCCAGCCCAGGTAGCCGTCGCCCCCAAGAATGAGAACGCGCATAAGTCGCGGCAGCGTAGCGGACCGGCGCGACATTGCGCGAGCTACACGCGCGGTATTGACCAGGGCTCGGTGGGCGGCGAAGGAGCGCCCTCAGAGAAGCTGACGCCCAACGCATCCCAGGCCCAGAACATGGTCACGAGCGCCCAGGTCGCGGGAAGTGCGAGATTGGCTTGTGCCTGCCCCTGCCAGGGAAAGTCGGGAGGGCTGGCGCTGAGCTCGTGCAGGGGCGTGCCCGTGCTGCCATCGAGGAAGCCGCGACGCGCTTCGAGGCCCTTGCGTTCGAGCAGGTCCATGTAGGCGCGGTAGCGGATCCACCTCTGGTTGTCCCAGGTGAGCTTCACCTCGGCTGGCGGCGCGGGGCCGAACCGCTCCGCCAGTATCGACGCCGCCGCCGCGCCGCGGTCGGCGAGGCGCTCGATGTCTTCCGTCTTCATCTTCAGGTTCATCCCGCCCTCGTCTTTGGATAGGCGGACGTGGGCGATCCGGTCGCGATAGCCGGCGCCGCGCATCTGTCGGTTGTCGATCCAGTTCTGCGCAGTGCGGAAGATCGAGCTCGCGAAGGCAAAGATCTGCTTGCGGTTGGCCTTACCCTCCCAGCCGACCCAAGCCTCGTCGACGCCCTCGCGGTTGCTCGCGGGCATCCAGACGTTCTCGCGCTCGACTTTGCTGAGCTTTCGATCGGGCGCGAGCGGCATCAGGTTGATCGCAAACGTCGGCCAGCGCGGCAGCGGCGAATCGAAGAAGTGGACCGGGAAGTTGCTGGTAATGCCGCCGTCGGAGAACCAGCAGCGCTCGGGTGTCGGGCTGGGGACCTTGGGTGCGTCGTTGAGGGCGTAGAGAGGAATGGCCGCGATCAGCAGCGGGAAGCTGAGGCTCATCCGGGCGGCGACGACGATCGGCAGGTTCCGTGACTCGGGCAGCCGATGCAGGGTCCTGCCGCAGGCGTCGATCCGGTCGCTGGAGTGGCTGACCATATGCTCGACGATCGGCTTCGGGAAGAGGTCAAGGAACTCATCTGCATCGAACCAGAGCTCCTCGCCGCCCTCGAACGGCAGCGAGTAGGGCCGGCCCTGGCTCAGGTTCGTGGTCATCATCTGCAGGTCGACGCCGCGCTCCTCCCCTGCGCCCTCGCCACCGGGCTCGAGGTCCCAGAGGTCACCAAAGGTGAGCGGTTGTCCCGCCCCCCTCCCGGCCAGCTCGGCGATCAAGGCATCGAGCCACCTGGTCAGCGGCGGGTTCTTCTTCTTGCCGCCGCGATCGTTTCCAGAGCAGATGCCGAAGTAATGGTCGGGCAGGCCGCGGAGCCGGATCAGGGCCGAGGCACCGAGCGCGAGATAGGGGAAGACGAAGAGCGCGATCACGCCGGCGATGCCAACGGCGATCCGCAGTCCTAGCTGCCCATCGAGCAGCAGCGCCATCGCAATCAGACCGATTGCGAGCATCGCGCCGAGGAGCGCCTCCAGCCAGAAGCCCCTAAGGGGAGCGATGATCTTTCGCGGCATGCCTCCGCCGAGGCCGGCGAGCATCGTTTTGAAGACCGGGCGCATGCGAGCGCTGGGCTGGAAGAGCGAGGTGAGCGTCGTGCCGAGTTCGCTGGGCAGATCCTTAATGCGCTTATAGGCGTCCGGGTTCGACCCGGACCGACGGCCGAACTCGGCCGCTGCCACCGCAGCAGCGGCGATCGCCCCCGCCGAAGTGCCACCGACGTTACGAAAGCTGTAGCCGTGCTTTTCGGCCAGCTCGACCGCGGCCAGCGGATAGACCACCCCGCTGGTGATCCCGCCCTTCATCACGATGTCGCAATACTGCGGCCGTTCCGGCTTGACGGACTCCATGGACCTCCTCGCTCGACTAGATCCTCAGATCGACCCGCACAATCAACCAAACCGGATCGAAAGGCGCTTAGCGGTACGGTACTGCTGGCTCCTCGGACGGGACCCGGCGGCGCGCATAGCATCGCGGCGTGGAAATCGCCGCCCGCAACGGGAAGCTCGCGACGCTGGCCGTACTGATCGTCGTCACCGCTGCCGGACTCGGCCTGCGGGTCGGCTACGCGATCGACCAGCCCTCCCCTCCACCCCCGGATGCGGGCGCCTACGCCCGCATCGCGGAGAGCCTCTATCGCGACGGCTCTTTCGACGCCCGACCGCCAGGGACCGAGGACGAGATCCAGCCGGCGAGCTCCTACGCCCCGGGCCTGCCGCTGTTCGTCGCCGGCGTCTACTGGCTCAGCGGCGGGGCCCACCTCACGCTCGCGCTGACCCTGCTCGCGCTGCTCTCCGGCGCAGCCATCCCGATGACCTTCCTGCTCGGCAAGCGCATGGCCGGGCCGGTCGCCGGCCTGATCGGCGCCACCGCGCTCGCCGCCTACCCCGCGCTGCTCGAGTACCAGGGGATGTTGCTGACCGAGCCACTCGCCGCCTTCTTGCTCAGCGCCGCGCTCGTCGCTCTACTCCATGCAGCCGACCGTCCATCGCCGCCGAGGTGGCTTGGCGGCGGGGCATTGCTGGGGGCGCTCTCACTGGTGCGCCCGGAGTACCTGGCCCTCGCCGTCCTCCTGCCGCTGGCCTGGCTGATCCGGGAAGGGCTCCGTGGACAGCTTCGTCGATCGGCGGCGCTGGCGGGGGTGTCGCTGTTCGGGACCATCGTCGTCCTCGCGCCCTGGACGATCCGCAACGCGATCGTCCTCGACCAGGCGGTGCCCCTCTCGACCGGCGGCGGCAAGGCGCTGTACATCGGCACCTACCTCGACGCCGACGGGGACGGTCCAAGGCTGCGGGAACTGCTTCTTTCCCAACGGCCGGCCCTGCGCGAACAGCTCGCCGAGGGCGGCCCAGTCGACGATCCCGACCGCTTCGCCCTCGAGCGGGTTCTCGCAAGGGTCGCGCGGGAGCGCTACCCGGACCTCGAAACCGACGCCGCACTGGGACGGATGGGTCGCGAGAACCTCAAGGACGACGTCATCCAGGAGCCGGTCCGGTTTGCGGGCCTGCTGGTGGACAAGGCGTATGAAACGTGGACCGACACGCCACGAGCAGTGATGGAGAGGGAGCCATGGCGAGCTCTGCAGCTCGGCATGATCGTCCTGGCTCTTCTCGGCCTCGTCGCACTGGCCCTGCAACGCCGCTTCGAAGCGGTGATCTTCGGCCTGGTCCTGGCTTATATGACCGCGGTTGGGGCGCTGCTGATCGCCTCGCCCCGGCGCGAGCTCGTCGTCCTGCCGATCCTCGCCGCTCTCGCCGGCGCTGGGGCGATCAGCGCCAACGCGTGGCTGAGGTCGCGCATCCGACTTTGACCCCGCTCCAGTGTGGTCAATGTCGGATGCGCGACCCGGGGTAGCCTGCCGCGATGGATTCGCTGAGGAAGTGGCTGCGCGGGCTGCCCGAGCATCACGGGCGCAAGACGTTGGTCCTGCTCGCAGCGATCCTTCTGATCGGCTTCGGCCTGCGCGCCTACCGGGTGGTCGAGCCGCTGCCGACCCCCGGCGACGACGCCCACGCCTACTACGCCCTCTCCAAGGCCCTCTACACCGAAGGCAGCTTCGGCGGTCCCAGCTTCGAAGACTCCAGCGACTGGTCCCCCGGCGCCCCGCTGCTCTATGCGGCAAGCTTCCACGCCACCGCCGGCGCCCGCGAAGGAACCGCCCGCATCGTCGAGCTCCTGCTCGGCCTCGCGACCATCGTCGTCGTCTACCTCCTCGGCCGCCGCATCGCCTGCCGCCCAGCGGGCCTGCTCGCGGCGTTCTCCGCCGCCGTCTACCCCCCGTTCATCCACTCCGTCGGGGCCCTATACAGCGAGCCCCCGGCAATGCTCACCCTGCCTGCCGCGGTCCTAGCCTTCCTCTGGGCGTCCGATGGGCTCGGGAGCGCCCCCTCGCGCGGGTGGCGCGGGGCAGGGGGGTCGAGGACAGCCCGTGGACTGCCCGGAGGCCCCCCTGCCCCGGGACAGGACCCGCGCGCCAGGTGGCTAGTCCCTGGCTTTTTCTTCGGCCTGACCGCTCTGATCCGCCCGGAGTACCTCCTGGTCGGCATCGCCTTCGCAGTCCTTGCCCTAATCCGCATCGGCGGTGAGCGCGGTTGGAAGCCCGGCCTAGCGGGAGCCTCCCTGATGGTGGTGGCCCTGCTGCTGCCGATCGTCCCCTGGGCGGTGCGCAACCAGGTGGTCCTTGATCGCACCGTGCCGATCTCTACCGGTGGCGGCAAGGCCCTCTACGTCGGCACCTTCCTGCCCGCCGACGGCGAATACCAGCGGGTCAAGGCGATCCTCGCTGAGCGCTACCTGCACCGCACCCTCGACCCGCACTCGCAAGCGCTCGAGGACGTCGATCCCACCCCGCTCTTCGACCGCGTCGCGGCTCGCTACCCCGACCTGCCACGCGACTCGGCACTGGGCAAGATCGGCAAGCAGAATTTCTCCAAGTACTTCGGCGATGACCCGATCGGCTACTCGGCTATGACCGCGCGCAAGGTCTGGCGAATGTGGACCGCCGGGGTTGGCGAAGCGATGAGCAGCACCGCGGGGCGGGTGGTTCAGCCGCTGATCGTCCTGCTCGCGCTCGCCGGCCTCGCAGTGCTTGCCTGGCGCCGCTGGTGGTGGGAGTTGGTCGCGATGGCAACGCCAATCGTCCTCGTCACCGCCGTCGGCGCGGTCTCGCTGGCGGCGAGCAGGCGCAACGAGGTGTTGATGACGCTGATCTTTCCGCTTGCCGCTGCGGCGCTTTCGCGGGGGGCTGCGGCCCTATTGTCCAGGCCGACATGGTCCCCGCAGCAGGAATCTTCCCCGCCGAACTGACCGCGCTGCGCAGCGCCGGGCTGATCGCCGGCGTCGCGCTCGTCTTCTACGCGGTGCTGCGCCGGCATTCGCTGCGCAACGCCGACGTCGTCATCCTGCTTGCCGCCGGTCTCGGACTAGCCCTTGTCTCCGGCACCGAAATCACCGACAAGCTGCTCTCTGCCTTCTCCTTCGAGAAGGGCAACGGCGGGCGCATCCTCGGCCTCGCGGTCTTTGCGATCTTCATCCTCTTCCTGCTGATCCTGCGCGCGCTCTCGCAAGCCGCCCGCAACGCGCGACAGCTTTCGGCGGTGCTCGAGGGCCTGGCTTGGGAGGAGTTCCGCCAGGCGGCGCTGCCCGAGCGCTTCCGCGGCAAGATCGCGATCCTCGTCCCCGCCTACAACGAGGCCGAGAACATTGCCTACGTACTCGACCGCATGCCGGCGGAGGTCTGCGGCAGGCCGACCGCGGTGCTGGTTGTTGACGACGGCTCGCGCGATGGGACCGGTGACGTCGCCGCCGAGCACGGTGCGGTCGTCGCCCGCCACGTCATCAACCGCGGCGGTGGAGCGGCGCTGCGCACCGGCTATCGACTGATGGTCGAATCGGGAGCGGAGGTGGTCGTCACTCTCGATGCCGACGGCCAGCATCTGCCATCTGAGATGGAGCGCCTGGTCAAACCGGTGCTCGACGGCGAAGTCGACGTCGCCCACGGATCGCGCGTGCTGGGCCACGCCGACCGCAATCACTTTGCCCGCGAGCTCGGCATCGTCTTCTTCAACCGGCTCGTCTCCACCATCACCCGCACCCACGTCACCGATTGCTCCAACGGCTACCGGGCGGTACGCACGACGGTCCTGCCCCAGCTCGTGCTGCGCCAGGAGCAGTTCCACACTTCGGAGTTCATGATCGAGGCGATCAAGCGCGAAATTCCCGCCCGCGAGGTCCCGATCACGGTCGAGCGGCGCCTCCACGGCCACTCCAAGAAGCCCGCCGTTGTTCGCTACGGCCTCGGCTTTGCCAACGCGATCGTCAGGACTTGGCTGCGCTAGCGGCAGCCGTGTCGTCCAGGCTTCGCCACAGGTGCATGACAGCGTAGGAGCGCCAGGGCCGCCAGGACTCGGCAAGCTTCGTCTCCATCGCCCGGTCCACTGCCAGCCCTCGTCGCTGCAGTGCACGCCGCAATCCGACGTCGCCTTCGAGATAGGCGTCGGGATCACCCAGCGCCCGCATCGCGACGTAGGAGGCGGTCCAGGGGCCGATCCCCGGCACTGACAGCAGCGTCGCCTCGGCCTCGGTCCGATCCCCGCCAACACCGAGGTTCAGCTCTCCGTTGGCGACATGGCGGGCAATGGCGCGCAAGGCCCTGCCGCGAGCGCGAGGCATCGACAATCTGGCCGGGTCAACAGCCGCCAGAGCCGATGCGGCGGGAAAGAGATGAGTGACCCCGCCGACCGGATCGGCCAGCGGCTCGCCGAAGCGCGCCACGAGGCGAGCGGCCACCGTTCTCGCCGCCCCAACCGAGACCTGCTGGCCGACCACAGCACGCACTGCAAGCTCGAAACCGTCGACGCATGCAGGTACGCGAAGGCCAGGGCGTTCACGAACGAGTCTCCCCAGGGTCGGATCGTCCTCGAGCTGGGCCAGCACCGAGAGTGGATCGGCGTCGAGGTCGAGGAGCGTGCGACAGCGTGCCACGGCCGCCGTCAAATCTCGAAGATCGTCGAGACGGAGGCGACAGCCGACCCCCTCCCGACCCGGCGTCAGCTCAACCACACCTCCCCCGTGTTCGAGGGAGAGCGAGCGCCTGTAGGTGGACCCGTCGAGCTCCTCCACGCCCGGCACAGCCCTGGCGCCGAGGAATCGAATCAGCGAGATCGCATCGAACGGCTGCCGGCAGGCCAGATTCAGCTCGATGAAGCCGGCGCTGGCCTCCGCGGTGCGACGGCGGGCACGGTGGCGCAGCTCGGTCGGAGTACGCGCATAAACCGCCCGGACCGTGTCGTTGAACTGGCGCACGCTGCCAAAGCCCGCCGCCAAGGCCACCTCCCCAAACGAGATCGTCGTGGACTCGATCAAGAGGCGCGCCGCCTGCGCCCGCTGTGCCCGAGCCAGCGCCACCGGGCCTGCCCCGACCTCGATCGAGAGGATTCTCTGCAGCTGACGCTCGCTGTAGCCAAGCCGAGCCGCCAACCCGGGCACGCCCTGGCGATCGACCTCGCCTGCGGAGATCAGGCGCAGGGCGCGACCGGCGACATCGGCGCGACGATTCCAAGCCGGAGAGCCCGGCGCAGCATCGGGATCGCATCGCTTGCACGCCCGCAGCCCAGCCTCCTGAGCTGCGGCTGCGCTGCGGAAGAGCTGGACGTTGCGCCGTTTTGGCAACCGCGCCGGACAACTGGGCCGGCAGTAGATGCTGGTCGAGAGCACGCCGACGAAGAAGTAACCGTCGTAGCGAGGGTCGCGACTGCGCATGAAGCGGTAGCAGCTCTCAAAGTCCTCGACCACGCCCGTACTGTCGCATGTCAGCCAGCCTCTTCTTAGCGGTTTTCCGACAGCTAGATCAGGATCGGTGACCGTGGCGGAATCCCGCCAGACAGCGGCCCGAACCGCACCTATCGTCGTCGCCGCAACCGAACCCCCGCCAGGAGGAAATCCGATGTCGGATGTTGAGCGTTTCATTCAGGTGTACGAGGAAATTTGGCCCAGCTTCGATGCCGACAGGCTCGAGCGCTTCGAGATGGTCCACCCGGAGGCCTCGATCGATCACACGGGCATGGAGAAACCGATCCGTGGCGATGAAGAGCCGGACTACGTACGGGGAATCAAGGAGCTCTTGCCCGATATCTCGCTCGAGATGAAGAACTGGGCGGCGCGCGAGGACGTGATCTTCGTCGAGTACGCGATGGAGGCGACTGTCAACGGCAACCGCGTCGCATGGGACGGGATCGGCCGCTTCAAGCTCCGCGAAGGACGCGTTATCGAGGCGATCGGGCGCTGGGACCCGTCGGCGATTCAGGCCGCACTCCAGGCTGCCTAGGCACACGCCGGAGGCGCTGCGGTCTCACCGCGAGCCGCCGCGAACGAAGCGTGGCGCTGCCCAGCAGCACGGCCCTAAAGGTCGCGCGGGCATCGACACGCGGAAAGAAACGGGCAAGGCAAGCGCGACTGAGCCTCTTCACCACGAGCCGCTTCCCGCCCTGGTTGAGCTGAATCTTCTCACCGGCACGGCCAGCGCAGGGCGAAACCCAGGCGACGATCTTGAATCGCCGTCCGAGCGACTTTGCCCTCAAGCGCAAGCGGAAACGCTTGCCCGAGTTGCGTGGGCCGGCTGAAATAGCTCCCGCGGTGCTCGGCGCGCAGGCCGCCGCTGTCGACCCGACGAGGCGATAGACGGTCCCTTCATCCGAGGTGACGTAAACCCGACCGCACGCGTCCTCGCCGAACGATGTCGGCTTGGAGACGACGACCCCCTCGGATCGATCGCCGCTTGCCTGGCCTGCCGCGCTGAGCGGCAATGCAAGCGAGCGGATCTGACCGATGCAAAAGTCGGCGTAGACATAGCGGCCGTAGAGATCGCCGAGGCTCGGATCGCGCACTACGTAGCCGCCAATGATCGAGCAGCCATACGCCGCGCCGTCGGCCGGGTTCTGGTGCACGTAGTCGAAGACCGGATCAGTGAAGACACCTGCCGTGGCACACGCCGTCCCCGGGCTGGAGTAGGCGATGAGACCCTCGCGGCAGTTCCAGCCGTAGTTGGCAGCGCCGCCAGACACCACCCCGCCCGGGCTGGGCGCGAAGTCGACCTCCTCGCGTGAGCCCTGGCCAACGTCACCGATCACCATGTCTCCGCTTAGCCGGTCAAAAGAGAATCGCCAGGGATTGCGCAATCCGTAGGCCCAAACCTCATCACGCCCCGGTCCGCCAACGAACGGGTTGGTGCTGGGGATCGAGTAGCTCGGAGCCTGGCCGGGCAACGGATCAAAGCGGAGGATCTTGCCGAGCAGCTCTTCGGTGTCCTGGCCGCTTTCGAGGGGGTCCCCGGAGCCCCCTCCATCGCCGAGCGAGACGTAGAGATGGCCGTCGGGCCCGAACTGGAGCTGACCGCCGTTGTGATTGGGCTGGGAGGCGTGGTCGATCGCGAGAATCGGCTCGCGCAGGAGATGACCGCTCACCTGCGGATCGAGGCGGAATGAGTCGACGTGAACGTCACCTTCCAAGCCACCCGCCAGCGGGGTGCCGGTATAGGCCGCATAAAAACGACCGCTGGCATCGAAATCCGGAGCAGGCGCTATTGAGAGCAGCCCGCGCTCGACTTCGCAACAACTGATCAAGGAGGTGAGGTCGGCGAGCTCGCTGGTTTTGGATGGAGTGATTTCGATGATGCGCCCGGGCCGCTCGGCGACCAGCAGCCGATCCGAGTTGGTCGGACTCGAAGTCACGTAGATCGGCTGGTCGAAATTGCCGACTGGCTGCAACGAGAAAGCCGCTGCAGAACCACAGAAAGCGACAAAGGCAAGCAAGGCAGAGAGCACAAAGGCGAGGCGGCGCACCTAGCGGACCCCTGGATGGCGCACCGCGGCGGGATCGGGCAGATAGAGGTCCGTTCCGCAGCGGGGGCAGACCTGGACGTAGAGCTTCACTGCCTTGTGGCAGTTCGGGCACTGACGTTCCGGTTCGTTTTTCTCAGTGCGATAGAGGACCACGGCGATCAGGCCAAATGGGGGCAGCACCGTGCCGATCACCAGCCAGAGCCAAAAGGAGCTGCCCTTGCCCCTGCCGATGAACGCAGTGGCTAGGCCGAAGAAGAGGGCGATGACGAGGTACTCGAATCCCACGGTCCTATTGTCGCCTCCAGCGGCTTCGGATGCCCAATCGAGCCAACCTCAGAGATGTCGCGCCGGAAGGGCAGGCTGGCGGTCCAGTCGATCACGGCGCGGGCCTTGCGAGCGGCGCCCGGGATCTGGCTCATGTGGTACGTGCGCGCCATCCACCAGGCCGGGAAGCCACGGAAGGTGCGGCCACCGACCTTGCCGACCGCCTTGTAGCGACCGAGGTTGACGAAGGCGGCGCTGCCCTTGTAGTCGAACGAGCGCGAGCTGCCGATGCCGAGCTCGGCGGCGATGTTGCGAGCGGCAACAGGACCCTGGCGTACGGCGTGCTGCGCGGTCGGCGGGCAGAGCCCACCGCGCGGATCGGGCGCTGCTGCGCAGTCGCCGATCGCCCAAACCGAATCGAGCCCCTTGACGCGCAGGTGATCGTCAACCGGTACGCGACCGCGCTCGTCGAGCGGCAGGGAGAGCTGTCGCAAGCTCGGGTGCGGCGCGACCCCCGCGGTCCAGACGACGGTCCGCGTCGGCAACTCCTCTCCGGTGGAAATACGAGCGCTGTCGGCGTGGACCTCCTCCAGCGTCGTCCCAAGGCGGACGTCGATGCCGCGGCCGCGCAGCTCGCGCAGCGCGTATTCGGCCAACTCGGCGTCGATCTCAGGCAGCACACGATCGCTTGCCTCGACCAAGACCCATCGCATCCCGTGCAGGCGGGCGCGCGGGTAGCTCTCGATCGCGTCGGCGGCGAAGTCCTGTAGCTCGGCGAGCGCCTCGAGACCGGCGTAGCCGCCGCCGACGAAAACGTAGGTGAGGAGCTCGTCGCGGCGCGCCGCATCCTCGCTGGCGTTGGCCGCCTCCAGCGTCTCGATCACGTGATTGCGCAGCCAGATCGCATCGGCAAGGCTCTTGAAGCCGATCGCGTGTTCGGAAAGGCCCGGCACCGGCAGCACGCGTGAGACCGAGCCGAGCGCGATCAGCAACTGGTCATAGGGCAACTGCTCGACGTCACCCTCGCGGGTCCGCAGCTCAACCGTCTTGGCGACCGGATCGTGAGCGGCAATCGAGCCCAACCTCAGATAGGTGCGGCTGAGGATCTCGCGCAGCGGCGTCACTACGTGCCGCGGCTCGAGCGTACCCGCCGCGGCCTCGGGCAGGAACGGCGTGTAGAGCATGAAATTGGTGTCGTTGACGAGCGCCAGACGGGTCGATTGCCGCGGCATGATCCGCTCGAGCTCGCGCGCCGCCATCGCACCGCCAAATCCCCCTCCGGCGATGACGACATTCCAAGCCATACATCCAAGGTAGCACTTTGTAACAAGTTGTTACAAAGTTTCGAATGGCGCGATTGTTTACTTGACGCAGGGTTCGGGCCGATGCTGAATCTAGACTCGCGCGGATGGCCGGGATGCCGAAGCGGCTGGAGTCAGCCACTGCCAGATTTCCGCTGGCCCGATGGGGTATCGGCCTAGTGCTCGGGCTGATGGCGATCCGCGGGGCTACCGATGAGATCCTGGGGGTCGCCCAATGGTCGGGTGCCATTTGGGGGTTTACCTCTTCGCTCCCCGTATGGATCTTTCTGGGGGTAGGGAGCCTGTTCCTTCTCACCGTAGACCTGTGGCTGCCCAGACTTCTGCGTCTCAGCAGCGGCCAAACAGTTCATGCGGAGCCGCAGGCAACTGCAACCACGGGGGCCGACAGGCCGACCCCGACCTTTGTAGCTGTCGAGGCAGAGATCGCCCTTGCACACGAAGAGGCGATTGAGATGACGAAAATCCTCCGCACAGAGTGGCCTCATATAACCCCTGACGGAGCCGTGGTCCAAACGGCGCTTCCGGACTGGAAGGACAAGACAACCGACTTCATCGGGGCGGTCCTTGGCTCTGCCCATCGGGCAGCGTTCAAGGGGTCCGGCACGGGAGACAACGTTCTAGAGCGGCTTGAATCTGAGGGGGAGTTCCTCAGCGACCTGGCCCTAAATCTCGCTCCAGACTCGGTGCGCGCCGACGAGTCAGCGGTACTGGAGGCGAGAAGGAAACGCCGCGATCATCAAGCGGCAAGCTTCCTCACGTATGACCACTCGCGCGCACCTACTAGTGCTCCGGCCACGCCCGATGATGCAATCCCGGCAAGGGAGTTGCGCCACCGCGCACGCAATGCCCAGCACCGAGGAGCAGCGCTAGCAGACCTCTTCAAAGAGGGCGAGGACTTCCGTCTCAGCTGCACCAAAATCCCGGAGGGTGATTCTGCGGTTCAGGCACGCTGGCACCTCGTGGGCGGGACGCCTCAAGAGCAGTGCGCGCGCGAGGATCAAGCGCGGCAGTGGGACGAAAAGGTCTCAGGCTTCCTCTGGACCGATCCCGACCTCAAGCGCTTCGGTCCGGGCTGGAGGCCGGCCGGGGAGCCGATCAGAAAGGCGGCGGCTCACCCCGACCAATCAATGATGAATCCGGATCGATTGGCCGCCTGGTATCAGGGGAAGCTGGACTACCTACGGCACGTGATCGACAAGGCGGGCCAGCAGTGATCTAGTGCCTTTGAGTGCTGACGGGTCTGAGGTCTATCTAGTTCTTACAGGGCGTCCGACTCCCTAGATACTATTTAGAGGATGGATTTCGGCTTTCCAGAGCGGTTTTCTTCGCAGCCTCGCGGACCTTTTTCGGGAACAATTTCTTCATCACGTCCTCGTCGGCCAGCTCACGGGCTTTCTTCTTGCGGCGGGGCACTATGAACCTTCCTGATCTGATTGAGCAGTTCCGCTCTGAGGATAAGTGCCGGGAATACCTCGAAGACCTGCGCTGGCCCAACGGGGTGCGCTGCCCGCGTTGTGGCGCGGATTCGGTCTCGAAAATCCAGAAGCGCAACCAGTGGGAGTGCAACGAGCCTTCATGTCGCTACCAATTCTCCGTGACAGCGGGGACGGTCTTTCACGACTCCCATCTTCCTCTCTGGAAGTGGTTCCTCGCGATCTACTTGATTGGGGAGTCCAAGAAGGGGATCAGCGCTAAGCAGCTTCAGCGCACGCTAGGCGTCAGCTACAAGACCGCTTGGTACCTCGGGCACCGGGTCCGCTCCGCGATGGAGGAGGACTCGCCCGTGCCGCTGAAGGGGATCGTGGAGATTGACGAGACCTGGATCGGCGGCCGCCGCAGGGGCTCCGGCACCAAATGGCGCGAGCACAAGAAGATGATCCTGGGCGCCGTCGCCAGGGGCGGCGAGGTCCGGCTCGAAGTCCGGGAAGGGCCGGGTCAAGAGTCCAAAGTCTCCTACCAGAGCTTCGTGAAGACCCATGTGGACGGGAAGGCGGAAATGATCCTCACGGACTCCGATTCCTCTTGGGGCGATATGACCGACTCCAATACCGCTCACGAGAAAGTCGATCACCGCCGCGAAGAATGGGTTCGCGGCATCGTCCACACGAACACGATCGAGGGCGTCTGGAGTCTCTTCAAGCGCGGCGTGGTCGGCACCTACCACCAGCTATCGGCGAAGCACCTGCCGGCCTACCTGGATGAGATGGCGTTTCGCTTCAACAACCGCGATAACGCATTCCTCTTTCGCGACACGCTGCTACGGATGATCGAGGGCGAGACGCTGCCCTACGCGGAGTTGGTTGCGGACGAGGCGATTCCTACTTAGTGAGGATCTGAGAGCCGCTCGGGCCTACTGCGCTCCCGGGGGCTTCTACCGAAGATTTGGTCTCAGCGCCGCGCTTCAGCTCGAATGATTTCTCGTAGGTCTCCATCTCGTCGATGATGTCCGAGCCTTCCTTTGTTCGGTCCTTCCTCACTCGGAAATGAAGTGCAAGGAGGATGATCGCAAGCACCAGACACACGCCAGCCCCGAAAAGAAGACAGGGCTTGACGGCTGGACCAATGTCTGTGTGTTGCCCACTTGGCAGGGAAAATGCCGCAATGAGGCATCCAATGGCCGTCGTGGCCGCCGCCGAAGCACTGGCAGCTAGCCATTCAATAGCCCATAGATCCTCAAGGGCCTTAATGCGTCTCTCGATGCGATCCCATTGGGGCATCTCGACCACGATCGCCTCCGTTTTTCCCGGCCGAATACTTATCGACTTCTGAAACGTCCCAGGGTCTGGTTGATATGCCGACGGAGTTGGTGAATCATCGCCTTGCTGCGCAGCCCCTACTGACTGCTCCATTAGGACGGTGCGTCCTCGGGGGGCGACATCAGTTCGGCAACCAGAGCGTTAATCAGAACGGTGTGACCGCAGTTCGTGCAGAGGACGGAGAAATGGGGAGCCAGGGTCTCTCGCGATTCAAGAAGAAGGTTGAATGGACGGCTGACAACCCAGGCCTGTGCCTCGCAGTAAGGGCAGTGCCGATCTGGCCCCCATTTCTCTTCCAGCCAGTGGACCGCTGCGTCAATCAACTCGGCAAACACGTCGTTGAGAGCGGCCTCAAGGTCGGCCTGCTCCTCATCTGCATGGTGGACGTGACGGCTTTCAGCGTGGCTGAGCCGCTGCATGGCTTGGCGCAAGCGATCATGGTCGGACGCACCCGTGGAGAAGTCGCGTTGGTCTTCGGCTGAGCCCGTGTCCTTCGTACCTCGCTCATCCATAGCGGGCAGGCTATTAGAACGACACGATCTTTGACAAGGAACGACTAGATATCTCCGGTCTCCTTAAAGCAGCCATAGCGAACGTCTCCCGGCTCCCAAGCGATGCCCTCGAAGAAGTCGCCGGGATCGACTTCGAGGGCGGCAGCGAGCTTTGCCACCGTGTCCACGCGGGCGACCCGCAAGCCGCGCTCTAGCTGCGAAACCTCCGTGCGGTGGACTCCCGCGCGAACGGCCGTCTCCTCCTGGGACATGTCTGCTCGCTTGCGGATGCGGGCCAGATTCGCGCCGAACTGCTCTGCGACGCTCAAAGCCCCAACCTCTCGAAGACAAGAGCCGGGACGGTCAGCGCAAGCTCTTCGTCCTCCCAGCGGAGCAGTCGGGAGCGGACGAGGTGGCCGATTGCTTTCCCGACCTCTGGGGAATCTCCTAGTTCTGCCTTGAACTCCTTGCGGTGAACGCGCTTGGGATGCCGATCAAGCGCAAGCGCGAGTACGGCTCGTTGCAGGCGCTCGGCGTCCTGCGGAGAACTCTTTTCCTGCATCGGAAGGCCTGACCTTTCGGTGCCAGGCCGGGGGGCGTTAGCGCGCCGCCCCGGCCGCTTTGTAGGTCAGGCGAAAGTAGGGGCGGGCGGCGACGGATTCTCACCCTGTGTCAAGTACACACTCGTGTCGAATGGCACTAGGATGCTCGCTGTGCCGCTGCACCTAAGGCCGGGGAAAAAGATCAAGCGGAAGGCCCTGCACCGTCGTTACGGCGGACGCGAACAGGGTGGCATCAGCCCGTCACGGAAGTCGGCAAACGTCTTCCTTTTCACCGATCCCAAGCGGGGAAAGAGGCACGGCTACATCTACGACGGGTTGCGCGAGGACGGCTTCTACGACTACACCGGCGAAGGCCAGAGCGGCGACCAGCAGATGACCCAGGGGAACCGCGCGATCCGCGACCACAAAGTCGAGGGACGCGAGCTCCATCTCTTCAAAGCGAGTGGGGACCAGGTTCTCTACGTCGGGCAGTACGAGTACGCCGAGCACTACCCGGGCGAAGCACAGCAGACCGGTGAGGGAGGGACGCGATCGGTGATCGTCTTCCGACTGCGCCCGGTCGGTACGACCGTACCCGTCGATGCCTCTCCGCTCGAAAAGCTCAAGCGGCGCCGGGTCACGGAGATTCCGGTCGAGCGACAGCTGACCGAGGAGACCGTGGTCGTCCCGAGCGGCCGCCCCTACACAGCCTCTCGTCTGGAGCAGAAGCTGGTGCTCAGCTACGAAAATGCGCTGAAAGCCGAAGGCCACGAGGTCTGCCGGCTGCAAATCTGGCCAAAGGGCGAACCGGCCCCGTTTTTCTCCGACCTATACGACCGCACGACAAATACGTTGATCGAGGCTAAGGGCAGCGCCGGCCGGACAACATTTCGTATGGCCATTGGCCAGCTCGCCGACTACGCACGGCTGGTCAAGCCGGCACCGAAGAAGGCGATCTTGCTCCCCGAACGGCCCCGTCCTGACCTAATAAAACTCGCCAAGAGCGAGGGGATCAGCGTGATCTGGGCCAAGGTCAATGGCAAGTTCGCCTCTAGCCCGCCAGCTTCTCCTTGATCAGCCGGTTTACCTCGCCGCCGTCGGCACGGCCCTTTGTCTCCTTCATCACGGAGCCGACGATGGCTCCGACCGCCTTTTGGTTGCCGGCGCGGATCTGCTCGGCGGCCTCCGGGTTGGCGTCGATCGCGGCAGCGACGATCGACTCGAGCTCGCCTCTGTCTGAAATCTGAGCCAATCCCTCGCGCTCGACAATCGCGGTTGGGCCACCGCCCTCGGCGACGAGCGCAGCGAGAACTGTCTTACCGCTGCCGTGGGAGATCTTCTTCTCATGGACCATGGCCACCAGGGTCGCTAGGGCGCTGGGATCGACCTTGGACTCCGCTGCCGTGGCATCGCCACCCTCCTGGCGCAGTGCGGCCGCAAACTCCCCCGTCACCCAGTTGGCAACGACCCGGGCCTCTATGCCGTCGGCCTCTTTTGCAGTGCGCTCGAAATAGTCGGCGGTCTCGGGGTCCGCGGCGAGGAGCGCGGCGACGTCGGCCGCGAGACCCAGCTCGCTCTCGTAGCGAGTCTGGCGCGCCGCGGGGAGCTCCGGCAGCGACTCGCGGGCAGCGCGCAGCATCTCCTCGGTCGGCGCGATCGGCACCAGGTCTGGCTCCGGAAAGTAGCGGTAGTCGTGGGCTTCCTCCTTGGAGCGCAGGGGGTGCAGAGTGCCGTCCTCGGGGTGGAAGTGGAGGGTCTCCTGCTCGACCGTCCCCCCCGCTTCGATCAGCTCGCGCTGGCGTGCCAGCTCAGCTTCAATGCCGCGCTCGAGGAAGCGGAAGCTGTTCATGTTCTTCAGCTCAGTCTTCGTTCCCAGCTCCTCGCCGCCGATCGGCCGCACCGAGATGTTGCCGTCGACGCGGAGACTGCCCTCCTCCATGTTGACGTCGGAGACGCCGAGTTGGCGCACGGTCTCGCGCAAGAGGCGGGCCCATGCGGCGGCGTCCGCGGCGCTGCGCAGGTCCGGCTCGGTGACGATCTCGACCAGCGGCGTGCCACCGCGGTTGAAGTCGACCAACGATGCGCCCGAGCCGTGAATCCGGCCCGACTCGCCGACGTGGATCATCTTCGCCGCGTCCTCCTCCAGGTGGGCGCGATGGATCCGGACATCGCCGAGGCGCCCGGCGCCTGCAAGCGGGATGTCGTACTGGCTTATCTGGTAGGCCTTCGGGCTATCTGGATAAAAGTAATTCTTGCGGTGAAAGATCGAACGGGGCGCGATCTCGCATTCCAGCGCCGCGGCTATCTGCAGGGCAAAGTGGATTGCCTGCTCGTTGACCACCGGCAGGACCCCCGGATGAGCGAGGCAGACTGGGCAGGTGTGGACATTGGGCTCGTCTCCAAAGAGAGCTCGCAGCCGCAAAACATCTTCGTCTTGGTCGCCAGCTGGACGTGGATCTCCAGTCCAATCACGGCCTTGAGCTCAGCCACCCGGGACCCCCTCGGGGCGAGCGGTGAAGTCGATCGCCTGCTCGAGCGCATAGGCGGCATCGAGCAGTTTCTGCTCGGCGAAAGCGGGGGCTGCGATCTGGAAGCCGACCGGCAGTTGTGGCCCGCCCCCCTCTGGCTCGGCCAACCCGGCTGGAATCGAGATCGCGGGAATGCCGGCGAGGCTCATCGGCACCGTGAAGAAGTCGTTGAGGTACATCGCCAGCGGATCGTCGGTCTTCTCGCCGAGCCCGAAGGCGACCGAGGGCGAGGTCGGGGTGACGACGAAGTCGTAGTCGGCGAAAGCGGCCGTAAAGTCAGCCGCGATCTTGGTCCGCACCTTCTGCGCCTGCCCGTAGTAAGCCTCGTAGTAGCCCGAGGAAAGCGCGTAAGTGCCAAGCATGATCCGCCGCTTGACCTCGGCGCCAAAGCCCTGCGCCCGCGTCGCCTCGTACATCTCGATCACGTCGCCGCTCGATTCGGCCCGCATCCCGTAGCGGACGCCGTCGTAGCGGGCGAGGTTCGAGGAGGCCTCGGCCGGCGCGATCACGTAATAGGCGGAGATACCGTGCTCGGCGTGCGGGAGGGCCACCTCTCCTACCTCCCCCCCGAGGTCCTTGATCTTCTCCAGGGTGGCGTCAAAAAGGGCCCTGACGCCCGTATCGAAGATGTGGCTGGTCAAGTCGCTCGGCACGGCGAAGCGCAGCCCCGCGAGGTCCTCGCGCTCGGGCAGACGCGGCGCCTCAGGCAGGCCAACCGAAGTCGAGTCGCACGGGTCCTGGCCTTGCAGCATCGCCAGCATCAGAGCGGCGTCGCTAACTGTGCGGGTAAGCGGCCCGCACTGGTCGAGCGAGGAGGCGAAAGCGATCATCCCGTAGCGCGAAATCGCGCCGTAGGTTGGCTTCAGCCCGACGATGCCGCAGAGTGATGCGGGTTGGCGGATCGAGCCGCCGGTGTCCGTACCGATCGCCCAGGGCGCGAGCCCACCCGCCACGACCGCCGCCGAGCCGCCCGATGAGCCGCCCGGAACCCGTTTGCGATCCCAGGGGTTGAGCACCGGGCCGTAGGCGGAGTTCTCGTTCGAAGAGCCCATCGCGAACTCGTCCATGTTGGTCTTGCCGAGGATCGGCGCCCCAGCCTTGATCAGCCGCTGCACCGCGGTCGAGGTGTACGGGGGTCGGTAACCCTCGAGGATGCGCGAGCCGGCCGTGGTCGGCACGCCCTCGGTGCAAAAGATGTCCTTGACCGCGACAGGCGCGGCGCGGAGGCTCTCAACCGCGATCGCCCCGCGTTCGCCGTTGCCGTCCTGATCACGCCAAAGGTAGGCGTTCAGATCGTCTCCAGCAGCGGCCGCTCGCCACGCCTCGACGTACTCGGCCGCGTCGAGCTCACCAGCGTCCATCGCCTTTTGGGCCTCGAGGGCCGTCAGTGCCAGGAGGTCCGTCATCTAGTCCTCCGCCTGCGGCGAGGGAACCCGGAAGGCGCCGTCGGTCGGATCGGGAGCCTGCGCCAGCGCCACCTCGAGGTCGAGGCTCGCGTGCGGGACGTCAGCCCGCAGCACGTTCTCCAGCTTGACGACGTGCGAGGTAGGCTCAACGTCATCGAGATCGAGCTCGGCGATGCGGTCGACGTGCTCGAGGATCCCCGAAAGCTCGCCGGCCATCGTCTCAACCTCGGCCTCGGTGAGGCCGAGGCGAGCCAGCTTTGCCACGTGCAGTACCTGCTCCCGCTCGATCACGCGCGTGATTCTAGGAGTTAGAGTCCGCTCGGATGCGGGGCGAGAGGGCAGAGAAGTTCGTGGTGCTGAATCTGCGGCTGCTTGCCGTCACCTTTGCCGTCGTCGGAATCCTTTTCATCGCCGTCCCCAGCGGGGTCCTCGACACGATCTCTGACGTCGGCGAATGGTTCGGCAACGAGACGCGGGCGCCGCATACGCAGGAGGACCTCTGGCTCGCCCTGGCCTTCGCCTACATGGTGGTCATCACCGGCATCTGCCTGGTGGTTCAGATGGACGTCGTTCGCTACCGGCCCCTGCTGCTCGTGCTCGCCGCGGGCAAGACGGCCTCCTCGCTCGGCTCGCTCGCCTTCTTCCTGATCGATGAACGGGTCTTCATCTACCTGCTCAACTTCCTCGTCGACGGCTTTCTCGCGCTGCTCTCCCTCTGGCTCTTCTCGCTCGCCGGACGCATAGGTCGGGCCGCCGCACCCGGCTGACAGAGCCCGCCGGGGCTGTCGGCCGCCGAGCAGCGCACCCTGAGCGCGATCTGTGCGGCGATGGCGCCGGGGCTGGATGGCCTGCCGGGCGCGGAGCGTGACGTCGACGTCTCCGGCCCGCTCGCCGAGTTCCTGCGCTCGGTCTCGCCGCGCGCACTGAGCCGGATCAAGCTCGGCCTGCGCGCCTTCGAGTGGCTGCCCTTTCCGTGGCGCTTCAGCCGCCTCGATGGGGCTGCGCGCGACAGCTTTCTGAGGGGGATGGAGAGGTCGCGTCTCGGCCTGCACCACGAGCTACTGCTGATGGCCAAGGTCTTCGCGACACTCGGTTACGCGGTCGTGCCGGAGGTCGAAGAGCGGATCGGATTCGCGGCACGCTGCCGGCTTGCCGACGACTCGCTGCCCGAGCCGAGCGGCTCGCTGGGAAACACCGCCCCGGACGGCGGCGCAGAGGAATGCGATGTCGTCATCGTCGGCTCGGGCGCCGGAGGCGCCGTCGCCGCGGCAACGCTGGCCGAGGGGGGACTCGACGTGATCGTGCTCGAGGCAGGTGAGAGCTTCAACCGTGAGAGCTACCCGCGGGAGCCGCTCGACGCTATTGCCAAGCTCTACCGCGACGGCGGCCTGACGATCGCCGAAGGGCGCCCGCCGATCCCGGTGCCGGTGGCGCGAACCGTTGGGGGCACAACGGTGGTCAACTCCGGCACCTGCTTCCGGGCACCGGAGCCAGTGTTGGCGGACTGGCGGCAAGGTTTCGGCATCGAGTGGGCAACGGACCTCGCTGCCGAGTTCACAGAGGCAGAGGAGTTCCTGCGCGTGACGCCGCTCAACCCCGAGCGCATGGGCCGCAACGGCCAGTTGGCGATGGAGGGCGCGGCGGCAATCGGAGCCTCCGGAGGGCCGATCTCACGCAACGCGGGCAACTGCGTGCAGTGCAGCTCCTGCCCCTTCGGCTGTGAGATCGACGCCAAGCGCGGCATGCACGTCAGCTACCTGCCCCGTGCGGTTGCCGCGGGCGCCCGGCTACGAACGGGCGTCGAGGCGCGACGCGTCCTCGTGAAAGAGGGTCGGGCAAGCGGCGTGAGCTGCGACCACTCGGGCCGGCCCTACGAGGTGCATGCCCGCCTGGCGACCATCGTCGCGGGCGGCGCTTTGGGTACCCCGGAGCTCCTACTGCGCTCCGGCCTCGGCGGCCGCCAGGTCGGCCACGACCTCCACATCCACCCAGCCTGCTGGGTCGGCGCCCGCTACGAGGAGGAAGTGCGCGGCTGGGACGGCGTGATGCAGAGCTACTACATCGACCAATGGGAGCCCCAACGCCTCCTACTAGAGGCAACCTTCACCCCGCTCGCCTTCGGCGGCGCCTGGCTGCCCGGAGCCGGCAGCGAGCACCAACGCTCGATGCTCGAATTCGGCCAAGTCGGCTCAATCGGCGTCCACCTCTCCGACGAGTCCAGCGGCCGCATCGGGCTGACGGGGAGCGGCGGTCTGCGTGCCCGCTACAAGCTGACCCAAGCCGATGCGGACCGCCTGGTCTTCGGCATCAGCCGCGCCGCCGAAATCCACTTCGCCGCCGGCGCAACCGAGGTCTACCCCAACATCGCCCGAGTCGGAACCCTGACCCCCGAGAAGCTCCCAGACTTCGAAGCAGCCAGCTTCAAACCCTCGGAGCTTCGCCTCGAGGCTTTTCACCCCATGGGCACCGCCAGAATCTCTCCACCAGGCGACGGCGTCTGCTCTCCGACTGGAGCTGTCCACGGCATCACGAATCTCTACGTTGCCGACGCCTCCCTCTTCCCCTCGTCCCTTGGCGTCAACCCGATGATGACCGTAATCGCCTTCGCCGCCCGAATCGCTGGCGAACTGGTGAAGAGGGCCGGGTGACCCCTCCTAAAACACTCAAGCGCGGCTCCTGCCGCGCGTTTTAGGAGGGGTTGCCCAGTCCTCCTACGCTTGGATCAGTTGCTTGGCGGCGGAGGCGGCGGCGGCGGCGCTTGAGACGACGGCGGCGATGGCGGAGGAGGAGGCGCCTGCGACGAAGGCGGCTGCGGTGGCGGTGAACCGCCCCCACCCGAGAGCCGATCAGCTGCGTCGCCGAAGGTGATTCCTTCCTCGCGCATGGTGCTGTAACCGCCGTAAGCGATCCCACCGGCGGCAATCAGACCGAGGAAGATTCCAATGCTGAGGGTGGCATCTACAGAGACCCCGCCGAAGCTGCCGAAGCTCGGTGGGCTGATGATGCGGAAGAGGATGAGCAGGACTGAGATCACGCCCAGCACGGTGACGATCGTGCTCATCGGGACAGGCGGCTCGGCCGCGGAATCGGCGAGCCGTAGTCCGGCCATGACCAGAGCCGCGACGATCGTGATCACCAACACGATCGGAATGAAGTCAAGCGCGTCCCAGGCATTTCCACCTTCCCCGGGAACGCTGCCAGAGAAGCCGGTGACTCCCGTGACCTCAACGCCGAACCAATCAAAGAACATGAAGATGAAGAGCAGAATTGCCGAGCCGCCGGCGATCTTCTCTCCCGGGCTGAGCTTGTCTAGTTGGTCCATCTATGCATCCTCCGGTCGAGCTAGGGGTCGGGCCGACATTACACCCGGGCTCGGGCAGCAGCCAACGTATTTACGAGCAGCATCGCCACTGTCATCGGACCGACTCCACCAGGCACCGGAGTGATTGCCGCGGCGATCTCGTTCACCGCATCGAAGTCAACATCCCCCACCAGGCCGTCATCGGTGCGGTTGACGCCGACGTCGATCACGACCGCGCCTGGCTTCACCGCGTCGGCACCGAGCAGGCGCGGAGCCCCAACCGCGGCGATAAGGACGTCGGCGCGGCGGCAGACTGCGGGGAGGTCGCGAGTGCGCGAGTGGCAGGCGGTGACGGTCGCGTTGGCGGCCAGCAGCAGGCGCGCCACGGGTACCCCGACCAGCTTCGAGCGGCCGACGACAACGGCTTCCGCCCCTTCGAGCTCGACCCCCTCGTGGCGGAGGAGCTCCATCACTCCGGCGGGCGTGCAGGAAACCAGGCCGGGCATCCCGTGAGCAAGCAAGCCCGCGTTGACTGGAGTCAAGCCGTCGACGTCCTTCGCCGGATCGATCGCGGCGACTATCCGATCCGGATCGATGTGGTCGGGGACGGGAAGCTGGACGAGGATCCCATCGACGTCGTCATCCCGATTCATCTCCTCGACCAGCGCCAGCAGCTCGGCCTCGCTCGTCTCCGCGGCCAGGCCGTGATGGCGCGATCGAATCCCGACCTCCTTGCTGGCGCGGTGCTTGCCGGCTACATAGACCTCCGAGGCGGGATCGTCGCCGACGATCACCGTGGTGAGGACGGGCGTTCGCCCTCTTTCATCGTCGAACGCCGCCACCTCGACGGCAACCCGCTCGCGAACGGCGGCTGCCACCGCTTTGCCATCGATGATTCGGGCGGCGATTCTCATCGCCTCCGGATCGGTGCGTAGTCGGCCATCAGCTTGCGCTCGCTGCCATCGCCGGCGAACCGCACCACGACGACTCCGCCGGGCTCGACCGCGGTCACCACTCCTTCGCCGAAACTGGCGTGCACGACGTCGTCGCCGATACGCAGCTCCAACGTCGGCCCCGGATCGACGGCAGTCTGTGCCAAGTCCTCGCCTGAGTCCCAGCCGATCCCAACTGCGGAGCCGGGCGCGCTGGAGTGGCGCTCGGTCAACTCAGCCGGCAGCTCGTCGACGAAGCGCGACGGCAGGTTGCGCTCGGCCCGCCCGAAGAGCCGTCGTTCGCGAGCCCAGGTCATGTACAGGCGCCGGCGCGCCCGGGTGATGCCGACGTAACAGAGCCGCCGCTCCTCCTCCTCTCCCCCCTCTTCCAGCGCCCGCATATGGGGGAAGGCACCGTCCTCGCAACCGACGATGAAGACCGTGTCGTACTCGAGCCCCTTGGCGTTGTGCAAGGTCATCAGGGTGATCAGGGACTCGTCGGCCTGCAGGCCGTCTTGCTCGGTGTAGAGCGAGATCTGCTGCAGGTACTCCTCCAACGGCGGGACGTCGCTCTCGCCCTCCCGCTCGCGCTCGAGGTCGAACTCCTCGGCCCCAGCGACCAAGGCCTCGAGGTTCTCGGCGCGTCCCTCGGCCTCGATCGTGCGCTCCGCTGCCAGCGCATCCAGATAGCCCGTCTCACTCAGCACCGCCTCGAGCAGGCCGGCGACCGGCCCTTGCTCCTCCGCCCGTTGGCGCAAGCCGTCCATCGTCTCGTAGAAGCGGGAGACCGCCTTGATCGCGGCGCCGCTGAGCCCTGGCACCTCCTCAGCTCGGCCCGCTACCTCCCAGATCGGCAGGCCGGTCGTGTTGGCGTGGGCGGCGAGACGACCCTGGCTGGTGTTGCCGATCCCGCGCCGGGGTGAGTTGACTATGCGAGCGAAGGAGACCTGATCCGCCGGATTCGCGAGCAGGCTCAGGTAGGCGACCGCGTCCTTGATCTCGGCCCGCTCGTAGAACTTCGTGCCGCCGATCACCTGGTAGGGAAGGTCGAAACGGTTGAGCGTGTCCTCCAGCACCCGACTCATCGCGTTGGTGCGGTAAAAGACAGCGACGTCCTCGCGCTTGACTCCGTCCTCCTCCCCCAGGCGCTCGATCTCCCCGGCCACCCAGCGCGCCTCCTCGTGCTCATCGGAGAGCTCGGAGAGCCGCACCGGCTCACCGCCGGAGATCTCGGTCCAGAGCGCCTTGGGCCGCCGTTCGCGATTGCGCTCGACCACCGCATTGGCGGCCGAGAGAATCGTCTGCGTCGAGCGGTAATTCTGCTCGAGCTTGACCAGCTCCGCCTCGGGGAAGTCACGCTCGAAGTCGAGGATGTTGCGGATGTCGGCGTGCCTGAACCCGTAGATCGACTGGTCCTCGTCGCCAACCACCATCAGGTTGCCGTGCTCGGCGGTGAGCAGCTGCAGGAGGCGGTATTGGGCGTGGTTTGTGTCTTGGTACTCGTCGACGAGGACGTGGCGGAATGTGCGGCGCCAGCGTTCGCGCGCCTCATCGGAGACCTCCAGCACGTTGACCGTGCGCACCAGCAGGTCGTCGAAGTCCATCGCGTTGGCCTCAAGCATGCGCTTCTCGTAGAGCTCGTATACCGCGGCGGCTGTTTCCTCGAAAACGCTGCCCTGCGCCTGGGCGTAGGCGGCGGCATCGACGAGCTTGTTCTTGGCGCCGGAAATTTGCGAGCGGAGCGCGCGCGGCGGATAGCGTTTGGGGTCGATGCCGAGCTCGACCATGCAGCGTTTGAGCATCCGCAGCGAGTCGGACTCGTCGTAGATCGTGAAAGTACGCGCGTAGCCGAGTCGCTCCGCGTCGGCGCGCAGCATCCGCGCGCAGGCGGAATGGAAAGTCGTCACCCACATCGCCCTCACCGAGCGACCGATCAAGGCCCCGACCCGCTCGCGCATCTCGCTGGCCGCCTTGTTGGTGAAGGTGATCGCGAGGATCTCTCCAGGGCGCGCCGCGCCGGTTGCCAGCAGATAGGCGATGCGATGGGTGAGGACCCGTGTCTTGCCCGAGCCGGCCCCGGCGAGGACCAGCAGCGGGCCTTCGCCGTGAATTACCGCTTGCCGTTGCGGCTCGTTGAGCCCGGCGAGCAGGCGCTCGGCCCGGTCGGCGCCGGCTTCTATCGGGGCCCCGCCGTGTTCCGGCGGGCTCTCGGAGTCCATCTGCAGCATCGCTCCGAGCATAGCCCCGACTTCGGCGGGGGACGCCGGGCTCAGCCTAGGAGCATTCCTGGCTTAGGTGCTCGAAGCTTTCTGACGAGCGGACCCAGAACAAATCTTCAATTTCCTTCTGGGAGAATTCATCGAGCGTTTCGACCACGCAGGACACGAAGCTCTTTGGCGCTTCGAGCGAGGGCCTGCTTAGTTGAGATTCGTAGGCCGCGACCAACTTGTCGTGATCGAACTTCGCAAAGCGGGTGAGTTCGTTCACCTTCCATCGGCCGTCTTCTTCTACCAGCGAGACTACGACCGTCTGCCCGTCGAAAGTGCCGCCGGTGAGAGCGGCTTCGGCGGTCGCCCCGGTGCCTTTGACCTCGACGTTCGAGACCTCGACGGAGTCGGCGACTCCCGTCCCTTCCTTCGCTTCTTTTTCGCACCTCTGCACGGCACCGGCATCCCAGACGTGGGTCCTCTGTTCCATGAAGGCCTGCGTTTCGACTTCGGTGCACTTGGAGGGGTCGGTGCTGCTCGTGGCGGTTTCGATCGATGCTTCGACTTCACCGTCGTCGCCACTGCCACTACCGCAGGCAGCAAGCGCCAGGGCACAGAGGAGCAACGCGCAGGACAGGACCAGGAAACGCGTGCTCAGCGAGTCTTTTCTTGAATGGTAAGGACGAATCGCGCCATAATACCTCAGCCCCCCGCCGAAGAGCGGCCGGTGCGCTCGCGCACCGCGCTTGTCTCGGAGCCGTCCGCCGGCGCCTCGCCCCCATCCAGCTCGGCCAGGCGTCGCTCGAGCTCGCCGATCCGCTGAGAGAGAGACTTGATCGCCTCGGCGATCGGATCGGGCAGGTGAATCCAGTCGGCATCGGGGCCCTCGACCCGCTTGCCGTCGACCTTGACCGGGTGGCCGGGATTGCCGACCACGGTCGCGCCAGGAGGGACGTCCTCAATCACCACCGTGTTGGCGCCGATCTTTGCCCCGTCGCCGACGGCGATCGGGCCGAGCAGCTTGGCGCCGGAGCCAACCGTGACGTTGTCGCCCAGGGTCGGGTGCCGCTTGCCCCGCTGAAAACCGGTGCCGCCCAGGGTCACCCCCTGGTACAGCGTCACCCGTTTGCCGATCTCGGCCGTCTCGCCGATCACGACGCCCGAGCCGTGGTCGATAAAGAACTCAGGGCCGATCCTCGCCGCCGGGTGAATCTCCACCCCCGTCACCGAGCGGGTCAGGTAAGAGAGAACGCGCGGTGCGATCGGCACGCCCGCCTCCAGCAGCGCGTGCGCAATCCGGTGGGCGAGCAGAGCCTGCACGCCGCCCCAGCTGAGCAGAATCTCCAAGCTCGAGACTTCCTGCGCGGCTGGATCGCGATCGCGCGCCGCCGTGACGTCGGCGCGCACCTCGTGGACCAGCCTCTTCCAGCGACTCATGGTGAGAAGAAGGGTAGGGACACGTAGCGCTCGCCCGAGTCGCAGATGACCGTGACCACGCGCTTGCCCTTCATCTGCGGCCGCGCTGCGACCTCCAGCGCCGCCTTGACGTTGGCCCCCGCCGAGATGCCGGCCAGCACCCCCTCGCGCTGGGCAACCAGGCGCGCCGTCTCCAGCGCCTCCTCATCCGAGACGGAAATGACCTCGTCGATGACGCTGCGATCGAGCACCTCGGGTAGGAAGCCAGCGCCGATCCCCTGGATCTTGTGCGGGCCCGGTGAGCCGCCCGACAGGACCGGCGAGGTGACCGGCTCCACCGCGACGATCAACGTCTCCGGGCTGCGCTCGCGCAATACCTGGCCGACGCCGGTGATCGTGCCGCCGGTGCCGACGCCGGCGACGAAGGCACCGATTTCGCCATCGGTATCACGCCAGATCTCCTCGGCTGTGGTGCGGCGGTGAACCTCCGGATTAGCGGGGTTGGAGAACTGCTGCGGCATGAAGCCCTTGCGCTGCTCGCAGATCGCCTCGGCCAGCTCGACTGCCTCGGTCATGCCGCCGAGCGAGGGCGTCTCCCTCACCTCGGCGCCGTAAGCGCGCAGCAGCTTGCTCCGCTCCCGGCTCATCCCCTCCGGAAGGGTCAGAATCAGCTCATACCCCCGCGCCGCGCAGACCATCGCCAGCGCGATCCCCGTATTGCCGCTGGTCGGCTCAACGATCACCGACTTCCCCGGCTCGATCAGCCCATCCGCCTCGGCCGCGTCGATCATCGCCACCCCGATCCGATCCTTCACCGACCCCCCCGGATTGAGCTGCTCGAGCTTGACGCAGACCTCGCCGGCGAGCCCGTTGCCCAGCCGTGAGAGCACAATCATCGGCGTCTCGCCGACCACAGCCGCTGCCGTGGGCCCGATCCGCATCAACGCCGGCCTCTGCCGATGAGACGGACCGGGCAAGTCAAGCCCTTTACTTTGGCGACCGTGCGGTCACCGCTCACCAGAAGTTCGATTTCGCCGTCGATCTCAGCGGTCGCGGCGATAAGCGCGTCCGGCATGGACAGGGCCTTGGCCTGCGCTCGCAGCCGGGCGGCGCAATCGCCTACCGCCATATCGACGGGGACGATGCTGGAAACAAGCTCAGCGAAGAATCCGGCCACGTGTTCCTCGTCATGATGTCCGAGTCGAGCGCCAGTGAGCACCTCGGCATAGGTGATGACCGAAACGAAAAGACGATGTGAGACGAGCAGATCTCGGATTGCCTCGTCGGCGGCGTTGTGCAGCGCGTCTGATCGATCGAGAAAGCCGACGACCACGCTTGAGTCGAGGATTACCGCCACTCCTCGCGCAATCCCTCGACCCGCTCTCTCAGGCCCCCCGCTGTGTCCAGGCAGCCGGAGTACCGGTCGAGCAGCTCATCCAAGCGGGTGAGAACTATCCGGCCGGCGCCCGTCGCCTCGACCTTCAACGTGTCGCCAGGCTCAAGCCCCGCACCGCGGAATGCGTTCACCGGAATCGTGACCTGATGCTTGCTGGAGACTTTCGTCTGGCTGCGCTGCCGCGCGCCATCCTTAGATTTCTTTACGTTTACTGCCATAAGTAAAGAATAGCGAATCGGGCATGGGGTGAAGTCACCAAGACCCTGCATGGTCAGATTGCGCGCTTTGCGTACCGTCATCGCCCACCCCGGGTCGAACCTTCGCCACCCGCTCGCCCATCGCGTCGAAAGCTCCAGCTATCGCCTGATTGGCCTGGCTCGTAGCCCGTCCGAAGAAGATGTCTATGCAGGCGTGAGCGGGCGATCCGTCAGCGTTGCCGTCGCAACGTGCAGCGGGCCGCTCTCCCCGCCCTCGTCTGCGAGATAGAGCGCAACTCCCTCCTGCAGCGATTCAAAAAGCTCGTCAAGGGTGTCCCCGGATGCGAAGCAGCCGGGCAACTCTGGAACGTCCGCCCAGTAGCTGTCGTCCTCGATATGAATACGCGCGGTTAGCTCCATAGGTGAAGTTCCTTCATCTTAGCTCTGCCTGTTTGAGAATCGCCTGGGCCAGGCCGGTTGGGTAGTCGCGCCCCTTGTGCTGCGGGAGCGTGATTGGGCGACAGCCGGGCTTGGTCATCTTGACCTGATGCTTGCCGCCGCGAGCCTGCGTCCAGCCGTTTTCCTTCAACAGCTTGATCGCCTTCTTCTGATTCAGCGTGCCTTTCATTGGCCGAGTGACGGTAGCCACGGATGCGGCGGAAACGTTTCGGTGGCGTGCTTCGTGCGCCAGTTGTGCGCCAGTACGACCGGAAATAACCGGATTCAGCCGGACAAGGAACCGCTTGAACAAGCGGAATACCAATGCCCATGCGGCCCGATCTAGATGAAGTACATGCCGCTGCCGGCGGCCTCGGCCTCGCGACGGGCGATTTCGGCGAGCGTCGTCTGGCCAAAGACCTTGCGCAGGGCGGTGACACCCTCGGCCCAGATGCCGCCGGCCTCGTCGGCCTCCTGGCCAACCTTGCCGTCGAGGGCCTGGACGACCTCCAGCACGGTGATCTCCTCGGGGGGGCGCGAGAGGGTGTAGCCGCCGCGCATGCCGCGGTGGCTGGTTAGCAATCCGGCCCGGCGTAGGGTCGAGAAGAGCTGCTCGAGGAACTGCTCGGGGATGTCACGGCGCTCGGCCAACTCCTTGATCGGAACGGGTCGCTCGCCCGATCGTGCCAGCTCCGCCATCGCCACCACGGCGTAGCGCGACTTCGAGGTGATCGAGATCACGAGAACGTTCTACCGCACCGGCCGGACCCGGCTGGGTTAGGATCGGAAAGACTGGGCTCCAGGGCTGACGATGGAGCCGTCGCCGAACCCCCAAATATCGGAAGCAGTCCTGAGCGAGCGTCCACAATGCCTTGTCGTTGACGGTCATCCGATCGTTCGGATCGGTGTGCGTCGAGCGCTGCAAAATCGCTTCGAGGTCCAAGAGGCAACCAGCCGCGATGAGGCCGTCGACCTCGTCCGCCACATCGGCAACTTCGATGTGGCCATCGTCGACATGCGCCGTCGACCCGATGGACTGGATCCGGTCCCGCTGGGTGCGACCGAGACGATTCGCGCGATGCTCAAATCCGAACCGGGCCTCGGCATCGTCGCCCATGGCGAGCGCGCCGAGCGGCATCTGGCCAGCGCCGCCCTGCAGGCGGGCGCCAGCGCCTACATCTCGCGTACCGCCAGCATGGAGGAGCTGCTACGGGCAACGCAGGCGGCACTGGCGCAGGAACGCTTCGTCGACCCCGCCGTGCCGCCCCGCGGCAGCCGCGGCAAACTGACCAAACGCCAACGCGAAATCCTCCAGCTCCTAGCCAACGGCGAATCGACGACTGTCGCCGCCCGCGAGCTCGACCTCAGCGAGGAAACGATCAAGACCCACACCAAGAACGCCCTGGCGCGGTTGGGTGCCAGGAACAGGACTCACGCTGTGGCGATAGCGCTGCGCGAGTCGCTGATCGAGTAGGTCCTGGCGCGGCGGGTCCTGTCACGGATTCGGTGCCACCAGCCCTGCGGTCGCTAAAGCGTCCTCGGGCTGGTCCCCCAAATCCGCGCCACCCCCCGCGAGGAACCACTCAGCGACACGCACAACCCAGCTACGGCGAGGAGACTCTCCCCAGGCAACCCATCCACTTGGATGCGGCAGCTTCTAAGGGATGAGCGCCTCTCCCGCGGGTGGCGCGGTGGCGGGGGTCCCCCGCAGCGGAGGGCGCGCGAAGCGCGTCCGAGCATGTGGGGGAGGGCCGCCGCGACAGGACCCGCGGGCCGAGCGCCTCGTCCCCTAGATCCAACCGCGATCGCGTGCGGTAAGCACTGCCTGGGCTCGATCGACAGCGCCGATCTTGCCGTACACGTTGTGCAAGTGGGTGCGGATGGTCGAGACCGAAAGCTGCATCTCGCCCGCAATCTGCTTGTAGACCATGCCCTCGGAGAGATGGCGCAAGACGTCGAGCTCGCGGGCCGAGAGCGGACAAGGCTCGGAGACCCTGGAAACGTCAGTGCGGGCATAGGGAAGCTGGTAGAGAAGGTCGCGCAAGGCATCGGGGGTGAGACCGCAGCGCTTGGCCGATGCGTGCAGTCGCTCCGGCGAGACGGCCTCGCCCTGGCTGTAGTGGGCGACCATGTCCGCGGTCGCGACCAACGCCGCCAAGCCGTCGGCGTCGTCGGCGTGGTGGCGCTCGATCGCCACCGCGATCCGCTGCGGGAGACTCCAGCGACGTGCCAGGACGCCGCCCACGAGGGCGTGATCGATACCGAGCCGATCGCGTTCCTCGCGCAAGCGCTGCTCGGGGGGTTTGGCGACCGAATCGAAATGACCACGATCGCCGGGATGTAGATTGGCGATGACCAAGCGGCCGACATCGTGCAGCAGCGAGGCGACCGCGAGTTCATCGCGGTCTTCCCAACCCACGGCACGGCCAATCTCATCTGCCGCCTGCTGGGTGGCGAGCGCGTGGACACGGAAGCGCTCGGGGCGCATCTCGCGTCCCCCGTTGGTCTCGAAGAAGTCAAACACCGGCGCGGTGCCGGCGATCGCGAGCACACCAGATGGCTTGAGGACGTCAATCGCCGCCGGTACCGAGCCGATGCTCCCGGCCGGGACGACCGTGCGGTTGGCGAAGCGCAGAACCGCGATCGAGAGGCCGACGTCGACCTCGACGGCCTCAATCAGCTCGCCGACGCGACCGGTCTCGGCCGTTGCGGCATGCATCACACGTGCACGTGACTCCAGCAGGACTGGAAACTTCTCTACGGCCTCGAAGGCAGCGGCGAGGCGAGCCCCGGGGGCCGGCCTGGTGCTGCCGTCCTTGCTCACGGCGCCGGCCTTGGCCTTGCCGTTGGTCTGATGCTTGGTGGTCTCCATTGCGCGAAAACTCCTCGACTGCCTCATCGGCAACAAAGGACGCACGGTTTAGCCCTCCCATCATCAAAATTAAGGTGCAGAAAAGCGCTATTTGTCCAATTGGGTGGATTTCAGCGCTCGCGATTGTCCGTTAGGACCGCAAGCGAGCCAAGGCAGCACCGATCCGGGAAAGCGATTCCTCCCGCCCCAGCACGGCCAGCGACTCGAAGATCCCCGGCGAAACCGACGTTCCGGTGATCGCCACCCGGATCGGCTGATAGACCCTGCCCGGCTTGGCATCGAGCCGCTCGGGGAGTGGGCTCAAAGCCTTCTCAACGGCCGCCGCGTCGAAGTCGGCCGCACCCTCCAGCGCGTCACGCGCGGCCTCGAGGGCGACAGCCGCGCCGTCTTTCATCACCTTGGCCCACGCCTTTTCGTCCTCAACCGGGGGCTCGAAGAGGAAACAAATCAGGCTCCAAACCTCGTCCAGCGTCTGCGCTTTCTCCTGGGCGATCTCACATGCGGCGCGCAGCCGCTCGTCGGCCTCGCGATCGAGGTGCCGGGCGACGGCGGCCGTGTATTCGTCAAGCGGCATCTCGCGCATGAAGCGACCGTTCAACCAGCGCAGCTTCTTCTCATCGAAGATCGCCGCCGAGCGGCCGACGTCCTCGACCCGAAAGCGCGCAACCAGTTCCTCCGTCGGCATGATCGTGGTGTCGTCGTCGGTGCCCCAGCCGAGCAAGGCCAGGTAGTTGCGGACCGCCGCGGGCAGGTAGCCAGCCTCGCGCAGCTCCTGCACTGAGGCGGCGCCGTGGCGCTTGGAGAGCTTCTTGCCGTCTGGGCCATGGAGCAGCGGCAGGTGGGCGTAGCGCGGTGGCTCGTGCCCCAAGGCCATGAGGACGAGGAGCTGCTTGGGCGCGTTGGAGAGATGGTCGTCGCCGCGCACGACATCGGTGATCCCCATCTCGGCGTCGTCCACAGCGACGGCGAAGTTGTAGAGGACCGAACCGTCACCGCGCGCGATAACGAAGTCGTCGTAGCTGCGGTTGGGAAAGCTGACCGGACCGCGGATCAGGTCGTGCACCACCGTCTCCCCCTCGTCGGGCACTCGCAGGCGGACGGCACCACTCCCATCCTCGGCCGGCTTGCCACGGTAGCCGCGATCTGCGCCGTTCTCCGCCTTCCAGGCCTCTACGTCTTTGGCAGTGGCGGAATCGCGATAGGCAGCGCCCGAGTCGAGCAACTGCTTCAACGCCTCGTCGTGCCGGTCAGCACGCGAAGCCTGCGAAACCGGCCCGATGTCCCAATCCAGCTCGAGCCATTCCATCGCATCGAGAATCTGCGCAACGTTCTCCTCGGTCGACCGCTCGCGATCGGTGTCCTCGATCCGCAGCACCAGCTCACCGCCACCGTGACGGGCTGCGAGCCAGTTGTAGAGAGCGGTGCGAGCTCCACCGATGTGCAGGACGCCGGTGGGCGACGGGGCAAATCTGAGACGGATTGGAGGGCCTTTGAGCACGGGGAAAATCTAGATGAACGGCACCTGAAGCCGGCTACACACAACAGGCCCGCCGAGGCGGGCCTGTTGTGAAAGAAGCTGCTCCGCAAGCAGCCGGTCGCGAAACCGATCCTGCCTCAGCGTCAGCAACGCCCTTGACTAGAGGGACCAAGGGTAGCGCAGCTTTCGAAGCGCATCATCCCCCCGGCAGGATTCGAACCCGCGCAAGACATGGCACACAATTGGCTCCATAGGATGCGCAACCCATGCTCATTGGCGCGCATGTCTCTACATCTGGCGGGCTCGACAAGGCGATCGAGCGGGGGGCTGAGCGTGGCTGCGAATCGATTCAGATCTTCAACCAGAGCCCGCGCATGTGGCGGCCGACCAAGTATGGGCCCGACGACTTCGCCGCTTTCAAGGAGGCGATGGCGGATTCACCCGTCGAAGCGGTCGTCATCCACGCCGTCTACCTGATCAATTGCGCGAGCAAGGACAAAGAGCTGCGCAAGAAGTCCCAGGCCTCGCTGACCCACGCTCTTCGCATCGGCGATGAAATCGGCGCGGCCGGGGTCGTTCTGCATCCGGGAGCTCAGGTGAAAGAGCCGCTCGGCCCTTCGATGAAACGGGCCGGGAAAACGATCGCCGCGGCGCTCAAAGACTCAGACCGCTGCCCCCTTCTGCTCGAGCAGACCGCGGGCCACAAGGGCCTGCTCGGCCGCGACTTCGACCAGACCGCAGAGCTAATCGAGCTCGCCGGGGGCGGCAAGCGCCTCGGCCTCTGCCTCGACTCCTGCCACCTCTTCGTCCAGGGCTACGACATCACCGACGAGGAACACCTCGCCCAAGTCGTTGATGAAGCCGACGCCAAGGTTGGCCTCGACCGTCTCCAGTGCCTCCACGTAAACGACGCCGCCGTCCCTCTGGGCTCCTGCCGCGACCGCCACGCCAACCTCGGCAAAGGCGAGATGGGTAAGCAGGGCCTGGCCGCGTTCCTCTCCGAGCCGCGCTTCGAGGGCCTGCCGGCGACGCTGGAGACGCCCGGCCCAGCGAAGAAAGGCCCTGACGGCAAGGAAGTCCAGGCAGCGAAGCGCCTGCGCAAAACGGGACTCAAACGCCGTGGCTTGGCGCGCTAGTCGCAAATAGTGCGACCAACCCGCCAGCGAGGCGCTATTTGACGTGAACGCCTGAGATCGAGCGGGAGATGACGAGGCGCTGGATCTCCGAGGTGCCCTCGAAGATCGTGTAGATCTTTGCGTCGCGGTGCATCCGCTCGACCGGGAACTCGCGGGTGTAACCGTTGCCGCCGAGAATCTGGATCGCTCGCTCGGTTGCCCAGACGGCGACCTCGCCGGCCTTCAGCTTCGACATCGAGCCCTCGGCGTTCTCAAATTTCTGGCCCGTGCGGCCCATCCAGGCTGCGCGCCAGACAAGCAGGCGGGCGGCGTCGATCTCCAGCTTCATGTCAGCGAGGGTGAAGGCGATCGACTGGTTCTCGATGATCGCGCGGCCGAACTGCCGGCGCTCTTTGGCGTACTCGAGCGCGTACTCGTAGGCAGCGCGAGCGATTCCGAGCGCCTGAGCCCCGACCGTGGGACGGCTCGCCTCGAAGGTCTGCATCGCCGCCTGCGACTTAGCCCGCTTGCCCTCGCGGACGCGGGCGAGGCGTTCGTCCAGCTTCTCCTTGCCGCCGAGCAGACAGGAGCCCGGCACGCGGCAGTCGTCGAGGTGGACATCGGCCGTGTGCGAGGCGCGCAGGCCGTGCTTCTTGACCTTGGCGCCCTGCTCACAGCCCTTCGTCCCCGGCGGGATCACGAAGGCGGCGTGGCCGCGCGAGCCCAGCTCGCGATCGACGGTCGCGATGACAACGTGGACGTCGGCGATGCCACCGTTGGTGGCCCAGGCCTTCTGACCGTTGATCACCCACTCGTCGCTCGCCTCGTCGTACTTGGCGGTGGTGCGAATCGCAGACACGTCGGAGCCGGCGTCCGGCTCCGAGGAGCAGAAGGCGGCAACCTTGGGATCGTCAGCGCTGCCGAAGCACTGTGGGATCCACTCGCCCATCTGCTCCGGGGTTCCCTGCCCGAAGATAGCGGCGACGGCCAGCGAGGTGCCCATGATCGCCATGCCGATGCCGGCATCGCCCCAGAAGAGCTCCTCGTTGGCGATCGGCAGGGTGAGGCCCGTCTCGTCGGCCCAGAACTGGCCGAGAGCTTCGAAGCTGTAGAGGCCGATCTTGGCGGCCTCTTGGATCACCGGCCAGGGGGTCTCCTCGCGCTCATCCCATTCCTCCGCGGCGGGACGGACGACGCCCTCGGCGAAGCCGTGCACCCACTCGCGAATGTCCTTTTGATCCTGGTTCAGCTCGAGGGTGAACTTCGGCCCCTCGCTCACGGCACCCTCGCTTCCCGCCGCCTCAGCCGCCAGTTTATCCGCCTCTGCTACTGCCGCTGTATCGCTCATGGCGCGGGATCGTACAGGGAAAAGTGCGGTACGAGACCGCGGTGCAACGCATTGTGGAGGTCACAAAGCCGAAAAGCGTTGCACCGCGGAGAAGCCGGCTCAAACGTCGCGCAGGTCGAAGGCCTTGATGCCCTCGGGGCCGCCGTCGGAGCAGTCGAAAAAGCGGCGGTTGACGCAGTCATAGGAATCGCCGACACCCTCGTACGCGCGCTCGACCGAGAACTGACAGTGCGGCAGGGCGTCGCCGGTCATCTTGACGCCACCGAATCCTCCGGGCTGCAGCACGGCCTCGAGATCGACCTTGGCGGAGAAGACATCCTGCATGCAGCCGACGTACTGACTGCCGGTCAGCATGTCGACGAAGCTGTAGAGGTAGCGGCAGCGCATTTCGACGCAGCCGCGCGGCTCGACCATCTTGTCGCAGAAAGAGCGGCACTGGCGGCACTCGCCCGTCTTCTCTCTCGTAGCCGGCATGGATGAAGTCTACGGACGCAAGGCCCCGAAAACCAAGGCTTGGACTGGCTAGGCGGCCAGGGCAGCAGTACCCAGCACGTGGTCCAGCTCGCTGCGCAGGCGGCCCGAGGGGCGGACGCGAAATGCCTCGCCTAGCTGCAGTCGCTTCGGATCGCTGCCGTTGCTGCGAATCGCCAGGTGCACGTCGGCTTCGCCCTTGTGGTGTTCGAGCACTGCCTTCAGTTCCTCGACCAGCGTCTCGCTCAACATGGCGGCCTCGATCTCGACCTCGAAGGGTCCAGAAGGGGCACTGGAAATGGTGGGCGCCGCAGCTATCTCCGCGGCATCGGGTTCGAAGCGCTCGGCCTCCTGCACGACCAGCTTCGTCTCTCCCCGGTCCTTGTGGTCGAGGCGGCCGCGCACGACGACGATCGCATCCGGGGTGATCACCGCGGCGCTCTCGGCCTGGTCTGCCTTGAAGACCAACATCTCGACCTGACCCTCGACGTCATCGAGCGTCGCGAACATCATCTGATTGCCGCTCTTGGTGCGGATCTTCTTGCACTCGGTGACGATTCCGCCCACCGTCACCCAGGAGCCGTCCTGCTTGTTGGCGAGGTCGCCGAGGCTGCAATCGACGCGGGCTCGCAGCGCGCCGCGAACTTCGGTGAGCGGATGCGAGGAGAGATAGGTGCCCAGCGTCTCCTTCTCCAGCGCCAGCAGCTCGGCTCGCTCAAACTCGGCGGCCGAGATCGGCGGCCGGTGGTGGGCCTGGGTTGCATGGGCGCCCGCGTCAGCCTCGTCGCCGAAATCGAAGATCGAGCCCTGGCCCATCTGGGCGTCCTCCTGGGCCTTCTGCCCGGCTGACTGGGCCGCCGGCAACGCTTCCAGCATGCCCTTTCGCGTGGCCTCGGTCGAGTCGAGGGCGCCGCACTTGATCAGGCATTCGATCGCGCGTTTATTCACCGCGCGTGAATCCACCCGCTCGCAGAAGTCCCAGATCGAGGCGATCAGTTTGTCCTCCCGAGCCCTCAGAATCGCCTCGACGGCGGCGTGACCAACGTTCTTCACGGCATCGAGGCCAAAGCGGATCGCCTTCTCGGAGACGACGAAGTCGTGGTCGGAGGAGTTGACGTCGGGCGGCAGAACCTCGATGCCCATCTCCTCGCAACGGTTGACGAAAAAGGGCACCTTGTCCTTGGTGTTCATCACCGAGGAGATCACCGCGGCCATGTACTCGGCCGGGTAATTCGCCTTGAGATAGGCGGTGCGATAAGAGATCAGCGCGTAGCAGGCGGCGTGGGACTTGTTGAAGGAGTAGTCAGCCGCCGCCTCCATCAACGACCACATGTCCTTAGCAACCTTGTCGGCGGTGCCGGAGGTCTTCATCCCTTCGAGGAACTTCGCCTTCATCGTCGCCATCAGCTCGCGCTTCTTCTTGCCGATCGCCTTGCGCAGATCATCCGCCTCGGCCGGACTGAAGCCGGCCATCTGCTTGGCGATCTCCATCAGCTGCTCCTGGTAGAGGACGCAGCCGTAGGTCGGCTGAGTGACCGGACGCAGACGCTCGTCTGGGTAGGTGACCGACTCGGGGTTGCGCTTGCCCTTGGCGTAGGCGGGGATGTAGCTCATCGCGCCGGGCCGATAGAGGGCGACAAGGGCGACGATGTCGTCGAACTCGCTCGGCTTGACCTTCTTCATCGCCTCGCGCATGCCCTCCGACTCGAGCTGGAAGACGCCGGTGCCATCGCCGCGGGTGAGCATCTCGAAGGTCTTGGCGTCGTCCATCGGGATCGCGCTCATGTCGATCTCCACCCCACGCGAGCGGCGGATGATCTCCGCCGCGTCCTCGATCACGTCGAGGTTGCGCAGGCCGAGGAAGTCCATCTTCAACAGGCCGATCTCCTCGATCGGACCCATCGAGTACTGGGTGACGATCTTGTACTGGCGCTCGGCCTTGCCGCCGCCGCCGTTCCCGTTGGCGGGGGCGGCGGGAGCGCTGCGGTCCTCGGCCAGCTGCAGGGGAACGATTTCCTGCAGGGGGCGATCGGCGATGACGACCGCGGCGGCGTGGATCGAGTTGTTGCGAATGATGCCCTCGAGACCCTGGGCGACGTCGAGAATCCGTTTCGCGTCGGGCTCGGCGTCGTAGGTCTTGCGCAGCTCCCGGCCCGGCTGCAGGCATTCCTCGAAGGAGGGGTTGCGGCCGAGGATCGGCTCGGGGATCTGCTTGGCAAGGCGGTCGCCAGTGCCGTAGTCGAAGCCGAGCACGCGGGCGGCGTCGCGCGTGGCCGCGCGTGGCGCCATCTTGCCGAAAGTGATGATCTGGGCCACCGACTCGCGGCCGTACTTCTCGGCGACGTAGCGAATTACCCGCTCGCGGCCGCGCACGGAGAAGTCGATGTCGATATCCGGCATCGACTTGCGGCCGGGGTTGAGGAAACGCTCGAAGAGGAGGTCGTTGGCGAGTGGGTCGATGTCGGTGATCGTCAGCGCATAGGCCACGATCGAGCCGGCCGCCGAGCCACGACCCGGGCCGACGGCGACGCCGTTGTCCTTGGCGTAGCGGACGAAGTCCCAGACGATCAGGAAGTAGGAAGAAAAGCCCATCTCCTCGATCACGCCGATCTCGAAATCGAGCCGCTCCAGCGCCTCGGCCGGGACCGGGTCGCCGTAGCGGGCGCGCATCCCCTCGCCGGCGATGCGGCGCAGCATCGCCTCTGGCTCCTCGCCGTCGGGGACCGGGTAGCGCGGCAGCAGCAGCTTGCCCAGCTCGATCTCGACGTTGCAGCGCTCGGCGATCTCAAGGGTGGTCGGCACGGCCTCCGGCCACTCGGCGAAGGAGTCCGCCATTTCCGCTGAGTCCTTGAGGTAGAACTCGTTGGTGTCGAAGCTGAGCTTCGGCGCTTCCAGCGTCGACTTGGTCTGCACGCAGAGCAGCGCCGCGTGGTTGTCGAAGTCCTCGCGCCGCAGGTAGTGGACGTCGGCGGTGCCGACCAGCGGCCGGCCAAGCTCACGGGCGAAGCGGACGATCCCCTCGTTGGCCTTGTCTTGCTCGGGAATGCCGTTCTTCTGCACCTCGAAATAGACCTGCTCAGGCCCGAAGGCCTGGATCAGATCGTCGAGGTGGGAGCGGGCGTCCTCGGGCCGCTCCTCGATCAGGCGACGGCAGAATCGCGACTGCAGGCAGCCGGTCAACACGATTACGCCCTCGGCGTGGGCCGCGAGCATCTCCATGTCGACGTTGGCCTTGCCGCGCGAGAAGCCTTCGAGGAAGCCGGCCGAGGTGAGCTTGACCAGGTTGGCCAGACCGGTATCGGTCTCGGCCAGAAGCGTCAGATGGTTGCGCTCATACTTCGGCTTCTCTTTGATCGTCTTGACGTCGTCGACGAAGTAGGCCTCGAAGCCAGCAATTGGCTTGATCCCATGTTTCTTGCAGGCCTTATGGAGGTCCACCGCACCGTTCATCACGCCGTGGTCAGTGAGGCCGAGGGCCGGCTGACCCATCTCGGCGGCCCGCGCCGCCATCGCGTCGATCTTGCAGGCGCCGTCGAGCAGCGAGTACTCGCTATGGGCGTGGAGGTGGACGGCGTTGCTCACGGGGAGCGATCATGCCAATCCGGCCAGATGGCATGACCCCGATTTGGGAGTCTTTCGCGCTACTTCCGTGTGTATTCGGGGGCGACGATTCCGGGAGGGGTTCCGCTTAACTTTTTCGGTGGAGACGTCGTCGCTGGCGCCGCGAGGAACTGCCGAAAAAGTGCAAGACGCTCCACCCCTCCCGGAATCGTCGCTCAGCCGCAGACCCAGGCACTGGAGCCCGAGTCGGCCCAGATTTCGGCGGCGATGCGGTCCTGTTCCGCCTTGGAGGCGTTCTGTGGCTCCCCTTGCCCGCCGTAAAGCCGCCAGGTAGACGGGAGGATCTGGTAGGCGCCGCCGGCGCCGCTGGAGGGGTTTAGAGCGCTGTAGTTGCCGCCGGACTCGCACATGACGATGTAGGCGGGGATCGAGTAGGGACCGCCGAGCCAGCGTTCCACTTCGGTTTCGGCTTCCGCTCGGCTAGCTGCTTCGGCGGCCTCGATGTCGCTCACCCAGTTGCTGATCTTGGATTTGAGGCTCGCCAAAGCCGCCGAGCGGGCGGCGGCGACAGAGTGAAGGTGGGATGCGGCCACCTGCGCGTCCTCCCGAACGCCGGCGACTTCGGAGCGGGCAGCGGCGAGGCGTTCGTTGTAGGAGTCAACGCGCGCTTTCAGCGCCGCGACGCGGTCGAGGGCGGCGGCAACAGTGTGGCGGACTTCGGCCACGCGGCTGGCCAGGTCGGAGTCCGACTGCTCGATTCGCTCAAGGTATTCGGTCCGCGTCGCCAGCTCGTCGATGCTGTCGGAGGCGAGAATCACGCTCGCCGTGCTCGGCGAGCCACTCTCGTAGATAGCAATGAGGCGTGCGGCGAGTGAGGCGCGGGCGCGCTGCAGTCGTCGCTTCTCGGCCACCAGGCGGCGCTGCGTCTGCCGCACTTCGTCGGCCAGGCGGGCGGCCTTTTCCTCGCCCGTCGCAAGTAGGCCGGCCAGCTCTTGCTCGCGCGCGCTTGCCTTCGCCGCTTCCTGCTCTGCAGCAGCCAGCTCTCCCTGCGCAGCCTGCAGCTCGGCCGCCAGCGAGGCGGCTTCGTCACGTCCCGCTGCGACCTTCTGCTGCAGGCCGGAGACGCCGGCAGCGCTTGCCAGCCCCGCGGCGCAGAGCGCCGAAGCGAGCAAGGCGCAGAGAAGCGCGGCAACGCGCCCGCGGCTTTCTGCCGTTGTCGCGAGCATTCGCGCCACGAAGCTGGTCAGACTAGCCCACTTTGTGAGCAAACCTTCACAGGTTGTGGATAAGCCGCAACGCGCCTTGCAACCTCGGCAGTGCAACGCTTTCCGTCGCTGACACCGCCATAAAGCGTTGCACCTCGCCAGAGGCTAGCCCTCGGGGACGTTGCGGCTGGCGGCGTAGGCAGCGATACCCACGGCGACTACCGCGATCCCAACGCCGATGCGAATTTGGCGCCGGTAGCGGCGGCGCACGTACTTGATCGCGAAGCGGACCGCCACCTTGCCGAGCTTGTCGTAGGTCATCCCTACCTCTCTTCCCCACGCTGACGGATTCGATGCGCCATGCGCGACTGCAGCGACCAGAGCTCGATGAAGCCGGGTGAGGCGGACTGGGAGAAAAGCCCGCCCGATTGGGCGAATGAAGCGAGGTCCGCGTCGTAGACGGCGTTGGGAGAAGAGCGGGTCACCACCCGCACGCTGCCCTTGAAGAGCTTGAGGCCGATCGTGCCCGTCACCTGCGCGTTGACTGCATCCATGTAGGCGTCGAGGTCGGTGCGCAGCGGCTCCCACCAGAGGCCGGCGTAGACCAAGTAGGCCCACTTGCGATCGAGCTCCGGCTTGAACTGGTTCTGGTGGATCGTGCCGACGAGCTTCTCCAGCTCCTGGTGGGCAACGAGCAAAATCGCCGCCGCGGGCACCTCGTAGATGTCGCGCACCTTGAGCCCGACGATGCGGTCCTCGATGTGGTCGACGATACCGACGCCGTGGCGACAGCCGATCTCGGCGACCCGTTCGAGCAGGTCGACTGGCTTCAGCCGATCACCGTTGAGGGCAACCGGAACACCGGCCTCGAACTCAACCGTCACCGTCTCAGCCTCGTCGGGAGCCTCCTCTGGACGCGTAACGAGCTGGAAGACATCGTCCTCGGGGGCGTGGTCGAGGTCCTCGATCCAGCGGCCCTCTGAGGAGCGACCCCAGAGGTTGTCGTCGATCGAGTAAGGCGCCACCTCGGTGCCGCCCTTGACCGGAATGCCATGCTCGCGGGCGTAGGCGATCTCCTCCTCGCGGCCCATCTGCCAAGAACGAACCGGGGCGATCGTCTTCAACTCGGGAGCCAGGGTGGCCACAGTCGCCTCGATCCGCACTTGGTCATTGCCCTTGCCGGTGCAGCCGTGGGCGATCGTGTCGCAACCGCTGCGCCGCGCGTAATCGACCGCCAGCTTTGCGATCAGCGGCCGGCCCAGGGCGGTGAAGAGCGGGTAGCCGCCGCCGTAGAGCGCGTTGGCCTTGATCGCCGGCAAGACGTAGTCGGCGGCGAACTCCTCGCGCGCGTCGACGACGTGGCACTCCAGAGCCCCAAGCCGACGCGCCTTGTCCTCGATCACCGTGTAGTCCTCGCCAGGCTGGCCGAGGTTGACGGTGAGGCAGACGACCTCGGCTTCATAGGAGTCCTGGATCCACTTCAGCATCACGCTGGTGTCGAGGCCGCCGGAGTAGAGCAGCAGGACCCGCCGCACCTCGGCGGGGTCAGCCTCATAGGAAGCCGTGCGGACCTCTGCGGGGAACTCCGCCGACACTAGGGAGCGCCGATGCCGCCGCTGGTGTTTTCTTCTTCAGGCGGGGTCGTTGTCGTCGTTTCCGTCGGCGTCGTCGTGGTTTCCGACGTGGTCGTCGTGTCCGTCGGGGTCGAAGTCGTGGTCTCGGTCGTCGAGCCGGTGGTCGAATCGGTCGTCGTCTCGGTGGTCGAGCTCGGTTCGCTCGGAACCGTCGTCACGGTCGAAGTCGAGGTATCGCTGTCACCGCTACTGGCGATCACGACGACCGCGACGAGCAAGCCGACGATCACGGCGATCAGCCCCGCGATGAGCAGGCGAGCGTTGCCGTGCGGCCGATGATCGTCGTCGTCGGGTTGTCGCATCATCCGCGTCGGGTCCTCGTGCATGGGATCACTCCTCCGGTCCGAGTATCGCGTCGAGTATCTCGTCGGTGTCCTCGATCTCGAAGCCGCTGCGCAGCCGCTTGGCGATTTCCTCGCGACTGCTGCCCGAGACCGCCATCTGGGTGGCCAGCAGACGGGCGCCGGCGGAGCCCGAACGCGGCCCGGCGATCGCCTCCGACTGCGGAACCGAGGCGACCGGCTTCAGGTGAGGCTCAGGCTGCCCCAGCGAGGGCGGATCGAGCTCGTCGGCGAGAGCTCGCAGACGTTCGGCCACGATGCGATCGGCACGGGCACCAGCTTCCGAGAGCTGGCGCCGCGCCTGCTCCTCGGCGTCGTCGATCACCTTGGCGGCAGCCTGCTCGGCCGCCTCGACGATCGCCGCCAGGCGCTCGGCAGTGCCACTGGTCAGCGCGCGGGGCTCTGGTGGATGTTTTCTGGAGCTCATTGAGCGGCGTAGCTTAGGAGCGCTGCCTCGATCATGGCGACGGCCCGTTCGATCTGGTCCGAATCGACCGTCAGCGGCGGCAGCAGCCGCAGGGTGCCTGCCTCGGGAACGTTGACGATCAGTCCCTGCTCGAGCAGGCCGGAGCCAACCGAAGCGGCATCTATGCCCTCGTCCAAGCCGACGCCAAGCATCAGGCCGCGGCCGCGAACCTCGCGCACCCCGTCGAGCCCGAGCAGCGACTCGCGCAACTGGCCCCCAAGCTCGCGCACGCGGCGCAGCAAAGTGGGGTCGTCGACGATCTCGAGTACCGCGAGGGAAGCGACGCAGGCCAGGGGGCCCCCGGCAAAAGTCGAGCCGTGGTCGCCGGGCTCGAGCACCTCGCCTGCCTCCGGGCTAGTCATGCAGGCCCCAATCGGCATGCCTCCCCCGAGCGCCTTGGCGCTGGTCAGCACATCGGGCCGGACCGGCGTCTGCTCATAGGCCCAGAGCGAGCCGGTGCGGCCGATTCCGGTCTGAATCTCATCGAAGATCAAAAGGGCTCCGCTCTCATCGCACGCCTCACGCGCGGTGAGCAGCGTCTCCTCGCCGAGCGGGTAGATCCCTGCCTCGCCTTGGATCGGCTCGATCAGCACGGCCGCGGTGCTCTCCCCCACCGCTGCTCGCAGCGCCGCCGGGTCATCGAAAGGAACGGAGCGGAAGCCCGGAAGCATCGGCGCAAGGCTCGGGTTGACCGCGAGACCGGGGGTCGCCGCGAGCGATCCAAAGGTGCGCCCGTGGAAGTCGCGCTCGAAGCTGAGGATCTCCGGCGAGGCGATACCGCGCTGGTGGGCGTGCTTGCGGGCGATCTTGATCGCGCACTCGTTCGCCTCGGTCCCAGAGTTGGAGAAGAAGACCCGGCCACCTAGGCTCGACTCCGACAGCCGCTCAGCCAGCCGCACCATCGGCTCGGTGTAGAAAAGGTTCGAGGTGTGCATCAGGCGGCCGGCCTGCTCGCGGACCGCCTCGACCACGTCCGGGTTGCAGTGCCCGACCGAGCAGACCGAGATCCCGCCGAGGAAATCGAGGTACTCCTTGCCCTCGGCGTCCCATAGCAGGGCGCCGTCGCCACGCACGAACTCGACCGGGGCGCGCCTGTAGGTCCGCATCAGGTAGCGCTGCTCGAGCGCCTGAAGATCCGTCAGGTTCATTGGGTGACCATCGTCCCTATGCCCGCGTCGGTAAAGAGCTCGACAAGCAGCGAATGGGGCTTGCGCCCGTCGATGATGTGAGCCGATTGGGCACCGCCGCGAATCGCATCGACGCAGGCCGCGAGCTTGGGACGCATGCCTCCCTCGATGGCATCCAGCCGTTTCGCAACCTCATCCACAGTGGCGCGTGCGATCAACGAGTCCCTGTCCTGGGCGTCCGCAAGCCAGCCCTCGACGTCGGTGAGAAAGATCGCCTTGTTGGCCCCGAGGGCCGCTGCGACCTTGCCCGCCGCCTCATCCGCATTGACGTTGTAGGACTGGCCGTCGCGGCCTGAGGCGGTCGAGGCGATCACGGGGATGTAGTCGGCGGCGATGTGATTGAGCACGTCGACGTCGACGTGCTCGATCGAACCGACAAAACCGACCTGCTCGGCGTTGGCAACCGGCGCCACCTCAAAGAGCGTGCCGTCCTCGCCCGAGAGCCCAACTGCAGGCTGACCGTGCGCATTGAGCCGTTGAACGATTTCGGAGTTGAGCTTGCCGACGAGAACCATGCGCGCAACCTCGACCGTCTCGGTATCGGATACGCGCAGGCCCTCGTGGAAGCGCACTTCCATGCCGAGGCGATCCATGTACTCGCTGATCTCCGGGCCACCGCCGTGAACGACGATCGGATTCATGCCGACGTACTTGAGCAGGACGACGTCGGTGGCGAAGTCCTCGCGCAGATCCTCCTCGCGCATCGCGGCGCCGCCGTACTTGATCACCACGGTCCGGCCGTGAAATTGCTTGATGTACGGGAGTGCCTCGAGCAGCGTCTCGACGCTGACCCCGGCGGCCCGTGACTGCGGCGCCTGCTCGGTCATCGCTGCCCCCTTTTATTGCTTCGGTAGTCACTCATGTCGTGTACTCCGCATTGATCCGCACGTACTCGTAGCCGAGGTCCGAGAACCAGACGTGGGCGCTGTGCTCGCCGCGTTCCAGCCGCAGCCCGATCTCGGCCTCGGCGACATCCTCGGCTAGCTCGGCTGCGTCGATCGCCTCGACGCCGATCTCCTCGAGGTCCTCGCCGGCCAGCGCCATGCCGGCAGCCTGGGCAATCCGGCCCCAGTTGGGGTCGCGCCCGAAGAGGGCTGTCTTCACGAGGGGGGAGTTGGCGATCGAACGGGCGACCCGCTCGGCCTCCGAAGCCGAGGCGGCGCCATCGACCTGCACTCGCCCAACCCGCGAGGAGCCCTCGCCGTCGGCGACTACCTCGATCGCGAGTTGCAGCAGAACCGCCTCGAGCAGGCCCTCCGGCAACGCGTCGGCGGCGCCGGTCGCCTGCAGCAGCACCGTGTCGTTGGTGCTCATCTGGCCGTCGACCGTGATCCGCCCGAAGGAGGCATCGCAGGCGGCACGCAGGGCGGTATCAGGATCGTCGACCACGGCATCTGTCTGCACGAAGCAGAGCATGGTTGCCATGTTCGGCTGGATCATGCCGCCACCCTTGGCCTGGGCGGAAAGGGTCACGCCGCCGGCGCGCACCGTGCAGCGCTTCGGCCAGCGATCGGTGGTGAGGATCGCATCAGAGAAGGTCGTGCCACCGTCCGCGGCGAGGCCGGTAGCCGCCTCGCCGATACCGCCCAGGACCGCCTCGATCGGCAGCCGCACGCCGATCACACCGGTCTCGGCAACCGCGACGGTCTCCGGCCGCAGGCCCAGCTGCGCGGCAGCCTCGTCGCACATCGCCACAGCATCGGCGTAGCCCTGCTCGCCGGTCTCCGCGTTGGCGTTGCCAGCATTGACCACGGCAGCACGGATGGAGCCGCGATCGCAGCGCTTGCGGCAGACACGGACGGGCGCGGCCGCCGACGCGTTCCGCGTCAGCAAGATCGCCGAGCTGACCTGATCGGCATCGCAGACCAGCAAGCCCACGTCGGTCTTGCCGCCGCCCTTGAGCCCGCAGTGCGCTGCGCCGGCCCGAAAGCCAGGCGGCAGTTGAGTCGGGTCGAGCTCCTCCACCCCGGCCGGCGGCTCGACCCAGCGCGACTTGAAGAACCCCGAGCTCACAGCAGGCCTTCGGTCTCGTCGAGTCCGAGCATCAAGTTGAGGTTCTGCACGCCCTGACCGGAGGCGCCCTTCCAGAGGTTGTCGATCGCCGAGAAGGCCAGCACGCGACCCCGCTCCTCGACCGTGACGTAAACGTGGCATTCATTGGTATCGCGCACGTCGCGCAGTCCGGGCGGGCCGTCGACGACACGAACGAATGGCTCGCCGGCGTAGCGCTCGCGGTAGAGCGCCTGAACCTCGTCCTTGGAGATCGGCTCGCTCGTCTGGGCGTAGCAGCTGGTCAGCTCACCCTGGTCGAGCGGCAGCAGGTGCGGGACGAAGGTGACCGGCACTGGCGAGCCCAACGCTGTCAGCTCCTGTTCGATCTCGGGTCGGTGGCGGTGGCCCTCGGTCTTGTAGGCGAAGGCGTTCTCGTCCATCGAGACGTAGTGCATCGGGTCGCCGCCACCGCGGCCGGCGCCGGAGACGCCCTGCTTGGCATCGATCACGATGTCGGTGAGCAAACCACGCTCGGCCAGCGGAGCCAGCGCGAGGATGCTGGCGGTCGGATAGCAGCCCGGTGTGGCCACGAGCTCGGCCTCGCGGAGTTGGTCCCGATAGAGCTCGGTGAGGCCGTAGACGGCGCCCTCGAGCAACTCGGGCGCTCCGTGCTCGCCGTACCAGCGCTCGTAGGTAGGCAGGTCACGCAGTCGGAAATCGGCCGAGAGATCGACGACGAGCGCTCCGAGACCGCGCAGCGCTGCAACCGCTGGAGCCGACGCCCCATGCGGATAGGCGACGATCGCTGCGTCAACCTCCTCGATCTCGTCGAGGTCGAGCTCGGTCAGCTCCAGCGGCACCCGGTAACGCGGGTAGAGGCTGTCGAGCCGCTTGCCGGTATCGCTGCGCGACGTCACTGCGACCAGCTCCAGCTTTGGATGGCGCCAGACGATTTGTGCGGCGAGAGCGCCGGTGAAGCCCGAGGCGCCGGCGACCAGCACCCGAGCAGCGGCTTCCCCGCTGAGCGGTTGGGCGTTGTGGTCAGCCACGGAGGGCCCCCCCGATCTTCTCCAGCTCGGCCTCGATCGCGGTGCGCCGCTCGGCGACCTCGTCATCGGTGAGGGTGCGGTCCGGCGCCCGGAACTCAAGCCGGAGCGCCACGCTCTTGCGACCCTCCCCGACCTGCTCGCCCCCATAGAGGTCGAAGACCTCGGCGGAGCGGAGCAGCTCGCCGCCGGCGCCGAGCACGACCTCGCGCAACCGGGCAGCGGGCACGTCGTCGGCGACGACGACCGCGAGATCCTGGTTGACGGCGGGGAAAGTGGTCACATCCTCGTAGATCTCCTCACCGGCAGAAGCGGCTCTCACCAGGGGCCCCAGATCGACTTCAAAGGCGACCGCGGCCTCGATGTCCCAAGCCCGGCAGACCAGCGGATGCAGCTCGCCGATCCAGCCCGTCTCGACCCCCCCCACTCTGACACTTGCCGAACGGCCCGGATGCAGGAACGGCTCTTCGCCCAACTCGAAAGAGAGTCCGGCTCCGAGCTGGCCGGCAAGCGCTTCGAGTACGGCCTTGAGCGCGAAAAAGTCGGCGGGCTCCCCACCGCCCCGCCATGACTTTGCGGCGAACGGCCCCACGGCCAGACAGCCGATGCGGTGCGGCTCGCGATCGGGTGCGGGCCGCTCGCCGGGGAACTCGCCCGAGAGGACATCGAAGCCGCCGTTTCCAGTCTCGAGCACGGGTTTCTGCGGACTCGCGGCGCCCGGGAGGTAGACGCGACCGGACTCGAAGACGGCGACGGCGTCAGCGCCCCGGGCAAGGTTGCGCTGGGCGATGTCGAGCAGCGAGCCGAGCACGTTCGTCCGCATCACCGATTGGTCCTCCGAGAGCGGGTTCGCGAGGGCCACGCCGTTGGCGCGCGGATCGGCGGCAGGAATCCGCAGCCGTCCGGGCTCGCTCGGATCGGTGAAGCTCCAGCCGACCACTTCGTCGAGGCCGAGATCCCGCAGCGTGTCCTCGGCGCGCCGCCGCAGCCGCTGTTCACGGGTCAGCCCCCCGACCCGGCCGGCCACCGCGGGAAGGGTGCTGGGCAGGTTCTCGTCGAGACCGTGGACCCGACCGACCTCCTCGATCAGGTCTACCTCGCGACTGACGTCGTAGTGGCGGTCGGGCGGCACGGTGACCGCGAGGTCCGCAGCGGTCACCTCGACCCCAAAGCCGAGCCGCTCCAGGTAGGCGACCTGATCGGCCTGCTCGATCGCCATGCCGAGCAGGCCCTCGACCCGCTCGCCGCGGAGGAGGAGCTTGCGCGGCTCGGGGACGTCGGCGGCGACGTCGATCGTGCCGGGCACCAGCTTGGCGCCGCAGAGCTCGACCATCAGTCGCGAGGCGATCCGCTGTGCCCGCATGCAGAGCTCCGGATGCAGCTGCTTCTCGAAGCGGGAGGATGCCTCCGAGCGCAGCGAGAGCTTCCGTGAAGTGCGCAGGATGTTGGTGCCATTCCAGTTGGCAACCTCGAGCAGGACGCGGGTCGTCCCCGCGGAGACCTCGGAGACCTGGCCACCCATGATTCCGGCGATGCCCGAAGGCCCATTGTCGTCGCAGACCACGACCGTCTCGGCGTCGAAGCTCCGCTCGACGTCATCGAGGGTCTTCATCTTCTCCCCCTCGCTGGCCGTGCGAATCGTCAGCGCTCCTCCGGGAACCTTGTCGAGGTCGAATGCGTGCAGCGGCTGCGCCGTAAGCAGCATCACGTAGTTGGTGATGTCGACGACGTTGTTGATTGGCCGCTGGCCGGCGGCGGTCAGCCGGGCCTGCAGCCACGCCGGTGAAGGGGCGATCGTCACATCGGTGAAGACGCGCGCGGTGAAGCGGGGGCAGAGGTTCGGTGCCTCGACCGTGACCGAGGCGTAGTCCTCGACCGAGCCACTACCCTCGGCGGGGGCGTCCTCAATCCAGGGCTCATCGGCTAGTGGCGCAGCGCTGATCGCGTGCACCTCGCGGGCAACCCCGAAGACGCCGAAGCAGTCGACCCGGTTGGGCGTCACCTCTAGCTCCAGCACCGGCTCGGCGATCGGCAGCACTTCGGCAAGCGGTGCGCCAGCGACGAGCCCGTCGTCCTCCAGAACCATGATGCCCGGTGGCCCCTCCCCCAGCTCCAACTCGGCCGCGGCGCAGATCATTCCGGCCGACTCGACCCCGCGCAACTTCGCCTTGCCGATCTTGTGTCCACCGGGCAACGTCGCTCCCGGCAGCGCCACCGGGACGGTCTGTCCCGCAGCCACGTTGGGGGCGCCGCAGACGATCGTGCGCTCGCCATCGCCGGTATCGACGGTGCAAACGCTCAAGCGGTCGGCGTTGGGGTGCGGCTCGGTGCTCAGCACCTTGCCGACGACGAACCCGTCGGCCGAGGACGGACCAACGCTGCCGACCCGCTCGACCTCGGTGCCAGTCATCGCCAGCCGCTCGGCGAGCTGGCCCGGACCTGTGCCCGGATCGCAGTACTCGCACAGCCATGAGTACGGGACCCTCATGAGAACTGCTCCAGGACCCGCACGTCGTTGTCGAAGAAGCGCCGCAGGTCCGGCACGCCGTGGCGCAACATCGCGATCCGCTCGACCCCCATGCCGAAGGCAAAGCCCTGCACCCGCTCGGGGTCATAGCCATTCGACTCGACGAAGCCGAGCACGTTGGGGTCGACCATGCCGGCGCCGCCGACCTCGATCCAGCCGATCCCCTTGCAGAGATTGCAGCGCTCGCCGCTCGCCAACATGCCGGTCCCGTCGCACTGAAAGCAGGAGACGTCGAACTCGACGCTGGGCTCGGTGAAGGGAAAAAAGTGCGGCCGCATGCGCGCCTCGCGGTTGCCGCCGAAGATCGCTCGCAGCATCTCGTCGAGCGTTCCCTGTAGGTCGGCGAGCGTGATCTCCTCACCGATCGCCAGGCCCTCGACCTGGTGAAACATCGGGCTGTGGGTGGCGTCGGAGTCGCGCCGGTAGACCTTGCCCGGGGCGATCATGAAGATTGGCGGCGGCTGAGCCTCCATGCTGCGCACCTGGACCGGCGAGGTGTGGGTACGCAGCAGCACCTCGGGGTCGGACTGCACGTAGAAGGTGTCCTGCAGCATCCGCGCCGGGTGGCCAGGCGGATGATTGAGCGCGGTGAAGTTGTAGTAGTCGTGCTCGACCTCGGGTCCCTCCATCACCCGGTAGCCGAGGCCCACCATTACGTCTTCGATCTGGCGAGTCGTGCGGGTGATCAGGTGGATGTGGCCAACGGGCCTGGCGGGCGCGCCGGGCAAGGTGACGTCGATCCGGTCCGCGGCGAGCTTCGATTCCAGCTCGCTGGCATCGAGCGCTTCGCCGCGCGCCTCGATCAGCTCCTCAAGCTGCTTGCGGGCGGCATTTGCACCGGAACCGACCTCGCCCCGCTGCTCGGCAGGCAGCTCAGCAATCCCCCGCAGGATCGCGGTCAGCTCCGCCTTGCGTCCCAGGTAGCGGACCCGCAGCTCCTCCAGCTCCGCCGTGCCGGGCGCCGTTTCGATCGCCGCCGCAGCCTCGGCCCTGATCGCTTCGATCCGATCGATTCCTTCAGGCATCGTCAGTGGCCTCCGGCATGGCGAGCGACGATATCCGCTCGGCGCAAATTGCGGCCACGGCCGCAACGTTGAGCGACTCGGCGCCACCGGCCTGCATCGGGATCGTGATCCGCCCATCGCAGGCTGCGAGCACCTCATTCGGCAAGCCCTCACGCTCGGCGCCGAGGCAGAGCGTCGCCGTGCCGTCGAGGCCGTCGAGCCCCTCGCCACCGTGCGCAACCAAGGCCGCCCTGGGCCGCGGCGTCTGCCCAACCTCGCCCCGCGCGAGCGGCTGCCCGAAGATCGAGCCCATGCTCGCCCGCACCGCCTTGGGCGAGAAGGGATTCTGCGCAATCGGGGCCGAGCACAACCGTGCCGGCAAGCAACGCGTGGGCGGTGCGGACGATCGTGCCAACGTTGCCGGGATCGCCGACCCCGTGCAAGTAGAGGCATGGCGAGCCACCCGGCTCCACCCAGCGCTGCGACCAAACCGCGATAGCCCGCGTCCCCGAGCCGAGGCTGGAGACGCCGGCAAGCAGCTCGGGCTCAACCTCTTCGCCGGCCAGGCCGCTGCCCGCGGCAACGAGCACGATGCGCGGCTCGACCCCGGCAGTCCGCCCTGCCTCGACCAGGTCCTCGCCCTCGGTGACGAAAGCGCCCTCGCGCTCGCGGTGCTTGCGCTCACGCAGCTTGCGCACCAGCTTTAGCTTCTCGTTGTGGGGACTTTCGATCATTGGATTGCTCTTCGGGTGGACTTTTTCTGGTCTCGTGTTTCTTCTCCTGGAACAAAAAAGCGGGCCGTGAAGACGGCCCGCCCGGGAAAGTGGAGTGCTTGGCTGCGGCTAGGCGGCCGCACCCTCCCGGGCTAGCTCCACAAATCGGCGGAAGGCCTCGCGGTCGTTGACCGCGATGTCGGCAAGCATCTTGCGGTTCACCTCGACCCCGGCCCCGTTGAGGCCGTGGATCAGTTCGGAGTAGCTCATGCCCTCCAACCGCGCCGCTGCATTGATGCGGGTGATCCAGAGGCGGCGGAACTCGCGCTTGCGATTGCGCCGGTCGCGGTACGCGTACATCCCCGAGCGCTGCACCTGCTCTTTAGCGAAGCGGTAAGAGGAATGCTTACGCCCGAAATAGCCTTTGGCTTCTTTCAGTACTTTGCGGCGCTTCTTGCGCGCGTGGACCGACCGCTTGACCCGGCTCACTTGCCGCCTCCTAGGAGGTGCCGCACCGTCTTCGCGTCAGACGGGGCGATCTCCACCGGCCGCGCCATCCGCCGCTTGCGCTTTGGGGACTTCTTCTCGAGGATGTGGCTCGAGTAGGCCCGACGCCCACGCAGCTTGCCCGTGGCGGTCTTGCGGAAGCGCTTCTTGGCGCCGGAATGAGTTTTCATCTTGGGCATCGGGTTCGCTATTGAAGCAGACGGGCACGCCTGAGCGTTGCCACTGTCGAAAATGGCAGGAGCGGCGCAGGGTACTGTGGCGCCGCATGCGCATCGTCTACGTGGTCGGAACGCGACCCAACTTCGTCAAGGCCGCCCCGGTGATCGCCGCCCTGCGAGAGCGAATCCCGGCGGGCAAGCACACGATCGTCCACACCGGCCAGCACTACGACCGGTTGATGTCGGAGGTTTTCCTCGAGGAGCTTGGCGTGCCTGCGCCGGACTACATGCTCGAGGTCGGGTCGGGCAGTCACGCCCAGCAGACGGCACGGGTGATCGAGCGGCTGGAGCCGGTCTTGAATGACGAGGAGCCCGATCTGGTGATGGTGCCCGGCGACGTCAACTCGACCGTGGCAGCAGCGTTGACGGCGGCCAAGCTGCAGATCCCGGTCGCCCACATCGAGGCCGGCCTGCGCAGCTTCGACCGGACGATGCCCGAGGAGCTCAACCGGATCGTCACCGACCAGCTCTCCAGCCAGCTCTTCATCCACAGTCCCGAGGCCAACGACAACTTGCACGCGGAGGGAATTCCAGCCGAGCGCATTCACCTCGTCGGCAACACGATGATCGACACCCTCGTGGCCCTGGAGCAGCGCTTCCGGGCGGTGGGAGCCGCCGCCCGGCTCGGCGTCGAGCCGGGCGGCTTCGTACTCGTCACCCTGCACCGCCCCGCCCTCGTCGACGGCCCGCTGCTGGCGGAGACGATGTTGCAACTGGCTGCACTGGCCCGCGAGGTGCCGGTCGTGTTCCCCGTCCACCCGCGCACGCGGACAATGATGGAGTCGGTCGAGTCCGAGCACCCCGGCCTGCTCCTCTGCGAGCCGCTTGGCTACCTCGACTTCCTCTCCCTGCTCGCCGACGCCCGCGCCGTCCTCACCGACTCCGGCGGAATCCAGGAGGAGACCACCTATCTAGGCATCCCCTGCTTCACCCTGCGAGCCAACACCGAGCGCCCAATCACAATCACCGCCGGCACCAACACCCTCCTAGGCCTTGACCCATCGGCGATTGCCCAGATCCCACAAGCCCTAGCCCAGCGCCCGGCAAAGAAACCAGGCCCGCCACCCCTCTGGGACGGCCGGGCATCAGAGCGAATCGCCGACATCGTCACGGCTTAAGAGCCCATCCCGGCAGGGGTGGAGCGTCTTGCACTTTTTCGGCAATTCCTCGAGGCGCCAGCCAGTGCGGTGCCACCGAAAAAGTTAAGCGGAACCCCTGCCGGGATGGGCTCTCACGCAGCAGCGTCGTCAGCAGACTCGTCCGCCGCCTGAGCGGGCTTCTCAATAACCGCCTCTTTGCCCGGCGCCAGCAGCATGCTCATGTTGCGCCCTTCCTGAAGTGGCTGGGACTCGATCACCGCGAGCCCGTCGAGGTCCTCGAAGAGGCGTTGCAGCAGCGCCCTGCCGCGCTCCGGGTGCGCCTGCTCGCGGCCGCGGAACATGATCGTGATCTTGACCTTGTCCTGGTGGCGCAGGAAGCGTTCGACGTGGCCCTTCTTGGTCTCGTAGTCGTGGTCGGCGATCTTCGGCCGCAGCTTGATCTCGCGGATGTTGACCTGCTGCTGGTGCTTGCGGGCCTGCTTCTGCTTCTGCTCCTGCTCGTACTTGTACTTGGAATAGTCGAGTAGGCGGGTGACGGGCGGTTTGGAGTTCGGCGCCACCTCGACCAGGTCGAGGTCCGCGTCCTGGGCGCGTTTGAGCGCCTCGTCGATCTCGACGACCCCGAGCTGCTCCCCATCCGCCCCGATCAGGCGCACTTTGGGTACGCGGATCCGCTCGTTGATCCGGGTCGTGTCGCGCTCTGGTGGGCGCCGGTCGAACCTACGCGGGACCGGCACTAGCTAAGTGAGGTGTGGAGCTTCAAGCGGACGAGAGGTAGGAAGGCTGGCACGGGTGGCTCAGGGCCGCGAAGTGTTTGGCGTGCCAGCGATCAAGTGTCCGGAGTATAGACAGAGGAAGCAGATCGGCAAGCGCACGAATCAGGCGGGCGCGCTCTCTGCCTGCACCCGGGCCGCAAAGTCGGCGGCCGGCATAGCCCCGAGCTCTCCCTGATCGTGCGAGCGCACGGCGACCGCCCCGGCCTCCTGCTCGCGATCGCCGACGACCAGCATGTAGGGGTAGCGCCCGAGCTCGGCGTCGCGGATCTTCTTGCCGACCGACTCCGAGCGGTCGTCGGCCTCGACCCGGACGCCCGCCTCGCGCAGCTCGGCGAGAACCCGACCGGCGTACTCGTTGTGGCGGTCTGAGACCGGCAGGATGATCGCCTGCACCGGCGCCAGCCAGACCGGGAAGCGGCCCGCGTAGTGCTCGATCAGGATGCCGGCGAAGCGCTCCATCGAACCGAGCAGGGCGCGGTGGATCATCACCGGCCGGTGGGTGGCGTCATCGGCACCGACGTAGCTGAGATCGAAGCGCTCGGGCATCTGGAAGTCGAGCTGGCAGGTGCCGCACTGCCAGGAGCGGCCGAGCGCGTCGGTGACGTGGAAGTCGATCTTGGGCCCGTAGAAAGCCCCATCGCCCGGGTTGAGCTCGTACTTGCGGCCCTGGCGATCGAGCGCCTCGGTCAGCGCCGCCTCGGCCTTCGACCACTGCTCCTCAGAGCCCATCGACTTCTGCGGCCGGGTCGAGAGCTCGACCCGCACGTCCTCGAAGCCGAAGCGGGCGTAGAGCTCATCGATCGCCGCGCAGATATCGGCGACCTCGTCGGTGATCTGCTCCTCGGTGCAGTAGACATGGGCGTCGTCCTGGGTGAAGGCGCGCACCCGCAGCAGCCCGTGCAGGACGCCCTCGCGCTCGTTGCGCGAGACGCGGCCAAACTCGGCGAGGCGCAGCGGCAGCTCGCGGTAGGAGTGGCGCTCGGCGTCGAAGACGAGGCAGGCACCGGGGCAGTTCATCGGCCGCAGCGCCAAACGCTTCTCGTCGGACTGCATGAAGTACATATCGTCGCGGTAGTTGTCCCAGTGACCGGAGCGGTGCCAGAGCTCCTCGTCGAGCACCTGCGGCGTGGCGATCTCCTTGTAGCCGCGCTTGCGCAGCTGGGTCTGTACCTCGCCCTCGATCAGGTGCAGCAACGTCGTCCCGTTGGGCAGCCAGAAGGGCATGCCCGGCGCCTCCTCGCGCAGCATGAAGATGCCGAGCTGGGGACCGAGGCGGCGGTGGTCGCGCTTCTTCGCCTCCTCGATCCGCTCCAGGTGCTGGGCGAGATCCTTCTTGGAGAAGAAGGCGGTGCCATAGATCCGGGTCAGCATCTGGCGCTTCTCGTCGCCCCGCCAGTAGGCGCCGGCGAGCGAGCTGAGCTTGATCGCCTTGATCCGGCCAGTGGAGGGACCGTGCGGGCCGCGGCAGAGATCCTCAAAGGGCCCGTTGCGGTAGAGCGAGACGGTCTCGACCCCTTCGCCGGCAACCAGGTCGTCGATCAGCTCGACCTTGTAGTCCTCGTTTTGGGCTTTGAAAATCTCGCGAGCCTCAGCCACGGGCACGTCGCGCCGCTCGAAGGCCTCGTCGGCCTTGATGTGGGCCTTCATCGCCGCCTCGATCTTCTCCAGGTCGGCATCGGTGACCTTGACGTCCTCGGGGAAGTCGAAGTCGTAGTAGAAGCCGTTCTCGATCGCCGGCCCGATCGTCACCTTCGCGCCGGGATAGAGCTCCTGCACCGCCTCCGCCATCACATGAGCCGCGTCGTGGCGGATTAGCTCCAAAGCCTCGGGGTCGCGGTCGGTGAGAATCGCGATCTCCGCCCCGTCCGGCAAGGGGGCAGAGAGGTCACGCAACTCGCCGTCGATGCGGATCGCCAGCGCCGCCTTGGCCAACCCCGGCCCAATCGCCGCGGCTGCATCCGCACCGGAAGCGCCTTCGCTCAGCTCCAACGGCGTGCCGTCGGGCAACTTGACCGTGATCTTCTGCGTAGCGGCCTCGATCCGGCCATGCTACCCACGCCCAGTCAAGCGCCGCCGCAGGGGTGACTTCGCGTTTTGTCTCGCTATACGGAACCAAACGCGAAGTCAGTCATCGGGGTGAGCCTTGGCGGGCTTGGCGGACGGCGATGAGGGGGCAGGGGCTTTGGGCCGAGACCGGGGCTGTTCTTTCCCAGAGCACGTAGGGAGGGGCGACGCGCTTGGGACGCAGGCCGTCGAACGGCGGTTGGCCTGGGCTCGATTCGGCAACGACGTAGCGGACGCCGGTGGGAATGTGATCGGCCTCCTCGATGGACTCGATGCAGACGCGGCCGCCGCGCAGCTCCCAGGCGATGTAGGGCGTGCCGTGTTCGTCGGCGAGCAGCTGCTTCGAGGCGAGCACGAGCGTGGGGCCTTCGCCGACGTCGTCGCGCAGGCCGGTCAGCGCCGGTGAGTAGGTCGTCGGCCCGACCGGAGCGTTGGCGAGCGCCAGCAGCGAGCAGCCGCCAGCTGCAAGCAGATAGAGCCAGGCCACCGGGCGGCGCAGCAGCGGCAGCACGATCGCGAGGGCGGCCAGCGGCGCGCCGATCTCAATCGCCTTGGCGGCCGTGTAGGGGGTACCGCCCACCCGGGCGGCTGCGTAGGCGAGGGCCGCCGCGGCGAGACCGGCAATAACCGCGGTCTCGTGTCGGCGCCAGCAAACGACGAGGCCATAGAGGAGCAGGATCGAGGCGAAGGCGGCTCCTGCGTAGTAGCCGAGCGCGGGCACAGCGCCGTCGCCCGGGCTGAGGCGGAAATCACCGGAGGGCCAGATGCCGAGGCCCTCGAAGGGTGAGATCTGGCCGAAGAGGTTGCCTAGGCCGGGGCCGTTGGGGTCGAAGGTCTCAAACTGCTTGAAGTCGATCATCCGGCCGATCTCGGGGGCTATCAAGATTGCGAAGAGGAGGGACGCCCAAAGGACGGGGCGCCAGGCTGCGGGGCCTGACGCGGCTGTCGGGGGGCCTGCGGGCGGGGGCTGCGCCTCCGTTCTCGGCCCCCCGACATCCACGCCACCCGCAGACAGACGGAACCGACTTTGGGCGAACTCGAAAGCTCCCCAGATGGCTGCGGCTCCGATCAGCCAGATGAGGCCTGGGAAGCTGTAGGTGTAGACAGACCCCACTGCTAGAAGAGCTGCTGGGACGAGGCGGAGGGGGAGGTCGCGCCAGGCGGGATTTGCGGATGCCTCTCTCAGCGAGAGGACGAAGGCTAGGAAGAAGAGGGCTTGCATGGTCTCCTTGAAGGAGCCTTGGGCGAAGTAGGAGGCGACCATGTAGGCGAGGCCGACTACTAGGGCGGCGGGAATGCGGAGTGGAGTGGGTTGGTTGCGGAAGGCGGTCAGAGAGGTCAGGGAGGCGAGGATCGCGACGGCGATCGTCAGGCCCGTGAAGCCTTGAACCAGGCCAATGCCGAGGCTGTTGAGGGTGACGACTATCGCGTGCGGGCCCAGCGGATAGCCCTGATGGAGCAGCTGCGATGAGTGGCCGTCCGCGAGCCGGTCGGCCGCCAGCAGGTGCTGGGACATGTCTGGGTTGAAGCTCGTGCCGAGAATGCCGAAATGGCCTTCGGCGACGAAGGGCAGCGCGGTCGCGGCGAGGGCCAGCAGAGCGACGGGCGCGCCGGCTCGCAAAGCTTCTCCCCCATCCTCCATTCGGCCCCAGAGATATGCGATCGAGGCCCCGACAAGGAGCACGACAAGGACCGCGGAGACCGTCCCGTGCCCAGGCAGCCGCACAGTCCCCCAGCAGAGAGCGCAAAGCAACGCCAGCCCCACCGCAGGAGCCAGCCACGACCAGCCCCGCATGCCGCATAGGCCTATCGCCGCCTGACCAACCGCCAGCGAGGCGCCGCAGATGACCAGCACGGCTGCATAGGTCCCGACCACGAGGCCGCGAGCCTAGACTGTGGCAATGGCGTTCGTTCCCCCGGCCCGCCACCTGTTGCGTGCGAAGGACCTTGCCGACGCGCGCTACTTCGAACCGCTCGGCGTCGATGACCTAGCCGCGGCGGCCGGCCTTTCGCGAGCGCATTTCAGCCGCGAGTTCCGCCGCGCTTTTGGCGAGTCGCCCCACGCTTACCTGCTGACGCGGCGCCTGGAGCGAGCCGCGGCGCTGCTTCGCACAACCGATCGCTCAGTCGCCGACGTCTGCCTCTCGGTCGGGCTACAGAGCATCGGCTCCTTCACCACCAGCTTCACGCGTACCTACGGGCGCTCGCCGACCGCCTACCGAGCGGCCCATCCCCCGGCCTCCCAGGGCGCCCTGATCCCCGGCTGCGTTGTCCGTGCCTACGCCCGCCCCCAACACCGCACGTTTCGAGAAGACAGCACGCCGGTCTCGGCCTAGCATCGCCGCCGACCTTGCCGTTCCTACAAAGGAGAAACCGATGATCAGGATCGCCAACGCACAACTTCTGGGTTCACGACCAGGACGAGGCCCTCGCCTTCTATACCGAGAAGGTCGGCATGGAGGTTCGCGCCGACGTGACGCTCGCCGAGATGGGCGACTTCCGCTGGCTCACCGTCGGACCGGCTGGCCAGGAGGACGTCTCGATCGTGTTGATGGCCATCCCGGGCGCTCCGGTCATGGACGAGGAGACCGGCAACCAGGTCCGCGAGCTGATGGCCAAGGGCTTCGCAGGGACCGTCTTCCTCACCACCGACGATTGCCAGGCTTCCTATGAGGAGCTGAAGGCACGGGGCGTCGAGTTCACGGAAGCACCCGAGGAGCGGCCCTACGGCATCGACTCCGGCTTTCGCGACCCATCCGGCAACAGCATCCGCCTCGCCGAGGTGAGGATGGCCGGGGTCTGAGCCACCTCTCACGCTTCCGGGACGAGGACATGGGCGCTACTGGGCTCGAACCAGTGACCTCCAGCTTGTCGAGCTGGCGCTCTCCCAACTGAGCTAAGCGCCCGGGGAACGTGAATCTAGCAGCGGCGCGCGGGCCGGTGAGCTCGCGCGCCGTCCTCAAGTCCGCCGCTGCAAGTGCCGATGCAACCGGTGCAACTTTTCAGCTAACGCGGTGTTTCTGATTGCAGGCACCGATTAAGGCTTGAGGACCGACGAGCCAGGGAAACAGAGTCTCGCTGGTGGCACGTCCTTCGGAAACAAAGGGCCCCGAAAGGGGCCCTTTTCCGTTCAGCCGAAAGTTTGGACGACGACGGTGCGCTCCCGCGGGCGGTCGTCGAAGTCGAGCAGGACGACCTGCTGCCAGGTTCCCAGCGCCAGGCGGCCCCCGATAACAGGGATCGAAAGCGAGGGGCCGATCAGCGAGGCACGCTGATGATCTACCCGGTGCTGGCCAAATATTTGAGTGCGCAGCAAAAGCAGACCCGGCTTCCACTCGTTTCCCTACCGTGACCGTCGTGAGCGAACAGCGGCAACCCCTCGTCGAGTTTCGATCCGCCGAGCAGGCCGTACCCGCCGAGCAGGCAGTACCGAAGACGACCGCCCCCGATGAGGCCAAAACTTCGGCCAAGCAACGAATCTTCCGACTTCCGTTGCTCAAGGGGCGCTCGGCGCAGGTGCCATCGCTCGGTAAAACGACTCGGCAGGAACGTGCCGAAGAGCGGGAACGCCAAAAGCAGGAAGTGTCCGCCGAGGCGGCAAAAGAGGCCTTCTTCCAGACGCCGGCCGGCAGGGCACGCCTCGCCTACAAGCGGGGACATCGCCTCTTCCAGTACGAACTCGAGATCAACGAACTGACGCCAACGGTCATTCCAGGTCCGGTCGGCTCACCTGCAAGGGAGACGACCGATCCGGTCGATGTCCTCAACTCGGTGACCGTCGAGGGCTGGAAGCTTGTCACTGGCAAGTTCATCCACTCCGAGATGCGGCACGGTGCCGTCGGCTGCTACCTCTTTAAGCGCTCGCAGAAACGGCGCTTGGCGATGAACAACCCCTGGCAGTCCCCCGTCTCCGAGTAACTCGATCGCGCCCCGTTTAAGGGTGATCCGCGGGAACGTGCCAGCGGTGCGGGGCGAGCAGCGCCTCAGTCGCCTTGGGCCCCCACGAGCCCGGCTCGTAGAGTTCGACCGGCGGCGGGTTCCGCATCACCGGATCGGCGATTTCCCAGAGGCGCTCGATCGCGGCCGAGGTGGTGAAAAGGGTGCGGTCGTCGACCATCACGTCGTGGATCAAACGCTCGTAGGCGTCGAGCGCCCGCCCTGTACCACCGAAGCTGTCGGCGTAGCTGAAGCGCATGTGGGCCTGACCCAACTGCATCTTGGGCCCCGGGACCTTGGCCAAGAAGGAGGCGGAGATGCTGCCCGGATCGCCCAGCTCAAAGGTGAGGTGGTCGTGCCCGAACTCCTCCGCGACCTGGCTGCAGTCGATCGGGAACATGCTCCGGGGCGGCTCGGAAAAAGCGACCGTGAGCAGATGATGGGTTTGGGCGAGCCGCTTGCCAGAGCGCAAAAAGAAGGGAACGCCCTCCCAGCGCCAGTTGTCGACGAACGCCCGCAAGGCAACAAAAGTCTCCGCCTGGGAGTCGGGGGCAACCCCCTCCTCCTCGCGGTAACCGGCGTACTGGCCGCGCACGACGTCGCCGGGCTTGAGCCCCTTCATTGATTCGAAGACCTTCTCCCGCTCGACCATCAGCGCTTTGGCGTTGAGCGAGATCGGCGGCTCCATCGCAACAAAGCTCAGGACCTGAAAAAGGTGAGTGACGATCATGTCGCGGAAGGCACCGGTTTCCTCGTAGAAGCTCCCCCGCATCTCGATCGAGAGCGTCTCTGGCACATCGATCTGCACATGATCGATGTGGTTGCGGTTCCAGACCGGCTCGAACATGCCGTTGGCGAAACGCAGCGCCAGCAGGTTCTGCACCGCCTCCCTGCCGAGGTAGTGGTCGATCCGAAAGACCTGCTCCTCGGCGAAGACGGTGTGGACAAGGGCGTCAAGGTCCCTGGCGGAAGCGAGGTCACGCCCGAACGGCTTCTCCATGATCACCCGCGCCTCTCCGCCCAGGCCCTGGCGACCCAGGCCTTCGATCACGCTTGCGGTCGCGGCTGGGGGCAGCGAGAGATAGTGGAGAAGCTGGGCATCGTGGAGCCCCTCCCGCGCCTGCGCGACGGCGTCGCCAAGCAGCTCGAATCCGTCGCCAAGCGAGACGAAGTCCAGCGCCGAGGCAAAGCGGTCCCACGACTCGCCCGAGACTGGCTTGCGGTCTGACCTACAGATTGCATCGTGCGCCAGCTCGACAAACTCCCCTGCGGAGAGAGCGCTGCGCGCTGCTCCGAGCAGGGCGAACCGCTCTGGCATCAGGCCGGCCTGAAAAAGATGAAAGATGCCGGGTAGGAGCTTGCGCTGTGCCAGATCACCGGTCGCGCCGAAGAGGACGATCACCTGGTCGCGAGGGATGGCCAGCGGCTCCCTCGTCGGTTGCTCCAGAACTTCGACGGCCATCGCTTCAGCCTTGCAGATGCCCGCGGTGCGGTCGCTGCCGCGGTTCAGAATCCGGCGTCGAGCTCGACTACAAACCGCTCGCCGGTGAGTGGCAGGCGAGAAGCTCCGGGTACCGCAACTGTTAGCGAGCCGCCCCAGCTCGTCGTCCCGTCGGGTGCGGCGCGGTAGGTCGCCTTGCCATGAAATGGAGGTGGGGGCGTCATCGTCGCCGCGGTCGCCGCTTCGTCGAGGGAGAACGTCTTCGAAGGGGCGGTGGTTTGGCCGTAACGAATCCGCGCCATCCTTCCCGTATTCCTTTCCGCCAGCGCAAGGTAGAGCGTGAGGCCGCCGCCGCGGAGGACGAAGAGCTCGGTGGAAGCGGTCGGCCGCCGCCAGCCGGCAAGCAGGACGGTGGGACTGAAGCTGGGATGCTGGTCCACTCTCCGCTGGCGCGATCCATCGAGAGGCCGGAATCGCGATGAGGCGCAGCGCAGGCCGAGCGGGCTGCGAACACGTCCCTTCGCCCGGTGCGCCCGCACTGCAACGTAGTGCCGCTCGCCGCTGAAACGGATTGAGCCGACAAACACCCCCAGCTGAGTGGTGAAGTGGTTCGCACCGCGGCAGTGACGGAGGCGGTGCGATTGTTTGAGCTTGCCCGAGGGACGGAAGCGAACGTCGACGGCCCCGAGCTCGCCGAACGAGGCCTTGATCCGGCGCGGGGTAACCGTGCCCCGCACCACGTAGGCGGTCGCCGCCCGATCGAGGTGGAGCAGGCGCTCGAGGAAGGTCGGGTGGGGCACCGGCTTCTTCACTTCGAGGGCAACGACGTTGCCCCGAGCAATCACCGAAAGTTCGAGCCCGCGTTTGGCCTCGAGATCGATGCGCGATTCAAATCCATTTCGCGGCGGCTGCATGTGCAGCTGCTCACGCAGGGCCGCCCGAAACCTGGCGGGCACGGCAGCCGGGATATCGAGGACGTTCGCCGTCGCGTCGGCGGGAACCGCAAGAAGCGCAACGGCGGCCAAGACCGCTCCGATGCACCTCGCACGCCTCACTTGACCCTCCCCGCACGGTGGAACAGGCGACCCACCTCTTTGCCGAAGTAAGAACCGAAGTCCGTCTTGGGTGCGTCTTCGTAGCCGTAGTTGGTGACGCTGTTGAGAATCCGGCCGCGGATCGTCCAACCGCCACCGGAGGCGCCCCCGGTGACATCGCAATCGACCGCGAGGTTGAGCGGGCCCGGTTGCAGGAAAGAACGTGAGTCGTGCCCGAGAAAGGGCGTCTGCTGGCAAACCTGTTGCGTTTCCCCGTCGAACGGGGGTGCGGCCGGGTAGCCGTGGACGTCAAACACCTGCTTGGCCTTCAGACCCCAGGCGATACCGGTGGCGCCGACCGCCTTGGCGAGCAGCTGCCCCTTTCCGTTGCGGGCGACCACGGCCGCCCCAACGTCGAAGTTCTCGCTGCCATTGGTGCGCCATTGCCGGGTCGTATCGAGCCACTTCGCCGGGAAGACACCGAACGGGCGCTGCCCGTAGCGGTAACCGGGCACGAAGACCCAGTGAAAGTCCATCCAATGCCCCCGGAGCCCGGGGGCGCGAATGCAGTGCGCCGCGGTGAAAACGACGCTGAAGTTGGGAGCGTTGACCGAGGTGCCAGAGCAGCGGCCGAGGCCAAACGGCGTCTCGATGAAAATCGCCCCGTGCTGGCGGCTGATATCAGCGGTCGGGTCCGCCACCGTTTCGGAGACAGCGCTTGACCGTGCCCCCTCGGCGGCGAGGAGAGGTGGATGAACGTGAGGCCTTTCGGCTTTAGTTTCAAGCTGGCTGTCGAGGACAACCTGAGTCCGTCCCGCGGGACGGACGTCAAGTGGTCGCGCCTGCTTCATCCGGGCAGGAGTCCAAAACCGGATCGCATCCGCCTGCCCGCGCGACACAGGGTGCGCCGTAGCGAGGGGCGCCAACCCGGCGACAATCACCAACGCGGTAGCGACCGTGAGCACCACGGCTGTACACCGGCTGACAGGGGAAACGCAGCGCGTCCCCGAACCCCACACCCTCATCGCCGACAGTCTACTTCGCACAAACATTCCATATGACTGTGATTGCTCCACGTTTTCGTAGGGAGAAAGGCGCCCACCGGAATCGAACCGGTGTAAACGGCTTTGCAGGCCGCTGCGTAACCACTCCGCCAGGGCGCCGAGGGGAGTGAAGGGTAGCGAGGAGGACAGCCTAGGCGGCGTGCTGCTCGGGGCCTGCGTCGTCGTCGACGTCGAGGATCAAGTTGTCGTCAACGCTGCGACGAACGCGGAACTCAAGCGGGGATCGCTCCTCCAGCTCGCGGAGCAGCTCAACCGGTTCATCGAGGCGCATCGAGAGCGTGGCTCGGCCCTCCGAGAAGCGCTCCACGGAGATCTCGGAGGTCGCATCGATCTGGCCGGCGGCATCCTCAAAACCGACCAGCTGGGAAAAGTCATCGAGCGGGCCGATCTCGACTTTGACCAGCCCTTCGTAGAGCTCCTTGGCGGCGCGCTCCACCGCCCCCTTGCCGTTGGAGTCGGCCACCTGCGCACTGGCACCCTCGTGCGCCTCGCTCAGCTCCTGAGCTCGGCGCCCAACCTCAACCGCCTCGCGCAGCGCCTTCATCCTGATCCGCGTCGCCTGACCGCGGGCCTGAGCTTCGATCTCCTCCAGCTTGGCCGAGACCGAGTCGAGAGAGGCGATGCTGCGGTCATGGCGCTCGTTTGCCTCCAGCAAGCGCTCGTGCAAACCGCGGATCTCACGCTCGCGCTCGATCACCATCGCCGACAGAGAGGAAAGCTCCTCATCCGCGCGCGCGGTGGCATCGGCCGCGTCGCGCCAGCGCGCCAGCGCCTCCTCCGCGTCGCGCTCCAATGCCCAATTGCGGGCGTCCCGTGCCGCAAGCGCCGCCTCCACATCGGATCGGCGGTAGCCGAGGAACGCCCTCTTGAAGCTACCCATGCGCGGCACCGTAAAGGTGCCCTCGGACGCCATCCTGCGACGCTTGCAGCTCAACTCGCGGCGCCTCGCGCCAGAGGTCCTCAAGTTGATAGCGCTGCCGCGCCTCCTCGGTGAATACGTGCAGGACGCAGTCGAGGTAATCGAGCACGATCCAACCGGCTGCCTCGGCAGCCTCCGAGCCGCCCGGCAGGAGCCCTTCCTCCTTCAGTCGCAGCTTCACCTCGTCGGCAATCGCCCGTGCCTGCCGCTCGTTGCGCGCCGTGCAAATCGTCAGGAAGTCCGTGTAAGAGACGAGCCCACGCATGTCGAGGACGACGATCTCGGTCGCCGCTTTTGAATCCGCCAGATCGGCGAGCCGCTGCGCGAGCGCCTCGGTGTCCACCACTTTGCCCTTCTCGCTCACCGGTAGACCCCCTTCTCTTCGATGAAACGCGCAACCGGCTCGGGAACCAGATAGCGCAGCGGCCTACCGGCGGCGGCGCGCTCGCGCACGGCCGAGGAGGAAACGCCGAACTGCGGCATCTCGAGCATCGTCGCCCGGCCATCGGCGTCGAGGCTACGCAACACGGCTGCGACGTCGGCGTCCGAGATGCCCGCACGCCGGGCAACCGCGAGGCGAGCGAGATCGGTGACCCGCTGCGGTTCCCGCCAGCTCTCGAGCCCCACCGCCGCGTCGGCCCCCATCACGAAAACGAGCTCTCTATCGCCTCTGTCCTTTGCAAGCAGCTCCAAGGTCTCATACGTGTAGGACGGCCCCTCGCGCTCGACCTCGAGGGTCGAGACCGAGAAGCGGGAGTCGTCGGCCGCAGCGAGACGGGTCATCGCCAGGCGCAGCTCGCGGCCGGGATCTTCGGCGATCCGCTTGTGCGGCGCAGTGCCGGTGGGCACGAGGATGACCTCCTCGAGGCCGAGCTGCCAGAGCGCCTCCTGGGCGAGCGCGAGGTGACCGAGATGCGGCGGGTTGAAAGCCGAGCCGAGGACGCCGATGCCCGCCGCGGAGCCGTTACTCACGCACTTGACCGTCGCCGTGGACGACGTACTTGTAGGTCGTCAGCTCGCGTAGGCCGATCGGACCCCGCGCGTGCAGCTTCTGCGTCGAGTTGCCGATCTCGGCGCCCATGCCGAACTCAAAGCCATCAGTGAAGCGGGTCGAGGCATTGGTGTAGACGACCGCGGCATCGACCGCGGCCGTAAAGCGCTCCGATGCCTCGGCGGACGAGGTAACGATCGCCTCCGAATGGCTGGTGCCGTGATCATTCACGTGATCGATTGCCTCCTCCAGCGAGTCGACTACCCCGACGACCATCTTCAGATCGAGATACTCGGTGCCCCAGTCCCCCTCGGTTGCGAGACCAACCTCAACCTCCCCGGCAAGCGCACGCGTCGCCTCGTCGCCGACCAGCTCGGCTCCGGCCGCGTGCAAATCGGACAGCACGTCGGGTAGGAAGTCCGCCGCGACATCGGCGTGGACGAGCAGTGTCTCGGCGGCGTTGCACACCCCCGGGCGCTGCACCTTCGCGTTGTAAGCAATCTTCCTCGCCATCTCGAGATCTGCGTCGGCGTGCACGTATACATGGCAGTTGCCGGCGGCGGCGTAGATCACCGGCACGGTCGCAACGTCCTTGAGCGCGTTCTTCAGGCCTTCGCCGCCGCGCGGGATCAAGAGGTCGATGAGCCCCTCCTGGGTCGCGAGGTCGGCGAGCCCCCCCCGACCTCCGCCCGCGAGGAACAGCACCGCGTCCTCGGGCAGGCCGATCTCGACGAGCGCGTCCCGAACCACCGCGGCCAGGGCGCCGTTAGAGCGCTCCGCATAGCTGGACCCCCGCAAGACGATCGCGTTGCCGCTCTTGATCGTCAGCGCAGCGCAGTCGATCGTCACGTTCGGCCGTGCCTCATAGACAACTGCAACCACGCCGAGCGGCACCCTCACCTTGCGCAGGCCGAGCCCACCGGCGAGCGTTTTGCGCTCCAGCTCCTCGCCGATCGGATCGTCGAGGGCAGCGACGGTGCGCACGCCCTCGGCCATCGCGGCAATCCGCTCCTCGCTCAGGCTGAGGCGGTCACGGAGCGCCGTGGTCAGCTCAGCGGCTCGCTCGTCGGCCAGATCGGCCGCGTTCGCCTCAAGGATCTCCCCGGCGCGCTCGCCCAGCAACCGCGCAGTCGCCTCGAGTGCCGCGTCCTTGGACGCGGTCGAAGCACTCGCAAGCGCCCGCGCTGCTCGCTTTGCGTCAGAGCAAATCTCCTCGGTCGTCCTTGTCGTAGTCGCCATGACCGCTAAGGGTAGCTACGAGGGCCGGGTGCCCCCTTCCAAAACACTCAAGCGCGGCTCCGCCGCGCGTTTTGGAAGGGGGCACCCGGCCCTCCCTCCCATCGGGGTCACCTCAAACCAAGACAAATCTGTCGCGGTGAATGACCTCGTCAGCCGCGTGCGGCAGCCGCTCGCGCACGTCAGCGCTCTTCAACCCGATCACCCGAGACAGCTCAGCGGCAGAAAAGTCGGCTATGCCCTTGCCAATCACAGCCCCGTTGGCTGTCACCTCAACGGCGTCCCCGGCCTGGAAGTCGCCCTCGACCTCGGTGATGCCAACCGGCAATAGGCTCGATCCACTCTCACGCAGTACACGCGCGGCGCCACTGTCTATGAGCAACCGGCCGCGCACCGGCTTCGCGTACTTGAGCCAGAGCTTGAAGCTGGATGCCTTGGAGCCCTGCGCGGCAAAGCGGGTGCCGACCGGCTCTCCTGACGCAGCCGCAGCTAGCGAACCAGCGCTGGTGCCGTCGCAGATCGTCGCCGGGATCCCGGCCTCGCTGGCCATCTCCGCCGCGGCAACCTTGCTGCGCATCCCGCCAGAGCCGAATGCCGAGGTGCGATCGCCGATCTCCAGGCCCTGCAGCTGGGAGAAGTCGGAAATCTCGGCGATTCGCTCTGCATTCGGGTCGGCGGCCGGGTCGGCCGTATAGAGCCCGTTCGTATTGGTGAGCAGGACAAGCAGCCGTGCCTCCAAGAGAATTGCCACCTGGGCAGCGAGGAAGTCGTTGTCGCCGAAGGTGATCTCGTCGGTGGCCGTGGTGTCGTTCTCGTTGACGACCGGCACCACCCCCCAGTCGATCAGGCGCCGCAATGTCTGACGAGCGTTGAGGTAATTGGTGCGGGCGGCAATATCGGCAGCGGTGAGTAGAACCTGGGCGGCCCGGGTGCCGTGTTCGGCGAGCCGGCTCTCGTAGGCGCGAAAGAGGTCGCCCTGGCCGACCGCGGAGGCCGCCTGCAGCTCGTCCATCGCGCGCGGGCGCACCGGCAGGTCCATCAGCCGCATACCACGGGCAATCGCGCCCGAGGTGACCATCGCGACCCGCTCACCACCCCGCTCCAAGGCAGCCACTTGCTCGCAAACCGAGTCGAGGACGTCGCTGCGCAGGGAACCGTCGTCAGCGGCGACGATCGAGGAACCAAGCTTGACGACCAGGGTCATAGCCGCCCAAGTGTATGAGTCACCACCGGCCGAAAGCTCACGCGAAGAGGGACGAGCGCCTCCTCCCAAAACACTCCAGCGAGGCTCCTGCCGAGCGTTTTGGGAGGAGGCGCCCGGCCCTTACGGATAAAGCTCGAACTCGTGCTCGCCGACACGGACGTCGTCGCCAGGCTCAAATCCGGCGGCGCGGAGGGCCGCGATGACGCCGATCTCGTTGAGGCGCTGCTCGAGGTAGGCGAGGGCCTCTTCGTTTGAGATGTCGTGGCGCTCGAAGAGCAGCTCGACGCCGCGGCCGGTGACGCGGTAGGCGCCGTCGTCCTCGCGCTCGACCGAGTAGCCCCCCTCGCCGGCTGGGCGGTAGATGCGATGCTCGACCTCGAATTCACCCGCCCCCTCCCTGGCACGCTCGGGGCGAGCTGGAGTCGTCTCCGGAAGAGAAGAAAGGATTTGGGCGCGCAGGGCCTCCAGGCCTTCCCCGGTGGCAGACGAAACCGCCATAACGGCGAGCGCCGCATCACCGAGCCGTACCTCCCACTCCTCGACCGCCGCCGCCACCTGCTCCGGTGGCAGCAGATCCCGCTTCGAAAGCACGACCAGCTCGGGCAGCCGATCCAGCCCCGCGCCGTAGGACGAAAGCTCGCTCCGCACCGCTTCGTAGTTCGCCACCGGATCGCCCTCTAGCGGCGTCAGCTCAACCAGGTGCACGAGCATCGCGCAGCGCTCAACGTGGGCGAGGAACTCGTGCCCCAGCCCCGCCCCTTCGGCCGCCCCTTCGATCAATCCGGGAATGTCGGCAACGATCGCCTGCCGGTCGTCACCCTCGATCGTCCCCAGCACCGGCGAAATCGTCGTGAACGGATAGTCGGCTACCTTCGGCGCCGCCCGCGTCAGCCGCCCCAGCAGCGAGGACTTCCCCGCATTCGGCAGTCCGATCAGCCCCAGGTCAGCCAGCAGCTTCAAGCGCAGCTCGATCCACCCCTCCTCCCCCTTCGTCCCCTTCTCGGCAAACCTCGGTGCCTGCCGCGTGGAGGTGGCAAACCGCTTGTTCCCATGCCCACCACGCCCGGCATGCGCAACCACAGCCCGCTGCCCCGCCTCGACGAGGTCAACCCGACTCCCATCGACAGCCTCAGCCTGCGTCCCTGCAGGAACCAAGATCTCCCGCGCCTCGCCCCTGGCGCCGTGCCGATTGGACCCCTCCCCATGCTTCCCGCGCCCACCCCGAAAGTGCTTGCTCCCCTTCAGCGCGGCCAGATCCCGCTTGGACGAGTCGCAGACGAGCACAACGTCACCCCCATGACCTCCATCGCCCCCATCGGGACCACCCCGAGGCACGTGAGCCTCGCGGCGAAAGCTGGTGCACCCGTTCCCGCCAGCCCCGCCTTCAACCCAAATCTTCGCCTTGTCGTACATCAGCTATTCGAGGTGTAACGCATAGGGGCTCTCGGAGGACCACAAAACGTTGCACCCCGGAAAGCTTCGAACGGCGAGGCGCTCAGGACGGGGTCCGTGACTTGGAAGAGGGCCGGGTGTCCCTTCCCAAAACACTCAAGAGCGGCCCCGCCGCTCGTTTTGGGAAGGGACACCCGGCCCTCCCCCCGCCCAGAGTCAGTCCTGCAGAACCGAAATCGTCCGCCCCTTGCGAGACGGCTTGAACTCAACCGTGCCCGCCCGCGCCGCAAAGATCGTGTGGTCGCGGCCGAGGCCGGTGCCGTCGCCGGGCCAGAAGCGGGTGCCGCGCTGGCGGACGATGATCTCGCCGCCGGAGACCTTCTGGCCCGCGAAGACCTTGACCCCAAGCATGTTGGGGTTGGATTCGCGTCCGTTGCGGCTTGAGCCGAGTCCCTTCTTATGAGCCATCGTCAGAATCCTTTTTAGCAGCCGCTTTCCTGGCGGGAGCTTTTTTCGCTTTGGCCGCCGATTTTGTTGATGATGCTTTCTCGGTGGCTTTTTTGGCCGGAGCTTTTTTCGCAGCCGGTTTTTTCGCGGTTTCTTTTTTCGCGGTTTCTTTTTTCGCAGCCGGTTTTTTGGCTGCAGCGGATTTTTTCGCCGCAGCCGCTTTTTTCTCAGCTGGTTTCGCCGCTTTCGGAGTCGCTTCTTTTTTCGCGGCCGGCTCCTCTTTCTTCGGCGCGGCCGCTTTGCGACCCCCCAGGCTGATCTCGGTCACCTCGAGCTTGGTCAGCTCGGAGCGATGGCCGGCGCGGCGGCGGTAGCCCTTCTTCGGCTTGTATTTGAAGACCTTGATCTTGGGCCCGCGCAAGTGCTCGGCGACGGTCGCCTCGACCTTGACCTTCTCCAGCTCTTTTCCGCCGGCAACGACCTCTTTGTCACGGAACATCACCGGGCGCAATGAGACTTTGTCGCCCTCTTTGGCACTCAGGCGATCGACGAGCAACGAGGTGCCCTTCTCGACCTTGTACTGCTTGCCCCCGGTCTCTATGACTGCGTACGTGTTCATTCGTCCTTGCCGCTCTGGGTTGAGCGCGACCTATCGCGACCGCCTCTGCGGCCGCGACGGCGACTGCGCGAGGGCGTGGATTCTAGCTGGGAGCCGTCTTCCTCGCCGCCTGCACCGTTGGGCGACTCGCCCTCGGGCAACGACGCAACGGCGGCGGCCCGCTCGACTCGCTCGATCCGCACCAATTTGCGCTCGCCGACGAAGCGGCCGCCGCCGGTGACGCTGACGATGTAGGAGTCGACGCGGGCGACGGCGTCGTCGGCGTTGTACATATGTGGCTCGTCGATTTTGACCAGCACCTCCTCGCCGACTTTGAAGGGCAGCGCCCGCTCCTCGATCTCGGCACGGCTGCCTGTCTCGACCACGGTGAAGGTGTCGATGGGCAGCGCTTCGCCGCCCTCGAAGTGGAACTGCTTGCCCGTCTCGGACTCCAGCTCGGCAAGACCGCTGTCGGGATCGATCAGCTCGGCGGCAACCTTCGGGTGGACCCGGATGAGCAGGGCCTCAGCATCTTTGGCGCCGGCAGCAATGTCCGGCAGACGACGGAGGGCATCGAGCGCAACGGTCTCCGCCGAGAGCACAACCCCTTCGCCCTGGCAGGTTTGGCAGGGCACGGTGAGGATCTCGCGCACACCGTCAGTGACGTTCTGGCGCGTCATCTCGACCAGGCCCAGCGGCGAGACCTCGACCACGTAGCTCTTCGACTTATCCGCGTCGAGCGCTTTGCGCAGCGTTTTCAGCACCTTGTCGCGATTGCGTGCCCGTGCCATGTCAATGAAGTCGATGACGATGATGCCGCCGATGTCGCGCAGTCGCAGCTGCCGCACCGCCTCCTCGGCCGCCTCGGTGTTGACCCGCGTGATCGTCTCCTCGAGGCCGCCTTTGCCGCGGCCAGTGAAGCTGCCGCTGTTGACGTCCATCACGGTCAGAGCCTCGGCGTAGTCGATGATCAGGTAGCCGCCCGAGGCGAGATCGACGCGCTTGCCGAGCGTCGACTCGATCTCCTTGTCGATGCCCCACTTCTCGAACAGCGGCTTGCGCTCCTCGTAGAGCTCGACGCCGCCAACCAGCTCCGGCGCGGTGCGCTGGAAGAAGCTGGTCACCCGTTCGAACTGCTTGGGCGAATCGATGATGGCTTTTTCGAAGTCACTGAGGAACACGTCGCGCAGCACCCGCACCGGCAGGTCGGCCTCCTGGAAGACCAGGTCAGGCGCAACGATCTGTTCGGTGCGCCGCTCGAGCACGTCGTTGAGCTTGTGCAGGTAGCCGATCTCCCGCACGAAGTCGGCCTTTTTGGCGCCGTGGGCAGCGGTGCGCACAATCAGGCCGCCAGGGCCTTTGTAGGTGCGATCGACCATCTTGCGCAGGCGATCACGCTCGGAGTCGGCAAGCCGCCGGCTGACGCCGACGCCGCTGCCTTGCGGCGCGTAGACCAGGTAACGGCCGGCGATCGAAACGTTCATCGAAAGCCGCGCGCCCTTGCTCTTCAGCGGATCCTTGACCACCTGGACGACGATCTCCTGACCCGGTTTGATCAGCTCGTCGATGCGGCGACCTTTGCCGCGACCGCGCCTCGGCGCCTGCTCGCCGCCCGGCAGGACGATCTCGTCGACGTGGAGAAAGCCGTTGCGCTCGAGGCCGATGTCGACGAAAGCGGCCTCCATGCCGGGCAAGACGTTGTCGACCTTGCCCTTGTAGATGTTGCCGACGATTGAACGTCGGCCGCGGCGCTCGATGTAGAGCTCCGCAACGTCGCGTTTGCCGCCTTTCGTCTTTGACTCCAGGACGGCGACGCGGGTCTCGCCACGATCGGCAGAAACCAGAATTGTCTTTTTCATTTGAGTTAGCTCAGTTCAGAGTAGGTACGCACGTCCGGTGCCCTTCGAGGGGTCACCAGGCGAACCTGCCTTTCTGGCTGAGCCGCGCTTGCATGTGAATGCTCTGCAGGATGCCCACCGCAAGGAAGGTCGCCAAAACGGACGACCCGCCGTAGCTCATCAGCGGCAGGGGTATCCCGGTGATCGGCATGATCCCCAGGTTCATCCCCACGTTTACGAAGACCTGGAAGAGCAACATGGCGGCGATGCCACCTGCCACCAGGGTCCCGTAGGAGTTCTTCGAGAGCGTCACAATCCGCAGCGCCCGCCAGATCAGCAGGGCGTATAGGGATAGGACCAACGCGGCGCCCATGAATCCATAGCGCTCACCGATCACGGCGAAAATGAAATCGGTGTGCCGCTCGGGGACAAAGTCGAGCCGCGTTTGGGTTGCCCGATCGCCGCGTCCGGTCTTCTCCCCGGATCCGATGGCGATCTTGGCTTGATTTTGCTGGTAGCCCGCGTCGGCGGGGTCCGCGCTGGGGTCGAGGAAAGAGGTGAGTCTCTCCTCTTGATAACCCTTGAGAATCGGCGTCCCAACTGCGGGCGCCACCACGAGGACCGCCGCTATCAAAGCGACGAGGGCTGCGCCGATCACCGCGAAGTGCGTCCAGCGGACGCCCCCCACGTACATCACGGCGAGTGTGATTGCCCCGAACACCAGGGAGGTGCCGAGGTCCGGCTGCAGGAAAACAAGCGCTGCCGGTGCCAGACCGAGACAGAGGTAGCGCACCGTGCGCTGCCAATCCGACCCGCTCCTGGCGCCATCGATGACAAAGCCGGCAAGGGCCAAAACCAAGAGGACCTTGCCGAGCTCCGATGGCTGAAAGCTGAAGAAAGGAAGTTCGAAGGCTCGCCGCGAGCCGCGCGCTGCGAAGCCGAAGACGAAGACGAGCGAGATGCTGACGCAAAGAAACGTGTAGATGCCCACCCGCAGCTCGCGGAAGCGTGAATAGTCGATGCGGGTTAGGAGGTACATGCCGACGATCCCGAGCACGCCGTAGATCGCCTGCCGGTCCACGTAGTAATAAGGGTTGCCGGGGACGTCGTGCTTCGTGGCCTCGGCCAAGGTGAAGACGCTGAAAGCGACGAGGGCCATCGCCGAGAGCGCCAATGGGCCGTCCATATAGGGCAGGCCAAGGCGCTCGGCGATGCCGGGATGGAAAGCGAAGGGCTCGGGCCTGGCGCGGCGGGCGCGGGTCGCGTACATCAGCCCGGGCTGCCCCCATTGGCACCGGCCGATCCGGTGGTGTGCTTGTCGAAATAGGCTTCGAGAATCTGGAGTGCGGCCGGCGCGGCTGCGTCTGCGCCGAATCCTCCTTCCTCGATCGTAACGGCAGCGACGATTTTGGGGTCGGGATAGGGCGCCAGGACGAGATACCAGGACTGGTCTTCGTGGCCGACGCGCTGCGCCGTGCCGGTCTTGCCGGCGACCGGCACCGGGAAGTTGCCGAAGATCCCGAACGAGGTGCCTTCGTTCACCTGGGCGGCATCGTGCAGGCCTTCGAGGATCGCCGAGCGGTAGCCGGGATCGATGTGAACGTGGCGGCGCGGCGGCGGCGCGAATTCCTTCAGCACACGGCCGGCGGCGTCGGTTACTTCCTTGCCCACGTGCGGCGTCACGATCGTGCCGCCGTTGCCGAGCGCGGCGTAAGCGATCGCCATCTGTAGAGGATTGGTCTGCAGGTCACCCTGGCCGGTGGCGAGCTGGATGTTGTCTCCCGCCGACCAGGGACGATCGGTTTCGCCTTCGGCGTAGAGCTGGTTGCGCCAGCGCCGGCTGGGCAGCAGACCTTCTTCGGCGCCGGGCAGGTCAAGCCCGCTCGGACGGCCGATTCCCAATGCGTGCCCCCAATGCTGCAGCTTTCCTGTATCCCACATCCTCAGGCCCAGCGTGTAGAAGTAGACGTCCGAGGAGACCTGCAGCGCCCGCACGAGACTGACGCTGCCGAAGGCCGCCCCACCCGCGTTCTGGAACTCCTGACCGCCGACTGTGATCGAGCCGCTGTCGTAGATAGCTTCGCTCGGCGTGATCACGCCGTTTTCAAGCGCTGCCAGGGCGGTGATGATCTTGAAGGTCGAGCCCGTCGGGTAGAGGCCGGAGATCGCCCGATCGACAAGCGGTGCCGACGGGTTGCGGATGAATTCATCGACCTGTTTCTGGGTCAAAGGCCGGGTGAAGAGGGCCGGTTCGAAGGTCGGGGAAGAGCCGACAGCGAGGATTTCGCCCGTGTGAACGTCCATCGTGATGAAGCCGCCCGGCAGCCCCTGCGCCGCCAGCGCCGCCTCACCCGCGGCCTGGACGTCAGTGTCGATCGAGAGCTTGAGGTTGTTGCCGGGGGTCGGCGGCTTAGCGACGAGCCGCCCGTTTGGGGTTGGCTCGCCAAGGGCGTCGACCTGGATCCGGGTCAGGCCGGGTCGCCCGCGCAGGTAGCCGTCATAGGTGTCCTCGACCCCGTCCTGGCCAATCTCGTCGCCGGGAACCAAGCCCCGGTAGCGCGGCTCTTTCAGTTCGTCTTTGCCGATCTCGCCAACGCCGCCGAGGATGTGCGCGGCGAGGGTGCCATCGGGGTAGGCGCGGACGAAGACCCGTTGCACCTCGACCCCGGGGAATCGCTCCTGGTTCTCCTGCAGGTAGAAGACGAGGTAGCGGCCGACGTCGCGACGCAAGGTCACGGGTGCCGCCGGCGCCAGCTTCAGCTTTTCGTGCATCGTGCGACGCACGCGGCGCAGGGTGCTGTGGGTGAGGTCGGCGAGCTTTGAGAGCTCGGCCCGCCGCTCGATCGGATCGGCGGGCAGTTTGCGCGGATTTACCTGCAGCGCGAGGCTGGTCCTGTTGGCGACCAGAACTTTGCCGTTGCGATCGAGGATCTGCCCGCGCGGGGCGCTGACCCGGAACGAGCGAGTGCGGTTGTTCTTCGCTTCGGCGAGGTACTTTTCGCCGTCGGGGACCTGCAGCAGCCACAGCCTGAGGAACAGAATTCCAAAGAGAACAACAGCAAGACCCCCAAAAAGGGCAATGCGCAGCGCCAGCCGGTTGTTCATCGCCGGGCCGCGCTCATCGGAACGGAGGTACATGGCGCCTAGGTTCCCAGTACCCGCGGCTGACGGCGGCGCTGGACCTTTGCCTCCTCGACCAGGGCAGGACGCAGGAGGCGCCGGATCAGCAGGTAGATCGGCCAGCCGAGGAAGAAGGCGTAAACGCTCTTCAGCACCATGTCGCGAATGATCAGCGTGCTGACCGGAGCGTCGATCCCAAGTAGCAACTGGGTCACGGCATAGCCGATCTCGGCGACGAGGGTGAGCGCCATGCAGAGGAGGGCGGGCACCAGCGAGCTGTGAATCTCGAACCGCTCACGAAACAGGCCGGCGAGGTAACCGACGCTGAGCAGAACCAGGGAGGAGATCCCCAGCGCCTCGACCAGCAGGCAATCGAGGAAGAAGCCGATCCAAAAACCCGCGACCGCGCCGGTGAGGCTGCCGCCCAGCAGGGCGAGGCAGACGACGAGAGCCGGCAGAACGTCGGGACTGACGTGGAACAGCTCGACCCGAGAGAAGAACGAGAGCTGCAGGAGCACACCGAGGAAGCCGATGGCAATGATGCGAACGACGATCTTCGGAGTCAGGATCACCCGCGGGACCCCCCGGTGAGGACCTGGACGAGATCGAGATTTCGCAGGTCGGCGAAGGGGCGCAGCTCGACCTGTTCGTTGGCCTCCTGTTCGACAACCGGGGCTTTGGTCACTTCGCCGATTGGCAGGCCCGGCGGAAAGAACGACGCGCCCAACCCCTGGACCCGCCAGCCGGCGGTGACCACGGCCTGACCGCCATGCACCCGCTTGGTCGAGTCGATGAAGTCGAGGATGAGGTGCTCGGGCTCGCCGACTTCCGGCTTAACGAGGCCCTGGACACCGGCCGGGACGACCTTGGCGGTGATCGAGCTGGCGTGGTCGGTGAGCAGCATCACCTGTGAAGAACCCGGCTCGGCGGCGGCGATGCGGCCGACCACGCCGTCGCCGCTGATCACCGGATCGTCTACCTCGACGCCATCGCCGCTGCCAACGTCGATCGTCACGCTCGAGCGCCACACGGTCGGCGAACGCGCGATCACGCGTCCAGTGACCGGCTCATAAGCGGAAGCCGCCAGTGCCGGGCCACGATCGAGTTCGACGAGCTTGCGCAGCTGGACGTTCTCGTGGAGTGCCTCCATACCCGCAACGGCCTGCTCGCGAGACTTCACCAGCTGGCTCTTGAGGCGGCTATTTTCGCCCTTTGCGTCAAAGGTCTCGTCGAACCAGTCGACCAAGTCCCGGGCCGGCTTCAGGGCGCGATCGGCAATGTCTTGAACCGGGCTGAAGATCGTGCTGACGCCTCGCTGCAAGCCGTTTGAGCCCTGCCCGTAGGTGATCGTGAGCAGCGCGAAGGAGCCGACGATAAGAAGGGCTAGCACCGCCCTACGGCGGCGTACTTGCTTTCGGTACACAGGGAAGACCTAGTTTCGATTCCGCTTGCTGGCGCGATGAATGGTCTCGAACTCCTCGAGGGAGATGCCCGAGCCCACTGCCACACACGTCAGCGGTGACTCTGCCAGTTGACAAGGCATCTGGCACTCATCGCGGAGGCGCTGTTCGAGTCCTTGCAGCAGGGCGCCGCCGCCGGCGAGGGTGATGCCGCGATCCATGATGTCACCCGCCAGCTCCGGCGGGGTGCGATCGAGCGTGTCCTTTACTGCCTCGACGATGTGGCCGACCGGTTCCTCGAGCGCCTCGCGCACCTCCTCGGAGCCGAGCTCGATCGTCTTTGGCAAACCCGAGACCAGATCGCGGCCACGGATCTCGGCACGCACCTCTTCAGGCAAGGGCGAGGCCGAGCCGGCCTCGAGCTTCACCTCCTCCGCGGTCTGCGTCCCGATCGCCAGCTTGTACTCGTGTTTGCAGTGGTTGACGATCGCCTCGTCGAGCTCGTCGCCGCCGACGCGGATCGACTGCGAGACAACGATGCCGCCGAGCGAGATCACCGCCACCTCGGTAGTGCCACCGCCGACATCGACGACCATCGATCCGGTCGGCTCGGCAACCGGCAGGCCGGCGCCGATCGCCGCCGCCATCGGCTCCTCGATCAGGTAGGCCTGCCGCGCGCCCGCCGAGAGACAGGCCTCCTCGACCGCGCGCTTCTCCACCCCGGTCACGCCGGATGGGACGCAGACGACAACGCGTGGATGGGCAAAGCGGTTTGAGTGCACCTGTTTGATGAAGTGGCGCAGCATCTGCTCGGTGACGTCGAAGTCGGCGATCACACCGTCCTTGAGCGGCCGGATCGCAGTGATGTTCCCGGGCGTGCGGCCGAGCATCCGCTTTGCTTCGGCGCCGACCGCATGGACCTGGCCGTTATGCGAATCCATCGCAACCACCGAAGGCTCGGAGAGCACGATTCCGCGCCCGCGCACGTAAACGAGCGTGTTGGCCGTGCCGAGGTCGACAGCCATATCGCGGCCGCCCAGTCCTCGGAGGTAACTGAATACGCCCATGCTCAAAGTGCGGAACTTGCGAGAAATGATCTCAGACGCGCCAAGCCGCTCTCCGAACTGCATCGAATTCTCTACCTGGCAGGAGGAAAATTTGATGCAGTTCAGCGGAGGAGCTCGGGTGCCAGCTCGAAGAGGAGGCCGACGGGGAGGCCGATGACGTTGGAGACGCTGCCCTCGATCCGCTCGACCAGGGTCGAACCGAGCGTCTGGATCGCGTACCCGCCCGAGCGGCCCTCCCACTCGCCGAACCCCACGTAGCGCTCCTTCTCGGCGTCGCCCAGTTCCTTGAAGGTCACGGTGGTCCGTTCCAGCCCACTGCGCTCCTCGCCGTCGATGAGCACAACCAGCCCGCTGAGAACCTCATGAGCGCGACCAGACATTTGATCCAGATAGCGCCGCGACTCCGCGGCATCGGCGGGCTTGCCCAGCGCCTTGCCGTCGAGCACCACATCGGTGTCGCAGGCAATCACGACCCCAACAGCCTGAATCGCACGCGCCTTCAACCGAGCGTTCTCGAGCACCTCGACCTCGGGGTCTCCCCCGCTGAGCTCGTCCACACCGGACACCACGACCTCGAACTCCAACCCAAGCTTGCGAAGTATCTCGGCCCGCTGCGGCGACCCGGACGCCAGCGTCAGCTTCATGCGCTTCTGCCGGGGGGTGGCGTCGCAGGGGGGACCGCCCCCGAGGACGCTTTAGCGACCGCAGGGGGTGGTGGGTCCCCTGCGGCGACAGGACCCGCCGGCCCCAGCGCCATCAGCCCAACTCTGGGAACCAGATCTCGATCTCGCGCTCGGCAGACTCATCCGAGTCCGAGCCGTGGACCATGTTGAAGGTCACCTCGAGCGCGAAGTCGCCACGAATCGAACCCGGCGCTGCCTCGACCGGGTTAGTAGCGCCGATCAGTTGGCGCGCCGCGGCGACCGCTTCGCTGCCCTCGAGCACCATCGCCACCAAGGTGCCACCGGTGATGAAGGAGACCAGCTCGCCGAAAAAGGGCTTCTCGGTGTGCTCTTCGTAGTGCTCGTTGGCGATCGGCTCGTCGGCCCGCATCGTCTTCAGCGCCGCGATCCGCAGCCCCTTGCGCTCAAAGCGAGCGATCACCTCGCCGGTCAGGGCGCGCTGGAAGGCGTCAGGCTTTACGAGGATCAGCGTCCGGCTCACGGGCGGGGCTCCTTTGGGTTCGTTTGGGCGGTGCGGTCTCGGCGTCCTGTTCGGGCGCGGGGGCCTCTGTGGCCGCCGGCGCGGCGCGGCGCTTGGGGCGATCGTCCTGCTTGGGGCGCCCCTGGCGCTTCGGTCGCTCCTCCCCCCTTGACGGGGCGGGCTCGCCGCTCGCCTGTCGCCGTTTCTCGCCGGCAGACCGCTGGCGGCGCGGACGCTCGGCAATCGGGTTCTCGCAGTAGGGGCAGAGAGCCCAGCGCGGATCGACCGGCTTGCCGCAGCTCGGGCAGGGATCCTTGAGGCGGCGCTGGCACTGCGGGCAGCGCAGGTAGTTCTTCTCGACCGGGTATTCGCAGTTTGGACAGGAGGCCTCGGTCAGCTGGCGCACGCGCAGCTCGGCGGCGCGGATCTCCAGCTCGCGTTCGTGGGCGTCCTCGAGGAACTCGGGTGGACGCACGATCGCGTAGACGGCGGTGCCTATGTAGGGGAAGAAGGAGCCGATCGTCGCGCAGGCGACCAGGAACGGGTCGGAGATGCGCCGGCGGGCGTCGAGGTAGGTGTAGACGATCAGGGCCAGCCAGACGACGACGATCATCAGGACGAAGAGGGTCACGGCCAGGTTGAGGCCGCTGTTGGAGATGCCGAAGATCGCTAGTGCCATGGCTGGAGGCCCACCGAAGAGGGACGGGCAGTCTACTTCGCCGCCGAGGCTTTGAACCCTCGCATCCGACTTTGACCCCACTCCAGCGTGGTCAACATCGGTTGCGCTAGAGGAAAAGACTCCCGAAGAGATAGCCAAGGCCGAAGAAGACGAGGATCACCGCCGCGACGACCGCGGCGACGAGGGCCATCATCGAAAGCAGTTCCGAGCCGGCGCTTTTGGTCTCCGAGGCGATCGGCGAATCCTCGCAGAGTTCAGCCGGAGGCTGCTTCAGAGAGGGCAACCCGGGCGGGCGCAAGGACGTAATGCGAGCCGGTAATGAGGAGGACGCAGTCAGGCAGCTCAGCTGCCAGTTCGCGGCCGCGGTGCAATGCCCCGTCGAAATCTGGCACCTGCTCCGCGGCGAGACCGACCGCTGCGCAAGCGGCGCCAAGTTTCCCGGCGCTGTGAGACCTAGCGCCGGGCAAACCGCGCGACTCGAGCACACGCGGGTCGAGCTCGGTACAGATCGCCAGCTCGAGCGCGGGCGCCAAGGCTCGCAACATCGCCTCGGCGTCCTTGTCGGCAAGCGCGGCGATACAGGCAACGACGGGGCGGCCCGCCGCAACGTCTGCAAGGGCCTCGGCGAGCGCGGCAGCACCATCGGGATTGTGGGCGACGTCGATGAAGGTGGCGGGATTGTCGGCGATTCGCTCGAGTCGGCCGGGAACGGTCAGCGAGGCCGCCACCGCTGCCACCTTGGCGGGATCGAGGTCGCCGAGGAAGGCTCGCACGGCGGTCTCGGCAAGGGCGAAATTGCGACGTTGGAACGGCCCGGCGGCGCGCAGCTCGAGCTCCGGGCCAGGGTCCTCGGGAGCAAGGATGAATCGCGCTCCGCGCTTTGCGGCCGTCCGCTCTGCCAACTCCATCACCTGTGGACCCACCCGGCCGAGCACGAGCGTCGTGTGATCGCGCAGCACGGCGAGCTTCTCCGCTGCGATCTCCGGCTCGGTCTCACCGAGCCAAGCGGTGTGGTCGAGACCGATAGAGGTAAGCACGGTGACTCGCGAAGGGATCGTGTTGGTCGCGTCCAGCCTCCCTCCCAACCCCGCCTCGACTACCGCCACGTCGACCCTGGCAGCGGCAAAGGCGACGAAGGCGGCGGCTGTCGCGAGCTCAAACTGGGTCACGGCCTCGCCCTCCTCGAGCGAGGGATCGACCGTTTCCGCCGCCTGGGCCGCGCGTTCGACAGCGGTGGAAAAAGTGGCGTCGTCGATCTCCTCACCACCGATCAGGACACGTTCGGACCAGCGGACCGGGTGCGGCGAGACGCAGGCCCCTGTTCGCATCCCATGCGCCTCCAGCAGTGCCGCGATCATCCGCGTCACCGAGGACTTGCCGTTGGTCCCGACCACGTGGATCGAGGCGAAGCGGTGCTGGGGCATCCCAAGCGCGGTGCTGAGCCGGTGCATCCGCTCCAGACCGAGCTTCCAGCCGACCGGCTCCAGCGAGTCGAGGTGCAGCTGCGGGTCTATTCGGCGAGCTCCTCCAGCTCGGCCCTGTAGCGCTCGAGCTTGATCCGCTCCTCCTCGACCAGCTCCGCCGGCGCCTTGGCGACGAACTTCTCGTTGGCGAGCTTACCCTCGGCCCGGGCCACCTCAGAGCGCAACTCCTCGCGGCGTTTCTCCAGCCGCGTAGCCACGGCGTCAGCGTCGATCTCCGCCGAGGCGAGCACCTGCACCGCGCCAACTGAGGCGATCGGCTCAACCGGTTGGGTCCCGTCGACGACCTCAACCCCCGCGAGTCGGGGCACAAACTCGGGCAGCGAACCTTCCGCGCGGATAGGAACTTTGAAATTGGTGGCCAGGTTCACCATGTCACGCCAGGCTCGGAGGTCGCGTGTCTGCTGAATCGCTTTGCCCACCTCGGCCTCGGCCTCGGCGTCGAAGAGCGACTCGTCAGCCGTTGGGAAGACGTGGATGGCGAGATGCCCTTTTCGGCTCGGGTGAAAAGACCAGACCTCCTCGGTGACGAAGGGCATGATCGGATGTAGCAGCGCCAACGTGCGCTCTAGCACCCAGAACAGGTTGGCCGAGACCGCCTCCTCACCCTCATAGAGGCGCGGCTTGGCGATCTCCAGGTACCAGTCGCAGAGCTCGGACCAGAAGAAGGCGTAGGCCTCCTGAGCGGCGTGGGCGAAGTCGTATGCATCGAGCTTCTCGCTGACCGAGGCGATCGTGCGCTCTAGCCGCGAGAGGATCCAGCGGTCCTCGACCCGCTCGGCAATCGGCTGGGCTTCGACCTCGGCTGCATTGAGAAGGATCAGCCGACTGGCGTTCCAAAGCTTGTTTGAAAGGTCGCGGCCCTGCTGAACCTTGGCGTCGGAATAGCGCACGTCCTGGGTCGAGGACATCGCCAGCAGGCCGAAGCGCAGCGCATCGGCACCGTGGACGTCGATCTCCTCCAAGGGGTCGATGCCGGTGCCGAGGCTCTTCGACATCCGCCGCCCGTCGCGGGCCTGGATCACCGAGTGGACGTAGACGTCGTCGAAGGGGACGTCGCCGGCGAACTCGAGCCCGGTCATGATCATCCGCGCCACCCAGAGGAAGAGGATCTCGCGCGCCGTGGTGAGGAAGCTGGTCGGGTAAAAAGCGCGCAGCTCGGCTGTGTCCTCGGGCCAGCCGAGCGTGGCGAAGGGCCAGATCGCCGAGCTGAACCAGGTGTCGAGCACGTCCTCCTCCTGGCGCAGCGGGCCGCCGCAGGCGCCACAGCGCTCGGGCGCGGACTCGGCGATAATCGTCTCCTCGCAGGCGTCGCAGTACCAGACCGGGATGCGGTGACCCCACCAGAGCTGGCGCGAGATGCACCAGGGCCGGATCTCCCGCATCCAATCGAGGTAGACCCGCTTCCACTGCCCCGGCGTGATCCGCACCCGATCGCTTTCCACCGCCTCGATCGCCGGCGCCGCCAGCTCGTCCATGCGGCAGAACCACTGCAGCGAGATCAGCGGCTCGATCCGCTCGCCGGAGCGGTGGGAGAAGGGCACCGAGTGGACGTAGGGCTCCTCGGCCCGCAGCACGCCCTCCTCGCGCAGGGCCGCAATCACGGCCTCCTGCGCCTCGGCGGCGGTCATGCCGGCGAACCCCTCACCCGCCTCCTCGGTCAGGCGCCCGTCGGGGCCGATCGCGACGATCTCCTCGAGGCCGTGCTTGCGGCCGATCTCGAAATCGTTGGGGTCGTGACCGGGGGTGATCTTCAGCGCGCCGGTGCCGAACTCGGGGTCGACGTGCTCGTCGGCGATGATCGGCAGGCGGCGGCCAACGAGGGGCAGAACGCAGTATTGACCGACGAGGTCGCCATAGCGCTCGTCGCCGGGGTTAACGGCCACCGCGGTGTCAGCGAGCATCGTCTCCGGTCGCACGGTGGCGACGGTCAGCACCCGGTCCGACCCCTCGACCGGGTAGTCGATCGAGTAGAGCGTGTCCTCGACCTCGCGGTTCTCGACCTCGAGGTCGGAGATCGCCGAGTGCGAGCCGGGGTCCCAGTTGACCATGTAATTGTCGCGGTAGATGTAGCCCTTGTCGTAGAGCCGCTTGAAGACGCGGTAGACGGCCTTGACGTAGTCCTCGTCGAGGGTGAAGCGCTCACGCTCGTAGTCGCAGGAGGAGCCAAGCCGCTTGTACTGCTCGACGATCCGCGAGCCGTACTCCTCGCGCCACTCCCAGACCCGCTTGACGAACTCCTCGCGACCAAGATCGTGCCGAGAAACCCCTTCGGCCCGCAGCATTTTCTCCACCACCGACTGAGTAGCAATCCCAGCATGGTCAGTCCCCAGAATCCAGAGCGCATTGCGCCCCCGCATCCGATTCATCCGCACCAACGCATCCTGCATCGACCCATTGAGCGCATGCCCCATATGCAGCGCCCCAGTCACATTCGGCGGCGGAATAGCAACCGAAAAATTCTCCCCAGGACTGCCCTCAGCGTCTGGATGAAAGTAACCCGCCTCCATCCACTCAGCAAAGACCCGCCCCTCGACCTCCCCCGGGTCATAACGGGTCGTCTTCTCAAGCTTCTCGCGCCGAGCCTCGTCCACGCGCCGAGTCTAGATAGATGCCGCCCGAGCCGACCTGAAGCTACATGTGGACGGAGAGGTCAGGTGCCCCTCTCGCAGAGGCTCAGGGACCACGCCTCGGAGCACCCGGACAATCTGCTGCGCAACGGTCTCTGCGAGAGGGGCACCTGACCTCTCCCGCTGCACCGCTGCTGCGCAACGGTCTCTGAACGAGGGGCACCTGACCTCTCCCCGCCCTACGCAGATTCCTCGCTCAATTCGTCGCTTATGCCACCGATGTCCTGAGGCGCCGCCTCAGTAACGAGAGTCGGCCGCCGCCCCTGCTCAATCGTCTCCTTGGTAACCACGCACTTGGTCACATCCCGCCGCGACGGCAACTCAAACTGGACGTCAAGCAGCGTCTCCTCGAGGATCGAGCGCAGGCCGCGGGCGCCGGTCTCGCGCTCGAGCGCTTTGTTGGCGATCGCCTCGAGGCTATCCTCGGCGAAGACGAGCTCGATGTCGTCGAACTCGAAGAAGCGCTGGAACTGCTTGGTCAGCGCGTGCTTGGGCTCGGTCAGGATCGTGATCAAGTCGTCGCGGCTGAGCTGGTGGATCGCGGCGATGACGGGAAGACGACCAATGAACTCGGGGATCAGGCCGTATTCCATCAAGTCCTCGGGGAGCACCTCCTCGAACCACTCGCCGGCGTCCTTAGCTTCGCGCGAGGAGATCGCCGCACCGAAGCCGACCCCACGATCGCCGATTCGGTTCTCGATCACCTTGTCGAGTTCGGCAAAGGAGCCGCCACAGACGAAGAGGATGTTGGTCGTGTCGATCGTGAGGAACTCCTGGTGAGGGTGCTTGCGCCCGCCCTGCGGCGGCACCGAGGCGGTAGTTCCCTCGAGGATCTTCAGTAGCGCCTGCTGCACGCCTTCGCCGGAGACGTCACGGGTGATCGACGGGTTGTCGGCCTTGCGCGCGATCTTGTCGATCTCGTCGATATAGATGATCCCGGTTTCGGCCTTTTTGACGTCGTAGTCGGCCGCCTGGATCAGCTTGAGAAGGATGTTCTCGACGTCCTCGCCGACGTAGCCGGCCTCGGTCAGCGCCGTCGCGTCGGCGATCGCGAAGGGCACGTTGAGGATCCGGGCCAGGGTCTGGGCGAGCAGCGTCTTACCGCAACCAGTGGGACCGAGCAGCATGATGTTCGACTTCTGCAGCTCGACCTCGACCTCCTCGGCCTGACTGATCTGAACGCGCTTGTAGTGGTTGTAGACGGCGACCGAGAGGGCGCGCTTGGCGGCGTCCTGGCCGACCACGTACTCCTGCAGCACGTCGTGGATCTCGCGCGGCTTCGGCAGGTTCTCCAGCTCGACCGCGGCTGCCGCCGGGGTCAACTCCTCATCGATGATCTCGTTACAGAGGTCGATGCACTCGTCGCAGATGTAGACACCGGGCCCTGCGATTAGCTTCTTGACCTGCCGCTGCGACTTGCCGCAGAAGCTGCAGAGGAGTTGCTCGTTCGAGTCTGTCGGCCGTGCCAGCGGAATCCCCTCCTTAGGGGCAGTGGTTTGCCTCCGGCTCGCGCTCCAAAGCTTAGAGGGAGCATCAAGCCGGCCCTGTCAGTGCGGTCGTTTACTGCGTAGCGGGCCCGGTCCCTCCCCGTGACTGCGAACATCCAGGCACGCATGCAGGTCAAAGCCGTCTCCCAGGGCCAGTTTGAGCAGTTGCTGCCGCTGATCGCGGCCTATCAGCACTTCTACGGGGTCGAGGAGATCGACGAAGAGCGAAACCGCGCGTTCTTCGCCCGCTTCATCGCACCGAGCGACGAGGGCATGCTGCTGGGGGCCTGGCGCAGTGACGTGCTCGCCGGCTATGCCTGCCTCTTCTGGACCTTCACCTCGCTCGTCCCGGCCGAAACCGTGCTTATGAACGACCTCTTCGTCGACCCCGCGGCGCGCGGCAAAGGAGTCGGCCGGGCTCTAATCGAGGCAAGCATGGAAGTCGCTCGCGAGCGCGGTGCTGATCACCTCGAGTGGATGACCGCGCCGGACAACGAGGCGGCGCGGCGACTCTACGACTCGACGGGCGCCGCGCAGAGCTCCTGGATCGAGTACGAGCTCAGCCCGTAGGCGAGCCGACGCCGAAACAAAGAGTGGACGGGGAGGGGCCCATCAGCAGGCCCCTCCTCGTCCCTCCTACCCAGCCGAGACTAGAAGTGAACGATCGGGATGATCAGGATCGCGACGATGTTGGCGACCTTGATCATCGGGTTGATCGCGGGACCGGCCGTGTCCTTGTAGGGATCGCCGACGGTGTCGCCGGTAACCGAGGCGGCGTGGGCCTCGGAGCCCTTGCCGCCGTGCGCCCCGTCCTCGATCAGCTTCTTCGCGTTGTCCCAGGCGCCGCCACCCGCGGTCATCGAGATCGCGGCGAAGAGGCCGACGACGATGACGCCGATCAGCAGGCCACCGAGCGCGTCAACGCTGAGTAGGCCAACGATCACCGGCACGACGATCGGGATCAACGAGGGAAGGATCATCTCCTTCTGCGCCGCCAGGGTGACGATGCTGACCGTCTTGGCGTAATCGGGCTTTTCGGTGCCCTCCATGATCCCGGGGTGCTCGCGGAACTGCTCGCGCACCTGTTCGACCACCTGACCGCCGGCGCGGCCGACGGCCTCGATCGCGAAGGCGGCGAATAGGTAAACCATCATGCCGCCGATGATCAGCCCAATCAGCACGTCCGGGCTCGAGAGGTTGAAGAGCCCGTTGAGATCGAAGCCGGCCGGTGCCTCGTCGGCCAATTCGCTCTTGAACGCCGCAAACAGCACCAGGGCCGCGAGAGCGGCTGAACCGATCGCGTAGCCCTTGGTCACGGCCTTGGTCGTGTTGCCAACCGCATCGAGCGGGTCGGTAACAGCGCGCACCTCCTCGGGCAGGTCTGCCATCTCGGCGATGCCGCCGGCGTTGTCGGTGATCGGCCCGAAGGCGTCGAGGGCGACGATCAAGCCGCAGAGCGATAGCTGCCCCATCACGGCGATGCCGATGCCGTAGATGCCGGCCAGCTCGTTTGCCCCCAGGATTGCCATGGCGATGACCAGCGCCGGAGCGGCGGTCGACTGGAAGCCCTGGGCCAGCCCCTGGATGATGTTCGTGGCGTGGCCGGTCTCCGATGCCTGGGCGATCGTCTTCACCGGGCGGAAACGGGTCGAGGTATAAAATTCAGTGATCACGAAGAGCAGTGCGGTGACCGCCACGCCGATCACGGAGCAGAGCCAGAGGTCGGTGGTGCTGACCGCGTTGGCGCCGGCACTGAGTCCGTACTGCACCGGTTCGCTCATCAACCAGTCGGTGATCGGGTAGAAAGCGGCGATCGAGAGGATTCCGGCGGCGATCACCCCGGTGTAGAGCGCCCCCTCGACGCGATCGGTTTTGGTCCGCACCATCAGTGCCCCGATGATCGAGGCGATGATCGCGACGGCGCCGATCACCAACGGGTAGATCGCGACCTCGCGGGAGAAATCGCCCCCCGCACCGGTAAAGGTGAGCACACCGAGCAGCATCACGGCGACCGAGGTGACCGCGTAGGTCTCGAAGAGGTCGGCGGCCATGCCGGCGCAATCGCCGACGTTGTCGCCGACGTTGTCGGCGATCACCGCCGGGTTGCGCGGGTCGTCCTCCGGTATCCCCGCCTCGACCTTGCCGACCAGGTCGGCGCCGACGTCGGCGGCCTTGGTGAAGATGCCGCCGCCCAGCCGGGCGAAGACGGAGATCAGCGAGCCGCCGAAGCCGAGGCCGACGAGCGCGTCGACCGCCTCCTTGTCGCTGCTGCCGGTGACGACGAGGATGCCGTAGTAGCCGGCGACGCCGAGCAGGGCGAGGCCGACGACGAGCAGGCCGGTGACCGAGCCGCCCTTGAAGGCGACGTCAAGCGCCGGCGGCACGCCTCCGCGAGCCGCCTCGGCGACGCGTGCGTTGGCCCGCACCGAGACGTTCATGCCGATGAACCCAGCCGAACCGGAGAGGATGCCACCGAAGACGAATCCGATCGCGGTCTTGTAGTCCTGCAGGAGCCAGAGCACGATCGCGATCGGCACGGCGACCGCGGCGATGATCGTGTACTGGCGGTTGAGGTAGGCCTGCGCGCCTTCCTGCACCGCCCCTGAGATCTCCTGCATGCGCTCGTTGCCCGGCGACTTCTTAAGCAGGCGCTGGGTGATGATTAGTCCGTAGACAACAGCCGCCCCGGCGCATACAAGCGCTACGACGACTCCGTAGTCGGTCAAAAAGCTGGTCAAGTTAGGTCCTCCGGCTGGTTTCTAAGCGGCGCGGGAGTCTATATATGCGAGCGGCGAACGCGCTCCCAGAGCGGGCTAGGCCTGTTCCGCACCCTGCGGAGTGGCGGTATAGGTCCGTTTTGTCTCCGCCACCGCGTCGCGGTAGATGTCCTCAATCGCGATCCCAGCGTCAAGTGCCTCGCGGGCCCGCTGAGCGCCATTGCGAGCCGGAAGATCGACCTCGATACCGAGCTGCGTGCGGGCCGGTTCGGTCCAAACGAGCAGCTCCTCGAGCGCCGCCGCCGCCTCAATCTCGACGCCGCGCCGGAAGTCGATCAGGCGGCCGTCCATCCCGTGGCGAATCGCCCGCCAGAGGTTCTCCTCGATCTCACGGTCGCGCAGCGGCGAGCCAGCGCCGCCGTAGCCGTGCTCGTCGTAGGCGATCGCGGTTTGGGCGATCGCGGCGGCGATCAGCCCGGCGAGCGCAAAGGACTCCTCGCCGCGCGTCTGCGCATCGCAAATCCGTACCTCGACCGTGCCAAAGGCGTGATGCGGTCGCACGCTCCACCACAGCTGCGTCGACTCGACCGCCGAGCCGAGCCGCTCCAGCATGCCGACAAAATTCGCGTACCCCGCCCAGTCGTCAAACGGGCTGGGCACGCCGCAACGCGGAAAGGTACGGGTGAAGATCTCCGTGCGCACGGTGTGCAGGCCGCTGTCGCGGCGGTCGAGGAAGGGTGAGTTGGCCGAGACGGCGAGCAGCAACGGCAGTAGCTCCCGCAGCCAGTCGCAGACGGCAATCGCCCGATCGGCGCCGCGCACCCCCATGTGCACGTGCATGCTCCAGGTGTTGTTGCGCTGAGCGACCCAGCCGAGTTCGTGACGGAGGCGGTTGTAGTGCGGGGTGTCGATGATCCGTTGGTCGAGGTAGTTCGCCCAGGGGTGGGTCCCGGTCGCCCCCAGCGCCAGACCCATGCCCTCGACCAGGCCAAAGAGCCGAGCGCGACGCTCGCGCTGCAGGGCGACGGCCTCGGCGAAGCTCTCCGCCCGGCCGGAGCGGATCTCGATCTCGGAGGCGATCAGCTCGCCGGCAGCGGAATCGGCCAAGACGTCATCGGCCTGGCAGGCCGCGTAGACGTCCTCGAAGCGGTGCTCGAGCTCGAGTGTCGCCGGGTCGAGGATCGCGAACTCCTCCTCGAGGCCGATCGTGAAGTCGGTGGAGGACTCGAACGTCTCCCGAGCGCGATCGAGGTCGAGCGACAAGGCAGGCTCAGCTCTCAGGTCAGGTAGAAGTAGAGCGCGTAGAGCAGGTCGACGGCGGGACTTGAGGTGTGGACCGTCACCTCCGGCGGCACCTGGAGCAGCTGCTCGGAGTAATTGAAGATGATCTTCACGCCCGCCTCGACGAGGCGATCGGCGACTGCCTGGGCGGCGGCGGCGGGCACGGCGAGGACGCCGACGACGATCTCCTGCTCGGTGACGATGGCCTCCAGCTCACCGAAGTCACGCACACGCAGACTGCCGACCTCGCTACCGACGACGTCTGAGTCGACGTCGAACATGGCGACGATCTGGAAGCCATGATCAGCGAAGATGTCAGAGCTGGCGATCGCCTGACCGAGGTTTCCGGCACCGAAGAGGGCGATGTTGTGCTGCCCCGAGGTGCGCAAGATCTTGCGGATCTCCGCCACCAACGACTCGACGTTGTAACCGACGCCGCGCTTGCCAAACTTGCCGAATCCGGAAAGGTCGCGGCGGATCTGGGTCGGGTTGATGTGCGTGTACTCGGAGAGTTCCTGCGAGGAGATCGTCTCCCGGCCCATCTTGCGAGCCTGGGTGAGGACCTGGAGGTAGCGCGAGAGGCGCGCCGCAACGCCCAGGGAAAGCCGCTCACCGTCGACGATCAGCCCGCCGGCCGCGTCCTGCTCTTCGGTCAAGGCGCTCACGCTCCCACAGTATCGAGCCTCGCCCGAACAGCCGCCTCGTCGAGGATCAGCTCGGAGACAACCTCGCCGTCGATCTCGACCACTGGGATCTTCTCCAACAGGCGCCGGAGCAGCAGCTCCTCACTCTCGATATCGACCTCGTGCAGTTCGAAGCGGTAGCCCTCTCCGTGCAGCGAGATCAGAGACTCGATCGCTTCCTGACAGAGGTGGCATTGCGGGCGCGAGTAAACCGTGACCGAGGTCATGCCGCCCGCTTGGGCGTGGCAAAGGCGTCATAGGCGAGGTACTCGGGGTAGGGAATCGGCTCGACGAAGCGCGCGGCGGAACCGATCATCGCTGCGTTGTCGGTGCAGAGCTGCAGGGGAACCAGCTTGAGCCCGATGCCGCGCCGCTCGCAGAGAGACGCCACCGCTTCGCGCAGCGGTCCGTTGGCCGCGACGCCGCCGCCCAGGGCAACCGCCTGCCACTCCCCCCTCTTCAGCGCTCTCTCCAGCTTGGCGACAAGCTGGCTTACGGCGGCGGCCTGAAAGCTGGCGGCGAGGTCGGCGCGACGCTCCTCGACCCCGTCCGCGCCGAGGTCGCGGCAGAGGTAGACCAGCGCGGTCTTGAGGCCGCTGAAGCTGAAGTCGAGGCCCGGATCGCGGCTCATCGCCACCGGCATCTCAAAGGCCTCGGGGTTTCCTTCTTTCGCCAGCTGTTCAAGGGCCGGACCGCCCGGATAGCCAAGACCAAGCATGCGAGCGACCTTGTCGAACGCCTCGCCGGCGGCGTCATCGAGGGTCTGACCGAGCAACTCGTAGCCGCCGTGCTCGCGCACGCCGGCCAGCAGCGTGTGACCACCGCTGGCGACCAGACAGAGAAAGGGCGGCTGCAGCGGATCTGGCTCGAGAAAGTTCGCGGCGACGTGACCCTGCAGGTGGTCGACCGGGATCAGCGGCAACCGCCGCGGCGCCGCGATCGCCTTGGCCGTGCTGACGCCGACGAGGAGGGCTCCGATCAAGCCCGGGCCAACGGTGACGGCAACAGCTTCGATTTCACCGAGCTTCACCCCAGCCTCGGCGAGCGCCGCCTCGACCACCGGGGCGGTCAACTCGAGGTGATGCCGCGAGGCCACCTCGGGCACCACGCCGCCGAACTGAGAGTGCGCGGCAGCCTGCGAGGAGATCACGTTGGAAAGGATGTGCGGCCCATCGAGAACCGCCGCGCAGGTGTCGTCGCAAGAAGTCTCGATAGCGAGGATCAACCCTCACCCCCACACAGGTGCAACGTTTTCTGGCTCTCCTGGCGTCACAACGCGTTGCACCCGGTCAGTCCAACCACATGATCAGCGCGTCCTCGCCATTGTCCTGGTAGTAGCGAGGGCGCACGCCGGCGGAACGGAAGCCAAGGCGCTCGTACATCGTGATCGCGGGCTGGTTGGAGACCCTGACCTCGAGCGTGAAGGGCAGGCGACCGCCGCCCTCTTCGACCAGTTTGGCAATCAGCCGCCGGGCGACACCGCCGCGGCGATGCTCGGGGGCGACGGCGACGTTCATCAGGTGCCAGACCTGGTCATAGCGCGAGCAGACCAGGTAGCCCCGCAGCTCGTCGCCCTCGGTGGCCGCCAGGCAGATGCCCGAGGGCTTGGAGAGCTCGAGCACGAACATCGCCAGCGACCAAGGCGTCGGGAAGGAGCGCCGCTCGATTGAGATCACGGCGGGCAAGTCGCTGTAGGCGAGGCGCCTGATCACACCGGCGCTGATCGCCTCACTCTGCTCTCTTGGAATCGTCTCGCTCACGCCATCGCTGCGCATCGGGAGGTCTCAGGTAGATCGGGTCGAGGTGCTCGTCGGCCCCGCTCGCCGCGGTCCCCGCGAGGGCGCAAATGTGCCGCGCGGAGATCCGGTGAAGGGGGTCGTCGTCGTCGGGGATTTCGACGCCCCGACCGGCCAGCTCATGGCGAAATCGTACCGCGCCCGATCCGGCCGCCAGCGGCGGTGATGACAGCTCGGAGAGCCGCTCAGCGAGCGCCTGCGGAGGCGTGACGAACGGATCCCAAAGCCGTTCGCCCTGCGGCGAGTAAAGCGCGGCGAAGACCTCACCGCGGCGGGCATCCAAGACCGCCAGGCTTCCGCCCTGCCCCTGCATCGCGCGCCCGAGCGCGTCGAGCGTGCCGACCCCCGCGGCGGGCAGGCCGGTGCTTGCCGCCAGCCCGCGTGCGGTTGCCAAGCCGATTCGGATTCCAACGAAGGATCCCGGTCCCCGCCCCACCGCGATCCGTTCGACCAATCCCCAGCCACCGCTCGCCGCTGCAGCGCGCTCGACCTCAGCCAGCAGCGCGGTCGAATGGCGCGGGCTGCCATCGGTGGCCAGTCCCAGGCGTTCTTCGTAGAGGACCTCACCGCCGCGCATCGCGCAGACGGCCGTGTCGGCAGTCGCCGTGTCGAAGCCGACGACCGCCTTCTGCTCGGCGCCCAGGTCAGTCAGTGACCCTGAAGGCGAAGGAGCCGACGCGTTTGCCTTCGACAAACCAGCTCACTCGGTGCTTGCCGGGGATATTCGAGGTGATCTTGTTGACGTAGAGCGTGCCCTGGGTGGCCGGCTGCGCTTTCGCGCAGATGTTTTTGCCGGTCGGGAACTTGACGCAGACGCTGTAGTTGACGTCGGCTTTGAGGCTCTTGAAGAAGGCGCCCTTTTTCGCTTTCTTCGGGCACTTGTGTTTCGGCGTCGCGTTTTGGGAGACACCGCAAGAAACGTAGTGCTTGTACGCAGCTGCGCCCGCCGTGGCAGTGGCCACGCTCGCCAGCAATGCGATTGCAAGCAGCATCGCGGTCAGCGTCTTCAGTCCCTTCATCGGGGCGTCCCTCCAATTCGCGTTTCGAAGTTCGGTCGATGCTACATGCACCGTCCCTCTCTCGAACACGCCTATTTGCGGGCAGATGCGGCGGGCATCTCAATCTGGCGACGGTCGCCACCAAGATGGTCGAGCCGAACCACGACCACCCTGCCCTCGCCGAGTCGCGGCTGCGCCGCTGCCGGCCACTCGATGAAAGCGACGCCACCTGAGACGAGGTAGTCGTCCAGGAGGGCGGGATCCTCGCTCTCAATGTCGTCCAACCGGTAGAGATCGAGGTGGGCGACGGGGAAGCGGCCACCCCCGTAGCGCTGCCCGATGGTGAAGGTCGGCGAGGTGACCGGCCCCTCTATGCCGAGCGCCCGGCAGGCGCCGCGGATCAGCGTGGTCTTGCCGGCGCCAACCTCGCCGCTGACGATGACGACATCGCCGGGCGCGAGCTCAGCGGCCAGCTGAGCGCCGAGCGCTTCCGTCTCGGCGGCAGAGTCGCTTGTGGCTTTCACCCGAAGATGTCGAGCTGGTCGTCGGAGGGCTGTGGGGTCGGCGCCGCCTCCTCCGCGGGCTCCTCGACGGGCTCTTCGGCCGGGACGGGCGGACCCATCGCCAGCAGGCTTGGCAGGGTCGCGAGATCGGTGCGCAGGGATTCCTTCACCGCCGGCGTGCGCAGCGCCGCCGCCGGGTGAAAGAGAGGCAAGAGGAAGACCGTGCGACCGCCCAGCTCGTGCACCTGCGGCGTGCCGTGCACGCGGGTGATCCCGGCCGGGTTCCCGCTGAGCAGCTTGGTCGAGAAGTTGCCCAGCGTGCAGATCACCGTCGGCTCGATCAGGCGGATCTGCTCGAAGAGATAGGGCTTGCAGGTCTCGATCTCGAGCGGCTGTGGGTCCCTGTTCCCCGGCGGCCGGCTCTTCAGCACGTTGGCTATGAACACCTCCTCGCGCGAGAGACCGATCTCTTCCAGCATCTGATTGAGCAGCTGCCCGGCGCGCCCGACAAACGGGAGCCCCTGCCGGTCCTCTTCGGCCCCCGGAGCCTCGCCGACGAACATCAGGTCGGCATCGGCATTCCCGGCGCCGAACACGGCCTTCGTCCGCGTCGAGTGCAGCGGGCACTTCGTGCAGGCCTTGACCTCGTTGAAGAGCGCAACCAGCTCCTCGCGCCGCTGCTCGACCGTGTCCATCAGAAGCTCCCCCTTGGCGCGCTTGCGCTTGGTCTCCGCCAGCCGCTCGCCCCGCGCCGCTTCCCGCTCACCGCGCCGCGATTCGTCGGACTTGACGGCCGCTCCACGGGGCTGTCGCCCGGCCGGCGAGACCGGCGACATCAGCCGCCGCGTCTGAGTCGAAGAACACTTAGGGCAGGGCAAGCGGCGCGTATCGCTCGAAGTCAGCTCCTCGAAGCGCTGGCCGCACTCCTCGCACTCGAACTCGTAGACGGGCATCTGCCCGCCAATCGTAGTTAGGGCAGCGGCTCCCAGTCCCAGGCCTTTGCCGATGTCAGGCTCTCCTGGTCCAGGTAGCGCCTGAACTCCGACAGCTCGGCCGGCTCGATGCCGTAGATGTGGTCCGGTTCCGGGAAGTGGGCGGTGCGGACCTCGGCTACGTACTGGTTCATGCCGGCGACCATCTGGTTGTGGATGTCGGCGTACTGCTTGACGAATTTGGCCATGCGGCCGGTGGTGATGCCGAGCAGGTCGTGGAAGACGAGGACCTGGCCGGCCGTGGAGGGACCAGCGCCGATGCCGATCACCGGGATCTCCAGCTTCTCGACGATCGCCTCGGTGACCGCGGCGGGAACCGCCTCGAAGACGATCGCGAAACAGCCGACGGCCTGCAGGGCGAGAGCGTCCTCGCAGAGCTGGATCGCGCTCTGGGCGGTCTTGCCCTGGGCCTTGTAGCCACCGAGGGCGGTCGCGGTCTGTGGGGTGAGGCCGACGTGGCCCATCACGGGAATGCCGGAGCGGACGATCGCGCGGGCGCGCTCGACCGAGACCCCCCCCGCCTCCAGCTTGACCGTCTGGCAACCGGTCTCCTTGACCAGGCGCTGGGCATTCTGGATCGCCAGCTCGTTGCTCGACTCATAGCTGCCCATCGGCATGTCGCCGACCATCAGCGGGGTCCTGAGGCCGCGGCGCACGGCTTTGCCGAGGACGAGCATCTCCTCCAGCGTCACCGCCTCGGTGCCAGGGTGGCCGAGCACGACGTTGGCGGCCGAGTCGCCGACCAAGACGATGTCCGCTCCCGCCTCCTCCGCGACCTTGGCCGAGGGGAAGTCGTAGGCGGTCACCATCGCGATCGGTTCGCCCTTGGCCTTCATCTCGGCCAGGCGCGGCAAGCTGACCGGCGGTCGGTCGGCCGGCGGTGGCGCGGTGTGGGAACGAGCGCCGGAGCTCATCGCGCGGCCCCTGGCTCGGCGAGCAGTACCTCGGGGTGACTGTCGACGGCGACGATCTCGTTCTCCTCGCCGACGTGGACGACGACCGGCGAGTAAGCCTCGAGGTCGCTCTCGTCGTAGGCACCGAAGGAAGCGACGATGATCTTGTGGCCGGGACGGGTCAGGTGGGCGGCGGCGCCGTTGACCTGCATCGTGCCCGAGCCCGCCTCGCCGTCGATTACGTAGGTGACGAAGCGGGCGCCGTTGTCGATGTCCCAGACGTGGACCTGCTCGTTGGTGATCAGGTCCGCGCTGGCCATCAGCTCGGTGTCGATAGTGATGCTGCCGATGTAGTCGACGTCGCAATCGGTCACCGTCGCCCGGTGGATCTTGGACTTGAGCATCTGCCTCTGCATCGATTCTCCTCAGCTCATCTGGGTTGAAGGTTTCAAGGCTCGATAAGGACGTTGTCGATCAAGCGAGCGCCACCGATCTGGGCGGCGACCGCAATCAGCACCGGCCGGCTGTCCAGCTCGGTGACGGAGGAAAGGTCTTCGGCATCGCGTGCCTCGAGGTACTCGGGCTCGATCCCGGAGCCGCGCAACTCGGCGCGCGCGGCGTCGAGCGCAGCTTCCAGCCCGGAGAGAGGCGCGATCGCCTCGGCCGCACGGAGCGCGCGGGAAAGCGCCGTCGCCCGCGCGCGCTCAGCGGCGTCGAGGTAGGCGTTGCGGGAGCTCATCGCCAGTCCATCGGACTCGCGCACGGTCGGCAATACCTCGATCCGCACCGGGATGTCGAGGTCGCTGACCATGCGACGAATAACGGCTGCCTGCTGGGCGTCCTTCTGGCCAAAGTAGGCGACATCTGGCTGGACCGAGTTGAAGAGCTTGGTCACGACCGTCGTCACGCCACGAAAGTGCCCCGGTCCGCGCCTCGCCGGATCGCCATCGAGGACCCCGGTCAGATCGCCCTCGACGGCCACGTAGGTGGCGAACCCGGGTGGATAGACCAGCTCCGCGGGGGGCGCGTAGACGTAATCGACCCCCGCCTCGCCGGCCAACCGCAGGTCGCGCTCCTCGTCACGCGGGTAGCGATCGAGGTCCTCCGCGGGCCCGAACTGGGTCGGATTGACGAAGAGGCTCATCACGACGATGTCGCAAGAGGCGCGAGCGGCACGCAGCAGCGAGAGGTGTCCCTCGTGCAGGTAGCCCATCGTCGGCACCAGGCCGATCGAGCTTCCCTCCCGCCGCGCCGGCGCAAGCGCAGCCCGAAGCTCTTCCTTGCCGCGAAGGAGCTTCACGTCGCCTGTTGCATGTGAGGAATCGACGAGTTCTAGGAGGTTCATGGGTCCATGCCCTTCGGGTCACGGCCGTCGTCGGATTATAGGGGGTAATCGGCGGTATTAGCCGGCTTTGATCACATTGAGTTGATGATCCAAAAATGCCGTATTCGCTAGTTGCGGGAAAGAGGGCGGGCTGGACTCCCCGCCGCCACCGTGCCGGGTGGAAGGTCACAAGTGACCACTGAGTTGGCGCCAATTACGCAGCGCTCGCCGATCGTGACGCCGCTGGTGACGACGCAGTTGACGCCGAACCAACAGTTGGAGCCGATCCTGACCGGCCCCTTCGAGCTGAAGCCCTGCTGCGTGACCGGCGTGTCGGGATCGTCGAACCGGTGCGCCGAGTCGCCGACGAAGCAGCCGTTGGCGAACATCGTGTGATCGCCGATCTCGATCAGCTCGAGGGCGGCCAGCATCGTGTTGCGATTGAGAAAGCAGTCGGCGCCGATCCGGATCTGGGCCTCGGGCGCCAAGGTCAGCCAGCAGCCGGGCTCCAGCAGCGTCCCTTCGCCGATTCGCAGACGGCCCTCGTCGAGCGCCTCCAGCACCTCGCCCTCGATCGGCTGGCGGAGGAAGAACCCGCCGCGAGCAGCGTGACGGGCCAGGCGCAGGCGCCGCGTCAGGCGCCGGTTGCGTTCGTACCAGCGCCGCTTCGCCCACCACACCCGCCAACCCGTCTGCTCGCCGGCCACGTGCCTAGCTTTCCAGAGCAGCCGCGAGTAGGGTCGGCTGGCAATGCGGGGCGGCATCGATCTCGGCGGCACCAAGATCCAGACCGCGATCGTCGATGCGAGCGGTCAGATCGCCGGCGAAGCGCGCCATCCGACGCCCACGGAGGGTGGTCCTGCCGACGTTGCCGAGGCGATGGCCGATGCTCTGCGCGAGGCGGCCGAGGCGGCCGGCGTGAAACCAGAGGACCTCCAGGGGGTCGGCGTCGGCTCGCCGGGCGACGCGGACGGCAAGACCGGCATCGTCAGCGGCGCCCGCAACCTGCCTGATTGGGAGGGAAGCTTTCCGCTGGGCGAAACGCTTGCGCAGGCGCTTGGCACGGAGGTGCGGATCGGCAACGACGTTCAGGTGGCGACCGAAGCCGAGTTTCAGCTCGGCGCCGGGCGCGAGTTCCAGAGCCTGATCGGCGTCTTCTGGGGCACTGGCGTCGGCGGTGGGATCGTGCTCGGCGGCAAGCCGTGGCTCGGGCGCGGCGCCGCGGGCGAGATAGGCCACATGGTCATCAAGCGGGGTGGCGCCAAGTGCCCCTGCGGACGCAGGGGCTGCATGGAGGCCTACGCGGGGCGCTCGGCAATGGAAGCCGAGGCGCGCAAGCAGCACCACGAAGGAACCAAGACGGACCTCTTCAAGCTGATGCACAAGCACGACAAAGACCGGCTGACCAGCGGCATTTGGGAGCGTGCAATTGAGCACGGAGACCATCTCGCCGGCAAGTTGATCGACCGTGCGATCGAGGCCCTCGGCACCGGTGTCGCCTCCGCCGTCAACCTGCTCGACCCCGAGGCGGTGATCATCGGCGGCGGGCTCGGCGTGCGCTTCGGCGACCGCTACATGGAGCCGCTAACCGAGGAGATGTCCGAGCACCTCTTCGTCGACGAACGCCCACCCGCCGTCCGAGTCGCCTCCCTGGGCGACCTCGGCGGCGCAATCGGCGCCTCGCTCCTCTTCGCCCTCCGCTAGCGAAGTGCAACGTTTTTCGGCTCCACTAGAGCCAGAAAACGTTGCACGTCAGCTCGGAAAGGTCACTAGATGCGGCCGGCTGCCTGGCGCTCTTTGCGGGCGATCGCGTCGACGATCACCGCCAGCAGGAGGACGCCGCCGGTGACCATGAACTTGACCGCCGAGGAGAGCGCGAGCAGGTCCATGCCGTTAGCGATCGAGCCGATCACGAGGGCGCCGAGCAGCGCGGTCCAGACGGCGCCCCGCCCGCCGAAGAGGCTGGTGCCGGCGATCACCGGGCCGGCGATCGCGAGCAGCAGCAGTTCGCTGCCACCCGAACTCTGATTGACGGCGAGCAGGCGCGAGGCGGCGAGGATGCCGCCGATCGCCGCCATCGTCCCAGAGAGGGCAAAGACGGCGACGCGGATCTTGTTGACGCCGATACCGGCGCGACGCGCCGCCTCGACGTTGCCGCCGACGGCATAGACATGACGGCCGAAGCGGGTGCGCTTGGCGATGTATTCGAAGCCGACGACGAAGGCGAGCAGGATCAGCAGCGCCAACGGCACGCCGCGGTCGGAGTTGAGGACGGCGACGGCGACGATCGTGATCACGGCGAGGAGGACTATCCGCACCACTAGCGGCGTGATGCTCTCCCCCGTCAGCCCATGCCCAACGCGGCTGCGGTGCCCGGCGAGAATGATGCCCGCGTAGGTGGTGATGATCACCGCGGCAAGGATCCAGCCGACGGTGTCCGAGTAGAAGGTGTTGGCGAGGCCGGTGATCTTTGAGTTGTTGATGTTGATCGAGCCGGTCGAGCCGAGAACCTGGAGCAGGGCTCCTTGCCAGGCGAGCAGGCCAGCGAGAGTGACAACAAACGAGGGCACGCCGAAGCGACTGAATACCGACCCCTGCAGCAGGCCGATCGTGGTGCCGACGAGGACGGCAGCGAGGATCGCCAGGTACGGACTCCAGCCGTGCTGAACGTTGAGCACGGCCATCACCGCCGCGGCGAGACCGCTGACAGCGCCCACCGAGAGGTCGATCTCGCCGAGCAGGAGCACGTAGACGACGCCGATCGAGATCAGGCCGACAGCTGTGATCTGCAACATCAGGTTGGTCAGGTTCTCGGCCGAGAGGAAGCGGTCGTTCTCGAACTGGAAGATCGCCCAGATCACCGCCAGGCCAAGGACGACACGCAGCGAGGCCAGATCGCCCTGGACAAAGCGGCGCAGGGCGCTGGCGCCCGCGCCCGGCTGAGACTGCCCTGCCGCGGCCGTAGTGGCGCTTTCAGCGGCGCTCATCGAGCCTCCTCTTCAGGCTTGTCGCCATCGCCGGACTCTCCGTTCGCCTCGCCGTTGCCGCCGGCGCCCGTGATCGCCGAGACAACGTGCTCCTCCGTCGTCTGTTCGGCACCGAAGTCGCCGGCGGTCCGCCCAAGGCGGAGGACGACGATCCGGTCGGCGACCTCAAAGACGTTGGCGAGGTTATGGCTGATCACGACCACGCCGAGGCCGCGCTCCCGCAAACGCGTGATCAGCTCCAGTACCAGCTTGGTCTGCGGCACTCCAAGCGCCGCCGTGGGCTCATCGAGCAGCACCACCTTCGGCTCGCCCAGCAGCGAGCGCGCCACCGCCACCTGCTGGCGCTGGCCGCCGGAGAGCGTCCCGACCTCAGTGCGCACGCTGGGAATCGTCACCGCGAGGCTGGAGAGGAGGTCCCCCGCTCGGTGCTCCATCCTTGCCTCGTCGAGTTGGCGGGTCGCCCGGGCCGGTCCGCCGGTGACCTCCTCCTGGCCAAGGAAGATGTTTGCTACCACGTCGAGGTTGTCGCAGAGCGCCAGGTCCTGGTAGACGGTCGCGATGCCGAGGGCGGTGGCGTCGTGAGGCCGAGAGATCGTCACTCGCTCCCCGGCAAAGCGAATCTCCCCGGTGTCTGGCGGGTGAATCCCAGCGATCGTCTTCACCAGGGTCGACTTGCCGGCTCCGTTGTCGCCGACGAGAGCGACCACTTCGCCTTCGCCGACGCCAAAGTCGACCCGGTCCAGGGCCTGGACCGGGCCGAACCTCTTGCTGACCCCGTCGATCTCGAGCAACGGGGCATCGGCGGTCATGGGCCTCGCCGTGCCTTACCTAGGAGATCCCGGCTTCCTGACAGGCTTTGGCGTAGGGGCCGGTGCAGAGTTCGTCGACCGATACTTCTTCGTCCGCGATCACGGTCTGCTTGATGTTGTCTTTGGTGACCGCGACCGGTTCGAACAGGATCGAGGGGACCTTGCCCGCTTCGTTGTCGAGTTCATCGGTGACTTTGCCCTGCGGGATTTCCTTGCCTTCGGCGAGGTCGATGGCGATTTCGGCGCTAATCGCAGCCTCGGGCTTGTAGGCCTTGTAGATCGTCATGTACTGCTGACCAGCAAGGATTCGCTGCAGGCCGGCGACGGTCGCGTCCTGGCCGGTGGTGGGGCGTTCTTCCGGATCGATCCCGGCCGACTTCATCGCCGCGATCGCACCGCCGCCGGTGTCGTCGTTGGCCGCGTAGACCCCGGCGAACCCGTCTTTACCGATCGCCGTGATTGCCTGCTGCATCTCGTTCTGAGCGTTGGTCGCAGACCATTCCGGCGTGTCGTATTCCTTGGCGATCTGGACGCCGGCGGCTTCGAACCCTTTGTTCGAGCCTTCCTTGAAGAGAGCCGCGTTGCTGTCGGCGGGATCACCGTTGATCTTCACGATCGGCCCTTTGGGACTGCCGTCTTCTTTCAGCTTTTCGGAGAGCGATTCGGCCTGCAGTTCGCCGACGCGGGTGTTGTCGTAGGAGACGTAGACGGCGACTTCAGCCCCGAGGATCAACCGGTCGTAGCTGAGCACCGGCACGCCCTGCTGATCGGCCTTCTGCACGCTGGCGGCCGCCGAGGCGGCGTCAACCGGGTCGAGCACCAGCACGTCGGCACCCTGGGTCAGGGCAGCTTCGACCTGGCTCTGCTGCTTGGAGGCGTCCTCGGTGGCGTTGCTGTAGAGGATTTCGCAGTCAGGGCATATTTCTTCGACCTTTTCTTCGAAGCGCGGCCGATCGGAAGCCTCGTAGCGCGGGGTCTGGTTCTCGGGCAGCAACAGGGCGACCGTTGGACCCCCTCCGCCACCGCTGCCTCCTCCGTCGTCGCCACCGCAGCCGGCGGCGAGGACGATGGTCGCAAGGATGAAGGTCGCGGCCCCGAGCCGCTTCAAACCTGAGTGGGACATGAGCGTTCTCCTTTCGCCCTGCCCGAAACCGCTACCCGCTTGCCGCGTTTCTCACTCTTCAAGGTAGCGCTCGGCTACCGTCAACGAGCGAATTTCCGCTTAACGACTTATTGCCGGCTCAGGCCGCAACCGGCTCGCGCCGCTTGCGCGCAGTGCGTCTCGGCTTCGCCGGCTCGACCAGCTCGGCGAGGAAACGGCCGGTATAGGAGCCCACGACCGCGGCGACCTCCTCGGGGGTGCCGGTGGCAACCACCTCTCCCCCCTCTTCCCCACCCTCGGGGCCGAGATCGATCAGGTGGTCGGCGGTCTTGATCACGTCGAGGTTGTGCTCGATCACGACCACGGTGTTACCGGCGTCGACGAGCCGGCCGAGCACGTCGAGCAAGCGTTGCACGTCGGCAAAGTGCAGGCCGGTCGTCGGCTCGTCGAGGATGTAGAGGGTGTTGCCGGTGGCGACCTTGGAAAGCTCGGTCGCCAGCTTCACCCGCTGCGCCTCGCCGCCGGAGAGGGTTGTCGCCGCCTGGCCGAGGCGGATGTAGTCGAGGCCGACGTCGTGCAGGGTGCGCAGGCGGCGGGCGATCTTCGGCACGTTCTCGAAGAAGACGACCGCCTCCTCGACCGACATCTCCAGCACGTCGCCGATGTTCTTGCCCTTGAAGCGGACCTCGAGCGTCTCGCGGTTGTAACGCTTGCCGTGACACTGCTCGCAGGGAACGTAGACGTCGGGCAGAAAGTGCATCTCGATCTTGATCTGACCGTCGCCCCGACAGACCTCGCAGCGCCCCCCCTTGACGTTAAAGCTGAAGCGGCCCGGCTTATAACCGCGCGTCCGCGCCTCCTGCGTCTGGGTGAAGAGCTGGCGGATGTGATCGAAGACGCCGGTGTAGGTGGCCGGGTTGGAGCGCGGTGTGCGCCCGATCGGCGACTGGTCGATGTTGATGATCTTGTCGATCTGGCTGAGCCCGTCGACACCATCGTGAGCGCCGGGGCGCAGCTTCGCCTGATGCAGGCGATTGGCGACCGAGTGGTGGAGCGTCTCGTTGACCAGGGTCGACTTGCCCGAGCCGGAGACGCCGGTGACGCAGCAGAAGACCCCGAGCGGCACCGCGACGTCGATCCCCTTCAGGTTGTGTTCGCGGGCGCCGCGGACCCGCAGCGCGCCGCTTGGGCTGCGCCGCTCGTCGGGCAGCTCAATCTTGCGCTTGCCGGAGAGGTACTGGCCGGTCAGCGAAGCGGGGTCCTTGGCAACAGCCTTCGGCGTGCCCGCCGCGACTATGTAACCGCCGTGCTCGCCGGCGCCAGGACCGAGATCGACGAGGTGGTCGGCAGCCATCATCGTGCCCTCGTCGTGCTCGACGACGATCACCGTGTTGCCAAGGTCGCGCAGCCGGTCAAGGGTCGCGATCAGCTTCTCGTTGTCGCGCTGGTGTAGCCCGATTGAAGGCTCATCGAGCACATACATCACGCCGACCAGGCTGGATCCAATCTGAGTCGCGAGGCGAATCCGCTGCGCCTCACCGCCGGAGAGCGAGCGGGCCGAGCGCCCCAGCGAGAGGTAGCCGATGCCGACGTTCTCGAGGAAGGCGAGCCGTTCGGAAATCTCGCGCACGATCAGGCGCGCGATCGCCCGCTCGGTATCGGTCATCTCCAGCGCCGCGATCCACTCGGCCGCGGCGCGTGCCGATTTGTCGCTGAACTCGGCAATGCTGATGCCACCGACCTTGACCGCGAGGCTCTCGGGACGCAGGCGGGCGCCCTTGCAGTCCGGACAGGGCTGCTCAGCCATGTAGCTCTCGATCCGCTCGCGATTGCTCTCCGAGTCGGTCTCTTCATAGCGCCGCTCGAGATTGTTAACGATCCCCTCGAAGCGAACTTTGTAGGAGCGGCGGCGGCCGAAGCGGTTGGTGTAGCTGACCTGATGGCGCTCGCTCCCGGTGCCGTAAAGGAAGACCTCTTTATCGAGTTTCTTCAGCTTCGACCAGGGCTTGTCGAGGTCGACTTCATAGGCCTCGGCGACGGAAGCGATCAAGCGCTTCCAGTAGGCAGTGATGCCGCGATTCCAGGGCTGCAGGGCGCCCTCGGCGAGCGAGAGCGTCGGGTCAGGCACGACCAACTCCGGGTCAATGACCCGCTGGAAGCCGAGCCCGTGGCAGCGCTCGCAGGCGCCGTGCGGCGAGTTGAAGGAGAAGATCCGCGGCTCCAACTCGGGGATCGAGGTGCCGCAGTTGAGGCAGGCGAACTGCTCGCTGAACAGCAGTGGGTCGGCGGCGGCCTCGCCGACCATCTCGACTTCAACCAAGCCGCCTGCAAGCCCAGCCGCGGCCTCAACCGACTCGGAGAGGCGCCGGCGCAGATCAGGCTTCATCACCAGCCGGTCGACGACCACGGCGACGTCGTGTTTGTACTTCTTGTCGAGGACGATCTCCTCGTCGAGCCGGCGTAGCTCCCCGTTGACTTTGACCCGCGAATAGCCCTCGAGGCGAAACTGCTCGAAGAGCTTGCCGTACTCGCCTTTGCGACCTCGCACGACCGGCGCCATCACCATGAATTTCGTGCCCTCCTCGAGGGTCATCAGCCGGTCGACGATCTGCTCCTGGGTTTGGCCGGTGATCTCGGCCCCGCACTCGGGGCAGTGGGGCACGCCAATCCGCGCCCAAAGCAGCCGCAGATAATCGTGGATCTCGGTCACCGTGCCGACCGTCGAGCGCGGATTGCGCGAGGTCGTCTTCTGATCGATCGAGATCGCCGGCGAGAGCCCCTCGATCGAGTCGACGTCGGGCTTCTCCATCAGACCGAGGAACTGCCGCGCGTAAGAGGAGAGTGACTCGACGTAGCGCCGCTGCCCCTCGGCGTAGATCGTGTCGAAGGCAAGACTCGACTTGCCCGAGCCCGAGAGCCCGGTGATGACGATCAGCGCGTCGCGAGGCAGCTCGACGTCGACGTCCTTGAGGTTGTGCTCTCGCGCCCCGGAGATGACGATGCGATCAGAAACGGCCACTTAGGCCGATTCTAGCCATGCGAACAGATGTTCCCAAGTCGAACGCCTTCAATCCGCAGCTCCGGCCGAGGCGACGAGATCATCCAGTACGGCGCCGTAGTGCGAAGCGATGAGCGAGAAATGGCCGTCGCCAGGCAGCATGCGCGCCTGGGCGGCAGGAATGTTCTCGGTGAGCCATTCGGCGTGCGCGAGGGGGGTCATTCGATCCTCAGTGCCTTGCCAGACCGAGACCGGCACGGACACTTCGGAGACGTCGATTCCCCAGTCCTTGCAGATCGCCTTGTCATCGTCGAACCAGCCCCAGAATCTCGCCGTTGGCGATGTCCTCGCAGCCTTCCAGCTGATACTCGAGAAAGGCCCCCGTAAGACATCGTCGATCAGCCTCGCAAACGAGGCCCTCGAGCGCCTCGGCGAAGTCGGCGCTGCTCCCGACGGATCCCAATTCGGCGACGTTCTTCTCGAGAAACCGCGCGAGCGCCGCGTCTCCTTCTTCGAGTGCTCTGAACTCGGTCAAGTTCGCCTCTCCCATTCCGTCCATCCAGTCAAGCCCAGCCGCGTCGCGTGGGGCACAGCCTGCCACCACGGCAACGGACATCACCCGGTCCGGCATGCGGGCGCCACAGGCAAGCGCGTGCGGCCCGCCACCTGAATGACCGACTACGTGAAAGCGCTCGACCCCGAGCGCATCGACCACCGCGTGGCTGTCGGGAACGCAGTCGACGATCCCCCGTCCCGGCTTGCGATCAGAGCCCTCGTAGCCGGGGCGGGAATAGCAGACGTGGTAGAGCCCGCGCTCGGCCCCGGCTTCGAGCATCGGCTCAAAAAGATGGCGGGAGTTGGGAGTCCCCGCGTGAAACAGCACCGGAATCCCGTCGGGCGGCCCCGCCACGCGAACGAACAGGCGGCGCCCGTCGTTGCAGCGAACTTCCAATTCGCGACTAGGTGCCGGCACCTAAGCCTCTCTTTGGGGCCGGAAGGAGCGCTCGACTACCTCGCTCTCGAACGTCGCCTCGCTGACGTCGATGGACACCGGCAGAGAATAGTTAAGGACTGTTGTGTGCCTCGCCAGACGCGAGTAGTTTGCTTTTTGAGGCGGGGTCAGCAATCGGAGGAGGAAAAATGTCGAACGTCGACACCGCCCGGTCCGCCTATGAGGCCTTCGGCCGCGGTGACCTGGAAGCACTGAGCGAAATGCTCTCCGAGGACAGCACCTGGCTCACGTCCGACGAGTTGCCCCTTGGGGGTGAAACCGAGGGCCGCGACGCGATTCTCGGCAACTTCACTCAGATCCCCAACTACTGGACATCGTTCAGCGTCGAGCCGGAGGAGTTCATCGACGCCGGTGAGTGGGTGGTGGTGAGGGGAACGCAGCGAGCCGCCCACAACGGCGACAGCTTCGAGGCGCCCTTTGCTCACCTGATGAAGTTCGCCGACGGCAAGATCGTGCGAGGCGAGTTCTACGCCGACAGCGCCAAGGCCGCCAAGGTCCTGGCTTAGGAGACAGTAGGAACGGCAGCGACTCCGGCGACCGCGAGGCGCTCCTCGACCACGGCGCGCTGTTCGACGAGCGGGCACCCGCAGGATCCGGGCTCGCTGCCCTCGAAGACACGGGTCGAACCGTCACGGAGCCGGATGCGCAAGCGACTGGGGAAGGTCATGCGCAGGGCAGCGGTGTCGAGGGCGTCGATGCCGCTGTCGGCACCGCCTGAGTGGTCGCTCAGTCGCTTGCGCAAGGAGCGGCCTAGGTAGCGTCGCAGGCTACTGTCGGCGCGAAGCGCCCTCAGCACCGCGGGACCGGGATTTGCCTCGTCCATATTGGCGTCGCCAAGGCGGCGACGGATGCGGAGCAGGTCGCGCAGCCCGAGGTCCGGCGAGGCGCCCGCCTCGAGGGTTCCGCGCAGGGTCAGCGCAGTCAGCGCGGGATCGTGCCTCAGCGTGACCCGAGCGGCGAGAGCGCGGATCTCTGCTTCGTTGGCCGCCAGCCAACCCGGCTCCTGCTCCGCCGGCGTCAACCTGCGGGCCAACAGGGCGATCGCCGTGGTCAAGGTGGCGGAGAAGTTGACCCGGATCGGAGTGAGGTCCGGCCCGCGGCCGAGCTCCTCCATCTCGCAGGTGAGCCAGCCGGCCTCGATCTCGACGCTGGCCACCTCGTCCGCCGCGACGCCGGCGGCAAGCGCGGCCTCTCCGACCGACTGAAGGTAGGCACAGCCGGGCAGCCGCTTATAGGCGAGCGTGTCGGTGAGCCAGACGCTGCCGAGAGCACCGAACATCGCCGGCCTGGGTGCGAACGAGAGGCTCGTCAGGACGCCGCGGGGGTGCTCGATCACGTCGAGCGCGCCGCTGATCCCGTCGGCCGCAAGCAGCGCCGCCCGGGCGCCGACCGCGGCCGGCTCGGCGGCGGTCAGCAGCTTGCTCTTCGGCCCCATGAAGCCGGGCCACATGCCGTAGGGAGGCTGGTAAAGGGCAATGGCCAGGGCATGTGCTGTCTGCTCGGCGTCGAGCCCGAGTCCGAGTGAGGCGGCGATTGCGGCCGAGGCGCAGTGGATCGAGGCCCAGAACTGGCCGTTGTGCGGACCGAGGAAGAGCGCCGCGCCGAGGCGACCCGCGACCTCGTTGGCCGCGACCTGGGCGAGCAGCGCCCGCTCGGGGTCGGGGGCAAAGGCGGCGGCAGCGGGAACGGCCGAGTGCCCGGTGTGGCCCATGAAGAGATAGTCGTCCCAGTCATAGGCGATCGAGGCCGCGGCGGAGCGGTAGATCTCCCCCAGGGGTCCGTCCGGCGCAACCGCGGCAAACGGAGCGGCAGCTCCTCTCCGGCGGCCCGCCCAGCGGCGACGCACAGCGCTTGCAACTCAGCCCGCTCGCGCACACTCGCCGGCAGGTCGAACGGACGTAGCGCCGTCGCCCACTCGGCGATCTCAGTGCAGATCGTCACGGACGCGATGGTCTCATGGGCCGGATCGACCTACGCCCCGGTCCTCATACCATCGAGATCCCGACGCAGCTCCTTCAGCTCGTCCCGCAAGCGAGCCGCCTCCTCGAAGCGCAGGTCATCGGCGGCTGCCAACATCTCCTCCTCGAGCGAGACGATCGTGCGCTCCAGCTCGGCTGGGTCGGCGAATTCCCCGGCCGGCTTGCCGCGGCGCTTGCGCGGCGCCCGGTCCTCCATCGCGAGGAACTCGCTCATCTCCGAGATCCCCTTGCGCACCGTCTCCGGGGTGATCCCGTGCTCGGCGTTGTAGGCGAGCTGGATCGCGCGGCGGCGGTCCGTCTCGCGCATTGCCGCCCGCATCGCGTCGGTCTCCTTGTCGGCGTACATCAGCACCCGGCCGTTGACGTTGCGAGCCGCCCGGCCGATCGTCTGCACGAGGCTGGTCTCCCCGCGCAGGAAGCCCTCCTTGTCGGCATCGAGGATTGCCACCAGCGAGACCTCGGGCAGGTCGAGCCCCTCGCGCAGCAGGTTGACTCCGACCAGGACGTCGTACTCGCCGAGCCTCAGGTCGCGGATGATGTGGATCCGCTCGAGGGTGTCGATCTCGGAGTGCAGATAGCGGACCTTGACCCCGTACTCGAGTAGGTAGTTGGTCAAATCCTCGGCCATCTTCTTGGTCAAGGTCGTGACCAAGACGCGCTCTTTTGCCTCGGCGATCCCCTTGATCTCGTTCATCAGGTCGTCGATCTGGTTGCGCGTCTCACGCACCTCGATCTCGGGATCGACGATCCCGGTCGGGCGCACGATCTGCTCGACGATCCGCGACGACTCGGCCCGCTCGAACGGCCCCGGCGTCGCCGAGACCATCACCAGCCGCGGCACCCGTTCGAGGAACTCATCGAACTTGAGCGGCCGGTTGTCGATTGCCGAGGGCAAGCGAAAACCGTAGTCGATCAACGTCTGCTTACGCGATCGATCCCCCTCGTACATGCCGCCGATCTGCGGGATCGTTTGGTGCGACTCGTCGACGAAGACGACGAAGTCGTCGGGGAAGTAGTCGATCAGCGTGTGTGGCGGGCTGCCCTCGGGCCGCCCATCGAGGATGCGCGAGTAGTTCTCGATCCCCGAGGTGAAGCCGATCTCTTTCAGCATCTCGATGTCGTAGGCGGTGCGCTGGCGCAGGCGGTGCGCCTCGAGCTGCTTGCCCTCGGCCTCCAATTCGGCCGTGCGGCTGTGGAGTTCGGTGCGAATTTCCTCGACCGCCCGCTCCAGCGTCTCGTCCCTGGTCACGTAGTGAGAAGCGGGCCAGACCGAGACGTGGTCGATCGTGTCGAGGATCTCGCCGGTGAGAGGGTCGAAGTGCTGGATCCCCTCGATCTCGTCGCCGAAGAGGGCGATCCGGTAGGCCGACTCGGCGTAGGAGGGCATGATCTCCAGCACCTCGCCGCGCACCCGGAAGGCACCGCGGCCGAGCACCGAGTCGTTGCGCTGGTACTGCATCTTGACCAGCTTGCGCAGCACCTCGTCGCGGTCGATCTCCTCGCCGACTTTGAAGAGCTGCATTTTTTCGTTGTAGACCTGCGGCGAGCCGATCCCGTAGATGCAGGAGACCGAGGCGACGATGATCACGTCGCGACGGGCGAACAGCGCCGCGGTGGCGGCGTGGCGCAGACGGTCGATCTCGTCGTTGATCGAGGAGTCCTTCTCGATGTAGAGGTCCTGGGCCGGGACGTAGGCCTCGGGCTGGTAATAGTCGTAGTAGGAGACGAAGTACTCGACTTGGTTGTCCGGGAAGAACTCGCGGAACTCGTTGCAGAGCTGTGCCGCCAGCGTCTTGTTGTGGGCGATCACCAGCGAGGGCCGCTGCACGGCGGCGATCGTCGCCGCCATCGTGAAGGTCTTGCCCGTGCCGGTGGCGCCGAGCAGCGTCTGGAAGCGCTCCCCCTCCCCTAGCCCCTCGGCAAGCCCGGCAATCGCCTTCGGCTGGTCCGCGGTCGGCGTGTAGGCCGGGTTGAGCTCGAACTCGGGCACGCGCTGACCATAGCGAGCGCAATACACTGCCCCGCCGATGACGCGCTCACAAAAGGCCCTCGCCAGTTTCTTCGCCTTCGCCGGGACGATGCACTTCGTGATCCCACGCAGCTATGAAGCGATCATGCCGCCCTCGCTGCCTCGGCACCGCGAGGCTGTGGTCGTAAGCGGCCTCGCTGAGATCGCCGGTGGCGCCGCCGTGTTGGCGCCGTCGACGCGACGCTTCGCCCGTTGGTGGCTGCTGGCCCTGCTCGTAGCGGTCTTCCCCGCCAACGTGCAGATGGCGGTTAACCCGGAGCAGGTGCAGGGACTCGACCTGAAGCGAATCCCGCGCTGGGCGCTTTGGGCGAGGCTGCCGCTGCAGCCGCTGGCGATGCTCTGGGTCTGGCGCGCGACTCGTGATTGATTCGTGTGCATAAACGTGCGATTTTGTCTGTGAATGTTTTGGCTGTAGCGCTTCTGTCTTCGCAGACAGAGAATCGCCCGAATGAAACCACGCGAGCGTTTCGCAATTAATCTGCGCAAAGCGCGCAAAAAGAAGGGAATTTCGCAGGAGGAGCTGGGCTTCCGCTGCGATCTGCACCGCACCGAGATCTCGCTGCTCGAGCGCGGCGGCCGCGAGCCTCGCCTCGGCACGATCGTCAAGCTCGCGGGCTCGCTCGACACCAGCCCGGAACAGCTCTGCGAAGGGGTCACTTGGCTCCCGCAGAAGGGCAAGTTCCAGATCAAGAAGTAGGGGCCGGGCGGGTCCCCGGCAGGGGTTCCACTTAACTTTTTCGGTGGGTCGGCTGGGGCCGTCCGAGATTCGCCTGCCGAAAAAGTGCAAGACGTTTCACCCCTGCCGGGGACCCCGCCCTTAGGCGAGAGCTTTTAGGGCAGGAGCTGTTCTAGGAAACCCTGGGCGGGGCCGAGGAAGCCTTGCACTTCGTTGATTAGGTCTTCAGCGTTGTTGATCAGTTCGATTGCCTGGTCGAGCGGGATGCTCTTTACGGTTTCGCGCAGGGGCGCGGCAAGTAGGGGGTTGAGTGCCCCCGACTCTTCGGCATCCTTGACCGCTCGCAGCAGGCCGGCCCGCACGGCCCTTGCCAGCTGGGCATCCGTGATGTCATATCGATCGGTGAAGCGTTCGCGGGACTCCGGTGTCGCCAGCGCTCGCGCCAGCGACTCCCGGCTGACACCAAGTTGACAGGCAGCGCCGTCGAGGGCCGAGAGAGTGAACTGCTCGGCGATCTGCTGCAGCCCTTCCGGATTGCGCCAGGCGCGGTGCTTACACGGATCCTGGGTCTTCTCCGGGGTGTAGGACGAGCCCCCCGCCGCAAGGTAGATGCCGACCAGCGCGACAGCCGCGACGATCGCCGAGCCGACCAGCGCGAAGCTGCGTGAATCCCCGTTCACGCGCTCTCCCCTCCAGGCGGAGTCACAGCTCCACCCTCCGCGCCAGCGCGATCGGAATCAGCGAGAGCAGGCCGATCAGGGCAGCGAGGCCGAACGAGGGGCTGAAGGCGTGCGTGGCGCCGCGGTTCAGTTGCTCCTGAAGTTCATCGCGCAGCTGCACTACTTCTTCGCGCTCGCCGGGATCGTCCGGAAGCGGCTCGAAGGCCGGTCCGATCGTCGGCACTTTGCCCTTCTCTTCCTCGAGGCGAGCCTCGACCCGCTGGGCGAGCTCGATCTTCAGCAACGGCTGCACTTGCGAATCGAGGATCACCGCGGTGCCGGCGTCGATCGCGTCGCGGCGCTGCTCGGCGATGTCGTGGGTGAAGATTGGCGTCACCGCGAGCAGGCCGATGACGACGCCGGCGTGCCGCGCCGAGATCGTCCAACCGCCGTGGATCGCCTGCGGCGCCCGCCCCTCCAGCGCGGTCTCGGTCAGCGCCGAGAGAACCAGGGCCAGGCCGATCCCGATCATCACCTGCGGCGGCAGGGTCAGCGCCACCTCCGCCTTCGGCAACAGCGCCAGGCCGCCGAGGCCGCCGGAAACGAGAATCGCGCCGGCGGCGGCGCGCGCGCGGGCGCTCGGTACCAGCCGGTCGAGGCGGCTGCCGAGCAAGGCCGAGAGCGGCATCACGCTGACCACGATCGCGGCGCCGATCGGGCTCAAGCGCCAGCCCTCGATCAGCAGCAGGACGAGCAGGAAAAGGGCGCCGGCAATCGCCGCCGAGACCAGCGCCAGCGCCAGGTTGGCGAGCAGGTGCGGGCGGCCCGTCTGGCGCAGCTCGGCGGAGAGCACGCCGGTAGCTGCCTCGTGCTTGGCCACGGCGAGGATCGGCACCGCCGCGAGGAGCGCGAGCGGTACCTGAATCAGGAAGATCGACTGCCAGGAGACCAGCTCGGTGAGCAGGCCGCCCACCGCCGGACCCAGGGCCGCCCCGGTCGCTCCCGCCATCGCCCAGAGCGCCGCCGCTCGGCGCTCAGAGCCAACCGTAGCCGGCATCAACTCGAGCACCGCGGTCACCGCCGCCGCCCCGCCGAGGGCCTGCACGCAGCGCGCCGCGATCAGCGTGCTGAGCTGGTCCGAGAGGGCACAAGCGAGGCTGGCCCCTGCAAACACGGCCAGGCCGACTGCGGCGGCGCGTCCGGGACCGACCCGCCGTGCCAGCAGCGCCGCCGGCACGGCGGTCAGCGCCATCACCAGATTGAAGGAGACGAGCACCCAGGTGACGCCGGCGACGCTGGTGTCCAGCTCCCGGTAGATCTGCGGCAGCGCCAGGACGACGATCGAGGAATCGGCCAGGACGAGGCCGACGGCGAGCGCCAGGGCGGCGATGCGTGGTCTGGGGGCCTCTGGGTTCAGTAGCCCAGCTCCCGCGGGTACTCGTCGTGGTAGGCGCGTTGCTTTTCGAGGACCTCTTCGACGTAGGCGCGCGTTTCGGGGAACGGAATCCCCTCGACGCTCAGGGAGCTGCCACCCCACTCGTCGGCGTTGCCGGGACCCGCGTTGTAGGCGGCAAGGGCAGCGACCACATCGCCGTCGTAGCGGTCGAGCAGTTCGCGCAGGAGAAAAGTGCCGTAGCGGATGTTGATTTCGGGGTCGCCGAGGTCCTTGAGCTTGAAGGTGGTACCGCCGCTGTGGCGCTCGATTTCGTTGGCCGCGCCGGGCGTGATCTGCATCAGGCCACGCGCGCCGGCGCTCGAGGTGCGATCGCTGAACTTCGACTCCGAGTAGATCACCGCGGCGATCAGCGCCGCGTCGACGTCCTTTTCGCGCGACTGCTCCCGAATCACGTCCTCGTGGCGCAGGGGCAACGTCAACTCCTGAATCGCCCGATCGACTGTCCCCACCACTCCCAGCAGCACGCCGGCGACGATACCGGCGGCGACCACGGCGACGCCAATCAAGAGGCGGCGCCTTCTCCGTTCCCTAACCGGGCGGTTTCGCGCCGCGCTCATCCCCTCAGCTTCGCGATGAGGGCGGACAGGCGCTGCTCAAGATCCGTGAGCGTGCCGTCGTTCTCGATCACGTGCTCGGCGCGGGCGGCCTTCTCGTCCTGGGCCAACTGGCGCGCCTCGCGCTCCCCGACCAAAGCGTGCCCCCGCGCCTCGGCGCGCGCGCGACGCACGTCGTCGGAGGTGACGACGGCGACTGTGGTGTCGAAGACGGGCTCCATCTCGGACTCGAAGAGCAGCGGCACCTCGACCACGGCGACCTCGACGTTCTCGTCCAGCGAAGCGAGCCAGCTGCCGATCCGTTCGCCCACCAGGGGGTGGATCTGCGCCTCCAGCCACTTCAACTGCTCTGGATCGGCAAACACAATCTCGCCGATCTTGGTGCGGTCAATCCGCCCCGCCGGCGCAATCTCGGCTCCCCAGCGCTCGGTCAGCCTGCCCAGCAGCGGCTCCGAGTCGAGCAGCTCATGCACAACCGCATCGCTAGAGATAGTTGCCGCCCCAAGCCGCTCGAAGGCAGCGAGAGACTCTGACTTCCCAGCCGCGATGCCGCCGGTCAGGCCGATGGTCAGCGGCATGGTTGCTCAGGCCCTATCCCGGTAGGGGTTCCACTTAACTTTTTCGGTGGGTCGGCTGGGGCCGTCCGAGGCTCGCGTGCCGAAAAAGTGCAAGACGTTCCACCCCTACCGGGATAGGGCCTCAGGACTCAGAAGCTTCTTCAGCAGACGACTCGGACTCGCCGGACTCGCCGGCTGCCTCGTCTGTGTCATCAGGCGAATCCGGTCGCTCCTGCACCGATTCCCCCTCCTGCTCAGCCTCTTCAGCCTCCTCCGGCGTCTCAGCCGCAGGAGCCTCAGCCTCAGCAACAGGCTCCTCATCTGGAGCCTCCTCAGGGGCAGGAGCCTCCTCAGCTACCGGCTCCTCAGCAGGTGCCTCCTCCGCAGCGGGCTCCTCAACCTCAGCAGCCGGGGCCTCCTCGGCGAGCTCAACCTCGGCAGCGGGCTCGTCGGCCGTGTCCTCAGACGCCTCGTCCGCGGGTGGCGTGGCGGTGGGCTCCTCGCCCGCAGCTTGCGAGGACGAGGAGTCCTCTGCCACGACAGGACCCGCGGCCTCGGCATCTGAGCCCTCAGCCGAACCCTCCGAAGCCTCCTGAATCTGCGCGCCGAGATCGCCCATAGGCATCTTCTGCTCCTCAACCTGCTTGATGCTGAGCGAAAGCCGCCTGCGCTCCTCGTCGATCTCAAGAATCTTGACGTCGAGCGCCGCGCCGGGCTCGACAACCTCACTGGGGCTCTCGACATGATGGTCGGCGAGCTCGGAGATATGGACTAGGCCCTCGACACCGGGCAGGATCTCGACAAATGCGCCGAAGGCGACGACCTTGGTCACCGTGCCGCCGAGCACGTCGCCGGGCCGGTGGGTGCTGATCACGCGCTGCCAGGGGTCCTCCTGGGTCTGCTTGAGACCAAGCGAGATGCGCTGGCGGTCGCGGTCGATGTCGAGCACCTTGATCCGCACGGTGTCGCCGATCGCCACCACCTCTGAGGGGTGATTGACGTGGCTCCAGGAAAGCTCGGAGATATGGATCAGGCCGTCGATGCCGTCGAGGTCAACGAAGGCGCCGAAGTCGACGATGTTGGAGATCTTGCCTTCGACCACCTGGCCGGGCTCGAGGCGGCCGAGGATCTGCTCGCGCACCTCCTTGCGCTCTTCCTCGAGCACGGCGCGCCGCGAGAGCACCACGTTGTTGCGGCTGCGGTTGAGCTCGATCACTTTGCACTCGAGCGTCTCGCTCATGAACTCGTCAAGGTTGTGGACGCGGCGGATGTCGACCAGCGAGGCGGGCAGGAAGCCGCGCACGCCGAGATCGAGGATGAGGCCACCCTTGACCACCTCGATCACGTTGCCCTCGACCGGTTCGCCGGACTCGGCGGCGGCCTCGATGCGGCGCCAGGCCTTCTCGAAGCGGGCGCGCTTCTTGGAGAGGATCAGGCGGCCGTCGGAGTCTTCCTTGGTGAGGACGAGAGCGTCGACCTCCTCACCCTGCTCGACCTCGTCTGCCGGGTTGACCGACTTGCGAATCGAGAGCTCGTGCGAGGGGATGACCCCCTCGGACTTGTAGCCGATGTCGACCAGGACCTCGTCCTTGTCGATGCGCACGACGCGACCCTTGACGACGTCGCCCTCCTCAAAGGAGACCATCGTCGCCGCGTAGTTCGGTACTACCTTGCCGTCGATTTCAAGCAGCAAGCCGCCCGAGCCCTCAACCGGCGAGCCGGCGGGAGCGTCAGGAGCAGGGGTCAAGGTCGTATCGGTCACGGACACAGCGGCGCATGATTGCAGGTGGATACGCTCTGCGTCGTGCCGATCAGAGCGACCAAACGAGGGGACGAACGGACCCCGCTTTCCGGGACTCACGACGTGCTGATCTGCGGGGCGAGCTTTGCTGGCCTAGCAGTGGCGCGGGAGCTGGCCGGATCTGGGGCCGACGTGCTGATCATCGACCGCTACGAGATCGGCGAGCGGCAGACCTCCGCCTGCGGCATCCCCACCGAGTGGATGCGGGCGATGGACCTGATGGAGGCAGAGCGCCAGCGCTTCGACTCTTTGCTGATGCACACCCCGCATGGGGATTCCCGCTACCGCCTCCCCTTCACCTTCTCCACCTTCGACTACCGCGAGCTCTGCGCGCTGCTCTGGCGCGACTGCGACGCCCGCTTCGAGACCGTCAAGGTGAACGGCAGGGCGGCCGGCGCCAACGGCGACGGCGCGATCGCGATCGACACCGACCGCGGCGTCATCTCCGCCCCACTGGTGGTCGACGCGCTCGGCTGGCGCCGCATGCTCGCCAGCGGCGACGGCTACCAACCACCGGACGCGCCGCTATCGCGCGGCCTCGAGGTCCATCCCGAGGGAACCGGCGATGACCTCGAGGTCTGGATCGACCGCCGCTACGTCCCCGCCGGCTACGGCTGGAGCTTCCCCGCTCGCGACGAGCTGCGCATCGGCGTTGGCTCCTTCGACCCCCGTTTTCACGTGCGCGAGACGACCGAGCTGCTCGCCGAAGACCTCGACGCCGACCGGGTCCGCTATCAAGGCAACTGGATCCCGCACAAGCTGCGCCCCGGTACCGAGGGCGGCGTCTTCTTCGCCGGCGACTCGGCCGGGCACTGCCTGCCGCTCAGCGCCGAGGGCATCCGCACCGCGCTCTACTTCGGGATCGCGCTGGGACGGGAGCTGCGCGGCGTCGTCGACGGCTGGCAGGACCGCGAGCAGGCGGCCCTGCGCTACGCCGAGTTCAACGACTCCCACGAGTGGAAGTTCCGCTGGATGCTGCGCGTGCAGAAGCTGGTGCCGAAGATCCCGCCACGGCTGCTCGGGCCGCTGGTGCGCCTGCTCGGAGCCAAGCGCTTCATCGACTGGTCCTTTCGCCACTACCTGCAGATCGCGCCGCCGGAGTTCGCGACCAGCTCAGCGAACGATCAGAACGGTGCCGGCAAGCAGCAAGGCAACGCCAAGGATTCGCTCGGGGCTGAGCGCAACCTGGTCGAGGCCGAATAGGCCGAAGCGGTCGATCGCCACCGAAAAGGTGAGCTGACCGGTAATCGTCGCCGCGGCCACACCGCCCGCCCCGATCGCGGTCACCGCGATCAGCGCGTTGGCGACGTAGACGGCGCCAAGCAACCCGCCGAGCAGGTAGTACCAGCTGACGTCAAAGGTCGAACTGAGCCCGCCCGCCTTGCCGCTGAGCACGACGATCGCGGCGAGCGCGACAGTGCCGACGAGGAAGGAGACGAGTGCTGCCGGCAGGCTGCCGGTGGCCTTGCCGAGACCCGCGTTGATCGGCGCCTGCAGGGCGATCAGCCCCCCCGCGGCTGCCGTCAGCAGAACCGCAAGACCCTTATCCACTACTCCCCCTTCCGAACTGCATCAAATTCTCTACCTCCTGGACCGAGAATTTGATGCAGTTCGCCGGGGACGGCGTGATCTTGAGGGGCTCGCGGTGTTGCATCGGTATGGGTGATTGAACCGCCTTGCTGTCATATCAGTAAGCCGAAGGGACCATCGCACCGAAGATGCCGCCACCAGCAGAGGGACTCGCCGCCCGTTTCGTCCTCGGACCAGCACTGCGCACGCAGCCGGACCGTCGCCTGGTCACGCTTGTCCGCGAGGGCTACGAGACCGCTTTCGAAGAGATCGTCCGCCGCTACGGCAAGCCGCTGACCCGCTACGCGGCCGCGATCGTCGGTGGCCGTGCCGAGGAGGTGACCCAGGACGCCTTCTCCAAGGCGCTGCTCGCGCTGCGCCGCGACGACGCCGAGATCGAACTGCGCCCGTGGCTTTTCCGCATTGTGCGCAACACGGCGCTCAACGACCTCCGTGATCGACCACCGTCGGCGGAGGTCTTGGCGGAGGCGATCGCCGGGGGGCAGAGCCCGGCCGAGGAGCTCGAGCGGCGCGAAGAGCTGACCGACCTGATGCAGCGACTGCAGTCCCTGCCCGAGCCGCAGCGCGCGGCGATAGTGATGCGCGAGCTGGAAGGGCTCAGCCACGAGGAGATTGCAAAAGCACTGGGCCTCAGTGGCGGCGCTGCCCGGCAAGCGATCTACCGAGCGCGGCGCACGCTGCGCGACAGTGCCGGGATGCTGCTGCCATTGCCGCTGCTCAAGGCGCTGCTCGCGGGGGCTGCCACCGCGCCGATCGAGGCCGCCGCGGGGGCTGCGGGCCTCGGTGGAGCCGCGGGCGCCGGGGTGACGATCAAGGCGGTGACGGCGACCGTGCTGGTGGCAGGTGCGGTCGGCGCCGGAGTTGCGGTCGACCACAATCGTCAGGCGAGTTCTCCGGAGCCGGCGTGGGCAAGCAGAGTCGTAGCCGATGACTCCGCCGAGCGGCCCTCGAACGCTGCCGCGCTCGGGCTCGAGACGGGAGACGATTCCGGCGGCCCCCGCGATCGGGGTCGGCGCAGTGAGTCCGGAGACGACTCCGGAGAGAGGGGTGGTCATCGTGAGGGATCCGGCGACGACGCTGCTAATGACGGCGGCGGCAACCGCGGGCCCGGTGGGTCAGATGGCGAACACCATCCCGAGGCCGGGGACGATCACGGTAGCCATCGCGGCCCCTCTGGACACGGCTCGGGTAGCTCGTCCGGGCCAGGCGGCTCTTCGGGTTCCGGCGGCGGTCCGTCCGGAAGCGACGACGGGGAGGCCGTGGACAACTCCGGGCCCGGCTCGACCTCCTCGAGTGGGGGTTCCGGCTCCGGCGAGGAATTCGAGTCGAATAGCGGCCCAGGCTCGGGCGGAGAGGACAGCGGCCCGGGCGGCGACGGAAGCGGAGATTCGTCTGGTTCCAGTAACTCGGGTGATTCTGGCGGCGGCGACGGGTTCTCACTGCAGACGGAACCCCAAAGCTAGGAGGAACCATGAAGCTCGCCCACCGACTAACGACCTGTGCGGTCGCCGTACTCGGCGCGCTCGCGCTGCTCGCCTTGCCGGGGGCTGCCGCGGCTAAGGACGGGAACCACGACCGCATTCCCGACCGCTGGGAGAAGCGCCACCACCTCTCGACGAAGGTCAACCAGGCGCATCGCGACCAGGACCGCGACCATCTGCGCAACCGCGCCGAGTTCCTCGCCGGCGACAACCCGCGCGACCGCAACAGCGACGACGACGGGGTTGTGGACGGCGACGAGAACGCCGGCACGATCGAGTCCTTCGACGCCGCGACCGGTCGTCTCACGATCTCGCTGTTCGGCGGCGACTCGATCAGCGGCTTTGTCACCGACCAGACGCGGATCAAGTGCGAGGACGAGCACTCGCCGGATGTAACGGCGCGCGCCAGCCACCGCGAGGAAGAGGCCGGCGACGACGACAACGACGAAGACAACGGTGACAACTCAGGTCCGGGCAACGGCGGCGAGGACAATTCCGGCCCCGGTTCCTCGCACTCCGGACGCGGCCCGAGCGGTCACGACGACAACGGAACCGGCGCCAACTGCACCACGTCGGACCTGATTGTCGGGGCGACGGTCGAGGAGGCCGAGTTGGAGCTCGAGCACGGCGTTGCGACCTTCGACGAGGTCGAGCTGGCCGACTGAGGAATCGGCTACTTGGCGTCGAGCCAGTCCGCGCCGACGCCGACGTCCACCTCCAACGGTGGGTCGAGCTGGTAGGCGGCGCACATCTCGCGCCGCACCAGCTCGACCGCGCCGTCCATCTCCTCCGGCGGGCCCTCGAAGAGCAGCTCGTCGTGGATCTGCAGGACGAGGCGGGTCTGCGTGCCGGCCTCGCGCAGCGCGCTCTGACAGCGCACCATCGCGATCTTGATGATGTCGGCCGCGGTGCCCTGGATCACGGTGTTGACGGCGAGGCGCTCGCCGAGGCGACGGGTGTTCGGGTTGCCCGAGCGCAGCTCGGGGATCGAACGGCGGCGGCCCAGCAGTGTGGTGACGTAGCCCTCCTCCTGCGCCCGCTCTACTACCTGCTCGCGGAAGGCGCGCACGGCTGGGAAGCGCTCCAGATAGCGGGAGACGAATTCCTCGCCCTCTTTGCGGGGGATGTTGAGCCGGTCGGCGAGGCCGAAGCCGGTGAGGCCGTAAACGATGCCGAAGTTGACCATCTTCGCCTTCGAGCGCTGGCCAACATCGACATCGTCGCGGGAGATGTCGAAGACCTCAGCCGCGGTTGCCGCGTGGACGTCGTCGCCAGCCCGGAAGATCTCCTTCAGCACCTCCTCATCGGCGACGTGGGCAAGCACGCGCAGCTCGACTTGGCTGTAATCGGCGGAGAGCAGGCGGGCACCGCGTTCGGCGACGAAACAGGCGCGGACGGGCCGGCCGATCTCGGTGCGGATCGGGATGTTCTGCAGGTTGGGGTTGGTGCTGGAGAGTCGGCCCGTGGTTGTTGCGGCCTGGTTGAAGGTCGTGTGGACGCGGCCCGTCCCTGGGTCGATCAGGTCGGGCAGCGAGTCGAGATAGGTGTTCTTCAGCTTCGTAAGCTCGCGCCAGGACTCGATCTTCTCGACGATCGGGTGCTCGTCGCGAATCTGGGCGAGAACGCGGGCGTCGGTCGAGAAGCCGGTTTTGCCCCGCCGCTTTCGGGTCAGACCAAGCTTTTCGAAGAGGACGCGACCAACCTGCTGCGGGGACCCGATCGTGAACTCCTCCTCGGCCAGCTCGAAGATCTCCTTCTCCAGAGTCTCGATCCGCTCACCGAAGCCGGCACCGACCTCGGCGAGGCGTTTGGCGTCGAGCTTCAGCCCCTCGCGTTCCATTGCCGCAAGGACGCGGACGAGAGGCAACTCGATCTCGCGCAGTAGGTGCTCGAGGCCGAGCTCCTCAATACGCGGGCGTTGCACGTCGGCGAGGGCAGCGACGAGGCGGGCTTCCTCGGCGGGCTCCAGGCCGGCCTCACCATCGGCGTTGCCCTCGAGGGAGAGCTGCCCATCATCTTCGTCTTTTGCCGGTGCCGCGTCGGCGGCGATGCCGATTCCTGCGTCGGCCGCCAACTCGGTCAGCTCGTAGGTGCGGCGCTGCGGCTCGAGCAGGTAGGCGGCGAGCATCGTGTCGTGATCGAGCTCCAGCTCGACCCCCTCGCGAGCGGCCGCCGCCAAGAGGCCGTGGCGCCCCCCGCCGAGCGACTTGATGTCGTGGGCGACGATGCCGCGGCCGGGAAGGGCCACCGCGAGCTCGTCCAGCGTCGCCCTACCCATGACGATCCGCTCGCCGTCGGCCGCCGCCCACTGGCCGGCGTCGGCGGAGAGCGCGACTGGTCCCTCCCCCCCGCCGAGATCGGAGGGCTCGCCCTCAACCGCCTCGATCTCCAACTCGGTCTCCACCTTACGACCAGGCACGGCCTTGCCTTCGGGTAGGGCTTCTTCGAGCCGCTCCAGCACCGCCCGCAGCTCGAACTCCCGCATGAAGTCACGCAGGGCGCCGCGATCCGGTTCGCTGCCCATCACCGCGGCGAGGTCGACACCGGTCTCGATGTCGTACTGGAGCGTCGCCAGCTGCTTGGACATGCGGGCATCGTCGGCGTGCTCGACCAGGTTCTGCTTGCGCTTTGCGCCGGAGATCTCTTCGACGCCGGCGAGAACCCGGTCCAGGGAGCCAAACTGCTGCAGCAACTGGGTCGCCGTCTTCTCGCCGATACCGGGGACACCCGGAATGTTGTCGGAGGTGTCGCCACGCAGTCCCATCAAGTCGGTGATCAGCTCCGGCGGCACCCCGTAGCGCTCGACCACGGCGTCGCTGTCGTAGACCTTGGTCTCCGTAATCCCCCGCGAGGTGCTCATCACCCGCACCCCCTCGCCGACCAGTTGGTAGGCGTCGCGGTCGCCGGTGACGACCATCACGGCGATGCCTGCCTCGCGGGCTTGGCGAACCAGCGAGGCGATCACGTCATCCGCCTCGTAGCCCTCGACCTTGACGTTGGTGTAGCCGAAGGCCTCGACCAGCGGCATCAGGTGCGGCCACTGCTCGCGCAGCAGGTCCGGGCGCGGTTTGCGCTGCGCCTTGTAGAGGTCGTAGGTGACCTCTCGACCCGACATCCCGGCGTCCCAGGCGACCACCACCCCGGCCGGCGCGTGCTCGTCGATCACCTTGACCAGCATCGAGGCGAGTCCGTAGATCGCGTTGGTGGGCCGCCCGTCGCTGGTCCCAATCGACTCCGGCAGGGCGAAGAACGCCCGGTAGGCAAGCGAGTTGCCGTCGATCAGAAAGAGCTCGTGGGAGTCCTCGCCGTCGGACTTCGGGGTCATTGCCGCCATGCGGCGTCGATCATAAGGTTGGCCTGAGCGGAGCCGACCACGGCCCACTGCGACTCAGCCAGTGCGCTGGCCCAAAAACAACGTGGAATATTTGACTTATCGCATTTGCCTGACGTAGGTTCGGGCCCGTGCCGGCCAAGGAGGACACGTCCGACAGCGGCCCTGACGCCACTGGCAAACCGCCGGATCAAAATCAGCTCCTCAGCGTGCTGATGCCGGTTCTGACGGTCATCGGCACAGGAATCGGCGTAATTGGGTTTGTCATCTTCTTCGGTGGCTTCATCGTTTGGACCAGGTTCGACGCCGCCGGCCTGCCGGCGAACGAGGCTGTGGCGCAGATCCCCCGTAACGATCTGATCGTCACCGGAGCCAGCTTCCTGGTTCCAGCCCTACTCGCGGCCCTCGCGGCCGTTGCGGTCGCCCTTGCCGCCTGGAACGGGTTCATCGGCAACCGCCTCCGCCGCCGAAAAGCGCAGGCGAAAGAGAGTCAAATCAGGACCGATGCCCAGATCGAGATGTTGCGCTCAGAAGAGGCGCGAGCCGAACGAGAAGTGGCAAAACTGCAGAACCAGATGGTCGAGTTCCAGGCTGCCGCAAATGATGCGCAAATCGACTCCGACTCCCACAAAATTGCTTTGAACAACTACCGCGCCGCGAGAACCAAACGCCAGGAGACCGAGGAACGACTGGCGCATCTGCGCGAGAGCGAAATGCCGGCTGCCAGAGCCGATCAGGCAGATGTCGCGAAGATGGCACCCGCGGCGGAGAAGCTGAGTCGCAACGAGTGGCTTCTGCAGGCAGCTACGGGCGTCGGCCCAATGCTCATCGTGGAGATGCTGGTGATCGGGGCCGGCTGGAATGGGTTGCCGTGGAACTACCGGGCGCTTCTGCTTGGCGTCATGCTGGCGACGATCGCCGTTGCGATCGTTGTGATCAGCATGACCGACCACTTCGCCCTGTTCGCGCTATCGGTGTTCCTCGGCGTCGGCGTCATGATCGCCTTCTCGACCTACGCCCGCACGCAGAGCCACACGAAAGTGTCACCCCTGGCGGCAATCGACGGCTCGGCGCCGATTGCAGGGTTCTTCGTCGCCGAGACATCTGACGCGGTGTACATCGGCACTCCAGAACCGGAACCTCCAACCTCCCGGGTCGACCGGGATCTCGAGTTCGACCACAGCGCGGTGACACTGCTGCGCCTTCCGAAGGCGTCACTCACCAACCTGACGATCGGGCCCGGCATGGACGAGGGCGAGGCGTACATGCGATCGCTCGCGCTCGCGCTCGCGCTCTGCCGCCACCGGCGACAATCGCTGCCCAGGGGAACCCTGGCGTCGGCCTTGACCGGCCAGAAAAGGCCCTCAACCAAGATCAACCAGCCCCGACCGTGTGCGGCGATCGCAACTCGCAACCTCAGCCACCGGCTCGCCCTGGTCAAGGGCTTTCACTAAGCGGCCGGCGACCGTGAGTAGCCAGACAGCGCGAATCTGATTCGATAGCTGCCCCATGGCTGTCAGCGCCCAATACAGCGTCACGATCCGCGTCGAGCTCGATGCGCGGCAGGAGCCGCTTGGCAAGCTCACGGCTGAGATCGCCGAGGCGGGCGGGCAGTTGCAGGGCGTCGACCTCGTTCCCGGCGCCGGCGGCGAGGGCAAGCGGGTGCGCGAGTTCACGATCGACGCCCAGGACCGCGAGCACTGGGAGCGGATCCTGCGCGGGATCGGCTCGACTCGCGGGGCACGGGTGCTCGACTACGTCGACCGGACGATGCAGATGCACCGCGGCGGCAAGATCTCGGTCGAGAACAAGTACCCGCTGAAGACCCGCGACGACCTCTCGATGGCCTACACCCCCGGCGTCGCCCGCGTCTGCCAGGACATCCACGACGATCGCGCCAAGGCCTTCGAGTACACGATCAAGAAGAACACCGTGGCTGTTGTCTCCGACGGCAGCGCCGTGCTCGGCCTCGGCAACATCGGCCCCGAGGCGGCGATGCCGGTTATGGAGGGCAAGGCGATGCTGTTCAAGGAGTTCGCCCAGGTCGACGCCTTCCCGATCTGCCTCGACACGCAGGACGCCGGGGAGATCATCAAGGCGGTCGAACTGATCGCGCCAACCTTCGGCGGCATCAATCTCGAGGACATCTCCGCCCCGCGCTGCTTCGAGATCGAGGACCGGCTGAAGGAAACGCTCGACATCCCCGTCTTCCACGACGACCAGCACGGCACCGCGATCGTGACCATGGCAGCTTTGTTCAACGCGCTGAAAATCGTCGGCAAGCCGATCGAGGACCTGCGCGTACTGATGGTGGGCCTGGGCGCGGCCGGGGTAGCAGTGACCAAGATGATGCTCGCCAGCGGCGTCACCCACATCGTCGGCTGCGACCGCCAGGGTGCCCTTTCGACCACCCGCGCCGACTACGAATCGGGCGAGATGAGCGAGATCAAGCGCTGGTACGCCGAGAACTCGAACCCTGAGCAGCTGACCGGTGGACCCAACGAGGTGATCGAGGGCACAGACCTCTTCATCGGCCTTTCCGGCCCCGGCCTGATCGAGGCCGAGTCGCTAGCCAAGATGAACGACGACGCGATCGTCTTCGCGATGGCCAACCCGACGCCCGAGGTGATGCCCGAGGACGCCGCCCCCTACGTACGGATCATGGCAACCGGGCGCTCGGACTACCCGAACCAGATCAACAACGTGCTCGCCTTTCCGGGCATCTTTCGCGGCGCCCTCGACGCCGGCTCACCCAGCATCACCGAGGAGATGAAGCTCGCCGCCGCCAAAGGCATCGCAATGGCCGTCACCGAGGAAGACCTCTCCGAGGACTACGTCATCCCCAGCGTCTTCAACCGCGAAGTGGCGCCGAAGGTGGCGGAAGCAGTGGTCGAAGAGGCCAAGCGCGAGGGGATCGCCCGCTTCAACGAGGAGACCGGCACCTTCTCGACGGTGGAGGTCACCTAGCTCTGTGAAGGTTCTCGTCAGCGGAGCCAGCGGTTTCATCGGGTCGGCCCTTTGCGACACCCTGCTGGTTCGCGGTGACACCGTCGTTGGGCTTACCCGCGACCCGAAGCGAGCGCGGAGTACCAACCCAAGCGTCACCTGGCACGCCTGGGAGCCGACCTTGGAACGGCCCCCGGCAGCCGCCTTCGAGGGAGTCGACGGGGTCTTTCACCTGCTCGGCGAGAAGATCAACCAGCGCTGGAGCGCCGAGGCCAAAGAGCGGATCATGGAGAGTCGCCGCACCGGCACTCACAACCTAGTGGGAACGATCGCCGGCCTCGATCACAAGCCGCGAGTGCTAGTCAGTCAGTCGGCGATCGGCTACTACGGCGACCGCGGCGCAAGTCTCGTCGACGAGTCGACCGAGCCGGGCGAGGGCTTCGACGCCGAGGTAGTGCGCGAATGGGAGAAGGCAGCGCACGAGGTCGATGGCGCCGGCGTGCGGCTGGTCATCGTCCGCACCGGCCACGTGCTCGATCCGCGCGGCGGCTTCCTGGGAGCCCAGCTAACCCCGTTCAAGCTCGGCGTCGGCGGCCCACTGGCCGGGGGCAACCAGTACGTCTCCTGGATCCATATCGAGGACGAGCTGGGCATCCTGCTCTGGGCGCTGGAGAGTGACAAGGTGAACGGGGTCGTCAACGCAACTGCGCCTAATCCGGTGACCAACAAGGTGTTCTCGAAGGCACTCGGCCGGGCACTCGGAAGGCCCGCCGTAATTCCTGTTCCCGGGATCACCGTGGACCTCATGTACGGCAGGGAGTTCGGGCAAGTGCTGCGGGGCGGGCAGCGGGTGATGCCCCGGCGGGCATTGGACCTCGGGTACGAGTTCAAGCACCCGGACCTCGACGAGGCGCTTGGGGACTTGTTCTAGGCGGGGAGGGTCGGGTGACCCCTCCCAAAACGAGCAGCTTCGCTGCTCTTGAGTGTTTTGGGAGGGGTCACCCGACCCTTCTGGGCCTAGCGCAAGACCCGCCGCAGCTTAGGTTTGGTGCAGCGCTTCCCGGAGCTGCTCCCGTAGCGATCCAGAGCCGGCGGAATCGATCAGCTTCAGCAGGCGCTGCATTGCCACGGTGCCTGAGCTTGCGGCAATCCATGGGATCTCGGCGGTTTCCAGGATCCGATGGGTGAACCGAGCTGCCCTGGGATCGGGAGCTTCCAGGTAAGCGACGGCGGTGGAGTCCTCGGTGGCTCGGCGGGCGTTGGCGCCGAGGGTTGCGAGGTTGAGCTTCTTTGCTCCGTGGGGGCTCGGCAGGCACACCGCCCGGACTCGCAGGTCGCCTGCCCGACCATCCTGCGCCTGGAGCTCTTGCTTAGCCGCAGCGCACAACGAAGCTTCGACGTAAGCGGTAACGGTCGCGTCCTCGCTGACGCCACTGCCCGCACCGCAGCCAGCCACAAGCAAGCCACAAGCTGCCACCACCATCGCTGTGCGCCAGCCGACCCCAGCTTTTGTCTTGCGCAAGACGGAAGAGGGACGGGTGCCCTCTCCCAAAACACTCAAGAGCGGCCTCCGGCCGCTCGTTTTGGGAGGGGGCACCCGTCCCTCCCCTGCCTAGCCTCAGCCAAAGAAAACCTCAGCCTCTGAGTACAGAGACTCGGGAACCGTCTTGAGCTCAGCCGTTGCCTCGCTGAGATGGACCAGCTCGATGTCCGTGCCCCGCAATGCAGTCATCTTGCCCCAGTCCCCCGCGTCCACCGCATCAATCGCATGCAACCCGAACCGCGTAGCCAAGACCCGGTCGAACGCCGTCGGCGTGCCGCCTCTTTGCACATGACCCAGCACCGTCGCCCGCGCCTCCTTGCCGGTCCGCCGCTCGATCTCCCCCTCGAGCCAGTGCGCGATCCCGCCCAGAGCCACGTGGCCGAACTGGTCGAGCTTCTCGTTTTTCGCGGTCGGCATGCCGCCGATCGGCTGCGCGCCCTCGGCGACGACGAGGATCGGCGCGTACTGGTGCTCGAAGCGGCGGCCGACGAACTCGCAGACCCGGTCGAGATCAAAGGGCAGCTCTGGGATCAGGATCACGTTGGCGCCGCCGGAGAGCCCGGCATGGAAGGCGATCCAGCCCGCATGGCGCCCCATCACCTCGACGATCAGCACCCGGTGGTGACTGTCCGCGGTGGTGTGCAGGCGGTCGATCGCCTCCATTGCGATGTTGACTGCGGTGTCGAAGCCGAAGGTGTAGTCGGTCGCGCTGAGGTCATTGTCAATCGTCTTCGGCACGCCGACGACGTGCACTCCCTGCTCCGCGTAAAGGCGCGACGCCGCGCCCAGCGTGTCCTCTCCGCCGATCGCGATCAGGCCCTCGACGCCGTCGGCCTTCAGGTTCTCGGCCAGGCGCTCGGGACCACCCTCCTCCTTAAACGGATTGGTGCGCGAGGCGCCGAGAATCGTGCCGCCGCGCGGCAGGATTCCCCGCACCTCCGGCACGCCAAGCGGGCGGCTGTCGCGCTCGAGCGGCCCCCGCCAGCCGTCCCGGTAACCGACGAACTCATGACCACAGTGTTCGACCCCCTTGCGCACAATCGCGCGAATGACCGCGTTCAGCCCTGGACAGTCCCCGCCACCGGTGAGCACGCCGATCCGCATCGCCCTCAGGTTAGCCGTGACGAACCCTCGCCCACGCGCTAGGTTCAACAGCAACGCCGAACTGCATCAACTTTTCCTTCTGGCAGATAGAGAAGTTGATGCAGTTCGGGTGGGAGCTGGCGAAAGGAGCGGTGACAATGAGCGACGCGGTGGACATGCAGGCGCTGCGCGAGGCAGGGCAGAAGACTTGGTCGGAGGGCGACTTTGCGGTGGTCGCGGCGATCGTGGTGATGGTCTCCGAGGAACTGGTCGAAACCCTCGACGTCGTTCCCGGCGAGCGGGTGCTCGACGTCGCCTGTGGTAGCGGCAACGCCGCAATCGCCGCCGCCCGCCGTTCCTGGGGCAATGTGGTCGGCGTCGACTTCGTGCCGGCGCTGCTCGACCGAGCCAGGGAGCGCGCGGCGGCCGAGCGTCTCGACATTGAGTTCGTCGAGGGCGACGCTGCCGAGCTGCCGTTCGGCGACGGCGAGTTCGACGTGGTCTCCTCGGTCTTCGGCGCAATGTTCGCCCCAGAACAAGAGCAGGCGGCCGCGGAGCTACTCCGCGTCTGCAAACCCGGTGGCCGCATCGGCATGGCGAACTGGGTCCCCGATGGAGCGGTCAGCCAGCTCTTCGCGATCGTCGCCAAACACGCACCGCCGCCGCCCGGGTTCACGCCACCGGTGCTCTGGGGAACCGAGGACCGCGTGCGCGAGCTCTTCGGGAGTGAGGTGAGTGAACTGAACTTCGAGAGGCGGGCGTCGCGCCAGCCGTTCAGGTCAATCGATCACTACCTGGAGATCTTCCGCAGCTACTTCGGCCCGATCAAGATGGCCTTCGATCGCGTCGGCCCCGACGGCGAAGCGGCGCTGGAGGCCGACCTGCGCGAGCAACTGGAGAAGTGCAACACCGGTGGCGATCGGGCCTTCGTGCTCGAACCCGAGTACCTGCAGGTGATTGCCACCCGGGCCTAGCCGGACTGGCTAGGACTTCGGCTGCAGAACGCGGATCGAGGCGCCGATCAGCAGGATGCCGAGGAAGATTATTCCGGCGACGCCGCCGCCCTGGCCGAACACGCTGTAAGCGACCGTCGTCGTGGCGAGGGCGAGGAAGAGTGTGATGACCATTCCCATGCGGCGGGCATCCTATCCATTCCGCCGGTTGCGGCCTCAGCCAACGAGCGCCGCGCGTGTCTCGCGCAAGAAGGCACCGACAGCCTCGCCGGCGGCGTCCGGACTGCCAGCCTCGCCGGCGGCGCGAACGAGGCGGCTGCCGATGATGACGCCATCTGCAACCTGACCTACTTGCGCTGCTTGCCCGGGCGTTCCGATCCCGAACCCAACGGCGACCGGAACCTCGGCCTCTGACTTTGTTGCGGAAACGAGGTCGCTCAGCTCCGCCGGAATCGCATCGCGCTCCCCCGTAGTCCCCACGGTCGAGACGACGTAAACGAAGCCCTGAGCCGCCGCACAGATCCGCGTCCGCCGCGCCGCCGGCGTCGTCGGCGCGACCAGCGGAACCAGAGCCAACCCGACGGCAGCGAATGCCTCCCGCACCGGCCTGGCTTCCTCAAGCGGCAGGTCAGGAACGATCGCTCCGGAAGCCCCAGCCGCAAGCGCCCGCTCGGCGAATGCGGCGGCGCCACCGTGAGCAAAAACCATGTTCGAGTAGACCATGAAGACCACCGGAACACGATCCGCCATCACCTCACAAAGCTTCAAGGCGGTCTCGAGCGTTGCACCGGCTTTGAGAGCCGCGGTAGCCGCCGCATGAATCGTCGGCCCATCCGCCAACGGATCGGAGAACGGCACCCCAAGCTCAACCAGATCCGCTGACTCCGCATAAGCCTCAGCCACCGCCAGCGCTGTCTCCCGATCGGGATACCCAGCCATCATGTACGGCATCAGGGCGGCGCGCCTTTCGTCCTTCGCCGCTTGGAACGCGGCCGCGATCCTCTCCGTCCCAGCCGAAGCTGTCGAACTGGGAGCCGGGGGGTGGCTCTCCGGAGCCTCCCCGCTGTTGCTCCGGCGAGTCACCCCCCGGCTCCCTGCTCCAACACCTCAGCTAGATCCTTATCACCACGGCCACTCAGGCAAAGCACGTCATAGCCATCGCTTCCTTCGCTGTTATCCAAGAACCACGCGATCGCGTGCGAGGACTCGAGCGCGGGAATGATCCCCTCGAGGCGAGTCAGCGTCAGAAATGCATCGAGTGCTTGGGCATCGGTGATGGCGTAGTAGCTTGCTCGTCCCGTGTCTCGCAGGTATGCATGCTCGGGGCCTACACCCGGATAGTCGAGGCCGGCCGAGATCGAGTGTGCCTCGAGAATCTGGCCCTCCTCGTCGGCCAGCACCGATGAAAGAGAACCGTGCAAGACCCCGGTGCTTCCCTTGCCGAGAGAAGCACCGTGGCGGTCGGTATCGACGCCCTCGCCCGCCGCCTCGACGCCAATCAGCTGGACCTCCGCATCGTCGATGAATGGGGTGAAGATGCCGATCGAGTTGGAGCCGCCGCCGACGCAGGCGATCACTCGGGTAGGCAGAGACCCCTCGGCCGCCAGCACCTGCTCACGCGCCTCGTCGCCGATCACTCGCTGCAGGTCTCGAACAAGGGCTGGATATGGAGCCGGACCAACCGCGGAACCGATTATGTAGTGGGTCGTCTCCACATTTGCCACCCAGTCTCGGATCGCCTCGCTGCTGGCCTCCTTCAGCGTCCGCGCCCCCGCCTCGACCGGCACCACCTCGGCACCCAGCAACCCCATCCGCTCGACGTTGGGCCGCTGCCGCCGGATGTCCTCCGAGCCCATGTAGACGACGCATTCGAGGCCGAGCAGGGCACAGGCGGTGGCGGTGGCGACGCCGTGCTGACCGGCGCCGGTCTCGGCGATCACGCGCGGCTTGCCCATCCGCTCGGCCAGCAGGGCCTGCCCGATCGCGTTATTGATCTTGTGGGCTCCGGTGTGGGCGAGGTCCTCGCGCTTGAGGTAGACGCGGCGGCCGGCGCGAGCCGAGAGGCGGTCGGCCAGGTAGAGCGGGGTTGGCCGGCCGATGAAGTCGCGATGTAGGAGACGGAGGCGCTCGTTGAAGGCAGCATCCTCGCGCACCTCAGTCCAAGCCGCGCTCAACTCATCGAGCGCGGCAATCAGGGTCTCCGGCACGTAGCGCCCCCCGTAGGGCCCGAATCGCTCCTCGATGGCGCTCATGCCGACGGGACGCTAGCGCCCTTGGCAGCCTCGAAGAAGGCAGCCATCGCGGCGTGGTCCTTGCGGCCCGGCTCGGCCTCGACGCCACTCGCCACATCAACCGCGTAAGGATGCGTGACCGCAATCGCCGCGGCGACGTTGTCCGGTCGCAATCCGCCGGCGACGATCGCCGGGATCTCGGAGCGGTGCTGGCGCAGCAACCCCCAGTCGAAGCTTTCCCCGGTCCCGCCCCAGAGCCCTTTGCCGCGCCGGTCGAAAAGGTGGAAGTCGGTCCTATGGGCCTCTGCCCCATGCACCTCGGCCGCGCTGGCGACATGAATCGCCTTGATCACCTTGACCCCCGTCCGCCGCGCCACCTCGGCGCAGAACTGCGGCCCCTCGGCCCCGTTCAGCTGAACCATGGTCAAGCCAGCCCCCTCAACGGCCTTGGCCACTTCCTCGAGCTCGGGGTTGACGAAGACCCCTACCACCTCGCACTTGCGCCGATAGGCGGCACAGATAGCCGCCGCTTCGTCAGCCGGACAAGCCCGGGGGCTCTTCTCGTAATGAATCAGCCCGATGGCCCAAGCGCCGAGCAAGACAGCCTCAGCCGCATCGTCCAGGTTGGTTATCCCGCAGATCTTGACCCGCATCCCCCCAGGGTACGGGAGCGCCTATTTGGCTGAGTCCGGCCGATCGCCGAGCGTGACCGTCACGTGCTTTTCTTCGTTGTCGCCCCGCAGCAGCGTCAGCTCCATCTTGTCGCCGGGCTGAGCCGAATTGACCGCGTTGATCACGTCTTCCATCGAACCGATCGGCTCGCCGTCCACTTCGGTGATGATGTCGCCGCCGAGGTTGACCTGGGCACCTTCGATCGTCGCTTCGGTACCGCCACCTTCGATGCCGGCCTTGTCGGCGGGACTGTCTTTGACAACTTCGTTGACGAGGACGCCTTTGTCGACCGGCAGCTTCAGGGCCTTGGCGATGGCGGGCGTGATGCTGCCGCCGCTGATGCCAATGTAGGCGTGCTTGACTTCGCCGTGCTCCTCGAGCTGCTGAACCACTTCGCGGGCGGTGTTGATCGGAACCGCGAAACCGATGCCGACATTGCCGTTGCTGCCGCCGGTCTGAATCTGAGAGTTAATCCCGATCACGCGACCCGCGGCATCAATCAAGGGCCCGCCGGAGTTGCCTGGGTTGATCGCAGCATCGGTCTGGATCACGTGCGAGATCGAGAAGCCGTTGGGCGCCTGGATCTGGCGCTGCAGGGCCGAGACGATTCCGGCGGTTACGGTGCGATCGAGCCCGAACGGGTTGCCGATCGCGACCACGGGATCGCCGACCTGGACTTTGGAGGAATCGCCCAGCGAAAGTGGATGCTGCTGGTCGACGGGAACGTCGATCTTGAGCAAGGCGACGTCGGTCGCCGGATCGGTGCCGACAACTTCGGCCTCATGACTTACGTCTGAGGAGCCGAGCTTGACCTCGACCTTGGTCGCCCCTTCGACCACGTGGTTGTTGGTGACGATGTGGCCTTCGGTGTCGATCAGAAAGCCGGAGCCGGTGGCGATGCCACCGCCCTGCTGTTCTTCTTCGCCGAACGGGTTGAACGGCGAGGATGATTCTTCGCTGGGCTCGGTCGCTTCGATGAAGGCGACCCCCTGCCCGTCGTGACGGTAAATCTCGTTGACGGTGCTGGTCTCGCCGCTGCTTTCGGTGTTGTCGATTGGCGCACTGCTGAGCGGCGCCGTGATCGTCGTGGTCGTGTTGTCGCCGGCATCGAGCCAACCGGCGGCGATTGCGACCCAACCGAACGCTGCGACCACGGCGCCGCCGAGTAGTGCGGAGCCAAACGATGTGCGAAAGAAGTGACGCATTGAAATCAGCTTAGGAGCGCTCCCTCAGCGCTTCCTAAACGATCTGCAAACTTGGCTTAAATCCTGGCGGCTCAGGGCAGGTGGTGCTCGCGGGTGCCCTCGTCGGTCCCGGTCAGCTCGCGCGTCTTTGCCTCGGGGTCGGCCGCGCCCATCAGCGCGCCACCGATCAAGACCGCATCGACGCCAACCCGATCGAGCTCTTCCAGCTCCTCGCGCGAGGAGATGCCGCTCTCGGCGACGACGGTCTTGCCGGCCGGCACGTCGGGCATCAGCTCGTAGGTCGTCGCCACATCAACCGTGCCGGCATCCAGATCGCGATTGTTGATCCCGATCACGTCGACGTCCAGAGCAAGCGCCCGCTGTAGCTCCTCCTCATCGTGCACCTCGACCAGGCAGTCGAGGTCGAGCCCACGAGCTTGCTCGTACATCTCGCTCAGTTCGCGATCGTCGAGGGCGCGAACGATCAGCAGGACCGCATCAGCGCCGTTGACCGCGGCCTCGAAGAGCTGGTAGGGGTCGACGATGAAGTCCTTGCGCAGGATTGGGAGGTCGCAGGCCGCCCGGGCGGCGCGCAGGTCGTCGAGCGATCCGCCGAAGTGCCGCTCGTCGGTCAGCACGGAAAGGGCAGCTGCGCCGCCGCGCTCATAGGCGCCGACCTGGTCGGGGACGACGGCCGAGCCGGAGATTTCGCCGGCGCTCGGAGAGCGCCGCTTGAACTCCGCGATCAAGGAGAGTCCCGGGCGCACAAGGGCCTCGTTGAAGGGTCGGTCCTCACCGCGTGCGGACAGGTTCGACTCAAGGTCCGCCTGAGGGACCTGGCCGCGGCGTTCCTCCACCCCTTCTCGCGCCACCGAGATCAGCTGCTCAATCATTGCCACTTGCCAGGCGAAGCCTAGAGGGCGGGCGCCGTGGTCGCCGCAATCAGTAGCCCGAGCAACTCGTCTGCCGCCCCTGAATCGATGGTCGCGGCGGCCTTCTCGACCCCTGCAGCGAGGCTGTCAGCGGCCCCGCCTACATAGATCGCCGCGCCGGCGTTGAGCAGGACGAGGTCGCGGCGCGGGCCCGCCTCGCCTTCCAAAACGGCGCGCGACGCCGCCGCGTTCTGCTCAGGACTGCCTCCGGCCACATCCTCCAACTCGGCCATTGCAAAGCCGAAGTCCGCCGGCTCGACAAAGTGCTCAGCGGTGCTGCCGTCCTTGACCTCGATCACCCGCGTGCGAGCCGAGATCGAGAGCTCATCGACCCCGTCCTCGGCCGAGACGACCATCGCCTTGGCGCTGCCCAGCCCGACCAGCGCCTCGGCGATCGTCTCCTGGTAGTGGCGGTCGGAGACGCCGAGCAGCTGGCGCTGGGCGCCGGCCGGATTCGTCAGCGGGCCGAGGAAGTTGAAGATCGTCCGCACGCCGAGCTCCTTGCGGACCGGCACGACGTGGGCCATTGCCTTGTGGTGGCGCGGAGCGAACATGAAGCCGAAACCGACCTCGTCGATACAGCGCCCCACCTGCTCGGGCTCGAGCTCGATGTTGACGCCGAGCGCCTCGAGCAGGTCGGCTGAGCCGGACTTGCTCGTGCTGGAGCGGTTGCCGTGCTTGGCGACCGCACAGCCAGCCGCCGCCGCCACCAGGGCCGCGGTGGTCGAGACGTTGAAGGTCGACGGGCCACCGCCCGTACCCGCGGTGTCGACCAGGTCGGTCCGCCCGCTGGCCACCGGCGTAGCGAGCGAGCGCATCGTGCGAGCCAGGCCGACCAACTCCGGCACCGTCTCGCCCTTGGCCCGCAGCGCGATCAGGAAGGCCCCCGTCTGCACTTCGCCGCTGCGGCCTTCCATGATCTCGGCGAGGACCGCTGCGGCGTGATCAGCGGTGAGGTGATCGCCGGCGCAGACCGCGTCGATCGCCCGGGTGACGACGTCGTTGGTCACCGGCCATTCCCGAGGAAGTTGGCGAGCAGATGCTTGCCCTGGGGAGTGAGCACCGACTCGGGGTGGAACTGGACGCCCTCGGCCGGGAGCTCGCGGTGGCGAACGCCCATCACGACGTCGCCGAGCCGGGCGCTCATCTCGAGCTCGGCCGGCAGCTCGGGGTCGGCGACCAGAGAGTGGTAGCGGCCAGCGACCAGCGGGCTGGGCAAGCCGGTGAAGATCGTCTGCCCATCGTGCTCGACCTCCGCCTCCTTGCCGTGGATCGGGTCGCCCTGCACGGTGCGTCCACCAAAAGCCTCGACCAGCGACTGGTGGCCGAGGCAGACGCCGAGCACCGGCGTGCCGGCCTCGGCAAAGCGACGGATCGCCTCTTTCGAAATTCCGGCCTCGGCGGGCGTGCAGGGGCCGGGCGAGACGACGAGGCGGTCGGCGCCGCGTTCGAGCAGCTCATCGACCGTCGCTTTGTCGTTGCGCACCACTTCCAGCTCCGCCCCAAGCTCGCCCAGGTACTGGACCAGGTTGTAGGTGAAGGAGTCGTAGTTGTCGATCACGAGGACGCGCATCGCTAAGCCCAATCCGGTTGTTCGCAAGCCAACTCGACAGCGCGGAAGACGGCTTTTGCCTTGTTCACGGACTCGTTGTACTCGTAGGCCGGCTTGGCGTCAGCGACCGTGCCGCCGCCGGCCTGAACGTGGATCTGGCCGTCCTTGGCGACGACCGTGCGGATGTGGATCGCGGTGTCGAGGTCGCCGTTCCAGGACAGGTATCCGATCGCGCCGCCGTAGGAGCAGCGCTTGACCGGCTCCAACTCGTCGATGATCTGCATTGCCCGCACCTTGGGGGCGCCGGAGAGCGTTCCCGCCGGCAAGGCCGAGCGCAACACATCCATCGCGCCCACGCCCTCGCGCAGCGTGCCGGAGACCTGGCTGACGATGTGGAGGACGTGCGAGTAGGTCTCGACCACCATCAGCTCGTCGACCGAGACCGATCCGTACTCGCAGACCCGGCCGAGATCGTTGCGGCCAAGGTCAACGAGCATCACGTGCTCGGCCCGCTCCTTGGGGTCGTTGACGAGGCGCTCGGCGAGGCGCCGGTCCTCCTCCTCGTCGGAGCCGCGCGGGTAGGTGCCAGCGATCGGCCGCGTCTCGACCCGCCGCCCGCTGACTTTGACCAGCGGCTCGGGCGAAGCGCCGACGATCTGGAAGTCGCCGAACTCAAGGAAGTACATGTAGGGCGAGGGATTGACCGCGCGCAGGCCGCGATAGATCGAGAAGGCCTCGACCGGGGCGGGTGCCGAAAAGCGCTGCGAGGGCACGACCTGGAAGGCGTCGCCGGCGTGGACGTACTCGACAATCCGCGCCACCGCCGCTTCGAAATCCTCGCGCTCCATGTTGGAAACGAAGCTGGGCGGCTCAACCGCAGCGGGGCGCTCGGGCGCCGGGACGGCGCCGCGCAAGCGCTGGCGCGCATCGGCGATCGCCGCAGCGGCGCGTTCGTAAGCAGCGTCGATCCCGCCCTCATCGTCGGCGAAGGCGCAGGCCATGATCGTCAGCTCGTGCTGCAGGTGATCGAAGACGAGCAGTAGGTCGGTGACCATCAGGGCCATGTCCGGCAGGCCGAGGGGGTCCGGGTTGGGCTCCACGAGCGGCTCGACGGTGCGCACCAGGTCGTAACCGAAAAACCCGACCGCGCCGCCGCTGAACGGCGGCAGGCCCTCGACCGGCGCGGGCCGGAAGTTGGCCAGGTGTTCGGCCACGGCGGCGTAAGGATCAGGCGCATCGCGCCCCTCTCCCCCGTCCTCGAAAAGCTCGCCGTCGCTCCAACGCAGCACCGAGCGCGGCCGGAAACCGACGAAGGAGTAGCGACCGACCTGGCCCTGCTCGGCGGACTCGAGCAGGAAGCAGGGCGCGCCCTCGGGCTCACCGGCGCGCAACTTGAGGAAGGCCGAGACCGGCGTCTCGCAGTCGTCGAGAAGGCGCGCGCAGACAGGAACGACGTTGCCGCTCGCCGCCAGCTCCCTGGCTTGCTCGAGACTCGGCTCGAGCCGCAACTCAGATTCAGCGGCGACGGCCATTGAGCACTTCCATAGCGGCCGATTGTGGGACCTTGCGAGAGGCGAGTAGGACGGCGAGGTGGTAGAGCAGATCGGCGGCCTCTTCGGCGACACGCTCATCCGTCTCTTCGCGGGCGGCGCGCACGACCTCCTCGGCCTCCTCCTCGACCTTCTCTCCGATCAGCTTCGGGTTGTCGAGCAGCTCGACGGTGTAGCTGCCCTCGGGCCGCTCGCCGGCGCGGCTGCGCAGCGTCCGCTCCAGCGTCGCCAGCGCCTCGTGCGCGACCGGCGCCGGCTCTCCCATCACCGCAGGGGCGTCCACCTCGGTCGATGCCGAACCACCAAGCTCGCGGTAAAAGCAGCTGCGCTCGCCCGTGTGGCAGGCCGGCCCCGTTGGCTCGACCAGCGCAACCAGGGCATCGCCATCGCAGTCGTAGCGCAGCTGACGCAGCTTCAGCACGTTTCCCGAGGTTTCCCCCTTACGCCAGATCTCCTCCCGGGAGCGACTGTAGAAATGCAGATCCCCGGTCTCCACCGTCAGCCGCAACGACTCCGCGTTGGCATAAGCAAGCGTCAGCACCTCACCGGTGGCGTGGTCTTGCGCCACCACCGGCACAAGGCCGCTCTCGTCGAATTTCACTTGCTCGAGCATCGGCCAATCGTAGTCAGCCCACCGGGGTGCAACGTTTTACGGCTCCCCCAGATCCACAACGCGTTGCACCTCGTCCGACCTCGGAGTGCGGTGAGACGGTGCAACGTTTTTCGGTTTCCCAGGAGCCGAAAAACGTTGCACCGGTTGCTGGGGCGAGCTATTCGATTCCGAGCCGATCGAGCAGGTCGTCGTCGCGGCGCCAGTGGCTGCGGACGCGGACCTTGAGATCGAGGTGGATCTTGGCGTCGAGCTCGGCTTCGAGTGAGCGGCGGGCGGCACTGCCGATCTCACCGATCTTGTTCCCGCCCTTGCCGATCAGGATGCCCTTCTGCGACTCGGTCTCGGCCCAGATCTCGGCGCTGACGGTAATGAGGCCATCGTCGCGCTCGCCGACTTCCTTGACCGCGACCTCGACCGAGTGGGGAATCTCCTCGCGGGTGCGGTTGAGGACCTGCTCGCGGATCAGCTCCGCGAGCAGCAGCTCGCTCGACTGGTCGCTGTGGTCCTGCGGCGGATAGAGGTAGGGCCCCTCGGGCATCAACTCGCCGAGCCGCTCGACCAGGGCCTCGAGCCCTTCGCCGTTGCGGGCGCTGATCGGGAAGACCTCGTCGACTCCCTCGATCTCGGCGGCCTCGGCGAGGACCGGGACCAGCTCGTTGGGGCCGAGGCGGTCGACCTTATTGACCGCGCAGATCGTCGGCAGCTTGGTGCTGGCACCGATCAAGGCGCGGGCGATGAAGCGGTCGCCCGGCCCCACGCCCTCCTCGCCGTTGATCACGATCAGGGCCAGGTCGGAATCGGCCAGCTCGCGCTCGACCCGCTTCTGCATGCGCTCTGTGAGCACATCGCGGGGCCGCTGCACCCCCGGCAGGTCGACGAGCACCAGCTGGCGCTCGGCCTCGACGTCGGTGTGGATTCCGCGGATCGCCCGCCGCGTCGTCTGCGGTCGCATCGAGACGATCGCAACGTGGCTGCCGACGATCTCATTGACCAGGGTCGACTTGCCGACGTTGGGCCGGCCCGCGAGGCCGATGAAGCCGGAGCGGCTCACGGAAGCTTCTCCAGCACGCTGGCCTGAAGGGTGAGCATCTCGCCGGCGTCGGTCTCGTGGTCGTAGCCGCAGAGGTGGAGGACACCGTGGACCGCCGCCTCGGTGACATCGGAGCAGTGCTCGGGACAGATCGCGACGTCGCCGAGCTCACGCGGGCCGATGGTTGGCTCGGCGCCGTCAATCGGGAATGCGAGCACGTCGGTGGGCACGTCCTTGCCACGGTGCTCACGATTCAGTGCCTGGATGCGCGCTGCATCGACCAGCTCGATCGCAAGGTGCCCGTCCCCTACACCAGCTGCTGCCAGGGCAGCCGTCACCGGCTCGCGCAGCTCGGCCGGCACGTCGGAGAGGTCGACGCTCAAGAGCGCGGCGTCGGCCCGTGTTCCGCCCGTGCCGCCCGCTCGCGGCTGCCGTGCTCGTCGTAGGCGGCGACGATTCGCTGGACCAGCTTGTGGCGGACGACGTCCTCGCCGCCAAAGTTGATGAAGGAGATGTCCCGCACCGATTCGAGGATGTCGCGCACGGCGACGAGCCCCGAGCGCTGGTCGGTGGGAAGGTCGATCTGAGTGACGTCGCCGGTGACGACCATGCGCGAGTTGAAGCCAAGCCGGGTGAGGAACATCTTCATCTGCTCGGGGCTGGTGTTCTGCGCCTCGTCGAGGATGACGAAGGAGTCGTTGAGGGTGCGGCCGCGCATGAAGGCCAGCGGCGCCACCTCGATCACGCCGCGCTCGAAGTAACCGTTGACGCGGTCGGGGTCGAGCATGTCGAAGAGGGCGTCAAAAAGCGGCCGCAGGTAGGGATCGACCTTGGCCTGGATGTCGCCGGGCAGGAAACCAAGGCGCTCGCCCGCCTCAACTGCCGGGCGGGTGAGGATGATCCGCTGCACCTGCCGTTCGGCCAGCGCTGCCGCAGCCATCGCCACCGCGAGGAAAGTCTTGCCGGTACCGGCGGGACCGATGCCGAAGGTGATCGTGTGGTCGCGGATCGAATCGACATAGCGCTTCTGGTTGAGCGTCTTCGGCGCCACCTTGGTGTTGCGGTGGCGCCAAACGACGTCCTCGAGGATCTCGGCCGGGCTCTCGTCCGCATCAAGCGCCCCGGTGACCGCTTCGATCGTCCCTGGCGCAACTTCGTGGCCTTGCTCGATCAACTCGACCAGCTCGTCGACAACAGTCGCCGCGGTCTGCACGTCGGCCGGTTCGCCATCGAGAGTGAGGACGTTGCCGCGCAGGTGGAAGTCGCAGTCGAGGTGACCACGCAGCGCCCGCAGCACAGCATCCTCGGAGCCCGCCAGCTCGGCGGCGACCGTGTTGTCGAGAGTCAGCTGCCTACGCGCCAAGCCGCTCACGCACCGCTGCGCTGACCCGCTTACCATCGGCCCGGCCGCCGACCTTGGGCATCAACGCGGACATCACTTGGCCCATCTGCTTCTGCTCGCTGGCGCCGGTCTCGCTGACCGCCGCGTCGACCAACGCCGCCAGCTCCTCGTCGGAGAGCTGCTGCGGCAGGTAGGCCTCGATCAGCTCCGCCTCAAAGTGCTCGTCCTTTGCCTGCTCCGTGCGACCCGCCTCGTCGTAAGCCTCGGCAGCTTCGAGCCGCTTCTTGCGCTCGCGCTGCAATACCGCGACCTCGTCGCCATCACCCAGCTTGGCGTCCTTCTGCAGCGCGTCGACAACCATCCGCAGAGCTCCCGCGCGCCCTCGGTCGCCCGCCTTCATCGCGGTTCGCACGTCCGCCTGCACCTGCTCGAGAACGCTCATCCGGTCTAAGGGTAGTCGGCGGCGTCAGGCGCCACCGCGAGGCCCTTGGAGACCAGGTCGGCGATGTCGGTGCTGACCAGAGTCCAACCGTGGCGACGGGCCGCCGCGACGTAGGCGGCGTCGTAGGCAGTGAGCTGGTGCTCGGCTGCGATCTCGAGGGCGGACTCGAGCAGGTCAGACTCGACCGCGATCAGGTTCTCGCCGCATCGTCTTTCGATCAGTTTCAGCAGAAAGCGCCCCTCTCGTTGCCGCCCCTTCTTGGGACCCATGACGTTGGCCACCTCGTAGAACGTCAGGTCGAGCGCGGCCAGCGATTGCTCGATCTCGGCCACGAATGCGTGCGCCGCGGCGTGGTACCTGTCGTCAGGGTCGGAGATCGCGACCCAGACGCCGGCGTCGAGAAGGTGCATCTCAGTGGGATTCGCGGTCTTCACGGATCAGCCGGGCGGCATCGCCACCCATCCCTCCGCGCACGGTGGCCTTGTCCAGGAGCTCCGCGAGCTCCTGGCGCTGCTGGATCTGATCGGCCTTCATCTCCCGCTCGGCCAAGCGACGCAAGTAGCCGCTGCGGGTCTCCTGATTGGCTTTAGCCTGAGCATCGATGCGCTCCAGCAGGTCATCGGGGATCGAGATCATCACCTTCGCCACAGGGTGAGTATATACGGTATTGCTGAGAGCTGTTGTCGTCATGGCTCTCAGGCTTGCAGGCGGCGACGCACGCGTGGGGTCGCATGCGTGTCGAAACCGAGAAATCAGCCGCACACAACTCAACCGTCTGCGGAGATATCGACCCGCCCGACGTTGCCCAGCGGCATCTGCAGGAAGCGGGTGCCGAGAGCGCGGAATGAGTCGACGTCGCCCGTACAGAGGAAGCGATAGGAACCCTCGCCGTCGGGCGTTCGAGCCAGCCCTCCGCGCTCCAGGGTCCGTTGCGCAGCTGCGGCAACGGCGTGCCCCCCGCTGACCAGGCGCACGTCGCGGCCGAGGATGCGCTGCAGCATCGGAGCGACCAGCGGGTAGTGGGTGCAGCCGAGGATCAGGGTGTCGACCTCGGCGCGGTTGAGCGGTGCGCAATATGCGCGGGCCATCTCGAGCACACTCTCGTCGAAGGGCGAGCCGTCTTGGATGAACGGCGCCAGGTCCGGGGCCTCCACTTCGGTCACCTCGAGCGCCCGCCCCTGCCCTTCGAGCGCGCGGCGGTAGGACCCACTCTCAACCGTGTTCGGCGTCGCCAGCACTCCGACCTTGCCGCTGTCGGTGATCGCGGCGGCAATCTCCGCCTGAGGCTCGACCACGGGGACGACCTCCACCCCGCGCTCGCTCGCAACCTCTCGCGCCACCTCCTCACCGATCGCCGTCGCCGTGTTGCAGGCAATTACCAGGAGCTTGGCCCGGCCACCCAAAAGCATCTCCGCGATCGAGCGAATCCGCGCCCTCAGATCAGCCGGGTCCTTGGTCCCGTACGGAAACCAAGCTGTGTCACCCAGATAGACGAAGTCCTCCTCGGGCAGCGAGACAAGGCACTCGTGCAGAACCGTGAGGCCGCCAACCCCCGAATCAAACATCGCGATCGGCAGCGAGGCGTCGAGTGTGCTCCCGGTGGCAGCCAGGTCCGTCAGGGCGCCGCTCTAGAGGAACGGCTTGTAGGTCATGAAGAAGACCGTGACGACGACGATCAAGCCGGCGAGGGACCCAACTTTGCTGAGGCGTTCGGAGATAGCGGTGAATTCCGGCCCGAACTCGTCGCCCTTCTCCAGGTCACGTTCAGCAAGCTCCCGCGCGCGCTTGGTCTGCGGACGAAAGAACCCGTGCTGGAGTCCGAAGAGCACGATGATCGCGAGGAAGCCGATGCTGACGAAAACGTCACTCGTCTCCCACGGTCCATCAGCCAGCAAGTAGACACCTGCCAACAGCAGCACGATCATCCCGGGCTGCACGAGATACCGATCTATCTTCTGAATTCCCGCCAGAACCGCCGGTGTCGCCCGCGGGAATTGGGGCGTCACCGAAAAGAAGAACGCGTAGCCAAAGGTCGGCCCGAACGCGAGCACCACTGCGAGGATGTGCAGGAACAGGGCGAACTTGTACCCCGGATCAACGATCGTCGCCAGCATCGCCCGGGAACCATATTCGACATCACGGCAGAACCCCGAGTTCGTCTCAACCCACCTATATCGCGGGCTGAGACGGACTCAGCGGCGGCGCAGGAGCATTGCGGCCCAGTCGCCGTCGAGGCGACGGTCGGCCTCCGACAGCCCCCAGGGCGCGAAGACGGCCGCCGTCTCATCGAGCTCCCCCGGTAGCAAGCCGGAGAGGACGAAGGTTGAGGGAGTCGGGGGAGGACTCGTCGGAGCAACAGCGGGGAGGCTCCGTCGAGCCCTCCCCCGACTCCCTCCATCGCTCATCTGCTTCGCCATCACCCTGAGAACAGGTGCAGTCATGTTGGCCACGACAGTTGAACCGAGCTCCGGAAGTCCCTCGCGGAGGTTGCGGCGTTCGAGCGTGAGCGTGACCCCGTTCGCGGCGGCGTTTGCCGCGGCAGCCTCGATCGAGGGCTCCTCGTGGTCGTAGCCGCTCACCGGGTCCCAGCCGAACTTCGCTGCCGCAATCGCCAGGACGCCCGAGCCGGTACCGAGGTCGGTCAGGGCTCCCCTTGCCTCGCCCGCCTCGGCCAGCTCCAGCAGGAACTCCAGACAAAGCCTCGTCGTCGGGTGGGCGCCGGTGCCAAAGGCGCGGCCGGGGTCGACGACGAGGTCGATGGTGCCCTCGCGCGGCTCCTCCCAGGAGGGGCGCAGCCAGAGCCGCTCACCGACCAGGAGCGGTTTGTGGAAGTCCTGCCAGCGGTCGGCCCAATCGTCGGGGACCTCGGTGGCGACCACCTCGACCAGACCGTCACCGGCGGCGACCTCGATCTCGCCGAGCTCGGGTAGCTCTCCCTCGCCGCCGTAGATTGCGTACTCGACGTAGTCCGGCCCGCGCTCCTCCTCGACGCCATTCGGCGCCAACACGGTCAGCTCGGCAAGGACGATCTCAGCCTGCTCAGGCGCGCAACGGACGGCGAGGCGGATCAACCGAAAGCTCTGCGCATGCGGGAGAGAAAGCCCTCGTCGCCCTGCTCCGTACGCAGATTGCGCGCCTCGAGGGTCTCCTCGAGCTTTTCGGCGAGGTCGCGCTGCTCATCGGAGAGGTCGCTGGGCACGATCACGTGGATGACGATGCGCAAATCGCCCGGAGGACCACCGTTGGCTCCCGGCAAGCCGTGACCGCGCAGGGCGAATTGGGTGCCGTGCTGGACACCGGAAGGCAGCTCGATCTCGCGCTCGCCCTCGTGACTGGGGATCTTCACGCTGGCGCCGAGCATGGCCTGCACCGCCGATATCTCCACGGCGTGGATCAAATCCTGGCCGCGCATCGGCCCACGCCGCACCTCGAAGCCGAAGGCGCCGCCGAAGACCGCACCGAAGAGGTCCTCGATCGAGCCGAAGCCGGCCGTGCCCCCGCCGGGCGGGAAGCCACCCGAGCGCAGGCCGTCCTGGCCGTAACGGTCATAGATTTGGCGCTGCTCGGGGTCTGAGAGGACCTCGTAGGCCTCAGCCGCCGCCTTGAACTTCTTTTCGGCCTCTGGGTCGTGGGCGTTGACGTCGGGGTGAAGCTCGCGCGCGACCTTGCGAAAAGCTCGCTTCACCTCCACGTCGGAGGCGCCGCGCTCGACGCCGAGCAGCTCGTAGTAGTCCTGAGCCATCGCGATCGTCAGCCGTCGTAGACCGTCTCGCAGTAGCGCGACAGCTCGCGAGCGGCGCCGCGGACCGAGGCGATCGCGGTCGCGTAGTCCATGCGCAGGGGCCCGACCACGCCAACCGCACCGAGGTTGCGGTGGGCGAGGCCGTAGTTAGCGCCGACGACGCTGACCGAACGCAGCTCCGGCCGGGGGTTCTCGCCGCCGATCCAGAGGAAGACGGAGCGCTGATCGAGGGCGGAGCGCAGCATCCCGAGCAGCGTCGCCCTCTCCTCCAGGGCGGTCATCAGCATGTCGGCCCGAGGCAGATCCGCCGAGTGCGCTTCGGAGAGCAGGCGGGAAGCGCCGTCCGTGTAGAGGGTGTCAGCCGATTCCTCGTTCTCAAGCTCGGTGAAGGCGGCTCCGAGTGTGGCAATGAACTCTGTCTCGACCGGTCCCAGCTCGGGGTCAGCCAACCGGCTGGCGATCATTCGCGCACCCAGGCCCATTCCCGACAGGGACTCGTTGAGGTAGCTCGAGGCCCACTCGACCAGCCCCGTATCGACCGGGCCGGGGAAATCGAAGACGCGCTTAGCGACGGCGCCGTTCGAAGCAATCGCTACCGCCATCACGCGCTGTGGCTGCAGGCGCAGCACCTCAACCCGGTGGATCGTCGCCTCGACAGTCTCCGGCGGTGCCGTCACCAGCGCCATCAAATCCGTGACCTGTGCCAGCGCGACCGTCGTCTCCCGCATCGCCGCATCGATCTCCCGACGCAGCTCGAGCTCAACCGCACGCTCGGCCGGTGGCCCACCGGTCTCCATCATCGCGTCTACGTGCCGGCGGTAACCAATCTCGGTCGGCACTCGCCCAGCCGACGTATACGGATGAGTCAGGTAGCCAGCAGCCTCCAAAGCCGCCAACTCCGCCCGCACCGTGGAAGCCCCCCACTCAACCTCAGCCGCGATCTCCTTCGATGGCACGGGCGTGCCAGACGCCAAGTAGGCGTCGACAACAAGCTTCAGGATCAACTCCTGCCGAGCGGAAAGCATTCTCCGAAGTCTAAGAGGAGCGCCGGGTGACCCTCCCAAAACACTCAAGCGAGGCTCCCGCCGAGCGTTTTGGGAGGGTCACCCGGCGCTCCCTACGCTTAAAAGTGAATTTCCGCCTCAGCGTTGCGAATCGTCTGATTCCCACCCTGCGCCGCAACCGTGTCGATCACGACCGTGTCGCCATCCGCACTCTTGACCGCGCCGCTAACGACGATCTCCGTCTCCGGCGCGCCCATACCGCGGAACTGAACCGAGAGGCGTTTCAGCGCCTTCGGATCGCCCCCCGCGACATCGGTCGCGGCCCGCGAGACCAAGCCCATCATGTAGAGGCCGTGCAGGATCGTGTTCGGCAGGCCGACCGCCTTGGCGAACTCGGGGTCGATGTGGATCGGGTTGAAGTCGCCAGAGGCGCCCGCGTAGCGGTGCGGTAGGTACTTGTCCGGAGTGACCTTCAGCCCCGCGATCGAGTCGCCAGCGTTCAAGTCCGCCATCTCAGACTCCCCTCACGATGTTGGTCCAGGTGCCCTTGACGACCTCGTCGCCGTTCTGATTCACCGAGCGGGTCTCGAAGACGTAGAAGCCCTTGCCGTCCTTCTCGAAGATTTCCAGGCACTTGGCGCTGGTGGTGATTTCGTCCCCCGAACAAGCTGGCTCGCCCCACTCGAACTCCTGGCCACCGTGCACCATCGCGGCGAAGTTCATCCCGACCTCCGGATCGAACATCGCCGGACCCAGCGCCGGGGCGCTGTAGACGACGCAGAACATCGGCGGCGCGACGACGTCGCGGTAGCCAGCCGCCTTGGCCGCCTCGCGATCGACGTGCACCGGGTTGTCGAGCCCGATCACCCGCGCGTACTCGCCAATCTTCTCCTTGCCCACCTCATACGTCGTGGCGGGCCATTCCTTCCCTATTGCCTCTGTCTTGATAGCCATGGTCGCGGCAGTCTAAAGACGCTCCCGCGTCCTGGTCGTCTGGCCAGCTCAAGCTGCTCAACCAGTGGACTCAGATCGTCGTGCTCGTGGGAGGCGTCTCGCGCGGGTGGCATGGGGCGAGGGGGTCGAGGACAGCCCGTGGACTGCCCGCAGGCCCCCTCGCCCCATGACAGGACCCGCGCGCCGAAGCCGCCCGTCCCCTACTCGTCAATCTCCAGTACCGCAAGAAACGCCTCCTGGGGAACTTCGACTCGCCCGACCGACTTCATCCGCTTCTTGCCCGCCTTCTGCTTCTTCAGCAGCTTCTGCTTGCGGGTTACGTCGCCGCCGTAGAGCTTTGCGGTGACGTCCTTGCGCAGCGCCTTGACCGTCTCGCGGGCGAGGATGTTGGAGCCGATCGCCGCCTGAACCGGCACGTCGAAGAGCTGGCGCGGAATCGTTTTGCGCAACCGCCCGACCAGCTTCTTGCCCTGCTCGTAAGCGAATTCGCGGTGGACGATGATCGAGAGCGCGTCGACCCTGTCGCCGGCAAGCAGGATGTCGACCTTGACCAGGTCTGAGGCGCGTATGCCGATCGGCTCGTAGTCGAGCGAGGCGTAGCCCTTGGTCGAGGACTTCAAAAGGTCGAAGAAGTCGAGGACGATCTCCGCCAGTGGCATGTCGTAGCGAATCTGCACTCGGACCGGACTCAGGTAGTGCATGTCGACGTGGGTGCCGCGGCGCGACTGGCAGAGCTCCATCACTGAGCCGACCTGCTCGGAGGGGCAGATGATCGTGGCGCGGATGTAGGGCTCTTCGATCGTCTCGATCGTGCCCGGGTCGGGCAGCTCGGTGGGGCTGCGAACCTCGAGCTCCTCCCCGTTGGTGAGGTGGACGACATAGCGCACGTTCGGGGTCGTCGCCAGCAGGTCGAGGCCGTACTCGCGCTCGAGCCGCTCGCGCACGATCTCCATGTGCAGGAGACCGAGAAAGCCGCAGCGGAAACCGAAGCCGAGCGCCTCCGAGGTCTCCGGCTCCCAGGAGAGCGCGGCGTCGTTGAGGGCCAGCTTCTCGAGCGCGTCGCGCAGGTCTTCGAAGCGATCGGTATCGATTGGGAAGAGGCCGCAGAAGACCATCGGGCGCACCTCGCGGTAGCCCTCGAGCGGCTCCGTTGCGGGACGGTCGACCGCGGTGACCGTGTCGCCGACGCGCAGCTTGGCGACGTCCTTGATGCCGGTGATCAGGTAGCCGACGTCGCCCGCCTCCATGCCCTGCACCGCGGTCATCTCCGGCCGGAAGAAGCCGATGTCGTCGATGTCGGCCTGGGTGCCGTTCTGCATCGCCAGGATGCGGCCGTTCTTGCGGAAGGCGCCATCGACCATCCGCACGTAGGCGACCACGCCGCGGTACTGGTCGAACTCGGAGTCGAAGATCAGCGCCCGCGGCGGCGCGCTGAGATTCCCCTCGGGCGGCGGCACGCGGGCGACGATCGACTCCAGCACGTCGACGACCCCCTCCCCGGTCTTGGCCGAGATCGGAATCGCATCGCCCGGGTCACCACCGAGCAGGTCGGCGATTTCGCCAGCGACCCGCTCCGGCTCTGCGCCCGGCAGGTCGACCTTGTTCATCACCGGGATCAGCTCCAGCCCGTTCTCGATCGCTAGGTAGGTGTTGGCGACCGTCTGCGCCTCGACTCCCTGGGCGGCGTCGACGACGAGCAGGGCGCCCTCGCAGGCGGCGAGGCTGCGCGAGACCTCGTAGGAGAAATCGACGTGACCGGGGGTGTCGATCAGATGCAGGTGGTAGGTCTCGCCGTCCGCAGCCTTGTACTCGACCCGCACCGCTTGCGCCTTGATCGTGATCCCGCGCTCGCGCTCAAGGTCCATCGAGTCGAGCACTTGGGCTCGCATTTTCTTCGGGTCGATGGCGCCGGTGATCTCGAGGATGCGGTCGGCAAGGGTGGACTTGCCGTGGTCTATGTGGGCGATTATCGAGAAGTTGCGGATGTGGTCCATCGGGTGGCGGAGTATGACCATGCGTATCGGCCCGCGGGTCCTGTCGCTGCAGGGGACCCACCGCCCCCTGCGGTCGCTAAAGCGTCCTCGGGGGCGGTTCCCCCTACAGCGCCACCCGCGGGAGATGCGGAGTCACCGACACGCCGCAGGATCGAGCGGGGCGCTGAGCTTGTAGATGATCGTCGGCGGCTCCCGCAAGACCATCCTGGTGTTTTGAGCTTTTGTCCAGCGGGCCGTTGCTGGATATGTGGGCTTGCCGGATTCGATGCGGTCTCTTGACGTGACCACGTAGTCGTAATCGCCCTCGTTGAGGAGGTGGCGCCATTGGGGGCAGGTCGTTGGGGCGGTGAAGCCGCCGTGGGGTTGTTCTTCGCCGATGTAGGTGACTTTGTTGCTGAGGTCGCGGCCGTAGAGGGGGTATTGGCGGGTGCTGGTGGTGGCAATGCGGGCGTCGGTGATGCCCTGTGCCCACTTGAAGGCGGCGTTGAGGCCGGGGGTGGTGAAGCTGGGGTCGGCGTAGCGGTTCTCGAGGTAGTGGCGCTGGATCGGGTAGCCGAGCGCGATGGCGCCAGTTAGTGCGACGACCAAGGCAGCGAGCGCGAGTGGCCCGCGGGTCCTGTCGCGGCGGCCCTCCCCCATGTGCTCGGACGCGCTACGCGCGCCCTCCGCCATGGGGGACCCCCGCCACCGCGCCACCCGCGGGAGCAGCGCCGCCGGCAGCACGGCCAAGCCGAGCACGAGCGCCGGGGCTAGGTAACGAAGACCGGATTCGAAACCGCGGGGCATGCCGTCGGGACCGGAAGCGGACGTGGGAGCGATCAGCCAGGCGAAGGCAGCGGCCAAGCCGACGATGCCGGTGATTCGGAGCATCCGGTCGGAGTGGCGGCCGAGGCAGAGCACCAAGCCGCCGACGGCAAGGAGTGCGGCAAGCGGCCAGAAGATGGTGAGACCGTGGTGCAGGGCCGGCAGGAACCAGTCCGACCAGACCGAGCCGTCGGTCAGGTAGCCGAACACGCTGTGGTCTTCGCGACCCCCCAGCCCCTGCTCGGGCGCCGGCAAGGTGACCGGCCCCAGGTGCTTCACCCAGGGCAGCGGGTTGCCGGTGTGGACCAGGTTGCGCAGGTACCAGTAGCCACCACCCGCAAGCGCCACGAGTCCAGCCGCCGCAAACGCCCGCAGCCTGGCGCCGCCCGGTGCGATCACGATCAGCCCCGCCACAAGCACTCCCGTGGGCAGAAGGAAGTTGAGCTTCGTCCCAGCGGCAAGGCCAGCAGCCAGCCCGATAACTACAAGCGCCCCCGTCCCCAAACCCCTCTGACGGTCAGCACGAGCACTCCACGCGTTGAAGGCGACCGCAACAGCAGCAAGTAGGAAGAAGATCCCCACGATGTCGTTCCGTGCCTCCCCAGCCTGGTCATTCAGCGTGGGCACACTCAGAGCGATTGCCGTCAGCGCGAGTGACCAAGGGGCGACTCGGTACGGACGACCAATGCACCACGAGGCCACCAAGCACCCGACGAACCAACCGAGGTTCAACAGCGGAGACAGGATGTCCCGATCGAACGCAAGCATCCCCACTGCGTGAAGCACTTCCGAATTCGCCGGGTAAAACCAGGCTAGGAACTGGGGTGCGATGAAGTGCAAGTCCCAGGTATCGCCGCTCTGGAAGAAGCCCGCGGCGAAAGGCCCGTGGTACCACGTCGAATCGAACCCGGTCATCCCAGTGCTCAGCTTGGGCTTCGCCTCCAGCCCAAACTCAATGACGGCGATGGCAGCTATCGCCAGGGCCACCAGAGCGGCTGGCGAGGGCCGGTGGGGGCGTCCCTCCGGCGCAGCGGCGTCCTGTTTTTCGCCCCATCCACGCCCGCGGACGACCCCAGGCCCCGGCGGCGAAAAACCCAGCAAGACGGAGGGACGCCCCCACCGGCCCCCCACCAGCAGCCAAAGCCCCAGCCCCACGACGGCCACGGCAACGAGATACGACCCAGCCTTAAACCAGCCAAAAGCCCCAAGCCCCTCGGCAATCCACACCAAACCCGCGATAGCGAGCACAGCGGTGGCCAGCTGTCCCGGCGCACCGTCGAGCTCTGGAACCAGGCGCCGGCGTAGCGCCATCGCCCCAAGCCAGGCGAACCCGACGATCAAGCCGATCTCGGCGACGCCCAGCAGGTAGCGGCCCAGGTCGAGCATCTAGCGACGGCGCAGGAGGCGGGTGATCTGCTCGAGCTCAGCGATTCTCAGCAGCTTCGCCACTCCCAAGTAGGTGAGCCCTCCAAGCCCCAGGCCAACGCCCAGAGAGACGATCTGGCCGACCAGGCCACGGCCGAGGGCGCTGTCGAGCAGGTCCCACACGCCATAGCTGACGGCGGCAAGCGCCAGCGCCGCGATCGTGATTCGGATCGCTGTCTCGAGCAGGCGGCCCAGCTCGAGACCTTTGAGAATGCGGCGCAGGATCACGGCCTGGAGCACGACGCTGGCGGCAGTGGCGATCGCGGTCGAGGCGACGATGCCGCCCACGCCGAGGTGGTAGAGGCCGAGCGCGGTGAGCGCCGTGATGGCGAGGTTGGCGGCGGCGATCCCGGTCGGGACCCAGGGCCGCTGCAGGCTGAAGAAGGTGCGGGTGAGGAGCAGGAAGAGGCCGTTGGTCGGCAGCGAGAAAGCGAACCAGAAGAGCGCCGTGGCGACCAGAGTCGTCTGCTCGGGGGTGAACTCGCCGCGCTGGTAGATGAGCCGGATCATCGGCTCGGAGAGGACGAGGACCGCCGCCGCCGCCGGGACCAGGACGAAGAGGATCTGGCGCATGCCGTTGGCCATCGTCGCCCGCAGGTTGTCGTGCTCGCCGCGGGTCGCGAAACGGGCCAGGGTCGGGAAGAGGACGGTCGCGATCGCCACCGAGAAGATCCCCTGCGGCAGCTGGTAGATGCGGAAGGCCTTGTCGATCGCCGCCGGTGCCTGGTCGCTGACGAGGCTGCCGAAGAGGCTGTTGATCAGCAGGTTGAAGTTGATCAGCCCGAGGCTGATCGTCACCGGCAGCATCAGCAGCAGCACCCGCCGCACGTCGGGATTGCGCCACTCGAAACTCCATTCGAACTTAAAGGGCGTGTTGCGCAGGTCGAAGACCGGGATCAGCAGCTGGACCAGCGTGCCGACGAGGATGCCGATCGCGTAGGCGTAGATACGGTCCTGGCCCTCGAACAGCGGCGCGAGGACGACGACGAGCAAGATGATCGTCAGGTTCCAGAACAGAGGCGAGATCGCGAAGGCGCCGAAGCGGTCGTAGCTATTGAGGACGCCGACGACGACGCCGCTGACCCCGAGCAGGATCAGAATCGGGAAGAGGACCTGGGACAACGTGACCGTCAGGTCGAGGATCTCGCCTTCGAAGCCGGGCGCGAAGAGCGGCATCAGCACCGGTGCGGCGAGCACGAAGAGCGCCGTGATCGCACCGAGCACGAGGGTGACCAGCAGCAGCAGGGTCGAGGCAAGACGAAAGGCCTCGCGGTAGTTCTTGCGCTCGAGCTGCTCGGTGAAGATCGGTACGAAGGCCGGCTGCAGGGCCGCGTCGGCGAACAGCGCCCGGACCAGGTTGGGTACCTGGAAGGCGATCGTGAAGGCCGACATCGGACCGCTGACGCCGTAGTAGGAGGCGGCGACGATCTCGCGCACGAGGCCGGCGATGCGCGAAGCGGCGGTCGCAATCGAGAAGAAAGCCGTCGAGCGAGCGATCCGCCCGGCCTGCTTCCCGGGCGACGGATCGCCGCCTTCCTCGCCCGGCTCGAAGGCCTCCGCCGCCCGCACGGCAGCGTCGCTTGCGAGCTCTTCCTCCTCGCGGTCGGGACTGTCGGGTGCCTTGGGCGTCTCCAAGCTTGTTCTCAGTCGCTATAGTCGGCGGCCGCCTGACGGGCCTCGGCGCCCCGCTCAGGCACACGACTCATGGCCAACATAGCCTCACAGAAGAAGCGGATCCTACGCAGCGAGCGCGAGCGCACGGAGAACCGCCTGCTCACAAGCACGGTGAAGACTTACTTCCGCCGGCTCGAAGCCGCCGTGGAGGCAGGCGACGCGAGCAAAGTCGAGGCTGAGCACAAGGTGCTCGTCGCCAAGATCGACAAGGCCGTGCAGAAGGGCGCCCTGCACAAGAACACGGGCGCTCGCAAGAAGTCCCGAGCCGCCCGCATTGCCGCCGCACGCGTCTAGGCAGCGGCTCTCCTCAGCGCCAGTGTGAGCGCCAACTCGTCGCCGTAGTCGGCGCCTCCCCGGCACCAAACCTCGAGGTCGGCAAGGGCCATCGTGGCTGCGTGCAGTTGATCGAGGTTGGTCTTGCCCAAGCGGGCGACCAGTTGCTTGGCGGCGTAGGGGTGCATGCCGAGGCCGGACTCGACCTGCTTGGCAGGCACCCCCTCCTCCAACTGTGCCGCCGCCGCACAGGCCTTGCGCAGGCGCGAGGCAAGGCCGTAGATCAAGCCGGTCACGTTCTCGCCCTGGGAGATGAGTCGCTCGGCGAGCGAAGCGGCTTTGGCCGGATCGCGCTCAAGCAGTGCGTCGGAGAGCGCCCATACCGCCGCCTCGGAAGTGTCGGAAATCATCGCATCGAGATCAGCAGCGCTCACGCTCCCCCCCTCACCCGCCCACAGCGCCAAACGCTCCAGCTCGTTACGCAGGCGGACCGAGTTGGCGCCCATGCGGTCAACGAGCACACGGGCCGCGGCGGGATCGAGCGCGAAGCCAAGCCGCTTCGCATCGCCGACGAGCAACCGCGGCATCTCGCGCGGCTTCGGCGCCTCGAACTCGTGGACCTCGCCCTTTGCCGCTTTCACGGCCTTGGTCAACTTTGCCGGCGCCTTGGCGCGGGCGATCAGGACTACAGTCAGGTCAGGAGGAAGCGCGACGACGGCGCTCGCAACGGCCTCCAACTGGCGATCGCGCCAGCGGTCGACGCCGTCGGCAAGCAGGTAGCGGCGGGTCTCGGTCAACGACATCGTGGGGATCGCGTTCAGCAGCGCCTCGTGATCGGGACTGCCCCTTCCCTCGCTGGCCTCGAAGACCTCAAGCGCCCCAGCTCCGCCGTCCCCTTCGGCTCGAGCGCGCAGCCGCGCGCGGGTAGCGTCGATCTTCGCCTGGTCAGTACCGGCGATCAGGTAAAGCGATGCCAAGCCCTCGGCCATCAAGGCCGAGTCTAGTGACCGCCCTGGCCTGCTTTTGCGGCGTCAGCAGCTTCCTTGGCCGCGGCGGGACTCGTGGCGGCTGGCGCCGGTGATGACGATGCTGGAGGAGTGGCGGCGCTTTCGTCTCTGCGCGCCTTCGCGCTTGCCTGTTCGTTCGTCTTCGAGGTCGATGGGTCCTTGCCGCCCGTGGACTGCCGGCCTGGAGATTTCGACCCAGCCAGACCCGCCGCCCTGGCGCTGTCGTTGCTCGCCTTGACGGCTCCCGAAGATGACGGCTCGCTTTCCACCACCGCCGTGGTCGGACTCGAAGAAGCCGGAGTAGAGACGACGGGTGCGGGTCCACTCGGTGCTGGCGTGGAAGTCGGGGGCGAAGGCGCAGGGCCAGATGGGCCCGGCGTCGCCACGGGAGCGCTGGTTAGGCCGTGCGAACGGCCAAGGTGCGATGAAGTGGGGGAACCCGAGGCCCGCTTCTTGCCGCTCTTCGCCACCTTCCCCGCGGTAACGCCGCCAAGCGACCGGACGGCCGTACCTCCACCCACCGCCGGGGGCGAGTGCAGCGCAACCGCATCGTGGACCTTGCCGACCTTGGCTGGACCACCAGGGAGCGGGCCGCTGAGGACATCGGGCCAGCCAAGCTGCGAGATGAAGACGACGAGGCTCAGGCCCACCGCCCCGACCAGGCAGAGCAGCGCGATCGAGGCTCGGCGCAGCCGCAGCAGCATGCTGCCCTCGGCCAAGCTCAAGCCGTCGAACGGATGGGCCAAGGCTTGTCCGATTCTGGAAAGCACCTTTACGCCCATCGACCCCGACGGCCAAAAGCAAGAGGGAGGTTCCGAAAGAACCCCAATATCGATTCGGTAATTCGTTTAGGCACGCTCAATCGGCCCCCGCGACCCCGAAAGAATTCTTATCCACATTGAGGACTATGGTGCCAACTCGGTCCGTGCGCAAGGTCGGAATGCCATGGACTGCAAGTTCGGCAACGGTCTCAGGCGCCGGATGGCCATAAGAATTTCCCTCGCCAACCGAGATCAGGGCGAGTCTCGGCGAGGTGCTCTCAAGCAGGGCGCCGAGGCCAGGATCCTCGCTGCCGTGGTGAGCGATCTTGAGAACATCGACCGGACCAGGGGCTAGCGGCACCTCACCGGCCTCGGCATCGGCGGTGAGCAGCATCGAGAAGTGCCGCCAGCGGGCGAGCAGGACAAGCGCCTGGGTATTTGGGTCAGCACCGGCAAGCGGCCCGACGAGCAGCTCGCCCGGCGGCCAGAGAGCCTCAAGTCGCAGTGAGCCAGCCCGAACGCTCCCGCCTGCCGCTAGCCGACTTGAGGAAATTCCCGCGGCTCCCGCCTCGGTGCGCAACCGGCGGCCGAGGCGGGAGTAGAGCAGGCGCCCTACCGGGATCTGGCCGAGAAGTTCCTCGACCCCGCAGGCGTGATCGGCCTGTTCGTGCGTGACGATGGCGATTCCAAGAGCGTCGACGCCTTCGCCGCGGAGCTTGGCCGCGAGCCCGCCGCCACACGGACCACCGTCGACGAGAACAGCCGGGCCGGCGGCGGGCTGCAAGAGGATCGCATCGCCCTGACCGACATCAAGGACGGAGACGCGCAGGCCGCTGGGCGGCGTCGCGCCGGAACCGGCCCCCGCACCGGATCCCCAGACGATCAGCGCGAAGGCGATTCCAGCCACAGCAACGGCGAGAGCGCGGCGCCCCCTGCGGCGGTCCGATCCGAGCCTCAAACCGCTGCGCATTACCTTGAGTCGTCGGCGGCGCCCGAGGACTGGAACGCCGAGGACCACCGCCGCCAGCACCAAGTAGGACGCGACAAGCCCCACCGGACTCATCTCAATTTCCACGTATGCCCAGTTGGGCTGCCCACACCATCTCGCTACCTCGGCGATGTAGGCAAGGAGGGGCGCAGCAACGATGTTTGGCACGGCTGCCGGGAAGCCTGGAACCTGGCCCCCGACTGAGACGAGCATGCCGAGCCACATCGCCGGAGCGACCGCGGGAAGGGCCAGCAGGTTGGCGAGGAGCGTTGTCGTCGAGAGAGCGCCGAAGTGGAAGGCGATCAGCGGTGCGGTGGCAAGGGTCGCGGCCATCGTCACTGCCATTCCCTCGGCCAGGGCACCGCGCAGTCCAGCGGAGCCGAGCCGGCGTGCGATCGCGCCCCGCAGCCGGCTGGCGAGCAAGAGGATGCCGAGGACAGCGGCAAAGCTGAGCTGCCAGCCGACGTCAGCACCGATGCCGGGGTCGATCGCCAGGGTGACAATCCCCGCCACAGTGAGGGCGTAGAGACGTGAGGTGCGACGGCCGGCAAGGGTCGCGAGCAGGCTGAGGGCGCCCATTACGCCGGCGCGAACGATCGACGGTCCAGCCCCGGTGAGTGGGACGTAGACAGCGATCGCGGCGAGGACCCAGACGAGCCTGACGCGCAGCGGCATCCCGAGCGCGGCGAGCAACGGCATCGCCAGCAGAGCAAGCAGGGCCACGTTCTGGCCCGAGACCGCGAGCAGGTGACTGAGGCCGGCGCGACGGAAGTCTTCGACCGTGTCGGCGTCGATCCGCTCGTCCTCGCCAAGCACGAAGCCGCGGGCCAGCTCAGCCTCACGCGCGGGCATACCGCGGCCAAGCGCAGCCTCGGCGCGAGCGCGAATCTCCGCCCGGTGCTGAAGCGCAAGCAACGCGATCGCGGCGATGCCAAGGACCAGGAGTCGCGATGGTCCGGCGCTGCGCACCGGGCTAAGGCTGCAGACGGGAGCGCAGCGAGTCCATCGTCGCCGGCCCGATCCCGCTCACCTGGTCAAGCTGCTCGACCGAAGCGAGCCCGCCGTGTTCGTCGCGGAACTCGATGATGTCCTGCGCCGTGACCGGCCCGATCCCCTCGATCGTGTCGAGCTGCTCGACCGTAGCCGTGCCGAGGCTGATCGGCCCTTCCTCGCTCGACCCGGCCGCCGCCAGGGGCGTCCCAGTCGGCCCACGCTTCGGCACCACGACCTGCTGCCCATCGGCGAGCCGCGCCGCCAGGTTGATCGCTTCCAACAGCGCTCCACCGCTGGCACCACCCGCCCGCGCGACCGCATCCGTCACTCGCGCGCCTGCGGGCAGCCGGTAGACCCCGGGCCGCTCAACCGCCCCGGTGACGTCAACGACTACGTCCCCACCGGAACCCGTCGTGTCGATGCTGAACGTCTTGCTGCTGTCGGTCGCGAACGACCGACTGCTATCTCCCTCGGCACGAATCGCACGTGCCCCAAGAAGCAGCAAGGCAGCGGCAATCGCAGCGTAGACAGCCAACTGAGTGCGAGACAGGTCGGGCACGCCCAGAACCCTGGCGCGACCCAGCGCACCCGTGGCGCGCTAATTCAGGAATTTCTTAAACGTGAATGAGCCGCGCTACAGATCTTCGTCGTCGTAGCCGGCCACCTCAGCGAGTTGATCGCTGTAGAGCTCGGCCGCGGCGACGGGAGGCGACTGGACCGAGACACATGCGAGCTCGGCGTCGCCGTCATTTGCGATCGAATGCTCGGTCGCCGGGGGAACCAGGATCAGGTCGCCCTCGGCGACCTGCTGCGTGTCGCCCGCCACGGACATCGTGCCGCTGCCGCGCACGACCACGTAGGCCTGCTCCGCCTGCTCATCGGAGCGCAACGTTTGCTCAGCGCCGGAAGGCAGCTCGATCCAGGTCACCGAGAGGTTGCGCGAGCCGAGTTCGCCCGCGTCCATGAGGACGCGCGTGCGCAGCCGGTGCCATTCCTCGACCGACGCCTCCGAGTGCCTTCTAACCAACACGCGCGCTTTGTACCAGATCGGTAGAGGCGATAACCGGCGCATATCTGCGTCCTCGCTCGCTTACGTGCAAAAGCACGCTTCGCTCACTGCGTCCTTGATCTGCTTGGTTCTCGCCTCTACCGAACGACGAGATTGACAAGCTTGCCCGGCACTACGACCTCCTTGACGACCTCTTTGCCGTCGAGAAAGCGGGCGACCTTCTCGCTCTCCCTGGCGAGCCGCAGGAGCTCGTCCTTCGGGGCGTCCGCAGCGGCCTCGATGCGATCGCGCAGCTTGCCGTTGACCTGCACCACCAGCGTCACGGTCTCGCTCGTGAGCAAGGCGGGATCGGCCTGCGGCCATGCCTGCTCCCAAACCCGGCCGCCCTGTAGGCGCTCCCAGATCTCGGCGCCGAGATGCGGTGCGAAGGGGAAGATCAGCGAAGCCGCGGTGGCAGTGGCGAAGCGGACGGCGGCGGTGCCGCCGGCCTCGCCGTAGATGCCGTCCTTGAGCCGGTAGGCGTCGTTGACCAGCTCCATCACAGCGGAGATCGCCGTGTTGAACTGAAAGCCGCGCTGGAAGTCGCGCGTCACCTTGTCGATCGCCCAGTGCGCCTTGGCCAGCAGGGCGCGTCCGTCGGGGCTGGCCTCGCCGCCTTGCTCTGTCTGCGACTCGACCTCCTCACACAGCCGCCACAGCCGCGAGAGGAAGCGGTTGACGCCCTCTACCCCCTCGTCCGCCCAGTCGGCGTCGCGCTCGGGCGGGCCCATGAAGCAGATGTAGGTGCGGGCGGTGTCGGCGCCGTAGCGCTCGACGTAGTCGGCAGGGCTGACCGTGTTGCCGCGCGACTTCGACATCTTCGCCCCGTCGCGGGTGATCATCCCCTGCGCGAAGAGGTTGGCAAAGGGCTCTTGGACCTCGAGGTTGCCGGTGTCGGCGAGCGCCTTGGTGAAGAAGCGCGCGTACATCAGGTGCAGGATCGCGTGCTCGACCCCGCCGATGTACTGGTCGACAGGGAGCCAGTGCGCCGCGGCGCTGCCCTCCCAGGCCGCCCCGGCGTTGCCGGGATCGAGGTAGCGGATGAAGTACCAGGAGGAATCGACGAAGGTGTCCATCGTGTCGGTCTCGCGCCGAGCCGGCTTGCCGCAGCGCGGGCACTCGGTGGCGACCCAGTCCTCGGCGGCAGCCAGCGGGCTCTTCCCCTGCGGCGCGTAGTCGTCGACCTCAGGCAGCTCTACCGGCAGCTGCTCGTCGGGCACCGGCACCATGCCGCACTGCTCGCAGTAGACGATCGGGATCGGCGCTCCCCAGTAGCGCTGCCGCGAGACCAGCCAGTCGCGCAGGCGGTAGTTGACGGCGGATTCGCCGCGGCCCTCCTCGGCAAGCCAAGCGACGATCTCGGCGTAGGCGTCGCGGTTGCCCTTACCGTCGAAGCGCCCGGAGCCGGTCATCGGGCCGTCGCCGGGATAGGGCAGCCCCTCGTCGTCGCGGGCTATCTCGGGATTGCTTCCCTCGATCACGCGCCGGATCGGCAGGTCGAAAGACTTGGCGAACTCGTAGTCGCGCTCGTCGTGAGCAGGGACCGCCATGATCGCGCCGGTGCCGTACTCCATCAGCACGTAGTCGGCGACGAACATCGGGATCTCCTCGCCGTTGACCGGGTTGATGACGCTGCGCCTCAGTGCCACCCCGGTCTTCTCGCGGTCCTCGGCGCCCCGCTCCTCGGCCGACTCCCGGGCGGCGTTGTCGACGTACTCGCGCACGGCCGCCTCGGCCGGCGTACCGGCAACAAGCCGCTCCAGCTCGGGGTGCTCGGGCGCGAGAACGAAGAAGGTGGCGCCGAAGAGGGTGTCGGGACGCGTTGTGAAAACGGGGAAGTCGAGGCCGAGATCCTCGCAGCGGAAGGTCACTTCAGCCCCCTCGGAACGACCGATCCAGTTGCGCTGCATCGTGATCACGTGCTCGGGCCAGGACTCCAGGCGCTCGAAGTCGGCCAGCAGCCGCTCGGCGTAGTCGGTGATCTTGAAGAACCACTGCTCGAGCTTGCGCTGGACGACCTCGGTGCCGCAGCGCTCGCAGCGCCCGTCGACGACCTGCTCGTTGGCGAGCACGGTGGCGTCCTTTGGGCACCACTGCACCGGCGCCTCGGCCCGGTAGGCGAGGCCGTGCTCGAAGAGCTGCAGGAAGATCCACTGGGTCCAGCGGTAGTACTCGGGCGTATGGGTGGCGAGTTCGCGCGACCAGTCGATCGAGATGCCCCACTCGCGGAACTGGCGTTGGAAGGACTCGATCGAGCGCTCGGTCGCCACCCGCGGCGGCTCGCCGGTCTTGATCGCGTTGTTCTCCGCCGGCAGGCCAAAGGAGTCGTAGCCCATCGGGTGAATCACCTCGAAGCCGTGACGACGACGGAAGTGCGCAATCGCGTCGCCCACGGCGTAGGTCTTCAGGTGACCTACGTGCGGTTCGCCCGAGGGGTAGGGCAGCATCTCGAGCACGTAGGACTTCGGCTTCGCGTCGTCGTAGCCGGGCTGGCCGGGATTGGCGACCTCCCAGGTCTTCTCATCGGCCCAAACCTGCTGCCACTTGCGCTCGATCTCCTTTGGGTCGTACCCAGCCATGAAGCGCGATCTTACGTTCGGCGCTTGGTCAGACGCAGGCCGGACCAGGTCTCGTCGATCGCGCAGACCTTGCTGTCGACGAGTCCAGCCGGGAGAACCACCTCGCGGATCGCGTCCTCGGTCATGTCGGTTTCGACTCCAGAGGAGCGCTTGGGCCAGGCCATCCAAAGGGTGCCCTCGCCGACGGCTTTCGCGACAGCCGCGAGGCGCCGCTCGCGGGCACGCTCGGCATCCTACGAGCGCGCCGCGCGGATCAGACGACTGGCGAGAGCAGCTCCAGGATGCTGGGCCAGACGTAGACCTCGAGCGTCGCCGCAACTAGGAGGCACGGGATCGCGATCAGAACTGTGACCACGGTCGCCGCAAGCAGCTGGCTCCACTCGCCGCGGCGGCTGGCGATCAGCCAGGCGGCGAGCGGCAAAAAGAGCGCGGTCAGCTCGAGTAGCGCGTGCGGGAGCACGCTGAGCAGCAGGGTCGCGATCGAGATATGGAGCTGGAAGGCGACAGTCGACCCCTGGAAGCCGAGGTAGAGGGCCTGCGTCGAAAGCGAGAAGAGTGTCACCGCACAGACGAAGAGGATCGCCAGCTCGCCCGCCTTGACGTGGACCCAGCGCGAGAAACCGGTCCGCTGGGCCGCGGCAATCGGCATCGAGGCGCCGGCGATGAAACCGGCGACGCAAGCCGTCCCGTGCAGGGCCAGGACCAGCGAGTTGCGCCAGAGGATCGGCAGCAGGTCCCCGGGCTCAGCGGGTTCGGTCAGACCCGGCAGGTGGATCGGCGTGATGTCCGGAGTGAGCATGCCGGCGACAACCCAGACCGCCCCGAGTAGAGCCAATGCGATCGCCAGACTGAGCGCCACCCAACCCCACAGCACCGCCCATCGCTGCTCGCTCCATCCCTCCAGCGCCAGCCGCGTGTCCCGTATCCCGTGCGAGAAGACATGCTGGTTGGCGGTGCTCATCGCCCATGCATCGACAGCCAGGGGGGATGAATTGAGAAGTGGAGTTGGGTGGACGTCTGTCGAACCCCGATTTCCAGAGGCGCCTTAGGCATCTGCTGGAGAAGATGCCTGAGCCATGAGCCCCCGGCTAACCGAGGGAGCGAACCGCGCGAGCAACATCGAGCAGGGCAAAGACGACCGCGGAAGCGAGAAGCTTCGTTGATTCCCCCTTGGCATCGCCGACCTCAATCTCGACGTTCTCAAGTGCTTCGAGGGCCTTCCCCGCGAACTCAGTTGACATGAATGACCTCCCTTTCTCGTTGCTTAGTCGTCATCGCCGCCAAAATCTCGCGGCCTCCATCCGCCGAGATATTTGTCGATCAAGGCTGCAAGATCGTCCTCGATGGCGATGTCTGATGCCTTCAACTCCTCGATCCGGGCAATCAAGGTCTCTTCATCGCCGTAGAGGCCAACCAGCGAATCCCAGGCAAATACGGGAGTCCGCTCGACTGCCCGCTGCCCCATCGTCTGTCTTCGAGTCTCGGTCTTAGCGCTGCGCAACGCGGTCAGCGTCACGCTGGGATCGGCTGGTACCTGTGGAGGCTGCTCATCCGCCTCCAGGTTCTGCCCGGCCCAATAGAGGACTCGCAGAAGGTCGTCCTCCCGAGGCAAATCCGACGGCGAAGCGGCCTGGACCTCCGCGCGCCATTCAGCCTCGATGTCCTTGGCGGCGTCCTCGGAGATCATCTTGTGACCCGCCCCTTCGTGGTGGCCAACCTGAAAGATGATCTCCCGTTTCACGGAAAGCGTTGCCAACTGAGGAAGAATCTCCCTTACGGCCTCTTCGATGGCAGCCTCATCCGGGAGGGCCTTGAGCAAGCGGTACGTCACACGATGCACGGTCATCCGAGAGTCCATGCCGAGCATTCCGCGAGGCTTCTCCGGGAGGCCGGGCTGAAGGTTGGCTAGAACAACGACCGCGGGCACTACCTGCTCGGCTCGATACTCATCCTCGTAGCCCTCAAGCGAAGAAATGACGTCCTCCTGTCGTTCTTCAGGGAGTGATCGGAGAAAGCGATTGAGAGCCTCTTGGTCGTCCATTACGAGCCACGCTCGCTCGGCGTCATAGAAGTTCGTTAGCTGTTCGCCCGCGACTCGCTCCAGGTAGAGGCGGAGGATTGCTTCGTGCCCAATCCGCCGGTTGCGAAGCATTAGGTTTTGATGATTCCCGGAGTAGTGAGTGCCGCCGAGGTGCCTCTCGGCGAACGGGAACAAGCGCATAATGAGCGCTTCGACTACCTCAGTATGATCTTTGTCTGCCTCTACAAGGTGTTCAATTCCCTCTTTCAGATGCGGGGACTCACGATGTCCCGGAGCCATCAACGATTCGGATGGCGTGCACAGGGCCTCTATATTCTTCTGAATCTCGCGGAAGACATCGGGCAGGAAAACCCTGACTGCCTCCATTGCGAGAAGGTCCACTAGCGCGATGCGATCTCCCAGCTCGGCTAGCGATCCATGAACCGCTGCCTGGTAGCGGCGAACATCGCGCATATTTCTGACGAGCGGCCGGATAACTTCCATGAAGACATCCGGCCACGCTTCTTGGTCGAGTTCGCCAGCGTTCTCGGCCTGCCCTAGCGTTGAATTCAGGGCGTCGAAAATTTGCTGATTTAGGACTTGCCCTTGGATCGCAGGTAGATCAACTGCCACCTGAAGAATCTTCTCCAGGTAATCCCTGCCGGGGACGCCCTCCTCAGTCAATGCTTGCTCGACCCGCTCCCGATCAAAAGCCAGGACATAGATGATGCTGGGGAAGCTTGCGGTAAGACGTACCAGCTTGAAGACATCGCGAATCTCGTCCGTGGAAAGCCGGTCGATGTCATCAAGGATGACGATGATCGGATGCTCTAGGCGGGCCAGCTCCTTGTTGAGCTTTTCCCTGCGCCCTTGGGTACCTTCTCGCCTCCGGCGCAGGTACTTGCCGAGCACCTTCGCGGCTCCTCGCCCGCGCTCTATCCACGGTCCAACTACGGGCAGCCAGCCCAGACCTGCGAATGCCTCCCCATAGTCGGCTAGGTCCTCGCCAATTTCTGCCAAGCCTGGCCGTAGTTTGAGTTGTGCCGCTACCTCTACAAAGAAGGACTCAACCAGCTGCTCAGCGCCGCTGAACATCCAGGGGTTGAACTTCAAAACAGGCGAGTCGGCAGTATCGAACTCGTCTGCCGCCATATTTACGAAGGAAGTCTTCCCCGATCCCCACTTTCCGAGGATGCCAACGACTGCTCCTCGGGATGCATCCAAGGCAAGCACCTGGCGGGCAAAGGACGCGGCAAGCGGGGCACGCCCAAGCAGATCCTCACTTGCGTGCTCGATGGGGTTATCTCCAGGTATTGGCATAACTCTATTGTCTGTCTAATACGGCGATCCGCAAAGGTGGGAAATCGCTAGTTGCGGACGCTTTCTTCTTCGCTCTATGGTGGCCACCGTCTGAAAATTGGAAATGCCCCGGGCGGCGGTGGAACGCCCCCGGGGCTGGCACAGGAAGGGGTACTTCCCATGCGCGATCAGCGTAGCTGCCTCACGGCGAAACGGCTCTCCACCGCCGAGCAGGACCGGATCACCCGGCACACCGTCTTGATCGCGGTGATCGATCTGCATCCCGCCCAGGTCACCGTCTCTGAACTGGTCCGGCAACTGACCCGCTCCCCGAGGGACTTCGGCGAGCGCGACGGAATCGAGCAAGCCGTACTCGACCTGGCCGGGCGGGGGCTCTTTCACCACCACGACTTTCGCAACCGCCCCGACTCGCTCGTCGCGCCGACCCAGGCCGCGCTCTGCGCCTACGAGCTCCTGAGCGAGAACGAGGAGGACGAGGACTGATGGACAAGCTGTTCGTGATCAAAAGCGGCGATCCCGTCACCGTCTCGCTGCCGGACACAACTGAGGGCCAGGCCATGACCTTCGAGGGCATCGGCCTTGAGGACGGCACGGGCACGCCCATCGTGATCCTCCGCTCCGGCTCCGAACGGATCACCTATCCGCTGAGCGAGCTGCGGATCGAGCCGAACGAGGGCGACGAGCACCCTGGGTAGGGAGAGTTCGGCGGGCCGGAGCGCAGGCCACAGGGAGGGACCCCGCAAGGGGCACCCTGCTCTGGCCCGCCGGAATCTTCCACCCTGGGGAGCGCTCAGGCTTCGTCCGCAAGCCGCTCGGCACTGCCTTACAGGTCGGACAGCGACGGCGTGTTCGAGCGGCCCGTAGTGATTCACTCCTTGTTCTGAAAATGAGTGAGTGTTCGTCATGGCCGCGGACCCGTTTGGCTTCGCCAAATCTGACGGATGAATAGGGCAGCCAGTAGAACCGAAAGGACAAAGATCGCGGCCCCGCCGAACTGGCGGGCGATTGAGTCCATGCTGAGGTTGCCAGCGACCCATCCGGCCGCGAAAAGCGCAGCCGCCAGGGACGCCAGCCGTCCACCCCACCCGGATAGCAACCAACGCTCTAGGACTGCACGCCAAATCACGGCATCACCAGTCCCACCGCGCCACGACGAACCAGCTCGCCGGTGTCCCCGGCTTGCTCCCAATCGCCGGGGTCGCCGTGACGATCACGGGATCGAGCGTTGCCAGTGACGCCAGCGCGCCACCAACCAGCACCACGGGTGCCGCAACCACCCCGGCGGCTGCCGCGCCAGCCACCATCAGCGTTCGGCGGGCTGCGTTCGTCACTTGGGTTGAGCGGTGAGCCAGTTTTTCGTCGAGGGCGACCGACTCTGCTGGCGGAGGGACCGGCCCGACCAACTCTTGGGTCCGGTCCCGCGACACCTCCCGATTGCCCGAGGCGGCCGCTGCCCGGAGATCAGCAGCCTGCTCCTTCGGGACCTCGTGGGCGATGTAGACGAGATCCCCGCCGAGGCCGATGTCTGCCAACCGGGTCAGGTTGCGCGCCTCTTTCCGTGGAACTACCACGTCGTCTGGTTGATCGGCGGGGCCGAACACCCAGTCCGTCTCGCCGTCACCCTCGTAGAAGCGGGGCTCGGAGAACAACGGGGCAATGCCGAGATGTTCGATGTCAACGCCAGCCTCGCGCGCGGTTGCGACCGTTTCCGGTGCCCGGCGTTCCAGCGTGGAAACACAGCGGGCGATCACCGGCTCTAGCGAGGCCGGCGGAGCCGGAGCGGCTTCGGAGAGCAACCGACCGACGACGTTTCGCGGGTGCTCGGCGGATAGCTCGGACTTGGTGAGTACAGGATTCATGCTTGCGTTCCTTTCATTTAGACATTGGCGAGGAAGAGGCCAAACGGCAGCACCAGGCCGAGAATCAAAACGGCGAAAATTGCCCAGAGCGCCCACGCTGGTGCGCGGCGAAATCCGTGAGTGGAGAAGGCCAGCACCGCCACTCCGCAGAGGAGGCCGACGGCGAGCCACAGGCCGGTCGCAGCGTGTCCGCTCGCTACAGACCAGAGCGTCGCCAGCATGGCGCAGACGCCGATCACTATCGAGCCGATGATGCCTCCCCGCCGGAGCTCTGGCGATACCGAAACCGGCTCGTTCTCGTGGAAGCGCATGTTGCGGATGAAGTCCGTGAGGTTGCGCTTGGAGGCGGGCGGTTCCGGCTCGTGCGGCGTCCGGTCCCTGGCTCCGAGCACCCCGTCGAGTCCCGCTTGGGCAATCCGGCGATCCGCCTCGAGCATGATTTCGGCCTGGGCGATTTCCTTGTCGGTCTTCGTGCGCTCGTTGATTTCGTGCTCCTGCACTTCGGCGCTGCCTTGGATCTCCTTGGCCGCAAGTGCGTCCAAATGCCAATAGGCGACCCGCAGGTCCTCATATGGCTTCGGGGCATCCCGTTTCAGATAGAAGATGAGGGCCAGGAGTGGGGCGAGGTCAAAGAGGAAGAAGCCCAGGCGAAGTCCCCACAGCTCCCACGTCATGTAGGGGCGCTGTTCGACCACTGCCGACAAGGCACCGATCCGCGCCCAGAATCCATCGTCGTTTTCGATGGCTTCGTGTTCTTTTTCGATGCGTTCGGCGCGTTCGTCGCTGAGCCGGTCGATCTTCGCGTGGAGGTCCGGCTGGCGATGGGCGTTGCGTTCTTCGACTTTCCGGAGGCGGCTTTCCAGTTCGGCCGCCGCTTCGCTGGCATGCAGGCAACCTGCGGTACAGCCGGTTTCCAGCCCTTCGCGGTAGCGTCGCCGTTCCTCCTTGACCCTCCGCTGCAATTTGATCTTGCGGCTGCGAGTGAGGTCGAGTTCTTCTTTGGTTTCTTCGATCAGCGGGTTGAAGTGCGCCCGGATCGCAGCGTCGGCGTGTTCGCGGGTTTCGCGATGTTCGACCGAAAGCTGGCTGTTGACTTCACGCTCGTTCAACCTGACCAGCATGGGCTCAGCCAACATGAGCGCGAGCACGATCGACAGGGAACCTCGGAACGCGAGGCTGGCGTAAAAGGTGGAGCGCTTCCGCGTCGTCGGGACCGACAGGATGATTCGCTCAACGCAGAAGAGCAGACCGATCGTCCAGAGCGCCCCGAACCACCAGAGGTGGAGGGCCGGCGTCGCCAGGACATAGCCCAGCGCCAACGTCGCCGAGAAGCCGCTGAAACAGGTCAAGCCGAAGACGGCGATGCCGAGGAGGTCGTAGAACGACCACTCCGAAGACACCTGATTGAGAATCCGTGAGTCAACGCCAGCGAAAAAAGCGGGGCGCCAGCCGGTGCGGCCGCGTTTTCGGGGGATTGGCGTGCCGTTCGTTGACTCGTCCGATGGCGGCGAGTCGTGACGTATCAGCCCTTGCTCACTCAACGTCTGGCCCCTGTCGAGTCGCCCTCCGTGTTGAATCGCGTGCAGCCGTCGGCAAAGCCGTCGGCTGGAATGTGAAGCTGATTTAGAGGTTGCAGATTTTCAGCGGGCTTACAAGATCGAGACCGCATAGCCGTACTCCTGCTCGTACTCTGTGACGCCGATGAGCGTATAGGAACGAATCGTTCTCTACAAGACCTTTCGCCGTTTTGTTTCGCCCAAATTGCATAAAAAAGGCCCAGCGAGTCGTTGAGAAGTTCGAGGAACTGATAATGGACTCAATGGGCCGAGAAAGGAGAGAACGCTGGCCGCTCGGATCGGTTTGAATAGCGATCTCGACCGGCGGCCAGGCGTTCTCAGGGCAGATCTGGGCGACGCGCTCGATGACGAATGCGCCGCCCTGACCAGAGGTACTTGCTGGTCATTCCCGCTCGGTTCTTGTCACAGAGCGCAGGAGTAACCCGCTGCCGAGCAGGAAAGTCTTATGAAAGAGGAAGCCTTGACTGGTAAAGAACTAGCATTGGCTGGGTAAGCCCTCCTCAAGCTGCATGTTCAAACTAACAAGACCACGTGGGAACAGTCAATACCCCTCGTAGCCTACGTTGGCCGATGATTTTTGTGCAAATAGCGGCTTTCAAAGCAGGCCGTCTTGCAATCTGGGTTGACGCTTAGCGGCCACCGTCCCTAGCTTCGACCCCCCGCCAGATGTCATCGTAGTTCGGTCCCTCCGGCTGGATCTCGGACGGGTTGTAGCCGTAGAAGCGCTTGAACTGCTGCAGCAAGCCGCTGGCCTCTTTGTAGCCGACCGCCCGCGCTGCAGCCCGGACGGTTAGGCTGTCCTTCTCGCGGTTGAGGAGCCGGTGCGCCTGTTCCATGCGGACTCTCAGTAGGTAACTCCGAAAGTCGGTATCGGCCAGCTCGCGGAAGACCCGTTGAAGCTGGCGGGGCGAGCAGCCCGCCTCCTCGGCGATCTCGGAGAGGGCCAGCCCGAACTCCGCGTAGCGTTCGCGGATCACTCGTTCAGCATCAGCGAGGAGCCGTTTTCTCCGCCGGGTGGTCTTGCGGCTGGCCACCCCGGAATCGTCCCAAACCACGCCTAGTCCTGGCGCATTTATGTCTGCTTGCTTGCGGGAGGTGCTGACGTTGAAGGTATGACAAACAGCCCCCGACTTCTGCAATCCGGCTGCTGCTTGCTGGACGGTGTTCAACAGTTGAACAACACTGGAAACAGTGTTCAACACTTGAGCAAATGAGTACGCAGCAGCACCAGAACGATTCTCAAGGCACCGATACGCCACGGATCACCGTGTGGTCTGAGCTTCGTGACCCGATTGATTGGGACAAGTACATCGCGGTCTTGATCGCGATGGCGCTGGCCGAAGTTGAAGAAGAACGAGAGGGGCGGAAGCATGACTGAGGCGCTGATCCTCTTGGCGCTGATCGGCATCCTCGTCTTCGCTTCCCGGTTGCTGAACGAACCCGGCGAGGTGGTGGAGGTCCAGCTGACCTTTCCCCGGACGGTGAAGGCGGATCAGGCCCTCGCGGCGGCGCGATCACTGGCGGGGCTCCTGCCGCCGTGGTGGCGGCTTGATTCGGCTCCGTCCGTGACCCTTGAGGTACGGGCGACCGCCGAAGGCGTCCGGCACGTCTTGGCGATGCCAACCAGCCGCGCCGAGTACGTCACCGGCTCGCTGCGGGCGGCAGTCCCAGGGCTTCGCGTTGACGACGAATCGATGGGAGCCGCTCGCGGCCTGACCCTCGCCCGCGAACTACAGGCCAAGGGCGACGGAGAGCTTCGCACCGACACCATCGCCAGCGGCAACGCGGGCATCCTCGCGAGCCTGCAACCGCTCGGCGCGGACGAGCGCGCGGTCCTCCAGTACGTCATCACGCCGACCGCGACCAACCCGCTTGCCAGAGCGGCGGCTCGGTGGATCGCTTCATGGCGTGGGGTCGATCCCGAGCCCCAGCCGGTCGAGCCGCAGTTCGTGGTAGCGATCCGGGCAGCCGTCGCTGCTCCCTCCGCTCCTCGCTCAAGGCAACTGATCGCGCGGCTGCTTGGCTCCTTCCACGCGCTGAACGGGCCCGAAGCTCGGCTGGTGCGGCGACTGCTGCCGAGCCAGGCGGTCGCGGGTCGGGTCGAGCGCATGACCCCCGGCCGCTCGATCATCGGTGCTGACGAGTTGGCGGCGGCCTGGGCCGTGCCGGTGGAGGCTCCCGAGCTTCCCGGCCTGACGCTTGCCAACAGCCGCGAGCTACCCCCCGCCGCGAACGTGCCCCGGCGCGGCCTAGTGCTGGGCGACTCCACCGTGGCTGGACGCTCCCGGCCGGTGGCTGTCACCCAGGCCGAGGCGCGGCGAGGGCTCCACGTCTGCGCTCCGACCGGCGCGGGCAAGTCCACGATCCTCACCAGCCTCGCCGTGCAGCTAATGCAGGCGAAGTCCCACCCCGGCCTGATCGTGATCGACAGCAAGGGCGACCTGATCGCGGACCTGGCCGACCGCATCCCGGCCGAGCGCCGGGGCGACGTGATCGTCTTCGACCCGGCCGATGCCGCGCCGGTCGGCTTCAACCTGATTGGCGGCAGCGGCGAGTCCGACCTGATTGTGGATCACGTCGTGGCCGAGCTTCGTCACCGCTACGGCGCGGCCGGGCTCGGCCCGCGCAGCGAGGACATTTTGCGGGCCTGCCTCACCACCCTCACCGCGAAGGGCGGCTTCACGCTCTGCGAGGTCGAGCCGCTGCTGACGAACGCGGCCTTCCGCCAAAAGCTCGTCGGCGGCCTGGACGAGCCAGTGCTTGAGTCCTTCTGGTCCTGGTACGGCTCGCTGTCTCCGGCCGCTCAGGGTGAGGCGATCGCGCCGCTCGCGAACAAGCTCCGCACCTACACCCTGCGCCGCCGCGTCCGCGCCGTGATCGGGCAGGCAGACGGCCTCGACCTGGCCGACGCCCTGGAAGACGGGAAGATCGTCCTCGTCAGCCTCGCCAAGGGCCTCGTCGGTCAGGACGCCGCCGCCCTGATCGGGGCGGCGATGGTCTCCCGGCTGTGGACCGCAATCCAGGCCCGCGCCGGACTCACCCCGGCCGACCGCCGCCCCGCGACGGTGATGTGCGACGAGTTCCAAGACCTCGCCGCGCTCTCGCCGGTCTTCTCCGAAGCGGTCGCGCAGAGCCGGGGCTACCGGGTCGCCTGGACGCTCGCGCATCAGCACCTTGCCCAGCTTGATCCGCAGACCCGCCAGGCGGTCCTTGCCAACTGTCGGTCCCGGCTCGTCATGCAGACGACTGCCGCCGACGCGGCCGCCTTCGCTCGCGAGTTCGCCCCGTACCTCCAAGCGGCCGACCTACAAGGGCTCGGGCCCTTTGAGGGCTACGCGGCGGTCTCGGTCGGCTCGGCTGTCGCGCCCCCGGCGAGCCTCCGCACCCGACCGGCTCCCGATCCGCTCGGTTCGGTCGAGAAGGTTCGTGCCGTCTCTCGTAAGCGTTACGGCACTTCGGCCACCGACGTCGATGCCGCAATCAGAAAGCGTACCCAAGGCCCGCGCAGGCCCGCGCCGGTCGGTGAGCGACGGAGGACATCGTGATTCGGCTCGGCCTTCATTTCGCGTCTGCGAGGCGCGGGCGCATCGCAAGCCCCGCTGCCGCGCACGGCTCGGATCGCGCAACGACTATCCCACCCCAAACGAGGAGGGATTCGTGACTCGTCGCTATGCCACGAGGAAGCGGATCGCCCACCTCGAGCGAACCCTGACGCCGAGGGAGAGGGCCATCATCGACACTCTGGATCGGCTTCGGATCGCCACCACCGAGCAGCTTCGCCGCATCCACTTCGCAGACCTCACGCCTCGCTCCGCAGCTCGTCAGGCTCCCGCGCTCCTAGCCTCGCTCGCCAGCCGCCAGGTCGTCGTCAAGCTGGAGCGCCAGGTGGGCGGCGTCCGCGCTGGCTCCAAAGCGGCGGTCTGGTCCCTGGACTCCATCGGCCAGCGGCTCGCTTCATCCTGCGGGCCTGCCGGCGGCCAGCATCGGCGGCGACCCTGGACACCCTCCCTCTCCTTCCTCGCGCACCGCCTCGCTGTCTCCGAGGTCTTCGCGAGCCTCAGCGAACGTCAGCGGGCCGGAGCGGTGGAGGTCCTCGACTTCGACGCCGAGCCATTGTCCTGGCGGCGCTTCACCAGCGCCCACGGTGGCACCGCCTACCTCAAGCCCGATGCGTTTGTCCGGCTCGGCGTCGGCGAGGTCGAACGTGCCGCTTTCGTGGAGATCGACCGGGACACGGAGTCGCGTTCGACGCTCGGGGTGAAGCTGCGCGCCTATCGCCAGTATTGGGAGACGGGACGGGAGCAAGAGCGCCGGGGGTACTTCCCGCGCGTCGTCTTCGCGGTGCCGAGCGAGGAGCGAAAGGGGGTGCTGGTCGATCTGTTCACAAACCAGCCGACGGAGACGTGGCCGTTGTGGCAGGTCGTCCTCGCTAACGATCTCACCGAGGTACTGATCGGGGGCAAGCCGTGAAGGTGCTGCCACGCAACACGATCATCACTGGCGGCGCTCGCCGTGTCTTGGCCGACCAGCTGCCCGAGTCGGTGGACACCTGCGTCACCAGCCCGCCCTATGTCGCCGCTCTCCGAGACTACGGCCGCGCCGGTCAACTCGGCCAGGAGCCGACGGTGATCGAGTACGTGGAGAACCTGCGGACGATCCTGCGCCAAATTCACCGACTCCTCAAGCCGACCGGCTCGCTCTGGCTGAACCTGGGCGATGCCCACTCCCGCCATCCCCGCCAGGGAGCGCCCGCCAAGGGTCTGCTGCTCGCTCCGCAGCGGATCGCGCTCGCGCTTGCCGGGGACGGCTGGATCGTCCGTAACGTCGCGATCTGGCACAAGACGAACCCGATGCCGCAGAGCGCACGGGATCGCCTCAGCCCGACCTACGAGACGATGATCTTCGCGACGAAGGAGCCGAGCTACTTCTTCGACCTCGACGCGATCCGCATCCCGCACCGCTCGGCCCAGCGGATCGGCCACGCTTCTCCGGCCAGCCTCGGCCGCCTCTACCAGGGCCACAACAACGGGCTCGGAAAGCTCCGCGCAGCCGGTCGGATCGGCAACCCGCGCGGCAAGAATCCCGGCGACGTTTGGGCGATGGCCACCGCCGTCGACCGGCTCGGCCATCAGGCCACGTTTCCCGAGCGCCTGATCGAGCGGCCGATCCTCGCGTCCTGCCCGGAGCGGATCTGCGTCCAATGTGATCGCGCTTGGACCCGACCGACGCGAATCGTTCGACGCCGCACCAGCGAGGGCGTGATCCAGGTCCGCAAGACCGGTGAGCTTCGGCGCTGCGACTGCTTCGCGCCGAGCCGTCCCGGCATCGTCCTCGATCCCTTCTTCGGCACCGGCACCGTCGGCCTGGTCGCGGCACGGCATCGCCGCGACTGGCTCGGCGTCGAACTGAACCCCACCTTCACCCGTCTCGCCAAGCGGCGGCTCGGGAGGGCGGGATGCGGACCTTGAGAAGCAGGCAGTGGTGGACGGCTCCACGGCGAGCGGAAGGGGGTGCACACCTTTCTGCCCGCCGCCACAGCCATCCACTACCCAAGAGGAGGTTCCTGGCATGAGCGACAAGAGCAAGAACCAGGAAATCTACGAGCGCGTTGAGGCGGTCGTCAAAGAGCAGGGCATCACCAAGAAAGAGGCCCAGGTCGTCGTCGGCAAAGAGTTCGACATGAAGCCGAGCTCGATCCGCGGAGCGGAATACCAGGCCCGGAAGGAACTCGGGCTGACCCGCACCCGCGTTCAAGAGACGACGCCGGACGGTGCGGTGGATCAAGCCATCGCCACGCTGGAGAAAGCTCGCGACGCCATTGACGCCGAGGTAGACGCCGCGAAGGAACGGGCCGACGAGGCCAAAGCGGAGTACGACGCGCTGAAAGACAGCGCCGCAGATCGCAAGGCCGAAATCGAGACCAAGATCGAGGCCCTCAAGGCGTAGTAATGCGGGCGGCCTGGACACACACTCATGCGTTCAGGTCGCCCCGCTTTTCACTGCTTGGCTTCTTGCAACCGCTTCAGATCAGCGAGACAATGTTCAACAGTTGAACACACGCTTATGACTTCTAAACCACAGTTCGGTAAGTACATCGCCAAACGTCGCAAGGCGGTTGGCCTCACCACCGAAGCGCTTGCGGAGAAGGTCGGTACGAGCAGGTCTGCTCTTCACTACTGGGAAACCGACAAGTTCCTGCCGAGCGTTAATCAGTTGGAGCCGCTGGCTCAGGCTTTGGAAATCAGCTACGAGGAGTTGTTTGAAAAGGGAGGCTATGACCCTGACCTGCTGCCCGATCCAGAGCCGTATTTCCGCCTCAAGTTTCCGGGCGCTTCGGATCGCAAGCTCCTCGAAGCAACGCGCCTCTTTGAGCAGTTGGACGGCAAGAAGGGAGGGCGGCGATGAGAAGCGCTGTTGCCGAGTGCCGCTTGCTTTGCCCACGCCGAGCGCTGGCGCCCTGGGAAGCGCGATCCATTGCCGAGCGCCAGGCGCATCGTCTCCTTGCACGGCTGCGGATCATCGAGCCACCCTTCCCGGTGGAAGCCGTCGCGGCGTTGCCCCGTGTCGAAGTTCACTACCTCCCGGCTCGCCATCTGTCCGGCGCGGTGCGCTGGCGGCGTGGCAAGTGGCGCATCCTGATTAACAGCAACGACAGTCGGGGTCGTCAGGTCTTCTCGCTCGGCCACGAACTCAAGCACTTGATCGACCACCCGATGCGAGAAGCGATCTACAAGGATTCGCGGTTCGGCTCGGCGGAACAAGCCGCCGAACAGGCAGCGGACTACTTCGCCGCCTCCCTGACGATGCCGCGCGCCTGGCTCAAGCGCTGCTTCTACGACGAGGGGTTCCGCGATCCTCAAGTCCTTGCTCGGCGCTTTCGGGTCAGCGCTCCGGCGATGCGCTACCGCTTCGATCAACTCGGCCTGCTTGAGCCGGAGGCGGCGCGGTGAGCGAACCGAGAAAGCAGGCGTTCGCATTGTTGCGAGTGTCCTCATCGGGCCAAACGCGGCGAGCCGGTGCCGAGGAGGGGTATTCGATTGAGATGCAGCGCGACTCCTGCCACCGCAAGGCAGAAAGCCTCGATGCAGCGATAGTCAAAGACTGGATCGCCCCGGCTGAGTCGGCCAGTCGCGGTTTCTACAAAACGCTGCGGGAAATGATCGCGGCGCTCAAGCTACGAGACGACATCGACTACGTGATCGTCTACAAGCTGGACCGATTCTCCCGAGACGAGTTGACCAACTTCGCCGCCCATGCCGAAATCAAAGATGCCGGCGCGGAGTTGGTTTCTGCGACCGAGAACATCGACGACTCGCCGCAGGGAATGCTTCTGCATACCGTCCTTACCGGGATCAATGCGTACTATTCCCGCGACTTGGCGATCAAGATCACTGACGGGCGGGTCACTAAGGCCAAGCTCGGTGGCACCCCTGGGCGCGCGCCGCTTGGCTACCTCAACAGGCGTAAATGGGATGGGGCGAACGACATTCGCTATGTCGAGATAGACGAGGAGCGCGCCCCGCTGGTGCAGTGGGCCTTCTCCGCGTACTCGACCGGCGATTGGTCGCTGAAATCCTTGGCAGACGAGCTATACCGTCGCGGCCTGCGCTCACGGCCCACGCCGACACGACCAGCCGGGAAAGTTCCCGTATCCGCGCTTCATCAAATGCTGCGAAATCCGTATTACGTCGGCATCATCGAGTTCAGAGGCGTGAGGTACGAGGGCACGCATCGGACCTTCATCCCCGAAGAATTGTTCGACAACGTGCAGCGGGTTCTCACGTCACAGCAGATGGCTGGCGACCGGACCCGGAAGCACCAAGGCCACTATCTCATCGGCACCGTCTATTGCGGCCTATGCGGCAAGCGACTCATGTACACGAAGTGCACCGGCCGCCACGGTCGTAAGTTTGAGTACCTCGTCTGCTCAGGGCGGCACAAGGAAAAGGCTTGTGGCCTTCCCTATATGCCGGTGGAGAAGGCTGAAAAGTTCGTCACCAGCCACTACGAAACACAGATTCCGGTCGACGCTGAGCGGGTTGCAGCTTTGGAGCCATCGCTGGCTGAGCAGTTCCGCCGAGTCCTCGGATCGCGACAGAAAGAGGTTGAGCGCATCGAGCGGAAGGTGGACGAGATCAGGGGGCAGCAGAAGCAGCTCGTTGACAGCCACCTTGCCAATCCCAAGGCCGTGCCGCTCCACGTCCTAGAGGAGAAGCAAGACGAGCTAGACCAGGGACTGAAAGCTGCGGAATCTCAGCTTGGACGGGCAAAAGGAGACGTTGAGGGAGGCGAGAAAGCCATCGCCCGAGTGCGGCAACTGCTGGCAAAGTCGCCCGCCGCGTATCGCAAAGCCACGCCGGTATTTCGCCGCCAGCTCAATCAAGCGGTCTTCGCCAAAGTCTTCCTGGGCCAGGAGGGCGTTACGGGCACCCAGCCGACTGCCGAATTCGCGGTGGTCCTCAAAGAGGACCTAGCGTTGCGGCTTCGGAAACTGGCGGGGCAAAGGAATCTCGGTTTTGGCCGGGGTTCGACCGAGAGCGATCTAGTGGAGCTGAGGGGGCTCGAACCCCTGACCTTCGCGCTGCCAGCGCGACGCTCTTCCAGCTGAGCTACAGCCCCGAGGAACTTCGAGCGTCAGTTTAGCGCCGCGTGCTCACCTAGGCCGGGCCTGGATCGGGCACACTGAAGCTGATTCCGGCGTTCTGCACCCGATCGAGGAGAGCGTCACCCATCGCCTCGGCGGTCGTCACCTGGCCCGCCGTCTGCGGCAGATCGTCGAAGGCGAGGCAGAGGGCCGACTCGGCCAGCATCTTGGCGGTCTCGTCGTAGCCGGGATCGCCGCCGGCAACCTCCGTCACCACGCGCTTGCCGCCCCCCTCGCCGACGAAGGTCACCTTGAACCAGCTCTTAGCGCGGACCTCCTCACTCGGCCCCTCGCCAGGCGACCGCGATGCCTTCAGCAAGAGTTTGCGGGTCGGGGGGAGCTGGGCGAAGACGAGCGCCGCACCGACGCCCCCCGCGGTCGCGGCGACCGACGCCAGGTGCTTGGCGACGACGTTGTGTCCGTAGCTGAAGTCCGGCCCATAGCGCTCCAGAGCCGCCGCCGAGCGGCGCACGACGGGGCCGTCGATCGTCGGCAGGGGAACGACCCAGCCGCCTAGGGCGGCATCGCGGCGGGGACGCGCCGGCGCGGAGTGGACCTTCCTGCCCGTGGGACGCTGCTCGGCCTGGCGCCGCTGTCGCGCGGCGCTAACCGTCTGCCGTGCCCGCCCGAACCCGTTGATCGCCGATTGGAAGGTGCCGCCCGAGAACTCGGCCCCCATCCTCACGTAGCCGTTGACGGTCAGAGGCACGCCCTCGGGAAGTTGCTTGACGGTGAAGTAGGCGCCGAGATCGTGTGGGATCGAGTCAAAGCCGCAGCAATGCACCAGGCGGGCGCCGCTGCGCCGGGCCTGCTCGTGGTAGCTGAGCCACATCCGGTCGACAAACTCCGGCTCCCCGGTCAGGTCGACGTAATCGGTGCCGGCCGCGGCACAGGCGGCGACGAGGGGCTCGCCGTATAGCGCGTATGGGCCAACCCGTCGTAACGACCACCTTCGTCGCCTCGGCAACCTTGGCCAGGGCGGCGGAGTCCGTGGCGTCGGCAATCAGCAGGTCAGGGATGGGCGGGCCAGATCCAGGTACCTGCTCGAGCGAGGCGCGCACCGTCTCGAGCTTCCCCTGGTTGCGCCCGACCAGAGCCCAACGCAGGTTCTCCGGCCCGCTCTCGGCGAGATAGTGAGCCGTCAGGCCACCGGTGAACCCGGTCGCCCCAAAAAGCACCAGGTCGTATTGTCGGTCCGCCGCCATCGCCGCATTCTTACGCAGAGTCAGCGGAAGCCACTCAATGACAGTGCTGATCTACGACAATCCGGTCTCCGGCAACTGCTACAAGGTCCGCCTGCTCCTCAGCTTGCTCGGCATCGAGTTCGAGCGCCGGGAGCTGTCGGCGTCGATCACTCGGATCGAGCCGAGGTGCTCGACGGGCTCAGCCCCTCGCTCAACGTGCCGACGGTGGTCCTCGAGGACGGTCGCCCGCTTGGCGAGTCAAACGCGATCCTCTGGTACTTCGCCGACGGCAGCCGCTACCTGCCCGACGACCCCTACGAGCGCGCTCAGGTGCTGCAGTGGATGTTCTTCGAGCAGTACAAGCACGAGCCGGCGATAGCTGTGCTCCGCTTCTGGATCTCGATCTCAGAGGACCCCCGACCCGCAGCGGAGATCGAGGCCAAGCGCATAGCTGGCCGCGCCGCCCTCGATGCAATGGAGCGCCATCTTGGCGACCACGAGTACTTCGTCAGCGAGCGCTTCACGATCGCCGGCTTCGATCTCGAGCCATACCCGGCGGTGCGCAGGTGGCTCGAGCGAGTAGCGGCCCAGCCGGGGATCATTCCGATCACATAAAGAAGTCGTCGAAGCTCATCGGCGCCAGCAAGCCCTCCGATCACCTACGCAGCGCAGCAGCTAGGCCACCCGCCGCAGACCCGCCTGACGATCTACGCGCATCTCATTGCGGCGTTGAGGCGAACGCGCCCGCCAAGCAAGCACTGCAATTCGCCATGCATCGACTTGGGTAAATTCGCATAAGGCCATCGGTTGACAGGCCCTGATCAATATGGCAGCGTTGCGCACCGCACCGATGTGGCAAGCCCAATTGAATGCGTCAAAGCCCGCAGCGGCTCACAAACTAAGCCACAGGTAGAGCATTTAGGCACTTAAACGATGTCGCCATCCATAGGCATGCATTATAGGGGAGCGTCGGACTAATCGTGGACCATCACACAGCCGTGGGCGAATTTCAGGCGCTTGTTGCACTTCGTGCGAAGCATCTTCGCAAAGCTCCAGATGGCCAAGTCTCGCGAAAGCGGGCGAGAACCTATAGCCAGCGTCGCATTGAGTTCAAGAATGCCTGCCCCGGCCCCGGGGTGCGTATCGCCATCTTTGGAAGCACCGGGAGTGGGGCATTCGTCACCGCGGAGCGTGCAAGCTTCATGGTGCATGAGCGCCTGATCAACTTCGCCTGGACCGACGCACAGCGTCTGTTGCACCGTGCCGATGCAATCGCGGACCAAGCAGCCGAATGGTGGCCGAGGGTCGAGAATGGCAAGCTGCCCCGTCGACAGCAAAAGCAAAAAGAAGCTAACGACCTGGAGCGTCGACCGCATATTGACAGGGCATACAACGTGATGACCGCCATTCTCTCGGCAATTGCCCAAGAGAGTCGTCGGGTTAGCGAAAGCAAGAAGAGTCACGATGAAAAAAGGGACACTCGCTCCGACGCCTACAGAGCGAGCATGGTCGTCATCGAGACCGATCTCACTCGGGCCGAGGCGCTGTTTGACGCCGCGGCTCAACGACAGGCACAGCTGAGCTACACGAAGGGCATGCTGCTCGGAGCGACAGCCATAGGACTTGTGTCTCTAGCGATCGGTGTTGCGTTCTATCTCACCGACACCCCCGCCGCAGACGGCGTCGCCCTTCTGGCTGGCGCGCTAGGCGCACTCGTCAGTGTCCTACAGCGCATGACATCGGGATCACTGCGGCTCGACGCCCACGCAGGAAATGGAATGCTTTTTCGGTTTGGGGCGCTGAGACCCGTAATCGGAGCAATTCTCGGCATGGCGGTCTTCGCATTCCTGGCCGGTGGCCTGCTGCCGGCGATCTCATCCGCCCCCGACGAGGAACTGGCCTTTTTCGCTGCCGTAGCCTTTCTTGCAGGCTTCAACGAGCGATTTGCGCAAGATGTGATTGCGCACTCAGGCAAACAACTGACCGCCTGATCACATGTCGGGATTGCCGGAAGGGCTCTGCAATCGAAAAGCGGCTGATGGGATTCGAACCCACGACCTTCTGCATGACACAATTGCAGAGTTCCGGCTGGGGCGAGCCAGACGCTCCTCAGGCTCGTGTGCTCGGCGATCAGGTCGTAGTGCAGAACACCCGCGGCGACCTCGTGCGCGCAGGCAGCGATCATGACGTCGATCGGCGCTAGGCGATGATGGCCGCGAGCGGCCAGCTCCCGTTGGGTCAACAAGGCCCGATCTTCCATCGCGGCGGCTATCTCGACGCGGGGGAACAGCAGATCGAATTCATCCATCATCTCCTGGCAACCAGCGCTTGCGCGAGCCGAGTAACCGGCCTCGAGCAAGAAAGGGAGGCAGATCGCGAGCTGACGCTGTTCGAGCCAGCCAGCCACCGCTTCGGCCCGATCGGTTGGCAGCCCCCCAGCGACCACTCGCGACCAAGCGGAGTTGTCGAGCAACAACACGCTAGGAGTCGTAGCTGGCGATCAGACCAGGCGCTTAACCTGGTCAGCTGCCTCGACAATCGACGGCATAGCGAAACGAACCGGTGCGGATCGTCTCGGCCAGTCTCCTACGGGCTGTGGCCGCGGCAGCGTCCTCGGTGGCCATCCGGCACACCTTGACTTCGGCACCGAGCGTCACGAGCTCAGCGAAGTCGATCCGCTCGCCCTCACTGAGCTTAGCCCGCAACTCGTCGAGCGCCGCCTGGACCGGCGGGGTCTCGGTGATCGTGTGGCGAGGGCGAGTGGTCGGCACGTGGCGAGTGTGGCACGGTGCTGCACTCGCCAAAGGCTTTAGGTGAGCGTTCGCTCGAGCTTCACCTCGCACATGTCCACCGATGCACGAGTGCCGGGCGTCTCCGACGAATCCATCGCACTGAACACTTTGCCTCCGGCCTCCATGTCCTCCGCGCTCTCGAAGTACTGAAGGACCACCGCCGTTCCCTGGGCCTCATCGACCAAGATCTTGAGACCCGTGGCGGGCACGCCGGGCGGTGGCCCGTCGGACTCCTCGATGCGAGCAAGGAGCTCCTGCATCCGCTCGGCAGATACGTCGGTGAACCTGACGGCACGTACATACATGACAGCAGCCTCCTTGATCGTGGGAGCACCGACCATATTCGGTCCGCCCGGGGCCGTCGAGTCCTCAGCCGCAGTTTGATCGGGTTTCCAGCCCCCGCACGATCGACAGAACGAGTGCATCGCGAACTAAGGTCGGCAAAAGATGGCGTGAGTGCCGACGCGACGCCAGATGATGTGGGGCTTACCGGGCTGGACTTCCTCGCCGTACTGAAAGGTCGCCCGACCGTCATAGGCCCAGGTCATCTCCCAAACGCCGGGATGGCCCTGAAAGCGCTTAACGCGCAGGCGTGGGTGGAAGCCCTGCCCGCCGTCCGCAAAGATCGGCAATGAACTGCGCCACGGCGGCGCGAAACTCTCGCTGCTGCTTTTGACTCAGCCGATCCCAATCGCGCCAGAACGACGCGAGGACATCACGCGTCGGCATCGAGCGGCTTCGTGCGCTCGTCCAACTCCGATAGGAAATCCTCGTCGCTCTCAAAGCGAGTGACCCGGCCGGCGGCGAGGTCTTCATCGGCCTCGCGCTCACGCTCTTGCCACTCGCGAGTCCAGAACCAAGCCTGGTCGGGGTCGATCCGGCCATCCGTCACCTCGCGGAGCAGGACCGCCGCGCCATCGACCGCCTGGTCGGGCAAGCGGTCGACCATCTGATGAAGCTCGGCCTTCGTCATGGGTCCAATTCTGACACGTCGTCAGGAACGAATTGCCCGGAGCGCGAAATGGCAACAAATGGGCAGCGAAACCGGGAGTCAGAAGGTCATAGCGGTAACGCTATGACGGCTCAGGAAGCGAAAAGCCCCGCAGGAGCGGGGCTTTTCCTTAGAGCGGCTGATGGGATTCGAACCCACGACCTTCTGCATGGCAATTAGGCCCATCTCCGAGACCCGCGCGCCGCGAATGTGTCGCCTTGCAGGGGTTTCGTAGCGGCGCTGCTGACGGCCGCGATCAGCAATACGTGCGGATATGCACCGATATGCAGCGATTTGGGAACTTCGGCGCAGAAGTGCCCGAAATCGGAGGTGATGGTTTGATTCCGCCGGGGCCGCCGCCGGTCTCAGCGGCGGCTCGGCGATTCAGTCGCTCGCCCGCAGGTCCGAGCTGACGATGTAAGGGGCGAGCCCCTCCCGTATCCAGTCCGGGATCGCGGTCTTCGCGTCCGCTTCGCGCTCGACCAGCCTCCTCCGCTCGACCAAAACGTGCCGGAGGGTTCCGTCAACCAGCAGCTCTTCCTCGCGCAGGACCCGATAGCCAGTGGTGATGCTCGTGGTTCCCAGCCCGGTGACAGCGACCTCGAGCGTCATCTCATCGTCGAAATGCGCCGGGCGGCGGTAGCGCAGCCCTGCCTCCGCGACCACGAAATCGACGCCCCGGTCGATAATCGCCTGGTAGCCGCCGAACGCCGCCCGAAAGAGCTCCGTGATGCCGATGTCGAAGTACGCGAGAAAGTGGGCGTTGAACACCACACCCTGGGGGTCGCACTCCCCGTAGCGAACGCGCAGCTTGCAGGAGATACACGCTGCCACCACGGCCTTGCTGGCCACATCTCGCGCTGCCACCCGCATCACCCCTTTGGTTGGATTTCGGAAGCGGCTATCTTACCAGTTAATAGATTTAACTGGTAAGCTAAAGCTCATGTCGCGGGCGCCCGAAACGATCCATCTATGGGGAGAGACGCTCTGCCTGGATTACGCCAACAGCGTCGACTGGTCGCCGGAGGACGCGCACGTCGATCCCGAACGGACCGACATGCTGCGCACGGAGGACATGCTGGAGCGCTGGGGCCGGCGCCTTGAGTTGCTCGGCGAGGATGCCGAGCGGGCGGATGCCGCCGAGCTACGCCGCGCCCGTGCGCTGCGCGACGCCCTGCACCGTCTCTTCTCTCTGATCAGCCGAGGCCAGGAGCCCGCCGGGAAGGACCTCGAGGTGCTGATGAGCAACTACGCCCACGCCGTCGAGCGCGCCGCTCTGCTGGCTGGCGAGGACTCCTACGAACTTGACTGGCCCGCACGGGGTCCACGACGGGTCCGCTACGCCATCGCCGCCGATGCAATCGGGCTGCTTCAGGATCCAAGTCGCCTGAAGCGTGTCAGCCGCTGCCCCGGGCGCGACTGTGGTTGGCTGTTCCTCAACACCAGCGGACGTCGCCGTTGGTGTTCGATGTCCACCTGCGGCAGTCGCGAAAAGATGCGGCGACTCCATCGACGCCGAAACAGCACGCCGGGCTGAGTTGAGCCGGCAGAGCGCCGCTTTCCCCCGAGATGGCGACTACTTGGGGTTGGTCCACTTTCAACCGGCGGAAGTGGGCGTCATCGCCGGGCATCCAGGTGGCTCCAGGCACTAACGCGCATTAGTGCCTGGAATAACGGGGATATGCGGGGATGGTTTGATTTTGTTCCGGGCTCCCGCCCCGGAGCCAACCCCACCACATGCAGGGGATTCGCGAAAAAGCGGCTGATGGGATTCGAACCCACGACCTTCTGCATGGCAATTAGAAAGCTCATCCGTGATCTTCTGAGCTAAATAAAGCCGATTTGCAGGTCTTTCATGATTGACGAAACTGGACGCATCCCCCCAAATACGCGGGAATATGCTTCGATATGCGGCGAGTTGGGAACTTCAGCGCAGAAGTGCCCGAAACTCGACGTGCCGGTTTCATTCTTCCGGCACCGGCCGCCGCAATCCGCAGAATGGCCATCAATCCGCTTCAGGCAGTTAAGCTGAACCGATGGCCACTTCCCGCGAGTACGAGGTCGTGCTGACGCCCGAGGCCGAGGGTGGGTTTAGCGTGGCCGTACCTGCCCTCCCCGGCTGCACGACCCAGGGAGAGACCCGTGAAGAGGCCCTATCGATGATTCGCGAGGCGATCGAGGTCTACATCGAATCGCTCGTCGCGCACGGCGACCCCATCCCCGGACCGGTCGAGATCGAGCGAGTCACCGTCGCCGCGTGACGCCGCGGCTCCCGGCCGTCACGCCGCGCCAAGCGGTCCGCGGGCTGGAGCGCTGTGGCTGGAAGCTCGATCGGATCAAGGGGAGCCATCACGTCTTCCGGCATTCCGATCACGCTCATCGGGTCGTCGTCCCGATGCATAGCCGCGACCTGGCCAAGGGAACTCTCAACCAGATCGTCAGCGCCTCCGGATTGGATCGTGCCGAGTTCCTGAAGCTTCTCTGAGGGAGCCCAGACTTTCGGGACTAGCCTTCCCGTTCAGGGTCGCTCCAGCCTCAGCACGATCCGTCCGCCGCCTGCAGCGCTCCGGCAGCGCAGCCGCGCCATCTCGCCTTTGCCATTGATCGCCTCAAGGACCTCAATGTCCTTTAGTTCCTCGATTGCGAAGGCCCCCGTCTTCATCCCGGCGATCGGTGGCAGTTCGACCCGCAGCTTCAGGAGCTCATTCGGCTTCTTGCCATCAACCGCCGCGATGGGGACTGGGAGTTCAAACTCGCCTTCCGTCTTTGCCTCGATTCCACCGTCGCTCAGTACTTGGAAGACCATCTGCGCCGCCATCCTGTCGCGCAGTGAGACGCTATCTGGCATCACCCGTCGCTTGCCGTCTCGCTTTTCCAGTGCGTCGAGCGCCGCCGCCACGACCGCCGCCGCTTCCCAGGTCTCCTCGTTTTCGGCCTTGCCATCTCCCCGGCCGATCTCCAAGCCCTCCTCAGGCAGGAGCTCAGGGGCGTCGAAGCGCAGTCGCCCTGCCTGCGTGAAGGCTCGCGCGAAGCCCAGGCCACGGATCGCCTCGGCGCCGGTCTCACCGGCCACCGCTAGGGTCAGGCTCAGGTTCAGTTCGTCGGCCTTCACGCCCGGGCCGAAATTGGCGCCTTTCACGGGGTCGATGTCGAGGAAGATCGCGCAACCCCCGAGGGCGCCGCCGTAGGCGATCGAGCCATCGCGCAGCGGTGGCACTCGATAGAGAGCGAAGACCTGTCGCAACTCCTCGCCATCGATTGTGAGAGTGATCTGCAGCGGCACCAGCTCTGAGAGGCCGAGGCCGACGGTGCCATTGCGCAGTATTCCGTCGGCGTCGAGGCGCTCAGCGAAGTGTTCGGGCAGCTCAGCTGGCTTCACTCCGACCGCCTCGCCGGAGAGCTCAATCGGCCTGCCCTTTGCGAGGCTGTTGCGGGCCTCCATCCGCGCCTGTATTCCCTCCTCGTTTGGCGCGAACCAGATCTCGGGTGCCTCGATCTCGACACCGTCGCGTGGCTGGGCGGAGATCTCGATTACCGAGTCTCCCTCGCGCATCGCCAGCGAGTAGCTCGGTAGCTCGCCACGCCGGTGGCTCATTTCGAAGCGTGCGACCCGGTCAGGGATCTCTTCATCTGCTTTGCCCGCCTCACGGCCGCCTAGGCCGTAGGCAAAGCGGCCGTCGCGCCTTCCGATCTCCCTTGCCTTCACTGCCATCTCGGTGCCGAGCTCGGACGCCGCAGCCGCTGCGGGTTTCGGCTGTGGCCTTGGAGCCAAGGGGTTGGCGCCCGTTTTCGTCATGGCCGCGATCAGCGGTGCCATGTACTCGGAGAGCGCCCCGCCGCTCATCTCGTCGACGATCTCGGGGTGGTCCTTCAGCTGCAGGGCGAGATCGTCTTCGAAGTCGAGCTTCAACAGCGCCTTGTACCTGGCGAGCTCGGCCGGGCGGAACTCCTCAAGCCAGTGCTTGAGCTCGCCCTTTTTCAACTTGCGCGGGAAGACGAAGGTGTAGTGGGGCGGCTTTGGGCCTGCCATCGCTGAGGCCAGCGACTTCCGGCACTTGCCCCAGTCGATGCTCGTGTCGAAATGGTTCTTTGCCTGCCAGCCGCGCTCGGGTGGGTCGCCGAGGTCTGAGAGTACGTCGACGCCGGCGTCCTGCCCAGGGCCGGTCAGGTAGGCCTCGGGGTAGTCATCTTCGACCAGGCGCAAGATCAGCTCCTCTAGCCCTTCGTCTGCGACCGCCGCCATCAGGATCGCCTCGCGGTAACGCTGTGAGTCGGTGATCGACATCGGCGGCGATCTTACGTTGCCTCCCTTTCAGGAATGCAAGGCAATCGCCGCGTATCGGGGCCATTCCAGGCACTAATGCGCATTAGTGTGCACGGACTCCAAGATGCGCCGACACCCACGGCTCATCTGACCTCCATCTTGCGGGCACGGTAGACGATGTCCGCTGGGATCTGGCCAGCTGTCAACCGACCATGGTGAACTCGGTCGAAGTTGTAGAAGCGCAGGTACTCCTCGAGGTCGCGCCTGAGACTGGAAAGCGCAGGGTGCAGGTAACGGGCAAAGGAGGGCCGCCAGCACTCGTCGAGAATCGTGCGGTGCAGCGCCTCGACGTTGCCATTGGTCTGGGGACGCCCGGCGCGGATCCGGGTGTGCCTCGCCTTCAGCCGAGCAACGGTCGTCGAAAACTCCCCCTTGAACTCGTTGCCGTTGTCTGAGAGCAGCCGCTCCAAGCGCCAGCCTGCTTCGCGCAGCTCTGAGGCGACCCGGCGAGCCAGCTTCGAGGTCTGCTTGGCGCTGGGGCTGGCCGGCTTGCCCTCCTTGCAGACCACCAGCTCCGCCCAGGCATAGGAAGAGGCGATGTCGATCGCGGTGAGCTGCCAGATCGAGCCCTTGGTGCCTTGCAGGCGCCCGACGTAGAAGCAGTCAATCCCGACCAGCTCGCCGGGGCGGGAGGCCTCGATGTGGCGCTCCGGGCCGCAATCGCGCGGCGGCTCATAGGGCGCGGCGTAGCCTGCGAGGAGCCCCAGGCGCTTGGCGCGGGTGTTGAGGCCGTGACGGCGCAGCACCTTCCAAACGCCGTTGGGCGAAACGAGGATGCCTCCCCACTTGGGGCGGGCGAGCTCTGCAGCCACCCGCTTGGGCCCAAGGCCCGGATGGCCCAGCGCGAAGGCGACGATCTTCTCTTCGATCATCTTGGAGAGCTGGTTGGGCATCTTCGGCCGCCGCCGCTCGCGAGGCCGCAGCATCTCCAGGCCGTGACGATCGACCGCTCGCTTCCAGACGTAGTAGGTGGAGCGATGCACCCCAAAGCGCCGGCAAGCTTGGGCGACGCTCGTGCGAGCGGCCTCTGCGAAGAGGGCTTGGCGGTAGCCGAACAGCACGTCATCCTTGGTCATGCGACTCCCTTTTCTGAACTTCATTGGCGTGAAGCCAGGAGCCTGAGTCGCAGCGCGGACAACCTCCGACCCAGCTGGGTCGGAGGTTGTCTCGCTTAAAGGGCTATCGATCTCTCGGGAAGTGTCGGGAGAACTTGGAGTCAGCGCACATTAGTGCCTGGAATAACGGCGATATGCGGGGATGGTTCGATCTTGTTTCGGCAGCCAGCGCCGGATCCAACCTGCCCACGTGCAGGGGATTCGCGAAAAAGCGGCTGATGGGATTCGAACCCACGACCTTCTGCATGGCAAGCAGACGCTCTAGCCAGCTGAGCTACAGCCGCACGAGACGGCGAGTATAGCTGCGGCTCCCTGGGTAGATCATTGGATGGGCCTCGGGGTGCGTACTTAATATTTGGTAATCTGCTGTTGCCCGGTGGGACGGTCGCCGGCTTAAGCAACTACTGGAGGCTCGGCATGTCCAAGCGAACAACCCTCATCTCGTTGCTTGCGGCGATCCTCGTCATGGCGATCCCTCCCTCCCTCGCCATGGCATGGGCGCCGGCCAGCCAGGCGACCGTCCACCCGGGTGTCCAGGTCTTTACAGAAGGCGCGCAGTGCACCTCCAACTTCGTCTTTCAGGACTCCGCCAACGTCTACTTGGGACAAGCCGCGCACTGCTCGGGGACCGGCGGGCAGACCGAAACCAACGGCTGCACCAGCAGCTCGCTGCCCCTCGGCACCCCGGTCGAGGTCAGCGGAGCCAGCAAACCCGGCACGCTCGTCTACAACTCGTGGCTGACGATGCAGGCGGGCGGCGAGACCAATCCAGACGCCTGCGCCTACAACGATCTCGCCCTGATCAGGCTCGACCCCGCCGACGTCGGCAAAGTGAATCCCTCTGTGCCCGGCTTCGGTGGCCCAACCGGAGTGGGAGGCGTCGGCGGTCTCGGCTCCGCCGTCTACTCCTACGGCAACTCCGAACTGCGCGGCGGCATCACCAAGCTCAGCCCGAAGCAGGGCGTGGTCGTGCAGAACGAAGGCAACGGCTGGAGCCACGTTGTCATCACCCTCACTCCAGGAATACCCGGTGATTCGGGCAGCGGCTTCATGAACGCCAGCGGCGGTGCGATCGGCGTGCTGAGCACGCTGCAGCTCGCCCCCCTGCCCGCCACCAACGGCGTCGGGGACCTGGCCAAGGAGCTCGCCTACATGCGCGCCCACAGCAGCTTCGGCGACGTGCAGCTGGCGCAGGGAACCGAGGCGTTCAAACCGAACCTGGTCGGCGCGATCCTCGGCTCTTAGCCGGGCGCGCCTTCCCCTCGGCCAGGGATACCCCCTAGGCGTCCAGCTCGGCCAGCAGGTCGTGCAGGTCAAGGGGCCGCGTGTACATCGCCACCTTGTCGCCCGGCGCGGGCTGCGGCCACTCCTCTTTTGGCCGGTCCCAGTAGAGCTCAATCCCGTTTTGATCGGGGTCGCTGAGGTAGAGAGCCTCGCTGACTCCGTGATCGGAGGCGCCGGAGAGCCCGACGCCGTGATCGATCAAGCGTTGTAGCGCCACCGCCAGGGCACGCCGCGTCGGATAACGGATCGCGAAGTGGAAGAGGCCCGTCGTCCCGGCTGCGGGTGGCTCGCCACCCTTGGACTGCCAGGTGTTGAGACCGATGTGATGGTGGTAGCCACCAGCCGAGACGAAGGCGGCTTCGTCACCCATGCGCGCCTGCAACTCGAAACCGAGCACGTCGCAGTAGAAACTGAGGGCGCGGTCGAGGTCGGCCACCTTGAGGTGAACGTGGCCAATGTCCACGCCTGGGTCGAGCGGCTCAGCCATCGAGCGCCTCATTGACGAGGCGGTCGGCCTCGGCGTTGTGCTCGCGGCGCACGTGGCGGATCGACCAGCTGTCGAAGTCGTTGAGTGCGCTCTTCACCTGGGCGTGCAGTTCGCGCATTGTCGCGTCCTTGACCTTGTATTCGCCTTTGACCTGCTTGACGACGAGCTCGGAGTCGCCAACCAGCTCGAGCTCGCTGGCGCCCAGGGTCCCCGCCATCTCTATGCCGAGCAACAGCGCTTTGTACTCGGCGACGTTGTTGGTCGCGCGGCCGATCCGCTCGCCGCGCTCCTGCAGGACGCCTCCTTCAGAGTCCTGCACGACGGCTGCGATCGCCGCCGGACCGGGATTTCCTCGCGCGCCGCCGTCAACGTTGACGACCAGCTTCATCCGCGCCTCAGCCAACCGATGCGGCGACGAGCCGGTAGGCCCGCAGTGCCGAAGACGATTCGTGCTCCCTTACCGACGCCCGCGTTCCACTGCCGAGCAGAGCGATCGAGTTGCTCGACGTCATTCCCCTTGCCGATCTCGAAGACCCGACCGTCGGCGCAATCGACACCCCACTGGTACCAGCAGAGCTCCCAGGCTACGGTTATCCGGGCCTGGCCCGCGGATCCCGCAGCGGCACCGACCGACGCGCGCGGCTGACCGAGACTGCGGGTCAGACCGGCGACGGTGCGGCCTGCCTCGCTGGCGTTGAAGCGAGCCACGGCGTTCTCGAGCTGCGCATTGGGTGCATCCGGTTGTCGCCGCCTGACGTTGGCGCCAGGAGCAGCCGGATCGCGCTGATAAATGCTCACGCCCGAAAGCTAGTTCACGGATGGCGACGGGAGTGAGTCAGGCGGTCGTTGCCACGACTTTCTCAGCGAGGTGTGCCGGCACCTCCTGGTAGCGCTCAAACTCGACCTCGAACTCTGCCCGGCCACCGCTGATCGAGCGCAGGTCGGGCGCGTAGTCGAGCACCTCCGACATTGGCACCTCGGCGCGCACCTCGGTGGCGCTGCCTTTCGGCTCCATCCCGAGCGGATGCCCACGGCGCGAGTTGAGGTCGCCAATGACATCGCCAACGACATCCCCCGGACAGCTGACGACGAGCTTCACGATCGGCTCCAGCAGGACCGGGTCGGCAGCTTCCATCGCCTCCTTGAAGGCCATCGCGCCGGCGATTTTGAAAGCCATCTCAGAGGAATCGACGTCGTGGTGCTTGCCGTCAACCAGACGCACCCGCACCCCCTTCACCGGGTAGCCGGCAACCGTGCCGTGGGCCATCGCCTCTTCAATGCCCTTCTCGACGGCCGGGATGAAGCTGCCGGGAATCGCCGCGCCCTTGATCTTGTTGACGAACTCGAAGGCCACGCCGTCATCGGCCGGCTCGATCTCGATCTGGCAGTCGGCGAACTGACCGCGGCCCCCGGACTGCTTCTTGTAGCGGGCGTGGGCACTGGCGGACTGGCGAATCGACTCCTGGTAGGGGACCCGTGGCGGGTGGAGCTCGATCTCGACGCCGAAGCGGCGCTTCATCCGGGCCACGATCACCTCGACGTGAATCTGGGTGAGGCCGGCGATGATCTGCTCGCCGGTCTGCGCATCGCGGTGCACGTCTAGGGTCGGGTCCTCCTCGGTCAGTCGCCGCACCGCGGCGGCCGCCTTCTCCTCGTCCCCCTTCGACTTCGGTTCATAGGCAAAGGCCATCACCGGATCGGGCAGGTCGAGCGGGGGAAAGTGAATGTCTTCCTGGCTGGCGCAGAGCACGTCGCCAGCGCGCGTCTCCTTCAGCTTCGCGACGGCGCCAATGTCCCCCGCCCCCAACTCCCCGCACTGGTTCAACTCCTTGCCGAGCGGTTGACCGAGCTGGCCGATCCGCTCCTTCTGCCCGCGGGTGACGTTGAAAACCTGGGAATCGGAGGCGAGCGTGCCGCGGTAGACGCGAAAGAGGTTCAGCCGCCCGGCGTAGGGATCGGCAAGCGTCTTGAACACGTAGGCGACCAGCGGTCCCTCCTCGTCGGGTTCGATCTCGATCGGGTTGCCGTCGACATCGGTCGCCCCTAGCGCCCCGCGCATTGCCGGCGAGGGCAGGTCCTCAACCAGCGCGTCGAGCAGGCGACCGGTGCCGAGGTTGCGAGTCGCCACGCCGCAGGTGACGGGGAAGATCCGGCCCGCGGTGACGCCCTGCTTGAGCACGCGCACGATCTCGTCGTGATCGATCTCCTCGCCCTCGAGGTAGCGCTCCATCAGCTCGTCGGAGTTCTCCGCCACCTCGTCCATCAGCTTCTCCCGGTACTCCTCCGCCAGAGCGCGCAGATCGTCGGGGATCTCGACCTCTTCGGCGGCCTCGGGGCCGATACCCGGATAGGCAAAAGCCTTCTGGTCGATCAGGTCGACCACCCCCCGCACCTCCTGCTCGACCCCGATCGGGATCTCGGTCGCGACGACGTGCGGCCCGAACGCTGCCTTGAGCGAGTCGAGCGCCCGGAAGAAGTCGGCCCGCTCGCGGTCGAGCATGTTGACGAAGACAAGCCGCGCGAGACCCTCGGCGTCGGCGCGGCGCCAGAGCCGCTCCGTGTGCACCTCGACCCCCATCACGCCGTTGACGACGACCACCGCTGCGTCGGCGACCCGCAAGGCGGCAATCGCGTCGGCGACGAAGCTCGACTCGCCCGGCGTATCGATCAGGTTGATCTCGCGCCCGCCATGTTCAAAGCAGGCGAGCGAGGCATTGATCGACAGCGATCGTTCCTGCTCGTCGGGCTCGTGGTCAGAGACGGTGGTCCCGTCGGCGACGGTACCGAGACGACTGGCCGTCCCCGCCTCGAACAGCATCGACTCGTGCAGGCTCGTCTTGCCGCAGCCCCGGTGCCCTATCAGAGCAACGTTGCGAATCCGGTCTGCGGCCTTGTGAGGCACGCACCTGAAGGTACCCGTCGAGCGCCAGAACTCAACCGGGTTAAGTACGGGTCAGGCAGCCTGCAGGCCGGACTTGAGGCGCATCACGGCCTTGGTGTGCAGCTGAGAGACGCGCGACTCGGTGACCCCGAGGACCTCACCGATCTCACGCAGGGTGAGGTTCTCGTAGTAGTAGAGGGCGACGACGAGCTGCTCGCGCTCCGGCAGCGAGGAGATTGCCTCGGTGAGGCGATCCTTGATCTCGCTGCTGGCCAACGACTCCTGCGGATCCTCGGCGCGCGGATCGGAGATCGTGTCGAGCAGGGAGACCTGGTCACCGGAAGAGTCCGAGACGGTCCAGAGCTCGTCGAGCGCGTAGACGGAAGAGTTGGCGATCTCGAGCAGCGCGGTCTGCAGTTCGTCCTCGCTGATCTTGAGGCGGGCCGCAAGCTCGGCCTCACTCGGCGCCCGCTGCAGCTCATGCTCGAGTTTGGCTTGCGTCGCCTCGATCTCACGGGCGCGGGAACGGACCGAGCGCGGCACCCAGTCAAGGGAGCGCAGCTCGTCGATGATCGCGCCGCGGATGCGGGTCATCGCGAAGGTCTCGAACTTGATCCCCCGCTCGGGCTCGAAGCGCTCGATCGCGCCGATCAGGCCCATCAGCCCATAAGAGATCAGGTCAGCGTCGTCGACGTGCGAGGGCAGGCCAGCGCCGAGACGACCGGCGACGAACTTGACCATCGGCGAGTAGGCAACCACCAAACGCTCCCGCGCTTTGGCGTCGCCTTCCTCCTTGTAGCGGCGCCAAAGATCGCGCAGCTCCACCTCTTTTACGCCGGTTTCCATCGACTCCCGCTGAATCCTATGTTCGCTGACAAGTTAGTGCCGCTCATGCGCGCGGGTGGGTGGCCGCATACGCGTCACGGAGGCGAGCCGCATCGACGCGAGTGTAGACCTGTGTGGTCGATATGGAAGCGTGACCGAGCAGCTCCTGGATCGTTCTCAGGTCGGCTCCGCCCTCGAGGAGGTGGGTGGCGAAGCTGTGCCGCAGCGAGTGCGGCGAGATGCCGCCGGCGAGCGCGGCCTCGCGAACCCAGAGCCCGAGGCGACGGGTGACGTCGGAGTTGGAGAGGCGACGACCGCTCTTCGAGAGGAAGAGAGCGAGCTCGCGCGGATCGCTGGCCAGAGCATGTCGGCCGCGCTCGGTATAGCGCTGCAAGGCGCGCTGGGCGGGCTCACCCACCGGCAGCAGCCGTTCCTTGGAGCCCTTGCCGAGCACGCGCAGCTGCTCGGTCTCAAAATCGAGCGCTCCGAGATCGAGGTTGACGATCTCCTCGCAGCGAAGCCCGCAGGAGTAGGCAAGCTCGAGCATCGCCCGGTCGCGCAGCTCCAGCGGTGTCCGGGCCGGAATGCGCTCGAGCAACCGGCGCACCTGCTCGACTGAGAGAACCTGCGGCAGCTTCTCTTCGCGCTTCGGACTGGAGACAAGGTCGGCCGGGTTCTGCCCGACCCGCTCGGTGCGGACGAGGTAGTCGAAGAGCCCGCGGATGGCCGCCAGCTTGCGGGCCACCGTCGCAGGCGCCGCGCCCTCCGAGGAGAGCCCGGCAGCGTAGCGCCGCACGTCGCGATGGCGAACCTCCCCCGGCGACCGATCGCCCGCCCACTCGACGAACTGCCCGAGATCGACGGCGTAGGCGCGCCGAGTTCGCTCGGCGCTTCCCCGCGCCCTGAGGTCGCGATCGTATGCGGCGAGCGCCTCGTCCCAGTCCATTGGATCAGGTTCGCCGTGTGACCCCGTGAGCCTCTAGCCGATGTAAATCGGCGTGCCGACTTCTACTTCGTCATACAGTTCTTCGACGTCCGGGATTGCCATGCGGACGCAGCCGTGGGAGGCGGCCGAGCCGAGCGAGTAGGTCTCTTCGGTGCCGTGGATGCCGGCGCCTTCGAAGATCCCCATCCAGCGCGCCTTGATCGGGTTGGAGGGGCCGGGCGGGATGTCCTGGCCGGCGAGACTGCCGGCCCAATCCGATTCCGGCACGTGCCAGGTGGGATTTTCTTCCTTTTCCTGGATGTGGTAGAGCCCTTCCGGGGTTTCCAGGCCTTCCTGACCGACGGCGACGGTGTAGGTCTTCGCCAGCTTCAGGTCCTTCCAGAGGCGCAGGGTGTAGCTGCCGCGATCGAGGGTGAGGTAGGAGGGGTAGGCCGCCGCAACTTCTTTGGTCGTCACCTCGGGTTTCGTGTAGTGGGTACGAGCCGCGATCGTGTGGTCGGCGTCGGCGTTAAGAACCGCGGCGCGCAGCTGGCGCGTGAGCAGGTTGTCGCGCAGCTTGCGTCCGTTCTCGGCCGCGACCACTTCAAGTGAGTCGGCGCTCGGTTCCACAGAGGCGTCCTTTGCTTCGCGATCGACTTCGTTTGCGACCTCGCGCACAAAGCGGTTGATCGCTGCCCGCGAGTAGGTGACATCGGCGGGGATCTGCTTATCGACGCTGCCGCCGGTCACGTAGCGGACGAGCCGGCCGGGGAATCCTCCGTCGCGGCTTTCGGAGAGGGCTTCCTCGACCGCCGCATTCAGATCCGCGTGAACTTTGAGGCTCTTGCCGTCGAGCGTCCAGCTCTCGCCGTCGTAGCCGACCCGCAGCGAGTGCCGCAGCGGCCCGAGCAACTCGCGGCGCACCGCCCGCTTGGCTTCGGCTTCGTTCATGCCGCCGACGTCGACGCCACCGACCGTCACGCCGTCGGCGATCTTGTCCTTCTCCGAGCTGTCGTAGGCGTAGCCAACCCCGATCAGGGCAAGCAGCAACGCCACGACGGCGACGATCGCGATTTGCGTCTTACGACCCACTGGTTACAAATCCTACGACCGCGCACCGACGGGCTCGACGGATATCGACTATCGCGGCGGATATGTTTCACCGGTGCCATCCGCGGTCAGCAAGGACAGCGTTCGCAAGAAAGTCTGGAAGGCGATGGATCGCGAGGGCGTCTCACGCTTCCCAGGGGCAGAGGGGCGCATCCCCAATTTTGCCGGCGCGAAGCTGGCGGCGGAGAAGCTCGCCGGGCAGCGTGCTTGGAAGCGCGCCCGCGTAGTCAAGGCCAATCCGGACTCGCCGCAGACTTACGCCCGCCGCATCGCCCTCGAGGAGGGCAAGACCGTGATTATGGCGGTGCCGCGACTGCGCGACCCCCACCCCTTCCGGGTGCTCGACCCGAAGAAGCTTTCCAAACGCGCGGTCAAAGAGGCGGCGACGATCAAGGGGGCGCTCAAACACGGTCGCGTAGTCGCCCTCGATGAGCTGCCCGAGATCGACTTCGTGCTCTGCGGCTCGGTGGCCGTCAACCTCAGCGGCGCCCGGGTCGGCAAGGGCGGCGGCTACTCTGACCTCGAGTACGGAGTACTGATCGACGCCGGCAAGATCGACGGTCACACCACCGTGGCGACCACCGTCCATCCCACCCAGGTCCTGCGCCAGCACCTGATGATGACCTCGCACGACCTGCCGGTAGACGTGATCGCCACCCCCCGCGCCGTGATCGAGGTCGAGCGCCAGTACGAGCGCCCGCGCGGGATCCTCTGGGATCACCTGCAGCCCCCTCAGATACGCGAAATACCCATACTTGAACGTATGGGCTATGCCTGACGACTACGGCAATCCAGATCCAGACTGGCTGAAGATCGACTGGCGGCCACATGTACACAGGCTTGAGCTGCCCGGGGCGACGATCAACTACGCCGAGATCGGCGAGGGCAGGCCGATCGTCTTCGTGCACGGCCTGACCAGTTCCTGGCAGGCCTGGCTGGAGAACATGCCCCACTTCGCCGAGCGCGGCTACCGCGCGATCGCCCTCGACCTGCCCGGCTTCGGCGCCAGCCCGATGCCGTCATGGACGATCGACATGCCCGCCTATGGCCGCATGCTGCGCGACTTCTGCGAGAAGCTGGACATCGGCGGAGACGCGACCGTCGTCGGCAACTCGATGGGCGGCCTGATCGCCGCAGAGGCCGTTCTCGCCGAGCCGAACCGCTTCAGCCGGCTGGCGCTGGTCTCGGCGGCAGGTTTCATCAACACTTGGTTGCCACATCAGCGAGGCAAGGCCACCTCGCAGGCCTGGAACACCCTCGGGCGCCCCTTCGGTGCCGCGGCCCGCTTCTTCGTCACCCACCCCCGCGCCCGCTGGTTGATGTTTCGCTTCGCGATCCGCTACCCGGGCCGGCTGCGCAAGGAGCTGCTCTGGGAGCAAATGGCCTCCGGCGTGCCCTGTTCCGGCTTCGCCGATTCGCTCACCGCGGTGATCGAATACGACGCCCGCGACCGCCTCGAAGAGATCCAGATCCCGGTGATGATCGTTTGGGGCACCGACGACTGGGTCATCCCCTCGGCTGCCGCGCTCAGCTACAACCGCCGCATCCCCCACTCCCGCCTGGAGATCTTTGAGCACACCGGACATGTCCCCCAGCTTGAGCGTCCATCCCGCTTCAACCGCCTCCTGGACGAGTTCCTGGCCCCGCCCGGTTACGACGTGACCGCGCCGTGAGACGCCGAGGAAACGGTCGCAGCGTACTTGGCCATTACGCCGGGGCCGAAAGGAGATTCCGGAGCTTGGTATTCGCTCACCCGTTTGGAGATTTCATCGTCTGAAAGGGCGACGTCGAGGCGACGGCCGTCGATGTCGACGGTGATCTCGTCACCCTCGCGGATCGCGGCGATCGGACCGCCCTTGGCCGCCTCCGGGGCGACGTGGCCGATCATCAGGCCGCGGGTGGCACCGGAGAAGCGGCCGTCGGTGACCATCGCCACGCTCTCCCCCAGGCCCTCGCCGACGATTGCCGCGGTGACCTGGAGCATCTCGCGCATCCCGGGGCCGCCCACCGGACCCTCGTTGCGAATCACGACGATGTCCCCTGCCTTGATCTGCTGTTCCTTGACCGCCCGGAAGCACTCCTCTTCAGACTCGAAAACCCGGGCGGGCCCGGTCTGCTGGGTTCGCTCGGTCCCGGCGAGCTTCACCACCGCCCCTTCGGGGGCAAGGTTGCCGCCGAGAATCGCCAGGCCACCTTCGCTCTTTAGTGGGTCGTCGAGCGGACGCACGACTTCCTGGCCGGGCGCCTCGCTGGCCTCCGCCGCCACCTCGCCGATCGTCTTACCGGTGACGGTAAGCGCGTCCTCGTGCAGGCTGCCGGATTCGGAGAGGCGCTTGAGGATCACCGGCACGCCGCCGGCGGCGTAAAGATCGGTCGCGACGAAACGGCCTCCCGGCTTCAGATCGGCGAAAAGCGGCGTTGCGCGGGAGATGCGCTCGAAGTCACCCATCGTCAGCTCGATGCCGAGCTCCTTGGCGAGCGCGATCAGGTGCAGGACTGCGTTGGTCGATCCGCCTGAGGCGCAAACGCAGGCGATCGCGTTCTCCAGCGAGTCGCGCGTGATCACCTTGCTCGGCGTCACGTCGTCGGTCAGGACACCCAGGACCAGCTCGCCGATCCGCTCCGCGACCGTTCCCTTCTCGCCGTCTTCAGCGGGAACCATCGCCGATCCGCCAGCGCTAATCCCCAGCGCCTCGAAGGCGCAAGCCATCGTGTTGGCGGTGAACTGGCCGCCGCAGGCGCCAGCGCCGGGGCTGGCAACGCCCTCCAGCTCACTCAATTCCTCGTCGGTCATCTCGCCGGCGTTGTGAGCACCGATCGCCTCGAAGATGTCGAGGATCGTCACGTCGCGACCGTGCCAGTGACCCGGGGCGATCGAGCCGCCGTAGAGGAGCACCGAAGGAACGTCGAGACGGGCCAGTGCCATCGCACAGCCGGGGATCGTCTTGTCGCAGGCGCAGAGGGCGACGATCGCGTCGAATTGATAGCCGCGCGCCATCAGCTCGATCGAGTCGGCAATTACCTCGCGGCTGACCAGCGAGGCCTTCATCCCCTGCGTGCCCATCGTCACCCCATCGGAGACGGCGACGGTGTTGAACTCCATCGGCGTGCCACCGGCCGCCCGCACGCCCGCCTTGACGTGCTCGGCGAGACCACGGAGGTGGAAGTTGCAGGGCATCGCCTCAGTCCAGGTGTTGGCGATGCCAATCGTCGGCCTGCTCAGCGCCTCGTCATCGAAGCCGATGCCCTTCATGTAGGCGCGCGCGTGGGCGCGATCCGGACCGTCGAAGACGACGCTGGAGCGGGGACGCGGAAGCTTGGTCTGGGTGGCTCCGTTCGAACTCATGGCCGAAATCTAGCGGGGCAGCCCAGAGGCGAGATCGAAGACATCAACCGGGCCGGGGCCATCGCCGAGCTCATCGATGCCTGCCGCGACCGCCGCCGAGGCGACCTCACGCGCTCTCCGCGCCGCATCGAGCGGCACTTCACCGAGAGCCAAGAAGGCCGCCAATGCTGAGGAATGGGTGCAACCGGACCCGTGGGCGGTTCCACCGGGATGTCGCTCACCGCGAATCTCCGCCGCCTCGCGGCCGTCAAAGAAGAGGTCGACAACCCGCTCGCTGTGGCCGCCGGTGACGACGACCGCGTGCGGGCCGAGGGCGCGAACCTCGCGCGCCAAGTCCTCTTGAGAGTCCTTCTCTCCGGCCCCTGCCAAGGCACGCGCCTCGGGAATGTTCGGCGTCACCACCGTCGCCAGCGGCAGGAGGCGTTCGACCAGGGCCGAGCGAGCCTCCTCGTCGAGCAAGACGGCGCCACTCTCGGCGACCATCACCGGATCGACCACGACCGGTGCATCGCCGACGAAGCGGAGAGCCTCGACCACGGCGTCGACCGTCTCGCTGGTGCCGAGCATCCCGACCTTCACCGCGGCAACTCCGATGTCTTCGGCGACGGCGCCCACTTGGGCGACGATCATCTCGGGCGAGACCGTTTCGATCGCCTCAACGCCAACGGTGTTCTGCGCCGTAATCGCAGTTATCGCCGTCATCCCGTGGACCCCGCAGCGTGCGAATGCCTTCAAGTCAGCCTGAATGCCGGCGCCACCGCCGGAATCCGACCCGGCGATCGAGAGCACGGCTGGGATCGAGGAGCTAGTCACCGTTCGCAGCCTAGATGGCAGGCGGAATCAGCATGGTCCGGGAGTAAACGCCGACGAGTGAGCAGCTGAGGTAACCCAAGGCCTCCAAGGTGGCTAGAGCCGAAGCGGTCTCGGCTCCTGAAAGGTCAAGCCCTGAGGCAATGAGATCGCAGTTCTCCGCCCCCCGCTCCACCGCAACAAGCACTTCGCGGAGCCTCGGGTCCAGGCCAGGGCCGGTTCGCTCCGCTATCCGCACGCCTGGCCCGAGCATCGCGTCGAGCACGTCCTGGCCATCCCGAATCAGACAGGCACCACCGGCGAGGAGGTCATTTGTTCCGGCCGAGGCGCGGGAGTTGACCGGACCCGGTACAGCGCCCAGGTCGCGACCGAGATCAGCGGCGAGGTCGGCGGTGATCAGCGAGCCCGAGCGCTGCGCCGCCTCAATCACCACCGTCATTCCGGCCAAGGCGGCCATGATGCGGTTGCGCGCCGGGAAGGTCCAACGCCAGACCCCGGTGCCCGGCGGCAGCTCGGAGAGGACGAGGCCCTGCTCGCAAATCTGCCGCCAAAGAGATCGGTGCGAGGCGGGGTAAGGAAAGTCCACGCCACAGCCCAACACCGCAACGGTCGGGCCTGCCTCGAGCGCGCCACGATGGGCGCAGGCATCGATGCCGAATGCCAAACCGCTGGTCACGAGCAAACCGGCGACGGCAAGTTCTCTGGCTATCTCGCGGGCGACCTCGCGCCCATAGGAACTGGCCCTCCTGGCACCGACCACGGTGACGGTGGCCCCCGGCTCCAGTCGCTCCAGCAACGCCGGGTCACCACGCCCGATCAGCGCCCACGGGGCATCCGCAGCATCACGCAAGCCGGCTGGGAAGCGCGCGTCGTGCCGACAGCAGGCCCAGCACTGGGCCGCAACCAGATCGGCGCTGAGCCGGCGCTCGGGCAGCGCAGCGATCCCGGCGAGGACTTGTGTGGCGATATTCGGCGCCGCGGCTGCTGCCAGGTCCTCGTTGGACAGACGCAGTAGTTCGGGTGAGCGCGAGCCGGGCGCCGCAGTGGCGATCTTTTCGATGTAGGGGGCGAGGTGAGCGAGCAGGCGCGCGCGGCGAAGGCAATCTGGACATGCGTGGGGCTCGTTCATTCGCTGTCCCTCCGACGCAATTGCAGCGCCTGGGCCATCTGCTCGCGCGTGATCGCGCCGCTGCCCGCCAGGTCAGCCACGGTTTGGGCGAGGCGCAGCACCCGATCGTGGGCGCGGCCGCTGAGCCGATGCCGGGCGTAGGCGTCGGCGAGCAGCGCCGCTGCCCCTTCGTCAAGGGCGCACTCCCGCACCTCGGCTGGTGTCATCTCGGCGTTGCACCGACCAGGACCAAGGCGATGCCCTTGACGCTGACGAGCAGCGTCCACCCGCTCCCGCACCGCGGCTGATGCCTCGCCGGGCGGGCCAGCGATCTCCGCTGCCGATGGCTGGCGGATTGCAGCCAGCACGTCGATGCGATCTGCCAGCGCCCCGCTCAAACGAGCCTGGTAGCGCCGCACCGCAAGTGGTGCACAGCTGCACTCAGGATCCGCCTCACCGCGTCCACACGGGCACGGGTTGGCCGCCGCGACGAGCATGAACCGACAGGGCAAGCGTCGCCAGGCCCCCGCTCGGGCGATTGAGACCCACCCCGTCTCCAGCGGCCCCCGCAGGGCCTCCAGGGTGTCGCGGCGGAACTCGCAAAGCTCGTCGAGGAAGAGGACGCCGCGGTGGGCCAGCGTCGCCTCGCCGGGATTGGGCGGGTTGCCACCTCCCACCAGTCCCGCCGGGCTGATCGTGTGATGTGGTGAGCGAAAAGGCCTGCCTCCGGGCCCCTCCTCGCCCAACCTGCCGCAGGCGCTGGCAATCCGTGCCACCTCGAGTGCCTCGGCTGCCGCCAGGGGCGGCAGGATCGAGGGAAGGCGACTGGCGGCGAGCGACTTGCCGGCACCCGGCGGACCGATCATCAGCATGCTGTGTCCACCCGCGGCAGCCACCTCGAGCGCGTAGCGGAGGTGGCGTTGTCCACGCAGGTCGGCGAGATCCGGCCCACCCGCTGCCGCGCTGAGCAGTAGTGGCATCGGCTGCGGTCGCGCCGGCTCCCACTCGTCAGCGGCCAGCCCCGCCACCTGAGCGAGGCTCTCCAAGCAGATCACGCCGATATCGTCGGCAAGCGCCGCCTCCGGACCGTTCTCGGCGGGCACGACGATCGCCTCCGCACCACCCTCGCGGGCAGCCTCGGCAATTGCCAGCACACCGGGCACCGGGCGCACCGACCCATCCAGCGCCAGCTCGCCCACCATCGCCAGTTGCCCATCAAGGTCGAGCTGACCGGAAGCCGTAAGCAGGGCAACGGCTATCGCCAGGTCAAGGCCCGGCCCGGCCTTGCGCAGGCTTGCCGGAGCGAGATTGGCGACGATCCGCCGCAGTGGAAACTCAAAGCCGCAGTTGACCATCGCCGCCCGCACCCGCTCGCGCGCCTCGCGCACGGCTGTATCCGGCAGGCCGACGACCGAGAAGGTGGGCAGACCACGGTGGACATCCACCTCGACCCGGACCGGACGGGCGGAAATGCCATCGAGGGTGAATGTCTGCGCCGTGGCGAGCATTGGCGACGACGCTATGAAGAGCAATCCGACGCGTGGTGCGCAGGCTGAATCGCTTGTGGACCAGCTTTCGCGCGAAAGACGCGACGGTCACTGCGCTCCCCTCGGCAGCGCCTATGTTCGCCGGCGATGACCGTGCAACGCCAACGCATCGGCATGGCCGCGGAGGAGCTCGTCGCCACCCGCCTGGCTGCCGCCCACTGGGAGATCCTCGAGCGCAATGCGCGCACGCGCTACGGCGAGCTCGACATCGTCGCCCTCGACGGCTACACCCTGGTCTTCGTCGAGGTCAAGGCCGGTCGCGAAGGCTCGGCATACGGCCCGGAGCGTCCCGTACTAGCCGTTGACCGCCGCAAGCAGCAACGCGTGCGGCGCCTCGCCGTCGCCTGGATGAGCGAACGGCGCGACGTTCCCCACTACACCGAGATCCGCTTCGACGCGGTTGGCGTGACCTTCAGCCGCACCGGCCGCGCGACCGATGTGGAGCACATCGAGGCTGCGTTTTAGCCGGCCAGCTCGAGCTGGGAGTAGGCGACTGACTGGAACGAGCGGCGGTGCAGCGGGGAGATGCCGATGCGCTCGATCGCCTCGCGGTGCTCGGGGGTCGAGTAGCCGACGTGCTCCTCGAAGCCCCAGCCCGGGTGCCTTTCGGCGGCTCGCCGCATGTAGCGGTCGCGGGTTACCTTGGCGATCACCGATGCGGCGGCGATCGCGGCGCTGGTGCCGTCGCCCTCGACCACGGCGCGATGCGGAACCGTGCACTGGCGCAGCGAGAAGCCATCAACGAGGCAGGTTGCTCCCTCGTCGGGCCGCAGCCGTTCTAGCGCGTTGGAGAGAGCTTCGATGTTGGTCACGTGCAGGCCGCGAGCGTCGATGCCGCGAGCGCAACGAACTACGACGCTCACTCGCTCGGCGGCGCGCAGCACGCAGGGGAACAGCTCGGCGCGCTTCTCGGCGTGCATCTGCTTTGAGTCGTGCAGGCCGGCCAGAGCCCGGCGATCGCTGTTGGAGAGCGCCTCGTAATCGATCAGGACCGCGGCGGCAACCAATGGCCCGGCCAGGCAGCCTCGTCCAGCCTCGTCGGCGCCGGCAACCAAGCGGGTGCCGAGCCCTCGGTCAAAGGCGAAGAGACGGCGCGTGCGAGCCAGGCGGCGCCGGTGCGCCTTGCCCTTCGGCGCGGCCTTAGAAGATGCCGACTCGGTCGGGAGGCCAGTAGGTGGCAAAGGCCTTGCCGATGATCCATTTCTGCGGGATGGGTCCCCAGAAGCGGCTGTCGTCGCTTTCGCCACGGTTGTCGCCCATCATGAAGTAGTAGCCGGGTGGAATGGTGATCGGTTTCGGCAAATTGCAGGCGGGAGCGAGACCGCAGGGCCGGATATAGGACTCTTCGCTCTTCTCCACGCCATTGACGACCGGGTGACCGTTGCGGACGGCGAGGGTGTCGCCTGGGCCGGCGACGATGCGCTTGATGAAGTTCTGGCTCGACTCTCCCGGCGTCGGCTTCGGGCATGCTTCCTTTTCCCCGTGCGGGACCCCGCACTGGGTGCCCCTATCGGCACCTTCGGGGGGGTGGAAGACGACGATGTCGCCGAGACCCGGATCGGTGAAGTGGTAGAGAAAGCGGTTGACCAGGACTCGCTGGCCGACGTCGAGGGTCGGCTCCATCGACTGCGAAGGGATCTGGTACGGCTTGATCAGCCAGGCCTGGATCGCCAGTGCCAGACCCAGCGCCAGGGCAACGATGACGACAAGCTCTACGAAGCCGCCGCCACGTGTCTTCGGCTTCGGGATCGAGAGTTTCAGGCCGGGTCCCCGCCGGAGTCGCCGGATTTCTCCTCCGGCGCCTCGTCCTCGGCATCATCGGCCGCGGCGTTGTCCTCGGTCTCCCCCGCCTCAGGCGCCTCCGCGTCCGCCTCTGCCACCGTCTCACTTGCAGCCTCCGGCTCACCCTCAGCCCCCGGCTCCTCCGCAGTCTTCGCTTCTGCCTCCGGCTCAGCTTCAGCAGCCGGCTCCTCGGCGACCTCAGCCTCTGCCCCTGGCCCTGGCTCCTCGGCTGCCGCTTCAGGCGCAGCCTCGTCGGGCTCAGACGCCTCTGCCGCGGGTGGTGCGGGGGAGGACTCCTCGCCCGCAGCGTCGTCCCGCGAGGACGAGGAGTCCTCCCCCGCGACAGGACCCGCGGCCTCAGCGCCTTCGACCTGAGCGTCTTCCTCCGCCTGACTGATGCCTTCGGCGTCCACCGCTTCAGGCTCAGTCGCAGCCGTCGGAGTCGAGATCAGCTCCTCGTCAATCCCCCAGCGCCGCTCGGCAACCCGTGCCGCCTTGCCGATCCGACCGCGCAGGTAGTAGAGCTTCGCCCGGCGTACGTCGCCGCGCGCCGCGATCTCCAGTTTCTCGATCTTCGGCGAGTGCAGCGGAAAGGTTCGCTCGACGCCGACACCGAAGGACTGCTTGCGGACGGTGAAGGTCTCGCGCACACCCGAGCCCTGTCGCCGCAGGACGATTCCCTCGAAGACCTGGGTGCGACGGCGGCTGCCCTCGACGACTTGGAAGTGGACTCGTACGCGATCGCCTGGATCGAAGGAGGGAAGTCCCTTCCTTAGTTGCCCACGCTCGATGTCGTCAATGACGCTGCTCATGCGAAAAAAGACCGCCGGGCCCGATCGGGGCTCCGCGCGGTGGCGGAATGGTAGCTACTCCGGGTTTTTTTCGAACTGCTCGGCCCGAGCCCTGCTCTGCTCGAGGCGCCATCGCCGGACCCGCTCGTGGTCGCCGGAGACCAGCACGTCCGGAACCTGCCAGCCACGGTAGACGGCGGGACGGGTGTAGTGCGGGTACTCCGGCATCCCCTCGAGCAGCGGGCTGAACGACTCCTCGACCGCACTCTGCTCATGCCCCAGAGCCCCCGGCAACTTCCGCATCACCACGTCCGCCAAGACCATCGCCGGCAACTCCCCCCCGGCCAACACATAGCGCCCGATCGAGACCTCGTCGTCAGCAAAGTGCTCATGCACCCGCTCGTCAAACCCCTCATAGCGCCCACACAACACCGCCACATGCGGCTCCCGAGTCAACTCATCCGCCAACTCGTCATCGAGCAACCGCCCCGTAGGCGAAAGCAAGACCCGCCGCGGCCGCTCCCCGTTCGAATAAGCAGCCCGCAACGCCGCATCGACCACATCGACCCGAAGGACCATCCCAGCCCCCCCGCCGTACGGCGCATCGTCAACCTGCCCAGCACTCAAAGGAGTCGAATCGCGATAGTTGAACAACCGCAGCTCGTTCCCCTCGGCCAACGCATTCTGAACCGACCGCTGCGACCGAAACCAGTCGAAAGCCTCCGGAAACAAAGTGAAGATGTCCAGCTTCATGCACTCATCTTGCCGCGGCGCAAGGCAGGCTTGCCTCGGCGCCTCCCCCGTCAGTCAAGAATGTCGACGATAACCCGTCGATCGAGCCTTACAGCCGCCGCTTTAGCAATCGTCCGAATCGCGTTAGCCACTCGCCCGCCCTTGCCGATCACGCGCCCGAGGTCGTCTTCAGCAACAGTGATCTCATAGACAAGATCGCCGTCCTCTTCCAACTCCTCGACAACGACCGCACTTGGGTCCTCGACCAGCGACCTGACGAGGAACTCCAGAAGCTCCGTCACGGCTAACTGCCCGAGGCGGGAATGCCCTTGGTGCGCAGCAGCGTGGCCACCGTCTCTGACGGCTGGGCGCCGTGCTCGAGCCAGTGGCGGGCGCGGGCCTCGTCGAGCTCAATCGTCGAAGGCTCCGTCTGCGGGTTGTACTGCCCGATCGTCTCGATCGTGCGGCCGTCACGCGGCGAGCGCTTGTCGGCGACGACTATCCGCCAGATCGGGTTCTTCTTCGACCCGACTCGTCTGAGTCTGATTCGTACTGCCATCGGCCGCGAGAGGTTAGCGCCTTCGGACCTTGGGACGCGGCGCTCCCCCGCTCATCTGCGCCAGCTGCTGCGCGTCGGGCATCTTGCCGGAAGCGACGTGGCGCATCATCTTGCGCATCTGGTCGAACTGCTTGACCAGCTGGTTGACGTGCTGGACTTTCGTGCCCGAACCGTTGGCGATGCGCTTGCGGCGCGAGCCCTTGATCAGCGCCGGGTTGGCCCGCTCTTCAGGCGTCATCGAGAGAATGATCGCCTCGACCCGGTCTAGCTGGCCCTCATCGACGTCGGCGTTCTTCAGCTGTTTCATCGCCCCCATGCCCGGCAGCATGCCGAGAATGCCGCTGATCGGACCCATTTTTCGCACCTGGCGCATCTGCTGCAGCATGTCCTCGAGGGTGAACTGGTTCTTCTTCAGTTTTGCCTCGAGGTCGAGCGCCTGCTTCTCATCAATCTGTTGCTCGGCTTTCTCGATCAGGCTGAGCACGTCGCCCATGCCGAGGATGCGCGACGCCATGCGATCGGGGTGGAAGCGGTCGAAAGCCTCGAGCTTCTCGCCCGTCGAAGCGAAGAGAATCGGCTTGCCGGTCACCGCCTTGACCGAGAGCGCGGCGCCGCCGCGGGCGTCGCCGTCGAGCTTCGACATCACAACCCCGTCGAACTCGGCCGCCTCGGCAAAGGACTCGGCGACGCCGACTGCGTCCTGGCCAGTCATCGCGTCGACGACCAGGAGTACGTCGTGCGGGACGATCCGCTTGCGGATCTTCGCCAGCTCCTCCATCAGCTCCTGGTCGACGTGGAGGCGACCGGCGGTATCGACGATCAGCACGTCGCGCCGCTCCTGCTTTGCCTGCTCCAAGGCCCAGACGGCAATCTCGACTGGGTCGGCGTCGGTGCCTTTCTCGTAGACGTGGGCGCCGACCCGACCGCCGACCGTGACCAGCTGATCGACCGCGGCAGGGCGGTAGACGTCGCAGGCAGCGAGGGCAACGTCCTTTTTGCCGTTCTCACGCAAGAAACGTGCGAGCTTGGCGCAAGCCGTTGTCTTTCCGGAGCCCTGCAGCCCGGCCATCAGGATCACGGTCGGGCCGCTGGAGGCAAATGCCAGCTCGCTGCCGGTACCGCCCATCAGCGCGGTCAGCTCCTCGTTGACGATCTTGATCACCTGCTGGCCGGGATCGAGGCTGCCAAGCACGTCGGAGCCGAGGCAGCGCTCCTTCAGGGTCTTGGTGAAGGATTTGACGACTTTGAAGTTGACGTCGGCCTCGAGCAGCGCGAGGCGAATCTCGCGCATCGCAGCGTCTACGTCGGACTCGCTCAGCTTTCCGCGCGAGCGGACATCCGAGAGCGTCGCCTGCAGCCGATCTGAAAGCTGGTCGAACACTTCGCTGAGATTAGGGGCTCAGTAGCGCGTTGGCGAAGTCGGTGGGGTCGAAGGGGCGTAGGTCCTCGAGGGTCTCGCCGGTGCCGATCAGCTTTACGGGGATGCCTAGGTCGTCGGCGATGGCGAGGACTATGCCGCCCTTGGCGGTGCCGTCGAGCTTGGTCAGGACGACGCCGTCGACCTCGGCTGCCTCGGCGAAGACTTTTGCCTGGCGCAGGCCGTTCTGGCCCGTGGTCGCGTCGATCGAGAGCAGCGTCTCGTGCGGGGCGCCGGGGAGTTGCTTGGCGATCACCCGCCGCACCTTGGCCAGCTCGTCCATCAGGTTGCTCTGCGTGTGCAGACGTCCGGCGGTGTCGACGATGACCACGTCGGCGCCGCGGGCGCGGGCGGCCTCGACCGCGTCGTAGGCGACCGCGCCGGGGTCGGCGCCCTCCTCCGAGCGAACCAGTTCGGCGCCTGCCCGATCCGCCCACTCGGCCAGCTGCTCGGCGGCCGCGGCCCGGTAGGTATCGCCCGCAGCGAGGACCACCGAGAGGCCGAACTCCTTGGCGAGGTGCCAGGCGATCTTGCCGATCGTCGTCGTCTTGCCGGTGCCGTTGACGCCGACCACTAGCAGCACTGCCGGCTCGCCGCTGAGGTCGATCGGCGCGCGCGCTGTACCGGCGACCTCGGCAAGGATCTCGATCAGGCGCGCCTGGACCGCTTCGCCGTCGGCGGGAACTTTGCCCGCCTCCACCTCGTGCTCGAGGCGTTCGACGACCTTGGCCGTGGTCGGGGCACCAGCGTCGGCGAGGATCAGCGCCTCCTCGAGCTGCTCCCAAGTCTCCTCGTCGATGCGGTCGAAGAAGCTGGCCGAGATCTCCTCGGCGAGTGCCTGGCGGCTCTTGGAGAGACTCTCGCGCAGGCGGCGGAAGACGCCGCGGCGCTGCTCCTCGGCTTCAGGCGTCGCCGAGGCGTTCGCGCTCGCGCGCGAACCTAGGTTGAGTATCTCCTGCCAGCTGGTTGCCATCGTCGCTCTCGGCGGAGGCTATCCGGGCGGCGTCGAGAAGCTCCTCCACGGCATCGCCGAGGTACTCGGAGAGACGTTCGGCGTCGGGAACAGCGGCGCGGTCGGCGAGGATGCCGAAGCCTACTTTGCCGTTGTAGCTGACGATCGCTATCGCCAGCGCGTGGCGGCGGGCCAAGAAGCCGACCGGGAAGACACCGGTGACCTCGCGACCAAGCACGTAGAAGGGTATCTGCGGGCCCGGGAAGTTGGTGACCAACAGGTTGAAAAGGCGGGTGGAGAAGTTGATCGTCGCCGTCGGCCGCAGCAGCAACGGCGGCGCGAAGTCGCGGAACCAGTCGTTCAGCCCCCAGATCGCCTCGGCGCCGAGCGGCTGCTTCGAGGACTTGAGCTCATCCATCCCGACGTGTACCGCCCTCAGCCTCTCGGCCGGATCGGCGATGCCGACCGGCAACGGCCCGCGCATCGCCGTCAGCCGGTTGCCGAGCTCGCCCTCCTCGTCGATCGTGCGGACCGAGACCGGGACCAACGCCTTCAGCTCCATCCCCTCGGTCTGCACCTCGCGATCGTGCAGCCAGCGGCGCAGGGCGCCCGCTGTCGCCGCCAGGATCACATCGTTGACGGTGACCTCAAGCGCGTTCTTGATCCGTTTGACGTCAGCAAGGGAAAACTCGGCCCAGGCAAAGCTCCGCTCCGTGCCGATCTCGACGTTCAGCGGCACCTTCGGCGCCGGCTTGAACAGTGCCGACGTCACCTCCCACAGACCAGCGAGGCCGTCGGTGGCCCGTTTTCGTGCCCGGCCCGGCTGACGGGAGGCGCTGACCAGCCAGCGCGTCAGCCGCCGCACCGTGGCCCAAACACCGCTGAAGGCACGGGCGAGGAGAGCGCCGTGCGTGGGCGGCTGCTGAGGGTCCCACGGCGCTTCCTCGCGCGAGGGCACGGGATTTGGCTCGGGATCGAAGAGCAGCTTGCCGATGTCGACCGCGGAGAAGCCGTCGGCCAGCGCGTGGTGGGTCTTGTAGACGATCGCGAAGCGGTTGCCCTCGAGGCCCTCGACCAAAACCAGTTGCCAAAGCGGCCGCGAGCGGTCGAGTGGCGGCGAGAGGACCTCGCCAACCAGATCGTGGAACTCGGCCTCTCCCCCGGGCTCGGGCAGATTGACCCGGCTCAGGTGGTCGTCGAGATCGAACTCGGGATAGTCGACCCAAAACGGGGTCCCCAGCCCCAATGGCGGGAAGGCGAGCCGCTGGCGCAGGCGGGGCAAGTGGTGAACCCGGCTGCGAATGTGCGTGGCGAAATCTTCCTGGCTGGGCGGCTCGCCGCTGCAGACCAGCACGGCGCCGATCGCCATGTGCCCATTGGACTTCTCGTTGGCCAGGAACGACGTGTCAAACGACGTCAACCGGTCCATATGGCGTTGCCCCACGGTCCCTCCTTTTCTTCCCCGCGAACAGCGTATCGGGGCCCTCGACTCGGGAACGTTCTGTTTTCTTTAAGGGCTGAGAGACACGCGATCGGCGTTGACGTGCCTATTGGACGTCAAAACCGATTGCGTGTGGGCTACGCAGCTTCGACGGAGCTGCGTAGCGCCGACGCCGGGGGCTGCTCGCCGATCAGGCCTGGCTTAGCCCCAGTATCGCCGGCATCGGCGTCCTCGCCCTCCGCAGCGACACCGGCAAACGGCGGCGGCGGCGCGGTGGCCTCTTCGGCACTCTCCTCGAGTTCGTCTCCACCTTCGCCCTCGGCGACTTCGCGCGGCAGGCGGCGCGAGACGACCTTGGTGACGCCGTCGCCGCCCATGCTGACCCCGTAAAGCACGTCGGCGGCGTCCATCGTCCGTTTCTGGTGGGTGACGATGACGAACTGAGCGCGGTCGGAGAAGCGGCGGATCAACTGCAGGAAGCGGTCGATGTTGGCGTCGTCGAGGGCGGCCTCGACCTCGTCGAGGATGTAGAACGGGCAGGGCCGAGCGAGAAACACAGCGAAGACGAAGGCGATCGCGACCAACGACTTCTCGCCGCCGGAGAGCAGCGAGAGCTTGCGGGTCGACTTGCCGGCCGGGGTCACCTCGATCTCGACCCCGAGCTCCTCGCGCTCTTCTTCTCCCTCCTCGCCCTCCTCGACGCCATCGGTGGCAACTGGCTCCTCCTCGGCCTCGGAGTCGCGAACCGGGCGCAGGCTGACCCGGCGCAGGCGACCGCGTCCGCCGGGGAAGAGGTGCTCGACCATCTCCTCGAAGTTCTTTGCCGTGGCCTCGAAGGTCTGCTCGAAGGCGCGCTCGATCTCGCGGTCGATGTCGCGGATCAGCGCCTCCAGCTCGCGCATGCCGCGCTCGGTGTCCTCGCGCTGGGCCTGCAGCGACTCGACGTGCTCGCGCGCCTCCTCATACTCGCGCTCGGCGAGGGGATTAACCGGGCCGATCTGGGCGCGGCGGCGCTCGAGCCGCTCGAGGCGACGGTCGATCTCGGCCCGCTCCTCCTCGCTGAGCGCCGCGACGGCCGGCTCGATCTCTTCCTCGAGGCGCTCGGCGATCGCGGCCAGCTCCTTGGCGGCCTCGGCACGGCGGTCGCCAAGGTGAGCCGCCTCGACCTCGACCTCGGTGAGCCGGTCAGACGCTGCCTTCATCTCCGCCTGCAGCTCGTACTCGCGTTGGGAGCAGGCGCGCATCTCCTCGGCGATCTCGTCGCCATCGCCCTCGCCACCGACGACGCGTTGCTCGATCCGCTCGACTCGGATGCGAATCGCCGTCTCTGCCGAGGCTGCGGCCGCAGCCGCAGCGCGAACGTCATCGAGCAATTCCTCGCCGGCCGCGAGTCGCTTGCGCAGGATCTCGCGAGCTCGCTCGCCGAGCAGTCCCTCGGCTCGTCGAGCGTGACGGATGGCCCGCTCGGCACCGCTTCGGACCGCCCCTAGCGCTGCCTCTCGCGCTGCCTCACTGGCAGCGGACGAGCGCGCCCGCGCGAGACCGTCCGCTGCGCCGGAGAGCCCGGCATCGATCTCGCCCAGCTCCTCCTCGAGCTTGTGCGCTCGCTCCCCTGGCGCGGCTTCTCCGCCACCAACGTCAAGCGTCAGCGGTCCAAGCTCGGCTCGCAACGTCTCCAGCCTTCCGGAAATCTCTCCCTCGCGATCGGCCAGCCCGGTGGCTCGAATCGCGATTCGCTGCTGCTCGCCGCGCAACTTGGTCAGTACACCCCAAGCCTGGGTGCGCTCGCGATCGCGCGCCGCGAAGCGCTCCTCCGCGGCGCGGCGCTTCTCGCTCACCTCGGCGAGCGTCGCCTCGATCGAAGCCCGCTGCGCCCGCGCCTCGCTTGCCGCCTTCTCCGCCGCGGCAGCACGATCCGCACCGAAGCGCAGTTCCTCGGCGACCAGCTGGCCGCGCAGCCCCAACTCCTCGCGCTCGATCCGGGCGCCCAGCTCGGCGGCTTGTGCCTGGCGCTTCAGCGGGCGCAGGCGGGCCCTTGCCTCGCGCTCGAGGTCGAGGGCGCGATCGAGGTTGTCCCGTGCAGCGCGCAGCTTCAGCTCGGCGCGGCGGCGACGTTTGCGGTGCTTGCCGAGACCGGCGGCCTCCTCGACCAGCAGGCGCCGCTCGCGCGGTTTCGAGTGGACGATCGACTCGACCCGGCCCTGGCTGATCACCGAGTGCATCTCGCGGCCGAGGTTGGTGTCGGAGAGGACCTCGCTGACATCGACGAGGCGGCAGCGGGCGCCGTTGAGGCGGTAGCTGCCGTCGCCGGAGCGGTCGAGGGTGCGCTTGATCGCGATCTCGGAAAGCTCGGTCGCGGCGCGGCCCTCGGAGTTGTCGATCGTCACCTCGACTTCGGCGGCGCGGCGCTGGCCGATGCCCTTGCCGCCGGCCGAGATCACGTCCTGCATCGAGGCGCCGCGGATCGCGCCCGGGCTCTGCTCTCCCAGCGCCCAAAGAACGGCGTCGGTGATGTTCGACTTGCCGGAGCCGTTGGGACCGACGATCACGCTGACGCCGGGCGAGAACTCCAGCTTCGCCCGTTCGGGGAACGACTTGAACCCCTTCATCTCGATCGATCTCAGGTACATGCGTTCTTCAACTAAGTCTCCGGCTACGGTCCCTAAACCCTGAGCTGCTTAGCCTCGCGTGCGAGTCGGACGCGACGGCCATCTTCACTCCCCAAGCCGTTTCAAAGCTTGCTCGGCCGCTGCTTGCTCGGCCGCCTTCTTGCTCCGGCCCTCCCCCTCGCCAACGCGCTTCGCATCGACAATCGCCGCCACCTCGAACTTGCGCCGGTGCGGCGGCCCGGATTCTGCGGTCACCTCGTAGCTTACGTGCAGGTGGCGCCGCGCCAGCAGCTCCTGCAGCGCCGACTTGAAGTCGATCCTGGTCTCGGCAGCGTGCTCGATGCGTGGCTCGAAGGCCACGGCAACCGCGGCCGCGACGCGATCGAAGCCAAAAGCCAGGAGGCAGGCGCCGATCAACGCCTCAGTTGCCTCAGGCAGGGGGCGCTCACCGCTGAGCAGCACCTCAGCCGGGATGCCGACTGGCATGTCCTCCGGCTCGTTGGCGCGGAGCATGTCCGGCACGCCCAGATCGCGGCCGACTTCGGCGCAGGAGACGCCGCTCACCGCTTGATTGTGAATCTTGGTCAGGCCGCCGGCGTCAACGTCGGGGAAGCGGTTAATCAGGTCGCGGGCGACGGCGAGAGCCAGGACGCTGTCGCCGAGGTAGGCGAGGCGCTCGTATGACTCGACCCGCACCTCGCTCCAGGAAGAGTGGGTCAATGCTTGACGGCGCAGGTCCTCCGGCAATTCGGCGATCAGCTCGGCGAGGGTGGCGTCGCTCACGCCGGGGCGTGCTCGAGCACGAAGTCGACCGCGTCGCCCACGGTCGCGATCTTGGCGGCCTGCTCCTCGGAGACGGAGATCCCGTAGGTGTCCTCCAGCTCCATCACCAGCTCGTAGAGATCGAGCGAGTCGGCGTCGAGATCCTCCTTGAAGCGACTCGTCTCGCCGATCTTGGCGCTGTCCAGCTCGAGCTCCTCGGCGAGGTGGTCGCGGACGAGGGTGAGGACTTCCTCGCGGGTCATCGCCAGGTTCCTATCACGCCCCGCTCGCCTCGGCACGATCGGCGAGCTCACCGCGGCCGGCGCCGCCCTCGTGCAGCAGCGCCGCGGTGCGGCCGACAGCGTCAACTTCGACGCAGCGGGCGGCGAGACGGATTGCGTTTGCGATCCCCTCAGCGCCAGAGCTGCCGTGGCCGACGACGGCGATGTCGCGCAGTCCGAGCAGGATCGCGCCGCCGGTCGTGTCCGGGTGCAGCTCGCGGCGCAGGCCGCCGAGGGCGGGGCGCATCAGCAAGCCGCCGAGCGCCGCGAGGGGATTGGAGCGCGCGGTCTCGCGGATCGCCCCGGTGACCGTCTTCGCCGTTCCCTCCATTAGCTTCAGCGCCACGTTGCCGGTGAAGCCGTCGGTAACGACCACGTCGGAGCCACCGGCAGGAAGGTCGCGGCCCTCGACGTTGCCGACGAACTCGATGCCCATCGCCTGAGAGAGGATCTCGTTCGCAGCAACGACCTCCTCACGGCCCTTGCCGGCCTCCTCGCCGACCGAGAGCAAGCCGACGCGCGGGCGCTTGACCTCGAGCACCGCTTCGCTGAAGGCGGCGCCGAGGAAAGCGAACTGAACCAGGTGTTGGGGCCGAACCTCGACGTTGGCCCCGACATCGAGGAAGAGCACCGGCTTGCCTGGGACGGGCAACTGCACCGCGAGGGCGGGCCGCTGCACTCCCTTCATGCGACGCAGGCCGAAGGTTGCGGCAGCCATCGTCGCCCCGGTCGAACCGGGGCTGACCATCGCCGCTGCACCACCCCCCGCAACGTCTGCCGCCGCGCGGACGACCGAGGCGTCTTTCTTGGCGCGAACGGCGGCGACCGGGTCCTCGTCGTTGCCGATCCACTCACTTGTGGGAACGACCTCGATTCCCTCGACGCCTTCGAGCCCAAGCTCTGCGGGGGGACCGAAAACGCGAACGCAAATCCCGTCCGCAGCCGCCAGCCGCGCTCCCTCTGCAAGTGCATGAAAGCCCTGCTCCGCCCCGAAGCCATCCAGGGCGACGGTAACGCCCTCAGGCATCGCTACTCAGTGTCTGGGGATGGGGAAGGCGCGGTCGGCTCGGCGATCGGGTGTTTGATCACCTCACGCCCGGCGTAGGTGCCGCAGGTCGGGCAGACCCGATGCGGCAACCGGGGGCTATGGCAGCGCGGGCACTGGTTGAGCCTCGCCTTGCCTGCCTTGTGATTAGCACGCCGCTTGTCGCGGCGAGCACTGGAAGTTCTCTTCTTAGGGACAGCCATGAGCGGGGCATGGTAGCGGGTGCGGGAGGGCCGGGCGCCCTTCCCAAAACGCTCGGCAGGAGCCTCGCTTGAGTGTTTTGGGAAGGGCGCCCGGCCCTCCTACTCGATACCTAATCCAGCTTCAGCTCTGTGAGCTTCGCCCAGCGTGGGTCGAGAGCTTTTTCGTGTTCATGGTCCGCAGGGTCTGCGTCGTTCAGCGACTCGCCGCAGACCGAGCAGAGGCCGGCGCAGTCGGAGCGGCAGAGGAACTGGGTCGGAATCGCGAGGATGGCGGCGTCGTGGGCCCAGCGGCCGAGGTCGAGCTCGTCGTTCTCGACATAGGGGCTGAGCAGCTCCTCGTCGTCGGTGTCTTCGTGCGCGACCTCACGGGCATCGACCTCGGCCCCCAGCGCGGCCCCTTCGAGGCAGCGCATGCAGGGACCCTCAATGCGAACCGGGAAGCGGAGCCGAAAGGCGAAGCCACCGCTGGGACGGGAGATGTCGAGTCGCACCGGGACCGAGTCGGGAGAGACGTAAGCCTGGCCCGCCAGCTCCAGCGGCTCCAACCGCACCGGCAGCTCGAGCCGCCGTCCCTCGCCATGGGACAGCGACAGTCGCGCGAGGTCGATGATCGTTGACGCTTGGGCCATGAGTTCTCCTCCGCTTCAGCCGGGCTTACGATGGCAGCCTCTGACGAGATTACGGAATGGGTCAATTCGACTGGACACCCGAGATCTACCTGGAGCGGATCCGCACGCAGATCCCCCGCTATGACGAGCTGCAAGAGCAGGCGATCGCGGCGGTCCCCTTCCCGCCCGAGCGCGTGCTCGAGCTCGGCATGGGCACCGGCGAGACGACCCGCCGCCTGATCGAGGCCTATCCCGACGCCTGGGTGATCGGCCTCGACTCCAGCCCCGACATGGTCTTCCGCGCCCGCCAGTCCTACGACGACGTCCAACTGGCCCGCATGGAGGACCCCCTCCCCGACGGCCCCTGGGACCTAGTAATCGCAGTCCTCTCGCTGAACCAACTCGACGACGACCAAACCCAAGCCCTCTGCCGCCGAGTGCAGCAGCACTCCCGCTCCTTCGTAGTAGGCGACACCTTCGAGCCTAAGAAGCTCCAAGCCTTCGCCGACTGGTCAGGCGGTCAAATCACCTGGCAGGCCGACGACCTGGCCGTAGTCAAAGCCATCTACGAGTAACGCCTCTCCCGCGGGTGGCGCGGTGGCGGGGGTCCCCCGCAGCGGAAGGCGCCGCGAAGCGGCGTCTGAGCATGTGGGGGAGGGCCGCCGCGACAGGACCCGCGGGCCTGGCGGCTACTCCTGCTGCTCGTCGAGATCCGGCACCGGCTGCTGCTCTTCGTCCCGCCCAGCCAGCCGATCCCGGCCCCGCTGCACCGCAGCAAGGAACTTCTGAAGATTGACCTCAAGCGTGTTGAGGATCTCGTCGGCGTAGTCCTCAGCGCCGAGACGGATCTCCCGCTCGCGCGCCCGCGCGTCCTCGACGATCTCATCGGCCGCCCGCTCAGCCTGCTTGGTGACCTCCTCGTCGGAGATCAGGCGGGCCTGCTGCTCGCGCGCCTCGCGCACGATCCGCTCCGCCTCGCGCTTGGCCTCGGCCAGCATCTCCTGGCGCTCCTTGACGATCCAGCGCGCCTGCTTGATCTCCTCAGGGATCGTCGCCCGCATCTGGTCGAGCAGGTCGTAGATCTCCTCGCGATCGACGCGAACCTGGTCGGTGAGAGGCACCGGCCGGGCGTTGTGAACCACATCGTCGAGCTTGTCTATTAGAACGAGAACGTCCATCAGGAGGTCGTAAGCCTACGTGTCAGAGGCATCTTCGGTGAAGAAGCGGTTATTTCCTCGGCTTTTTGCAAGCTCTCGCCCACTCCGTGCCGCGTGTGAAAAGCCTACCTGTCGCCCAGGCGTTGCGTCATCGCGGCCGCTACCGGCCCCGGGACGAGGTCGGAAACGTCACCGCCGAAGGTGGCCATTTCCTTCACCCCGGTCGAGGAAAGGAAGCTGTACTGGGGCGAGGCGATCATGTAAATGCTCTCGATTCCGGGGTCGAGCTTGCGGTTGAGCTGGGCCATCTCGAACTCGTACTCGAAGTCCGAGATCGCGCGCAGGCCCTTGACCACCGACCTCGCGCCAATTTCCCGCGCGAACTCAACCAGCAGGTTGGAGAAGATCGTCACCTCGACGTTGGGAAGATGCGTGGTCGCCTCGCTGATCAGGTCCTGCCGCTCCTCGGCCGTGAAGAGGGTCTTCTCCTTGCGGATCGGGTTGTTGACGACACCGACCACCACCCGCTCGAAAGCGCCGGCAGTGCGCGTAATGATGTCGATGTGGCCGTTGGTGACCGGGTCGTAACTGCCCGGGCAGACGACGGTGCCGTTGCGCTCTGCCATCAGTCGGCGCTCCCGTAGATCGAGACATCGGCGGCGCCGTAGCGTCGCTGGCGCAATCGCGGCAGCGACTCGATGCGCAGCGGCCGGCGCGCGCCGCTCTCGACGATCGCCCGTCCCCCCTCGCTGAGGAGGCCGGAAAGTTGGCTATCGAGTTCCTGCCCCACGCGGTCGGCGAGTCTATAAGGGGCATCGATGAAAACGAGGTCAAAGCTGCGCCCTCCCCCATCCTCGCCCCCCACGAGCCAACGCGAAACGTCGCTGCGGATCAGCTCAACCCGCTCGGCAAGACCGAGCCGCTCGACGTTGCCCAGCGCGGCGCGCGTATCGCGGTCGACCATGGTCGCGTGCGCGGCTCTGCGCGAGAGCGCCTCAATGGCCAGGGCCCCGGTGCCGCAGTAGAGGTCGAGCACGCGTGCCCCCTCTACCCGTTCGCCCAAGACCGAAAAGATCGCCTCACGGGCGCGATCGGACGTCGGCCGCACCTTCCAGCCGCGGGGCGCGACCAGCAACTGCCCGCCGAGATCGCCAGCAATGACTCGCATGCTCAGAGTGGTATCGGGTCGGCGGCGCCGGCGCCGAAGCGGCGGCGGGCGGCCTCGAGCAGGGGACCGAGCTCGGGGGCATCGAGCGAGCCATGCTCGCGGAGCAGGGCGAGGACCTCTTCGCGGGCGGCCTCCAGCGTCGGCGCGTCCTCGGGCAGCTCTGCTACGGCGAAGCGCGGCAGGCCGTGCTGGCGGGTGCCGAGCACCTCGCCCTCGCCGCGCAGACTGAGATCGACCTCGGCAAGGCGGAAGCCGTCACCCTCGCGCTCGACCGCCTGCAGGCGGTGTCGCGCCAGCGCTCCGGCGTCTTCGGGAAAGAGCAGGCAGCAGGACTCATGCTCGCCGCGACCGACCCGGCCGCGCAATTGGTGCAGCTGGGAGACCCCGTAACGCTCCGCCCCCTCGATCACCATCACGGTTGCGTTGGCGACGTCGATGCCGACCTCGATCACCGTGGTGGCGACGAGGACGTCGGTGTCGCCGGCGGCGAACGCCTCCATCGCCGCCGCCTTGTCCGCCGAGCGCATCTGGCCGTGGATGACGCCGACTGAGAAGTCGCGCAGCTCGGTTGCGGCAAGGCGCTCGGCCTCAACCTCGGCGGCGCGCCCCTGCAGTTTCTCCGACTCTTCGACCAGCGGGCAGACGACGAAGGCCTGGCGGCCTTCGCGCAACTGCCCCCGAATGAACTCATAAGCGCCGGCCCGATCGTTCTCCTCGACGATCCGAGTCGCCACCGGCTTGCGGCCCGACGGCAACTCGTGCAGGGCGGTCGTATCGAGGTCGCCGTAGGCGGTCAGCGAGAGCGTCCGCGGGATCGGCGTCGCGGTCATGTGCAGGACGTGCGGCGCCAGCCCTTCCACCCCCTTTGAGTCAAGCGCCTTGCGCTGGCTGACACCGAACCGATGCTGCTCATCGACGACGCAGAGGCCGAGCCGCGCGAACCGAACATCGGGCTCGATCAGTGCGTGCGTGCCTACAACCAACCCCAGCTCCCCGCTTGCGAGCCGATCGAGATGTTCCCTGCGCCGCGCGGCTTTGGTGGCCCCAGTCAGCAGCGCAAACGGCGTCGCCTCCTCCGCCAGCAGTCTTTCCAGTGTCACTGCATGCTGCTCGGCCAGCGTCTCCGTTGGCGCCATCAGCACCGCCTGGAACCCGGCTTCCAGAGCGCGCAGCATCGAGTAGAGCGCCACCACGGTCTTCCCCGAACCCACCTCCCCCATCAGCAGCCGCTGCATCGGCTCACCGGCATCGAGATCCGCATCAATCTCGTCAAAGGCCTTGAGCTGGTCGCGCGTGGGCTCAAACGGCAACGACTCGACCCAGCGCCCAACCCGCTCCCCCGGCCTTCCTAGCCGCGGCGCCGGTCGCGCCACCCGGTGCGCCCGCTTCCGCGTAACCAGGATCGCCTGGTAGAGAAACAGCTCTTCGAAACGCAACCGCTCCCGCGCCGCCTCGACTTCCTCGACCGTCTCCGGGAAATGCACCACCTTGACGGCATCAGCAGCTCCCGCCAGCCCGTGACGAGTCCGCATCTCGGCTGGAAGCGGCTCCAACACGTTCCCCACTGACCCAATCGCCTGCTCCATCCACTGCCGCAGCTTCTGCGGCCTGAGCTGCTCGGTCGCCGGATGCACGGGAACGAGCTTCGCGGCCTCTCCCGCGGGTGGCGCGGGGGGAGGGGGGTCGAGGACAGCCCGTGGACTGCCCGCAGTGCCCCCCTCCCCCCGCGACAGGACCCGCGGGCCACCACCCACGAACTCGTATTCCGACACCCGGAAACCCCGTTTGTCCATCGAACCCGTGAGCAGCATCTGAGTCCCTTCAGTCAGCTTCGAAGCCAGCCAGGGCTGGTTGAACCAAGTCGCCCGGATCGTGCCGCTTTCGTCGCCCACTTTGACACTGAGGATCGAGAGGCCGCCGCGGCGAAAAGGTCGCCCCGCGTTGCCGAGCACCTCTACCGCGATCGTTCCCTGCTGTTTCGGCTCGAGGCTCGCGACGGGAATGATCTGGCGGTCGCGATGGCGATGGGGAAACCGGGTGAGCAGGTCGCCAACGGTCTCAATGCCGGCCTCTGCCGCAACTTCGGCAAGCTTCGGACCGACCCCGTCGAGAGCCTGCAACGAAACGTCGAGAGTGCTGGGGCGCGGCCAGTGGACCGGGGCGACGCGCAGCTGCGCGTCGGTTAGCTCTGCCTCGCTCGCAAAGGCGCGCACTACTGGGCCGCGAGCAGCCACCACCAGCTCGGCTGACCGCCCTCGTGGGTCTCGATCTCCACGCCATCCGGGACATGCGGATCGAGCTCTGCAAGTGATATCGGTGCGCCCTCGCCGGCAATTACCGTGACGATCTCGGCACCCTCGGCAAGCTTCTCCACGGTCGCGGCGAAAGTGGTCCCGGCACCGCCCCAAGCGACGATCTCTCCTTCGACAAAGCCAACGGCATCGCCCTTGCGGAAGCGCCCCTGCGCGTCGTCGCGCGCTGCAGGAGCCACCCCGCCATTGGTGATCGAGGCCAGCGCATCCTCCAGCCGCTCCGCATTGTCCGCAGCCGCAGCGTCGGGGTCGAGCTCGACCAGGGTCAGCAGACTCTTCTGCAGCGAAGTGGCGGCGACGACCCGGGCCGGCTTCTCGGAGAGCTCGCAGGCGCGCTCGGCGGCCATCACCACGTTGGAGGAGCTGGGGAAGACGAGGACTTCCGCTGTGGGGATCTCGTGGATGCCGGCGAGCAGCTCGTAGGTGGACGGGTTGAGCGTCTCGCCGCCGGGGACGACGTGCGCCCCCAGCTCGGCGAAGAGGCGCTCCAGTCCCTCGCCGGCGGCGACTGCCAGCGCCCCCGTGCGGGCGCCATCGAGACGCGCCTGGCGCTCGGCGATCTGCTCGTTCATGTCGGCGACGTCAAGGTTGGTGACCTTGCCGGCGTCCTCGAAGAGGGCGACGGCGGCCTCGGGATCGTCGGTGTGGACGTGGACCTTGAGCGTCACCTCGTCGCCGACGACGAGCACCGAGTCGCCGAGGCCCTCCAGGCGAGGCAGGAAGTCGCGGCTGCTCAGCCCGGAGCCGGAGACGATGAAGTTGGTGCAGTAGCGGTAGCGGCTGTCCTCGTGATGGGGCTGGCTCAGTCGCGGCGCCTCGTGATGGGAGACCTCCGGCACCTCCTCCCCGTCGCCGCGCAGGCCGGCCACGACTCCGGCGAGGATCAGCACTAGGCCGTAGCCGCCGGCGTCGACGACACCGGACTCGCGCAGGACGTCGAGCTGCTCCGGGGTGCGCTCGACGGCGCGCTGGCCATCTTCGATCGCTCGCTCGAGCACCTCGGCGAGGACGGCGTCTTGGAGCTCATCCGGCACGCCCTGTTCAAGCCGCTGCTTCTCGGAATCGAGGTGGGCAAGCTGGCGCGCGATCGAGTGGGCCATCTCGCGGAAGACGGTCAGCATCGTTCCCTCCGCCGGCTCGCGCACCGAGTCATAGGCGGCGTCGGCGGCGCTGGCGAAGGCGGAGGCGACCAGAACCGGGTCGATCAGCTCGCCCGGGCGGCTTGCCAACTCCTCGGCGGCGCCGCGGACGATCTGGCTGAGGATCACGCCGGAGTTGCCGCGGGCCCCCATCAGCGCGGCGCGGGCCAGGGCCTGGACCAGCTGCGTGCGGCCGACCTCATCGACCTCGAGCCCGTCGAGGCGGTCGAGCTCCTCCATCACGGAGCGCATCGTCATCGCCATGTTGTCGCCGGTGTCGCCGTCGGCAACGGGGAAGACGTTGAGGTCGTTGACCTCCTGTCGCCGCGCCTCAAGGTGGGCGTAAGCAGAGCTGACGACGCGCCGGAAGCGCACGATCGAGGGATCGGACATCGACCGAAATCTAACCGGCGGGGTCGAGCCGGTCAGTTCGCTACGGTGCGACGCTCGATGAGACGCTTCGCGACCTGGTGCACCGGGCACCGCAAGACCGTGATCGCCAGCTGGATCGTCGCCCTGGTCGGGTTCTTGCTGCTTGCCGGCTCGATCGGCTCGGACTTCTCCGAAGACTTCAAGCTGCCGGCCTCCGACTCGACCGATGCCTTCGACCTGCTGGAAAGCAAGTTCCCGGCCCAGTCGGGCGACACGGCGACGATCGTCTTCAAGGCCGACGGTGGTGTCGAAGCCCCACCCGTCCGCAAAGCCATGGAGGGCCTGTTCGCCGAAGCGGAAGCGCTGCCGCACGTCAGCGAAGTCGCCAGCCCCTACGCGGGGGGCGACGCCGCAGCGATCAGCGACGACGGCAAGATCGCCTACGCGACCGTCCAGTACGACGTCTTCTCCAATGAAATAGAGAAGAGCGATACCGAGAAGCTGATCGACGAGGCCGAAGCGGCGACCGACGACGGGCTCCGGGTCGATCTCGGCGGCCAGCCGATCGAGGAAGCGACCGAAGACGAAGGTGATCTTTCCTTCCTGATCGGAGTGGGGGCGGCGGTCTTCATCCTCCTGCTCACCTTCGGCTCGGTTGTCGCCATGGGCCTGCCGCTGGTCACCGCGCTGTTCGCGCTAGGCGTCGGCCTCAGCCTGGTGACGCTGGGCACCCACGTCTTCGACACCGCCGAGTTCGCGCCGCAGCTGGCGGCGATGATCGGCCTCGGCGTCGGCATCGACTACGCCCTCTTCATCCTCTCCCGCTTCCGCAACGGCCTCGACGAGGGGCTGGAGTCGCGAGACGCGGCGGTTGCGGCGGTCGACACCGCTGGGCGGGCGGTGCTCTTCGCGGGGGTGACGGTGATCATCGCCCTGATGGGGATGCTGCTGCTTGGCCTCAGCTTCCTCTACGGAGTGGCGATGGCCGCCGCCCTGGCGGTGCTGATGACGATGATCGCGGCGCTGACGCTGTTGCCCGCTCTGCTGACGATCGCCGGGCGGCGGGTTGACAAGCTGCGCATCCCCGGGCTCGGCAGCCGCAAGCCCTCGACCGCGGAGAACACCCGCTGGTTCCGCTGGAGCCGCGAGATCCAGCGCCGCCCGGTGGCCTCGGCGCTGCTCTCCGGCGGCCTGCTGCTGATCCTCTGTATCCCAACCCTGTCGCTGCGCCTTGGCTCCAACGACGCCGGCACCGACCCCACCGGGACGACGACGCGCGAGGCCTACGACCTGCTCGCCGAAGGCTTCGGGCCGGGCTTCAACGGGCCCTTCTCGATCGTCGCGGCGCTGCCGTCACAGGGCGACGACACGGCGCTGACCGATCTGCGCCGCACCCTCGTCGGCGAAGAGGGCGTGGCTGAGGCGACTCAGGTGATGCTCAACCAGAACAAGAACACCGGCGTCTTTCAGGTCTATCCGACCACCTCCCCGCAGAGCGAGGAGACGACGGAACTGCTCGATCGCATCCGCGACGAGCTGATCCCGCCGGTCGAGGAAGAGACTGGCGCCCAGGTGCATGTCGGCGGCATCACGGCCATCTTCGAGGACTTCGGCACCGCGATCGCCGACAAGCTGCCGCTCTTTATCGGCGTCGTCGTGCTGCTCTCGGCGCTGCTGCTGATGGCCGTCTTCCGCTCGATCCTGGTGCCGCTGAAGGCGATCGTGATGAACCTGCTCAGCATCGGCGCCGCCTTCGGCCTGATCGTCGCCGTCTTCCAGTGGGGCTGGGGCGCCAGCCTGATTGGCGTCGACGGGACCGGGCCGATCATCTCCTTCTTCCCGATCTTCCTCTTCGCGATCATCTTTGGGCTCTCGATGGACTATGAGGTCTTCTTGATGTCGCGGATCCACGAGGAGTGGGATCGCGACCGCGACGCGACTCTCGCCGTCACCCGCGGCCTCGCCCTGACCGGCCGCGTGATCACCGCCGCGGCGGCGATCATGGTCACCGTCTTCCTCTCCTTCATGATCGGCGAAGACCGCATCATCAAACTCTTCGGCCTCGGTCTCGCCTCCGCCGTCTTCATCGACGCCGTGATCATCCGCTCGGTCCTCGTCCCGGCGATCATGCAGCTCTTCGGCAAGAGCGCCTGGTGGCTCCCCAGCTGGCTGGACCGGATCCTGCCCAGGCTCCATGTGGAGCCCGCCGAGGGCGACCCGGCACCGACGGGCGAGCATCCCGTGGTCGTGTCGGCTGATTGAGTAATTCGGAGGGCATCCCTGAGGGAGGTGCCGGTGGCCCTCATCCGGAATTGATATCGCACGCGCCTAGCGGCGCTTAGCGACAATTTGAGAGCGCGGCTGCGCCGCGCTTCGAATCACGAGTGCAGCGGCTGCCTTCGGCAACATTCCGGATGAGGGCCACCGGCACCTCCACCACGAGCGTCCCAGAAAGCTCAGTGAGCCCATCGGGGGAGGATGAGCTCCCGGGGACATGACACCTCAAGAGCTCCCGAGCAGCGCCGCGGGAGCTTCGGGCGAAAGACTGCGGACAGCTTTTCGGCGGAGCTTGGTTGGGACGCTCGCGTTGGCGCAAACCTTGGAGGCTGGAAGGGAGCCTGGTGGGTCCCACCACCTTCGAGATTGGCGGCCTACGCCGCCTTGGTGACCTTGTTGGCCTTAAGGCAGCGCGTGCAGACGTAGGTGCGTAGCTTGCGGCCGTTCTCGGTGATCCGGACCTTCTGCAGGTTCGGGTCGAAGCGCCGCTTGGTGGCGACCATCGAGTGGCTGCGGGACTGGCCGAACGCCGGTCCCTTGCCGCAGCTGTGGCATACCTTGGCCATCGGGTCGCGCATGGTACCGTGATCTGGGTCTAGCTAAGTAAACTAACCATGAATTAACGCCACAGATCCATTCGAAGGGGGAGAGAAATGGCCGCCGAGGACTTTGAGACGGTGAACATGCACGAGGCCAAGACCCACCTCTCGAGGCTGGTCGCCCGAGTCGAGGGCGGTGAGCAGATCGTGATCACCCGCGCCGGCAAGCCGGCCGCGAAGCTGGTCCCGGTGCCGGAAAGGCTCGGCCCCCGCAAGCTCGGCGGGTGGGAGGGCAAGATGCAAGTGCCGACCGTGGCGGAGATGCGAGCCGTCAGGGACGAGATCAACGAGGCGATCGAAGAAGGCGAGGTCTTTCCCAGTGGCGACAATTTGTGGACGGGCGATTGAGGCTGCTGCTCGACACCCATGCGCTTCTTTGGACTCTTATCGATCCGGCGCACATGTCCGCACGCGCAACCGAAGCAATCGAGGCAGAAGACAGCGAGGTCTATGTCAGCATCGTCAGCCCATGGGAGATGTCCATCGCCAAGGCACGGGGGCGAATGGACCCGCCGGTCGACTTGGAGGAGCAACTTGCGCGAAGGCGCTTCACGCTACTTCCGATCACGCTTTCCCACGCCCGAATGATCGAGTCGCTGCCTCACCACCATCGCGACCCGTTTGACCGAATGCTGGTCGCTCAAGCGCAGGCGGAGGGGCTCACCATCGTCACCGTGGACCGATTGCTGCGCAGATACCCTGTCTCACTGCTGTCGGCTGTCTAACCGTCGCGGACTTGCCAGCGGTACGGGTTGACGGCCTGTTTGAGCAGGGCCATGCGGGCGACGGTGAGGGCGGCGTTGCGGCCCTGGTCGCGCTTGCCGCCGCCGGCCCGGGCGAGGGCCTGCTCCATCGTGTCGCAGGTGATCACGCCGAAGGCGCAGGGGACGCCGGTGGCCAGCTGCACGTCCTGGATCCCGCGGGCGGCCTCGGCGCAGACGAAGTCGTAGTGGTCGGTCTCACCGCGGATGACGACGCCCAGGCAGGCGATTCCGGAAACGCGTTCGGTGGTGGCGTGGAGCTTGGCGGCGAAGGGCAGCTCGTAGGCGCCTGGGACGGAGACCTCGCTGACCGAAGCGGCCGGCACGCCGGCGAGCTCGAAGCCTTCGCGGGCGCCGGAGAGCAGCCGTTCGGCGAGGTCCTCGTAGAAGCGGCCGACGCAGACGGCGAACTCGCGGCCGGCGAGAGTTGCCCGCTCCTCCTCGCTGAACGTCTCGAGGAACGCAGTCGACTCAGCCATTCGCGCTGCCGTCTCCCGCGGCGGCGTCGCGCTCGTCCTCGTCGTGGATCATCTCCTCGTCGAAGGCGAGGCCCTGGTGGTGGAGCGAGTGGCCCATCTTGTCGCGCTTAGCCCGCAGGTAAGCCTCGTTGTGGGCGTTGGGCGAAGACTCGATCGGCACCTGCTCGCTGACCGAGAGGCCGTAGCCCTCGAGGCCAACGATCTTCTTCGGATTGTTGGTGAGGATGCGGATGCTGGTCAGGCCGAGGTCGCCGAGTATCTGCGCGCCGATCCCGTAGTCGCGCAGGTCGGCGGGCAGGCCCAGCTTCAGATTGGCCTCGACCGTGTCGGCCCCCTCCTCCTGCAGCTTGTAGGCCTTGAGCTTGTTGAGCAGGCCGATCCCGCGACCCTCCTGGGAGAGGTAGAGGAGGACGCCGCGGCCCTCCTGCTCGATCTGAGTCAGGGCGGCAACGAGCTGCTCGCCGCAATCGCAGCGCATGCTGTGGAAGACGTCGCCGGTGAGGCACTCGCTGTGGACGCGGACGAGCACGTCCTCGGCGCCATCGACCTCGCCCTTGACCATCGCCACGTGGTGCTTGTCGTCGACCAGCGAGCGGTAGCCGACGGCCGTGAAGTCCCCGAACTCGGTCGGCAGCGCGGTGTCGACCACGCGTTCGACCAGCTTCTCGGTGCGGCGGCGATAGGCGATCAGGTCGGCGACCGTGATCATCTTCAGCCCGTGGCGCTCGCAGTAGGGGATCAGGTCGGGGACGCGCGCCATCGTGCCGTCGTCGTTCATCACCTCGCAGATCACCCCCGCCGGCGTGAGGCCGGCGAGCCGGGCGAGATCGACACTTGCCTCGGTGTGGCCGGTGCGCTCGAGCACACCGCCCTCCTTGGCGCGCAGGGGAAACATGTGACCGGGAACGACGATGTCGCGCGGACCGGAGCTGGCGTCGATCGCGACCTGGATCGTGTGGGCGCGGTCATGGGCGGAGATGCCGGTGCTGACGCCGCCGGCCGCCTCGATCGTGACCGTGAAGGCCGTCTGCAGCGGCGCCTCGTTCTTCGCCGCCATCAGGTTGAGGCCGAGCTTCTCGCAGCGCTCCGCGGTCAACGCCAGGCAGATCAGCCCGCGCGCCTCCTTGGCCATGAAGTTGACCGCCTCGGGCGTCGCGAATTGCGCCGCCATCACCAGGTCGCCCTCGTTCTCACGGTCCTCTCCGTCGCAGACGACGACCATGCGGCCACGGCGAATCTCCTCGATCCCTTCCTCGATCGTCGAGAACGGGCTCTCGCCCGCCCCCCTACCCGTCTCGTCTGTCCGCTGCGTCTCCGTCATCTGGCTCACGCCCGCTCCTCTCCGACGAATGGTTTCATCAATCGCTCCACGTACTTGGCCACCACGTCACACTCAACGTTCAGTTTGTCCCCCGGCTCGGCCCCACCGAGCGTCGTCCGCCCCAAGGTCTCGGGGATCAACGAGACCTCGGCCCAATCCTCGCCGAGCGCGGCGACCGTGAGGCTGACGCCGTCGAGCGTGATCGATCCCCTCTCGATGACGTAGCGGCTGAGCTCCGGGGTGAGACTGACGCGCAGGCGTCGGGCGAAACCGTCGTCCTCAACTACGACGACCTCAGTGATGCCGTCGGCATGCCCTTGGACGATGTGGCCGCCGAGGCGTTCGGAAGCCTTCATCGCGAGCTCGAGATTGACTCGGGCGCCTGTCTCGAGCCCACCGAGAGCGGTCACGTCGAGGGTTTGATTCATCGCCTCGGTGTGGAAACCAGCGGCGTCGACCATGATCGCGGTAAGACAGACCCCATTCACGGCGATGGAATCGCCGTCGCCTATCTCGCCGGCGAGTTTCGTGGCGATCCGAATGCGTGCGCCGTCGTCGCCGGAATCAATCGCCTCGACCGTTCCAATGTCAGCCACGAGCCCGGTGAACATCACCACTCCTTGAAGCGAGTCTCGATCAAAGTGTCTTCAACGCCGGGATCCACTGCGGCGATGCGCTTTGACCCCGCGAGGAGAACCGGCGCGACGAAAACCCGCGCCTCGTCGATCTCGTCAGCGTCGGCGAAGGCAGCAGCAAGCGTCGGACCACCCTCGAGGAAGAGGCTGGTGATCTCGCGACGGCCGAGCTCGGCCAGGGCTGCGTCGACACCGTCAGCGACCAGGACCTCTACACCGACGCCTCGCAAGGCGGATGCGTCTGCCCTTGGCGAGACGACGACAAGGACTGGTGACTCGTCGAGGGTGCGGAGCAGTTGGGAGTCGAGGGGGAACCGTGCTTGTCGGTCGAAGACGACGCGGATCGGCTGGCGAGCGTCGGGGATACGGGCGGTAAGAAGAGGGTCGTCGGCGAGGACGGTGCCGATGCCGACGGCGATCGCGTCGGATTCGGCGCGCCAGCGATGGACCAGCTCGCGGCTGCGCTCGCCCGAGATCCAGGGTGAGTCGCCGGGCTGGGTCGAGGTGCGACCGTCGAGCGACATCGCCATCTTCAGCGTCACCAGCGGCAAGCCGGTCCGCGCGTGCTTGCGAAAGGGCTGATTGAGCAACCGCGCCGCCGTCGCCTCCTCCCCCGCCGCGAACTCAACCTCCACCCCACCATCACGCAGAATTCCGGGACCCCGCCCCGCCGCCTTCTCACTCGGATCCTCCGAGGCAATCACGACCCGCGCAATCCTTGCCTCAAGAATCGCCTCCACGCACGGCGGCTGGCGCCCCGTATGCGCACAGGGCTCCAGCGTCACGTACATCGTCGCCCCAGCCGGGTCGTTCCCCTTCTCCCTGCAATCAGCCAAAGCCGCGCGCTCTGCGTGCAGATTGCCGAGTTCCGCATGAAACCCCTCGCTAATCAGCTCGCCATCCCGAGCCACAACAGCTCCGACAAGAGGATTAGGACTGACCCTTCCCCGCCCGCGCTCTGCAAGCTCTAGCGCTCGCGAGAGATGCCTTCGATCCGTGCCTGTCAGCTGCGATTTCATACAACCGATTGACTGGTCAATCAACCAAGCTTACTCCGCAGCTGTCTTGGATCTGGGAACTCGTCACACGAGCGGTTTTGGAGCCTGCGCAGGTGGCCCCTCGCGCGGGTGGCGCGATGGCGGGGGTCCCCCGCAGCGGAAGGCGCCGCGCAGCGGCGTCTGAGCATGTGGGGGAGGGCCATCGCGACAGGACCCGCGCGCCGGGCGCGACCAGACGGGCGTGTCAGTGCGTATCGGGCCGATTCCCCGGATACCCTGACCCCGCCCATGAAGCTAATCGTCCAAATCCCCTGCTTGAACGAGGAGTCCACACTCCCGGCGACGATCGCGGACATTCCCCGCCAGATCGAGGGAATCGAGAGCGTCGAGCTCCTGGTCGTCGACGACGGCTCGACCGACCGCACCGTCGCGGTCGCCCGCGAGCACGGCGTCGAGCACATCGTGCGGCTGACCAACAACAAGGGCCTCGCCGCTGGCTTCCAGGCAGGCCTCGATGCCTGCCTCAAGCTTGGCGCCGACATCGTCGTCAACACCGACGCCGACAACCAGTACAGCGGCGCCGACATCGCCAAGCTGGTTGCACCAATCCTCGCCGGCGAGGCCGACATGGTCGTCGGCGATCGCCAGGTGGCACGGATCGAGCACTTCTCCGGCTCGAAGAAAGCGCTGCAGCGGATGGGCAGCTGGGTGGTCAGCCGCCTGGCCGGAACCGAGATCGCCGACACGACCTCGGGCTTCCGCGCCTACAACCGCGAGGCCGCGCTCGGTCTGCTTGTCGTCGACGACTTCACCTACACGCTGGAGAGCCTGATCCAGGCCGGCAAGATGCTGGTCGCGGTCGACCAGGTCGAGGTCGCCACCAACCCGCAGACGAGGGAGTCGCGGCTCTTCGATTCGACCGGCGCCTACGTGCGCCGCAACGCGCTCTCGATCTTGCGCATCTACGCCCGCTACGAGCCGCTGCGCGTCTTCGCCACCGCCGGCCTGCTCGTCGCGCTGCTCGCCCTCGTCGCCTGGATGCCCTTCCTGCTCGATTGGATCCTCAACGGCGACAGCGCCGGCCACATCCAATCGCTGATCCTCGGCGCGGTCCTCTTCATCGCGGCGATCCAGCTGCTCGCCCTCGGCGTGATCGGGGACCTGCTGGCGGGCCAGCGGGTGATGACACAGCGGGTCTTCGAGCGCGTGCGGCGGGTCGAGCTGGCGCTCGAGGTCCCCCCCTCGCACTACGAACGCCGCTCGCAGGAAAGTTGATGCAGGCGCTGCGCAAAGCGCTGGGCGCCCGCCGCGGCGCCCCGAGCGGCAATGGCTCGGCGACGGCCGACTACGGCAAGACGGCGAGCTTCCTCGCGATCGGGGTCGGGCTGACCGGGGTGATCACCTACGTCTACTTCTTCATCGCCTCCCACGTGCTCTCCAAGCCGGACTACGGCGAGATCACCGTGGTCTGGTCGGCCGTCTTCATCACCATCTCGACCCTCTACCGGCCGGTCGAACAGCTGCTCTCCCGTCACATCTCCGAACACCTGGTTAAGGGCGAGCCGATCGGCGGCACGACCCGCAACGCGGCGACGATCCAGGTCGGCCTGGCGCTGCTCTTTGCCGTCCTCGCGCTGGCCCTTCGCGGTCCGCTGCAGGACGATCTGCTGGAGGGCAACGAAACGCTCTACTGGGTCTTCTTCTCGGCGGTGCTCTTCTACGCGGCGAGCTACTTCGCCCGTGGCTTCCTCGCCGGGCAGAAGCGCTTCGGCCTCTTCACCGCGCTGATCCTCTCCGAGTCCTGCTTCCGGACCCTCTTCGCCGTGCTCGTCGCGGTCGGGCTGCTCAGCGGCCAGTCCTGGGTCGCGATCGGGATCGTCGCGGCGCCATCCCTCAGCTTGATGGTGGTGCCACTGGCGTTCGCCCGCGGTGCCCGCGCCGCCGCTGCTCCGCTCCCCAAGTCGGAGGACGCCGCGGTCTCGATGGCGCACGGGACCGGCTTCGCGGCGGCGGTGCTGGTGATCATGTTCAGCGAACAAGCCTTCCTCAACGCCGGACCGTTGGTCGCGCGCGGGCTCGAGGGCGCCGCGGCGGCCGGATTCATCTTCAACGTGCTGATGCTGGCGCGAGCGCCCCTGCAGCTTTTCCAGGCGGTCTCGACCAGCATCCTCCCTCACCTAACCGCCCTTCACACAAGCGAGGAGCCGAGCAGCGAGGACGAGTTCCACGGCTCTGTGCGGATGGTCCTGCTCGGAATCGCCGCTTTCACCGCCGTGATGGCGCTGGCAATCCTGGTCGCCGGCCCGCAGCTGATGCAGCTCGCCTTCAGCAAGAAGTTCAGCTACGACCGGGTCGAACTGCTCCTCGTCGCGGTGGGAACCGGGCTCTACCTGTCTTCGGTCACCGTCAACCAGGCCTGCGTCGCCCAGGGCCAGGTCCGCCGCGCCGCCTCGCGCTGGATCGGCTGCGCAGCGCTCTTCGTCGCCTGGAACTTCGTGCCCCTCGTCGGTGACGAGTTTCACCGCATCGAGATCGGCTTCACGCTGATGGCAGGCGTTCTCTTCGGCCTGCTTTACCTGATCTACCGCCGCCCGCACGAGCGAGCTGAGGACGTGCCGGCGCCCGGGTCCCCCGAGGAACTCGAGCTGCGCCTCGCCGCGGTCGACGAGAACACCTAGGCCGGGATGGGAGGACACGACGCCGAGCTGATCCTGGTCGCCGGCGCCCTCCTCGCTGCCGGAATCCTCGGCGCGCTGCTTGCCGATCGCATCCGCATCCCGGGCCTGCTGCTCTTCCTCGGCCTCGGCATGCTCGCCGGCTCGGAGGGGATCGGCGGAATCGAGTTCGACGACGTCGAGCTCGCCCGCACGCTGGGCACGATCGCCCTCGTCCTGATCCTCTTCGAGGGCGGCCTGACGGCAGGCTGGTCGGAGATCCGCCCGGTGCTCGGCACCGCCGCCTCGATGGCGACGATCGGGACCGCGGTGACCGCCTGCACGGCGGGCCTCGCCGCCCACTGGATCTTCGACATCAGCGTGCTGGAAGGGATGATCGTCGGCGCCGCGATCGCCGCTACCGACTCGGCCGCGATCTTCGCCGTGCTGCGTCGCTCGACCCTGAAAAAGAGACTGGCGCGTTCGCTGGAGGGCGAGTCGGGCATGAACGACCCGGTCGCCCTGCTGCTGGTGATCGGCTTCATCGAATGGATTCAGGAGCCCGGCTTCGGCCTCGCCGACATGGCCGGACTGCTCGCCCTCAAACTGGCGATCGGCGCGGTGGTCGGGCTGGCGCTGGGACGAATCGCCACCATCGCGCTCGACCGAGCACGCTTGCCAACCGACGGGATCTACCCGGTGGCGACGATCGCTATCGCCGGGCTTTCCTTCGGCCTGGCGGAGGTCGCCCACGGCTCCGGATTCCTCGCCGTCTACCTCACCGCCCTCGCCCTCGGCACGGCCCGCATCCCGGCGCGACGCACGATCGTTGCCTTCCACGAGGGGGTCGGCTGGGTCGCCCAGATCGGCCTCTTCATCCTGCTCGGCTTGCTCGTCTTCCCCAGCACCCTCGACGACGTCGCCTGGGAAAGCCTCGCCCTCTCGGCCGTGCTGATCCTCCTCGCCCGCCCACTTGCCGCCTTCCTGGCGACCGCCCTCTCGCCGCTCGACGTCCGCGAGCGGGCGATGCTGGGCTGGGCCGGACTGCGCGGGGCGACGCCGATCTGGCTCGCCACCTTCCCCGTCGTCGCCGGGGTTGGCAGCGGCGAAGAGCTGTTTGCGATCGTCTTCTTCGTCGTCGTCACCTCGACCCTGGTCCAGGGGGCGAGTTTCGAGCCGCTGGCGAGCCGGCTGGGCCTCACCACCGACGAGCCGGCGCTGCCGCGGCGCCTGCTCGAGTCGGGGCGGATCCGCCGCCTGGGCGGCGACGTCGTCTCCTACCGGCTGCGCCCCGGCGCGGCGGCGGCCGGCCACCTGGTGCGGGAACTCGGCCTGCCGCGGGAGGCACTGGTCAACGTGATCGTCCGCGACGGCCACGCGATCCCGCCGCGCGGCTCGACCGAGGTGCGCGAGGGAGACGAGCTGCACATCCTCGTCCGCGGCGAGCTGCGCGAAGAGGTGGAGAAAATGACGCAGCGTTGGCACGACGGGCCGGTCGGCGCCCCCGTTCAACCCCGGCTCCCGCCACGCGGCTCCCCGCAGATCTTCTCCGTTGGGCCGGGCGGAGAGATCGCCGACCCCTCGGCGCCAAAGGCGGTCAACGGGATCGCCGTCGTCTCCGTACTGCGCAGCCGCCGCGACCGCTCGAGCGCCCTGGTCGCGCTCGCCGACGGCCGCTACGCGCTCACCACCGAAGCCGTCGTCGCCGTCGGCGATCGCCGCTCGCTGGCGAACTGGTGCGAGCGCCGGGCGCAACGGGTCGGCGCCGACGACCCGGCGGAGCAAGCCTGGTGGCAGGAGACGATTGGTGCCCTCATCGCGAGGGGCTGAGACCGGCGCATTTCGGCGTCCTCGGTCGCTCGCGTGCAGGAGCACGCCACGCTCCCTGCGTCCTTGAACTGCTTGGTCTCAGCCCCTCGGGAGTGCTTCGGAAATTTCCGAGAAAGCAGCTGCGGGATCGTCGGCACCGAAGACCGCAGAGCCGGCCACGAACAACGATGCGCCGGCTTCGGCCACCGAGCCGACGGTCGAGGCGTCTATACCGCCGTCGACCTCGATCTTGGCCTCGCCGACCAGTGCCCGCAGGCGGGAAACCTTGTCCGAGGAACCGGGGATGAAGGCCTGGCCGCCCCAGCCGGGGTTGACGGTCATGCAGAGGACGATGTCGGCGAGATCGCGCAGCTCGGTGAGGGCCTCGGCCGGGGTGCCAGGGTTGAGGGCGATTCCGGCGAGACAGCCGAGCTCGCGGATCGCGGCGAGGGTCCGGTTGGCGTGCGCGGTCGCCTCGGCGTGAAAGGTGATCGAGTCGGCTCCGGCCTTGGCGAAGGCCTCGATGTGGCGCTCGGGCGCCTCGATCATCAAGTGCACGTCGACCGCGCCGCCGGCAGCGTGGACCTGCGCGGCGATCGATTCCGCCACCAGCGGGCCGATCGTGATCGGCGGGACGAAGTGCCCGTCCATCACGTCAACGTGGATCACCCGCGCCCCGGCGTCCATCACCTCATCGACCTGCGAACCAAGCCGCGAGAAGTCCGCCGACAGAATCGACGGCGCAACCCTGGGCGATGCCAGCAGCTCCAGCATCCGCTCGCTCATGACAACTCCGTGAGGGCGCGAAAACCAAAAAGCAGATCAAGGACGCAGGGAGCGTGGCGTGCTCTGCACGCGAGCGACCGAGGACGCCGATATGCGCCGGTTTGCAGCGTCCTCACACGGGCCTCATCATCGAGTCCCCACAGGTCTGACAGGTCATGTCCTCGGTCGTGCTCATGCGCGCGATGGTCTGGTGCTCGCCGCAGTTCGGGCACTGGGAGACGAGCTCGAAGCGGCGCAGACAGTACACGCAGCGGAAGCGGCCCGGCAGCTGCGTCGGCCGCAGCCAGGGCTCGCCGCAGCCAGGACAGGCAGCCCGCCGCAAGATGCCGTTCTCCCCTTCCCCGGCCTCAGTCATCGCCACCATCATCGCGCTTCGTCCGGCAGATGAAGAATCCCGTCGTGCGATCCCGGTCGGGGCGGAGCTGAATGCTGTAGTCGGAGTCGACCTGCTGCTCGTTCTCGCGGCTGCTGATCGTGCAGGTCGCGTAGACGAGGGTCCCGCCGGGACGGAGCGCCTGCTTGGCCCGTTCGAGCAGTCGCGCCTGCACCTCGACCAGGCGATCGATCATCGCCGGCGACTTGCGCCAGCGGGCGTCGGGGCGGGAGGCGAGGGCTCCGAGATCCGAGCAGGGAGCATCGAGCAAGACGCGATCGAAGCCGGTCACTCCGGGCTGGGTGGCGTCGGTCTCGATCACGGTGACGCTGCGCAGGCCGAGCCGCTGTGCCTGGCCCGCGACTTCGGCGGCGCGCTCGGGATCGTTCTCGACCGAAATGACCTCGCCGCGATCGCCCATGCGGGCGGCGATCTGACCGGTCTTGATGCCGGGGCCGGCGCAGAGGTCGAGGATCTGCTCGCCGGGCTGGGGGTCGAGGACCTCGACCACGGCAGCCGAGCCCCGGCTCTGCGGAGTAAGCAGACCCGCCCCGACCATCTCGGGGACCAGATCCCCCGTGGCCCCTTCGACAACGATCATCTCCGGCGCGTCGTACCGCCACTCGCTGACGACGCGGGCGTCGACCTCCGCGTCGCGCAAGCGGGCCAGCATCGCCTCGCGATCTGTCCTCAGGGTGTTAACGCGGAAGGCGGTCTCCGCGGGCTCGTTGCAGGCCGCGAGCAGGGAACGCGCCTCCTCGGAGCCGAGCTCGCGCCACCACATCTGGGCCAGCCAGAGCGGCGCCGAGTGGGCCACGGCGGCAGCCTCCGGGGTCGAATCGTCTCTCAGTAGCGACTCGACCAAGGCGCCACGCTCGCGGCTCGCCCGGCGCAGTACCGCGTTGACGAACCCCGAGGCGTGTACCGCTCCAGCGCTCTTGACCAGCTCGACCGCCTGGTCCACGGCGGCGTGGTCGGGCGTCCCGTCGGCGAAGAGCAGCTCATAGGCGCCGAGCCGCAGCGCGGCGAGGACGGGAGGGTCGAGGTCGCGCAGCGGCCGATCGGCCAGGCCTTCCAGCGCGGCGTCGATCGTGCCCCGCCGCTGCACCGTGCCAAACGCGAGTCGCTGCGCCTGTCCCCGCTCGCGACCGTCGAGCCCGCGCTGGTCGGCTGCTTGCCGAAAGAACCGCTCGGTGTGCTCCTCGCGCTCGAAGCTGGCGCGGATCGTCTCGAAGGCGAGCTGGCGGGCGGGGGCGATCACAACTTCGGCAAGGAGTGACCGCGCAGGTAGGCGTCGGCGGCCATCGGCTTGCCACCGGGAGGCTGTACGACCTCGAGCCGCAGCGCACCTTGTCCGCAGCCGAGCAAAAGGGCGCCCCACTCAGCCTTGACCTCGCCCGCTTTGACGCTGACGTCGACGGCGCGCGCGCGCCGCACGCCGAGACGCTCGCCGCCGCTCATCTCCAGGTAGGCGCCCACGTGCGGGGTCAGCGCCCGCACCGTCCGGGCCAGCTCGGCAGCGGGCCGCGCCGGGTCGAGGCGGCGCTCCTCGGCACCGATCTTCTCCGCGTAGATGGCGGCATCATCGTCCTGCTCGGCGAACTCGAGTCGTGACTCGACCAGCAGATCGAGTGCCTGGACGAGCAGCTCTCCCCCAAGCGCCGCCAACTTCGTCGAGAGCGACTCGAAGTCTTCCTCGGCACCGATCGGCAGCTCCTCGCAGAGGGCGACCGGACCCGAGTCGAGGCCCTCTGTCACCCGCATCACGCAGACCCCCGTGCGCTCCTCGCCGGCCATCATCGCCCGCTCGATCGGCGCCGCGCCGCGCCAGCGCGGCAACAGCGAAGGATGGATGTTGAGCATTTGCCACTCCGAGAGCAACGGCTCGCGGATCAGCTGGCCGAAGGCACAGACAGCGAGCGCTTGCGGCTGAACCGCGCGGATTCGATCCAGCGCCTCCGCGTCGTTGACGTCGGCGCTCTGTAGCAAGGGAAGGTCCAGCTCACGGGCAACCTCGGCCGCCGGCGGCGACTGGGTGCGACGGCCACGGCCCTTGGGGCGATCGGGCGGCGTGACCACGAGCAGTGGGCGGTGATTGGAATCCGCCAGCCTGCGTAGCACCGAGCCGGCGAACTCCGAGGTGCCGAGGTAAACGGTTCTCACGCGTCTGCGCGTGGCTCGCGATGCTGGGCCTCGCCGCCGGCGTCCCCCTCGGCCAGCGGCGGGCTGTAACTGTCTTCTTCGCGCAGCGCTCGCAGGGCACCCTTGCGCTGAGCGCGCGGCGCGCGGTCGAGGATCAGCACTCCGTCGAGGTGATCGATCTCGTGCTGGAGCACCCGCGCCTCCAAGCCGGAGGCCTCGATCCGAACCGGCTCGCCATCGACGTCGAGCCCACTAATGCGGGCGTGCAACGACCGCTCGACGTCCATCGAGACGCGGGGCAAACTGAGGCACCCCTCCTCGGCGACGAGGACCTCATCGGAGAGCCACTCGATCTCGGGGTTGATCAGGGCGGTGGGCTCGCTGTCGGAACCCGCCTGGAATACCAGCAGCCGGCGCAGCAAGCCAAGCTGCGTCGCGGCGAGCCCGACGCCAAGGGCATCGCGCATGATCGCGACCATCCGCTCGACCTCGGCCCGCAGCTCGGGCCCGAACTCGCGCACCGGCGAGGCCTTGCTCTTCAGGACCGGATCGCCGAACTTGATGACGTGCGCAAGCGCGGCCTCGCGCCGCTCGAGCAGCTCGGCTTCGAGCTGACTCTCCTCGCGCTCTTCGGTCTCAGTTTCAGCCGGCTCACTCATCTAATTCTGAGTCTAAGGATCGCCGCCCAGCTACTGCGGGTCGACGTCTACTGAGATCGCGACGTCGCGGATGGTGCGGTCGGCAGCAAGGCGCTCGACCGTGGCGCAAACGGCGGAGACGGTGGCCTCTCGCTCGCTCGCCTTGAGCAGGAGCCTGCGGCGATGGCGGTTGCGGACCCGGAACATCGGCGCGGGGCCGAGCAGGTCCGTGTCGTCCGGCAAGGCCGTGCGCAGATCCTCGGCGAGACGCGCGGCAGCCTTATCGAGGCGTTGCTCGGACTCGGCTTTGAGAACGATCCTGACCAGGTGCGAGAAGGGCGGGTAGCGGAGCGCTTGTCGCCGCTGGACCTCCTCAGCGAGGAAGCTCACCGCGTCGTGGCCGGCGGCGTGGACGATGCTGGGCGCGGTCGGCGCCAAGGTCTGGACGATCACCTCGCCGCCGGCGCTGCCGCGGCCGCTGCGGCCGGCAAGCTGGGCAACCATCGCGAAGGTGCGCTCGCCGGCGCGAAAGTCCGGGAAGCGCAGAGTGGCGTCGGCGTCGAGGATCGCGCTCAGCGTCACCTCGGGGAAGTCATGGCCCTTGGCGACCATCTGGGTGCCGACGAGCACGGCGCTCTCGGCCTCGCCGAACGCGGCGAGGATGCGGGCGTGGGCGCCGCGCCCTGACGCCGTATCGGCGTCGAGCCTGAAGACCGGCATTGGCGCCAGTCGCTCCGCCAGCAGCGACTCGACCTGCTCGGTGCCGACGCCGGCGCGCGAGAGCGTGGTCGAGTCGCAAGCGCCGCAAGCAATGGGCAGCGGTTCACGATGGGCACAGTGGTGGCAGACCAACCGACCGCTGTGGCGGTGGACGATCAGCGAGACGTCGCAGTTGGGGCAGTCCCAGTGGTGACCGCAGGCGCGACAGGTGAGCCAGGGGGCGAAGCCACGCCGGTTGACCATCACGATCGCCTTTGCCCCGGCAGCGCGCACGCTCTCCAGCGCCGCCCAGGTGTCGGCGTGTAGGGCACCAGAGCGCGGGTCGGCCTCGCGCATGTCGAGGACGCGGACCGGCGGCATCGGACGCCCATCGACCCGGCGCGGCAGCTCCAGCCTCGGCAGCTCCAGCCAGGACTCAGGCCGGGGCGTCGCGGTGCCGGCGACGAGCACCGCCCCACTCTCGGCGGCGCGGCGGCGGGCGACGGTGCGGGCGTCATAGCAAGGGTCGCCCTCCTGCTTGTAGGAGGGGTCGTGCTCCTCGTCGATCACAACCAGACCGAGGTCGCGCAGGGGAGCGAAGACCGCCGAGCGCGGTCCGACGCAGACGCTCGCCTCGCCGCTGCGCAGCCGCCGCCACTCGTCGTAGCGCTCGCCGTCGGAAAGGGCGGAGTGGAGAACGGCGAAGCGATCGCCGAGCCGCGCCCGGAAGCGGGCCACCGCCTGCGGCGCCAGGCCGATCTCTGGCACGAGCACGATCGCGCCCTTGCCGCGGGCAAGCGCCGCCTCGACGGCAGCGAGGTAGACCTCGGTCTTGCCCGAGCCGGTGACGCCGTGCAGAAGCTGCTCGCGCCGAGCCCCGGCCTCGCCGTCGAGGGCGGCGACGATGCTCCCCACCGCGGCCTCCTGCTCGGGCAGCAGCTCCGGGCGGTCGGCGCGAGCGCCGACATCCGGGTGACTCGAGCGCCGCCGCACCAGGGAGCTGCGGGTCGCGACCAGGCCGCGCTGCTCGAGCCGCTTCAGCACGGGACGGTCGGCACCAACCGCTGCGCCGAGCTCTGGGGCTGACATCTCCCCCGCCCGCAACGCCTCCAGCACGGCGCGCTGTTTCACCCCCAGGCGCTCGCCCCCGCTCAGCGCTTCCTCGCCGGCAGCGGTGATCTCGGCGCGCATCTCCTGCCGCGAGCGGACCCGCTGGCCGGCCGCACCCGTCCCCGGCGGCAGGACCAACTGCAACCCGCGCGAGGGCGTCGAGCAATACTCCTCGGCGATCCAGAGACCGAGCCGGACCAGCTCCGGCGGCGTGCCGGCCTCGAGCGCTTCGATCGGCTCGGCGAGTCGCTCCGGCGGAAGAGTGGAGGCGTCGGCCAAGCCGACGACGACACCGAGCAGGCGGCGGCGCCCGAAGGGAACCTTGACCACGCTGCCCACCTCGAGATCGGCCATCGCCTCGGGCAGGCGGTAGTCGAAGGGACCGCGCAGGGCGCGCGCCGTCGTCAGTGGCTCAACCTTCGCGATCGACACTCGCTCACGTTATGGAGGGACGCGGACGGCGCGGGTATGCTGCGCGGCGATGGCGCTCAACCTCAGTCCGGGGGAGCAGGTGATCTTCCAGGGCCACCCTTCGTGGCGGGCGATCCTCGGCTTCTACCTGAAGGGCATCCTGGTCGCCGCGATCCTCGGCGTGATCTTCAAGCTCTTCGACGCCAGCAGCGGCACCGTCTTCCTGATCGTCCTCATCGTCGTCGTCGCAACCGTCCTGATCGGCTTTGTAAAGCGCGTCGCCACCACCTACACGATCACCGACCGCCGCCTCAACATCCGCCGCGGCATCCTCTCCCGAGAGGTCCAAGAGACCCGCCTCGAGCGAGTCCAGAACGTCAACTACAAGCAGTCCGTCTACCAGCGGGTCATGCAAATCGGCGACGTCGACTTCGACACCGCGGCAGGCGACGACTACAACTTCGTCTTCGCCGGGGTAGCCGACCCCCAGGACGTCGTCCACAGCGTGGATCAGGCGACGGGAGCCAATGCCGCCGGGTCGCATGGGCTGGGAGAACCTCAGCCGCCGACCGCTGGTTGACGATTGCGGGTGGCGGGGCTCGGGTAGGGGTTCCGCTTAACTTTTTCGAAGATCGCTTTGGGCCGTCCGAGGTTGTGAGCGCCGAAAAAGTGCAAGACGCTCCACCCCTACCCGAACCCCGCGTCAGACCCCATCGTCAGCCAAGCAGCGGACGCCCAGAAAGCTCCAGACAGGCCGAGTCGGCATGAGCTGACACACGAAGCGCCGGGCTGTGATCCGGGTGCCTGGCGAGAATCCCCGTTTGCTCCTGAGCTTCCTCACCTCGGACGCTGTGGAGCTGTGGTGGGTGACTTGACCTAGCAGCCGAACCCTGGTCCGACGCTTGAAGCTAGGGGGATTTGCCGGAACGGCTCCGTTTGCGGGGGCGGGGGTAGGGGTGAAGCGTCTTGCACTTTTTCGGCAATTCCTCGCGGCGCCAGCAGAAACGGCTCCACCGAAAAAGTTAAGCGGAACCCCTACCCCCGCCCCCGCTAAGCAGGCGCAGCAGCAGAGCCTGCTGCTGCCTTAAGCGCCTCGGCCCGATCGATCCGCTCCCAGGTGAAGGCATCGCCCTCTCTACCGAAGTGGCCGTACGCGGAGGTTTGACTGAAGACCGGACGGTGCAAGTCGAGGTACTTTCGAAACGCTCCCGGGCGGAGGTCGAACTCTGCTTCGACCAGGCGGGAAATCTGCGAATCGGGGAGCTTGCCGGTGCCGAAGGTCTCGACCATCAGCGAGATCGGGCGGGCGACGCCGATCGCGTAGGCGACCTGGACCTCGCAGCGCTGGGCGAGGCCCGCGGCGACGACGTTCTTGGCGACGTGTCGAGAGGCGTAGGCGGCGGAACGGTCGACCTTGGAGGGGTCCTTGCCGGAGAAGGCGCCGCCACCGTGGCGGGCCATGCCGCCGTAGGTGTCGACGATGATCTTGCGGCCGGTGAGGCCGGCGTCGCCAACCGGGCCGCCGATCACGAACTTGCCGGTCGGGTTGACGAGAAAGTGCTGACGCAGCTCGGCCTCGTCGAAGAGGCCGCCGGCCTCAGCGTTCAGTACCGGCAGGACGACGCTCTCCCAAAGGTCGGGCTTGATCTTCGACTCGGACTCAACGCCCTCGGCGTGTTGGGTTGAAATCAGCAGCTTCTCGACCCGCACCGGGCGACCGTCGGCGTAGCGGACGGTGACCTGGGTCTTGCCGTCGGGACCGAGGTAGTCGAGCGAGCGGTCCTTGCGCACCGCGGCGAGCCGCTCGGCGAGCCGGTGGGCGAGGTGGATCGGCATCGGCATCAGCACCTCGGTCTCATCAGTGGCGTAGCCGAACATCATTCCCTGATCGCCGGCACCGGCGATTAGCAGCTCGTCTTCGACCGACTCAGTCCGCGTCTCGTACGCCTTGTCGACGCCCTGAGCGATGTCGGGCGACTGCTTGTCGAGCGAGACCAGGACCGAGATGTGGTCGCAGTGGTAGCCGTAGTCGCCGTGGTCGTAGCCGATCCTGCGGATCGTCTCGCGAACCAGATCGGGGACGTTGAGATGGGCGCTGGTCGAGATCTCGCCGGAGACCACCGCCATGCCGGTGTTGACCAGCGTCTCGCAGGCGACGCGGCCCTCGGGGTCGTCGGCCATCACCGCGTCGAGCACGGCGTCCGAGATCGCGTCGGCGACCTTGTCGGGATGCCCCTCGGTAACGGACTCAGAAGTGAAGAGGTACTCGCCCTCGGCGAGTGGCTGTATATCGCTCATCGGCCAAGCCTAAATGGTTGTTTCGAGCAATGGTGGTTCATCGACCGCGGCGGGTGCCGCTGTGGGGCACGAAGTCGATCACCAAGGGAACCCCCTCGAGCCCGTAGGTCTCGCGCAGGCGATTCTCAAGGTGGTAAGCCCATTCGCGGTTGATCAGTTTGCGGTCATTAACCTGGATCGCGATCCGCGGCGGCCGCTCGCCGACCTGGGCCGCGTAATAGAGGCGCAGGCGGCGACCGCGTCGCGATGGCGGCGGCGTCTTCGCGGTGACGTCGGCGACGAAGCGGTTGAGCTCGGGGGTGGGAATCCTCTCGGCGGCGCGGTCGGCGAGCTCCAGCGTCTTGGGCAGGAGGTTGGCGACGTTGCGCCCGCGCGTTGCCGAGCAGGTGACTACGTCCGGCCGCAAGCGCAGCTTCTGCCTGACCCGGGCGCGGGCGTCGTCGATATCGGTGCGCGTTTCGTCCCACTTGTTGAGCGCCAGCAAGGTCGCGCAGCCCGCCCGCATCGCCATCTCCGCGACGCGCAGGTCCTCGGCGGTGATTCCGTCGCCTGCATCGCAGACGACGAGGGCAACGTCAGCGCGCTCGACCGCGTGTTCGGAGCGCAGCTGGGCGTAGTAGTCGACCGTGCCGGCGACCTTGGAGCGGCGGCGCAGGCCGGCGGTGTCGACGAGGACAACGGGGCGGCCGTCGACCTCGACCTCGGTGTCGATCGAGTCGCGGGTGGTGCCGGCGCGAGCGGAGACGATCACCCGCTCGGAGCCGAGGAAGGCGTTGACCAGCGAGGACTTGCCGGCGTTGGGGCGCCCGATCACTGCGACCCGAACGGCATCGGACGCTCCGGCCGTCTGCGCGTGCTCGCCGAGCAATTCGACGGCCCGGTCGAGCAGGTCGCCACTGCCGAGACCGTGGCTCGCAGAGACCGGCAGCGGCTCGCCAAGGCCGAGCTGATTGAGCTCGGCGGTCAGGTGCTCGTCCTCGGGACGGTCGACCTTGTTGGCGACGACGATCACCGGCACCTCGGCGCCGCGCAGGGTCGTCGCCAGCTCAGCGTCACCGGCGCGCACCCCGGCTCGTGCATCGACGACGAGTAGCACGACATCGGCCTCGGCAATCCCAAGGCGGGCCTGCTGCTGAATGTCGCGGGCCAGCTCTGACTCGTCCTCGAGGTCGATGCCGCCGGTGTCGAGCAGCTCGAAGGCGACCCCGTTCCACTCGCAGCGCACCTGCTTGCGATCGCGGGTGACGCCCGGCTCCGAGTGAGTGACCGCCTCGCGACCCCCGGCGAGCCGGTTGACCAAAGTGCTCTTGCCGACGTTGGGGAAGCCGACGACGGCGACGGTGGGTAGGGCGCTCACGAGCGGCGCCCCCTCAGGTGCAACGTCTTACGGCCGCCAGAGAGCCACAACGCGTTGCACCTCATCGAGCGAGGCCTCGTTCGCGGGCGAGCTTCGCAATCTGAGTCACAACCTGCGCCTCGGAAAAGCCTGTGGTGTCGATCTCCACCGCGTCCTCGGCGGGGCGCAGGGCGCTGTGCTGGCGGCTCTCGTCGCGGCTGTCGCGCTCTCGCTGGGCGGCGAGAACGGCCTCTGGCTCCTCACCAGTCTGGGTGGCCCGGCGGCGGGCGCGCTCCTCGGGCGAGGCGGTGAGGAAGACCTTCAGCGGCGAGTCGGGACTAACTACGGTGCCGATGTCGCGGCCCTCGGCGATGTAGCGGCCGGCGGCGATCAGCTCGCGTTGGCGCGCAACCATCGCCTCGCGCACGCCGGGATGCACGGAGACTCGCGAGGAGGCCTCGGACACCCGCGACTCGCGGATCTCGGCGCTGACGTCCTCACCGTCGAGCGCGACCCTCGCGCCGCTGAGCGAGATTGAGATCTCACCCGCGACGGCCGCGACTGCTTGGCCATCTTCGAGATCGACCTCGCGCCGCAGGGCGGCGAGTGCGACGCAGCGATACATCGCCCCGGAGTCGAGGTAGGTGAAGTCGAGCTGGCTGGCAAGGGCGCGCGCCACGGTGGACTTGCCGGCCCCCGCGGGTCCGTCGATGGCAATGACCATGGGCGGCAGCGTAGAGACGGTGGCCGGCGGCGGCGTTGCGCGTTCAGGCGCTCTTGCGAACCAGCGAGGCGAGGTCCGCCTCGAAGCCCGGGTAGCTGACCGCCGCCGCGTCCATGCCATCCACCTCGACACCCTCCGCCGAGGCCAGGCCGGCGACGGCGCCGAGCATCGCGATGCGGTGGTCGCCGTGTGAGCGGATGGGGCCGCCGCGCAGGCCGCCCCCACCCTCGATCTGCATCCCGTCCTCCCGTGCCTCGACGCTCGCCCCAAGCGCAGTCAGCGCCTCGCAGGTGGTGGCGACGCGGTCGGACTCCTTGCGGCGCAGCTCGGCGGCGTCGCGAATCGTCGTCGTACCCTCGGCGAAGCAAGCGGCAAGGGCGAGCAGGGGCAGCTCGTCAATCGCCAGCGGGATCTCCTCGCCGCCGGCCTCAGTGCCGCGCAGCTCGGAGGCGCGGGCGCGGATCGTGCCGATCGGCTCGCCGCCGCGCTCCCCTACCGGCTCTATCTCGACCTCCGCCCCCATCCGCTCGAGAATCGAGAGCAACCCGGTGCGGGTCGGGTTGGTACCGACCCCCTCCAGCGTCACCTCGCTTCCCGGCACGATCAGGGCGGCAACGAGGAAGAATGCAGCTGAAGAGAAGTCGGCGGGAATGTCGAGATCGCCCGGCTCGAGCCGTTTGGCGGGACGAACCGAGATTCCTCCGTGCAGCCAGGTAACGTCGGCGCCCGCCGCGGCCAGCATCCGCTCGGTGTGATCGCGGCTGCGCGCCGGCTCGCGCACCCAGGTCTCGCCCTCGGCGAGGAGCCCGGCGAACAGCAGGCAGGACTTCACCTGGGCGCTGGCGATCGGCAACTCATGCTCGACTCCTTTCAGCGGCGTGGCCTCGATTTCGAGCGGTGGCAGGCGGCTCTCCCGGCAATTCAGCTGGGCCCCCATTCGGCGCAACGGCTGGGCGATTCGATCGACCGGCCGGCGCCGGATCGAGTCGTCGCCGTCGAGGGTCCAGGTGCCGCTGGGCTGCCCGGCCAGCCAGCCTGGCAGCAGGCGCAGCAGGGTGCCGGCATTGCCGACGTCGATCGTGGCCTGGCGCGCGCCCTGCAAGCCGATTCCGCGAACGCGAATCGCCGGCTCGATGCCATCGGGGCCGACTCCGTCGACTTCCGCCCCCAGCACGCGCATCGCTTCCAGGGTCGAGCGAGTGTCCGCCGAATCGAGGTAGCCCTCGATCTGGGTCTCCCCTTCTGCCATCGCAGCAATCAGCGCGGCGCGGTGGGAGATTGACTTGTCGGCCGGCGGACGCAGGCTGCCGCGCAGGGGTCCGTCCGGGTCGAAACGGGTCGCCGCCATCGCGCTAGGTGCCGTTGCCGACGGCGCTGACCGTGTGGCCCAGCTCGCGTACGAGCGCTGCCGCCCGCTTCGCCTGCTCGTCGCCCGCGACCCAGAGAGAAACCGCACCGGAGGTCATGTCGGGGGCGGGGTAAAGCGCCATGTCCTCGATGTTGACGCCGGCCTCGCCGAGCGCGAGCGCCAGCTCGGCGATCGTTCCCGGCCGGTTGGTCACCACCACGCGTAGCTCGCGCAGTGGTCCGCCAGCGAGTTCGGTCTCGAGCAGCCGGCGGCGGTCGGCCGCCGCCCCAGAGTGCCACTCAGCGACCGCCTCGCGCTCCCCCGCTCGGATCAGCTCGGCCGCCTCGCGCAAACGCTCGGCGACCGCATCGACGGCCTCGGCCACCGCCTCGCTATTGCTGGCGAAGATGTCGCCCCAGATGGCTGGATTGGCACCGGCAACGCGGGTCGTGTCGCGGAAGCTGGGACCGACCTCCGGCATTCGCTCGGAGTCGCGGGTCAACTCGGCAACCGCCTGGCCGACCAGGACGTTGGCGACGACGTGTGGCAGGTGACTGATCGTCGCCATCAGGCGGTCGTGAGCTTCGGCGTCGATCGCCTGGACCCTGGCGCCGAGCCCGGCGACCGTGCGTTGCAAGCGGTCGTAGAGAAGCCCGCTCGAGCGTGCGGATTTCGGCGTCAAGTACCAGCGCGCCCCCTCGAAGAGGTCCTCGCGAGCGTTCTCCACCCCCGAGGTCTCCGCCCCCGCCAGCGGATGGCCGCCAATGAAGCGCTCGTCGGAGCCGAGCGCGGCAACGATGTCGCGCTTGGTCGAGCCGACGTCGGTGACGACAGTGTCGGGTCCGCAAGCCGCCAGCGCTGCTTCGGCGAGCACGGTGAGCCGCGCAACCGGAGCCGCGCAAAAGACCACTTCGGCGCCCTCGCATGCCGCCGCCACGGTGGTGGCGCCGCGGTCGATTACCCCGGCTCCCGTCGCTCTGTCCAGGGTCGCCGCATCCGGGTCATAGCCGATGACCTCCGCCTCCAGATGCCGCCGAGCGGCCAGCCCGATCGAGCCGCCGATCAGGCCGACGCCGAGGACGGCGACCCTCATTCGCCGCGCCGGGCCCTGGCCGCGGAGGCAAGCTGATCGAGGATCGAGACCGTGGCCTCCCAATCGAGGCACGGATCGGTGATCGACTGGCCGTAGACGAGCTCGCCGTCGCCGAGGTCCTGGCGGCCCTCGACCAGGAAGGACTCGAGCATCACGCCGACGATCGCCGCGTTGCCGTCGGCGACCTGATCGGCAACCTCGCCGGCGGCAAGCAGCTGCCGACCCGGATCCTTGCCGCTGTTGTCGTGCGAGGCGTCGATCACCAGCCGCTCGGGCAAGCTGGCGGAACGGATCAACTCAAGCGCCTCGGCGACGCCTTCGGCGCGGTGGTTTGGCGCGCCGCGGCCGCCGCGCAGGATCACGTGGCCGTCAGGGTTGCCGCTGGTGTAGAGGATCGCCGGCGCGCCGGCGTCGTCGATGCCGGCGAAGGCGTGCGGCGCCGCGGCCGCGCGGACGGCGTCGACGGCGACCTGGACGTTGCCGTCGGTGCGATTCTTGAAACCGACCGGCATCGAGAGGCCTGAGCCGAGCTGGCGGTGGGTTTGGCTCTCGGTCGTGCGGGCGCCGATCGCCCCCCAGGAGACCGCGTCGGCGATGTACTGCGGCGTAATCGGGTCGAGGAACTCGGTGCCAACCGGCAGGCCGAGGTCGAGAACTTCGAGCAGCAGCTGGCGTGCCATGCGCAGCCCGGTGTTGACGTCGAGCGACCCGTCCAGATGCGGATCGTTGATCAACCCCTTCCAGCCGGTCGTCGTGCGCGGCTTCTCGAAGTAGACCCGCATCGCGACCAGCAGGTCGCTGCTCAGCTTGCGCGCCGCTTCGGCAAGGCGGCCCGCGTACTCGAGCGCCGCTTCCGGATCGTGCACGCTGCAGGGCCCGACGATGACCAGCACCCGGTCATCGGTCCCGTCCAGGACGTTGCCGGTTTCGCCGCGGCCGCGCACCACAGCGCTTTCGCGGTCATCGCCAAGCGGCAGTTCCTCAAGCAGCGTTCCCGGCGAGACCAGCTCCTCGATTCGCTCGATCCGCTGGTCGCGAACCCGGTCTCGCGTCTCCCCCTTCATCCCAATCATCATTTTGCCTTCACCGTCCTCCACGTTTACAAGCCTACTTCCGGTTTCCGCGTCGTACAGACGCGAACGAATCGAGTCATTCCGACGCCCGGCCAGTTACTTATTGCGATGCGGCAGTGCCGCGAGGCCGGACGCCTAGCTAAATCGCCAGAAATAGGAGAAGCGCGCGTGGGCGAGCGTGGCGCCGGAGGCGCTGCTGACGCTCGTCGTGTCGGCTGATTGCTTCACCTTCCCTGACTTTGTAGCAGGTGGTGCGGGGTTAGTCGAGCAATTCGCCGAGCCCGGCGAGGAAACGGCCGTTCTCCTCGGTGGTGCCGTAGGAGACGCGAATGTGACCGGGGTCGCCGAGCGGCGTGCCGGGACGGACGGCGATCTGGCGTTCGGCGAGGCCGGCGACGACCTCGCCCTCGTCGGCGTTGCCGAGGTCGATCCAGGAGAAGTTGGCGTGGGTATCGGCGGTGGCGAGGCCGAGCTCGCGCAGACCCTCCTCGACTCGGATGCGCTCGGCGATCGTGCTCTCTACCCGCTTGCTGACGTCGTCCTGGTGCAGGATCGCCTCCGCCCCGGCCGCCTGGGCCAGGGCGTTGACGCTGAAGGGCTGGCGCACGGCGTCAAGCGCGGCGCGGAACTTGGGGGCACCGAGCGCGTAGCCGACCCGCAAGCCGGCCAGCCCGTAGCACTTGCTGAAGGTGCGCAAGACCACCAGGTTGGGCAGCTCGGCGAGCAGGTCGACGGTCGCATCAACGTCGTCGTGTGTCTGGAACTCGACGTAGGCCTCGTCGAGGATCACGGTGACGTGAGCCGGCAGACCGGCGCAGAACTCCGCCACCGCGGCGGCCGGGACGTGGGTTCCGGTCGGGTTGTTGGGGTTGCAGACGAGGACCAACTGGGTCGCGGCGGTCACCTCGGCGGCCATCGCCTCGAGGTCGTGGACATCGCCCTCGCCGAGCGGGACGCGGATCTCGCGGGCCCCGGTGAGCGCTGGCAGGTACGGGTACATCGAGAAGGCGGGCCAGGCGTAGAGGATCTCGGCACCTGGCTCGCAGAGCGCCTCGGCGGCGGCGAGCAGGATCTCGCAGGAGCCGTTGCCGACCGCGACCCGCGCCGGGTCGGTGTCATAGCGCTCGGCGATGCGGCGGCGCAGAAGGGTGGCATCGGGGTCCGGGTAGCGGTTCATCGCCCCGGCGGCGGCGGCGATCGCCTCGATCACCTTGGGGTGCGGCGGGAGCGGCGACTCGTTGGAGGCGAGCTGGGCGATGCCGGTCGCGGCGAGTGACTCCGGCGCCTGCCCGGTCGGCACGCCGGCCTGGTAGCCGGGCATGCGGGCGAGCTTCTCGGCAAAGGTGACGCTCATCGTCAGCCCATTGTGGCTGACGCCGCCGCTACTGCGCCGCGTGGAGGTCGGCGCGCAGCTCCTGTGTCGCGCCTAAGTACACGTGCGCGGGCTTGTGGCTCGGCGGTGCGTAGTAGTGGACCATCGCGCGGATCACGCGTGGCATCGCCCCAGGCACGTCGATCTCGCGGGCGCAGATCAACGGCACCGAGTCGAGGCCCAGTTGGCGGGCCGCGACGGCCGGGAACTCTGCGTCGAGGTCACCGGTGGTGGTGAAGAGGCAGCTGACCATCGCCTCGGCGCTGAGCTCGTTGCGGTCGACCAGCTCGCGCATCAGCTCCTCGGTTGCCCCGACGATCGCGTCCGCCTCGTTGGCATCGGCCTGCACGGCCCCGCGGACCGCGAAGAGTCGCTCCTCACTCATCGCCCTGAATCTTCCCAGAGCCGGGCGATCTCATCCTCGCCGAGGCGCCGCGCCTTGCCCTGGGAGAGCCGACCGAGCTCGATCGGGCCAAAGCGGACCCGTCGCAGCTTGACCACCCGGTTGCCGATCGCCTCCGCCATCCGACGCACCTGCCGGTTGCGTCCCTCGCGCAGCACAATCTCAATTTCACGCTCACCGAGCCGCTGCACCTGGGCGGGCGAGGTCGGCCCGTCTTCAAGCTCCACCCCGCTCTCCAGTCGGCGCAGATCGGCGTCAGACGGCGGCCGCCGCAGCTCCGCCCGATACGCCTTGGAAACCCCGTATCGCGGGTGCGTGAGCCTGTTTGCCAGCTCACCGTCGTTGGTCAGCAACAGCAACCCAGTCGAGTCCGCATCAAGCCGCCCCACCGGATACAGGCGAGCCATCGAATCGACGAGCTCGACCACGGCAGGACGACCACCAGGTTCCCGCGCCGTCGAAACCACCCCGGCCGGCTTATTCACCACCCAAACCTCCCGAGCCTCAGTCCCCACCAAGCTCCCATCAACTCGGACCTCGTCGGCATCTGTGACATCGCGGGCCGGGTCGGTGACCACCTTGCCACCAACCGTGACCCTGCCTTTACCGATGATCAGCTCAGCTTTCCGCCGCGAAGCGACTCCCCCATGCGCAAGGAACTTGGCGAGCCTCACGGCGTTCGAGGGATCGGGGGAGGTCCCGACGGAGCCTCCCCGCTGTTGCTCCGGCGGGACCTCCCCCGATCCCTCCCCCACCTCAAGGCTCTGACCGTTGCTCCCCGGCCTTAAGCAGCCGCTCCCGCAGCTCCCGCTCATCCTCCGGACTGGGATCGAATCGCGAAGGATCGGGAAGCAGATCCAACCCGGCGAGCCCGAAGAGGCGCTCAAAGAGTTCCGTGGTCTTGAAGATCGCCGCCCCGAACTGCGAACGCCCGGACTCTTCAATAAGCCCCCGCTCGGCGAGCGTCTGTACCGCGGACTCCGAGGTGACGCCACGGATGCGGGCAACCTCGGGGCGCGTGACCGGCTGCAGATAGGCGACGATCGCCAGTGTCTCCGCCTGGGCCTGGGTCAGCGGCGGCGTGCGTGGCTTTGCAAGCAGGCGTCGGGCTGCCGCTTCGCTGGCGGGGTCGCTGGCGAGGGCAAAGCCGCCGGCAACCTCGCGCAGGACGACGCCGCGCTTGCCCTCGGCGAGGTCCTCGCGCAGCAGCTCAATCGCCTCTTCGATCTGCCCCTCGGTCGCCTCGGTCGCCTCGGCAAGGTCACGGGCGGGCACCGGCTGTGGTGAGAGGAAGAGCAATGCCTCGACGGTTCGTGCCAGGTCGCTCACTCGACCACCTCCCTCTTGCGGATCTCGATCGGGCCAAAGGGCTTGGACTGCTCCCAGGTCGCCTCGCCTTTGCGGTACATCTCGAGCAGGGCGAAGAGCGTCACGGCCTGGGTGAGGCGGTCCTCGCCGCCGAACTGCTCGTCGAAGTCGATGCTGGCATGGCTGCGCAGGGCGTCGCGCAGGGCGCGCAGCCGCTTTTCCAGCGAGACGGTCGGGCGGATGTGGTCGAGGTTGAGTTCCGGCGGCGTCGCCAACAGGTCGCCGAGGGCGGTGCCGAGACGCTCGGGGTCATAGACCGCGGTCGCCGCCTCCAGCGCGACCTGGCGCAGCTCCGGCGGCAGCGGCGCCGAGCGGTAGAGGTAGCCGCGCGCCGCCTCGAAGCGCTGGTCGAGGACGGCGGCCGCGTCGCGGTAGCGGCGGTACTCGAGCAGGCGGGCGAGCAGCTCCTCGACCGCCTCCTCGGGACTGACGTCCTCGAGCCCCTCCTCTTCGCCCGGCAGCAGCAAGCGCGACTTCAGCTCCAGCAGCGAGGCGATCAAGACGAGAAACTCGGTCGCCACATCGAGCTCCAGCTCTTCCTCCCGCTCGAGGTGCTCGACGTAGGCGACGACGACCTCGGCCAGCTCGACCTCGAGCAGGCTGACCTCCTCGCGCAGGACGACCGCCATCAGCAGGTCGAACGGACCGGCAAAGACGTCGAGGTCGAGATCCAGCTCGGCGACGGTCATCACGGCACAGACTAAGTCGTGTCAGGGACGAAGCCACGTGAGAACACAGGAGTAGCCTGGGAAGCGGGCCGATGAAGTTCGTTCTGTCGCTCGCGGCCGCGGTCCTCGCGGCGCTCTCGGGGCCTTCCACAAGCCCCGCGTTGCCGAGCCGACATCCGGGCCCAGAGGAGTTCGTCGCCCGGGTCGCGAACCCGTGGTTCCCGCTTCGCCCCGGCACCACCTACGTCTACCACGGGGTGAAGGACGGTCTGCCCTCACGCGACGTCGTCACGGTCACCTCGGCGACGAAGACGATCGAGGGGATCCGCTGCACGGTCGTCCGCGACAGGCTCTATCTGCGCGGTCGCCTGCATGAGCTAACACGGGACTGGTACGCCCAGGAAAGGGACGGGAACGTCTGGTACTTCGGCGAGGACACGGTCGAGCTGAACCCGAACGGCAGCGTCAAGACCCGAGAGGGAAGCTGGCAGGCGGGGGTGCGGGGCGCCCGCGCGGGGATCTTTATGCCCGCGCGGCCCCGTCCCGGGCAGACCGGCCTGCAGGAGCTCTACAAAGGGCACGCGGAGGACCACTTCCGCGTCGTCAGCCTCACCGCGGAGGTCCACACACCGGCGGCATCGTCGGAACGGGCACTCCTTGTCAGGGAGTGGACTCCGCTCGAGCCCGGCGTCGTCGACCACAAGCTCTACGTCGAGGGGATCGGCTTGGTGCTGGAGCAGGCGGTCAAAGGCGGGGACGAGCGCAACGCTCTGGTCTCGACCCGCCGCCGGTAGCGCCGCGGACGGAGGTCGATGCCGGTCTCAAACGAGGCCGAAACCCATGCGCTCGCGAACCTCAGCCACGGTCGGCGCGGCGATCGCGCGGGCCTTCTCGGCCCCTGCGGCGAGCGTCGCCTCGAGCGCCGCCTCATCCGGGCGCAGCTCGGCGTAGCGCTCGCGGACCGGGGCGAGATAGTCAACGACCGCCTCTGCCACGGCCTTCTTGAAATCGCCGTAGCCGGCGCCCTCGAACTCGCGCTCTACCGCGGCCGGGTCGGTGCCGCGGGCGACCGCGTAGACGTCGATCAGGTTGGCGATGCCGGGCTTGTCGGGGGCACGGCGCACCTCGCGATCGGAGTCGGTGACGGCGCTGCCGAGCTTTTTGCGGATCGCCCCGGGCTCGTCGAGGACGAGGACCGTGCCGCTCTCGGTCCCACCGGTGGTCGACATCTTCCGCTCGGGCTCCTGCAGGTCCATGATCCGCGCGCCGACCTCGGGAATGCGCATCTCCGGCACCACCAGGGTCTCGCCGAAGCGCTCGTTGAAGCGGCGGGCGATCTCGCGCATCAGCTCGACGTGCTGGCGCTGATCGTCGCCGACCGGCACCTCAGTCGCCCGGTAGGCGAGCACGTCGGCGGCCATCAGCACCGGGTAGAAGAAGAGCGCCGCGGAGACGAGCTCCTGCTTCGCCGACTTGTCCTTGAACTGGGTCATGCGGTTGAGATCGCCGTGCGAGGTGACCGACGAGAGAAGCCAGGTCAGCTCGCTGTGCTCGCGCACGTCGGATTGGCGGAAGAAGATGCAGCGCTCGGGGTCGAGGCCGGCGGCGAGAAGGATCGCGGCCGTGTCGTAGAGCCGCTCGCGCAGCTCGGCCGGGTCATAGGAGACCGAGAGTGCATGAAGGTCGACGATGCAGAAGATCGCCGGCTTGCCCCGCTCCTGCCCCTCGACGTACTGGCGAATCGCGCCAATGTAGTTGCCGAGGTGCTTGCGGCCGGTGGGTTGGATCCCGGAGAAGACGATCGGTTTCGCCATAGCGCCGCGGAGCCTAGTCCAGCCACCCGAACCACTGGGGTGCAACGTCTTACGTTCCCGCGAGGACCACAAAGCGTTGCACCTGCAGCACGGCCTGTCGGTGCAACGCGTTGCGGTCCCTTGAGGGGAACAAAACGTTGCACCCCGATGGTGCTAGGCGGGGGAGGGAGTTGTCGACTCTCGCTCGTTGGCGCCGGCCCCGTGGCCGCACTCGCCTGCTTGGGCCGATCCCCGGTTGGGGATTGCTTCAACTCTGCGGCGCGGGTTTTCGATACCGAAACCAGAGACGGCGCCGCCGACGATCATCAGGATGCCGGCGATGCCGATGCCGAGGTGAAAGGCCGAGGTCGAGGCGTCGGCGGAAGCCGCGTCCACGCGCGTCGCCTGAACCGGCGGCAGCGAGCCGGTGTCGGGCACGGCTAGGGGCTGCGCCTTGGCGTCGGAGATCGTGCGCTCGGCGCGGGGGCCAAGCGGGCGGTCGCCGAGGTTGCCGTCGAGGGCTGAGCCAAAGTAGCCGGAGATCACCGCGCCGAGGACGGCGATCGCCAAGAGACCCGCCACTCGCGCGACGCCGTTGTTGACGCCGGAGGCGATGCCGACGTGGCGTTCGGAGACCGAGTCGAGCACGGTCGCCGTCAGCGGCGCGACCGTCGCTGAGAGACCGAGGCCGAAGACGAGGATGCCCGGCAGCACCTCGGTTACATACGCCCCGTCGGAGCCGACCATCAGCAACATCAGCAGGCCGACCCCGCCGACGATCGGGCCGATCGTCATCGGCAGGCGCGGGCCGGTGCCCGACGCCATTTTGCCCCAGCGCGGCGAGAGGAAGAAGAGGATCAGCGAGACGGGCGTGGTGGCCAAGCCCGCCTCCAGCGGCGAGTAACCGGCCACCTGCTGGAGGAAGAGACCGACGAAGAAGAGGCCGCCGATCAGGCCCGCGTAGGTCGAGAGCGTGGTCAAGTTGGCGACGGCGAAGTTGCGGATCTTGAATAGGCCGAGGTCGAGCATCGGATGGCGGGCGCGCATCTCGTGCAAGACGAAGAGGACGAAGCAGATGATGCCGGCGACGAAGGGAACCCAGACGAGCGGATCGCCCCAGCCGCGCGTCGGCTGCTCGATCAGGGCGAAGACGGGGCCGCCGAACCCGGCGGCGGAGAGGGCGATGCCCGACCAGTCGATACCCCTGAATGCGTCCGGGTCACGGCTCTCGCGCACCGAGTGCATGGTCAGGGCCACCGTCGCGGCGATCAGGGGCAGGTTGACCCAGAAGATCGAGCGCCAGGAGGTGAGGCTGACCAGAGCCCCTCCCCCCGCCGGCCCGATTACGGTCGCGATCCCGGTCCAGGCCGTCCATGTCCCCACCGCCTTGCCCCGCTCTGCCCCCTCGAAGGTGGCGGCGACGATCGCGAGCGATCCCGGCACGAGCAACGCCCCCGCGATCCCCTGCAGCGCCCGGGCAGCGATCAGGATCTCGACCGTGGGGGCGATCGCGCAGAGCGCTGAGATGACGCCGAAAGCGACCAAGCCCCAAATGAACATCCGTCGCCGGCCGAACTGGTCGCCGAGCGAGCCACCGACGAGGAGCAGCGAGACCAGGGTGAGCATGTAGGCCTCGACCACCCACTGCTGCCCCGCCAGCCCCGCGTCGAGCCCGTCGGCGATCGCCGGCAGCGCCACGTTGACCACGGTCGAGTCGAGGAAGACAACCGTCGAGCCAAGAATCGTCGCGACCAGGGTCAGGCGCTGCTGGCGGGTCACCGTTCGAGTGTAGGACGAGGCGCGGATTTCCCATACCTGACATGGAAAATCCGCGTCTCGTCGGATCACGGCCGGGACCTCTGCCATGTCTTCGCTCGTACTTGTTGCGTGAACCGCGAAGGAGGAGAGATGACGAAGAGGGTGCTGCTTGTCGCGCTGCTGGGCCTGCTGAGTTGTGGAGCTACCGCGCCGAGCGCGGTGGCCAAGGGGCTGGAGATGGGCGCGCGGAACGGCGTAACGGTCGATGGGTCCCCATATCGCTACGTCGCCATCACCACCCACACCACGCCCAAGCTCACGGTGGTCGCGCGGACCGACCGGCGCGACGGCCGGGTCGATCGCTGGTGGCAACTCGAGGGCGGCTACGACGTGCCGGCGGTCGATTACAACGGCACCGGCGGAGGCCTCTCCGCTGATGGAAAGAGGCTCGTCCTCAGCCACTTTGCCTTCGACAGCCCTGTTTACCCGCCCAAGACCACGCGGGTGGCGATCCTCGACACCGATCTTCGCCCTCAGCGGCACCTGCAAGCCGGACAGCGGCGCCCACCCAGCGTCTTCGGCTCGATCGAGCTGCGTGGCCACTTCGCGTTCGACGCGATCTCGCCGGACGGCTCGACGATCTACCTGATCCACCACTTCGCGAACCTCACCGGGCCGTCCTACATCACCCGCTACGAGGTGCGCGCCTATGACGTAGAGAGCGACCGCCTCCTCCCCGAACCGATCGTCGATCCCGACGAGCCGGAGGAGCGCATGGAGGGCCTGCCGCTCTACCGCGCGATGAGCCCCGACGGGCGCTGGGCCTACACGCTCTACGACGGCAACGGCAAGGAGCCGTTCATCCACGCCCTCGACACCGTCGCCGGGCGGGCCGCCTGCATCGACCTGCCCCAGCTGGCCGAACTGCCGAGACGCTTCCACTACCTGCTTCAACTGCAAACGCGCGAGGGCGGGCGCAAGCTCGTCGTGCTACGCCGCAGGCCGGGGCCGAAACCGACGCGAACACTGCTGACAGTGGACACGCGTAGCTTTGAGGTCGGCAAGCCCGAGCTGGTGGCGACGGCGTCGAGCGGGATCGGTCCATGGCCGCCGGTGGTGGTGTTGAGTGTGGCTGCGGTGCTGCTCTTGGCCTGGGTCGGCCTCCGGCATCACCGCACGCGCGGCGCTGGCGACGGGCCCTCCGAGCAGACATGAACCGCCGAGGCCTCCTTCACGCCGCGGCGGCTGCGGCCGGCTGCGGCGTCATCCTGATCGCCGTGGCCCGATCGCTGCCCGCCGCAGACGGCGGTACGGAAGTGCCCGCCGCGGCGATGCCGGTCGCGACAGAAGGATCGCCGGTAAGTCGCTTCCTCGCCTTCACACGAACGCCGCGGCGGCCGGGCAACCTGCTTGCCCGCAGGGGCCTTGCCGGACGCTCGGCGGCCGGGCGGCCAATCGGACTCCTGCAGCGCGGCGATCCGGCGATCGACGGCGAGGTGCTCGTCTTCGGCTGCATCCACGGCGACGAGTGCGCCGCAAGCGAGATCGAACCGCTGGCGCCGGCCAGCGGCTGTCCCGATCCTGCGTCCGAGATCTTTCTCGTCCGAAATCTCAACCCGGACGGCCTCGCAACCGGCAGCCGCCTCAACGGCCGCGGGGTCGACCTCAACCGCAACTTCCCCTCGGACTGGCGGCCGATCGGGCGGCGCGGCGATCCGCAGTACTCCGGCCCGCGACCGTTTTCCGAGCCGGAAACGAGGCTTGCTGCCCGCCTCATCCGCACCCTCGGGCCGGCGGTGACGATCTGGTTCCACCAGCACCACCAACCCCGGCCGCTGGTCCGTGCCTGGGGGCCAAGCAACGCCGCCGGCCGCACCTTCGCCCGCCTCGGCCGGCTTCGCTTCCGCTCCCTACCCTGGCCCGACGGGACGGCGCCGAACTGGCAAAACCACCGCTTTCCGGGAGCCAGCTCCTTCGTCGTCGAGCTGCCACCGGGACCACTTGGGATCAACCTCAAAGACCGGCTCGAGCGGACCGTCGTGCGCCTGGCTCGAAAGGTGGGCGAAGATTGAGATGTCCCGCGGAAGAGGTGAGGGTTGGGAGCTGAAGAACGAAGGCTCGTCAAAGGGGCGCAGCGCGGCTCTCGAGATGCCCTCGCCGAGCTCTACGCGGTGCACTGGCCGCGTGCCCACCGTGCCGCCTACCTCGTCGTCCACGACGCCGGGGCAGCTGAGGACATCGCCCAGGACGCCTTCCTGGCCGCGGTTGACGCGCTCGACCGCTTCGACCGCCGCCGGCCGTTCGGTCCCTGGCTGCACCGGATCGTCATCAACCGGGCGATCGATTGGGGGCGGCGCGAAGCGCTGCGGCGCAGCGCCGGCGACCCGGCCGAGCAGCCGCAGGCCGAGGCGCCCCCGGAGGTCATCGGAGGAGAGCTGATGCCCGCGCTCGCCCAACTGCCGCCCGAGCAGCGAGCCGTCGTCGTCCTCCGTTACCTGCTCGAGTACACGCCGGGTGAGATCGCGCGGATGCTCGAGCTGCCCCGCGGCACGGTCAACTCGCGCCTGCGCCGCGGCCTCAACCAGCTCCGCGACCTGATCGAGGTAGAGGGATGAGCGAGGACCGGCTGCGCAACCTGCTCCGCGAAGAGCCGTTGCCCGGAGCCGCCGAGGCCGAACAGCGCGGCCTCGCCCTGGTCAGCCAGGCCTACGCCGAACGGCGTCCCCCGAGCCGGCCGGTGCTGCCGCGCCTCGCCGTCGCCTTGGCTGCCGCCGCCCTTCTCGCCGCTCTGCTCCTAACCCCCGCCGGCGCCGCCGTCCGGGACTGGATCGACGACGTCTTCACCGCCGGCGTCCGCCATGCGGAGCCGGCGCTGACCGAAGTTCCCGGCGGGGGCGAGCTGCTCGTGCAATCGCCGCGCGGTCCCTGGGTCGTGCAGGCGGATGGATCGCGGCGACTGCTCGGCCGCTACGGCGAAGCGACGTGGTCGCCGCGCGGGCTCTTCGTCGCCGCCTCCTCGGGGCGAACGCTGAGCGCGATAGAGCCGGACGGGACGCCCCGCTGGTCGATATCCGCTGGGGGAACGGTGCGTACCCCGCGCTGGTCGCCGTCGGGATTCCGGATCGCCTACCGCGCCGGGCGCGGACTCCGGGTCGCGCACGCAGACGCCAGCGAGGACCGGCTCATCGACGACCGGGTCGCCCCGGTCGCGCCGGCCTGGTTTCCGGCCGGCCCCCATCTGCTCGCCTACGTCGACGCCGACGGCGAGGTGCGTGTACGCAATACCGACAGCGGCGAGGTGCTGACCTCGGTCGGCGCCACTTCTCCCCATCCGACCGCCCTGGGCTGGGATCGCGATGGAAGCGAGCTCCTGCAGGCCTCCAGCAGGGGGATCTGGCTCCGTCACGTCGGCATAAGCAAGCTCGTCGAGCGCATCGAGCTCGGTCCAGCGAGGCGGCTGAACCTGCCGGCAGGCGCGATCGTCCGGACCACTTCCTTCGCGCCCGACGAAGACGCAATCGCCGTTCTGCTGAGACGGCGAACACGCGCCGGCGTGCGCGACGAAGTCCTGGTCCTCGATCCCCACGGCGGCCCGCCGCGACGCCTCCTCTCGATCTCGGGACGCCTCGAAGGGCTCGCCTGGTCTCCCGGCGGCGATCGCCTCCTGGTTGGCTGGCCTGCCGCCAACCAGTGGCTGTTCCTACCATTCGGCGCCGGCCGAATCGAAGCCGTCAACGAGATCGCGTCCACCTTTTCGCCCGGCAGCCAGGAGATACCACCCTTCCCCCACATCGAGGGATGGTGCTGCCCACCGGCGCCGGGTGGGTTCGGATGGCGCTCACGGAGCTCCTGATCGAGACGCGAGCTCAATTATATAGAAAAACTCTTGATCAATCTACTTGCCTTGTGCACACGGCATGAGAGCGTGGTCTCCGGACGAGGAGCCGCTGACTGGGCGGTCAATGAACCGAACAACGCATCGGAGGAAACGACATGCATAAGAGACACCTCATCAAGCTGCTCGGCTTGACCGTGCTGGCGGCCATCGGCGTGATGGCAGTGAGCGTCACGGCCGCGCAAGCCAAATACTTACTGTTATTAAACGGTGCCGCAGTTGAAGAACTCCACCTCAAAATCGAAGGCTTAGAAGTGAAAATTAAAGCCAAAAACGGCCTGACGATGAAATGTACCAGTGCGGAAGGTTTAGCAATCATTAAAAAAATGGAAGGCGGCCTCAAAGTAACTGGCGAAGTTTCAGGCACTTTCAAAGGCTGCGTCTGGGTCGGGTCTGAAAAAACCTGCACCATCAATGATGGGGGCGTAGGTCTCATCAAATTCAAATCCAGTGGCGAAATCGTAATGCCCGATGCGTCAACCTTTATCTTAAACTTTGAAAGCGCGGGATTCTCATTGATTAAAACGGAAGGCGCATTCTGTACGATCCCGCCAGAAGAAATATTAAGTGGAAGTTTCCATATCCTTATCGAAAACGCCTTAGAAGATACGAAAGTAAAGTTAGGTAAAATCTTACAGTTAAAAGTTCTCCTCGGCAAAAGCGAACTTACCGAACTAACCGGTGAAGTACATATCTCTGACTTCTTAAACCCCGAAGCGACTATCGGCTTTCATTTATGCAACTTAGGCGGCCAGGCTTGCAGCTAGCGGAGCCCTCCTTTGCAAAGGAGGTTTCGGTAGGCCCGCTTGCTAGTAATTGCTTTGGCGGCGACCCGCAGCTTGCGGGTCGCCGTTATGAACTCCTGGGCATTCACTTAGCGCCGTAATGCCCTAACCACCCTCGATCTCGATCTCTCGCAGCTGCTGGGCGGGGGTGAAGAAGTTGCGATAGGCGAGCGCGGTCGCAACCAGGCCGGCGATGGCTACGCTGCCGAGCAGGGCGTAGAGGAGGATCAGCTGGAGGCGGACCGCGTCGGTGGGGTTGGCGCCGGCGAGCAGCATGCCGACCATCGTGCCGGGGAAGAAGATCAGGCCGGTGGTCTTGGTCGAGTCGACCAGGGTGATCATCCCCGACCGCAGGGCGCGCCGGACGAACGGGGCCGCGGCCTCTTGGGCGGTGGCGCCGAGCGCCAGGGTCGCCTCGATCTTGCCGCGCGAGTCGGCCATCTCGTCGCCGAGCCGGTTGAGCGCGACCGCCGAGGCGGTCATCGCGTTGCCGATCACCATGCCGCCGACCGGGACGAGGTAACGGGCGGTGGGTTCGAAGACGCCGAGGGCGACGACCAGCCCGAGGGTGGTGGCGCCGGCAACGGCCAGCGCGATCAGCAGCGGCCAGAAGGCGCCGGGGACCTTCTTCGCCCGGCTGCGTGCGGTGAGCGCGCCGAAGACCACCATCACCGCCAGCAGAGCGAAGACGAGCAAGAGCGTGTCGGCTTCGAAGATCAGCTTGATCGCGTAGCCGATTGCAGTCAGCTGGACGAAGGAGCGCACGGTGGCGATGCCGATGTCGCGCTCGAGATCGGCCTTGCGCCAGAACGAGATCGCCGCGGCGAGCGCGACCAGCGCCAACGACGCCGCGACCTGGCCGGGATCGAGGTGGATCGAGGTGCTCAGGCCATCACCTCCTCGACCGGACCGGCTTCAATCGCCCTGCCCTGGTCGAGCCGGACCACCCAGTCGCCCAGCCGGCGCGCCTGCTCGGGGTCGTGGCTGACGAGGACGATCGAGATGTCGAGCTCGCGGCGCAACTCGGCGAGGGTGGCCTCGATGGCGTCGCGGGCGACGTTGTCCAAGGCCGAGGTCGGCTCATCGAGCAGCAAGACGGCCGGTTGCTGCGCGAGGGCGCGCGCCAGCATGGCTCGCTGCTGCTCTCCGACCGAGAGCTTGGCGACGTCGCGCATGGCGAAGCCTGGGTCGAGCCCGGCAAGGCGCAGACACCCACCGGCCTCGAGCTCCTTGCCGGCGAGCTTGGCCGCGTAGCCCAGGTTCGACTCGACCGTCCCCTCCAGCAGCGCCGGCAGCTGCGGCACCAGTGAGACCTCGCGGCGCAGGGCCAGCGGTTCGTACTCCACCAGTGGCCTGCCGCGATACGCGATCGTCCCTGCATCCGGATCGGCGAGCCGGTTGAGCAGGCGCAGCAGGGTCGACTTGCCGGCCCCCGAGGGACCGACGATCGCGGTCGCTCCGGGTGGGATCGGCGCGCTGACCGAGTCGAGGACGCGGCGACCCCCGCGGGTGAGACTGACCTCGCTCAGCTCGAACAGCACCGGCGGATGATCCCACCGCGCCGAGCGCAAGATGCCTCCCGCCGGCGATCCCTGCTTTGCCGGCTGTGCGACCGGCTGAAACAATCGGGTAGGTGAACGGCGATGGCTAGAGCGATTTGGAGCGGCTCGATCAGTTTCGGGCTGCTCAACGTGCCCGTGAAGCTGTACAGCGCGGTGGCGCGGAGGGGGATCTCGCTGCGCGAGATCCGCGAGTCCGACGGCGCCCGCATCCGCCACCGCCGCGTCGCCGAAGGGACCGACGAAGAGGTCCCCTACGAGAAGATCGTCAAGGCCTTCGAGATCACGCCCGACCGCTACGTGCCGCTGAGCAAGGAAGAGATGGCCTCGCTCGACCCGAAGAAGACGCGCGCGATTGAAGTGCAGGACTTCGTCGATATCGCCGAGATCGACCCGATCTACTTCGACAGCCCGTACTACCTCGCCCCCGCCACCGGAGCCGAGAAGGCCTACTCGCTTCTTGCGCGGGCGATGGAGGAGTCGGGCAAGGTGGCGATCGCCCGCTTCGTCTTCCGCAACAAGGAGCATCTGGCGGCGATCCGGCCCGGCGGCGGCGTGTTGACCCTGACCACGATGCGGTTCGCGGATGAGGTCGTGCCGCCGTCGGAGCTCGAGGACGTGCTGCCCAGCGAGAAACCGAAAGTCGCCAAGCGCGAGATCGAGATGGCCGAGGAGCTGATCGGGTCGCTCACGCGCAGCTTCGACCCGAGTGCCTACCGCGATGAGTACCGCGAGGAGCTACTGGCGATGATCGAACGCAAGGCAGCCGGTGAGGAGGTCGTCGCCGCACCCGAAGGAGAGGAGCGCAAGGCGACCAAGGCGCCCGACCTGATGGCGGCGCTGGAGGAGAGCATCGCCGCTGTGCAGGGCAAGCGTGAGACCAAGCCGGCCAAGAAACCAGCGGCGAAGAAACGCAAGGCAGCGGCAAAAAAACCCGCCGCCAAGAAACGCTCCGGCTCGCGCGCCAAGGCGAAGTCCTCCAAGTAGCCAGTGGCTACCAGCCAAGAGGTCGAGGTCGACGGTCGTGAGCTGAAGCTCACCAACCTCGACAAGGTCCTCTACCCAAAGGCGGGCTTCAGCAAGGGCGAGGTGGTCGACTACTACGCCAAGGTGGCGCCCGTGATCGTCCCCCACCTGAAGGGACGCGCCCTGACCCTGCGCCGCTTCCCCGAAGGGGTCGACGACACCGACGCGGCCTTCTTCGAGAAGCGTTGCCCCAAGCACCGCCCCGAGTGGGTGAAGACGACAAGGGTGCTGGCCGGTCCTCGTTCCGGCTACATCGACTACTGCGTCTGTGAAGACCGCGCGACGCTGGTCTGGATGGCCCAGCTGGCGGCGATCGAGCTGCACCCATCCCTTTCCTTGGGTCAGAAGCACGAGCAGCCGACCGTGCTCGCTTTCGATCTCGACCCAGGGCCGCCGGCGGAAGTGCTCGCCTGCGGCCGCGTCGCTCTGCGTCTGCGCGAGGTGTTCGACCACGTCGGCCTCGAGAGCTTCGTCAAGACCTCCGGCTCGAAGGGGATGCAGCTCTACGTCCCACTCAACACGAAGACCGACTACGACGAGACACGCCCCTTCGCCCAGGCGATCGCCCAACTACTCGCCAAGCAGACCCCCGACGAGGTGATCGCCAAGATGGGCAAAAAGACCCTGCGCAAGGGCAAGGTGCTGATCGACTGGTACCAGAACAACGAACGCAAGACGACGATCTCCGTCTACTCCCTGCGCGCTCGAGAACGACCGACCGTCTCGACGCCGGTGACCTGGGAGGAGGTCGAACGGGCGGTCGAGAAAGACGACGCCGACTCCCTCGTCTTCGAGGCCGACGACGTGCTGAAACGAATCGAGAAGCACGGCGACCTCTTCGCCCCAGTGCTCCAGCTAAAGCAGAAGCTGCCCGGCCTCTAGCCAGCCGGGCGCCCCTGGCCTCAGGCCATCTTCTGGCGTACAACCGGCTTGCGGGTCGCCTTGACCTCGTCGAGACGGCGGACGGGAGTTGTGTAGGGAGCGCTCTTGGCGATCTCCGGGTCGTCCTCGGCCTCAGCGAGGATCTGCTCGATCGCCTCGGTGAAGGCGTCGAGGCTCTCCTTGGTCTCGGTCTCGGTCGGCTCGATCATCAGGGCCTCCTCGACTAGCAAGGGGAAGTAGACCGTCGGGGGGTGGAAGCCGAAGTCGAGCAGGCGCTTGGCGAGGTCGAGTGTGGCGAGGCCGAGCTCCTTCTTCATCGGCTTTCCGGAGAGGACGAACTCGTGCATGCAGTGGCGCTCGAAGGCGACCGGCAGGCGCTTGCCGGCGCGGCCCTCGGCGAGGCGGGCCTTGAGGTAATTGGCGTTCAGCACCGCGGTCTCCGAAGCCTCGGCGAGGCCGTCGCGGCCGAGGCTGAGGATGTAGGCGTAAGAGCGAACGAAGACGCCGAAGTTGCCCTGGAAGCCGCGCAGGCGTCCGATCGACTTGGTGCGCTCATGGTCGAGGTCGAAGCTGGGGCGGTCCCCGTTGCCCCCCTCGCGCCGCACCACTTGCGGCCGCGGCAGATATGGCTCGATCCTCTCGGAGACGGCGATCGGGCCGGCACCGGGACCGCCTCCCCCGTGGGGCTGGCTGAAGGACTTGTGCAGATTGACGTGGACGATGTCGAAGCCCATGTCCCCGGGCCGCGAGTGGCCCATCACCGCGTTGAGGTTGGCTCCGTCGTAGTAGAGCGTCCCCCCCGCGGCGTGGATCAGCGCCGCGATCTCGGCGATGTTCTCGTCGAAGAGGCCGAGCGTGTTGGGGTTGGTCAGCATCAGGCAGGCGACCTGACCGGGGTCCGCGTCGATCTTCGCCCGCAGGTCGTCCATCTCGACCCCGCCGCGCTCGTTGGTGGCGACCTTGACCACCTCATAGCCCGCCATCGTCACCGAGGCCGGGTTGGTGCCGTGCGAGGTGTCCGGCGCCAGCACCTTGGTCCGCTCTTCACCGCAATCGGCGTGGTAGGCGCGGGTGAGCAGCAGGCCGGCGAGCTCGCCGTGGGAACCGGCCGAGGGCTGCAGGCTGACGTGGGGCAGGCCGCAGAATCTCAGCCAACGACTCCTGCAGCAGCCACATCAACTCCAGCGCTCCCTGAGCGCGCTTGGGATCCTGCGCGGGATGCAAGCGGGCGTGGCCGGGCAGCGCCGCGACCCGCTCGTTGAGCCGCGGGTTGTGCTTCATCGTGCAGGAGCCGAGCGGATAGAAGCCACTGTCGAGGTCGAAGTTGCGCCGCGAGAGCCGGTTGTAGTGGCGGACGATCTCCGGCTCAGCGACCTCCGGCAGGCGCGGTGGCTCGTCGCGAAGGAGCTCGGAGGGGATCAGCTCGTCCAGCGAGCGCTCGAGAACTTCCGCGACAGGCAGGATGGCGGCCCGCCGTCCGCTCTTTGACTTCTCGTAGATCGTCTGCGCGCGTTCGCGCTGCATGGGAGTCTCCCCAGCCGCCACTACGAGACCTCCTGGGACGACTTTTCCGTCATATCGACGGGAAAGTCGTCCCACCCGGCCTGGATCGCGGCGCGGAGCGCGTCGGCGAGGTCGTCAATCTGGGCCTTTGTACGGCGCTCGGTAATCGCGACGAGCAGGCCGTCCTCGTACTCGGGGTACTCGCGGCCAAGCGGGTAACCCGCGGCGATGCCGCGCTCGGCGCAACGCTCGAGCACGCGCTCGACCGGGGCGTCGAGGCGGACCGCGAACTCGCGTGCGACCGGCGCCCCGTGCAGCAGCTCGACGCCCTCGACCGCGGCGAGCCGCTCGCGGGCGTAAGCGGTGCGGCGGACCAGTAGCTCGCCCAGCTCGCGGAAGCCCTTGCGGCCGAGCCAGGCGAGGTGGACCATCGCCGCCAGGGCGTTGAGGGCCTGGGCGGTGCAGATGTTGTGAGTCGCCTTCTCGCGGCGGATGTGCTGCTCGCGCGTCTGCAGGGCGAGGACGAAGCCGCGGCGACCGTCGACGTCGACGGTTTCGCCAGCGATCCGTCCCGGCATGCGCCGGATCTGCTCCTCGGTCGCGCAGAAGAAGCCGAACGAGGGACCGCCGAAGTCGAGCCGGTTGCCTAGCGGCTGTCCCTCGCCGAGGGCGACGTCGGCCCCCTGCTCGCCGGGGGGCTTCAGCACGCCCAGCGTCATCGGGTCGGTGGCGACGACGAGCAGCGCGCCGTGCTCCTTCGCGGCCGCACCCAACGCCTCGACCCGCTCGACCGCGCCGAGGAAGTTCGGGCTCTGCAGGAAGACCGCCGCTGTCTCGTCATCGACGGCGGCGGCCAGCAGCTCCGCATCGGTCTCACCGTCGCGCAGGCCGACCTCGACTACCTCGGCCCCGTAACCGACGGCGTAGGTCGCCAGAGTCTCGCGGCTGTGCGGGTGCAGGCCGCGCGAGGCGACGAAGCGCTTGTGGCCGGTCGCCGCCATCGCCAGGTAGCCGGCCGAGGCGACCGACGAGGGACCCTCATACAGACCCGCGTTGGAGACAGGCAGCCCGGTCAGCTCCGACATCGCGGTCTGGAACTCGAACATCACCTGCAGGCCGCCCTGGGAAATCTCGGGCTGATAGGGCGTGTAGGGGGTGAGGAACTCGGAGCGCTGGGTAATGGCGTCGACGATCGCCGGCACGTAATGGTCGTACATCCCCGCCCCGACGAAGCAGACCTGCCGCTCGGCGTCCTCGTTGCGCCCCGCCAGCGCGGCAAGCCGCTCGAAGACCTCGGCCTCGCTCATCCCCCCCGGCAGCGCCAAGGGACGGCCGAGGCGCAGCGGCTCGGGGATTTGGGCGAAGAGCTCGTCAACCGAGCCGACGCCGATCGCGGCGAGCATCTCGGCCCGGTCGTCGGGCGTCGCTGAGGTGTAGCGGGTCACCCGCTGAAGGCTACGGAAGCCGGGGGGCGGGACGACCTAGGAATTTTCCAGCAGCTTGCGGTATTCGTCGGCCCCGAGCAGCGCCCCCGCCTCCTCGGGCGAGGTCAGCTTGACCTTGACCAGCCAGCCGTCGCCGTAGGGATCCTCGTTGACCTTCTCCGGCGTGTCTTCGAGCGAGTCGTTGACCTCAACGATCTCCCCGGAGAGCGGCGCAATCACGTCTGAGACGGCCTTGACCGACTCGACCTCGGCGTAGGAGGCATCTTTGGAGATCGTCGCTCCGACCTCGGGCGCGTCGTAGAAGACGACCTCGCCGAGGCTGTCCTGGGCGTACCAGGTGATCCCGAAGACGGCGTGATCTTCCCCCTCCAGCCGCGCCCAGTCGTGCTGGTCGTGGTAAAGCAGATCGTCGGGGTAGCTCGCGTCGGCCAAAGTCATCCTTTCGGCGGGTAGAGGGGCTTGGAAGCTATCCGGGCGGGGCGACGCTTGCCGCGCACGTCGATCTCGACTGCCGTGCCAGGCTCGGCAAGGCCGGCGCGCAAGTAGGCCATCCCGATGCCGATCTCGAGCGAGGGCGAAAAGGTGCCCGAGGTGACGGTGCCGACTCGCTCCCCAGCGGAGAGGACCGGGTTGCCTTCGCGTGGAATGCCGGAGCCCTCGATCTTGAACGGGGCCAGCTTTTCCGCCGGGCCCTCGCGGCGCAGCCGCGCCACGGCCTCAGCGCCGACGAAGCCGGTCGACTCGGCGCAGCACCAGCCAAGCCCGGCCTCGATCGGGTTGCGCTCAGGCGTTAGGTCGTTGCCGTGCAGGTGGAAACAGACCTCGAGCCGCAGCGTGTCGCGGGCACCGAGGCCACAGGCGACGATGCCGGCGTCAAGCAGCTCGGCCCAGATCGCCGGCGCCACCTCGGGGTCGATCAGCAGCTCGACTCCGTCCTCGCCGGTGTAGCCGGTGCCGCAGGCAAAAGCCGGGCGACCGCCGGCCCGCACAGGCGCGATCCGCATCCGCGCCGGCAGCTCGAGGCGAAGCGCGCTCGCCACGATGGCGCGGGCGTGCGGGCCCTGGACGGCGAGCATCGCGTAGCGGTCGGCTACGTCGCGCACGGCGACGTCGAAGTCGCGGCTCCAGCGCCCCAGCCAGGCGAGATCGAACTCGTGGTTCGCCGAGTTGGTGACAAGCAGGAAGCGATCGCCGCCGAGCCGATAGGTGAAAAGGTCGTCGAGGACGCCGCCCTCCTCATTACAGAGGCAGGAGTACTGGGCGCCACCGATCTCGATCTCCCCGACGTCATTTGTCAGAACCCGCTGCAAGAAGGCAAGCGCGCCCGGGCCCTCCACCTCGACCTCCCCCATGTGCGAGACGTCGAACATGCCCGCGTGCGTGCGCACCGCAGAGTGCTCCTCGCGGATCCCCTCGTAGGTGACCGGCATCTCCCAACCCGCAAACGGGACGAGCTTGGCGCCGAGTTCGGCGTGCAGCTCGTAGAGGGGAGTGCGCTTGAGTGCCGTGTCAGCCACGCGCGGCAGCGTATTGAAGAGCTGTGGCAAGCTCACCCACGGAGATGAGCGAGTCCCCCCGCAGCGAAATCCGCCGGGCCGAGGCCAGCGACGCCAGCGACGTCGCGCAGCTCCTGCACGACTTCAACACCGAATACGAGGACCACACCCCGGGCGTGCCAGCACTGACCGAGCGCCTGGGAGAACTGCTGGCCGACAGCGCGATCACCGTCCTGCTCGCCGGCGAACCTCCAGCGGGCTTCGCCCTCTTCCGCACCCGCCCCTCCCTCTGGTCCAAGGCCGGCGACACCTACCTAGAAGAGCTCTACGTGGTGCCCAACCGCCGCGGACAAGGCATCGGCGGAGCACTACTGGATGCGGCGATAGATACAGCCCGCACCGCCGGCGCCGACCACTTCGAGCTAACCACAGGCGAAAGCGACACCGAAGCGAGAGCCCTCTACGAGAGCCGAAGCTTTACGAATCGCGAAGGCGCTCCCGACGGGCCACGAATGCTCTACTACGAGCTGGACCTCTGAAGCCCAAAGGTTGGCGATGGCCGTGGGGCTGACGGTGCCCCTCCCGCAGAGGCTCAGGGACCACGCCTCGAAGCGCCACCTCGATCTGCTGCGCAACGGTCTCTGCGGGAGGGGCACCGTCAGCCCCACCCACCCCAGACCTATTCTTTGAGGAACCCCGGCACGTCGATGTCATCATCGCTCACCCGCAATTTGCGGATGTCCGTGTCCTCAGCCGAGATCCGCGGCCGGCTCTCGTAACGCCGCCGCACCCGCTGCGGCGATCGCGCCAGCAACTCGAACCCCTCGAAGCCGGTGGCGATGACCGTCACCCGCACCTCGTCACGCATCGACTGATCGACAACCGAGCCGAAGATGATGTTGGCGTTGTCGTCTGCCTCGGCCTGGACCAGTTGGGCCGCCTCGTTGACCTCGAAGAGGCCGAGGTCCTCGGGGCCGGTGATGTTGAGCAGCATCCCGGTCGCGCCCTTGATCGACTCCTCGATCAGCGGTGAAGTGATCGCCGCCTTGGCCGCGTCGAGAGCACGGGCCTCGCCAGAGGCCGAGCCAACGCCCATCAGGGCCGAGCCGGCGTCGCGCATGATCGTGCGCACGTCGGCGAAGTCGAGATTGATCAGGCCGGGAATCGTGATCAGGTCGGTGATGCCCTGCACGCCCTGGCGCAGGATGTCGTCGGCCTGGCGGAACGCCTCCAGCACACTGGTGCGCCGCTCGACCGCCTGCAGCAGCTTCTCGTTGGGGACGATGATCAGGGTGTCGACGTTGTTGCGCAGTTTCTCGATCCCCTCGAGCGCCTGCTGCATCCGTCGTTTGCCCTCGAACTCAAAAGGCTTGGTCACCGCGCCCACGGTCAGCGCGCCGATCTCTTCCTTGGCGATCTCGGCGATCACCGGCGCCGAGCCGGTGCCAGTGCCGCCGCCCTCGCCGGCGGTGACGAAGACCATGTCAGCACCCTTCAGCGCCTCCTTGATCTCGTCGCGGCTCTCCGCCGCCGCGCCAGCCCCAACCTCGGGGTTGCCGCCGGCTCCGAGCCCGCGGGTCAGCTCTTGGCCGATCGAGAGCTTGATGTCGGCGTCACACGCCTGCAGCGCCTGAGCATCCGTGTTGACAGCGACGAACTCGACGCCACGAATGCCGGCGTCGACCATCCGACTAACGGCGTTTGTGCCGCCGCCGCCGGCTCCGACCACCTTGATCACCGCGAGGTATGTGGATTCCATCTCCCGATTTCTCCAAGCCCAGCCCCGGTTGAGGCTGGATATGTCCCAATCCTCCAGGACTGGGTGTTGAGTTGAGCCTTTGTTCCGTCCGACGCTACAGCAATGCTTAAGGGTTCAAGGGTACGCTGTAACCACGGAAATTGCGCTCAACGTAGGGTATTTCACGAGGTCTGTCAAACCCCCGGGCGCCATCCTGCAAGCTGGATCTCTCAAGTCTAACTTGAGGGTTTGAGCTATCTAACCCTGTGGTCGAGGGTTTAGGGAATCGGCGGAAGCGTATGCCCAGAGCCACCTACGGACGCGTGTCCTGGAGCATGCAGGTCTACATAATCGAGCGCGGTGATCGTCGGATCGGCAAGCACCGCGGCCGCCGCCCGCCACTTGCGCTCCGCGTCCACCGGGTTGCCGAAGCGCAGTTCGATCCCAGAAGTGAGGGTGACGTCCACCCCGCTTTCACCGAAGTAGCTGGCGGCAATGTACGGCCGCAATGCTGGCGGGGCCGCGGCGAGAACACGAACCTGCTCGAGCACTGGACCCTGCACGCGCGGCCCCTTTGGCGGCGAGTCGATCGGCAGTTCGGGCAGGTGGACACTCTCGCCGGCTGGGAACCAGGGAAGGAGCGTGCCGTCCTCGGCAACCGCAACCGCGTCATCTTCGCTGCCGATCACCGCAACCGGCTGACTGGAGACGAGATTCTGGAGTCACCGCCCGGTTGCCAAAGATGCGCTGGTAGACGAAGGCGACGAGGATCACCACGAGGATCACGATCACCCCCCGGGACAGCCTCCTCACAGGCCCCAGTCCTCAGGCCACTCGACCTCGCCCAGCACCTGCACCTCGGGCTCAAGGACGACGCCGGTGCGCTCGTGCACCCGGCGCCTGCCCTGCGCCATCAGCGCCAGCACGTCCGCGGTGCTCGCCCCACCAGCGTTCTCGACGAAGTTGGCGTGCTTCGGCGAGAAGCGCGCGCCGCCGTGCTGGAGACCCTGGCAACCGGCCGCCTCAAGCAACTGCCCGGCACTGCGACCCTCGGCCCGAGGGTCATCGGGGTTCTTGAAGGTCGAGCCAAAGGTCTTGATCCCCGACGGTTGCGCCTCGCGGCGCTTGCCGCGCAACTCCTCCAGCCGCGCCCGGATCGCCGCCGGTTCGTCGGGCTGAAGCCGGAAGGCGACCCGGGAGACCACCTCGTTCGCGGCGAGGTTCGAGTTGCGATAGGAGAAACCGAGCGAGTCCGGCAGGCGGCGCGCGCTTCCCGTTGCCGTGCAGACATCAACCCACTCCAGCACTTGGGCAAGCTGGCCCCCGTAGGCGTTGGCATTCATCCTCACCGCGCCGCCGGCGGTGCCGGGGATGTTGACGCCGAATTCAATCCCGGCCAGCCCCCAGCTCGCGGCCTTGGCGGAAGCCGAGGGGAAGCGTGCACCGCCGCCGCAGACCATTCCCTCGCCCTGGCGCTCGATAGTGGCGAGCTCGCCGTCGAGCTTCAAGGCGAGACCGCGGAACCCATCGTCGGCGATAAGCAGGTTCGAACCGGAGCCGATCACGCCAAGGGCGAGGCCTTCCGTCGCGGCCCAGGCGAGCAACTCCAGCAACTCGGTCTCGCTGCTCGGACGAGCGAACCAGTCGGCCGCGCCCCCAGTGCGCACCGTCGTCAAGCGGGCCAACGGGAAATCGCGCGTTACTCCGGTCGGCGGGGGGTTCATCGAACCTCTCCTTCGACCAGGGCCTCGCCAAGACGAAAGATGTCGCCGGCGCCAATCGTCACCAGCACCTGGTCCTCCAAGCCAACCGCCTGGTTGTGATCCAGGAGGCGGACCAAAGCCGATTCCGCCCCAGACATCTCGGGCAACCAGAGAACCCTCCTCCCTCCCATCCGCTCTGCCGCGGCCTCGGCGACCCGCAGGCCGCTGACCCCCTCGAGCTCACCGGTCGGCTGCTCGCGTGCCGGGTAGACGTCGAGGACGACCGCTTCGTCGGCAAGCGCGAGCGCGGCGCCGAAGGCATCACCAAAGACCTTGGTGCGCGAGTAGAGATGTGGCTGGAAGACCGCGATCAAACGTCCGGGCTGCAGTTCGCGCAAGGCCGCAAGGGCCGCCCGCACCTCGGTTGGGTGGTGGGCGTAGTCGTCGTATATGCGAACGCTGCCGCGTGAGCCCTTCAGCTCCAGTCGGCGCTTGACTCCAGGAAAGTCGGCAAGAGCACCAGCCGCAAGCACGCTGACTTCCTCTTTTTTCGTCGTATCCGCGAAAAAGGGGGAAGTCAGCGACAGCTCGGCCTGGGAGTGGATAGCGGCCAGGGCGGCGCGGGCGTTGAGTCGGTTGTGGAGGCCCGGAACGGCGAGGTCGAGCTCCGGGCCGGGTTGATCCGCGTCGAAGCCGGCGAGCGCCTTGCCTTCGGTGACCTCGTCGAGGCTGCCGTCCGCCGGCGCGACCACGGTGGCGGCCGGCGCGACGAACCGCCGGAACGCCGCGCGCAGCTCAGCCTCCGAGCCCCAGCGGCTGTGGTGGTCCATCTCGACGTTGGTGACGACGGCAATCTCCGGCCTCAACTCGAGGAAGCTGGCGTCGCTCTCGTCTGCCTCGGCGACGACCCACTCGCCGCTCCCCCAGCCGGCGTTGATCGCCGCGCCTTCGGCACCGATCCCCGGAACCTCACCGCCGACGAAAAAGGCGGGGTCGGCGCCGAGAGCACGCAATGCCCAGACCAACATCGCGGTGGTCGTCGTCTTGCCGTGGGTGCCGGCGACGGCGATCAGGCGCTTCTCGGAGCAGAGCTCGGCGAGCAGGGCGCCGCGGTGGATCGGCTCGACCCCACGCTCGCGGGCAAGTGCCAGCTCCGGGTTGTCCGGGGCGATCGCGGTCGAGACGACCACCTCGGCTCCCTCGGGGAGGTTCGCCGTGTCGTGACCGACGGTCGGCTTGAGTCCAGCCGCCCGCAGGCGCTCCATATAAGAGGAGTCGGCCCGGTCGCTGCCGGTCACCGTCGCGCCAAGCTCGGCGCAGACCAGGGCGAGCCCGCTCATCCCGGCACCGCCGATGCCGATGAAGTGCAACCGCCGCTCGGCCCAGCCGCTCATCTGGCAGCCGCCAGAACCTCGTCGGCAATTCGCCGGGCGGCGTCAGGTCGGGCGAGCGACGCGGAGGCATCCGCCATATCGCCGAGCTGCTGGTCGTCGGCGAACAGCGACGACACGCGCCCGGCGAGGAGTCGAGGGCTCAGCGCAGCGTCCTTGATCGTCTCCGCCGCCCCAGCCTCGCTCATCCACGCCGCGTTCGCCGCCTGGTGGTCCGCGGTGGCATGGGGGTAGGGGACGAGGATCGCCGGCCGGCCGGCGGCGACGACCTCGAAGATCGAGCCGCCGGAGCGGGCCAGGACGAGGTCGCAGGCGGCGAGGACGTCGCCGAGGTTCGGCTCGTAGGGGATCAGCGTGTAACGCTCGGCGTGCTGCGCCGCCTGCAGTCTCCGCCCCAGGTCCTCGTAATCGCGCCGGCCACTGAGGTGGAGGACGTGAAAGTCACGACGGAACTCGGCATCTGGCCCGCCGGCACCGGCTTCGGTGAAGGCCTCGATCGCTGCGTGGTTGATCGAGCGGGCGCCCTGGCTGCCACCCATCACCAACAGGCAACGCGCCTCGGGAGGGATCCCGAAACGCCGCCGCGCCTCGCCCCGATCAGCGCGCAGTATCGCCGCCGGCACCGGGCGGCCGGTGAGCAGGTAGGGCTCGCCCTCTCGCCCCTCGATTGGGAAGGAAAGGCAGACACGGCGCGCCCGGCCCGCCAACAGGCGGTTGGCTAGCCCGAGGTGGCTGTCAGCCTCGGTCAGCACCAATGGCGTCCCGGTCAGGGCCGCTGCCAGGCCGGCTGGCCCGGCGACGAAGCCGCCGCCGCCGAGAACGACATCGGCGCCGCGGCGGCGCAGGGCTCGGCGGGCGACGCCGACCGCTCCGATCGCCTCGGCCATCGCCGCCGCGGCCCGCAGCGGGTTGCGGCGGTCGATCCCGCGCACCTTGAGGAAATCGATCTCGTAGCCGCCGGCAGGCGCCAGCTCGGCCTCGACCCGCTCGCGAGTGCCGAGAAAGGAGACCTCCGCCCCGCTAGCCCGAAGCTCGTCGGCGACGGCCATCGCCGGCACGACGTGACCGGCGGTTCCCCCCGCTGCCACCACGACTCTGGGCGCTCTTTCCACTATTAGATCGACTCCTTTTGCGGGTAGGCGAACGTCCGCCCTCGACGATGCGCAGTTTGCCAGCGCCGGAGGCGCGACCCGAGCGCGCAGCGGTGGCCCTGCCTCCACGGGCGACGTTGAGGATCAGGCCGACGGCGAACAGGGTCACCAGCAGGCTGCTGTTGCCGTAGGAGACAAAAGGCAGCGGCACGCCGGTCAGCGGCGCCAGGCCCATCACCGCGAAGAGGTTGATCGTCGCCTGCACCATGATCAGCGAGGTGAGGCCAGTCACCAATAGCTTGGTGTAGCGGTCCCTGGCCCGCTGGGCGACGCGTAGGCCCGCGTAGCCGAGCATTCCGAAGAGGCCGACGACGCCGAGGATGCCGAGCATCCCAAGCTCCTCGCCGATCACGGCGGAGATCATGTCGGTGTGGGCCTCCGGCAGGTAGAAGGCCTTCTGCACCCCGTTGCCGATCCCGACGCCGAAGAGGCCTCCGGACCCAAGCGCGATCTTTGCCTGAGCCGCCTGGAATCCCGCCCCGGCGGCCTCCGCGCCGGGATTGAGAAAGCCCGTCAGGCGGGCCATTCGGTAAGGCTCGATGACGGTGAGCAGGAGGGCGAGGCCACCGAGGCAGAGGGCGATCTTGCCGAGGTCGGCGGGGCGCGCGCCCGCCGCGACGAGCGTCGCCGCCACGGAGAATGCGATCACCATCGTCGTCCCCAGGTCGGGCTCGGCGACGATCAGCAAGCAGGCGGCGCCGACGACGAGCAGGAAGGGCATCAGGCCCTGCAGCGATCGCACCCGCTTCGGTTCGCGGGCGAGCAGGTCGGCGCCGTAGAGGATCAGCGCCACCTTGGCCAGCTCAGAGGGCTGGAACTGCAGCGAGCCGGGGCCGAGCCAGCGACTGGCGCCGTTGGCGCTGGTGCCGGCGACGAGGACGAGGAGGAGGAGGAAGAGCGAGCCGACCAGCAGCGCCGGGGTGAGCCGGCGGACCGCGACCAGGCCGTAGCGCGCGGTCAGGTGCATGACCAGCAGCCCGACCGCGCCGAACATCAGCGTCCGCTTCAAGTAGAAGGCGCTGTTGGCGAGGTTGCCATCGCTGAGCACCTGGGTGGTCGAGCTGGCGGAGAAGACCATCACAGCGCCGAGCGCGAGCAAGCAAAGGGTCGCGGTGAGCAGCAGGCTGTACTCGGCCGAGGGGGCGGCGGCCCGAGCACGCTTCTTCTTCGCCTTTGCTTTCTTCGGCTTGCCGGCTGCGCGACCGAGAGTGAGGGCGCGTGCGCTCACGAAAGCGTCCCGACGATCTGGCGGAAGCGCTCGCCGCGCGCTTCGAAGTTCTCAAAGGCGTCAAAGCTGGCGCAAGCGGGCGAGAGCAAGACGACGTCACTAGGCTCGGCGGCGGTCGCAGCACGATGCGCCGCCTCCTCGAGATCGGCGCAGCGGTAGAGCGGCACGCCCGCCTCAATCGCCGGCGCCAGGGCCTCGGCAATGTGCTCCGCCGAAGCGCCGGCGAGATAGCAGGCGACGCAGCGCTCGCGCACCGGGTCGAGCAGCGGCTCGTAGGCCTCGCCCTTCTCGCTGCCGCCGAGGATCGCGTGCACGCCCCCATCGAAGGCGCGGATGCCGACCGTCGCCGAGGCGACGTTGGTCGCCTTGGAGTCGTTGACAAAGCGCACCCCGTTGATCTCACCGACGAGCTCGAGTCGGTGTGGGACGCCGGCGAAGCTGCGCAGCCCCTCGCGCACAGCGCCTCGGTCGACCCCCATCGCCAGCGCCGCGGCGGCAGCGGCCATCGCGTTGGACACGTTGTGCTCGCCGAGCAAGCCCAGCTCTTCGACGGCCAACAACGGCTCGCCGTCGTAGAAGATCGTTCCCTCGGCGAGCGCGACCTCGCAGTCCGGGCCGGCACCGTGGCAGAAGGCGATCCGCCGCGCGCAACCACCGAGGTCGGTGTCGGCAAGAGCGGGATCGTCGGCGTTGTAGACGGCGACGTCGTCGTTGCCCTGGTTGGCGAAGATGCGCAGCTTCGCCGCCAGGTAGGCGTCGAGGTCCGCGTGGCGGTCGAGATGGTCGGGGGCCAGGTTGAGAAAGACGGCGCACTCCGGCGCAAAGGCGACGCTGTCCTCGAGCTGAAAGCTCGATGCCTCGCAGATCACCGTCGCGTCTCTCTCGATCTCTCCGGCCAGGGAGGAAAGCGGCGTGCCGACATTTCCGGCCACGGCGACCGGCTCCCCGGCGGTCCGGTAGACGTGCCCGAGCAGCTCGACCGCGGTCGTCTTCCCGTTCGTCCCCGTCACCGCGACGAAGCGATTGGGGGTCGCCCGCCAAGCAACCTCCAGCTCGCCGACGACATCGATCCCGCGCTCCAGCGCCGCCGCGATCACCGGCGCCTCCCGCGGCACACCCGGGCTCTTGACCACAGTCCGCACCCCCTCGAGGAGCGCCACTCCATCTGCATCCAAGACGACTTCGACGCCTACCGCCCGAAGCCCTGCCGCCCCCGGCGGATGGCCCGAGTCGACCCCGACGACCTCCCCGCCACGCTCCGCCACCAGCCGCGCCACGGCCTGCCCGGAACGGGCCAATCCCACGGCCAGAAATGGACCCTCGGGAAACTCCGGCCGGTGCTTCCTGGGTGGTGGCGCACTCATCAGAGATAGCTTCGCGCTCCGGCCAGCCGACCCTGTACACGCAGCCGACTTTGACCCACCTATAGCGGGGTCAAAGTCGGCTGCGGTGCTGGAAACCCGAGGAGTCGATGCGATAGAGGACGTGGCGCTGCTGCGGATGCCCCACGGGCAGGCCCGGGTGATCGAAGTCGTCGGCGGGGTCATGGCTCATCCCGAGCCGCTCCATCACCGCCCGAGAACGCCAGTTGGCCACCGTCGCGAACGAGACGACCTCCGCCAGCCCAACCTGCTCGAAGCCAAAATCGAGCGCCGCCGCCCCAGCCTCGGTCGCGTACCCGTTCCCCCAAGCTGAGCGCGCCAGCCGCCAGCCGACCTCCAGAGCAGGCGTGAAATGCGCCTCGAACTCCGGCACGGCCAAGCCAGTAAAGCCGATGAACTCACCTCCTTCGCGCAATTCCAGCGCCCAGAGCCCGAACCCATTCGCCTCGAACCCAGCCTCGATCTTCACAACCAGCTCATCGCTCTGCTCCCGCGTCAGCGAGTCCCGAAAGTGCTCCATGACCTCAGCATCAGCATTGATCGCCGCAAACGCCTCTCGATCGGACTGACGCCAGCACCGCAGCTTCAGCCGATCAGTCTCAAGCGATGGTTGAGGGGGCCGGGCACCCTTCCCCAAAACACTCAAGCGAGGCTCCCGCCGAGCGTTTTGGGGAAGGGTGCCCGGCCCACCCCCACCTACCTTCCGATGCTCTGCTGATACAGCGTGAACCCGATCCCCGAGCAAACAGCCGCGACGATCCAGAAGCGCAGCATGATCTTGGTCTCCGACCAGGCCATCATCTCGAAGTGATGGTGCAGCGGCGCCATCAGGAGGACGCGCCGCCGGAACGTCTTGAATGAGAACACCTGGATCGCGACCGAGAGCGCCTCGATCACGAAGATGCCGCCGATGATGATCAGCAGCACCTCGGTCTGGGTCATTACCGCGAGGGCGCCGATGGCGCCCCCCAATCCGAGCGAGCCGGTGTCCCCCATGAAGATCGATGCTGGGAAAGCGTTGAACCAGAGGAAGCCGATGCAGGCGCCGACCAGGCAGGCCGAGAGCAGGGCGAGGTTCTGCTGCTCGTTGGTTACGAAGGCGATCGCCGTGTAGGCAAGCAGGACGATCGCGCAGGAACCGGCCGCAAGACCGTCGAGGCCGTCGGTGAGGTTGACCCCGTTCGAGGTTCCACCGATGACGAGAAAGACGAGGATGAAGTAGAGGACGGGACCGAGGTCGACGGTGGCGTCGCCGATGCGGAAGAAGAGGATCGGCTCGAGGCCAACCTCGTGGCGGGCAACCCACCAGAGGCCGAGCGCGAGGAAGAGCTGAAAGAGCATCTTCCAGCGAGCCGAGAGGCCGAGTGAGCGGCGCTTGACGATCTTGATGAAGTCGTCGGCGAAGCCGATCGTCGCGCAGCCCATCGCCACGCCGAAGACCGCCAGGCTCTGCGCGTCGCGGTCGGAGAGGACGAGGTAGGGCACGCAGATCGAGGCGAAGATGATCAGCCCGCCCATCGTCGGCGTCCCTGCCTTGGCGTGATGCTCCTGCGGGCCGTCCTCGCGGATGTGCTGGCCGAACTCCTTCACCCGCAGGAACTCAATGAACTTGGGACCGAGAAAGATGCAAATCAGCATCGCCGCCATGCCGGCGATCAGCACTTCACCCATCGATCAGCAGCCCCTTGAGCGTCTCCGCCACGGTCTCGAGGCCAGCAGAGCGCGAGCCCTTGACCAGGATCGTGTCGCCCGCTTCGAGCTGGGCGGCGAGCCATTCGGCCGCCTCCTCGGGCGTACCGACCAGCTCGTCGGGCGCGTAATCGCGGGCCGGCTCGCCGACGCCGATCAAGATGTCGACACCCTCAGCGCGGGCGCTCGCGCCGATCTCGCGATGGTAGTCGACGGCGCCGCTGCCGAGCTCGGCCATCTCGCCGAGAATCGCGATCCGCCTCGCCCCCTCGAGCGAGGCAAGGTGACTGAGCGCAGCGCGCATCGAGACTGGGTTGGCGTTGTAGCAGTCGTTCACCAGGACGATCCCGTCGCCCATCTCGAGGCGCTCGCCCCGAAAACGTGAGAAGCCTATGTTCGCAGCGCGATCGGCCATCTCGGCGAGGGACGTGCCCAGCGCCACACCAGCCGCGATCGCCGCCAGCGCGTTTTCGAGATTGTGCGCCTCGGCAAAAGGAAAATGGAAGGCCTGCCGGCCGCTCGGGGTCTCGATCAGAGCCTCGGTGACGCCGCCGGAAACGCGGCTCTCGACGGCAAAAACGTCACCACCGGCACCAAAGCGAATCAGCCGCGGGGCGGCGGCCAGATGCGGCTCCAGCTCGCCTGCCACGGCGGGCACGATCGCCACTCCATCCGGCGGCAGCGCCGCCAGCACCTCGGCCTTGGCGGCCGCGATCGCCGCCACCGAGCCGAGCAGCTCGACGTGAACCGGGCCGACGTTGGTGATCACGGCCACTTCGGGCTCGGCGATCGCCGCCAGCTCAGAGATCTGCCCAGCGCCCCGCATCGCCATCTCGAGCACGAGGAGGTCGGTGTCCTCGGGGGCTTCGAGCACCGTCAGCGGCAGGCCGATCTCGGTGTTGAGGTTCTCGCGGTTGGCGTGGACGCGGCCGGGCAGCAGCGCCTTGGCGATGTCCTTGACCGAGGTCTTGCCGACCGAACCCGTGATGCCAACGACGCGAGCGCCGAGCTCGCGGCGCCAGGCGCAAGCAAGCGCCTGCAGCGCAGCAAGCGAATCATCCACAGCAAAGACCCAAGCCCCCCCCTCTACATCGCTGACTTCCCCTTTCTTCGTGGTATTTACGAGCAAAGGGGAAGTCAGCGATCGGCCGACGACCACGCCCCAGGCGCCGGCCTCGATCGCGGCGGGGGCGAACTCGCCGCCGTCGACGCGGGCGCCGGGGAGGCCAAAGAAGAGGTCGCCGGGTCCGGTCTCGTCCGAGGCGATCGTGGCGCGGCGCGGCGTGCCTGGCTCACCACGGGCGACGATCTCGGCGCCACAGGCGGCGGCGATCTGCTCGGCGGTCAACTTCAAAGCCGGCGCAGCTCCTCGCGCGCGACCTCGCGATCGTCGAAGGGGACCTTGCGGCCGTTCTCGAACTCCTGGCCCTGCTCGTGCCCCTTGCCCGCGATCACGACGGTGTCGCCGGGCCGAGCCTGCTTCAGCGCCAGCGCGATCGCGGCGCGGCGGTCAGGCTCTACCTCGAAGTCGGAGCCGTTCTCGATCCCGCCAACCACCTCGGCGATGATCGCCTCAGGGTCCTCGGAGCGCGGGTTGTCGGAGGTGACGACGGCCAGGTCGGAGAGCGATGCGCCAGCGTGCCCCATCTTCGGCCGCTTGTCGCGGTCACGGTCACCGCCGGCGCCGAAGACCGAGATCACCCTGCCCTCGCTCAGCCGCCGCGCCGCACGCAGGACGTTCTCCAGCGAGTCGGGGGTGTGCGCGTAGTCGACCAGAACCGCGAACTGCTGCCCCTCGTCGATCGGCTCGAAGCGCCCCGGCACCCGCTCCGCCCTCGCCAGCCCTTCGGCGACGGCCTCAACCGGCACACCGAGCTCGGAGGAGGCGGCGGCGAAGGCGGCGAGCGCGTTGGCGACGTTGAAGTGCCCGGGAAGGCCGGTGCGAACCGAGACATCGCCAACGGCGAACGTGGCACCGGCCACATCGAAGGAAACGTCGGTCGCGACGAAGTCCGCGTTCACCCCTTCGGCGGAGAAGGTCACGCAATCGAATTCCTCGGCGAGCCGCCGCCCGTACTCATCGTCAACATTGACCACGGCGGTCCCCGGCGCCTGCTCGAAAAGCTTCCGCTTGGAGAGGAAGTAGTCCTCCATGTCGCCATGGAAGTCGAGGTGGTCCTGGGTCAGGTTGGTGAACAGCGCCAGCTCGAAATTAATCGCGTCGGCTCGGTGCAGCGCCAGCGCATGCGAAGAGACCTCCATCACGCAGGCCCGATCGCCCGCCTCGAGCATCCGCCGAAACGTCGCCTGCAGGTCGATCGCCTCCGGCGTAGTCCGCTCGACCTCCTCCTCAACGCCACCCACCACCTGCCGCACTGTCCCCAGCAACCCGGTCTGGACCCCCGCCGCCTCGAGCACCTCCCGAATCAAGAAGGCCGTGGTCGTCTTCCCGTTGGTCCCGGTAACCCCAATGACCCGCAGCTCCCCCGTCGGATCCCCCCAAAACCGAGCCGCCAGCGGCGCCATGGCCGCCCGCGCGTCGGCCACCACGACCTGAGGCACATCCAAATCCAGCTCCCGCTCAACCACCAGCCCGGCAGCTCCGGCCTCAACTGCCGCGGCGCCGAACTCGTGCCCATCGACCTTCTCTCCGGGAACACAGAAGAACAGTGACCCTGGACCCACCTTGCGACTGTCGTAGGCAAGCGAGGCGACCTCGCCGTCCAGGCCCCCACGGCTCCCGAGCCAGCCCGTGCCTTCGATCAGCTCACGCAGCGTCACGGAGCCGATTCTAGGTCGCCCCGAGGCTGTCCCCCCGCCTGCCGTCGGCTCGGGCGGCCGAGCCGCCCGAGCCGATCGCTCTTTACCGCGCGACGCGGCAGTCGCTCAGCCGGTCACCGCCCAGGTGCCGAGGGCGAAGCCGACCGGGGCGGCAGCGTCCTTGAAGTACATGACGGCGCCGCTTTTGTAGACGTGGGGAAAGCCAACTTCCACTTTGTATTCCGTGGCCACTTCCGCGTCCGTGTAGACGCATACGAAACCCGGCTTCGCGGTGGGATTGAGGCTGCTGCCAGGGCAGTTGGCTCCGGCTGTGCCCGTATAGCCTTCTTTGTGGAACTCGATGGTCGGAGCGCTGGCAAGGGGGATGTTGAACGAGATCGGCGCCAGTTCTTCAGCCCCTCCGCCGACCGCCCAGGCTCCGGTCTCGGTCTTGCCGCTCGGCAGCGTGCCGCCGGCGGTCCACGGCGAGCCTTCGGCGCCCGGCGCGCCGTTTTGGCCCGCTGCCCCCGGGTCGCCCTTCGGACCCTGGGGTCCCGCTTGACCTTGGGGCCCGCGTTTGCCTTTGAGCTGTTTCAGCACCGATTTACTGATCTGGCTCGTCGATGTGATCAGAACCTTCTTCGCCGCCCAAGCTCCTCCGGCCATTGCGAAGATCAGCGCCAGAATGGCGATCAGGCTGGCGAAGGACACGTGCCTTCGCACCATCGAGAACATCTGCATTTTCGCTCCTCCCTTTACGCGTTAGCGTTTTTTGGTGTGTGCCTGCGCGCGCTCTTTGGCGCAGTCGTTTCGAAGAAGTGGGTTGATCTGTGTGCTGCGGCCGTTGTGGGCCTCCAGTGCAACCAGGGCGCGGGCCGGGGCAAGGCAGAGGTTGCGGCTGTTGACGAGGAGGCCCTTCTTGCCCCCGGGCATGTCGAGGACCACCTTGGAGACCGGAGCATCGGGGACCGTCGTGAAGGTGGTGCGTATCCCACCTTTGATCGAGTCGATGCGCCCGACAGCGTCGATCTCGATCTGGCCATCCAGCGCGACCACGAGGTCGGGGAGCACATGGTTCGACGACCTGAGGTAGACAGGGCCTCTGAGCGGGCGGTCGAGCAGCGGGCTGAAGGCTCGGGCGTGACCGTAAATCGAGCCCTTGGGGCACCGGTCGGCCGCGAACTGGACCCTCGTGCAGACGGTGCTGATGTGTGCCTGCTCGAGGAACTCCGAGCGCGGCAAAGCGACCGAGACCCGCTTGATGTTGGCGTCACCTGGTCGCGGCGTCAGGACCGCATGGAACCGTGGATGAGCACCGCGATTGGTCTTGCCGAAGAGCCGCATCGAGAGCCCCGGCCTGAAACGAAGGTCGCGACAGCCGCTGACCTTGAAGGGGGCCTTGGGGTTCGCGGTCTTTCCCTCCTCGGAGGTGACCGTGGCCGCGATCTGCATCGCCGCGCAACTGGTCGGATTGAGGATGAACTTGCGCCGGTCGGCGATTAGGCGGATGTCCCGGACGTCAAGCGGGATGCCGTGCAGGACGGTGGGTAGCGGATCGGAAACCGCGGTGACACGGGCCGTCCTGGGATTGACATTGAGGGCGATGCGGGTGACCACAGCCCCCAGGTCAAAGGGGCCGGCAACTGCGGGAAAGACGCCGAGGAGGGAGAGTGGCGCGCCCTTGTATGGGCCGGCGAGATAGGCCCTGCCGGTGTCGAGGAAGAAGGGAGTCGGACCGGCTCCTGCGCCCCCAACCAAATCCCCGACCCTGCTCGCCGCCGGGCAGGCTGGAGCGACGCGCTCAAGGGCTCCCTCGCCGAGACCGCCGCGCGCCTTTACGGCGGCGATTGCGGACCCGGGGCAGTACGGGATACCGGCCAGCTTGGCGACCAGGCCCGGCGGGGTGCTGACACTCACCCCGGCGAAGCGCTGGCTGCCGTCTTGCCTCGCCAGGCGGAGAACGAACGGGCTGTAAGCGCCGGCGGTTGGCTTTGTCGTCCAGGCTTCGAGCGTGGGATCGAACTGCCCGCTGGGACACACCCCCCCTTCCGGGCCCGAGCTGATCTGGAAGGGACTATCCACCTCAACCGTCTCGGCTTGGGTCGGGTTGAACGGATCCAACGCAGACCAGGGAGAGAAAGCGGAATGGATCACATAGCCTCCGCAAGAGGGCGGCGTGATCAAGACGCCACGAGCGCCTCCCTTGAAGTGGAGGGACACCTTGCCGAACGGGGCCTGGGGGTTTTCGTCGAAGGTGGCCGTGATCCGATGCGCTACCGGATCGATGTCGAAGCGCCCGGCAAGCTTGATCGTCACTCCCTGGTCCTGAACGGCCAGATAGCCGGCCAGCAAGGTGCCGAATGGGTTTTCGACCTGGCGGGCGACGTAGAGGGAGCCCGGGAGGGGTTTCGGCAAGAGCGGCGTCTCTATCTCCACCGTTCCCACCTTGGAAGAGTCGGGGCAGCCGGGTGCTTGCTTGCTGAAGCGGATCGGGCTCCGAGATATGAGGCCGATCTGTCCCTCCGAGCAAGCGCCCAGACCGCTCGCCGCTGCTGGATTGAGTGTCAGGCCGGCGGGCAAGGTGCTCACCGCTCGCTTCAGGTGTGCCTCGGCAAGGAGGTTGGGGTGCTCCAGCCCTTCCTGTGGCAGAGAGAGCGAGACGTCCATCCCCGAGGGGGAGTCCGCCGCCCGGGAGGGCTGGAATTCGATCTTCGGGCTGAAATCGAGTTTTTTCCCACAGCCGGTGACTGGCGGGAGCGACGCGGTGGCTTCCGCCGGTTTGTCCGGCAGGGCGTAGCTCGTGGCCGTCAGCTTGAGTTCGCGCCCGACGCCGCAACGGGTTGGGTTGATCATGAAGGGAGCAGGCACCAGCCCGCTTGGGCGTTTTCCGCTTGGGGTTTCGGGCAGGCCGCCGTGGACCGCCTCATACGGAGTGATCCGCTGGCTGTCGTGGCTTTCGTCGGCGGGCACCCCCCATGTGGTCGTGTTCGCCGAGAACAGCGGAATCAGCGAGCCGGCGCCGCTGATCGTCACCGTGGCGCCGTAGTCGCCGTCCGAGCGCAGGTGGGCATCGACGAAGACGGCGTAGACGTCGGCGATGAAGCCGAGCCTCGCCGCGACGTCACCGCCAGGGGACTCCATGTTGTAGATCGGCGCGTTGACGACGAAGGGGCCGACGCCTTTGGAGAGGACGACTTCCGTGATGCCGACCTGCGCATCCTGGGGGCAGCCGGTTTTGTTGCTGGGGTCTTCGACGTCGGTGGTGGTCAACTGCGCGGCGCTGCACTTCGGCACGGCGCTGGGGTTCGCGAGCAGGCCCGGCGGGAGGTCGATCGAGACGTCACGCGTCGTCGCTGGCAGGAATTTGCCTTCGTCTTTTTCCGTCTTCAGGGCGAAGTCGAGGCTGAAGTCGGGATGAGCGCCGGCCTGGTTGGTGGAGGCGGAGGCGCTAAAAGAGTCGATGCCGTATTCGCTGGGATCGGCCTGAGCGGCTGTTCCCAGCGAGAGCATCGCGAGCAGGCAGAAGGCAAACGTCGCGGAGAGGATCCTCATCGTGCCGCCCCCTTCTGTGGACGACGGCCTTTCGCGTGCTTGGGGACACAGCGCAGCTTTCCGTGGCGGCGAACCCTGCGCTGGCGTTTGCCGCAACGCCGCGGCTTGACGTTTGCCGATCCCCGTGAGGTGGCGCTGGTCAATCCCCCTGCGCCGGGCAGGCCAGGCACGGCGACCGGCGGCCCCTGGCAGGTGTCCTCGCTGCAAGGGGGAGCTGGAGGTGTGGGGGGCGGGAACCCTCCGTTGACGCGGGCGTCATAGATCGAAGGGGTTCCGTCCCGATCCTGGGCGACGAGCAGGTCACCAGTCTCGAAAAAGACGTCGTGACCGTCGGGGGTCATCGCGTAGAGGTAGTCGTTCGCAGCGCTGCGGCCAGAGGAGATCAAGGCCAGGCAACCGCCCTGCGTTCCACAGCCCCCCGCTCCCTGGGCCCTCCACTCGTAGACGTCGATCCTTCCGTCGACGTCGCCGACGACCAGTGGATCGGCACTCTGGAAGAAGACCGCCTGTCCGTTGCTGGTGACGTTGTCGATCTTGGCCAGCGCGTTGACCGGGGGAAAGGGATCGAACTGCGCGCCAGGGTTGGACTGGAGCTGAGCATCGGACTCAGCCGGTGAGGCGGTGGGGCTGCAGGAGAGGCAGAGCAAGCCGCCCGCGGCGTCGTAGCGATAGACCTCCGAATGACCTTCCGAGTCGTAGTCGGTGAGCTCGGCACGGGACTCGAAGACGACGACCGAGCCATCGGGCGTCGTGCGCGACGGATCGGCTCCGGGGCCGTTGTTCCCGTTTCTCGCCGGGTTGACTGCCCCGTTGACCCACAGGCCCAGCCCGTCGGTCATCTTTTCGTTGATGCCTTTGGCGGGTTCGCCGAAGACGTCGCGTTCGGTGACTGTGGCGATGAAGCCAACGGTGGAGCCATCCCAAACGTAGAGGTTCATCGCCCCCATTTCCCCTTCCCCGCCGTCGAGCTGCAGCGGTGAGACGAAGTAGACGTGTGAGCCGTCGGCCGAGACGTTGACGAGAATCGATTTTTCGCCGCTGCCCACCGGGATCGTGTCTTCGCTGGCGCTGTCGTAGACGAAGATGTCGCCGTGGGGGGGCTCTATCCCTTTCGGCGCTTCCTCCGGAACCAGGTAGACGACGCGGTCACCGTCCTGAGAGATCCCACCGAAGGTCGGATTGCCCGTGGTGACGCTCAACGTCTCCGAGTTGTCGACCCGCAGGTAGAGGGTTCCGCCAACCTCGAAGGCGACCGCGGTGCCATCGGCTGCTGTCCCCTGGTACTCGGCTCCGCCTGCAAAGGGTGCACCGCCCGGCATCAGCGAAATGACGTGGGTCGTCCCTCCCGGAGCGCGGTCGTAGATGGCCGGATCCCCTCTCGGCGCAGCGCTTGCCTCGAGATGGGAACTGGAGACGAAGATCACATGCCCGCCGCCGGGGGTGATCCACCTACCGGTTGCTCCCAGGTCTTTACCGAGCGAGCCGACGCCGATCGGTTCGAGAGCCCCGCTGCGGCTGCGCAGGTAATTGCCGGCAGTAAGAGAGCCTTTGCTGCTGATGACGCGCCAAAACGCATAGAGATGATCCGGCGCTATGCCGCCAACGTATGGATCGAGAGCCTGCACGCCGGAAAGCCCGGTGAAGGTCGTCTGCCAGCCCGCGGCGCCGCGGCGAGCCTCGTAGGTGTCGTGGAAGCCACCTCCCTCGGTACCGGGCAGCGCCCCGCCCTCGGTGCCGAAGACGAGGCCTTCGTGATCGGGAGAGGCGAGCCTGCTGTCGAAGCCGTTCTGGTTGACGCTGCCCAGTTCGGTCATGGTCGGAATGCGACCATTGGTGTCGGGCGGTGTGACCAGCTCGTAGGCTCGGGCATCGGGCAGGCCGACTTCAGCGGGATATGTGATGAAGGTCGCGTCCTCGCCCTCTTCGCCGGGCGCGCCTTCGCCTTCGGTCGTGCCGTCTTCGTTACTCGCTACCAGCCGGAAGTGATAGGTGGTTCCGGCCTGCAGGCTCGAGACCGTGACGGCGACCGGACCGAAGGACGCGGCGGCTTCGGCGATCGCATCTGGGACCGGGGCGCGGAGCGCGTTCGCGTATCCGTTCGCCAGGAAGTCGGGCTCGGTTGTGTACTCGAAATGATATTCCGTGTCGAGCCCGCCGGGGTTCAGTTGCGCTCGAAGCGTCGCTTCGGCTTCGCCGACCTCGGTGGCAACCTGGTCCTCGATTTCCGGAGGGTCGCTGAACCTCGGTGCGAATGCATAGAGGTGCGAGGCGCCGCTGCTCGCCCCCGAGCCAACGTACACGTACCCTTCGTTGGGGCTGTCATAGCCCGTCTCACCAGTGACCTGCGGGTCGTCGACGGCAATGTCCGAAAATGGCTGGACTTCTTTCAGCGAATGTTTCAAGCTGCCGACGAAACTGCACGACCCCCCATTGACCGAGAACTGGTCAACGACCTGATTTCCCCTGATGTCGTCGACGTAGATGTCTCCATTCAGCTGATCGACGGCAACGGCTGCCCGTCCGAAGGTAAAGCCAAATCCGCCCGCCGGGGTTTCCGATCCGTCAATTTCACATTTGATGTGACCATCAGCTCCATCGAGCACGAAGACCCTGGCATCCTCGGGTTGACTTGGACTTCCACCTTCAGCTTTGAAGCCGCTCACATAGACGTCATGGTTAGCTCCGTAAACATCAATTCCAGTAGGGCTGGGTTCCGTGCCACCACCCAAGCCTTCTCTTAGCAGGGGCGCTCCCCCGGCTTCATACTCGAGGATTTTGCACGACAAAGCTACGTAGAGGTGATCGTTGGAGGGGTCAATGGCAACCGCCCAAGCGCTGGTACACGTCCCACCGGAACCATCGGCGGGATTTACTTCGTGAATCACTTTAGGAGGGTCAAAGCCAGATCCAGCCGTAGGTGGGTAAACGGCCGGTTTGAAGAGAACGACGCTCTTACCCGCGTACTCAACCACGTAGACGTTGCCGGTGGAGTCCACGGCCAAGCTGCATGGCTGGTGCGTATCGGTGAATCCGGTTAGATATTCGCCGTTCGAGTTGAAGACATCGACCCGCCCGTTAGTGCCACTGCCGTTGCCCACCGCCGAGCTGGCCACATAGATATTCCCGTGCACATCAACCGCCGTTCCGCAGACGTTGTCAAAGACTTTCGGCGGATGGGAACCCCCGGGACAGCCGGGGTCCGGCACCGGATCGACTTCGCTGACGCCACAGCCTCCGATGAGCGAGAGATTCGCTTCGAAGAGGTGTCCGTCGACGGCTCGCGCTTGCGGGGGCCCAAGGACAAGCACGACGGCTGCGCCAAGCATTGCCGCCAACATGATTCGAGCCGACCACGCAGTCCGCAGCAAGGCCAAATGGCGCTTCATCCCCGTTCCTTCCTCGTCCTCAAAGTCCCTGGCGACCCCACACCAGCGGGGCAGTCTGAACGCTAGAGACCTTTTGCGTACCTGTCAAGCACATCGAGCGTTCCTTACCCGACTCCGTAGGAAATCATGCTCAGAACCTCCGCTGCCTGACGCGCCGGCAAGCTAACGGGCCGCGCCCCCAGGGCGCGGCCCGTTTTACTACTTACTTAATTGCTACTCGACTACGCCGTACCTAATAAGGTGGGGAAGACGTTGTGTTCACCTATGGGTTTGCCGTTCGCATCAAGTAACGTCCATTTTAATAAATATTTCGCAAACCATTTTCCGGATGATCCACAAATGAAGGCACTCCCTTCTTCAAGGGTGAGCACTGCTCCATTCGTATTCAACACGGTATCGGTTGCGTTCATTTCAATTGGAGGTTCAATGTTTCCAGCACCGGTACCAAATTTACATGTCACACCAAAGGGACATCCGGTGAATTTCGCATTGCCTTTAGAAACCATTTTCCAATCTTCACCGCCGATGGTGCCCATCTTAAGTTCAGCAGCCAGCGGTGGCGTAACCGTCACAGAAGTGCATGGTTTACACCCTGTGAACGTCAGCGAGGTGATTTCGCCTTTCAGTCCAACTTTTTCATCTAATGCGCCGGTGATTTTACCGACGGCTTTCGACGATTCACACACCTCGTTGAGGTTGCCGACAAGTTCCGGATTTGTGGCTGTGCCTAACAGCACACCCGAACCCACCGGGATTAGATTTTCAGCTTTGCATAATAATAATTCCGCTGCTTTACAGAGCCCGTACTGGTCATGTGGGACAGCCTGGGCACCAGTCGCACCGACAAACGCCATCGCGGCGATTGCCGCGACCATGGCAAGGCCGAGCATCTTGATCAATCTCACGTGATTCTCCTTTCTCCCGGGCACCAATTGCCCCAGGAGCTGAGTTATCGGTTATGGGTGTTGAGTAACCAGGGCGATGGCCTTGAAAGCCCCCGACCCCGGTCTCTGCACCGGGATAACCCCGGCACACGAGCTATCTATAGCACCGGAATTCCAGTCAGTCAATTAGACCTGAACACTTAATTTAATTGGCCTAAAGTAGGCAAAACGTACCTGAATACCCGGCCCGAAAAATTCCAAACAAGACGCCGATCATTCCGCTGGGATGCCCAGGTATGGAAGCGCAAAGGCAGCAATCCGGCCAAAGGCTGGAGCGGCCACGGACCCGCCGTAGATATCCCCCTGCGGCTGGTCCACGATCACCGAAACCAGCAGCTGAGGATCCTGCGCCGGCGCAAAACCGATGAACGAGGCCACGTACTTGGTCTCCGAGTAGGTCCCGTTTTCGGCCACCTCGGCGGTACCGGTCTTGCCCGCCAGTGTGTAGCCGGGAACGCTCACCTCCGACGCCGTGCCGCCCACCGCGAGGACACCCTCGAGCATTTCGCGCACCTGCGCCGCCACGCCGGCGTCGATCACTCGGTGTCCCTTGGGCTCCTCAACCTCTTCGTCGCCGACCCTCTTGATCAACTGTGGACGCCGCAAGATGCCGCCGTTGGCGATCGCCTGATAGCCGGCCATCATCTGCATCGGCGTCACCGCTAGACCCTGGCCGATCGGCAGGTTGCCCATCGTCGAGCCCGAGTATTCGTCCAGCGCCGGCACGATCCCCTGCTCCTCAGCCGGGAACTGGACCCCGGTCGGGCGACCGAAGCCGAAGCGGTCGATCCAGCGACTGAAGCGCTTGCTGCCTAGCTTGAGACCGATCGTGGCCGCTCCGACGTTCGAGGACTCGGCGAGGATCTGCGACACGGTCAGCGTCACCGGCGGCCGCGCCTCGGCATCTTCGATGATCCGGTCGGCGACGTGCAGCTGAGACGGCAGATAAAAGGAGGTCTCCGGCGTAACTTCTTTTTCCTCCAGAGCCGCCGAGACGGTGAACGCCTTGAAGGTCGAGCCCGGCTCGTAGGTAAAGCCGGTCGCCCGATTGATCAGGTCCTCGGAGCTGGCACTGGAGAGATCGGACGGGTCAACCGGCGGCCAGTTCGCCATCGCCAGGACCTGCGAACTGCGCGGGTCCATCACGATCGCCGTCGCGCCCTTTGGCGCATACGTTTCGCCGACTTCGGCCAGCACCTGCTCGGCCTTCGCCTCGATCGCCGGATCGAGGGTCAGCTGGATGTCTTCGCCGTCCTCGGCCTCTTGGGTCGTTTCGAGTCGGATCGGTTCGCCGGTGGCGTCGGTGACGACCCGTCGCTCGCCGTCGGTCCCGCTCAGCACCGATTCCTCACCGGCCTCGAGCCCGGTGAGGCCCTCGTTTTCGGAGCCGACAGCCCCGATCACCTGCGCCGCCAGCTCCCCCTGGGGGTAGGTGCGGCGGCTGTCGGGGTCCTGCCCGATCCCCTGCAAATCGAGCCGCTCAATCCGCTTCGCCGTCGGCAAGTCAACCTGTTTGGCGAGCACTGAGTAGGTCGTTTCAGCGGTCACCGCGCCGAGCACGTTGCTCTCGCTGAGATCGAGAATCGGAGCAAGCTTTTCCGCCGCCAGGGCGGGTTTGGTGACTTCCGCCGGCACCGCAAAGACGGTTGCCGTGTCTTCCGAGGCGGCAAGCGCGTTGCCGCGGCGGTCGAGCATGCTGCCGCGCAGGCTCGGCAGGGAGATTGCTTCGGTCTGCTGGCTGATCGCCTCCGAGGCGAGCTTTGAGCCCTGCACGCCCTGCAGCCAGAAGGCGCGGGCGCCGATGACGCAGAAGCAGAGGAGAAAGCCGGCGAAGAGGAGGCCGATCCTTCGCTCGATCACCCGCATTCGACGGGCTCCTAGTAACCCGGTCCAGCCGCGGCGAGCCGCTGGGCGGCAACGGCGACGTCCTTGTGGGACGCCTGGATATAGCCGACCGCGTCGGTGGGGGCGGCAGTGAGCCCAAGGGCGCCGGCGTCGTAGCGGACGCGAGCCGAGCCGGAGAGCTTCGCGTCGCGGCCACGCATCAGCGAGTTCTCCTCTTCCAGCGCCTGGATGTTGCGGTCGATGTGACCGGCGGCGGCGGAAAGACTGAGCGTGATCACGTTGATCGCAACGATCCCGGCCAGCAGCACGCCGAGGACGCCGATCCAGGCGCGACCGCGGGTCATCCGCACAATCAGGCTGGAATCAGGGAGCTGGCGAACAGCAATCGCGGCGCCAGCGGCGATCGGGATCAGCTGCCCACCGGGACGGCGCGCGGGGGCCTTGCGCGTCGGCAGCGAGGGGGCGGCCACGGCTTTTACCGCCGCAGGTTTCCTCCGCGGCGGCGCGGTGGCGGCGGCGCGGCGCGCGGTGGCGGCGGCAGCAGCCATCAGGTGTCTACCCCGGCTGGCTCGGCAATCTTCACAGCGGCGCGCAGGTGGGCCGACTTGGCCCGTGGGTTGACAGCGACCTCGTCCGGCCCCGGGGCGACGGCTCGGCGAGTCAGCGGCTCGGCTTCCGGCTCGCGTCCGCAGACGCAGACCGGCAGCTCGGGCGGGCAGACGCAGCCCTTGGCGCGCTCGGCGAGGAACTGCTTGACGCGGCGATCCTCCAAGGAATGGAAGGAGATTGCGGCGAGGCGGCCGCCGCGTGGCAGCATTTCCCAGGCACTCGGCAGCGCGTCCTCGAGCGAATCGAGCTCGCCGTTGACGGCGATCCGGATCGCCTGGAAGGTCCGCTTGGCCGGATGACCACCGCCGAAGCGGGCGGAGGCCGGCATCCCGGCTTTGATCGCGTCGACCAGCTGGGAAGTCGTCGAGAGCGGCCGGCGGCGGGCGATCTCACGGGCGATCCCGCCCGCGTAGCGCTCCTCGCCAAAGCGGCGCAGCGCCTGAGCGAGACGTGCCTCGGGCCACTCGTTGACGATGTCTGCAGCGCTCAGCTGCTGGCGTGTATCCATGCGCATGTCGAGGGGGGCGTCGTAGGAATATGAGAAGCCCCGCTCCCAGGCATCGACCTGCATCGAGGACATTCCGAGGTCCATGTAGACCATGTCTGGACGCATGCCTTCGCCGTACAGGGCACGAAGACCTGCCGCAAAATCGCTGGAAATGAAGCGGGTTGAGCAGGGCGCCTCGGCGGCGAAAGCCTCGTAGCGGGCCTCCGCGTCGGGGTCGCGGTCGATGCAGACGAGGGTCCCGGACGGTCCCAAGGCCGCGGCCACGAGGCGCGCGTGGCCGCCGCCCCCGAAGGTGCAGTCGACCGCAACCTGGCCCGGCTGAGGGTCGAGCAGAGCGGTCAGCTCGGCGGCAAGGACTGGTTTGTGCTCGGTGGGCATGTAGACAAGGGTTGCGCGACTCACCTGCGGGCTTGTGGCGGCGGGGGCTGAATGCGCGCGGGCGGCCATCTCACTCAGGCGCTCCGTTCGCGGCCAGGCCCTCGGCAATCTCCGGCGCCGCGGCGTCGAGCTCGGACTCCTGCTTCGCCCAGGCCTCGGCGTTCCAAATCTCCAGGTACTCGCCGGCGCCGATCACGACGCAGGGCCCGGCGAGGCCGGCGTGCTCGATCAGCGGCTTGGGGACGCGGACGCGGCCGGCGGAGTCGAGCTTCTCGTCGAAGGAGCCGCCGTGAAAGCGACGGCGCAGGGCCCGCGCATCGCGGCCAAAGGGGCTGTGGGGCGAGAGGAAGCGATCGGAGAGCTGCTCGAACTCCTCGGTCGTGTGCACCCAGACGCAGGGGTCGAAGCCCTTGGACAGAACTATCCCGTCGGAGAGGGCAGCCCGGAACCTGGAGGGAACGGTGAGGCGATCCTTTGAATCGAGACTGTGCTCGTAGAGGCCCCGAAATGCCACCGCCGGTTCCTTTCTGTGCGAGCTCCGCGTGGACCAGGAAACGAGTTAGGACCGAGGTGATGAGGTGGGAGGAGCCTCACCACCCCGGTCCTGGGCTTCAACTCGAGCGGCACAGTAACCCACTTTCCCCCACTTTGCAACACGACCCAATAATGCAAGCCCATTTGCAACCCCTGCGTTAGGTTGCCCGCGTGACGCCGGACGACGCCAACGACCTGCGCGGCTTCCACTTCAAGCAGCTGCTCGGCAAACCGGTTACCTGGATCGTCATTGGCTTCTTCGTGCTGGCGGCTGGCGTTGCCGCGGCGGTCTACCTCGGCGCCGCGATCGGCGCCGGTGCAGCCGGCGCGATGCTCCTGCTCTCGCTGTTGATCGTCTTCGCGATCGCCGACAGGCGCTCGGAATCCGCTTTCTTCGCGGTCTACGCCAGCCAGCGCGACATGGTCCTATCCGGTCGCGGTGAAGTGCGGGCGGCAACGCCTCTCCTCTGCAGGGGCAGCGACCGCTACACCGAGCACAGCTTCACCGGCCCGCTTGCGGAGGGGGTCGATGGCATGCTGGCCCTCTACACCTACGAGGAAACAACCAGCACCGGAAAGGGGCAGCAGACCAGCTACTACCCCTACACGATCGGCCTGGTCGAAGTGCCCGAGTGCGCCGCCCTGGTCCCCGAACTCCTCTGCCAACGCAAGTTCGGCCTCCGCGCTTTCGAGGGTCTCGAGGATGCCTTCCGCGGCACTAGACAGCGGGTCCGGCTGGAGAGCGAGGCGCTCGACGAGCAATACGAGATCTTCTCCCTCAAGGAGCAGGACGAGGTTTGGCTGCGACAGCTCTTCTCCCCCACCTTCGTCGTCTGGCTCGGCGAAGAGGCACCGAAGAAGTTCGCCTTCGAGCTCGTCGGCGGCATGCTCTGTTGCTACGTCAACGGCCACAAGAAGTCCGCTGCCGACCTCGACACCATCCGCGCCGCCACGGCTACTGTCGCGCAACGGCTGCGAGAGGAGGCGCGAGAGACCAGCCAGCCGGGAGGCTAGAAGCCGCTGAGCAGGACGTCGGCGTTGGCGATCAGGGCAGCCGTGATCATCAACAACACCGACGGCACGAGGACCAGGGCGACGACGAGCTGGATCTTCGGCGCGGCGCGGGCGGCGCGCTCCTCGACCGCGCGGCGCTGATCGCGGCGCAAAGAGGCAGACTGCCGGCGCAGCTGATCGGCAAGCGGCGAGCCGTAACGGCGCGAACGCTCAATCGCGGCGCAGAGCGTCGAGATCTCGCTACCGGGAACGCGGCCGCGCAGCGAACGCAGCGCCGCAGGGAGCGGCATGCCACATGAGAGCTCGGCCACCGTGATGCGCAGCTCGGCCGAGAGCGGACCCTGCCCCGCCGCGGCGATCTCGGCAAAGCCGGAGGCGGTTCCGCGCCCCGAGGCGGCGCCGACTGCCAGCAAATCGCAGGCGTCGGGCAGCGCTCCGAGCAGCTGGCGGTTGCGCAGCCTTGCCCGTCGCTCGAGCAGCGCGTCGGGGACGAGAAATCCAGCGGCGGGCAGAGCAACGGCGACGAGCAAGGGGAGCCGGCCGGGCGCCGCCGGTGCAGCAGAGACGGCAACGAGGCCGCCCACAACAGCGCAGGCAAGCTTTGCCACGAAGACCGTTGCGAGAGGCAGACGCGCCTCGAGACCCGATCGCGAGAGGCGATCCGGCAACCCCAGGCGAAGGGCCGCCGTTGCCACGCGTCGCCCGCCGGCGAGGCCGAATCGCTCGCTTGCGCCGGCAAGAATGGTCCTCCCTCCCGGCTTCGCGGGATCGCCGAAGAGCTCGCGGAGTGCTGCACATCCCAGCAGAGCCGCGAGGGCGGCGAGGATCCCGATCGGGCTCATTCCACCACTCGCGAGAGTCGCCGGATCGCAAAGAAGCCGAGTAGTTGCAGTACCGCCGCGAGAGCAAGGAGCAGCGCAGCCGCCGGCGCCCCGAGAACCTTGGCGAGGAAGCCCGGCTGCAACAGCTCGGCAAACAGCGCTCCGCCCGTCGGCATCGCGACGACCAGCAGGCCAGTGAAGCGGGCCTGGGATGTTGCCGCCCTGGCGTCCTCCGCGGCGCGATCGCGCTCCGCTGCCCCTTCAGCGAAGCGCCGCAGCAAGCCGGCGAGATCGCCACCGGCGAGCCGCTGACTGAGGAGGGCAGCGGCCAGGGCGTCTACCCGTGCCGAGCGCATTCGCAGGCGCCAGGCACCGATCGCTGAGGTGGTCGGAACACCGAGGTCGAGCTCAGAACCGAGACGAGCGAGCTCGACGGCGACCGGCCCGTCCAGGGAGACTGCCGCCGCCGGCAGCGACGCCCGCAGCGAGCGACCCGCCGAGAGAGAGTCGGCGACGGCGAGCGCAACGTCAGGCAGCGACCCCTCGACATCACGCCGGTAGCGCCGGCGCCGACTGCCAATTGCCCAGCCGGCCAGCGCCGGACCGCTCACTGCCAGCGGCAGCGCCAATGCAACCCCGCCGATGAACCAGCCACCAACTACGGCAGCCATCGCGCCGATCACCGCCAGCCGCCGGCGCTCGAGCGTCGATGGTGAGTATCCCTCGCGACCAGCACGGGCCAGCGGCTCGAGTGCTCTGCCCAGCCAGCGAGCCAGCGCCGGGCTTCCGAGCACCGCCTCGCGCACCGCGACGGCAAGCAGTCCTCCCGCAACCGCACCGGCAAGCGGAATGAATGGTCCAGATGCGTCAGCCACCACTGCCCCCACACTCGAGCGCCCGCACTGCTGTTACCCCAGCCGCACGCACAACCTCAGCTACCTCGGCAACTCGCCGAGACCCATCTCGGCGGCGCTCCAAATGAACGACCAGGTCGATGCCCCGCTGGACCTGTTCGGCGATTGCCTCGTGCGGCAAGCCGACGCCTGCCATCAGGGCAAGGGTCTCCAGGCGACTGAGGGCGTCGGCGGCGGAGTTGGCGTGAACGGTCGAGAGCGCACCGTCGTGTCCGGTATTGAGCGCGGTCAATAGGTCAAGCGCCTCAGGTCCCCGAACCTCGCCGATCACGATCCGGTCGGGGCGCATTCGCAAGGCATTGCGCAGCAGGTCCCGCACCGTCACCTCGCCCTTCCCCTCAACACTCGCCGGGCGACTCTCCAGCCTTACGACGTGGCGCTGCTGGAGGCGAAGCTCAGCGGCATCCTCGATCGTCACGATCCGTTCGCTTGCGGCGATGAAACTCGACAGAGCATTGAGCAGCGTCGTCTTGCCCGAGCCGGTGCCGCCGCTGACGATGACGCTGCGGCGCTTTGCAATGGCCTCCTGCAGCAACTCGCGCTGCCCCGCGCTCAGCGTTCCCCGCTCGACCAGCTCGGCCGGCCCCGGCCGCTCGGCACCAAAGCGACGAATTGACAGCACCGGGCCATCGACCGCGAGTGGCGGAATCACAACGTTGACGCGCGAGCCGTCGGCAAGGCGCGCATCGACCATCGGACTCAGCTCATCGATCCGCCGTCCTAGCGGCGCAAGAATGCGCTCGATTGCGTTGCGTAGTTCCTCCTCATCGGGAAAGCGAACATCTACTGCTTCGATCCGCCCAGCCCGCTCGATGAAGACCTCGTCGGGCCCGTTGACCATCACCTCCTCAATCGCCGGATCGGCGAGCAGGGTCTCGAGCGGACCGAGGCCGACCGTGTCGCGCACGATGCGCATTGCCAGCTCCGCCCGGTCCTCAGCGCCGAGCAGGGCGGCCTCCTCGTCGACCAGAGCGCGAACCTCGTCCTCGAGGCCAATAACGGGTGACCGTCCAGCGGCTGCCTCCGAGCGGCGTCGCTCGATCAAGCCCACGCGCAGCTGATCGGCGAGGACTGCGAGGTGGTGCTCCCGCGCCGCCACCGAGTCAACCTCCCGGTAGGAGCGTCAGCTTGCGGGCAAAGCTTTCGGCGTCGATCAGCCGCAGCGCCTGCGACTTGGTCAGCGCCAAGGTCGCGCTTGCGGTCCCACCGGGACCGGGTCCATCGGCGCCCGGACCCAGGGCGAGCAACGGCACCGCCGTCGCAGCCACATAGGTCCGCCCCCCGCCGCCGCCATCAGCTTCGGTGGTGACCACGACGTCGACCTTCGCCTGCCGGCCCGGGGTACCGGCCGAGAGCAAGGCTTCGGCGCCGCTGACGGAGATCTCCACCGGTCTGCGTCGCGACCCGACAAGTGAGGCCGGGCCGCTGTGGGTGGGTAGATGGAGCTGCGTGGCGACAAGGTAGGAGCCGGCTGACAGATCTGTGGCCGGCGCTAGGCCGATGGCTTCGGGCGGAGCCTGCAGGGCTCCAGATGGCACGAACCTGACTGGCACACGTCGCACTTCCAGAGCGTCCGCCACGGTTCCGGGTGCCAACGGCTTCCCTCCTGGCAGGTGGCGGGTCGCAATCACGACAGGACGCAGTGGCCCGTAGCCGACCGCCACGCGCGATCCATAGCTATCGGCAACGGCGGCCGCAAGCGTTGCCGCCACCCCCGCGAGGACAAGGAACAGGATCGCCCGGGCGCGACGGCTCACGCGGCCAGTCCGGCATCCGCATCGGCGATGGGCAGCTCCAAAACCGCGAGCGAGCCCCGTTCCGAATAGCGAAAGGCAAAACGCCCGTCGTGGTCGGCCGCGACCCGCCGCACCACCGCCAAGCCGTGACCGTGACGCTGCTGACCGGAAAGGCGAGCAATTACCTGCGCGGGGCTGTTGCGTCGCGATCGCGGCCGGGCGACGCGGCCGGAGTCCACGACCGCGATCCGCAGGCGGCCAGCACGCAACCGGCCGGCGACGACTATCGTCGGCCCGCCGTGGTCGATCGCATTGACGATCAGGTTGTCGAGCGCCTGACCGAGAGCGTTGCGATCACCGCGGATCAGAGTGCTGCCCGCGCTCCATCGCATCTCAAGTGATCCATCACCAAGGCGAGCGCGTGCCTGCCAACGCGCCACGGCAGATTCGGTCAGCGCGGCGCCGTCGATCAGACCCCACGCCGGCGTCAGCGGACTGCCGTTGATCTCGTGGTCTAGGCGCTCGAGAGCTGCGGTAGCAAGCTCCATCGGGTCCTGCCTGTCCTCGGACCCTTCGACACCCGGTCCGACCGCGAGGGCGACCGCCTGCAGCGGCCGGCGCAGCTCGTGCAACGCCTCGTTGAGGGCACTGCGGCGCCGACCAGCGCGCAAGCTCTGGGCCGCAACGGCAGCAGCCATCGAGAGGGCGAGCGGCCAGCCGGCGACGATCTGAGCCAGGTCGGTCATCCGTCAATCAACCGATAGCCGTAGCCCCAACAGTTGACGACGTAGCGGCCGTGCTCTGGGTCGAGTTTGCGCCGCAGACGGCTTGCGTGGGCTACGCCGTATTTCTTATCGGCACTGTAGAGCGGCTCGCGGCGGAAGATCGGGCGGAAGTTCGTGAATCCTTCAATCACCTCCTCTCGTATGACGGGTTCGATGACTAGGTCGCCTTGCCAGGCGAGATCGGCGTGAATGCGGGTGCCTGGTTCGACCTCGCGGAGGACGAAGTGGTCGAAGATGCGGGCGAGCGCCGCACGGACTGCGTTGACCCCCTCGGCGTCGTTGATCTCCCCGGCTACTGCAGCCCGGAGACCAGCCAGGCGGGCAAGCGTGTCGTGTTCGGCGTCTTGGAGGATGCCCCACGACTCGGCTTCACCTACTTGCTCGGCCAGTCGGTCGACCTCGGCAGCCGCGCCGTCCAGCTCAGTAGTCAATTCGTCGCGAAAGTCCGACCAGTCCTCGGCTTTGATCTTGCCGTCCTGGTAGTCGCGGCGGACGCGGGTTAGGCGATCTTCAGCGCGGCGCTTCTGGGTCTCTGCTTGAGAACTGAGGGCCTGAACCTCCCCCAGCTTCCGGTCGCGGGCCTCGGCTAGCTGGGCGCGAGTCGCCTCAACGTCTAGGCCGACCTGCTCGAAGTAGGCATACAGCGCGCCGTCGACTACCCGGCGCGGAAGGATCGGGGAGTCGCAGGAGTCCTCCATGTGGCGCCGCTCGCAGACGTAGACCTCATAGTCAGACCGCCTGCTGTCACTTCGGCAAATGCGCGTTCCGCCGCAATTGCACTCCAGCAAGCCGCCTCGAAGCAGGTGATTCCCCTTCGGGGGCCGACCGCGGCCTTTCTTGCGCCGGGCCTGGAGCAGCACCTGGACTTCGTCCCAGAGCTTCTGCTCGACGAGCGGCTCATGGACACCGTCGAAGACTTCGTCTCCATGACGCATCTTCCCGACATAGACGGGATTCGACAAGATTTGGCCGACCGTCGATGACCGCCAGTGACGACCGCGCCTAGGAGCCACGCTGTCGGCCTCCAGGGCACGAGAGATCGCCGACAGCGACTGCCCTCCGGCGAATTCGTTGAAGAGGCGGACAACAACAACAGCCTCAGGCTTGAGGACCACGAGCATTTCGGCCTGCTTGTTGTAGTCGTAGCCGTAGGGCCGCGGCCCACCTCCCCAGAGCCCGTCTTCTCGCCTCTTCCGCAGCCCAGCCTTCGTCGCGAGTGACTTGCGCTTCGAGTCCTCGGAGTTGCGCTCGCCCATCACAGCCGCGAGCACGATGTTCTCGAAGGTCGACGGGTCCTGAAGGCTGACGATCGTTACGCCCACCTTGATCGCCCAGAGCGCGATCTCGACCAGATGCCGAGCCTGCTTGCCATCTCCACGAGCAAGACGGTCGGAATGCTGGACGATGAGCACCGCCCCGATCCGTTCTGCGTGGTCCATCGCCCGGATCAGTTCCGGACCACGGTTGCCGCTCCAGGCACTAGCCGCCTCGTCCGAGTACTCGGCGGCGATTTCCCAGCTTTCGGCTTGGGCTTTCTCGCGTCCTTCCCTGAGCTGCCCGGCGATCGAGCCCTTCGGGTCCTTCGTGCTCTTCGCCGCGTAGAGGACGGCTTGCATGGGCGAGCAGCCTATCCGGGCCGGGCTTGACGGTGCACGGCCTCGAGGATGACCTCGGTGTTCGATGCGGACTTTGGGAGGTCGAGCTTCCTCCGGAGCTCCTTCAGGTCTTGGCCCATCTCGGCGTACTTGGCCGGCGAAAGGGTCAGCAGCACCTCGATCGCATCGAGTGCTGGCACTCGCATCGCCGCCGCTGTCGGGGCAAGGCTAGCCACCCTGCCCCTCCTCTTCAGCGGTGCGACCTCGTACCGGCACGTAGTAGCTGGTGCCCTCGTCTCCTGAATGGACCCGGCAGGCACCACCGCATGTAGGACAGGGGGTAGCTGTAAAGCCGGCGCTCTGCCCAGCGCACGCGTCCGCCACTGCCATAAGCAACCTGACGCTTTCATAGCGAAGGCCGAAGTCCTCCGCCACTTCCATTGCCGAGTCTCCGGCCCGCACCCGGTCCAAGACATCTTTGACCCGGACCCCGCAGCTCTCAGCCAAGTAGGGCTCGTCATTGCAGAGCGAGGGGGTGCGGCGGATTTCGATGCCTTCGCTCATCAATCCTCGTCCTCGAAGTTGGAGGGTCCGCCTACCCGCGAGCTCTTGGCCCCCTCCTGTTTTTCGGCGTCCGGCGCTGTCTTCTGAACGCACCCTGTATTTGCATTTTCAGCGCCATCCGACGGATCAGCGGGCTTGACACCCTCCCCGTCTTCGTCTTCTCGCAGGCCGAAGTCTTTGGCCGGTTCGAGTACCCCGGCCCTACTCGCCCCCGTCAATCGCGTGAAGGCGCTTGTACTCCTCTGGCTCTGGTTCGTCTCGGACTCTGCGCCGGAAGAGATGGAGCGTGAGAGGGCCGAGGGTGATACTGAGCTCGAAGCGACGCCAGCGGTGAGGGAGGACGAAGTGGGACCAGTAGCCATCGAACTCCCAGTGGCCGCGGATGACCTCGAGCCAGCCGAGGTTTCGGTCCAGCTTGTGAGAGCGGCGGCCGGCGAGAGGCGGCGGCTCGGTTGCCGGTGACGAGACGGAATGCAGTTGCGGCATGGCTGACTCCTGCCGTTTGACGCCTCCGCCCTACCTGCCCCGCAGTTTCCTGGCTTTGTGCAGGGTAGCGCGGAATGATCGAAAGTTCTAGAGGGATTGCCCTCAGCCATTCCTAGTCTCGCCCTCGTCTTGAAGAGGCGTTCTCTCACGGTCACTGGTTGCCCTTCGAATCCTGTAGTGCGGCGCGGGACCTCATGCTGCAACCTCGGAGAAGAGATCAGGTTGGATCTCCGTTACCGCCGGCGACAGCCAGAGCGTCTCGGGGACCTTCGGCAGCGTTCCCCCGGCCCGAGCCTGAACATTGCGGAGGGCGCTCAGGTCAATCGTCCGCCAGGGCAGCCGCCCGGCCCGCTCATTCGGGTAGCCGCTGAGGATCACGGCGGCGTTCTCGATCTCGAGCAGCACGTCAACCAGACGTGGCCAGAGATCGTCGGTTGCGTCGTGGACGTAGCCGTGTCGTGGGTGTTTGCGGTGCTCCCCGATGTACGGGGGGTCTATATAGATCACCGTTTGCGGCAGATCCCATCGTGGAATCAGGTCAATGGCATCGCTGCACTCGAGGCAGACGTTTTGCAGACGATCGGCGGCGGCGAGCAACCGCGCCGGCATGTTCTGCCAGGTCCGAGGCTGCCAGCGGCCCTTGCGGTCCCTCAACAGCGATGGCGGCGACCAGGACTTGCCGGTGCGCGAGAAGCTGTGGTCAATGCGGACAAGCAATCGTCGGGCTGCCTCGACATCATCCTCGGCGGGCTCTCGGGATGTTTCCCACTCGGCGCGGCTATAGGGGGTCGCGGCCACCACCGCCGCCAGCTCCTCCGGTCGCTCTCGAAGTGCCCGCCAGAAGCGCATGATCTGTCCGTCGACGTCGTTTAGCGTCTCGCGCTCAGCCGGATGCTTGGCAAACAGGACCGCGGCACCGCCAGCGAATGGCTCGAGATAAGCGACGTGGGGTGGCATGAGTTCCACGATTTGAGCCGCCAGCTTCTGCTTCCCGCCGTAGTAGGTCAGCGGGGTCCTCGTCGCCATTTAGCGTCCCGCCCCCTGCAACTCCGCCAGCGGCACTCCAAGGTTCTTCAAGCCCCGGTTCCAAAGTTCGGTGCGACCCCACTGGGTGAGGCGGTAGGACCAGCTAGTAGTGGCCTCGAAGCCAAAGTTTGTGAGCTGCCCGCGAACTTCATCGGCGTATACAGGTCGCTCGCCGAACATCCCAACCGCCAGCACAATCGCGAAGTCTGAGGGCTTGTCAGCCACCGTCGCCCTCCTTTAGCTCCCTGGCCAAACCGTGAACAGGGCAGGAAGCGATGACTTTCGCCGGGTCCGTGTCGAGCCGGTCGTAGGAGCAGTGGCAGCCGACTAGGTGTGCGTGCATCTCCTCTGATGCAACGGCGTTGCAGTCCGATTCGAGCCAGGCGAGGCAAATGGCCGCGACCTGCGTGATCTCCTTGCGCAAGCCCTCGACGGAGCCGGTGGTGTCCCGAGCGAGGCGGCGACTTTCCTGCGTGAGCACCTCCTGGGCGACCTCCCCGACCTCCTCCATGACGCAGGCGAGGCGCTCGGTGTTGCCCATCCCGGCATCGGCGGCGGTGTAGAGGAAGCGGCCTTCGGCCTTGAGCTTGTCCTGGCGCTGGCGCTCCGCAAGGATCGCCTCGACCGCGGCCTCATGGCGCGGGTTCGAGCCGCCGAAGATCCAGATGCCGCTCACTTGCCTTCCTCCTCACGGGTATTGGAGTCCGGGGTGAACTGCTTGCAGGTACAACCGCAGGCCTTGCAGTTCATGTCGATACCAAGCCCAAATCCGTCTTCATGGTGGAAGCGCTCGTGGCCGCAGGTGCAGGGGTCGTCGCAGTACTCGAGCCCATCGGAGCCGAGGGCGGCTAGGAGGCCCTTGGCTAGCGACCGGGTGCACTCGACCTCGGCGCGGCTACCAACTGATTCGGAGATCTCAAGCTCGCCGGCGAAGAACGCCTTGGCCGCTTCCCTTACCCGCTGTCTCTGTTGGGAGCGGATCGAAGGGGCGGCGGCTTGGAGGGCAACCTGCGCAACGTAGTCGAAGTCCTCGACCCGGTCGCCGAGGGAGTCGAACAGTTCGGTCTCGCGCTCCAGTGCCTCTTCGGCGGCCCTGGCGGCGTCTTCCGGCAGCCTCACTGAGACCTCCCTGCGATCTCGGCGTGGTGAGCACACGGGGCGTCCACCAAGCAGCAGTCAGTAATCCCGATGCGCTTGCCGTCATTGTCGAAGCACGGGCCGAGCCAGACGCGATCGCCATCGTAGTTCGTGATCGCCATGTCCTCTCGCCAGCGGGCTCGATCGAGGACTGCCGCTGCGACGGCTTGCTTCACCTCTACCTCACCTGGCATCTGAGGCTCCCTCGCCGAAATCGATTCGCTCAGGGATCGGCTGGTCGGCTGCGAACTTCATGAGGCAATCCCAGCCGCAGAAGAAATGCTGGCCGTCGTCACGGCGCACTTCGATGAAACTGACGGGCAGGTATGGCGGCGGGGTAGCTGTCGTGGCGTTGCAGGGGTTCCCGTCACCGCAGTCAGGGCCGTCGCAGAAATAGGTGCGATCAATCCCCACTGGAGCCTCCCTTCAGTTCGGTGAAGTACGTCAGCCCCAAGCCAGAGTTGGCGATCGCCTCGGCACACGCGTCCCCGTAGGCGATGAGCGCCGAAGGACCACCCGAGTTGCCAGGTGCCGACTGACCCGCCCCGGCTATGAAGGTGAGACGTCCCCGGATGAAGCAGACGGCGGTGGCCTTCGGGACCGCTGCGTGCCACCATTTCACGTCGGTGCGGGAGAAGACCAGGGCTATTCCGTTGCCGTGGTCCGCGAGGCGTTCAACCCACCTGCCCGCCTCCTTGCCATAGGGGGGGTTGAGCCAGACTCGGCCAGACCACGGATAGGAGAGGCCGTTTTCCTCGCGAGTGATCCTGCGCTCAGCAGGAATCCAGTCAGCATCCTTCCACGGCGGGGCGCAGGGGTCGAGGTCGAAGCGCAACCCAATCGCCTCGAAGACCTCCGGCGGCGTCCACCACTCATCGGTGCGGCCTTCTACCGGGGCGTGGGGATGGGCACCGCCGAAGCCGCTCACGGTCCCTCCTTCAGCTCGGCTGCCTTCTTACGGGCTTCTTGGGCAGCTGTTTCGAAGGTCGGTTGGATCGCTTCCCATAGAGCCACCTCGCCGGTTGATCCACCCGCGTCGGCTTTGTTTCTGAACTCGGCCGCTCTTCGCTCGAACCCCTCCGCTAGTTCTCCTAGTGCGGTTTCGGCTCGGGCTGCGCGTTTCTGTTCAGGGTTTAGGAGATCTTCAGCGGCCTGCTGGTAGCGGTAGGCGTCTTCTCGGAGGGCTTTCTCTCGGTCTCGCTCTGCCTCGGCTTTGCTGGCGCGGTCCCGTTCGCGTTGGATCACGGCCGGCCAGCGGACGTACTCGTCTGGGTCTTTCAGCCTCTCCTCCAGCCCCGAGGAGTCCTGGGAGGTGGCTGGGAGGTAGCGGCGGGCCTCGTAGCGGTCGTTGTCGTTGTCGTAGTCGCCGATCCCCCACCACACCCAGAAGTGAGAAGGGCGGGGCAGTCCCGGGAGATCCTTTTCGCGCATGATCGTGACCGGCCCCCAGTCCTCTTCGTCTCCTCCCTCTGGTTGCGAAGAAGCAGCGAGTGACGGGTCGGCGCTGACCGTGTTGGACGGGGCATTCCGCCACTCTTCGAGGTGCTCGGCGAGGGTTTTGCCGTCGGCCAGGACGGACTTGCGGTCGGCGTCAACGATGACACTTGGGTCGCGTAGCGCTCGTTCCAACTCAGGCGGGAGTGCGTCGTCTCCCTCTACCTGGGTAGGGGCTGGGTTGCAGTCGGGGCAGGGAACGGGGCCAGATGGTCCGAAGGACTCAACTCGGCTCCCGTCACACGATGAGCATTTCGCCTCGCTCAGCCCCTGGAAGAAACAGCGCAGCCAATTAGCGTCAGCCTTGGCGTCCCCCTCTTTGGCAAAGGTCTCGATCAACGGCAAGAAGCGACCGAGCGCCACCGCAAGCCGCCGCTCCTGATCTCCCTGGGAGTCTGAGGGGGGCAAAACTGCAGCACGTAGAGCGGCGTCGATCGCGGCCGAGGCGTCAGCTTCGTAGCGTTCGCGGAAGTCCTCCCAGTGGGCCTCGTCAGGGCAGAGCGCCCGTGCAGCTTCAAGCCGAACGTCCTCGCTGCTCAGCCGCTCCCGCAGCCTCTCTACCTCTCCTGCTGGGGGCTGCGGGACAGAGGCGATGTAGTCGGCGACGGCCTTGGCATGAGCCTCCTCGCCGACGCAGGATTTGCAGTCGCACGGGCGGCTTGGAACGAGGCGGGCGTAAAGGTCGGGACCGGATTCGCCAGTGACTCCAGAGAGAGCGTCGATCAAGGCACTACTTGCACCCGCCAGGCCCGCCCAGTGGTCCAGGTGGACGAGAGCGCAGTCCTCGGCGAAGTGGCCGTAGGCGCTCATGTTCGGCCCGCCGCCTAGCTGCGGGAGCGCCAGTTCGATGGCCTTCTTTAGCCGATCTACTTGCTCGCCCTCCTCCCCCCGGTGCTCCCGAGAGGCGAGGTTGCGGAGGAAGGCGGGCCAGTAGCCCGGCTCGCAGCCGAGTGCTTCGAGCATCTCTCCCAGTTTTCCGAGCCGCTCCCTCTCCTCGTCGCTAAGTACTGGGGCGGGGGGCTGGGTGGCCTTAAGTTGCTCAGCAAGCTGGCGTACGCGGTAGACCTGTTGGCCGTGGTTGTGCTTCCAGTGACGGGCTCTGCCTTGCGCCTTCTTGCGGGCCTTCTTCTCCCGGCGGTAACGGGCGCGCCATTCGTCGCGCCCGCGGCTCACTGAATCGAACTCAGCTTCCAGGAGCTTCTCGCGTTCGGCCATCGCATCCAGTTCGTCCCCCTGGTGCTCTGAAGGAGGCGGAACCGACTCGCGCAAGGAACGGAAGCGGCCCCCAGAACGCAACTGCTTGTCCCCCTGGTGCTCTGGCTGGGAGAGAGCGGCGCGGAGCTTCCCGAAGCCGGATACGAACGCTGGTGTCTCAGCCCTCGTGTCGGGTTCGAGCAAGGCGTAGATCTCGTCGAAGGTCAGCTCCACCGAGAGCGTCTGTGTGCGGTCGCTCACTGGTGGCCCTCCTTCCAAATGTGCGAATCGTGGACCCACTCGTCGGCGGCGATTGACTCGGTGACCAGGTGGACTCGTTCGCCCTTCTTCAGCGGTTTTTCACAGATCGGGCACTGATCGCCGTCGCAGGGAGCCTTGGAGGGGTTAGTGGTTCCGGCGGGATAAACCGTTGTCTCAGCCCAGCCGTGCAGCAATAGGTCGCTCACTGGTCTTTGCCTCCTGCGGGAACGGAAACGCCGTGGGCCTCTTCACAGGCGGCCAGGGCCTCGCCGCATTCATCGAGTTCCGAAGAGAGACGCCTCGACTTGCAGCGCTCTGCGTAGAGCCGGGGGAAGAAAACGCGTTCGATCTCTTCGACCGAGCCAAAACGGCGCTTCAAACGCGCGTCACCCGCCACCCTGACCACCTCCTACCTGCTCTATGGCGGCTTCAAGGGCGTCCCTCACTTCGCGGTTGATGTCGCCGAGGCGACCGCCGATCGCGTTCACCGCTGCCGCCACAACCTCATCGGAGAGGAGGGCGGAGAAGAGCAGGGGCGCGGCCTCTTCGATGCTGTCAAGCACCTCGTGGCACATCCCTGGCCGAATACTGCCGTTGGGATCGAGGTCGTCCCACTGCTCACCGACGACCCGCCGAGTCCGTTCGTACCGAGCCTTCGCGAGAGCTTCGATCTGCCCGCGGCCAACCAGCAGCGGCACCTTCGGACTGTCCTGGTGTGGGGCGGGGCTGCTCACGACAGGCTCCGGGGGTCGATGCCGTACTTCACCGGCTCGGCAATTGCACGTAGGGCCTGGACGATGTGGTCGAGGTTGCTGCCGTCGCCAAGTGCATCGCCGATTGCCTCCGCCACCCGCTCCTGTCCCTCGGCTATGGCGAGGTTGGAGTGGACGAGGGCCTTCCGCATGTATCGGTCGGTGGCGTCAAAGATGTCCTTGCGCTGGAAGAGATCCGACTCCTCGATAAGCCTCAGCGCCTCTGCCTTGTGGTCGACCTGGTGTGTTGTCTCAGGCATCGGCCTCACGCTTTTCCTCGGGCAGCGGCGTCAGTGCACGCAGAACCCCGATGGCCTCGGTGGCTTCGGACAGGTAGTCCTGCAGATTAGTGACCGTCTCCCAGTCGAGGGGCGGGTTTCGGCCGATTGCCTCCAGCCGTTTAAACGCGAGTCGGTAGTCCTCGGCGCTTTCCTCGCGCAGAGCCTCGGCGACCTTTTGGCCGATCCTGGTCTCAGTGCTCTGACCGCTCCCATCCTGCACCTCAATGATCGGTTCAACTAGTTCCACGGGTGTCTCCCTTCTCGTCGTCGGTTATCAAGAGGAGTGCTGGCTCGCTCGATGTACGTGTCGCCGGGCAACATGTGGCGCTTGTGGATCACCGTTTTACGCGGCATCGGTACTCACCCCCGCCGGGCTCTCCAACTTCAGCCGCTCGTACATCGACTGGTGACCGGGGTGCTTCTCGTCGATGCGCTGGCAGAACAGCTTGGCCTCGTCGTCGAGCTCGTGCCAGGCGATTACCTCGGAGCGGTTCTCCAAGGCTTCGTGGAAGGCGCGGCACACCGGGGCTCCGATCACCGGCTCGTAGAGGATCGGGGCAAGGTCGTCATCTGGGAGGTCACCGAAGGTCCGGCGGATCCACTCGGCCGGCACGAGGTGGTGCGGGTCGAGTGGTCCCCAGCAGCGGTGGCCGGGGCGGTGTGACTTTGCCCAGCAGGGCCACTCGGTAACGAGCTCGGAGAAACGCGTGTGGGCCTCAGCGACGGCGGGTGACTCGGACCTGGCTCGCGACTTCATGCCCGGCTCGTTCTGCGAGCCGCATTCGGGGCAGCGCAGTTCGGAGGGGTGGAACTTTTTGCTGAGGCTCGACTTGCCCTCCCAGGCGTGGCCGTTTCTGCAGGCGTAGTTGGCCACTACGACTCGCCCCCACCCTGCTTGCCCTGAATGATGTTCTGGGCGTGGACCGTTACGAACGGAAAGCGAGCAAGTAGGGCGAGGCGTACGGCGTGGACGACCGCGGTGAAGGCACACAAGCTCGCCACAACCACGTAGCCGGGATCAGCAAGTTCACCGCGCGCCAACCCGTAGATCAGGAAGCCGGTGACGATCGCGTTGGTCAAGCCGAAGAACGCTGACACGGCGGCTGACATCAGGCCGCTGCCTTCTCCTCGAGCCGCTCACCGTCGACGTCGACCTCCCAGCAGGGAGCGCAGACTCGGGGCGCCTTCACCTTCTGGGGCATCGAGCCGTCTGGGTGAACAGCGATCTCCGAGACCGCCACGGGGCAGGCAACGAAGTGGGCCGGGTCACGGTTGAACTCTTCGGCCATCTTCGGGTGTGGTGAGAAGTGAAGCCCTCCCCCGCACTCCTCCTTGCCGCCGTCCCAGTCCGGTGCCTCCGGGGTCGAGCCAGGCTCATAGGCCGTCCCGCGACTCGACACGAAATCCTTACCCAGGGCCTTGAAGAGGATCGCTACGTCTTGGCCGGCGAGCTTGCGGTTGAGCCCGCCGCCCTTGCGGATTTCAACGCCGTAGAACTCACACCAGTCGGCGCCGGTCTCAAGCCTTGGTGCCTCCAAGATGACTGCGCCGGGAACATTGATCTTTGCCGATTCGTGGCGCCAGAACCGCGGCTGGCTAAAGAGACTGGCTTTGCCGGTGACGCTCGAGGTCCCCCACGCCTCCATCCTCGGGCTCGAGGTCTCCCGCGCCACCATCGTCGGGCTCGAGGTCCCCCACGCCTCCATCCTCGGGCTCGAGGTCCCCCACGCCTCCATCGTCGGGCTCGAGGTCTCCCGCGCCTCCATCCTCGGGCTCGAGGTCTCCCGCGCCACCATCCTCGGGCTCGAGGTCTCCCGCGCCACCATCGTCGGGCTCGAGGTCCCCCACGCCTCCATCCTCGGGCTCGAGGTCCCCCACGCCTCCATCGTCGGGCTCGAGGTCTCCCGCGCCTCCATCCTCGGGCTCGAGGTCTCCCGCGCCACCATCGTCGGGCTCGAGGTCTCCCGCGCCTCCATCCTCGGGCTCGAGGTCTCCCGCGCCACCATCGTCGGGCTCGAGGTCCCCCACGCCTCCATCCTCGGGCTCGAGGTCCCCCACGCCTCCATCGTCGGGCTCGAGGTCTCCCGCGCCTCCATCCTCGGGCTCGAGGTCCCCCACGCCTCCATCCTCGGGCTCGAGGTCCCCCTACAGACGATCCTCGGGGACCCCGAGTCGATGACGAAGTGCTCGTTGGTGACAATGACAACGTCCTCGTCCCAGCCTTTATTAGTCTTCTTCAGCGCCTTGTCCAGTTGGGCCTGGGTGCGGACCTCGATCACTTTTGACTGCTCCTATCCGAGGCAGTCAGTCCCGCCTCCGTTATGGTTTTTGAAGGCGAAGGAGAAGCTGGTGAGGGCACAGGTGCAGGCGGCCGGCACGAGCCCGGAGGAAGAGTGGTGCGGCGCAGCCGCGGTGTCTCGCCCGCGAGCATCTGGGCTAGCAGCAGCTCCAGCCCTTCGACCCGCGATTCGAGGTCGGCGAGCCGTTTGAAGGGCCGGAGCCTCACGCTGCCTCCCCCCAGGCCTTTGGTGCTCGCTCGAAAACCGCCTCAAGTAGCCAGCGACGTTGGTGGGTCGAGAGATGGCGAAGCTTGGTCTCACCGTGAGCCCAGGAGTGCCCCTGCCGGCGCAGCTTCGCTAGCGCTCGATCAAGCTTTTGTGTGCCGAAGAGGGGGATGACACCGCCGCCGGCATTCGAGCACGCGGCGAAGAGAGTCTGGAGCTTGTAGCCCTCCAGCTCCGGAGTGGGATCCAGGATTGCGCGGGCGACCTCACGTCGGGATGCGCCACGGAGGGCTTCGCGCTGTAACCGGCGGGCTGTGCGCACCTCAGCAGAACGGGCGGCGGCAGCCCGGGGCGAGAACATCGTCGCTACAGGCACGGCTCCTCCTCCCCCACGATCGAGACGTCGGTGTAGGCGGTGCCGGTGAGCGCCTCTCGAATCAGGCCGGAGTACCGTCGCTCAGTCCAAGCTCGGATTCCCTCTGGGGCGGAGAGGAGCAGGCGGTTGCCGGTGGCGCCGAGCGGCTGCAGCGGATCGATCCAGAGGTCGAAGGTGGATGGCAGGACGCTGGCGCGAACCCGCGCCTTTGCTTCGGCCCAGCCGTCGGTGACCTCAGCCCCACCCTGCCCGATCGCCTCGAGCAACTCAAGTTCCTCGGCCATCCGAACTGCAGCGAGGTCACGTTTGCGGCGAGAGCCGTTGGCGACCCGAAGACGACGAACCTCAATCGGAACGGGATCGCCCGCAAGTGCCATCGCCACCGCGGGAGGGGGGATTGGGGGGTTCTTTTGTTGTTCTCTCTTCTCCTCTACTTCTAGGGACTTTTCGGACACATCTGGACAGGTCTGGACAAGTGCGAGGTGACTTGGCTTGTTCATGCGGCCCTCGGCATCTCGCGCTCTGCTGCCTTGCGGGCCGAGTCCTGCCACCGATCCCACGCCTCTCGGTTGAAAGCGACGATCGCGCCGCGGCTGGACCGTTTCGGACAAGTCAGGACACCCGTGGACAACATGGCGTCGATCGCAGCCTCCACATCGGCGCGACCGGCGAACAACTCCTGGCTCAGATTCCGCCAGGTGAACTCGACCACACCGTGTTCTTTCTGCACCTTCGACTTGGCCAACAACACTGGGTAGGCGGCGATCACAACCGAGCCCGCCGAGCCAGCGACTTCCGCTGCCTCCTCGAGCTTTTCCTCCTCGTACCAGAGGACGCCAAGGCGTATCCAGAGCACCTAGCGACCCTCCCCCGTGTTGATCGATCCCTGCCACGGCATTGCCCCTCAAGCTGCCTCCGCTGGGGGTCCGTCGAAGTAGTGGAACTGCTTGAGCGCCTGGCGGCCTGCGTCGGTTAGCTCCCGAAGCAGGAGGCCGCCCTTTTCGACGTGATCGAGCAGATCGGGTTCCCGCAGAAGCTGGGTCTTCTCGACCGGGTCCGGCATGTACCACTCCCAGCCGACCTCGGCAAGTACATGCGGGGGCGGCGCGGCGCTCGGGTACATCAGCGAGGTGCCCATGCCTGAGCAGTGGTCAAGGTCGCCGCTCGCCCGGCAGGCCAAGAATATCGGCGTCACCCCATCAGCGACGTGGATGACGTAGGTGACCTTCCCGCACTTGTCGCAGGTCCAACCGTTGATCTCGCCGCGCTTGCTCATGCCGCTTCTGAGAACGGGTCGTAGGCCGAAGGAGGGCTGGTGTCCTCCATGCCCGGAAGAGGGGCCGGGCGAGGCTCCCCGGCGCCATGAGCCGGCTGACGACCATGGACCGAGGAGCCATCGCCCGGATCGGTGCTGACTGGGGGTGAACTCCCCACGCCCCTGGCCTCTCGGCTGGAACGCGTTTGTTCGCCAGCACCGACCCCGGCGATTCGATCTCGCCCACGCTCAGTAAGTCGATATTCCTGCGACGGTGAGCGCTTACGGCTTGGGATCGCAGACTTGCGGAGAACCCCGGTGCTGACGATCAGCCTCTTGTTGACCAGAGCCATGACCGCGAGGCTGATGACGCCTCTGTGCTGGTCAGGGATTACGTGCCAGAGATCGTCCGAGTGGAAAGGCTCGTGCTCGGGGTTGCGGAAGTGGTCGAGGATGGCCTCTTCGGCCATCGCTTGGCACTCCCTCGGCGTTACTTGGCTCATCTAGCCACCGACCTCGAATAGAGCCTCAGAGGCACGGAGTTCCTTGCCCGGCTCATCGGTAAGCAGCCCGCTGGTCCGCAAAGTGGAAAGAGCGTTGGCGAAGGTGCTGGAGGTGATCGAGTAGCCCGTCGCCGAGGCGATCGACTCGCGATCGATAGCGGTTGGGAAGAGGTCGATGAGGTCTTCGAGGATCCGGCGTGGCGCTTGCGGAAGGGCGCCAAGCCACTGCGCTTGAACCTCCTCGGGCGTTCTCGGCGTGGGCCGCCCGTCACCCAGCAGCGCGATGCCCTCTGCGGTGGCAGACATCGTCTGCGAGCCGACCATCATTCCCGTGGTCCGCAATTCGCTGAGAGCGTTGGCGAAGGTGCTCGACTTCGGCCGGTACCCCGAGAGAGTCGAGACCTGGGCGCGCGTCAGCTCCATCGGAGAGCGCTCAACCAGGACGCCCAGGATCGTGCGGGCTGCCTTCGCGAGCTTGATGTCGCCGTCTCTAGCCGGTGTGGGCGTGGAGCGAGGGCTCGGTCGTGGAGGTGAAGCGGGTCGCGCTACTGGTTTCAGCAGGGGCTTGATCCCCTGCATGTCGAAGTCCGACTCGACTAGATGGAGAAGGTTGCCCGCCGTCTCAGCAACTGAGCCGGCCTGGTCTCCGACTCCCTCGAGCAGCTCCTTCACTCGTGTCTTCAACTCAGGTGGGAAGACCGGGACTTCGACACTGACCTCAACCGGCTCGGCCTCAGGTCGGTCGGTCAACCTCCGCTCCAGCTCCCGGATCTGCTTGCGCAGCTCGACGGGATCTTCAGCCTTCGCCTCGATGACCTTGCCGGCTGTCCTCTCGAGCGGGAGGTCGCCGTGTTGGCCGCCGAAGACATAGACGGGCAGCCCAACCTTGGTCGAACCATCCGCACCCGCCCTCAGACCCCACCAGGCGCCCGTGGGATCAAGCGCCACCCACGGTTGTCCCGCCTTCACGAACTCCTCGGCGATGACGGAGGCGGTGTAGGTCTTGCCCTTCCGCCGCTGCGCCAGAATCGCGAAGGTCTTGGTGACTGCGTCTAGGCCAAGCGACAGGTTGGATGCGATCCGCAGCTCGGCCACTAGACCCCCACCCCCTCAAACGCCTCTCTCGCAACCCGACGCAGCCTCACTTGCCGACCTCGTCAATCGCGATGGTGCCGACCGCCAGGGAGCCGACGATAAGCACTAGACATCCCGTGTTCGCCAGCTTCTCGGCAGTCGAACCGGAATCCGATAGCCATATGGCTGCGAGGAAAAGAGCAGTGACGACCGCCCCGAGACCGCCGGTCAGCGCGAAGAGAAGCTTGCGCTGGCTGCTCACGTCGCCCTCCCCAGCGCATGGTGGCCTCGGTTCTCTACTTCTATGAGGGTGTAGCGGGTGCGCATCAGGAACCCACCCGAGTCCCGGCAGCCTTGCGCTCGAACTTGCAGCCCGGCAGCTCAGGGAGAGTGCCGCCTTTCGCCTTCTCTTGGGCGCGCCCCCACTTGCGCAGCGCCACTTCGTCCACGAGCTTCAACGGCGTCCCGTCGGGGAGAAAGTCGGGGACAGCAGCGAGGTCGACCACCTCGGCGACTAGCTGCTTCGGCTGGGAGAAGCCGGCAAGCGTCGGCGCAGCTGGTGGTGCATCGGGCGGGAGTGACAGGATCGCCGTCTCGGTTACCGCTGCGGTCTCGGCAGCTCGTCTTGCCTCCGCCGCGAGCTCGTCGGCTACCGCCTGGTCGTCGGCGTCCTCGACCTCAAGCTCTTTGGCTTCCCGCCCGGCCTTCTCTGCCGCCTCGCGTTGCTTGCGTGCCTCCTCCTCGACCCGCCTGCGCTCCTCGTCGATCTTTCGCTGGCGCTCTCGGGCCTTCTCCTCCTCAGCGGCCTGCCAGGCGGCGAGCTTGTCGCGGACGATCTTGTCTGCCTCGTCGAAGGGAGCCTTGACGGCGTCGTAGCGACGCTTGATCTCTTCCGCGGCGTCCTTGCGCGGTTTAGTCAGGCCGACCCGCTCGTCCTCGATCGCCCTGCGCTGGCGGTTGATCTCGGCGGCGAGCTTCTGGGCGACCTTCGCCTCCTCTTCGTTGGTCACCTCGATCGACTCCGCCAGCTTGCGGGCCTCGGCGACCTTCTCCTCAACCGCTTGCTCGAGGGTCGGCAGGTTCTCCGGGAGGAACTCGGCCATCGCCGGTGCCTCGACTACATCGGTGCCGGGGGCGTTCATGCGACCACCTCGGCGGGGCGCTCCGTCGTCAGGTATTTCTTCTCGCGATAGAAGGTCAGCGCGGCAAGGAACACCTTCTCCGTGGCGTGGCTCTCAGTCACTACGTACTCGCCGTCGGGGCCGAGCCGCACGACCGCCCGCACGTCGGAGGGCATGTAGCCGGACTCGACAGCCGCCAGCTCGTAGCCGGCGAGAGCGATCAGGTTCTCGTCATAGGGCGGCAGCAACTCATCGGTTGGCTCGCCCTTCCACGTCTTCTTGTATTTCCACTCGGTGACCGTCTTGTAGTCGACGCGGGCAAGTCGCCCGTCGCGAAGGCGACATAGAAGGTCGCCGCGGCCCGCGAACTTGTAGGTGGTCGAGGCGACGAAGTACTCGGCATCGACCACTTCGGGCTGTGTCTCGTGGACCCACCTCATGCCGGCGCTGATCCACGGCCGCAGGTCATCGGGATAGTCGGCGAGGTTGGGCACCTCCCTGTCTCGGACGAGACGCAGCAGCATGTCGTGCGCCACGTCGCCTCGATCTCGAGCGACCTTCCATTGCGAGTCGTAGTGCAGCTCAGCGGCTCGAAGCTCGTCCCGAAGCTCAGGCTGCGAGAGGCTCGCGATGTTGACCCCGCGCTTTGAGAGCTCGATCACCGCTTCCTCCTGGAGCTTCACCGCAGCGGGCATCAGCGCCGGCTTGTCGAAGGACCCGGCAATCGTCGAGACCGATGGGTACTTCTCGCCATCCGCCCCGCCGACCCGGTAGCGGCGTTCCTGGCGCTCGCCATCGAGCCCTATTGAGTCCCAGAAGGCAACCTCGATCCCGGAGGGCAGGGTCTCCAGTCGGTTGGGCGGTCGTTTGGCGCCCATTAGGACTCGGCCCCTTGCTTGGCCTGATCCTGCTCAGCCCTCTTCTCCAGCTCCGATTCCATCGCGTCGGCCTGGTCGCTGGTCAGGGCCTCTAGGGCAGCCCGCAGCCCGGCGCTGGTGTCTTCGCGGATGCCATCGGCACCACAGGCGCCGAGCATCAGGCTGATATCCCCGTAGGTGAGCTTCAGCGCGAAGATCGATGCGCCGAGCTGTTCGACGCGCTCGACGGGCAACGGTGGCCGCGGCTCGACCGGCTCGGCCCCGACGACCGGCTCTGCCCCGAAAGCGGTGTTGCCCGCCGAGGCGCCGTCCTCGATGTCCTGGGTGAACAGGGCCGAGGCTCCGGTGACCGCGAGCACTACATCGACGCGCGCGCGCTTCTCGGCCATCTTGACGACCGTGTTCCAGGTGTCCGGCAGGTCGGGGTTGTCCTTCTCGCCAGCGTCCTGCCCGACTATCTCTGGGGCGTCGGCGGCGAACTGAGCCCCGCAACCGCCCTTCTTCTTCCAGCAGTACCAGCCCTCGCCGTCTTTCTTGCTGCGAAAGATCGTCTCCGCTTTGCAAGTGGGGCAAGCCCGGGCCGCGATGCGCTTCGCGTACTTCTTCTCGCGCGTGGTGCAAATGCCCTCGCCGTAGCCAAGTCGCGCCCCAGTCGGGGCGTGGTAGGCCGTGGCCCGCGAGGTCACCGTTAGGTGGTTGTCCGACTCCCAGCGCTTCTCGTTGACGATCTGTACGTCGAGCTGGAAGAGGACCGAGAGCTTCTCGGCGCCGGGCTTCAGCAGGGTCGGCTTCTTGGTCCCTGGGATGACGCCGTAGTCGACATCCGAGACCATGGCCCTTTCCTGCGCCTGCTTGATGACATTAAGGCGCTCGACCAGCTCGGCGGCTGTGACGGTCGGTGTGACCGCAAGCTCGGTACCGCCAGTCGGTACAAGCGCACCGAGCTCCGGCAGGGCTGGCACCTCCTCGACCACCTGGGCGTCAACCACCTCTGTCGGCTGCTCGCTCATCGGGCACTCCGCTCAGCGACGATCGCCAGCACGTCGTCCATGTCGCTCATCAGCTCGGCAACCCGACGGTGCAGGTCCCCCTCGCCGTGGCGGTCGGCCAGCTTCATCGCCTCGAGCAGCTCGGTGCGGGAGTCGACCACCCTCTCCCCCACGAGTTCCACGGGGGTGGTTCCACACGCCAGGCGCATGGACTCGACTGAGTTGAGGGCCTCGGCCAGTGGCGGTGCGCCAGCAGGCTCGGGCTCTGGGTCCCTGGCAATGAAGCGCAACGAGTCGTCAGAAGCCGGGAACGAAGTCGTCGGCCCAGAGCAGTTGCACTGTTCTCGGTAGTTGCCGGACCAGCGGTGCGGCGCCTTCGGGCACTTGCAGCTCCCGCAGATGTGCGGGCGGTGCTGTTGTAGGGTTGGATCATTCACGGCTTACCTCCGTGGATCAGGCGCCCGGACGATCCACCGTCGCGGGCGCTCGTTGTTGAGGCACGCGGCCTCCTGGCAAGCTTGAAGTCGAAGGCGGGGACCACCTCAACGGGCGGCTCGGGTCGCTCTGCGTCCCTCTTGCAGATCCGCCGGTAGTCGGTGATCGCCCAGAGGCACAAGCCAGCGAAGGCAGCGACGAGCACCCAGGCGGTGAGGCCGGTGACGGTGGCGAGGGTCACGAGCAGGCCTCCGCTGGGTTCTCAAGCAGCGAGTGAAGCCGGGCCTCGGCTTGATAGGGCGGCTGGTCGCGGTGGTCCTTGCACCGCGGAACCGCGTAGCCGGCGCAGACCTCGACCATGACGGTCTCGGGAATTCCGCAGACCCCGCAGTCGAGCTGTCTTGCTCGCAGACGCTCGACTTCCGAACCGGCGAGCAGGTGGAAAAGTGTGTAATCGTCCCTCCACTCGACCTCGACCGGAACGGTTATCTCGCCGCGGATCAACTCGTCGCCCTGCTCCTCGACCCAAGCAGTCAGCCAGCACTCGTCGCCATCGGGGTCGAGGTCTTTGCAGTCGTAGCAGCGCTTGGCGTCTGGGTCGCGGAGGTCAGCAGCACAAACAGCGCAGACGCTTGGCGGTTTGCATCCGGCCTCTGGGTGGACCAGCGTGACGTACAAGCCATCGTCGAACCCCAACTTGAGGCGATGCCCCTCCTTACCTTCGGAGGCTTTGATCGCGGTGTCGAAAGCCTGGCTCATCCCACCCACCCCGCAATCAAGGCCGTCTCAGGCTCCCGGTACCAGTCGGGGCGCTCGACGTCGAAGTCACAACCAGCAGCGAGGACCCAGCGACGGGAGCCATCCTCGAAGCGCACGAAGAGTTCGTGGCCGGCCGGGGAGAGCTTCTTAACGCTCCCCTCCACCACTCCTACACCGAAGGGAGTGTTGACGAAGGGGGTGGCGGTGGCGGTCGTTGTCACGATTCCGCCTTGGCGTCGATTACCTCAGCGAGATCGACGGCCCGCATGAAGGCCCGGAACGGCTCGTCGATCGTCTCTTCGCCGAAAGTGACCACGGCGCCAGCCGAGTCGAAGATCCCGCAGGGCTTGAGCGCGTCGGCGACCTCTTGCGACTTCCGCTCACCCGGTGCATCCATCGGTGCCCAGAAAGCTGCGATGACGAGTTGACGCGCCATCTACGCCGGCGCCTCGAAGTAATGGGCGATGCTTTCGTTCTTGCCCTCCCCGCGAGCCGCGGGGGTGACGCCGATCGGTTCCCAGAATCTCGCCCGGGTACTCGTCGGGCCCAATGGCCACGACGGCCTCAGACGGGGCGCTCTCGGCCCCCTGCATCCAGCGGTCTATGCAGCGCTGGTTCAGGCCCTGCGCTTCCATGTCCCCGATCGCCTCAGCACGGGTGCAGATCAGGCCGCCGTAGAAGATCGGCTCGTTGAAGTAGTCGCTGACGAGATCGCGCCGGGCCATCGCTACGCCGCTTCCTTTGCCTGCTCGAACTCCTGAACACGTGCCTCCATTGCGCGCCTGGTTTCAGCGGCAACCGACCGATCTCGCTCCCCCGCCATCTCCTTAAAGCGGGCATGAAGGTCGGTCGGGATCAGGATGTGAAGGGGACGAACATCGGTCGCTTGATCAGCCATGCCAGGTTTATACCACATTCATACAACATAGACGCAAGTTCTTTGCGAAAAGGCGCGCCGACGCCTACCGTCCCCGGGCGTGGCAAGCGAAAAGGAGCCGCCGAAACGGCCTCCAAAGAAGGCACCGGACCCAGACAGGGCGGCCCGGCTCTCCGAGTTGATCGAGGACCAGGGGTGGGAGGTCGCCCACCTCGCGCGATCGATCGGCGCCGACCCCTCGCGGATCTACGGATGGCTGAAGGGCGAGACGATCAGCTCAGAGCTTTTGGGCGAACTTGCCCGCGCCTTGGAAACAACTCGGCGCTATCTGGTCAAGGGAGAAGGGCCGGCACACGTGCCAGGCTCAAGCGCGGTTGGTCCGCAGGCCCTTATCCAGGCGGCCGAACGCCTGAAGGCAGAGACCGAGCAACGCGGATAAAGGCCTCTCGCCACCCTGACTCAGGCGGAAGGCGCTCGGCGTGGTATCGAGCAGTTGCAGCTAGGTCGTCGACCGCCAGCGCCTCACGGCGCGCAAGCTCTGCTGGCTCAAGAGCCGCCACCCCCACATGCCCGTTGCTCGATTCTCCTGCCACCCCTGCTCCCCTCGGTTCGGTCATCTCAGCTTAGCGAGAGGAAGCGAACGCGTGTTCCCATTTCCGGTTGTAGACAATACCATGCGCCGTTTTGGATCTGTTCTGCATTGGCGGGAGGCACCCTGTCTGGTCGAGGAATGCCTGTCAAGCTACTTTTCTTGAGTGGATGGAACGGGGGGCTTGCTTCCTTTTGTCGGCATCCGAAAGCAGAACTGCGAAAGGGAGACACCGATGCTCTCCCCGTTTGACTTGCCAAGGCGAGCCGTACTTCGGACCTCCTCGGCCGCTACTTCGTGCCACGCTCGCTCGAGGATCTCCAGCGCCTTCGCATAACCGTCCTCATCAAGGACCAGGCCATCGCTCATATGGTGCTGATCGTTTCGGGGATCGAGGGTGCCGCCTTCGGCGGCCTCCAGGATGTCTTTCAACGCATATCGAAAGGCGCCGCCGAAGTAATGCAGGACGACAGCAGGGTGCAGTTCCTGAAGGTCCGGAAGGTCGAGGAAGCTGCGAACCGATGCTCGGTAGAAGTGCTCCGTCGCCCCGCGGACCGGCTTCGTGTCGACGAGTTCGGCGCATTTCAGCTCGACCAGGCGTTTGACGTGGTAGTCGACGTGGCTGGTTTCGAGATCGCCCCCGTAGATCGACTCGTTCAGCTCTTTGGCCATTTCGACCGGGCTGGCGGTTCGGCGCGTGAGGATCGTCAGTATGTCGGAGCGCACTGGGTTGGAAAGCGCCTTGGCCATGTTCAAGGTTGCTTGTCTGCTCTCGGTCGTGGGCGCCATGTCTCTTTCCTCTCTCGGGGTTACTTGAGCACTAGAGGTTATTTGCTCTAAAGGCGTCCGTGGCCAAGATCTTTGGTGGATATTCCTCCAATGGTGGATGTTCTCCCACTAAAGTCTCTCTCGTAGCAGCCGGCACTCCCCTTGGTGAAGGGAGGTGATGCCCAGATGACGATCAAAATGACCGCGCCAGTGGTCCCCGCACTCATCACCAAGCAGCGCTAGCTGCATCGGGCCGATCTCCGATCTCGCCACTGGCAGGGGAGGAGGTCAGCCCGTTGCCACTCAGTTTCTTTCGGTCCCGCCATGCCGCACGCGACCGTACCGCAGTAGAGACCGCCTATGGCCTAAAAAGCGACCATTTGGTGGTCAGCCCTTCTTGGCGATTTTGTCAATAAGGGATTGGGAGCGACCCAGCGTGTTGGCGACTTTCCTTTGCGAATCGCCCCGCTTCAACGCCTGTCGGATGAGTTGATCGCGCTCAACTCTTCGGGCAGCGTCACGCTTCTCGTCCTCGCGTTCTTCAGCACCGATCTCACGAAGACGCTTGTGGATATCAACGGGCGGCATAGGGAGCTGGCCCCATCCCGCACTACCTGCATCGAAACCACGATCCGAGCCCGAGTTGTGCCGCCACCCCCCGGTTCGGCCGAATGGGAGAAATGCCCTTCGGCGATGGGACGTAGGGGACAGAATCGCAGATATACACACCGGAGTTTGCTATGCCATGAAGCACGGGCTGGAAGGAGAGGCTTCTGGCCTGGCCACGGGCGAGCCGTTCTATAGGGGCGGCTCGTTCAGTTCGGGGGTTGACTCCGGGTAAGTAGGTAGGCGAAGCACGTACCTCCGAAAGCCGCTCCCCACCTAGCTTTCTCGGCGTCAACTCAAAGCAGTGGCGCCCGCGCTGCGTGAACAGCCGGGCGCCCGGCACCGAAAGGCGGTACCTCTCGATGCAAGACAAGGCTAGCTCGCACCGCGATTGCGGCTGCGATCTCCCACCCACTGAAAGCGACGATGCCAGGGCTCAGCGCGCCATTCTGGCCTTCGTCCTAGACCAGCATCCGGCGGCGCTGACGATCCGCGAGATCGCCCGCGAGTTCAGCAGCAGCGAAGGCGCCGAGGCTGAGCGGGCGATCCGCGATCTCGTCGGCGCAGGGCTTCTCCGCTGCGAGGGAGCATCAGTGCTGCCAACCCGCGCAGCGCTTCACGCCGACCGGCTCGAAGACGCATGAACGTTGCCCAACAGTTCGGAGCAAACCTGGCCCGCATCCGCAAGCGCGCCGACATGTCGCAGGAGGAGGTCGGCTATCGCGCTTCGGTGCATCGCACAGAGGTCTCCCAGCTAGAGCGCGGGTTGCGCGTGGCGCGCGTCGATACCGTCGCCAAGCTCGCAGGAGCGCTCGAAGTCGAGCCGGGCGAGCTATTCGCCGGAATCAGTTGGTCGCCGGGCGGGGTCCGCTACGGCAGCTTCAAGTCTGAGTAAAGCTAAAGCCCCAGAAAGGGTCAGCGGTGTCTGCGGCCGGGTCTATGCTTGCCCGAGCAAGCTAAGAATTGGAAGGAATCGCATTGAGTCAGAAAAGAAGCGACGCAGCCAGAGAGCTTTCTAAGAAAGGTGCCTCCAAGGGAGGCAAGGCTCGCGCCAACGTCCTGAGTGCTTCCGAGCGCAGCGAAATCGCCCAACGCGGCGCAAGAGCGCGCTGGGGCAAATCCAACGACGGCGAGCCGCCGGCACCGCCCGCCGACGATCCTCCACCGCCCCCCGCTGACGACCCCCCTCCCTATTCAATGCTGCGCGGGACTCTCAAAATCGGAGAGGTCGAGTTTGAGTGCCACGTTCTAAATGACCTTCGCCGCGTCCTCACGCAGCGCGAGGTCGTGAAGGTCGTATCGGGGGGTCGCGACAGCAGCAACCTCCAGCGTTACCTGGAGCGCAACCCTCTTTATAAGCCTGGCGAGATCGTCAATCAGATCATTGGCTTTCAGATCCCGGGTCGTCCTCAACTCGCTAACGGCTATGAGGCAACGGTGCTGCTGGATATTGCTGATCTCTATCTCAACGCACGTGACGATGAACTGTTGAAGTCGAGTCAGCTTCCTCTTGCTGCCACGGCCGAAGCCATCACAAGGGCTTGTGCGCGCGTCGGGATCATCGCTCTGATTGACGAGGCAACTGGCTATCAGGAGCTTCGCGAGAAACAGGCCCTGCAACTGAAGCTCCAGGCGTTCATTGCGGACGACATGCAGGAGTGGGCGAAGATGTTCCCGGACGAGTTCTGGTTCGAGCTTGCCCGGCTTGAGGGGACGCACTACTCAGCTAGGCATCGGCCGTTGCGATGGGGCAAGTACGTCATGGCATTTGTCTACGACGCCGTTGACAAAGATGTAGCCGACGAGTTGCGAAACCGAAACCCCGACCCTCACCACGGGCAGAACCATCATCAATGGCTCAAGAATCACGGGCGGTCCTTGGTCAACAATCAGATTCAGCAGGTCATCGCCGTGATGAAGCTCTGTAAAGACATGCCCGAGTTTCGAGAAAAGTTCTCTCAGGTCTTCGACAAGGCCTTCCAGCCTCGACTTGATGGCGAAGATTGGGGCGATCTTCGGGCAGCGTGACGAGGGGCCCGAAATAGGGCCTCGTGAGTGCCCGGGCCCCAGGAAAGGCTCTAGCAAGCTCATTCTGCCGGGGCCCGGGCAGCGCCCTAGGAGGGCCTAAGCTTTGAGCATGAGCCCTGCGCGTAAGCGTCCAGACAAGACGAAGCCCACGCCCCCCGAGCGCGACGTGAAGCAGGACCCGACCCACACAGAGGCAGACTTCCTCCGTGACCTAGGGAAGACGACCTCGAACAAAGCTAGGAAGAAGCTAGGGCTTCCCGGTTCACGCGGTTGAGCATCGCCCAGAACATCGGCTCCTTTGAGTGGCGCCGGTTGTAGCGGAAGGCGTACTCGTCCAGGTAGGCCTGCAGGTAGTCGCTGCTGATCGCGTGGTAGACGCCGCGGACGCCGTTCTTGAACAGGCCGAAGAAGCCCTCGACAGTCTGCGTGTGCGTGTCGCCGATCGCGTAGACGTTGGCCCGGTGCTTGATCCGGCGGTGGCCGCGGTAGTCGCGACCGATTCGCTCGTAGGCGGTGAACTCGTCTGTGAAAAGCATTGAGGAGGGTAGGACGTGTTCACGCACGACGTGGTTGATCGTCCGGCCTCCCCGGTCGGGGACGACCAGGGGACGGACCCGACCGCCGCGCTCGACCATCGCCACGATGGTCGGCCGGTGGCTTTTTTTGGCGATGATCTGGGCGTGGGTTTCGCTGGCGCGCGGTTTGCCGCCATAGGCCGACTCGTCGACCTCTACGTCGCCGTTGAGCGGCCCCTCGTCGTCCTCGGCCAGCAAGGAACGGATCTGCTTGAACATCCGGTGCGCCGTCTTGTACGTGACGCCGATCTCGCGCTCGAGCTGCTTGGCGCTGATCCCGCAGCGGGTGCTGCTCATTAGATAGACGGCGAAAAACCAAAGCTGGAGGCTGACGGTCGACTTATGGAAGATGGTCCCTGCAGTCGGGTAGACGTGGCTGCCACAGAACTGACAGGAGTAGGCCGACCGGCCTTTGATCCGATGGAACTTGCTGGCCTTGCCGCACTTGGGGCACTCGGTGCCGTCCGCGAAGAACCGCCCCTTCAGGTGCTCAAGGCAAGCGTCGTTGTCCGGGAATAGCTCCAGGAACCGGCTGTAGGTCATCTGCGATTCGCTCGACGGCGATGGCGCTACTGAATTGCGGTTCCGGGCTGCCATGCCCTGCATGATACCAGACACACGTACATGCCGCGCCGCTCTTGCCTTCGATTTCAAAGGATTGCAAGTTGTGTTGCAGCCGATTCCTGCATAGCAAGCGGCATTCCGCCTGTGTACGTGCTGCGGCTACATATTCCCCTGACTCCGATGCGAACATCTGTTCGATGGGCGAAGCCGGCCACAAGCCCCTCTACGACCTTGACAAGTGCCTTGAGTCAGGGAACCTCGCAGGTGCCTGGTACGCAGCGGTAGGCGCGGCCGTCATCTACCTCGACCAGTTCCTTCTCATCACCCTCCTGCTGGCCGAGGACGAGTCCGCCACCTACGAAGCAGCAGCTCGCAAATTCCTGGTCCGCTTCATGCGAGAGGTCAAGCCGCCGCTCGAGCAAGTCAAAGTCGTCGCCGATGCCCTTTGCGTAGTTGGGGACGCGGGTGCCTTTCCTCCCGAGCGAGGTGCTGCCAAAAGTGCGATGACAGACCTCGCACGGCAGTTGCGGGAACGCCGGCGGCCCTAGAACGCAGAACGGCCCCTCGGCCGGGTGAGCCGGAGGGGCCGCTGCTCGGCGCTGGCGCTGAGGTTCCCTTTGAGCGCGAGGTCTCAGTGACCATCGGCGCATCCACTTAGCGGGCCGGTTGCCCAATCTGCCCGCTCTGCGCATCGACCCGCTACGGCGGGTCGCTTGCGTTCAGGCAAACTGCTCGGCAACTTCACGCTGCCAAGCCCGCTTCTCTCTCGCGCGGCGCGGCTCCATGTACTTCTCCCAGTGGCACACCAGACAACGGGGACGGCCGCAACCAAAGTAGGCGTTGCTGTCCCGTAGCCGACCACGTTCGAGGTCGCGGGCAAAGACCCGATCTCCATAGCCCCACCATGCGGGAGCCTCGCGTTTGTAGGCCCGCTGGCGGTTCGAGATGACACGGCCGGTATGGAACCGGCGACGGTGCTTGGTGCGGCGCATAGCAACCCCTTCCCGTAGAGGGTGCCCGCGCCAAGACGACGCGGGCTACCCGGTGGGTTGCTTGGGGATGCCGCCGCACGAAGTCATGCCGAAACTGTAGAGGCCCAGAACGACAGAAGCCCGCCGCCTCCAAGCAGGAGATGACGGGCTTGACCAGCGCGTTCTATGAGGGCGTTCTTGGGAACAGCCGGAGGTTTGAGCTACGGGAGGGCGGTAAAGTGCTCGGCACGCCCCCGTAGCTCAGTTGGATAGTCGCACCCGCTGTTTTCTGCGCTCGCGGTCGCGCCGGTACTTGGCTTTCGCCGCGGCGGTGCAAACTTGACAGCGGCATCCGGCCTTGTAGCGCGACCAGCCATGTTTCCGTTGCTTATGCGGCTTGGACCGCCACAGCAGCTCATGGCGAGCATCGTGGCAAGATGAACAGCGCACTACACACTTCGCGAGCTCAGCTTCACGCCGGGCCTTACTCCATGACCAGATACGGTGACTCTCCTTTTGGCTCGGATCTATGTGGTCGGGCTCAAGGCTTTCGGTAGCACCGCAATCAATGCAGGACTTCCCTGCAAACCAATCCGCTCGAATGCGGTGATAGCGCTCACGCTGGTATCTGCGGAGATCAGCAGGGTCGGCATAGGGGCATCTCTCAATCAATCTTAGCTTCGCGACCGGGCGGCGTGAATGATCATTTGGCTACGAAGCGCTGCTCTGAACGGGCCGCTCCTTTCCAGGGCGGCCCGTTCTTTAGGGCCAGCTCGTAGATCCGTCCCCTTTGCACTCCCACGGACTCTCCCCATAGCGGCTGTAGCCGTAGTGGGCAACGAGGTCCTGTTCGCGCTTTGTAGCTTCGCCAGCGTGAGCTGTCGTCCCGCCCCACGCTCTCCAGGCGGGGTCCAAGATCGAATAGGCCCCGTACGTGAAGCCGTAGTTACCGCCGCTCTCGCAGGTCACCAGGGCCACGGGGAGCGCGTAGCACGTGCCGCTCGAGCAGAAGGGGGTGACTCGCTCACGCCAGAGTTCCCTGCGACGTCGATCGAAGAAAGCAGCCTGCAGCTCTCGCCACTGCTTCCTCAATGCTCTTTGCCAACCAGGAGGAAGGCAGTGCTGCTTGAGCTTCCAGACGCTGATCGTCTTTGCCGGCGGATTACCGCGACGCCAGCGAGACTCGTCCCAGACCTTGTCGATGAACGATCGAACTGAAGCTGGGGAGCCACTGTAGAGGACGCAGGGGTTGATGGTGGTTGCGGGACGTAGGGCAGTTGTCGGGCTCGCGAACAGAAGGGCGAGTAGAGCGGCTGCCCCGATTGCTATCGGGAGAATGGCGCGGCGGATGCCGGTCCTTTCGTGGGGGACGAGACGCCCGCACGTCGACCGAGCTACGGCCGGGGGGCCTTCAGGTGAAGTCGGGAGCGAGTGGTACCTTCAGGGCGTGGACGGTCTTCGCGTCTCAGCCGTTGATCCCAGCCCCTCTGGGCACTGGCTCGACATTGACACGCTCACCCGGCAGGTCGCCGAGATGCGCGCACACGGCCGCGAGGAGCAACTGGTCGCCCTGCAGCGACGGAACCTGCCTCGCCGCCTTCGCTGGCTAACGGACCACCATCACTTGCTTCGGTTGGCGCTTCGCCTTCGGCCTGCTTGGGCGCTCACCGTCTCCGTGGGCACCGACTACAGCCACGAGGGGCGGCTGCTTTCGCGGGTCGAAGTTGCCTACTGCCGCGACGGCACGAGCTTCGTCCTCTCCTGATGCCCACGGTCCTCCGCATAGACGGATCGCAGCGCTCGTGTTCGGGCTGTGATCAGCCTGTCTACGCCAACGGCGAAGGAACGTGGTTCGGACCCGGCGGGGAGATCATGTGCCCGGCTTGCGGCGATGGCAAGCTCACCGCCGAGCCTCGCCGCTGGAACCCGGACAAGGGCTGCTGGGAAACCACTTGACCGGGGTGCTGAAATTCTGGCCGGGGGATGACAGGGGCGAAGAGATCCTTGATGAACTTGAGGAGCGATTCGAGCTGACCTCACAACGCTTCGACCGGGTGCGCGAGTACTACATCGCGGTCAGCGGCAAGGCCGACCTGACGGGTTGGCTTGACCAGATTGATACGAACTGGCGCGCCCATATCGAAGCCCAGACCAAGTGATGGCCCACGACCCCATCCCAGACAAGCCGCATGGATAGCGCGATACTCGCCATGGCTTGGCTGATGGGCGAATGCCGCGACGATCCAAGCTCAGAGGTGCGATTTCGTTCCGAGGGGAAAGAGGTACTCCAGACCCTCCCCGGCCCAGAGTTCTACAAGCTCCACAAAAGCGAGCGGGGGCTTAAGGGGATCCGGGTCGATTCAGTTGTGATCAACGGCAAGAAAATCACACGGCTCTTTTGACGGGTAGCCTCAGTAAGCGCCTACTGGGACGGTAAGGTGGAACCGATGGCGAAGCGAATCACCGCCGACGAGTTCGAGGCCCGCCACGCAGAGCAGCGCGGCGTCTCTATCGCAGAGCTTCGAGCAGAAGGCCGACTCGTCAGGCCCTGCGATTGTGACTACGTTGGCTGCGAGGGGTGGCAGTGGGTAAGCCGCGAGCAGGCACTGAGGGAAGAGGGCGTGGTTCGCGACCCGAGCGCCCTGGACTTCGCTGGGTGCATCAACGCGGCCGCCGGGCTCGAACGGTCCATGCGCGGCATCGAGTCAACGGTCCGAGCGACTCCTGCCGACTTCGCCCGTCTCTCTGCTCGGGTTGAGGAGATGGCGGGATGAGAGACGACAAGCTGCCCTGCGCTTTCTGCGGGCGCGCCCTGGAGGCAGAGGCGCTTGTTGCCATTCCCGGCCTCGGTAGGGCGAAGCTCGCCTGCCCACTCTGCGCCGCTAAACATGCCGTGGAGCCCTCCCACCATGGCGCAACTCAGTCGCACTGACCAACCGCTCGTAGTCCAAGACCACAATCGTCTCCGGTCTATCCACCGGGGCGAGTAGCTCAACGGCACCGAATCGATAGAGGTCCGACGTGTCGTCAGCAAGCCACCCGCCTTCGACCAGCGCATCCCCGAGGGCCTTCTCGAGGATCACCCTGAAATTCCCGGAATCCCTCCGCCGTCTCTGCTTGAACCGCAGCGTTGCCCTCGCTTCCACGCGCTTCAGTTTCCGGGGAACCTTCCGCTCCATCAGCACCAAGGCAAACCAGCCCTGCCAGTTCTGCTTCTCCCGCTGGCCGATTGCCCAGTGCGAGCGGTAGCCGATCTGGTTGAAGGACTTCGGGGTCCCTGGGATGCTCAGCGAGACCCGCTCAGTCACGCGGCACCTTTGGGACTTTAACCCGCCATGCAACTTCCTTGCCGGTTTTGTGCGGAGGGTCACCCCGGTAGAGGAGACGGTGGACTCCGTCTTCTTTGTGATCGAATTCCCCTTCGAAGACGCCCGTAGACACACGGGTCATCGACGGTTCGGCCAGCTCGCCGCTCGGTTCCAGCACTCGCCATATCGGGTTATCTGGGTCTACCGGGTCGCCTTTGCGATCGGTGACTTCAGCGGTGAAGGAAGCGGGCTGGCCTATGTCAAGCGTTTTCATGCTTCCTCCACGGAGAGGTTGACTCTGGTCTTTGGCTCGACCCTTAGGGAGACCTTGGTTGCTGGCTCGATCTCCAGGGCAGCGAAGGTCTCGGCGCTGACCGTGAGGTCGATGTGGGCCGGGATCCCCTCCTCGCCGGAAAGCAGCCGGTAGAAGACCGCGAGCTCAGCGGAGGTGAGCCGCCGCAGCCCATAGGCGACAGCCAGATCGCGCATCGCGAGCTGCTTGATCGAGTAGAGACTCGCGAGGGAGAGGCCGACGCCTCGGCGCAAGCCATACATGGCGCCGAGACTCCGATTCGCCAGGACCCTGGTCGCGTAAGAGGTGGCGAGATCCCGAGCAACCGACTGATAAATGCGATAGCTCGCCGAAGTCTCATGTGCGGCTAGCGCGCGGATTGCATACTCGCCAGCCAGCTCGAGCGCAACCGTCCCCGGCGTTCCACCGATCCCATATAGACCCGCTAGCTCCCTCGCCACAGCAGCCCGCAGGGCGTACCGGCCGGCAAGACTCTTCTCGGCCAGATGCCTGATCGCGTAGGAGGTGGCAAAACCGGCTCCGGCGAGTTGACGAACCGCGTAGGACGTACCTAGCTCGGCGTCGGCGACCTGTCGCAGGCCGTACGACGCACCGAACTCTACGGCTCCTAGGACGCGGAGCCGGTAGCTCGCCCACAGCTCAGCGGTCGCAACACTTTGAAGTGCATAAGTGACCGCAGCTTCGCGTGTCGCCAAGGATCGAATCGCATAGCGGGCCCCGAGACCCCTGCCAGCGAGCGCCCGAAGCGAATAGATGGCCGATAGCTGCCGCCCCGCAGATGCCCGAAGGGCGTACGTGGCTCCGAGAGAACGGCCAGCGGCTCCCCGCATGGGGTATGTCCCCCCAAGCTGCCGCCCGGCGTTCTGCCGAAGCGCGTACTGACTGCCCAGCCCAGTGCCAACGGCCTTCCTCAGCGAGTACTGGCCACCGAGCTCCTTCCCCACCGCTTTGAGTTCGGTGCCCTTGACCTCAAGGACGGTGATCGAGTATTTCTGGCCTGAAGGGGCGGAGAGCCCTACCGTCTTTGCGCCGGCAGCCCCGGCATCGGACCAGTAGGCGCCGTAGGCCGTGTAGCGCGACCCGTCTTTGACGTAGAGGATCTCTCCCGAGCCGCTTTTCGGCGTGATGCCGTTGACGGTGAGATAGACGCGGCTCGCTCCATCTTTTGCTGCCCAGTCGCCAATGAGAGCAACCAGGACAGAGCCTTCTTTTTCGGTGGTGATCCCCACCGAGGCCGTGCCTTCAGCGTTGGCCTTGGCGGCTTTGCCAATCCCGGAGGCTCCCCGAAGAACGAGGACGAAACCGCCGAAGTGCCGGGTCGTCTGGCCGGCCCGCGTGAACGTCACGGTCATCGACTTATCGGTGTCGACAACCGCCGTCCACTCCGAATCCCATGTGTAGCTGGCTACGCCGACAACTTCTTTCTGGGTCCAGGTCAGCGACCCGCCCGTCACCGAGGAGATCGTTGCTCCGTTGTCCTCGGTTAGCGCGCCAGCAACGAGGATGTCGCCTGCTTTGACGTTGAAGGATTCAGTCGTCTTCGGGGAGGTTTCCGTGTTGAATGGCGTGACGATCGCCTGGACGGGCGTCGCCGGCGTTACCGCCATGACTGCCTACCAGTTGACGCCGGAAGGCTTGCGGTACCCGATCGGTTCCTGGCCGGCCGGGTTGCAGTTGCTCGAAGTGCAGTTTCCGGCCGAATCGAGGGTAACCAGCGAGCCCTGGCCCCAGAGGTTGGCCGAGAACACAGCTGCGGCCGAGGACCCGTCCTGGGCGAAGCCGCTGTCGGGATCGATCGCGATGTTGCGTTCGACCAGGTTGCCGGAGCCCGAGTCGCAGTCCCACTCGAAGCCGGGGAAACTGCTGAACGCCTGGCCGCCATCGACCCAGGTGTTGCGGCGAATCGTGATATTCGAGCGCGAGGTGCCGCCGGTGCCAAGGCCGCAGATCTCGGTGCGTCCTCGCGCCCCCTGGATCAGGTTGTTTTCGTAGAGCACCGAGTTCGTCGTGCCGCCGTGGATGTAGGTGCTGCCGGCATTGTTGGTGATCCCGCCTTCGTAGTAGCCCTGATGGTGGATCCAGTTGTTGGTGATCCGCAGGTTGGGGCCGTTGCCGACGATCTGGATGTTGTCGGAGTGCTCATCGGAGTCGGAATTGGCGCCCACCGGGCCGATCTCGTTGCGGTCGATCAGGACGTTGGCGCCGTTGGTTCCCTGGAAGCCGTCGGCGGCGATGTCGTGCACCCTGTTGCCGACGAACTGAAGTCCGTTGGTGGCGCCGTAGCAGCGGCAGCCGTAGCCGGTGTTGCCGGAGCTGTCGGCCTTGGTCCAGCCGATGTCGTTGTTGCGGATGATGACGTTGTTGCTTTCGTCCGGCATGAAGATCAGCTGGTCGTAGACGCGGTTGGCCTGGGTGCCGCCGATGACCGAACCTTCAATGGTCGTGCGATGGGCGCTGCGCAGCTCGATCGAACGCAGCCGGGCACCTCGAATCGTCAGGTCAGTCGTCGCCTTGACTAGGACTGCCCCAAGCGAACCGCCTTCCGTGGAGATCACCACCGGCCGTTTCCCCAGCCCTTCGAGGTTGACGTTCCCCACATCCGTTGTCACGCAGACGTCGTGGCTGCCCTGCACGGCCGAGCGCACCTGCGCCGCAGTCGTCACCTGAATGGCACCTGCCACACAGCCACTCGGAGGCGGGGGAGGCGGAACAGGCGTTGTCGCCTCGGTGGTTGTCGTCGTCGAGGTCGTTGTAGGCGTTCCGCCGCCGCCTCCGGCAATTAGCGCTGCGACAGCAGCGCCCAAGGCGACCAGTGTCGCCGCGGCCACGGCGATCTTCTGGGCGCTGCTCAGCCCTTCGGCTTCGATCCGGGCGAGACGTTTGCCCAGATCGCTATCTGCGGGCGGATCGGCCCCGAGAGCAGCATCGACTCCGTCTCGTCCCGGATCACCCTTGTCGCCCTTTTCAGGGGCTGGTCGGGCCTCGAGCGTGGCGATCCGTTCCTCGAGGTCCGCGAGCTGTTCGCTGTATGCGTCAACCCTTTTGCCGAGCTTCGTGATCCGTTCGTTGAGCGCCTTCTTGACGCTGGCGAGGGTGTCACTCATTCTGCTGTATCCCCCTCGACCTTGATTTTGAAGGTCACTTTGTTTTTTGCTGAGGCGCCGGCGGTGATCGTTCGGCGAATCCAGATGCCCTTGAACTGACCAGCAGGGATGTTCCCGATGGAGAGCCCTTCCGCCTTGCTTGTCGGAGCACTGAAGGCAGGGCCGTTCGGAGCGGTGTTCTCGTCAGCAATGGTCTCCATTGCTTCGTTCACCGCCTCGTCAGCCAGGGCGATCGCCGTCGCGTCGTCGGAAGAATCAGCGTCCTGCGTGACCCAGATCTTCGCTCCCTGCAGGGTGAGAGACCCGTGTTTGTTCTTGATGTAAATGCCGCGGTACTCGACGTCGCCCGCTTTGGACTCGTCGCCGGAGACGTCATCGAAGACTTTGTTGACTTCTTCCGTGACGATCACGCCCCCTGCTTTGGTGCTGATGGCACCGCCTAGGGCTGCGGCAGGTGTTTCGTTGTTGGCCCCACCTGACAGGCGATACTCGAGGTCGGATTCACCGATCGGCATGGCTCACTGCTCCTTGCTCGGATACAGGTAGACGCCCACCGCGATGGCCAGCTCAGAGGCCGTTACTTCGCCCACTACGGGCAGGCTCAGCACTTCGTCAGCACCGACCCCGAACGCAGAGGCGAGCACGTAGAGCACGAGGCCCGCAATGAGCTTGGCCCCAGGGATGTATTCGGTGAGTTCGGGTGGGAAGAGGCGGCGCAGGAAACTGCGCACCTTTTCGGTGAGCTTGGAGATAGCCACGAGGGCTCCTTTCGATTAGAGGAGGAACTACTGAGAGATGGCGACGCGGCGATTCGCGTCCCAGTTGCGCAGCACGTCTTGACGTACTTCCGCAGCGAGACCGCCCGTGCCCCAGGCGGATCGCTCCACGGCTCGCAGCGTCAGCCAGGCGAAGCTGTTGCCCCGCAAGCGCTTACGGATCACCCGGTAGCCATAGAGCCCACGGTCAGCGCCATAGTTGAGCGTCTTCGCGCTTGCTTCAACACCCTGAAGGAACGAGCGGTAGTTCTTCACGCCGACTGAGTTGAAATCGGTCGCACCCTCCATGTCCTGGGTGGTGTTCAACGGGTTGAACTTGCCGGCGATTCCCTCCGCTCGCTGCCAGGCAACCAGAGCGACGAGGTTGCGCTTCGTTGTCCGCGCTCCAACCTTCGGTAGAAGCGCCCGAGCGAAATCCTCGCGGGTGTAAACACGCTCGCTCATTTGCCCCTCCCTCGCTTCGCGTATTGCCTACGAAACACGCCGTTGATCCGCGCCGCAGTTCGAGGCCCGATCTCCCCATCGACCTTCAGCTTGTAGGCCTTTTGGAAAGTCCGGACCGAATCAACGACCTCGTCCTTGAACTTCCAGTGCTGGCGAGCCAGGTAGGGCTTGCCGGTCCGCTTGCGTATAAAGGCCAGTCGGCGGGTGTATTTGACGACCCGCGGGCCCCGCATCCCATGGCGCAACGTCTTGAAGGTGGGGAAATCGACGCCGCCGACGAAGTTGACGTGCCACCACTCGCTCATTGCTTCGGTCTTCTTCCAGCCGTACTTGGCACCGTGCTCGTCGAGCCAATCCCGCATCCAGGGTTCGGCAAGGTCAACGGCGATGCCAAGCCCGTGGTTGCTCGTCCCCGGAATCGCGGCGAGATTCCCCTTGCCTTCCTGGTAGAGCCGGTAGAGGTAGACCTGCTCCTCGTAGGTCCGGTAGCTGGACATCGAGCCTGTGGGTCGAAGGCCCGCATCGGCAGGGCCGCCAGGGGCATTCCACGCAGCGGCTGCATCCTTTCGCAGCTCGCCACCTGGGATCGGCGATAGGTCGGAGGTTGGCAGGCGACCGTTAGAGGCCATCTGGCCCCTCCTTTCACGTATGGAAGCCGCTCAAGGCGGCGAGGAATCAGCAGTTAGGGGAGATGCACAGGAAGCTCGACGTCGCTCTTGACACAAGCGCTCACGGCGAGTTCGATGCAGACGTCGAGGCCGTGTTCGGCAGAAGCGGCGCTACCGGAGTTGCCCGGTTGCGAAGGGGGCGGCGGAGGGCTTTCAGCCGGCGGAACTATTGGTGGCGAAGACGGAGGGGGCGGTGAAGAAGAAGGGTGCCTCGAGGGATGGTGGCTCCCGCCCGAAGTGCCCTTGCTGTGACCAGAATCGACGCCGCCGGTGGAGCCTCCCACGTGTTCGTCTGCAGGAGCTGAGGTCGGTCCGCCGTCGCCGTCCAGGTCCAAATCTTGGATTGATTTGGACCTGATTTGGAAGTCGCGGTTCCGCTTGCGCCGCAGGTCGACGTAATCCTTGGGGCAGGCGCGACCCCGGGTCCGCGTAACCCGCTGGTATCCGATGCAGGGGTTGCGGATCGGCTCTGCTCGAGCGACGTCTTCCCGGATCGCGGCGCACGCAGCGCTCGCCGGATCCTTCGTGCAAGCCGTCTTCGCCACAAAGGTCTGCTGCGAGTAGATGCTCAGGCCGACCACCCCGAGCACGGCAACACCGCTGAGACCGCCGGCGACCAGCAGGCCCGTTACCGGGTTGCGCTCCAACCAGCCGTAGCCTTTGTTGACCCGGTCTTGAATTCGCTGCTTCACGTCCAAAACCACGCAATCGCTATAGAGAAGCCCATCGCCGTAAAGGCCCAGGTAGCTGGCCTCCCATAGGGCCACATCATCGGAACGGGAGGAAGTTGTCGACGGCCTGGCCCGCCCAGAACAGCGCCAAGATCACTAGCGCTCCCAGCAGGCCGGTATCGATCGATCCCGACTTGAGCTGGTCTTGGATTGCCAGCCCCAAGAGGACTGCCGTGATGACGATCGCCAGCCACGGCCGAGGCGAGGGCTTCGGTTCTGCCTTTCTGGTCAATCAACGGTCCTCACTTTGGGGTTGGGGTTTGTAGGAAACGTCGTATCGGCCACTTACACTTCGTAAGTAAGTGACGCCATATGACCCGCAGAGACATAAGCCGTGAGCGCTGGCTCCTGCTCCATGACCTCAGGTCGCAGCTTCCCCATGCCAAAAGGCTGAGGGGGCACACCGAACGCGCCATCCGGCAGATCGAGTTGGAACTTGCCGGCGGGCGAGACGTTGCTGGTAGAGCAGCGAGTGAGGAGCCCAAGCGCGGACTGAAGGTTTAGCGCTCAGCAGAAGGTCGGCGACTACTCCAGCGTTGTCCAGCTAAAGTCTCCGCGTCTCTGTCTAGGAATAGGAGGAGTTCTGATGGGCTTGCGAGACATCTTGGCCGTCCCCAGCGATGACGAGCCGCAGAATGGTCCCGACGAAATCAGTCCGTACGCGGGCGAGCGGGCGCAGGTAGCTCGCGAGCGCCGAGAGCGCGCCACCGGCAAGGCCAACCGCTTGGCGGTGACCGCCCTGATCTGCGCCGCCGCGATCCCGTTCCTCTTGGTCGCCGGAATCCTCGGGGCAGTCTTCGGCTTCGTCGCTCTGGACGAAATTGAGGAATCAGAAGGCAAGGAACGAGGTCAGGCCATAGCGCAGTGGGCGATCGGCCTTGGCTTTGTCAACATCGTCCTGTCCTGCGCCGTTATCGCGTGGCTTGTGGCGGTGCTGGTTTGATTCGAGCAGCGACTATCGCGCTCGCCCTTGTCTTCGCAGTCGGCCCCGCAGCAAAGTCGGAGGCAGTCCCCTGCGGCGCCGATTTACGCCATCGCTGCCTCCTCCGTCCGCACCTATTCCTGACGGGTGCGCACACCTATGTCAGGGGCATTCGCTGCTGACGGATGCTGTCGTGGTTGCTCCTCGTGCGAGCGTCCAGGCTGATCATCCGCTCATCCAGACGCTCGAGCGATAGAGCCTCCATCATTCGCCTCCGTTCTGCGGGGTCAATCGAGGGGGTCATCGGTCTCCGTGGGGTTGGAGTTGGGTACGATGCGCGGCCGTGAGACGCCGAGCGGCAATGCTCCTTACGTTGGTCGGGCTGACGTGCCTGGCTTGGCCGACCTTCGCCGCTGCCGATAAATCGGACTGCGAATCACTCGAAAGCGCTCTGCGTTTCGCGGCCGAAGACTTCGGCTGGACGACCGAACAGGTCGACGCCTATGTCCAAAACGGCGCTGCTTCGTGCTGGGAAGAAGTGAAAGCCGAAGAAGCAGCCCAAGCCGCGCAGGACGCAGAAGTTCGAGCGGCACAGGAAAAGGAAGCCGAAGAAGCAGCGACGAAGCAGGCCCAGGAACGTAAGGAAGCTCGGGAAGCCCACGCAATCGAACGAGAAGAAGTTCGCGAAGCTCGCCGCCGCCAGAGGGAATGGGCGCACAAGCCAACTGTGACCAAGCCCACCGCCGAAGAATTCGCTAAGCGGCTCATGCGCAAGACCAGCTACTCAATATGGGAAGTTGATTGCGATGGCGGGCGTCTCAACCGTACGCACTGGAGCTGCAAGGTCTCGATCTTCTACCACTGCCTTCGTGGCCGCATCCAGATCTTCGGTGAGGGATACAAAGACGGGCGCCGCTGGTTCGGTGCTCGTGGCGGCAAGCTCCGGCAGTGCCAAATCTGAGCAGCGCGCTATGCTCTGCATCGTTCAAGCAAATGCCCCGGCAGCGCTAGAGACGCCCCGGGGCCGACACCGAAGGAGTTAGCTTCGATGCCTAAGCGAATTTACAGGGTGCCTCTGCTGGCTGTTGTGGCGTTGGCTCTTCCAGCGTTAGCTTCCTTAGCGGCGCCATTTACTCCGGCGCTTGAAGCCGACTATGCCTTTGCTGCTGAATGGTGGGGCGCAACTCCCACTGGCTGCACGAGCATTGACCGCGAGGTCGTCCCATCGACAGTACTGCCCGATGCGCGAGGAGAAGCGACGGTCCCCGACCTGAACGCCGAACCCGTTCCTTGCGAAATGTGGATTGTTTCTGGCGCCTCATCGGCGTGTATCCGCCGCGAAATCGTCGTCCATGAGTACGGACACCTGCTGGGCCACCACCACAGCGAAAGCCCAGAAAGCATTATGTATTCCGAAAACACGCCAGGTTTCATATGCCGACAGGAACGCGCAGCCGAATTTCATAACGCGCTGCGACGCGAACAAGACCGATGCCGCAGACTTCGCCAGAGCCACCATCGTCAGGAATGCTGGGAAGGCGTCCGAGAAGAACGGGCGGCATATGCGAACTTGCTTGCGACGCTCTAGCTAGCCGATCACGCCGACTTTCAGGCGGCGAAGCTTTGCTGAGACGGAGCCTTCCAGGGCCTTGAATCGGATCGATACGTTGTAGGTGCCGGCAGTGATATTGGGGATCATGCAAAAGCCGCCATAGGGCGCACTTTTAGGAAGTTCCTTGTCTACGCCGTTCACCTCGAGATGAAGCCCAGCTTCACTTGTCTCATTGAAGAGGTAAGAGGCACCGCCCGTCGTGGTCCAGTCAGACCCTGTGGTGTAGACATTGGTACCGAACGTGCTGAGGAGTCCTCCCTGGAAAGTCATCAGTCGATCTCCTACGTTGCCGCTCGCGGAGCCCCCGATCGCTGCCGAGGTGACGAAGTCGACTGCGGTGCTGCGGCCGATTTTAAGCTGGTTGTTTCCAATGAAGATCGCCGCTCGGCCCTTGTTCAGTTTGGTGTTTTCCCAGAGGGCGGTGTAGTCGACCACCAAGATCGCCCCTTCGGGGATCACCACTTCTTTGATTTCGTCGGGGGTGGTCAACGTGCCGTAGGCCGCGTTTTCGCGGGTCTGACTGCCTTCGATGAAGAGCGGCGTGTACCACTTGATGTAGCCAAGCCCTTTTTCGAGCTTTTCCCGCGTGACCGATTCTTTTTTCGGCACCCGTTCGTCGCTTAGCTTCGCCACAACAGCATCAGCCAGCATGGATTCGAGAACCTTTTTCGCCCCGATCGTCAGCGTCCCGTCTTCCGCCAGCGTTGCGTCGCCTTTCATCGCTTTGTAGGCGACGGCCCCGGTGCTCTGCACTATGAGCAGTTGTTTCGCCGCGCCCGTTGGCGGTTTGATCAGGCTGTCGGCGAAGTCCTTGAATGCCTGTGGCCCGTTCGGCGCCTCTCCTTTTTCTTTGGGCACGCTGACTTCGAGCGAGCCGTATTTTTCAGGCATCGGGTTCTCCTCCTATGGTTCGGGCAGCTCGCTCGGCAGGGTGTCCGCCAAGTCAGCCCAGTCGATGAACGCAGCTTTGACCGCGCTCCAGTCTTTGAAGCTCACTGCGATGTCGGCCCACGAGACGCCGCTGATAGCTTCGTAGTCGAGCGCCTCCCAAGCAGGCACATTCGCCCGCAGCACCGCTTCGGTGCGGCTCGGTTCAGGCGTCTCACTCGCCAACGTCCGGATGTAGTGGTGCCCGACTTCAGGGGTCCGCGAGCGGACGATGACCCGTTTCGTCCCGGTCAGGGTCTTCTGCGCCGCGAGCTTGATCGAGGCGAGCTCCCCCCTACGCCAACCCGTGGGCTGTTTGATCTCAGCCCGTAGGTGCGCCTCGTCCATGTCGGGAGTCGGGATAGCCCCGACCCACTGCGCCAAGTAGGGGAGCCACTGGGCCGGGACCTCATCGGGATCTAGGGCCAGCGCGAATGGCGCCGGCTGGTCGTCGCGTTCCCGCACCAGGCTGTACACGGGCTCGTAGGGTGCGCAGAGTGCTTTGATCGCTTCGCGGAGTTGGTAACCAGTGGCTGGGTCATCTTCTTGGTGGAATCCCGTCGCGTCGTAGACGAGTTCCCACAGAAATTCGTTGACTTCGCTCATGCCGAGCTGACCGCGACGCTGCCCGCTTTTGTCAGGGGCGCTACGCCTTCAAGGGTCAGTTCTTCAGATGTCCCGAGAGCACCAGCGCCTTTCGCCCATTCGAAGGTGACTACTCGCGCCACCCCGCCGAGGCGCTCGATTTCCCCGATGGCTTTGAGGCGATATGCCTTGGTGCGATTCACCCAGCCCGACGAGCCAGAGTCGCCCGTGGTGGGCAACCCCCAGCGAGCGGGTGAGAACGCTTCGGCCCAGAAGGATTCGATCGCCGCTTTGACGGTGGCGGAGTCAAATCCTTCTTCAACTTCGAAGACGACTTTGCCTTTGATCGACGTGTAGGTGGGGGAGCCGACGTAGTAGTTGATGCCCGAGAGCAGCTTTGCTTTCTGCCGCGCTTCGAGGGCTTCCTTTATCGGGGCACTTGAAGCTTCGCCATCGGAGTCGATCGGCACTACTGAGACAGCGAGCGCTTCTTCTTTGCCGTCTTTGATGTTGTAGGCGGTCAGGCACTTGGCTCGAGCGATGCTCGCTACAGCGCGGGCGTCCGTCTCGAAGTCACGGCCGATGACGAGCGAGAAGGAGAGCGTCTGAAGCTCTTCGACCAGCCGGTTGAGGTAGGCGTCCTCTTCCTCTTCATCAACGCCGCTGCTGGTTTCTTCGTCGAGTTCGATCGCTTTGACAAAGGCCAGCGAGTCCCGCAGTACCGGGTCTGCGGAGAGGTCGTTGGCTGCTTCGCCCGGTTCAATTGCTTGCAGCAGGACGGTCGCTTTATCCGCCCCAGGGGCGACAACCTCATCGCCGACCGTCACGAAGCCGAATACCTGATCTCCCGAAGCTTCGATCGTGACCTGCGTCCCACTCGGGATCGTGTAGCCAGCTTTGTCGACCATGGTCCAGGTGCTCTCCGCCGTGGCAGGGGCAGCCTGAATCGGCGGCACGGCGACGAGCGATTCTCCGAAGCGCTTGAAGGCGGCACGCGACATCTCGCTCGCCTGCCCGACCACCGTGGCGCCGATCCGCGACCACGCCTTAGCCAGCCACACAAGCAGCCCACCTTTGGCCGGCGACCAGCCTTCGAAGGCCGCTTCGAGTAGTTCGTAGGTTTCCTCCTCGAAGGCGCCAGCGCTCGCTTCGTTTTCAATGGCGACGAATTCCGACACGCCTTAGCCCCCTTGGACCTCGATAACGACTTGGCGCACCAAGCCTTCGATTACTTCTGTGCCTAGCGCCGAAGCGCGCGGCTCATCCCGTTCGACCGCCCGCAGATAGGCGTCTGGGACGGGATGGCGTGGGTGGCGCTTGAAGACCTGACTCGGCGCTCCGAATTCCGGTTCGTCCATTCGGGAGCCGAAGCGGGTGCGGAGCGAGGCCAGCACGCAGGCCTTGATCTCCTCAAGGCTGTCCTGGTCGACGGTCGCCACCTCACCGCCTTCCACGCGAAATGGATGCGCCAACTGGGGAGCAGGCAAAGGAGACTCCTTCGTTCAGAGAGGGCGCTACGGAAGTGGAACGTCAGGAACTTCGGCTGCCGGTTCCCAGCTGAGAATCACCGGGGGGCCGCCCTGCGGGAAGCAGACGGTCGCGCTGTCCCCCTTCTTGGGGTAGAAGAACCCGTCAGGGGTCACAATCGGCGGCCAGTTGAGTGGTCCGGTTGCGAGCAACTCACCTTCAGCCGGGATCGTGCAGCGGACGGGCTGGCGGGCTTCGGTGGCGTCGTCCAGGATCTCGCCAGCGCGGACCTGGGCGTCGGGGACGCTGACGGCGCTCGGGGCAAGTTGGCCAGGGCTTGGCATCAGCTCAGGTGGCAGCCGAAGTGAACATGCGTAAAGTGATCGCCGCCTTCCATAGTGCGGTAAATGAGCTGGATCTCGTAGTCGCCGCGCTGCACCGTGACCAGTCCCGATCCGTCCCAGGGAATCTCAAAGGCGTCAGCTATCGCCTGTGCAAGTTTGTCCTCCTCCGGCGTGGTGTAGCCGTTGGAGATGTCAGCGGCCCAGGCTTGATCTGGCGGGCCCTGGTGGTCGGAGCGTCCTCCGCTGACCGTAGGCCCGTGGCTTGCGTTGGCGGTTCGGACGCTCTCGCGCGTTACGTTCGAGAAGCCATGGCCGTGGGCGTAGTCAACGACCTGATTGACGATGTCCTCGGGCGTTCCCTCCAGGGTGCCCATCTCACCGGGTGCCGTCCCACCAGCGCTCAGCATCCTGGTCGCATTGGCTGGCTCGGGCAACGGCGCGGTTGGCTTGTGCGCCTTGATCGTTGCTGTTCGCTGAGCGGGGTCGTCAGCCAACGGCACTTCGATCACGCCGACCAGGTAGCGCCCGCGCCCTTCGCCGGTCTTCGCGTTGCGGTTGCTGCTCACCCCGGCCTTGCGCCCCTTGGCATCCTTTTTGACCGGGGCATCTCCAAAGCCGATGCTCGCCGGACCGTGGTCTACGAGCGTGACCACCGATGCGGGCGGTGGCTTCCACTGGCCTACACGAGCTTCGATCTCGATCTCAGTTACCGGATTGTTCCCGTCGTATTCGAAGTCGACGTTTTCGACCCCGGGTGTATCCCCGTCGATCGCCAGGCGAACCATGCCCTGAAGCAATTCGGGCTCCGGCATGTAGTAGAAGACATCGCCGACGATGAAGGCTCGCCAGTTGACCTCCTTGGCGAGTTCCTTGATCACCGACCAGTAGTCCTGCTTTTTCTTGACGACAAATTCGTAGGGCTCGTTGACCTGGATCGCTTCGCTGGCTTCACCACCGCCGAACTCTTCGACAAACTTGCGGGCCTCGCTGTCGAACTTGCCGTAGTTGGACTTGCCATCGGTGCTTTCGCCGGCGCCCGACTTCTGTACTGCTTGCGCTATCTCATGGGGTGCGGCGCCTGGGTTCTCCCGGTGGTAGCCGATCGCCGTTGTGCCGGTCCAGGTCGGCCTCCCTGCGATGAAGCCGCTGATCTCTTCCTCTGCAGAGCGAATCTTTGTGTACGGTTCAAGCGCTTGGAGTACGTTGCCCGGAGACGCAGAGCCAAGGCTTGACTCGGTCATCAGGGCCTCGATCGCCGCGACTTCGACCGCAAAGGGCGCGTTGAATGAAGCGGCGATTTCCAGCGCCGCCTGACCGAGTTCCTTTTGGGCCGCCGTGAGGGCGGCCCCATCCATCGTCAGGCGGACGTCGCCGATGCCCTTGCCACGGTTCTCCTTGGCTTCCTGCTTGGCCTTCTTCGCCTTCGCTTTGGAGTCGATCGGCTGAACAACGTGAAGCCGAGGACAGTAGAAGCGCAGCTTCTTCCCGCAGGCTTCTTCGACCAGCATCTTGATGAACTCCGCCCGAGTCATCTGATGCGGGCCGTCACCCCTGACGACGCGCTTTGGCCCCTTCTTTTCCCGAAGCAAAGCCATCCAGCGGTCTTCGAGCGTCAGCGTCAGCGTGTCGCCGCTCTTAGTCATCCCGCCGGGGTAGCGGAAGTGCATCCCGTCCAACTCGACATCCCACTGCTCCGAGACGAGCGAGTGGCGAAGCAGTCGGCGCTCTGGGTCGAAGACCTCGAGCTCGATCGAGGAGGCACCGAAGATGGTCCGGGTGAGCTTCGGGTTGTCCGTCAGCGACACGCCTAGCTCAAGCTCGAGGCTGCCGTCCTTGCCGATCAAGGTCAGGTCGTCAACGACCGACTCAATGCCTTGGACGCGCCCGCCCTTACCTGCCTTGTTGGCGGAACCGCTTGCAGCCATGAGGCGCCTCCTACAGCGTCAACGTGCGGCCTGCCGGGAGCACCTTGTGGGGATCCTTGATGCCGTTCTTTGGCCCGAATTCCTTCCAGCGTGTCCAGTCGTGGTAGAGCTTGTGCGCGATCTTCCCCGCCGTATCTCCGGCCACCGTTGTGTAAGCGACGGGCCGGCCGGGGCCGACATCGGTGCGCCCTCTCCCGACTCGCCTCCCAGCGATATCAGCCGCCACGAACTCCATCAGCTTCAAGGTGAGGCGCTGGCGTACAAGAGTGCCGTCTTCAGCGCGGATCGCGTCGCCGTATTCGGGCTCATCCCCGAACACGTAGACATCCCCCTCGCGGTGGATCGGGCCGTAGGCGTGGAAGCGAGTCGAGCCACCGAATTCTTCGAGCCGTTCGAGCTGGCGCTCGATGCTCCGGTCTTCCCGAAAGCCATCGAGCATCACCGGCACGTCCTGCTGGAACGGTTCGAGCCCGGAAAAGGCCGTCATCGCCTTCCTGCGGACGCGGCTCACCGTTTCGTAGCCCGCGAGGCCTGCTGTCGGAGTAGCTGGCCCGTCGCCCATGCTGAGCTTCAGGTCAAGCTGCCCGTCCATGGAGAGGAGGTGGAGCTGCGGGCGGCTCATTCGCGGTTCGCCGCCCTCTGGCTGTGGCGCGTCGTGCTTTCGGCAACCCGTTTGCCGTCGAGGTCGATCTTGTTCTCGATCGTCGCGTCGAGGTGGATCAGGTCCGTGAGGTCGCCGCTTCGCCTTCTACTTGCACGCGGAGGTGCGGGCAGCGGTCCGAGCTGCGTATTCCCGCCTTGGCTCTTGCCTACCCTTTTGCGACCGGGGCGTTTCGGACCAACGAAGGGCGTGGGCGGGCCAGATGGAAGGCCTTCCGCGCCGAAGTTCTGCAGACTCGGCATCGCGAACGGGTTGGTTTCGCTCAGCCCCAGGGTGAGTTCCTTGGTGACGCGCAGGCGGTTGTTAAGTGCCTTGACCGCACTGCCGAATTCCAGCGACGAGCGGTTCGCATTTGAGAGGAATTTCGCGAACTTTGGACCAGCCTTCTGCCCTGCTTCGACCAGGGTTTCCTTGTATTTGCGCTGGGCGCCCGAGAGTTCGTTGCTGACCTGGATTCCGCGTTTCGCAATCTGGGTCAGCTTGGCATTCGAAGCACCTGCGCGTTCTTCATCACGATAAAGAGCCTTGATGTGCTGCTTGCGCCGACCCAAATTGTTGATCTGATTGCGCTCTTCGAGCACAGTTGCCCGAACGATCTGCTTGTACCAGCGAAGCGATTGCCCCCTCTCCCGGTCTGCCTTTCGGAGTCGGTTGGAGGCGCGGCGGTGCCTGTCTTGAGCCAGGGCAAGCCGCCATTCAGCCCTTGCCGTGCTATCGGATGAGGCCCCGGAGCGCCGCTTTGTCACCGTAAGAAGACGTTCGGCCCCGCGCAGTCCGCGGGATGCCGTCGCAAGCCTTTCGTGTGCGCCAGAGACCTGGGATGTCGCCCCAGCCAGCGCCCGCCCAGCTTCTTTTTGCTCCTTGAAATAACGAGAGACTTCACGGGAGCTACGAGCCAGCTTTTCAAGAAGGGGCTGTGGGCTGTCAGAGCCGAAGAGACCGCCGAAGAGATCAGATGCGAGTTCACCGCCAAGCGAGCCAAGGCCGACCCCGAGCATCGCTCCTAGCGGTCCTCCGAGCATGAATCCAGCAATGCCCCCCGCCGCGGCGCCGCCCATCTCAAAGCCTGCGTCTTTCCAGTCTCCGCTAGTCGCGGAGGTGACGATGTTCCCAATGCCATACGCGGCGACTGCCGGTCCGAGCGAGAAGGCAAATCCCTTGGCCACGGAAGCGGCTCCCGCTACGCCACCACCGGAAAGGGCCATAGACGCCGAGGGACCGATGCCCTGTCCCGCCGACATCGCGGCATTGAAGATTGCGAGCGACTTGCCCGCCCTGGCCATGCCTCGAGCCATGACCAGAACGCGCCCCATGCCATTGGCGAAGTACCCAAGCCCACTCGCGACCGGACCCGTGAGCACCAACAGCCCAAGTACGCTGGCCTGAATCGGTCCGGGGAGTGCCCCGAAGTCGTGAGCGATCTGACCAACAGCAGGGCCAGCGAATTCAACGAAGCTGATCATAGGTGGGAGCAGCTCCTGGCCAAGGCTCACCCCAGCGTCGATGACCTTGTTCTTCAGGATCTGGAGCTGGGAGGCAGTCGTCTTGTAGCGCTTGCCCGCCTCTTGGCTGAGAGCGTTGTTTTCACGCCACGCCTGAGCGCCCAGGCTGAGGCTTTCGCGAAACAGCGACCCAGCGCCAGCGGCGCGCAGGAGCGTGTCCTGGACGCGCGTTCCTCGAAGTTTCGGGTCAAGTGCATTTAGGATCGCCGGTACGTCCTTGCCCTCATCTTTGAAACGCGCTAGCCCTTCGATCCAGGTGGTCAGCCCGGCTGCGGGATCCTTGGTCCATGCTGCGGCGAATTCCTGCGCTCCCATTCCGGCTACTTCTGCGAACCGTCCCAGCTTGTCGCCGCCGCCCATCACGGCCGAGTTGATGACTTTGATTGCCTGGGATGCAGAGGTACCACCGGCCTCTGCCTCGATCCCCACGGACGACAGAGCGTTCGCTATGCCCAGGATCTGTGGCTCGGTCATCCCGACGAAGTTGCCTGCCGCGGCGAGCCGCAGGCCCATGGCCGCAATGTCGCTCTCAGTCGAGGCGCCGGCGTTACCCAGTGCGACGATCGTCGACCCCAACCGTCGGAACTGCGACTGGGGCATCTGGGTGATGTTGGCGAAACGGGCGAGAGTCGACGCGCCTTCCTCGCCGGCAAGGTTCGTGGAAACCCCCAGGTCGGCAATGGTTCGGGTGAAGCTCAGGATTGCCTTGCGCTTGATCCCGAGTTGGCCCGCGGCCTCAGCGATCCCGGCCAGGTCGTTCGCAGCAACTGGGATATGCCGCGACATGCTGCGGATGCCCCGTTCCATCGAGGCGTATTGAGCTTCGGTGGCGTTGACGGTCTTGCGCACGCCCGTGAACGCCGATTCCCAGTCAACGGCTGCCTTACCCGCCAGAACCGCACCGATCGTCACCGGGAGCGTGACGTTCCGGGTCCAATTCGACCCGAATTTCTTCATCTTGTCGCCGGTTGCGGAGAAGGCCGCGATGGAGCGTGCCCCGCGAACCCCCATCGCCTCGAGGTCAGCCGCAGAGGCGGCTACTTCCTTGGAGAACTTCCTCTGCCCGTGAAGCCGCAGGAACACATCGATCGAGTTGCGAGGCACGGGTCACCCCTCTCACCTTTCGGGCGCTACTTCTCACCCCACGTTCGTGCTGCGATTTCTGCGGCGAGGGCTTCTCTCTCGCGCTTGCGGTACTCGGCGAGGTGTTTTGCCCTCGCGAGCATTTGGACTCGCTCGACAGAGCTGCTGGCAGCTAGGTACTGCCCTCCGTCGAGACCGAGCGAGTCGAGGTAGGCGGCCTGCTCGACCTCGCCGCCTGCTATTCCCCCAGCAGCCTCTGGGCGATGCTCTCGCGCTGACCGCGATGCCAGAGAATCAGGGCGTTGGTGTGGGCTTCAACCGCCTGAGGCTGGGTACGGGGGCTGGTCGGATTGGCTTTGTCGGCACGAGGAGAGAAGAAGTCGAGCACGACTTCTCTGGCGCGCGTGTCGCGCACCACCACGCCGGCCTTGCTGAGGATCTCGGCGAAGCGCGCTTCGAAGCGAACCGGCCCTGCGTTGTCCTCCAGCACCTCCCACTCATCCCCCACCTCAGGGTCGCGGACGTAGATCTTGTCGCACATGTCGACAAGCATCTGGGCCTCTGCCTCGAGAGCCACGGACATTCCGACCTTGCCGCGGGTGGACTCCTCGATCCGGTTCGCCAGGCGATCCATCTCGGGCTCCGGGAGAAGGCGATATTCCACTTTCATCTTGCCCTCGTAGCCCGGTACTTGCAGGCTGATGGATTTCTCGCTGCGAATCTCTTCGTGCTGCTTGGCGATCCCAGCGATTGCGCTGCCGAACGCAGGGGTAGCTTGACTATCTCCCTCTACCTCAGCAGGCGCTTCTCCCGCAGCCACTAGCTCGGGTTCCCGTCAAGTTCAACCTCGAGAACGCCCATGCGGGGATCGCTCGAAGTCGCGTCGTACTGGCCTGTATCGAGGGCCGAAAACGAACCGCTGAAGTTGTTCAGCGTCCCATTCACGTTGCCATCGACGTCGAGGATGTGCTCAGCGCCGGTCGCCCGGCGCTTTCCGACCCGAGGCTTCAGCCACTGAATCGTCTCGTTGTCGCGTGCGGGAACGAACTCGAATTCCAGCGTGAGGTCTTCTTGGTCCTGGATGCCGCCGTGTGCGACCTTCGGCTGCATCGCGCCCGGATTCGTCTTCGAACCTTCCGATGTGATCTTGCCCCCCGACTTCTTCTGGAAGAGGAAGGGCATCGGTCGACCGTCGATCGTCAAGGAGACGCTCGCCTGGTCCTGTCTGGTTGTTTCCTGGGCCATCTGCGTATCTCCTTAGCTGGTCGCTACGACTGTCTCGTTAATCTGCTCGGCGAACTCAACGGGCGCCGCCCCGATTTCGGCTTCGAGCTTCGCGATCGAGCCATCTGTGGGGTTGACCTCCTGAGCCACCGTGACGCTGAAGGCGTCGGCCTCCGTCTCGCCATAGAGAGCACCGCCCTCGTACAAGGGCTTCAGCACCTCGTTGCGGACAGCACCCTCGGCCGTGGAGCGTGTTTTCCCCTGGGCGTCCGTACGCTTGAAGAGGTAGCGCCGAAGTACTTTCTTGGCTTCATAGGCGATCCCCGTCATGACTCGTGCCACATTCAGGGCCAGCCAGCGCTGGTTGCTCACGGGATCGGCAAGGGTGCGCCAGCCATACGTGGTCGGCACGCCGTCCTCCACGATCGAAACGTTGACCCCGGCATCGTTGAGCGCCTCCCGTTCTTCAGGAGAGCGACTGCGGGCGAGACCGATGACTAGGCCACCCGTGCGCGCCTTGCCGTTTTCGCCGGCAGCAGGTTCGCTTGCGTTGCCCGTCTGGGCGTCGACCGCGGCAACAGCGCCAAGCTGGCGCCCGACTGGCGGCACCGTCCTGGTAGTTCCACCTTCGCCCTTCGCGATGTCCCAGGGGTCGAAGATGCCCCCCTGCCGCGCTCCTTCGGCCGACCGTAGGGCAAGCGCCGCAGCCACGACATCCGAGTATTCCCCGGTATCCTCCGCGTCGAGGAATGGCACACGCTCCGTGTCGTTGCAGTGGGCGATGACGGCAAGCTGCACGTCTTCGGCGACGTTCCCCGGTGCGGCGACCTGCCCCGGCCCGAGATCCGGCGCGAAGAGTTCCAGGCCTTCGGCAATGACTTTCGCATTGACGTTGGCACGATCGTCCGCCCCGCCCGCCAGTGTGACTTTCTGGGCTTTCGGGTCTTTGCTGCCGAGGGATTTCAGCGTGATCAGTGAGGAGTAGCTGGCCGCCCAAGCGACCGCAGCAGCGGTGTCGACAAGATCGGTCGAAGACTCTTTGAGCACTTCACCAATGAAGACCCTCAGCTTGAAAGTACCTTCGACGCCGCCGGCCACAACTTCGACCACGACCGTGTTGGCCCATTCACCGGGTGACGTAGCTTTGATTTCCAGCGCGTCGCCACCTTCGGAGTTGACAAGTTTTTTACTCGCCGTTACTGCCGCAGGCCCGACTCGCCTCACGAAGTACGCCTGGCTCAGCCCTCGATCAAAGGCGACGTCAAGCGCGTCGTAAAGAGCCGCTCCATAGGAGGTGCGGCCTCCGCATGCATTGGCGTGCTGAGCCATCGACTGCAGCGGGATCGGCACATTCACCGGGCCACGTTCCGCAAGACCGACCACGAACGCAGTGCCGGTGCTACTCGGCAGAGACGTGTTGATGATGCTTTCGCCTATTTTCGGGAATACCCCAGGCAGCGTCACTTGGACTCCTCCTTCTTCTCCTGCTCAGCAGGCTCGGTAGGCGCGGCGTCTTGCCCGGCCTCGGTCTGTGCCCGCTGCTTGCGCTTGTCGGGCTCCTTCACAAGCACCCCGCGCTCAATGAGGCGGGAGTTCCTCTTAGCGTCGGCGTCGGAGATCGAATCCCCGGGGCCAACCCATCGACCATCGTGGAGCGACTCCACGTGGCCACCAACGAACAGGTAGCTCATTCGACCTCCGTTTCGACCTCGACATCGGTGATTTCTGGATCCTCTGTAGGCAGTTGTTTGGGTGGCGCGTCCTTCGGCCCCAGTTGCCAACTCACGACCTCATCGATCTCGACCGCGAAGAGGCATTCGGCGACCGCCTTTGTCCGGCCGTCTTTGGAGCCGTGTGGGTAGTTCTCGTCGAGCCACTTGGTGACGCAGCCCTCCAGCCCAAGGCTCCGGTGCTGGACGATCGCCCCCCTAACCACGGCGCCGTACAACTGGGCGTTACGCCGGGCGATGATCGGGTTGCTCGACTCGACTGCTACCGCGACCCCGATAGCCCACGACGCCCTGTACATCCCCTCCTGGTGCTCTTCAGGCGTGCCGTCCTGGCCAATGCCACCGGCAATGACGATCAGTGACGGATATTGCTGTCCAGTGCTCCGTTTGGTTGAGTCCTGAAGGTCCCAAGAGGCGATTTTGGGAAGCTTGACTTTGTAGCGGTTGTAGACCGCGTCGGTGTAGATAGGAAGCCATTCGCGAAGGGTCTTGACGGCGGCTTCCTCGAGAAGGTGAGAGCTGAAAAGCGGCCCTACGATGTCGGGCTCGCTCATCGCCTCTTCCCCAGAAGGTGGCGTTCCATGAGCTCGATCGACTGCTCCTCCTGGGCCTCGTTGATCCCTACGGGCGGACGGGCGGGCTCTTTCCCTTTGCGCCCGCCCTCTGCGCCAGCAATTGCGAAGATCGCGTAGAAGAGCGACGTGCCAACACTCACGCTGCCCTTGCTAATCCGACTCCGGCCACCCTTGCCGCCGGCGAGGCTCTCTTGCAGGTCACCACTCGCGACCATTGGTTGACCAAGGGACGGGATTCCCTCGCGGCCCTTGCGAAGAATCGTCTCGGGCGAGTTATCCGGCCAAGGCGTCCCCAGGAACGCTCCCTGGGAGTCGAACTGCTTCTTGTGCCCCTCGATGAGGAGCTCGCGGATCTGCAACATCGCGGGGCGCATGTCCGCTCCCCGAGCCGCCGCCTTCAGCAAGGTCTCCCTCGTGGTCTGTATCCCAAGGGCGTCGACCTGTATGGCGGGGCCGCTCCTGAAACCGTTGGTGATTGGCACCGCTCAGCCCTCCAGGCTTCCGGAGACCACCCACCACTGCAGCCTTCGACGCAGGGTCTCGGCCTGCTCGTCAAAGGTCATGCGAAGGGTCTGGTAGATGCCGCCCGTCATCCCGTCTGGCTCGTAGGAAGACCGGGCCGCCTCAGCGGCCGCCCGAATCGCTGTGATGCGCCTGGCGTCGCCGATCAAGAAGCCGGGCACCTCTCCCACCTCCCGCTGTACGTCAATGCAGGCTTGAGGGATTAGGCGGCTATCCAGCGTTTCCCCGGTGGGGCGGGTCTCGGAATTGAATTCGCCGGCCATCTCTCCGCCGGTCAGCACGGACATCACGTCGTCGTCTTCTCCCGAGCCCGTATAGGTGCGGGCCAGGATGATCGCTGCCACGTCATCCCCCACCGGCCTAAACGCAGGCCCGGGCACGTAGACGTGGGCTAGTGGAGCATCTTCATTGTCTTCTGCGTCGAGGAAAACCAGGCGCACCCAGTCTTTCGACACAGAGACTGTGAAACTCCGCAGCGCCGGCTCTGCCGGGTCTTCGTCAACCCCTTCGAGCGAGATGACTTTGAGCTCGTCCCAATCGTGAGATGGGTCGTCTACCTCCTCAACCCGGACTTTGGTCCAAGGCTGGCCATCAGCTCGCTCAGCCGGACGGAAGTTGGCCAGCGTTACCACCCTGGCCACTGCACCTACTCCTTATCGGCTGAAGACTTCGCAGCCTCCTTGGCGTCGGCACCATCAGCGGTTGCCTCGGTCTCTGTTGAGCCGGACTCGGCGGGCGGACAGCCATCCTCTGGGGCGGGCTTCTCACCCGGAGCGGCGGTGGCCTGCTTCTCCTCGACCTTCTCGGCGGCTTTCTTACCGCGTTTGGGACCGCCACGACGCTTCTCACCCGGAGCGGCGGTGGCCTGCTCGATCTCGTTGTCGACCTTGAAGGGCTTGAACAGGTGCTCGCGCCCCTCAACCACAGGGTGCCCCTTGCGGAACGTCTCTCCGCGCTTGACGCTTCGGGGGGCTCCGTTGATGTCTACTGAAAATGCACGCTTCGCAACCACGACAGTGGTGGAACTCATCGTGACTCCTTTCCAAAGATGGCGAAAGAGGCCGGGGCATAGCGCCCCGGCCTCTAGCTCAGCCCCGTGTTATGCCGCCTTGACTTTCAGGACGCGGGCCGCGTTGGCATCACGGACCTTCGCCCCGTTGCGCCAGAACGCGTAGAAGCCGCTTTCGCCCTTCGGGCGTCCGTTTTCGCCCATCAGGTTCGGGATGATCTGCACTGCCATCCCGAGCCGCTCCACGATGACGTAGCAGCGCTTGATGTCGCCGTAGACCGCGATCAGTTTGCCGCCAGTCGTGGACCCGTCCATCGTGGACCACTCGTAAGCGGGCTTCCCGATCAGGTTGGCCGGGCGACCGTCGCCGAGCTGAACCCAGAGGTCCGCCCCGCCGTCGTCATCGAGCTGACGGATGCGGTCGTACTGCGCGTCGTTCGCCAGCCACGATGCACCAGGCACGTAGCGGGGCGGCAGGGCACCCTTCAGGGTGTACAGGTCGGCAACCGCCAGAACTTCTTTGGTGGCCGTTTCTTTGACACCCGTGGTGGCGCCGACGAGCAGACCAAACGGCTGTTTTTCGCCAGTGCCGGTCAGGAATGCGGAAGCCTCCCGCGTATCCTTCGCGTCCTGGGTCACCGTCGCCAGCTCGGTCTCCAGAGAGCCGAAGTCCTGGCCGTACTCGTAACTGAACGGCACGAACACGCTGCAACGGTGAGCGTCGATCTCCGGCTGGCTCAGTTTGAACGAACCGTCGTCAACCTCTTCACCTTCGCCGTCATAGTTGGCGGTGGTGCCGCTGGTGTTGACGCCCTTCCAGCTATTCGTGGTGATCTGCTTGACATCCGCGAGCTGTCGAACCGGGTTCTCGACCCCGTTGGAAGTCAGGTTGAACGTCGGGTCCAGCGTGTACGGAACGGCGAAGCCGCCTTCCGCGCCTTCTTCGCCCAGAAGGTTCATGGAGCGCTGCTCCTCCGGGGAGAGTTCCTGTCCGGTGAGCTTCTTCTGGAAGGCACGCCGGTAGGTCGGGCTACCCGTCTGCATGATCCGGCGAGAGACGACACCGTGGGCGCCATCCTTCCGGGCCATCAACTTCTCAACATGGGCCTGGGTGTCGTCCTGCTCGGCCTCCTCGTGGGCAAAGTCCGCCTGCTCCAGGGCACGCTTGGCGCGCTCCTTCAGCTGGCGGGTTGCCTCCTCGGGGCCTGAAACCGACGACCGGATCGTCGAGAGATCCCAGAATCTCATCGCCATGGACCACCCCGGGACGACGGGAATGGAACGCAGTGCCCTCCTCGCGATTCTCGGGCTTGCCCGCAAGCTCCTCGACCCGGTCGCGCCGGAACTCCAGCTCGGTGAGGGTCTTGGAGTTGGTCTCGAACTCCTCTTCGATCCGGTCCCACTCACTGCGGGCCTCGGTGGTCATCTCCCGACCGGAAAACTCGCTATCGAGTTCTTTCAGTCGAGAGCGGATCTCGTCCTGACGTGCCTTCAGCTCGTCAATAGTCATCTCTACTCTCCTTCTCAGCGGAACGCCAAGGTGGCGTTCGTTTCTGGTCCGCACGCCAGGGCGGCGTGGGCCTTGAACCGGGTGCGCCTACTGGCGCGTTGCGGCTCCCCTGATCGGAGTGAGATGCCTCGGCTCCATCCTGCGGGAGTGCCTTGTCGCGAGCGTCATCGCTCGCCTCCTCCTCGGGAAGTGCCTCCTCGGGCGGCTCCTCGTCAAGTTCTTTGTCGGCCTCGGCCGGCTCCTCGTCCGGGTTGGGCTCAGGCGTGGCGGGCGCATCAGGCGTTCCGCCGTCGCCGCCACCCCCACCGCCGGCCTCATCGGACTCAGGCTCGGCCTCTGCCCTCTCGATCAGCTTGCGTGCGCGCTCGGGGTCACGTAGGACCCAGCCAGCGAACAGCTCACCCAGCTCATCCATTGCGCGGGTCGGATCACGCTTCAACCCGTCGATGAACACCTGATCGGTGAGCGAGCGCGTTCGAACTCCGGCGCTCGACCCCTCGTAGGCCGGGAAGACGACTGGGCCACCCTCGTAGAGACGCAGCTCCTTGATCGTGCGCTCCGGGATGCCGTCCGGGTTGTGCTCGGAGACACCGGGGTCTTCGTCGAATTCTTCGACGACTGAGCGGAACTTGAAGCTGGACCCGTACTGCCCACCCTCCAACCCCGGCACGAGATCGCGGTTATAGGTGGTATCGAACAGCTCGGGGTCGTCGTAGAAGACCCCCTCAGCGTTTTCACCAAACTCCGGCGGGGCCAGCGGCTTCTCCCCGATGTGAGGGTCATGACCATGGTTGAAGAGGATCCGCATCGACGCGTTTTCCTTGAGCGTCTTTTTCGCCGCGCCAGGCGCAACGCGCTCGAGGAATCGGCCCTCGAAAATGCTGTCAATCTCCGTCCATTCGTTGAACCGGAGCATGTAGCCGGTGAGCTTCGGCATCCCACCGCCCTCTGTCGCCCGAACCTCAAGCCCCGGGCGGGCGGCACGCACCAGGCCGTCTTTCGGCGGCGGGGTCTTAGTAGTCGCGGTTGCGGACATACGTGTATTTCCTCCTTGGAGGGGTCGGTGGAGAGGCGCAGCGGGCCGACCCCACTGCACGAGTTAGTAACTACGCGGCTGTGCTACTCGCCGCTGGGAAGTGCCGGGGCGTTTGGCGGGTCGATTTTGGTCCCCGGTGGCTGAAGCTGAACGCTGAAGAGGCCGGTATGAACCAAGCGGCTTAGGTCGCCCGACTCAACGGCCGCGACGGCTGACTCTGGCGTGAAGCCAGCATCGACGTACTGCCTGATCGTGATCGCTTCCTTGTGCTGGATTTCAGCTTCGTCCTTGAGGTCCTCTTGGAGGAAGCTGATGTCGCGATCGTCGTACCAAAGTTCCGCCCCGCCCGGTACCTCGATCAACGTAGAGAACGCTCCCGCCATCTTGCGCCATAGATGGCGCAGCGTGACATCGGCATCGCGCCTACGCGCCTGTCCATAGTTGGCGAGCGTCGCGGCTTCCATCCCTTCTGCAAGGCCGATGATGATCGCCGAGAGGCCCGAGGCGATCGCAATGCGATTCTCGCCGGCGGCCTGGACTTTCTTGAAGTCCACCTCTTTCATGTCGGAGCCGATCTTGTCGGCGCTGGCCCCGGAGGCAAGGATGAGCGTCCGGTATGCGTTTGCCGCGCCCTGGTGGTTCTCCTCAAATGCGTCGAGCCATTTCTTGAGCTCGTCAGGGTTCATGTCCTTGTCGAAGGACACGACTAGGTTGGGCGATGCGCCATTCTCGAAGTAGCTGAGCTTGTGCGTCGTGGCAGCCTTGTCACCCATGATCTCGCGAACCACCGGAGTGAGCCAGGACATGCCGCGGAAACTCGCAAGCGGGTCGGGAATTGGAGCGAAGTGCACCACCTCATCGCGTTGAAGGAACTGCGGCTCTTCGCCGCTGCCCTTACCGCCGGGCTCATACACGTAGCCGATGACCTCGGTGTCGAGATCCCAGGCTCCGATTTCTCGCGACGGTTCGGAGTAGCTCCCCAGGATGAATGTCATCCAGTCGGGGCGCAGCCGCACGATTCGCTTTTCCTTGCCCCGGCCTTTGGTGGTGGCGAAGAAGTTCCCCGCCAAGTCGGCGTCCTGAATGCACCGTGAGAGAAGGTCGCTCGTCGTCGCCCCGTGCCAGGGTTTCTCAAGGATGCTCAGGGCGTCGGTGCCAAACAGTTCCCCAGGGCGTCCGTCCTTCAGGCGGCGAAACTGAAACCGCGCTTCTGAGAACAGCGACATCCGCACCAACATGCAGGCGAAGACGATCCCGTTCTCCCGGTAGGCATGTTCTACGTAGCCCTGGAAGCTGGCGGGGATTTCCTCCTGCTTGGAGCCAAGCAGCGTCGGGGGCATCTGCGGCTGGAGCCCGTTCAGCCCACCCAGCTGCGTCAGCAGTTCGGAGAGCGAGATCGAGTTTGAGCGGGTCTCCCCATTTGAGCCAAGCGCCTGGTAAAGCTTCATGCGCTCGGCTTACCGGGGTCACGCGCAGGCGGAATCTCACCGAGGCGCTGACAACGTTCAAAGTGCTGCTGGGCGCCTGAGTTTCGAGTTACCTCGCCGCGCCAAGCATCACGAACGTTGCCGTAAGTCTCCTGCCCCATCCACCAGAAGACGGGCGCGAACATGACGGTCGCCCAAATACCGGCAGCGACTTCGCTGGCCGTTTCCAGAGCAGCCGCGAGCAGACCCAAGACGACGAATGCGCCGACCGTGAACCATGCTGGCATCAGGGCTTGCCAGGCTCCAGTCCAATCTCGACCCCGCATCAGACATGCACCGCCGTCCGCTCCAGGTAGGCAGCGTCGTCGCGCATTGTCCGCTCAAGCTCCTTATCGATTGCCCGGCAGATCTTCCGAAGGCAGCCGTTCTTGGTAAAGCTGCCCCAGCCGTCGTCTCTCATGGTCGAGCACATTCCCGGGTCGCTGACTGGAAGACCAAACTGCCGATTGAAGCTCCGCTGGCTCAGGTCAGGCGGCGTCTGGAAACCATCGTGGCACCACCACATGCCGTAGCTGCGCTCGATCTGGAACGTGACCTGCCCTCGATACCGAAAGGTAACCTGGCCGAGCGATAGAAGCTGATTCGGCGTCCCCCGAAGCCACTTGCCACCGAACATCAGATGCTCCGCTGCATTGGACTCGGCCGAACCGGCCTCGCAGAGCGTGCCGCGTCGGAAGGCTTGACGACTGAAGAGGGCACTGGCGACTTCATCGCCGGTCTCAACCCATGAGCGGCAGACGGGCTGATGACCCCCACATGGGCGATCTCGCGCTTGCCGCATCGGCACTGCCGATAACTCCAAACCCCCGTGTTGCGCACCTCTCGATGCCAGTGGATATGGAGCATCAGACATCCACCCTCAACGCCAAGAGCGCCCCACCCAGCAGGGACAGGCCACCCACAATCAACGCAGCAGGCACCGAGACCATTGCCACCCCTGCAACTACAAGGGCAGCACCTAGGACAGCCACGGCATAGAGGGCGATGGCGAGCTTTTGAGGGGTGAAGTTCATGCGAATCCTTTCGGGCGGTTCAGCGCCAGGCAACCAACGGCTCTGCGGCCGATGCCGTGGCGGCGTCCATGCGGGCCTGCCAGGCAAGCACCGCGGCAACCGCGCCGTCGATCTTGAGAGGAGAGTCCGGGCGCTCCTTCTCGATCACCCAGAGCGGCTTGCCCTGATCGTCGGGGATCTTGAGATCGCGTCGGCGCGAGTTCGCGATATGCCGGGTGAGGTCATCGTCGCCAGAGTGCGAGAAGTCCCCGGCCTTCATCGCGGCGGCAAACGCTCTCACGGCGTTTGCCATCTGTCGGTTGCGGTAGGTCTCCCAACGGACGATCTGTTCTCCCCACCGCGCCTCCCACCGCGAGAGCAGGTGGTCGATGTGAGGGGGGTCGATGTAGGCGCGGCGGACTGAGTAGCGCTCGAAAGCGTCAATCATCCGCTGGTCGATCTCCTCAGTCGGGTGTTCGTACTCATCGGAGGCGTCAAGTGGCCGCTCCCAGATCCCCAAGGGCCATATGTGCCCCGAGTCGACCTCGATGGCGATCAGGCCAAAGGCATCTCGGAAGCGAGCGCCGTCGCCGCCGATGACGATGCGAGTCCCCGTGGCCGGCTCGTACTCGGCATCAGCCAGCTCCGAAAAGCGCTCGACAGAAAATGCCTGCCTCGCGGACTGCGTGGGCCGGTTCAGCCACACCCTTTCCCAGTAGGGAAGGTCGACCTTGGGGTCTTGGCGCAGAGAGACGATCGAGTCGATGTCTGACCACTCGGCGGCCGGGCCCGAAGCTTCGACCACCGCGGCCCTCGCGCCATCGTCAGTCTCGAGATCGTGGTCGTCGCCAGCTTGGCGGTGGAAGAAGAAGAGGCGCGGGTCATCAATCTCGCCGCGCTGCACCATCTCGGCGTACTGCCAGGTGCCTTCGGCAACCGACCCCTGGCCGGGGACAAACGCGGTCGTCGTTTCGAGCGACCACGCGTCCGCGAGCTTTCGCTTCGGCGTGTTCGCGAGCATCGTAGTGTGCGCGTCGACCAGCCGGGGCAGGATGAAGCGATGCGTTTCGTCGAAGGGCTGGAAGGTGGTCCGGGCACCGTCTCGCGCCCCCGGTGCTGAAGCGAGGGCGACAGCGCGGCCGGTTCCATCCATCCGGGTGATCCGTTCAAGGCCGATATCGAAGTGGTCGGCCAGCGGCCCCTCGGAGAGGATCGCGTAGAGAGCCGCGTAGGCGAGCTCTTCGGTCTGCTCCTCGGTGACGGCGACCATCGGGATGTAGGGGTCAGTGACCGCAACCGCGACAGGATCGCCGTCGGCATCGAAGCCATCGCACCGAACGGGGCCATCCGGATGAAGCTCGACAGCCGTGATCCAGGCCGACTTCTCGGTCTTCGCCACGCCCTTTCGCAGCGATATGGCGCAGCGCTTGAAGCGGCGCCGACCCGCATTCGGGTGGTCCTGCGGGTAGACCTCGTACATCCGATAGATCAGCGCCCGCGTCTCGGCGTCGACTACCGCAGCCTCTCCGCGCAAGTCACCCGGACCGTAGACCAGATACTCCTCAATGAACTCGCAGACCTGGGGGCCGAGCGTCGGCCACGGCGTCTTGTCGAGCGCCGGAACTACAAGGGTGCTCACGTAAGAGCGGTGCGGGGATCAGTCGAGTCGCCGGCGGGCTCCTTCTGGCGGCGCTTTTTCCCCTTCGCCTTCTCGCGTTCGGTGGTCTCGATTGTCCACTCCAACCGGCGGCGATCGAAGGGCGTCAAGCCGAAGGCTTGCTGCTGTAGGCGAATCTCCCCAGCAAGTTCCTTGCGAGCGCTCGGACTCTCGGCCATCCAGTAGTCGTCGATCAGTTTCGCGAGACGAAAGAGCGCGTGGTGGTCTGCCGTCAGAAACTCCGTCGCCATCGGCGAGGCCCAAATGTCTTTCCACCACTGGCGAGCCAGCGGGTGCCAAACGCCGGTCGGCAGTTTCGGAGCCTTGACTTTGGTGCCCGTGGACAGCTCCGCTTTGGTCGACCCTTTGTTCCGCCGGGCCGGGTTCTTCTTGGGGGGGCGGCCTTTCATGGCGGGCCTCCTTTGCCCGTCAGGGCAGGGGTCAGAGGGCCGGGGCTGTTGACCCTCCCAATTTCGTACAAACGGAAATCACCGGGGCATCCGGTGTCGGGGTGCTGTAGACAGGACGTTTCATAGTGCCCCCCTACCCCTGCCGGGTGCTTCGGGTGCTTCGGTTCGGCGTCCGTCCCATCGGCCTTGCGCCAGTTGCACTCAAAGCACGCGCATTGAACGTTGCTCCAGAGGTGTCCTCTCGCGGTATCGGGCCGAAGCGTCTCTCGAACTCGGCCCAGATCCCAGCGCTCACTTCCTGTGCAACCTCAGCGTGTCGGCTGACGACCGTGCCTATCGACTTCAGCATGAGAAGACGGCGGCGGTCGTCAAGCTCGGTGGCGCACTCGCCTCGGTGGGTAGCATCAGGTGGCCGGGGCGCCAGGCCGAGGAACTCGCACTCTGCTCGCAGGGCGTTGTGGCGTCGCCAGTGATACGCCCATCGCCAGTTGCGCCAGCGAAGTCTGAGACGGCCGACCATCAGCGCGTGGATCGGTCACTCGCGACGAAGGCTGGGCTGCGGAAGAGGCGAGAAGACGGGCTCTGGGGAGGTGGGCCGCGGCCCTACGGCTACGACTACAACAAGCAGGCCGAAATGCTCGTGGTCCTCAAGCGTCGGCTCGCCAAATCGCTCGGCTACTTCATCAGCCAAGCGCTGCATGCTGCCATCGGGGTCGGGAAGTTCGGAGGCAAGGAGACTCGCGAGGCCAGCCGCCACGTCTCGCAGGTCAACCCGATCAGGGATTTCCGCGAGAGCGGGAAAACGCAGGCCTGCCTGGTGGCTCACGCAGCTCCAACGTCTGCCAGATGACCACGTACGTCGGCCTCCACTACCGGCAGGTCCGGATCCCGCGTGCTCACCCAGCCACATGCACATAGCGCCCAGTGAATGGCTCCGGCCTGCCAGCTTCCTTGAGAGCCGTACTCGATGGTGTGAATGATCTCCCCGGTCATCGCTGCGGCCAGCCCTCCCGGACGCCGCCCGTCCCGTCGCGGCCGATGTAGGTCGTGAACTCAACGGCCTCAGAGCCGATACAGCTTGGGGCGGCGTTGATTGTCACGTTGCCGATGGGATCATCGAGGTTCCGCAGCGGCCTCCACCAGTCCTCGCCGCTCAGCCTCGTCAGCCAGCGAGCGCCACACGTCGAGATCGTGGCGACCAATCTCCGGCAGTGGGTCAGTTTGAAATGACGCCCACGCAGCGCCGATCTCGCGCTAACTTCGTCTGACCAACAGACGAAATGGCGCCCGCGGCGGTGGAACGCCCGGGCGCCTGGCACCGAAAGGGGTCCCCTTCCGATGCAGGCGAATCCTAAGCGTGATGATGAAGTGGCTGAGCGAGCGATCCTCGCGCTGGTCTTGGCCGTCAACCCGCACTACCGAACGATCCCCGAACTGAGCCGCGAAATCGGCGGCAAGAGGATCGTCAAACGAGCTGTGTCCAAGCTGGTCGGCTACGGCCTCATCAGGCTTCACGGCAACACGCTCTTGCCGACCCCCGCCGCCTACCACTGCCACCGACTGGACGCCTGGTGAGCAGGGAGGTAGCCGACCAGTTCGGCTCCAACCTTGCCCGCCTGCGCAAGCAAGCCGACCAATCTCAAGAAGAGACCGCCATGCGAGCCGGCGTCCATCGCACCGAGGTCTCGCATCTCGAGCGAGGCTTGCGGATTGCCCGCGTGGATACGGTCGCGAAGCTGGCTGCTGCGCTCGAAGTCGAGCCGGGCGAGTTTTTCGAGGGGATCAGGTGGGAACCGGGAGACGTGCGATATGGCCGGTTCAAGCCCGACGACCCCGCTACGCTCTGAACATGGCCAAGCAGTCCAAGAAGCCTGCCGACCTGAACCGTCTTGCTGCCGCCATCGTTGGGGATGCCACCGACGACGCGCAGCCTAGCCCTGAGAGCCCGCAGGCGCGAGCTGGACGATCTGGAGGCGAAAAAGGTGGGAAGCGGCGGGCCGAGCGCCTTTCGCCAGAGCGCCGTTCTGAGATCGCGCGAGCAGCCGCCAAGGCCCGCTGGCGGCGGTCCTAGGTTCTCGCGACTAATCCGCTATCTGCGTGATCGAGGCGAAGGTGTCTTGGTCGCTGGAATCAACCAATGGCGTGCACGCGGCGATCTCGACTATCGGGATCGACTTCGCGTTGTCTAGCTCACCCTTGATATCCGGCCAGCGCTCTTCCGTTATCTCCCTTGAGCGACCTACGATCGCATCAGGGCCGGTTTGATCGAGCCTCATTTCATCTCCTTGAGGAGGCCAAAGGCCTCAACTTTCTCGGTGTCCCACATATATTGCTCAATTTGACGAAGCGTCGCCTCCGTTTCGTCGGAATGCGCAGAGATATTTAGTAAATCTCCAGCCTCGTCGCGGTCGATGACAAACCCATGCTCGGGGTATTGCTTGACCAAGCGCTCAGCGATCTGAACCGCGCGCTGGCGGGGGACGCGCGGAGTCATCAGACGAACCGCGTAATCCTCGGCAACGGCCAGGAGTCGAGATTGCTTCGCGTAGTGGACGGTGTCGATCTTGTCGAGGAGCGGAGTCATCATGTCGCTCGCCAGCTTGCTTGCATGCGGCATGACGACGTCGTACCTGCGTCGCGTTAGAACGCGCATAAGCGTCAAGTTCTGCAGAAGCTGCTTCAGGGCAACTTGGTGCAACTGCTCCAGGGCTTGTATCTCGTCCAGCGCCGACCCGCGCTCCTCTCGTTCTTGATCGTAGATCTGGACATCCAGCGGTCCGATCTCGGCATCGTGGGCGAAAATGACCTCTTCCGCGCCAAGCGTCAAAAGAGTGGCTGCGCTCTTCGCGTACCGCGGGATCACCGCCGTGAACCCTCCGGAGTGACGGCAGAAGGTCCTCGCGATGCGGTAGGCCATGTCTGCATAGCCTCCGGGGGAGTCAATCACTAGGGCAACTTTTTGTCCCGCCATTTCATCCCGGGCCGAAAGAAACGCTCGAAGGACCCGCCAATCCATCAGCGACGCCTTATCGTCGTTGTGGAGAAGCAGCCAGATCGGCATTTTGAGCTGCTCGCGCAACTCAAGCAGCGGCTCTACGAGAGTTGGCTGAAGGGCTGCTTCCGGCCGATGCGACGTAGTCCAGACTTTAGGGGTCGGCTCTGCTTTGGCTTTTGCGCCACGTTTTTTCGCGGCGACCGAAGCCTCCCCGTTTGCTCTCCCGTTCCGGTTCTTTTGCGCTCCTGCCCGCGCCATAGCGCACCTTAGAGCCTATAGGAACGCTCAGAGTCTCGCTCAGGAATCTTTGGGCCTTTTTCTGTCCGATAGCTCAAGCATAATGGTCAGTATGAACAGGCTGTCTATCGAGAAGCGGGCTCAGATCATCGGCTGCCTGGTCGAGGGCAACTCAATTCGGGCAACGGTCCGAATGACCGGGGCAGCCAAGAACACGATCACGAAGCTGCTGGTCGATCTCGGGGAAGCCTGCGCCGAGTATCAGGACGGCGTACTGGTCGATCTCCCTTGCCAGGTAGTCGAGGCAGACGAGATCTGGGCCTACTGCTACGCCAAGAACAAGAACGTCCCGGAGGAATTCAAGGGCACCTATGGCTACGGCGACGTCTGGACATTCACGGCAATCTGCGCCGATACGAAGCTGGTCCCCTCTTGGCTAGTCGGCGAGCGGACCTCCGACGACGCCGAAGTCTTCCTCACCGACCTGGCGAGCCGGATGGCCGACCGCATCCAGCTATCGACGGACGGCCACCGAATGTACGAAGGGACCGTGGGGCCGTCCTTCCGCCATCAAGTCGATTGGGCACAGATCCATAAGACCTATGCCTCGGGTGGGGAGCCGGGCAAATACAGCCCGGCGGTCTGCACAGGCACGAAGCGCCTGCCCCGAAAGGGCGACCCCGATCCGGATCGGATCTCAACCAGCTACGTCGAGCGCCAGAACTTGACCATGAGGATGGGGATGCGCCGCTTCACACGGCTGACCAACGGCTTCAGTCGCAAGATCGAGAACCTAGCGGCGGCCGTGAGCCTCCACTTTCAGTACTACAACTTCGCCCGCCCTCACCAAGCGCTGAAGGAGCGCTACCCCCGGACTCCGGCGATGGCGGCGGGGGTCACCGACCACGTTTGGTCGCTGGAAGAGATCGCAGCGCTGCTGGACTAGGGGTTTCGCGCAAGCCACCTATGGCCGCTTGATAACGGAGCGCTCTGCTGCTCCAGTTCCGTGGGGGAACAGCGGCTCGGTCGCATACCGCCGCTCATGCTTGGGCGGCCTCGTGTCCTGCCAGCCTCGGCGGAGGCTTCCAACACCGGGCGGCTTGTCGATCTGCCCTCCATCCAAGAGTTCCTGAATCGTCAACAGCTGTATGCGGGGGTGATCCCCCCAGGTTCCGACGCCCTCCGATCCGGAGCGATAGACCCCGGCGGCGGCGGCCTCGGTTCGCATCGCTGGGGTTGGGTCCCGCATAGTTATAAGAACGCCGATCTCTGCAGGGCCTCCGGCTTTTGTGTCGGGTATCCGAGTCGCTCAGCTGCCTGAGAGTTGATGGGTGGGATGTCGTCCCAAAGGCTGTCCACTGTCTCGCCCTTTAGCTCGTCCAAATACCGCTTTCGCTGAATGCGGCGGGACTTGTCAGGCGGGAAGTAGAGGCGGCCTTCCTGGTCCATCTCCTCCATGCGCTCGCGCGAAACCGCCCAACCCTTTGCTGGTGGCGAATAACCCTTGTACTCATAGGTGAGATTTGGACGGAACGAAGGGCTCGTGAGATTGTCGCGGCGATAACGGCGGCCGTCTGGGTCTCGGTGCGTGAACTTGGAAGCGATGTAGTCGGGGTTGCTCTCGCGATACTGGCGATGGAACGGCGTCTTTTTGCTCTTTGCGTAGAAGAGGAGATTGTCTGCGGTTACCCCAAAGCGAATCGCAGCCGAGTTGGTCTCTCCGCGCCCGGCCTTGCGCTTCCAAATGATGTCGTTTCGAAAGTTCTCAGGCCCGAAGACGGCATCCATAAGGAGCTTGAGATAGTGGCTCGCCGTTGGATCGCAGTGAAGGTAGATCGCAGCGGTCGGCTTCATCACACGCCGCAGCTCCACCAAGCGCGGAGCCATCATCGAGAGATAGGCGAGCATGTTGCTTGGGCCGAGAAGCGTCTGGAACGCTCGCATGGCCTGCGATACCTCACCGCCCGCCTCAACCACTTCCTCGTAGGCCATAGCGGCTCCCTGATCCCACCGCCAGGTGTCGCCGAAGGCTTTTACCTGGGCCGCGGAGCGCGATCCGTCCTGCTCTGCGAAGAGGACGTTGTAGCTGGCGTTGCTGTTGAACGGCGGATCGAGGTAGACGAGGTCGACACTTTCGTCGCTGACGTACGTGCGGAGAACATCGAGATTGTCTCCGTAGAACAACGCTCCGCTCTGGGTCATGCCAGCGCCCCCCTTTGGACAGGGATCAACTTCATTGCGATCGCCAGGGGGCGAGCCGATCTCATGGGGGCTTATCGGCCTCCTGAGACTTGAGCATTACCGCGACAGGATCTTGCCCGTACCCGAGCGGTTGCTAGCGGCTCAGCGGCGCGAAAGACTGGGAGATCAAGGCCAGGCGCGATCTCATTTCAAACTGACCCACTGCCCAATCTCCCAATGGGTTATCTCGATGGCATCGAGCAGGTAGCTGACTTGGGCATCGGTGAGGCTGCGCCAATCCATACCCCGCATTCTACCCCGCATCTCGGCGCTCAGCCACCTCTCGACGCCGGTTCTCCAGCCACTCCGAAGCAAGGAACTCATCCGGCATCTGGTCGCTCTTGGCTGAGTTGCAAGGCTGGCATGCAGCGACCATGTTGGAGTCCTCGTCTGACCCGCCGTGGGCCTTCGGGATGTAGTGGTCCTCGATCGAGGCGAGCGCGGTGCAATAGAAGCAGCGGTGGTTGGCCTTGGTGAGGACTCGCTGCCGGCGTTGACGAGAGGCGTGGGTCGAGCCGCGTTCTCCCGTACGCCCCTTCGCTCTCCGGTCTCGAGCGAACTCACGTCGGCACGTGGGGCAGCGAGAGCCTTTGGAGGTGAGGCGAGCGCAGGGTTTGCCTGGGATGCCGAGGCAGACTCGCATTCAGTAAGTGCAGTGGATGACGAGATGGGGCTTGACGGGAGCCGGAGGCATGTTTCCGATCTCAACCTGGTCGGCAAGCCGTTGACGTGCCCGTTCCCCTGTCTTGCACCATCGGCAGGGCTGGGGCATGACAACGATGTGTCGGTTTTGCCCTCCCGGTTCCATGCCCGTATCGGAGCAATGGCGACATGCAGGTGATTGCTTCCAGCGAGCCATCGTCAACCCTTGCCCTGAACCCTGCCGAGATACCGGAGGTAGAGCTTGACCGATGCCCTGCCGTTTGGCTCACGATGAACCGAGCCGCCCTTCAAGCGGAAGAGCCTGCCCTCGCTCACGACGATCTTTGGCAGCTTCATCCCACCGGCCTCGGCCTCAAGGGCGGAATGCCTCGAGGAGGTCTCAACCCAACCACCAGATCAATGCCAGCCCTGCCAGGCTCCCTACTGCTATGGCGGCAAGACAAAGGTTCTCCTTTGCCTCTCGGGTCAATCGCTGTCGCGACCGCCGCTCGTCCTCATGCCAATGCCGTTCGTAGTAGGGGTGGGCGCTCATGCAGCCTTCCTCTCCTCAACAGGGATCGTCTTGGCCCAACACGGATCGCAGAGTGGACCGGGGTTGCACGTACGCAGGTAGCAGCGACAGGTGGGGTTGGCGCAGCGGCGCTTACGACTGTACGGGCCGGGCTTGCGCTCCTTGGGTGGACGAAGCTGGACGACGCCCATCGGGGCTCAGTCCCCCAGCCCTTCTCCGCTCTTGACGATCAGGTACCAGATGCTGATCGCGCCGGCAATAGCACCGAGGGTGCCAAGGACTCCTACGACTACTCCTGCGGTAAAGGACATCAGCAGTGGTGGGTGGCCTGCATGGAGATCGAGCCTCCACCGAAGCGAGGAATCGCGACCGAGCTACCGCCGCTATAGACATGCGGTTCGCCGTACCAATAGGGGCGAGGCCAGGGCCGAGCGGGAACTGGCATCGGGAAGGGCGCCGGGATCATGGGCTGCTGCCGATCGCTCCGCCCGCAGTGCGGGCAGAAGCCACAGTTCGGGCAGGCATGCTGCTCGGCGGGTTTGGCAGAGGCTTTCTTGGCGGCCATGTCGGCTTCCTTTCGGTTGCATCGAGGCAGTGAACTGAGGGGCGTCTCGGCGTTTGGGGCACCTGCTCGGCACCTACCGATCCGCTGGAGCGCTACTCCCAGTAGTTGCCAGGTGCGCCCTGGTCGTCCTTGTGGACGATCGAGGTCTTGCGCTTGATCTGGCGGCCGTACTGGTCCGTCTCGCTGTCATCCCCGGATACGTAGACGAGGTTGATGCTCGCCTGCGTCGGGGCTGCTTGGGACCAGACCTGAGTGACGATCGCGGCGTGCTGCTTGCCGTGGGCGTCGATGTAGCGAACTGCGTCTCCTATCTCCATGCTCACCTCCTCTTGTTGGAAGAGGGTGCTGCGAAGCGGCCAGCGGATCCGCCGCCCTTGCTTTCGCATGTGGGCGGTCGGGGTCTCGCTGGTCCGATGTGCTCGCGGTGAGGGACGAGCGGAAGATCGGGCAGGTAGAGGGCGCGCGCTGCTCCCACCCGAAGGGGGTGGGCTCTACCTGTCCTGGGCCTCGCAACCACGCCGGCGAGTGCCTTAGTAGCAGGGGTCGGATTCGAACCGACGACCTCCGGGTTATGGGCCCGGCGAGCTGCCTGACTGCTCTACCCTGCGGCGAAGTTGGGGGCCACGGCGCCAGGTTGTTATCCCCCAACGCCGTGGCGCATCTATGTGTGCGAGCGAGACGAGCGGCAGGACGCTCCCTTTGGAGCCTCGCTCTTTCAATTGCCAGCGTCCCGGCTCTCCGACCGGGCCGGGGTTCTTGGACCCGGTGCTGTCCTGCGAAGACTCGGAGCAGCGCCCGCTGACCAGGATCGAACTGGTGGCCTCCGCTATTGGTCGTGGGCCGTGGAAGCCGTTCCACAATGCGGCCCAAGCAACGGCGCTCTACCTGCTGAGCTACAGCGGGATGCTCCAAGGTGTTCGAGGGAGTCGGCGCCGGCCGGCTTCTTCACGTACACGCGGCCCTGCGCGGGTTGGCTACCGAACAGGGGTGCCCGCGCACGAGCCGTCCCTCGAAGTGTGAGACCGAGTGACCGGAGGTCAAATCGGCCCTGAAGTTGGGAACCGCCACGCGCCTTGTGCGCCCCTGGCCGTGGCGGGTGAAGCCTATGTGCGCGAGCTACAGGGACGCTGGGTGCAACTCGCGATCTGATGTATAGCCTCAGGCTTGGCGGCCCTTGAACTGCGGGCCGATTCGAGAGGGCGGCGTAGTCGAAGCCGCGTCGAGTCGCGATGAAGGATCGCGAGAAACTTTTACCCCAGTCGTGCGGCCCATCTGCTCATGGATGCGGAGCGGGCTTATCGGGCACGGGAGTTGAGTGGCATTCTAAACAAGGACAGCGGCGGAATCCAGAGCGCCTCGTTTCTTCGCCCGCTCGAGGGCTATCCGGGTCCGCTTGCCGGGCTTGCCGCGGCGGCGTTCGCTGGCGAGCTTGCGCTCTAGGCGGGCGATCTCCGCGCTGTCGATGCTGGCCACATGCTCGACTCTTAGGGCCTCGTCTTCATCTTCGCGTTCGGTACGGCTTGGGGCGACGATGATCTGCTCCGGCTCGGTCTCGACCTTCTCGTGAATCTCCTCGAGTGGGTGCGGACCGGCCGGGACGCGGGCTTTCATGTGCAGGTGGCGGATCGGGTCCGCCTCCTCGTGCAAGCTCACCGTTGCCTCCCACGCCTTCCTGCCAATGGGCTCTATGCCCACGACGATGATGCAGTCCTCATCGGTGAGCGAGCGGGTGGCGAGGCGACGCCGGCGCAGCGGCTTGTAACCGGCTGGCTTCGTCCCGTAGTGGCGCTCGTGCATCTGGGCCAAGACCTCGCGGCATGTGTCGGGAGACTCGATGCGCTCTTTCTTGGCCTTCTCGTATTCCTCGAGACTCTGGACGCGGTAGGTGCGGCCCTTCTGCGGCTCTTCTGCTCCCGCCGGCCATTTGATCGTCACCGAGCCCGGAGCGGCCTCACGGATTTGTGTGCGGGTCTCTTTGTCGAACCTCATGCGGCGAGAAGCCTCCTTCGCTTGTGCTTGGACGGTTCGCAGGCAGGGCACCCGCAGCAGTTGGCCTTGCCGTGACAGACCGGCGGGCTCGGGAGCTTCTGACCCTTGGCGTCGATAACTGCCTCTAGGGCGAGGACGCGATCGCCAGGGAACTCTGGCTCGCGGAAGTCCGAAGGCTCGGCAGGGGCGAGGCTCATGCGATCCGCACTCCCCTGGCAACTTCTCCTCCACCCAGCCTGCGCTTCCCACCTCTAGCGAGACGCTGGGCAGTATCGGGTGCTGCGGGTGGCATCCCCTTACGTTCGTTCTGGAGGAGGACGATGCGGCGCCGGTTCTCTGCTGCGGTCACGTTGCCTCCCTAACTGCTGGCTGGGTGGAGGAGGCGGGGTCCTGCTCTGCTTCGCGCTCGCGATCCTCCTGGCGATTTTTCCGTTCAAATTCGAGCCGCTTATTGTGCTGGTCGCGCTTTCGGCTGCGCTCCAGTGCTGCGTCGGCGGCCTCGTCCATTGGCGAGAGTCCGGCGACGACATCGACGCTCTCGACAAGCTCCTTCAGCGCATCTGCGTCGGATCGCTTTTCCTCAGCGAACCGGTCCCGTTCGCGTTCGACCCTCTGACGATCGGGCTCATAATTGGAGGACGAGCCGGCAAAGCCGCGGCGAGGCTGCCGATGCTCAGCGTCTTTGACCGCGCGCTCGACGGCCTTGACCTGGCGCTCAGTGATCCACACGTAGCGAGCCACTAGTTCCCCTCCCCCGCATGCCGAGATTCGTACTCCTCGAGGGTGCAGAAGGAAGCTGTTTGTTCAAGGGCTGAGTCGCAGAACTGGAGTCCCTTGGCGCAAACCCTGAAGCCACAGGAGCTGCATACGAGGTCTAGGGGTTGGAGGGTCATGCGGCCAGCTCCGCGAAGTTCTCGTCCTCTGCTCCGAGGGTGTCGAGGATGGTGAAGCCGTCCTCGGTAAGGGGAGCGTCGATGCTCCGTGCGGTCCAGTGCCGCGGGTCGCGAAGTGCACGGTGGCGAAGTGCGAGTTCGAGGCGCTGCGCCTCTATAAGAGCCGCAAGCTCCTTCTTTGCGTCAAAACGACCGGGAAGGTCGAAGCCCCTTGCCCGCAGCCGGAAAATGACCGTGCGGGTTCGAGATTCTGTCCAGCCAAATCGGAGGGCAATCTCTCGACCCGTCGCCCCTTCGCGCCAGAGGGAGGCGATCTCGTGGCCCATCTCATCGTCGACTCGGACCGGCTCGTTCCGGGGTTTGATCCGGCCTTCCTTCCGCAACCGATGGCAATGCGTTTCAACCGTCTGCCATGCCCGACCAACGATCTTGGCGATCTCGGTCCGTGGAACGCCAGCATCGTAAAGCTGAGCGATTTGCAGCGATAGCTCTTCTCTTCTTGCAGCACGCCTCGCAAGGTTGCGGCGTTGACCGGGCCGCAGGGAATAACGAGTTCGATGAGGCTCGTAGCCCTCTTCATGGACTAGGCAGAAGCCACTTCCGCGCGCCGCCGCTCGGCAAGGGCGGCCATCCTTTCTGGTCCCTTGGCACGGTCTACCCGAATGCATGGGCCGCCTCCAGATTTCGCCACTTATCCCATCTGTCTCGCTTCCTCGGCGCAGGCGTAAAGCCCTCGGCCAGGACAATGTCTCCAGGCTTCGGTTCCCAGGCCGGCTCCAGCTTCAGGATCGGGATGCGCACCCATTCGCTGATGACGTCTGACCAGTGCCAGGCGAAACCCTCACCCGCTAGATCCGTGCAGGGCCAGCAGAAGGGTTCTGCGTTGTACGTGCAGATTTCAGCCCCGCAACGAGGACAGTGGCGCTCGCGACCGCCGATCATGCGGCCGCCGGCCTCGAAGCCGCGACGAACTCACAACGCCAAGAGACGACCTGGAAGCCCTTGAACGCTATGTCTTGGACGCAGTTCTCTGACCCAGACGATTCCTCGACGATCTCGAAGGGCTCCACGTCAACCTCGACGATCTCGAAGGGCTCCACGTCAAAGAAGTCTTTGAAGGCCGCGTCTGCGAACTCGCGCGCCTTCGGGAGGTTGGGCGCCGAAACGATTACGCTGGCCTTCACGCCCTCACCGGCTCCCCTGAGTTGGCCGGGCTGCGTTGAGCGACTGGTAGTACCAGCGGTGAAGGAACTGCAGCGAGTAGGGATCCAGCCCTTCTCGCTGCATCATCCAAGCCCAGATGGCGCGACCCGAGCGCCCGTTGCCGTCCATGAATGGATGCGACTTCTCGTAGGCGACGTGGGCCTCGAACGGACTTAGGGCGCCACGCAGGTTGATGGCGTCGTCTGGAGACGCAGCGGTTGGGGAGAGGACGACCCTGAAGGCCTCCATCTCCTCGTCAGGCTTGTGTTTCTGGGCTGGCTCCATGCGGGATGGGAATAGGGCCGAAGACCAGCTCAGAAAAACGAGACGTGGGCTGCGAGTCGAGCGTGCGCGTTCGGGCCGGGGTGCGGTAGCCCCAAACGGCCTCGAGCAGTTCGCGCTTGGCAAAGACCCGCGACGGATCACCTGCAAGCACGCGCAGGAGCCCGAACTCCTTGTTCGAGAGCGCTACCTCGCGCTCGCCGACCCAGGCCTTCCGCCGTGCCGAGTCGACAATGATCTCACCGACCCGGAGCGGGCCCTGCCGGCCGCTGAGCCCACGGCGCAACACGGCCGCGATCCGAGCTCGCAGCTCGGGGTAAAACAGCGGCTTGACGAGGAAGTCATCGGCACCGGTTTCCAGGCCCCGCACCCGGTCCTCGTCGGACCCTTGGCCAGTGAGCACGATCACCGGCAGACCGGGATCAAAACGCGACGTGACGCCGTCGGCGGCGCGAATCTCACGCAGCACATCGAGTCCCGACGCGTCCGGCAAGGAAAGATCGAGCAGGAGCAGGTCCGGGTGGTTGAACCTGCAGAGCCGCAGCGCGTCTGAAGCACTGGGCGCCGGCAAGACCCCAAAGCGGTCGGCAACGAGGTTGTCGCAGAGCAGCTCGAGCGTCGGCGCGTCGTCCTCACAGACCACCAGGCTCGCGATCTCTCGTCGCTGGGGAAGCATTGGCCGGCCTAAGCGGTGAGCCCGGAGATCTCTCCCCCCTGCGTGGCGGGAACCTCGAGGACAGCCACCGCCTCCACGCAAAATGCGATCCGCCGCGGGGGCAGGGATCGGCGAACAGCGACGACCGCGCCGCGCGCGTCGAGGAAATAGAGGTCGAGATCGAAGCGCATGCCAAAGGTGTGCACGCAGGAGCAACGGGGAATGAGGAGCCCAGCGCCGGCGCCGACTCGGTCGAGCCAGGCGAGACCGAGCAAGCGGCAACGAAAGCCCGTGGCGACCGCAACGTTGCGGCCAAGCACACGCTCAACCCTCACACCACGAAAGCGCAACCTCCGCCGGTCCACGCCCAAGCAAGCCGTGAGAACTCCAGTCCCTCCCCCACCGCTTTACGCGATGGATCGATCATGGGTGCAAACGCTGTTTCAGGCACAGGCCCGCACGGGCATCGGACTACGATGACCGGCATGATCCAGCACCTGCTCCCGCTGGGCTTGCGAGAGCAGACGATGGGCTTCAACTGTGGATAAGAAAACGACCCGCCGAGGGAATTACGAGTCTGGCTCCGATTACGTGCTCGAGTACGGGGAGCTTCGCTTTGCCTTCAACGAGGAGGACTTCGGGCAGCGGGTCGAGCAAGCCGCGGTCAAACTCGGCTTCGTCCACCAGGGACTGAGCCAGGAGGAGCTCGACGACCTGCTCGACCTGGCGGTCAGCGGCGAGATCGCCGAGCCCAGCTCGCGCCTCGGCGAACACATCAACGAGAACTGGGACGACCTCGTCGGCCCCGCCAACCGCAGCCTCGTGCACTGGCTGCGCCGCCTCGTCTTCCGCGGCGCCTGGCTCGACCAGCGGGTCAAGGAGGGTGAGCTCGACGTCGTCTTCGACGAGCGCACCCAGACCTTCGGCTACGTGCAGCCGGATCGCAGCTCAGAGCTGATCGAGCTGTCTAAAGAGCCGAGCTGGCGGCGAATTGCGTATCGGCGGTAGCCCGGTTCGGGTCAGGGGTTCCGCTTAACTTTTTCGATGGTACGTCGATCTGCTGGCGCCGCAAGGTCAGCGCCGAAAAAGTGCAAGACGCTCCACCCCTGACCCGAACCGGGCTATCAGGACGGGCGCTCTAGGGCGGCCACGACGGTCAGGGAGCCATTGGCTTGTTGGCCTAGACCGCCGTCGAAGATTCCCTTTGCTGCCTCTGCATCGTCGAGGCGCGTAAGCGAGTCGACCAGGAGGATCACGTCTTCGCCTCCCTCGGCGCGACGGACGGCTTGCGCCAAGGCGTCACCGGCGTGGCGGGCCTGGGCGGCAACTACAAGCTCGGCTTCAGGGGCCTCGCGCTTCCAGTCGGCTAGCTCCTCGGGGCTGGGATCGACCAGCAGGGCGATTGGGTCGGGACCGTCGGAGGCACCGCCTAGCTCGCTAGCGATTTCGCGCAGTAGCGCCGTGCAGGCCTGCCGGCTCTCGCCATAGACAAGAGCCTGACGCCCAGGCGGCGGCGACAGCAGATCGTGGACGCGCAGCCCCTTGCTCTTGCGGCCGAAGCGCCGGCGACGACGGCGACGCTTGGGGCGCGCGCCCTCGGCATCCGAAGCGGCTGGCTGCGGTGCGGGTGCAGGCTCGGGCGGCGACTCCGGCTTTGCCTCTTTTGCAGCCGGCTTTGGGCGGGCCTCGCGGCCGCCGGGCCGGTCGCGCTGGGAGGATCGCTCACGGTTGGAGGACCGCTCGCGCTCGGCAGCGGGACGCTCGCGGGGGCGCCGCTGTGGGCGCTCGCGGCGCGGTGGGCGCTCACCGCGGGATTCCTCCCGCTTCGGCGCTGCATCACCGCCCCCGTCAGCGAGCTTGTCAATCAGCTCGGCGCGGCGCAGCATGCGGTAGCGCGGCACGTTTGCCTCGGCGGCGAGCTCGTGCAGCTCGGCTAGGTGCTTGGACTCCAGTTCGACCTTGTTCATTGACGCGGCAGGTTATTGCAGCGACTCGGTCGGTGAGCCAGCGGGGTCGATGCCCGCCTCCGCGGCGGCGGCCGGCCAGGCCTCAGCCGCCTGCTTGACCTCGCGGCGCGACCAACCCAGCTCGGCACCCATTGCCGCCGCCACCGGGCGCGCCGAGTCGGCATCGCGCAACTGCGGCGCGGCGAGCAAGCCGAGCCGGGTGCGGCGCAGCAAGACGTCGGCGACGCTGCGGGCCTGCTCGTGTCGCACGGCGATGACGGCCTCAGCGAGCAGGTCGGGGCGGCCGGGGACGATCGGCTGCGCCAGCTTCGCGTCCTCGCAAGCGAGGGCGAGCACTTTGCGGGCGGCGTGTCCATAACGGAAGGCGAGCTGCTCGAGCGCCTCCTCCCCCACCCCGTCCGGCGCTTCGAGGTCCTCGGGCCGTGCCTCCATCCCGAGCGGGATCTCCGCCGTGTGGCAAACCGCCTCGCGACCCTCGCGCTCGACCATGCGATCGACGGTCTGCTTGGCCATACGCCGCCAGGTGGTCAGCTTGCCGCCGGTGATCGTCAGCATCCCCGACGAGGTCTCATACAGCTCCGCCTTGCGCGAGATGTCAACGGACTTCTTCGGGTCGCCGGTCGCGATCAGCGGACGGACGCCGGCGTAAGCACCGACCAGGTCATCGGCGCCGAGCGACGTGCCGAAGAAGCCGTTGACCGCATCGAGCAGGTAGGCCACATCCTCGCCGCCGGGCCGCGGGTGGTCGATGTCCCCCTCGAAGTCATTGTCGGTCGTGCCGACCAGCGTGCGCCCGTACCAGGGCAGGGCGAAGATCGCGCGCCCCTCTCCCGCCGGGACGATGCAAGCAGCAGAGCCGGTCGAGAGCTTCTCGCGGTCGATCAGTAGGTGGGTGCCGCGGCTGGGCGAGATCCTCGGCACGTCCTCCTCCTCGATCACCTCCTCGGGGCGGATGCGATCGGCGAAGACCCCGGTCGCGTTGACGACGTTGTCGGCGGTGACCTCGATGCGCTCACCGGAACCGGCCTCGACAAATGCGACGCCCGTGGCACGGCCGTTGCCCGATAGCACCTCGGTCACCTCGGAGCCGTTCAGCATCACCGCGCCGAAGCGCTCCGCCTCGCCGAGGATCGTCAGCGTCAAACGCACGTCGTCGGTCTGGCAGTCGTAGAAGAGGTAGGCGTTCTTGGGGTCGCGCGGCTCCAGCGAGGGAACCAGCGCCAGGACCTCGTCGCGGTCGATTGTGCGGTGGCGGTCGGGCGACCAGTAGTAGTCCGCGTCGGCTTCCTTGGAGGAGCGCATCTCGCGACGGCTGCGGCCGACGCGCGTCGTCGCCATCACGTCGTACATGTTGAGGCCGATGCCGAGGCCGCGCTGGCGCCGCTCGTCGCGAAAGCCCGGGACGAGGAAGGGCGTCGGGTAGACGAGGTGCGGGGCGAGCTGGACCATCAGCTGGCGCTCGAGCAGCGCCTCGCGCACCAGGCCGAGGTCGAGGTTCTGCAGGTAGCGCAGGCCGCCGTGGATCATCTTGGAGGAGCGGCTGGAGGTGCCTTCAGCGTAATCGCCGCGCTCCAGCAGGGCGACGGAATAGCCGCGCGAGGCGGCGTCGAGCGCGACTCCCGCACCGGTGATGCCGCCCCCGATCACCACGACCTCGAAATGCTGGCCGGCGATTGCCTCGACTGCTGCCGCGCGCGAGATCATCAGTCGAGGAACTCCGTGACCTGCTCGATCGAGGGCCGCTCCGGTGGCTCCTTCTCCTGCCGGGGGTGGCCCAGATGCAGCAGCCCGACGAAGCGCTCGTTGTCGGGCAGGCCGACGGCGCCGCGCCCACCGGTGGAGCGCAGCAGGCCGGGGGTACGCCAGTAGCCGGCGTAGCCGCGGGCGTGGGCGCTGAGCAAGACGATGTAGGAAGCGACGGCGGTCGCGTGCAGGTCCTCCTCGTTCTGAATCGGATCGGCGCCGAGCGCGCAGGAGACGACAACGAGGGTCGGCGCGCGGTCGAGCTTCGCCGCGCCCTCCGGTCCAGCCGCCTTCTTCAGCCTCCCCAGCGCCAGCGGGCCGACGACCCGAAAGCGCCACGGCGCCGTTAGGTGGTGATTGGGCGCCCAGCGCGCGAGGTCGAGCAGCTCAAGCAGCTCTTCCCGCTCGAGCGGCTCAGGCCCAAAGGCCTTATGCGTGCGGCGAGTTCGAATCGCGGTATCGACGTCCACCGCAGCAACATAGCCGCCGCAAGGACGAGTCCTCGATTTTCCATGCCTGACATGGAAAATCCGCGTTTCGTGCCGCTACCAGGCGTAGCGGCGGCCCAGCCACCAGGGGGCACCGATGGCTAGGGCGGTGGCGGCTAGGCCGATGCCGATTGGGGCCCATGGGGACGGGGAGTTGTCGGAGACGGTCACCGGCTCGGACGACTGGTCGCCAGGGGCGATCGCTTCGGGTTCGCTGCCCTCGGGGATTGCGCCGCCGTTTTTGGACGGTGGCGCCGGAACGGCACCGGTCGCCGGTGGCAGGGTCGGTACGCCGGCGCCTCCGGCGCTGTTGCCGGTCGAGGGGGGTGCCACCGATTCGAAGCCCGGTGAGGGGCTCGTACCTCCCCCGGGAGGCGGCGGCGCGGCCTTCGACGGCGACACTGTGGTCGGCGGCTCACGCGGCGGCGGCGCGATCGGCAGCGCATCGCCGGCGACTGCGACCAACGCCTGGCCCGTCACCCACACCGGCGTCTGGTCGCTGGATTCCGAGTAGCGGTAGTGGCCATCGTCCGCCTGCCGGGCGGCGAGGTAGTCGAGCGCGCTGCTGCCGCTGGAACTGATCGTGGCCGGGTCGACGCCGACGGCGATCATGCCCTGCACCGCCCACGCCGTCGACTGCGAGTTGACGGCCCCGGCGGCGCCAAGTGCGAAGCCACCGTTGGCGCGCTGGTGCTTGCGCAAGTAGGAGAGACCGCCCTGGGCGGCTTTCGTGTCGGGAAGGGCCTGCAGGACCGAGCCGGTGACGTCGGCGTTGCTCGGCTGCCCCGGTACATCCCCCCAGCCACCATCGCCGTTCTGCACTTTGGCCAGCCAGGCGATCGTGCTGTCGAGGCTCCCGTCGGCTCCGGCCGCCCGCAGGGCTATGACGCTGAACGAGGTGGTCCCGGGCCAGCCGACATAGGAGCCGTTGGCCGCGCGCCGCCTCAGCAGGGCGCTGACCAGGTCGCGACCGCCGAAGGAGCGGGGATCGGCGCCGGCGCCCTCGAGCGCGACGATCGTACGGGCGAGATCGCCGGGGCTGCTGACTTCATCGAGGTGCCCGCGCAAGTAGTCGATCGGGGTGCGACCGGAGCTCTCGACGTCGAACGGGTTGCGCCCCGCCGCCTCGAGACCCAGCATCGCCCAGCCCGTCAGGGCGGCGCTCGAGTCGCCCCCAGGTGCGGAGCCAAAGCCTCCGTCCGCGTTCTGAGCCGCTTCTACCCAGTTCGCGGCGCGATCGGTGCTCGCCGCCCCGGCCGGACTCGGCATTAGCGCCGGCAATACGAGCAGCGCAGTCAAGACCGCAGCGGCAACGGCGGGCGTGCGCCACTGAAAGCGCTGGCGGAAGCGAATCAGCATCCGCACCATCGCGGGCCCGGCGATCAGGGCAAAGGCGACGTTGCCGGCGACGTGCGCAACATCGAACGGCACCGCGCGCGCCTCCAAAGTGAGGAAGCGCTCCAGTGAGAGATCTCCGCCGTAGGTAGCCATGAGCGAGAAGTTCAAGAGCAAACCGTAGGCGATGCCGGCCAGACCGCAAACCGCGGCGAGGCTGAGGCGACTGGCGTTGCGGGTTCCGAGCGCCAGCGCCGCCCCGATCACCCCGCACATTCCCCACCCCGCCATCTGCCACGGGGTCCACGGACCCTGCCCAAACCAGAAGTTGGAGACCAGACCCGCTAGGGCGCCGACCGCAAAGCCGGGCGCCGGTCCGAGCGCATAGCCGGCAAAGACGACGATGTCGGTGGTCGGCTTGACATTGGGAAAGGCGGCAAAGGCAATCCGGCCGGCGATCGCCAGCGCGGCGAGAGCTGCCACCAGAGCGACCACCTGTGACGGCGGCCGCGAGCGCTCATACCAGGCGAAGCCGCCAAGCAGCACGGCGGTGAGAATCAGGAAGCTGGCCAACTGCCAGGACATCAGCCACCGTCCTTGCCAAGCGCCTCGGCGCCCTGCTCGGGCGTGATCACGCCCGGCAGATCGAGAACCCGCGCCACCTCGGTGGCGAAGTACCAGCCGCCCGAGAGGACCTCGTTCGCGGGTCCATCCGCAATCACCACTCCGTCGCCAAGCAGCACGACCCGCTCGGCGAAGGCGGCCGCGAACTCGACGTCGTGGGTGGCGACGAGCAGTCCGGCGCCCTTACCGGCGAGATCCTCAATCAAGCCGACGAGATCGTCCTTGCGCGCCCGGTCCATACCGCGAGTCGGCTCATCGAGCGCGACCAGCCCCGGCAGTTCGTCTCCCTCCATCCGGCCTGCGAGCGTAATCGCAAGCGCGAGCCGCTGGCGCTCGCCGCCGGAGAGGTCACGGGGGTCGGCGTCCACGGTGTGCTCCAGGCCGACAAGCCGCAAGGCGGTCAGGCCAGCATTGCCAGGGAGCTCGTCGCCGACCCGCTCGCGAACAAGGTAGTCACCCGGGTTCTGCGTCAGCAATGCGATGCCGTTCGGGGTCTCGAGCTTGCCTCGGATCGGATCGAGTAGACCAGCGGCAGCTTTCAGCAGGGTGCTCTTACCGGCTCCGTTGCGGCCCATTAGGGCTACTCGTTCGCCGGCCGAGACGTTCAGGTCGATGCTTTTGAGGACATCGCGGGGGGTCTCTCGCTGGGTCAGCTCTACCCAAAGCGCTGCTGCGCGGAGCGCTGTGGTTGAGGGGAGGCGGACCCCCTCCTCTCTCAACTTTTTCGGTGGATCGGGCGGGGCCGTCCGAGATTGGATTGCCGAAAAAGTACAAGCCGTTCGGAGGGGGTCCGCCTCCCCTCGATCGACAGGGCTGGCTGACGCGAGGGTTTGGCGGGCGTCGCGGACGCCTACGGGGAGGGGTTCGATGCCGCAGAGGGAGAAGAGCTTGGCGGCTGGGGTCTCCAGGGCGTCGTCGACCCCCTGCGCCCAGGCCAGGAAGTCGCGCGGTTGGCCATCGAAAGCGATGGAGCCTGTAGTCATCGCGATGACGCGGTCGGCGGCTGCGAGACAGCGCTCCAAGCGGTGCTCGGCCAAGAGCACAGTTACCCCCCACTCCTCGTTCAAACGGCGCAAGAGCCAGATGAGCTCATCGCCTGCGACGGGATCGAGTTGCGAGGTGGGCTCATCGAGGAGAACCAGTGCCGGACGCGTGACGAGGGCCGCTGCGAGAGCCACGCGTTGAAGCTCTCCTCCGGAGAGGGTATCGACGGCGCGGTCGAGCAGGCGGGGGATTGCGAGGGCTAGGGCTACCTCCTCCACAGCGCGGGCCCGAGAGGTGGGTGGGTCGCCGCGCAGCTCCAGAGGGAGCTCGATCTCGGCGCTGACCGTGGTCGAGACGACCTGGGTCTCGGGGTCCTGGGCGACGTAGCCGACGGCGGCGGCTAGCTCCCCAGGGCCGGAGGCGATGGCGTCGATGCCGGCCACTTCAATGCGTCCTTCGATCTCGCCGCCGTGGAAGTGTGGGACGAGGCCGCAGGCGGCGCGGAGGAGGGTTGACTTGCCGCTGGCCGAGCGGCCGGCGAGGAGGGCGAACTCGCCCGGAGGCAAAGTGAGCGAGACGTCGCGCAGGGCGGCAGCGGCACCTGGGTAGGAGTAAGTGAGGGCCTCCACCGCCAGGGCCGGGACGGCATGGATCGCCGAAGGGGAAGGGCCGCCGAACTGCATCAAATTCCCGGTCCAGCAGGTAGGGAATTTGATGCAGTTCGGCGACTGGCGGCTGGGGAGGCAGCCCGACTGGGCCGAGGGCGCCAAGGGGCGAGGCCGCTGAGCAGGACAAGCGCCGAGACCGCGAGGGTGGCGACGCCTGTGCCTACTTCGATCGTCGGGTATTCGGCGAAGGAGTCGGCTCCGAGGGCCTTGCCGGCGATCGCGGTGGCCAGCACAACGATGCCCGTGACGTAGAAACGACGGTCGTAGCGCGATCGTGGGAGATGGGGACGGTGGGTCCGGTGGGTCCGATCGCGCGATCGCCCGCCGCCTCGACGCGAGGTGTAACGCGTTGTGGACCTATATGAGGAAGAACGCGTTGCACCTGTCGAGGGGGGCGAGGTGCGGAGGGAGTAGCCGCGCAGCTCGAGCGTCGCCGCCACATCGACGGCTCGGTCGAGCGAGCCCGCCAGGAGGCGGCGTGCCAGCGGTGCCTTGCTGACGGGCGCGGCTCCGGGGCCGCGCAGGCGGGCGGCGTCGCGCAGGCGGGCGGCGTCGGCGGCGGCCACCGGCACCAAGCGAGAGACCAGGGTCGCGGTCAGGGCCGAGCGGCCGGCGATGGGACGCAGGGCGCGCAGCACCCGGTCGGGATCGACGCAGGCCGAGTAGACGGCGAAAGCGACCATCACCAAAGCAGCGCGCAGGCCAAGCACCGCACCGGCCGCGATCGCCTCGAGGGTCACGTTGACCTGGCCGAAGAGCGGCCACTCTCCGAGGCGGGCCAAGACCGTCGCGCCACGGCTGACCACCAGGGCGTTGACGACGACGATCAGCAGGGCGAGCGTCAAGCCCATCCAGAGCGCCGCCCGTACGGCTCGCCGCGCCCCGGCTAGCTCTCCCGCGATGACAACGGCCCCCCCGGTCGCAAGCAACACGATCGGGTTCGAGTAGAGAAAGGCGACGACGACCAGGGAGCCGAGATAGGCGACGGCAGCGCCGGGCGAGGCCGACTGCAGCGGCCGCGGCCTTGGCGTGTATGCGAACGGTGATCTCATCGGAGCGGCAGCGCCGTCTCCCCTCCCCCATCGGCGACGACCGCGTAATGGTCGCGCAGGTCGGCCGCGTCGAGTAGATCGGCGGCCGCCCGCACGCCGGCTGCGGTCCCCCCCGTCACGACCCAGACCGGCGGGTCCTCGTAACGGCGGGTTGCGGCGACGAGGCCGGCGTCCGTGCCGAAGCGGCGGCGCTCGTCTCCCGCTTCGTCGAGCCCAACCAGGCGGTAGCCGCCCCCCGCGCCACGAAAGTCGGCAAAGACGCCGCTGGTCTGTGGGCCGTCCTCGATCTGACCGGCGGCGGGATCCTGGCGCACCCGTGCCCAGGGACCGACGAGCACCCGGATCGCATCGTCGGGCGGCCGCGACGGAACGCTCACGCCGGCATCCTCCAGCCGTTCGTCGACCGCGGCGCAGGCCGTGCCCCCGCCGACGCATTCGACCGCGACCGGCTTCGCCTCGCCCCCGTAGCCGCCGCTGAAAGGCTGGGGCCAGGAACCGACCACCGCCGGAACCCGCATCGCCGCGCCCCAGTCCCGGTAGTCCCACCAGATCGACTCGCCGCCGTGTAGCGAGTAGTCCGCCGCCCCGACCGTCGACTCGACCCCGTTGACGTAGAAGAACCAGTCGAGCGAGCGGTCGACGCTCTCTTCCGCTTCCAGGCCCTCGATCGACTGCACGAAGCCGCCGCCGTAGCGGGTGGTGATCGCGGCGCTGTCTTCCAGCGCCCGGATCACGGTGTCGGACTCGGTCAGGTCGCCGACCTGACGATGAAGCACGGGCACGGTCCCGTAGTCCCGAGTCACCGTCAGCTCGACGTCTCCGACCCCGCTGCCGGGGCCGAGGCCGCAGCCGGCAGCCGCGAGCGCCGCTCCAAGCAGCGCGATCGCAACCGCCGTGCCGCGGCGAGGTGTCACTTAGTCGTTGCGGGGCACGTCCCATCCACGCAGACAGGCGCGGGAGCGGATGGAGTGTCCTTGCCATGCTTGGCAACCAGACTGGCGGGCGCCGCGAGCGTCACCGTCGCGTGTCCCGCCGCATCGGTCGGGCCCGAGGCGCCGCTCACGGTCGCTCCGGCAGCCGGCGACTTTTTGCCTTTTTCGTCGTAGGAGAAGACGGTGACGGTGAACGGCACGTTGGCCTGCACAGCGGCCGGTGCGCTCAGCGCCAGCTCATTCGGGTACGGATAGCCACCGTAGCCCCAGAGCACTTCGTCCCCGGCGCGCACCTTGACGCTTTCGCCGCCGACCGACTGGGCCTTGTGGTTCAGCTTCAGGTACCAGCTGCTTTTGCTGGTCGCGGCGGTGCCGCCGATGCTGCAGATGCCAAGGCCAAATTCATCGACGAAGTGGTCGGTGATCAACAGCGGCTTCAGCGCCGCCGTGAACTGCGCGGCACGGGCAAGCATCCCCAGCGCCGTCGGCCCTTTGAGGGCCATTTTTTTGCCGCTGCCGCCGGTGCCGGGACCGAAGCAGGTCGCTTTCGAGCTCGGCTTTACCGACACCTGGCCGCCGGTTCCAAAGGAGTCTTCAGCGAGGGTCTTGCCGTTCTTGCCAACCACGCGCAAGTCGGCGATCGGCCCCTTGGCCGCCGCCACCGCGGTGAGCGAGAACAGAGAGATCAAAGCCAGTGCGCACGCAGCCACCAGCCGGAACGGAACGAGTCTTGGCATAAAAGCCGCCCTTTCCTCGAGGGTCGTCATGGCTGGCCGGGGACAGGTCTCCTGGCTTCCGGGGTTCCTCCGCCGCGCCTTCCCGGAGACTCAGTGTCCTCCCCAGTGGCTGACGCTCACGCGCCCGCGACGTCCTTGACCCGGTCACAGTGGCGGGACCGCGCCGGTTTCGCACCGGACTTCCCTTGACCACCGACCGTATTTACGCGGCCGAGTCTATCGGTGAACTTTCGTCCAGCGGCCTTGGCCCGAATACGGGGCGCGGGCTAGGGTCGCGACGCATCGTTTCTCGGACCTAGGGAGGGAGATATGAGACGGGGAATGCGGCTGCCTTCACCGGCATTGGTGATTGCGGGTTTAGCGTTGTTTGTGGGGTTGGGTGGGACGGTCTACGCGGCTAAGAAGGCGCGGATCGACGGTAAGGCGGTGAAGGTGAAATCGCTGCCTGGAAACCGACTGAAGGTGCATTCGATTCCGGCCAACCGGCTCAAGGCCGGGGTGCTCAAGGGTGTGCTCGGCGCCCAGGCGGGACCTATTACCGGTGCGGAAATTGACGAGCTGACCCTGGGCCAAGTACCGGAGGCGGCGCACGCGCTGGCCGCCGACACCGCGCAGAGCGCCGCTGATGCACAGACCGCCGTGAACGCGGTCAATGCCGTCAACGCGCAGACCGTCAACGGGCACTCCGCCGGTTGCATGCCGGGCACCAAACTGTTTGCCGGCGCCTGCTGGCAGAGCTCCGCGCACGAAACCGCACTGAGCGCTCCAGCAGCTGCGACTTCGTGTGCGGTACAGGGTGGGACCTTGCCGGAGGCGCTGCAGCTCGCTGCGTTCTCTCAGCAACCGGGTGTTGTCCTTGACCCTGGTGATGAGTGGAGTAGTGACATCCCTCTTTTCACCGACAAAAACATTTTTCCCGTCGTCACAATCTCAGCGGCGGGCGATTTCGATTTCACGTCCCACGCCGACACACGTAAATACCGCTGCGTGATCCCGCTCGTCACCTGACGGGCGGATCAACTCCAACCAAACTCAGGTTTCAACCATGCCCTGCTCGAGCGCGAAGCGGACCAGCTCGGCGCGGCTGGAGAGGCGCAGCTTCTGCTGGATGTGAGCGCGATGGCTCTCCACGGTGCGGATGCTGATGTAGAGCTGCTCGGCAACCTCGGCGTTGGTGTGGCCAAGGGCGATTAGTCTCAGCACGTCGCGCTCGCGGTTACTCAGCTCGCCGCCACCCTTGCCATCCTCGCCAGCCGCCAGCCGCGCCCCCAGCGTCGGCTGCAGGTAGGTGTCACCGGCGGCAGCGCTGCGCACCGCCTGCACCAGCTCGGCGTCCGCCGCCTCCTTCAGCACGTAGCCACGGACGCCCGCCTGCAGCGCCCGGCGGGCGAAGGCCGGCTCGTTCTGCATCGTCAGGACGACGATCTCCGTGTCCGGGGAGGCGGCGCGAATGTCGGGTACCGCGTCGAGGCTGGAGCGACCCGGCATGTTCAGGTCAAGGATCAACACCGTCGGCTTGTGACCGCGCACGTAGCGCACCGCTGTGTCGACGTCGCCGGCCTCGGCGACAACTTCGAAATCGGCCTCGGCGTCGAGCAGCATTCGCAGCGCGTTGCGCACCACTGTGTGATCGTCGGCAAGGACGAGGGTGGTCGTCTCGCTGCCTTGCCTGCCGTCGGGTTCTGCGTCGGCCTGCACAGCGGCCAGGTTAACGGCACCCACGGTCCCCACTCTTGAATTCATACCCCTATGTAACCCCGCTAAGAGTGCCGGAACATCCGGGTTTTCCCGCGAATATGGTCACTCCACGCACTTTGAGTATTGGAGCGTTTCCCCGATAAGATGGACAGAGGTCCCATCAAGTCAGAGGTGGAACAGGGTTGAGATGGCTCAGGGGTATGACAGTGGCGCCCTCGACGAGCCCCGCTTGCGGGAGCTGATTGACGTTGGCCGCAGCCTCGTCGCTGAGCTCGACCCCGAGGTGATCTTCCGCCAGGTGCTAGAGGTCGCCTGCCAGCTGACCGGCGCCCGCTACGCCGCGCTCGGCGTGCTCGACGAGGACCGCCACGAACTCGAGCGCTTCATCACCCACGGCATCGATGAGGAGGCCCGGCGGGCGATCGGCAACCTGCCACGCGGGCGCGGTGTGCTCGGCCTGCTGATCGAGCAGCCGCGGCCACTGCGCCTCGGCGACGTCGGCCATCACCCCCGCTCCTACGGCTTCCCCCCCGGTCACCCGCCGATGACCAACTTCCTCGGCGTGCCGGTGATGATTCGTGGCCACGCCTGGGGCAACCTCTACCTGACCGAGAAGGACGGTGGCGATTTCGACGACGCCGACGAGCAGTCGGCGATGATCCTCGCCGAGTGGACGGCGATCGCGGTCGAGAACGCTCGCCTCTACCGCAGCGTGGCGAGCCAGCGCGACGAGATGGAGCGCGCCGTGCACCGGCTCGAGGCGACCACCGAGATCGCCCGGGCGGTGGGCGGCGAGACCAACCTCGACCGCATCCTCGAGATCGTCGTCAAGCGCGGCCGGGCCCTGGTCGAAGCCCGCTCGCTGCTGCTCATGCTCCGCGAGGGCGACGAGCTGGTTGCGGCCTCGGTCGCCGGCGAGCGCGAGGGGGGCATGGCGAAAGCCCGCATCCCGATCTCCGGCTCGATCCCCGGCCGGGTCCTGGAGGCGCGCGCGCCGTCCCGGGTCCACGATCTCGATCCCAGCCTGATGGCGCGGCCGGGCAAGCGGGACATGGGCGTCACCGCGCTGCTCGTGCCGCTTCTCTTCCGCGGGCAGCCGCTCGGCGTGCTCGTCGCGCTCGAACCGCTGGGTCGCGACACGGGCTTCAGCGACGAAGACGAGAGCGTGCTCGTCTCCTTCGCCGCCAGCGCCGCGACCGCGGTCGCCACCGCCCAGACCGTGGCCGAGGGCCGCACCCGTGAGGGCATCGCCGCGACCGAGCGCGAGCGCGGGCGCTGGGCACGCGAGCTTCACGACGATTCGCTGCAGAGCCTCGCCGGCCTGCGCGTGCTGCTCTCGGCCGCACGTCGCAGCGACCCCGAGGAGCTCGACCGCCTGCTCAGCCAAGGCATCGACCATGTCGACGACGCGATCGCCGAGATGCGCCGCCTGATCGCCGACCTGCGCCCGACCACCCTCGACGAGCTGGGGCTCGGCGCCGCCCTCGACGCGCTTGGCGAACGCATCACAACGGGTGACGCGATCGACGTCTCGATCAACATCGACCTCGACTGGGAGGCCGACCGCAACGACAGCCGCCTGCTCGGCGAGATCGAGGACACCGTTTTCCGGCTCGTCCAGGAGGCGCTCCACAACGCCGTGCGACACGGCAAGACCGATCGCGCCCGGGTCGACGTCAGCGAGGAGGGAAAAGTGCTGAAGGTGCGCGTTTCAGACGAGGGGGTTGGCTTTGACCCGACGGCGAGCTCGGAAGGGTTCGGCCTGGTCGGCATGCGCGAACGAGCCGAGCTGGTGGGTGGGGCACTGGAGGTGCGAAGCACCCCCGGCGAGGGCACGACCATCATCGCCACCGTGCCTGCTCTTCACCGCGGCACAGGCAACAAAGAAGCTGCTTGAGGGGCGCTACGCCCCTAGCATCGCCCTATAAAAGCTGTAGTCCCGGCGGTCGGGGCGCAGGTTCGAAGCGAGCGCGAGGTGGTGACGGGCGCGCTCGGTCTCCCCCGTCTTCGCCAGTGCCCGGCCGAGGCAGAAGTGCGCGTAGTCGTTGACTTGATGACGTTCAACCACCGCCTTGAACTCGACCGCGGCGGCGGCAAAGCGGCCGGAACGGAAGTAGGCACGGCCCAGCGCCTCCCGCACCGAGGACTTCTCGGGCGCCCGCCGGGCCGCCTCCTCCAACGGCGCCGCGGCCTCCTCGAAGTCCTGCTCCTCGAGCAACTCGATGCCGCGACGGTAAAGGGTGAAGGTGGAATCGCTATGTGACTCAGCGGGCATCGTCAAATAAGTGTAGGGAGGCGAACCAGCCCGGCATGACTTTTCGCCGCGGCGATCTGTAGGCTCGCGCGCGGGAATGGGAAGGCGTGGGCAGTGAAACTCGTAGTTGGCATCGTGCGGCCTGAGAAGGCCAACGACGTGCTGGAGGCGCTTTATCGCGCCCAGGTTCGCGGTGTCTCGATGAGTCGCGTGCAGGGGCACGGCGGCGAGCTGGAGCGGGTCGAGACCTACCGCGGCACGACCGTGCAGATGGGCCTCTCCGAGAAGGTGCGCTTTGAGATCGCGGTATCCGATGAGTTTGTGCAGCCGACCGTCGAAGCTCTCTGCGAGGGCGCGCGGACCGGCGCGGTCGGCGACGGCAAGATCTTCGTCCTGCCCCTTGACCAAGCGGTGCGGATCCGCACCGGCGAGACCGACCATGGCGCCGTGACGCCGGTGGACAAGTGAGCGAGCTGCCGATCATCGCCGCGGTCGACAGCGGTGACACCGCCTGGATGCTGGCCGCGACCGCGCTGGTGCTGATGATGACCCCGGCGCTGGGCCTCTTCTACGCGGGCCTGGTGCGCTCGAAGAACACGCTCAACACCTTCATGATGTGCGTCGCCGCGATCGCCGTCGCGATGGTCACCTGGTCCCTGGTCGGCTACTCGCTCGCCTTCGACGGCACCGGCGACCTGATCGGGGGGCTTGGCTACGCCGGCCTGCACGGCGTCGACTTCCTGCCGCGCAACGACGAATCGACCATCCCCCACCTGCTCTTCATGGCCTTCCAGGCGACCTTCTGCATCATCACCGTCGCCCTGGTCTCCGGCGCTGTGGTCGAGCGCATGCGCTTCGGCGCCTTCCTCGTCTTCGCCGCCCTCTGGTCGGTGCTGGTCTACGCGGTGCTCGCCCACTGGGCCTTCGGCGGCGGCTGGCTGGCAGAGCGCGGCACGCTCGACTTCGCCGGCGGTGTGCCAGTCGAGATGGCCTCCGGCTTCTCCGCCCTGGCGGCGGCGCTGGTGGTCGGCTCGCGCAAGGACTACGGCCGCCAGGCGCTGCTGCCGCACAACGCGATGTACGTGCTGCTCGGCGCCGGCCTGCTCTGGTTCGGCTGGTTCGGCTTCAATGGCGGCAGCGGTTTCAACACCGGCACCAACAGCGTGCTCGCCTTCACCAACACGCTGATCACGCCAGCCTGCGCGCTCGTCACCTGGTTCATCCTCGACCTGATCCGCGGCCGCAAGGTAACCGCGATCGGCGCCGCCACGGCGATCATCGTCGGCTGCGTGTTGATCACCCCCGCCGGCGGCTTCATCAGCCCGGGCTGGGCGATGGTGCTCGGCTTCCTCGGGGCGCTGCCCTGCTACGCGGTGATCGTCTGGCGCCCGCGCACCCGGGTTGACGAGACGCTCGACGTGCTCGCCGCCCACGGCATCGCCGGCTTCACCGGCATCCTCTTCATTGGCCTCGTCGCTCAGATCGGCTGGAACGGCCTCTCCGACGGCCTCTTCTACGGCAACGCCGACCAGTTGCTCGACCAGGCCCTGGCGGCGATCGCCGCCCCCGCCTACGCCTTCACCGTCACCTACGTCCTGCTCAAGCTGATCGGTGCGGTGATGCCACTGCGCGCCTCCGAGCACGACGAGGCGGTCGGCATGGACGTCACCTACCACGGCGAGGAGGCCTACGTCACGGGAGAGGGCGCGATCCTCGTCTTCCCCGAGGACGGCGCCCCCGCCCCCGTTCCGGTCGCCGACCCGGGCTAGACCTGGGCTGCGTCCGCTTCGGCCTCCACCGCCTTGCCGTGGCGGATCAGGTCAGCGGCACGCTCGGCGAGCGCGATCGTCGGGGCGTTGGTGTTGCCACGCGGCACTTTCGGCATCACCGAAGCGTCGACGACGCGCAGCGACTCAAGACCCTCGACGCAGAGGTCCGCATCAACGACCGAGCCGATCGCGCAGGTTCCGACCGGGTGGTAGATCTCGTAGGTGGTGGCGGCGATATGGGCGCGCAGGGCGTCGTCGCTGTCACTATCGGGACCGGTGAAGGGCTCGGCGCAGTAGGGCTTGAAAGCCGGCTGGGCACAAATCTCCTCACCGAGGCGAACGGCGTCGATCATCCGGACCATGTCCGACTCCTCGGCGTAGAAGGAATTGCGGACGATCGGGTTCGCGGTCGGATCGTTGGAGGCGAGCCGCACCGAGCCCCGTCCCTCCGCCGTCAGTAGACAGGGCGAGACCCACACCCCGTGGCCCTGCGGATCCCCCATTCCCTCTTCGACGATGTGGATCGCGGCGACGTGGAACTGAATGTCGGGCGCCTCGACACCCGCGCCGACCCGGGCGAAGCCGCCCGCTTCGGCCAAATTGGAGGCGAAGGGCCCCGTCTGTGATGCCTCGAACTCGGCCTGGGCGGCGGGCTCAAGCGCCTCCAGCAGACTGCCGGGCTCGGGCGTGGTGAAGACCGTGTAGGTGGCCGGATGGTCCCCGAGGTTCTCGCCCACCGCGGGCTGGTCGAGCAGCACCTCGACTTCCTTCATCGTCAAGTGCTCGGCCGGGCCGATGCCGGAGAGCATCAGCAGCTTCGGCGAGTTGTAGGCGCCGCCGCAGAGGATCACCTCGCGCTCGGCGCGCAGCTCCTGCACCTCGCCCAGTCGCGTGGCCTCGACCCCAACCGCCTTCTTGCCCTCGAAGAGGACGCGGTTGACGTGCATGTAGGGCATTACGGTGAGGTTCTCCCGCTCGCTTGCGGGGTGCAGGTAGGCAACGGCGGCGCTGGCGCGCATGCCGCCGCGCTGAGTCAGCTGGTACATCCCGACGCCGTCCTGCTCGGCGCCGTTGAAGTCCTCGTTGCGCGTGAGGCCGGCTTCGACCGCGGCCTCGACGAATCGCGGGGTGACGGTGTTGCCCGAGCGCTGGTCGGAGACTGGTAGTGGGCCGCCCACCGCGTGCCACTCGGAGGCGCCGCGCTCGTTGTCCTCGGCCTTGAGGAAGTAAGGGAAGAGGTCGTCCCAGGACCACCCCTCGATTCCCCACCCGTCGTAGTCGCGGCGATTGCCGCGGATATAGACCATCGCGTTGACCGAAGAGGAGCCCCCCAGGACCCTGCCACGCGGCAGCGAGATGCGGCGCCCATTGCAGTTCGGCTCCGGGGCCGACGCGTAGTGCCAATCGACCTCGGTGCCGGCCAGGGAGAGATAGCCGAGCGGCACGTGGATGTTCTGGTTGACGTCCGGCGGCCCCGCCTCGAGCAGCAGGACGCTCGCCTCGGGATCCTCAGAAAGCCGCGCCGCGAGTACACAGCCGGCCGAGCCCGCGCCAACGATCACGTAGTCGTACATGCCACTCCTTCCGTTGGTTCACCGACACCCACCCGGCTTTGACGAGTCTACGCCCGCGAGGCTGGGATGCGAGCGATTTCCTGACCGGCTGCTACCGTGGAGAAGTCGGGTTTGGCGCAACCGCCACCCGAGAGGTTCCGTTTCCTCCGTGCGCTCATCGCGTTTTGGGGCCGCTGGATCTCCCCTAAACGCTCAAGAAGGAGCCACAACAATCGTGTCATTTGCCGATCTCGGCATCTCCAAAGACGTGGTGCGCGCGCTTGCCAAGCGCGACATCACTCAGCCTTTCCCAGTCCAGCAGCTGGTCGTCCGCGACGCGCTCGCCGGCCATGACCTGCTCGTCCAGTCACCCACCGGGTCCGGCAAGACCCTCGCCTTCGGCATTCCGCTGATCGACCGGATCAAGCCCGGCAGCAAGGGGCTCTCGGCGTTGGTGCTGGCACCCACCCGCGAGCTGGCGAGCCAGATCGTCGACGAGCTGAGCTCGATCGCCCGCTCTCGCAATCTGCACGTTGCCGCTGTCTACGGAGGCGTCGGCTTTGGCCCACAAGTCAAGGCGGCCCAGCGTGCCGACATCATCGTCGCCACCCCGGGCCGGCTCGAGGACCTGATCGCGCGCGGCGCGGTCAGCCTGAAGAGCGTTCGCATCCTCGTCCTCGACGAGGCCGACCGCATGCTCGACATGGGCTTCAAACCGGCGGTGAGCCGAATCGTCGCCCACACCCCGGCGCAGCGCCAGACCCTCTTTTTCTCAGCGACGCTGGAGGGGGCAACCGGCAAGCTCGCCTCGGCCTACACCCGCGACCCGCGCCACCACACCCACACCGCGCCGGAGCGCAGCAAGGCCGAGATCGAACACCGCTTCATCCATGTCGACTCTCAAGCAGCCAAGCTCGACCACCTCGCAGGTGAGCTGCGAGGGCCCGATGGTGGGCGCACCCTCGTCTTCGTCCGCACCAAGCGCGGCGCCGACCGGCTGGTCAAGCGACTTCGCACGCGCGAACTCGAGGCCGTCGCGATGCACGGCGACAAGAGCCAGGGCCAGCGCGAACGGGCACTGGCCCGCTTCGAGCGCGGCGATGTCGAAGTCCTGGTCGCCACCGACGTGGCGGCCCGCGGCATCGACGTCGCCGACATCGCCCACGTGATCAACTTCGACGCCCCCGGCGACCGCGACTCCTACGTGCACCGGGTTGGCCGCACCGGCCGTGCCGGGGCGCGCGGGGCCGGCACCAGCTTCGTCCTCACCGACCAGGCGGCCGAGATGCGCCGGATCGCTCGTGATCTCAATCTGATCCGCGAGTTCGACCAGAGCCTCGGCCACGTCGCCGGGCCCGACCCCGCCTCCAACAGAAAGCCCGCCTCGAACCGCAAGCCGCAGTCGGGGCAGCGCTCGCGACGTCGCCGCCGTCGCAAGGTGGCCGCATGAGTCGCGGGCCGGCGATGGCGAAGACGGCGATGGCAAAGAAGTGGACCTGCGAGGGATGCGGCGTCAGCGCCAGCCGCATCGACGGCGAGCCCGTGTTGCTGCCCGACACCTGGGCAAACTTGGACGAGGGCCTCTTTTGCCTCGTCTGCCGGCGTCAGCGGGCCGCCGACGCGGCGCTCGATTCGGCGCCCAGTGACAGTCCGGTCGCCGCGCGGGCCAAACTGCGTCGAGCCGCGCTGATCGAGTTCGAGGTCAGCCGCACGCCCGAGCACGCGGACGGGATCATCGCGCGGGCCTGCCGCACTTCCGTCTCCGCGGTCACCAGGGCGCGCCGTCGCCTCGAGCTCCCCGACCCCCCGCCGCCGTCGAAAGCGGCGCGGGCTAAGCTTCGCGCCCCCGCCGGCCGATAAGGAAACCGTGGCAGGGTTAGCGTGCAGGTAGGGATCGGACTCGCGGTTGCCGCGGCGCTGCTGACCAACCTCGCTTCGCTGCTCAAGCACCGCGGCTGCCATCGCGCCGCCCCAATCCGCATCGCCGAACCGCTGCGCAGCGCCCGCGACCTCGCTTCCTCGCCGTGGTTCGCCATCGGCTGGGGAGTTGCCGCCGTGGCCTGGCTGATCCACATCGCAGCCCTCTCGCTGGCGCCGATTTCGATCGTCCAGGCTGTGCTTGCCGGCGGCGCCGTCACCCTCGCGGTGATGGCTCAGCGCCTCTTCGGCGATGCGGTCGAGCGGCGCCAGTGGTTCGCCCTGCTGCTCGGCGGCGCCGGCCTCGCGCTCCTCGTCCTCACCGTCCCCCACTTCAGTGGCAACCATTCCGGCTTTGAGGTCGGCGGCATGCTCGGCTTCGAGGGAGGCTTGGCGCTGCTCGCTTCCGGCCTGGCCCTGGGTCACCGCTCAGAGCGCCTGGCCGATCACGGCGAGGTCGTCTTCGCCGCCATCGCCGGCATCCTCTTCGCCCTCGCCGGCGTCGCGATCAAGGGCCTTACCGGAGCCGAGGATGTCTCGGTCGTCGTGCTGGCGCCGTGGATTGCCCTGACGGCCGCCGCCGGCATCGGCGCCCAATACACCGCCGCGGCGGCACTTCAGCGCGGCGGCGCAATCGAGACGATCGGGCTGATCGGCCTGGTCGCCAACGCGGCCCAGATCGCCGCCGGCGTCCTCGTCTTCGGCGACCCGCTCTCGTCGAACCCGCTCGGACTGGCCCTGCAGGCAAGCGCTTTCGCCATGGTCTGCGCGTCTGCCCTGCTCATCCCCGCCCGGCGAGATAGCGCGCAGCCGCTTCCCGCCGCACTTTAGAACGGCAACAGCGCGGCGGCCCAGTTGCCCGCCGCGCCGTGTTGCCAGGCGTCCTTCTACCGCCGCCCGGTCAGCAGCCGCTCACCTTGAGCGGCAAATTGTTGTTCTTGACCTTCTTGCCGTTCTGCCCTTTCAGGTTCATCACCGAGGACAGCGGGCCTTTGCAGAGGTTCCTGGAGTTGACCAAGAGCCCCTTCTGCTTGCCGCCTTCCATGCGCAGGATGAACTTGCTCACCGGCACGTCGGGCGTGTTGTTGAACACGGTCTTGATCCCACCGTTCTTGGAGCTGATCACGCCGCGCAGCTGCACGTTCACCTGACCCCGCAGGTCAACCAGCAGGTCCGGCAATTCGTGATCGGAGGAGACCAGGTACACCGGCCCGCGCAACGGGTTGCCGAGCAGCGGGCTCTTCGCCTGGGCGTGCCCGTAGATAGCCGCCTTCGGACAGGCCTGGGAAGCCAGCTGCGGCCTCGTGCAGACGGTCCTGATGTTCCCCTGGTCGAGGAACAGCGCGTGCGGCAGAGCCAGGGCGCTGCGCAGCACGTTGGCGTCTTTGGACCGGCCTTCCAGGATCGCCCGCAGCTTCGGGTGCTTGCCGCGGGTGGTAGCGCCACCAGCGAATAGGCGCGTGTGCAGCTTCGGCTTGAAGCTCAGCTGCTTGCACCCGGTTGCCTGGAAGGGCGAGGAGACTTTGTAGGAGCTCCACGCCGCTGGATTCGTCGGGTTGGCGCCGCCGCCGTTGAGGAAACCGGTGGTGGCCTGGGCGGCACAGTTCGTCGGGTTGTGCATGAACCCGGCGCGGTCGACGTTGACGTCGATCGAGCGGATGTCCAGCTTCACGCCGCCGAACACATCCGGGATCGGGTCGGACACCGCGTGGACCTGGGCGGTTTCCGGGTTGACGAACAGCGCGACCCTGACCACGACAGTGCCGAGGTCGAACGGTCCCGCGACCGCTGGCGTGACGACGGCCAGCGAAAGTGGTGCCCCGTTGTACGGGCCGGCGAGGTATGCCTTACCCCCGATCGTGATCGGGTTCGATCCGGTTCCGCTTCGGGTCGAGGCCGTTCCGACCTGACTGGCGCTTGGGCAGCTCGGGCGGGCTTGCTCCGCAAGCCCGCCACTTGCCGCGGCCGCCGCAAGAGCCGCCTCGGAGCAGTAAGGGATCCCAGTCAGGTTGCCGGCGTGCCCTTTCGGCAGGGTGACGTCGACCCGCTTCACCTCCTGCTGGCCGTCGTTGCGGCTGATGTTGACCCGGAACGGGCTGTAGGCGTTGGCTTTGTCGCTGTCCGATTTGGCCGTGTAGGCCGGGGCAAACGGCCGTCCCGCCATCGTCGTCGGGCAGGCGCCACCGCCGGGCGCGGTCGAGAGGGTGAATTTCGGTTCCGGATGCTTTGTCGATTTCGGCGTTGACCATGGTTCCATTGTGCTCGTCGTCGTCGCCACCGAACAGGTGGGTGGGCTGCTCAAGACACCTTTGGCGTCGTTGAGGTGGACCTTCACCGAGGTGAACGGCACCTGTGGCGTCTCCTCGAAAAAGGTTGTCAACTGACCAGTCGTCGGGTCCGCCTCGGTAAAGCCGGTCAACCTGGCTGAGATTCCATATTGCGCCGACTCGGCGGCGACGAAGATGCGGAACTCTTCGCCCGAGGTCGGATCGCGGCTCAGCTGCTCACCAAGGTACACATCGCCTTTCAGGGCTCCTGCTGGCAGCGGTGGTGTCTCGACTTCCGCTGTGCCGATCTTCGAGCCCGCCGGGCAGGCGATCGGGTTGCGCGTACCTTCTCCGAACTCTTCGTCAGTACACGACTCCAGGCCGTTAGCCGCAGACGGGTTTAGGCCCATGCCCTCCGGCAGCGCGATTTCCGCGTTGCGCAGGTGCGACTCGCTCTGAGTTTCACCACCCGTGATGAAGGGCAACGTCGTCTCGATCGTGGGCGTTGCGGGTGAGTCGACCTGCGTGGTCCCAGGTGTCACGTTGAGGCCCAGATCGAACGGCACGCTCGCGCAGCCGGTCTGGGTCAGGCCTTCCGGCAGGGTGAGATCCGACGCGAATGGTGTGGCACCCGCCGGGAAGCCTTCTTCCGGCAGCGCTACCGACTCCGCCCGCAGGAACGTCGTGTAGATGCCCTCAAACGGGGGCAGCTGCGAGCTGAAGCAGGTGGTCGGGTTGGTGATGTAAGTGCCGTTGCTGCCTTCAGTGGCTTTGTTGCCGAAGTTCACCAGGCGGCTCTTCCAGCTTCGAGTGCCGGGGTTGGGCGTCGGCAGGTGGATCGTGAAGCTCTCGTGGTAGTCGCTCTCCCAGGCGACTTCGGTGTTGAGGTAGACGATTTTTTTGGCGCCTGGCCCACCGATTTTGAAGCCGAATTTGGCTGGTTCGCCGAAGTCCGGGACCAAGTTGTAGAGGGGCACCTGGGTGACGCCCGGGATGGGCGCGACTTCGGCTCCGCTTGCTATGACCTTGAGAGTCAGGCGCTCTTCGCCGACCTGGCTCGAGGGGTTACAGCCTGGAAGTTCGGTCGGTCCAACAGGGGTGTCGAATTCCGCCTGCGTGCAGCGGGTCGCCGTCGCCTGCGGATTGACAGTCAGACCGGGCGGAAGATCAACGCGAATCGTTTTCACTGGTCCGATTGGGCGGAATGCGAAGACGCCCGGAGAAACTTCAAATTCTTCCTGCTTGACGATGTATTGCGTGAAGCCGATCGGCGGGTGGCCGGCGGCCACTCGGAAGAACCTGGTAACCGGGTCTTCCGGCTTGCACTGATTCGCAATCGGATCTTCGGTACAGACACCGGCCTGCCAACCGTCGTTGACAGTCGGTGGGTCGTTCTGTGGTTCGATGATGTCTCCGGTGTCGGCCTGCGCGACCGACACCGCAGCTACAAGCCACAGGGCCATCACCGCAAAAGTGATCAAGCGCCTAGCCATTCGTCTCTCCTCATTCGCATTGACGTAAACCCAGTCCCTGCGCATGGCGCTCGATCTCTCCGCGCCCTCTACGGTACCGATCGGTACCCGTCCGTATCAAGGGGGTAAACCCGCAGACGCGTGAGGTCGGCAGAGATCGGTGTAGTGGTCAGACGGGGATGGGACTTGCCATGCAAGGCGTCCTTGCGGGTGACCGAAGGCTGGCTGGCCAGGCCGGCGGCACCGCGCAGCTGAACCCCATCGGGCCGCTAAGCGGCCCGGCCGATCCAGAAGATCCCGGCGATCGACGCGGTTGCAAGCAGCGCCAGCGCAATATCGGTGCGATTTCCGTTGTCCCTCATCCCACATCTAGAAACACGGTGGCTCGGGAGATGATGCGCATAGGATTGGCCCCGTGAAAGGGATTCAGCGGCGGGCGGATCGAGTGGTGTCTTTCCTTCGCCCCGAGGATCCGTGGGCATACGGCGTTTACGCACTGCTCGTATTGGCGCTACTGGTCTTCTTCCTCCTCCCCAGACTGCTGGTTTCCGCAACCGACTTCAAGCAGCCCGCCGGCCGACTGAGCGCGGAAAACGACGTTCGAACGACTGGGGTGCAGCTGCTGGCAGGCTTTGTTCTCGTCGTCGGCTCTTATTTCACGGCCCGCTCCCTGCGGATCAACCGCGAAGGGCAGATGACGGAACGGTTTACCGCCGCGATTGAGCATCTGGGCAGCGGCGAACTGGCCGTGCGCCTCGGCGGGATCTACGCCCTCGAGCGCCTTGGGAAGAATTCGCCTGATGACTACCCCGCGGTCATAGAGGTACTAACGGCCTTCGTGCGGGAGCACTCGCCCCGGCCACCGGTTGCCGAGGCAGACGACGCTTCCGCGAAGCTGAGACCTGACGTGCAGGCGATCCTGTCTGTTCTCAGGCGGCGAACGTCATATGACCACAGGAACGAGCCGCGTATCGACCTCTCCCATTGCAATCTGCGAGGCGCGCAACTCAGCGGCATCCTGCTTGCGAACGCGGACCTGCGCGAATCGGATCTAAGCGGAGCAGACCTGGGAAAAGCCGAGCTCCGAAACGCGGACCTGCGACTCGCAAAGCTCGAGTTCACCGAGCTTCAGGAAGCCAAACTCGTTGAAGTCAACCTGGAGGGCGCCGAAGGAAAGTCAGCGAGGATGCATTGGGCAGATCTCCGCGACGGCAAGTTGAGTGCTTCTAACTTCGAAGGCGCCATTTTTCAAGCCGCCGATATGCGCGGCGCCAACTTGACCGACGCCGAGCTTGCAAGCGCAATCTTCGGCGCATCGAAGCTGGAAGGAGCCATCTTCTTCTGCGCCGAATGCCCCGCGGCCAAATTCCAACACGCACGCATGCGCGGAGCGAGCCTCGCCGCAGCCGACTGCAGCTCAGCCGACTTCAGCCACGCCGACCTCCGCGAAGCCGACCTCACCGACGCGGACTGCATCATCGCCAAGTTCGACGACGCCGATCTAACCGGTGCCAATACCGCCGAAGCGAAAGGCATTCCACGCGATGCCTGAGTAAGCTACTCGTCCATCTTTTGATAGTTGACGGGGTTGACGCTATTCTCCATCCCAATGGCATCCAATCCAGCCCTTCTAGATCGCACCGTCGAAGAGTTTCGGCGCACGCTCACCGAGATCGGTGGGCAGCCGAGTTCGGCTGACGATGCCGAGGTTCTTGGCCGGCGTGCGGCGATGGTCGTGCTTGCCGGGGGGGCCTGGGAACGGGCACTTGGGGAGCTACTGACCAGCGCGGAAGCACGCATCCTGCTCGGTGGGATCAGCCGCGAGGCGCTGCGCAAGCGGGTTCTCAGTGGCTCGGTGCTCGCCCTGCGCGATGACGCCGACTTGATCCGCTACCCGCGTTGGCAGTTCGATGCCGGTAACAGCGCTCCCTTTAGGGCGATCAAGGAGCTCAACGAGATCTTCGGTGAAGGCGGACTCGATGCTTGGACGCTCGCCTCGTTTGCCACCACCCCCCAGCCGGAGCTGGGCAACCGGACGCCGGTTGATGCCTTCGCCGACGCGGACATCGAGCCCCTGCTCCTCTCGGCTCACCGCACCGTGGCCGACCTGAAGCATTGAGCCCGCGCGGCCTGCCCGCTCCTCCGGACGACCCGCCCGAGCTTCCCAGCACGAAGCTCGGGACGAAACACCTGTGGCGAATCCATGCCGCCGACGTCGCACCCTGGTTCTTCGATATCGGCCCGGACGGGAGATTCAACCTCGCAGAATCAGGCACTTGCTACCTCGCCGAGGAGCCAATGGGCGCCTTCGTCGAGAAGTTCGGGCGCCTACTGAGGCCAGGCGGGGTGATCCCGGAGCCGCTGGTCGATGCGCAACGTCTTTCCAGGCTGCGCCCGCCCAAAGCAGAGGTCGTTGACTTGACTGACCCAACCGTCCTCGGACTCGCCGGCCTCACGGCGGAGATCCACTCGACGACCGACTACAACCTGACCCAGGGCTGGGCACTCGCCTTTCAAGAGGCTGGCTACGCAGGCATTCAGTACAAAGCCCGCCACGACCCGCGCGGGCAGCTGATCTCCATCGCCCTCTTCGGCTCGGACAAACCGCCGCGGAGCGCTGCCAAGACGACGACTATCCCGATCAACCTGATCCACGAAGCCTCCACCACCTTCGCGATCACGGTTCTGCCCCGCCGCCACTCCAGGCGACGGTAGGGCAACACGCAGGCAGCCTCGGCCGTTGCCGCGAGCTTTCATCGCTGTTGCCGCGCTGCACAGCGAAACCGCTTCAGCGTGGGAAATGCTCACCCAAGGCGCACACCTAGCTGCAGCGGCGGCTACACGTACCGCTACGGGGATTCGAACCCCGGTTTCCGGACTGAGAAAGCCCTCTAGCAAGCCGTTTGCGGTCGATTCGTGCCTGCTGAGTCCAGGGAGTTTGACTGCGTTCGGCCTAGATCGGTGGAATCGGGGACAAATTTGGGGACAAAGTTGCCGCCTGGACCGCCACACGCGCTACCGTTTCGGCATGGCCGCATCGGTTGACTTCACGATCTCCTTCGATGGTGCCGACGAGGATGGCTGGATCGTCGCGCGCGTTCTCGAGGTGCCCGGCGCCTTGAGTCAGGGCCGCACCCGCGAGGAGGCCCGCGAGAACGTCCTCGACGCCCTGCGCACGGTGCTTACTCCTGACGAGGAGCTTGCCGGCAAAACCCCTGGAGCTGATCGCGAGCATTTGCGGTTTACCGCCGCAGCGTGAAGCGTCGCGATCTCGAACGGCATCTGAGAGCCCACGGCTGTCGAGAGGTTGGCGGCTCGAAGCACGCGAAGTGGCGGGGGGCAGATGACCAAGTCTCGGCTTTGCCGCGACACAATCAAATCGGCCCTGGCCTCGTTCGAGCTATATGCCGCCAGCTCGGCGCTCCCAGTCCCCCAAATCCTCGCTAGCGTTTTTCTGCCTTCCGGTGATGACTAGAACGGAATGTACCGGGACATCCCGGTAGGATTTTTCAATCATCTCGACTGCCACAGCAGGGGTTGCGGCGAGGACAATCGTTGCTGCGTGCGTCCTCATGGGACTGCTGGTCGCTCCGCCCATCGCTTCCGCGGGGTGGCTGCCCGCGACTGACATCTCGGCCGAAGACGAATTTGGTTTCGAACAGATCCCACAGGTCGCCGTCGGCGCACCGGGAGACGCGGTTGCCGTCTGGCCCCAATTGGAGAACCGCTACGTAATCCAAGCTTCGACCAAGAACGCGGGAGGAAGCTGGGGACCTCCAGTCGATATATCTCCGCCAGCGCTCTCAGGGGAAGACTCGACCGCGCCGCAGGTAGCGATGAATGCCGCGGGGGACGCAGTCGCCATCTGGGCCTATCGGGGCAGCCAGATCATCATCAAGGGGGCGAACAGAACCCCAGAGGGGACCTGGACGGCGGCGCCTGGACTTTCTGTTCCGGGCGGGGATCTCGGCTTCTTGGATGTCGCAATCGATCCGGCGGGACGTGCGACTGCGCTCTGGACCCGTCACCAGATCAACACGAGCGACTACGTCATCGAAGCGGTGGACAGATCGCCAGCCGGCCAGTGGGGAGAGCCCGTCCAGCTCTCCGAGTCAGGGAACAACGCGTGGTCACCACAACTCGCCGTCGACTCCTCGGGCCACGTGGTAGCCGTCTGGTCCCGCTGGACCGACGAAGGCGACACGATCATCCAAACGGCCGAAAAAGACCCAGGGGAGGCCTGGAGCAAAACGGCGGACCTCTCGCTCAAAGGGGGCAGAGCCATCCGCCCCGCGGTGGCGGTCGGCGACGAGCGGACCGTGGTCACCTGGGAGCGCGACCGGGTGGTCGAAGCCGCCGCCAAGGTGGCCGGCGAGGATTGGCAGAAACCCCTCGAAATCTCCGGAACCAACTCTGGGGAACCAACGGTCGGCATGGACTCGGACGGGAACACTCTCGCTATTTGGAACTTTGAACCAAAAGTTGGCTTCGGCGACGCAGAGATCGCGAGCCTTCCGGCAGGGTGGAAAACCTGGACGGAGCCGATCACCCTTTCCAAACGCCTGTCGGGAGAATGGGCGGCACCAAAGATCGCAGTCAATCCAACGGGCCGAGCAATGGCGATCTGGACAGCCTGGGACGGCACCGCCCGTGTGGTGGAAGCCGCGTCGGGAACAGTTGATGGCAGTTGGGAGAGCCCGGTCACGGTCTCTCCCCCGGGCTCTTGGTCTTACCGCCCGCAGATCGCGCTGGACAGCACGGGGAGTGCTGCGGCTGTGTGGAGAGCGGCCGAACCCCAGACCACGCAGGCAGCCGTGTTCGACGTTACAAACCCCGAATTGAATTCGGTCTCGATCCCATCAACAGTCCGGGCCGGACGCCCCATTTCCTTCGCCGCGTCCCCCTTCGACGCATGGTCGCCAGTCAATTCGGCGAGCTGGACCTTCGGAGACACTTCCACCGCAATGGGCCCGAGTGTCATCCACTCCTTCCAGAGTGCCGGCCAATTCCATGTCACCGTTACGGCAACCGATGCAGCTGGCTATTCGATGACAAAAGCGGCGACGGTCGACGTTTCCCCGGCGCTCGCCATTGCCGACCGCGTCGTCACGGTGAGAAACGGTAGGGCACGTCTCAAGCTCCGCTGCCCTGGAACCGCCATTTGTCACGGCAGCGCCAGGCTCACTCGTCGAGAAAAAGGAAAAGACGGGAATCGCCCACGCTTGATTGGCAAAGCCGAGTTCGCGATCCCAGCGAGAGCGCAAAGGATCGTCGCGATCACGCTCAAGCCAAGGGTTCTCAACCTCTTCTCGACTGTTCGCAAGAAGGGCCTCCGCACCCGGCTCAAGGGCGATGCTGTCGTGTCACGTACCGTCGTCCTCAAGCCGGTTGCCCCGCGGCGGCATCACCGCTGAGTTTCACGTCGCCCCGGTGTCCGGAATCTGGCACCTGCTAACTGAGAATTGCCTCTAGCAAGCCGTTTGCAGTGGATTTGTGCCTGCTGAGTCCAAGGAGTTCGGCTGAGTTCGGCCTAGATCGGTGGATGAGCCGGACCAGGTTTGACGGAGACCTTTTTAGTTGGATCCAATCTTCATTTTGAGGGAGATCCGTCGATCCCCCGCTGCAGCGTAGAGAGACTCGAACTCAGCGGGTGAGACATCGCCCAGGGATTCGTGCAGGCGGTCGTTGTTGAACCAGGCGACGTACTCGACAACGGCCAGCTCGAGCTGGGAGCGGGTGCGCCAGACCCGGTCGGCGATCAGCTCGGTCTTGAAGGTGTCGACGAAGCTCTCGGCCATCGCGTTGTCATAGGCATCGCCGACCGAGCCCACCGAGGCGAGGACACCGTGATCGTCGAGTTCCTGGGTGTAGTCGGCAGAGGTGTATTGGGAGCCGCGGTCGGTGTGCGCCACCAGCGCGAAGTCGGCACCGGGCTCGCGCTGGCCGAGGGCCATCCGCAAGGCGTCGAGCACCAAGTCGGTGCGCATGTGGGAGGCGAGCTGCCAGCCGACGACCTTGCGCGAGAAGGCGTCGATCACGAAGGAGAAGAACAGGGCGCCCTCCCAGGAGCGCAAGTAAGTGAAGTCGCCGACCCAGAGCCGGTTGGGGCACTCGGCGCTGAAGTCGCGCTCGACCAGGTCGGGCCGGCGGTGGGCATCGGGGTCGGGCTTGGTCGTGCGCCAGGCCTTGCCACGGCGCTTGGCGCCTTGGATCCCGGCTTCTCGCATCAGGCGCTGAACGCGGCCCCTGCCGGCCTCCTCGCCCTCGCGCCGTAAGGCGATCCACATCCGCCGGTAGCCGTAGGCGCAGTAGTTGCGCTCGTGGATCTCGGCGATCCGCCCAAGAAGGCGCTCGTCCTCGATCTCCCTGTCAGAGCACTCGCCCTTGGCGCGCTCGTAGTAGGCGGAGGCCGACACCTCCAGGGTCCTGCAGATCGGCTCGACCCCGAAGCGCTCGCGGTGCTCCTCGATATAGGAGCTCACTTCGTTCGGCGTGGGTCGAGCTCGGCGGCGAAAAAGGCAGACGCCGACTTCAGGATGTCGTTGGCCCGGCGCAGTTCGCGCACCTCACCCGCGTAGGGCCTTTAGCTCCTCGCGCTCGGAGCTGCTCAACAGCTCCTTGCGCTTGCCGGCGTCGGCTTCTGCCTGGCGCACCCACTTGCGCAGGGTCTCGTGGTGGATGCCCAGGTCGCGGGCTACGTGGGCAATGGGGCGGCCGGACTCGGCGACCATCCGGGCACCGCGATCGAGCAACTCATCGGGGTATTTCTTCTGTCGTGGCATGGCTTGGGAGTTCCCTTCTTCCAGGTAGGAATCCTGGTTTCGGGGTCTCCGTCAAACCCGGCCTGGCTCACTCGGACGATCCTCGCGTCGACTATGAGGACGGCTTGGACACGGCTCGCGTCGCCCCACCCGGCTTCTTCCCTGGCTCAGGCCCGATGGGAATGCCGCGCTGCGCCACGACCCGCTCGAAGGCCGCGGCGACCTCAGGGTCAAACTGCGAGCCGCCGCTGCGGCGTAGCTCTTCGAGAGCTCGCGACGGGCGCATCGCGACGCTGTAGGGGCGCTCCGAGACCATCGCCGCGTAGGCATCGCAGACGGCTACCACTCGCGCGCCGAGCGGGATCTGCTCTCCACGCAGGGAGTCCGGGTAGCCGCCGCCATCCCAGCGCTCGCCACTAGAGCGAACCAGGCGCGCGACCGGCACAAGCGCCGCCGCCGAGGCGATGATCCGCTCGCCGATCAGGGTGTGCTGGCGGACAAACTCCCACTCGGACTCCTCGAGCGGGCCCGGCTTGTTCAGGATCGCGTCGGGGATCGCCATCTTGCCTGTCTCGTGCAATTGCGCGGCGCGGTGGGTCTCATCGCGTTGCTCGGCCTCCATTCCCAGCTCCTCGGCGACCGCCAGCGCCAGCTCGGCGACATCGACGGCTTGCTCGGCCAGCTCCGGTTGGCGCTCACGCAGCGCCGTCAGCAACACGTCGCGCGACTGGGAGCCGGCCGACGTCCGCTCGCTCACCTTGTTCGCGTACATCCGCCGGTCGACGAGTTGCATCGCCTCTTTGACCGAGGCGGCCTCGCTCGGCAACAGGACGTTGCCCTGCGATGCGCCGATCGCGAATCCCTCGCCACCCTCGGAGAGCGCAGCGGTAGCGCCGGCGACAATCGCATCGACCTCCGCCGCCGTGCACTCGGCCAGAAGACAGAACTCATCGCCACCCAGCCGGTAGGTGCGGCCTTTTGCGGTCGCGAAGTGCTCAAGCCGCCCGCCGAGTCGCTCCAGCAGGGCGTCGCCGGCCGGGTGACCGAACGTGTCGTTGTAGAGCTTGAAGCCGTCGAGGTCGAACAGCGCGAGGAGCCGCAGGGACCCCGCGGGAGTCGGCCGCGCGATAGCGCGCTCAAGGTCCATCATCAGCGCTCGACGGTTGGGCAGCCCGGTCAACTCATCGGTACGCGACTCTCGCGCGCTCATGCGGGCTTCCCCCTGGCTCTCGCGCAGGGAAAGGACCAGCCGCACGACGACCGCGACCAGGGTGAGCAGGGAGATGACCGCCGCCGCGGTTGGGGCCGTGGCGAACCGTTCGACTGCCTGGATGCAGATCGCGACCAGAGCCGCGGCAGCTGGTATCGCGATGATCCGCACCGCCCGCGACTGCAGTGGCTTCGTGTCGCCCGGCTCGATCCATGCCGCGCAAGCCACCAGCAGGACACCGAATGGCCAACCTACGTCGAGAATCGTGCCCTCGACGTAGGTTCCCTTGGCGGACTGCAGCAAGTAGCCGCCGTCGGAAACGGCGAGCAACAAGAGGCCGGCGCCGAGGACCGCCCAGCTGCGCCCCGGCCGCCAGCCGGTGAACGAAGCGGCGGTCGCCACCATCGTCAACAGGGTCAGGTCGGCGATCGGGTAGGCGAGGTTGGTCGCGACGGCAAGCGTCTGGCCTTCGCTGGAGGCATCGAGGATCGGCCCGAGCGCGAACGCCGCGGCCAACGCCGCGACCGCGGAGCCGACGATCGCGCCGTCCAGCCACCGCGCGACCGGAAAGGCCCCGATCCGCGCCCGCAGCAGGACGATCAGCCCCACGTAGGAGAGGGGGTAGAAGGCGAGGTAGCCGCCGTCGGCCGGAGAGGGAATCGGCACCGCCGCCTGCTCGGCGAGGGCAGCCGCAAAATAAATATCGCCGCCGGCGAAGAGCAGCAAGCCGACGCCGAGCAGCGCCCAGGCCAACCGCTCGCGGCGCACCAGCGCGGCCCGCAGCAGGCAGGCGGCGGCGCTCGTCAGCATCAGGGCGTTGTAGATCCAGGTGTTGAAGAGCACATGGGTGTTGTGCCCGCCAAACCCGAGCAGGGCGCGAGCGGTAAAGACAACGAGTAGGCAGAGGGCAAGGAAGCCGCCGACAAGGACGGTCCTTCGCTGGCGTTGACTCAGCCCGGAAATCACTTCCAACCATCGGAGTCTGGAGCGGCAACCTTGACCGATGAGATCTGTTAGCCGTACTGGAAAGCGCTTGCCGGCAGGGCTCCTGCCCTCGGTCCAGCGAGACCGCTTCGCCCTGTAAGCGCTACAGCTCGCCGAGCTCAACGGGCAGGCTCGCAGGCCGGCGGCGACGGCGTCGATAGTCTTTCGACGGCAAATGCGACATGGCGGATGCCCGGCCTCAAGCTCCAGTTAGCGGTCGTCCTCGGGGGGGAACTAGAGCAGCTCTACGAGGCGTCGTGCGGCAAGGGCGGCGCCGTCGACCTCGACATCTTCCCCTTACCTCGAGGTGATCCGCTGGGTCACCAGCCAAGCGGTGCCGTCGCTAAATCGACGGTGGCCCGAGATGGCCGCGCAGAAACTCGACTTGATCGATGGCGAGACGGTCGAAGACCTCCTCAGAGACGAGCGCAAAGTGACCGCCGGGATAGGTGCGAAGCTCGCCACGCGGGACCTGCCGTGCCGCCCGCCTGCCCAGCTCGGGCGGGTTGACATCGTCGTCCTCGAAGACGCAGTAGAGGGCTGGACAGTTGATCCGGCGCACCTTCCTGCCGAGTTCGTACGGAGCCGAAAGGGCAACGCGGGCGCAGACCTCGTTACGCCAGGCCGAGCCCGGCGGAGAGATCGCCATCATCCCGGGCATCGCGTCGGGGCTATTAATGACCGCGAGGGAGCCGGGTTCCCCTATAGCCGGTATTCGATACGGGGCGGCGTGGCGCCAAGTACGCGTCATGTCGCGAATTCCCGCAACCGTCAGCTTGGCGAGGTGGCCCCAGCCACCGCTGTGGACGAGGCTGCTCCTACTGTTCAGCAGGGGCGCAACGCAGATAATGGCCGCGACGTCGGCGCCATCGACGGCCAGCGACTGGACGTGGCCGGTTCCCATCGAGTACCCCCACATCGCGATCCGCGCTGAGTCGACCTCCTCGAGGCCTCTGACATGCGAGATTGCGGCTCGCCAGTCATCGCGCTGGCGAGCGGAGTCCATCAGCGAGCGCGGTTCCCCTCCACTCCCACCCCAGTGTCTGTAGTCGAAGGCAAGAGCTGCGAAGCCGGCGTCGGCAAGACGTTCGGCGAAGGCATCGAGCCCTTGGTCCCGTACACAAGAGAAGCCCGTTCCCATGACCACGCAGGGCGCAGGTCCATTCGCACCTCCGGGTCGGAACAGGCGGCCGGCGCACTCGGCATCTCCCACTGAGAAGCGCACCTCTTCCTCTCCCATGGCGATGATCCTATTGGGCGTCGGCACACCGGCGACCGAACCACGTCACATTTGCGCAAGTAGGCTGCCCGAATGAGATCGGTGGTCGTCACGGGAGCGTCCACCGGAATCGGGCGCGCTACCGCTCTGCGACTGGATTCCGATGGTTGGCAGGTGTTCGCTGGGGTTCGACGGGAGGGTGACGGCGAGGCGCTTCGGCAAGCGGGATCCGGACAGATCGAGCCGCTGATGCTCGACGTGACCGACCCAGAGCAGATCGCCGCGGCGGCGAAACGAGTCGGCGAGAAGAGCCTTCGTACCCGGCTACTTCCGATGATTTATGCCATCTGGCAGATGTAGTGGCCACTTGCAGGTCATAGCTTCGCCTTGATGCCGGCCGCTGGGGCTGGCCTTTATGGAGGTGGCCATGTCTACTGTCTCTCGTGTCGTGGATACCGAGGTGGGCGGGTCCAATGGCGAACTCGATGCCAGTCGGTCCATCGTCGTTTGCCGTCTGATTGCTGCTGCGGCGCTGGCGGTTGCGGTTCTCTATGCCCTGAGCGTGCCGGTTGGCTCGCTTATGAGCCTGCCGGGCACCGACGTCCCGGCGACGGAGACGTTGTCCTTCTTCGTCGACCATCGCGACGGGATGCTTGCGGCTGTTGTCCTCAACGGCATCGCCTGGTGCGCGTTGATGCCGCTTGTCTTCGTCGGCCTGCGCGCGCGCATCACTGGGGAGGGATCGCTGGCAGCGAGCATCGCGCTCGCCGCAGCTCTGGTGGAGGCCGCCATGATCGGTGTGGCGCTTCTGTTCGGCGCCATCGCCGCGTACGCCGCCCCGGATCTCAGCCCGGCCCTCGCGCGCGTGCTCGACTACGGCTTGGCGTTGGGAACGAGTGCTTCGGCCTGGCCGACGGTGCCCTGTGCGTTGGCGATGACGATCGCGATCCGACGCAGCCGCGTGCTGCCCGCCTACACCGCCAACTTGGCCCTCGCCGTGGCCGCCGTGCACGTTTTGGCCGGGGTCGGGTTCGCTCGCACGGGGGCATTCTCGCCTGACGGCATCGCGCTCCTGGGAGCACCGGTGTTCGCGGTGTGGATGGCCGTAATCGGCGTTGCACTGCTGCGACGCCGCCCGGAGTTCGTCCCGGCGCGGTCCCATGCTTGACGCCGATCGAGACCAGCGCATGCCTGCTTCTGTTGGCCCGTTAGCCGCGGGCAGTCCAGCCACCGGCTCTGTGGAATCATCCGCGGCGGGCCGGGCGCTCGGTCGTCCGCTCATCTGGGGAGATGTGGAAGGAAGCCAGACAGCGACGTTCGCGCTACCGGCCGGCACGGTCACCTTCCTGCTGAGCGACATCGAGGGCTCGACGCGGCTGTGGCAGGACGAGCCGGAGGCGATGGCGCGTGCAGTGCCCGAGCACTACGCGCTGCTGGAGGAGGCGGTGGCGCTGCACGGAGGGGTGCGGCCGGTCGAGCAGGGAGAGGGCGACAGCATCGTCGCCGCCTTCTCGCGCGGCTCGGATGCAGTCGCGGCGGCGCTGGATATCCAGCGTCGCATGGGCGCACACGCCTGGCCCGAGGGACCGGCGCTGCGGGTGCGCGTCGCTCTGCATACCGCCGAGGCGCAGCTGCGAGACGAGGGCAACTACTTCGGGCTGGCGCTGAGCCGCTGCGCGCGGCTGCGCGAGCTCGCCCACGGCGGCCAGGTCCTGCTCTCGGGGGCCACCCACGACCTCGTGGTCGACCGCCTGCCGGCCGGGGCTCAGCTGGCCGACCGGGGGGTGCACCGCCTGCGCGATCTCGGTAGGCCCGAGCACGTGCACGAGCTCGTCGACGAGGATGCCCCGCAGGAGTTCCCGGCGCTGCGATCGCTCGACGCGCTCCCGAACAACCTGCCCGGCCAGCTCACCAGCTTCGTCGGGCGGGTCACCGAGCTGGGCGAGATCCAGGCGGCGCTGGAAGGCACGCGGCTGCTGACGCTGAGCGGGGCCGGGGGATGTGGGAAGACCCGGCTGGCGCTGCAGACGGCTGCCGACACGGTGGATCGCTACCCCGACGGCAGCTGGTGGGTGGAGTTGGCCCCGGTCCTCGATCCCGAGCGGGTCGGATCGGCGCTGGCCGCGGCTCTGGGCGTTCGGCCGCTGTCCGGCCAGACGCCGCTGGAGGCAGCCGTCTCCCACCTCGCCGAACAGCGGGCGCTGATCGTCCTTGACAATTGCGAGCACCTGCTGGAGGCGAGTGCCGCCGCGGGGGAAGCCTTGCTCCGCGGCGCGCCCGGGGTGGCGATTCTCGCCACCAGCCGTGCTCCGCTGGGCGTCGCCGGGGAGACCAGCTGGCGGGTGCCGTCGCTGTCGCTGCCCGCTGAGCGCATGCCCGAGCCGGTCGAGGGGCTGGCGCAGTCCGACGCCGTCCGGCTCTTCATCGAGCGCGCGCTGAAGGTCCGCCCTAACTTCTCGATCAGCAACGACAACGCGGCTGCCGTGGCCGGCATCTGCCATGCGCTGGACGGCATACCGCTGGCGATCGAGCTCGCCGCCGCGCGGGTGCGGCTGATGGCTGTAGAGGAGATCGCCACCGCGCTTGCCGATCGCTTCCGCCTGCTGACCGGCGGAGCGCGAGGCGCGCTGCCGCGCCAGCAGACGCTGCGAGCGTCGGTCGACTGGAGCTATGAGCTGCTGGAGGAGGACGAGCGCCGCTTGCTGCGGCGGCTGGCCGTGTTCACCGGCGGCTGGACGCTCGATCTGGCGGAGGAGGTGACTGCCGGTGAGGACCTCGAGCGCCTCGCGGTGCTCGACCTGCTCGGCTCGCTGGTCGACAACTCGCTCGTTCTCGTCGAGGATGGGGAGCCGAGCACCCGCTATCGCCTGCTGGAGACGGTGCGACAGTACGCGCTCGACCATTTCAGCCAGTCTGCTGACGAGCAGCCGGTGCGCGACCGCCACCGCGATGCGCTGCTCGCACTCGCCGAGGAGGTCGAGCCGCACCTGGGAATGGTCGATCAGCACCTCTGGCTGCGGACACTCGCCGCCGAGGACTCGAACCTGACGGGTGCGCTGGAGCACGCGGTGCAAACTGATCCCGACAAGGCGCTGCGACTGGCGGTCGCCCTGACCTTCTACTGGAAGCCGGGAGGGCGCTTCGCGGCCGCTGAGAGCGGCTATGGGCAGGCGCTCGACGCGGCGCCCGCGGACGCCCCCCTGCGCGCGCGGGCGCTTTGGGGCCGCGCCTACCTGATGGCCTATGGCGGGGGCTATGAGCAGGCGATCGAGCATGCCGAAGAGGCCCTCGAGCTCGCGGAGGCGGCCGGTGACCGCTCGACCATGGCGCGGGCGCTGGATGCGCTGGGCACGGTCACGCTCCTTACCGACCCCAAGGGCACTCGGCCGGGGCAGGAACGATCGCTTGCTCTCGCGCGCGAGAGCGGCGATGAGTGGTGCGTGGCCGACGCCACCCAGATCCTGGCCTGGACCTACGTATGGGAAAGCAGACACGAGGAGTCCCTTGCGACCGCCGAGGAGGCTCTTCCCCTGATCGAGCGGATGGGCTACCGCGAGCAGCTGGCCTGGCACTGGTGCGTAGCCGCGGCGGGAGAGTGCGAGTCGGCCGAGTGGGCGGCGTGTGAGGAGCACTGCCGGCGGGCGATCGCGGCGGCGCGCGAAGTGGGAGAGCCGAGCACCGAGGGCGCAGCTCAGTGGTATCTGGCTCGCGCCGATCTGCTGCGCGGACGTCCCGAGCAGGCACTGGAGCGGTTGGAGGCGGCAACCGAGCGCGCCGTCCGGGCAGGCGCCGGCATGGCGCTCGGCGTTCTCGGATCCGCGCTCGCCGGGGCCGAAGCGGCAAACGGCCGCGCCGCCGAGGCGTTGCAGCACCTGGAGTCGGAGATCGCGACGGGGCTCGACGGTGGCTACATGCTGGGCCAGGCGCTGCAGATCCAGGCCGACGTCCAGTACGCGCTCGGCGATCGCGATCTGGCGGCGAGCACCGCCCGCCAAGCCGTGGAGGTGGCCGAGCGGACGGGGGCGCCCTGGATCCTCGCGGCGGCCTGCATCTGTCTGGCATCCGTCTCGCTCGACATGGAGAAATGGAGCGAGGCCGACGGGCACGTGCATCGCGCCCTGGAGGCGGTCGAGGCCCGCGGCTTGGTCGCCTTGATCCCCGACGCGCTCGAGCCGCTTGCGGAGGTCGCCGCGGGCCTGCACAGCGACGAGGAGGCGGCTCGGCTGCTTGGCGCCGCCGAGGAGGCCCGCACCCGACACGAGCTGGTGCGCTCAGAGGCACAGGGGCTGCGGGTCGCGACGCTGGAGCAGACCCTGCGCGAGCGGCTTGACAGCGAGGGCCTGGAGGGGGCTTTCGCAGAAGGGAGGGCCCTCGATGCCGGCGAAGCGGTCGCATGGGCGCGCCGTGCCCGTGGCGAGCGCAAGCGCCCGCCGGGCGGCTGGGAGAGCCTCACCCCAACCGAGCTCGAGGTCGTGCGGCACACCGCCACCGGCCTGACCAACCCCCAGATCGGAGAGCAGATGTTCATCACCCGGGGCACCGTAAAGGTGCACCTTTCCCACATCTACGCGAAGCTCGGCGTGCGAAATCGCTCCGAGCTCGCCGCCGAGGCGGCGCGGCGCCAGCTCGGCACGACCGAGGGGGCGTGATGACCGAATCAACGCCCACGGCGGTTGTGGAGCGGTTCATCGACCACCTGCGAACGGTCACGGACAACGATGCCGCAGTGGGGCTTCTCGCAGAGGACGTGGTGTACGAAAACAGCTGGCTGCCGACTGTGCGCGGTCGCGAGCGGGTGCGCAAGGTGTTTCAAGCACTTCTCAGGATCGGCACCGGGGTGGAGATGCACGTACACGCGATTTCGGCCGACGGACCAACCGTTTTGACCGAGCGCACCGACGTTCTCCAGTGGGGCCGCCTGCGAGTCCAGTTCTGGATTTGTGGGCGCTTCGACGTTCACGATGGGCAGATCGTGGAGTGGCGGGAGTACTACGACCCTCTGGCCATCCTCGCCGCAACCTTGCGTGGCCTTTTCGGCATGGTCGTGACGGCGGCGCGCGCGAAGCCGCCCTCCCAGTCTGAGCTTTTTCGCACATCCCCGGACCGTCCTTGAACTGCTTGACGGCGGGGCTATTTTCACTATAGTGATATATAAGCGAAATGACGGAGACGGCGGCGACAGGCAAGCGGCAATACCGAATGGGTGTCCGGGCGCGACGCTCGGAGGAGACGGCACAGCGGATCCGCGAGGTGGCGTTGGAGCATTTCCTGTACCGGTCCTATGAGGAGGTGACGCTTGCCGAGGTCGCCGAGGCGGCCGGAGTAACCGTCCCCACGCTGATCTCACATTTCGGCCGCAAGGAGGGCCTGTTCGCGGCCGTGCTGGAAGACTGGGGCGGTCGCATGATCGAGTCCCGGGACGAGGCTCCAGTCGGCGATCACGCGGGCGCGATCCGCAATCTGCTCGATCACTACGACACCGAAGGCGACCGCATCCTCCACCTCCTCGCCGAGGAGGATCGGTTCCCGGCCGTACGGGCGATGACCGACGAGGGGCGGAAATTTCACCGGGAATGGGTCGAGCGGATCTTCGAGCCGAGCCTGAGATCGCTCCGGGGTGCCCGCAGAGAGCAGCTCGTGGTCCAGCTGATCGTCGCCACCGACCTACTCGCCTGGAAGCTGATGCGCCTCGACATGAAGCTGTCGCGCCGCCGGACCGAAGCGGCGATCGTGCAAATGGTTGACGCGCTGACCGGAGCTGGCTGATGGCACGCGTGCTGGTCTACACCTGTCCTGGTTCGGGACATGCCTACCCGCCGATCGCCACCGCGATCGCTCTGCACGAGCGCGGACACGACGTCAGCGTGCGCACCGAAAGCGGAGGGGTCGAGGCGATCGATCGGCTCGGCCTCTCCGCTGCGCCAATCGATCCGCGCATCGAGGCGTTGCCTCTCGAGGACTGGAGGACACACACCTCGATTGGGGCCCTCGTGTCGGCATGTGCGACCTTTGCCAAGCGGGCGCGCTACGAGGTCCCCTATCTGCTGACGGCGATCGAGGCAGAGCGTCCAGATCTCATTTGGGTCGACACCAATGCCTGGGGCGCGGCTGTGGCGGCCGAGGCCTCCGGGGTGCCCTGGGCCCACTACCTGCCGCATCCACATCCCGGACCGGCACGCGGCGTTCCGGCCTTCGGACCGGGCTTCGCTCCTTCCCCGAGTCGGCTTGCGCGTCTTCGCGACGCCACCATGACCGCACTAAAGCCCCTTGCCTTCCGCTCCTTCATGCGCAGCCACAACCGCCATCGCGCGGCTCTCGGCCTGTCGGCGCTCGACGGCATCGAAGATCACTATCTGGTTGCCCCGCTGCTGATCCAGTTCTCGGCGGAACCATTCGAATACCCTCGCGAGTGGCCGGCCAACGTGCGGCTCGTCGGCCCGGCACTCTGGGAGCCACCTGGCCCTGAGCCGGAGTGGCTCGCCACCGAGAAGCGTCCGATCATCCTGGTCACGGCCTCGACGGAGTTCCAGGACGACGCAAAGTTGATCAGAGACGCGCTCGAGGCCTTTGCCGACCAGCCCTACGCCGTCATCGCCACCAGCGCCGCTCACGATCCGGCTGACTTTGACGTTCCGACCAACGCAAGGGTCGAGCGCCGTCTTCCCCACCGGCCGATCTTGCGCCGAGCCGCCGCCGTGATCTCCCACGGCGGCATGGGCACCACCCAGAAGGCGCTCGCGGCGGGCGTACCCGTGTGCGTGGTCCCGTTCATACGCGATCAGTTCGAGGTGGCGCGCCGGGTCGAGCACTGCGGGGGCGGCACGCTGCTGCCAGCTAAGCGCCTGTGCCCTGACCGGCTGCTCAGCGCGGTCGAAGGAGCGATCGCCTGCCGGAAGGGCGCCGAGCAAGTTCGCGACGCCTTCGGGCGGGCCGGAGGCGCGGAGGCAGCGGCGTCGGCGCTCGAGGGTCTGCTGGCGCCCGAGCCCCAAGCGGTTGAGACCAGGTAATGGAGCCGACGGTCGACGTCGATCTATACGCGGACAGCGTCATTGAGGATTCGGCGGCGGCGTTCCAAAGGATTCGCGACGCTGGCGCGGTCGTGCGGCTGCCCCGGAACCGGATGTGGGCAATGGGACGCTATGAGGACGTGCGCGCTGCGCTGCGAGACGACAAGCTTTTCACCAGCGATCGCGGTGTTGCCGCGAACTCACTCATCAACCTGACCGGGCGCAAGTCCATCCTCTTCAGCAACGGCGAGACGCACACCATTCGCCGCCAGGTGCAGATGCGATCCCTCGCCGCGAAAGCGCTCGCCCCAACCGCCGACCGCCTCGATGTGGAGGCCGACGCGATCGTCAAAGGCCTGGTCGGCGTTGGCGAGTTTGACGCCGTACGGGACTTCTCCAGTGGCCTGCCGGTCCGGGTCGTTGCGGACTTGATCGGCCTCCGCGTCTCCAGCGATCGACTGCTGGACTGGGCCGCGACGGCCTTCGATCAGCTTGGTCCGCTCAACCGTCGCTGGTGGAACTCTGGGCTGCGCTCGATCGGTCTATACGTCCACATGCTGCGTCTGAATCGCGCGCGCCTTGTCCCCGGAAGCTGGGCTGCGAGCGTGTTCGACGCCGCTGAGCGTGGTGAGATCGGGAAGTTCGAAGCGCGGATGATGGTCATTGATTTCGTCGCCCCGGGCTTGGATACGACGATCCTCGCCACCACTCACATGCTCTGGCTGCTCGGCCGCAATCCAGAGGCCTGGGAGCGCATCCGCCAGGACCCGGGGCTGATCCCTGCGGCGGTTGTGGAGGCGGTGCGCATCTCCTCTCCGGTTCGCTGCTTCACCCGCCGCGTAAGCCGTGACGCCGAGATCGGCGGCGTCAGCCTTCGCGCCGGCGATCGCGTCGCGCTGCTCTTTGGCTCGGCGAACATGGACGAGCGCCACTATCCAGACCCCACCCGTTTCGACCTCGACCGCCCGCCGGGAGGCAACCTCGGCTGGGGCAACGGGCCGCACACCTGCATCGGCATCCACCTCGCGAAGCTGGAGATGCAGGCGCTGCTTCGAGCGCTGGTGGCACACGTCGAGACGATCGGGACCGTCGAGGACCCGCCGCGGATCCGCAACAACACCTTGCAAGGGATCGCGGCTCTACCCGTTCAGCTGGCTTGATTGGGCTATCTGCTTTTCCTATCGATACAACTCCGACGGTCGGCCTGCTGTCACGCGGATGCGCCGGCTCCCGAGGTGATGTGGTCGATCACCGGCCGAAACTCCTCGGTCGGTGAGAAGTCGACGTACTCGGAGTCCTCGAGCGCCTCGGGAGCGTGGCCGGGGGCCCAGTAGAACGCTTCGCCGGCGGCGAAGTCCCGATGCCCGTCCAGGGTGTGCATCCGCACCCGGCCCTTGATCACGTATCCCCAGTGCGGACACGGGCAGAGGTCGTGCGGGAGGCCCTTGGTGGCAGGGCGCAGGTCGGCACCGGCTGGCAGCCGCACGAAGCCGACCGAGAGACCGTCCTCGTCACGCAAGCGGACCTCGATGCCGTTGTCGTCGATGACGACCGGGACGTCCTCGCGTGGGATGGATTTCATGATGTGTCCTCCTCCTAGTTGAGTAGCTCTGCGATGCGTTGCGCCGCCAGGCGGGCGCCGTCCGTTTCCACCGGGCGGTAGTCGACGTCGCGTCCGATCTCCTCGGCAATCACCCCGGCGATGACGTCCGTGGTGGCGCCCTCGAAGTCCATCCGGCGGCCGGCTCGGTAGCGGTCGAGCCGGTGGGCGACGTGGAAGCGCTGCTCGAAGTGGTGGCACAGCGGGAAGTAGAGGAATGGTCGCCCCGCGGCGGTCAGCTCCATGGCGGTGGTCAGCCCGCCCTGAACCACAGCTAGGTCGCAGGCGGCGAGGTGGCGGTAGAGATCATCGACAAAGGCACGCACCTCCAGACCGTCGGCCGCGGGCAGGGTTGCCGGGTCGATACGCGGTCCGGCAACGACGATCATCCGCTCGCGGTCGAGAACACCGGCGAGACGCTCGCCCGAGATGGTCTCCACGCTCGCCGAGCCATTTCTTCGCGGTGACGAACGCGTCCGGACCGACCACGCGGGCGCCGGCCTCGGCCTCGCGATCGCCAAGAGCATCACCCATGCTTACCCCGCGGGAGGCCGGCGGGCTCCGCGTCACGGTGCAACTACCCGCCTCGCCGCCTCGATAAGCAAGCTCCCCTGCGGCTCCGGCGAGCGCCGCACCGCTGGCGTCCCCGCCCCCTGCCGCCGAACCCGAGTCGAAGTCGCCACCCGGCAAGCCATCCAAGCAGCGCCTGACGGCAGCGCCGCGGCCGCGTTCTGGCTCTGTACTCAATCCAAGAATTTCCGCGGTGGTGGGTGCAGGTGGTTTGGTCCTCGCCAAATGGGTAGGAAAGTCAATCGGGTTGAGAGATTGACGGTTGCGTTGCACGGCTCTTTCTTTGAGCTCAAGGGCTACGCAGGCCGGTTGCGATTACCGGGTGTGCCCCAATGAGAGGAGACGTAGATGTCCACCGTTCTAATCGTTGTCATCGTTGTCGTCGTCCTGGTTTTGGCCGCTGCCGCGGTCGCGATCGCCCGGCGCGCGAAAGAGCGGCGCCGAATCAAGCGGGAACGGTTGGCCGAACAGGCGGAGTCCCACCGCGACGAGGCGCAGACCCGGGCCGCCAAGGCGACCAGCCTCTCTGAGGAGGAGCAGGCCAAGCGGGCCGAGGCCGCAAAGGCGGCCGAGGTGGCCGAGGTGGCCGAGCGCGTCGCCGAAGAGCACCGCGACCGCGCCGACCATCTGGCCGAGGAGTCGGAGGGAGCCGGCGCGCGCAGCGAGCGTGAGCGTGAGCGTGCCCGCCGCCACGGCCAGAAAGCAGACGAGATCGAGGAGAACCTATGAGCCACGACCACCTCAGCCAAAAGGCCGACCGATGCTGATCGCTGGCGTAGTCGCCCTCTGCATCCTGCTCGCGATCCTCGGCTTCCTGGTGCCGCGGCTGTCCGACCACGCCCGGCGTGGTGCTGACAAGGGCTTCTCGACCGGCGCCAGAGCGGGCTCTAAGGTGCACGGACTCCAAGATGCGCCGACACCCACGGCTCATCTGACCTCCATCTTGCGGGCACGGTAGACGATGTCCGCTGGGATCTGGCCAGCTGTCAACCGACCATGGTGAACTCGGTCGAAGTTGTAGAAGCGCAGGTACTCCTCGAGGTCGCGCCTGAGACTGGAAAGCGCAGGGTGCAGGTAACGGGCAAAGGAGGGCCGCCAGCACTCGTCGAGAATCGTGCGGTGCAGCGCCTCGACGTTGCCATTGGTCTGGGGACGCCCGGCGCGGATCCGGGTGTGCCTCGCCTTCAGCCGAGCAACGGTCGTCGAAAACTCCCCCTTGAACTCGTTGCCGTTGTCTGAGAGCAGCCGCTCCAAGCGCCAGCCTGCTTCGCGCAGCTCTGAGGCGACCCGGCGAGCCAGCTTCGAGGTCTGCTTGGCGCTGGGGCTGGCCGGCTTGCCCTCCTTGCAGACCACCAGCTCCGCCCAGGCATAGGAAGAGGCGATGTCGATCGCGGTGAGCTGCCAGATCGAGCCCTTGGTGCCTTGCAGGCGCCCGACGTAGAAGCAGTCGATCCCGACCAGCTCGCCGGAGCGGGAGGCCTCGATGTGGCGCTCCGGGCCGCAATCGCGCGGCGGCTCATAGGGCGCGGCGTAGCCTGCGAGGAGCCCCAGGCGCTTGGCGCGGGTGTTGAGGCCGTGACGGCGCAGCACCTTCCAAACGCCGTTGGGCGAAACGAGGATGCCTCCCCACTTGGGGCGGGCGAGCTCTGCAGCCACCCGCTTGGGCCCAAGGCCCGGATGGCCCAGCGCGAAGGCGACGATCTTCTCTTCGATCATCTTGGAGAGCTGGTTGGGCATCTTCGGCCGCCGCCGCTCGCGAGGCCGCAGCATCTCCAGGCCGTGACGATCGACCGCTCGCTTCCAGACGTAGTAGGTGGAGCGATGCACCCCAAAGCGCCGGCAAGCTTGGGCGACGCTCGTGCGAGCGGCCTCTGCGAAGAGGGCTTGGCGGTAGCCGAACAGCACGTCATCCTTGGTCATGCGACTCCCTTTTCTGAACTTCATTGGCGTGAAGCCAGGAGCCTGAGTCGCAGCGCGGACAACCCCCGACCCAGCTGGGTCGGGGGTTGTCTCGCTTAAAGGGCTATCGATCTCTCGGGAAGTGTCGGGAGAACTTGGAGTCAGCGCACTCTAAGGCCCCGGGACCAATCGGCCGCCTGCTGTCGAAATCGTTCGGAACCTCTCAGCGCGCCGCCGACAAGAGCCATTCCGCCGGCAAGAAGGCGCGCTCCAAGTCGCCGCTATAGGCCTCGGTCTCGCTCATCTTCACCGCCCAAGAAGCTAAATCCAAACAAGGAGCTCGTCTTGACCATCGTCGGAATTCTCATCGTCATCATCCTGATTCTGCTCGCCGTCTATCTCTTCCGCCGCGTCTTTTAGAGGCGACGAGACATGACCTTTGCCGGAAGCATCTTCCTAATCGCGGTCGGCGCCATCCTGCGCTTCGCCACCCACTTCCATGTCAAGGGCCTGGATCTGAGGACGATCGGTTTGATCCTGATGATCGCCGGCATCGTCGGCCTGGTCATCGCGATCTGGCAGTGGGCCGTCTGGTCGCGTCGTTCTAGGCAAGCCGAGGTCCTGGTCGATGACCGCAGGGCGGTGGACCCCGAATATCGCGACCCTCCGCCGCGCTGAGAAGCAGAATCGCCTGACTTCGCGAGAGGGTCGGATCTGATCGAGAACGCGTTTCTGATGGCCCGGGCAGCTCACGCAAGACCAGAGAGCGAAACCGAGATCGATCATCCCGCCGCGGTAGCTCGTCTGCTGAGCGAAGAGGAACTCGATGAGACGGTGTCGGCAAGGAGATTGGAGAGCGTGTCGAGGATCCTGGTGAGAGAACGATCCGCCGCTCCTGCGATCTGCCGCTCTGGAGAGCCGGGAGTGCTTCCCTCGCCGCCGGCCGCGCCGAGGTCGAGCTCCCGTAAGTGCCTGTGAGAGTTAGTTTCTCGTTCCTCGCGGGAACTAGTTTCAAATGACCTTGACGTGCGCTCAACACCCAGATCGCAGAAACGGTCGCGTTGGCTGAGAGAGGGGCCACGCCGCAGGTCCCGAAGGTGCGGCGCAAGGCGCTAGATGCGGTGCGGTCCTTGTTTACGCCGCTGCTGCCCGACGACTATCTGGAGCTGATCAACCCGCTTTGGTCGACCAAGGAGCTGCGGGGGCGGATCGAGCGGATCGACGAAGAGACCCACAGCGCGGTGACGGTGCTGATCAGGCCCGGGTACGAGTGGCCCGGGCACCGGCCGGGGCAGTACCTGCGGATCGGAGTGGTGGTCGATGGCGTGCACCACTGGCGCGCCTACTCGCTGACCTCTGAGCCGGGCCGGCCCGACGGCTGCATCAGCATCACCCCAAAGCTGGTCGACTCCGGCGTCGTCTCGCCGTACCTGACCCGGCGGGCCAGGCCCGGGGACCTCGTGCGCCTGGGCGGCGTGGAAGGGACCTTCATGCTCCCCGACGAGGCGCCGGAGAAGCTGCTCTTCATCAGCGCCGGCAGCGGCATCACGCCGATCATGAGCATGGTCCGCGATCTGCACCGCCGCGACGCAATCGGCGACGTCGTCCATATCCACTCGGCAAGGAACGCGGATGACGTGATCTTCGCCGAACGGCTGCGGAAGATCGACGAAGAGCACGAGGGGTTCGACCTTCAGCTGCACATGTCCGGCGAGCGAGGTCGAATTGCCCCCGCCCAGCTCGACTCCCTCTGCCCCGACTGGCGCGAGCGCCAGGCCTACGTCTCCGGCCCAGGGGCGATGCTCGACGCGATCTGCGAGCACTGGGAGCGCGAGGGGGACCTGCACCGGCTCCACATGGAGCGCTTCCAACCGATCATCGGCGGCGTCCCCGGCGAGGGGGCGGGCGGCACGATCCGCTTCCTGAAGAGCGACATCCAGACCGAGTGCAACGGCGGTTTGCCGATCCTCACCGCCGGCGAGGACGCCGGCGCCTCGCTTCCCTTCGGCTGCCGGATGGGCATCTGCCACACATGCGTCGGGCGGCTCTGTTCGGGCGAGGTCCGCGACCTCCGCACGGGAGACGTCCACGGTGGGCCTGGTGAGATGATCCGCACCTGCGTCAACGCCCCCGAAGGGCCGATCGAGATCGCACTCTGACCCGTGAAAGGCCCGCCATGACCCCAACCGCGTCGACTTCCCCTACCGACAAGCCGGAGAGCCCCCTCGAGCACCTCTCAGAGGAGCAGCTCGAGGCCCTTGCAGATGAGCTCGACGGGATCCGCGACCGTACGTTCGCCGACCTCGGCGACCGCGACCGGCGATACATCGAGAGCATGATCGAGATGCAGCGGCGCCTTGCCGTGATCGGCCGCGTACTTCTGCTCGCGGCCCGCAACGGGCCAGCTCGGGCCGCCGGCACGGCCTCGCTCTCGGCAGCGAAGATCCTCGAGAACATGGAGATCGGGCACAACGTCCTGCACGGCCAGTGGGACTGGATGAACGACCCCGACATCAACTCCACCACCTGGGACTGGGACACCGCCTCCACCGCCGAGGCCTGGAAGCACTCTCACAACTACGTCCACCACACCTACACCAACATCCGCGGCAAAGACAAGGACCTTGGCTACGAGATCATGCGGATCGATCCGCAGCAGCGCTGGAATCCGGTCTACCTGCTGCAGCCGATCTACAACCTCATCCTCGCCGCCTTCTTCGAGTGGGGCGTCGCCCTCCACGACCTCGACTTCGAGGCGATCCGCAAGGGCACCAAGTCCAAGGCACAAATCCAGCGGGAGCTGGAGGGTATACGCGCGAAGGCAAAGAGCCAGGTAGTCAAGGACTATGTCGCGTGGCCGCTGATCAGCGGCCTGGCCGCGGCCGCGGCCGACCTCGGCATCGAGCTCCTCAGATCATCCGGCGAGAACGGCCGCCCCCGCGGTCGCGAGGGACTCGCGCCCAAGCTGATCCGCGCCCTGCGCGGTGGCGCGAAGACCTATCGCAGGGCTGCTACCGCCAACGCGACGGCCAACCTCGTCCGCAATGTCTGGTCCTACGCGATCATCTTCTGCGGCCACTTCCCCGACCAGACCTACACCTTCAGCGTCGAGGAGGTCGTCGACGAGAACAGGGGTGCCTGGTATGTGCGGCAGATGGTCGGTGCCGCCAATATCGATGGCGGTCCCCTCTTCCATGTCGCCAGCGGAAACCTCAGTTACCAGGTCGAGCACCACCTCTTCCCTGACCTGCCGAGCAGCCGCTATGCGGAGATCGCCCCGCAGGTCAAGGATGTCTGCGAACGCTATGGGCTCCCCTACAACAGCGGGCCGTTCTGGCAGCAGTTCGGCATGGTTCAGCGGACCATCCTGCGACTAGCCTTTCCCGGCGGAGAGCCGCGGCCGAAGCCGGGCCCCTACCGAGCGCCTGTCGCGAACCTGGACCCCTGAGCGAGCCGAAAGCGAGAGGCTCGGCGGCTGGTTTCGTCGTGGCCGGTCGCCTTCCCCGATGGCGACCATCGTTGTTCCGTCCGTAGCGCTGTCTCTGGCCCATCGGAGCGCGGCCGGGGCGGCGGGCTTGATGCTCCAGGAGTGCCGCGGTCCGAGTTGGGCTCAGCGCTGTCGCTACGGCGCTGCAACATGAAGCACGCCATCAGACCGAACTTTTCGGACTGGAAACAAATACATCCCGGAAGTGTTGTTGCATGTCTCGCACGAGTCATCGCACCATGCATGAACCCTCCCACCCCAGTCGCCGGCCTTCCGTCCTCGTTCCTCGACCTGCGCTCGAGAGCGTCAGGCTCACCCTCTCCGACGGCGCTGCGACCACCGTCCAGGTGGCACGCTTCGAGCAAGCCCGCTTCGATATCCGGGTCGTCGCGATTGAGCCCTGCTCCACGGTGCTGCGCTGGTGCATCGAGAACGGCGCCGAACACGCGATCGTCGGCGGCTTCTACCTGCGACCCGGCGGCCCACCGCTTGGGGACCTGCGGATCGGTGGCAGCGTCCACCCGACCCGGCCCTTCGACCCGCCCTGGGGAGGGCGTCGGGCCTGCATCTACGCCAACGACGGCCAGGTCCAACTGGCTCCACGGCACGAACTGCCCCTCGAACCCGCGGGGGACCTGCTCCAGGCGGGACCGATGCTCGTCGCCGGCGGGCGCTCGCTGATCCACTGCGGAGAGGACGCTGAGGGCTTCTCGGCAGGTTCGCGCCAGTTCGACTCCGACATCACCGCCGGCCGCTATCCCCGGGCCGCCCTCGGCCTCTCCGGTCGGGAGTTGATCGCAATCGCCAGCGAAGGCCGAGCCGACGACGAGGCGGGCCTGACGATGGCCGAGCTGGCAGCGGCGATGGTCGATCTGGGCGCCGCCGATGCGATCAACCTCGACGGCGGCGGCTCGGCCTCGCTCGTGATTGACGGCGCCCTCGCCAACACCCCACGGGAGGAGCACGGCCGGGAGCTCATCGGCGGCCGCGAGGTCGCCACCGCCCTGCATTTCGCCGCCCGCTAGCCCGCGAGCAGGCATTTTGCATCGCCCCGATAGCCTCGGTGCCCGATGCCTACTCCAAGCAAGATCTTGATGGGCATCTATTTCTATCCCCGCGGCGGCTCCGCGCATGTCTGTAGGGCGACCGCGCGGGAGTTCGAGCGAAACGACTTCGAGGTGACCGTCCTCTCCGGCTCCCGCTCCGACCTCGGTGAGCACGCGCTTGCACACAGCTTCTATGCCGGGCTCGACCTGCGGACGGTCGACTTCACGCCGGCGCTGCGCAGCCCGAACGCCCTGCGCTTCTCGGGGCCAGCGGAAACGGCGCCGATGCACGGCTCCTATGAGGATCGCCCAGGCGCAGAGGACCCGATCCTGGCCAGCCTTGACGACGACGCTTACGAGCTCCAGGTCGACACCTGGATGCGGGAGCTGCAATCCGCCGGCGCCGCGGAGGCCGACCTGCTCTACCTCCACCACCTGACGCCGCTCAACGAGGCTGCCGCTCGCGCCTTCCCCGAGATCCCGGTCTTCGGCCACATCCACGGGACCGAGCTCCTGATGCTCGAACGGATCATGGCGGGCGCTCCGCCCGAGTGGAGCCACGCAGAGATCTGGGCCGAGCGGATCTGCGACTGGGCGACGGCCTGCGAGCGGATCGTCGTCAGCAACCAGCAGGGCCTAAAGCGCGCCGCGGCGGCTCTCGACCTCGATCCCGAGCGCTTCGTCTGCGCTCCCAACGGTTTCGACCCGAACTTTGTCCCTCGCAAAATCGACCGCCGTGCCCACTGGCGCCGCCATCTGGTCGAGAGCCCACAAGGGTGGAGGCCTGGATCTCCGCCAGGCAGCGTCGGCTACGAGAAGGCCGACTTGGAGGTGCTGGAGGGAACCGTGCTGCTCTACGTGGGCCGCTTCACCGAGGTCAAGCGCCTGCCGCTGCTGATCGAGGCCTTCGCGCGGGCCCGCCCCCACTTTGGCGAACCCGCCGCACTGGTCTTGGTCGGTGGCCACGCCGGCGAGTGGGAGGGCGAGCATCCGCTTGATGCGATCGAGCGCCTCGGCTGTCCGGACGTCTTCCTCGCCGGCTGGCACTCTCACGACGATCTGCCGGACTTTCTGCGTGCCGGCGACCTTCTCGTTCACGCCTCGGTCCATGAGCAGTTCGGCCAGGTGCTGGTCGAGGCGATGGCCTGCGAGCTTCCGGTGATCGCGGTCGACCGCGGCGGCCCAGCGGAGATCGTCAACGACCCCGATACCGGCTGGCTGGTTTCCCCCGATGATGTCGACGGCCTCGCGACGGCGATGGTCGAGGCCGTCAACGACGGGGACGACCGGCGCCTCCGCGGCCGGCGAGCCCGCGGAGAAGTGGTCGACCGCTATGCCTGGCAGCAGATCGGCCTCGAGCTGACCGAGGCCGTCGACGAGTCCTCAAAGGTCTCCGGCTAGAACGGACAAGATCGACGATCGAGGGACCGCAAACGCTCGGCGAGGTCGATGAGAGCCGTCAGGGGGCCATCGGCAAGTATCGGCTACGGTCAACCCAATGGTCTTCGACTTCAGGCACAAGAACGTCGAGGGCAAGTGGAGATCCAGTGGACACCACAAGGGGCTCACACGTGATACCGCCTTCGCCGCATTGGAGGAAAGGAACGGTCACATGCCTGCGGGCAGATACATGTCTCGGCCGCGGGATGGTAAGACCAGGGACTGGGACCTGTTTACCCGGCCGTGAGCGATATTGGCCTGCTCGGTAGCCGTGTTTGCCTACTTTGGACTGCTATGCGCCGAGAGCCTCGGTGACCGCGGCGATTGCCGCGGTCTCAGCCTCGCTTATGGGGTTGTCGCCCTCGGTCTTGGCGCCTGCGACGCGCTTCGCGAGAGAGATGACGAAGCGTCGGTAGTCGTCGACCTCCTGCGGGGTCGCCCTCTGTTCGAGCAGCGCAACCGCTTCGCGAATCCGCTGCAGTCCATGTTCCTTCAGCTCCTCGGCCGAGTGAGCCTTGGTGCGATCCACCTCTGGCTTGCTCGAGACGAGCTCGTCGAGGAGCGCGGAGTCCCCGTGGTCCTTGCGGGCCTCGGTGTAGGCCTTCGCGATCGCGAAGACCTCGCGGAAGCTGCCACCCCGCTGCGCCGTCGAGACGATCATCCCGGCGCTCGTCGGCCCCTCCCGAACCACCTCCCACTCCTCAGCGGTGAAGTCGGCACTTCCAGTCATTGGCAATTCTCCTCTCGAAGGCTCTCTGGATTCACCAAGTATCGGGCCTACCGCTAGCAGGGCGGGTGCTCCGTCCGCGGTTCCGCTCTCGCCAGAAGCTACGATGCTCTCTGACCAAATGGCGGCAACAGCGGCAACAGAATTCACTGCGCCACGGCAACACCGCGGCAACAGCAACCGCGTCTCCTTGAGCCACGCGAGCATTGCCGATCCCGCCCCGTGCCTGACACCTGTTGCCGTGAGCGTTACCGCCAAACAAAAAAATGGCCCTCTCACGGATGAGATTGGCTTGCCAGAGCCATACCGCTACGGGGATTCGAACCCCGGTTTCCGGACTGAGAATCCGGCGTCCTAGTCCCCTAGACGATAGCGGCGAGGGGCGGGCATTTTAGCGAGCGGGGCGGGTAGGTCGTCGAGCGGCGGGGGCGAGGGCTCTGGGCTGTGAACCGGTAGATTGCCTGGCCTCGCGGCTGTGGCGGAACTGGTAGACGCGCACGGTTCAGGTCCGTGTGGAGGAAACTCCGTGGAGGTTCGACTCCTCTCAGCCGCACTCAGGCGGGCTGATGGGCGCGGGGGCTCCAGCCGGCGCGCGCGGCGGTATCGGTGAACTCATCGGCGAAAATCGGCCAGAGCTCACGGGGCAGGTCGTGGCCCATGCCCTCAAAGATGCGCAGCCGGGCGCCAGGAATGGCGTTCGCCGTGGCGCGGCCTCCGCTGGGCCGGATCAGCGTGTCGCGGGTCCCGTGGATCACGGTCACCGGCAGGTCGAGCTTGCGCAGTGCAGCGGTGCGATTGCCGGACGCTGAGATCGCGTGCAGCTGGCGCAGCACGCCGCGCGGATTGTGTGAGCGGTCGTACATTTCCCCCGCCACCCGCCGCAAGCGCGCCTCGTCCATCGGGTAAGCCGGCGAGCCGATCAGCTTGTAGGTCTTGATGATCCGCTCGATGTAGGCATCGCGGCCCCTCGGCGCCTCGGCCATCATCAGCGCGAAGACTTTGAAGGTCGGCGTGCCGACGCGGCGACTGCCGGTGGTCGAGTGCATCGACACCAGCGAGCGGACCCGGTCGCGGTGCTCGATCGCCAGCGTCTGGCCGATCATGCCGCCCATCGAGACGCCGGCCACATGGGCCGAGTCGATCTCGAGGTGGTCCATCAACCCGACCGCGTCGTCGGCCATATCGGAGAGCAGGTAGGCGGCTCTCTCGCGACGGGCGAGGAAGAGGTCGCGGCGGCCCGGTACGCCGGCGTCATCGAGCATCGTCGAGCGGCCGATGTCCCGGTTGTCGAAACGGACGACGCGGAAGCCGCGTTCGGCCAACAGCGAGCAGAACTCCTCATCCCAAGCAAGCATCTGCGTCGCCAGGCCCATCACCAAGAGCAGCGGCTCGCCGTCGGGGTCCCCCACCTCCTGGTAGGCGATCTCGATCCCGTTGCTGGGCGCGAAGCGCTCTTCGCTCAACTCGGCCACGCCGGCAAGTCTAGTCGGGTAACTGGCCAAACAGCCTGTTTAAAGTGCAACGTTTTTCGGCTCCCTGAGAGCCATAAGACGTTGCACCGCTAGTTTGCGCGGATGCGCACGGCGATCGTCTCAGACCTGCACCTCGGCAGCGGCACTGGCGAGGACCTCGTCAGCGACCCGGCGATCCGCGCCGTCCTGCTCGAGGAGATCGCCTCCGCCGACCGCCTCGTCCTGCTCGGCGACGTGCTCGAGCTGCGCGACTTCCCCTTGGCGCGAGTCCTCGAGCTCACGCAGTCGTTCTTCGCCGAGCTCGGCGAGGCGATGGCGGGGCGCCGCATCGTCCTCATTCCCGGCAACCACGACCACCGCCTCGCCGAGCCGCTGCTGGAAGAGCTCTACCTCGGTGGCGGCACGCTCGGCCTCGAGCACCGGGCGCTGGCGGCAGGTGAGACGCTGACGCGGATCGACTCTGCGCTCTGTGAGGCCGAGCTCAGCGTCGCCTATCCCGGGGTCTGGCTGCGGGAGGACGTCTACGCTACCCACGGTCACTACATGGACTGTCACATGACCCTGCCGCGGCTGGAGTGTCTCGCCGCTGCGGCGATCATGCGTAGTGGTCTCCGTCCTCCCGAGGCAGCCGTCCCCGGAGACTACGAGCGCATCCTGCGACCCCTCTACGGCTTTGCCTCCGGTCTCGCCGAAGGCGGCTTGTCCAGCAGGGCAAACCGGCCCTCCGAGCGGGCCTGGCGCACGGTCTCCGGGAACATCCGCAATGGCGGTCGCGTCGCCAAGGCCACCCGCAAGGCGGCGATCGGCGCGGGTGTCCCGGCCGGGGTCTGGGTTCTCAACCGCCTCCTGCGCGCCGACTTCGCTCCCGACATCTCCGCCCCGGCGATCACCCGCGACGGCATCGCCGCCGGAACCGAGCTGGCGCGACGGCTGCAGATAGACGCCGCTCACGTGATCACCGGCCACACCCACCGCGCCGGCCCGGAAGAGGGCGACGCGGAGTGGCCGCTGGCCGGCGGCGGCACGCTCCACAACACCGGCAGCTGGGTCTTCGCCAACGTCTTCCACCACCCCGGCGCCCCGCCAGGGCCCTACTGGCCGGGGACCGTTACCTGGCTCGAGGACGACGGTCCGCCGCGGCGCAAGCGCCTGCTGATCAAGCGTCCTAGAGAGGAACTGCGGGGCGCGGCGCGGCGCACGGCCGAGCGGCTCAGAGCCACTCGGCGATGATCCGGCCGATCTCCGGCCCCGCGTCCTCCTGCAGGAAGTGGGAGGCGTTCTCGACTTTGCGCGGCGGCGGGAAATTGAGCTGCTCGGAGACTCGTTCACCGACCGAGAAGGGAAGGATGAAGTCCGAGTCTGCCCAGAGGACGAGCGTGGGCCGGTCGTCCTCGCGCAGCGCATCGGCAACCGCCTTGCCCTCCGCGGCACCCGGCGCGTCGGGCTCGGTCGGCAGGATCAGCGGAAAGGCTCGCGCGCCCGCTTTCGACTCGGGAGTCGGGTAAGGCGCGTCGTAGGCGGCGATCACCTCGTCGCCCGGGTCCTCCTTGCAGCCACCGCGCACGAGCATCCCGATTGGCACGTCAGCGTTGTCGCGGACGAACTCGCGGAACTTGAGCCAGGCGTCGCTCATCCGCTGATGGCCGGTGAAGGGACCGGTCTCCATGATCACGATGCGAGAGAAGCGGTCGGGGTGCTCGACAGCGAGGCGCAGCCCGATCGGCCCGCCCCAGTCGTGCACGACCGCCGTGGCGTCGCGCACGTCGAGCTCCTCCAGCAGCTTTGAGATCAGCTCGACGTGGCGGTCATAGGTGTACCAGCCGACATCGGTGGGCTTATCGGAGCGGCCGAAGCCGGCGTAGTCGGGGGCGATGCAGCGGTAGCCCGCGTCACGCACCGGTGGGATCACCTTGCGCCAGAGATAAGACCAGGTCGGCTCGCCGTGGAAGAAGACGACGGGCTTGCCCTCCCCCTCGTCGAGGTAGGCCAACCGCAGGCCATCGATCTCGCGATAGCTCGACCCGAACGGGAAGTCCGGTAGGCCTTGCAGGCTCTCCTCCGGGGTGCGGACGACATCCATGGCGCGCAGCCTATGCCAGCGAGTGCGGAAAGTCCCTGATCACGGTTGGATGAGCGCCGCTCCTCGTCCTGGCCAAGTCGGCAAATCTCGCTCTGGCGCAGGAAATCTGGGGCACCCCACGAATAGGCTCGCGCATGATGTCTTGATGTCTCTGTCTATTCGTGGACGAAAGGGTTGGCTATGAACGAGGAGAGCACACTCAGTGGCTGGTGGGTGTTTGCCGGCGTGTTGCTATTGGTGGCAGGCGTCCTGAACATCATTTACGGCATTGCCGCGATCGGCGACTCGAAGTTCTTCACCGAGAACGCCACCTACATCATCAGCGGCCTGCACACATGGGGATGGGTCATGCTGATCCTCGGCGTGCTCGAGCTCGTCGCCGCCTTCTCGCTCTTCTCGGGAGGAGAGTTCGGACGCTGGTTCGGCATCTTCATCGCCGCGCTGAACTCGATGGGCGCGCTGCTCTCGATCCCGGCCTACCCGTTCTGGTCGCTGGCGATCTTCGCCCTCTCGATCATCATCATCTACAAGCTGGCCGAGGGGCCGGAAGGCGCCGTCAGCTAGGCGAAGAGCCGACTACACGTTGTGACCGAAGGCCCCGGGTTTCCGGGGTCTTCGTCGTTGCGGCTGCGGCGAGCGTCGGCTCCGCGACATCCAAACGCGACCAGGGCGCCGGGGTGCGCTCGTTGCCCTCGTAGACCACGTCGACGCCGCTGAGCCGGTCGTCCCAGGCGCGGCGGCGCTCGTCGAAGAGGATGCCGAGGAAGCCAAGGCCGAACGGAATCGCCGCCAGGGTCAGGCCGATCAGGCGTCTGACCGCTCGGCCGAAACGCAGGCCTCGCCCTTCGACGTCGAGTCTGATCCCAACGAAGCGCATGCCGAGCGTCTGGCCGGCGAGAGACCAGAAGCCGACCAGATAGAGACCGCCAAGCGCGAACCAGAGCGTCGTGCCCACCACCAGCGCCGCGTCCGAGACGCCGTTGCCGTTGCCAGTGAAGGCCGAGGCGATCAGCGCCGCGACCGCAGCCAGGCCAGAGAAACCGAGGTTGACGATCAGCACGTCGAGACCGAAGGCGAGGCCGCGGGTAACCGCACCGGCGCGGTCGGTCGGCTCGGTCCGTCGCTTCCTGAAGAAGATTCGCCGCGCCACCCGCTCGACCACACCGTCGAGGCGCCGCGTGCCATTACCGATCGTGTGGCCGACGTCCTCGATCATGCCGACGCTCTGAGCGCTGATCGCGGCGCGGATCTCCGGCGCCTCGGCAATCCGCTCGACCAGCCGCTGCGCCTCGTCGCTGGCGAGCAGACGAAGCCAGACCTCATCGACCAGCTCGCTGTCGAGTGCCTCGACCAGTGCACGCTTGACCGCCTCGCTCTCGAGCGCGCTGTTCATCGCCTCCTCGACGATCGGGCCTTTCAGGACCCGCGCGATCGCCCGTTCGACCGCCTCGCTCTCGACCGCGGCGACCATTGCCTCCTCGGCAGCGGCCACGACTGCCTGGTCGAGCCCGGTCGCCTTGCCGACAGATCGCGCGCTGCGCACGCCGGCGCCAAGCAGCCGCACTGAGATCGGCAAGGGCCTGCCCGAGGGTCCGTCGCCCGAGGGCGGGACAGAGTTCGCGTTCGGGCCGTCTGCCATCGCCCGGCGAGTATAGGGCGGCCCGGCGTGAGGCCGGACGGCTAGAAGGGCTGGTCGAGGGTGCTCATCGGGTGCAGCTCACCCTTCTCCAGAGCCTCCGTGCGCAAGTGGCCGATCGCCTGGTACTCGGCGGAGCCGATCATCTCGAGGAACGCCTGGCGGGTGGGATATTCGACCAGCAAAACCGAGTCCCAGCCGCCCTCACCGAGGAGCGGCGTGGCCGGCTCGCCGAGGAAAACCAGACGGGCGCCGGCTTTCTCAAGCAATGGCGCGACGGCGGCGCCGTATTCGGCGTAGCGCTCGCGACCGCCGTCGGGCTTGAAGCGGAGCAGGTTGAGCATCACGACCGGCTCCTCCCCCCCAGCCCGCTCGGAGAACGCCGCAAACCCCTCGGGGTTGAGCGGCTCTGCATCGGGCGGCCCGTTCATCGCACCAGCAACCTATCGATGAAGGCGGCCTGCGCGGGGTTGATCTTCCCCTTCGCCTCCTCTGGCCGGAACCACTCGGCTCGGTCAACCTCGGGGAACTCACCCCGTGTGCCCGAGCGGGGCGGCCACTCCATCTCAAAAGTGTTGCTGTTTAGGTCGGCCGGATCAAAATCGGTCTCGGCGGCCCAACAGTGGACGAGCTTGCCCCCCTTCTGGCGAGCCGAGCCAAGCTCGACCAGCTGCGCGAGGGTGAGACCGAGCGAGGAGCCGAGCTCCTCCTCGAGCTCGCGCAGCGCACAAGCCTGCGCCTCCTCGTCCTCGCCGACTTCGCCCTTGGGAATCGACCAGGCGCCCTCATCTTTCTTCGCCCAGTAGGGCCCACCGGGGTGGACGAGCAGCACTTCGAGCGAGTCGTCGCCGCGGCGGTAGGGAAGTATCCCGGCGGAGGTTGCTGCCACCACCAGGACGGTAGCCGACCACGCGCATCCGACATTGACCACCCCAGAGCGGGGTCAATGTCGGATGCGCGTCAAGCGACCCGCCTCAGCTCGCCGCGCTGGCTGCCCGCGGCCGCCAGGGCGAGACCGCCAGCCTCGGTCCCGCTCCCCCAGGCGACCTCGGAGAGCAGACCCGGCGCGGCGACCATGTCGCCGGCGAGGAAGACCCCATCGCCGCGGTCGACGGCGGGCCGGTCACGCCAGGTCTTGCCGGGATGGTCAAGCGGGCCAGTTCGACCCTCCATCACCTGGCGGCGGCGCCAGCGCTCGCGCTCGTCCAATCCCGTGAACGAGGCTTGAAGCAGGCGCTCGAGGCGCATACCCGCCTGGTCGGCGCTCTCGTCAGGACGCACCGGCATCTGCGCCTGCACCAGCTCCTCGCCGTCCGGAGCGAGCGAGTGGTCGGCGGCGCTGAAGCGCTCGACCCAGCCCGACTCGTCGAGGTCGGAGACGACGAAGGGATCGCCGCGCCGGTGCTTGAGCCCGACGTCGATGCAGACCGTGTGCCCGGCGGGCCAGCTCAGCGAGTCGTCCCCCAGCAGCTGTCCCGCCCGACCCAGTTCGGTGGCGACGATCACCGGCGGCGCGGGCAGCGTCTCAACCGCGTGGCCGGTCGCGATCTCGACGCCGAGGCGACGCGCCCGCGCCTCCAATGCGGAGACGAGCGAGCCCCAGCCACCGCGCAGGTAGCGCGCGGTGGGCGGTGGGCTGAGCAAGACGCGAACCGAGTGCTTCCAGACGAACGCGGCGGAGAGCTCGCCCGGGTCGTGGTGGAAGGTGTAGACGCCCGCGGCCGCCGAGAGCATCGCGGCGGTGCGCTCGTCGGAGTGGCTGGCGACCCAGTCACGGAAGCATTGATCTACCGGGGCTTCGCGGCCACGCAGCCGCAGTACCGCCGGAATCGTGCCCAGCGGCGGCGTGCGCCTGACCTCTCCCTGCCAGCGAAAGCGAATTCCCGCCAGCGGTGGTCCCGAGTAACGCGGTAGCAGCTCGCGCTCGACCAGCCACGACCAGAGCGGCCCGTCCTTATAGATGACGTGCGGACCGAAGTTCGCCTTGTATGGACCGCCCATGCTGCGCGCGCGGCCGCCGAGGGCTTCGTGCGCCTCGAACAGACGAACCGGAGCGCCACCTTCCGCCGCCGTAATCGCAGCCGTAAGCCCCGCGAGCCCACCTCCAACGACCGTGATCCTGCTCATCGCGCCCCTCGCTTTCGTCTTCGGCTTTCGTCCTCGGCTGAGTTTGTACTTGTCGCGCATTGCGCGACAAAAGGCGAAGTCACCATCTGGGTGGTGATGGTAGGGGTCTACTGGCCCTGTATACAGTGCCAGTCGTGGCGCGTTCTGCAGAGCCAGTTGGACCTGGTCTGCTCGTCGAGCTGGACCGCGAGGCGGACGTGCCGCTGCACGAGCAGATCGAGCGCTCGATTCGGGAGAACGTTCGGGCCGGGCGCCTCAACGCGGGGTCGAGGCTTCCCTCCAGCCGCAGCCTCGCGGCAGAGCTGGGGATCTCGCGCGGCGTGGTCAGCGAGGCGTACGGCCAGTTGGCAGCAGAGGGCTATTTGCTCGCGCGCCAGGGCGCGCCGGTGCGCGTCGCCCACACCGTGCGGGCCGTCACCCCTCGGTCCCCCTCCCCCTCGCTGCTGCCCAGCTTCACCCATCGCCTCGATCCCGGCCTGCCGGATCTCGCCGGGTTTCCGCGCGATCGCTGGCTGCGCTCGCTGCGAGCCGCCTGGCGGCAGGCGCCGATCGATGCCGTCGACTACCCCGATCCGCGCGGCGTCCCCGCCCTGCGCGAAACGCTCGCCGAATACCTGGGCCGGGTTCGCGGCGCCGCGGCGGATCCCGAGCAGTTGATGATCTGTACCGGATTCAGCCAGGGCCTCTCGATGATCGCTCGATGGTTGCGCAACCGCGGCATCACCAGCGTCGCGCTCGAGGACCCCGGCTGGCACAGCCACCGGCTGATCCTCGAACAGGCTGGCCTCGGCGTGGAGCCAATCCCGGTTGACGCCGAGGGACTGAGGGTTGACCTGCTCGAACGCAGCGAGGCGGCCGCCGTGATCGTCACCCCGGCCCATCAGTTCCCCACCGGCTCCGTGCTGAGCAGCGAGCGCCGGGCGGCCCTGATCGATTGGGCCGAGACGGGCGAGCGGCTGATCGTCGAGGACGACTTCGATGCCGAGCTTCGTTACGACCGCACCCGCGTCGGCGCCCTGCAGGGCCTGGCTCCCGAGCGGGTCGCCTACATCGGCTCGGCGAGCAAGCGGCTGGTTCCGGGCATGCGCCTCGGCTGGATGCTCATGCCCTCCTGGCTCGGCTGGCCGCTGATCTCGGTCAAGGCGATCGAGGACCGCGGCTCGGAGGCGATCGGCCAGCTCGCCCTGCACGACTTCATCGTTCGCGGCGAGCTCGACCGCCACCTGCGGCGGATGCGGCTGCGCTACCAGCGGCGCCGCGAGGCGCTGATGGAATCGCTCGCGCGGCACCTGCCTGATGCACGGGTCGATGAGGGTGCTGCCGGCCTCTACGAGCTGGCCGAGCTCCCAGAAGGAACAGACGAGGCGGCGCTGGTCAGCGCCGCCGCCAGCTGCGGGGTCGGCGTCGAGGGTCTCTCCTTGCACCGCTTCAGGCCCGGTGGTCCGCCTGGCCTCGTTCTCGGCTTTGCCGGTCTGCCCGAGCCCGCGATCGAGCAAGGGGTCCGCCTCCTCGCCGAGGCAGCAGCCGAGGCCCAGCGCTGACTAAGCGACCGCGGCTGCGGGGGCGCGGCGCTCGGCCCAAGGACGCGCCTCTTCGAGCTGGGCGCCGAGGCGCAGCAGCGTCGCCTCGTCGAAGGGGCCGCCAGTGAGCATCGAACCGACCGGAATGCCCTCGTCGGTCCAGTGGAGCGGCAGCGAGATACCGGGCAGGCCGGTGATGTTGCCGAAGGCGCTGAAGCAGACGGATTGGATCGTCTCGAAGACAGGTTGGTCAGGGGTCGCGTGCTGCGCGGTCAGGACGTGGCCGGTAGGCGGCGGCAGGATCGCCGAGGTCGGGGTGAGCAGCAGGTCGAAGTCCCTCCCCCAGCGCGCGACTTCGCGGCGCGAGAGCCGCTCGAGCTTCTGCACCGCGACGACGTACTCGTAGGCGCTGACCCGCTCTTGGGCTGCCTCGTAGGCTTGACGATTGTGCGGCTCGGTCTTCGACCAGTCGACGCCGTCGTAGTCGGCGACGCCGCCGATCGTCATCGTCACAAACGCCGGCGTCAGCTCCTCAGAGATCGTCGCCACCTCGACCTCAGCCACCTCGTGCCCGAGCTCCTCAAGCAGCGCCGCTGTGTCGCGGGCCGCCTGTGCGCAGGTCGGCTCGGTCGGCAAGCCGAGCGGAGCCTCGGCCATCAGGCCGATTCGCAGCTTCTCCATCGGCGCTCCGACCTCCTCGGCAAACGGCCGCTGCGGCACCGGCGCGTTGTACCAAGCCAGCGGATCGGGGGCGGCAGTGACATCGAGTGCCGCTGCCGCGTCGGCGACCGTGCGCGTGATCGCGCCCTCGACCACGGCGCCCATCCAGGTCTGGGCACGACGTGGGATTCGTCCCCGGCTGCTCTTCAAGCCGACCAGGCCACAGTAGGCAGCGGGGATGCGGATCGAACCCCCGCCGTCGTTGGCATGGGCGATCGGAAACATCCCGCCCGCCACCGCCGCCGAAGCACCGCCGGAGGAACCACCCGAGGCGCGGCTCGTGTCCCAGGGGTTGACCGTGTTTCCGTAGCGCGAGTTCTCCGCCACGGTGAGCGGTCCGAACTCGGGCGTGTTGGTGCGGCCGCAGAGCACGAAGCCTGCCCGCTGTAGCAGCTCGACAACCAGCTCGCTCTCGACGCTTGGCTCATTCGAGGCCCCATTTGATCCGTAGGTGACCGGCCAACCCGCCACCGCCGTCAGGTCCTTGATCGGAATCGGCACACCGAGGAAGGGGGCCTCCTCGCCGGCGGCGATCCGCTCGTCGGCGGCGCGAGCCGCGGCTCGCGCCGCCTCGTCGTCACGCCAGACGACCGCGTTCAGCTCGGGATTGCGCGCATCGACAGCAGCCAGGCAGGCATCGAGCAGCTCGACCGCCGAGATCTCGCCTCCGCGCAGCGCGGTCGCCAGCTCGACGGCGGGAGAGGACGGCCCAAGGTCGCTCATCCCGCCGATCCTATTCATCGAGCCGCGACCGGCGTCGGCTCAGCTGCCTGCGACGCCGCTCAGAACGGGCCCCATTTTTCTTCGCCGATCAACTTCGTTTCCGTTGCGCCCTGGACCCACACCGGACCGAAGCCCGGCATTGTGGCTGCGGGTACGACTTCCCCTTCGCCGGCGGTTTGCACTTTTGTGACCACCGACGACGGAAATGCGAACGTCTTGACGACTGCTTCGACTTCCGTGCCGAAATATTCGCTGACGACGCTCCCGGTAATCGTGGGAGTTTTATGTAGACCCCCGCAGACCATGTCGAATTTAAAGAGCGTTGTGCCTTTGGTGGGTCGGAAGAGCGTCCCCGCGTTCCCTTTCAACCCTGCCGGCGCGAGGATTTCCACCTGCTCCCCTCGAAGCGGTTCCGATACAACCCCGATGCTGAGACATTCCGCTCCTTGGAAAGTCCCTTTGCAAAACGCAAATTTGAGCGTGAAGAAGGAGACAGCGGGTGCTTCACCGAAGATTGTGGATTCTTTGAATTCCAGTTCTTCGCAATCGATCTGCAGAAATCCACCGCCAGCTATGTCCCGAAATTTGTAGTCGGCTAGGTCTTTCCACCTGGTAACCGTTTTCGATTTGCCAGCTTCCAGGGTTTTTCCCGCGACCTTGAAGGTGCCTTTCAGCACTGCGCTGGCCGGCTGCGCAAACGCGGCGCATACGAGCGCCACCATCGCGAGCACCACGGCAACCTGCCCTAAACGTCTGCCCAACATGATCCCGCTCCCTCCCCGCCCGAGAAGAATTTGCTCAATGCTCAAGATAATTTGTTTATCGACTTTCTCATAAAGCCAAGACCGGGTCAAGCTCCGCCCACCACCGCGTAGAGGCGCCACTCGTCAGGCGCGCCCTTGAGCCGGTGGCTTCCCCGCTCCTCAAACTCGATACCCGAGCCGACGACGAGCTCTCGCACGGTGCTGGAAACCAGCACCTCTCCCGGAGCCGCCAGCGCTCCCACCCGGGCGCCGATGTTGACCGCCATGCCACCGACGTCCTCGCCGATAGCTTCGACCTCGCCGCTGTGGATGCCCGATCTGATCTCCACTCCACTCCGGCTCAGTTCGTCATGGATCGCGGTGGCGCAGCGGATCGCTCGCCCGGGCCCGTCGAACGTGGCGAGGAAGCCGTCGCCCAGTGTCTTCACCTCACGCCCGCGGTGGACCGCGAGCTCGTTGCGAACAGTGGCATCGTGGCGCTCGAGCAAGTCGCGCCAGCGCCGGTCCCCGAGCCGCGCCGCGGTTTTGGTGGAGCCGACGATGTCGGTGAAGAGGATCGTCGCCAGCGCCCTCTCCACCCCGTGGGCGCCACGGCTGCCGACGAGGAACTCCTCGACCTCGTCGAGCAGCGCGTCTTGGTCGCCGACGGTCGGCAGGTGGTCAGCGCCGCTCAGCTCGACGTAGCGGGCACCCGGGATGCGATCAGCCAGGTAGCGCGCCTGGCGAGCCGGAACCAGGCGATCGTCGCGCCGGTGCAGAACGAGTGTCGGGACCCCGATCGCCGGCAGGGCCGCGCGGATGTCGATCTCGCGATAGAGCTTCATCAGCTCGATTGCCCCGGATGGGCTCGTCCCCTGCCGCAGCAGCCGGCTCCACCAGCGTTCGAACTCGGGGTTGCCCTCGTCGCTCGGAGCCCATAGATCGACACCGACCGCTTCGCCCCACTGCTCGCGCACCAGTTCGGCCCAGCTGTCGAACCGCTCCTCGCTAACGCCTTGCGGGAAGTCGGGCGCTCGGACCATGCGGGCGAAGGTCCCGTATAGGACGAGGGAAGAGACGCGAGCGGGATAGGTGGCGGCGAACAGCGCCGACATCGGCCCTCCCTCAGAGATCCCGAAGATCGCCGCTCGCTCGCTGCCGGCCGCGTCCATCACGGAGCCGAGGTCGTCCATCGACTCCTCCAGCGTCGGCGGCCGCCCAAGCCGGTCCGAGAGACCTTGGCCGCGCTTGTCGAAGACGATCAGCCGCGAGAACGAAGCGAGCCGCCCGAGAAAGCGGGCGATCGCCGGCTCCTCCCAGATCAGCTCGACGTGGGAGACAAACCCTGGCACGAAGACGAGATCGAGCGGCTGCCGCTCGCCGTGCACCTGAAAGGCGATGCTGGTGCCATCTGGCGACTGCGCGTATAGCGTCGAGGGTTCCATCCGCCTCTCCCCCGACTGTAGCGGCGCGATGCGGGCGAACCGAGATAGGAGTGGCTACTCCCCGGCGCCTGACTCGCGCGGGGTGAGTTGAACGATCGGGATCGTCCGGTTTGCCTTCGCCGCTTCTCGACGGTATGCCGCGTACGGGGCAAAGACGCGGTCGGCGAGCGTCCAGAGCCTCCGGCGCTCGGCTTCATCGCTGACCACCGTCGCCCGCATGGGGATGCCGCCGAACATGACATCGGGATCGGCCTTGAGATTGTGAAACCACGCCGGGTGCTTCTCTAGGCCGAGTTTCGAAGCGACGATCGTGACCCGGTCCCCGTCGTGGAAGTAGATGACCACGTTGCGCCGCAGCGTCCCGCTCTTCGCGCCTCGAGTTTCGAGCAGTGCGGTGGGCATGACGAGGCCCATCCCCAGCCGGCCTCCGGTCACCCGCATCAGGTAGGGGTCGACCCTCCAGACGACGTGAACGGACATGAACCGTCCCAGCCAGGTGTTGGCAAGCGCGGCGTAGGCGCGGCTGAGCAGGCCAGCTGGACGGTTGGGGTCGATGTACTTGAGCCGATTCGCCATCCCGGTGATTCTCGCGGACCAGCCCTTCGATCGCGCTGGCGCCTGGTTGTAGGCTCAACCAAGCCAGGGACGACAAGGAGGAAGACATGTACGCACGAGTAGCGCAGTGGGAAGGCGCCGACGCCAAAGCGCTTGAGGAGAGCGCTGCCGCGATTCGAGCCCAGGCCGAGTCCGAGGGCGGCCCCCCACCCGGAGTGCCGGCCAAAGAGTTCCTGCTCTTCCACGACACCGCCGCCGGCAAGGCCCTCGCCGTCACCCTGTTCGAGACCGAGGAGGACTACCGCCAAGGCGACGAGACGCTGAACTCGATGAGCCCACCCGGCGAAGGAATGGGACGCCGAGTCTCAGTCGAGAAGCTCGAGCTCGTTGTCCACGTCGAAGCCTGATTAGAAGGTCCTCGTTAAGTCGGGGAGGTAGGAACAAAATCGCTTGCTGGAGCGATTTCGTCGGCTATCAATATCACTCGCATATCACGGACTTCTGCTGAAGTGTCGACGCTTCTCCCTTCCCGCAGAGATGGCACGGGGTAAGCTCGGCCGATGACTTCCTCGATCGAGCTCAAATGCCCGGTGGAGGGATGCAACTTCACGGCACACTTCCGCGTCGGGATGCTCGGCGACCCGACCGGGGCGGCCCAAGAGGAGTGTTCCGCATCTCTGCACCTGGAGCACCCGAACCATCCTCTGAAGAAGACGCCGCGCGAGCCGCTTGAGGCATTCGCCGACGACTCTGTGACCGCCGACATCCAGCTCAACGATGGCCAACGCGAGGCGCTTCGCCGCCATATTGCCCAGCGCGAAGCGCAAGGCCTCTCCCGCGTGGTCGGCCTCGCCGACCTCGGCGTGGGCTACATCAAGGTGCTGTTTTACGATGTCGATGGCAACGTGGCCGACACAGAGTTGCTCTTCCCGCTCTACGGGGAGGCAGTGATGCCACCAGACCCCACCTCCTGAGCCGTCCCGCGCAGCTCAGGCCGCATCACGCAGACTTGGCGAAAGTCGATTCGCGGCAATGTTCACCCCTTATGCCGCCAACTCGGTGATCGTCTGCCGGTGGCGAATTCGCGTGCCGGTCTTGCGAGAGAAGGCCTTGTCCACTTCCTCCATCGCCCCTACGTCACCGTGCCCGTAGGTTTCCAACATCTCTATAACCGTTTTGAGTTTCCAGCCGGCCAATGCGGCGATGGCTCGCGGGTGCATTCCCATTTCGGCCCACATGAAATGAACGCCGTAGTGCTTGGTCGCGTGGTAGAAGTCGAAGTCGAGCCCCGCCCTCGCCTTCACCTGCGCCCAGTAGCCGGTGAGCGTGGCCTGAGAGAGCCGTTTGCCTTCCTTGGACAGGAAGATCAAGCCGGCATCGTTGCGAAGGCGATTCGCGATCGCATCGGAGGCCGGCTGCGTGAGCGGTACGAGGACAACGCCCGTCTTTGGCGCGTCGAGTTTGCCCTTATATAGACGCGCATCCTTGAGAACCCTCATTCGCCGGAAATCGATCTTGGATTCCTTAAGGGCATAGAGCTCGCTCGGTCGCATGAGCTCGTACGCCGCGAACAACATCAATTCGCGCATCCTCGGCGCGTAGTCCCCGAGCGCCGAGCAGGAGTCAAGCAGTAGCTGAAACTCCTCCTCGGTCGGCGGTGGCGTCTGCGACCGTCTGCTCTTGGTTCGACCCCCGAGCTTGCGCGCCGGGCTACGTCTAAGAGGAACATCGTCCTCATCGATCGCGTGGTTATAGAGCGTGACAATTGCGGGCCGATAGCCCTTCGGGATCGGCTCGCAATGCGACCAGTTCCCTTCCCCGTGCATCCAATCCTTGAGCTCCGATCGGGGAATGTCCATGCGACGGCCGGCGAAGTCGGCGCGGAAACGAGCAAGGCGCTCGGTTGCAATATCGAAAGACGAGTCGCGATTGCGACGCGCGTAGTCCTTTAGGTAGCGGTCCACGTATTCGTCGCAAGTCGGAATCCGTGCTTCCACCGCGCCTCGCGCTGCCTTTGCTTTGGCGACGGCAATATCGCGTTCTTTCTTTCTCTCGAACCAGCCAACGTGCTCGAATTCCTGCTTGCCATCGTCGTCGCGGCCGATGTAAATACGGCCGAGATATTGCTTCTTGGGTTTCTTGGTTTTGCGGCGTTTGGTGGGTGGCTTCGCCTGGGTTGCGATGGCGGGCGCGCTCATGCTGCCTCACTCCCGCGATGCTCGATAAAGCCGTGCTGATCGAGCCAGGGTTCCACCAGGCTTACTTTGAACTTGGCCCGTCCGGCGATGTACTTGTGCGGCATCCCTTCGGCCATTCGCTCCTCGATCCAGCGAATGCCGCACGCGAAATGTTCAGCGAGGCCGTGCTTGTCTCGCCAGCGCTCCGGCTCAGAATGAGCCGGGCGTCTTTCGACGGTGGCTGCCGTCACAGTCGACCTGCGATCGCAATAGGGACGCCTCCGGCTCGTCGGCCGGAAGTGAGCTCTCGCGCCGACGCGACGCCGGCCACGAGAGCCACTTGCACGCTTCGCGCCTTTGCACGAGCGCTTAGAGTGAGCAAAGGACATGGGAGCCAATACCTCCTGTGTCTTAGGCGACCCGTCGCGTTGGAGCGCGGCGGGTTTGCCGTGTCGGGATTGCGCTTTTGAGGGCGCAGCATCCCCTTATTTGTTGCCCCCAAGCGTAGCCAGCGGGTAGACCCGCCGCAAGCGCTCATTCGGCTTCCCCAAGCCAGTTAACGGGCTCGGCGGGAGCGCTTGGGCGATAGAAGATCGGCGCAAATGGACCGCGCTCTCTGAGATCGTCGGCAAGGCAAACGGAGATCGAAACCTCGCGCGCCTCCGCAAGCTCGGGGTTGCTCCGCATGAGCGCGAGCGCGGTGTCTCGTCGGCGCTCTAGGACGCCTCGCGACGCCGCCGCGAGCACGCAGAGCACGGGCGGGAATGACGGGTAACGAGGCCGCCAAATGGGTCGCGCCCCATCCTGCGCGCGGTAGAGGCGCGCATATCGACCCAGCTCAGCCGCGAGGCTGTCAACCGACATGGTTGCGCGGTCGAGCTCTAGGAATCGCTGCTCGATCAAAACCTCGTCGTCGGTAAGCCGCAGGTAGGTCAGCACCGCGTCCGCGAAAAGGGTCCGCCGACTTCGACCCCGACCGCCGGCGCTGAGCGAGTGCGCAACCTCCTGTCGCCACGAGAGCGGGCCGAAGTCGTCCCCCCGCTCGCGGGCGGCTCGCAGGAAGCTAATAGCGGCATCGTTCACGGCGACCGTGTGCGCCTGCAGCGGACCCGCGATTTCGTCGGCGCTAAAGAGACGCGGGTTCCCCTCCATCGCGCCGGCTTCCTTCGCGACACATACGCCGGCATCGGTCGCAAACCAAAGGCGTTGCGGCGCGGTCGGAGTCCGGGCGTGCGCAAGCAATCCGGCTCGCTCGATCCGCGCCATAACCCGCTGGCTCCATCGCTTGCCTACGTTCGGCAGGTGGATTTCCCGCACCTGTCGCGTGGAGAGAGCCCGATGCTGCGCAACCGACGCCACAATCTCGACCGCCTGCGCCGGGAGCCCACGATGCTCGGCGCTCACGATCGCCTCCGCGCGACTCGGACAGGCTCAAAGCCTTCAGTCGTCTCGTCGTCGGCAGATTCCGAAGCCGCCTCGCTTCCTCGCCGGAGCTCGCGGAGCTCGGCAAGGATTTCGTCGTCTAGCCGCTCGAGGTGGGCCAGAGCATCGCGGGGCGACGTTCGGGGCGTCACGCTGAAACCCTCGATTGCCTTAACCCGATCGGGTTTGCCGGCAGTAAGGATTTCCTCAACCCGAACGCCGCCAAGGGCGAACGGCTTGCTCAGGTCGCCTTCGTCGGTTACCTGGGCGATGAAGCGATAGCGAGGCAACTTGCTAAGCGCCGTGGAGCTGGGTTCGCCACCCCACTCCTTCGTTAGAAGCGACGCGGCGTGGGCGTTGAGCGCCGTCGAAATCAGGTGCGAGCGATTCGTCGTCAGTGCGTTGAGCGTCGGCCCGCTCAAGCGCTCTGGGTTCTGGTTGCAGAAAATGCCCCTCAGCCCGAACTTGGCCGTTTGCTCCACGAGCGCCGCGAGGTTTTCAGACGACCCCCCATCAAACGACTGGATCTCGTCAAGACAGGCAAAGAAAAGCCGACGCTGATTGGGGTCAAGCTCGCCCCGGCTCTTTGCACCATGAAAGAGATCGAAAACGAGGAGATTGGCGAGCAGCCGATCGCGCGTTCCGCCCGAGCCGGGACACGCCAGAACGATCAAGCCCTTGTCCATCGCTTCTCGTGCCCGGTAGCTGCTCTGGCTCTGTCCGAGCAGGGTTGACGCCGCCGAGGAGGCGCGCAGCCGGTCGATCATGTTGGTGAGCGGCGTGATCGCCTCCTCGGCCAAGCGCCCAAAGCGATCGAGCCAAAAGCTGCGTGACGCGGCCGGCAGGAACGGCAGCACCGCCTCGCGCCACTCGTCATTCGTCAAGAGCGTCGGTATTTGAAAGATCGTCGGAGCCTTCGCAGGCGGCAGCACTTGCGCGATCGCGGCCAATGCGGTCGCAGCCTGCGTCGTGAGATTGATCGCGCGCGTACTGCGATCTCCCCATTCGAGTGCAGACGAGAAGGCGTCCACGACCGCTTCGACTCGCCCCTCCGCCTCCTCGGCGTTGCGTCCCTTCAGCTCAAATAGGTTCCAGCCAGGCTGCGAGCGCGAAGCGCTGCCGGGTCCAAGGTCGATCCGAACGACGCGACGGGCCAAAGCCGGCTCGGTGAGATAGGGAAGAATTCTGTCGAGAGCGTCGCCGTGCGGATCGAGAAAGAGCCCGCCATGCCCACTCCTAACAAGGTGGACGAACTGGGCGATCGCGAGCTCGGTCTTACCGAACCTGGATCTCCCCGCGATGTAGCTGAAAAAGCTGTCCGCAGTCCGCACCGCGACGATTTGCTCGCCTGATTCTCTGACGACGCGACCGAGCGGGATCAGCCTCCTGTCGTCGGGTCTAAATACCGGAAGGGGCGGGGCGGGAGCTAGCAAGGCTCCCGAGCGAAGAATGTTTTCCGAGAGACAATCGACGGTCGGCGGCTTCAGGAATCCTGCGAGCTCGTGCGCCGTGAGAATGTTCCTGCGCCTTGGGCGAAAGAGTCCCGAGTCAAACCGCCGGTCAAAGCTACGGCGCAACATCCAAGCGTCCGAGCCGATGAATGCCAGACCAGGGATCGGGAGCCCGGATGCCCGAAGCCAGTTGCGAGAGGACAACGGGCCGAACGCAGATAGAAGCGCCTGCATCGTGGCCTTTGCACGAGCGCGATCCTTGGCCCGAACGCGAACGAGAACTTGCGCCTCGAAAAGCGGGCCCGAATCTCGAAGCTTGGCGTCGAGCGCCGACGCCACGTCCCTCCGCTCCGCGAGCTCGGCCGGCTTGCGCGACTGGCTCTCGCCGCCGTTTCCGCCAAGCCACCCGGGAAGCTGGATTGGATTTCCATGCCGGCGCTTGGCCTCGCGTCGAAGGACACGCCGCAGACGCGTTCGGCGCAAGCCGGACGCCGGCAGTAGATCAAGACGGACCGACGCGTCGTCACCGTCGCCGGGTCGAAGGCTACGCAGAGCGACGGCGAACGCTTGCAGCGGGTCGGGGTCGAGACTCAACCGCGCAAGCGGCTCGACACTGGGCTTCGCAAGGACGAGCTCGGTTCGCAGAACGGTTTCCTCGCTGTCATCCGGGCGCGCATTCCCGTCGTCAGCGAGTACCGCGTCGCCATCGCGCAGCTCGACGCCCTCATACCCCAGGAACGCGCTCCTCAGCAGCTCGCGAGCCCGGCCCGGCACCGAGACGATGTAGACGAGTCGGCCATCAGCATCCGAGCAGAGCGAGACGCCGAGCGCCGACCCCCGACGATCGAACCAGCCTCCGATACTGCGATCGATCCGACTGAGTTGAGCAGCGAGACGAAGAACAGAATCGATCGACGGTTTGAATTCGTCGGCCGGCACGACAGCGATCGAGACTCGTGAGTCGAGAGCCGCGCGAGTCTTGCGAAGCCGCTGAGTCGCCAGCGCCGTGGCGATCATGGTTGCGCTGAGTGCGATCGGAGCCGCCACCGACGGGCGCTCGAGGAGGCGATCGATCTGGATATTCGAGAGCGCCTTGCCGACTGCGATCAAGATTGCGCCCGCGGCGAGGGCGAGCATGAGAGCCGGGTCCGATCGATCGCGCTTCGCCATCACAGCCTGACCCGGGATTGACGCGGAGAATTCAGCATTTTTTCGTCGGCGGAATCGCAGCCCGGATGCGCGATCCCCGCGTTTCGAATCGATCCCGCTGCGGCCTGACGGGTGGCCGCTTGGGTGGCCCACCGAACGCCCCGAGGGGCGGCCGTTAGAGCGCCCCCTGCGCAGCTGGCCCAAAGCACGCCCCCCCTTTCGGTCGATCGCTCGCTTGCCCGATTCCAGTCGACGTCGAAGCCATCTGGCTCGCGGCGAGCCTTCATCGCCGTCGCCTCGAGGGACGAGCCTCCGCAAGCCGAGAGCGCGCCATCTGCGCGTAGGTCGGACTGAGCTCGACCCCGATGAAGTCACGGCCCAGCCGCTCAGCGACGATGCCGGTCGTCGCCATGCCGGCAAACGGATCGAGGACGACGCAACGGCTGCCGGGCTCGTCGTGCCGGCAGATCGGCTCCCAGCCGACCGTTTCCCAGTGATTTAGGACCTTGCCGGCCCGAGCCCACGACGGGCTGTTGGCGCGGCCGGTGCGCAATCCCTCGGCCGCACTCTGTTTCCCGGATGGGGCGTGCTCACCCTCGATGAATCGCTTCGATTCAACGATCCGCCGCCAAGGCGCGCCGCAAGCAGAGCACGCCGTCGGCGCGGTGGCGGCAAGGATGCACGGCTCGACCAGACCTTCCGGGAAGGTGGCGAAGTGCGCACCTTTGAAGCGCTGAGTCGCGACCGTCCATACGCTGCGGCGGTTGCGACCAGCTCCTCCGACCCACGCCTCATCTTGGCCGCGCGGCGCTGACTCGCCGCCATAACTCAATCGCTCCGGCCGAACATAGCCGTTGCTTGCTCGGCCGCCCATATCCGGTTCCCGAACAGCGTGTGCGTCGTAGTAGTACCGACGACTCTTGCTCAGAAGAAAAACGAACTCGTGGGATCGCGTGGGGCGATCGCGCACCGACTCCGGCATCGCGTTCGGCTTCTCCCAAACAATGTCGGAGCGAAGCCACCAGCCATCTTCCTGAAGGGCGAGGGCAACTCGCCACGGGATGCCGATCAGGTCCTTGGGCTTCAGCTTCGGTGGCACTCGCGAGCCGACCGACGTTCCCGAGTCACGCCCGATGTTGTCCGGGACCTGGTACGCGCGGCTGGCAGCAAAGCTGTCTCCCAAGTTCAGCCAGAGCGTGCCGTTATCTCGCAGGACACGGTGAACCTCGCGCAGGACTGCGACAAGGTGCTCGACAAATTGATCGGGCGTGGGCTCTAGACCGAGACACCCGCGCCAGGCGCGGCAACGCGGGCAAGACTCGCCGCGATCGGCGGGCTCCCAACGGTGCTGGCAATCCGGGTCGCCATCCCAAACTCGCGGCGGAACGCCGTAGTCGCGAAGTCCCCAGTACGGCGGACTTGTCACGCAGACGTGAGCGCTACCACCTGGCAGCGTTGCGAGTACGTCGGGTGCGTCGCCACAAATGAGCCGGCGACTCGGATCGCGCTCGGGGGGCGGAGGCAACTCGCCAGGCCGCACGATGCTGCGGGTGTCCGCAAGCGTCGACATCAGCGTCTGCCCTCGCGGCTCCCGGACTTCCGGGTGATCTCGGCGGGGCGCGAATCCACCGCGAAGACCTCGATCCACCTCGCCGGTTCATAGCCGTAGCGCGCTGCGTTTTCGGGCTCGCCCGGCGAGGCCGATGTGTGCCAGGAGAGGTGAATGTGCGGTCCGCCAGCACATGGGACGCAGTGCAGCGGGTCGCCGTGATTCGGATAGCCGTTGTAGCCGATGAAGCGGAAGGGCGGGCTGGCGCAGGCGGGCGCTACGCCCGAGGCGGCGCAAGAAGGCTTCCAGCCGACCGCCCGCGCGAGCCGCGCGGTCCTCGTCCAATCGCCGTCGCGCGGGCCAGCGTCGATCGCGGCTCCCAGCGGGTGCTCGCCGGTCGCCTCATGGCCGCTCGGCGAGTAGCAGGAGCTGACGAGGATTCCGAAGCGGCGCGCAAGGTAGACCACGTCGGGGACGATCCGCGCATCGCAGCTAGTCCCTGGCGAGGCGCTCACGTCAGCGGGCAAGACCGCCAGGCGCCGGGGCTCGAAGGCCCTTCGCACCGCGCCCATCCCCCCGGTGCCGAGACCGACAGAGGCGGTGCATTGCCCCCCGATGATTTCGCCCTTCCCGCCCCCACCTCCGGCGGTGCCGAAGCCGTAGGAGACGGCGCGGCGCATCACCTCATCGGCGTAGTCCACGAGCGAGTCCGCGCAGGCGCCGTAGTAGCTGCAGGCGGCCTGGCGGTAGGCGGCGTAGGAGCCGCCTGCGGGCGGCGCGTGCATGACGACGCGCATGAGTCGCGCCGCGGTGAAGATCGAGTCGGCGAGGTTGAAGGGGTCGGTTCGCCCGTCGCCGTCGCCGTCGACCCGGTAGGTCTCCCAGATGGTCGGCCCAGGCCCTGGGCTGCAGGCGCTTTCGCGGACGATCGCGATCTGCATCGGCCCGCCGCAGCCGGAGGGGTAGACCTGGGCACAGGTGCCGGTGCCGCACTCCTGGGTGCCGATCGAGGCGACGAACGTCCAGTCGATGTCGAAGCGCCGGCCCGCGGCCTGGTAGAGCGCCAGCCGCCTCGGCGGTATCTCTCGCTTGGCCACGGCGCTCGCCGGGCCGGCGAGCGCCGTGGCGCCGCCGAGGCAGCCGAAGCCGCTGCCGAAGACCGCCATCACCGTCGCCGTTGTCACCACGATCACCGCCGCGGACCCCGACAGACCACCCATCGCGAGTAGGGCACTCCCCTTGCCCCGGCGGCTCATCGCTCGGTGCCCTTCTTCTCGCTGCGCTCGCGATCGGCCTGAAGCTCATCGCCGAGATCGCTCTCCTTCTCGGCTGGGTCTTTCTGCCGCACCTCTTCGGCGGCCGGCTGTGCCCGCCTCGGCTCGGCCGGCTCCTTCTCTGCCTCCTTCTTGGCGCGCCGCGATCCCTCAGCCCCGCCGGGCGGAACCCCTTCGGCCTGCGTCTTGCCGTGCTTCGGCCTCTTGCCGGTCTCGCGGGAGACGGGAGGGCGAGTCTCATCGGAGTCGACGGGAGGCACAGCCTCTTCTGCCGCCGACCTCTGGGCGCCGGCCGCGGGCTTTGAGGAGCCGCTGTCCTGGCTTGCGCCGGCGTCAGGTCGCCGGCTGCTCGGGGCTGGTTTGCCTGGGCGGTCTCGATCAGCGACGAGCGGCTGCCCTTCGCCGATCGACCTGCTCTCACTAACGCCGAAACGCGGTGGACCTCCCGCGAGACCCCCGACCGGCCGGCTTGCGGCGCGCCGACGCGAGCCCGAGCCGGCGCCGGCCAGGCGAGCCGCTACCCCCGCCGCCGAACCGCCGCCGCGCCGAATTGGTCGCGAAAGCCGCCCCGCCATGCGCCCGCCCGCATAAAGGGAGAGCAGCCGCAGCGAGGCATCTCGGCCAGGTGCCCCCGGCCCGGTGACGATCCCGACCAGACCCTCGGCGAGCGCCTTTCGCTGCAAGAAGACCGCCCAGAAAAAGAGCGCCTGCAGGCCGAAGGACATGAACCAGCCGAGTGCGGAAGTGACACTCGCCAAGGCGCCGTTGACCGCCAGTACCACCGCCAGCGCGAGCGAGTAGGCGACCTTTCGAAGCAGGTAGCCGACGAGCTTCTCCAGCCATCCCTTGAAGAAGGCGTGGCCGCGCCCGGGGATCGCGGCCGCGACGAGCGCCACCGGGGAGAAGGCCAACAGCAAGAGCAGCAGGACCTGGGCCAAGATCACCCCGACCGAGAGTGCGCCGAGCAGGCAGAAGGCGCCAAGCTCGCCGAAGAAGACGACGATCGCCAACAGCAGCCGCTGGTACTGGCCACCCTCCTCCATCGTGTCGGTTGCGGGCTTGTCGGCCAGCCGGTAGCCGCGCCGCTGCCCATCGGCGTCTGGCAGCTTCGAGGAGTCACCGTGGTTGAGGGCGTCGTACTCAGCATCTCGCTCCTCGGTGGCGAGCCCGAAGCGCAGGAAGTGGGAGGCGTACTTGCTCGCGTTGTTGATGCAGGTCTTGCGCCCGGCGATGACTTCTGTTCCCGAAGCGAGGCGACGGGCGAGCGCGGCGTCGCTAGCCGGGCTCTGCGACAGCGGTCGCACCGCGACCGAGTCCGGATCGGAATCCTCTGAGCCGGTGCCGGCGAGCACGCAATGCTCGAGGCCGCCGAACTCAAGCACGACCCAGGGATTGAAGACGAGCAAGTCAAAGAGCTGCTCGGCACCCTCTTCGCGCGCCTGGCCTCCGCCCGAGGCGCTGCCGTGGCCGGCAATCGAGAGGAAGGCCACCGACATCTGGTTCGTCCATTGCGAGGCGGCGCCGATCGTCTTGCCGGGCTGAGCAACGAAAAAAAGCGCCACCAGAACGTAGATCAGCGAGAGGCCGAGAGCGCCCGCGGTCTCGGCATAGCGGCGCTGCACGAGCGCCTTCCACATTGCCCAGATCCCGACCACCGATACCGCAAGGACGAGCCACGGCCCGCCGAAGACGTTGGAGTAGATCGAGTGGATCGCCTCTGAGACGGGCGCGAGTGCCCCGGCGCCCCCGGTGGCCCCGGAGCCGTTGAGGAGGTCGAGGCTGAAGGCGAAGGCAAACAGCGAGATCAGGGCGCTGGCGAGAAAGCTCGTCAGCGCCCACAGCACGCTCGCGAGGACGTAGGCGATCATCGGCGGCACGCCCGAGGCGTCGATGCCCCCGGTCAGCGATGTGGAGATAAAGTCGAAGTGCGGGTCGAGCGCGTAGTGACTGAGCGGGTAGCGGCCATAGAGGCCATCTGAGCCAAGCGGCGAGGCAGGCCCGACGTTCCCCCAGACGTCGCTCCCGGCGCTGGCGAGCGGATGCGCCAGCAAGACGAAGAGCAGGGCGAGCCCGAGCGTCACAGCCACCCGGCCTCGCCACCTCTGCTCCCAGGCGCCCCTCACCGCCGCGCCTCTCTCGGCGTGCTGTCGAGCGCAGCCAGCAGCTCGGGGAAGACGGGGTCGACCTGCAGCTCCCCGACCCGCCCGTCGAGGTCGCGCACCAGGCAGCGCCCCTGGCGGCATTCGGCCAAGCGCGAGCGCAGGGCCTCATCGCCGGGATCGAGGCCCACCAGCGCCAGCGCGCGTCCTGCCTCCGCGAGCGAGTCCTGCCCGAAGAGGAAGAAAGTCCCGACCAACTCGGAGAGGTCGCCCAGGTCGGCGAGCCGCTGGGTCGCCAGCAGGATCGTCGCGTTCATCGCCCGGCCCAGCCGCACGAGGCGGTTGAGGAGCAGCCGCCCCTGCGTTGAGGCCAGCAAAAACCACGCCTCGTCCAGCAGCACGATCTTGTGTCGTTGGCGGTTGCCGCTGACGAGGCGCAGGCACAAGGCCGCGACCAGGGAGAGGGTCGCGACGGAAACTCGCTCGGCGCGCGTGTAGGTATCGCGCGAGGCTCCGGGGTCGGGCAGGGAGAGGCCCGGGGTGCGGATCGTGATGACCGAGGTCTCGCCTGTCACCGCGCGGCCTCCCCAAGCGGGGCGAAGCCAAGGCGCGCGAGACCGAAGTCCGCCAGCACCTCCAGGGCCTCGCCCGCCTCGCGGGCGGCCTGGGTCTCGGAGGCACACAATCGCCCCACCACGCACATCAAGCTGCGCTCCCCCGCCCGCACCGCATCGCGCACGGCGCGGTCGATCGCGTTCTCCCAGGCGGGCGGGGGGTCGCGCAGCAGCTCCAGCAGGTAGGAGGAGGCGAGCTCCTCGCGCAGCTCGGGCAGGCCGACCGCCAGCGGGTCGAGCTTGCCGCGGTGGGCGGGCTCGCCGGAGAGCTCGACCACCTCGACCCGGCCCTCAAGCTCGGGAATCCCCTCCAGGTTGTGGTCGGGCTTGGGGTCGAAGTCAACGACGAGCGAGCCGCGGCGCTCGGCGCCGTAGGCGATCGCCTGCGCTGCGAGCGTCTTGCCCGAGCCGAGCGTGCCGGCGAGCAGCACCGCCGAGGGCCGCGAGGTGCGCGGCGCCTCGGTCGGGTCATAGCGAACCGGGCGCCGCGCGCCGGAGGGCGTGTGGCCGATGTAGGGGCCGGTGCGGGAGCCGAGCTCGGCGGTCGCGGTGGGGACCATCGCGCCGAGCTGCTCGACCGTCATCTGCTGGCGATAGTCGGAGACCGAGCCGGCGTCGGTGCGGGGCAGGTGGTCGAAGAAGAGCCGGTGCTGGAGGCCGCGGGGGCGGTGCAGGCGGACCTCGCCGAAGCGCTCGCGCAAGACCTCGACGCGGCGCTCCAGCTCGACCCGCTCGGCGGCGCCGACGGCGAACCCGAGATAGGCGCGCAACATCGGCGGGTGCGCGGAGGAGGACAGCACCGCCTCGTACTCGCGGGCCAGCTCGCGATCCTCCTCGGCCTGCCAGCCTGGCCCCGCCTGGGCGCCTTCAGCCTCCTCGCGCCAGGCGTGCTCGGCGTCGAGGATGCGCTTTCGCACCTGGCCAAGCGCCTCGCGGTTGCCGAGCCAGCGCGCGTGCAGGACGGCGTCGGCGGGAAAGCCGGCGTCTTCGAAGGGACTGAACAGGAGCTCGGCGGGGCCGGGGAAGACCGCCTCGGAGGCGAGCGAGCCGGCGCAGAGGAATGCCTGGAAGGAGCGGCCCTCTTCGGCCTCGACCTCAAGTGAGGGGGGCTCGCCGGGGTCCTCGCTCATCGGCGCGTTGGCCAAGCGCCAAAGGTCGTGGCCGACTGGCTCATAGCCGGACGCGCCCTCGCCGCTTTGCACCACCAGGGCGTCTGGCTCCCATCCCTCCTCAAGGAGGGGCTCGGCCACGCCCCGACAAGCGGCCCTTCGCAACAGCCACTGCAGCTCATATGTGCTCGCCCGCCGCAAGCCGAGGAGACCTGAGAGCCGCTCGAAGCAGCGTCGCTCGGCCGCGGCTAGCTCCTCCAGCTCGCTGCGGGGGACCGGCCGCGGAGCGCCCACGCCTGCGATCTCCTCCACCCTGCGCCTGGCTCGGCCCAGCGAGCGGAGCCCTCCTTTCGAGCGCTCGCCCAAAGAGACGGCCAGATAGACCTCGGGCAAGCTCGGTTCCAGCTCGGCCAACCGCGACTCGTGCCCTTCGAGGTAGCGGCGCCAAGCCTCGTGGTCGGCATGGACCGAGTCGGCAGCGCCCGCCAGCCCGGGGACGTAGCGATCGGCGGGGTAGGCGCGCTGGACCCGCCAGATTGAGAAGTCGGCCCCGACCAAGTGCCCGAAGCGCTCCAAGCGGCGCAGCAGCCCCCACTTCTCCGCGAGCGGCGCGAACGGATAGGAGACCGGCTCGGCCCTGTAGAGGGCTGCCGCTTCCTCGCCTGGGCCAAGCAGGACGTTGCGCCTCGCGTAGCGCAGCGGGAAGTCCTTCACTTGCGCGCCTCCCGGGCTACCCACAACTGACCCTTGCTGGGGCACGCCACGCCTGCCGGAGGAAGCGCGCGCCCTAGCGAGCGCCGCCGTGGCGCAAGCCGCAGGGCAAGCCATGAGACGGCAAAGCGATCGGCGCGGCGGCCGTCGGGGCTCGCCTGCGTGGCGAGCGTCGCCACGGCGACCGGGATCACAATCAGGCGCAAGGGCCAGTCGAGCAACCCCAGGAGGAGGCCCGACAGCCACGCCACCCCCACCGAGGCGATCCCCGCGAGGGCGGCGCGCTCTCTTCCTCCGAGCGCAAGGCCCACCGCCGAGGCGGCGAGCGCGGCGAGTACGAGGACCGTGGCCGAGCCCGAACCGAGGACGAGCACAGCCGCGAGCGAGGTGGCGGCGTAGGCAAGCCAGCGCAGCGGCACCCCGCCCGGCACCGGCAGCGAGTGTCCCTCGACCTGATAGATCCTGCGCTCGGGGCGGAAGATGCGCTGGTAGGAGCGGATCGTCTCGTAGCCCCGACTCACGGCAGGACCTGCTTTCCGATCGCCCGCGCGGCATCGGCGATCTGATCGGGGCTGAAGACGAGCCAGCCGACGAGCACCGCGGCGACGAAGAAGACGGCCAAATCGGTAACGCGGCGATTGAGCAGGAAGACGAGGCCGACCACGGCGACGATCCCGCCGTAGACCTCCCCGGCGTAGCGGCGCAGAAGCGAGCCGAGATTGTGGCCAATGTCGTTGCCGGCGGCGAGAGCCACGGGCGCGAGGACCAGGGCAGCCAGCAAGGCCACGGCCAGCGCCAGTGAGAACATGGCGGCACGCCGGCTCACGACAACGCTCCCTCGACAGCCCGCACGTACCAGCGGTCCTGCCTCACCAGCTCCAGGCGATAGGCGAGCCGGTAGAGCGCCCCGCTGGCGGGGTCCCGGAACCCGCCCGAGACCACGACAGTGCGATGCCGCCCTTCGCCGTCGCCGAGTTGCGAGACGGCGCTGGAAGAGCCAAGCACTTCAAGTGACCCTTCGAGCGGAGCCACCTCCGCACCCCGCTCCAGCAGGTAGGAGAGGTCGCGGGTGCTACGGGCGGAGAGGTAGAGGGGGACGAACTTCTCCACCAAAGCCCGGATCGCGCTCGCCTCAGAGCCGGCAAGCGGCCGGGGCCGCTCAACGGCGACCCCGGCCTTGCTCGGAGCCGCGACTATCCAAGGCGCACCCAGGACCGCCACCCCTCCCGCCTGCGAGCGGGAGATCGGGACGGCCAGGTAGAGAGTGCGCGCGTCGCGGAGATCGCAGGCGACGGTGAGAACCGCTCGACCGCCGCCAAGCTCTTTGACCGCCACCAGCTCGGCCTGAGTGACCTCTGACCGGCTACGAAGGGACGGACGGACGCCGCCGATGCTCGCCCCTTCGGCCATGAAGGGCGCGAGCACACGGGGCGAGGGGTCATCGAGGTAGGCGCGGGCGAAGCGCACCGCGACGGCGGCACTCGCAGGATCGATGCCCCGCTCCCTCGCGCCAGCTTCCTGAGTCTGAGCGGGCGCCGAGGCCAGCACGGAGCCAACCCCCCGGACCATTAGTAGGCCAATGACGATCCAGATCGCTACCCGACCTGCCAAGCGCACCAGTGAGTCTGCTCTTTGCCTCGAAGACCCTGCTTTGGTACTTACTCTTCGACTCACCCTGCATGCGCCTCCCCGGCTTCGCCTAAACGTGACTGTTTGAGTCGTCGCGCCTTGGCGAGTGCTTGTGTGTGAGTCAGAAGTACCGCTGCGCGATTGGTATGTCTACACAAGTGCCTAAGCGCCTAGGCGCTTAGGCGAATAGGCGGAAGGTGTGTGCTATCGGATGTGAAACAACGCAGTGAATAAGCACGCCGAGACTTGCGTGCGTTCCCGCAAACGGTCTGCTTTGACCGGCGTTTGAGTGCGCCTATTCGCCGGGAGAGGGCTGCACGCAGCGCGCTATTTGCTCTACCACCCACCAAGCGCTCCAGTCATCGACCGCGTAGAGGGTCATCGCTCCCTCGCGGCGGCGTGTGAGAATCCCCGCCTTCCAAAGCAAGGCGAGGTGGTGGGATGCGTTCTGGTGAGATAGCCCGACTTGATCGGCCAGCTCCTGTACTCCAGCCTCACCGTCGTTTAGCGCCTGCAGCAATGCGATTCTCTTCGCCTTGGCCATAACCTGAAGCCGCTGCGCGGTCAGCTCTACGACGCCCTCGCAAAGGGGCTCGTGCCTAGCGCGAGCCGGCTTGCCACTCAGCGGCCGTGCGGCGCCTCTCTGCATCTCGCCCTACAGCCCGAACTCCGCCGAGGCTCGGGAGCCATCAACGAGGCCCGCTTCGCCGCTCGGCTGGCTTGGGTGGGGTGGCTGCGCCGGCTCACTTGGCTCTGGCGGCGATTCGGGCGCGGGAGATTCAGCGGAGGGCGCCTCACTGGGCAGACTTGGCGCCGGTTCGGGCGGCGCGGGCCTTGGCGCGCCCTCACTCGCTTTTTGATGCCTTGTGGCTTTCACGTCGGCAGCCCGTTCACCCTGAATCAGTTGTCGACCTGCCTCACGGCCGTCGATCTGCCTGGGCCGCCCGGGCGCCGCTAGGTCCGTCCTTCGCACCTGCCTAGTGCCGTCAATCCGCCCCGGATTTGGCAGGGTCGGTGAATCGCCCCGATCTGGCGTAAGGACTACAAGCCATACGAAGGCCATCGCGGCGATGCCCACTGCCGTCGCCACCGCAACCACGGGACGCGTAAACAACATACTCATCCGAGGTTTCTTCTCCGCCACACGTTCCGGCTCCGTCTCGTCTCGCGCAGGCCCGGTCGATGAGTGCTTACTAGTGGGCGGTTCGGTGCCGAGGCGATTCAGCAATCCGTCCCACGGATCATCGCCATGAGGCAGTGTGGAGCCCTCGTGCTCTGTCTTCACATCCCCTTATCCGCATGAAAGGCATGGCGCGCCACCCCTGGATCGCAATTGAGTGCTCTTGCCCTCGAGAAAAAGGGTGGGTGGATTTGTGAATCCAGAACGCGCCGCCGCGAGACAGTCCGCGCCACAGCAAGGGCTAGACGTGCCGGTGCGGGTCAGAAGCCAAACTCGGCCGCCGTCGCGGCTCCAGATCGCCGTGAGGTGGTGGCGCCGCGCGAAGCGCCGACTCCTCCCCCAGAAGATGTGCCTTCCCCGCCTAGCGATCCGGTCGAGGTCGACGGAGCGATTGCGCCAGTGCCGGCGGCCTCTCCGCCGAATTCAGTCCCCACCTGGCGAGGGGAAAGCGACGGGCGGGCAGAGGCTTCCCTGCGAGCTTCAGGCGAGGGGCGTGCCGCCGCCTTGCCTTGCCCCACCTCTCTTCCTCCTTTGCCAGTAGACGAAGGTTGGGTGACATGCATCCTCGATGGGTCCGGATCGGCCAAAGGCGCGGCCATGATCGGCTGCGAGGCTCGGGTTTGCGCAGGCTTCGCGACGTCGGCGTGACGATTCTGATCTACCAGCTGAAGCCCGCCAACGCCGGGAACTACGCCCGCAGCCAGGCAGCCGGAGGCAATCGCACCGGCAGCGCAGACCGAAAGTGCCTTTGCGCCTGAGATGCCCGCGAGCTGCCCGGCGGCGGACTCTCCGCTGCCGGGCAAGGCCGTCGCCGCCCTAATGGCGAGATCGCGCAGCCGCTCTCGAGCGGCCCGGGTTGCTCCCCCCAGCGCCTCTCCCACCTGCCCCACCACATCGAGCAACCGGGCCGCCGAAGCGGCAAAGAACCCCCCGTGCGCGTATTCGACCGCAATGACGGCCGGGAGGCCGGAGGCGACATCGTGCAGGCGGTCCCGCATTTGCGCCGCTCCAAGGCGACAAGCACGGCAGTGGCGAAGGTGCGCCTTAACCATCGCGAGCTCCGCCTCGTCTGCTTCGCCCGCCACGTAGCGGCCCAGGTGCTCTCCCTGCATCTGGGCGCACCGCGCCCCGCTGCCAATCGCCTCGAAAGCCGCGAACGCCTTGGCGTTGGCCCGCTGCATGACCTTGCGGTAGGTGCGCGGGCTGAGCCCCGGGTTGCGGCGCAGAATCTCATCCGGCGCCAAGTTCAGTTGGTGGCGCTGGAAGAAGAGCGCCTGGTCGCGCTTGGGCAACGAGGAGATCGCCTCGCGGCCCATCGCCACCGCCTCTCGCTCCTCCGCCGCCTCTGGCGGGCTCGCCGCTCCTGCGTCGAAGCGAGAGCTCGCATCCTCCAGCGGCACCAGCTTCAGGACATTGCGGTGGCGACGTTCATCGACCAGCTTCTGGCGGCACGCCTTCTTCAGCAGGGCCACCATCTGCGCGGGCGCATAGGTCGAGCCCGTCGGATCGAACTTGCGCATGATCCGCTCCAGGGTGGCGGCGAAGATGTCCTCGGCTTCCTCCTCCCGGCAGCCAGCCCGGCGCAGTTCGGCGAGGCACCCCGCCCTCGCCGCGGCATAGATGCGGGCGTAGTAGTGGGCGGCCTCGACGCTCAGCTTGGCGTCCGCGGCGCCCTCGCGCTGGCGGCTCGCCACGCCTAGCGCCTTCCACCGCGGGCGGGCAGCACCACCAGCCTCAACGGCTCTGAGGTCCCCTGCAGGTAGGGATAACCGCTCTGTTCGCGCACCTGCAGGCGCATCTCATAGAGCGTTGGCCTGCGGGTCAGGTTAAATCGGTAGCCGACGCTCAAGTGCCCATCGCCGCGCGTGCGGTAGCGGCGGAAGGCAAGCCATCCATTCCCACGCTTCACCTGCAAGACCCCTACGACGCGGTCGTTGTGTGGTCCGGGAATCCAGCCTTCGAAGTGGGCGACCCCCTTGTTGCGGATGACCTTCCTGCGTACTTTGAAGGAGGGCTTGACCCTGGTCGCGGCCTGCGCGCTTGCGGTGATTTCACGATGGCCGGACCTGTAGACGGCATTCAGTTCGCGGGAGGCTCCCGCAGGTATTGCGAAGCGGTAGCCGCCATCAGCACCCGTGATCGCAATGCCGAGGAATTCCGCAGTCGGGTCGGTAATGACCCTGCTGAAAACGCACAGCGGGGCGTTCGCGACCCCGCTGCCTGCGGAGTCGGCCAGCTTCCCGCCGAGCGAAATGCCAGTTCCCTGCGGCACGATCACGCTTGGCTTGCCATCGGGCGAAGTCGCAGCACTGAGCGTCGTGCCGCCGCCCGCCTCAGCGCGAACGCACTCATAGGAGAGAGGAGCGCTCACCGGGACGCCGACGTTCCCCTCCTCGTCAGAGAGCCATAGCTGCAGCGTGAAGCCGCCACGCTGGCGCGGCGTGTCGAGGCCCTCGATCGCCTGCAGGCCAGAGCCTTCGATCGCGGTCGCCGGCACCACCACCTCGGCGGCGCCGTTCAGAATCCGATAGTGAGCGGTGTCTATTGGAGACCCGGCGTCGGGGACGTTTCGCCAACGCACATCGAACCCATCGGAGGCCCGGCTAGCGGCCGGTGGCGTCACCGAGATGTCCTGAGGCGCCGCCGGCGGCGTCGTGTCGTGGGGAATCGCCACGGTGGTCGCGGCGCCGCTGAGGCCCACCGCATCTTCGAGCCAGACCCGTAGGCGATAGTCGCCTGGCATTGCCGGCCCTTCGATGTCAGCGAGCTGAGTTGGGTTGGTCCCGGCGAGGACCTGCTCGGGCTTAACTACATCGCCGGCTGCGTTGACTACCTCGTAGTGGACCTTTGCGATCGGCGATCCGGAATCCGGAGGCAATGAGTACTGGGCGCCGAAGCGGTCGAGGTAGCGGGCGGGATTGGCGCTGCTGATCTGCAACCCCGCCGGCGCTCCCGGCGCGTGGTTGTCAACCCGAATCGTGCGCGAGTCGCAAGTCTGCCCGCCTGTTCCGTTTAGCCCCTGGTACTGGCCGTAGTCCTGGCTGCAAACCGAGAGGCTGTGTGAGCCATCCTCGAGGCTTGCCGTGTCGAGGACCCATGAGTGGTCGTAGGGTCCGGGCGGGCAGGGCCGGTAGCTGCGGGCGAACTCACCGTTGGTCTGCGAGCCAGTCGCGTCGCATTGGCCCATCGCCTGGTAATCGATGAGTTGGCGCTGGGCACCGTCGAGCCAGACGCGCTCGTTGCGAAGGCCAGAGCCGGAGTCGTGGACGTACCACGACATCCACTGCTGGCCCCGAACCCAGGCGCCTTGCAGCAACGGCGAGGAGGTGCTGGTCAGGTAAAGCTCGGAGTCGGAGTCGTCGCTGAGGATGAAGGCGAAGGCGTTTGCGTCGGTGGCGTTGTAGTTGGCGCGATCGCAGCCACCCGGCAGGTTGCAGATCAGCTCGAAGTAGAAGTGGTGGAAGTCCATATAGGAGCCAAAGGGCCAAAGGTGGGGGCCGAAGATGCCCGATGCGGCCCAGTCTCTTCCCGAGTTGGGGAGGCCCGCGCCCTGGTTCATCAGGACGGTGTTCTGATTGGAGAAGTCGGTCACCCAAAAGCGCGCCAGCCAGCCGGCGTTGAAGGCATTGGGCTCGCGTGTGTAACCGCCGGCTGACTTGAAGTGCACATACCAAGGGGTTTCGAAGATGATCCGCCCGTAGGCGCCCTGGCCGGCATTGCCGCTCGGTTCATGCTCTGAGATGCGCATGAAGGCCGCATCGCCGGGCGGGTCGCCCCCTGCGCCCCCACACCAGTTGTTGAAGTCGAATATCCCGCTGGGGTGCTGGGCGGTCACCGTATTGGTGGCCGTGGTGTAGGGGGGTGCGCCTGAGTTGCCTGCGCACGCCACCATCTTGAATTGGCCGGCCTGCGCTGTTGCGGCTGAGAGCACGGCGATCGCCGTGCCGAGCAGCAACGCTAGGAGGACGACGATAGTCGGCCGTTGCCCTGGCCGCTCCTCTGAGTTGTGCATTCCCTGCTCCTTGTCCGGATTCTTGATCGGGTCCGGGACCCTCTGAAGAAGGGCCTCCGTCTCCTATCCGGCTGAGCGGAACTCCGCGCCACCCCCCCAACAGGTGAGTGAGCCCCGATCAGTCGTAAGACGAGTCTCTAAACAAGGATGCGAGAGCTTTGCTTCGCCCTAGCTCTCCATATATTCGTTGAGGTTTCGTGAATGAGTTAAAGGTTGAGCGCGTAGTGGGCGTATCGCCGATGGCGAGACGATAGTTGCAAGTGCGTAAGTACGTGGCACCGGATGGCTCAATTTGGGCAGGCTGGCCAGGATCTTATGCTCCAGTGACGACGCCTCTATCGTGCATCGAGCGCGTGGATGTCTAGCTTTGCCCCCTTGCTACCCAGAGCGACGATGGTGCTGCCAGAACAAAGGCGCCCGACAGTTCCACGTATTTGCCGCAGTATTTCGCGCTTCCTTCGAGGAATGGGATTTGGACCCCTTTGGCTTTCGCGCTCGGAGGATTGCCTCCGCTGAGTTCCAGCAGCGGTGCTTCGGCCGAGCCGTATACGCAGCGGACTCCGAAAGGGCACCCCGACCATTCGATCTGGATCCCGGAAGAGAGGCGGCCATCGCCCTTCGACGTCGATCTGACCGAGCCTTTGAGCGGAGTGCCTTTGACGACGACGCTGGTGCATGGCTGGCATTCGGTCAGTTTCATCGTTTCGACTTCCGCGGCAAGCGGATTGCCGGCCCCCGCTTTGCTCGAGGCGACGATCGTGGCCCCATAGCAGGGCTGTTCGCCGAAATTCCCCAGCCCTACACTGAGCATCCCTTGGAGTTTTGCTTCGAGTTTGGTCCCTTCGGAGTAGACGTCCGTGGACAAGCAAGGACTTGTGAACGCTTTGCAGAGCACGGTTTCAGAAGCTTCGCTGGCGTAGAGCGGTTTGGGAGCCGTCACTTCGTAGGTTGCTGTCAGTTTGATGCTTTCGCCGCAGATGAATTTGCTGCCTTCTTCGAATTTCAGGTCGACTTCGCTGGCGGCAAGGCTGGCTGTGCTACTACCTTCAAGCGCGAGCCCGATTTCAGGAGTCCCGTAGGTGCAGGTGGCGCCGAACGGGCAGCCGGTGGCTTTGATTCCAGTGCTGCCTTTTCCGCTTTTGAGCGCGAGCGAGCCATTGCTTCCCCCTGTGCTTGCGAGGCCGGCAAGGTAAGGAAGGTTGCGTGCTTCGAGCGTTTTGCAGCCTCCGCTGGAGCAGCCCGCAACCGTCAGGGCGGTGACTTCGAGCGGCAGCGGTACCCCGGTATCGGCGGTTGATTTGCCGCTGATCGTAGATTCGCTGCATTCCTGGCTTATTGTGGGACCGGACAGTTTGAGCTTGCCCGTGCCTTTCAGTTTGGCCTGGATCAGAGTTCCCGCTGGATAGCGCTGGCCGGCAGCACATGAGGAGCCAGGGGCTTTGCAGATGGCTGTGGGCATCGGAGTTTCAAAAAGAGCTTTAGCCGTCGTGGTTCCTTCGCTGTTAGTCGCGACGATGCGCACGTGGTAGAGCGTCCCGGCCTGGAGGCCGCCGATCGTCTGGTTCACCGGCACGTCGCTTTCGCCTGTGCCGGCATCCCCGTCGGGTACAGGAGCGCTGGTGCCATAAACAAGGGTCGGCCCGTACTCGAAGTGATATTTGGACGGGAACCCCTTCGGGTTGACGGACGCACGCAGGGTAGCGCCCGTTCCCGAGACGGCTGTCGGTTCTTCGGCAGTAACACCGGGCCGCCAGTCCGGGGTAGTGAACTGGCGGTCCGCCCCAAACGTCGTACCCGCCACGTTAGAAGCCACAATGCGGTAGTGATACGTCGTGATGCCTTTGACGCCGATCACTTGGGCGAGGGGCACATTGCTTCGACCTGCGCCGATGCCTGCGTCAGGGATCGGCACGTTGTTGCCGTATGCTGTAGTAGTTCCCCACTCGAAGTGGTAGCTGGTTGCGGAACCTCTTGGGTTGCTGGTGCCATTGAGTGTCGCTTTGCCTGCTGCGACTCCGCTCACTCCTTCTGTAGTGGCGAACGGCGGGGCGGGAGGAGTGGTAAATTCTTCGTCATCAAGTGCGTAAGTCGTGCCAGCGCTATTCTGGGCACGCAGCCTAAAGTGGTAGGTCATGGCCGGTTCCAGATTCGACGCCGTGCCGCTCACGGGCACAGTAAGTACGCCTGCTCCAACCCCCCAGGATTGTGTGGAATTACCGTAGGAGGTAGCCGGCCCATAGTCAAAGACGTACGTCGTTGAGAGAGCGTGTGGGTTCACTCGACCTGTAAACGCTCCGTCTGTGGGGGAAGTAGCCCAACCTTCCTCCGTTTCAGCGTATGGCACCGTCCCAAGTCGGGGCCCAACAGTCACCCCAAGTGAGTCAGCGGCTTCCGTGACTTCCTGATAATAGCCATAGTTTGACCCACAGCCGGGATCGGGAAGCGCCACCGCCGAAATGATTCCGATCGCAACATGACCAGCAAACACTGGGCCTCCACTGTCGCCCCCCATGACACAGGTGGGTCCGAACTTAACGATGTGAAACTGGAGACCTCCATATGCATTTATCACGCCATCGAGCTCGGCCACGCTACCGCAATGCCCTCCGCTGGAAATACCCGCATAGCAGACATACTGGCCAAGATAACTAGGACTTTCAGCATCAATCGATGTTTCAAGGTCCGCCGGGGAATGGTTCCAGAATGCAACCATAGAGGGCCAGGGTTTGGTATCCCAGTAGCTACCGTTGGCGTTAATCGCAGTCCAATCCCCCCCGGGAAATACCGTCCCTTCCGCAGTTCCGATTTTCTGAATGTACTGCTCATCGGGAGTTTCCGCATACCAGACATAGGTTTTTGGCGGAAGCAAGACACAGTGGCCAGCCGACAGCATGAATCGATTGCCGAATTGATTCCCGATCGCCTTGAACGCCGTCGTACATTCCGGCTCTCGGTCCTCTCCACCCGCCTGGATGCCAACCCCGCCCCTAAGAGGCCGGCTGCATAAATGTATTTCTAGTGGTTTGCACGATGTATTCGTCGCCGTCAGTTCCTCTGTCTCGACTGGATGAATATCAACCTTCACCGACGCTTCATCTGCCGCCGTTTCAACTTCTGCCGCCTGACTGGTTGTGGTGCCGTCAGCGAGCTTGACGACCATAGAATTTGATCGCGGGTCAATCGATGTTTGGATCAGGTTTTCCGCAAGCAGCCCGACCATTACGCTGTCAAACTGCTCCTGCGCTTTTTCAAGCTCCCACCAGTTATACTCGACCAATTCAGTGCGAGCGCCACCCGCGACATCAGCGCCCACAAGCACATCATGTACGGAAGTTACGTCGGCGTCAGGAGTAACGGGGATAACGAATTCGCCAGCCTGGTTACTGAACCAGACGCCAGCGAAGGACTTTCCCTGCGTAGTTATCAATGCTTCAACAAGACCAGCTCCCCGGTGCTGTATGGCAAGGTTGTGTTGGGCGACCTCTGCCGTTACTCCGAAGTCGGCTATGTACTCCTCGATTTCGTACTTTTCTACCTCGGCTTCACGTTGTGATACTTGCGTGCCATCCTGCGATGCAAGCATGGCGGCACCACTCGGCGATGCGACTGCAAGAAACGTACAGAAGAAAAGACAGGGAACTGCTAGCCAGGCCGTCGCTGCACTCAAACTATGTAACCCCAACACCCGGCGCTGGAACCCTTCTGCCTCGCCCAATGGTCTCCCCTGCTCTTTCGGTTATGCCGACGTCCGCCAGCAAGTGTGTACGCAGTGGCTAGCCTATGCCGTCTATTCCAGCCGAGCATCAGTAATACTCGTACAAACATCCTTGTAGTAAAACTAGGTAGCCCTGTCGCTCCTCAACTCCAGTCCCACCACAAGAGGAATAGGGATACTGTGGCTATGGCCGGCCCCTCAGAGTCGGCTCGGTACAAGGGTGTGCAACGATTTACGGCCTCAGGATGATGCTTGCGAGGGACCCTGGACAAGGCGGAGCGGGGATCTACTTCCATCGAAGAGGAGGAGTCGTCCGATGGGGCGCTTGAGAGTTACATGATCTCTAAGAGTCACGCTCTTACCAACGCAACTGGGCGATGGTTCGCCTGAATTGACCGTACCTACCAGCAGCAATGGGGCAGGAAACCTCACTAGAGCTGTAACAACGGCTGACCCAACACCTCGCGCTCCCTTACGGGGACGTTCGCGAACGATGATGCGGTCCATCCTAGGGAGGGGTTCCCCATAGCAGTAGTGACTTTGAACCAGAAGCTTTAGTTCTTTGTCCAGCGGAGATTTCGCATGGACACAGCAGGCGACCCGCCAACTAGCGGCTTCAACTCTAGGAGGACCCTGGACCAACGCCCACGCCGTTTCCACCGGAACCGCATTCGAAGCTGCCGGGAGACTTGCGCCGCTTGGGTTTACGGCGATAACTTGGACCCGAATAGTACTTCCGACGTTGCCAGGTACAATCGCATAAGTGGATTGTTGCGTGAAGCCGCTTTGAGAGTAGCACGCATTTCCTGCAAGGTCGCAGAGTTCCCAGTGGTACTGAAATTCACCCGGATTTTCCGTCCATTCGCCTGGTGATGCGGTGAGTGTTTGGCCGACCTTGGCCATGCCCAGTATCGTGGGAGCAGCCGTATTGAGCGGTACTTGTGCCGACGATGCTGAAGCTTGGATACAGAGAAAAGACAGTGCCAAAAGGGTGGCTGTCAAAACCACTCGGCCGTGTCTAAGAAGACGGAGCGACTCGCCGTCTTGTGCATTGCCCTGTCGCTCACAGCTTGAAATTGGCTTGACCTCCTAAAGAAATTGTTAGCTCAAGTGGAATTTGAGCATACCGCACCCGAACCGTAGGTGTCGCAAAGAAAATTCCGCGCACGATCACAGGACATAGTTGAGTCGGGCATCAACCACCCACCCCCGATTGTGCGGCTAACAGACTGGTTGCGATGTGGTAGCGAGCTACCCCATCCACAGCTGTGACCTCAATCGCATTAAGCCCAATAAGGCCACGAACATGAAAGTCGATTGCGGAGTGGGTCCTACCGCCGCTCACCAGTCTCTGTAGATCCGAAATAGAAAGAGGTTCGTCGGTCCATCTCATGATTTCGAGGATCATTACCTTGATCTCGTGAAGGAGATGGGGTACGAGCGCTCCCCAGTCCAAGGCGCTTTTGTCATCTCTCATCGTCGAACGGGTCCGGCGCGCCGTCGACCACGGCGGGAAAGCGCCTGATCTTCTGTCGCGCGCAACCCTTCTCCGATCGGCATCCACCCGCCCGTGGGGCTAGGATAGTTGAGCGGCTGGGGTGTAGACGCGGGTTTCGACTCACCATCAGGGAGACGAAGGCTCCCGTCACGTTGCTCCGCAAACGCGATCCTTGAGCTAACTGCGAGCAATATGACCAGTGCGAATGCGACAAGCGGGTCTAGGTCGTCGTAGAAATTTGCGGTTGCCATCGCTAGGACCGATTCTCGCCGTCGCTCGGATGGGCTTCATGGTCTTCGGCCGCCCGCTCGGCCGGCCCCGGTGTCTTGTGATGTCCGCCGGACCACCCCAGGGACAGGAGACGGCGTACCCATCGCTCATCGGGATAACCAGAGCATGGTGACTTTCTAACGTCTTTGCCGTTGATTTAGTACTTTTGATCATGGAAACTTGATCCCGGCTACCTACTTCACAAGGGAGGGCGGCGGTTACTCGTTTGGGAACGGAGTTGGGCCACCCTCCCTTGGTTCATCAGAGCAAGCAATGAGACCAATCAACCCAGGAGCGCATTGCCACACAAGGCAAAACATCATGGATGAACTGTGACCATTACAGGCTAAACCCTAGCGGCCCCAGTACAGCGTGTGCGGGCCAAATAGAAAGTAATTACTTAACCTAGGAGATCGGTTCTGGTGCGTCAATGCCACCGCCAATCCAAAGGGGCTGAGATGGCGATCGACGGCGAAACGGCATGTCGTCTTTTTCCGTATCCACGAGGATCCGGAGAACCTGAGCATGCCCTGTGACCTCGGATAAGAAGAATTTTTCAACTCCACCGCGGGCCGGTTTACTGCCGACGAACCTTACGAGTTTCTTTTTAAGCAGAAAGTCGATGTGATGACTTACGAGTTGAGAACTGACGGTTCTCATTTTCCGACTGATCTGCGTAGCCGTTGATTGCGACGGGTCTCGATGCATCACCCTCAGCACCTCCCGGCGCACTGGTGAATTTAGAGCCGAGATATAGGCTGGGGTCATACAATCGTCGGCGCGCTCACCCCTAGGGTCATCCACATCGCTGACCTCTCCCGGCGAGGGTGTGACGAGGGCTGTCCCTGGCGCGGATGTCAACGAGATCCGATCATCACTATCTGGCTTTCACGCCTCTCGGCCGGCTCGTCTCGACTGCGCATCGATGTCGTTGTACGAGCCAGCCAGGGCCTCTGCCTCCTCCTGAGCACGAGAAGGATTCCCCACGATTTGGCCGTCCTCGCGATCAATCACGACGAACTCCACGCCGTATCGAGGGCCACCCCGATCCTCCGCAGAAAGCCTTGACCTTGGCTCATCACCTCGCCGAGCCTCGTGGCCCACACGGAAGGCGTGGATAGCGAGAACCGCGTCCTCCGGGCCGGTGAAGCTGAAGAAGCCAGCCAAGAGGCGCATCACAGGCTCCTCGTCGACATCGTTGCGTTGGCACCATTCCGGAATGGACTCCCCATCGTGCCCCAGGCGATCCAAAATGCTTTTGATGTCGTCGCGGCGGATCACGTCTCAGGCCAAGGGGCGTCGAGGCTGACAGCGCGAGCGCGCTTCCGGAGACCCATGTTGCGAAGGAAATAGAAACGATTACCGACCACGAAGGCACCACGGCCCTGGCCGGGCTTTCTCGAAATATCCCTTTGAATAGCCGTTTGCCCTCCCTCCATATCGAAACATTAACATACCAAGAGAGAGACCAAATCGTACTCAGAAATATCCTTTCTCCATGATGCGCCCACGATTTCGGACCCACGGAATATCTTTCGTTCACGATGGCGGAGACACCCTGGGGAGATCCGGCTGAGCTGAGGAAGAGGAAGCTGCGGCCAGGCCGGGGGAATGCGGCGGCGGAGGTCAAGCGGAGCCAACGCGAACGGCTGTTCGCCGCGATGGTGGCCGCGCTCGCCGATCAGGACTTCGAGGCGATCACGGTCGCCGATCTGCTCAGGCTCTCAGGCGTGTCGCGCAAGTCCTTCTACGGCCACTTCGCCGACCAGCGGGAGTGCCTGGTCGCCGCGATCGAGACGCTGGCCGGTCCCGCCCTCGAGACGATCGAAGGCGGACTGGAGCCTCCCGGTGACAAGGAGCGGGCAAAGCAGGCATTCGAAGACCTGTTCCAGCAGATCGTCGTCGGACCCGCCACCGCGAAGATGTGCTTTGTCGACGTCTATGCGGCGGGGCCCGCCGGCGTGGCGCTCGTGGACCGTACGATCGACGCGTTCGAGGTACTCCTCAAGCAGATGTTCGATCAGATGCCCGGCTATGAGGAGATGCCCTCCGAAATCGTGCGGGCGCTGATCGGGGGCGTCCAGAAGGTGATCCACAAGCGCCTTCTCCGCGGCCAGGAGGAGCAGCTGCTCGAGCTGGCCCCACAGCTCTGGGATTGGCTGTTCCTGTACCCCACGCCTCCCGGCGAGCTGAAGCCCCCGCGCCGGGTCGCGCGCAAAACCCAGACCTTCGAGGAGCGCCAGGCTGCTTCCCTTCCCCCGGAGCGGATACTCAGGGCGCTTGCCGCGGTCGTCTCAGAGAAGGGCTACCACGAGACCAACGTAGAAGACATCGTCAAGAGAGCGAGAACGTCAACGCGGACCTTCTACGAATCCTTCGACACCAAGGAAGACGCGATGGTGGCCGCTCTCGACAGCGGCTCCCAGCGGATGCTCGCCGAGGCGATGCCGGCGTTTCGGCGGCCGAATGACTGGCAGCACAAAATCCAGGCGACCCAGGAGGCGATGTTTAGCTTCGGGGTGCTGGAGCCCGAGTACGCGCATCTTGGCGCAGTCGAGATCTTCGGGGCGGGGACTCGCGCGCTCGAGCAGCGCGAGGTCGTCACCGAAGGGATGGAGGCGCTCCTTCAGCACGGCGTTGACGTAGTGAACCCGAGCGTCCCGCCAATTACTCCCGAGGCGATCGGCGGCGCCCTCTACTCCCTCTTCTATGACCACGTGAGACAGAAGGGCGCAAAGCGGCTGCCGGAGATCGTGCCACCCGTCGTCTACGTGACGCTAGCCCCGTTTCTCGGACCAGAGGAAGCGTTCTCGCTCGCGACTAAATGAGCGGTGGGGCGCATAGTCGGCTGCAGCGCCCGGGCGGGAGGGAGAAAGTCGCCCAGGCGGCGCAGGCCCTCCCTGGCAAATCTGGAGTGAGGCTCACCTGGCAGGTGCGCCGATAGAGCGTGGCCGCTACAGATAAAGCTTGTGAGCTCACTCCAAAAGGAAGACCTCGCGGAGGACTGCGAGGTGATACTCGACCATCACAAGTGTCGGATGATCGGGGAGCACCCAGCAAAGCCACTCAGGATCGATAGGCCCATCTCGGTCTTCTGTTAGCGCGAGGATTTTTTCGCGGAGTGGGTGGTTGCGAGCCTGATCCTGCCTCGCTTTGAGTAAATCATCGTTGCCCATCTGGAGCCACGCTTGAGCTATGTGGCTTGCTCCGTAGTCGCTGGCGTGAGGATCGCCGGCCTCGGCCGCTGGCTACGGCGAATCCCTCGGATCGCCGGCAGCGGCACGACAATCGCAGTAGCGGCGATTGCGACGCACGCAGCAGCGATCAGGGTCGCTTCGGCGCTGACTAGGAACTGCCCGCCGACGGCGACGAGATAGCCAATAGGGAGAAGCCCGAGCGAGCCAAGCCAGTCATAGGAGAACATCCGAGAGAGCTGATGCTCGGGCACCCGACTTTGCATCGTCGTATGCCAAATCGCGGTGAAAACCGAGAGGGCCGCTCCCCCGATGGCTGTTGCGACCGCAATTGCCGGGAGAGGAGCCCCGGTTGCGAGAAGGGTAAGCGGAACTGCCCAGAAACCGACCAGAAGGACTGCCGTGAACAAAGGGCGCTGAGGGCGCCAGAACAGTGCAACCAGAGCCCCACCTAGTCGACCGATGCCTAAAGCCGTAAGGATTACCGCCCAGGCTCCTAGGCCACCCAGCGAGTCGACCGCGATCGAGGCACCTAGCATCTGGAAGGGACCAAACACCAACGCGTTCAGAAGCCCGAACTCCGCGACTACCACCCAGAGCCAAGTCCGCTTCCGAAACTCTTTCCAACCGTCACGAATGTCATCGAGGAGCGAGTCAGACGACTCTCGAGGAACCGCGGTCGGCATGCGGATACTGCGAAGCAGGAGAGCACTCGCGGCAAAGGTGATCGCGTCCAATGCAAATGCCCAGCCGACACCAAAGACTGCCATCAGCACTCCGGCTGTCGCAGGTCCAAGCATCGTGCCAGCGGCAAATGCCCCGGTGAGCAATGCGTTCGCATCTTGAAGGCGCCGCTCGGAGACCACTTCGGGGACGAAGCCGTTCATGGCCGGGTTGAAGAAAGCTGCCCCTACGCCCTGGATGACCTGAACCACTAGAAGCTGCCAGAACTCTGCAATGCCAAGGATCAGCAAGAGCGCAAGGACAGCCTGGCTCGCGAAGCGAAGGCCGTCGGCCGCAATCATCACTGTGCGTCGCTGGAAGCGATCCCCAACCGCGCCTCCGAACAACAGCGCAAGGACCTCAAAGAATGCTCCGGCACCAAAAGCAATGCCAACTTGTGCTCCTGTGCCACCCAAGGCGAATACCGCGAATGGCAAGGCGGCAATGACTATGAAGTCACCGCTAATCGACGCAAGCTGGGCCGCGAGAAAACGCCGCACGTCCTGCTTTCGCAGCACCTCAAAGCCAAGCTGCGGGGCGGTCCGCCGCCGGACTCGCGAAATACGGGCAGCTGGTTCCCGATCCCGCAAGACGCCACCAAGTGCCGCGCCACCATGCTGACGGCGGCGGTGACGCGGCGCTTGACGGATTCTGTTGGCGGAGTGACCGAAGTTTCGTGGCGTCTCTAAGTCGCTCGGCCCGTCTCCCATCGCTGCTCAGGCACCCCATGAAATAGAAACGTTTACGGACCTTGAATCGATCAAAAATTGGGACTGATCCGGCGTTTGGGCCTCCTGATAGCCAGCCATATAGAGACAGTAACAGACCAAGAAAGACATTGCAGAGGACACTAAGGAAACCTTGACTGTCCATAATGCACAGCCGTTGTCTCGAATTCAACCGAGACTGACGCTCAGCCTCCTCCGACTTCGGTCGATAGCCGAGGGCTACCGGGCTCGGCAACTCCGAGCGATGGCCGCGCCTACTTGATGACCATCGGCAAGGCTGTAGGCAACTCGCGCGAACGAGAAGAAGCCGGCGGTAAGGCGCTTCGGGATCGGGCACGAGGCGCTTAGATAGCTTCGACGTCGGCCTCGATGCGCGTACTGACGAGACAGCACCATCCTGAATTCCGCTACCCGTGCCCATTCGCCCAGGACCGGAAGATCGGCGCCAAGCGTCCTCCCGAATCGGCCCGAGCCGTGCCCGTAGACGAACGGAAGCACCACAGCGAGGGGCGGGCTGGCGGTGTAGGCGTGCAAAAGGACGGCTCGTCGCGCGCCCATGCGGGCGTTGAAGGCCAAGAGCCGAGTGTGGACCGCAAACGGTTCCTGACCTGGAACCTGCACGGTCAAATCGACGTGGCCCCGACCCACCAGTGCGGCCTGGCAAGCCTTCAGAGCGTCGGCGCTACTCGTAACGAGGAGCTTGTGCCGAGCGCAGATCGGCAATCCATCGGTAGAAAGCACGGCCTGCTGGGGGAGACCGAATTCGACGCGCGTCACTCGAGGCAGCGGGGATCCATCAGCGGTCCGCAAGCTTCCTTCAAGGTTCACAGCAACCGGCGCAGCGTGGGTGCGAGGCAGCGCCAGGGGCGAGAGCCGCCCACCCAAGGAGACGATCAACGTTCCGTGCTGCGAGCGCTCGCCTTGGGCAATTGCGACGACAATGCCCAGAACGGCCAACGTCAGCAGTACGATGGATGCGGTTGTTCGCCGGAGTGCCACGCCATGCACCCTCACCCGTATCTAGAGAACTTGAAGCTGCAGTAGTTGAAGCCGAAGGCCAACACGACGTTGTTCGCCAGATTCCCGCTGTGGATGAAACGTGCGATCAGCCGCTGCGCCTTTATTCCGTGATCGGCTCGCAGTTGGGAGGTGATCTGCGAAAGATAAGACTCCTGCTTTCTGAGGTCCTCGAACCAATTCCCAAGTCTTTCCTTGTCTGCTGACGGCCGGGGCACCGGGGCGATCTCGTCGACGGTCGAGCCAAGGATGCGCGTTGCCTTTGCGAACTTCCCGGCTGCGACGCCGAAACGTTCCGCCTGAATATCGGAACGCGCTCCTTTCATAGCCCGCTGCGTTGCTTCCGCGTCAGGCTTACAGACTTCCTCCAGCTGGCTTACATATTCCTGGCGCGTCGGCCCTTCGGCCGCCAGCGCGACGCCGACTCCCGCAACCAGCACCACCAAGGCCAGGCAGACGCAACCCCACCACCAACCGATTCTGTTCATTCCCCCCCCCATTCCTAAGTCCTCCTAAGTTCTATGGACTACCACTCCCGTGTGTTTGAGGCGCACCGTCAAGAAGATTGCGAGTAGGCAAAAGGCGGTCGAGCGACGGCGGAACACGCCAGACGCGATCGCCAAGAAGCAGCATGAGCGCCGGCAGCAACACGATCCGCACGACCGTTGCATCGAGCAGGATGGCAACCGTCAGCCCTACGCCCATTTGGCTTACGGTGGCGATCGGCGCCGCTGCGAAGGAAATGAAAACCGCAGCCATGATCGCGGCAGCACCGGTAATGACACCAGCGGTCTTCTGTAGGCCGAATTCGATGGCAGCGCGGTTGTTTTGATCAACCACGTACCTCTCTCTCATCCGCGCGATGAGGAATACCGCATAGTCGATCGAGAGGCCGAAGGTGACGCCAAAAATCGCGCCCGCTCCAACCGTGTCGATATAGGGGTGTCCACCCAAGGGATAACCCGCTGGGATTTGGCAGATGAGCGTGAGCACTCCGATGGCTGCGCCGACCGAAGCGAGATTGAGGCAAACAGCGAGAAGGGCGAGAAGCGGAGCTCGCAGGATCGCTACAAGCGCCAGCAGCGTAAAGAGCACGAAGGCTCCGAGAACAAACGGGAGGCGAGCTTTCGTCGCTTCTCCGTAGGTGTTGAATGTTGCCGCCCCGCCGGTCACAGCTGTTTCGAGCCGACCTTCCTCACCGAGCTTCTGTGCATCGACTGACAGCTGCTCTCCGATTCGGCGCGATCCTGAGGTGTTGAATCCATACTTCGAAACGACGAGCATTCGAGCAGCCTGACCGCTACCGCCTACGCTGATGGCCTCCCCGGCGGCGGCTCTGTCTTGCGCGGACGCACCTTCAAGCGCCGAGAGAACGAAATAGCCCGAATCGAAAAGATCCGGAGAGTCGCGGTGAAGGTGAGTAATTCCCTGAACGAGGGGTGCGGATACTGCCGAGACTTTCTTGCCAGCCTGTCGCAGTTTCACCTGTAGTGGATATGAACGCTGAAAGCCATCCGCGAGACCGGTCTGAAGCGTGCCTGCTCCCCCCTGCAGTTCGTCTAGGCCGCCTGAAAGACGCTCAGCGCCGGCGCCGAGCTTTCCAAGACCGGCGCCGAGACCATCGGCCGCCCGCGACAACTCCCCCACGCCTTCTTCAAGGCGCCTTCCGCCGGAGGCCAGGCGATTCACTCCATTGTTCACTTGTTGTGCGACATCGCGCAGGCGCCGGACTTCGTTGCTATCGGACGCGATCCCTCGAGCGAGCGCCCGAGCCTGGTTCGCTGCCGAACGAAGGTCTGGGTCGTCAGCTGCGGCGCGTTCGAGTTGTGCAGCTAGCCTTCGCGCTCGGACTAGCTCGCCACCGCGCATCTGTGGATGGAGGGAACGAAGGCCAAGGGCCAGCGTCAGCGTTCCAACCGATGCCTTGCGCTGACCCTTGGCAAGCAGTTCGCTGCCGGCTTGAAGGCGCTTAACGGCGTCTGCGGCTTCTGACCCGCGCGACTGTGCGCGGCTCAGCCCACCCGCAATCAGCCGTGCGCCGACCGCGGCTTGGCTCGCACCCTCCGCCAGTAGACCACTGCCGTCTGCCCCGCTACCAATTCCGTCGCGTAGCTTCTTAACCGCAAGGCCAGCTCGCTGGAGACCAGGTCCTAGGCGTCCGAGCTCAGCGGCGTCCTGGGTTCCTCGGGAGGAAAGCGTCGACCCAAACGATTGAAGCGGCGCCATCCGTTGGACGATTGAGGCAGGCCCGATTACCGCTCGTACTCCTGGCTGGGTATCGATCAAACGTTGCCATCGAGCCAGCAGGGCCAATTGCCGCGGTGAGGTGATGGGACCTCGATCAGTCGCGGCGACGAGGACAAAGGGCGCGCCCCATCCGGGACCCACAGCGCGATCAATTTCCTCAGCACTCTTTCGCGCGGCATTCGAGGCTGATAGCTCCTGAATCCCAGGGGCGCCAGTCGAGAACGCGATTGCCGGGAGGGCCAGCAGTACCAACGGCACCGCCACGAGGAGAGCCGCTAGGGCGGGCCGCCGAAGCGCAGCGGTCGCGGCCGCTGCGATCGTGGGGCGCTGCCGGCCAGGTCTCGCCCTGCCGATCCGACCAGCGTTGATCCGACTTCCCAACAAAGCCAGCAAAGGGGGTACCGCGAGAGTCGATACAACGATGCTGATGGCGGCAACGACTCCAACGGTCGTCGCGAGAGAAAGAAGCAACGTTCCGGGTTGCAGATACGCCGAAAAGACCACAGCCACAATCAAGGTGACGCCGGCGAACAGGGTGGTGCGGCCAGCTGTTCCCCGCGTCGCCGCAGCGGCCCGCCAGGGGTCGGAGTTCCGATCAAGCTCCTCGCGGAATCGAGACACGATCAGGAGCGAGTAGTCGACTCCCAGCGCCAGTCCAAGCATCGTGCAAACGACTAGCGACAGCGCGTCGATCGTCATGAACGAAGTGAGCAATGCAAGGACGCCGCGCCCCGCGAAGACGGTCAAGGCTCCAAAGGCAAGCGGAATCGCAGCAGCAGCAACGGAACGGAACACGAATAGGAGAATGAGGATCAGCAGCGGTGCGGCCAGCAGCTCGGCTCGCTCGGTCGCACCAAGCGATTCGTCTTGCAGCGCCTTCGAGACCGTTGCGAATCCCGATTGCGTCGCTTTGACTGGAGCCTGAATTTGCCCTTCGAGGAGACGTTCGAGGCGGGGCACCGTGTCGCGCATTGCCACAGCCAGTGGCACCTGAAAGTCAACCAGGATGAGCGCTTTGCGTTTCGTCGGCCTCAGGCGAGCGAGCGACCTTCGACCCCAGGGCGCAATCACGGTCGCGTCTGTGCTCCTACGCAATGTCCGGAGGAGCGCCCGTCCTTGCTGATCCAGCGGCTCAGGCGGACCCTGAAGCAGAACGACAAATGGCGAGGAGTCGCCGAAGTGACTCGAGACGAGTGCGTCGCCTTCGGATGCTGAGGTTCCGGGCACGCTCAACGAGAACGGATCAAGCTTGCTCTCGACCGTCAGCCCAAGGAAACCGAGGATCGCGCAAGCTGCCAGAACAGCGACTAGGCCAGCCAGGGGACGGCGACGCCTCCCAGACCAAAGCCCCCCTCTCATTCAAGGAAGTTTAAGGAATGAGCCCTCCATTCGTTCCCATATCGGGCCTTTGCCTTTCCTTTCGCGTGCCTCAAAAGTTCACACTTGAGCACTGACGAAGAAAGATTAGAAACATTCGTAGACCATGAACCTCACGTTGGCAGCGAGTGGATGCGGGAGAAGCGCTCTTAAAGGAAGTTTCAGAGCCAATTATCACCAATGCCTTTTGGTCACTCTCATTACCACCAAAGCGGTACAGTTGAGCCAGACGAAGACGACCATTGGGCACGGAATATCTTTCGTTCACGATGGTGGAGACACCCTGGGGAGATCCGGCTGAGCTGAGGACGAGGAAACTGCGGCCAGGCCGGGGGAATGCGGCGGCGGAGGTCAAGCGGAGCCAACGCGAACGGCTGTTCGCCGCGATGGTGGCCGCGCTCGCCGATCAGGACTTCGAGGCGATCACGGTCGCCGATCTGCTCAGGCTCTCAGGCGTGTCGCGCAAGTCCTTCTACGGCCACTTCGCCGACCAGCGGGAGTGCCTGGTCGCCGCGATCGAGACGCTGGCCGGTCCCGCCCTCGAGACGATCGAAGGCGGACTGGAGCCTCCCGGTGACAAGGAGCGGGCAAAGCAGGCATTCGAAGACCTGTTCCAGCAGATCGTCGTCGGACCCGCCACCGCGAAGATGTGCTTTGTCGACGTCTATGCGGCGGGGCCCGCCGGCGTGGCGCTCGTGGACCGTACGATCGACGCGTTCGAGGTACTCCTCAAGCAGATGTTCGATCAGATGCCCGGCTATGAGGAGATGCCCTCCGAAATCGTGCGGGCGCTGATCGGGGGCGTCCAGAAGGTGATCCACAAGCGCCTTCTCCGCGGCCAGGAGGAGCAGCTGCTCGAGCTGGCCCCACAGCTCTGGGATTGGCTGTTCCTGTACCCCACGCCTCCCGGCGAGCTGAAGCCCCCGCGCCGGGTCGCGCGCAAAACCCAGACCTTCGAGGAGCGCCAGGCTGCTTCCCTTCCCCCGGAGCGGATACTCAGGGCGCTTGCCGCGGTCGTCTCAGAGAAGGGCTACCACGAGACCAACGTAGAAGACATCGTCAAGAGAGCGAGAACGTCAACGCGGACCTTCTACGAATCCTTCGACACCAAGGAAGACGCGATGGTGGCCGCTCTCGACAGCGGCTCCCAGCGGATGCTCGCCGAGGCGATGCCGGCGTTTCGGCGGCCGAATGACTGGCAGCACAAAATCCAGGCGACCCAGGAGGCGATGTTTAGCTTCGGGGTGCTGGAGCCCGAGTACGCGCATCTTGGCGCAGTCGAGATCTTCGGGGCGGGGACTCGCGCGCTCGAGCAGCGCGAGGTCGTCACCGAAGGGATGGAGGCGCTCCTTCAGCACGGCGTTGACGTAGTGAACCCGAGCGTCCCGCCAATTACTCCCGAGGCGATCGGCGGCGCCCTCTACTCCCTCTTCTATGACCACGTGAGACAGAAGGGCGCAAAGCGGCTGCCGGAGATCGTGCCACCCGTCGTCTACGTGACGCTAGCCCCGTTTCTCGGACCAGAGGAAGCGTTCTCGCTCGCGACTAAATGAGCGGTGGGGCGCATAGTCGGCCTGAAAATCTTTTCAGCCGACTAAGGACACTCATCTCGGTGGTGTGGGCTCTCGCCACCTATCAGCGGGCAGTCCTACCCCAGGTCCGAGGTGAGTTGCAGCGCTGGGAGCGCCGCACCGGAGGGATCCCCGATCTCATCCTTCGCGACGCGGCGCTCTCAGCAATCAAGGAAAAGAGCAGCAACGTCGAGGCAACGGCGGTTTTCGCAATCCTGACTCCGCGCTCTCGCAGATCCTCTGCGCTGCGTGCAATGACTGCCCTTCAGACCACGATCGAGTATCTCGATGTCCTGGGTGAGCAGTCACACGACGAGCCACTAGCAGACGGTCTTGCCCTGCACGGCGCTCTTGCAGAGGCAGTGACCCCCGGCGCCCAGCACTCAGACTGGTACCGCCTGCACCCTCAAACCGACGACGGCGGATACCTCGCTGCCTTGGTCGCGACCTGCCAGCGAGAGGTGGCGACGTTGCCATCAGGCGACACGGTTCTGACGACTGCACAGCGGGCTGCACAACGTTGCGCTGAAGGCCAGAGCTATACCCATGCGGCTGTTCGCAGTGAGGCCGGCGCGCGAGCACTCAAGGAGTGGGCAGCAGGACTGGACGATAGTGGCGAGCACTACTGGTGGGAGCTAGCAGCCGGCGCAAGCTCTTCGGTTGCAATTCACGCCCTTATAGCGGCCGCCGCGAATGAGAATGTCGATGCGGAGGAAGCCAAGCGCATCGATGCCGCCTACTTCCCTCCAATCGGCGCCTTGACGGTACTACTCGATGATCTCATTGACCGAGAGGCAGACCTTGCCTCGGAGGAACACAACTACCTTGGCTATTACGCAAACAGCGAGATAGCCGCGGAGCGATTCGCCCTCTTGGCACGCAAGAGCCGGAGCGCCCTAGCAAGCCTGCGCTTCGGCCAGCGACACACCGCCATCCTCATGGGCGTAGGTGGCTTTTACCTAAGCACACCCGCTGCAAAGAGCACGTTCGCTAGTCCTGTTAGGGCTCGCATGCTTGAGGCTCTCGGCTCAGCCGTCTATCCAATCCTCACAGCAATGCGATTTCTGCATCGTGACTAGGAATGTCCCCCCCAAGTACGTCGCCATGATCGCCGATGGGAATGGGCGCTGGGCAGCAAAACGGGGATTGTCAATTGGCGAAGGCCACCGTGCCGGCGCCGAGAATGTGCGGGCGCGATTGCGTGACGCGGCTGAGTTTGGCATTCGAGAGCTCACGATCTTCGCCTTCTCAACCGAGAACTGGGCTCGGCCGGCCGATGAGGTCAAAGGTTTGATGGAACTGCTCGCCGAGTACATCGACTTCGTAACACCTGAACTCTATGAGGAAGGCGTTCGATTGCGGTTTATCGGGGATCGTCGTTCGCCGCCTTTGCCAGTCTCGCTCGTAGAGAAGATGGGCTGGGCAGAGGGATTAACGGCCACCAACGACCTGATTACCTTCTGTGTCCCAATTAACTACGGCGGCCGAGACGAGATTCTCCGAGCTGCACGGCGATTCACCGGCTCCACCGAGGAGGATTTCAGAGCGCTCCTTTTTGCGCCAGACATGCACTACCCCGAGCTGGTGATACGTCCCGGCGGCGAGAAGAGGCTCTCTAACTTCCTCACCTGGCAGGTGGCAGATGCGTGGCTCGTCTTCAGCGATGAGATGTGGCCGGAATTCTCTCGCGAGTCCTTTGAAGCAGCGATCGAGAGCTACCAGGAGGCGGAAGCGCGACAAGCCCGGCAGCAGCCGGGTGTCGCGTCGACGAACGGGAAACTCGATCCGATTCGCCTGTCTAGGCCCGAAGGACCCAGCCGAACCGCCTAAGCCTCGGGAATTGCGTAGGCGCGAGGCTTTTTCTTGGCCTGGCGAACCTTGTTGGCTTTTGCGAGCCGTGCGAGGCAGTTCGCGACCGCCCCGGATGAGCGTTTGATCCCTTTGCCGATGGCACTCGCCGTCAGCGGACCGTCCGCCTGATGCTTGCGCAGGTGGCCGAGCACGAGCGAATCGAGGCCGCCAGGGCGAAGCCGCTGATTGTCAGACTTCTTGGCTGGTTTTTTGGTGGTGGTAGTCATGGGCCGAACGTAGCTCGGCCGGCCCCTCAAAGCGAGGCAACATGCCCCGAAATCGCCGCTAATCCCCGCGTATCGGCGCACTCCGTGGCACTAGTGCCTCAAATGGAGCGCAAATCTAGGTCTGAGCTGGAGATGCGCGTCGAAAGCGAAGTTGGCCCTTTGCAGGCACTTCTACGAAGGGTGGACGACCGGATTCGAACCGGCGACCGCCTGGACCACAACCAGGCGCACTTCCTCCACAACCCTGCCGTCCGTGGGCTATATCACTCTCGCGCCGAGCGTCGTATCACTCTCGTATCACGGATCGCCGCGCATCCCCCCGCATAGCCTCGCGCGGCTAGATCGATTTGGCGTGGCGCGTGGCTATGCGAAGCCACGCGGGGGAAGCTCTGCTATCGGGGAGACAGGATTTGAACCTGCGACCGCTCGGCCCCCAGCCGAGTGCGCTACCAGACTGCGCCACTCCCCGTGGCTGCCTGCATTCTGACGCATCGGCGACGACCGAGGATTCAACCCGATTGGCGCTGCAGGGTGCCTTAGACGAACATCTGTTCGCCTAGCTAAGCTCATCCGAATGAGGCGATGCGGGAGATGCAGCACGAATAAGCCCCTTGAAGAATTCGCTTGGCGCCGGAAAGCCAAGGGGCAGCGGGATAACTATTGCCGCCCCTGTCGCGCGGCATACAAGCAGGTCCACTATGCGGCGAACCGTCGTCGCTACATCGACGCCGCTCGACAGCGCAGGGAAGCGGCCGTCGCCAAGCGGGTCGAATACCTAATCGCCTACTTCCGCGATCACCCCTGCGTCGATTGCGGAGAGCACGATCCGGTGGTGCTGGAGTTCGATCACCTGAGGGACAAGAAGTTCGGGATCGGCAATGGATTTCGGGACCGCAATTGGCAGAGCGTCCTCGACGAGATGGCAAAGTGCGAGGTCGTTTGTGCAAACTGTCATCGACGCCGCACCGCGAAACGGGGCGGCTTCGCTCGCGCGGTGGTAGCTCAACGGTAGAGCCTCGCCCTTCCAAGGCGATGATGCGGGTTCGATTCCCGTCCGCCGCTTCTTCTTTCAGTGCCTTGCAAGCCGGCCTCAAGGCTGAGGCGCAGCGGTCGATGCTGAGGTCTATGCCCGATCGCCCCGGAAGACTTCTCGTCGTACTGCTCACATTGGCGGCATACCTGGCAACCGGCGCGGGCTGTGGCGGGTCCGACGACCAAGGCGCAGGCGCGGGCACGACGGCCAGTGGGGAGACCGGGGGCGTCCCCTGGCCACTCTTTGGGCGCGTCCCCGAGCGGAGCCACTACCTGCCCGCCCCGCCACGACGGACGCTCGACCCGCCGCTGCGCGAAGCGTGGTCGATCAACACCCACGCGCTGATCGAGTTCCCGCCGGCGGTCGCGGGCGGGAACGCCTACGTGGTCAACAAGTACGGCAACACCAAGGCGGTGCGCCTCAGCGATCGTAAGGTCCTCTGGGAACTGAACACCGACCCGAAGGACTCGGGCGCACCGACCGACGTGACCGCGCCCGTCTACCACCAGGGCAAGGTCTTCTTCGCTTACGTCGACGGCAACCTCGTCGCTGTCGATGCCCAGAGCGGCAAGCAGGTCTGGAAGCGCAAGCTCGTTGGCCACCTCGAATCCTCGCCGATGGCCGTTGGCGACACCCTCTACCTGGGCACCGACAGGACCAACGTGGTCGCCGTGCGCGCCTCCGACGGCAAGGTCCTCTGGCAATTCAACTCGCCCGGTGCGATCAAAGCCAGCCCCAGCTTCCACGACGGTCGCGTTTTCGTCGCCGACTACGAGAGCGGCATGTTCTGCCTCGACGCCAAGGACGGCAAGCTGCTCTGGCGCACCAACACGTCGAAGGTCCCTCCGTTTGGCGAGGGCGGCTTTTACTCCTCTCCCGCAATCGCCTTCGGCCGCGTCTACGCCGCCCGCGACGACGGGACCATCTTCGCCTTCGACGAAAAGAGCGGCAAGGTCGATTGGTCCTTCCCCACCAACAACTTCGTCTATGGATCGCCCGCGGTGGCCCACGTGCCCGGTACCCCGCCGAGCGTCTACATCGGCTCCTATGACGAGCACTTCTACGCCCTCGACGCCCGCAGCGGTAAGCAGCGCTGGCGCTACGACGTCGGTGGACCGGTGCCGGGAACGGCAACCGTGGTTGGCCACACCGTCTACACCTCGAGCTTCAAGACCCGCAAGACGATCGGCCTCGATGTCCGCAACCACCGCAAGACGTTCGAGATGCGACAGGCCGGCTACACGCCGATGGTCTCCGACGGCCGCCACCTCTACCTGATCGGCTACTACGAGCTGATCGGCCTGGTGCCGACCCGGCGCTAGCGGCAAGACCCCCTTTTCCAGCGCTTTCCGGCTACCCTCGCGCGGTGGGCATCGGGTCCAGAGCCAAGCTCGCGCTTGCCGCCGTTGTGGTGCTCCTAGCCTGCGGTGTGACAGCGCGAGCCGCAAGCGCCGAAGAAGTCGTCCCCTGGGGCGCTGGTTGCATGCCCACCCCAGCGGGCGCGGTCCGCACCAGCGCCAACTGCGGCGCCGAACTCGACGAAGGCGAAGCGATCGCGCCTCCGGGCGCCCCCGCCGCGGTGAAGCGGATGATCGCCGCCGGCAACGAAATCGACACCCGCCCCTACGTCTGGGGCGGCGGCCACGCCAGCTTCCTCTCCCGCGGCTACGACTGCTCAGGTGCCGTCAGCTACGTGCTGCACGCCGCCGGCCTCCTCGATCAGACGATGGTCTCCGGCCAGCTTGCCTACTGGGGCGAAGGAAACCTGGGGCGCTGGGTCACCGTCTACGCCAACAACCAGCACGCCTTCATGGTCATCGTCGGCCTCCGTTTCGACACCCGCGACAACCCGCCCGGCGTCACCGGCCCGCGCTGGAAGCAAGCCAAAGTCGACGACAAGCGCTTCGTCGCCCGGCACCCAGCCGGCCTCTGAGCCAGCGTAGTCAGTCAGCCCACAGCCGGAGTAAGCGGGGGAGCCGGGATTCGAACCCGGATTCACGGTTTTGGAGACCGTGCGCATAGCCGTTAACTCACTCCCCCGGACAGTCGCGAATCGTAACGAGGTGCGCCATGTCCCCTCGCAGTCCGCAATGCGGGCGGAGGGACTCGAACCCCCAAGCCCTTTCGAGCACCGGCACCTAAAGCCGGCATGTTTACCAATTTCATCACGCCCGCATCAGCTCGATCTTAGTTGCCAGAGGGCTCCTATCTGCAGGTCGCACCGATGATGAGATCGCGCGCCTCACGAACATCCCGCGCCGGACAATTACTGGCTGGCGACGAGGAGAGGGTCGAGGTCGATATAGAGCCGAATGTTGCCACGGTCGTGTGCCACAGCATTACCTCTCAAAGCTCGACCAGGACGCATGCGCCTACCTGCTTGGGCTCTATCTCGGGGATGGCTGCATCTCGACAGGCGTCGAGATGTTTGGAGTATGCGAATCACCCCCGACGCCGCATACATGGCAGAGACAATCGTGGAGGCGAATCGCAAGGCGTTCGTTCGGGGGCTGATCCATAGCGACGGAACCCGGATCATCGCGACGGAGCGCAAGGGCTCCTACGTTCGGCGGGCGCCGCGTTATGCGTTCAGCAATAGATCGGAGGACATCAAGACTCTCTTTTGCGAGAGCTGCGATGCGCTCGGCATCCGCTGGACACGGCCTTCGGATCAGCAGATAGCGATATACCGGAAAGAATCGGTCGCTCTCCTCGACGAATTCGTTGGGCCCAAGTACTAGACCGGGCTTAACGCGCGACCAATGCTGCGTCGCTCTTAGATTCTATGATCGTTTGCGTGGCGGTAGGAGAGGTCAGGCCGGGCTACGAATTGTGGCGGCCAAATCGGGAGAAAGCCGAGTCGGTCACGACTAAGTTCGTGATCGTCTTCCTGCTCGCGGCGACAGCCGCGATCGCGGCGCTGGTTGCGATCACGGGCTTCTCGCTGATGACCGGGGGCAGCGGCATGGGGATCATCTGCCTGATTTACGCCGCCCTTTACGCCTTCTTCGCCTTTCTCGTCTTCAAATGGAGCCGCGGCATCCTGCCGGTGGCGGCTGCGCTCTCGATGATCCTGGCGATCTTCTGCGCCGTCGGCGCCGACAGCTGGTTCGCCCGCGACAAGGCCGGTTTCGACGAGGGTCTTATCCCCTCACCGCTGATCGGCCTGCTGGTCGTGATCCTGGCGATCCTGCAGTTGATCCTGATCGGCATCGCGCTCTACGGCTTCAACCAGAACTGGCACGTCGAGGAGGAGCGCCCGATCGGCTCCGGCGAGGACTACGGCGCCGGTGCCACGCCGGATGACAGCGCGCCGTTGCCGGCCTGACGAACTGCATCAAATTTTCTACCTGGCAGACCGAGAATTTGATGCAGTTCGAAACTAAGTACCGGAGGTGGGACTCGAACCCACAAGCCCGTAAGGGCAATCGATTTTGAGCCGATCGCGTATACCAATTCCGCCACTCCGGCGCGGGACAAACGATAGAGCGGTCAGCCACGATAGGCGCATAAGCCGACCCGCGCCTGAATAGACTCAGCGGCGACATGCGGATCCACCACCTCAACTGCGGCACGCTCTGCCCCCGCGGGGCACGGCTGATCAACGGCAGCGGTGGCCTCCTCGAGCCGGGCAGGAGCATCTGCCACTGCCTCCTGATCGAGGGCGACAGCGGCCTGGTCCTGCTTGACACCGGCTTCGGCGCCGAGGACGTGCGCAACCCGAAACAGCTCGGGCCCGTCTTCGCGCTGATGCGGCCGCGGACCACGATCGAGGAAACCGCGCTGGAGCAGGTCAAGGCCCTCGGCTTCGACCCGGCCGACGTGCGCCAGATCGTCACCACCCACCTCGACCCCGACCACAGCGGCGGGCTGCCCGATTTCCCCCAGGCCGAGGTCCACGTCTTCGGCCGCGAGCTCGACGCCGCCCTCGACCCGAGCTTGCGCGACCGCCCCCGCTACCTCGGCGTCCACTGGAAGCACAGCCCGCGCTGGGTTCGCCACGACGCCGAAGGCGACGAGTGGTTCGGCTTCGAGGGCGTCAAGATCCTTCCCGACCTCGGCACCGAGATCCTGCTGGTTCCCCTGATCGGCCACACGCTGGGGCACACCGGGATCGCGATCAAACGCGACGATGGCTGGCTGCTGCACTGCGGCGACGCCTACTTCCACCACAACGAGATCGCCACTCCGCCCAGCTGTCCGCCTGGGCTGCGCTTCTTCCAGAACCTCAACAACGCCGACCGCGGTCAGCGCCTGGCCAACCAGGAGCGCCTGCGCGAGCTGGCCTCGCGGCACGGCGACGAGGTGCAGTTGCTCTGCTCGCACGACCCGCACGAGCTCGACCTCGCGCAGGCGAGCGCGGCCGACGCCGCGCAGGCGTGACCGGGCAGGCGCCCGAGAAGCTCTGGGAGCCGCCCGCAGAGCTGGTCGAGCGCTCGCGCATGCGCGAGTACATGCACTGGCTCGAGGCCGAGCGCGGACTCAGCTTCGCCGGCTACGACGAGCTCTGGCACTGGTCGGTCGATGACCTCGAGGGCTTCTGGTCCTCGATCTGGGACTTCTTTGGTGTACAGGCAGACGGCGAGGCGACACGGGCGCTGGGCAGTCGGGAGATGCCGGGGGCCGAATGGTTCGCCGGCACCAGCCTCAACTACGCCGAGCACGTCTTCGCCGGCAAGGAGGACACCGAGACCGCCATCCTCCACGCCTCCGAGCTGCGCGAGCTCGGCGGGCTGAGCTGGGGCGAGCTGCGGGCACAGGTCGCCGCCGCCGCCGCCGACCTGCGGGCGCTCGGCGTCGAGCGCGGCGACCGCGTCGTCGCCTACATGCCGAACATCCCCGAGGCGATCGTCGCCTTCCTCGCCACGGCCAGCATCGGCGCGATCTGGTCGAGCTGCTCGCCCGACTTCGGCCCGGCCAGCGTGATCGACCGTTTCGCCCAGATCGAGCCCAAGGTGCTCTTTGCCGTCGACGGCTATCGCTACGGGGGCAAGGACTTCGACCGGCGCGAGACGCTGGCGCAGCTGCAGGCGGCGATGCCGAGCCTCAAGCGCACGGTCGTCCTGCCGTACCTCGACCCCGAGCCGGACCTCGCGCCGCTGCGCGACGCGATCCGCTGGGACGAGCTGCTCGCCCCCGGCGCGGGCAGCGAGCTCGCCTTCGAGCGCGTCCCTTTCGAGCACCCACTCTGGGTCCTCTACTCCTCCGGCACGACCGGCCTGCCCAAGGCGATCGTCCAGTCGCAGGGCGGGATCCTGCTCGAGCACCTGAAGAAGCTTCACCTTCACGTCGACGCCCACCCGGGCGATCGCCTCTTCTGGTTCACCACAACCGGCTGGATGATGTGGAACTTCCTCGTTTCGGGACTGCTGACCCGCGCCGCGATCGTGCTCTACGACGGCAACCCCGGCCACCCCGACATGAGCGTGCTCTGGGACCTGGCCGAGCGGGCCGGGGTAACGATGTTCGGCACCAGCGCCTCCTACATCGCCGCCTGTATGAAGGAGGGGGCCGAACCCGGCAACGGTCGCGATCTCAGCCGCCTGAAAGCCGTCGGCTCGACCGGCTCGCCACTCTCCCCCGAGGGCTTCGACTGGATCTACGAGCACCTCGGCGCCGACACCTGGCTCTTCTCGACCAGCGGCGGCACCGACCTCTGCACCGCCTTCGTCGGCGGCGTCGTCCTCCTCCCCGTCTACCGAGGCGAGCTGCAGGGCCGGGCGCTCGGCGCCGCGGTCGAGGCCTGGAATGAGGACGGCAACCCGGTGATCGACGCGGTCGGCGAGCTGGTCGTCACCGAGCCGATGCCCTCGATGCCGGTCCGCTTCTGGAGCGACCCCGACGGCAGCCGCTACCGCACCAGCTATTTCGAGTTCTTCCCCGGGGCCTGGCGCCACGGCGATTGGATCGAAATCACCTCGCGGGGCACAGCGGTGATTTACGGCCGCTCGGACTCGACCATCAACCGCTCCGGCGTCCGTATGGGCACGAGCGAGATTTACCGCGCCGTGCTCAGCCTCGACGAGATCGTCGACGCACTCGTCGTCGACATCCCCCGGCCGGGAACCGAGGGCTGGATGCCGCTCTTCGTCGTCCTCCGCGAGGACTCCGAGCTGGACGATGACCTGCGCAAAGAGATCGCCCGCCGCGTGCGCGCCCAATGCTCCCCCCGCCACGTCCCCGACGAAGTCTTCGCGATCGCGGAGGTCCCAAGAACCCTCAGCGGCAAGGTGCTCGAGGTCCCGGTCAAGCGCATCCTGATGGGCACCCCACCCGAGCAAGCCGCCAGCCGCGACTCGCTCGCCAATCCAGCCGCCCTCGACTACTTCGTCGAGCTTGCTGACTCGCTCGATTGAGGCCTAAGCAGGCGTAACCGGATTGCGCCGCTCGGCGAAGGCACGGTCCTTGCTCGCCGCCATCGCAAAGCGCTTGATCAGGTCGGCCCGCAGGTCGGCCGGATCGACCACGGCATCGACGACAAGCTCAGAGGCGAGGTGGAGAATGTCGATGTCCTCCGCGTATTCCTCGCGCTTCTGGGCAACGAACCGCTCGCGCTCGTCCTCGTCCTCGATCGCCTGGATCTGGTTGTAGAAGACGGCGTTGATTGCTGCTTGCGGGCCCATCACCGCGATCGAGGCGCTGGGCAGGGCGATGCAGCAGTCGGGCTCGAAGGCCGGTCCGGCCATCGCGTAGAGGCCGGCGCCGTAGGCCTTGCGCACCACCACCGAGATCTTCGGCACCGTCGCTTCGGAGACGGCGCTGATCATCTTCGCGCCGTGGCGGATGATCCCCTGGCGCTCGACTGCGGTGCCGATCATGAAGCCGGGCACGTCGGCGAGGAAGAGCAGCGGCACGTTGAAGGCGTTGCACGTCTGGATGAAGCGGGCGGCCTTGTCGGCCGAGTCAACGAAGAGGACGCCACCGGTGTGCTTGGGCTGGTTTGCAACGACGCCGACGACGCGGCCATCGAGGCGACCGTAGCCGACGATTAGCTCCTTGGCCCAGCGCTTGTGCACGGGCAGGAAGCTCTCGGCGTCGAGCAGCGAGTCGAGCAGCAACTGCATGTCAAAGGGCCGGTTCTCATCGGCCGGGATCAGCTCGGCGATCGGCGTGTCTGAGGCTGGCTCGGCGGGAGGCGCGAGCGGCGGCTCCTCCTGCCAACTGCCCGGCATGAAGGAGAGGTAGCGCTTGGCGAGGTCGATCGCCTCCTCGTCGCTCTTGACCAAGAAATGCCCGCAGCCGGAGACGCCGGTGTGCATCTTGGCGCCACCCATCTCCTCAAGGGTCACCGTTTCTCCGATCACCATCTCCGCCATCCGAGGCGACCCCAGGTACATCGAGGCGTTGCCGTCGCGCATGATCACGACGTCGCAGAAGGCGGGGATGTAGGCGCCGCCAGCGGCGCTCGGGCCGAAGAGCAGGCAAACCTGCGGCACCTGGCCGGAGAGCCGCACCTCGTTGTGAAAGATCCGCCCGGCTCCGCGGCGACCGGGAAACATCTGCACCTGGTCGGTGATCCGCGCGCCGGCCGAGTCGACCAGGTAAACCATCGGCAGCTGCAAGCTGAGCGCCCGTTCCTGGATGCGGAGGATCTTCTCGACCGTCTTCGGCCCCCAGGAGCCGGCCTTCACCGTGGGGTCGTTGGCCATCAGGGCAACGCGGCGGCCCTCGATCGTGGCCAGGCCGGTGACGACGCCATCGGCGCCGAGCCCCTCCTTGTCCCAATTCGCGAGGGCTGCCTCCTCGGCAAACGAGCCGACGTCGACGAGCCTCTCAACCCGCTCCCGCACGGGGAGCTTGCCCTGCTCGGCCGTCTTCTCGTGATGGCGCTGCGGCCCACCGGCGAGGGCCGCTTCAAGCGCCTGCTGAAAGTCGGTCACGGCCGGCAGCCTATTCGGACTCACGCGAACTGCATCAACTTCTCCTCCTGGCAGATAGAGAAGTTGATGCAGTTCAGGGGTGCCAGTCGACGGGGCCGGCGCGGAGGACGTGCGAGCCGAGGGGGCGGCCTAGTGCATCCTGGGCGGCGCGGGATGCCTCGACCAGGGAAGTGAGGTCGATGCCCGTCTGTACGCCCATCTCGTGCAGCATCGAGACGACATCCTCGGTGGCCACGTTGCCAGTAGCCCCGGGGGGCACCGGGCAGCCGCCGAGCTCGCCGAAGCTCGACTCGAAGGATTCGACTCCCTGCTCCAGCGCCGCCAGCACGTTGGCCAGTCCCTGGCCGCGGGTGTTGTGAAAGTGGGCGGTCAGCTCGACCCCGCCTAGGCGCTCGCGCGCCGCCGCGAAGAACTCGCCGACCTGGCGCGGGTTCGCCATCCCGGTCGTGTCACCGAAGCCAATCTCCTCGCAACCGGCGGCAGCGAGCCGCTCGGCGATGCCGAAGACCCGCTCCGGCGGCACCTCGCCCTCGTAGGGGCAGCCGAAGGAGGTGGAGATCACGCCCTCGCAACGTAGTCCCGCCTCGCGGGCGCTCGTGAGCGTCCGCTCTAGGCCCTCGAGCGACTCCTCGATCGAGCGGTTGACGTTCTTGCGGTTATGGGTCTCCGAAGCGGAGACGAAGACGTTGATCTCATCGAAGCGGTCGCGCAACGCGAGCGCCCGCTCCAGGCCCCGCTCGTTGGGAATCAGGACCGAGAAGGCGACCCCCTCGCGCCGCTGCACTCCCGCCAGGACCTCCTCGGCATCGGCCAGCTGCGGAATTACCTCCGGCCGTACGAACGAGGTCACCTCGATTCGCTTCAGGCCGGTACCCGAGAGCAGGTCGACCAGCCGGATCTTCTCGGCGGTCGGGATCGTCTCCGGCTCATTCTGGAAGCCGTCGCGGGGGCCGACCTCGCGGATGCTGACCTTGCTCGGCAGCGGGCTCACGAGAGCGAGGCTACGCGGTCGGCGGACCGGCCTGGCCGACCACGCGCCGCTCGTGGGTGCCGACGCCGATCGTCCGCTCGCCTTCGGTCACCTCGACGTCGAAGCGAAGCTTGCGCCCGTCGATGACCTCGCGCAGGGTGGCGCGGGTCCGGCAGGTCACCCCCTCCGCGGCCGCCGCCACGTGCTTAATACAAACCTCGAAGCCGACCGTCGCCTGCCCCTCGGGCAAATGCTCGTAGACCAGCATCGAGGCGCTGCCCTCGATCATTCCGATCATGCCCGGCGTCGAGAGCACCCCGGTGCCGATCGTGCCGCCGACGTTGGTCACCAACGGCGGTGCGACCGTGAACTCGTCGCTGCGCTCGATCCCGGGAACAAGTGTCTGCTCCGCCTCACTCATCAGACCATGCCCAATCCACCGCTGACGCCCAGGGTCTCACCGGTCACGTAGGTGGCGTCGTCGGAGACCAGAAACGCGGCGGCGGCGGCGACCTCCTCGGGCTGACCGAGACGGCCCATCTGGGTCGAGGACTTCATCGTCTCGATCACCTTCTCGCCAATCTCGCCGAACTCCTTGGCGCCCATCAGCAGCGGCGTCTCGATCGGGCCGGGGGCGATCGAGTTAGCGGTGATGCCGTAGCGGGCGTTCTCACGGGCGATCGCCTTCATGAAAGCGACGATGCCGCCCTTGGCGGCCGAGTAGACGGCCGAGCCCTTAGAGCCGACCCGACCGGCCTCGGAGGAGATGCTGAGGATGCGGCCGTATTTGGCCTGCTGCATGGCGGGCAGCGCCGCATGCGTGCAGTTGAGCACGCCGACGAGATTGATCGCGATCACCCGCTGCCACTGCTCGGGCGTCGTGTAGGTGAAGAAGCCGAACTCGTCGGTGCCGGCGTTGTTGACGAGGATGTCGAGCGTGCCCGTCGCCTCGATGGCGGCCTTGGCCGACTCGAGCTCGGTCACGTCGAGCTCGAGCGCGTGCCCGTTGACCTCGCCGGCGATCCGCTTGGCGCCCTCGGTGTCGATGTCGCCGACCCAGACCTCGGCGCCCTCCGCCGCGAGCCGCGCAGCGATCGCGGCACCGATGCCGCTGGCGCCCCCGGTCACCAAAGCCTTTCGTCCCTCCAGCCTCATGCGCCGCCAGCATAGACTGGCGCGTCCGTGGCGGACCTCCCCACCATCCCGATCGTTGGCGGCACCGGCGCGCTCGGCGCCGGCCTGGCGTTGCGCTGGGCCAAGACGGGAGCGCCGATCGTGCTCGGTTCGCGTTCGGCCGAGCGGGCCGAGGAGGCCGCGTCGAAGCTGCGCGAGAAGGTCCCCGGCGCCCAGGTCGAGGGGATGCTCAACGAGGACGCCGCGCGGCGCGCCGAGATCGTCTTCCTCACTGTGCCCTTCCGGGCCCAGTCCGAGAACCTCAACAACCTGCGCGAGGTGATGCAGCCGGGTCAGATCCTGGTCGATTGCACCGTGCCGCTGGCCGCCGCGGTGAGCGGCAAGGCGACGCGCTCGCTCGGCGTCTGGCAGGGCTCGGCCGCCCAGCAGGCGCAGGAGATGGTGCCCGAGGGCGTCACCGTGGTCGCCGCCCTGCACACGGTTGGCGCCCCGACGCTCGCCGACCCCGCGGCCCAGCTGGACGAGGACGTTCTCGTCTGCGGCGACCGCAAGGCCGACAAGGCCCGCGTGGCACGGCTGATCGAGCTGATCCCGGGACTGCGCCCGGTCAACGCCGGCGCCCTGGAGATGGCCCGGATCGTCGAGCAGGTGACGCCGCTGCTGATCTCGGTCAACACCCGTTACAAGGCCCACGCCGGGATTCGGCTCACCGGCTTGCCCGACGCCGACCACTGGGCCTGAGCGGGTCGCGATGAGGATCGCGCTCCTCGCCGGCGGCACTGGCGGCGCCAAGCTCGCGGCCGGGATGCAGGAGGAGCTTGGCTCCGACCTGGCGGTGATCGTCAACACCGGCGACGACATCGAGACCCTCGGCGTCCACGTCTCCCCCGATCCCGACCTCGTCACCTACTGGCTCAGCGGCGAAATCGACGAGGAGCGCGGCTGGGGACTGCGCGACGACAGCTTCACCGTCTTCGAGCGCCTGACCAAGCTGGGTGCGCCGAGCTGGTTCGGCCTCTCCGACCGCGACCTCGCCACCTGCCTCTATCGCCGCCAGTTCGTCGAGGAGGGCGGCAGCTTCACCGCCGCGCAGGCGCAAATCGCGCGTGCGCTTGGCGTCGAGGCAAGGGTGCTGCCGATGTGCGAGGCGCCGGTGCGAACCAAGGTGCACACGGCGGCCGGCATACGCGGCCTGCAGGAGTACCTGATCGTCGACCGCGGCGAGCCCGAGGTCCACGGGGTCGAGCTCGACGGCATCGCCGAGGCCGAGCCGACCAAAGAGGTGCTGGAGGCGCTGCGCTCGGCGGAGGCGATCGTGATCGGCCCCTCCAACCCAGTGATCAGCATCGGTCCGATCCTCGCCGTGCCGGGGATGCGCGAGGCGATTGCCCAGTTCGGAGTGCCCGTCGTCGCCGTCAGCCCCTTCGTCGCGGGAGCGGTCGTCAAGGGGCCGACCGAGCGTTTCATGCAGGCCCTCGGCCGCCCCTCCACCGCGGCTGGCGTCGCCTCGCTCTACGCCGGCCTGATCGACGCGATGGTCGTCGACGATGGCGATCCCGATCCGCCCCCAGAGGACATCCCGACCCTTTCCACGGCGACCCTGATGGAGGGCGCGGCGGGCCGGGCGCGGCTCGCGCGCATCGTCCTCGACTACGCCGCTAGCCTCGCCGAAGGTGAATAACTCCCCCTCGACAGCTTGAAGGCGACCGCGGTCCTGCCGGTCAAGCGCTTTGCCGCCGCCAAGCAGCGGCTCGCGCCCGGCATGGGCGCCACGCACCGTGCCGAGCTGGCGGCGGCGATGCTCGAGGACGTGCTGGAGGCGATCGGCACGGCCCGCTCGATCGAGCGCACGATCGTCGTCACCAGCGAGCCGCGCGCAGCCGAGCTGGCGATCGCAAACGGCTCCGAGGTGGTTCCCGATCCGGATGAGGGCGGCCACTCGGGCGCCGCCCTCGCCGGGATCGCCCGGGCGCGACAGCTCGGCGCCGAACGGGTCGTGCTGCTTCCAATCGACTGCCCGCTGTTGGCGCCACGAGAGCTCGAACGCCTGCTGACCGGCATGCCGGAGCGCTACGTCGCAATCGTCCCCGACCGGCACGGAACCGGTACCAACGCACTTGCGCTCTCACCGCCGGACGCGATCACCCCCGCCTTCGGCGAGGGCAGTTGCGCCCGTCACGTCTCCTCTGCCCGCGACGCCGGCGTTCCGTTCGGAGTGGAGGAGCTTCCCTCGCTTGCGCTCGATCTCGACACGCCGGCTGACGTCGTCGCGTTGACGATGGCGCTGGAGGGTGACAAGAAGCGCGCGCGGCGAACGGCGAAGGCGCTGGGCATATGAGCTCGTCGGGCATCAGCGCCTTCGGGATCGAGGGACTGCCAGAGGTCGAGACGGGAGCGGCACTGGGGACACTGATCGCCGAACGCGTCGAGCTACAGGACGGCGACGTCGTCGTCATCGCCCAGAAGGTCGTCTCGAAGGCTGAGGGACGGGTGCGCCTGCTCGCCTCGGTGAAGCCCGGCGCCAGAGCAAGCCGGCTCGCCGCAGAGCTGGACAAGGACCCGGCGCTGGTCGAGCTGATCCTCGAGGAGAGCACCGCGGTGCTGCGGGCCAAGCGAGGCGTGCTGATCACCGAGACGCACCACGGCTTCGTCTGCGCCAACGCCGGCATCGACAGCTCCAACCTGCCGGATGAGGGCACGGTCTGCCTGCTGCCCGAGGACCCTGACGGCTCGGCGCGGAGGATCAGGGATGAACTCAGGGGTCGGGGTGGGGAGCCGGGGGTGGGGTCCGCCGGACAAAAGCGGGGAGTGTCCGGCGGACCCCACCCCCGGCTCCCTTCCTCAATCGCTGTGGTCATTGCGGATAGCTTCGGACGGGCGTGGCGGCTTGGGCAGGCGGAGGTGGCTATCGGCTGCGCCGGGCTGCAACCGCTGGACGACTGGCGAGGGCGACACGACGCCCACGGCCGTGAGCTGGAGGCAACCCTGATCGCCGTCGCAGACGAGGCAGCGGCGGTGGCCGACCTGGCCCGCGGCAAGGACAGCGGCATCCCGGCGGTGGTCATCCGTGGCCTAGACCGCTTCGTCACCCCCGAGGACGGCCCCGGCGCTCAGGCCCTTCGGCGCCCTTCGGCGGACGACCTCTTCCGCTGACGTCAGGTCCATCCCGGTAGGGGTGGAACGTCTTGCACTTTTTGGCAAGTAGGTAGTCAGAGCACGTACGGGCGCTAGGCTCGAAGGCGGCCCGGCCATAGCCGTCCATAAAGAGAGCACCGAGCGACAAGAGCGTCGGCCGGGCCTACTCCAGGCCCTTGTCGACCTCAAGCCCGTCGATGATCTGCTGAAAGGTGGTAACTCGAAGTCGAAGGCGCGTAGCGATTCTCTGCTCATTACTGCCTGCCGCAATGAACTGCTGGCCAACTGGCCCCGGAGCGTGCTTTGCCAGCAAGCCGACAACTTCCTCGGTCCAAGCTTCGGCTTCTTCGCGATGCCCAGCGCCGGTCCCTTGTCTCGCGGCAAGACGCTGTTCAAGCAGGTGGGCCAACTCATTGCCGCGCCGATGGGCGTTACGCAGAGTCAGATCGACATTGACGATCTCGATCTCTGGCGCCTCCCATGCTTCCCGAAGCTCATTCCGCTGTCGTACTGGGGCAGCCGCAAGCTGGCAGACCAAGACGACGACGACCGACAAGAGGATCGCCACTGCTGCGGCCAAGACGGCGACGGCAACTTGCGTCGTGGTGGGCTGGCCCTCTTGTGCGATCAGGGCGAGCGAAGAAAAAATGGCAGTCAACAGCGCGCCCCCCAACTGAAAGGTCGTGGTGCGGTAGACGCCGGCAGCGTCTTCCTTCGCCCGCTGCCAGGCGCTTTCAGTCAAGTTCGGTTCCGCCATTCGCCGACCCTATCGGGGGTCAACGCAGCGGGTCCGTAGCGTCGGACTCGGAGACCGGTGCAGTAGGGCAAATTCAAGCCGCTCCCGCTGCCAAGTCACAGCGGGAGCGGCAAAACAGGCTGCGATTGGCCCGCCGGAGGCTATTCCGATAGTCGGATGACCGAATCCGTCCGAGCAATCGACAATTCTTCATAGCGATCCGCTCCGCTCGCGATTGGCGTCAAGGGCAGGCGGGTTATCCAAGTCAACTCAATTCGAAGGAGCCATATGGCTTTTCAAATAGTCGCCGTTCGCACCGAGTCGCCCACCGACGGATCGCACGACCACATCTCTGAGGTAAAGACCAGCGGGGGCAACGAATGGAGTCGCGATAGCGTCGTCAAAGACATTCGTGACGGGAGCTACAGCTACTACACCGAAGTCGATGGCTCCAAAGCGGAAGTGATCGTCGTGGAATGTCCCCATTGCACCTTCGGCGACTACATCAAGACCACGGCTGACAACACGACAGCCGACAATCTTCTGAGCCTCCCGAGGTTCTAGTCGCGCACCGCCACGATCTCGTGGCAGCGTCGTGGGATCGGATGCGGCCTTCGCTCTAGCAGAGGCATATTGCCTCGCGGGTGGGCGCCGTATCCGAGGGCCACGGCTATCGCGTCTGAGATGAACGGCAGTAGCCGCTCAGCCTCGCTGGCCGTCAGGTCCACGCCAAGCCGCCGATCCAGGGTCAAGGTGATCCGATCTTCCTCCTTCGGATGAGCCTCAAGGAACGGGACACGCCAGCCATTCACGATCACATCGTGGTGCTTGAACGGACCTGGGAAGTTCACGCGAAAGCCCTCTTGGGGCTGGCACTCCTCCGGCATTTCGATCCTTTCGACCCTTGGGGGCCGCCTTATTCGCCGCCACCCGTTGTACGTGTAACTGGTATCATTTGAGCAGATGGCAGCAAGAAACCGAAACTCCGTGGCGCCAGCGCCGTCGAGCGAATCGCAGATGACCTACTCGCGGTTCTTGGAGCTATTCCCCGACAACGACGCTTGCCTTGAGCACCTGAAGGAGCGATTCTTCGCTGACGGCACCGAGTGCCCGAAATGCGGGAAGGCCAGCAAGTTTCACCGGATCAAGGGGCGCTCTGCCTATAGCTGCCAGTACTGCGGGCACCACGTCTATCCGACCGCCGGCACGATCTTCCACAAGAGCACCGTGAGCTTGCAGCTCTGGTACTTCGCCATCTATTTGATGTCTTCGACCCGGTGCGGGATCAGCGCGAAGCAACTCGAGCGCGAGATCGGCGTGACCTACAAGACGGCTCACAGAATGTTCAAGCAGATCAGGACGCTGCTCTCCGACGACGAGGAAGGACCGCTGAGCGGCAAAGTCGAGATTGACGAGACCTTCTATGGCGGCAAACCGCGGGCGGCTGAGAAGCGGGAGAAACGCGGGCACCTACGCCGCAAGTACCGCCCTAGCGTCGTCGGCATGGTCGAGCGGGGCGGTGAGATTCGCACTCGCGTTGTCGGGGACGCGACCCATTCGACGCTCTCCAAGGTCGTCATGGAGTTCGTCCTGCCGGAGTCGATGATCTTCACCGACGAGTGGCACGCTTATAAGGCCATCGGCCGGGAGTTCAAGAGCCACCGCCGCATCCGGCACCGCTCGAAAATCTACGTTGAAGGCGACAACTACACGAACACGATCGAGGGCTTCTTCGGCCTGTTCAAGAACGGCGTTCGCGGCGTCTACCACGCGATCAGCACCGAGTACCTCCAGAGCTACGTGGACGAGTATGCCTTCAGATACAACCGGCGCAACTCAGATCAGCCGATGTTCTGGGCGATGCTCAACCGCGTGAACCGGGAAGCCCTAGCTTCTTCCTAGCCCTATTCGAGGTCGTCTTCCCTAGGTCACGGAGGAAGTCTGCCTCTGTGTGGGTCGGGTCCTGCTTCACGTCGCGCTCGGGGGGCGTGGGCTTCGTCTTGTCTGGACGCTTACGCGCAGGGCTCATGCTCAAAGCTTAGGCCCTCCTAGGGCGCTGCCCGGGCCCCGGCAGAATGAGCTTGCTAGAGCCTTTCCTGGGGCCCGGGCACTCACGAGGCCCTATTTCGGGCCCCTCGTCACGCTGCCCGAAGATCGCCCCAATCTTCGCCATCAAGTCGAGGCTGGAAGGCCTTGTCGAAGACCTGAGAGAACTTTTCTCGAAACTCGGGCATGTCTTTACAGAGCTTCATCACGGCGATGACCTGCTGAATCTGATTGTTGACCAAGGACCGCCCGTGATTCTTGAGCCATTGATGATGGTTCTGCCCGTGGTGAGGGTCGGGGTTTCGGTTTCGCAACTCGTCGGCTACATCTTTGTCAACGGCGTCGTAGACAAATGCCATGACGTACTTGCCCCATCGCAACGGCCGATGCCTAGCTGAGTAGTGCGTCCCCTCAAGCCGGGCAAGCTCGAACCAGAACTCGTCCGGGAACATCTTCGCCCACTCCTGCATGTCGTCCGCAATGAACGCCTGGAGCTTCAGTTGCAGGGCCTGTTTCTCGCGAAGCTCCTGATAGCCAGTTGCCTCGTCAATCAGAGCGATGATCCCGACGCGCGCACAAGCCCTTGTGATGGCTTCGGCCGTGGCAGCAAGAGGAAGCTGACTCGACTTCAACAGTTCATCGTCACGTGCGTTGAGATAGAGATCAGCAATATCCAGCAGCACCGTTGCCTCATAGCCGTTAGCGAGTTGAGGACGACCCGGGATCTGAAAGCCAATGATCTGATTGACGATCTCGCCAGGCTTATAAAGAGGGTTGCGCTCCAGGTAACGCTGGAGGTTGCTGCTGTCGCGACCCCCCGATACGACCTTCACGACCTCGCGCTGCGTGAGGACGCGGCGAAGGTCATTTAGAACGTGGCACTCAAACTCGACCTCTCCGATTTTGAGAGTCCCGCGCAGCATTGAATAGGGAGGGGGGTCGTCAGCGGGGGGCGGTGGAGGATCGTCGGCGGGCGGTGCCGGCGGCTCGCCGTCGTTGGATTTGCCCCAGCGCGCTCTTGCGCCGCGTTGGGCGATTTCGCTGCGCTCGGAAGCACTCAGGACGTTGGCGCGAGCCTTGCCTCCCTTGGAGGCACCTTTCTTAGAAAGCTCTCTGGCTGCGTCGCTTCTTTTCTGACTCAATGCGATTCCTTCCAATTCTTAGCTTGCTCGGGCAAGCATAGACCCGGCCGCAGACACCGCTGACCCTTTCTGGGGCTTTAGCTTTACTCAGACTTGAAGCTGCCGTAGCGGACCCCGCCCGGCGACCAACTGATTCCGGCGAATAGCTCGCCCGGCTCGACTTCGAGCGCTCCTGCGAGCTTGGCGACGGTATCGACGCGCGCCACGCGCAACCCGCGCTCTAGCTGGGAGACCTCTGTGCGATGCACCGAAGCGCGATAGCCGACCTCCTCCTGCGACATATCGGCGCGCTTGCGGATGCGGGCGAGGTTGTCGCCGAACTGATGGGCAACGCTCACGGCAGTTCCAGCCGCTCGAAGTGAAGCGCAGGGACGCTGGGCCGAATCGTGATTCCGCCGCAGTCGAGCAAGCTGAAGCCAACGAGGTCGCGGCAGGCGCGCTCTACGGCGTCGCCCTGATCGAACTCAAGGGCCAGCTTGGGGATCGTCAGGGACTTCGGGTGCGCCGCCAGCGTGAGTGCAAGGACGGCGCGCTGAGTCGCGCATTCTTGGCGCGAAATAGCCTGTAGATGCATCGGAAGGGCCAACCTTTCGGTGCCACGGCGCCCGGACGTTCCACCGTCGCGGGCGCCACTTGGTTTCTGGTGCCGAAAGGCTAGGCGGGATGCGGCCCGGAAAGGTACGTGTCGCGACTACCTACTTGCCCACTTTTTCGGCAATCCAACCTCGGACGGCCCAGCCGCTCACCGAAAAAGTTAAGTGGAACCCCTACCGGGATGGACCTGGAGCACGGCGGCCCCGTGAAGCCTGCCTGCGCGGATCGAGGCAAGGGCCTCGTTGGCGTTCTCCAGCGGATACAGCTCTACCTCGGTGCGGACTGGAGCCAGTGGTGCCAGGGCCATGAACTCCTCGCCGTCCCGACGGGTGAGGTTGGCGACCGAGCCGAGCACTCGCTCGCCCCAGAGCTGCTCGTAAGGGAAGCTCGGGATATCGCTCATGTGGATGCCGGCGCTGATGATCCGGGCGCCTTTGGCGCTGTGCCGCAGCGCGGTCGTCATCAGCGGCCCAGCCGGGGCGAAGACGATCGCGCCGTCGATCTCTTCCGGCGGGGCCTGATCAGAGGAACCAGCCCACTCGGCCCCGAGCTTCCGCGCGAAGGCTTGGCCTTCCCCGTCCCCTTCGCGAGTGAAGGCGAAGACGCGCCGGCCTTGGTGCACCGCTACCTGGCAGAGGATGTGGGCAGAGGCGCCGAACCCGTAGAAACCAATCCGCTCCGCATCGCCGACCAACCGCAGCGCCCGGTAACCGATCAAGCCAGCACAGAGAAGCGGCGCCGCCTGCTCGTCGGGGTAGCCCTCCGGGATCGGGAAACAGAAGCGCTCGTCGGCCACCGCCAGCTCCGCGTAGCCACCATCGACGTCATAACCAGTGAAGCGGGCGCGGTCGCAGAGGTTCTCCCGCCCGGCAAGGCAGTAGCGGCACTCGCCGCAGGTCCACCCCAGCCAGGGCACTCCGACCCGCCGTCCCGGGGCGAAGCGCTCCGCTCCCTCCCCCAGCTCGCGGACGGCGCCGACGATCTGGTGACCAAGCACCAAGGGAAGCTTCGGCTCAGTCAACTCTCCATCGGCGATGTGCAGGTCGGTACGACAGACGCCACAGGCATGGACCGCGATCAGCACTTGCCCAGCAGCCGGCCGGGGGTCCGGCAGCTCCGCGAGCCGCAACGGCTCCCGCTGGCGCTCCAGGACCATCGCCCGCATCGGCTCAGGGCGTGTCGGGTTCTACCGGCGCTTCTACCGTGGGGGCGATAGCCGTTGCTTCGTCCCCGTCGGTTGCTGTCTCGTCCCCGTCGGTCTCGTCCAGCGGCGACGCTTCGACGACTACGCAGTTCCCTTCCGAGCTGAGCTGGAGGGCCAACCGCTGGGCATCGAGCACGTCGCCTTCCAGCGTCAGTTCATCGATCGTGCCGTCTGCACTGACGCGCTTGAGGACGATTTCGACCTCAGCTTCCTCGCCTTCCGGTGTCTCCGGATCGATCACGATCGTGATCACGTATTCGTCCCCGTCGCAGCTTTCGAGCACGGGACCCGGTCCAGCAGTAATTGGCCCCCCGGGCGTGCCCCCGCCAGGAGTCACCGGTGTCGCAACGGGCGACGAGGTCCCCTCTGTCGGAGCCTCCACGTCTGTTGCTCCGACAGAGGGGACCTCGTCGCCCGCCCCCGATTCGGGTGCGGGATTTGCAGGAGAATGCGGCACGGCAGCCACAGCAATTGCACGAGCCGGCGCCACAGCCAAAACGGCACCGGCACCCTCGGCCTCACTAGGCCGCGCGGTCACCTTGACCGGCTCGGCGCGCCCCGGCGCAACGGCCGCGTCGGCAACGAGGGCGACCGGGCCCGAAGGCAGCGCAACCGAGTCGCCCACCGCCGCTTCGAAGCTGGGCAGCGACAGGTGCGGTTCGACCGAATCGGCCTCCCACGGCTTCAAGCCCATCAAAGCCACGAGAGTGAGCACGATCGTCAAGGCGAGCAGCGAGAAGACCGCCAGCCCCGGGAACCTCCCCCCTAGTGAAGACCGCGAAGCGATCCGTCAACCATAGGGGCTGATTCAGTAAGTCTCAACTATCTCGTAGAGAGTCGTGCGCTGAGCCGGCTCACGGCCCCCCGCTCGGGCGGCGCCGATCAGCTGCTCGGGCTCGAGCCGGACGCCGTGCTGGGAGCCGGCCATGCGCGAGATGTTCTCCTCCATCAGGGTGCCGCCGAGGTCGTTGACCCCCCAGCGCAGCGCCTCCGTTGCAGCATCGAGACCCATCTTCACCCAGCTCGCTTGCAGATTGGGAATCGTCTTGCCGAGCGCGAGGCGGAAGGCCGCCGTGTGCTTGAGGTTCTCCGCGGCGGAGATCTCCTCGATCCCGTGGGTGCGCCCGAGCATCGTGTTGAAGGGGATGAAGCTGAGCGGCACAAACTCCGTAATGCCCCCCGTCCGCTCCTGCAAGGCACGGACCACCCGCATGTGCCGGGCAAGCTCGCGCGGCTCCTCGATATGACCGAACATCACGGTCGAGGTTGAACGCAGGCCCGCCCGGTGCGATGCCTCGATGATCTCCACCCAGCGCTGTGCCGGCAGCTTGTTCGGCGAGATCCGCTGTCTCACCCCATCGTCGAGGACCTCGGCAGCGGTCCCCGGCGTCGAGCCGAGCCCGCACTCGATCAGGTACTCGAAGACCTCATCCGGCCCCTTGCCGGAGCGCTCGCACATGTAGTGGACCTCCATCGGCGAGTAGGCGTGCAGGTGCAACTGCGGCGCCACCTCCTTGGCCAGCCGCAGCCACTTGCCGTACTCCTCCAGCGTCAGATCCGGATGGATCCCCCCTGCATGCAGAGCTCGGTGGCCCCAAACGCAACCGCTTCACGCACCCGCTCGGCAAAGTCCTCCTCCGAAACCTCATAAGCATCCGGCGACCGCTTCCCCTGCCCGAATCCGCAGAAGGCACAACCGACCACACAGATGTTCGTGAAGTTGATGTTCCGATTGACGACAAACGTGACCCGGTCCCCGGCCAGCTCCATCCGCAGCTCATCCGCAGCCACCCGCATCTCCTCAACGACCTCAGGTCGCATCTCGGAAAACAAAGCCGTCAGCTCATCCTCGGAGAGCTCCGCGCCCTCACGACCCTTCTCGATCGCTTTGGGCGCCAGCTCCCCATCGATCGTCTCTTCGCTCCTCCGCCCAGACCCGCTCCGCGGAATGAAGCTCCAATACTTCAGCTTGATCACGTCAAGGACCCCTTGCTCCATCCACTCCGGATCCATGTACTGGGGATAGACACAGAGCCTCTCGGTCAGCGCATACCCCTTAGGCGCAAGCTCCTTCCGCACCTCGTGGGGACTCGGAAATGCGTGCTCAGGAGAGATGTGGTCGCCATTCGCCGAAAGCCCGCCGAGATCAGTAGCCCCCGCCTCCACAAGCTCACCCCAAGCATCAGAGAGATTCGGCGGCACCTGCACCCCCACATCCGGCATCAGCCGCTTGCACTCGGAGATCAGCCGCTTGATGTCGTCAACCCCGATGGGACTCGCCCACGAGGGAGCCGGAAGGGACGGCGGGGACCCCTCTGATGGGACCTCGCGAAGCGACTCAGCTACGGACCCTTCACCACGGCTTCGCTGCGTAGCCCCATCAGAGGGGTCCCCGCCGTCCCCCCACCTCTCGCGGGAAGCCTCGTCGGCGATATCCGCCACTTCAGCCCCGTAGTACCGAGGATGCGGCACGAAGTTCTGGAGGATGACCTCCTGCAGATGTCCGTATTGCTCGTGTAGCTCGGCCAGCGCTTCAAGCGAGGCAATCTGCTCTTCATCGCTCTCGCCAATGCCAACGAGAATGCCGCTGGTGAAGGGAATCTTGAGTTTTCCCGCAGCCTCGATCGTGGCCAGGCGCCGCTTCGGATGCTTGGTCGGCGACCCGGCGTGCACGGTGTCCATCAGCCGCTCCGAGACGGACTCGAGCATCAGGCCCTGCGAAGCGGTGACCTCGCGCAGGCGAGCCAGATCGTCGTGCTCGAGGACGCCGATATTGGTGTGCGGGAGCATGCCCCGCTCCAGCGCTCGTTCGCACGACCAGACGACATAGGACGTGAAGTCCTCGTGCCCCCACTCGGCCAGCTTGGCCGCGACCACGGGGTTGACCTCGGGCCGCTCGCCAGTGAGCACCAGCAGCTCCTTGGCGTTGCGCTTCAGCGCCTCGTCGAGCAGCTTTTCGACCTCCTCAGGCGACCGGATGTGCGCCTGGTGGGTGGCAAACGCGCAGTACTTGCAGTAGCACTGGCAAGTGCGCGAAAGCGAAAGCGTGTAGTTCCGCGAGAAGGTAACCCGGCGCACCGGGGGGAAGCTACCGCACGCGCCGTCTAGGACCGGCGCGTGCGGCGCAAAGCCGAGAGGCGGCTAGGAGGCGGCGGAAGCGACCGGCTTGGTCCGCTCCGGAGGCTCGGTCGGTGCCTTACCGCCGGCCTCGAGCACGAAGCGGAAGACGGCCGCAGCAAGCAACGAACCGACGATCGGACCGACAAGGTAGGGCCAAACGCCGCCCCACTCATTGCCGACCAGGGCCGGGCCGAACCAGCGCGCCGGGTTGAACGAGCCGCCGTCGAGCGGACCGCCGACCATGACGATGAAGCCGAGCGTGGTACCGATCGCGAGCGGCGCCCAGTCCTTGATGCTCTTCTTCGAGTAGACGGCCGCGAGGATGACGAGGACTAGGCAGAAGACGCCCACCGCCTCGATGATCGCGCCCTGGAAGTTGCCGCCAAGCAGACCGCTTACTTCAACGGCGCCGTAGTTCGTCGCGCGACCCTCGTCGAGCAGCAGACCCTTGCAGAGCAGCGCGCCGAGCACGCCGCCGGAAAGCTGGGCAAGCATGTAAATCAAGCTGTCGATCGAAGAAATCCGTTTGATCGCCCAGGCCGCGAGCGTGACCGCGGGATTGAAATGCCCACCGCTGACCACGCCGAACATGACGATCAGGCCAAATAGCAGGAAGGCATGGACGAGTCCGATCACAGCGAAGTCCGACCCAAACTGGGCCTGTTCGCCGGTCGAGACGAAGAGCACGACGACGCTGGTGATGAAGAACACCAGCAAGAAGGTGCCAATTAGCTCAGCCAGATATGCCGCAAGTCCTCGTTCCTGCACTCTCTCTCCTCCTAGATCCCTGATTCGACTGGGGCGGCGCCAGTCTACCCATATTGAGCGAATGAAATAGGTTGCCCGGCTAGATGAAGTTGGTTGCCGCGCTGCTGGCGGCCGCCTCGCTGCTCGTCGGTCTTGCCGGCTGCGGCGGGAGCGGCGCTGAACCGGGCGCGCCTGTCGGCGCGACGATCGTGCTCGACTTTACGCCGAACGCGGTGCACTCGGGTATCTACGCAGCCGTGCGCGAGGGCTTCTACCGCGACGAAGGGATCGACCTGACGATCCGCCAGCCGGGCGCCTCGACCGACGCGCCGAAGCTGCTCGCGGCCGGTCGCACCGACTTCGCCATCCTCGACATCCACGACCTCGGCATCGCTCGCGAGCATGGCCTCGACCTAGTCGGCACGATGCCCATCGTGCAGCGCCCGCTCGCCGCTGTCATCGCTCGCGCCGACAAAGGGGTCGCACGCCCCAAGGACCTCGAAGGCAGAAACGTTGGCGTTACCGGCCTGCCCTCCGACGAAGCCGTAGTCGATTCCGAGGTAAGCGCCGATGGGGGCGACCCAGCCCGAGTCAAGCGAACGACGATCGGTTTCAACGCGATCGCCTCGCTGGCCGCCGCCAAGGTCGACGCGGCGACCGGCTTCTGGAACGCCGAGGGGGTTGCCCTGCGCCACCAAGGGATTCCGATCCGGATCTTCAAGGTCGATCGTTACGGGGCTCCCCCTTACCCCGAGCTCGTGATCGTTGCCTCGCACCAGACGGTCGAGCGCGACCCCGCCCTAGTTCAGGGACTGCGCGATGCCACGGCGCGGGGTTATGAGCTCGTCGGCGACGATCCAGAGCAAGCGCTCGACGAGCTGCTCACCGCGGTCCCCAGCCTCGATCGGCCTGAACAGGCCGCGCAGCTGAAAGCCCTACTTCCCGACTTGCGACCGGCGCCCTTCGACCCAGCCGTGCTGCACGCCTGGGCCAGGTGGGACCTCGAGCACGGCCTGCTCAAACGACCGCTGGACGTCGATGCGGCGTTCGAGGAACCCTGAGCCAAGCTGTTTGCAGATACCCTTGAGCACGTGAGCCTGGCCGCCGACTTCCAAGAAGTGCTCGACGCGATGCCGCCCGACTGGACCGACCTCGAGCTCGACCTGCGCATCGACGACGAGAGCCGCTATGTCGACACGGCGGTGGCCCTGAGCCAAATCAACGCCCAGCCTTACTCGAAGGCCGAGTGGGACTGGCGCCTGCTCGTCGCCCACAGCTTCGGTCACGCCGCCGCGGCGGAGACGGTCAAGGGCACCCTCGCCAAGCTCGACGCCGAAGGCGTCAGCGGCGCGATGCAGCTGCGCGAGGTGCGCGAGGGCCGGGCCGAGATCGTGCCGATGTGGGGCCGCCCCGAGAGCGTCCGCGAGGAGTTCCGCGAACGCCGCTCGCTCTAGTGGCCCGGGTCGTCGCGGTCGCCGCCGACCTGCTGCTCGGCAGCAAGGTAGAAGCGATGCTCGCCGCCGCTGGCCACGAGGTAGCGCTCGTGCCAGCGCTTGCCCAAGCGCCACTAGACGGCGCCGACCTCCTCGTCGCCGATCTGGACAGTGCGAGCCCGGCGGCGCTGGTCGAGCTCGGCATCCCCATCCTCGGCTACTACTCGCACGTCGACACCGAGACGCGCGAAGCAGCCAAAGCAGCCGGCGTCGACCTCGTCGTCCCCCGCTCCCGCATGGCCCGCGAACTCCCGGACCTCGCAGCAAGCCTTCTCGACTCCTGAGGTGGGGCGAGCGGGGACCCCTCCGACGAGCCTCCCCGCTGTTGCTCGGCGGAGGGGTCCCCGCTCGCCCCTGCTAGCCGCTCCGCTTCGAAGGAGGCTTCAAATCGGGACCCGGAATCGGCGTCCCATGCGGGTCGTGGCTCGGCTCCCCGAGCTTCGCCGCGATCAACAGCTCGAGATCCTCGGAGATGTAGTGCTCGAGCACCTCGGCCTCGGCGTGGACGCGATCCTCGGGCATGCCGAGCGCCTCGGCGAGATAGGCCTCGATCAGCCGGTGATGGCGAATCACCTCGAGCGCGACCTTCTCCCCCGCCGGGGTCAGCGTCACGCCCTTGTAGGGGAGGTAGTCGACCAGACCGAGGTCGGCGAGACGCTTGAGCATCGAGGTTGCCGTCGCGGGCGTCACCCGCAGGCGCGCCGCCAGCTCGCCGTTTGACACCGGCCCGGGGCGATCGGCCGAGAGGGCGTAGATCGCCTTCGCGTAGTCCTCGATTGCCTCGGTGGCCGGTGCTCGCCGCGGGTCACCACCGGAGACCGCCATCAGATCGAGACCAGGAGGCCGGTGAAATAGAGCAGGGCGATGCCGGCGAGCATTCCGGCAACCGAGAGCGGGTGCAGGATGCGCCCGTCGCCGTCGCGCATCGCCGGCGCGATCTGCACGATCACCTGAGCGATCGCCCCGACGCCGACGCCGAAGAGCAGCGCCGCCAAGCTCGGGTTAAAAGCAGCCGCCCCGATCCAGGCGCCGAGCACTGCCGGCGCGCCGGCGATCAGGCCAAGCGTCGCGAGGCGCCCGAGCCCCACCGTCGCCTGGGATCCAGCCTCCTCGCGCAGCGGCGCCACGATCGCCAGTCCCTCGGTGGTGTTGTGGATCGCGAAACCGACGACGAGGAAGGCGCCGAGCGCCAGCGCCCCAGTCGCATAGGAAGAACCGATCGCGAGGCCCTCGCCGAGGTTATGGAGACCGATCCCGGTCGCGACCAGCAGCGCCATGTAGATGCCGCCCTGAGCCGAGGGGCTATCGGCGGAGCCAGCGAGCCGGCTGCGCCGCCGGCCCAGATACGCATCGATCGCGGCCAGGACCAGGTAGGCGACCAGCGCCCCCACGAAGACCAAGGTCGAACCGCCGAAGGCGCTCGGCGCCCCAGCGGCGATATCCAGCCCCTCCAGCGCCGCATCGATCGCCAGCAGCGCCAGCAGGCCGACCGTGAAGGCGATCAGGGCGCCAATCCAGCGCGCGTCCACGCGACGGATGAAGGGCAGCCAGAGCATGCCGAGGCTGACCGGAATGATGCCGACGTAAACGCCAAGCAGGGCCATCAGGCCGAAGAAGCTGAGGTCAGCATCAGGGGTTTCCACCGCAACCGGGATTTCGGCGTCGATCGTGCCGCCCGCGGAGGTGAGCACGAAGATCTCGTATGCCTCGCCCTCGATCCACGGGTAGGAGATCTTCAGCGTGGTCGAGCCGAGCCGGCCGATCTCCTCGCCGTCGCTGGTCGTGAAGGGTGCGTAGGCGTCGTTGACCGCCACTTGTGCGACCGAAACCGGGTCTGGGCCGTCGTTGCGCAGGGTCAACTCGATCTCCCCCGGCTTCAGCACCGTGCGCTCGACCGCCACTTCCTCCAGCGGCGGCCCGGTGCGATCGCCAAGGCCGGGCCCGCTGAGCAGGGCGAAGGCACCGATCGCAGCCCCGATCAGGGCGAGCGGAAGCAGGCCCAGCACCCAGGCAGGCAGGCGGCCGCCGGAGAGTCGCTCAGCTTGGCTACCCGCCTCCATCAGGTGGGATCTCCCTGACCGCCCCAGGGCAACTCGCAGTAAGCGGCGGCGGCCGAGGCGGCGGCCATCCGCGAGGGATCGCCGACGCGGAAGAAGCCGGACCAGCCGAGCTCGGCGAACTCGCTGACGTGGGCGTGGAACATGTAGTCGCCGTTGAAGGGGAACTTCATCTCCAGGATCGCCCGCTGGCCCTGGCCCTGGATCACGGTGTCGGTGTACTCGCTCGGCTCGAGCGAGGTGCCGGTTGGGTAGTACTGGAAGAAGTTGGCGTGGACGTGGAAGGAGTTGATCGGGTCGAACTCGAGCGCGTTGACCAGGTAGACCCGTACTAGCTCGTCGCGCCCCACCCCGATCGGCTCGTTGACGTAGTGGAAGCCGACCGTGTTGACCGCGTAGACCTCGTTGGAGAGGTCGAAGTTGGTGTCGAAGCCGTTCATCACCATCACCATCTCGTCGGCTTCCGGGCGACCCTGCTTCGGATCGATGATGAAGGCGCCGTAGAGGCCGCGCGAGATGTGGCTCGCGAGCGGCGAGACGTGGCAGTGGTAGAGATGGCAGCCGAAGGGCTCGGCGTCGAACTCATAGGTGAACTCCGAGCCCGGCTCGACCGCGCCGCCGCCGCGGTTTTCGCCGATCCCTGGCATGCCGTCCATCAGCGCCGCGTGAATGCCGTGGAAGTGCATCGTGTGGGGGTGCTCGGAAGCGTTGACGAAGCGCAGGCGCAGGCGCTCCCCCTCGCGGGCGCGCAGGGTCGGGCCCGGGACGCGCCCGTTGTAAGTCCAGGCCTCGTACTTGACCCCCGGCGCCACTTCGATCTCCTTGTCCTGAGCGACGATCTTCCATTCGCGGACCACGCGCCCGCTGGCCAGGCGCCGCGTCTTGCCGTAATCGAAATCCCGCAGCAGCTCGGTTGGGTTGAAGCCGTTGGCGCGGTGGTCGACCGTGGCACCAGGCGCGAAGCCAGCGTGGACAAAGTCGCCGTGTCCAGCGTGGTGCGCCGGTGCGGCACCGGCGCCTCCGGGGCCACCCGAGCCACGCGGCAGAAACCCGTGCACGAGCGGCAAACTCGCGCCGGCGGCCAACGCACCGCCCAGCATCTTTCGCCGGCTGATGCCGGACCTTGGCCCGTCGGTTCCGGTAGCTGATTTAGACACGCCTAAAAGATTTTGACACATCTAAAAGACGGTTGGGTAGGGCAACGGGGAGGACCCCGAACGAGCAACAGCCGGGGAGGCTCGTTCGGGGTCCTCCCCGTTGCCCCCGACCGGCGCTTCCTAGAATTGGGGGATGACCGAGGCGATGACCGTTGAGCTTGATGCTCAGTACAGGCAGCTGCGCGAGGAGTGCGGGGTGGTTGATCGCTCCCCTCGCGGCAAGCTGTTGCTGAGGGGATCCGAGGTGGCGGAGTACCTGCAGGGGCAGCTGACTAATGACATCGAGGCCCTGGCGGCCGGCGAGGGGTGCTACGCGGCGCTGCTTGACCGCAAGGGCCACATGCAGGCGGACATGCGGGTCCTCAATCTTTCTGGCGCTCCTTTGCCGAGCACATCGAAGGAAGGGAAGGGCGCGGCCATCTGGATCGACACCGAGCCCGTCGCGCTGGCGGCCGCTCGGCGCCATCTCGACATGTACAAGATCGGCCGCGAGGTCGAGCTCGAGGATGTGAGCGAGCAGTACGCGATCCTCTCTTTGGTCGGGCCGCGCAGCGTTGAGCTGGCCGGCTCGCCGGCGCTCCCGGAACATGCCTCCGAGGCGATCTCGATCGAGGGTGTCGAGTGCCTTGCGGTCGGGACCGCGCTCGGCGTCGACCTGATCGGACCGGCGGCCGACGGCGAGCGGCTCCGCGCCGCCCTCGCCGCTGTGGGCGCTCCCGAGGTCAGGCCCGAGGCCCTCGAAATTGTCCGCATCGAGGCCGGCACGCCGCGCTTCGGCAGCGAGATGGACACCGCGACGATGCCCGCCGAGGCCGGCATCGTCGCCGCCACCGTCAGCTTCGAGAAGGGCTGCTACATCGGCCAGGAGACCGTCGCCCGCCTCCACTACAAGGGCAAGCCCAACCGCCACCTACGCGGCCTGAAGCTCAGTGCTCCAACACCGCCCGGCGCGACCCTCTTGCTAGGTGAGAAGGAGGTCGGCAAGCTGGGTGGCAGCTGTGTCTCGCCAGCCCACGGACCGATCGCGCTGGCGATCGTTCGCCGCGAGGCCGAGCCCGGTGCTGAGTTGCGCCTAGGTGAAGATGGCGTTACGGCTCGGGTAGTCGACTTGCCCTTCGGCTAGATTCCGCCGCGATGGGACGTGGGAGAGGCAGATTCCTCGTGGCGGGGTGCGCCCTCGTTGCGCTGGGGTTGGCGAGCGCCGGGTGCGGCGCCGAGGAAAGCGCCAACGAACCGCGGCCGCAACCGCCGACGCGGGTCAGCGTCACGGTGACGCCCCGGGCGATCACGGTGCAGCCCTCGCGGATCGCGATCGGCCCTGAACCGACTCAGCAGATCCCCCAGAACCAGCACGCCGCCCAGCCGCAAGTTCGCTCCAAGGCACCAGTTGACGTCGTCTTCGTCAGCGCCAACCTGACCGCCTTTGACTCGAAACTGGAAGTGCGGGGACCCAAGACGGTCAAATCCGAGGCGCTTGTCGCCAACGGGAGTAACTCCATGCTCACCTCGCTTCCCACCGGCGTATATCGCGTCAGCGCCGCCGACATCCCCAGCGCCAAACCGGTCAAGTTCACCGTCGGTCCGTACCGAACCTCCTCCGAGAACGACCTGCTGCTGCCGTAAATAGCGACCTTCCGCCGGCGCCGGTACGTCTGGGCCGATCGTCACCATCGGTCGGGTGACCATCGTTTTGGCAATAGCTGTGCTGTTGCTCGCCGCGGCGCTCGTCTACGCGATCGCGCGCCGGCCCGAGCAGCAGCCGCCAACCGACCACGGACCGGCAATCCAGGAGGCGACAGAGCGGGCGATCGCACAGTGGCAGCGCATCAACGAGGAAGCTCGCAAGGTCGACGCTCAAACCGCGGAGGCGACCCTCGACAAGCGCCAAGCGGAGATTAAGGCGCTGGCGGAGAGGATCGCCAAGGGCCAAGAAAAGATCGAGGCGGAGGTACGCAAGCGCGGCGAAGGTGACCTGCAGACACGCACGCTGCTCGAACAGATGGGCCAGACAGTGGGCAACCTCAACACCGAGACCGCCGGCCTCAAGAAGGCCCTGCGGCAGCCGCAGACACGGGGTCAGTGGGGCGAGCTGCAGCTGCGCCGCTGCATCGAGATCGCCGGCATGACCGAGCACGTCGATTTCGAGCTGCAAGAGACGCTGCACACCGAAGACGGCCGCCTGCGCCCCGACGCGCGCTTCCTCCTTCCCGAGGGCCGCAGTTTCGTCGCCGATTCGAAGGTCCCCCTCGATGCCTTCCTCGACGCCCAGGAGGCGGAAGTGGAGAGCGAGCGGCGCACCCACCTCGAGCGGCATGCGCGGCAAGCGCGCGAGCACGTCCGCGCGCTCAGCTCGAAGGACTACCAGGGGCAGTTCAAGGCCGGTGAGACGCCGGACCTGGTGATCTGCTTTATCCCCAACGAGCCGGCCCTGCACGCTGCCTTCACCGCCGACCCCGAGCTCTTCGATTACGCGCTGAAGCTCAACGTCCTGCTTGTCAGCCCGACCTCGCTGATCGGCCTGCTGCGGACGATGGAGCTCGGCTGGCGCCAGGAGCGGATGGTCGCCGAGGCGGCCGAGATCGCCGACGCGGCCGGCACTATGCACGCTCGCTTCGCCAAGTTCCTCAGCGACTTCGACAAGGTGGGCAGGGGCCTGACCTCGGCCGCCAACGCCTACGACTCCGCGGTTGGCTCGATGGAGCGCCGCCTGCTGCCGCAGCTGCGCAAGGTCGAGTCGCTCGGCGTCACCCCGAGCAAAGCGATCGAGCCGCCCGAACCGGTCGAGATCACGGTGCGCGAGATCACCGCGCCCGAGCTGCGCGAGGCCGAGACCCCCGTGCTTGACTAGGATTCGCCGCCCGTTCCTGAACCCGAAGACCGCGGAGGATCAGAGTTGGCCGTTGACACGAGCGCAGTTGCGAAGCTGGATGTCGAACCCGGCGAGTTGCCGGAGACGATGGCCGCCTGGGTGATCCGCCAGGAGCGTGAGGGCGAGCCAAACGATGCTTTCCAGCTGGAGCAGATCGAGGTTCCCGAGCCAGGGGCCTTCGAGGTAATCGTCCGCGTGATGGCCGCCGGGGTCAACTTCAACAACGTCTGGGCCGCCCTCGGCAAGCCAGTCTCGGTCTTTGGCTACGGCGACCACCCCGAGTACGGCCACCACATCGGCGGCTCCGACGCCTCGGGGATCGTCTGGAAGGTCGGCGAGGGAGTCACTCGCTGGAAACCGGGCGACGAGGTCGTCGTCCACTGCAACCAGGCCTCCTACGAGGACGTCGAGGTCCACGGGCTCGACCCGCTGGCGGCACCGAGCCAGAAGATCTGGGGCTACGAGACGACCTGGGGCTCCTTCGCCCAGTTCACCAAGGTGCAGGCCCAGCAGCTCCTCCCCCGCCCCCAGAACCTCTCCTGGGCCGATTCCTCCGCCTACGGGCTCACCTACTTCACCGCCTACCGGATGCTGATCGACCAGTGCAAGCTTCAGCCCGGCCACAACGTCCTGATCTGGGGCGCGGCGGGCGGCCTCGGCGTCTTCGCCGTTCAGCTCTGCAAGGCGGCCGGCGCCAACGCGGTCGGCGTCGTCTCCTCCGACGAGAAGGGCGAGCTGATCAAGCAGCTCGGCGCGGTCGACTACATCAACCGCAAGGAGTTCGGTGAGATGATGCGGACTCCGGAGAACCTCGCCGACAAGGCCGCCGACAAGGAGCGCTTCAAGGCCTCACGCGGCTTCGCCAAGCGGGTCAAGGAGATCCTCGGCGACGCTCCCGACATCGTCTTCGAGCACGTCGGCCAGGCGACCTTCCCGACCTCGGTCTTCGTCGTCAAGCCCTTCGGCAAGGTCGTCATCTGCGGCGCCACCTCTGGCTTCCAGCTCGATTTCGACGTGCGCTACCTGTGGATGCGCCAGAAGCAGATCATCGGCTCGCACTTCGCCAACGCCTATGAGTGCATGAAGGCGAACCAGTTGATGGCGGAGGGCAAGGTCCGCCCGGTGATCTGGCAGACGATGGGCTTCGACGGAGTTGCCGAAGCACACCAGCTTCTGCACGAAAACAAGCACCTCGGCAAGATCTCGATCCTGGTCGGGGCCGAGTCCGAGACCGACGGCAAGAACGAGGACGGCCCGGGCGCGATCCGGGCGGAGGTGGGAGCCTGATGAGCGAGGTTTGCGTACTTGACTGGCACATCGCCCCCTTCCGGGCGGACCGCTGGCTCGACCTCTGGGAACCGGCAGCGGCGCGGATGCCCGCCTACGGCGCCAAGAGCTGGTCGCTGACGCGGGCCGTCGATGACCCGCTGGCCTTCCGCCAGTCCTCGGTCTGGGATAACCGCTCAGACTTCGAGCGCTACTGGTTCTCAGAGGAAATTGAGAAGGCGCGCGCCGCCTGCATCGACCTCTACGACCTGCCGCTGCTGCCCACCTGGCACACGCTGGTCGTCGCCGAGTAGCGCTGCCGACAGCGCCGACGCGACTAGTTCCTCACGCCCGCTCGAGCGGCGCCATCGTCAGGCCGGCCGAATCGAGCTGCTGCCAGTAGTGCTCGGCGGGCTCGCGCGGGCCAGACCAGACGATTGCCTGACCCTTGCTGTGGATGCTGTCGGCGAGCTGATGGCCGCGGTCCAGAGAGATGCCCGGAAGCACGCGCGCCAGGGTCGCGGCGACGTGGTCGAAGGTGTTGTGATTGTCGTTGCGGACGATCACCCGCCACTCTCCGCCCAGGTCCGAGCCCGGGCCCCCGCTGCGTGGCCTCTCCACCGTCGTCGTCGACATCGCCACGCATTATGCGGAAATCCTCCCGGCCAGCGGCCTTTTCGGCTGCGCTCGAACGTTTGTCTGCAGCTAAGTTCACTTAACTACTCAGAATAGTTATGCTCAACCCACATCGCTAACCAATTGGGAGGATGGATCGCGATGGCAACCCAAATTCATTCAGTCGACCCACGCCTGGTGAAGGCGCTTTCCAACGGCGTCAGAGCGCGTGCCCTCGACCTGATCGCCGCGGGCGCGAGGAGCCCGAAAACGATCGCCAGCGAGCTGAGACTCGACATACGCAGTGTCGCCTATCACGTGCGCGTCCTCAAGAAGCTGGGTTGCATCGAACTGGTCGAGACGCGACCGCGCCGTGGTGCGGTCGAACACATTTACCGCGCCGCCGACTGGATATTCAAGGACTAGAACGGACTCGGAACGCGAACGACGACATCGTCAACGGTCGCCTGCGCGCCCTTCGCCACCTTGGCCGAGCCAACCGAGAAGCCCGAGGCTCGCCCGCTGAGTTCCCCCGCGGCTTCGTCGGTAAATTCGGCGATCGGTTCGCCGCCGACGAAGGCGACGAGGTTGCAGTTGCCCTTTTCATCGCCCGCGGTCACGTTGAAGGCGCGCAGCCGTAGCTTGTTTGCTTTGTCGGCACCGCCCACGGCGGCAACGTTCTTCTCGATGTCGAGGTATTCGATCGTTCCGTCAGCCAAAACCTTGCGCAGCTGCGCCTTGCGCTGCAGCGGGTAGACCGCGAGTTGGTACCGGGCGCCGCCTCCGGCACGAAGATCGACGGACAGATAGGCCGAGCGCTGCACCGACATCGGCACCTGCGAGCGGCTGAGCAGGCGCATGGTCGCGGCAATCTCGAGATCGCGGCCGAGCACCGGCGTGCGGTAGGAGCACTCCCTGGTGGCTTTGCCGACGGTGATGCTGAAGGCGTCGCCAGAGCTGCCGCGAGCACAGCGCTGGCCCGAGAGCTTGGCTATCTGCCCCAACTGCCCTTTGTTCTCCATCCCGTTGCGATAAATGCCGACCAGAGCGGCGCCGGCGACCGCCGTAAAGCTCAACATCGCGGCCAAAAGCAAGGGGAGAACGGCTGTGCGCAACAGTCTCACGGTTTCGCAGCCTAAACACCGATGGCGCGGAAAGATGCGGCCCGGCGGCGGATGAACGGCGTATTTCGGCCCAAGCCAAATATCATTGAGCACGTGAGCGAGCACCGTCTTCCCGAGCGCGACCGCCCTTGGGTGATGCGCACCTACGCCGGCCACTCCGATGCCCGGCGCTCCAACGAGCTCTACAGGCGCAACCTCGCCAAGGGCCAGACCGGCCTCTCCGTCGCCTTCGACCTGCCGACTCAGACGGGCTATGACCCCGACCACGTCCTCGCCCGCGGCGAGGTTGGCAAGGTCGGCGTCTCGGTCGCCCACAAGGGCGACATGCACCAGCTCTTCGACGGCATCCCGCTTGACGAAATGAACACCTCGATGACGATCAACGCGACGGCGGCCTGGCTGCTCGGGCTCTACGTCACCGTCGCCGAGGAGAACGGGGTTGAGCGCTCGGCGCTGAAGGGCACAACCCAGAACGACATCATCAAGGAGTACCTCTCGCGCGGCACCTACGCCTTCCCGCCGGAGCCCTCGATGCGGCTGATCGCCGACATGGTCGCCTTCACCGTCAACGAGGTGCCGAGTTGGAACCCGACCAACATCTGCAGCTACCACCTGCAGGAGGCGGGGGCGACGCCGGTGCAGGAGATCGCCTACGCGCTCTCCACGGGGATCGCTGTGCTGGACGAGGTGAAAGCGCGCGGACAGGTCGCCGAGTCCGATTTCCCCAAGGTCTTTGGCCGCATCTCCTTCTTCGTCAACGCCGGCATCCGCTTGGTCGAGGAGATCGGCAAGCTGCGCGCGATGGGGCGGCTCTGGAACGAGATCGGCCGCGAACGCTACGGCGTCACTGACGAGAAGATGCTGCGCTTCCGCTACGGCGTCCAGGTCAACAGCCTCGGCCTGACCGAGGCCCAGCCGGAGAACAACATCCAGCGGATCGTTTTGGAGGCGCTCGCCGTGACGCTCAGCCGCGACGCCCGCGCGCGGGCGATCCAGCTGCCCGCCTGGAACGAGGCCATGGGCCTCCCCCGCCCCTGGGATCAGCAGTGGAGCCTGCGCATCCAGCAGGTCCTGGCCAACGAGACCGACCTGCTCGAGTATCCCGACATCTTCGAGGGCTCAAAGGTGATGGACGGCCTCGTCGAGGAGCTGATTGAGGGCGCCCGTGCCGAGATGGCCGTGGTTGAGGAGCACGGTGGCGCGGTCGCCGCCGTCCCCTACATGAAGGCCCGCCTGGTCGAGTCCCATCGCGAGCGGGTCGCCCGAATCGAGACCGGCGAGCAGAAGGTGATCGGGCAGAACAGCTTCACCGAGACCGAGGACTCGCCGCTCACCGCCGGCGCCGACGGCGGCATCCTCACGCCCGATCCCGAGGTCGAGCGGGAACGGGTTGAGGCGCTGGAGAAATGGAAGGCCGAGCGCGACGAGAGCGCCGTGGGTGCGGCGCTCGAGGAACTCGGCCGCGTCGCTGCCGACGACGGCCAGAACGTCATGCCAGCGACGATCGCCGCTGCCAAGGCCGGCGCGACAACCGGCGAGTGGGCGGAAGTGCTGCGTGAGGCGTTTGGCGCCTACCGGGGCCCGACCGGCGTCAGCGGCGCCGCGCCGGCCGCGGATCGTGAGCAGTTGGAGGCGATCCGAAGCCGCGTCGACGAGGTCTCCGAGCAGATCGGCCACCGGATCAAGATCCTCGTCGGCAAGCCCGGACTCGACGGACATTCCAATGGCTCCGAGCAGATCGCCCTGCGCGCCCGCGACGCCGGCATGGAGGTGATCTATCAGGGCATCCGGCTGACCCCCGAGGAGATCGCCGAGTCCGCCCTGCAGGAGGACGTCGATGTGGTCGGCCTCTCAATCCTCTCCGGCTCCCACCTGGAGCTTGTCCCCGAGGTGGTGCGACGGCTGCGCGACGAGCAGGTCGGGGTCCCGGTGGTTGCCGGCGGCATCATCCCGCCCGCCGATGCCGAGCGCCTGCGAGCGGCTGGCGTCGATGGCGTGTACACGCCGAAGGACTTCGATATCAACAAGATCATGGGCGAGATCGTCGACCTCGTCGCCCAGCGCGCCGGCGCTCCTGCCGCCGCTTGACGCGCTTGCCCGAGCCCGGGCACGACGGCGGCCAGCCGCCCGCCGAGTGCGACCTGGCAGTGGTCGGCGGCGGCATCGTCGGCATGGCGGTGGCTAGGGAGCTGCTGCGGCGGCATCCGGGGGCGCGCCTCTGCGTGCTCGAGTCCGAGCGGCGGCTGGGCCGTCACCAGACCGGGCGCTCCAGCGGCGTCATCCACGCCGGCATCTACTACCGGCCGGGTTCGCTCAAGGCGCGGCTCTGCGTCGAAGGCTCGCGCGAGCTCTACGACTACTGCGACGAACGGGGCGTCCCCTACGCCAAATCCGGCAAGCTCGTCGTCGCCACCGAGGAGAGAGAGCTCGAGGGCCTCGCGGAGCTGGAGCGACGCGGGGCCGCTAACCAGGTGCCGGGACTGAGGCGCCTCAGCGCTGAGGAGATCGCGACCGTCGAGCCCGCCGCCCGGGGTCTTGCCGCGCTCCACTCGCCCCAGACTGGCGTCGTCGACTTTGCCGCCGTCGCCGAGTCCTACGCGACGGACGTGCTCGGGGCCGGTGGCACGGTCCACCTCGGGGCGGCGATCACCGGCGTCGAGCATCGTCCGCAGCGGATCGAGCTGCGCCATACACGGGGGGTGACCCAGGCCGCCGCCGCGGTCTTCTGCGCCGGCCTCTGGGCCGACCGTCTCGCCGTTGCCTGCGGGGCGCCGAAGGACCCCCGCATCGTTCCCTTCCGGGGTGCCTACCTCCAGGTCCCGGAGAGCGAGGCGACTGTCGTCAGAGCCAACGTCTATCCGGTGCCAGACCCTGACCTACCGTTCCTCGGCGCCCATCTGACCCGGACGATCGACGGCCGGGTGCTGATCGGCCCAAGCGCCCTAATTGGCCCCGCCCGCGACGCCTACCGGCTGACCCGCGTGCGGCTGCGCGATATCGGTCAGACACTGGCCTGGCCCGGCACCTGGCGCCTGGTCGGGCGCCACTGGCGGACCGGCCTCAGTGAGATGCACCACGCCTTCAGCCGTGCCGCCTTCGTCGCCGAGGCAGCACGCCTCGTGCCCGCGCTGCGCGGCGTGCGGGCAACGCCAGGGCCAGCTGGGATCCGCGCCCAGGCGTTGCGCCGCGACGGCACCCTGGAGGACGACTTCGTCGTCCATCGCACCGAGCGGGCCATCCACGTTCGTAATGCTCCCTCCCCCGCGGCAACCTCATCACTACCGCTGGCTCGCCTGATCGCGGATGAGTTGGCAACGATCGGCCCCGATTGAGCGTTCGCGCGGCCGACGCGCGACAATGGGGCGATGAGCGACCTCAACGGTGACCGCTCGGCCTGGCTGCGCTGCTACCGGTGCTGGTCCCAGAACCTCGAGATCCAGATCCACTACGACGCAATTCGCCGCGTTGACCCCGGCAGCGGGATCCTCGCCGAGGGCGTGGACGAGGTCCAGGAGGCACTCGTCCAGTGCGTCGATTGCATGCACGACCAACCGCACCTGACCTTCCAGGACAACATGGTGGTCCCAATCGAGGATCGCTGGGAACGGATGGTCGCCGGGACGCCGTGGGTCGCCTCCTGCACGGTGCGGGTCGACCAGGATCGAGTCGAGACTTGCGCGGGCCCCGAAGCCGCCGAGTTCCTCACCTACGGCGCCTTCGGCGACGCCGGCGTGCGCGAGTTCTTCACCCACGTGCGCTTCCACAAGCACGACGAGGAGCAGGTCGTAGTGCACATGCTCGTCGAGCTCTACGCCCGCTCCGCCGAAGAGGCCACAGAGGTCCTAGAGGCCGCCGCCCACGGCCCCCTAGAGATCACCTCCCTAGCCGAGGAGTCAAGACCCCCCGCCCACGCCTCAGACGAGGCGCACTGACCTCGCAGCCGGGCGAGTTCGGGTCCAATATCCGGGTTACTCGACGTCGGCCTCGGGCCTCGGCGCCTCGCCGGGGTTCTTGCGGGGGACCAGGACCAAGCGCTTGAACTCGGCGACGAGGATGCCGTCTTGGTTGAGGACGCGGGTGTGGACCTTGACTACGCCGCGGTCGGGCTTCGATTTGGAGGGCTTGACCTCAAGCACCTCGGTCTCGCAGAAGAGCGTGTCGCCGTGGAAGACCGGGTTGGGGTGGCTGAGGTCTTCGGTCGCCAGGTTGGCGATCGCCTTGCCGGAGACGTCGGAGACCGACATGCCCAGTGCCAGCGAGTAGACGAGCGGGCCGACGACGACGTTGCGGCCCTGCTGGGACCCCGCCGCGTAGACGTCGTTGAGGTGCAGCGGGTGATGGTTCATCGTGACCAGGCAGAAGAGGTGATCGTCTGACTCGGTCACTGTCTTGGCCGGCCAGTGCTTGTAGACAGCGCCGACCTCGAACTCCTCGAGGTAGCGCCCGTAGGCGTGCGCGCCTGACGCCTCGCGCTCGGCCTGGTCGGTACTCAGCTCGTAGCTCTGCTCGCTCATTTCTCGCTTTCGTCTCCTATCGGGGTGGCGGCGCGGCATGCTACAGACCGCCGATGCGCAGCCGCTGACGGCGAGGCTAGACTCCCGCCCGATGAAGATCGGAATCATCGGCCTCGGCTACGTCGGCCTCCCGCTCGCGGTCGCCTTCGCGGAGAGCGGTCATGAGGTGGTCGCCCTAGACGCCGACACCCGCAAGACCGAGAGCCTCGAGCGAGGCGAGAGCTATATCGAGGACATCGCCGATTCGGCCCTGGCGCCTCTCGGGGAGCGCCTACGGCCCACCACCCGCCATGCGGATCTCGCCTCCTGCGAAGCAGTGATCATCTGCGTGCCGACGCCGCTGACCGGCTCCCGCGAGCCTGACCTCACCTACCTGCTCGACGCGGGCGCCGCCCTCGCACAAGTCCTCCAGCCGGGGCAACTGGTCGTGCTCGAGTCGACTACCTACCCGGGCACCACCCGCGAGCGGCTGGCCCCGATCCTCGAGGAGTCGGGGCTTTCCGCTGGCACCGACTTCCACCTCGCCTTCTCGCCGGAGCGAATCGACCCGGGTCGCACCGATTACACCGTGCGCACAACGCCGAAGCTGGTCGGTGGGCTAACCGAGGAATGTTCCAAGCGTGCCTGTGAGCTCTACGAACTGATCTGCGAGCAAGTGGTCCCCCTTTCGGGACCCGAGGCCGCGGAGCTCTCGAAGCTCTTGGAGAACATCTTCCGCTCGGTCAACATCGCTTTCGTCAACGAGCTCGCCCAGCTCTGCGACCGGCTCAAGATCGACGTCTGGGAGGTCATCGACGCCGCCTCGACCAAGCCCTTCGGGTTCATGCGGTTCGACCCCGGACCCGGCATGGGCGGCCATTGCCTCCCGATCGACCCCTTCTACCTCGCCTTCAAGGCCCGCGAACACGACTTCTACCCCGAGTTCATCGAGCTGGCAGGAAAGATGAACCAAGCCCAGCCGGCATTCTGCGCGGAAAGGATCGAGCGCGCGCTCAACGACGTCGGCAAGCCGGTCCGAGGCTCCAAGATCCTCATCCTCGGGGTCAGCTACAAGGCGGGCGTAGGCGATACCCGCGAGTCCCCGGCGCTGAAGATCGCAACCCTGCTCCGCGACCTGGGCGGCGAGATTTCTTACCACGACCCCCATGTGGCGGAGCTGTCCCAGCTCGGCCTCAGTTCGGTCGACCTCGACAGTGCCCTCGCCACGACAGAATCTGGCCGCAATCGTCACGGCCCACCCGAGCCTCGACTACGGCGAGATCGCCGCAGCCGCGCCAGTCCTGGTCGACTTCCGCGGCGTCACCCGCGGCATCGACGCCGAGAACCTGGTTCGCCTCTAACAGCCCTCAGTGGGCTTTTTTGAGCCGGGCGCGTTCCTCTTGGCGTTCGACCACCTGGGCAATCAACTTCTTCACGTTGGAGTCGCCGGTGGCCTTGATGTGGCCGGTCTCATACGCCCTGCGGTAGCTCTTCAACGTGCCGTTCTCGGCCAGCTCGTTGAACTGAGGCCGGTCGATTTGGACCAGCACCCGCTCGTCCTGAGAGAGATCCTTCTTGATCACCGGGCCCGGCACCTCGACCCGGTAGAGCTGGATGTCATGCCTTGCCTTTAGTTCCAGCCCAAAGACGAGCTTGAGTTTCTGCAGGGCAGGGACTTCGGCTTGGAAACGCTCGACAGCGGTCTTGATCAGCTGGGGGGTCGAAGCCATGGGGCTGGTGCAATTGCTATCGCTTCGGCCGCGTTCGTGTCGGCTGCCCAGAGGTGGCAGTAAGCGGGAATGGCGGATGTGGATGCGTAGCGGCTCGCCAGGGCGCTTTGCGACTGCCGGGCTGCGCGCGGCCGAGGAGGCGTGCCGGCCCGGTAGTGCGCGGCGACCTGCGCGCCGCCGAGAGCCCTTCCGTAGACCGCGACCTCGTCGATCACTCCCCTGAACGCCCTCTTTGATCCCACTGCCGAGCCGATCTCGAACGAGCGAGCGCCGGGAGCCATCACCCCCGGTCGCCGCGCCGAGGCCACCCTCGCCCCGTCGACGAAGAGCCGCAGGGCCGATCCGTCGTAGACGCCGACGACGTGCTTGGCGCGCCCCGCCTCGATTGCTCCGGCGGGCGCGCGCAGGCGAACCACCCTTCGTCCCAGCCAGATCGCAAGCTCGAGCCGAGGGCCGGAGAGCTCAAGCGAGTAAGAACCCAGCTTGCCGGCTACAACGACAACGCGTCCGCGACGCGGCAGCGCGACCGGCTCGATCCACGCCTCCACCGAGACGCGAGCGGGGTTGAGCGAGACGGAGCTGGGAATCTCAACGCGGTCATCGACGCCGTCGAAGCGCACCGAGGCGTCACTGGGGTCGGCCGACAGCAGACCGGCCTGACCGAGCTGTGGATCGCCGCGGTAAGTGCCGGGATTGGCGCCCCGCGCGTCCAGGGCCTCATCACCGCCGGTCTCGTCAAGGCGCCAATAGGCGCTCGGCTCGTCGTCGATCACCGCGGCCGCGTAGCCAAGGCCCAGCGCCGACGGAGGTGGCGCGATCGCGGGCCGCGGCTCCACCGGAGCTTCGTTTGGCAGCGGTAGCGGACCCGTAGCCAAGGTGGTGGCGTTGGCGACGTTCGAGTAGGCGGACGTGTCGGTGGCGTTGCGCGCCCTGACCCGGTAGTAGTAGGTCGTCCCGGGCGTGAGGCCGGTATCGGCGAAGCTTGTTGCGTTCGCCCAAGCCGCCTGCACGACCGGCGACGGGAAAGATGGGCTGATATCGCGCTCGATGCGGAACTCGCCCTCGTTATCCGAATTGTCGGTCCATTGCAGGTCTATCTCCTTGTCGGAGACGGCCGTAGCGCTTAGGTTACTCGGGTCTTTGACGGTCGTGTCGGGCGGCGGCGCCCCCGACCCCGCCTGATAGTGCGCGCCGACCCGTGCCACGGAGAGCGCGCCCGCGTAGACGGCCACCTCGTCGATCGTGCCATTGAAGGGTTCGCTGCCTCCGCTCCAGGAGGCGATGCCGAGGGCGTTTGAGTTAGTGGTGATCGCACCGCCCAGGGGCGCGCTGGCCACTTCGGCGCCATTGACATAGAGGCGCTGGCTGGCGCCGTCGTAGGTGCCGACGACGTGGTAGGCCTGACCGGTAAGAATTGCTCCCGCTGGCGCCTGAAGGCGGCGGCGTACTCCCGACTGCATGATCGTGAACTCGAGTCGGGGGCCGTTGAACTGCAGGGAGTAGGACTCCGGCTTGCTGGCGACGCTAATGAAGTTGCCCGTGCTGGGCAACGCGACCGGCTTGATCCATGCCTCGAGTGAGACTTTCGCGGTCGGGCTCAGCGCACTGGAGCTCGGGATGTCAACGTAGTCGTTGCTGCCGTCGAAGCGCACCGCCGTGTTGGTGCTGTCGCCCGGCAGCAGGCTGGGCTGGCCGAGCAGGGCGCCGTTGCGGTAGGCGCCGAGGTTGGCGCCGGCCGCGTCACTGGCGGTGGTGCCGCTTTTCTCGCCCAGACGCCAGTAGCCGACCGGGCCGTCGGCGACGACGACGTTGGAATAGGCCGAGGAACCCCCGCCACGATCGAGGATGATCGTGTCGCTCTCCGCAGCGGACCACTTGCCCGTTACGTCCTTGAACTGAACGAAGACGGTCTTCGTGCCGTCGAAGTTGTTGCCGCCATAGGTCGAGTTGGTCAGGTTCCAGGCAATCGCCTGCGCCGTCGATTCTTTGCCTGTGTATGCCTGTGCAGGCGACCAAGCATTGCCGTCGTTGGAGAGCCGCAGCTGGGTCACTCCGCTGATGTCATCCCGCCCCAGCACCTTCACCGTCACATTTGGTGACGATGTGCTGGCGTTAATATCATTGATCCTCACCGAGCCAGTCGGTGGGTTTGAATCCACCAAGGTCCCGTTTTGCACCAAGAACATCGTGATCGCTTCGTTGTCTTCAGCGCCCTCGCGAATCAGGTCGGCCTTGCTTGGGCTCTCGTAGATCTTGTTGGTCGGGTCGACGACCGAGCGCAGCACGTATTCGCCATTGGAAAGTGAGCCGTTCGGCCCCAGGTCGATCCACTGTTCAAAGCGGAAGTAGTCATAGGTGTCGCCCCAACCAGGGGAGATGCCTTGCTGCATCCGGCCTTTAGAGTCGGGGAAGCAACCTTCCGTGTCATAGGCGGGTGGGTAGGGCTGGTTGGGAACGTTGCGGATGAACTCCTCGTCGATCATGCAACTGGTCGTCTTGCCCCCCACGGTCGGATTCCCCTGAGTCCTGCCGCTCGCCAGCCAGGCGTCATAGCCGGCTTTCGTCCAGAGCTCGTAACGGCCCCAGTTGTCGAAGTGGTAGTGACCGTGCGCCGGGTGGTAGTAGAAGGCGCCCGCGGCGAAGTCGGCAAAGCCGCCACCGTCGTCGTAGACCCGTTGCGTGGCCGGGCCGGAGTTGGTTTTGGAATCGATCAATCCGCGCATCTCCAACGGGCCCGAGCCGCTGTCCCAAACGGTGTTGGAGAAGCGCAGCACGTTGTGCATCACTTCGGGACTACCGGCGTCAACGTCGGCGCGATCGAAACGTAGGTCTCGTGGGACCAGCGTCTTCAGGTTCGGGTAGAGGAGCGTAGCCGCCCGCGCGGAGGCCGACGAGATGACTAGCACGAGGAAAACAGCGCACAGCGTGGCGCCGATCAGCGCACCGCCATTCCTCTTTAGTCCAGGCCACACCCGGCGGACGTTACCGCTGCACACGACACATCAACGGCCCGGCGGATCGGATCTTGCGCCTCTGCGGAGCTTCTTGCCGATCGCCACGCGCTGGACTCAGCTGAGGAGTGGACCCCACGAGGTCGATGGGGCCTTCTGTGCCACAAACGAATGCAGCTCGCAGTAGTAGGAAAACGTTGGTGGGCTCGTAATCGAGTAGCGACCCGGATCCAGAGCTTCGCTGGAGACAAGTTTTCGTTCCGACGAGAAACCGACACCGGTCAGAGCGACGGCTTTACTCGTCGATGACCCCGCCTGGTAGTGCGCACCTACCCGTGCCGCCGAGAGCGCTCCCGCGTAGACGGCCACCTCGTCGATCGTGCCGTTGAAGGGCTCGCTGCCCCCGCTCCAGGAGGCGATGTCGAGGGCGTTTGAGTTAGTGGTGATCGCACCGCCCAGGGACGCGCTGGCCACTTCGGCGCCGTTGACGTAAAGGCGCTGGATAGAACCGTCGTAGGTGCCAACGACGTGGTAGGCCTGACCGGTGGCAATCGTTCCCACCGGGGCCTGCAGTCGGCGGCGTGCCCCGGACTGCATGATCGTGAACTCGAGCCGGGGGCCGTTGAACTGCAGGGAATAGGACTCCGGCTTGCTGGCGATGCTGGCGAAGTTGCCAGTGGTGGGCAACGCGAGGGGCTTGATCCAGGCCTCGAGCGAGACTTTCGCGGTCGGCCTCAGCGCCGCAGTGCTGGGGATGGCGACGTAGTCGTTGCTGCCGTCAAAGCGCACCGCTGTGTTGGCGCTGTCGCCCGGCAGCAGGCTGGGCTGGCCGAGCAGGGCGCCGTTGCGATAGGCGCCGAGGTTGGCGCCGGCCGCGTCACTGGCGGTGGTGCCGCTTTTCTCGCCGAGGCGCCAGTAGCCGACCGGGCCGTCGGCGATGACGGCTGCCCGGTATTCGGTCGGAGGTGGCGGCGGAGGCGGGGGTGGAGGCGCCGTCAGCGTGGTGGCGTTGGCGACGTTTGAGTAGGCGGACGTGTCGGTGGCGTTGCGCGCCCTCACCCGGTAGTAGTAAGTCGTCCCGGGCGTGAGGCCGGTGTCCTGGAAGCTCGTGCTGTTGGCCCACGCCGAGAGGACGACCGGTGAGGGAAAGCTCGAGTTGGTGTCGCGCTGAATCAGGAACTCCCCCTCGTTGGTGGAGTTGTCGATCCATTTCAGGTCGATCCGCGTTTCCGAAACCGCGGTGGCGCTGAGGCTGCTGGGATCTTTGACGGTCGTGTCGGGCGGGGCGGCTCCCGACCCCGCCTGGTAGTGCGCGCCGACCCGGGCCGCGGAGAGCGCGCCCGCGTAGACGGCCACCTCATCGATCGTGCCGTTGAAGGGCTCGCCGCCTTCGCTCCAGGAGGCGAGGTCGAGCTCGTTGGAGTTGGCGGTGATCGCACCGCCTAGGGAGGCGCTGGCCACTTCGGCGCCATTGACATAGAGGCGCTGGCTGGCGCCGTCGTAGGTACCAACCACGTGGTAGACCTGACCGGTGGCAATCGCTCCCACCGGGGCCTGCAGCCGGCGGCGTGCGCCGGACTGCATGATCGTGAACTCGAGTCGGGGGCCGTTGAACTGCAGGGAATAGGACTCCGGCTTACTGGCGACGCTGGCGAAGTTGCCAGTGCTGGGCAGCGCGACGGGCTTGATCCAGGCCTCGAGCGAGACCTTCGCGGTCGGGCTCAGCGCGCTGGAGCTCGGGATGTCGACGTAGTCGTTGCTGCCATCGAAGCGCACGGAGCTGTTGGCGCTGTCGCCCGGCAGCAGGCTGGGCTGGCCGAGCAGGGCGCCGTTGCGGTAGGCGCCGAGGTTGGCGCCGGCTGCGTCGCTGGCGGTGGTGCCGCTTTTCTCGCCGAGGCGCCAGTAGCCGACCGGGCCATCGGCGAGGACGGCATTAGAGTAGGCCGATGACCCGCCACCACGGTCGAGGACGATCGTGTCACTCTCGGCAGCGGACCAGTTGCCCGTGGCGTCCTTGAGCTGAACGTAGACCGTCTTCGTACCGTCGATGTTGTTGCCGCCGTAGGCGGGATCGGTAAGGCTCCAAGCAATCGTTTGGGTGTTCGATTCTTTTCCGGTGTATGCCTGAGCGAGGGACCAGGCATTGCCGTCGTTGGAGAATCGCAACTGGGTCACGCCGCTGATGTCATCCCGCCCCAGCACCTTCACCGTCACATTCGGCGATGCCGTGCCGGTGTTGATGTCGTTGATCCGCACCGAGCCGGTCGGTGGGTTTGAGTCCACCAAGATCCCGTTTTGCACCGAGAACATCGTGATCGCTTCGTTGTCTTCGGCGCTCTCGCGGGCAACGTCACCCTTATTCGGGCTCTCGTAGATTTTGTTGGTCGGGTCGACGACCGAGCGCAGCACGTACTGGCCGTTGGCGAGCGATCCGGTGGCGCCCAGGTCGATCCACTGTTCGAAGCGGAAGTAGTCATAGGTGTCGCCCCAACCAGGTGAAATCCCCTGCAGCATCCTCCCCTGTGAATCCGGAAAGCACCCTTCTGTGCCATAGGCGGGCGGGTAGGGCTGGTTGGGGACGTTGCGGATGAACTCCTCGTCGATCATGCAACTGGTCGTCTTGCCCCCCACGGTCGGATTCCCCTGGGTCCTGCCGCTCGCCAGCCAGGCGTCATAGCCGGCTTTCGTCCAGAGCTCGTAACGGCCCCAGTTGTCGAAGTGGTAGTGACCGTGCGCCGGGTGGTAGTAGAAGCTGCCGACCGAGAGGTCGGTGAAGCCGCCTCCGTCGTCGTAGACTCGCTGCGTAGCGGGGCCCGTCTTCGTTTTGGAGTCGATCAGGCCGCGCACCTCGAGCCGGCCGGGGCCGGTGTCCCACACCGTGTTGGAGAAACGCAGGACTTTGTGCGTCACGGTGGCTTCACTCGCGTCGACGTCGGCGCTGTCGAAGCGCAGGTCGCGTGGCGAGAGCGTCTTCAGGTTCGGGTAGAGGGGCGTGGCTGCCTGGGCGGAGGCCGTCGAGAGGAGAAGCACGAGAACGGCAGCGCCAAGCGCGACGCGAACCAGCGCGGCACCGCTCTTCTTCAGCTCGGACAACACCCGGTCAACGTTACCGCTGCACACAAAACATCAACGCGCCGAGGGCTCAGAATCTTGTGCCTCTGCAGCAGCTTCTTGCCGATCACCATGCGCTGGATCTCCGAGGTCCCCTCGCCGATCAAGAGCAGAGGCGCGTCGCGGTAGAGACGCTCGATCTCGTACTCCTTCGAGTAGCCGTAGCCGCCGTGGATCCGGAAGCACTCCTCGACGCACTCCTTGCCGGTCTCCGAGGCGAGCAGCTTCGCCATGCCGGCCTCAAGGTCGGAGCGCGCGCCCGCGTCCTTCATGCGGGCTGCCTTGCGGGTGACGAGGCGGGCGGCCTCGACCTTGGTCGCCATGTCGGCGAGCTTGAACTGGATCGCCTGGTGCTGGGCGATCGGCTTACCGAAGGTCTTGCGCTCTTGGCTGTAGCGCAGAGCGAGCTCGAGGGCGCGCTGAGCGATGCCGACGCCGCGGGCGGCGACGTTGACGCGGCCAACCTCGAGCGCGTCCATCATCTGCACGAAGCCCTCGCCAACTCCCGCCTCCTCGCCACCGAGCACACGCTCGGGCGGACAGCGGTAGCCGTCGTAGACGAGCTCGGTCGACTCAACGCCCTTGTAGCCCATCTTCTTGATCTTGGGCGGCACGTTAAGCCCCTTGAAGTCACCCCCGTTGATTTCCTCCCAGGGCTTCTTCTCGGTGATGAAGCAGGTCATCCCTTTGTAAGCCGGTTCCGCCTTGGGATCAGTCTTCATCAGCACGAAGACGACGGAGGAGCCAAGGCCGTTGGTGACCCACATCTTCTGGCCGTTCAACTCCCACTTGCCATCGTCGCCCTTCTTGGCGGTCGACTTAATCCCCTGCACGTCGGAGCCGACCTCGGGCTCCGACAGCGAGAAGGCGGCGCGGATCTCGCCGGTCGCCATCTTCGGCAGGAAGTATTCCTTCTGCTCGTCGGTACCGAACTTCATCAACAGGTAGGAGCCGATGAAGTGGGTGTTGACGACGCCGGAGATCGAGATCCAACCGCGCGAGAGCTCTTCGACGATCATCGCGTAGGTCGTCAGATCGAGCCCCATGCCGCCGTACTCTTCGGGAATCGTCACCCCGAAGAGGCCGAGCTCCTTCATTTCCTCGACGATCTCCTCCGGGAAGGTGTCCTCGTGATCGAAATGCTCGGCGTTGGGGATGATCTTCTCGTCGGCGAACTGGCGCACCATTTCGGTGATCGCCTGCTGCTCGTCGGTCTGCTCACGGAAAGCGGCGGTGTCTACGGCCATGGCTCCTAGCTCGGGTCGGGTAAGGACGGGAGCGGAAGGATATCGGCGACGCGGTCACGGCCGCCCCGGGGCCACAGCGCGTCCTTGACGGCTCCGACCGTTGCATCCAGTACATACGTCCAGACTCGGCAGATCCCGATCTCCCACAACGGTGCGATCTGACGAGAAGGACATGATGGCATCCAAGCTCGCATATCCGGTCACGATCGCGTTGGCGCTGCTCGTCCTGGCCGTGCCGGGCGCGAGCGCGTCGCTGATCGCCCCGGTTGGGGCCTGCCCGAACCAGACGAACGCCGCCTCTCCCGCGTCCCAGGAGCAGGCGATGCGCTGCCTGACCGACTTCGCTCGCGCCCGTGTCGGTCTTGGAGCGCTCGCCGATTCGCCGCAGCTCGACCTTTCCTCCCTGGACAAGGGAACCGATGTCCTCCGCTGCAACAGCTTCAGCCACACCGCCTGCGACCGGGATTTCACCTACTGGATGCGCGAAGCCGGCTACATGTCCGACCCCTGCTGGCACGTGGGCGAGAACCTCGCCTGGGGAGTCGGCACCTTCGGCACTGTGCGCTCGATCTTCCGGGCCTGGATGAGATCGCCAGAGCACCGCCGGAACATCCTCGGCGACTACGAAGCGCTGGGCCTCAACCGTCAGGTGGGTGAGCTCGAAGGGCAGGCCAACACGGTCCTATGGACCGCGCACTTCGGCTCCCACTGCGGAGCAGCCTCGTGACTCGCACCACGGCCATCGCGGCGATGACGCTGGCGCTCGCACTGCTGCCGGGCTGTGGCGGAGGGGGCTCGGAGTCCGACCAGCAGGCGAGCTCGGGTGCTGCTCAGGTCGTCAGCGCGGACTCCCTGCACGAAACCGCCTCGGCTGGGACGACGCCGATCTACTGGGCCGGCGAGCAGGCGGGGGCGGAGCTGGAGCTGAGCCAACCCGACAAGAACCGCACCTACGTGCGGTATCTGGCCGGGGACGCCGAGGCCGGGGACAAGAGGGCCGACTTCCTCACCGTCAGCACCTACGTGCAGCCGAACGCGGTGGCCGTCCTGCGTCGCCAGGGCGAGCGATCGGGGGGCACGATCACCCACGCACCGGGCAATGGCACGGTCTACTTCGACCGGACGAACCCGAAGAGCGTCTACCTCGCCTACCCCGGCACCCCGGTTGAGATCGAGATCTTCGACCCGAGCTTCAAACGCGCGCTGCGGCTCGTCGAATCGGGCCAAGTCGTCGCGGTCGACTGAGGTCGACCCGCCGAAACACCGCCGCCCATCCAGAGGGATGGGCGGCGGGTGCAGCAGCGATGTCCGGCTCGGCTACGGCTGGTAGTCGAGGCGGAAGAACATCGAGGCCGTGTTCGGGCCCGAGTTCTCGGTTGCCAGGATCGAGATCGCGTCGCCAGCGGCGAACGTCTGCGAGTTGACTTTGTCTTCGCAACTCGTTGAGCTGGCTTTGATTGTGCAGGTCATGCTTGTGTTGACCGGAACGCCGGCACCCGCAGGGTCCCTGCGCACGGTGAACGTGTAGCTGTCGGAACCACCGGGAGAGTTGCCCAAGTAGATCCGAAGGTTGCTCACTTTTCCACCTGACGGCAGCACTTCCTGAATCGCGGTCTCGGTGCCAAAGCCCATGTCGATGGCGGGACCAAAGAACCGTTCGTTCATGGCGTTGGAGACCGTGGTTCCCGTGCCGCCACCCCGAATTTCACGGGTGGCCGCCGAGCCAGCAGGACCCTGCGGACCCTGGTCGCCCTGAGGACCCTTGTCGCCGGTCTGACCTTTGTCGCCGGTCTGACCTTTGTCGCCGGTCTGACCTTTGTCGCCGGTCTGACCTTTGTCGCCGGTGGGGCCTTTATCCCCGGTCGGGCCTTTGTCGCCAACGGGACCCTGGGGTCCGATCGGACCCTGCGGTCCAACGGGACCCTGCTGGCCCTGGAGGCCTTTCTCGCCCGTCGGGCCCTGCTCACCAACCGAGCCTTTCTCGCCGGTCGGACCTTTGTCCCCGGGATCGCCCTGGGGACCCTTGTCCCCGGTCTCACCCTGAGGGCCCTTGTCGCCAACGGAGCCTTGCTCGCCCTGCTGGCCTTTCTCACCATCCGGACCCTTGTCGCCGATCAGACCCTTGTCGCCAGGCTCACCCTGGGGACCCTTGTCTCCGACTGGGCCCTGCTCACCTGCGGGACCCTTGTTACCGGTCTCACCCTGGGGGCCTTTGTCGCCAACGGGGCCTTGCTCACCCTGGGGGCCTTTCTCACCAACCGGACCCTTGTCGCCAGGCTCGCCTTGCGGTCCCTTGTCGCCGGTCTCGCCCTTCTCGCCAACAGGACCTTGCTCGCCCTGCGGACCCTTGTTACCGACGGGACCTTGCTCGCCGGTCAGACCCTTGTCTCCGGGATCACCCTGGGGACCCTTGTCACCGGTCTCACCCTGAGGGCCTTTCTCACCAGCGGGGCCGTTCTCGCCAGCAGGACCCTGCTGGCCAACGGGACCTTGCTCGCCGGCGGGACCCTTGTCGCCGATCAGACCCTTGTCACCGGTCTCACCCTGGGGACCCTTGTCTCCGACTGGGCCTTGCTCGCCCTGCAGGCCCTTCTCACCGACGGGACCCTTGTCGCCAGGCTCTCCCTGCGGGCCCTTCTCGCCGGTTAGACCCTTGTCGCCAGGCTCGCCCTGGGGACCTTTGTCTCCGGTCTCGCCCTGTGGGCCTTTCTCACCTACGGAGCCTTTCTCACCAGCAGGACCCTGCTGGCCAACGGGACCTTGCTCGCCGGCCGGTCCCTTGTCGCCGGTCAGACCCTTGTCGCCAGGCTCGCCCTGAGGACCCTTGTCTCCGACTGGGCCCTTCTGGCCGGGATCGCCCTGCGGGCCCTTATCGCCCTGGAGACCCTTATCGCCGTTCGGACCTTTGTCGCCGGTCAGACCCTGGTCACCCCTCGGGCCTTTCTCGCCCTGGGGACCCTGAAGCCCAACCGGGCCCTGGGGACCGGTGGCGCCCGTGGCGCCGCTTTCGGCTTCAGTACCGAGCACCCCCTGGCTGCCCAAAGCGGTCAAGAACGTGGCGCCGCGCTCGCTGTCCTTGCATTTGGCTTTCGCCGAGATCAGGCGGACAGTGCCCTTGTGCTCGCCGCTCCGCGCGATGCAGAGGTTGAGTGCGTTTGCAGAAGTTGTCTGTGCCGCCTGGGCAGACGTGGATGCCAGCGATAGGCATGCCAGAAGGCAAGCCGTGAGGCAGAGCCCCACGCTGCGCAAGCGAGGCCGTGCAATTGATCGAGCGGTCATATCCGGTGAATCTCCTTACTGGTAGAGAGGGCCCCTGCGGGTGCCCTCACAGAGGGCGAGTCAGGGCCGCGTCACCGGAAAGAACGTACGAATGTCCTACTTCTTCACCTGGACATTTGTCCAGCTTTGTGCAAACAGCTTAAGTTCGGGCCAAAACAGGGTCCCGATACCCGAAGGCGGAAATCGATGCTTGCGCCTTCAACAGCATCTCCTCGAGCTCCTCCTCTGGGTCAGAGTCGACGACGATCGCCCCGCCCGCACCAACCGAGGCCCGCCCACCGTCGATGACGATCGTCCTGATCGCGACACTGAGGTCGCAGGTTCCACCGAGACCAAACCAACCGATCGCACCCGAGTAGACCCCGCGCGCCTCGCCCTCGAGCTCGTCGATGATCTCCATAGTGCGCCGCTTCGGCGCCCCGGTCATCGAGCCGGGCGGGAAGCAGGCGCGCACGCAGTCGACGGGCCCCAGCTCGGGGCGCAGGCGACCGCGGACAGCGGAGACGAGCTGATGAACGGTCTCGTAGGTCTCAACCTGCATCAGCACCGGCACCTCGACGCTGCCCACCCGGCAGACGCGGCCAAGGTCGTTGCGCATCAGGTCGACGATCGTCACATTCTCGGCCCGGGACTTCTCACCACTGCGCAGGCCGACGGCGAGCCGGGCGTCCTCGGCGGACGTGGCACCGCGCCGGCTGGTGCCCTTGATCGGCCGCGCTTCGGCGTTGCCGTCGCGATCGACCGCGAGAAAGCGCTCCGGCGAGGAGCTGAGGACGGCGAGCTCGCCGAAGCGCAGGTAGGCCGCGAACGGCGCCGGGTTGGCGCGGCGCAGCGCCCGGTAGAGCTCGAGCGGGTCGACTCCGCTCTCGGCATCGAGCGCGTTCGTCAGGCAGATCTCGTAGCTGTGACCAGCGGTTAAGTAGTGCTTGCAGACATCGATGTCCTCCCGGTAGCGCTGCCGCGAGCGGCGCGGGGAGAGTTCAGACATCGGCGCGCCGACCAGGGGCCGGGCGAGTGGCGGCAACCCCGCGAGCCGCTCCTCCATCTCGTCGATCCAGCCTTCAGCCTCTGCAACCAAACGAACTGCATCAAGTTTCCTGCCCGCCAGCCCGGAAATTTGATGCAGTTCGCTCTCGTCTGAGGTGATGGCGACCAAGTAGGTGTGCTGATTGACGTGGTCGAAAGCGAGCAGGCGGTCGGCGAGGACGAAGGCCGCGTCCGGAGTGGTGGCGCGGTGGGCGGCGGCGCCGTCGCACTCGGCCTTTAGCTCGTAGCCGAGGTAGCCGGCGAAGCCGCACTCGAAGTCGAAGGGCAGCTGCGCCGTGAACGGGCGCAGGCGCTCCAGCTCGCGGCTGAGGTAGTCGAAGATCGACTCGGTCCTCGTCTCGATCGCCCCGCCGCGCTCGATCCGGGTCTCGCCGGTGCCGACGTCGTAAGTGACGACCGCGCCGAGCGGGCCCTCGCTGTCGCCCATGAAGGAGAAGCAACCGCGCTCGCCCCTGGCACTGCTGTCCAGCCAGAAGGCGTTTGAGCTGGCCCCGTATATATGGACGAAGGCGCGCTCCGGATCGGGCATCGAGTCGAGGTGCCGCGCGAGGAGCATCACAGGCAAGATATCCAGCAATGTCAGCACCTCCCCACGCCGATCCTGGCGCGGGCGTCTTCGAGACCATGCTCGTCCTCGCCGGGCAGCCGGTCGAGCTCGACGCCCACCTGGAGCGACTCACGACCAGCCTCGGGGCGCTCTACGGCGCACCCCTACCGGTCGAGGCCCACGATGCCATCCGCAGCGCCGCCGCCGGGATTGAGCACGGCAAACTGCGCCTCACTGTCATCCCCGAGCGGGGGCGGATGGAGCTGCGCGTCACCGCAGGGGAGATCGATCCGGCGTGCGTCTTCCCGAGCTGGGGGCGGGGGGCGGCGCTGCGCAGCTATGTCGTCGCCGGCGGCCTCGGCAACCACAAGTGGGCCGACCGCCGCTTGCTCGACGGCCTCGCGGCCGCGGCTCCAGCGGGCTCTCTGCCGCTACTGGTCGAGACCGACGGCAGCGTCTTGGAGGCCTCACGGGCCAGTGTCTTCGCAATCCTCGGCGAGCGACTGGTGACGCCGCCGAACGATGGGCGCATCCTCCCCTCGATTGCCCGTCGCCAGGCGATCGAGGCCGCCCGAGCGGCCGGGGTCGAGACAAGCGAAGAGCCCCTGACGCTTGCCGCGCTGAGATCGAGCGAGGCGTTCCTGGTCGGCTCGGTCCGCGGCGTCGAGCCGGTGCGCTCGCTCGATGGGGTCGAGCTACCGCCGGCGGGCGAACTCAGTGGGCTGGTTGCGGACGGCCTGCGGCGTCTCTGGCTGGCGCCAGGGGAACCCGTTGCAGCTGGCGCAGACGGGCCACGAGCCGGTCGGCCCGGGCGCTGAAGTCACTGAGGCTGTCGTCCTCGCTCGCGGGCGAGTTCTCAGCGGCGGGGGGCTCGACCGATGAAGTGGCCTGCGCGGCGATCACGGCGACCTGACCTTGGGCATCGAGCGCCGCGGCGCTCGCCTTCGCCGCAAGCGAGGCGGCGCGCTCGGCCTGCTCGGCGGCGCTGATCGCTGCCGCGCCCACGGTCATCACCGCCGCCTCGGAGGCGCGCGCCGTCGCCAGGGCCTGCTCGACCCGCCGCTCCAGCTCGCCGATCAGGGGTGGCCGCGAGTGCTCAGGCAGCAGCCAGTCCTGCGTGCTGTCGCTCGCCGCTTCGTCCATCCCCTCAAGGTACGGCGACAGCCATCAAAGTCCTCCGCCCCGTCCTAGACCCCCGAACGCGCGTTTGTCTTTTGCCCTAGATTTCGGCCCGACAGAGAATCGAGAACGAGGAGCAGCGTGAGAAACCCCAGAGACTTCTTCCAACCCCAGGCGATCGGCGCCCCCGAGCCGTTGCGCGAGATCCCCGTGAAGCCCTCACGAATGATCCACTTCCTCGACTTCTCCAACGAGAAGATGGTCGAAAAGGCCGCCGGGATCGCTGAGAAAACCGACATCCTGCTCGGCAACCTCGAGGACGCGATCCCGGTTGATCGCAAGGAGGCCGCCCGCCAGGGCCTGATCAAGGCCGCAAAGGGGTCCGACTTCGGCCAAACGGCACTCTGGACCCGAGTCAACTCGCTGGAGAGTCCCTGGGTCCTCGACGACCTCACCACCTTGGTCACCGAGATCGGCGAGCAACTCGAGGTCGTGATGGTGCCCAAGGTCGAGGGGGCCTGGGACATCCATTACGTCGATCGCCTGCTCGCTCAACTGGAGGCCAAGGCCAATCTCGACCGCCCGATCCTGATCCACGCGATCCTCGAGACCGCACAGGGCGTGGTCAACCTGGAGGAGATCGCCGCCGCCAGCCCGCGCATGCAGGGGATGAGCTTCGGTCCTGCCGACCTCGCAGCGTCGCGGCGGATGAAGACCACCCGCGTCGGCGGCGGCCACCCCGGCTACCGGGTGATGGAGGACCCGGCCGATCCCGAGAACCCCGAGGCGGACCGGGTCAGCGCCCAGCAGGACCTCTGGCACTACTCAATCGCCCGCATGGTCGATGCCTGCGCCGCCACCGGCATCCTGCCCTTTTACGGACCGTTCGGAGACATCAAGGACACGGCCGGCTGCGAGACCCAGTTCCGCGCCGCCTTCCTGATGGGCTGTGTCGGCGCCTGGTCGCTGCACCCGGTGCAGATCGGCATCGCCAAGAAGGTCTTCAGCCCGCCGCCGGAGGAGGTCAAGTTCGCCAAGAAAGTACTCGAGGCGATCCCCGACGGCCGCGGTGTCCACATGATCGACGGCAAGATGCAAGACGACGCCACCTGGAAGCAGTGCAAGGTGATGGTCGAGTTGGCGGAGATGCTGGCGGCCAAGGATCCCGAGCTGGCCGAAACATACGGTTTGTAGTCCTGTTTAACCAGGTGGAGTGACTCCCGTCCCGTCCCGCCAGTGAACCAGTGCGGTCCTCTTGACCGTAACCCCAGTTTTCCCGATGCATTTTTTTCGTTCCGCGCTAACGTGAACGAGCGGCCCTGCCGATAGGGGAGGAGAACCGAATTTGCCTGGTTCAGCGCCAAAAACATCGAGTAAATCTCCCTAAAAAAAGGTAACACCCTCCTCCCATGCAAAGCTCGACCGATCTCTCCCTAGACAGCACTTTCCCCGCTGCCGCTAAATCGCGTCGCAGCGCCCTGGTCCAGGATCGACCCACACTTGGCAGCCTGCCCCGTACCAGCCGCAGCCTGGGCTGGTGGCTGCTCCCGGTCATCGATCTCGTCTCATCTTCGGTCGCGCTTGTTGCGGTCATCTTGCTCGCAGGCGTCGCTGTTTTCCCGGCGCTGCTCGTCGCGCCGCTACTGCTCATCGCTCTCAATGGCCTGCTCGGTACATACGGCGCCAACAGCTCGAGGAGCGGCCTCGGCAGTGAGGATGGTCTTGCCTGGCCCGTGATCCGCCTGCTGACGGCCGCCGTCTTTGCCTGGTCGGCCTCTCTACTCACCCCGCTTGACGGCGGTGCCCAACTCGCTCTCTGGTTGACCTTCGCCGTGCTCGACACCGCAGGACGGATGCTGAGCGCACCGCTACTCGGCCGCCTCGACCGGGTCGAGCGCTGGGTGCTGGTCGGCGACGAAGCCACCGCCGAGCGACTAAAGGCCTATGGGCCGCTGCGCCGCTACGCGAGTGTGGTCTGCACCGTGGCGCCTTTCGGAGACGACCACGCCAAGCCAGCCGACCGAGTGGCGGCACTGGAGATCGTCGACCGATACCAAGCCGACCGGGTCGTGATTGCCTCCCAACACGCCGACGACGAGAGCCTGCTCGAACTCGTCCGCGCTTTCAAGTCGATCGGGGTTCCGGTCAGCCTCCTGCCTCGGCCCCTCGACCTGCTCGAGGCGCCCGCCGCGATGCCGAGCCAGGTTGGCGGAGTGCCGCTGATCGACGTCGAGGCTCTTGCCACCCGCGGTGCGGTCCCCTACTCGGGGCCCGACCGCCGCCATACCCGTAGAACGCTGGTCAGCGTCGTCGTGCCGGCGATGAACGAGGAGAACAACATCGGTCACGTGCTGAGTCGCCTACCGGCCGACTTGCACGAGGTGATCTTGGTCGACGGGAACTCAAAGGACAGGACGATCGAAGCTGCGGAACGTGCCTACCCAGGCATCCGGGTACTCAGCCAGAGCGGAAGGGGCAAGGGCGATGCCTTTCGCACCGGCTTCGCCGCCGTCAGCGGCAACCTGGTTGTGATGCTCGACGCCGACGGCTCTGCCGATCCCGCCGAGATTCCCAGTTTCGTCGAGGCGCTGGAGGCCGGCGCCGACTTCGCCAAGGGCTCCCGCTTCCTCGAGGGCGGCGGCAGCGCCGACATCACCAAGCTGCGCAGCGTTGGAAACGGCGTTTTGAGCGGAACTGCCAACCTGCTGCACGGCACCCACTTCACTGACCTCTGCTACGGCTACAACGCCTTCTGGGCAAGGTGCCTTCCTTTCATCTCGCTCGACGTCCCCGGCTTCGAGGTCGAGACGCTGATCAACCTTAGAATTGCCGGGGCCGGGATGAAGATCACCGAGGTGCCCAGCTACGAGGCTGACCGCATCTCCGGCCATAGCAACCTCAACACCTTCCGCGACGGCTTCAGGGTGCTGGGAACGATCTTCCGCGAGGCGCGCCGTCGCCGCACCATCCGGAGCGGGCGCGAGCATGTGGACCCGGCTCAGCTCCGCGAAGCTGAGACCGTATCGGCGACCTGACCCGGCTCCGGATACACCCCCGGGTTCGAGGATGGAGCCGGCAAACGCCGAATCCCTCTCAACGGTGTCACGCCAAACCCGAAACAGCGTCTCAGTAATAGTTCCCGCTTGGAGCTGGGACCGTCGCGATGAGCTGGCAGGCTGCCTGCGCGCAATCGAGCGGCAGACCCTAGTCCCAGCCGAGACAATCGTCGTAATCGACCACAACCAGCAGCTACTCGACTGGACGCGCAGCACTTTCGGGAGCGTGCAGACGATCCCCAACCGCCACGACCGCGGCGTAGTGGGCGCCCGCAACAGCGGCGTAGAGGTGGCCCGAGGTGACATCGTCGTCCTCACCGACGACGACACGGAAGCGGAGCCGACCTGGATCGAGGGGCTGGCATCCTGCTTCGCCGATCCCAATGTCGTCGGGGTCACTGGCGAGCTGATACCGAAATGGGCGAATGAGGAGCCCCGTTGGTTCCCGCCCGAGTTCTACTGGGTGTTCGGCTGCAGCTACACCGGCCTTCCCACGACGATAGCTCCAGTTCGCAACCCGATCGCCGCCAACATGGCCGTGCGCAACGAGCAACTGTGCGAGATCGGTGGCTTCCGGCAAGGTGTCGCCCCCCGCGAGATCAAATACCGGGGCGTCGTCATCGCCGGCGGCCATGCCCTGGAGGACACCGAGCTGGGTATCCGTATCGGGGAGCGCTGGCCTGAGATGAGCTGGCTCTACCAACCCAATGCCACGGTCCACCACGCCGTTGCCGCCGAGCAAGCGACGCTCGGGTACTTGATCCGCCGCAGCTTCGAGGAGGGCGCCAGCAAGGTGGAGCTTGCCCGCGCCGTTGGCGCGCAGCAGGGGCTGAGCTCGGAGCGACGTTACCTCGCGGTCGTCTTGCCGCTGGGAGTTGCCCGCGGCCTTTGGCAAACGCTGCGCGGCGACCTCAATGGCGTCCGTCGTGCCGCCGCGATTGCGATCGGCCTGCTGAGCAGCGGGCTCGGGCTCCTAGCCGCAACCCTCGCCCACGCACGGCGGCCGCGGCGATGAGACGCGGACGCGCCGATTTCGAGGGGCTCGCGGCCGACTTCACACCGATGCTCACCTGCGAGGTTGAGCTCGGGGCGCCGCTGCCGACGCTGGATCCCGGCGCCGGGATAGGCGGCCGGGCACCCTACACCGCAGCGCTCTGTCTGGTGCGGTTGCACGGGGCGCCCCTCGGCACGGTCCGGATCGAGTTGCCACTGGACGGCCTGCCGCCGGAGCAGCTCGCCCAACGGATCGGGGCTGAGCTTGGCGACCAAGTCGAGAGTCACCTCCGCGACGACGGGCTGGAATTCTCGAGTCCGCTCGGTGCCGAGGGCCTGCCGGCATCGGCCCGCCCTCGCTGCCTAACCGCGATCGACGAGCTGAGGCGCCACGCCCCCACTGCCAGCGTGGTGATCCCAACCCGCAACCGGCCCGCCTCAGCGCTCGAGACGCTTCGCAGCGTGCTCCGCTCGGACTACCCGAGCGATCGCTTCGAGGTGATCGTCGTCGACAATGGCTCAGGCGAGGACGAGCGGCTCGACGAGTCTGACTTCGAGCCGGGCGAGGTCAAGGTGCGATTGCTCTCAGAAGAAGAAGCCGGTGGCTCCAACGCCCGCAATGCGGGGCTCCATGCCGCTAAGGGAGAAATAGTCGCCTTCTGTGACGACGATGTACTGGTCGACCGCAACTGGCTCGCCTCGCTCGCCCTGGCCTTCGCCCACGGCGATCGCGTCGGGGGCGCTGCCGGGCTGACGTTGCCGCGCGAATTGGAGACGCCTGCTCAGGTTTGGTACGAGGGATTTGCCAGCGCCGACCGCGGCCTCGACCGCCGCCTGCTCGACCGCCGCGACCCCCCTTCCGACCGGCCGCTTTTTCCCTTCACGATCGGCGATTTGGGCAGCGGAGAGAACTTTGCCTTCCGCCGCGAGCTGCTGGTCGAGCTCGGTGGCTTCGATCCTGCCCTGGGAACGGCCACGGCAACGCTCGGCGGCGAGGACGTCGAGGCAATGCTGCGAGTGCTCCTAGCCGACCACCAGGTGATCTACGAGCCGGGCGCGATCGTGCGTCACGCGCACCAGCGCGAGTTCGAGCAATTCGAAAGGCGAGTCTGGGGGTACGGGGTGGGCCTCACGGCCTGCCTCTCGAAGGTCCTGGCCGAGCATCCACGCCTCGTGCCGGAGTTGCTCCTCAAGCTCCCGCGCGGCTTGGCCTACGCGATCTCTCCCCGCTCGGCCAAGAACGAGGGTAAGCCGGCGGACTATCCCAGTCGGCTTACCCGGCTCGAGTTGCGCGGCATGGCCTACGGCCCGCTCGCCTACATAAGGAGCAGGAGGAGCAAGCGGCGGCGCAGGCGCGGGTTCACCACGCGCGTGGAGTCACCGGCGCCGGCGCCCGGCGCCCTGCGTGCGTTGATCGTCACCGACTCCTACTGGCCGCTGATCGGGGGCGCGAACCGAAGCATCGAATTGCTCGCCCACAACCTCACCCGCCGCGGGCACACGGTGGCCGTCGCCACCGCTTGGCAGGAGGGGGTGCCCCTCGTAGAGGACCAGGGCGAGGTGCGGGTCCACCGCCTCCGCGACCTGACCAGCCGCATGGGCTGGATTTCGGAGGACCCTTATAAGCACAATCCGCCGCCGTTCCCAGACCCCGAGGCGGTATGGCGGCTGCGGCGCCTGATCGCCGAGTTCGAACCCGACATCGTCCACGCTTATGGATGGCTCACGCACTCGACCGCCGTTGCCCTGCTTGGCCGCAAGATCCCGATGCTGATCTCGGCCCGCGGATACGGAAACGTCTGCGCGGTGCACAACCTTGCTCGCAACCTGGGTCGCAGCGAAGAGATCTGCGAGGGGCCGGCACCGCTGAAGTGCCTTGCTTGCTCCAGCCGTACCTACGGCGTCGCCAAGGGGACCGCGGCAGTGGCGGGCGTTTTCGGCTCCGGCCCGGTCCTGCGCCGCAAGACAACCGCAATCCACAGCGTCAGTAGCTTCGTCGCCGCCAAGATCGATCGCTACCTGCACGTCAAAGGAGCCCGTAACGAAATCGTGCCCAACTTCCACGAGGACGTCTCGGCTCAGGCCGTCAACGAGGAGATCATCGCTCGACTACCGGCCCAGCCATTCATCCTCTACGTCGGTGCATTCCGCAAGATCAAGGGGATCGAGGAGCTGTTCGAGGCCTACGAACAGCTCGAGGATCCGCCGCCCTTGGTTCTCGCCGGCACCCGCGCCCCAGACACGCCAGACCGCTTCCCCGACGGCTCCGTGGTGGTCGAAGACGTGCCATACCCGACCGTGCTGGCGATGTGGGAGCGTGCCCTCTTCGGCGTCTTCCCGACCAGAATCCCGGAGGCACTCGGGAACGTGGTTCACGAGGCGATGAGCAAGGGTCGAGCCGTGATCGGCACCAAGCCGGGCGGCCACGAGGACATGATCGCCGACGGTGAGAACGGCCTGCTCGTCCCGGCCGGCGATCCAGCCGCGCTCGCCGAGGCGATGTCCCTGCTGGTCACGGATCCGGCACTTTGCCAACGGCTCGGCGAAGCGGCGCAGGTGCGCGCCCGCGACTTCACGCCCGAAGTGGTAATGCCACGAATGGAGCGGCTCTATCGAGAGACCGTTGCCGACTTTCGCCGGGGGCGCGAATGAAGATCGCAAGCGTCGGCAAATCCCGCGACCTGGTCCTCATTGCCGCGGCCGCACTCGCTTCGCTGATCCTGGTCGCCCTGCCCCTCGAGGGACTGATCAAGGCGCTTGCGCTGCTGCCGATGGTCCTCTTCCTCCCCGGCTATGCGCTGGCCGCAGCGATGTTCCCCAGCCAGGAACCGGGCCGCGGCGAGCGCGCCATCTATGCCATTGCGCTCAGCGTCGGGGCGGCCTCGCTGGGCGGCCTCGTCTGGCAGTTTGCCTTTGGACTCGATCGAACGTCCTGGGCGCTCGTGCTGGCCGCGATCACCCTGGTCGCCTGTGCGGTGGCACAGAAGCGCAGGCAGAGGCCGGGAATGCCGATGCGGGATCGAGGTCGATCGCGACCGTCGCAAGCCAGGACCTCGGACCGGCCCAGACTCGAGGCGCTGACCGTGGTCACCGCGCTGATCGGTCTCGCCGCGGCGATCGTGGCCATCGCAATCGCCACTGAGGGCCTGGAAGACCAGCGCGCCGATTCGCACTTCAGCGCGCTCTGGATCGTGCCCCGCGACCCGGGATCCGACACGATTGAAGTCGGGGTGCTGAACCACCAGGGCGCGGCGCACGAGTACAGCCTCGAGGTCGAAACCACGGGTCGAACGATCGAGCGGTGGCGGGGGCGCCTGGGCTCACGTCAGCGCAAGCAGCTACTGCTTCAACCGGAGGTGGTCCCGCCGGGTGCACAGGTCGTCGCCTCCCTCTACGTGGACGGCGCCCTCTACCGGCGCGCCGAGCTGCAGGAGGAAATCGGCGCTTGACCGGAGCGGCCGCTTCGGCAGGCACCCGAGTTCGCCGCGCCCGCACCAAAGGCGCTGGGATCGTGGCCCGGCGCCGGCCCCAGGCGAGTGCATTTGGCGCCACCGGCCTGCTCGCGATGCTGGTCGGGGCCGGCCTCTTGATGGTTGCCCTGGGCAACAACGCAGCGCGCAAGGAAACTGGCCACGCGCAGATCCTCTTCTGGGGAGGCCTGGTGCTGATCTACACGCCGATCACACTCCGTCTGCTCTCCCCCTCCTCGTCCCGAACGGAGTGCGCGGCGCTCTCGGTTCTCCTCGGCGCGGGCCTCTACATCGTCAAGGTTCTCTACAACCCGGTTGGCTTCATTCCCCACGACGAGATGGCGACCTTGCGCCAGACCTGGGAGCTGCTGGAGACCGGCCATTTCTTCTCCGCCAACCCGGTCGTCCAAGGCTACGCCGGATACCCCGGGATCGAGGCCGTGACCGCGGCGCTGTCGCGGGTCTCGGGCCACGGCGTCTACGTGTCGGCGACCATCCTGGTCGGTGTCGCCAGGGTCGCGCTGATGCTCGGCCTGTTCCTCTTCCTCGAGCGGGTCAGTCGCTCCTACCGCGTAGCCGCGATCGGCGTAGCGGTCTACGCCTGCAACCCCAGCTTCCTGTATTTCGACTCCCAGTTCGGCTATGAGTCCCTTGCCCTGGCGATCGGGGTGGCTTTGCTGCTCGCCTCGCTGCGCTGGACCGAAGCCAAGGCGCCCGAACGGCGTGCCAATCGCGGTGGGCTGATCGCGGCAATGGCGGTCCTCGCTGCAACGCTGGTCACCAGCCACCACCTCTCCACCTACGCCATGCTCGCCTTCCTGCTCTGCTGGGCGCTGCTGATCGAGCTCGGGCGACGGCGCTTTTCGTTCCGATCCCTGCAGATCCCCGCCACCGTCTCGCGCGATCCGTCCAGCCGGCCCGGTTTCAAATGGTTCAATGGCCCGGCACTTCCGGCACTGCTCCTCGGCATCAGCGGCGGCGCCTGGCTGCTCTTCGCCGCCGGCGACGTGACCAGCAGCGAGCTCAGCAGCGTCTTCACCGATTCTTTCCACTCGATCGTCAACCTGATCACCGGCCAGTCCGGCTCAAAGGCGCTGTTCGCGGCCGGCAACGGGCAAACCAACACGACCGTCGCCCGGTTGCTCGGCGTCGCCTCGATCATCCCGCTGCTCTTCGTGATCCCGTTTGGCCTCTACAGGGCGTGGCTGCGACCTGGATCGAGCGCGATCTGGCGGGCGCTGTCGCTCGTCGCCCTGCTCTACCCGGTGACGCTCGGACTGCGCCTGACCCAGGCGGGCACCGAGACTTCCCAGCGAGCCTCCGAGTTCGTCTTCGTCGGCCTCGCCTTCGTCGCCGGGCTACTCATAACCGAACCGCTGCGCCCGCCGAACGCCTGGCGCAGCGCAGCCCGGCCGGTCGCCATCGCCGTGATCGCGACGATCGTCTTCATCGGTGGCTTCATCGTCGGCGAAGCGCCCGCCACACGCCAGCCCGGTCCCTACATCGTCGGAGCCGAGTCGCGCTCCGTCAGTCCCCAGGGACTCGCCGCCGCGCGTTTCGCGGACACACACCTGCCTCCTCGCAGCCGCATCCTGGTCGACCGGGTGAACGCGACGCTGCTGGCCGCTCTCGGCCATCTCGACCCGGTGATCGGCCAGGTCAACGGCATCCCCGTCTCGCGCGTCTTCTTCAGCAAGAAGTACGACAGCAAGGACCAGGAAGTGATCAGCGAGGACGCGATCGACTACATCGTCGTCGACCGGCGCTTCATCGACAGGGCGCCCGATTCCGGCTTTTACTACGAACGCGACGAGCCGTCGGGCGGCAAGCCGATCGACGCCGAATCGTTGCGCAAGTTCGCCGACCTCGAAGGCCTCAATCGCGTCTACGACAACGGGGCGATCGCGATCTATGACACGGCATTGCTGAGGTCCAAACCGTGACGGCGGCGAGGATCGCCGGACTCACCGCCCGAGCGCGGACAATCGCCGAAGCCAATCGTTCGCTGCTCAGCAACGCCGCCTCGATGGTCGGCACCGCGGTCGTCACCTCGCTTCTCGGCGCCGCCTTCTGGTGGGTCGCGACTCACTACTTCAGTAAGGACTCGGTGGGCATCGCCAGCGCGGCGATCTCGGCGATGACACTGCTCGGCTTCATGGCCACGGTCGGGCTGGGGACACTGCTGATGGGGGAGCTGCCGCGGATCAAGGCCGGCCCCCGCTCGGTCATCAACGCGGCCCTGCTCACCAGCGGCTCGATCGGCGCTGCCCTCGGCCTCGCTTTCCTCCTGCTTGCGCCACTGGCATCATCGAACTTCGACCCGCTCAACCAGACCTGGGTCGCCGCGGCGGTCTTCGCGATCGGCGTCGCCCTCACGGCACTGACCTTCGTCCTCGACCAGGCGCTGATCGGCCTGCTGCGAGGCGGGCTTCAGCTCAACCGCAACATCGTCTTCACGGTGGTCAAGCTGGTCGCGCTCATCCCGGTGGCCGCGCTCATCGCCGACGCGGGTTCGCAGTGGATCTACGGCACCTGGACGGTGGGGATCGCGGTCTCGCTGCTGGTCCTCGTCCGCTTCTACCGCAAGCGCGGCGCCGACTCGCTCGCTCCCGACTTCCGGCTGCTGAAAGACATGCGGGTGCATGCGGTCACCCACCACGCGGTCAACATCGCGCTGCGCATGCCCGAGCTGGTGCTGCCGATCGCCGTCGTCACCTTCCTTTCGGCCTCGGCCAACGCGAGCTTCTACATCGCCTACATGATCACCAGCTTCATGTTCTTCGTGCCGCTGTCGCTGAGCACGGTGCTCTACGCGGTCGGTTCGGGAGAATCGAAACGGCTCGCCAGCCGGTTCAGGCTCACCGTCTTCGTCTCGCTCGGCTTTGGCGCGATCTCCAACCTGGCACTGCTGGTCCTGGGCACGCCGCTGCTCGAAATCTTCGGCTCAAGCTACGCCAGTGAAGCCAGCGGCACCCTGCACATCCTCGCCCTCGACATCTTCCCCTCGACCATCCTCTCCCACTACGTGGCGCTGCGCCGGATCGAACGCCGGCTCGCCAGCGCCCTGCCGGTGATCTGGATGGGGGCGCTACTGCAGCTCGGCGGCGGTGTCGCCGGCGCTCTGCTCGGCGGGCTTTCCGGCGTCGCCATCGGCTGGGTCCTGGGCGCCACAGTCGAGGCGATCGTGATGGGTCCCGAGGTGCTGCGCGCGCTCAAAGCGACCCACCTAAACGCCAGCGGCGACCCGGACCCCGGAGAGGAGGAGGCCGAGCTCTACGAGGCCGCGCCGCGGTAACGCCGCGACGACGGGACGAGACGGAAGCCGTCGTGGCGGGGACGCGAGTGATCGCCGCTACTGCTGTAAGCAACCACGGAGACCTTGTAGTGGCCGCGGCCGAGGCGACGCTTGCCGACCAGCTCTGAGAGCGCGACGCGCTTGTGGCCGGGATTCTGTTCCGCCGTGAAGACGAGCGGGTGGCCGTGCCGGCGGTGCAGGGAAATCCGCACCGTGCCGCGCCGCGAGAGCTGATAGGTGATTCGGCCGCGCAGCGTGACACCGCGGCGATGCCGGCGCGAGCCGCCCTTTGACTTGCCCTTGGCCGGCCTGGTGGCCGGAGCCGACACCGGCACCGACGCAGGGGCAGGCGTGGCTTCGGCCGCCGGAGCCGGACTTGATTCGGGGGCGGGAGCGGGGGTCACGATGGGGACGACGTCGAGTTCTTTGACCACCGGCGCGGCTTCTTTGACCACCAGCGTCTGGGTGCCGCCCCAAAGCGTCGAGGCGACCACCCTGCGATAAGCGTCGAGGGAGGACTGAGAAGAGTTGACGGGCCAGTCGCGCTCCTTGTTCTCGCTGAACCAGATCACCGCTGAGATGCGCGGCATCTCCTGGGGAATGGTTTCGAGGAACGTTTCTTCGATCCAGGCCGCCTTGCTGCCACCGGCCTCGCTGGCCGCTGTCTCGGTGACGATCAGGGGCTTGCTGCTGAGCTGGGTGATCGTCGTGTAGGACGAGGCGAATATCTTCGAGAAGCTGGCGAAAGACTCGCTGCCCGAGGTCCCCCAGTTGTAGCCGTCGAGCCCTATGTAGTCGACCCATTCGTCGCCGGGGAAGAATTGGTTGAACGGCCGGCCGCCGTAGTCCACGTTGGGCGCCCAAACCCACTCCACGTTTGCTGCGTCCTCCTGGCGAAAGACGGTGACGATGTGGCGCCAGGCTTCGGCATAGGTGCTGCCGCTGTTCCCCGCCTTGCCGGGACCCCAGTCGCTGCTGAGCAGGTTCATCTCGTGGGCGAAGCGGATCATTACCGTCATGCCCAGGCCGCGAACCGCGTCGGCTTCTTTGCGGAAGTAGCTGTCGTACTTGCCGGCGACGATGTCTGAAAGGGAGGCGACTCCGTCGCTGGTGTAGGGCTCCAGGGTGACCATCGGTGTCTCCCCGCGGGCGCGCAGATTGCTGATCTCGCTCGAGTAGAGCAGCGGGCCGCTCATGTTGCGGAAGACCAGGAAGATGTCCGGCTTGCGCCCCACCATCGAGGCGTATTCATCAAGGGCGCTGGCGCTGCCGCCGCCGCCCGGAAGGTAGACGCCCAGCTGACGAGGCGCTTCCTCGGCGGCGGCCTTGGCGGGATTGGCGCTGATCGTGAAGAGGGGCAGGCAAACTGCAAGGGCAGCGACCGTGAGGATGGTCTTGATGCGAAGAGTTGAAGCCACACCCTTCAGTCGGCTCAAATCGGGCGATAGGGAGTGACGTCAACGCATCTGGACGTTTGTATGAGTGGCCTTGCAATCGACGGGCCAGAGCCATTTAGCGCAGCGCCGCGTAGGCGGCGGACATGCGAATCCGCCGCACTGGGCGTGCCGTCTTGGCGATGAAAATCCCCCAGCCGGTCGAGCGATAGATCGCCTCACGGGGAACCTCGAGCGGGCCGCGGCCGTGCAAGGGCTGCACGATGCGCTCGTCGAGGGTCACCGCCGCGGCATAGCCGGCGGCGGTGACAGCATCGATCACCGTCGCGTCGTAGCTGCCGAAGGGGTAGGCCAGCGTCGCGCAAGGCTGCTGCGTTTCCTCCTCGCAGGCGGCCCTGGAAAGAGAAAGCTCACTCTCCATTCGCTCGGCTCCGACCTCGGTCAAGCGTGGGTGCGAGCAGGTGTGAGACCCAATCTCCCAACCGCGCTCCGCCAGCGTCCGCAATTGCGCCCACGACATGCAGCGCAGCTCGTGCTCATGCTCCCCACCCACCCACTGAGCCAGCTCCGACCATTCCATTTGCCCAGCTTCGCTGGCGGCGTCGGTCGGTACGAAAACCGTCGCGGGGACCCCCAAGCTTTCGAGCACCGGCAGGCCGGCATCGAGGATCGAGGTGTAGGCATCATCGAAGGTGACGACCACGGCCTTACGCGGCGCACCCTCCGCAAGCGCAGCGGACAGAGTGAGGGGGCGATAGCCTCGCCTGAGCAGGTAAGCAAGCTGAGCATGGAGCCGCGGCGGCGCAATGGCCGCCGGGCTGGGCCAGGTCTCGCTGACCGCGTGGTAGCAGAGGACGAGGAGGCCGCTCACCCGGCGCTCGGCCCTCTCCGGCGTCGCAGGACCAACACCGCGGCGAAGAGCGCCGCCAGGGTCACGATCGCGAGACCGACCGCCAGCACCAGGTACTTGCCGTGGAGCTTAATCCGCAGCTCCTCGAGGAAGGACGGAGCTCCGTAGCCTCCGCTCGGTGGTTCGGGGGCAGCCGAGCCGGGCGGGAGTTCCGCCGGCGTCGCCAGCAGCGTCGCGCGGGTGCCGCTGTATCGCGGCGAGGCGATCGCCGTCCTGAACGCCTGCAGCGAGGCGGGGCTGCTGTCGACGCGAAAATCCGCTCGTGGGTCTTCGTCGTTGAACCAGGCGAGGGCGCGAACGTGCGGGAAGCGCGGTGCCTCCTTTTCCAGGGCACTGGCGATCCAAGCGGCCTTGTCGCCGCCCTCCTCGCCGGCCGCGGTCTCGGCGATGAGGACCGGCTTCGAAGTCAGATCAACGATCCGGTCATAGGTGCTGCCAAAGATCGAGGTGAAAGAAGGCCAGCCGATCGAACCACCCCAGCAGAACCCGTCGATCCCAACCCAGTCGACGAAGTCGTCGCCGGGATAGAAGATCGCCAGGGGATGGCTACCGCCGGCGTCCGCGTTGGGCGACCAGACCCACTTGACATTGCTCGCGCCATGGTTGCGGAAGATCCAGAAGACGTGATGCCAGGCTTCGCGGTAGTCGCGGGCGGTGTTTCCATCGACGCCGAGCCCCCATGAGTACCAACCGCCGTTCATCTCGTGGGCGAAGCGGAGCATGATCGGCTTGCCCCAGGCTGCGGCGGCTTCGGCGGAGAGGCGGATGTAGCGGTCATAGCGGCCGGAAACGATGTCCGGCAGGGGAATGCCGTCCCCTTTCGCCGTCTGCGGCTCCCAGGTCACCATCGATATCGCGCCGCGCTGCCAGACGCTGTCCAGCTCAGGTTCGTAGAACGGTTCGATGCTCCAGTTCTTGTAGGAGAGGACGATTGCCGGCTGGCGACCGACTTCCCGGCCGTAAGCCGAGATCACCCCGGGATCGTCAAAAACGCCCGGGACGAAGACCCCTAGGGCGATCGGCGCCGCCCTGGCGCTGGAGGGAAGGATGAGCAGCGCAGCCAGCGCCGCGACCAAGAGGGCGCGAGCCCTCAACGCTGGAAGCGCCGGGGCGTCCGTAGGAGGCGGCTGCGGCTGGATTCGTAGAGCGGCTTGTTCGTCCAGCGCCGGAACGAGCTCAGGGCGGCATGGGAAGTGTCCACCCGCAGGTCTCCCTTTTCGTCGATCTGGTCGAACCACGCCACGGCCCGGAAATGGGGCATGCTGGGAACGTCGCGATGCAGCATCAGGCGCAGCCAGCGCGCCTTGTTACCACCGACCTCACCGCAGCCCACCTCGCCGATCATCAGTGGCCGCGTGGTCAGCCGCAGGAGCTTGTGGTAGGAGGTGGCGAAGAGCTCACTGAACGACTTCCACTCGAACTTGCCACCCCAGTTGTAGCCGTCGACTCCGGCCCAGTCGACGTAGCGATCGCCCGGGTAGAAGCGCTTGAAAGGCAGGTTGTTCTCGGTCTCCACATAGGGCGTCCAGACCCAGTCGACGTTGCCGGCTCCTTCGCGCCGGAAGACCCTGACGATGTGCCGCCAAGCGTTGACGAAGGAACGGGCCGAGTTCCCGGAAGCCGGCGACCACGGGTACCACGACCCGTTCATCTCCTGGCCGAAGCGGATCATCATCGGGTGACCCCAGGCAGCCGCGGTGCGGGCGGCGTCGGATATGTAGCCGTCGTAACCGCCGCCGGCGACCTTGGAGAGGTCGATCCTCTCTTCCGAGGAGGTCTGCGGCTCCCAGGTGACCATCGGGATCGCGCCGTGCTCACGGGCGCCGTCGAGCTGGGGGTAGTAGATCGGGGCCTGGTCGAAGGTCTTGAAGGAGGTGAGGATCAGCGGGCTCCAGCCGACGCGCCGGGCAAAGTCGTCGATCAGGCCCGGACTCTCGTCGGCGTGGGGGATGTAGGAGCCCAGCGCCACCGGAGCGACCTTCGCCGGCGCCAGAGTTGGCAGCTGCAGAAAGGCGAAAAGGGCCAGCAGCAGCGCGATCATCGGCTTGGCTGCCTGGCCACGGCCGGGCCGGGCGTCGTCTGTGGTTCCCGGGATCTCCATCTTGGGTCCATCGTCATTCGCTCTCGGGCACTTGAGAGCTGGGGCAGATTAGGGGCAAACCACGCTGCTCCGCAATGCCGCCCTCATGCGTCAACCCGCTCCGAGCCGAAATGCATCGCCCAGCCGAGCAGCTTCGAGGCGCGCACGCGCCTGGCCAGCGGCGACGTCTTGGCGCGAAACCGGCCCTGGCCGTCGCCGCGGTATATCCCCGCCCGCAGCAGCTCGAAGTGGTCGGCGCTGGCCTCAGGCCGCCAGGGCATCGTCCGGCGTGAGATCGCGATCCGGTTGTCGAGGATCGTGGCCGCGGCGTAGCCGGCCTCGCGGGCGGCGTCCTTGACCCGACGGTCGTAGCTCGAGAACGGATACGCCAACGACGCGCACGGGCGCTGCAACTGCTCCTCGCATTCCTCGCGCGAGCCGCGCAGCTCGGCCGCGAGGCCGGCCGCGTCGAGCTGGGCGAGGTCTGGGTGGGTGCGGCTGTGGGAGCCAATCTCCCAGCCCTCGCCCTGCAACCGCCGCAGCTCCTCCCAGCTCATCGGCGCCAGCTCCTCCTCGTGGGGACCGCCGACCCACTCCTCCATCCCCTGCCAGGCCATCGGCTCCTGGGAGGCAACGAAGGCGGTCGGCGCAAAGACCGTGGCAGGCACGCCGAGGCGGGCGAGTATCGGCAGGCCCTCGCGCAGGACCGATCGATATGCGTCGTCGAAGGTGACCACCAGGACCCTGCCCCGCGGCGGCTCGGCCAAGGCGGCGGCCAGGGTGAGCGGGCGGTAGCCGCGCCCGAGCAGGAAGCGAAGCTGGGCTTCGAGACTCCGCGGTCGGATCGCGAACTCACTCGGCCAGCTCTCGCTGACGCCGTGATGGCAGATGATCAGGAGGTCTTTTGACGCTGGTATATGCCGTACGCTAGCCAGCCGCGATGAAGCCAGGGGTCCTGCTCACCGACGCGCACGCTCGGTCCGCCGTCGGAACGTGCGAATGCCTGGCCGACCACGGCTATCGGGTCGGCGCCGCGACCAGCGACCCGCCCGCACCGGGGCAGTGGTCGCGACGGGTGAGCGCCCGCCTCCGCCTCTGCGATCCGCGCGAGCATCCCCGCCGCTTCGCCGAGGAAGTCGCCGAGGCAACGCGAGCGGGGCGCTTCTCGACGGTCCTCCCCGGCAGCGACGCCTCGGTCCTGGCCCTCTCGAACCATCGCGAGGCCTTCGACGAGGGTTTTCAGCTCGGCCTGCCGCCGCGCGAGGTCGTCGATCGCTGCGTCAACAAGGTGACGATGCTCAGCGACGCGGCCGAGGCCGGCCTCACCTCGCCCCAGAGCATCCCCTGCGCCGATCCGGGGGAGGCGCGCGCGACCGCCGCCGGCCTCGGCTATCCGGTTCTGCTCAAGCCCCGCCAGACCGTCTTCGACGACGCCGACGGGCTGAAGCAGCGCCAGACCTTCATCGCCGAGGACGAGGCCTCGCTGCTGGCGGCGCTGCCGGAATTCGGCCTGCCCTGCCTGCTGCAGCGCTTCGAGCGCGGCAGCGTCGTCTCGATCGCCGGGGTCGCGGCGGGGGATCGCCTGCTGGCGCTCACCTATTCGCGCTACGCGCGAACCTGGCCACCCCTCGGCGGACCCGTCTCCGCCTCGCAGACGGCCGACCCCCCCGGCGAGCTGGTGCGCAGCGTGCGCAACCTGATCGAGGCGCTCGGCTGGCAGGGGATCTTCGAGCTGGAGCTGATCGAAAAGGTCGACGGCGGCTTCGCCGCGATTGACTTCAACCCCAGGCTCTACGGATCAATCGCCCTGGCGGCTAAGGCGGGCGCCCCGATTCCGGCTGTCTGGTGCGATTGGCTCCTGGGTGGCGAGACGGTCGAGTGCGCCGCGGCCCCCGGGGTCCACTACCGCTGGGAGGAAGCCGAGATCCGCAACGTGCTGCGCAGCCTGAGCGCGGGCAGGCTGCGCGAGGCGCTTGCGACGGCCCGCCCCCGCCGTCCGCTTGCCCGGGCCTACGCGCGCTGGAGCGACCCGGGCCCGGCGATGTCGATGCTCCTGCGCGTGCTCAAGAGCCGCCGGGCGGACCGGCGTTCGGCAAGGGCCGAGCAGCAAGAGGCCGCCGGGTCCGTCCCCGCCGGGCAGGACGGCGCCGCGCGGTGACGGCGACGGTTGCGGTCGCAAGCAGCAGCGTCGCGGCGTAAACCGCGTACGGGATGCTTACGGCCGACCGGGAGAACGGCCAGAAGAACGGCACGCCGGGACCCGTCGCGAGGTCGCGGAGGAGGTGGGCTGCGACGCCGAATGCGATGCCGAGCGCCACTTCCCGTCGGCCGCTCCGCAGCGCCCAGCCGAGCACCAGCAGCAGGGCTACCAGCAGCAGGCTGTGGGTATAGGGCCGCGGCAGCGCCGATCCCATCAACAATTGAGAGCCGAGGTAGTGGGGCAGGTGGTCGACGTCGATCGCGGTGCTGGCAACCAGCGCGGCGACGGCGAAGCGCCGCGTTAGCGGCGAGCCGGTGAGCGCGGCAAGGGCGAGCAGCGCGATCGCGCAGGTAGCGAGGTGGGCAGGCTCGTCAACCAGCGCGTAGGCGAGGCTGCCCGTCGAGTCCTCGAAGAGGCTCCAGAGGAGGTCGGCGGCAAATACCACCAGGACCAGCATGGCTGCCAGCCGGATCGACTCGGGGCGACGCAGTGTCACGAAATGAAGATAGCCGCCCCCGTCACGGGGGCGGCAAGCAATCGCGTCTACGAAAGTCGCTGCTCGAGAGCGGCGAGCTGCTCGTGCAGCTCGGCCGGCAGCTTGTCGCCGAACTGGGCCAGGTGCTCCTTCAGCTGCGGCAGCTGCTGGCGCACCAGGTCCTCGTCGACAGAAAGCAGCTCGCGCATCGCCTCCGCTGAGATGTCGAGGCCCTCGGTGTTGATCGCTCCCTCGGCCGGCAGCAGCCCGATCGGCGTCTCGACCGCCTCGGCCGTCCCCTCGCAGCGGCGGAAGACCCACTCGAGCACGCGGCTGTTCTCGCCGAAGCCGGGCCAGAGGAACTTGCCGTCAGCGTCCTTGCGGAACCAGTTGACGTAGAAGATCCGCGGCAGCTGAGCGCCCTCGCGCTTGCCCGCCTCGAGCCAGTGGGCGAGGTAGTCGGCCATGTTGTAGCCGCAGAAGGGCAGCATCGCCATTGGGTCGAAGCGCAGTTCGCCGACGTTGCCGGCGGCCGCGGCGGTCTTCTCCGAGGACATCGTCGCTCCAAGGAAGACGCCGTGCTCCCAGTCGAAGGCCTCGTGCACCAGCGGCACCGTGGTCGCGCGACGACCGCCGAAGAGGAAGGCGTCGATCGGGACGCCGGCCGGGTCTTCCCACTCGGGCGCGATCGTCGGACACTGCGACGCCGGCGTAGTGAAGCGGGCGTTTGGATGGGATGAAGGGGTCTCGGACTCCGGCGTCCAGTCGTTGCCGTGCCAGTCAATCAGGTGTGCGGGCGGCTCGGAGGTCATTCCCTCCCACCAGACGTCACCGTCATCGGTTTTGGCGCAGTTGGTGAAGATCGAGTTGCTCTCGATCGTCCGCATCGCGTTGGGGTTGGTCGCCTCGCCGGTTCCCGGAGCGACCCCAAAGAAGCCGGCCTCGGGGTTGACCGCGTAGAGGCGGCCGTCGGAGCCGAACTTCATCCAGGCGATGTCGTCGCCGACGGTTTCGACGCTCCAGCCGGGCAGGGTCGGAATCAGCATCGCCAGGTTGGTCTTGCCGCAAGCGGACGGGAAGGCCCCGGTGACGTACTTGACGCCGCCCTCGGGCGAGGTCAGCTTGAGGATCAGCATGTGCTCGGCGAGCCAGCCCTCGTCGCGCGCCATCGCCGAGGCGATCCGCAGCGCAAAGCACTTCTTGCCGAGCAGAGCGTTGCCGCCGTAGCCGGAGCCGAAGGACCAGATCTCGCGCGTCTCTGGGTAGTGGACGATGTACTTGTTGTCCTCGTTGCAGGGCCAGGGGACATCTTCGAGCCCTTCGACCAGCGGCATGCCGACCGAGTGCACGCAGGGGACGAACTCGCCGTCGGTGCCGAGCACCTCAAGCGCCGCGGCACCCATCCGGGTCATGATCCGCATCGAGGTGGCGACGTAGGGGGAGTCGGTCAGCTGCACGCCGATGTGGGCGATCGGCGAGCCGAGCGGGCCCATCGAGAAGGGAACGACGTACATCGTGCGGCCGACCATGCAGCCCTGGAAGAGGCCGTTCAGGGTCTCGCGCATCGCGGCCGGGTCGCGCCAGTTGTTCGTGGGCCCGGCGTCGCTCTCCTGCGCGGAGCAGATGAAGGTGCGGTCTTCGACCCGGGCCACATCGGCGGGGTCAGAGAGGGCGAGGTAGGAGTTGGGGCGCTTGGCGTCGGAGAGGCGCTCGAAGGTGCCCGCGTCGATCAGGGCCTGGGCGAGGGAGTCGTACTCCTCGGCCGAGCCGTCACACCAGCGGATGGTGTCGGGCTGGGTCAAATCGGCGATTCTCCCGACCCAGTCGAGGAGCTTTGCGTGCGTGGTCGGCGCTTCGGCCGCGATGGTTTGGGGGCTCATCCGCGGCACTTTATTCATTGGACCCCTCGTAATGCTTGATGCGGAAGTCGGCCTTGTCGTTGGTGATTTCAACCGTGGCGATCTTTTCTTCGCCGCCCTTCAGCGTCACCTCGCAGTCGATCTGGAGCCCCGGATCGACCGGCTGGTCGGATGGACAGCTGACCGACTTGACGTCCTCGCCCAGCTGTTTCACCAGGTAGTCGTTGACCGTTTCCTCCATCGAGGTGGCGTCGATCACGGTTCCTCCGCAGCCGGCGAAGGCGAGCGCGGCGATGGTGGCTGCCACGCCGAGCAGCGCGGAGAAGCTCCTCATAGGGGCCATTATCTCAGTCCAAGCGGCCAGGCGGGCGGGTCCTGTCCCGGGGGAGGGGGGCCTGCGGGCGGGCCACGGTCCGTCCTCGACCCCCCTCCCCCGCGCCACCCGCCCGAGCTGCCGTTTGGATAGGGTTCCGCGCCGCGATGAGGTTCTTCGAGTACGAGGCCAGAAAGATCGTCGAGCTGGCGGGGATCCCCGTCACCAAGTACGGCTTCTGCACGACAGCAGACGAAGCGCGCAAGGTTGCTGAAGAGATTGCGGGGCCTGTTGTGATCAAGTCGCAGGTGCTCAGCGGCGGCAGGATGAAGGCGGGCGGGGTCAAGTTCGCCGATACGCCCGATGAGGCGGCCGAGCATGCCGAGGCGATTCTGAAGCTGGAAATCAACGGGCACATGCCGCGGGGGGTGCTGGTCGACCCGAAAGCCGAGATCAAGCAGGAGTACTACGCGGGGGTCGTCTGGGACGGCACCGCGAAGAAACCGCTGATGCTGTTCAGCGATATGGGCGGGATCGACATCGAGGAGGTCGCCGAGACCCATCCCGACCACGTCGGCCGCGGCCACGTCTCCAACCTGATGCCGATTCCCGACTTCGAGGCCAAGCAGGTGATCGCGGCGACCGGAGTGACCGGCTCGCAGCTCAACCGCGCGACGCCGGTGCTGGCCAAGCTCGCCCGCCTCTTCCGCGACAACGACATGACTTTGGCCGAGATCAACCCGCTGGCCGAGCTGACCGACGGCAGCTTCGTCGCCCTCGACGCCCACATGGAGATGGAGAACGAGGCGGTCGGCCGTCAAAAGGCTTTGCTGCGCAAGCGGCTGGAGATCGCCGAGGAAGACACCCGCGAGACCTATGAGCCCTCCGACTTCGAGCGCCACGTCGCCGCGATCGACGCCGCCGACCACCGCGGCGTGATCCAGGGCAAGGACCACGGCTTCGAAGGCAACCTCGGCCTCGTGATCGGCGCCGGCGGCGGCTCCCTGACCCTGACCGACGCGGTGCGCAGCCAGGGCGGCAAGCCGGCCAATTACTCCGAGATCGGCGGCAACCCCTCGGTCGCCAAGGCCTGCGGGCTGGCCAAGGAGGTGCTCGAAAAGGACGGCGTCGAGAAGATCGCCGTGATGATGTCGATCGTCTCCAACACCCGCGTCGACATCGTCGCCCGCGGCGTGATCAAGGCCTGCCTCGAGCTCGACAAGGACCCCGGCGAGACGATCGCGATCTTCCGCATCCCCGGCGCCTGGGAGGACGAGGGCTTCAAGATCCTCGAGCGCTACGGGGTCGAGTACTGCGACCGCTCGGTCTCGATGTGGGAGGCGGCCGGCCGCGCCGTCGCCAAGATTCAGGGGGCCCCGGCGTGAGCACCGTGACCATCAAGCAGCCGATCTTCGACGAGTCCCGCGAGCACCCAGGCTTCAACTGCCGACGGGCGCGGATCGGGCGTCAGGTCGGCAGCGAGAAGGTCGGCGCCAGCCTCTGGGACCTGCCAAGTGGCGAAGCCGCCTATCCCTACCACTGGCATCTTGCCGAGGAGGAGCTGCTCGTCGTACTCGAGGGCACGCCCTCCCTGCGCACTCCCGAGGGGTGGCGGGAGCTGAGCGAGGGAGAGGTAGTCTCCTTCCGCTGCGGCGAGGAGGGCGCTCACCAGGTCGTCAATCGCAGCGAGGAGCCAGTCCGCTTCCTTGCAGTGTCCAACCAGCAGCCCGACGCCATCGTCCGCCCCGACTCCGAGACCATCGGGGTCGCCGAGCGGCGCCCAGAGGGCGGTGGCCTCAGGGCCTACTTCCGCCTCGGCGACCAGATCGAGTACTTCGAGGGCGAGGAGGCACCATGAGCATCCTGCTCTCCAAGGAGACGACCTTCATCGTCCAGGGGATCACCGGCCGCGAGGCGGTCAACCTGACCCGCGAGTGCCTCGACTACGGCTCCAGGGTCGTCGGTGGCGTCACCCCAGGCCGCAAGGGCCGCGAGGTGCACGGCGTGCCGGTCTTCGACACCGTCGCCCAGGCGGTCGAGAACCACGGCGGCCCGATCGACGGCTCGGTCGTCACCGTCCCCCCCGCCTTCACCAAGGACGCCGTCTTCGAGGCGATCCTCAACGGGATCAAGCTGATCGTGATCGTCACCGAGCGGATCCCGCGCCGCGACGTCGCCCAGATGGTCGAGCTGGCCAACATGGAGGGCGCCCGGATCATCGGCCCCAACTGCCTCGGCCTGATCGTGCCCGAGGTCTGCAAGATGGGCGGCATCGGCGGTCCTGCAAAGGACGCGGCGAAGGCCTACGCGCCTGGCCCGGTCGGCGTGATGAGCCGCTCCGGCGGCATGACCACCGAGATCTCCTCCTCCCTGACCCAGGCCGGCCTCGGCGTCTCCACCGCCGTCTCGATCGGCGGCGACGCGATCATCGGCTCTACCTACGCCGAGCTGATGCCTTACTTCGAGGCCGACGAGCAGACCCAGGCGATCGTGATCTACACCGAGCCCGGCGGCCGCATGGAGGCGCAGCTCTCCGAATGGGTCGCCGAGCACAACTCGCGCCTGCCGATCGTCGCCTTCATGGCCGGCAAGTTCATGGACGACGAGGAGATGAAGGGGATGAGCTTCGGCCACGCCGGCACGATCGTCGAGGGCAAGGAGGACACCGCGACCGAGAAGATCGCCCGCCTCGAAGCCGCCGGCATCCGCGTGGTCGAGCGGATCGACCAGATCCCCGACGCGGTCAAGCAGAAGCTCGAGGTTGCAGCCTGATGACAGAGACGCTGAACAAGGTCTTCATCGACGTCGAGGTCGATTCGGCGGTCGCCGCAGACGCCGAGCTGGCCCGCAAGCTCGAAGAAGTCTGCCCCGTCGACATCTTCAAGGCGACTGATAGCGGTGTCGAAGTAGTCGAGGGCAACCTTGACGAGTGCGTTCTCTGCAACCTCTGCGTCGACGCGGCGCCCGAGGGCACGGTGCGCGTCGTCAAGCTGTACGAGCAGTAGCGACGAGGAGCCCGCCGGCGACCGCCGCCAGCGCTTCCTCGCGCAGGCGCTCGGGGATGACGACCATCGAGCGCAGTTCGTCGAGCAGCTCGCGATCGCCGTCGATCTCGACACCCTCCTCACCCGGCTCGCCGGCGACAAAGGCCGCGATCACGGCGATTGGAGTGCCGGCCAGGCCGACTTCGGCGCTCGCCGTTGCCCCGCGGCTGGCGTCGATCCAACCGTCGGCGACGCGCAGCTCATACGACTGGCCCTCGCTGCGCAGCGCGAGCGTCGCGCGAAAGTCCGCTGGCGGGCGGAGAATGACCCGGATCGCGTTGGGGAGCGAGGATGGCGCCAGGTCGACCACGTCCTCGAGCTTCTGCAGGCTCATGCCCCAGCGGCTCAGCTCGATCATCGGGCCTTCGAGACCGCGACCCAGCTCAGTCAACTCATAGACGGTGGTGGAGTCGGGCGGCTCGAGTTCGCGGCGCTCGACGATCCTGTGCCGCTCCAGATCGCGCAGGCGCTTGGTCAGCACGTCGGTGGGCGCTCCGCCAACTGAGCGGGCCAGAGCGGAGAAGCGCATCGGGCCCAGCGAGAGCTCACGCACGATCAGCATTGTCCAGCGCTCGCCGATGCGATCGAGTGCACAGGCGAGGCTGCACGACTGACCGTATTCCCGTGGCGTCATTGGAGCGATAGTAACAGCGTAATTTGAAATTCAAAGTAGGTGCTTTGAATTCTGGTACGGTCCCGCCTCACGTCCCGTCCCCCGCGAAACGTTGGGAAGCGCAATGAACCGAATCGCCGCCCTCACCTGGAAGCACCCGAAGCTGGTCCTCGTTGCCGTCGGCGCCTTCGCGCTGCTGGCGCTCGCGATCGGAAGCAACGTCGAGCAGCACCTGAAGGCCGCCGGGTTCACCGATCCGAGCTCGGAGAGTGAGCAGGCGACCAACGTCCTTCGCGATTCACTCGGCTACGACCCCAACCCGGCGATCGTCCTTGTCGTCCGCTCGCCCGACGGTGGCCCGCTCAACCCGCGCGATCCCGCCGTGCGGCGCGACGTTGGCCAGCTCAGCGCCGAAGTGGCTGAGGTCGAGGACGTCGGCCGCGTCCTTAATCCGCTGCGCGATCGGCGAGCCGGAGCCGAGCTGGTCGCCAAGGACGGCCAATCGCTGGCGATCGCGGCATACCTCTCGACCAACGACATCGAGGACGCGGGAGGCATCGCCGCCGAAGAGGTCAAGGTGCTGGCCGAAGCGAGCCCACTCGACGTCGCCGAGGGCGGCTTTGCTCAGGGCTTCAACGAGACCAACGATCAGACCCGCAAGGACCTGACCACGGCCGAGCTAATCGCCTTCCCGGTCCTAGCGCTGCTGCTGCTCTTCGTCTTCCGCGGTGTCGTCGCCGCCGGGATCCCGCTGCTGATCGGCGGCATCTCGATAGTCGGCACGCTCTTCGTGCTGCGGCTGATGTCGGAGTTCGTCGACACCTCGGTCTTCGCGCTCAACGTCGCCACCGGCCTCAGCCTCGGCCTCGCGGTCGACTACGCCCTGCTGATGGTCTCGCGATACCGCGAGGAGATCGCTGCTGACGGCGCCACCGAGGAGGCCCACCGGCGCACGGTCGTGACCGCCGGGCGAACCGCGGTCTTCTCGGGGCTCACCGTCGCCGCGGCGATGGCGGCGCTGATCTTCATGCCGCAGCGCTTCCTCTACTCGATGGCGGTCGCGGGAGCGTCGGTGGCAGTGCTCTCCTCGCTGATCGCGATCCTCGTCGTCCCCTCCCTGCTGGCCCTGCTCGGCACGCGCATCGACGCGCTCTCGATCCGCCGCGGCCCGGCGGTCTCCGACACCTCCGACGGCTGGTACCGCCTCGCGCGCGGCGTGATGAAACGGCCGCTCGCGGTCGCCTTGGGCAGCGGCGCCCTGCTCCTAGCCGCAGCGGCACCGCTGCTCTGGACCACACTGACCGGCCCCAGTGCCGAAGCGGTGCCGCCCAACCAGCCCTCCTACGATGCCTACCGTTACCTGGAAGGGCACTATCCGCGCAGCGTCACCGAGGCGGTCACGGTCGCGGTAGACGGTGATGCCGACAGGCGCCAGCTTGCCACTTTCCATCGCGAGATCGAGGGCATCGGCGACGTCGTCCGCGGCACACCCTTCATCGCCGCCGGCAAGAACGTCGCCTACGCCAACTTCGCCCTCTCGGAGCCTGCGCTCTCCGACGCCTCTCAGGATGCGGTGCGAGAAATTCGCGACCTCGAGCCCCCGGGGGCCGCGACCATGCTGGTCTCCGGCAACTCGGCCCGCTTCATCGACCAGAAGCAGAGTCTGATCGAACACGCGCCCCTGGTCATCGCGATCATCTGCCTCACCACCCTGGTCGTGCTCTTCCTGCTCACCGGCTCGGTGCTGCTGCCGCTGAAGACGCTGGTGATGAACTCGCTGACGCTGGGCGCCACTCTCGGCATCCTCGTCCTCGCTTTCCAGGAGGGCTGGCTCGACTCGCCGCTCGACTACACCGGCCCGGCGGCGATCGAGGTGACCAGCCTCGTCTTCCTCTTCGCCGTGATCTTCGGCCTGGCGACCGATTACGCGGTGTTGGTGATGGCGCGAATCAAGGAACGCCACGACCTCGGCGACTCCAACGAGGAGGCGGTCGCGGTCGGCATCGGCCGCACCGGCCGCGTGATCACCGCTGCGGCGCTGGCGATCGCCATCGTCTTCCTCGCCTTCGGCGTCAGCACCGTCTTCTTCGTCAAGCAGATCGCGATCGGCATGGCCTTCGGCGTGATGATCGACGCGACGATCGTCCGCGCCCTCCTGGTCCCCTCCCTGATGCGCCTCTTCGGCGAGTGGAACTGGTGGGCGCCAAAACCCCTGCGCCGCATCTACCTACGCCTCGGCATCTCCGAGGCCTAAAGACCAAACCCCAATCGGGGTGCAACGTCTTTCGGCTCTTCGGGAGCCGAAAAGCGTTGCACCCGTGCTGGCGAAACCGGTCTCCATCGACGTGCAACGTCTTTTGGCCCCCTGGGAACCAGAAAACGTTGCACCTGCGCTGGCGTGAGGTCGATCACATTACGCATATATAAATTTATATCCGGGTAACGTGTGCATGGATGGCTGCAACACCCACACGTTCCCGTCTCTCGAAGGCGGACCGGATGGCGCAGGCGCTTGTGGTCGGCCACGGGCTCTTCGCCAAACGCGGCTACGCGGCGGTGACGATGGATGAGGTCGCGGCGGCGCTCGGCGTCACCAAGCCCCTCCTCTACAACTACTTCGGCAACAAGGAGCAGTTCTACATCGCCTGCATGAGGCGCTCGGGAGACGCGCTGGTCAAAATGATCCTCGAGACGGTCGGCGACGCGAGCAGTCCAAGCGATGCGCTCAACGACGGGCTGCGCGCCTTCTTCGCCTTCCTCGATGCCGATCGCGCCGCCTGGACGGTCCTCTTCGACGAGACACTCCCCCACAGCGGCGAACTGGCTGACCGGGTCGCCAAGTACCGGGGTCGCCTGATCGAACTCGTCTCCGAATCGCTGCTGGCGCAGCTTCCGGCCAAGCGGCGCGCCGCCGCTCGGATCGAAGTCGAGGCCCTCTCCACCGCCCTACTTGGCGCCGCCGAGGCGATGGCGCGCTGGTGGCTACGCACCGAAGCGACCAGCGCCGGGGAGGCGGCCGAGCTCTTGATCGCCACCCTCGATCCGGGCCTGCGCCTGCGCTCCACCCCATCTGCCAAGTCCTCACGACCGAAACCGAAAGGTGAAAGCAGTTGACCGATAAGCCACGACGCGTCGCCGTGATCGGCGGCAACCGAATTCCCTTCGCGCGCTCGAACTCCGTCTACTCGAGTGCCTCCAACCAGGACATGCTCACCGCTGCTCTCGACGGCCTCGTGGCGCGCTACGGGCTCGAGGGCGAGTGCCTCGGCGAGGTCGCCGGTGGCGCTGTGCTCAAGCACTCGCGCGATCGCGATCTCACCCGCGAGAGCGTGCTCGGCACCCGGCTCGCCGCCGAGACGCCCGCCTACGACGTCCAGCAGGCCTGCGGTACCGGCCTCGAGACGACGATCCTGGTCGCCAACAAGATCGCCCTCGGCCAGATCGACGCCGGTATCGCCTGCGGTGCCGACACCACCTCGGACGCGCCGATCGGCCTCAACGAGGACCTGCGGGAAGTGCTACTCGACGTCAACCGCGAGAAGTCGAACTTCGGCCGGATTAAGCAGCTGACCCGGGTGCGGCCCAGCCACGTCGTACCCGCGATCCCGCGTAACGAGGAGCCGCGCACCGGCCTCTCGATGGGCGAGCACTGCGCGATCATGGCGGCCGAGTGGGAAGTCGGCCGGGAGGAGCAGGACGAGCTCGCGGTGCGGAGCCACCACAACCTTGCCGCTGCATACGAGCGCGGCTTCATGGACGATCTGGTCAGCCCTTACCTGAGCCTGGAGCGCGACCAGAACCTGCGTCCCGATTCCTCTACCGAGAAGCTGGCCAAGCTCGGCCCGGTTTTCGGCGGCCCCGAGGGGACGATGACCGCGGCCAACTCGACGCCGCTCTCAGACGGGGCCTCGGCGGTGCTGCTGGCCAGCGAGGAGTGGGCAAAGGAGCACGACCTGCCGGTGCTGGCCTGGTTCGTCGACGGCCAGACGGCGGCGATCGACCACGTGCACAAGCGCGAGGGCCTCTTGATGGCGCCGGCCTACGCGATGCCGCGGATGCTCGATCGAATCGGCAGCGGCCTCGGTGACTTCGATCTCTACGAGATCCACGAGGCCTTCGCCGCACAGGTGCTCTGCACCCTGAAAGCCTGGGAAGACCCGGATTTCTGCCGCGACCGCCTTGGCCTCGATAGTCCGCTCGGCGCGATCGATCGCGAGAAGCTCAACGTCAACGGCGGCTCGCTGGCGGCGGGCCACCCCTTCGCCGCGACCGGCGGGCGAATCGTCGCCAGCCTCGCCAAAGAGCTGCATGAGCGGGGCTCCGGCCGCGGCGTGATCAGCATCTGCGCGGCCGGCGGCCAGGGCGTCGTCGCCGCCCTCGAAAGCACAGGAGGAAACAAGTGAGCGACCTCTACACACAGGTAGTCAACTCCCCTCCGGGCCGGATGATCGCCGGCCGGGTCGGCCTGCCACAGCCGGCGCAACTGGAGCGCTTTGAGGCCGGGGCGCCGGTCGTCTCGGGCACAGTGCTGGTTGGCGGTGCGCCGCGCGGCCGGCTCGGTAAGCGACTCGAGCAGGTTGTGGGTGAGATTGGCGCAGCGCGACCGGAGACGACAAGTGCAGCGGTCAAGGGGCTGGTCTTCGACGCGACCGGCATCGCCGACTCAACCGAGCTGGTCGGGCTGCAGCAGTTCTTCCACCCCAACGTGAAGCGAGTGCAGCACTCCGGCCGCATCGTTGTGCTCGGCACGCCACCAGCTGGCCTGCCGGCCCGCGCGGCAACGGCGCAGCGAGCCCTGGAGGGCTTCACGCGCTCGCTCGGCAAGGAGATCGGCCGCGGCATCGCCGTGCAGCTGGTCTACGTCGCCGAGGGCGCCGAGGGTGAGATTGACTCGACCCTGCGCTTCCTGCTCTCGCCACGCTCCGCCTACGTCTCCGGCCAGGTGATCGAGGTCGGAGCGGCTGTGGCGAAGGCCGAGAAGGTCGACTGGGAGCGTCCACTCGAGGGCAAGGTCGCCCTGGTCACCGGCGCCTCGCGCGGAATCGGCGAGGCGATCGCGACGACGCTCCATCGCGACGGTGCCGAGCTGGTCCTGCTCGACGTACCGGCACTCTCCGCCGACCTCACTGCCGTCGCCGCCCGGCTCGGTGCCGAGACGATCGAGCTCGACATCACCGAACCCGACGCGCCGCTGCAGATCGCCGCTGCGATCCCCGACGGCATCGACGTGCTCGTCCACAACGCCGGCGTCACCCGCGATCGCACGATCGCCAAGATGCCGGAGGACCGCTGGAGCTCGCTGATGGAGATCAACCTCTCCAGCGAGGAGCGGATCAACGACGAGCTGCTCGAGCAGAAGCTACTGCGCCCGAACGGCCGCATCGTCTGCGTCTCCTCGATGAGCGGCGTCGCCGGCAACTCCGGCCAGACCAACTACGCCACCTCGAAGGCGGGCGTGATCGGCATGGTCGAAGCGCTGGCGCCGGACCTAGCGAAGCGGAAGATGACGATCAACGCGGTTGCCCCCGGCTTCATCGAGACCCAGATGACGGCGCAGATGCCGATCGCGATCCGCGAAGCAGGGCGGCGCATGAACAGCATGTCGCAGGGCGGCCTGCCGGTCGACGTCGCCGAGACGATCGCCTGGTTCGCCAGTCCCGCCTCGAGCGGCGTCAACGGCAACGTGGTCCGCGTCTGCGGCCAGAGCCTGCTGGGAGCCTGATGACGACACGCACGCTAGACAGCTCACCCAGCATCCTGCCTCTTTACGCCCGCGCAGCGGCGCCAATGGTCCCCGGCGCCTCGTTGCTCCCCTTCGTGCCCGGCCGCGGCAAGGAGATCCCGGAGATCGAGCTGACCCTGCCGCGGGTCAAGGCCGGAGCCGAGCAGGTTGCTGCTTACGCCCGCGTCTGCGGCTTCACTCTCCGCGACCACCTGCCCCCGACCTACCCCCATGTGCTGGCCTTCCCGCTGCACATGGCGGTGATGGCCGAAGGCAGCTTCCCCTTCGGCGCCGTCGGCCTCGTCCATGTCGAGAACCGCATCAGCCAGCACCGCCGCATCGGCCTCGACGAGGAGCTGACTGTCACGGTCAAGCCGACCAAGCTCCGGCCTCATCCCAAGGGCCGCACCTTCAGCCTGCAGACCAAGGTCAAGTCCAGCAACCGAATCGTCTGGGAGTCCACCAGCACAATGCTCCGCCGCGGCAGCGGGGACGAAGCCGACCCGAAGGCCAATAAATCCGAACTGCATCAAATTTCCGGTCTAGCAGGTAGAGAATTTGATGCAGTTCGCGAGGACGAGGTCGCGAACGCCGAGTGGAAGCTCGGTGGGGATCTGGGGCGGCGGTATGCGGCCGTTTCGGGGGATCGGAATCCGATCCACATGCACGCTTGGACGGCGAAGCCCCTTGGCTTCCCGCGGGCGATCGCACACGGGATGTGGACCAAGGCGCGCTGCTTGGCGGCGATCGAGAATCGCTTGCCAGACGCCTTTCAGGTTGACGTTCGCTTTCGCAAGCCGATCCTGCTCCCGGGCCGGGTCGAGTTCGCCAGCAGCTCGCAGGACGAAGACATCGAATTCGCGGTGCGCGACGCAAAGCGCGGCACACCGCACCTCGACGGCCGCGTGGTGCCGCTCGAGGCCAAATCCAAAGACGGGAGGAAGTAGAGATGCCCACCTCAACTGAGGAGAAGGGAGTGGCCGAGCGCAGCATGGGCCTGGGCCTGCGCTGGCTCAACAGGCTGGCCGGCTCGGACCTGCTCGACCGCATCCGCATCCGCAAACAGGTCGAGCGCGCGCTCTTCACCGGCACCAAGAACGGCTTCCGCTCGGCAACTGCCGCCGGGCGCAGCTTCAAGGCCGCCCAGAAACTGACCGGCCCGGCTCGCCAGGTGCCGAGCAAGCCGCGCAGTCTCTTCGACATCACCCCCGACGACGAGCAGCAGATGCTGCAGGAAGGCGTGCGCGACTTCGCCGAGGCGAAGCTGCGGCCCGCAGCAAAGCAGGCCGACTTCGACAAGTCCACACCGATTGAGCTGATCGACCAAGCGAACGAGCTCGGCATCAACATGCTCGGCGTCCCCGAGGAGCTCGGCGGCGTCATGCACGAGCAGGCCGCGGTGACTAGCGTGCTGATCGGCGAGGCGCTCGCCCATGGCGACATGGGCATCGCCTACGCGGCGCTCGCCCCCGGCGCGGTCGCAACCGCGATCGGCCACTGGGGCACGCCCGAGCAGGAGGCGACCTACCTGCCCGCCTTCACCGGCGAGGACACGCCAGCGGCGGCGTTGGCGATCCTCGAGCCGCGGCCGCTGTTCGATCCGCTGAAACTGGAGACGACGGCGCGCAAGGATGGCGGGGACTGGGTTCTCAGCGGCACCAAGTCGCTGCTCGCCCGGCCCTCCGAGTGTGAGCTCTTCGTCGTCGCCGCCGAGGCCGAGGATCTCGGCCCGGCGCTCTTCGTGATCGAGTCCGGGACGTCCGGCCTCACGGTCGAAGAGGAGCCGGCGATGGGGCTGCGCCCCGCAGCCACCGGGCGCCTGCTGATCGAGGACGTGAAGCTGCCCGCCGCCGCCCTGATGGGCGAGGGCAAGCGCGAGGACTACGTCGAGTGCGTGCAGCGCGCCCGCATCGCCTGGTGCTCACTCGCGGTCGGTACTGCCGAGGCGACGCTCGACTACGTCAAGCAGTACGTCAACGAGCGCGTCGCCTTCGGCGAACCGATCTCCAACCGCCAGGGCGTCGCCTTCGCCGTCTCGGACATCGGCATCGAGTCCGAAGGCATGCGGCTCGCCACCTACCGCGCGGCCAGCCGCGCCGACCAGGGGCAGGATTTCGCCCGTGAGACGGCGATGGCCCGCCGGCTCTGCGCCCAGAAGGGCATGCAGATCGGCTCCGAAGGGGTGCAGCTGCTCGGCGGTCACGGCTTCGTCAAGGAGCACCCGGTCGAGCGCTGGTACCGCGACCTCCGTGCTGCGGGCGTGATGGAGGGCGCCCTGCTCGTCTAGCGCCAAGCGCTTAGAGCTGAAAGGAAGCCATGATCAATCTCGAGATACCCAAGAAGTTCAAGCCCCTCGCCAGTCAGGCGAACCAAGTCGCGACCGAGGTCTTCAGGCCGATCTCACGCAAGTACGACGAGGCCGAGCACTCCTATCCCAAGGAGCTCGACATGCTCGCCTCGCTGATCGACGGCATGAACGAGGGGAGCGACATCGGCGGCGCCGGGGCAGCCGGCGTGCGCCGCGAGTCAAACGGCGACGCCGACGCGGGCAACCGCAACGGCTCCAACCTCTCCACCGTGCTCGGCATCATCGAGCTCTGCTGGGGCGACGTCGGCCTGCTGCTCTCGATGCCCCGCCAGGGCCTCGGCAACTCGGCGATCGCCTCGGTGGCGAGCGACGAGCAGCTGAAGCAGTACGGCGGCAAATGGGCGGCAATGGCGATCACCGAGCCCGAGGCAGGCTCCGACTCGGCAGCGATCCGCACTACAGCCGACCTCAGCGGCGACGAGTACGTGCTCAACGGCGAGAAGATCTTCGTCACCTCGGGCGATCGCGCCGACCTGATCGTGGTCTGGGCAACGCTCGACCGCAAAGTGGGCCGGGCGGCGATCAAGTCGTTCATCGTCGAGCGCGACAACCCCGGCTTGAAGCTCGACCGGCTCGAGCACAAGCTCGGCATCCGTGCCTCCGACACGGCCAACTTCACCCTGCAGAACTGCCGGGTGCCGAAGGAGGCGCTGCTCGGTGATCCGGAGATCAACACCAAGCAGGGCTTCGGCGGCGCGATGCAGACCTTCGACAACACGCGGCCGCTGGTCGCGGCGATGGCGGTCGGCGTCGCCCGTGCCTCGCTCGAGGAGACGCGCAAGCGACTCGAGGAGGCGGGCGTCGAGATCGACTACGACACGCCGGCGCTCTCCCAATCCGCTGCCGCAGCCCGCTACCTCGAAATGGAGTCCGACTACGAGGCGGCCCACCTGCTCACCCTGCAGGCGGCCTGGATGGCTGACAACGGCAAGCCGAACTCGCTGCAGGCCTCGATGGCGAAGGCGAAGGCGGGACGCACCTGCGTCGACGTCGCCCTCGGCTGCGTCGAGCTCTGCGGCGCCATCGGTTACGGCGAGAACGAGCTGCTCGAGAAGTGGGCGCGGGACGCGAAGATTCTCGACATCTTCGAGGGGACTCAGCAGATCCAACTGCTCATCGTCGCGCGGCAGTTGCTGGGGAAGAGCTCGAGCGAACTGCGGTAGGTGGTGAGGGGCACCCCGGCCCCTTTCTCGAACCGGAATCAGTCGGGATAGACCCCGTCTATGTTCGCTCGTAGCCACTCAGCGAGAAAAGGTTCTGAGATTCGGTAAGCGCCGCCCTCTCCCTTCACCAGTTCACGCTTCGTCAGCGCAGTTAGGGCCTTCTGCACGTTGGTGACAGGGGGCAGGCTGTGGCGGTCGCGATAGGCGGCGCTAAAGGGGTGGCCGGGTTCGCGCGCGAGGGCCCGCAGAACCTGCTTCTGCACCGCCGACGCGCCATCCCAGAGCAGGCTGAAATGGGCATGCTCTGAGCGCAGCACGGCGGCAATCGCCCTCTCCAGGCGCTCTGGCGTCGCAACTTCATCCTCAGGGGTCTGCTCCCAAAGGGAGTAGCAGAGCTCCTGCGTGGCGTAGGGGTGGCCGCCGGTGCGGGCCAGGATCTCTCCGACGACGTCGTCCTCCACCGCTCTACCCCCGCCGTGAAAGCGATCGACGATGAAGGCGGCGAAGGGCTCGGCTGGGATCATCCCCAGCTCCATCGACTTGGCGCTGCGCCAGAACGGCTCGTTAGCGTCGTTGAAGATGCGCTTCATGATGTGGTGCTTGCTGCCCAAGTAGACATGGGCGACCTCGGGCTGGCGCTGGAAGACCGCGCGCAGGAGCTTGGGCAGGCCGCGGTCGATGTCGTCGATCTCCTGGAACTCGTCCATCACCAGCGCAACCTGTCGGCCCCTGGCGCTGCCGAGCTCGGCCGGAAGCTCCAACAGCCTCTCCAGGGTGGCGTCGATCTCGGCCGACCGCTGGCCGATGCCAAAACCGAAGGAGAAGCTCCCGTCGTCGGGGTTGACGTTGATTGTGGGCTGAACGCGAAGGCCTCGGAATGGCGCGAGCGCTTTCTCCCGCACTCGCTCCAAGGGAGAGGCGATCTGCTCGTAGATCGACTTGGCCAGCGCCGCGGCGAGGCTCTCCTTGGTCGGCGTGGTCATCAAGTCAACCTGCGCCACAAGCACCCGATCGGCGGCAAGGGCATGCGCCGCGCGCCAGACCAGCGAGGACTTGCCACAGCGGCGCGGCGCGAAGACGACGACGTCCTGCCCATTGCGGATATCGCTCGTTAGCTCGGCAAGCTCACTTTCGCGATCGGCGAAGGAGTCGTCGAGTGCGAGCGCACCGAAGCTGAAGGGATTGGTCATTCTCTAGCCTTTATATACCTAAAGGTATTATACCTGTAAATATATTAACTGCAGGGGCGGAGCTGGGACTGTCTTATACGAATAAGTATTATACTTATCAGTATAAGGAACAGATGCCCCGCGCTCTACGCCGTTTCTCTATAAGTCCAGATCCGCAATGAGGGTCCCCCTGCCATGAACTTCATCGAGGATGTCCTCGAGCGATCACCGGCCTCGCGGCTGGGGATCGTCGCGGTCGATGGGGAGGGCAACCGCCGCGACTGGCACTTCGGCGAACTGATCGCTTGCTCGGCCGGGCTTTCGGGTGCCCTCGCAGCGCGCGGGGTGCGACGCGGCGACGTGGTGATGACGCTGGTGGGGAATCGGATCGAGTGGGTGCTTTCGCTGCTGGCATGCTGGCGCATGGGGGCAGTGGCACTGCCTTGCAGCACACAGCTGCGGCGGCAGGATCTGGCGTTGCGGGTGGCCGCGGCAAATCCGAAGCTCTGCGTGGGCGAGGACGCGCTTCTCGCTGAGCTTCCCGACGGGGTCGCGACGATGACGATGAACGAGGTTGCCGCAGCGCTCGATGAGGACCTACCGCAGGAGACACCAGCCCCAGTCGAAGCAATGGAACCTGAGGACCCCGCCCTGATCGTCTTCACCTCCGGCACCACCGGCGAGCCCCGCGGCGTCGTCCACGCCTACCGCTACCTGCTCGGCCAGCGGGCCCAAGCGGAGCACTGGCTCGGCTCGCGCAAGGGCGAGCTGGTCTGGTGCACGACGGCAACCGGCTGGTCGAAGTCGGCGCGCAACGTCTTTCTCGCACCCTGGCTGACTGGCGCTGCGGCGGTGATCCACGACGGCCGCTTCGACCCTGCCGAGCGGCTCGACTTCGCCGATGCGCTCGGCGTCAACGTGCTCTGCCAGGCGCCAACCGAGTACCGCATGCTGGCGAAGCGAACGGCGCTGCGGCCGGCTCCCTCCCTGCGTCGCATGGTTTCCGCCGGCGAGCCGCTCGAGGTTGAGACGATCGATGCTTTCCGCGCCCAGATGGACGGGCTGGAGCCGGCCGACGGCTACGGCCAGACCGAGACGGGCCACATCAGCGGCAACCTCGCCGGCGAGCCGGTCCGCCACGGCTCGATGGGCAAACCCCTGCCCGGTCTCGAGATCCGCATCGTTCCCGCGGGCGAGGACCGCACCGAGGGATCGGTGGCCGGCGAACTGCAGCTGCGCGCCGCCTCCTCCCCGACCTTCTTCTCTCGCTACCTCGACGGCGAGCGCTTCGCGGGCGAGTGGTGGCCAACAGGCGATTTGGTCCGCCAGGACGAAGACGGCTACCTCTACTTCGAGGGCCGCGACGACGACATCATCCTTTCCTCCGGCTACCGGATCGGCCCCTTCGAGGTTGAGTCAGCGCTGCTCTCCCACCCCGCCGTCGCCGAGGCGGCCGCCGTCGCCGCCCCCCACCCCGAGCGCGGCTCCGTCGTGCGCGCGATCGTCGTCCCGCGCGATCGCGGGCCCAGCGACGAGTTGGCTCGCGAGCTACAGGAGCACTGCAAGCGCGAGACCGCGCCATACAAGTTCCCCCGCATCATCGAGTTCGCCACCGAGCTGCCGAAGACGAGCAGCGGCAAGATCAAGCGGGCGCAGTTGCGCGAGAGCTAGAGCGCCTCGGCGACGTCGACCGGGCGGCCCAGGTGGTAGCCCTGAGCCATGTCGACGCCGTATTCGCGCAGCATCTGCGCGGTGACGTCGTCCTGCACGTACTCGGCAATCGTCGTCTTGCCAAGCCCGCGGGCAATCTGGACGATCGCCTGGACCGTGAGCTGGTCGGCGTCGCTGTTGGGCATGTCACGGATGAAGGAGCCGTCGATCTTGATCAGGTCGAAGGGGATGCTCTTCAGGTAGTGGAAGGGACCGAAGCCGGCACCGTAATCGTCGATCGCGACCTGGCAGCCGAACTCGGTGATGCGGTCGGCGAAGCCGGCAGCGGCTTCGTAGTTGTGGACGGGCGCGGTCTCGGTGATCTCGAAGGTGCAGCGCGCCGGGTCGGCCTCGCCCTCGTCGAGGCGACGCTCGATGAATTCGAGCACCGAGAGGTCGGCGACCGAGGCGCCGGAGAGGTTGACGTGCAGCGAGACCGGCGCACCGTCCTGCTCGCGCTGGGCAAGCAGCTCGAGCGCCTGAACGACGACCCAACGGTCCAGCTCCTGCACCATGCCCGAGCGCTCGGCGGCCTCGATGAAGGAGGCCGCCGGCAGCAGCTCGCCGTTCTCGCCGGTCATCCGCAGCAGCAGCTCATAACGTTCGATCCCGCCCGAGGCAAGACTGCGGATCGGTTGTGTGTGCAGGCTGAGGCGGTCGTGGGTAAGCGCGTCGCGGATCCGGGCGCTGGTCGTCTGGCGGCGGAGCTGTTGGCGCTGCGGCTCTGTCGGGTCCTGAAAAAGGGCGATCTGGTTGCGTCCCTCTTCCTTCGCCCGGTACATCGCCTGATCGGCGGCGACCAGGATCGCCTCTGCACCGATCCCGCGCTCGCCGCCAAACATCGTGATTCCGACGCTGATCGTCGCCTGCTCGGTATCGAGCCCGGCCGCCGCGTCCTCGGCGACCTGGGCGCGCAGGTCCTCGCCCAGCTGCAGGGCACCGGCCGTGTCACTTTGCGGCATCAGCACGGCAAACTCATCGCCGGAGAGGCGGGCGACGATGTCGGTCGTCCGCACCCGCTCGCGCATAATCGCGGCGACGTGGCGGATCAGGTTGTCGCCGGCGTGATGGCCCAAGCTGTCGTTGATCGCCTTGAGGCCGTCGATGTCAATGATCATCACCGCGCCCTGCCCGCCGTAGCGGGCGGTGAAGGAGACGTACTGGTCCAGCTCGGCGCGGAAGCGCCGGCGGTCAAGCAGGCCGGTAAGCGAGTCGTGGTCGGCGATGTAGCGCAGCTCGGCCTCGGTCTTTTCGGCCTTGGCAAGCGCTTCGTCGAGGACCTTGCGGTCATCCGGCTCTAGTTTGGCGAGCACCGACTCGATCGCCGGATCGCTCTGGATCGGGAACTCTTCTGTCGCCACTTACTGAAGTTAGAACTTTCCGCGGCGGTTCGGATCGGCTCCCAGGCGTGAGTCCACTGAATGCGTACGAATTTCATCTACCGGCTATTGCCAAAAGTTGGCCTGTTCGGGTCGGGCGGTGTTTTCTCAGTCCGCGGGTAGTGTGAGCCCATGGCCAACCGCCTGGCCCAGGAGACCAGTCCCTACCTGCTCCAGCACCGCGAGAACCCGGTCGACTGGTACCCGTGGGGGGAGGAGGCGCTGGCCCGAGCCCGCGAAGACGACCGCCCGATCCTGCTCTCCGTCGGCTACTCCGCCTGCCACTGGTGCCACGTGATGGAGCGGGAGTCCTTCGAGGACCCGGACACCGCCGCCTATATGAACGAGCACTTTGTCAATGTCAAGGTCGACCGCGAGGAGCGCCCCGACGTCGACGCCCTCTACATGGAGGCGGTGCAGACGATCAGCGGTCAAGGCGGCTGGCCGATGACGGTCTTCCTCGACCCCGAGGGAGTGCCCTTCTACGGCGGCACCTACTTCCCGCCCGACGAGGGACGAGGCATGCCGAGCTTCCGCATGGTGATGGAAGCCGTCGTCGACGCCTTTCAGAGCAAGCGCGAGGAGTTGCGGCAACGGGCGCCCGAGATGCGGGCGCGCTTGGGCGCGATCGGCCGGGTCGAGCCGGCGAGCGAGACACCGGAGGCGGTACTCCTCGAAGAGGCGGTGGAGAGGCTGCGCAGCATCGCCGACATGGAGCGCGGCGGCTTCGGCGGCGCTCCGAAGTTCCCGCCGGCGTCCTCGCTCGAGCTGCTGCTGAGCCGCGGCGAGCGAGAGATCCCGGAGCGGACCCTCGACGCGATGCTTGCCGGCGGCATCTACGACCAGATCGGCGGCGGCTTTGCCCGCTACTCGGTCGACGCCGTCTGGCTCGTGCCCCACTTCGAGAAGATGCTCTACGACAACGCCCTGCTGGCCCGCGCTTACCTGCACGGCTGGCAGGTCTTCGGTCATCGGCGCTACCGACGCGCCTGCGAGGAGACACTGGACTGGGCACTGCGCGAGATGCGCGGCCCGGAGGGCGGCTTCTACTCGGCCCTCGACGCCGACTCCGAGGGCGAGGAGGGCCGCTTCTACGTCTGGACCCCCGAGCAGATCCGCAACGCCCTGGCGCCCCCGGCATCCGCGGCGACCGAAGAGGCGAACTGCATCAACTTTTCCTCTCAGCAGATAGAAAAGTTGATGCAGTTCTATGGAGTCAGCGAGGCGGGGAACTTCGAGGGGCGGAACATCCTGCATCTTGCGGATGGGGTCGATGCGGCCGAGCCCGACGGGCTGGATGAGATGCGGCGCGCCCTCTATGCGGCGCGCGCCAAGCGCGTCTGGCCGGGGCTCGACGACAAGCGGCTCACCGCCTGGAATGCGCTGATGATCGCCGCGCTGGCCGAGGCCGGAGCGGTCCTGGGACGCGAGAACTACCTCGACGCGGCCCGTGCCTGCGCCAACTTCGCCTGGTCCGAGCTGCGCGATCCCGACGGCAACCTGCTGCGCACCTACAAGGACGGCCCCGCGCACCTGGGCGCCTATCTGGAGGACCACGCATTCCTGCTCGAGGCGCTGCTTACCCTCTACGAAGCGAGCTTCGAGCCCGAGTGGTTCGAGCGGGCCCGCGTGCTGGCCGACACCCTCCTCGACCGCTTCGCCGATGAGGAGCGCGGCGGCTTCTTCTCCACCTCCGACGACCACGAAGCGCTGATCGCCCGGCGTAAGGAGATCGGCGATCACCCGATCCCCTCCGGCAACTCCTCCGCCGCCCTCGGCCTGCTCCGCCTGGCCGCTCTCAGCGGCGAGCGCTCCTATGAAGCTGCCGCGGAATCCGTCCTCCGCCTCTTCGCCGGCCCGGCCGGCCAGCACCCAGAGTCCTTCGCCCACCTCCTCCGCGCCATCGACTTCCACCTCTCCCCCGCGAAGGAGGTCGCACTGATCGGCGACGACCTCGCCGAGCTGGCCGCCACCGTGCGCAGCGCGCACCGCCCCCACCTGGTCCTGGCCGGCGGCCCAGAGGGCAGCGACACCCCAGCGCTGCTCAGGGACCGGCCGACGATCGAGGGCAGGTCCGCCGCTTACGTCTGCGAGCGCTTCACCTGCCAGCAGCCGGTCACCGACGCGGACGGCCTCATCGACCTGCTAAGGATGCAGGACCAGTGAAAGGCTCGCTTTTCACCTTCGCCGCCGGTCGCCGTTCGAAGTGGGTCGTCTTCGCGATCTGGTTCGCGGCGATCTTCATCGCCTTCGGGGTCAACCTGCCGGGCAAGTTCGAAGACGCCGAAAGCAACGAGGCGACCTCCTATCTGCCGGGCAGCGCCGAATCGACGAAGGCGCTCGACGCCACCGAGTCGCTGCAGAACGGTGAAATCGCCCCTGCGGTGATCGTCTACCGGCGCGACTCGGGGCTTACCGCCGCCGACCGGCAAACGATCGTCGAAGACGTCGGCCGGATGACCGAAAAGCGCTTCCCGGGCGTCATCCCCGACGGCGAAACCGCCGCTTCCGGGGGCAAGCAGACCAGCACCACGAAACCCGCCGCTTCGGCTAAAGGCCTTGCCACGACCTGCCCGGCCACCGGCGGCAGCCCGGTCGCCGTCCCGGGGCAGCCCGCCGACTACGCACCTTTTGTCGGCCCGACCTGCTCGCCGGACGGCAAGGAGGCGATCATCACCGCCTACATCAAAGCCGAAGGTGAGGGTGAACGGATCGTCGACCCGGTCAAGTACTGGCGCGACCAAATCACCGACGAAAGCGGCGGCCTGGAAGCCAAGATCACCGGTGGCGCGGGCTTCTCGGCCGACGCGATCGAAGTCTTCGAAGGCATCAACGGGACGCTGCTGCTGGCGGCACTCAGCCTGGTGATCTTCCTGCTGATCGTCATCTATCGCTCGCCGATGTTCTTCCTGATCCCGCTGATCGCGGTGATGTTCGCCGAGCTCCTCTCTCGCTCGCTCGGTTACGGCCTGACTGAGCTGGGAGTGACGGTCAACGGCCAGTCGAGCTCGATCATGTCGGTCCTCGTCCTCGGCGCGGGCACCGACTACGCCCTCTTGCTCGTCTCGCGATATCGCGAGGAGCTGCACCACACGGTCGACAAGCACGAGGCAATGCGCACGGCGCTTGCCTCGGCCGGTCCGGCGATCTTCGCCTCGGCGGCGACCGTGGTGGCCGCCTTGCTCTGCCTGATGTTGGCCAAGGTCAACGGCACCGCCGGCCTCGGCCCGATCGCGGCAATGGGGATCGCTTGCGCGGCACTCTCGATGCTCACCCTGCTGCCGGCGCTGCTAACGATCTTCGGCCGCCGCGCTTTCTGGCCCTTCGTCCCGCACACGCCGGGGACCACGCCCGACGGCGGCCAGGTCTCCGAGCGGGCGCGGCGCTCGATCGTCGAGGGCTCTGCGATCGGCGCCCTCTTGCGGGTGATCGCCGCCAGCCTGCTGGTGCTCGTGTTGCTGCCCCTGGTCCTGATCAACTGGCTGCTGCGCATACTCAGCGGCCGCCGCATCCCCTCGCTGCTCGTCGGTCCGCTCGATCGCGCCGTCTTCACGCCATACGAGGCGCGACGCCACCGCCTCGAGCACGCCTCCGATGCCACGCACGGCGCCTGGAAGCGCGTCGGCGATCGCGTGGCGGTCTCGCCACGCCGTGTCATGACCGGCTCGATTGTCGTCCTGCTCGTCCTCTGCGGCGGCTTCGCCTTCTTCTCGACCGAACTGACCAGCGAAGACAGCTACCGCACCGAAGTCGAATCGGTCGAAGGCCAGCACTTGCTCGACAAGAGCTTCCCGCCGGGCACGACCGCGCTCACCGACATCGTCGTGCCCGATCGCTCCGAAGTGCCCGCGGTGCGGGCAGCGGTGGCCGGAGCGGAAGGTGTCGAGGCGGTCTCCCAGCCGGTGGCCGAGGGCCCGCCGGGCACCCTGGTGCAGGCGACGCTCGAACCCAACCCTTACTCGACCGAGGCCTTTGACTTGGTCGAACCGATCCGCGAGGCGGCCCACGGAGCCTCGCCAGAAGCCCTGGTTGGCGGGCCGACGGCGGTCGAATTCGACGTCCGCGACGCGGCAGGCTGGGACTCGATCGTGATCCCGCCGATCATCCTCCTCGTCGTCTTCCTCATCTTGATCGGCCTGCTGCGCGCCGTGGTCGCGCCGCTGGTCCTGATCGGAACCGTGATCCTCAGCTTCCTCGCGGCGCTCGGGGTCGGCTACTTCGCCTTCGAATTCATCTTCGACTTCCCCGGCTCGGACCCCTCGCTACCGCTCTTCGCCTTCGTCTTCCTGGTTGCCCTGGGCGTCGACTACAACATCTTCCTGATTGCCCGCGCCCGCGAGGAGACGATCAAACACGGCTCCAAACAGGGCATCCTCCGCGCCCTCGCGGTCACCGGCGGCGTCATCACCAGCGCCGGCATCGTGCTCGCCGGCACCTTCTCGGTCCTCGCAGTCCTCCCCCTCACCTTCCTCACCGAGCTCGGCTTCGTCGTCGCCTTCGGCGTCCTCCTCGACACCTTCCTAGTCCGCAGCGTCCTAGTCCCCTCAATCGCCCTCTCCCTAGGCGACAAATTCTGGTGGCCCTCAGAATCTCTCAAGGCCAAGGGACGAAACCGCAGCCCCTCCCCACGCCGAGCAAGAACCGGTCCGCCCCTAGCGCCCCTCGCGCGGGTGGCGCGGTAGGGGGAACCACCCCTGAGGACGCTTTAGCGACCGGAAGGGGTGGTGGGTCCCTGCCGCGACAGGACCCGCGCGCCGTGCGCTAGAGGACGGGCAAAAACTGTTCGATCTCGTACGGAGTGACCTGCAGCCGGTAGTCGTCCCACTCCTGCCGCTTGATCTCGACGAAGCGCCGGAAAGTGTGCTCGCCCAGGGTGCGCAGGACCAGCTCGGAATCGGCCGCGATCTCGATCGCCTCGCCCAGCGTCGCCGGCAGCTGCTCGATCCCCTGATGGGAGAGCTCCTCGGGCGAGAGGTGGTAGAGGTTCTGCTCCATCGGCTCGGGCAGCTCGTAGCCCTTCTCGATCCCTTCCAGTCCCGCCTGCAGCATGCCGGCGAAGCAGAGGTAGGGATTGCAGGCGGGGTCCGGGCAGCGCAGCTCGGCGCGGGTCGCGCTCTCCTTGCCGGGGTGGTAGAGCGGCACCCGGATCAGCGCCGAGCGATTGCGGCGTGACCAGGCCAGGTAGACGGGGGCCTCATAGCCGGGGACGAGGCGCTTGTAAGAGTTGACCCACTGGGCGAAGAGCGGCGAGATCTCGCGGGCGTGCTTGAGCTGGCCGGCGATGAAGGCCTTCGCCGTGGCCGAGAGGAAGTACTGGTCGTCGGGGTCAAAGAAGGCGTTCACCCCGTCTTTTTCAAGTGACTGGTGTACGTGCATGCCGGAGCCGTTCTCGCCGAAGAGCGGCTTGGGCATGAAGGTCGCGTGCCAGCCGTACTTCATCGCGTACTCCTTGACGACGATGCGGTAGGTCATGCAGTCGTCGGCCATCGCCAGCGCGTCCTTGTAGCGCATGTCGACCTCATGCTGGGAGGGACCGACCTCGTGGTGGGTGTACTCGACGTGGATGCCCATCTTCTCCAGCGCAAGGACCGTGTCGCGGCGCACGTCAGAGCCGGCGTCGAGCGTGGTCAGATCGAAATAGCCGCCCTCGTCGAGCCCCTCGGGGATGCCGTTCTCGGGCTTTGCCGAGCGGAAGTAGAAGAACTCGAGCTCAGGGCCGATGTTGAAGGCATCGAAGCCCATCTCCTCGGCCCGTTTCAGCGCCCGCTTCATGATCCAGCGGGGATCGCCCTCGTAAGGTTCGCCGCCGGGGACCTGGATGTCGCAGAACATCCGCGCCACAGCGTTTTCGCCCTCCGGGCGCCAAGGGATCAGGGCAAAGGTCGAAGGGTCAGGCATCGCGATCATGTCGGACTCCTCGATTGGGTTGAAGCCGGTGATCGAGGAACCGTCGAAGCCCATGCCCCCCTCGAAGGCATCCTCGAGCTCAGAGGCGTTGATCGAGAAGCTCTTCAGCTGGCCCAGCACGTCGGTGAACCAGAGCCGGACGAAGCGGACGTCGGCGTCCTTGACCATCTGGGCGACGTCAGCGGGGCTCTTCGGTTGGTCTGCCATTAACTGCCTCCTGGGGCTCGCGCTTGTCCGCTTCGAGCGCGCAACGATAGGCCAAAGTTCCATCGCGAACCGGCCCGCGACGGGCGGCAGTGAACCGGTCGCGTAGATCTGCCCGTATTCGGGTAGAGAGCGGGTGCTTTGAGGCAGCTTGCAAGCCGACCGAAAAGCAGCTATAACTTACGAGACGTAAGTAGCTGGCTGAAAGTAAAGTAAAGGCCAATTAAAGGCTCTGTAAAGCCGAATTCCCCACTCGGAGCCGGAGGCGGATGCAACGTGACAGTTAAAACAGACGTGAGCAGGTTCCAGATCCACGACGAGTTGACGGCACCTGACGAGAGCGCTCCCCTGATCAAAACGATCCAGGCCACGGGTGGCGCGGTGACCAAGTTCGTAGGCGTGCTCGCCGGCGCGCCCGCCGTGCTGCGGGCGTACACGCGGATGAGGTCAGAGCTTCGCGGCGGCGTCCTGCCGCGGGCGACGCGCGAGCGGATCGCGCTGGCGGTAGCCGAGTACCGCGACGACACCTACAGCATTGCCCAACACGCGAAGTCGGCACGCAGCGCCGGGCTCGGTCTCGATGAGGTATCCCGGGCCCGCAGCTTCAACTCAAGCGATCCCAAAGAGGCGGCCTTGCTCGAGTACCTGCATGGCGCCCTGGAGGCAAACGGCCACCCTCCCCTTCACCTCCACGAGGAGGCACGCGAGATCGGCTGGAGCGATGAGGAGCTGCTAGAGGCCGTCGCGCACCTGGTGCTCAACGAGTTCCAAAGTCTGATTGCGGGAGCAGCTGAGCTACCCAAAGACCAGAGCGGGCCGCGGGTCCTTCCCTCGGTCGCGTAAGCGTGGATAGGAGGGCGGGTGCCCTTCCCAAAACACTCAAGAGCGGCCGCCAGGCCGCTCGTTTTGGGAGGGGTGCCCGACCCCTCCCCACGCTAGTCCTCGACTACGGTGACTGTGTAAAGCAGCCGCGCTGTTGAGTAACGGCAGCCGTATTCGGCGCGGGTGCCGACTTTCTCTTGGGCTTCGCCTTGGCGGACGTCGTTGGGGTCGATGCATTTGCCGGCTTCGCGGCTGGCGCGCCAGGCGCTGGTTGAGGACTGGCCTTGGGCGAAGGCTGGGGCCCAGGTGGGGACTGTGAGGCCGACTATGTCGCCTGCTTTGACGCGTAGGGAGGCGCCGAATTTGACGGTTTGCCCCAAGTAGGGGCTGAGGACATGGACCGAGCCCTGGGCGCGGAGGGCGTAGCGGGGCGGGTTGGTGCCGGCTACGCGGCGAAGGATGGCGAGGCGTGCCTCGGGAGGCGTGCCGAAGAAGCCGTTGAAGAATGAGCGCTGGCTGGCCGTTGGCTCCGAGAGGGTGAGCGTCCAGGAAGTGATCTTGCCGTCGCGTCGCACGCGGAAGGGCAGCGAGCCCTGGCTGGTGCTGACCTGGAAGCCGGTGACGCTGCCGATCGCCTGGCAGGGCGACTCCGGGCAAGAGGGATCGGGCATCGTCGCGGTATTGCCGAGCACGACCGTGGTGTGCTGGCGTTCTTCCGTGGCGGCGCCGGCGCTACCAGCAAAGACGACGAGGAGCATCAGCAGTCCGGCGTAGACAGCTGCCTGCAAAAACCTCGACATACAAATGCTCCTCTCGTCGGAAACCTGCCCGTTCCGGGGCAGATTTACCATCAAACCGAGAAATCCTGCTTAGTAGCGCTAGTGAGAGGGGCCGACTGCGACTGCATATCGAACCTGCCCCACCCCTTCGAAATCGAGCGCGAGGCGAGCGCCGTTGGTGAGGTCGAAGTCGTTGCCCGGCGTGTAAGGGCCGCGATCGATGACCCGGGTGACCAGGGAGTGGCCGTGGTAGTTGAACTTGACGCTCGTTCCACAGGGCAGCGTGCGATGGGCGACGCCGATCGTGCCCGGCCGCAGGGTCTGGCCACAGGCGGTGCCATTGCCGTAGAGCCCCGGCCCGTACCAGGTTGCGCCGGCGGTGCGCATAGGGCTACTGAAGACGAGACCCGCCCCACCCGAGGTGCCGCCTTCGGGAGCGGGAGCAGCGGCTCCGCCGGTCTGCGCCTCTGCTGCAAGGGGGGTCAGAGCCAGGGAGAGCAGCGCCGTTGCCAGGGAAATTCGGCGCAGCCGTCGGCCGAGGTACGCGCGCGCAGCGTGCCCTTGCCGTGAATGATCTTTCCGCCCGTGGCGGTTCCTGCCTGCCTTCATAGCTCTTTACGACGCTTACGGGGTTAGCTGACGGGCTCGCGCTGAAAGAGCTGCGCTACGCGGCAGAAGCCTGCGATTCGCCCCAACTTTTGGGTCCCCCGCTCTTCGCGATATGTGGGCGAAGATTCAGCGGAAGTTGGCGGCAGATTAGCAAACGCTAAGACAGAAATTTTCCCAAGCATGGAAAAGGCCCCTTTGCAGGGGCCTTTTCGTTAGCGGGCCTATAAGCCGGATCCTGTCGTGAGCGACTATCTGTCTCACCGGGGCCGCAGCCCCGAGGGCCACCGAAGCGGCCTGCGGCCTACCTGGACCTCGCCGGGCAGGGTCGACGGTCCTGCTTGGCCTTGCACCTGGCGGGGTTTGCCTGGCCGCCGCGTCACCGCGACGCCGGTGCGCTCTTACCGCACCATTTCACCTTTGCCTGTACGCGACTCACGTGTGGCCGCGCCATCGGCTGTGTATTTCTGTGGCACTATCCCGCGGGTTTCCCCGGGTGGGCGTTACCCACCGCCATGCCCTCTGGTGTCCGGACTTTCCTCGAGGGGTTTTCTCTCCCCCCGCAGTCGCTCGGCCCGCTCATCGATGGTATCGCGGCGACGCGCGCTTGCGACAAATGCATCGAATATCCTGCGTGGCGATGCCCGTCGCCATCGTCACCGGAGCAGGCGGTGGCCTAGGTCGCGCGATCGCCCTCGAGCTGGGCGCCCGCGGCTACCTCGTCCACGCAACCGACGTCGATCCAGACGCCGCGGCCCGCACCGCGGCCGAGATCGGAGCCGGCGCCCGCTCAGCGGCCCTGGACGTGCGCGACGAGGCCGCCTGCCGGGCACTCGCCGCGGAAGCGGTGACGCGCACCGGCTCGCTCGACCTTTGGGTCAACAACGCGGGCGTGCTCGCCACTGGCCCCTCCTGGGAACAGGACGAGGCAACCCGCCGGACGATGCTCGATGTCAACACGCTGGGAACGATGAACGGCACCGTCGCCGCGCTGGAGCCGATGATCGCCGCCGGGCGCGGTCACGTGATCAACGTGATCTCCCTGGCCGGCATCGTCGCCGCTCCGGGCGAGGTCAACTACTCGGCCAGCAAGCACGCTGCGATGGCCTTCACCCTCGGCACGCTCTTTGATCTGCGCCGCTCTGACATCGAGGGGGTCGAGCTCTCCGCCGTCTGCCCCGACGGGATTTGGACGCCGATGCTCGAAGACAAGCTCGACGACCCAGATGCCGCCGGCTCTTTCTCCGGCCACCTGCTCACCGCCGAGGAGGTCGCGACTGAGGTCGGCAAGCTGACCGAACACCCCCGCCCCATCCTGATCCTGCCGCGCTGGCGCGGCCTGCAACTCCGACTGCTCGACCTTTTCCCCCGTCTTACCCTGCGTCTGCTCCCCTGGGCGATGCGCGACGCAAGGCGCAAACAGCGCCGCTACAAGAAGAAGATCGAAGCCGGCAAGTGGCCTAAGTAGTGACTAAGGGCGCCGGGCCCCGCGCACCGTCAATTCAAATCTTGCGGAAGACCCCAACGACCTTGCCCAACACGGTGGCCTCGGTGGTACGGATCGGCTCCATCGTTTGGTTCTCGGGCTGCAGACGGATGTGGTCGGCTTCGCGGAAGTAGCGCTTCACCGTCGCCTCTTCACCGATCAGGGCGACGACGATTTCGCCGTTGGCCGCATCGTCCGCCGGCCGGACGACCACGTAGTCACCCTCGAAGATGCCAGCGTCAACCATCGACTCGCCGCGCACCTTGAGGATGTAATCGCCGTCCTCACCCCCGATCACGTCGGGCACTTCGATGTATTCCTCAACGTTCTCTTCGGCGACGATCGGCTCACCCGCAGCAACGTGGCCAACTAGCGGCAGGCCGTTGCCCGGCATGATCGTCTTCTTCGCCTTGTCGAAGAGCAGCTCGATCGCCCGCGGCTTTGAGGGATCGCGTCTGAGCAGCCCGATCTTCTCCAGGTTGGACAGGTGCGCATGCACGGTCGAGGACGAGTGCAGCCCGACGGCTTTGCCGATCTCCCGCACCGTCGGCGGGTAGCCGGTCTTAGCCGCATAACGGCGGATGAAGTCGAAGATCTCCTTCTGCCTTTTGGTCAGATCCAGCTCCACGCCAAGCTCCCCTCCTCGGTACGCCGAGTATCAATTGATTCGAACACTTGTTCGCAAGCTTACCGCCAGACCCGGACGCCCGCAACCAAAAGCCCCGGAACCCCCAAACATCTAGAATCGTCGCCCCTCAAGCGGCTGTGGCGGAACTGGTAGACGCGCAAGGTTGAGGGCCTTGTGTCCCGTTTGGGACGTGGAGGTTCGAATCCTCTCGGCCGCACTCATACCGCCCTGCAAATCAGGGCTTTTCCCCTCAATCACCGCACCCCCGCGGGCATTGCCCGCGGGGGACTGCGGACCGTTTGCGGACCTCTACCTGCATGCCGGATGCAATTCTCGGCGTGCTGGGTCGTGGCCCAAGCGGGTGGCGTCGCATTCTTGCCATCCGTGTATTGGATGTGAGAACCGCGTCGCTGCAATTTCCGCAGATGCCGGAGAACCGTCTCGCCCAAGGCTGATGAGCGATCAGCTCCGGGATGCCGACTACATCGCCAGGCGCCTGGGCGTCCCCAAGACCTGGGTCTACAAGGCAGCGCGCCGAGGCGACCTGCCCTCTGTCCAGTGCGGGCGCTATCGGCGTTTTGACGACCGCGACATAGATAGCTGGATTGAGGAACAGCGTGCGGCAGAGGGGCCCTCCGCAGAAAGGAGTCCCCATGATTGAACTATCGACCCATGCGCTGTCGCAGCAGCGCCAACGGGCGACGTCGGCCCTGCGCCGTTTCATCGCCCGCGTCCGCCAAGACCTCCTAACTCGATGGGCCGCCCTGCGAGGTAGGCAGGCATCGTGCTCGAAATCCAGGCAGCTCGTGCCGGAGCTAAGCGTCCACGACCTCGAGGTGATCCTCGCGATGGCTCGCAGTCTTGGGGGCCGCTATGGATCGATCGACAGTGCGCTGCTCGAGACCGCCGCCACCAGCAGGCGGCTCCGCCTGGGCGAGCTGCTGGCGCTGCGATGGGGAGACATTGACTGGACGGCGGGCACCGTCAACGTCGAGCGGGTCTTGCGCGAGACGGAGCTCGGGTCTCCGAAGTGCGGAACCGCCCGCCAGGTGCGACTCGCGCCGCATACCCGCCGTTCACTGAGCCGCCACCGGGCCTCGCTAGACAAGCGCGAAGCCGGGGATCTGGTTTTCCCCGACCCGAGAGGAGGTGGATTTCTAGATGCCCGCCGCCTCCGCCGCCGGATACGCGTAGCCCTAGAGCGAACAGGCTTCTCTCAAATCGCGATCGCCCACTTGCCCTTGGCCTTCAACGCCCCCTGGTGGAGCCGATACCTATGAGCGCCGCGACGCTTACGGCACCAGAGCAAGAGAGCGATTCAACTCAACACGGGCCTGCTCCGAGTGAGAGTCAAACCAAGACGCGACGTCGTGCAGGCGAAAGCAAGAGACGGAGCTCAGGCAATCGCCGCGATCACGGCAGCGGAACCCTCTATCCAGTCACCAACGCCAAGGGCGAGCAGTGGTGGTTCGGTCGCTGGCACAACGGAAGCAGCCGGCCCAATCGCAAGATCGCGCTGATTCGAAAACGAGGCAGCAAAGAGGGACTGACTCAGACCGAAGCTGAAAAACGGCTGCGCAAGATGATGGATGCCGAGCAGCCCAAGCCCGTCGGTTCTGAGGTCACGATCACCGACGGCGGTGAGCGTCTTCTTCGCTCCCTCAAGGTCACGGGTCTGAAGCCGACCACCCTGAGCACCTACGGCTCCCTACTCAAAACGCATATCCAGCCTCCACCCTTCGGAGACCTCCCAATGCGTGAGGTCAACTCCGATGGTGTCGAGGATCTATTGGCACGGATGCGCGGCGAAGAGAAGGCGGCGAAGACGATCCTCAACGTCTACAAGCTGCTGAGTCAGCTCTTTACCTTCGGAGTGAAAAAGGGCTGGTGTACGGAGAACCCATGCAAGCTCGTCACGGCGCCTGTCGTCCGGCGAAGCAAGGAGATCCGGTTTCTTAGTCAGGTTGAGCTCAGCGCACTGCTGCGAGCAGTCGACCCTGACAAGAGGCCGTTTGGAAGCACCGACCGCGCGCTTTACCTGACCGCAGCGATGAGCGGCCTACGCCAGGGTGAGCTACTCGCCCTGCGTTGGCGTGACGTTGACTGGGAGGCGAGCAGGATCCGAGTGCGGCGCAACTACGTCCGGGGTCACTGGGTCACCCCAAAGTCGACTGCGGGCTCACGTGCTGTGCCACTCATCGACCTGGTCGCCGGCGAGCTGGATCGGCACTTCAAGCGCTCCGTCTACCAGGGTGATGACGATCTGGTCTTCGCGCACCCCGAGAAGGGCACGGTTCTCAGCCACCGGGCCCTGAGCGAACGGTTCAAGAAGGCCTTGAAGGCAGCTGGGGTGCGACCCGTCCGCTTTCACGACCTGCGGCACACCTTCGGGACCTGCATCGCTGCTGAGGGGAAAGTCGCCCCGCGCACGCTGCAGGAGTGGATGGGACATGGTGACCTGAAGACGACGATGATCTATCTCGACTACGTGCCACGTAAGAACGAGAGCGAGATCGCTGGCGAATCCTTCACGGAGGTGACGCTTGTAGCGGCATAGGGCCAAGCGACCGCTGGCACACTGGGGCGGCCCCTCTCCCCCACGTCAGCGCCGCCGCGAACCGCGGATCCGCTCCATCCGAGCGGCAAGCTCACTGAGCTCCACATCGAGTCCCTCGGTGACGCGGATCAAGGTGGCGAGGGTCGGATTGGCCACCCCCCGCTCCAGCTCGCTGATGCGCTGAAAAGACATCTCGAGACGATCGGCGAGCTCCTCATGGGTCAAGTCCGCCTCGTCGCGCAGCTCCTCGATCGCTTCGCCCAGCGCCTTGTGGGTCGGAGATCGGGGTTTGCTGCGGCGGCGGGGAGGCACGGTGCATGGCAGCCTTCCCGCCGACGCTTCAAGTTTTTAACCGTTATAACGTGAAACGTCTGAGGGGCCTCCCCCCTCTGTCACGTTACGCGACTTAGCGTGTATCGATATAGTGCCGCCCCAATGTTTAATGTTTTAGCGTGTAACGGCAGGAGGGGACGGGGGGCGAGCTGCAGTCTCGAGGCGTCGTTAGCCGCGGCATCGATCGGTGCTTCGGTGCCCAGGCCGCGGCGCTTAGAGACCGGAACCTGAGCAGCCCCGAGCTTTCCCGGTGACGAGAGAACAAGAGCCGGGATGAGCGGATTGGAGCCAAGCGAGACCTGGACTGGGGGTCTCGGGCGGCCCATCCGCTCATCCGACTCTCACCGTCCCGCTACCGAGCCCGAAGAAGCAGACAGGCCAAGCACCAACGGTAAGGCGGCGCCACCGGCCACCCGACGCCGATCGCTGAGGACCCGACTTGCGGAGGCACGCGACCACCTACAGGTGCTCGGCGAACCCAACTTGCGGCGTCTGCTCCTGGCCCAGCTGACCTCCTTCAGCGGCGACTTCATCGTGATCGCAGCGCTGCCTTTCGCCGTCTTTTCAATCGGTGGCTCGGGCACCCAAGTCAGCATCGCCTTCGGCCTTTCCGGCCTCTTCGAGGTCGCCTTGGTCCTCTTCGGCGGGGCTATAGGCGATCGCTTTACACGCCGCTCGATAATGATCGCCGCCGACCTGACGCGCCTCGCCAGCCAAGCGATTCTCGCCGCGCTCTTGATAAGCGGCGAGGCTCAGTTCTGGCAGCTACTCCTTGTGCAAATTATCCAGGGGGGCGGAGCTGCTTTCTTCAACCCCTCCATGTCGGGCCTAGTGCCCGAAGTGGTCCCCGAGAAGCGCATTGAGGATGCCAACGCTTTGCTTACGATTGTGCTGGCGGCAGGCGCGATGCTTGGTCCTGCACTTGCCGGCGTGGTGATCTTGATTGCAAGCGCAGGCTGGGCCTTCGCCGTCGATGCGCTCACCTTCGGGATCAGCGCGGCACTCCTCGCGCGTATCCGTATTGCCTCTCCCGCACCCGCCGCCGAGGGATCCTTGATCGGCGTCCTCTTTGAGGGTTGGGGTCTTTTCCGCCGCCAAACCTGGCTCTGGATCGTCGTGCTCGAGTTCTCGCTGCTTAATGCGCTCGTCTTCGGACCCTTCCAGGTCCTCGGCGCTTCGGCTGCGAGGGAATCGCTGGGCGGACCCGGCTCGTGGGCATTGATCCTCGCGGCGGCGGGCGGCGGGCGGCTCGTCGGCGGACTCATCGCACTCGTTTGGCGTCCAAGGCGTCCTCTCTTTACGTCGCTGGCGCTACTCACCAGTTGGGCAGCCCCGTTGACTCTGCTGGCGATCGCGGCGCCGCTGCCGGCGATCGCCGGCAGCGCCTTCGTGGCCGGCACGACGATCGGCATCTTCGGGGCGATTTGGCACTCGACGATGCAGACCAGGATTCCCGAGGACCAGCTATCCCGGATGAGTTCCTATGACTGGCTCGGCTCGCTTGGACTCTTGCCCTTCGGCTACGCGATCGCCAGCGGCTCCCAAGCCCTGATTGGTAGCGATGCCACTCTCATCGCAAGCGCCTTGATCGTCGTGATCGCAACCGCGATCACGATCCCACAGCCGGCGATCCGCGAGATGTTCCGCCGCGAACCGCGCCGGCGCCTTGTCCCTCGCCACAACCTCGGGGACATTGCCGTTCCCGTGAGCAAAGGGCCTCGAAAACAGGGGGTCGGAGAGCCCGCGATACAGCTGCTTCCCGGGGCGCTTGAGATCTTTCATGACCAAGCTCGACATCGCCTTCGAGGAGGCCGGAGAGGGTTAAGTTGAAGGGCCTGCGCGGCACCCAACACGTCTACCGCGTGCCCTGGGGGAGCCGGGCAACACGCGACCTCACATACGCGCTGCCGGGGGCGCGGGTAATGCCTATTGCCGGTCGGGTGCGCTCGTGCGGCAGTCGTCCTCGCAGCACTTCTCCGCAAAGCTGGCACCGTCGAGCGGCGAGCTGACGCAGCAGCCCTCGCCCCGCCACGCCTCGACGCCCTCCCTGACCGCGACGACGGCGATCAGCAGGCCCACCACCGGGTCGAGCCACCAGGCGCCGACCGTCGCGTTGCCGAGCAACCCGACCAAGAGGGCCCCGGCCAGATAGGCGCAAAGCATGTTCTGCCGCCCCTCGCCCTTGGTCGCGGCCGAGCCGAGCTGGTCGGCGAGCCGTTCCTTGGCGATCCCGAGCATCGGCATGAAAATCATCGAGCCGACCGCGAGGCCGATGCCGACCCAGCTCACCTCCGGGTGCTCGGCGACGGCGAGGGCCTTGATCGACTCGAAAGCGACGTAGGGGGCGAGGAGGAAGAACTGCACCGCGACCAGGCGCTGGGCGCGCTCCTCGGCGGCGTGGGAGAAGACGCGAATCCCGGTGAAGCGCCAGATGATGATTACGCTCGCGACCCCCTCGATCACCGAGTCCAGGCCGAAGCCGACCAGCGCGATCGAGGAGGCGACGATGCCAGCGGTGATCGCCACCGCGCCCTCGATCGTCATCCAGCCGAGCGAGAGCCAGGAGAGCAGGCGGACGCGGCGGGCAAGCTGCTCGTACCGCTCCCGGGAGATCGAGGTCGCGGGGGAGGCCGCCCACCCCGCGGCAGCAGCGTCGCTTGCCAGCTCGACCGGATTCACGCCATTGCTCCCTGACCGGCGACCGCCGCCACCAGAACATGCCCGCGCCTGGTCAACTCGTAGATCACCATCTTGCCCTCGCGGCGAGAACGAGCCAGACCGGCGCCCTTGAGCTGGCGCGCGTGATGAGAGACGAGCCGCTCATCGCGGCCGACGATCCAGGCCAGATCGCAGACGCAGGCCGACTCAGCAGCCTCTAGTGCGAGCGCGACGGCCAGGCGGGTCGGATCGCCGAGTGCCTTCGCTCCAGCCGCCAACGGCTCCAGCGCCTCGGCGGCAGGAAGCCCATGCCGGACACGCTCGGCCTTCGGTAGGTCGAGACAAAGCAGGTCGCAGGTATCGGCATTCTGTGGCATGGAGCGATTCTACAAACATTCGTATAGATGTACGATTGTTCTCCGCCAGCAACGCCCAAGACAAGAAACGCACCGACTGATTTACTTGCCCAACCCCGCTGCAATCGCCGATGAACGAGACCAAGAGGAACACCCGCCACCCGCATCACCTCGTCGTGCCTGTGCTGGTCGGCATCGCCGTGCCGCAGAGAACCGCGACACCGTCAGCCTCTCGATCCTCGATATGACCAGCGACGTAGGCGACTACGAAGCCTGCCACCGTGTCGCTCAGGCCGCCCACCAGCTCGAGCTGCACGGGATCATCGCCGCCACCACCGGCATGGGCGAAATGCTGGCGCTCTTTGAGCGCCGCCTCCCCGCCGACGAGCAGCCCGTCCTGCTCGACACCCTGACCTGGGAAGGTCTGCCGGAGGGACCCCCGCCTTGCCGGCACCACCACGGCCGAGGGACAGTCCTCGGGCGAGGCGGCCGCGGCGACGCCAGCGAGTAGCCCGCCGCGCTCGGGGCTTCCTTTTCTCTGCCACTCGCCGCTCAGCGTCCGATACTCGTCTACTCGCCTGTTGCGTAGTGCGCGGGCTCAGCCGCAAACCGCCCAGCACAATCCAGGGAACAAAAGAAGTACTCGCCGCCGCCGTACCGCAGCGACCCTGCTGCGCTGTCGGGATCGACCGCCATCCGGCAGACGGGGTCGATCGGCAGGTCTTGGCTTGAGACGACTCCGCGCCTTAGCGCCCCAAACAAGAGCACCGGCTCGGTGACGTTTCGCAGATGTACCCGGCCTCGCTCGCGCAGGGCAAAGCTGCTCGAGTCTGCGGCCGCCTTCGTGGCTGCGGTCAGCAGCAACTCCCCGCCCGCCGCTTGGCCGGCGACCCGGGCCGCGAGGTTGACGGTTGCGCCGAACCAGTCACCTTCCCGCTCGGTGGCGGGGCCGGTGTGCATGCCGGCGCGGATCGTCGGAAACCGATGCTGACCCCCAACGTTATGGACGATTTCCAATCCGAGCCTGATCGCCTCAGCCGGATCCTCTGCGCGGATCATCAATGCGTCGCCGATGCTCTTGATCTCTTCAGCGCCGCGCCTGCTCAGGATCGGACTCACTGCCGCCGAAAACGCGGCGGCAAGATCGGCGGCGGCCTCGTCACCGTGGGCCTCCGTAAGGGCCGTGAAGCCGGACATGTCGGCGAAGATGAAGGTGTGGACGGCCACGGCGGCTAGAGGTAGCCGAGCGGGTCCTGGGGTTCACCGTTGACGCGGACCTCGAAGTGCAGATGAGCGCCGGTGCTAAAGCCCGTGTTGCCGACGTAGCCGATCAAGTCCCCTTGGCTGACACTCGCTCCGAGCGACGTGGCGAACGAAGTCTGATGCGCGTAGCAAGTGGAGAGGCCGCCGCCGTGATCAATGCAGGTGTAGTTGCCATAGCCCCCGCTTTCAGCCTCGGACTGCATCAGGACCACGGTGCCCGACGCGGCGGCGTAGATCGGCGTCCCTTCGGCCGCGCCGATGTCCAGCCCAGGATGGAAGCTGCCCCAGCGGGGACCGAAGCCGGAGGTGATTACGCCCTCGACCGGCCAGATCAGCCCGCTGGAGCTCGTTCCGCTCGTCGGCGGCCCTGCCGGTAGCGGTATCGACGAGGAGGCCTGGTTGATTTCTTCGGCGATCTGCTGCTGGATAGATGCGACCTTGTTCCCGAATTCATCGCGCTCGAGCTTCACTTCTTCCAGGGCGTGCTGTCGCTCAGCCCTGACGGCGATCAGTTCCGCCTGCCGAGCCTCGGCCGAAGCTCGGGCTTGAACTAGCTCCTGCTCGCGGGCCGCGATTTCATCGCGTGCCGCCGCAATCGTTTCCTCGGCGGCTCGTAGCCGTTGCACGGTGCTCTTCGCCTCGTCGCGAAGCTGGCGGACACGACCGGCGATGGACTCGTCTTGGTCCTGAATTCGGGCGAGATATTCACTGCGTGCGGCGAGTTCGGAGTACCCGTCGGAAGAGAGCAGGATGTTGACGATGTCGGGGCTACCCGACTCATACATCGCCACCAGCCGCTCGCGCAGGACGACCAGGGCTCGCTTCAGATGCGCCCGGGCGCTCGCCAGTTCCTGCTCGCCGACATCGAGTTCCGCGGTGGCCTTCGCCAGTTCGGCTTCTTTGGCATTGAGCTCTTCCCGAGCGATGGCCTCGCGGCTGCGCAACGCGGCCACTTGGCCCTCGTAATCGTCGATTTCGGAGCTGTATTGCGAGAGCGTGCTCGTCAAGACGCCTTCGCGCTGTTCGGTTCGTTCGAGCTTGGCCTTGGCGCTGTCGAGTTCGTCCTGTGGGGAGGCGATCGCCTGGCTGGATATGAATAAGAGCGCGGCGAGCAGGAAGACGAAACCCGCCGCGCATCTGGCGACAGCGAGGCGTGCAGACTCTTCGTTGCGTCTTGGTTTCGTCATTTGTGTGGGCGCCGCGCGGCCCGCACGCGACCGGCCGCTGGGGATCGCAACGCCGACGGCTCGGCGCTGATGCCCTACGGACTGTAGGAAGAAGGCCGAGGTGGCGCACTGGTCACCCCTGGCCTGCAACCTGACTTGCGCTGCCCGACCAGCGCCGCGCTCACGGAGCGCCTACAAGCGCCTGTAGGCTCTGGCGGATGGCACGCGAGAGCGTTATTCAGCTTCAGGGCGAGTTGCAGCTAGAGGTGATGCGAGCGCTATGGCGGCTCGGTGAGCCCAGCAGCGTCGAGGATGTCCGACAGGCTCTGCCGGCACGCCAGCGCGGCGCCTACACCACCGTCCAGACCATCCTCAACCGCCTGGCCGAACGGAAACTGCTCGGCCGCGAGCGCCAGGGCAAGGTGATCTTCTACGAAGCGAAGGTCAGCGAGGGCGACTACTACTCCCGCTCGGTGCAGCAGACCCTGGCAAAGGCTTCCGACGACGCTCGCCGCACCGCCCTCGCGCAGCTCGTCGGCGATATGGCACCTGGGGAGCTGAACGAGATTGAGGCCCTGGCACGGGAGGTCGCCCAGAGGCGCGACGGGCCAAAGGCATGACGTACTTCCTCGGGGCGCTTCTGATGGCAGGCACTGGCGCTCCCTACCTGCTGCCGCGCACCAGCCTCTCGCCGATGACCGGTGCCGCCCTATGGCTCATGGTGCTTGTGCTGCGGGCGGTTTTGGTGATGCTGGCGGCGCTGATTGCGATCCTCTACATCCCCGCCACGGCGATCTTCCAGCTGACGACCCACTGGTGCTTTCACGCCGTAATCCCCTTCTTCGCCACGCACCTCGGCTTCTCCGGACACCGGCTCGGCGACGCGGCCACCTTCCTCCCCGGCCTGGTCCTCGGCCTCTCGTTGATCTCTGCGGTCTTCGCTGTCTGGCGGACGGCGCGGGCGATGAGCAGATGGGTCAAGCGCAGCTCGCTGGGACCGGGGCCGAGGGAAAGCGTCATCGTCGGCGGGCAGGAGGTTGTGGTCGCGGCCGCGGGAGTGCGGGGCGCGAAGATCGTCGTCTCGACCGGGGCCTTGACCCGGCTCGATGAGGACGAGCTGGCGGCGAGCCTTGAGCACGAGCGAGGCCATATCGCTCGCCGCCATCCTTATCTGGTTGTCGCTGCCAACCTGGCCTTCGCAATCGCCCGACCGCTGCCCGGGAGCAAAGACGCCCTCCGCCAAGTGCAGTTCTGTCTTGAGCGTGACGCCGATGAGTACGCGATCGATCGAACCCGCAACCCGATCGCCCTGGCGAGCGCCATCTGCAAGGCGGCCGCCGACGCTCCGGTTCCCGGCCCTGCCCTCGCCACCCTGGCCGGATCTGGAGCACCCGCCCGGCTTCGCCTTCTCTTGGATCGCCCAGCGGCGCGGCCCAGCGCTTGGGCCGACTTCGCCGCTCGTGGCCTTGTCACGACGTTGGTGGGAATCGTCCTCCTTACCGCGGCCTTCACCCCCGCCTTGGCACAAGCAGGCGTCGCCTCGCTTGGAGCAAGCAACGCTTCGCACGCCTGCCAAGGCTAAACCGCACCGCCCGGTCGACGCGCCAAACAGAGACATTTCGGCATTATTTATCCTACGCGCTGTAGGATTAGCTGGACTCCTTAAGGCTCTTATCGAGATGAATTCCGATCACAAACTCACTGCCGACGACGAGCAACCGCGCCGGCCAATGTTCCTCGACCGTATTCGAGAGGACGAATCGGTAGAGCGCTGTGCTGGCTGCGGCAGCGACAACATCGTCGCCCGGCGACGGGAGCATGGCGATTCGCCTTACTGCTCCAGCTGTGAGGCGCGGCTAAGCGTTCCGACTACAAAGCAGCAGCGTGAGCCCAAACGAGGCGGCCGGCCGCTGACTTACGAGGAGGTTCAGCAATTCAACTAGCAGGATGGCCCCGAGAAATTTGGGATGCTTAAATCCTACGCCCTGTAGGATCGCCTGGAAGAGCTAGTCAGCTGGTCCCTGAACCACTGTGGACGCGTCCTACCTCCAGACGAGATCGATCGGTATGCAGCCAAGGCTGGGCTCGCTGCTGGGCCCGCGCTTCATCGCCGGCGCGGTTCTCGGCACGGTCCTGGTCGCTGTCTTGATTGGGATACCGACCGACGTCCTCCCAAATCCGTGGTTCACCCGCATGACCCCCGCGACGACCAGCAACTACCTCTTCTGGGTCGCGAGCAGCGTCCTCACCGGGGCGCTGCTCGCGACCTACGTCCTTCCCCGCGGCACCCGCGACAGGATCGCCGCCGCCAGCGCCGGCAGCGGCTACCTCGGGGTGCTCGCGGTCGGCTGTCCGGTCTGCAACAAGCTCGTCGTCGCCCTGCTCGGAGTCTCGGGAGCCTTTAACTACTTCGCACCGATCCAACCCCTGCTCGGCGCTGCTGGCTTGGCTTTGGCCGGTATCGCTCTGGCCGTCCGCCTGCGCGGGGCGCGCCGAGCCTGTGCGATTACCCTCGGGACCCAGAGTCCGCCTCTGGACGCATAGCGCTTGTCCGCGATCGCCACCATCACTATCGACATCTCGCCGACCTTCGGGGTCGGTCCGCTGGAACTTGCCTGGCACGGAGTGATGATTGCCGTCGGGCTGCTCTGCGGGGCGTTGCTCGCGCTGCGCTTCGGGAAGGAAATTGGACTTGATCGCGACCGTCTACTCAACCTCGTCGGCATCCTCGTCTTCGGCGGGATCGTCGGCTCGCGCCTGCTCTTCCTCATTCTCGACGAGCCGAGCGCGCTCCTCGACCCAAGCCGGTGGCTTGGCCAATACGGCTTTGCCTTCTTCGGAGCCCTGATCCTCGCCCCACTGGCCGCTGCGCTCTACATCCGTCGAGCCCATCTCAGCCTTCGCTACCTCGACGCTCTGGCTGCCGGCTTTCCCCTGGGGATGGCCCTGGGTCGGATCGGTGACGTGATTAGCGGCGAGCACTTCGGCCCACCGACCACCCTGCCCTGGGGCTTTCGCTATCTCAACCCGAACGCCGAAGTGCCAGGCAGCCAGCTTGCATACCACCAGGGGGGTTTCTACGAGATCGTCCTGGCGTTCGCCATGCTGGCCGTGCTCTGGCCTTTGCGCCATCGCTTCCGGCGTTCGCTGACGCTGTTTTGGACGACGATCGCCTTCTATTCCGCCGGGCGCTTCGTGATGTTCTACTACCGAGACGACACCACGAACTTCATCCCAGGGGTCAATACCGCGCAGGCGATTAGCCTCGGTTTGCTCGGGCTCTCGGCAGCGGGCCTGTGGCTAGCCAAGCGGGCACCGTTGGCCGAGCCAAACCCGATTTCGGGTGACCAGAGCAAGGCTGCGCCCTCGATCCGATCTGCCGGTTGACGCTGCCTGCCATATGGCCGTCGCTCTAGTGGCTCGTGGCACTCAGCGGGAACCCGTTCAGGGAGTTGGAGCTGGCAGGTTGGACGTGGGAGTCAGCCATGACGTTTGTCGGGCGCGCGCACCACGACGGCGAAATCGCCTGGTGCCTGGACGGTGAACGACCAGGCGCCATGCTGGTGGCTCGGCGCTTCGACGTCGAATCCGTCCTCCTTGAGACGCTGGTTGATCTCGTCGACCTCCGCCTCGCTGGGACGGATAAAGCCGAGGTGGAACGTTCTCGGATAGCTGACTCTGTTCGAGTTGCCGACGCCCATCAGTGTCAGCGTGAAGCCCTCGTCATCGAGCAACATGGCGAAGTTTTTGTGGGCCGGACCGGCGGGGCGCAGGCCAAAGTGCCGCTCGAGGAAGGCGCTTGCCGCGGCCACATCGTCGACCGCGAGGTTCAAATGGTTGAGATTCATCGTGCTTAGCCCCTAACCAGGCGCCCAACGGCCACCATCAGCTCATCGACCTTCTCGGTCTGCTCGCCGCCCTCGGCCTCGACCACGCAGTGGCGCGTGTGCTCGTCGAGCAAACCAAGCGCGACCTTGTCCAGCGCCGCCTGGACCGCGCCGATCTGGGTGAGCACGTCGATGCAGTAGCGCTCCTCCTCGACCATCCGCGAGACGCCGCGGACCTGGCCCTCGACTCGGGCGAGGCGCTTCAGCAGTTGATCTCTGGAGGCGGTGTATCCGGGTTTGTCGTTCATGGACCATAAGATACCCCTGTAGGGTATATTGCGTCAAGTCCACTTTTCTTCGGGAGAAGGCATGAGCGACGTATTGAGCAAGATCGGCGAGGGCTTTGAACAGTCGTTCCTTATGGCCTACGAGGTCTGGTGGGCTTTGGTGCTCGGCTTTGCGATCTCAGCGATCGTCCAGGCGTGGGTCCCCCGCGAGCGAATCGAGGGCGCGCTCTCGGGCAGCGGGCCGGGGCCACTGGCCAAGGCGACTGGCCTTGGCGCCGCCTCCTCCTCCTGCTCCTACGCGGCGATTGCGATCGGCAAGTCGCTCTTCCAGAAGGGGGCCTCGGCGACGACGATGCTCGCCTTCCAGTTCGCCTCGACCAACTTGGTCTGGGAGCTCGGCCTGGTGCTCTGGGTGCTGCTCGGCTGGCAGTTCACCCTCGCCGAGTACCTCGGCGGCATCGTGATGATCGTGCTGATGGCGGTACTGCTGCGGGTCTTTGTCTCGCCGAAGCTTGAGGAGGTCGCCCGCCGCCACGCCCAGGAGGCCGACACCGGCCACCAGCACCACATGGCCGGCGAGCAGTTGAGCTGGCGCCAGCGCCTCACCTCTCCATCCGCCTGGTCAGATGTCGCCCACAACTTCCGCGGCGATTGGCAGATGCTCTACAAGGAGATCAGCCTTGGCTTCCTGCTCGCCGGCTTCATCGGCCTGCTCGGCAACGACTTCTTCAACAGCCTCTTCATCAAGGACGCGCCGCCGGTCGTCGTCGCGATCGAGAACGTCGTCGTCGGGCCGCTGATCGCCGTGCTCAGCTTCGTCTGCTCGGTCGGCAACATCCCGCTCGCCGCGGTGCTCTGGTCGGGCGGGATCAGCTTCGCCGGCGTGATGGCCTTCATTTTCGCCGACCTGATCGTCTTGCCGATCATCTTGGCCTATCGCAAGTACTACGGCTGGGCCTTCACGGTGCGAATTGTCGCGCTGATGTTCGTGACGATGGTGATCGCGGCGCTAGTGATCGACGGGCTCTTTAGCGCCGCCAACCTGATCCCGACCGGGCCGCGACCGAGCCGCGCCGACATCTTCGGCTCGGTACAGCTCGACTACAAGCTGGTCTTGAACATCGTCGGCCTGGCGATCTTCGCGGCGCTCTTCTACCTAACCGCCCGCCGCGGCGCCAGCGATCCCATCTGCGGGATGAAGGTCGACCGGGGCAAGGCGATCAAGCACGAGTTCGCCGGCGAGACCTTCTACTTCTGCTCCGAGCACTGCCGCAATCGCTTCGAGGCCGGCCCGGCGCAGTTCGTCGGGCAGCAGCCGGCGAGCCACTCCGGGCACGCCGTCCGACCAGGCACCCATTCTCACTGAGGAGGCACGGTGAGCGAGGGCTACATCCCAGCACTTCGCTTCCACTCCCTGACGCGGCTGTATGACCCGGCGATCCGCCTGACCACGCGCGAGCAGACGTTCAAGGGACGGCTGCTCGCACAAGCAGCTCCCCGCCCAGGTAGCCGCGTGCTCGACCTTGGCTGCGGCACTGGAACGCTTGCAATCGAGGTCAAGCGCAAGCACTCCGGGGCCGAGGTGGTCGGCCTCGACGCCGACCCGGAGATCCTCGAACGCGCCCGCACCAAGGTCGCCCGGGCGGGGCTCGACATGCAGCTCGACCGTGGCTTCTCCACCGAGCTTCCCTACGAGCCCGATTCCTTCGACCGTGTCCTCTCGACCCTCTTCTTCCATCATCTGACCTCTGCCGACAAGAAGCTGACGGCGGGTGAGGTCGTGCGGGTCCTCAAACCCGGCGGCGAGTTGCATGTCGCCGATTGGGGCCGACCGTCAGATCCGCTGATGTGGGCGCTGTTCGGCCTGGTAAGGCTCGGCGACGGAGTCGAGCAGACACGCGACAACGCCGCTGGTGCGCTGCCGCAGATCTTCGAGGCCGCGGGCCTCGAAGGCGCGGCGCAGACCGATCGCCTGCGCACGCTCTTTGGGACGCTTGCCCTCTACCGTGCCCGCAAGCCGCTCGGCGATACTCCTACACTGCGTCGGTGAGGAGCGAGGCAACGGCGATGCAAACGACTTCCAAGGCGGTGGTTTGGTGAGCTCTCCGCCCTCGGAGGACGGACTCGCCACCGCCGTCCTCGAGGCGAGCGGGATGCTGCGCGCCTCCGAAAAGAGCGTGGTCGAGGCTGCGGTCGGCCGCCGGCCTGGGGTGAAAGAGGTCGATGCCAACCCGGTGGCCCAGACGGCCACCGTCTCCTATGACCCGAACGTCACCTCGGTCGAGGAGCTTCGCCGCTGGGTAACCGACTGCGGCTATCACTGCGCCGGGCAGTCGGTCCCCGAGCACATCTGCGACCCGCTGATGGAGCCCGGGCCCCAGGCGCCGGAGCAGCCCGCCGCGATTGCGGAGCCCCCCGCTATGACGCCGGAGGAGGCGATGGGGCACGGTGGCCACGAGGAGATGTCGATGGCGGCGATGGTCGCCGACATGCGAAACCGCTTCCTGGTGGCAGCGCTCTTCTCGATCCCGATCCTGCTCTGGTCGAAGATAGGCTCAGACGTCTTCGGCTTCCACGCCGGGGTGCCCTTCGGCCTGCGCGAGGACGTCTTCACCCTGATCCTCAGCCTGCCGGTGATCTTCTACTCCTGCTCGATCTTCTTCACCGGCGCGGTACGCGCCCTCCGCGCCCGCACTCTGGACATGATGGTCCTCGTCGCCGTCGCCGTCGGCGCCGGGTGGGGCTACTCGGTGGTCGTGACCTTCACCGGCGGGGGTGAGGTCTTCTTCGAGGCGGCCAGTGTGCTCGCCTCCTTCGTCCTGCTCGGGCACTGGTTCGAGATGCGCGCCCGCGGCGGCGCCAACGATGCGATCCATACCCTGCTCGACCTGGCGCCGCCGAAGGCGCTGGTGATACGCGACGGCGAGACGATAGAGGTATCGACGGCGGAGGTCGTGGTCGACGACCTGTTGCTCGTGCGGCCGGGGGCGAAGATCGCCGTCGACGGCCTGGTCGAGGAGGGCGAGAGCGAGGTCGACGAGTCGATGGTCACTGGCGAGAGCCTGCCGGTCCACAAGCAGCCCGGCTCCGAGGTGATCGGGGCGACGATTAATTCGAACGGCACGCTGCAAGTGCGGGCGACCAAGGTCGGCGCCGACACCGCACTCGCCCAGATCGTGAAGCTCGTCCAGGAGGCCCAGAACTCGAAGGCGCCGGGGCAGAAGCTCGCCGACCGCGCCGCCTTCTGGCTCGTCTTCGTTGCCTTGGTCGGCGGCGGCCTGACTCTGGCGGCCTGGTTGCTGTTCAGCAGCGAACCAGCTTCGGCCGCGATCCTCTTCGCGATAACGGTCGTAGTCGTCACCTGCCCGGATGCGCTCGGGCTGGCGACCCCGACGGCGATCATGGTCGGCACTGGCCTCGGCGCCAAACGCGGCGTCTTGTTCAAGAGCGCGATCGCCCTCGAAACGTCGGCGCGGATCGACACCGTCGTCATGGACAAGACGGGCACCCTGACCAAGGGGGAACCCGAGGTCACCGACGTCATCGTCGAGGGCATCGGGGAGGCGGAGCTGCTGCGCCTGACCGCCGCGGTCGAGCGCCTCTCCGAGCACCCGCTGGCCGAGGCAATCGTGAGGCGGGCAGAGGTAGATGGCGGCTCCGAGGCGGATGCAGAGCAGTTCGAGAACGTTCCCGGCCACGGCGCGATCGCGACGGTCGATGGGCACCGGATCGCGGTCGGTAATCGCCGCCTGATGGATCAGCAGGGAATCGGACTCGATGCCCTGGCGAGCAGCCGCGAAGAGATTGCCGCAGGCGGGAGAACCGTTGTGATCGTCGGCATAGATGGCCGGGCTGCAGGGCTGATCGGGATCGCCGATGCCGCCCGTCCGACCTCGGCGCCCGCCGTCGCGGCGCTGCATGAGGCCGAGGTCGAGGTGGTGATGCTGACCGGCGACAACGAGGCAACGGCAAAGCGGATCGCCGAGCAGCTCGGGATCGACACGGTGATCGCCGAGGTTCTGCCCGGAGACAAGGCGGCGAAGATCGCCGAGCTGCAGGATGGTGGACGCAAGGTGGCGATGGTCGGCGATGGTGTCAACGACGCGCCCGCTCTCGCCCAGGCAGACCTCGGGATCGCGATCGGCGCCGGCACCGACGTCGCGATCGAGACCGCAGATGTAGTGCTGATGCGTTCCGATCCGCTTGATGTGCCGACCGCCTTGGCGGTCGGCCGTGGGACCCTGCGAAAAATGCACCAGAACCTGGGCTGGGCGATCGGCTACAACTCGATCGCCCTGCCGATCGCTGCCGGGGTCTTCCAGCCTTCCCTGGGCCTTGTGCTGCGTCCCGAGATCGCGGCGCTGTCGATGTCGGGGTCCAGCTTCATCGTCGCGGTTAATGCGTTGATGCTGAAGCGGCTTCGGTTGCCGGCCGAGCCCGATGCCGACGAGGCGAGTGACGATGGCACGGCGAACGCCCGCCTGACGCTCTCTAGCGATTCTTGAAATCGACCGCGACCGGAGCGCGCTCGGCGGCATCCTCGATCTCGAAGAACTCCCGCGGCTGAAAGTTGCCCTGCTTGGCGATGATCGAGTTGGGGAAGACCTGGATCTTCGTGTTGAAGGCCTGCACATCTGAGTTGTAGGTGTCGCGCGAAGCCTGGATCCGGTGCTCGATCTCGGTCAGGTTGGCCGACAGCTGCTGGAAGTTCTCGGTGGCGCGCAGTTGGGGGTAGTTCTCCGCAACGGCCCGCAGGTCGACGAGTGCCGCGGTGAGCTGCTGCTCAGCCTGCGCAGCTTGCCCTGCGCCATGCGCGGCCATGGCGCCGGCACGCGCTTCGGCCACCTTCTCGAAGACGTGCTTCTCGTGCGAGGCATAGCCCTTGACCGTCTCGACCAGGTTGGGAACCAGGTCGTGACGGCGCTTGAGCTGCACATCAATTCCGCTCCAGGCCTCCTCGCAACGGTTGCGGGCGCCGATGATCGAGTTCCTGATCCCAATAAGGGAAAGAACGGCGATGACGATCAGGACGGCAACGATGCCGAGGGCAATTGCCATTGTGCCTCCGTCTGCCTTGGGGCCGGTCGGTGCTCCGAGCAATTCTAACGCGTCGCTCCTACGCGCTGTCGGGGTTTGCGGCGCGTCCGACACCCGCTCGCGAGCCTTCTTCACACGACCTTCGCATCCAGTGCCGACACTCTTTTCGTGAGTCCTGTCGACCGAGGAAAGAGAACCAAAGGCCTGGCCTTGGCTGCTGCCCTCGCCATAGCGATAGCAGCGACCAGCGGCTTCCTCCTCATCTCGAACGGCGGCGGGCGGGCCTCGGGCGAACAGGCCTCGGCCCGCAGCGGGGCGAGTCGGCTGCGTACCGTGCTGGTGAGCACCGGCCGCGAACCGGCTCCCTCCACACCGGGCCACGTCCTCAACGCCCTCCGAGTCAAGGGCGTCCTCCCCACCACCCGGATGCGAGCCACCGTGGTCAGCGACCGAAACTGCGCTCCCGACGCCCAGGGCATCTCGCGCTGCACCAACGCCCTGCGTGTATCCGGCAACCGCCTCCTGACGGTGCGACACCCACATCGCATGATGGAGGTTCCATGCCTCGAACCGGGCGAGCGGGTATGGGTCGAGGGCGCCTGAATGGCGACGCCCCAATCGCGGGGGCGTCCCCTGATCGCTCAACGCCCATTGGCGTAGCCGAGGATCGACCGATCGACTAGCCACTCCACAGGTGCCCGGTCGTCGGTGTAGACCTCGCCGCCCGGGAGCCGGGGCGCCAGCTGCCCTGCCGCTCGCCTCGCGAGCCGGCGCACCTCCGGCGACATGGCTCGGCTCGCGAGGCGCAACCGGCGGGCGGAGACCTGCCCATCGCTGGCGATCAGCAGCGTGTTCACCGGCTCGATCGGGTCTCGTCGGACGATCGGGAAGACGGCCGCCAGCGTGCGTCCTAGCACCCGCTCCAGGTCGTTGTTGCCCTCGGGGTGTCCGACATTCACGATCACCGTGCCTCCCGGCATCAGGCGGTCGCGCGCCTGTTCGAAGAACTCCCGCGTGGTCAGGTAGAAGGGGATGTAGGGCTGGCGATAGACGTCGACCATGATCGCGTCGTAGCGGCGGTCGGTGCTGGCGAGGAACGGCCGCGCGTCCTCCGTGTAGGTGCGCATCCGGGCGTTTCGCATACCGAAGTAGCGGCGGCCGAGCGAGGTCAGCTCGCCGTCGATCTCGACGGCGTCGAATCGAGTTGGGGGAAGGTAGTGCCCATAGGCTCGCGCGACCGATCCCGCGGCATTCCCCAACATGAGGACGCGGCGCGGCATGCGAGCGCTGGCGCTGAACGGCAGCACCAGGTAGCCGTCCCAATAATCGCCGGTGAGATAGCTACCGGGGCGATAGAGCGAATGCACCGCCTGTCCCTCGTTCAATTCGAGCACGCGGTCGCCCCCGGCACGTTCGACGACCCGGACGTACTGGTATGGCGTCTCGTCTTCGAACAGGACGCGCCCGTCGGCTGCGCCCTTTACGGCTCCCACGGGCAAGACAACCATCACGGCAAGAACCGCGGGCAATGGCACGAAGCGCCAGCCGAGGCCCCAAGCCGCGACCAGGGCCAAGGCCAGGGCGAACGCAAGGAAGGTGCGCTGGGTGCCGGCGAAGGGGATCAACAGCAGCGCAGAGAGCATCGTCCCCGCCAGCGAGCCGGCGGTGGAAACGGCATAGAGACGTCCGGCCACCTCTCCGGAGCGCTCGATGTCGGAGACAGCGAGCCGGATCGCATAGGGAGCGGCGGCACCGAGCAGCATCACTGGAACGGAGATGAGCACCAGCACACCGAGCAGAGAGCCCAGGAAAGCGCCGGCCTGAACGGCATCCAGGGCGTCGACGGAGGCCCGCAGGAAAGGTCGCGCCGCAAAGGGAGCGATCGAAAGCAGCACTGCGGCGCTCATCACGATCAAGCAGAGCCCGCGCAAGTCAGGATGGCGGTCGGCGAAGCGACCACCGAGCCAATAGCCGACCGAGAGCGCCACCAAGACGACGCCAATCGTGTTCGCCCAGACGATCGTCGAGGCACCGAAAAACGGCGCCAACAGCCGTGCGGCCGCAATCTCCGCCCCGAGGCTGGCCGAGCCGACGACGAACACGAGCACCAACAGAAAGGGCGCGGCGGCGCGGCGGCTCGGTGCCTTGTCCGTTTGCATTTGACCGACGCCAGAAATCCTACGAGGTGTCGGTGAGAGGGTCAGGCGCTGCGCCCGACAGCCCGGCGCAAGACAACGAAGACCGCGACGCCAAGCACCGTCAGCCAGGCAAGACTCAGGAACAACTCGCCGCCCGCATCGAACGTCGACGAGAAGGCGCCGTCGTACATCATCCGCGAAGGTCCGTAGCCGGGCAGGAGGACTGCCAGGGACCCGGGAGTGGTGTGGAACATCGGGCTCTGCACCACCCCCAGGTCCGTCATCACCAAGAAGAGGATCAGGTAGGTGGCGCCGAGCTTGTCGAGCACGGCTCCGGCGAGCGCGCCGATCGATCCGTAGATCAACCCGATCAGAGCAAGCGCACCGATCATCGGCAGCCAGGAGGCGGCGGTGAAGTTGTACGCAGTCACCGCAGCCGCGACGGCGACGACGAGAGCGGTTGCGCAGACGAGAACCGCCACCCGGGCGACGACGGTCTCGCCGGGTCGGAAGCCGGCGAGCACGAGGCGACGATCTCCGTCGAGCGCGGACTGCATGACGAAGACGCCCACCAAGGCAACGGTGAAGGCGACGGTGAGGCCGCCCATCCCGGCGCCGTGCAGGTCGCGCATGTTGGTCGTCACCATGACCCCACCGGGGAGGCCGATCTGGCGCGCGGTCGGCAGCGTCTCGGCGATGCTGCGCGTGATCACGTAGGCGGGGATGATCACCAGCAAGATCAAGACCAGCGGACGACGCAGCTGGTCGCGGAAGGCCATCGCGGTTGCCGTACGTGCCCGCAGCAGCATCGCTAGACCCTCGTCCTTGCCGCGAACCAGAACGCCGCCAGCGCCACCGCGAGAGCTCCGAGCGCGACGGCGGCCGCGCCGACCCAATCGCCTCCCGGCGAGCCCTGGCCGCCGCCAGCGGCGATCAACAGGTTGGCCGCGTTTCGCGTGGGCGTCACCGCCACCAGCCCGTTGCTGGTCATCTGCGGTCCCGAGAAGGCGTCGACCGAGAAGATCAGCATCACCAACAGCGATCCCTCCAGCTGGCCCTTGACGAAGGCGCCGATCAGGGCGCCGATGCCGATGTAGATCGCGGCGAAGGTGAAGATCGCGACCGCGGCATGGAACGGGTGCCCGATGCCACTGCGAAGCCACAGGGTCAGGAAGGCGACGGCGCTGATCGTGATGCCGATCGCCAGGGCGGCGAGGATGCGCGAGACGGCGACTCGGACCGGGCCGAGCCCGGCCGCGGCGAGGCGGCGGTCGGCGCCACGCGAGGAGGAGACCTGAAAGAAGGCGAGCGTGCCGGAGAGGAAGGCGGCCGCCCAGCCGGCACTGATCGCGGTCGCCGACTGGCTGGCCAGGGTGCCGCCGAGCGCCTTGGCGAAGTCGCCGAGGACGCTGGCGAAGATGAGGACGAAGAAGGCGGGGATCGCAACCAGCAGGGCCAGCGTCAGCGGCGCCCGCAGATGCTCGCGGACGAAGGCGGTGCTGGTTGGCAGCGCCACGCTCAGCACGTGCAGATCCGCCCTTCGCACAGTTCATACATCCGGTCCAGGCGCTCGCGCTCGGCGAGCAGGTGGGAGACGATCAGGATGCCCATGCCGGCGTCGCGGCGGCGCTCGCTCATCTCCCAGAAGCGCAGGTAGGTCTCCCAATCGAAACCGGAGTAGGGCTCGTCGAGGAGCAGGAGTTCGGGCTCGTGCATCAGCGAGATCGCCAGATTCAGCTTCTGGCGCGTGCCCCCAGAGAGCTCCTCCACCCGGTAGGTGCGGTACTTGGCGAACTGCAGCTCCTCGAGCAGTCCGCCGACGGCGTCTTCGCGCTGCTCATCCTCCAGGCCATAGGCGCGCCCGTAGAGCTGGAAATGCTCATCGACCGTGAGCTTCTCCCACACCATAGGAAGCTGCGGGCAATAGCCAAGCCGATCGGGTCGATCGACCTCCCCCCCGTCGCGCTTCAAAAGGCCGACGACGATCTGCATCAGGGTGCTCTTGCCCGAGCCGTTCTCGCCGACTAGGCCGACCAGCTCGCCGGGCGCGACCTCCAGGCTCGCTCCCTTCAGCACCTCGATCGTCCGTCGCATCGGCCAGATGCCACGGTGAAAACTCTTCTCCACCCCCTCGACCCGCAGGACGTACTTCGCCCGTGTGGGCCCTTCGGCGCTCGCCCGGGGGGACACCCTCGTGCCATCGGCTGCCACTGCCATTTGTTGCTCACCGTCCATTTCAGACACTCACATTCCCGGCAGCGCTCCACTGCTGACGCTTCTGCTCGTACTCGACCGGTAGGGCGAGGTCAAGCTGCTCGGCCAGGTGGAGCCAGCGCAGCGCGGCCTCGTAGTCACCCCACCGAGCGTCCGCATCCGCTGCGGTAAGCGCGAGGCCGACCGCGTCGAGGTGGTCGGCCTCGGCCTCGGTGTCTTCTCCCAGCACCGGCTCGAGGTCAGCGAGCGGCTCGCCGGTCTCGCCTCGCCGGCCGGCAGCGAGGTAGGGAGCCAGGTAGCGCCCCGCGATCTTGCTGGGAGGCCACCACAGGGGCCGCTCGGAGTCAGCGGAGTTCGGCTGCTGACTGTCCGTGTCGGTGCGCAGGTAGTGGGGCGTCGAGCCGGTCAGCAGGGCGGCGCGCAGGATCGGGCGAAACGGCTCATGGGATACCGGTGCGCCCGCCTCAGCGGCTATCGAGGCTGCCGCGACGTCGGCCTGCTGGGTCGCCAGGCCTCCCTGCTTGATCGGAATCCAGGTCGCATCGCCGGCCGCGTAGACGCTGGCCAGGCCCTCGACCTTCATGTGGGCATCGGTTGGAATGAAACCGTCCGGCCCCTGCGGGATCCCGGGTATCGGTTGTGCTTCGATCATCGGCAGCGCCACCACGTGGTCGGCAGCGATGCGGGCGCCGCCCACCAAGGACAGGTGCCCATCCTCGACGAATCCGGGAATGCTTGCGGTGCGAACCTTTACGCCGGCCTTGTCGAGCAGACCTTGCACGCTCGCGCTCACTCGTTGGCCAAAAAGGGTGAGGGGCTCCGCCTCCGGGGTGACGAGCACAAGCTCGGTGCCGTCGACGCCGCGAGAGGACAGATACGCACTCGTCATCAGGGCAAGCTCGTAGAGGGCCAGTGGCCACCGTACCTTTGCGGGAACCGCGAACACGACTCGCTTCGAGCGGCCCTGAGCCAGATCGTCGAGAACCCCGGAGAGGGCCTCGTTGTCGGCGGCGCCGCGGTAGGTGAGCGCGCCGGGGACAGCCTCGACCCGGTGCGTCCCCACGGCGATCAGCAGGGCGCTGTAGTCGATATGGGCACCGGAACTCGTCCGCACCTGGCGACGAGCAGGGTCGACCGAGACAAGGGCATCGAGAAGATGATCGGCGCCGTTGTCGGCTGCGATCTTCGTCAGCTCGAAACGGGTCCGGCCGCCGCGACCGAAGGGCTCAGCCACTGCCAACGGCATGTAGTTGAACTCGTCCTCGGGCGCGAGCAGGTCAATGTCGATCCGCTCGCCCGCCAGCGTCCGTAGCGCCAGCAGGCCCTCCAGCGCCGCGACACCGCCGCCTGCAATCAGGACTCGGAAGCGCTCGTCCTGCCAGCCATCGGGTCGGATCTTGGTCATTGCCCGCCTCCGCCCTGGCCACCGCCGCGCATGCCCATCATCATCATCGCCATCATCGCCGTGCACATCAGCGCCACGAAGATGACCCCCGCGCCCGCAACGCCGGTCGCGACGAGGGTGATCGCGATCGCGAGCATCGGGATGCAGCAGGCGATCATCATCCAGTGACCGTGCCCACCCTTCTTCTCTGGCTCAGAGGACTCGGGGTCGAGGCGGTCGGTGCCCTCCGGCGGCGGGGTCTTATCTCGGTCTAGGACGCTCATACTGGCCTCCTCAGTGAGCGGGGCGCGTGGCCCAGCTTGCGGTAAAGCGGACAGTGACCAAGGGCGCCGGTGACGACCAGGTCCAGCCCGGCCAGGACCAGCAGGACCTCGAGCACCGCTACTACGGCGCCGCCGGCAGATGCCAGCAGGAGGAGGCCGCCGATTGCACCGACGAGGCCGACCAAGATGCGGCCGGTCCGCTCGGCTGGAGTTATGTTGATCGTGGGACGTTTCATTTGCCCAAGCCTCCTCTTAGATTTCCTTGATTCCGACGAAGTGTAGGAGGTCGGCACCGATCGGCCATCCGTGCGAACCCTCGCCCTGGCCTGCGGGGTTCCCGCGGAGCCAGGCCGGTCCTGGATAAGGATGCGGCCCCGCAAGACGCCAAGCTCACACCGGAACTCGTGCTCGCCCGGCGGCAGAGGCCCGAGGTCTACGGGAACATCCTCGAATGGCGGCAGCGTCACGCTCTTGCCGAGACTCTCGATCACGACCTGCTCGGAGCAGGGCGCGGTCTCCTCGCGGCGGAAGACGAGTCGAAGTCGCTCGCCCGAGCGGGCCACGATCAAGTCGGGGTTAAACCCGCCTCGAATCCGTACCCAGGCACAGCCCTCGCTGTAGTCGGTCCGCCTTGGCCTGCTGTCCATCGCATGCTCGGGGACCAGCTGTGCCACGCCCATCGGTCGCTCCTTTGTCGTTGGTTCACGACTTAGGATCGAACGCGGGTTTGAAGTTGGTGTGAAGAGGGTCTGCCGTTCTCGTGAAGGTCCGACGAGCCGGTGGGAAAGCTGACCCGAAAGCGCGAGCCGCGACCGGGAGCGCTCTCGACGTCGATCCTTCCCTCGTGGGCAATCACGAGCTCTCGCACGATGGCGAGGCCGATGCCGGTTCCACCCGTCGCCCGCGAACGTGACTTGTCGGCGCGCCAGAAGCGCTTAAAGATGTGCTTGAGATCCTCAGGGTCGATCCCGATGCCGCTGTCGGCAACTTCGAGGACAGCGCCCCCGTCCTGCCCGGAGCCGACCCGCAGGTAGACGCGCCCGTCCGCTTCGGTGTAGCGCAGCGCGTTTGAGAGCAGGTTGGCGACGATCTGGCCCAGGCGGTCGGGGTCGCCCTCGATTTCGGTCGACGCCAGCTCCCGCTCCAGGGTGACGTCCCTCTTCGCGAAGCTCGCCGCGATCTGGTCCGCCTCTGAGCCGGCGACGGCGGCCAGGTCGACCGCCTGCTTTTCGAGCAGGAGGCCGGGCCTCTCCGCCTCCGCCAGTCTGTCGAGATCGTCGAGCAGCCGCCGCAGGCGAAGCGCCTCGCCGTGCATGGCCTCCAGGTTCGCCTCGTCGGGGAGCACTCCGTCCTGGGCCGCCTCGATTCGCGATAGCAGCCCGCTCACCGGGGTGCGCAGCTCGTGGGCAAGGTCGGCGACGTTCTCACGTCGCAGCCGATCCTCGTGCTTGAGGGTCTCGGCGAGGCGGTTGAGCGCGTGGCCGACGGCGCGCACCTCCGCATCGCCGCTCGGCTCCGTCGCGGCATCGAGGTCGCCCCGCTCCATGCGCTGGGCGGCCGAGCGGATGCGGCGCAGCGGAGCAGACATCGTCTGCGCGAGGAGCAGAGCCGCGATCAACGCGATCGCCACCGCGATCGCGCCAGCGATCATGTGGAGGCGATCGAGCGAGTCGCGCAGGTTGACGTCGGCCGGACTCAGCAGGCCGCCCCCCACCGGGGCCGCATGCAACGTTCCCACTCGCCTGCCGCCGACGAGAACGGGGCGGCTCGTCGCATCCGGCGCATGCAGGGCGGCGTTCAGCATCCTTACCGAATCCGCGGTGCGAACCGGGCGACCATTTACGCGGATGATCGCCAGGCGCAGCCCGGTCGTGAGCCCCACGTGCTCAAGATCGCTTGCCGCTGCCTCGGTCCAGCGTCCTTCGCGCCGATAGCGCGCGGCGGCATCCCCCGCGAGGCGATCGGCGGAGCGGGCGATTCGGGCCTCGGCCGCGTCGGTGAGTCGAGGTTCGAGACCTTGGGTAGAGAGCAGGGTCGCCAGGCCCACCGCCAGCGCCGCCACGGCGACGAAGGCGATCGAGAGCCGCACGCGGAGGCTCGCCCGGCGCATCAGCGCTTGGCGAGCCGGTAGCCGGAACCGAAGACGGTCTCGACGTACTGCGGGTGGCGAGGATCCGGCTCGATCTTGCGACGCAAGTTCTTCACGTGGACGTCAATCGTCCGCTCGTAGCCCTCGAAGTCATAACCCTGGACGTGGTTGATCAACTCGTAGCGAGAGTAGACCCGCCCCGGGTAGCGCGCCAGGGTGACGAGCAGCTTGTACTCGTTGGGCGTCAGGTCGACCGGCTTTCCGTCCACGAGCACCTCGTGCTCGACAGTGTCGATCACGAGCCGACCGTCATCGAAGGAGAGCTTCTCAACGAGCGGCGTGTCGGTACCGGTGCTGCGGCGCAGGATCGCTTGTACCCGTGCCACCAGCTCCCGCGGACTGAAGGGCTTGGTCAGGTAATCGTCGGCCCCCAGGGTGAGACCGCCGACCCTCTCCTCCTCCGCCGACTTGGCGGTCAGCATCAGGATCGGGACATCAGAGCGGCTGCGGATCTCGCTGCAGATGTCCTCCCCGGAGACGTCGGGCAACATCAGGTCGAGGACGATGAGGCCGGGCTCCATCTTCTCCGCGAGCGCCAATCCCTCGGCTCCGCTGCCGGCGACGTAGACGAGGTAGCCGTCGCGCTCCAGATAACCGCGGACGACGTCCTGCACCGAAGCCTCGTCGTCGATCACGACGATCTTCTTGTTGATGCCCGAGTCCGTCATCCGAGCAACCGCCGGGCCTGCTGGGCCATTTCGAGATCCTCGCGGGCTTCAATCACCAACACAGGGATGAGCGAATCGGCCGCGGCGATGTTGGTATCTGCGTGAGCGGCCTCGTTTCGCTCGCCATCCACGGCAAGTCCCAGGAACCGCAATCCGTCGACTGCCAGCGACCGGACCGCTGCCGAGCGCTCTCCGACGCCCCCGGTGAAGACGAGCGCGTCAAGGCCTCCGAGTGGGGGAATCATCGAGGCGATCATGCCTCGGAGGCGGTGGACGTATACGTCGAGCGCCAGCTTCGCGCGGTCCTCGCCTCGATCGGCGCCGGAGACGACCTCACGCATGTCGGCGGTTCCGGCAAGCGCCAGCAGCCCAGATTCGTGCTCAAGCGCCTCGGCCATCTCCGACTCGCTCATCGCCTCGCGCTCCAGCAGCCACAGCAAAAGCCCCGGATCGACCGAACCCGATCGCGTCGCCATCACGAGGCCCTCCAGCGGCGTGAACCCCATCGTCGTGTCGAGGCAGCGTCCGGCGCGAACTGCGGCGAGCGAGGCGCCGGAGCCGAGGTGGCAGGTGACCAGCCGCAGCTCCTCGCTTCCCAAAAGCTCGGCTGCGCGTCGCGCCGCATAGGAGTGGGACAGTCCGTGGAAGCCATAGCGGCGCAAGCCGTAGCGCTCGCGCCAGGCCGCCGGCAGGGCATAGGTGACGGCGGCCTCCAGGATGGTGGCGTGGAAGGCGGTGTCGAAGCAGGCGATCGCCGGGAGGTCCGGCAAAGCCGCGCTCACGGCGTCGAGCGCGGCGAGCGACTTCTGCTGGTGGAGCGGAGCGAGGTCGGCGAGCTCCCGAAGCGCGCTCTCCACCTCGGCATCGATTCGAACCGGCCCGCGGAACCGCTCTCCGCCGTGGACGATCCGGTGCGCGACCACATCGACGGCGGGGAGTCGGTCGAGGATCTCCGCCAGCGGCTCGCCGTCGACGCCGCCGGACGCGGGCAGATCGTGAGTGACCAGCACTTCGTCCCCGGGGCCGAGGACCCGAAGCTTCAGGCTGCTCGATCCCGCATTGACGGCAAGGATGCGCAAGTCAGGCCCGCGCGCTCCGTTGCCGCTCAGGATCGCCACCGTCCCAGGTCCAGTCCCGCACGTCGGGCGGATCGTCGCCGACCTCGCGCGTGTAGGCACGGTGGCGGAGCCGCTCGTCCTCCATCCCCTGGCGCAGCTCAGCCGCGCGCTCGCCGAGCCCGGGGGCGCGGTCGATGACGTCGATCACGAGGTGGAAGCGGTCGAGGTCGTTCAGCATCACCATGTCGAAGGGAGTCGTCGTCGTCCCCTCCTCCTTGTAGCCACGGACATGGAATCCCTCGTGGTTGGTGCGCCGGTAGGTGAGCCGGTGGATCAGCCACGGGTAGCCGTGGTAGGCGAAGATCACCGGCCGGTCAGCAGTGAAGACCGCGTCGAACTCGGCGTCGGACATACCGTGTGGATGCTCGCTCGGGGGCTCGAGGCGCATCAGGTCGACGATATTCACCACCCGCACCCGCAGGTCGGGCAGCTCCCGACGCAGGATCGCGGCAGCCGCGAGCGTCTCCAGCGTGGGGATGTCGCCTGCGCAGGCGAGGACGACGTCGGGCTCACCGCCGCCGCTGCTGGCCCACTCCCAGATTCCGAGGCCCCGGGTGCAGTGCGCGATCGCCTCCTCGATCGTCAGGTAGTTGAGGGCAGGCTGCTTGCCGGCAACGATCACGTTGACGTAGTCGCGGCTTCGCAGGCAGTGATCGGCGACCGATAGCAGGCAGTTCGCGTCCGGCGGAAGGTAGACGCGGATGACCTCGGCTTTCTTGTTTATGACGTGGTCGATGAAGCCGGGGTCCTGATGGGAGAAGCCGTTGTGGTCCTGGCGCCAGACGTGCGAACTGAGCAGGTAGTTGAGCGAGGCGACCGGGCGACGCCAGGGAACCCCCCGGCTCACCTTCAGCCACTTCGCGTGCTGGTTGAACATCGAGTCGATGATGTGGATGAACGCCTCGTAGCAATTGAAGATGCCGTGACGGCCGCTCAGCAGATAGCCCTCCAGCCACCCCTGGCACATGTGCTCGCTCAAGACCTCCATCACCCGGCCGTCGGGGGCGAGGTGCTCATCGGTGGGAAGACGCTCGGCGTCCCAGGCGCGATCGGTGGCCTCGAACAAGGCGCCCAGTCGATTGGAGATCGTCTCGTCGGGCCCCATCACCCGGAAGTCGTGCGGATTGCCCCGCACCACATCACGCAGGAAGGTGCCCAGGACGCGAGTGGCCTCGCTCATCTGCGTGCCGGGAGAGGCAACGTCGACGGCATAGTCGCGGAAGTCAGGTAGGTCAAGGTCGCGAAGCAGCAGACCGCCGTTGGCGTGAGGGTTGGCGCCCATGCGGCGCTCGCCGTGCGGTGCCAGCGCGGCCAGATCGGGATGCAGAGCGCCGGTCTCCTCAAAGAGCTCTTCGGGTCGGTAGCTGCGCAGCCACTCCTCGAGTTGGGCGAGGTGCTCGGGGTTGGTCCTCACCTCGGCCAAGGGCACCTGATGGGAGCGGAAGGTCCCCTCGGCCGCCTTGCCGTCTACCGTCTTCGGGCCGGTCCATCCCTTTGGCGTGACGAGCACGATCATCGGCCAGGGCGGGCGGCCCGTCTCGCCTCCCGCTCGCGCGCTGGCCTGGATCGCGCCGATCTCGGCCACGACTTCATCCATCGTCGCGGCCATGAGCTCATGCATGGCCGCCGGATCGTCGCCCTCGACGAAACGCGGCGCGTGGCCGTAGCCTTCCAGCAGCGAGCGCAGCTCCGCTCGCGGGATCCGAGCGAGGACGGTCGGGTTCGCGATCTTGTAGCCGTTCAGGTGCAGCACCGGCAGCACCGCTCCATCCTGGGCCGGGTCGATGAACTTGTTGGAGTGCCAGCTCGCGGCCAGCGGGCCGGTCTCCGCCTCGCCGTCTCCGACGACGCAGCAGACCAACAGATCCGGGTTGTCGAAGGCTGCGCCGTAGGCATGGGCGAGCCCGTAGCCGAGCTCGCCGCCCTCGTTTATTGAGCCGGGCGTCTCGGGCGCCACATGGCTCGGTATCCCACCCGGGAAGGAGAACTGGCGGAAGAGGCGCGCCAATCCCTCGACGTCTTGACCGATGTGAGGGTAGACCTCGCTGTAGGTGCCTTCCAGGTAGGTGTTCGCCACCAAACCGGGGCCGCCGTGGCCGGGACCGGTGACGTAGATCGCGTTCAGGTCGTGCGCCTTGATTGCCCGGTTCATGTGGGCGTAAACGAAGTTCAGCCCTGGCGTCGTCCCCCAGTGCCCAAGCAGGCGTGACTTCGTGTGCTCGGGACGCAAAGCCTCGCGCAGCAGTGGGTTGTCGAGCAGGTAGATCTGGCCGACCGAGAGATAGTTGGCGGCGCGCCAGTAGGCGTCGATGCGGCCCAGCTCCTCCTTGCCAAGGGCACCGCTGGCGGGCTCCGGCGCGCTCATGCCGGTGGGTCGCCGGTGGATGGCAGATTCGATCCGCTGCGGAGGTAGCGCTCCGGGCTGGCATTGAAGCGCGCCCTGCAGGCCTCCGAGCAGAAGGCATAGGTACGCCCGTCATGGGAGGTCTCCGGCGCCTCGGCGCCCGGCTCGATTGCCATCCCGCAGACAGGATCGCGCCGTGCGCTCTCCCCGACCGGCACCGGCGAGATCGGCCGCTCGCGCGCCAGGTCCAGCATCAGCGAAAGCTCGTTGAGGATCAGCCGCGGGAGCAGGAAATGCTGGCGTGCTCGCTCCCGACCGGCGTCGGCCAACGCCTCTGCCTGCCGGCGATCCGCCAGCAGTCCGACGATCCCCTCGGCGCAGCCCTCGACGTCGTCGACGAGGACGCCCCCGACACCATCGGCCATCTGCAGCGGAATCCCACCGGCGCGCCCGGCGACGACCGGCGTCCCCTTCCACAACGCCTCAGAGACCACGAGTCCGAAGCCCTCTCGGATCGACTTCTGCACGACCACGTCGGAGAGACGCTGAAAGGCGTTGACCTCGACGTTGCCGACCCCGGTCAGGTTGGTGAAGACGTGAATCTGCGGATCGGACTCCGCCTCGGCCCCGATCTGGCGGTAGATCCCCCAGCCCTCCGGGTCGTCCAGGGCCATCGACCCGGCCATCGCCAGCTGGAGGTCAGGCACCTGCTCGCGGGCGAGGCGGTATGCGGCAATCACCCCAAGCGGGTCCTTCCACGGATCGAAGCGCGAGATCTGCGTTATCAGGGGGCGGTCGAGCTCCACGCCAATCCAGCCGAGAACCTGGCGGGCCAAGTCGTCGGGGAGCGGCATGTTCTTGGGGCTGAGCGGGTCTATCGCGGGTGGGATCACCTCGACTCGCGCGACCGGCAGGTCCGGCGGCAGGAACTCCTCCATCGTGAAGATGGCGGCGTCATAGTCGCTCAGGAAGTCGCGCAGGAAAGCCCAGGTCTCTGCGTGAGGTTGGGAGGTGTCGATATGGCAACGCCAGATCCAGCGTGCGTCCCCTTGGCTGCTGAGACTGCGCAGTGGCGCCGGCTGAGGATCGTGGACGAAGACGAAGTCATAGCGCTGGTCGCCGAGCAGCTCGGCATTTCGTTCGGCGTTGGCGATGTAGGCGCCGCGCTGGGACTCGCTCAGACCCCGATCGGCACCCTGGAGGGCGTTGTGCATCGTCTTGGTCGCCTCGAAGAAGTCGTCCTCGCCGCTGATCACCTGCCACTCGGCGACCAGGCCGAGGTCGTTGAGCAGCGGGACGATCGAGCGCAAAAGCTCCGAGACACCGCCGCCGTAGGCGGTCGCGTTGAGATGCAGCACTCGAGCACCCTGCAGGCTCGCGGCGCAGCGTTCGACCTCATCCAGGGTGGCGTCGGGCGCGACGCCCCGATAAGAGCGCAGCGAGAGCTGGCCGACGTCGACCGTGTGCAGCACTGCTACCTGTACATCCTGTCGGCTGTGCAGTGCTCACGCATCCGACACAGCGTAGGCATAAGAGGCCGGTTTGGTGCCCAGGGCGCCGCGGTGCCTCTACATGACGCCTTCACATCTCGTTGTAACCCTGCCCGCTTCCGCACTCCGAGCAAAGGGAAAAGCAAGCATGGGGACTAACGACGAGAAGCGCTACAACGTCCTGCCGGTGCTGGCTGGCGCCGCGCTGGTCGTGGCAATCGCTGCGCTGGGCTTCGCCATCGTCGCCCTGGGCAAGACCGGCGAGAACGGCTCCGCAGACGGACAAGCCGAGACCGCGATGAGTGGGATGAGCGGGATGAGTGCGATGAGCAGCACCGACATGGAGCACATGGCGCCGCTTCCGATCGACGGCATTGGCGCCGCGAGCGGCGAGCGAGGCAACGTGCCGCTGAAGGGAGTTCGGCGTGGCGACGTCCTCGAGTTCAAGCTCGACGCGCGGCCGGTCTGGTGGTCGATCCTGCCGGACCAGAAACTGGCCGCCTATGCCTACAACGGGATCGTCCCCGGCCCGATGATCCGCGTGCGCAACGGTCAGCGGGTCCGCATCCGCTTCACCAACGACCTGCCGGTGGAGACGACGATCCACTGGCATGGGATCGGCGTTCCCAACTCCGAGGACGGCGTGCCGGGCGTGACCCAGAAGGCGATCCAGCCCGGAAATACCTACACCTACGAATTCACGGCACGACCGGCCGGCGATCCCAACGGCGGCGGGACCTTCCTCTACCACTCCCACGTCGATGAGGATCGACAGATGTCGGCTGGCCTCGCCGGCGCTTTCATCATCGAACCGCCTCGTCCGGAGGCCAGTTATTTGACGGAACGCACCCTGGTCATCTCGGAGTGGAGCGCCGATGCCGCCTCCGGCCGCACCCGCGGAGTGATGGACATGGAAGGGATGCTGCCCAACTACTTCACGATCAACGGCAAGAGCTACCCCGCGACCGAGCCGATCAAGGTCAAAGCGGGCGAGCCGCTGCTGCTGCGGCTGATCAACGCCGGGCAGTTCTCCCATCCCCTGCACCTGCATGGCACCGCCTTCCGTGTCGTCGCCCAGGACGGACACCCGGTTCCCAACAGCGGCCTGCGCGACACCCTCACTCTCGCCAGCGGCGAGCGGGCCGACATCGCCTTCAAGTTGCCCCCCGGCAAGTGGGCCTTCCACTGCCACATCGGTCACCACATGACCAACGACGGTGAGTCGCCAGGGGGGCTGTTCACCGTGATCGACGCGACCTGACAACACCCGAAAGGACCGACTGAAATGACCAAGCGAGGACTGATCATCCTGATCATCGCCGTGCTGGCCGTGGCCGGCGCCACGGCGGCGATTGCCAGCTCAATCGGAGGCAGCAGCAACGAGCCCGCCATGCACACCATGCCCAACGGCGAAACGATGGGCGGCGAAAGCATGGGGGGCAGCTCCAGCCACATGCCAAGCACCCAGCACCAGATGCCGAATGGCGAATCGATGTCCGGTGCAGGTGGAGCTGGGATGGGCGGTATGGACGCAGGCCACTAGCCAAAGTCAGTCCCCGCGTGCACCTCGCTGAGCCCACCGCCGTGAGCTGGTTGCTCTCCACGCGATCCTCTCAGCGCCTTCATCCCGTCCTCACATCTCGCAGCGACGATTGCGGGGATGACGATGACGGCCAACAACCGAGATCACAAGAAGCCTCCGATGGTGCGGGAGGGGCCTCGGATGGAAGCGGTGCGGAACTGCGGGCCGAGTTGCCGATGCTCAGCGCCTCCGTTGCAGCGGGGGTGGGTTCGGGCCGACGCGCTGATCCTGCGGGTCGCTCAAACGCTGGCTACGCGAGACGTCAGACGGAGCCGTACGAGCCAACCGGGTCCCCCGCCACCCCGTAATTTCCCACCGCCGAATGGCGGCTCTTCCCCGACGCCACGTAGGAGTGGCCGGACTAGGGTCCTCGCCGTGAGGCGGGAGAACGCATGAACGACTACGGCTATGGACTGTGGGCACTGGTGGCCGTCGATACGGCGGTGATCCTGATCTTCGCGGCGAGCTTCTACCACCCGCAGAGCGGACGCGATTGGCGAGCTTTTGGCGCCTTCTCCGCCTTCATCGTCGCTCTCTTCACGGAGATGTATGGGTTGCCGCTCAGCGTGTACCTGCTCTCCTCGATCGGCGGCAACTTCCTCGGCTTGGATCTCACCCACAACGGCGGTCACCTCTGGGCGGACCTGGTCGGCTGGCAGGGGGACCCTCACCTGAGTCCCTTCCACCTGGTCAGCTATGTCGTGATCGCCGCCGGTTTCTGGCTGATCGCGGCGGCCTGGCGGGTCCTCTACGCCGCCCAGCGGAACGGCAAGCTGGCAACGAGCGGAGCCTACGCGCGCATTCGTCACCCGCAGTACCTCGGGTTCATCCTGATCATGGCGGGCTTCCTGCTGCAGTGGCCGACGATCCCTACCCTGCTGATGTTCCCGGCTCTTCTCTACATATACCGGCGGCTTGCGATCCGCGAGGAGGCGGAGGTCGAGCTTCACTGCGGGGAGGGTTGGCAAACCTACGCCGCTGCCACCCCGCGCTTCATTCCGCACCTCCGCCGCGACACGACGCCTGGCTCTGGAAGGCGGACCTCGCGCCAAGCCGGAAAGGCGATCGCGGGAGGGCCATCATGACTCAGAACGCCGCACACACCAAACATTCCTACACTCTGTCGGCAGTGGAGGCTACTGCGGCGGATCGAGCGATCATCGCCGAGCCGGCGACAAGCTGGTTGCGGACTGCTTCGCGACGGGTCTGGCTGGCGCTCTCGGCGATCTGGGCCGCCGTCATCGGTCTCCTTCCCCATGTCCTCCACCATGCCGGCCCGCTGGCGGGTGCGGCGCTGTTCGCCGGTGTCACCGGCTCGTTGCTCTTCGGCATCCTCGGATTCATCGTCGCGATTCCGTTCCTGCGCCGAATGCACCGCCGCTTCGGCACCTGGCGAGCACCGGCGATCGCGCTGGTTCTGTTCGCCGCGGTCTTCTCGCTCTCCACCTTCGTCTTAGGTCCCAAGATCAACGACGAGGGGAGCGGCAGCACCTCAGCGCCCGGCCCCTCATCACCGCCAACCTCCAGCCACGAGGCCCACCATGAATAGACGCATCAGATCGGCAGCGGCATGGTCGCTCGCGGCCATCTTCATCGGCATCATGCTCAGTGCGCCCGCCGCAAGCGCAACCCCCCACGAGGAAAGCCAGGGCTCCCAGATCCTGCGCGAACTCGAAAGCGGGAAGCTCAAGTGCAGCGATGCCAGCGCGTCCGACTTCGAGCTGGTCGGCGAGTACGCGATGGGCCGCATGTTCGGCTCGCCCAGTCAGCACGAGGCGATGAACCAGATGATGTCCCGGATGATGGGCGCCCGCGGCGAGGAAGGTGTCCACGAAGCGATGGGGCGGCGCTTCTCCGGTTGCGGTGGCGGACAGCTGCCGGCGGGCTTCGGCCAGATGATGGGCGCCGTCAACGCGATGGGAATGATGGGCGGCGGGATGATGGGCGGCGCCAACCAAGGCGGGGGCTCCTACGGCGGCGCCGGCTCGATGATGGGCAGCTACGGCTCCTTGACCAACACGAGTGACGAAGGCTTCGACGGCCCCTCTGCGGCGGCGATGGTAGGGATGATGGCCGTCTTGATCGGCGCCGTGGCGCTTGCCGTCTTCCTGCTGGCTCGCCGCCGTCCGGGCGGTCCATTGGACACGCTCAAACGTCGATACGCAAAGGGGGAGCTGAGCGCTGAGGAGTACCAAGAGCGCAAACGGCTCCTCGAAGGGAGTTGATCGAGATGATCGCGGCTGCACTACTGATCGCGGATTCGGGCTTCGACAACCACATGGGCGACTGGGGCGCCGGCTGGTGGATTCTGATGGCCTTCATGATGGTGGCGTTCTGGGGCCTGGTGATCGTCGGCGTCGTCTGGCTGATCCGCGCCCTGATGGCTGAGCGCCACGGCCACGGCGGCGCGAGCCCGATCGAACTGCTCGATCGGCACCTGGCCAGCGGCGAGATATCGCCCGAGGAATACCGCGAGCGGCGCGCCATCCTCATCGGCACCTCAACGGAGACCGAAACCGACTAAGTCAGGAGGAGGCGCACATGCCAGACCCCAAAGAGCAGATTGGCTCGACCAGCCGCACCGACGATGCAGGTGGTCCGGCCTTGATCGCCCTCCTGGCGATACAGATCATCATCGGCTACGAGTGGCTGACCTCCGGGATCACCAAGGTGGCAAGCGGTGACTTTGCATCTGGCCTAAGCGCCGACCTAAAGGAACAGTCCAGTGATGCCGCGCACTGGTACCGCAGCTTCCTCGACGGGACGATCATCCCGCACGGGTCCCTATTCGGCGTGCTGATCGAGGTCGGCGAGATCATCGTCGGTGTGGCATTTATCGTCGCGGCGGTCATCTGGCTTGCCCGCTGGTCGCGGCTGTCTGATCGTTGGCGGATGACGATCCTGATCGTGACGATGCTGGCGGCGCTTGGCGCAACGTCAATGGCGATCAACTTCCACCTGGCCAGCGGCGCCAACCATCCCTGGCTGATCCCAAAGGAGGGTTTCGACGAGACGATCGACGTCGACACGGTCCTCATCATGTTCCAGCTTGCGCTGGTCATCTTCAGCGGCTCCGTCCTTTTAAAGATTCGGGGACGTCAACGGCTCGCCTCGGCATCCAGCGAACCGTCGAACGCGCAACCCTCGCCGTCATGACTCGACTACGAACTGTTTCCCTACCCCGAGGACTCCTTTGATCTGGTGGTCTGCACCCTGTTCTTCCACCACCTGACGCTGAGCGCAAAGCGCCAGAGCGCTCGTGAGATCGCCCGCGTGCTGAGACCCGGAGGCGAGCTGTGGATGGCCGACTGGGGACGACCGCAGGACCCACTGATGGCCTTGGCGATCCTTGTGGTTCGCCTGCTCGACGGCTTCGAGCCAACTCGCGAGAACGTCGCCGGCGCCTTGCCCTCTATCTTCTCCGAGGCTGGCCTCGGCGGCGCACGAGAGACCGATCGACTTCGCACCCCGCTGGGCACGGTGTCGCTCTATCGGGCCGCCGCGCCCGAACGCTGACCCCGGAGAAGGACGACGCCGCTGCTGAGACCGTCGCTCAGGCGCTGATTGCGCGGCGGCCCAATAGAGCCCATTTCGCCTCGAATTCTTCCTTGCTCCAGAGCAGTTTTTGACCCGAGAGCGGGTCGTTGACGAGCAGCCGGTCGCCGGCCAGCCCCCGCAGGAGAACGGTGTGCTCGCCCCAGTTGACCCGGACTGACTCTCCGCGCGGCCCTCGCCAACTTTCATAAGGACCGTCGGCGAGGCCGATCCAGGCGAGGACGGCGTGCCCGGCGAGCAGACGGTGGTAGATCGCCGCAGGCGGGCGGCGAGTGAGATCGACCGGCTCGACCCAGCGGCTCGCCAGTTCGATCAGCGGTTTGGGATAGACGCCGTAGCCGCCGGCAACCCCTCCACCTTCGACGCGACCGACGAGGCCGTAGCCGGGATCTCCCCATACTTTTGAGCCGTCGGCGCTCGTCTTCGGGTCCAGTGACCCATCGCGACGGAGCTTGTCTTGCAACTCGGTCTGACCGCGAGTGATTCCGCGACTGGCGAGCAACATCTGCAGCGCCGCCGTCTCGCAGTTATTCGGATAGACCTGCTCGACGACAGGGGCCTTGATCAGCACCTGGACCGGCCGCTCCTTGACCTCCACAACCCCCCCTGAGCTCGCCGCGTGGGCGATCTGGCGGCGGGCGGCGTCGCGGTCGAACTTGTAGGTGATCCTGGCGCTGCCCTCGGTGACGGCGCGGCGCCCCGGCATCGGCAGCGAGCGGCGGCCCGTGCCGACCTGGCGAGCGTCCGAGCGCGTCAGCAGCAGAGGCTTGCGCCCCGGCACCTTGAGAGTGACACCGGAGCGCTTCGAAGAAGCGGCCTCCCCGCGGGGCCAGAGGGCGAGGGCCAAGGCAGCGGATAGAACTGCAACCGCCAGCAGGGCGAAAGCGCGGCGGCGTCGAATCGCTGCCCGCGAGCGGGGCCCGTGGGCGGGTGGCGGTTTCCCGCCTGGCAGTCGAGGGCTCACCGCCGGCCTTCGACGATCCCGCCCTCGTGATCGGTCAGCTCGACCTCGATCTCGGTGAAGCCGGAGTCGGCGAGCGCCTGCTTCCACCACTTCGCCGAGGCGGGTCGCTCCCAGCGTCCGGCGGCCAACCGGGCGGCGTTTCGGGCCAGGCGCCAGGCGCCACCGGGACCCTTGGCGAGCAGCGCCCTGACCTTGTCTCTGATCACTTCCCGGTCGCGGGCGTCGGCCAGGCCGACGGTGAACATCATGTCCCCCAGGACGAAACGTCCTCCTGGTCGCAGGACGCGGTGAAGCTCGGCCAGTGCAACCAGCTTCTCCTCGTGGCTCAGATGGTGCAGGCAGTAGTTGCTGATCGCGACGTCGACCGAGCTGGCGACGAGTGGCAGGCTGACCGCAGAGGCGACCACCGGCTCGATGTTCGGCTGCTCGGCGCTTCGGGACTTGGTCGCCAGGTAGTCACACATCCTGGCGCTGATGTCGACCGCCCAGACCTGCTGGGCCGCAGCGGCCGCCGGCAGCGTCAGCAGACCCGTGCCGGCGCCGATGTCGACGACCACCTCGTCGCTATCTATTTGAGCCCGCTCGAGGATTCGATCACGCAAGGACTGAAAGCCATCGGTTCTGGCGACCAGCTCCGCCTGAGCGACATAGCGGTCCCAGTTCTTTTCTGCGAGCACCGGCATCTGCGGCCGTTATCCTACAGAGCGTAGGAGCAAGTACCTACCGAACAAGGAGAAGCGCTTTGTCCACCAAGGCATTGACGATTGGCATCGCCGCCGTGCTGGTAGCCGGCATCGCGATCATCACCATCACCGCCGGAGGTGAACACGGCGACTCCGTCGACCCCCGCGAAACCGACGGAGCCTTCATCGTCGAGATGACCCCGCATCACGAGTCGGCGATCGAGATGGCGAAGGTCGCTGAAAAGAGCGCGGAACACCCCGAGGTCAAGCAACTGGCCGCGGCGATCATCTCCACCCAGGCCGAGGAGATCGCCCAGCTGTCGAAAATCCACACCCGGCTCTTTGGCCTGCCGGTCTCCGAGGGCAAGCACGGCACGCTTGGCCTTGGCGAGCACCAGATGGGGATGGGCGGCGACATGACGATGCTTGAGAGCGAAAAGCCTTTTGACCGCGCCTTCATCGACATGATGGTTCCCCATCATCAGGGAGCAATCCGCATGGCCCGGGTCGAGTTGGAGAGCGGCGACGATGAGGAACTCATGGGCCTCGCCCAGGCCATCGTCGACGCTCAGTCGCGAGAGATCGAAGAAATGAACTCCTGGCGAGAGGACTGGTACGGCTCGGCCTCACCGGCGGGCGGAGTACCGGCGGAGGACGAAGGCGCCATGCCCGAAGGGATGATGATGGAACATGGCTGAGCGGCGCCCCTCTTCTTCCTACGGCGCGTAGGAATACCTCTCAACAAGACGAAAAGAAAAGGGCGATGAGCATGATCGAGCCAGCCTCCGCACGTCCGTCGCGAGCGCTCCGCCCGGCCGTGGCATTCGTCGAGTGCCCGACTCCCGTCTACCTCCTCGGGGGCGCGATCGGGGTCCTCGGCGCGATCGTCCTCTTGCTCATTCTCGGGGCGCTGCACTGATGCCACGCTGGCCCCGAATCCGCCGCAACGCTCGCCACCACCCAAACGCGGCCAAGCAGCCCAAGGGTGAGACCTCGACCGAGCGCCCCCCGGCCGAACGCGGGCCCCGAGTGCTGCTCGAGTGCCTCGACGGCGAGGCCGAGGGAACCGAGATCCTCGCTGTGCTCGGCAAGCGCTACGAGGTCACGGCGCTCGGGAACGAGAGCCGGCAGTTCGAAGTCTTGATCGACGACGCCGTCTTTCCCGATGAGGCGGTGGTGCGGCTGGCGTCAGTGCTGGATGAAATCGACCACGATTGGGTGCGGCACATCCGATGGCCGAAAGTGCAGGCATAGGCCAATACGACCGCTCGGAAAGAGCCTCCGACAGTCTGTCGGAGCTATCCCTATAATGCCGCGCTAAGCAACGCCGAGTCCTCGCCAGATGGCGGGAACGGGGGAACCAACGGGGCCTTTGGCCCCAGGGGCGAATCAGACGCAAGTCTGTAGCGCGAGCTCTTTCAGCGCGAGTCCGACAGCTAACTCCGTAGGCAGACGAAGGAGATTTAGTTTTGCTCGCACTGAAACGAACTTTTGGCGGAGCTGTAGCTCTAACCGCTCTTGTCGTATTGCTGATCTACCCGGGTGGCGCCTCTGCCGCCGCTTGCGAAGGGCCGTATGGAGGCGTCACTGCCAGTCCGACCGGCTGCGTGGCGCCGACCGTTCCCGGCGCGAAAGCCAAGCTCGTGGAAGGCATGGCCGTTGCCCCTGCCAGCGCTCCGCCGGGGGTGAAGAAAGTGATCGAAGCGGCCAACAAGATCCGCACCAAGCCCTACATCTGGGGCGGCGGGCATGGTCGCTGGTGGGACAAAGGGTATGACTGCTCTGGCGCCGTCAGCTTCGCCCTGCGCGGCGCGGGACTCATACCCTCCCCGCTGGATTCCACCGGCCTGATGAGCTGGGGCGAACCGAAGGCGGGTTCGTGGATCTCCGTGTACGCGAACGCCGGCCACACCTATGCCGTGATCGCCGGCCTGCGCTGGGACACGGCGGGATCAGTCGGGGGCACGGGACCGCGTTGGTATCCGAGCACCCGCTCTGTCGTCCCCGGCAAGTTCGTCGCCCGGCATCCGACCGGGTACTGAGCTTGGCGACGGCCTGCCGGGAGCGGCCCGCAGGACGACCTACCTGGTCTCAAACATCGAACCGTACTCCGCCGCTCAGTGGGCCGGGGAGTCCTCCCACGCCTCACGAGACTTGCACCGCGCGAGCAAGGAGCAAGGCGCCCGTGCTGCTCGGGCTTGGGCAGAGCTAGTGGCTGTGTCCCCTGACGGTGCGCCAGGAGTCCCAGGTGATCTTGAGGATGACCGCCGTGATGGCGAGGCCGATCAGCGGGTCGGCGATCGGTAGGCCGAACGCAACGACGACGGCGGAGGCGACGACAGCGAGGCTGACGTAGGAGTCGGCGCGGGCATGGTTGCCGTCGGCGATCAGGGCCGGACTGTCGAGCCGGTTGCCGGCCCGGGTTCGGATCTGGGCGGCGATCCAGTTGCCGACGAATCCGATCACTCCAGCCGCCGCCAGGGCGAGCAAATGGGTGGGCGTTTGCGGATGGATCAACCGCGAGATCGCCTCGACCCCGGCAACGCAGGCCGAGACAAAGATCGTGACGACGACGAATAGCCCCGCCCAACGCTCGGCGCGCGCCGAGCGCAGCAGGAAGGCAACGCCGAGGGGGATCGCGGTGCTGGCATCGCCGAAGTTGTGGATCAGGTCGGCGAGCAGGGCGATGCTGCCACTGGCGATGAAGATGGCGAGCTGAGCGCCCGCAGCCAGCGCCAGGACGGCCAGGGAGAGGCCGACCGCCCGTACTCCCTCCCGCGAGCGTTTGATGCTCTCATCGACCAGGCCGTGCGAGTGGCCGTGGCCGCCGTGGTGGTGGTCGTGGTCTTCGTGGTTGTGGGAGTCCGGCGCCGGGTCGTGAGTGTGCGGGCCGTGGTGGTGATGGGAGTGGGTCAGGCCACCGTCGTGGCGGTGGCGGTCGCCGTCGATCAGCTCGTAGGTACCTGCCTGTGCGCTCACCGCCTAGAAAGACTAGAGACATAGGCGGGCGGGCGAGGAGTTAGCGGAGCGATCGGCCGCTCACCGACTGGAGGCATTCTCGACCTGCAACAGCGCGTCACGGGCGTGGTCTACCTGCAAGGTCGTATGGTCGAGACCGAAACACTCATGCAGCAGATGCTCAAGCTCCTGCCGCACTCCGTGGCAGTCGACCTCCTCGCCGACCAGCACATGCGCTGCCAGCGACGGGAAGCCCGACGTGACCTCCCAGACGTGCAGGTCGTGAATCTGAACCACACCCGGAGACGCCGCCAGCGCCTTACCGATTTTGTCTGGGTCCATCCCCTTCGGTGCCGCCTCAAGGAAGATGCGCCCCGAGTCCCGCAGGAGCCCGTAGGCCGCTCGAAGCATGATCGCCGCCACGAACAGCGCCGCGATTCCATCGGCGCGAGTGAAGCCGGTCGTCAGGATCACGACCCCGGCGATCGCCGTCGCGATGAACGCAGCGAGGTCGGTGAGAAGGTGCTGGAAGGCCCCCTCGACGTTGAGGCTTTAGCGGTTCGCCTTCGAGAGAGTCCAGGTCGCGGCGAGATTGACGACGATGCCGACCAGGGCAACGATCAGGACCGGCAGGCCGGGAACGTCGGGAGGATTGACCAACCGCCTGATGCCCTCGACCATGATCAGGACGCCGAGAACGAGCAGGGTGGCGCCGTTGAACTGGGCCGAAAGAATCTCGGTTCGTTTCAAGCCGAAGGTGTAGACGCCTTTGGCCGGGCGCTTTGCCAATGCCAGGGCGACAATCGCCAGCCCGAGGGCGGCGGCGTCGGTGAGCATGTGGGCGGCATCGGAGAGCAGGGCCAGCGAGGAGACTGCGATCCCGACTACGACCTCCACCGCCATGAAGCCGAGGATCAGCCCGAGCGCGATTGCCAGCTTGGTGCGGTCGGCGTCCTCGCTCACGCCGTGGCTATGGGAATGGGAGCCGTGGGAGTGGTCGTGTCCCGACATCAGCAGGCGTCGCAGCAGGCGTTCCCGCGCCAGGCTTCACGGCCCTCGTAGAGAGCGACCCCGGCGATGGCGAGGGCGGTGACCGGATCGGCCCACCACCAGCCGAGCAGCGCATTGGCTCCAAGCCCGACCAGCAGCCCGGCCGAGAGGTAGGCGCAGAGAAGATTTTGGCGTCCCTCACTGACGGTTGCCGAGGAATGCAGCTCGTCGCCGACACGCGCCTTGGCTTTGGCAAGCAGCGGCATCGTGGCGAGGGTGACTGCCGCCAGCCCGATCCCCACCCAGCTCGCGTCGGGGTGGGTGCCGATCGCCAGCGCCCGGATGGCCTCGACCCCGACGTAGACGCCGATCGCAGCGAAGCTGGCGCCGATCAAGCGCTGGGCGCGGCGCTCGGCGGCCTCGGAATCGTGCTGCCTCTCGGCAAAGCGCCAAACCACGATCAGGCCCGCCATCGTCTCGATCAGGCTGTCGGCGCCGAAGCCGATCAGGGCAATGGAGGTTGCGGCGAGCCCGGCCGCGATTGCGATCGCCGCCTCGGCGACGTGCCAGCCGATCCCGAGCCAGGCGAGCATCCGGGCGCGGCGGACGAGTTGCCCGTGGCGCTCGGACGGCGGCGCGGCAGATTGGGCCGCCGGGGCGTGGACGACCACTGGCAGCTCGACCGGACTCATGCCATCACGCTCTGCGCCGCAACCGCGGCGAGGAGCGCCTTGCCGCGCTCGGTCAGCTCGTACATGACCATCTTTCCGTCGCGCTGCGAACGAGCCAAGCCGGTGCCCTTGAGCTGGCGCGCATGGTGGGAGACCAGCCGCTCGTCGCGGCCGACGATCCAGGCCAAGTCGCAGATGCAGGCAGGCTCGCCGGCCTGCAGCGCGAGCGCGACAGCGAGCCGGGTTGGATCACCGAGCGCCTTCGCCCCGGCCGCGCAGCGCTCCAGATCGTCGCCGCGCGGGAGGCCCGCGCGCACACGCTCAGCCTTCGGCAGGTCGAGGCACAGTAGGTCGCAGGTGTCTGGGTTTCGCGCCATATGTCCATGCTACAAACATTCGTATATCTGTACGAATGTTTGGGTGGGCGGCTGCGCTGGCGCAACTGTCGACCGCGAGGCCGCCGCCTACGCCCGGCCACCCGACCCCAAACTTGCAACCCGAGGAGCAATCGGTGGCCACGGCAGCGGCCAACGCAACCCTAGTAACCGGAGGGGTGCCGCACGATAAATTCGCCCGCTACGACGGACTCCGTGCTCTCGTACCAGCGCGGCCCGGTGCCGCCGATCGAGCCCGCGGTGTCCCAGCGCAGGCCGGCGATTACCGCGTAGGTGTGGCCGGCGTTGGCGTAGACGGTGATCCACTTGCCGGCGCCCGGTTCGCCCCAGCTCTCCAAGCCGGTCGAGTCGAGCGGGCTTTCGAGGAAGCCGCCGCCGTGCAGGGCAAAACTGACTGCGCCCGAGCAGTCGTAGCCGGGAGATTCGAAGGAGCCGTGGCCGCCGCCCCAGATGTAGGGGGTCGAGGCGATCGCGTTGGCGGCGGCGATCGCGGCCTTGACCGCCTCAGGCGCGTTGGCCGGCGCGCTGGCTTCGCTTTCGCTGATGAAGCCGGCCTGTTCGCCGGGGTTGAGCGGGGCCGGAACCTGGGCACCGGCGGGAACCGGAGCGCCTTCGGCGGCGACCTGCTGACCGAGCTGCGCGAGGTTGTCGTTGATCCGTTCTTCTTCTGAGCCGAGCCGGTCCATCGTCGCGCTGCGTTGAGCCTGCGCGGCCCGCAGGTCGGCGAAACGCGCCTCGGCTTCGGCGGAAGCCGAGGCAACTTGTGACTCGATCGCGGCAATCGAGTTGCGCGCGTCCTCGACCTTTGCCCGGTTGTCGCTGAGCCGGGCCACGCTGTCGGTGTCTTCGTCGCGCAGATCCTTGACCCGCTCGACGACCGACTCGTCGTAGCTCTGGATGCGGTTCAGGTATTCGGTCTGCGCCGACATCTCCGACCAGTCGTCGGATTCGAGGATCACATTGACGATGCTGGGCGAACCAGCCTCGTAGATTGCCACCACGCGGTCGCTCAGGACCCCGATCGCGCGCCTGAGCTGCTCGCGAACTTCCTCGAGGCGACCCCTTTCCCTTTCGAGCGCGGCGGTGGCGCGGTCCAGTTGCTCCTGCTTGGCGGCGAGTTCGGCCTCGACCGCAGCCAGTTCCTGGCGCAGCGCCGAGACTTCGCCGATCATCGAGTCGATCGCCTTGTTCTGGGCGGCGATCGTTTCGGCCAGCGAGCTCTGATCGGCGCGCACCCCTTCGAGCTTGCCCTGCGTGGCGTCGTACTTTTCCTTCGCCGTCTCGGCCGGCGCGGAGGCGGCCAGGGAGACGGCGAGCGCGCACAGCGCGGTCAGCAGCAGCGTCGCGAAAAGCAGCGCCCGGCGCCTGGTTGCGCCCGGATGTGAACTCGAAGTCTGCAGGGGTCGGCCAGGCTAGCGGAGTCCTCTTACAGTTGGTAGGAGTTGCTAATAACCCGAAATTCCCCTTGCATCGGCACGTTCTGGAGGGAATCGGCGGATCGGCGCCGAGGTTATCGGGCGATTTGAACCAGCTGGCCTATGCGTGTTGAAGTCCTCGGCGCTTCCGATCGCTGGTTGTACTGCCCCGGTGGGCAGGAATGTCGAACTTGGTACCCGCGAAGGATTTGACTCGAGACTGTGCGCACGAAAAAGGCGCCGTTCCAGGGCCTTTCTAATAGCGGGGGTAGTGTCCGGTTTCAGTAGATAGGCGACACCTGTGTCGAGACATAGGAGACACCCAACGAAGGGAGCTCTCCTATGGCAAAGGCGCGGTATCTGGTCGAGGCGCATCTGGTGGAGGGCCGCTCGGTCGCAGAGCTGGCGGCGACAAGTGCCCCTACGTGCCCGGCGTCCGCTACCTCGGCTGGGACCTCCCCGACCCGAAGGGCCGGCCGGTCGAGGAGGTCCGCGCGACGCGCGACGAGATCGCTGGGTCGGGTCGAGGCGCCGGTCAAGAGGTTGTGCCACCGCGTATTTCGCTCTACCATGCGGAAAACCCTCGTTCTCTGGGGCTCAGACCACCTGGATCGCACCCACGAGGTCGCCGGGTTCCAATTGGGCTAGGCCCTTCTCTCGCCACCCCGCGTCAGCGCCGACGTCCCGAACCGCGGATCCGCTCCATCCGAGCGGCAAGCTCGCTGAGCTCCACGTCTAGACCGTCGGTGACGCGGATCAAGGTGGCGAGGGTCGGATTGGCGACCCCCCGCTCCAGCTCGCTGATGCGCTGAAAAGACATGTCGAGGCGATCGGCGAGCTCCTCGTGGGTCAAGTCCGCCTCATCGCGCAGCTCCTCGATCGCTTCGCCCAGCGCCTTGTGGGTCGGAGATCGGGGTTTGCTGCGGCGGCGGGGAGGCACGGTGCATGGCACCCTTCCCGCCGGGGAACCCAGTTGTTAACCGTTATAACGTGAAACGGCGAACCCCGCGACGCAACCGAATACCCCAGATGTACCTGACCCTCTTCAGGGCCAGATGAGAATGGACCCGTCAAAGCAGTCCGACGTCCTGAAACTTGGCCTACTCGAACGGCGTGATCGGAAGGTCGACTGGCGCGAGCAACCCCATGCCGAGTAGCCGGTCGCGGCCAATCACGATCGGGCCTTCGACCGGGTCCCGGAAGCAGATCCGCACGTGTGTCGGAAGTCCCCTGCGAGCGTCGAAGGACGCGCTCGCCGGCGGTAGCCCGGGAAGCCAGGCTTCATCGTGGGCCTGCACCTCCATCACCAGCTCCTCCATCACCAAGGTCCGCTGCGCATGGTCTTGGTCGCCGAGTAGCGCAGAGCCGATCGCGTCAAGCAGGCCGCGGCGACGATGGTTCGCGAGCTTTTCCACTTCGCGGGCCTCGGAGATCCAGGGGGTCGCGCTCGTCCAGATGCGCGAAGGGCCCACCCACCGGCTCACCTCATAAGCCTTCGAGCTGGCCGACCTCAGACGCAAGTCACGGCCGGCGACGTGAAACCCCTCCCGGCCGATCGAACGGATCGCGGTCTGTAGCGCCCGGCTGCTCCGCCGACTCGGCACCCGCGGGACCAGGAGACCAACCGCGGCAACCTCCCTGCTGGCAACAGGCACAGGGATCCTGGGGAGCGCGAACACCGCGAGTCGATCCTCGACAACTACTTCCTCAACAGCTTTGCCGAGTCGCTGCAGCAAGGCCCCGCAGAAGCCAACCGCGACTTCTCGCGAGCGCTCCGCCGGCATCGCCACGTCGAGCTCCCAACGACAAATCGCGTGCGGCGAGCGCAAAACTGGCTCGGCTTGCATCGGGACGAGCGTGTCTTGATGCCCCAGCTGAGATGTGCAGGTGCCTGGCTTGGTGTTCATCTCCTGAGCGCCTTCGCCGGTCGCGCACTCGAAGCCTCTGAGTGGGAACCGTTCCTGCTCGTCTGACTCCGACCCGACGATTGTCGGGTGGAGGTGTCCACCTGCATGAGATTCGCCACAGCCAGCAGTAGATATGCCTCAAGTTCCGCGTCGTGGCACATATCAATGATCACCGCTAGGAACATGAAGCGCTGAGCGCAGCGCCAGGCCACCGGAGCGGCGTCACGGGGTGCCGAAAAGGCAAGGAGACGCTCGAGTTCGCGGTGCCTCGCAGCCTCCTGCATGACTGGCGTAAGTTCTTCCCCGACGGTCAATTCCAGTCTCCCGTACCTAAGATCCGGCCTCTCCCAGACCGCTATAGTGCCGCTGAGCATGTTAAACGGTTTAACGTGTGACGGGTGAGCGGGCGGCTTCGGGCTTCCTCACGAGGGCAGCACCCCGGAACCGCCGATCGACTCCGTTCGAGCCTCTCCGGTGGGCTTGACGGAGTCGATCTGCTGATCATTTCCAGCCGGCGATGGCGCAGGGACGGTTGCGGGCAAAAAAAGGGAGGAGTGGATTTCGCCTCCGCGAATCGCGCTGCCGTCGAAGGACCGGGACACATGACCACCGGCGCTAGAACGACGGAGCCCCAGGGGGATCACCGCCGAAGCGGGAGAGCCTTACCTGGGGCATACGCCAACTAGTCTAGCGCGACCTCCCAACTCTCAAGCCAAGAATGCAGCCAACTCAGGCCACCACATGGATCACCGAAGCCCGCTTTGCCCCTTATCTCGAGGAGGCCGGCGGCAAGCACGAGAAAGCCCTCTCCCTCTACATCTGGAACGCACGGATCTCGGCCGCGGCGTTCGAGACCCTTCATCACGTCGAGGTGATCCTGCGCAACGCAGTCGATGCGCAATTCGCCCCGCTCGATGGCAGCGCAGCTCCGCGCGACACCTGGCTCGAGAACCCCGCTGTGCTGAACGATCCCTCACGCCAGCGGGTGCATGAGACGATCGGCAGGATCTCGCGGGAAGGCAAGACGCCGACCCGGGGCAGGGTCGTGGCCGGCCTCTCTTTCGGATTCTGGCGGGCCTTGTTTGACAAGAAGTACGCCGGCATCTGGGTTTCCCATCTGCATCGAGCCTTTCCGGCAGGCTCAGGCGAACGCGCGGAGGTCGCAACGCTGATGTCGAACCTTGTTCCCTTCCGCAACCGCCTGGCCCATCACGAGACGATCGTCAGGCGACCGATTTCAACCCACTACGAGGAGATGCTGACCCTGGCGGGGCTGATCGACCCCGAGGCCAGGATCTGGGTCGACGAGATCTCACGGGTCAACGGGGTCCTCAGCGCCCGCCCGTAGAGCAAGGGTGATGAAAGGTCGGGCAAGAGCCCGGTTTTGGGCAAAAAAAAGGGAGAGGTAGATCTGAGCGCTTCTCGCCCGAGACGGCCAGAGAGTCGGTGAGCGAGGCGCCAATTTCGGCGCCTCGCTCCCCTCGGCTCCCTGCTCAGCGCTCGCCCTCGCCCTTTCGGGGCGGACGGGCGGCGATTGGGCTACGAGGTGCCGTCGGCCGCGCGGGCTCCTCCCTCGCCTCGGCCTCGACGATTTCGATCCCGTACTCGTCGGGCGAGGGGTTCTCGTTGGAGATCACGAGCGCCTCGAGCACGGCCTGGGCGACATCGGCCGGCTCCCACTCGCTGTCAAACCAGCAGACCGCATAGCGGCGCTGGGCGTAGGCGCGAAGCGCCTCGGGGTCAGAGACCAAGACGCTGAGGTTGATCTCCACATGAACCGGCTCGCCGCCAGCGCTGTGATCACGTGCACCGTCCATCAGTCGTCTCCTGTCTCGAAGAACTCGGTCGGCTCCCACTCGCGGTCTCGCTCAGGCCGCTCGACCAGCTCGCTGCGATAGCGCGAGCAGAAAGCATCGCCGCTCGTCGCCTCGCGCGCGAGGTGCTCGAGCTCGAGCTGATCGCCGGGGCCCTCCGACCAGATCACGATCGTCGTCTTGTGCAGCGGCCCGGGGGCCGCCGCGCGCTCGCCATCAGACATCGGTGTCGAGGATCTCGCGGCCGGTGCGCGGCACCAGTTGGCAGACGAATTCGACGAGGTCAGCGCCCTGGCATTCGCCGGGCCGGTTGACATAGGCGGCGATCGCGTCCATAGCGTCCTCGTCGTCGATCACGCTCTCGCCGGGCGGGAGCTGCTCGGGGCGCCAGCCCCCCCAGCGCACCCCAGCCTGCTCCCGGCCGCAGCTCCGGCAGGAGATCGAGACCTCGTCGAGCACCGCGGTTTGCGGCGAAGTGTCCAGAACCAGGACCTCGTCCTCGACCCGCAGCGGGGTTGCGACGAGCAGGGCGTCGCGCTCGTAGGCGAGGTCCTCCGAGCCGCAGTGTTCACACCTCACCGTTCACCTCCAGCCAGCGCAGGTGGTCTTCGAGCCAGTCGACGGCGGGGCCGCCGTAGCGGTCCCAGAGCTCGTCGACGTGGACCCGGGCCAGCTGCTCGGGGCTGACCTCGAGCTCGCCGCGGTCGACAAGGACGCCGGCGATCACGCCGATCAGGCAGGCCTCGAGCGGTCCGTGCTCGCGCAGGCAATTCGCGCAGCGAGCGCTCGGTGAGGCCTCAACCCGTTCGACCGCCGACCAATGGACGCTCACATGGCCGACCCGCACTGCGCGGGGGCCGAGTCCGCGAAGCGGCCCGACCGCCAAGGGGCAATCCTCGCCGAAGCCGCGGTAGAGCGCTACCTCGCGCCTGCAACGCTTGCTCGCGCCCCAGAGCTCGCGGGCCAGCGCGACCCTTCGTCTCAACTCTCTCATCTGGTTCCTTTCGATCTGGAAGCTGATGGCCGAGCAGCGCTCGAAGCGCCGGTCGGCCCGGACGCCGCGCCAAGCAGTGCGGCGGCCTCTGGTGAGCCGGCCTCAGTCGGCGGGGTCGAGCAGCTCGGCGGCCCGTTCGGGGCCGAACTCGCGCTCGAGCAGCTCGCGTACCTCGACGGGGTGCTCGCATTCGGTGCGGCTCACCTCCTTGCCGCCCTCGAAGGCGATCGCGCCGGCGAAGCCGAGCGCGGGGTGGAAGAAGGAGAGCTCGACCGAGAGCGCGGGGAAGCGGGCGGCCAGCGTGGCGGCGATCCCCTCCGGCGCGCTCCAAGGCGTCGACAGCCGGAAGCGCAGCGTCCCCTCGCCGGCGTCCTCGAGGTGGACCGACTCGGAGTCGGCGGGACGGATGCAGCCCCAGTGCGCTGCTCGCCAGGCGTAGGGGTCCTCCGCCTCGGCCGCCCCGCACATCGCCGCCAGGGCGACCGCCCCGGGATCGGGGCGCCGGCTCGCCAGCTCGGCGGGCGTCGGGTCAACGCGCTCGAAGTCGAACGGGATCCCCGGGCTCCCGACCGCCTGACGCACCTCGGCGAGCAGCTCTCCCTCACCGCGCAGCTGCAGGTTGTTGAAGCACCAGTCAGGCACGCTGCTCACCTCCGGCGCGGGCGAGGACCGGACCCTCGGGCCCGAGCACGTCGTCGACCCCCTCGCCGCAGGCGAGGCAGAAAATGTCGGTCAGCTCGCCCCCCTCTTCGAGCACCGGGCGCCCGTCGGCGGAGAGGCCGAGCAGGTCGTAGCGGTACTCGAAGCGCAGGTGGCCCTCCGCCCCGCAACTGGGGCAGCGCGCCGCGGCGTCAACCGGGCGGCGGGCGCCGCGCTCCTCGAGCTCGCGGACGGCGGCGATCACGCCGTTGGCGAGCCCGATCGCGCCCTCGACGATCTCCGCGGTCAGGGCGGCGCTGTCGGCGCCCTCCCAGAGCTCGCGGCTCGCCAGCTTTCGGATCTCCTCGGAGGCGGCGACGACGTGGGCGTTGGGGTTCGCGGTCGAGAAGACCGTGATCAGCGCCACGTCGCTCTCTTCGACCGCGCTCGGGTAGACGAGGATCTCGAGCGCCTCCGGGCATTCGAGGACCCCCGCGCCGCGCAGTTCGTCGAGCAGGCGGTTCAGGTCATCGGCGCCCGAGAACTCATCGAGACAGCCGAAGTCCTCCTCGAGCCGGGGCCCGAGCTCGGCGGCATCGCCCTTGACGGCGAAGACGTCCCCCATCAGTAGCCGTGCTCCCAGACCGGCCAGTCGCCGGCCTCGGCGATCTCGATCGCGCGCTTGGCGACGGCGCTGGGGATCGGGTGAAGGCTGGTCTCCTGGCGAGCCCCCACCTCCTCGTCGAGGGCGATCCCCTCATGGATCGCGACCGCGCGGGCCACCGTGCCATCCCGCAGGTCGACGATCACCTCGATCGGCACTGTGTAGGCGACCGCGACCCGGTAGTCGGTGTCGATTTGTTCGCGCTTGGCTAGCGCTTTCTCGCTCATGGGTTGCTTGCTCCTCTCAGCAGTCGTTCCGGGGGCATGCCCCCCGGGTCTCGCCCCGTACCGGGGATCGGCGCCGGGGCCGGGGCAGGCGGCCGCCTGCCCCGCACTCTCAGTCCTCTTGTTCGAAGCCAGCGGCGGCGAGGACCCCGCGCACCGCCCGCAGCCGGGCGATCACGTCCCAGACTTGGGTCGGGCCGTCGCCCCAGCTCATTCCCCCAGTGACATAGAGGGTGGCCCCACGCACGTGCAGCAGCGTGATTTCGATGTACGCGTCGATCGCTTCGCGGAGTGCCCGCAGATCGGCGCGCAGCGAGGCGCGGATCCGCTCGAGCCCCTCGGGCTCCTCGGGATCGTCATCAAACCAATCGGGCTCGAGGACGTCGGAGCCGTCGAGCGCCGAGATGGCGCGGTCGGCGGCCTCGTAGTCGAGCTCGCGGTCCTCGTCGACGACCAGCGCCGTAATCAGCAGGTCAGCGCTCATCGCCCGGCTCCATTCGGCGCGGAGGCGGCCTCGAGGACCAGCCCGACGCCGTGCTCGCAGCGCAGGCGGCCCTCCATCCCGCGCAGCTCGAGCTTGCGGGCGACCCGCTCCGCGCAGCGCTCGATCCTGAGCACGCCCTCGAAACAGACCTCCCCTAGCTCGGCATGGGTGAAGAGGCGTCCGGGCTCAGCAGCCAGGGCCGAGAGCAGGCCGAATTCGGCCTCGCTCAGGTAGAGCTCGGCACTGTCGACGCTGGCGCTCCGGCGGACCTCGTCGATCTCCAGCGCTCCGAGGCCCGGAGCGGGCGGGGCGAGTGCCGCGGCCTCCCTCATCGCGCCGCTCCTGCCAGCTCGGCGTTCGGCGGGCGGCTCTCGGAGGGCTCGTCGAGGAGCGCGGCGACGCGAGCGAGGACCTCGTCGTGCTCGCCGCCGCGCACGCAGCTGTAGGGGGAGTCGTCGGCCCGCATTCCGAGCGGGCCGGGGTCCCCGATGCCTTCCGCGAAGGACGAGAAGCCGGTTCGGAAGTCGAATGGGAAGCGCAGCACCGCCTCGAAGCTCTCGGGGTGCTGCAGCGAGAAGAAGCCCGAGTGGGCGTAGGTGTCTTCGACGATGAGTTCGAGGTCTCGCTCCTCACACAACTTCCTCAACGCCGCGGTGAACTTCTCCTGCGTGTTCAAGCGCAGTTACCTCCTTTGAAGTGAGGCGCCCGCCGCGGGGCGGGCGCCGGGGTGATGGCGCTCAGGCGCCGGCGACGCGGACGCCGATCAGCTCGCGCGTCCGGCGCCGTTCGCTCGCGGAGCGCCCGAGGCTGCGGTTGACGACCTCCGTGACGGCCTCGACGACCTCCAGCGAAGCGGGGTTATCCCGGCCCTCGACGAGGACCTGGTTGGCGGCCAACAGCAGGACCTTGGAGTCGAGGACCGTCGGGGTCGTCGTCCTCGCCGGCAACTGGACGAAGACCGTCCACTCGAGCAGGGCCGCGTCGCCGGGCGCGCCGGGATGGTCGAGATCGCAGACCCAGTTGGCGGCCCAGCCTTCGTCGAAGCTCGAGCTGAGCCAGCGCGCCACTTCGACGAGATCGCCGGCGAAGAAGTCCGGGTTCTTCCGGTAGGTCGACTCCGCCGTGCCCTCGGAGGTGCAGCCCAGGTAGCGCGGGCATCTCCCGCCGCCGACGAAGAGCTCGCGGACATCATCGTTATGAATGCCGTCGACGGGGCGCTCCTGCTCGATCAGCACCCTCAAGGCGCTCAGCCTTCTATCGTTGCTCACGACCGGCCGCCCTTGAGGTTTCCCTCCGCTAGGGCCCCGTATTGCTCGCAGTGCTTCGTCTCGGCGGCCATCAGAACCCAAGACCGTTCAAATCCGAGCGCTGCGCGGCTCGCCCGTCCACGATGAAGCTCAGCTCGTGGTCGTTGGAGCAGTAGAAGACCAGCTCGGCCTCCAGCGCGCAGGGGTGCCCGTCGTAGGTGTCATTGAGGCCGGAGAACTCCATATCCGTCACGTCCTCGCCGTCCCTGCTCAGGCCCGTTACATCGAAGTAGACCTTCGCCGACGCCTCGACTACGCCGTCGCAGTCCTCACGCGGGCACGGTACGCCGTTCGGGTTCGCCATCTCAATTGATCCTCACGGGCATCAACAGACCCTCGCCCTCGACGCCGCCGGCGGTCGGACGAATCACCATCGCCCGCATGTAGACGCTGTCGGGCTGGATCTGCTCCGGGAGGAAGCGGATCTCCACGGTGTCGGAGCCGAGCGCTGCACTGATCGCCGAGAGCTGCGAGACGTTGATGCCGACACGGAAGGCGCCGTCGGTATCGACCCAGAGGCTGTCGAAGTCAGGGAAGGTGCCGTGGTCCGCAGGGTCGAACAGGGTCCGAGTCCCGTCGCCGTTGCCCGCGACAATCTCCCTGCCCTCGATGGTCAGGGATTTCTTGCGGCCGTCCAGGAGCTTGACGGCCGCGGCCGGCAGCCGCAGCGGCTCGCCGATCCTCCCGTCGGTATTCATGGGCACCCGGACCGCCTCGTAGCTGTTCGTCGCCTCGAGGACAACGACGCCACGGTTGAGTTCGCGGAGGTTTGCCGTCTGCAGGGTCGGGCGCGTGTCATCACGACTCAGCGCCTTGCTCGGCTTGGCCGTCTCGTTGGCCGTTTTTACGGTAGGCATGTTCAATTCCTTTCGTGAGGGTCGGCACCTTCGACAGGAGGTGATGCACCGGTCCTGCCGGTTCGAGGTGCAGATCGGGATGAGGTGCGTGGCACCGGGCGCCCTTCAGGAGCCGCTGGCTCCGTTGCGCGGATGCGGGCCATCTCGGCCCGTACGAGCTCCAGGCGACGGCGGCGCGCCGCCGTTGGCTCTGGCGGCGGCGAAGGCCGCATGGAACGCTTCGCCCGGGTGCGTCGCGGGGACCTCAGGAGGAGGGTTCCCCGGCAAGCAGGGCGCTCACGGCGCCGAGCGTTTGGACCGCCTTGACGCGCGAGTGCTGGGCCTCGACGGCCTCGCGCTGTTCGCGAAAGGCGCGAGCTCCCCAGTCGAACTCGGCGAGACTGTTAGCGCAGCCGATCACGACCTGGCGCCCGAAGCCCCAGATGTGGGCGTTGACGGCCAGCCCGGCGACGGCGACCGGTGAGATGTCGCAGCCGAACCAGACGTAGTCGGCTGGATCGCGGCCGTCGGCACGCAGCGCTGCGGCGGCACCTCGAAGCAGGCCGCCAGTGCCGGCGGCGGGGTCGCAAAACGACTTGCCGGGCTCCAGGTCGAGGGCGCTCATCTGGGCCATCAGCTCGGCGACGGCCGGCGGCGTGTAGAACTCGCCGCGGGCCGCCTTGGCCCTGTGGCTGCGCATCATCGTGTAGACGCAGCCGAGGAGGTCGACTTGGCGGGCGATGTCAAGGTCGAGCGTCAGCTCGAGCAGGCCGGACTTGACGGCGGCCCGGGCGACCGCGCCGGCGCCGGCGAGCAGATGACGATCTGGCTCCTCGGCGTTCAGCCACTCGCCGAAGGGCCCGCAGCGGAAGGCGAGGTCGGGGCGAGAAATCGTGAACATGGCCCAGACCTCGCTGAGCAGCTGGGCGACCTCTTCATCACCCAGGGCGAGGATCTGGTCGCGAGGGTCAGGGCCCTCGGGGTCGGCACGGCCGAGCAGGGACAGCGCGGCGATGACGCCGACGCAGACCCCCTCGTCGGTTCCGGCCCCGGCGCTGTGCCAAGCGCGATCGGCGGCCTCGGCGACCCGCTGGGCCGCGATCAGGAGCTCGCTCACCGGCGGGCCCGGGCGCCGCGGGGCCTGCCCGCGGGCGCGTTGTGGTGGTGCATGGAGCTCTCCTTCTCGTAGGGGCGAGGGCGCGACCACGACGGCCGCGGCCTGCCTCGGGTTGGGGATGCCGGGGCGCTCAGTCGCGCGAGCCAGCCGCGCGGCGCCAGTGGCCGATCACCTGGTTCGCGCTCAGGAAGCGGGTGGGGATCGGCCTGCCGGTCAGCGAGCTGACCGTCAGCACCCGACGCTTCAGGACCTCATTCACCGCCACCGGCTCGGTGACGAGTCCGTAGAAGCGATCGCCACGGACGTCGGCGAGGACGACATCGCGGGCCTTTACCGACGCCAGCTTCATGGCGTGGCCTCCCGCTCGCAGTCTGCGGGGTGGCGTTCCCTCCATTTGGCGCGGACCTCGGCCTCCGGCTTTGGCCGTCGTTTGCCGGCGTTGCGCCTCACGGCGCACTCCTCGCCGTCTGCGCAGCGCCAGTGCGAGTAGCGCCGGGCGCCGCGGAAGCCGCCGCCGTGGGATCTATCGGGCGTCTGGTGCCCGCAGACGATGCAGGCACCTTCGGCTGCGGCCTCAGCCATCACGCCGCACCTCCTCGCGCTGGGGACCGGTGACTACTGGACTCTTGGATCCGGTGGGTGGAATTGCAATCTCCTTTCTCCTCATCCACAGGCCTTAGGCCCGGGCCGCCACCACCGGCTCGGGCTCCGGCTCCGGGGTCTCCTCCTCGGCACCGGCCTCCGGCATCAGCTCGAGCGCTTCGCCCGAGAGGTCCGCGCTGCGCGCGAGCCGGTCGCGGCCCGTCTCGGCGACGGCCTCGGGCGCCGTGAAGAGGGGCGCCAGCTCGGCGGCACGCTCTTCGCCGAGGCAGGCCTCGGCCTCCCTCCAAAGCGCCGCCGGCGCCAGGCCCTGCAGCTGCTCCTCGCGGCCGAGGGTGTAGGGGAGCTCGAGGTTCGGCCGCGCGGCGGCGCCGAGCACGCTCTGGTCGGCGAAGATCGCCGAAACGCAGGCGGCAAAGATCCGCCCGATCAGGGCGGGGCCAGTGGTCGCCTTGCGCCACTCGGCCTCCAGCAGACCGACGATCTCGTCGACCGACGGGTATTCCTCGACCATCCGCGAGCCGCCCCGGCCAGGGCGGAAGTCGCGTTTGAGCCATGCCTCGCGCACCACCCGGTGCCCGCCAGCGATCTCGCGGCCGAGGAACTCAAGGAAGAGCACCGCGATCACCCGCGCCTGGTCGAGGCTGACCTCGCTCTGGTAGTCGAAGCGATTGGTCAGCTCGCGGTCCAGGTGGCCGTTCGCGGACTTGCCGCGCAAGGCTTCCTCCTTTCGGCGTTCCCGGGCGACTTTGGGGTCCTCGCGTTCGGCCGGCATCTCGATCGGCTCGCCGCGCTCGACCTCACCCCCGCTCTCGGCCAGCTCGGCGGCGGCGGCGCGCGCCCAGTCGGCAGCGAAGGCGGCGTCGATCAAGACGCCGGAGCGCCGGTAGGCGCCCTCGCGGTACTCGATCAGGGCCTCGAAGGCGCGGGCCCGGTCGGCGTCGGCCTCGCTGATGTGGGCAGTCCGCAGTTCGACGGGAACCGATGCCAGCGATTCGTCGATCGCCTTCAGCGCCTCCTCGACGTCGGGCACCTGGGCCTCGGCGACCAGGCCCTCGGCGGCCGCCGCGCTGATCCGCGCAGTGACCTCGTCGAGGTTGACGGTGTCGTGGGGCCCGAAGGGGATCAGGAAGGCCCGCTCGGGTGCCCGCTCCTCATCGGCGAGGCGGCGCAGGGCGGCGGCAGGATCGCTGTCGAGGGCGCTCTGGCTCTGGGCGCCGCTCGCGACCCGCTCGGCCAGGGCCGCGGCGACACCGGGGGCCTTGGCGGCGATCGGCGCCAGGGTGGCGGCATTACGCAAGTTCAACTTGCCGGCGGCGAGATGCTCGCGCACCTGCTCGGGCAGCTCGAGCAGGGCCATCCGCGCCTCGGCGAGTTCCCGCGTCATCCCGATCTGCTCGGCCGCGCCCTCGAGGCTGTAGCCGAGGCGGGAGATCAACCCCGCCAGCAGCATCGCCTCCTCGAGCGGCGTCAGGTTCTCGCGCACCGCGTTCTCGGCGTAGGCCATCATCAGGCGGGTCGGCTCGTCGATTTCCTCGTCGACGCCGAGCACCATCGCCGGCACCCGCGGGCGACCCGCGCGGCGAGCGGCTCGCCAGCGCCTCTCGCCCACGACCAGCACGAACTCCTCCTCGCCGACTTCCTGGACGAGGACGTTCTGCAGGGTCCCCATCCGCCCGGTCGAGGTCGAGAGCTGGTCGAGCGCCGACTCGGTGAACTTGCGGCGCGGGTTATCGCCGGGCCGGATCTGCTCGACCGGCAGGTAGCGCAGCGGGCGCTCCAGCTCCCCCATTCCGGTCTCTATCTGCTCCTGGCCCTCGATGTGAATCGGGGGCTCTTTGATGACAGTGGCGGTGCTCATCGCCACCTCCTTTCCTTTCGTGTCTGCGGCGTCGGGCGCCGCCTTGCTCGCTCAGCGGGCACCGAGCGCCTCGACCGCGGCGCTGCCGATCACCGCGGCGATCTCCAGGGGCTCTGAGACGGCGACAAGCGACCTCTCACCGTGGGGCCGGGGCTCAGAGCCGATCCCGATCGAGACGACCCCGCAGCCGCAGGCGCGGAGCTCGGCGATGTTGTGCTCGCCTGCCTCCGCCCAGGGCGCAGACGTCCAGCAGCCGTCGCCGATGAGGAACAGCAGGCGCGGGCGCCGGCGATCGGAGAGCGGCAGCACCGCGCGCAGCAGTTCGATCCCCTCGCCGACGTCCTCTGAGCCGCCGACCGCCGAGACCTCCGGCACTTCGCCGAGGCGATGGCCCGGTCGGCAGAGCAGCTCCGCCTCATCGCCGAAAAGCGAGACCGCGGCGCGGCCGCCGACCTGCTCGACGGCCGAATGGACCACCCAGGCGACTGAGGCGATCGGCCCCTCGAAGGGGCCCATAGAGCCCGAGACGTCGACAGCGATCCCGACGATCGGCTGCCAGAGCTCGGAGAGGACGGTTCGCTTGGTGGCGAAAGCGAGGCCGCGTACCGGCGCCCCGCGCTCGAGCTCTGAGGCCTGGCGCATCGCGCCGCGGCCCGAGAAGCGCCCGGGCGGGTTGACCCGGCCCTCGCGGATCAGGCGCTTGGAACGCGCCTCCTGCAGCGCGTGAGCGAGGCGCCGGGCGGCGCTGCGCTCGATCGCGACCGGCGGGCGGCCGCCAGTGTCGGGGATGCCCGGGCCGAGGCCGAAGCCGTGCCCGCCACCGAAGAGAGCGAGCCGCTTGGCCGCGGCAGCGCCGCCCTCGGCGATCTCGCGGGCGAGCGCACGCAGCTCGGGGTCGACGCCGCCTTCCCGGGGGTCGACTTCCACAGCCTCCGCACGGGCGCTGCGCTCCGCAGCGGCAAGCGGGCCGCTGGCCTCCTCCCAGCTGGGGGCCTCGCCGCCCTCAGCCGCGCCGCCATCGTCGCCTTCGGCCTCCTCGCCGGCGCCCGAGCCAGCGCTCCCGCTGGCTTCCTCCTCTTCGGTCGGGGCGAGTTCCGCCAGGCGCCGGGCGCCCTCGGTCAGCGCCGCGATCGCTTCTGAGTCGGGCGCGGCGCTGACCTCGGCAACGATCTCCTTGACCGTCTCCAGGTCTTCGGTACCGAGGACCGCGGCGAAGCGCGCTTCGCTGTCGACGACGTCCGCGGCGCGCAGGGTGCCGGCCGGCACGCGCGAACAGATCAGAACCGCGCCCTTGACCGCACGGGCGCGGCTCATCGGCGCCAGGGGGTCTTCGGGGCGGTGCTCGAGGAGGATCTTCGTGATCGCCGCGCGCAGGTAGCGCGCGACTCGCGGGACCCCTTCGATCAGCCGCGCCTCCATGCGCCCCTCCTCGAGCCACTTGGCGCGTTCGAGCAGCTCCTCGGGGATCTCCTGCATCGCTCGCGGCGTCGGGGTGTGCTTGACGTGCCCGCACTCGTGATCGAGGACGCCGATAACGACGACCAGCGCCTTCAGCTCATCGCCGAGGGGTTCGGCGGGGATCTCCTCGGGCGTGCAGCCGAGCAGCTCGCCGTCGATCAGGATCACGTTGGTGACCCGGTTGACCATCCCGGCGACCGGCGCCGAGGCCTTCGGGAAGCACTTGACGAGAACCCCGTTGACGATCGAGAGGGCCGCCTTGGTCAGCACCGCGCTGGCCCTGCCCCAGCCGCCGGGCACAGCCGAGGGCTGAACGCGTTCGGCGGGCAGCCGCCGAAACGCCTCCTTCCAGCCCATCGCTATTCGACCCGCAGGGGGTCGAGCGCGACGCCGTCGGTGACGTGGGCCTGGAGCGCCTCGCTCATCGCCCCGCGCGACTCCTCGGGGCAGAGCCCGAGCAGGTTGCGGGTCGCGGTCAGCGGGTCGAAGACATCCGCGACCGCCTTGAAGGCCAACAGCTCGCGCAGCTGCGGGGCCCAGGTCGCGGGGCCCGCCTCGGCCGGGGCGACGCCGGCGAGCGGGTCGGAGGCCTCGAACTCGCGGTTCATCTTGTCGGCCGCGGAGACAGCGTCGACCGGCACGCCGAGGCGCCGCGCGGTGGCCGCGTCAAAGCCGACGTAGACGTGGATCGCGCAGCGCGACGCGAGCGCTTCGGAGAACGTCGTGCCGGGGAGGTTGGGGTTGTAGGCGATGATCGCGCCGAACCCCTGCTGCGCTCTGACGACCTCACCGCCGCACTCGTTCAGGGTCAACTGGCGGCGCGAGTCAAGCGCGGGGAAGACGCGGCTCTGCACCCTGGGGTCGCCCTGGGTGATGTCGTCCCCGAACCAGAGTTTGCCGTCGCGAAGAGCGCGGGTCAGCGACCCGTCGCCCCACTCCCATCCCTTCTCGGGCGCCGGGAAGAAGCTGCCGGTGATGTCCTCGACCTGGGTGCCCTCGGAGAACTCCTGGGTGATCACCCGGCCGAGGCCGAGGGCGGCCTCGACGAGCGTCGTCTTGCCGGTCCCCGGTGGGCCGTAGAGGCAGACGTTGAAGCCCGCCTCGATCGCGGTGCGGATGAACTCGACGTCGTCCATGCCGGCGATGCGGCGCACCAGATAGGCGCGCCCGTCGGCGAGCTCCACGGTGCGACGTCCGGCGGACTCCTCCTCGGAGCCCTCCAGGGTGGGGGCGTCGATGTCGACGCCGGCGGCACCGGCCGCCATGCGGCGCAGCGTCTCCACCCCGCCGTCGGGCAGGCTTGCAGTTGCGGTAGCCAAATCGTGCTCCTCTCTGAGCGATGTGGTGGCGGGGCGCCGCTGAGAGGCGCCCGCGCTCGGTCTGCGTCCGGGCTCCTGGGGCCCGGACGTCGTAGGTGGGGCCGCGCTTAGGCGGCGAGTGGGACGGCCTCGCGCCGCGCGGCGAAAATCTGCGCGGCGACCTTCATCTTGGTCGAGGCCCCTTCGCGGTCGGCGAGATCGGTGGCAAGGCCGGCGAACTGACGAGCGAACTCCTCCGAGCCGCCCTCGCCCGGGGCTGCGCTGGCGTCTTCTCCGCGGTTCAGCACGCCGTCGACCTCTGCAGCGCGCGGGACCAGGATGCCGGCACGGCGCAGCTCGCATGAGTAGTTGAGGAGGGCGAGCAGGACACCGACCGTGTCGAACTCCGAGCCGGTCCGCGTCGCCCGCCCGATCCGCTGCTCGAAGGGCCGTGGCGTCCAGGGCAGGTCGTAGTGGCCGACCAGGGAGGCAGGGAGGTTGTGGCCCCGCTTGCCGATCGGGCTCATCAGCATGACCGGGAACTCGCCGGCTCGGAAGGAGCGCTTCAGGCGGGCCGCCTCGCGCTCTCCGAGGCCGCCGATGAAGAGCGGCGCCTCCACTCCGTGGGTCTCGGCGAGCTCGCGCGAGAGCAGCCGCAGGAGCTCGACCGACTCGGCGAAGAGCAGCGTCTTCTCCCCGTCGGCGGCGGCCGCGGCCGCGGTCCCCGCGATCCAAGCCCGCTTGCTGGGGCCCGTCTTCACCACCGCGTCGATCAGCCCCTCGGACTCCAGCAGCGCGGCCGCGACCGCTTTGGAGGCGCGCAGGGCCTCCGCGTCGGAGGCGGCGAGCAGGGCGACCTCGGTGGCCGAGAGCAAGAGGCCCCGCGTCGAGGCCATGCGTTTGCGCAGCACCGCCAGCTCGGAGTCATCGGGAGACAGGGCGGCGGCCCGCTCGACCTGCTCGCGAAGCGTCCCGAAGAGCGAGGCGATCCGTTCCTCGGCGGCGTCGAGCAGCGCCAGCTCGGCGAGGGTCGGGTCGATGATCTTGAACTCGGGCTCGTCGAGCTCGGGCATGTAGTCCTTCATGTCCTCGCGCGTGAGCCGGACCATCGTCGGGCCCATCGCCCGCCGTAGACGCCGCTGGGAGACCTCGTCGAAGGTCGCATAGCGGCTCGAGAGCGGCTTCACCCGGAGCGCCTCGCGGTCGTTTCGGGCGAAGGCCTCCAGGGCGTCGTATTCGTCGTTTGACTTGCCCCGCGGGGTGCCAGTCATCAGCACCGCGACCTTGGCCCGCTCGCGCAGGCGCCAGAGCGCCCGGGCGAGCTGCGTGCCGGGGTTGGCGAGCGCTTCGTCGGCCTCCTCGACGACCAGGTCGTCATAGGTGAGGACGCGCAGGTCCTCGACCGCGGTGCGGACCTGCTCGAAGGTCGCGATCAGGATCCCCGGCTCGTCGCCGAGCTCGCGATCGAAGCCGATCAGCCCGGCGGCGATCCGCCGGTCCTCGGCAACGTGCACGGCAACCCCCGGCCAGAACTTCGGGATCTGCTCCTCGACCCATTCGGTCCGCATGTAGCGGGGCAGTGCCACGCACATCCGGTAGGCCTCGAGCTCGGCCGCCTTGCCACGGCCGGCGATCAGCGTCATCGCCGTCTTGCCGGTGCCGACTTTCGAGAAGTTGAGGATCCCGACCTCGGTAGCCCGATGACGGGCGACCGCGTCGCGCTGGGGCGGCAGCAGGTCACCGTCGAGCGCCGGCCGCGCGGCCGCCATCGCCAAGACGTCGGCGACTTCGGGGTCAAGGACGACCTTTGCGCCCCCTTCCCTGGCGACCGTGACCTCGCGCCTTGCCTCCTCGGCGCTCACCTCCCGAGCGATCGCCAGCGGCCAATCGCTAGCTTGCCCGTGGATGACTTCGGCGAGCCCGGGCAGGCCCGGGACGCGGCGCGCGACCAGGTGATCGCGGGCGAGCGCCTCGAGCGGCTCGAGGATCGCTTCGGGATCGTCGACCTCGATCTCCGCCTGGCGCATCTGGTGGGCGAGCTCGAGGGCCTCGTGGGCGAGCAGCGCTTCGGGCGGGCGCGGCGTCTCGAAGGGCCAGGCGTTGGCCGGGCACTCCTCTCCAAGCCAGCCGACCGGGCGGGTGAGGATCCGCCCGAAAAGGCCGCCGGCATCGTTGGCGCGCAGCACGACCGCCATCTGCGCCAGCGGGCCCTCCTCGTCGTGCTCGCAGACGTCGACCCGCGGCTTCGCGAAGCCGAGCTTGCCGAGCTCGCTGGCAAGCTTCTCCTGGCGGGTGGTGACGCGGCGGTTCTGCGCCTCCCAGGCCCCCTTGGTGTAGGGGATCTCGGAGGGGATCAGATCGAGCACCGCCTGCACGGCCCGGATGTCGGCGGCGGGGACCTGGAAGCTGCGCTCGCTTCGCCAGCTGCCCTCGCGGGCAGTGATCCCAAGCGCGAAGACCTCGCGGACGTAGGGACGGACGAGGACCGAGCGCCGCAGCAGCTGATCGGGTCCGAGCGCGGAGCGCGCGACTCCCTGCAGGGTGAAGCGGAAGCCGAGCGGCGCCTGATTGCGGGGACGGGCGCTGCCGAAGCGCGCGGCCAGCTCGCGCTGGGCCGCGGCGGCTTCTCGTGCCCGCTGCTCGCGGCGGCGCTCGCCGGCCGCGCGGCCGCGCGCCGGTGCCGGCGGCGCCGGCATGCCGGGCAGGCTGGGCGCCGGAGCGGTTGCGGTCTCGCTCAAGGTGCACCTCCTTGTGGGTGGGCCCCAGGTGGGCGCCAAGGCGCCCGGGGCCCGTTGATGGATGCCGGCGCGCGCGGTGGCGCGCCCAGGTGGGCCGCTCAAAACGGCGGCAGCTCTTCGACGCTGGCGACGTAGAGCGGCGGCTCCGCGGTTCCGCGTGCGACCTTGCCCGCGGCCGAGAAGCGCAGGTGGTGCAGCGCCTCCTCGCCGTCGAAGAGGCCGACGATCACGCCGTCGGCGCGGGCGGCGAGGGCCAGCGAGCCCTGCGGGGCGCTGAGGCGCCGCAGTTCCGCCAGGCGCGGGGCGATCGCCACCGGCACCTCGGAGAGCGGGAGGAGCCCAACGCTCGTGCCGAAGCGCTGGGCCAGTTCGGCACCGGCGGGCCGCAGGACTCTCACGGCCCAGCGGGCACCGCGGCGGCCGCCGCGATCGCCGGTCGGGTCGCGGTGGCAAGGATCCCCTCGCAATCGCCGAGGCGCAGGAAGGCCGACTCGCGGGCGAGCCGGGCGCCGCAGTTGCCGCAGCCCATCTGCTCGGAGATCTCGGGCCCGCCCAGCCAGAGCAGCTCCGGGCTGGCGCAGTCGGGGCAGCGGAGCTCGGCGTCGGCGCCGCCGACGTTGAAAGCGACGGCGGCGAAGAGCGAGTGGACCCGCTCTCGCTCGGAATCGCTTTTGGCGAGCGGCGCCACGCAGAGCCCGACCTCGCACTCGGTGACTGGGCCCGACGTCGCCGAGCGGCTCTCCAGCTCGAGCGCGATCGCTGCCAGTGGCCCGGCGACGCACTTGCGCATGTCGAGGGTGATGGCCTCGATGCCGGGTAGCTCGACCGACTGGCCGCCGCCGAAGAGCACCGGCAGCGGCCCCGCCTCGCAGACCGTGCAGCGCTCCTCCTCGCGACAGGCCTGCTCGAGGTCGAGCCCGAGCTCCTCGCAGAGCTCCTGCCACTCGCCCTCGGCGAGGATCGCCGTGTATCGGGCGATGGAGCGGGGCGCGGGCGTGGGCGGGGCGCAGCTGAGCCAACTGCCGACCCCGGGCGGGGCCACCAGGGGGTCGGCAACCCGCGCCCGCGTTTGCGAGCGCGCGGCGTAGATCACGAACCAGTACATCCACACACCTCCTCCCCGTCCCGGGCGCTGCCGGGACGGGCGTCGATCGGTATCTGTAGGCGCCCCAAGAGCGCCGCCGCGAAGGGCAGGGCGTCGGCGACCCGCGGCTCGAGCCAGCCGCGGCTGTTCGCGAGCCAGCCTTCGGGACCGATCTCTCGGATCCGGTCCCATTGCGCAGCGAAGGCGCGGTCGGGGTCGGGACCCTCGAGGCGCTCGTCGATCCACCCGCAGGCGTCGAGGTAGCGCCCGTCGATCCGCACGAAGACGTGCCCTTGGACTTCGTCTTCGCATCCCTCCGCGGGGAGGTCGAAGGCGAAGATCAGCTGGGCGACGGTCAGCCGGCGGAGCGCTTCGGCGAAGGAGTGGCAGTGCCCGCTGGTGAAGACGTGCTCGGCATCGGAGTCGAGCACGCCCGCTCGCAGCTCCCTGGCTTCGGGGAAGCCGAAGAAGATGTCGAAGCACTCCCACTCGGCTCTCGAAGCGCTCATCGCGCTCTCGCCTCCGAGTCGGTAGCGAGCGCCAGCTGAGCCGGCGCGGAGACCAGCTGCAGGCCTTCGGCGAGGTAGGTGTCTCGCCAGCAGACCCACTTGGTCCCGTCTACCGAGTCGCAGCCGATCGCCTTCGCGTAGGCGATCCGCTTCGCGCTGTTTACGCGACCCATGTGGACCCACTTGTGGCGGCGCTTCGCTTCATGGACCAGCTCACGCACAGTCGGCCCGTACTTGAACTCAGTGCTGCCGCCGATGAAGAGGCCCGCGATCTTCTGCCACGGCACCCCCAACTCGCGGATGCCATCCTGGGCGACGAGCGCCGGCGGGAGTCCTCGCTCAACCAGAGCCCGGTACCAGGTCGAGAACGCGATCGCCGTCGCACGCGCGTCGGCGACGACGTCGGGCAAGGTCACAAACCGGCAGCCAGGCAGTCCCGCGAGGTGATCGAGCATCCGCACGAAGGCGTCACGATCGAGGCCCTGGAAGCAGTCGTTGTCCGCCGCCCAAGGCACGCCTCGGGCAGCCGTCTCGGCAATCCTCGGAAAGTGCCGGGGCTGCACGAGACGGCCGAGGTTCGAGTGCTCGAAGGCGAGCATCTGCGGCTCCGCTTGCGTTGCGAGAAGCAGCACCTCTACGACCTCGACGCCGGCGGCGCCAGGTCGGCTGGCTCCACCGGCCGCGGTCGGATCCGCTCCGCTCGCGGTCGCTTGACGTAGTGCTCTTCGTAGTCACCGGCGAGTGCCTCGACCGCGTCGAAGTCCTCCTCGGGCCAGAAGGCGCCGATCAGCCGCTCGAGCTTCTCGCCGCCCTGCTCGGGGCGGTCGATCAGGACGCTGACCGAGCGTTCGCGGTCATAGACCCAGACCAGGCTGTGGCGAGCACCGTCGATCCGGACGATGCCGAGGCGTTCCTCGCGCAGGGCGGGCTTTGCCGCCTTGCGCTCAAGGGTCGCCGGGCTCACGGCGGCCCCCCGGGCGACGTCTTCACTGACTCGGCGTCGGTAAGTGCCCGCTCGGGATGGTCTAGGCCCTCGGCGAGCCTCATAGCTCGGCCTCGTCGCCGCGCGCCACCACCTCGGGCTCTCCCTCGAAGACGGCGACGATCTCCAGGTCCAGCTCGTCGAGCGGTATATCGCTCTCCTCTGAGCAGGCCTGCCGCGCCAGCGCGGCTATGCCGCTCGGCTCGGTCGTGTAGACGGTGGTGATGTAAGTCTGTTCGTTGTCCCGGTAGCGCCCCAGGACCGTGTAGGCTGGTTCCCCCTTGGGCTCGCTGCCGTCGCTTTCGGTCAGCTCGGCGATCTGCTCAAGGACTCGTTCGGCGTTGACCAACCGCACGTAGTAGGTCGTCCCCCGGAACGATCCGCGCCGGTCGGCAAGGCGGCGGATCTCGGCCGCCGCGTCGATCCTGCCGGCGAGGCGATCCTCCAGCGCGTTCTTGTAGTCGATCAGGGCATCTATCCCGCCCTCGTCGTCACCGTCTGCCCCGTCGCTGTAGCCGATGGCCTCGGCCAGCTCGCGCAGGGCTCGTTGTCCGTGCGTCTCTGCATCTACGTTCATGTGGTGCTCCCTTCGGATGGGTTGAGCCCGCGGGCTCCGCCAGCGGCGGAGATGCGGGCTGGACGGCGGCCGGCTTAGGCCGCCAGGGCGGCGCCGCCGACAGGGCAGCGATCCCAGTGCGGGCAGCCATCGCCGCCGACCCGCGGAGCGCACCACCAGCCGAAGTCGGCCGAGAGCGGCCACTCGCCGGGCTCGGTGGCGTCGAGGTGGGCGATCATCCGCGCGACCCCGGCGACTCGCCGCTGGAAGCCGAGCAGCTGCTCGGTGCTGCGCGGCGCCGGCACGACCTGCCAGCGCGGGCCCTCCTCGGGGCGCTCGAGCGTCGCCGCGTGAAAGACGAACTCCGCCGGGTTGCGCTCGGCCCAGCGCATGAACGTCTGCGCCGTGGCCTGCAGGTCGCGGTAGGCGCGCTCCTCCTTGACCGTCGAGCGGCCGAACTTCAGGTCGGCCAGGATCCGCGCGCACTCGAGGTCGAAGTAGCAGACGAAGCGCCACTCCTGCTCGGCGTTGAAGCGGAAGCTGGCGCGGCGCTCGACCGAGACCGGCTCAACCGAGGGGGCGATCTCGACCAGGTAGTCGGCGACCGCGCCGCGGCATTTGGCCTTGCCGAGATCGGGGTCATCCTCGAAGCCGAGGACGGTTTCGCCGATCTTCGCGGCGAAGAGCTCGAGGACCAGGTCGTCGAGCTCGGCGGCGCTGGGCGGCCCCCCGGCGATCCGCCCGGCGAAGTAGTGGGCGAGGGTGTCGCCGACCACCGAGCCGAGAGTCATCGAGAGGTTCGGCGGCACCTTCTCGCCGAGCAGGTAGGTGCGGCGAAAGGCCTCCGGGCACTTCTCGAAGGCCCGGAGGCTCGCCGGCGAGAGCGATTTCAGTCGCAGCCGGCGGCCGTAGCGGCGAGCCGGCAGGTACACCGGCACCGAGAGCGGGTCGACGAGCGCCGGAGCGCTCGGGAGGGCGACCGCGTTCAACTCGACCAACTCCCGCGGCCTACCGAGGCGCCGGCGTGAGCGCTCATCGGGGGGCGCCCCCGCTGCGGGCGAGCTCGGCGGTGTCGAGCTGCTCGCTGCCGAGCCAGGCCGCCAGGGCCGCTTCGGCGGCCGCGTCGACCGGCGCGATCGTCCGGGTCGTGGGGTCGAAGGTGCCGACCTCGACGAGCGAGGTGCGAGGGACGACCATCCTCGCCACCGTCGGGTAGCGAGCGACGAGCCGGCCGTGCGCGTAGAAGACGCGATCGGCGAGACGGGCCATTTCGGTCTGTTCGTAGATCGCGCCCTCGTAGTCGATGACGACCCGCTCGGCGCCGGGCAGCGGCACGCCGACGATGCCCGAGCCCCTGAGAATGCCCTTGGTCGCGGGGTCTCCCTCGCGAGGGACGAAGACGACGAAGGGGCTCGCCAGGCGAGCGGTGACGGCGCTCTCGGCGAGCATCCGCGCGATCCGTCGCAGGCGCGGGCGCTCGTGCTCGAGCGCGTCGAGCTCGGGGTCGACGGCGAGCGCCCTCTCTCTGATCACCAGCTCTGCGTCGCGCTGGTGGCGCATCAAGGCGCCGTGCTCGAGCGTGTAGACACACCCCTCCTCGGGGCAGTCGACGTAGGGGCCGGGCTGCAACTCGCCCGTGATCCCCAAAACGAGTTCCATCTGAAACCTCCAATCTCGCGGGGGCATTCGCCTCCGCGGGGTCTGCGCGCAGCTCGCGCGGAGATGCGAAGCCCCCGTGGGGGCGCGGCGAAGGCGCTCAGGAAGCGCCGGCCGCGGCGACGGAGCCGTTCAGCTCCTCGCAGGCGTCCTGCGCCTGCTCTCGTGTGCTCCAGACGTCCGCGCGCAGCTCCTCGGTCCAGGTGTCGAGGACCTGAAAGCCCTCGGCGGTAACCTCGACCACGTGGCGCGGAGCCTCCTCGGCGTAGTAGCACTCGGCGCGCTCGCCGAGCCGCGCCCAACCAAGACCGAGCTCGTCGGCGAGGTGGCGCAGGTCGCAGAGCAGTTCTGAGATTGCCTCCTCGCCGTTTTCGGGGTCACGTGCCCGCGAGGGGCGCTGGCCAGGTTCGAGGTCGGACCCGTCGTAGCCGGCGATCGCCCGGGCGGCGCGATCGCGCCGGCGCCGGTTGGCGCCCGCCTCATCCATCGTCGGGCTCCGGGTAGCCCGGGCCCTTGACTGCGGGCGGGCGGTCGAAGTCGAGGAGCACCTCGCAGCACTCCTCGCACTCCAGGGCAATGTTCTCGCCGTCGGCGTAGTGCACGCAGGCGATCTCGTGGCCGACGTGGCGGGCCAAATCGGAATAAGTGTGGGCGGCCATCTGCCTCCTTTCAGGTCTGCTGGCCGGGGCCGAGAACGCGGTCGGCGCCCTCGGTGGCGAGGTCCAGGCGCAGCTGCGCCTGGATGCGTTCGTAGCCCTCCTGCTCGAGCAGGAGGGCGGCGCCGAGTTCGATCGGGTCCTTGGTCCCCAGGTAGGCGGCGATGTCGGCGAGCTGGGCTTTGACCTCCTCGGGACTGCCGTGTACGCAGCCGGTGCGCCGCACCTGCCGGTAGGCCTCCTCGATGCTCACCGCGCGGCCGCGGCGAGACGCCGCAGCCGCCAGAACCGCCGCCGGCGCCCATCGCGGCCAAGCGCCCGCTCGCCCTGGCGCAGCGCCTCGAAGCTCGGCAGCAGCGCGCTGGCGCGCGCCAGGAGCTCCTCGATCGCGGCGCAGGCCTCCTCGAAGCCGCCGTCCTCGGGGTTGAAGACATACTTGGTCTCGAAGGAGAGGGTCGCCAGCTGGCGCATCGCCACCGGCAGGCCGATAGGCAGCTCCTCCTCGCGGACGGCGACGATCACCGAGTCTTCGATCGCGTAGACGATCACCTCGACCCCGGGCGCGCCGCTGATCGCCCCCGCCTCGAGGGCGTCGCCGAAGCGGCGTGAGAGCGCCGCGGCAACGCCGCCTTCGCAGTAGCCGTCGATGCCCTCAAGCTCACCGAAATCCTCGCGGGTAGTGGCTGCGAAGCGCTCGCGGTCAAGCGCGAAGGGCACGTCTGCGGCCCTCCGCGCAAGCGGTCTTTTCATCTTCTCCTCCTTGGGTAGGTGGTGCAGAGGGCCCTGGGCGAGGTGGCGCTCAGGGCAGCGGGATGACGAGCAACATCTCCCGCCCGAACTCAGGCGAGCTCAGCTCGCCGGGTGCCAGGAGCTCGAAGGTGACAGCCATCTCGGCGAAGCGAGGGTGGGTCAGGGCGAAGACCTCGCCGGTGCGCAGCTGTGAGCCGGTCTCGAGCACGTAGAGGCCGATTTCGTGCAGCAGCTGCTGGGCCATCGGCGCGAAGACGCCGGGGACGTTCAGCAGCGCCAGCTCGGGATGGCCGGCTTGCTCGTGCAGGCCCGAGGTGGTGAAGTAGGCGCCGCGGCGCCAGGCCTCACCGCCGAGCCAGGAGCCGCAGCGCATCTCGGCGAGCAGCTCGGGGCCGAGGCCCCTGCCGCCCGAGGTGGCCGCGCCCAGGCGTTCGCACTCGGCGCCCGCCTCGTGGTCGATGGCGAGCGTCGCGGGGGTGTGCAGGATCTGCAGTCGTGGACTGTCCATGTCTCCTCTCGATCTGTGGATCCGCCCGCCGAGCGGCGGGCGGTCTTGGGGGCGCTCGACCTCGGATGGCGAGCGCCACCTGTTCGCCGCCTCACAGGCAGCCGGGCGCGGCGACTCGGCCACCAGCGCCCCGGCCCGGGCGCAGGGTGTAGGGACACGCCCGCCGCGATGGGCGTACGGTTTCGCGGCGTGATCGTCTACGTCCTCACCCACAACGAGGTCAACGAGGGCGGCACGGTGGAGGGCGTCTACTCAACCGAGCAGAAGGCCCGCGACGAAGCGATGAGCCGCGGCCTGCCGGCTGGAGATGGCTCGGCCTTCTTCTGGGAGATCGTTCCCTTCGAGGTGGACGGCCCCCCGGACGGCCTCGACCCGATCAGGCTCTACTAGCGGCCAGGCCACGACAGCGCGGCCCCGATCCCCTGGCGGACTCGCTCGGACTCAGGCGGCGAGCGCCATCTGCTCGCCGACACAGCTCGCGCAGAGCCGGCGCGGCCGGACCGGCTCTCAGTGGGCCTCTTCGGGCCCCGGGTCGGCGTCGAGCAGCGAGGGCGCCTCGCTGGGAACCTCGGGGCCCGACACCTCGGCCGTGGCGGCCTCGGGCAGCACAGCGGCGCGCTCGGCCGCGGCCTCCGCCTCGGCTTCGGCTTTCTGGAGGCGCTCGGAGATCCACTCCAAGAGCTCCCGCGAGCGGGCCTCGACGTTGCCTTTGCCCTCTTTCAGGGCGACCTTGCAGCGACGCTCGAGCTCGACCGCCGTGATCCCGGCCCCCTCGGCTTCGGCGAGAGTGGTGGCGAGCTCTGCCGCCTGCTCGTCGGTGAGCCGGTCGGGCATCTGGTCAAAGAGCGCCTCGGTGAGCTCTCCGCGCAGCCGCTCGAACTCGCCGCTGACGAGCGCCTCGGCCAGGGTGCGCTTGGCGGCCGGGCGCGCCGGGGCGCCGCTCGGCTGTCCCTCGGCGGCGTCGACGATCACCGACGGGCCCTCCGCGCCTGGGCCTTCGGGCGGAGGCGCCGCGGCGGCCGGGGCCGGCGGAGCCGGCGGCTGCATGGCGGCGGCGGGCGGCGGGGTGCTCGGCGCCGGCGGGGCTGCGGGCACGTCGACCGCGACCGCGGCGGAGCCGCCGCTCTCCTCGCCGCCGATCGCGGCCAGCGAGATCCCCAGCTCCTCGGCGGTGTAGAGGCCGGAGAGCTGGGAGGGGAAGGCCTTTCGCAGCGCTAGGGCCTCGGCCCGGATGCTCAGCATGTGGGACGGCTTGCCGCCCACCTTGTTCCACAGCGAGTCGGCGCCGGCGTCGCCCTGGGGGGCGAAGTCGTGCCAGTTGGCGGTGCCGGTGGTCGGCACCTTGGTGCCCTTGCGGTGGACGCGGACCCGGGCGGCGATCGGCGTGTCCTCGCCCGACCAGTAGTCAGTCCAGTTGCCGTCCGAATCGCACCATTCCGGGTCGCTCTGGCCGTCGTAGAGCTCGGTGCGCTCGGCCAGCAGGCGCATGCCGTCGATCGTCGCGACGGCGTGCATCGTGCCGTTCTCCCAGACGGCGTAAATCTGGCCAGCCAGGGGCTCGAGGTCGTAGATCCGGCATTCGAGCAGGAACTGGTCGACCTCTTTGTCTTCGGGCGTGACCCGGCGACCAGCGCCGTCGGGGCCGGGTTCGTACTTCTTCATCTTCGCCTTGACCGCCGCGCGGTAACGGAGGGCGTCATGCTTGGCGCCGTCCCCGTTTCGCGATGGGGCCTCTGCGGTTGCACTCATCGAAACTCCTTCCGGGCGCGCCGCGTCAAACGCGGGCGCCGTGGATCGGCGGCACCAGAGTGACCGGCGCCGCTCAGGGTGTGTGTGGGCGGGCCCGCTCGGGGCCCGCGGGCCTACAGCCCCGCCTCGGTGACGAAGCGCGAGGTCTTCACCTGCTTGCCCCAGCGCCGCGCGCAGCTCGACATCACGAGGCTCTCCCGCGCGCGGGTCAGCGCCACGTAGGCGAGGCGGCGCTCCTCTTCGGTGCGGCCCTCCTGCAGGGCGCGGGTGGAGGGCATCACCCCCTCGTCGAGGCCGGCGACCCAGACGTGGGCGAACTCCAGGCCCTTGACCGCGTGCACCGTGCCGAGCGCTAGCGAGGAGGCCGTGCGCCGGGTATCCGTCGAATACAGCGTCAGCTCCTGCAGGAACTCCGCCAAGGCGGGGCGGCGGCCCTCGACCAGGCACTGCTGCTGGTAGGAGCGGGCCGCACGGAAGAGCTCGCGGACGCTGCCGAGCTGCCCGGCGCCCGCCCGCCCACGGCGGCGCAAGCGATCGGGGATGCCGGAGATGACGATGATGTCGCCGACCAGCATCTTGAACTCGCGCCGCCCGCCGCGGGCGATCTCGCGGATCTGTTCCATCGACTCCCCGAAGGCGATCGCCGCCTTGCCGCGGCTCTCGCCGATGCCGGCCTCCCAGGGCACCAGGCAGACCTGCTCGTAGCCGAACCCGCGCGACTTGGCGACCTCGGTCAGGGTGCGAGCGGTCGCCGGGCCGAGGCCCGGGCGCGATTCCAGGGCCCGCGCGAAGGCGGCCGAGTTGGCTGGGTTGACGGTCAGCGTCAGCCAGGCGAGCGCGTCGCGGACCTCCGAGCGCGCCCACAGCGCCCGTTCGCCCAGGGTGGTGTAGGGGATGCCGCGGGTGGCGAGGGCGATCTCCAGGTCCTGGCGGACCCGCAGGCCCCGCATCCGCACCAGCACCCCGAGCTGCCCGGGCGCGACGCCGGCTTCGATGTGGCTCTGGGCCCAGGCGGCGATCGCTTCGGCCTCCTCCTCCTCTGAGTCGTAGTGCTCATAGATCGGGTCCGGGCCGGCGCCGTCGGCGGCTTCGAGGGCCTTGGGGCGGCGCTGCTCGTTGTGGGCGATCAGCCGCAGGGCCGCGTCGACGATGCCGCCGTGGGAGCGGTAGTTGCGCCGCAGGAGGACCGCGGCCGCGCTCGGGAAGTAGCGCTCGAAGTCGACCGTGAATTCGGGGTCGGCGCCGCGGAAGGCGTAGACGATCTGATCGTCGTCAGCGACGACCGTCAGCCCGGCGCCGCTCGGCGCCAGCAACCTGATCATCGCGAACTGGGCCTCGGAGACGTCGTGGAACTCGTCGACGAGGAGGGCCTTGACCCCCGCCCGCCAGGGCGCGGCGTGGCGCTCATCGGAGAGGACGATCGCCGCGGCCCGCACCAGGCCCTCGAAGTCCAAGGCGTTTGCGGAACGCAGGTCGGCCTCGTAGATGTCGAAGGCCCGGGCCAGCTCCCCCTCCCCGCGCACCACCCACAGCGCGGAGTCCTCGAGGTTGGCCTTGGCGGTGCCGATCCGGCGCACCAGCTCGTGGGCGTCGACGCCGGGCTCTGCCCGCTCGACCGCCGAGCGCGCCAGCTGCAGCTGGTCGTCGGAGTCGAAGATCGAGAACTGGGGACCGAGGCCGACGACCTCGGGATGGCCGCGCACCACCTGGGCGGCGAGCGCGTGGATCGTCGAGATCCTCACCCCCGCCAGCTCAGAGGGAAGCTCGGCCTCCACGCGCTCTGACATCTCGGTCGCGGCGGCATTGGTGAAGGTGATCGCCACAACCTGGGCCGGGGTGATCTCACCGCCTCTGACCAGGTGGATGATCCGCTGGGTCAGGACACGGGTCTTGCCCGCGCCCGGGCCGGCGACGACCAGGAGCGGGCGCTCCAGCGAAGCGTGGACCGCAGCGCCCTGGTCGGCATCGAGACTGCGCTCCTGCGCGGGAGCCGGTGCCTCTTCGATTGCCCCCTCGATCGGGGGCGCCTCAGTTGCTTGAGCCATCCCACCTCCTTTCGGTGTGGCTGGGAGCCCGTCGCGGGCCCGATGTGTTGCCGGCGCGCTCCCGCCGGCGCCTCCCTCTCAGCCCTCTTCACAGAGGACTTCGAAGTTGGGCTCGGCGTCGGCCGGAGAGTCGTATTCGCGGACCACGACCCGGCCCGGCTCAAAGAGCGCCAGGAAGCGGTCGACGAGGACGACCGCCCCGCGCTCGGTCTCCGCGCACTCGTCGTATTCGCCGCGCTCGTGAAGGACGGCGATCGCCGCGGCGAGGCGCGGATCATCGGCGGCGGCGAAGCGGGCTTCGCCGACCAGGCGGGCCAGCTCGGGCTCGCCCTCGGCCTCGAGCATCGCCTCCGCCAGCGCGATCACGAGTTCGTATTCGTTTTGGCGGTTGGCCTCGCGGTGGGCGGCTTCGGCCGGAAAGGGGCCGACCCTGTGGGTGCCCGATTCGGCGAAGAAGACCCCGTCGGAGTGCTCGGCCACCCCCCACTCGCGCCCCTCGGGCACCGGGAAGGCAGCCCGGCTGAGATCCCGGCGCGCGGCGGCACCCATCAGGCGCTCGCTCCCGCAAGCTCGGCGCCGACCGCGATACCGACGCGGGAGCAGCCGAGACGCCGGGGCGCCACGCAACGCAGGGTGCGCGGCGGGGCGCTGGGGCGGCAGCGGGCGGGGTCGCTCGGCACCGCGGGCCGCTCGGGCGCGGGCTCGGCGGCGGGAGCGCCGCTCCACTCGAGGGTCAGCTCGATCGCCCGGGGCGGCTCGTCCTCGCCGCGGGCGAGAGCCACCGGCAGCCAGTCGGCGACCTCGCCGGCCATCTGCGCGAAACAGGCCACCAGCGAGGGTGCGGCGACCTCGGCGAAGGCATCGCCGCTTTTGCCGTCGGGGAAGAGCGCGAAGGCGCTCATCGTGAACTCATCCATCGGGTTTCTCCTTTCCTTCGGATTCCTCGGCGCCGCAGCCCCCGCAGCTGGCCGTGCCGACGTTCATGTAGTGGCAGGGGGAGCCCCCCCGCCTCGGCGCGGCACTTCCACCCCAGGCCGGCACGCTCGACGAGCTCGTCGAGCATCGCCAGCTCTGAGTCGTAGGCCGCGTTGAACAGCAGCTCGATCGCTTCGGCGCCGGCGATGCGAAGCGCCGCGCGGGCCGCGGGGCGGTGCCGGTCCACGATCCGGCGCACCGCGACGGCGAGGATCATCGCGCCGCGGTGACCCAGCCACGATGGGCGCGGCGGCGGGTCGGCCGAGCCGTTCCCCCCGTACTCGCTGCAGAGCCGCTCGAGCTCCTCGCTCGGAACCCGGTCTTCGCCCACCAGGCGCTCGGCTTCGCAGCGCAGGGTGTAGGAATCGGCGGGCACGCTCAGGACGCCCCCGCCGCGGCCCCGATGCCCTCGACATCGCAGCCGACGATCTCGTAGAACTCGGTCCCCTCCTGGGCGGCGAAGTACATCTCGACTGCCTCGACGTCATCGGCCGGCGGGCTCGCCGGCAGGGACTTCTCGCGCTGGCGCGCTTCGGCCCAGTCTCGGCGGGCGATCACCGCCGCGGCCTCGTAGGCCGCCTCGGCGCTGGTGTAGACGGTGATGTCGCGCCCGTGGCGGTGCTCGAAGACGAACACGTGGACGTCCATCTGGACTCCTTTCGGTCAGGGGCGGCAGCGGGATGCCACCGCGGTTGTGGCGGCGCTCAGGCGCCGCGCTCGGGAACGGCAACGACGCGGTAGCCGTCGCGCAGAAGATGGATCTCCGCGGTGCGGTAGCGAGCGGCCGCGACGATCGGGCAGGCCTCCCCGATGTAGGGGACGGGGAGCGGGCGGTCCCAGCGGATCCCGCCGGTGAGCATGTTGGCGAGGAAGCGCTCGGCCTCCTCGGGGTCGGCGGCCTCAACGACGACCGCGACGGCGAAGCGCTCCATCAGATCGCCGCCCCGACGGGCAGGACCTCGAAGGGCTCCAGCCGCCAGCCGGTGAGGCGGTAGACCGTCTCCTTGGGGCCGCGGAAGTGGCCCTGGGCGGGGTCGACGGCCTCGAAGGTGCGGCAGGGGCCCTCGGGGGTCAGGTAGTCGAGCTCGAAGCGGACCCGGGCGCCGGGGGTGACCGCCGCCAGATGGCGCAGTCGGGCCCGGCAGCGCGAGCGCCACTCGAGGGCGTGCTCGTTCGTGGTCGGGCTGAGGAGGTCGAGGACGGGGGCGGGGCACTCGCACTGAGCCGGGCCCTGGGACTCCTCCATCTCCTTGTAGCCGAAGCGCGAGCCCGAGCGGCCGGTGGTGAGGACGACGAGCGCCCAGACCTCGCCCCCTGCCTTCTCGCGGACGGCGGCGTAGAAGGTGCCGCCGATGCCGTCGAGGTGGGCGCTGGCGAGGATCTCCTGGCCCTCGCCGAGCAGCTCGCGGGCGAAGAAGTCCTCGTGGCTCTCGCCGGCGGGGCGGTGGTCGATCAGGGTCCATCCCATCTCAGGCCTCCCCTCGGCGCGCCGCGGGGAGGTCGGCCGCGGAGCGGATGACGCGAGCGCCCTCGGCCAGCAACCGGTTCGGGCCGGCCGAGACCTTCGAGTTGACCGGGCCGGGGACGGCACCCAGCTCGCGCCCCATCTGCCGCGCCATCTCGGCGGTGATCAGCGAGCCCGAGCGCTCGGCCGCCTCGACGACGACCGTCGATCCTGCGAGAGCGGCGACGATCCGGTTGCGCGCCGGGAAGCTCCAGCGCCAGGCGACCGTCCCCGGCGGCATCTCCGAGACGACGGCCCCGCGCTCGACGATCTGCCGCCAGAGCGCCCCCTGGTTCGCTGGGTAGACGACGTCGGGCCCGGTGGCGAGGACGGCGATCGTCCGGCCTGCTTCGAGCGCTCCGCGGTGGGCGCAGCCGTCGACACCGAAAGCCATGCCGCTAATCACGACGAGGCCGGCGTGGGCGAGCTCGCGACCGAGCTCGCGGGCGACCTCTCGACCGTAGGAGGTGGTGTGCCGGGCGCCGACGATCGCGACGGCGTCGGCCGGGTCGAGGTCGCGCAGGAGCGCGGGGTCGCCTCGGCCGAAGAGCGCCCAAGGGGCGTCGGACGCCTCGAGGAGCGAGGCCGGGAACCCCTTTTCGCAGCGGCAGAGCGCCCAGCAGCCGGCGGCGGCGAGACTCTCAGCGAGCTCGGCCTCACCGAGCTCCTCGAGGCTGGCGAGGATCCCCGCCGCCTCCTTGGGGGCGACGGTCTCCGCCAACGTGCGGCTCGGCAGCCCGAGCAGCTCGCGCACCGCCCGACTCCGGTGAGTCGAGCAGGTCCGCTCGAGGTGGGGAGCCAGCGCAACCAGCAGGTGGGCGCGGCGCTGGCACTCGGGGCAGGCGCGAGGGTGCCAGGGCGCCTCGGCCCTCGGGGCCGGGCCAGGAGCCAACGGCTCCAGTTCCCCGCAGGCGAAGGCGGCGAGTTCGCCGAGACGGCCGACCTCATAGACCGCGATGCCGCCAACGCGGGCCGCCTCGGGGCCCATTCCGGCGGGGACGACGATCGCCTCCTGGCCCGCGGCGCGGGCTCCTTCGGCGAGCTTGACGATGTCGGCCATGGGCTTCAGCTCGCCGGAGAGCGTTAGCTCGCCGACGAAGGTGCAGCGCTCGAAGCGCCCGGGCTCGAGCTGGCCCGAGGCGCAGATCAGCCCAGCAGCGATCGCCAGCCCCATCCCGGGCCCGGCCTTGCGCAGGCCGACAGGCGCCAGGTTGACGACGATCCGTCGCACCGGGTACTCGAAGCCGCAGGCCACCAGGGCGGCGCTGAGGCGCTCGCGTTCCTCGCGCGCGGGGGCGTCAGCCATGCCGACGATCGAGAAGGAGGGAAGGCCGCGATGCACGTCGACCTCGACGCGGACCACGCGGGCCTCGCCCTCCTGCAGGGTGAGGGAGGCGACGGTGCTCAGCATCGCCCCTCCCGGATAGGGGTTCGGTTCATCCTCTGGTTCCTTTCGATCTGAGGCCGCGCGGTCGGCGGCCGGGTCTGTGGGAGAGCGGGCCGCGGGCCCGGCGCGCTCAGGAGGGAACGCCCTCTTCGATCTCGACGATCAGCTCGTCGGCGATCGCCTCGAAGTCGACGGACTCCAAGGCGCCGACGAGCAGGACGGTGGTGACGTCGAGGCATTCCTCGCTCCCGGAACGCTCGACGGCGGTGAGCCCCGAGACCTCTTCGCAGAGCACCTCCAAGGCATAGCCGCCCTCGCCGCGGGCGACGTGGCGCTCCTCGCTGGTGAGGTCGAGGCCGCCGATCGCACAGCGCAACTCCTCGCGGGCCCGCTCTGCCAGCGCGGGCTCGACGATCAGGGCGTTGCGAAGGCGCCTGGTCAGATCGGCGCGCTTCATCGGCTCTCGAACTCCACGCTGCCCGGGATGACCCCGGTGCGAAGGGCGCGGGCGACGCTGCGCTCGTGCTCGGAGCGCCGCTCGGCGCTCTCGAGCGGGCCGCGAGCGTAAAGGTCGAGTGCCCTAACGTAGGCCTCAAGCTCGTCGAAGACGCGGACGCCGATGTCGCCCTCGCAGTAGTCGATCATCGCCAGGCCGAGGTCGTCGGCCAAGGAGAAGGAGTAGGGGAACTCGCCGCCATCGGGCAGCAGGCGGATGTGGCCGCCGTTTTCCCAGGCGCCGAGCGCGGCAACGAACTCGGCTCCGTCGCCGAGCGCAGCGAAACCGGCGTGGAAGGTGTGATCGCCGCGGCGCTCTGAGCGCCAGGCGCTGGCCTTCTCGCCGAGCGGAACGCAGAGGCGCTCGATCACGCGCTGTGCGTTGATCCCGCGGCGGCGAAGCGGAACTTCTTCATCGCCGCGGTAGCGCTGGCGCACCTCCCCGTCTTTGTCGAGGAAGGTGACGTCGACCTCAGCGGTACCTGGGACGGCGCTGAGCTGTGAGACGACCGCGAAGCGATCGCGCTCACTGCAGAAGGCGACGTCGGTGCGGCGCAGATCCGCGGCCTTGACCGGGATCGGCTCGGTGTCCATCGGACTCCTTTCGTGGGGCCGCCGGCGCAGTTGGGCCAGCGGCAGGTGGGTGGGCTCAGGCCGCGGGCGGGCGCGGCGCGGGCAGGCGAACCAGTCCGGCGCTCGCTTCGACCTGCTCGCAGATCGCCTCATGGTTGTCGGTGGCGTCCTTCAGCTCGAAGGCGAGCCCCGAGCCGAAGTGGTCTACCTCGGGGCCGCCTTCGCCCCAGGTCACCGTGGTTTCGTATGCGCTCGGGCGCACCTCCGTCGTCGTCACGACGTAGGGCCCGACGCGGGTCCTGACCCAGGGGCGGGTCAGGAAGAAACGGGCGGCCTCGCCGATCGTCTTCAGCGCGATCGCGACCACCTCCTCTCTGTCATGTGGAGCTGGCGGCGCTAACCCAGCGTCGGGCGCAGCACCCGGGCGGGAACGCGGCCGCGCTCGGCGCTGGCGCGCCGATGGGCGGCGGCGAGTGCCGGCCGGGCCCTGACCATCGCCCGCAGCTCGCCTCCCTGCAGGTGGGCGAGGAGCGACCAGGCCGCCGACGGGGTCGGCTGGGCCGCGGCGGTCAGGCGCTCGAAGCCCCGCTCGCGGGCGCGGCGGCGCTTCATCGCCACGGTGGCGAGCTCGGTGGAGTCGACGAGCTGGCTCGCGCGCCAGGCGAGGACCTGACGGGCTCGGCGCGCGCCAGCGGCGGCGAGCGTCAGCCAGGCGCTCTCCTCGGGCTGCGCGCACCCCTCGGCGGCGGCGATCAGGGCACTAGGGAACTCGGGGTCGGCCACCGCGGCGAGGACCTCGCCGGCGTCGGTCACCGCCTCGAGCGCCCGGGCGGCGGCGCGGATCTCCGCAGCGCCCTCTTCACCGGCGTCCAGGCTGCACCTGATCGCTTCGATTCTGCGTATGGGGTCCACACGCACTCCTTCCTGCCCGCGGAGCGGGCGGCTTCGGTTTGCGGCCCGGCGGCGGTTGCCGCCGGGGGTGGCCGACAGGGGCCTAGACGAGGCCCAGGGCCTCGAGCTGGTTGCGCAGCTGCGGGTTAATCGGGCGCTTGGACTCGCGGCGCGCCGCCTGGTAGCGGCGGCGAAGCGGCGCTTGGCGCTCGATGAGGCGACGGATGTCGCGACCGCGCAGACGGGCAAGAAGCAGCCAGGCACCCCACTCCTCTTCGCTCGTGGCCGCCTCGGCGCGCTGCTCGCAGGCCGCGTGCAGATCGCCGCTGGCGATCAGGGTCTCGACCAGCTCATGCGGCGCGACGATCTGGGTCGCCCGCTTGGCCAGGGCGCGGCGGGCAGCCCGCGGCCCCGCGGCGGCGATCGTCATCCACGCGAGGAGCTCGGGACGGCCACGACCCTGGGCGGCGTCGAGGACGACGTCGGTGAACTCGCGGGCCGCCAGGGTCGACATCAGCGCCCCGACCGGGGTCTCGGCTTCGACGATCGCCAGGGAGCGCTCGAGACCCTCCCGCTCGATCTCGCCGCCGGCGGCCTTCTTGATCTCCTTCATCAGCTTGTAGCTCGGGTACATGCACTGCTCCTTTCCTCGCCCGGATCCGGGCAGGGGTCTTCGGGCCCGCGGGCAAGGCCGCGGGCCGCTTTCTCTGTCGGTATGGAGCCGCCCCGGCCCTTGCCGGAGGCGGCGGGTTCAGCTCCCGCGACGGCGGGAGTTGGGGCGCCCGCGGCGCGAGACCGGGGGCGCCTTGCGGAGCGCCTGGTTACGCCGGTGGATCTCCTCGGAGAAGTCCTCTGCATCTGGGTCTCCGGGAGCGAAGCCGCGCAGGTGTGGGTGGCCACAGCTCTCGCAGCGCTCCGGGTCATCGCCGGCGGGCCTGCGCTCGTTGACGGTGTAACCGCAGAACTCGCAGACCCACTTCGTCTCGCGCAGCTGCTCGCCGTCAGCCATCGCCGGGGCCGCTCGCGGCCCTACTGGTCCGGTACATCGCATCTCCTTCCTCGCCCGAGTCCGGGCAGGGGTCTTCAGGCCCGCGGGCAAGGCCGCGGGCCGGTTGGTCGAATCGCTATGGAGCCGCGCCCGCTGCCGGCGGCGCGGCGGTTGAAGCCAGCGCCCGGCGGTGAGCGCAGGCACGGTGCAGATGCCGCACGGCGAAGCGCCGGAGCGGCCGATGAAAGTCATGTGTCCTAACCGGGCGCTTAGAGGTCGGCGCCGATGGCGAGCGAGCGCCCACTGGCCGACCGCCTCGAGGTGGCCGCCGCGGGGCTGGCGGCGCTGGTCGCGGGCGGGCTCGGGCACGCGCCGACGAGACGCTGCGCCGGCGCGCCCTGCAGCGCGCCTTCGAGCGCGCCGCTGCGGCCTTCGACCGCGGCGACCTGGAGGCCGTCTTCGCCCACTTGACGCCAAGGTTAGGTGGGCCGAGCCGCCGGCTGCGCCGAAAGGCCTACAGACCTAGCGGCGCTGGGACTTCGCGCAGCTCGTCTGCAACCTGACCAGCGAGCGCTCTTCCACCCAGGTCCCCGCCTTCGGATCCTGCAACAGGACGTGGCCGGCGGGCGGCAGCCCCGCGCAGAGGTTGCTGAGGGCGGTGTAGCGGTGGCGGAGGTGATGGCGCGAGAGGGCCCGGTTGGCCTTCGGCGGGGCGAGGCCCACGACGTCGGGCACCTTCGTGACCTGAGGCGCCACGGTGACTTCGTGACCGGAGCCCTCGCCGAGCGCCGCGCCGGCGCCGATCGCCAGCGCCACCACCAGGGCGAGGCCCAGGCCCTTGAGCAGCGACTTAGCGACCATCCCTCGCCTCCATCTCCCTGCGAGACTAGCGTGGCGCCGGGGCGCTGAGAACAGCCTCGAGGCGATTCTCTGCGGCCGGTGGGGCCGCGGTGCGCTCCACCCACAGCTAGTCGAGGTCCTCCCGCCAGGAGGCGATCTCCTGCCGTCGGCGGTGACGGTGACCACGAAGGGGTGGGAGCCCTCGTGGCCGAGCTCTTCGGCGATCCTCTGGGCGTTGTTGGTGACGGTCATGTCGATCAGCGGGTGCCCGGAGTCGACTGCGATCGTGTAGATCATCGAGACCTCCTTGGTGTCGTTCTCGGATGCGCAAGGCGGCGTGGTTCAGCTGCGCCCGCCCACCAGCTCTTCGGCCCAGAGCGCCAGGGCCTCGCCGTGCTCGCGGGCGAAGGCGAGCTGGCGCTCGGTGTAGCGGGCGAGGAAGTCGGGGTCGGCCTCGCCGGGGCGAAGCGAGCAGAAGCCGACGACCGCCGCCACGGCGGCGTCGGAGCCCGGCTCGGTGGCGCCGGGCGCGGCGAAGCCTTCGCCGGCGAAGGCCAGGATCCAACGCGCCCCCTCGGCGACGCAGAGCCGGTAGGCCAGCTCGGTTTCACCGCCAGGGCCGCGCTCGCCGCTGTCCCAGAGGTCGAGGCGAAACTCGCCGTGGGTGGCGGTGCGCAGCCAGTGCAAGCGCTCGGGCGCTTCGATGCCGGGGCCGAAGGGGTGTTCGAGCTCGGCGTCGCTGAGGAGCATCGGTGCCGCCGGTGCCGGCGGCACCGCCTCGCGCGAGGTCCCGCAGACCGCACAGCGGCCCCCCTCAGTCGCGGCGCGGTAGCCGCAGCGCTGGCACTCGGGCGCCTCGGCGGCGCGGCGGCGATCGCAGCCCGCCAGGTGCTGGCCGTCGGGGAGCCCGCGACAGCCGCAGGGCGCGAGGCGCCGGCTGTAGAGGGGGGCCGGGGTCATTCGGCGGCGGGCCTCCCGACGACGATCGCGACCACCTTGGGGTCGGGATCCGTCGACTCCAGGAGTGCCTGCAGGAGCTCGGCGCGACTGCGGCCCGCGCGGACCTCGGCGGCGAGCTCGGGGCGGCCGGCCTCCCCGAGGCGCAAAGCGAGCATCTCGGCGTTCTCGACGCCGGCGAGGTCGCCGGGCAGGAGCTGGGCGACCCCGAGTACCCGGGCCTTGCCGATCCCCCAGCCGGGACTCGTGTAGCGCCCGCCCGAGGGGTCGCGGAACTCCATCTCCTCGGCCATCGCGCCCGCCATCCGGGCGGCCTCCTCGTCGCTCAGCGGGCGGTCGAAGCGCAAGCGCACGACCATCTCGTTGTTCTCGATCTCCATCGTCTTCGCCTCCTGTGTCGAGTCCGTCATCGGGCCCCCGCGTCGGCGAGCAGCGCGTCGCGGGCCTCGGCCAGCTCCCGCTCGGCGCGGCCGAGCTCGAGCGCGACCTGGCGCGAGTCGCGGCCGCTCCGACTCGAGGGCGCCCCGTCGGCCTCCGCCGCGGTGGTGGCGGCGAGCGAGGAGCGCAGCTCGGCGACCCGAGCCTCGAGGCGCTCGGCGGCGCCGGGGTCGAGGACGTAGAAGCCGCGTTTCGTCGTCGCTCGGATCAGCGGGTGGCGGGTGACCTGGCCCAGGAAGACCGCCTCGGGGCGCTTGCCCGCGACCGGGCCCGCCTGGGCTTCGACGGCCGCCAGCCAGCTGCGGTAATGGATCGGGCCGACGTCGGGCAGCCGGCGCACCAGCACCTCGACCGCGACTTCGCGGATCTCCTGGCCGCGCAGGGCTCCGGGCGGCCCAGCGGGCTCGGGCCCGAGCCCCTCGAGCAGGGGCCGAAGGGCCGTGAGGCGGGCCTCGATCTCGGCGACGTCGGCCTCGGCGGCGGCCAGCTCGCCCTTTCGTTTGCGGGCCTTCGCCTTCGCCTTGCCGAGTCGGGCCGAGAGCCGGTCGCGCTCGGCGGCCGCAGCCCGCGTGAAGCGCGGCGAGAACACCACCGCGGCGCTACTCATCGCTTCTCCTGCAGAAGCGCTCTGCCATCTGGAACCTCCTTGGAGGTGGGTGTGGGAGCGGGCCCGACGGCGGCGACCGCGCGGGGCTCAGAGCCCGTTCTGGACGCCGGGCACCGAGGAGTGGAAGTCCCCATTGCACGGCGGGCCCCAGGTGCCGCGGCCCGCGGCGCGGGCTGCTTCGGCCTGCGAGCGGTAGCGCTCGTAGCGTCGGGCGGGGGTGTCGAAGAGGTAGGGCATCGCCAGGCCGCGGGCGACCTCGGCGCCGCCCAGATCCTTGCCGCCGGGCAGCTGCACGTAGCGCAGCAGGCGCCCATAGGTGTCGACGGAGTCCTGGCTGGGGTCGGAGACGAGGACGACTCGGCGGCCGTCGAAGCGTTCCATGGACGCGGAGGCGGCGAGGGCGCCGCACTCATCAGGGCTGCCGTAGCGAGTCGCGTACTTCTCCGGGGAATCCATCGCGAGAAGTCGCACGCTCCGCGTCGGGCCGGAGTCCAGTCGCACCGTGACCGTGTCGCCGTCGGCGACCGAGACGATCCGGCCATGGATGGAGCTGACAGCGCTCGCCTGGGTCGATGCCGAGCAGCCGGCGGCCGCGAGGCCGCAGAGGACGAGGAGGGAGACGGCCACCACACGGGCGATCACTCGAGCACCGCCGGGCCGCGTAGCTTCGGCGGCGGGATCTCGCCCGAGGCGACCTTGGCGCGGTAGTTGCGAAAGCGAATCCATTGCTCGGCGACGATGCGGGCCCTCTGTCCCCCGTCGTCGCGATCAGCGTAGAGACGCACGGCGTCGACAAGACGGTCGACCATCCGCAAGAGCAGCGGGTCTGACTCCAGGCCCGCCCGGGCGGCGGCGAACTCCGAGGGGGCGAGCTCGACCGACGGCGCGTGGACGCGCGCGCCGGACAGCACCCGGTCGAGCTCGCGATCGACCCCCTCGGGTTGGCTCGGCATCGCGGGGGCAGGAGGGAGCGCGATGCCGCGGCCGATTTGCAAGAGCGCCTGGGCGATCGCCGAGCGCTCTGCCTCGCTCAGCTCCGCGCAGCTGCGAGCGCCGTTGATCTGGCAGGTGAGCAGGACCTCCAGGGCCGCCCGCAGGTCGACGCCGGGAAGCCAGGCGAGAAGCGAGTAGGCCCTCACGGAGTGTGCGCGGGGATCGGCAAGCAGCGCCGCCGCCCCCAGCCGCCCGCCGCGGGCGTCGGCCTTGAGATCGGCGATCTCCCGCCGGCGGCGGTTGGCCTTCGCCAACGCCGCTTCGCGCTTGGCCTCGGGCCCCGAGCGCTTCGGGGTGCCGGCAGCGCCCTTGGCGGAGCGCTTCGGGGCGCGCTTGGGCGCCGCGGAGCGGGCCGGGGCCTTTGCGGCGGCGGCCATCAGGGTGAGCCCCTTCCTCGGAACGGGCCCTCGACGCCGAAGATGCGCTGCAACTCGGCGACGCACTCCTTGAACTCCTCGCTGCGCAGCGCCGGTCCGGTCGGGTAGCCGCGCAGTGCGGCCACCAGGTCGACAGCGCCACCGCCGGCCCCGCAGGAAAAGCAGTACCAACCGCGGCCCGGCCCGCGGTAGAGGTGGGCGGAGGGGTGCTCGTCGGTGTGGGCGGCGTTGGGGCAGCGGACCTTGCCGTCGCGACCGGGCTCGACGCCGACGATCGCGCGGTAATACTCACGCGCCTCCATCCCCCGCCAGGGCTCTTTGCCGGCGGCAGAGACGGGACGCCGGGCCCGCCGCTCGGGCCGCGGGGCCTTGGGGTCGCGCAGGCCGACGGCCAGCTCCCCCGGCCGGTAGGGCGCCTTGGCCAGATCACACATCACCACCCGGCACCAGGTCGGGGGCAGGCCCTTGCAGGCGCGCTTGTGGTTGAGGGTGCCCGGCACCCGCAGGAAGCGCCCGCGGTTGGCCGAGACCGGGTCGGCCCCCAGGGCCGCGGCCAGCATCCGGTTGAGCGCCTCGCAGCGCTCGCCGGAGAGCTCTTCGGAGAGCAGCCAGTAGACGTGAGCGCCGCCGGATCCCGAGGCCACCACCGCGTGTGGGCGATGGGCGAAGCGGCGCAGGGTGCCGAGCCGACGGGAGTCGTCGATGTCGACCCAGGCGAGGGCGACTCGGTCGACCGAGTCGTTACCGGGGACCGGCACCCGCAGGGTCGCGGGGGTGAAATAGATTTCGCGCCGCTCCTCGGCGCGCAGTGCCCGCACCCGCTCGAGGAACTCATCCCGGCGCGCGGCGCGCACGAAGTTCTCGAGCTCGTTTCGCCGGAAGGCCCCGAGTCGGCCATTGGGGAGGCGAGGGGCGCCCGCCACCTCGACGAAGCCGGGGCGGCCAGAGTGCAGGAGCTCGGTGAGAAGCGCGGCGTGGCCCTCGGCACCGAGGACCCGGTCGATCCGCCGCCCGTCGCGGGTGCGCATCGCGACCGGCTCGGGCGGGCGGCCCGCAGCCGGGGCGGCCGAGGAGACGGTGGGTCGCGGCGCCGCCGCCACGCTCACAGTCCCACCTGCTCGGGGGCGAGGTCGAGCGCCTCGCAGAGGAGCACGGCGGTCTCCGCGCAGGCCACCCGCGCGTAGCGCAGGCGCTTGCGGGCATCGCGGGTGCCCTGCAGGCCGAGTCGCCGACATAGCAGGCTGATCACCTTGCTCTCGTCCAGGGAGTCGCTGAAGCCCGGCGAGCGCGAACAGATCGCGCCAACCGAGTGCCCGAGGGCGAGCTCCTCGGCGAGCGCCCCCTGCAGCCTGTAGAGGGGGACGTGGCTGGGACGGCCGGCGCGCTCGATGTCGGCCATCAAGAGGCGACCGGCCTTGGCCGCCTCCTTGCCCGAGCTCTGCAGGATCGCGGCGGCGGCTCCGCTCAGGCGCAGGACCGCCTCCTCGCCGTCGTAGAGGTCACCGAGATCCTCGGCGGCGCGGGCCTCGGCGGCGGCGACGCCGACCGGGACCCGGCAGGCGCGCGAGTGCGCTGAGGTGAGACACAGCCGCCTCACCCGCCGGGCCCAGTTCGGGTGCTCGCGCAGTGCCCGCAGCTCGGCCGCGGGCGGGTAGGAGATCGTGCGCTGCTCCCAGGCCGCCGTGGTCGCGGTCAGGCGCAGGGTGTAGAGGGCAATGCCCGCTCCGTCGCAGATCACCAGGTCGCGGTCGCGGACCCGCAGCCAGGCCAGCGGGAGCGGCGCCTCGGGCCCGGCGGCCCGAAGCAGGTGCTCGAGGGGCAGCCCCTCGAGGTCGGCGAGCGGCTCAGTCCCGATCGCCACCGCGCTCGTGCTCTCGCATCGTTGTGCCATTGCGCTCGTCCCATGCACGCCCGGGGCAGGGCTCGCGCCACCCCTCTCCCTGCGAGCTCCCGGCGAGGGAACCTCGGCGAGGGCGCCGGAGCGGCGCTCAGTAGCGGTCTGGACCGCGGCCATCGCCGCCTCCTTCCTGCGGCCAGCCGGCCCCATCGCTTCCCGCCGCCTCGAAGTCCTCGAAGAGGCCGGATGGGTAGTGCTCCTCGCCCGCGCCCTCTTCGGCGGCGAGCGCATCGCGGTCGCGGCGCCGGCGCTCCAGCACCGACCCCAGTCCCCGCAGCGCCAGGTAGATCAGCGCCGCGTCGAGGGCGAACTGCACGCTCGCCAACGCGAGGGCGCGCAGGGTCGCGACGTCCTTCAGCTCCCAGCCGGTGTCAGCCAGCCAGGAGAGGAAGGAGACGATCTCCTTGGTGAAGCCGCCGATCAGAAGAGCGGCGATGACCCGCCGCAAGGTCACGGCGTCCAGGACGCGCTGGGCGATCATGGTTGGACCTCCTCGAGTCGTAGGGGAGGCGCGGGCCCACGGCTGACCGTGACCCGCACCTCATGGATCGCGCCCTCGTGCAGGTCGACCACTGCCAGAGGGCACTTCGGGTAGTGCTCGTCGAGCGTCCAGCCGGCGAGCAGCTCGAGGGCCTCGGCCTCGGTGGCCGCGACCTCGATAAACGTGTAGGTGGGGTCGCCGGCAACGACTGCGAAGCGACCACGAAGCGGCTCGCGCCCCGAGGCCATCGCCAGCACCTCCTCGACCATGTCGGGGTAGTCGACCTCCCAGTTGCCGCGCGGCAGGCCGTAGCGCTCGATCAGGGAGCCGAGCGTTCGCCGGCCGCGTTCGGAAGCGGCCACCGCCGCCGGCATCACCTCCCGCCTCCACAATGGCCGGGTCCCCGCCGCCGGGAAGCGCCGGCGGGCTCTGTCGAGGCCAGGCGCCGGGGGGATGGGCGGCGCTGGCCGGTCCCCGGCCGCCTCCGGGGAGAACGACCGCGGTCGCGCACCCTGATCACGACCCCAGGGCTGCGCCAGGCGAACCCCTCACAGCGAGGGATGACACCGGTGGCTTCAAGGTGAACGCGGACCTTCTCGGCGCCCGCGCGCGCGAGGCAGAGGTAGGCACCGCGGTGCTCGCGGGCCCGGCAGCGCATCCGACGGCGCATCTGCGCCTCGAAGGGCTCCCAGTCACAGCGCAGAGCGCTCGCCACCTCCGCGGCCCCCGCGCGCTCGCCCAAGGTGGCAAGCGCGCGGGAGATGGCGGAGTGGGAGACGTCGACCTCGACGCGGGCCATCAGGCCGCGAGCGGGACCCGCGGCGTGCCTCCCTTCCCCAGCGTGGGGAGAGCGGCGCGCAGGCTCCGACGACGAGGTGAGCGCTTCGGGCTGGGGGCGGCGACGGCCTCCGCTCGGCGGCGGTCCTCCGCCTCGTAGCGGGCGAGCTCGGCGTCGACGTCCATCCCGACCCAGAGGGGCTCGATGTGGTGCTCGGTCATGGTGTGTCCTCCTTCGCGCAGGTGCGCGAGGTCTCGGCGGAGAGGCACTGGGCTCGCGGGCGCGAGCCGGCCTCCCCGCCCGGGGTTTGTCTTGCGGCGTCGCGGAGGCGGAGATCCGCCGGGCGCGCCGGGTGCGTCTCGGGGCCGACCCCGGGGCGGGACTCGAAGAGCCCGGCCATGAGGGCGGCGATGGAACTGCCGTCGGCGTCAGGCAGCCTGGGTGTAGCGGGGCAGCTGCCCGCGGACCCTGGCGTTGCCGAGCGCCTCGCGGGCGGCCTCGTAGATCGCCACGCCGCGGTCGAAGCGATCCACGTTGCTGAAGGCAACGCCGCTGGCGACTTCGAGCTTGGCCATCTTCACGATCTCCGCCAAGTCCTCGGGGCTCTTCAGCCGGGAGATGATCTGACGGATGCGACTTGCTTCTTTGCTCATGGTGATCCTCTCTCTCACCGCCGCCGCTTCTTTGACAGCGGCGGTGAGCAGGTCAAGAGGGCCCGCCCGGAGACGGGTCCTCGTAATGAAGGAGGCACGCGCCGCCTCGGCGACGCTCAGCCCGTGAACTGGTGCCCTGCGCCTGGGGTCAGGCGGTGGCGAAGGGCAGCTCGGCCAGGTGCATGATGCGGGCCCGGCTCGCGGCCTTGATCGCGCGACCGGCCATCGCCAACGCGGACTTCGGCGGCATCCCGGCTTTCAGTTCGCGGTCGTAGATCCGCTGGGCTTCCTCGCGGTGGCCCACCATGAGCTGGTGCGACTCGGTGAGGACATCACCATCGGTTATCGTCGTCGGTACAGGGGCAGCGTGAGATGAGTTCATCGCTGTTCCTTTCCGCGGGGTCCATAGCCCCGCATCTTTTGAGGGGAGGCCGTTCGAGCGGTCCTCCCTGTCTTGGGTTGGGTAACTCCGCCGGGCCGCCCATCCGCGACTCCGTCGGCTCGCGCCGCAGGGCGCTTCTCTTCGTTTCGCCGATCACTGGCGCGCCTGTCCTGAGGATCGCTTCGCCGCGCGCGGTCAAGCCGTGCTCGGGTTGTCGATCGATGAGGAGGCTTCTGGTTCTGCTGCTCGGTGCGGTCCTAGCGGGTGGGCTTCACGGAGATGGCGTGGAGCTCGGTGGATCGAAAAGACGGCAAGAGACTTGTCTTGACGATCGCTAGTGGACTCTTGTTCGAGTGCCTATGTGAGGACCGCTGAGAGCGGGAACTGCCGTGAAATGGCTTGAGAGATAAGGATGCAGAGAGTAGGAGCTGAACGGGATCTGTCAAGGCCAGGTCCGCCTGGCTATGCCTCTACGCCTGAACCTCTCTTCCCCTTCGCAGCGACAATTTGCGGACACCCAGGCCGTTCCGCTTCACAGAGCCGAAAACGAAGGGTGAAGACGACCGCTAAGGCGATCCGAAGCCGGCCATTTGCGGACTTCGAAATCGCCCTAGCGGACATCTGGCGGACGTGTTTCCGGGCCTAGCGGACGCCTTTTTCCACCTAGCGGACACGACGGCTTCGGATGCCATCCTTACCCTGTGCCAGGGTTGAACCGACCGGGTCCAAAACCGCGACCAATCGAGTCCGCGTGGTTTCCTTTGGAGTCGATCCCGATGCGGTTGGGTAGCACTGCGAGAGGAGAAACCATGAGTTCACGACGTTTGCCAAATGCCATCAGCCACTTCACGTCGATCGCCGCGCTCTCAACGATTGGGGCGATGGTCTTTACCGCGGCGCCGGCTACCGCCGCTAACCCCGATGCCTGTGGGCTGGTCACGCAGCACACGATGGCCCGCGCCTTCGGGTTGACGAACTCGGTTCAGCACAAGTCTGTCCTCAGGGCCCCCGGTAATCCCGCGGGCGTCGTTCACATCCGCTGCCGAGCATTCGCCTGGAAAGGCGAAAAGCCGACCAACGCCGCGCGTCAACACGACGGTCTGCTTGCTGGCACCGTCGCCACCTACAGGATCGAAACCTGGGTGGCAGACTCCGGACCCTCCGCCGAGACTTGGCTGGCGAATTTTCCGAAGAAGCTTGAAGGCCTGAGGAGTCGATCCAAGGCGCAGTTTCTCGAAGGCGCGTTGCCGGGGAAGCCGTTCACGCCACCACGCTTTGGCCTCAAATCTGCCGCCGGTTACCAAGCGCCGAGCGGCGGCCTGAGGAGGCAGCGAGCGTTCTGGTGGGACCGGAGCAGCGGCACCCTGATCTCCTTCAACGTGGTGGAGGCTCGGGACAAGCCAGTCGGCGCGTCGCTGAGGAACCTCGCCTCTGAGATCGTCCCCAAAGTCGAATAGGCCGCGGCACTTCCCGGCTGCATCGACTCAACGAGGGCGGCGGCTTCGCTGGCTGCGCCGCCGCCTCGTAGCGGTCACACCACCGCCGACATACTCGTAGTGCATGCCCATTCCGTCGGAGTGGGTGGCGAGAACTCTGGAGATATCGAGGCGGACGACTCGGGTGCCGCTCCACGCAGGCACCGTTGGTGAATCTGGATCGACATCCAGCAGGCGGAACTTCTTTCGATCCGAGCGACGCCGATATTCCTGACCCTCGGCCAGGATGTCGGGATACGGTCCGCCTCCAGTTCGCGACAGCCCCTTGACTTTTGCGGTGCTGCAGGAATGGATGTCGAGCGCAGCCACACTCTGGGAAGTCAGGTCAGCCCGGCAGGATCCGGTCGCGCCTGATCTGCGCAGCTCCGCCGGCAGCGTCGACAGCAACTCCTCGATCTCGGTGCTCGGATCCCACTCGGGCAACACCAGCATGCACCGGACGCCAACCTCGGACACCGAGGCCACGATCATCTCGGTGCGGTATCCACGCGCCAGTCGTTTCCAGCCGTGAAAGCGATAGTTGATCCCGTCGCCGGCCTCATCGCGGGCAAGCAGCTGATCGAGCGCCACGTTGCCTTCAGATCCGTCCTCTCGGATGACGCGGACCCACTCGCCGTCGACTCTCTTGACGGCGAGCCGCAGCCGTTGAGCGCCCTTTCGCGGAAAGAACAGCTGGCCGGCTCGGATTCGGGCAGGATGAGACGGAGTGCGAGGCCCGGGCCCCTGCTTGATGTTCAGTGAGTGGCCGCCCGCCACTGCCCTCAGCCCTTGTCGAGCATGAAAGACACAAGATGGGAGGCTCCGACCCTGTAGACGCCGTCGACCAGTTCGGGGCGCTGCTTGGAGTGCTGCAGGCAGAGCACCGGGACGATCGCGCGCTGATCTCCGTACCGCCGGCGCGCCCACTCGGCGTGCCGGATAGCTTGGGCGATATCGCGAGGTGTGCCCCTGCCCGCTTTGGTCTCGATCACGAACGTAACCGCAGGCGACTGCACGAGGTGATCGATGTTCCCGCCGCCGCCCTTTGGCACGTCGTGCTCCACAAGCCAGCCAAGCTCCTCCAGCTTCCAGAGACGCGATCCGACCCGCTCCTCGGCGATCGCCCCGACTTTGAAGCGAGTGCCCGCGCGCCCTCGATGCCTCGCATCCCAGGCAAGCAAGATCCCGACGACGACAAAGAGCCCGCCCACTTCTCGCGCTCCAAGCTCACCGAGGATGAGCCCCGCTGCGAGGAGCACCACCGAACAGACAGCCCTCAGCAACGCCTCTCCATAGAGGCGCCGGGAGGTCTGACGAACGCTGTAGCCAGCTGCTTGTCTCGCACTCATCCGATCAACGGTAGGAGCCGCGGATGACGGCACGGCTTCGACGATCACGAGACCCCCGGTCATTGCGACTCGATCAGCAGAGCGCATACACCGCTCCAAAGGCATGTTCGGCCGCCCCCAGAAAGCAATCCGCGACGATCTCGCAGTCCGTCGGCTCACCCATCGGCAGGTCCGCATCACGCAAGCCATTCGCCAAGGGCTCGAGCGCCGCGCTGCAGCGCGCCAAAGACACGAGAAGTGTCGGCCAGCTCAGCTGATGGAACGGCTGCGAGCGACCGGAGACAAGGTCGAGAATCTCCGCCCGGGCATGAGGCGACGGCCCTCCACCCCAGACCTGAGCCGCGGCCCGGATCGCCTCCGCGCAGATATCTGCGTGCACACCGAGCTGCTCATCAGCGACCTCGCCCTCGGAGGGCCGTCGCAAGCCGTCGATCCGCATGACCGTGACCCGCGAGGCGACCGAGATCGTCTCCTGCACACGAGCGAACCAGGTGCCGAGGGTCGAACTCGGGTGAATTAGGTACTTCTCCTCTGCCTGCACAATGCCGCGCTGCACGACCATCGTGGCCGCCGCAGCTCGGTCCTCCAACGACGTCATCGGGTTGCGGCGGGCAGCCATCGGCTTTCTCGCTCAGGTTGCGGGGTCGACCTGATCCCGGGGCTCGATCAACATGAACGACCTGGGGATCGGTCGCCCGGCGCTACGCCTCTCCTTCGCGTTTCGAGCGCTTCGGATCCGGTCCCCGGGCAACTCCGCCGGCACCCTCCAAGCCCGCAGGGTCCGCTGATGGATGTCGCGGGCGACGGCGACGAAGACGTTGCGGCGGCCGAGGTAGAGCTTGCTCGGGGTCGGCGTCACGCCACGCTCGCGCTGCTCTCGAGTCTGGGTTCGGGCAGGCCCGACCAGATGACTCTTCAAGGTCTCGTCCAAGATCTCGATGAAGCGGCTTGCCCGCTGCACATCGGGAACAACGAAGAAGAGGATCGGCGGCCGTCCGAGATCCTTGTACCGGGGGTGCGCCTGCCACCAGCCGGTGAGGAAGCCGTCGTAGTCGAGGGCCTTACGACGGACGGTCTCGTCGTTATTACCCCACTCGATCTCGACCAGCAGGTCCGTCTTCACCTTCTCCCCGTCGGGCTTCGTCAAGAGCAGCTCGAGGGTCAGGTCGGGGACCACGTTGCCGAACTCGGAGGCGCCGAAGTCGATCGGCGAGTTCTCGTGCAGATCGTTCGGCGTCATACGCCGAGGGGCCTCCCGCCGCTCCTTGATCAGAGGCACCTCGATCTTGCCCGAGCGTGGGCCGCGCCAGGCAGCGACGTGGCGAGGGGCGAGAGAGCGAAACCCGAAAAGCCACTCGTTTCGGGCCAGGTCGTGGACGACATGCTGGGCGCTGTGCAACTCCGGGGCTCGCCAGGTTCCCGACGCCCCATGGTCAGCGGCGTCCTTCAGCAGCTCGAAGCCCGCCGTGTCGAGAACGTAGAAGCGCTTACCGCGGCCGCGAGCCTGGCGCAGGCCGAGCTCGGCTCGTTTGATCATCCTCTGGCGGAGCAGCAAGGAGAGCTCGCGACGGACCTGTCGCTCACCCGAAGACATCATGAACTCGCGCTGGATCTGCCCCGCGCTTAGCACCCGCAGCTCGTACAGCGCCTCGAGGATCGACCGCTGCTCGGCGTTTATTGCGTTGTGTCGGAGTTGGGGCGGCTCGGTTTTCGGCTTCTCCCAGGTGATGCTCGCCGCTTTGTCCCTCAGCAGCTCCACTTCCTGGTAGCCCTCGCGGAGGGGTTTGTCGGTTGGCGCGCCGAGGGCCGCCACCTCTGCCTCACGGCGACCCCGGCGAACCGTCCGCCCGCGGCCCCCGCTCTCCGGCGCACCGGCTGCTTCCGGCTGCTTCCTCTCCGGCCGGGGGGCTTTGGCTGGAGCGTCGTCCTCGGTTGAGGATTCCTCGACCTTGCCCTCCGCGGCGGGAGCCTCGCCCCCGGACGCCTCGGCGCCTTCCGCACCCGCGCGGTCCTCTTCGCCCCCGACGTCGCTGAGGTCCTCGTTGTCGCCGCGCCCGGTGAGCTCACGGGGTGGGGCGATCACTTCCGGGTCATAACCACCTTCCTCCCGGATCCGCTCCTCGAACTCGGCCAGCTTTTTCGGGTCGCGCTCCCATGGGATCGTGACGACGGTGAAGGAGTTGGAGAGCGTCTTGCCGGCCTGCAGGACGGCGATCGCATGGTTGATGTCGAGACCCGTCAGCTGGTTGACCTCGACCCGGGTCCGCTTCAACTCGCCAAGGTCACCCTTGCGGTGCGCCATGTAAGACGGGTTGAGGCGGTTGATCGCATTTTCTGCATCCACCTCCGATGAGCGCAGGTAGAACCGCGAGCTGCACAGCGCGTCGATCGCCTGCGCGAGCTCGGGCGTCATCTGCCCACCGTGCTGCCAGCCCACGGCAAAGTCGAGTCCTGCAGCGCGGTCGTCCTCCATCATCTTGGCGATGGTCGGCGAGAAGAGGTTGCCAGCGTCGTCCCCGATCACCGCGACCCGGGCGCGCTCGTCCTCGGGCAGCTTCTGCTGGGCCATGATCGAGCGGTGGATCAGCTGGATGAAGAACTTGAGGAGAACAGCGCCGTCGGGATGATCGGGAACCCGGGCGGCGACGACCAGGACCTCGCGCCTGCGGATCACTTCGTCGAAGCTGACCGTGACCGGGTGGTGAAGGACGGTGTTCAGCCGCTCGTCGCCGAGCAGAGTCTGGATCTTGTTGTAGGGGGCCTCGAGGCGCGCGAGGAACTGTGCTGGTGACTTCGCGAGCTGCGTAGGCAAGACCCGCGCGAAGTGATCCCAGACTGCGTGCCACTGCGGATCGCCGGCGAGCTTGGCGATCTTCTCGGCCCGCCATTCTTCCGCCGCCTCGTCGGGAGCCAGCCATCTGAGCGTGTGCCAGAAGGTTGGATTTTCCTCGAGAGCAAGGGTCGCCCCCCGTGCCATCTTGAAATACCGCTGCGAGGAATTCAACGCCTGGCTGTCGCCCTCCTCGGTACGGGAGACGTCGACCATCGCTTCGGAGAAGATCGCCGCCTCCGCCTGCAGGTCGCGGCCCGGCGTCCGCAGGGCCATCCCAAAGAGCGGCTGGGCGACATCGAGAACCCGGACGGTCCGCCAACTCGGCATCAGCGCCGCGGCCGCCTCGGCGAGGTCGCCCTTGGGATCGAGCACGATCACGGCCGTGTTCGGCTCCCTCGCGCGGACCTCGGCGATCTTGGCGAGGATTGAGGTCTTGCCGCCACCCTGGACCCCCGAGACCTGGACCCCGTACTTGAAGTCCTCGCCCCGGATCCCGATGTAGTTGCCGCGCAAGTCGGTCGCAAGTGCCTTTCGAGCATCGCTCAGCCGCAGAACCTCGGGCGGCGTCGCTAGCTGCGGCACATTGCTGCGCTCGATTGCGACGTTCTTCGCAAACGCGGTCGGGATCTGCCAGAGGCCGGCGATCTCCAAGCTCGAGTAGACGCCACGCCACCACGAAGGGAGCGGATTTGACTCGGCACGCACCATGCGCTCGATGTAGAGGCGGCGTCGGAACACCGGCCGGCGCTGACGCAGGTGATTCTCGCCTCCCTCGGCATGCCCCTCGATCGCTCCGGCGATATGACGGGCGGCCTGGTAGGACTCCGCCCCGACCCGGATCTCGCAGAACGAAAGCGATCGGAAGACCATGACGTCGGTGGACGAGCGCTCCTCGCGCTGCTGTACGGCGTCGGGTGCCGGCGCCTCGCGAGCCGGCCTGCGCTGCTGCACGGCGATACCGCGGGCGGCTCTCTGAAAATGGTTCGGGACCGGCGAGATGGTGATCTGGACCAGGACACGCTCCCCCGCCTCGGCCATCACGGAGAGAAGGCCGTCGATCGGCGCCTCCTGGTAGGGCTCGACGCTCGAGAGGCTGCGCTCCAAGGGGCGGTCCAAGGCGCGGGCGAAGGGCTTTGCCTTCTTCAGGCGGACGATCTCCCGCAGCCAGGGGCGAAGGGCATTTGAAGCCGTCTCGCTGAGCGGAGTCAGGGTCGCGTCCGGGTAGCGGCTGGCCAGGACTCCGCGGAGCGCCTCGACCTGACCCTTGCTTTTAGGGACGGCGATCCCGAGGCGCTGCTCGCGCGTTCCGCTCGGATGTACGCCGGCAATCAGCTCCAAGGTCGCGACCGGCGGGACGCCTCTCCACAGGCGCGCCCACCAACGCTCCCGCGTCACGCTCCCGAGGGCCTCGATCAACCCGGCGACCTGCGCGGGCGAAGCCTCGGAGGAACGTCCCGGAGTGACCAGGAACCGTTGCATCGAGCGCCTCCGTCGCTCGATCATCCGATTCGCGCCGACGACAAGGGCGACAGCGGAAACCAGAAGGATTGGCAAGCGGACGAGGGACCAAGCTGCCCCCAGGACGTGGGCGAAACTTGCCGAGCCGGCGCCGACGTCATCGGCCCGACCACCGCCTTGTGCCCCGCTCGAGCCCGGATCGTCGAGGCGCGCCGCGCCAATCGGTGCTGGCCGGGCGAATCGAGCCCCTGGATCCCTACCGACTTCCGCCGCGGCAGAGACCCGGCCGTCGGGCGTCGCCGGCACGCTGGAGAGCGGCCGATGCAGTGCCATAGCAGCGAAAGCAGCCGCGGCAAAGGCGAGGACGACCGGCACAAGCCATCCGCTCCGACGCATCGCTCCCATCAGTTTTGTTCCCGGTCGGCTTTCAGGGTCATGCTCAAGTCCGGACCTGTCCTCAGAATCAGTCCCCCCCTACACGGACGAGCTGCCCCCCGCGCCACCCGCCGACCGTTCATCAGCCGGCCAAGGGGAAGACACGAACCCAAGCGGGGGGTGGGCAGAGTTCGGGTCCGCATCCGTAGCTAGAGCTCTGCCAGGACACGTGGAGGTGAGCGTTCCCACCCGCATGAGCAGGGTCACCGTGGAGCGGGTAACCGTTGTAGCCGATGAACTGAATCGCCGGCACAAGTGGACATACCGGTGCCGAGCCCGAAGCCCCACAGCTTTCACGCCAGCCCAGAGTTTCGGCCGCTGCGCGAGCCGTCTCGTCCCAGCCCCTTCCGGCTTCGGGCTCCATGTCCATCGCCGTGCCGTCGCCGTGCGTACTGTGTGGGGGACCCTCCCGGGCTGCAATAACCCTCAGGTGAAAGGTCTGCAGTAGCCAGACCGCATCTGGCCAGATGCGGGAATCAACAACCTGAGGGGCGCCGCTCCCTATCCACAGTGCTTGGGGGATCGGTTTGAATGCGCGAGGCTGGTAGGGCGTCTCGACTTTTTGCAGATCGGCCGTCCCCCCGACGGACTGTCCTTCGGCTGGCGCGCAGACAATCGAGCCGCCGAATTTCCTTGCGTAGCGTTCGACCTCGCGCACGTACCAGTCCGCATGGTTGTAAGAGAAAATCGCGCTGTACCAGCTGGCGGGGGCACCTTCAGAATGGAGCAGGTTCGCCGCGGCAAAGATGGCGTCCGTGGGGTCGTAGACATCCTTGTCGCCATCTTCGTCACCGTCGACCCCGAACGCTTCCCAGCTGCTGGGGTAAAGGAACTGCATCGGGCCGGCGGCCCCAGCGAAGTTGCTTCCCGAATGCACGCCTGGCAACGTGGAGCGACCGAAGTCGGACTCGACGTAGTTGATCGCCGCCAGGATTCCGGGTCCGCGCGGCCCCAGGCTGTATTTCTGCGCGGCTGCCGCGTAGATCGGCACGAGGTGAGGAGGTGGGCTATCAGTGCCGCCGCTAGTCCTGCAGACCATCCCACCTTCGGTGTCGCCGGCCGACGTCGCTCCGGCCAAGGCGGCCAGGAGGACGAGAAAGAGCAGGAACCCTCCGACCACGGCCGCCCCTACGACCAGCAGCTTCGCTTTGCCGACCTTGGCCGCCAGCTTCAACGCCACCTTTCGCTTCAGGTAGCTGCGCAGCGCCGAACCGTGGTCGCTCATGGGCCGATTCCCGCGACGACCCAGCCGTTGTCGCGCTCGACCAGGCTGGTGCTGAGGAGGTGAGTTCCCGTTCTTCCGGCAACGACCAGGGCAACGAGAAAGGCGGGGCTTCCGTCGAAGAGGCCGGCCTCAACCCCCGCGATGCGCGCCACGAACTGACGTGGCACCCGGCTTCCCGGTGGAACTCGAACGGGCGCACGCACCAACTGACCACCGAGGCCAGGAGTCGAGTGAAGGAGCAGCGATTCGCGATCCGTGCCACGGAGGCGCCCTTCCTGGTAGCGCAGATAAGCATGGACGAAGCGGCGCGCCGAGTACGCCGCCGCGTGCATCTGGGCGCCGTGTTGTGCCGCCCAGCCCTCCCCTTCGGGGAGATCTCGATCCGGGCCTGACCGCGGAGCCACGGTGGTGGGTGCGTCTATGCCCTCATCGCGGTCGAGGATCGTCATCGCGAAGGCGCTGGCCACCAGCGCCGCCACAGCCACTACGAAGGTGATCTTGCGGCGCGTCTCCTCGGAACCCATCGCCGATCACCTGCTGAGCCAGTCCCGCGCCCGCGACCGGCGCTTTGGCCTGGGTCCACTGGATTGCTCGCCGTGACCGTCTGCGCTCGGCGCACTCCCCGCCTTGCTGCGGCGCAACCCGCTGCTCGGCCGCCGCTGATCTCCACCACTTCGTCGAGGACGGTGGATGTCGACCTGCTCGATGCGATCGGCGGACATCGCGCCGACGGCGGAGTGAGTCGCGGCAAGGCTCTCGGTGATCGCTTGGCGGCCCTCTGGGCTGGAAGGGTCCCTGCCTGCCGCCTGAGCTCGCCAGCGATGCTCTGGCGCGTCGATGGGCAGATTCGCCTCGCGGCGGATCGCTTCCCGCGCACCCTGTATTTCCGCCTTCCCGTGGACTGGCAGCCCGGCAGCCTCGTTCGCCCGGACGCGGCTGAGCAGGCGGCGGTCGGCCTGCGCCTGGGGCCTCGAGCCGTGAAGCTCCCCCTGCAGCTCCTTCAGTCGCGCAGCCTTGGCCGCGGCACTCCGCCGCGTGGGCTCATCCAGGCTAGACGGGTCCTCGCGCAGGCTCTGGACGTCAGGGTCTGCACGCAGGTCTCCGACCTCACGATCCATCGCCGAACGCGAGCCCTCTCGCGATTCCGCGTTTGCCCTGGAGACGTCTAGGCGCTCCTGGGCCTGGCCGTTGAGGTGGTGGTCCGCTCCCTTGCGGCGGCGCTGGGCCTCTTCGTCTTGGTGGTGGCGTCGCCGATCTCGCCGCTCCTCGCGGAAGTTGCCGATCGCACCCGTGGCTCCCCTTGCGATCCTGTAACCGAGGTAGCCGCCGGCGAGGGTTCGGTAGAGGCCGGCCGAGCCATGGTCGCCCGACGGATCGACCTGGAAAAGGGCGAGGTACTTCTCCCGCGAGAGGAAGACCGCCCACCAGAACGCCATCACCGCGATCAGGCCAAGCGTCGGCGAGGAGCGGCCGATCGCCGAGCCGATCACGCGCGAGCCGAGCAGGACGATCCCGAGCAACCCGCTGAAGACGAGCTTGGCGACGATCGCCCCCAAGAGAGCGGTCAGCCATTTGGCGAAGGCGTTTCGGCCCGCCTGGCCGAAGACCGGGAAGAACATCGCTAGCGGGGTGGCGAGGACGAGGACGAAGGAGGACGCCGTCGCCATCACCAGCTTCATCGCCAGCCACAGCAAGAGGAGCAACCCGCCGAGCAGGCCGATGGTGAAGATCAGCACCATCACCATCCGGGTCAGCACGCCGTTGCGGCCCTGCATCGCGACCTTGTCGGGTGCCACGCCGTCGGTGCCGCCACCGACGTTGAGCTGCGGCCCTATGTTCAGCGGAAGCCCGACGTGTTCGTCGGGTTCGCCGTTGTAGTAGTCCCACAGCTTGTCGCGGGGACCACTTAGCGGACTGAAGCGCAGGTAGAGATCACGGATGGTCGGCGCTCGACCGAAGAGGCCTGACAGGTCTTTGGCAAGCGCCTGGGTCGCAAGGTCGGGAGCACTCGGCAAGCCGGAGAGGAGCTGCTGGGTGAAAGCGTCGCCGTCGTCAAGCCCGCTGCGCGCCGCTTCGAGCGCATCGTCTGACGGTTTTGCCGTCATGCACCAGTGGACATCGGAGAAGTCCATGGCGCAAAACGGCACTGCGGTCATCTGGTTCCAGACCGAGGCCATCGCGTCGTTGTAGGAACGCACCGGGGCGCTGGCATGCCCCGAGGACGGCGCCGCAACGGCGGTCAATGAAGCGCTGTTGACTGCTTCGGCGACCCGCCCCACCGTGTCCCGCGGCGAGTGGATGATCCACAGTCCGGCGAGCATCATCACCAGTGCCATGAGCATCCCGGCCAGCGTCTCGCCGGTCTTGCGGCGAACCAGCCCGTTGTACAGGCCCCAGCCGCCGAGGATCACGAACAGCGTTGAGAGCCAAGGCGAGGTCAGATTGTTGAAGAAGCTGGTGAGCCCCATCCCGATCTGGCTCAGCATCCGGTTGTCGGTGAACGGCGACAACGAGAAGGCGAAGCCCAGGATGATCAGGCAGCCCTTCAGCATCATCAGCAGCACGAGCCAGATGACCGAGAGCAGCTGCAGGACGAAGGAGACCGCAGGAACGAAGAGGGAACTGATGAAACCGCCCGATTCGATGTGGATGTCCCAGCCGTAATTGCCGACCGGGTAGGCGGCCTCCGGGGAGTGTGAGGAACCGCAATTGCGGATCTGCCGCGCGCTCAGCTTGTTGGGTTCCCCGCAGAGCGGGTTCTCGATCCCGAGCACCGCCGTGGGGTCAAGCGAGCCGCCGTAGGGGATGGTCGCTGGCGGCAGCGCTTCGGCACCCGGCGCAGCTCCGGTAGCGACGCCGGGTTTGGCTTTTCCGGCGCCGCCTTTCTGCTTGCCTTTCGCCTGCCCTCCGGCTCCGCCGTCCGTTTTGTCGGAGTTGTAGGCCTTCCACTGAGCTTCGGTCCAATGGCGGACTTCCCCTTTGCAGTAGGCGGGGTTCATCGCGTCCGTCACCGGCGGGTCGAACTCGCCCTTACAGACATCGAAGACGGTGCCGCGCTCGGTGCTGTAGACGCGGATCAGCGTGATCTGCGGATCAGCCTTGGCGGCGACGGCGAGCAAGAGAGTGGCTGCGAAGACCGCGAGCGCGATCGCCAGCCGCACTCGGGCGCTGAAGCGCTCAGGCCGGCACATCGGCGACCTCCGACTCCCGATCCGCCTCGGCGCCAGTGCGCGGCGGCGGAGTGCCAAACAGCGAAAAGAGACGACGCTCGCACGGGTCGGTCTGCAGTGGAACCGACTGCCCGTTGATGTCCCGGTAGTAGAAGCGCCCCGCGTTGAAGCCCAGAAAGCGCTGGATCAGTGCTGGGTCGTCGTCGTCGAGGCGCTGCTGGCGGGCCGAGCGGCGCGCTTCCTCCTCGGTCTCCACGCCGCCGGAGAAGTAGGCGCCGATCAGACCCTCGATCTCTTCGGCGTCAATGACCTGCTGCGTGGAGAGCAGGAGACTGAGGTTCTGAGAGCGGCTGAGCCGCGAGGTCCGGTCGAGCAGCGAGCGCCCGACCGAGGAGTCGAACAGCACCCAGGCCTCATCGAGCGCGATCACCGAGTGGCGCTGGGGATCGCGGGCGCACAGGGCCAGCGCGTACATCGCCACGAGCCGCAGCAGCGAGCTGCCCACGCGCTCCTCCGCCGCCATCTCGCTGCGCGGAGTGCCTGGCCGCGGCAGCGCCAGATTGCGGATCTGCAGCGAGATCACCCGCTTAGTGCCGACCTCGGCGACCTCCTTGCCGGGCAGTCCGAAGGCCAGCTTCGCGAGCCCTGCATTCGCGTGGACCGACAGGGCCCGTCCGGCTTCCTCGGCGACCTCGCCGCCTTCTCCGAGGACCTCGACGACCTCGCCGAGGACGTGGTTGCGTTCCGCTCCGGCGCAGACCAGCTCCACCGCGGCGCGGATCTCGGTCTGCCACGGTGCCGGCACCGGGGCCGGCAGCACCTCCATGATGAAGCCGAATGCTGCATCGGCCTTGCCGTCCGGCGGGGCGATCCGCAGGGGATCGATCAGGCCCTGATAGCGCTCGTCGGGAGAGAGCACGATCTGCTCCATCTCCGCCGCCATCTCGGGGATCAGGTGCAGCTTGTGATCAGGGTGCTCGGGCGTCCCCTTGGGGTCGATGTCGACGATCGGACCCGAGCCCTGGAGGAAGGCCTGGTAGGTCAGCAGCTGCATCGCGACCGTCTTGCCTGAGCCTTGCGAACCGGTGAAGAGGATCGGTGGCGGGCGGTTCTGCTGGGACGCCTCGGCGAGGTCGAGACGGATCGGCTGGCGCGAGGGCGTCAGCGTGTAGCCGATGTAGGGCCCCATCTCCGACCCCGCGTGGCTGACCGCGGTCGGGACCATCGCCGCCACCTCCTCGGGCAGCAGGTGCTCGCGATAGGCGGCGAGCGGAAAGCGCTGGCCGGGCAGGGTTCCGAGGAAGATCTGGTGCTGGGCGCCGATCGGCCGGTGCAGTTCGATCCGCTGGCCAACCTCCGAGCGCAAGCGCTCGATCCGTTCCTCGAGCTCCTCCTCGCCCGCGGAGCTGGGAACGACATAGGTCAGCGCGCTGCGAAGAAGCGGCGGGTGATCGTTGCCGCCAAGCCGCCGCTGCAGATCTCGCGCCTCTGCCGGTCGATCCTCGGCATCGGGGGAGGCGCCGTGATCGGCGGCCGCCTCCTCCCGCCACATCTGGTCGGCATCGACCATCCGCTTGCGAGCAAGCCGCTGCGCGTCGCGGTTTGGCAGGTATTCGCAGCTGAGACAGGCGTCGACAGGGAACTCGAGGTCGAGCGGAGTGAACATCAGCTCTGCCTCGGGGCCCGGAAAGTCGCGTTCCTCCGGCAGCGAGCCGCAAACGAGCATCGCCTGCCGGGAGATCCCCCGCTCGCTCTCTATCTCGAGGTGGCGACGGGCGATCCTGACGCGGTAATCAGCGTGCAGCCGCAGCAGATCCCACTGCGCCGGCTCGAAGCCGATCTCCTCACCGTCCTCACTCGTGATCGCCAGCGCCTGCGGGCGGAAGTTGGCATCGGTCGTCGGGTCTCCGAGGCCGCGCACATACGCGTGGCGCACTAGCCAGACGATCTCCGAGGCAAGCGCCCTCTCGGCCTCGAGGAAGTCGAGGATTCGCTCCTGCATGCGCCGCTCGGCGCGTTCGATCTCGACCAGCTTCGAGTAGCGCAGGCCGCGCGGATCGCCGATTCCGGCGGCGCTGGCAAAGCGCCGCCATGCGCCACCGACTCCGCCTTCGCCGAGGAGCTCCGCGATCCCGGTGCTGGCGTCTTGGAGCCGTACCGCCAAGTAGACGTCGGGGCGCACCGTCTCGCGCTCAGAGAGCGCGAAGGCATGGGCCCGCAACAGCGTCTCGAAGGCGGCCTTGCGCCGCTCGATCTCCTCGGCGCTGCCGTGGCGACGATCAAAGGTCTGCCAGGTGGAGGCGAGGTACTGACGCACAGAAAAGCGCCGCGCGATGCGGAGGATCTGAAAGTCCGCCGAGATCCGGTGGACAAGGCCCTCCAGCTGTCCCATCACCTCGAGCTTTCGCCCAGTGGAAAGGCCAGCGTAGCTCTGGCTCGCAAGCTTGTAGACGGCCCAGGCATCGCCCAGGTCACGGCCGAAGACGATGTTGCCGTAGATGAATGAGGGGCGCGGCCGTGGGCCCGCCGTCGGGACGCCGATCACTCGACCACCACCTCGCGGTTACGAGGCACCCCGACTACCTTTCCTCGCAGCATCGGCGCGGCTCCACGCCGGCGACGAACGCGGTATCGGCGAGCTCGCGCCGAGCGCTGCTTGGGGTCGCGCAGCCACAGCGGCGCCCCCTCCACCTGCACCTCGGCCGGGTAGCGGAAGGTGACCGTGGCCGGTCCCTTTATGCGGCCCCTGACTAGAAAGGACTCGCGAGCGTCGAAGGCGACCGCAACCTCCTCCTGAGGGACGACCACCTCGCCCTCCCGCGGACAGGGGCACAGCCCAGCCAGGGACCTGGAGCTGAGCGACCACCGCAGGAGCGAGGCGAGGACGTGATGCGGTGGACGCCCGTCGATCCGGCCCTGCATGAGCAAGAACGCGCCAGCGAGCGGCAGCCCGAGGTATGGGACCGCCGGACTCCAGAGGCCAATCAGCGGCCCGAGCAGAGGCAGCCGCGAGAGCGCGAACATCCCGAGCACCAGCACGAGGAAATAGCCGATTCCGCGCAACGGAACGCCGTGGGGGTAGGGGATCCGCCAGCGATCAAAGCGAAACAGTCGTCGCTCGATGCGAAACACCCGCCGGTAGCCGCGCAGCTGGATTCCTCGCGACTCGACCATCGCCGCACCCCTCAGGCCGCCCGGCTCGTGTTATGAGGGCTCTCGACCCTCACAGCACGAACTGGTAGATCGAGCGGTAGAGCGATTCGACCTGGTCGGGCACCAGGAGAAACGCACCGATCACGACCGCGGCGACGAGGATCCCTATCGCGGCGCCGGCATTGCGCTGAAAGACCGCCGCGCCGAGCGCGATCGCCACGATGATGAAGAACAGTGGGGCGAGTTCGTTCTGCAGGAGCGAAGCGGTCCGCGACCCGACCTGGGTTCGCGCCCCTTCGCCTCCGCCGCCGCCGCGACCGATCGCCGCTTCGGCACTTGAGACCGTGGTGATGGCTGGAACCGGCTTGCCCACGTCGGAACTCGGTGCCGCCAGTGCGACGCCCAAGAAGCCGACGAGAAGCAAGGCTCCCAGCGCCGTCAACTTGCGCATGGTGCATTCCCCTCCTCGAGGTTTCCGTCTGTGTCTGTTGCCGGCCGCTGGCATCGCGGTCAGCTCTGCTGGGAGATCGATTGGACGTAAGTCACTCGCCAGCCCGGGCCGAGCTGGGGGTTGGCAGCGCTCACCCGCCGCACGCCGACCTCGTAGCGCAGCGTGTAGGCCCCGCCGCGCGCGTCGGTGGCAGTGATCGTCGCCAGAACGGCACCGCCGCCGGCGCCATCCACCCAGTCGAGCTGATCGACTCCCTTCAGCCCCAGCTGGTTAGTGGGCAACGTGACCGTCGCCGCGTCGGCAAGATCGGCAGAGAGGTTTTCGGCGTCGCCCGCCAGATAGTTGGTGAGCGCGCGCTTGACCAGCGCCGAGACTTCCTCTTCATCGACCGGTTCACCACTCTGGTCGGTGGTGCTGCGCGTGGTGCTGAGTGGGGGGCCGACGAAGGAGGGATAAGCGGCGAGATAAATCGCGCCACCCCGTTCGCGATCGACGGGCACCGAGAGGTACACCGCCTGTGCCGCGGTGCTGAGCTTCGCAGCGACATTTACGATCACGCCGCCTGCCAAGGGCCGCTGAACCTGCGCGACGGTGGCCCACTGCACCCTCTGGGATCCAGATTGTGGTGGCGAAAAGCCTGCTCCGATTTCAAAGCCAGACGAAGCGAAGGACGCCAGGGCCTCTTCTCGCGCTTCAGGTCGGGCGCTGTCGTAAGTCAGATAGGCCTGGCTGAAAGCAAGCGCGAAGCTCTGCTCGGCGTAATCCAGGCGCGGGCCCTGCTGAGTAGCAACTGCGCTCGGCGCTGGCGGAGAGACGATCGAGCGCACCCCCGCCACGCACATCAGCACCACGAACGCGAGGAAGGCGTAGCGGGGCGCCCGCGCCCGCACGCGCCCATAGCGGGCCGAGGAGCGAAGTCCGGCCAGACGAGTCGTGGCCGAAGACATGGATTTCGCCGCCGTGTCCATCTTGGCCTAGAGCCCAAACTCCGACGAGCTCGAGCCGTCGTGAAGTCCGCCACCTTCGCTCGGTCCACTCGCCGGTGGCTCTGCTGAGGGGACCGGGGCGGGCGGTTCCGGTTCTGGCGGCAGGCTTTCGGCTGGGCCTTCCGGTGCTGGTGCGGGCACTTCCTCGACCTGACCGCTCGAGGTGGCGGTCGTGGTCGCATCCCGACGACGCTCTGCGTGGTGGCGCCCCGCGCGCTGCTGAGCCCTCCGCCTCTTCGCCCGACGCCTGGTCTGAGCTTTCTTCTGACGGACACGCTGTCGCTCCGCGGCCCCCTGTCGATGATCCTGCGAATGAGGGGGCTCAGCGGTTTGACTGAGGGCAGCATTTGCTCCCGTTTGGGCTGGCTCGCTCGCAGCTACGGAATGTGGCGGCGCGGACGAAGCAACCGTGTTGTCGGCGCCGGCCGGGACGAGAACGATGCGCACCAGAGCAACTGCGACCGCTAGGAGCGCAACCGCGACCGCGGCCTGCACACGAAGGGAAGGGGGCTTGCGCTTCGCCGACGAGCCCAGCGTGGAGTCGCCTCGGGAGCGCCCAGCCCCCTTCTCTTCGTGTGCGGCGTCGAACTCGTCTGGCAGCTCGAACTCATCAGGGAGCGAAGCGACCGCCAGCTCGACCTCATCACGTGGCGGAGCGACAGCCACCGCGCTGGATGAGTCGATCCCGGTCGGGTCGCCCCAGGGATCCTCGACCGTGGCCCCTGGATCCTCGTCGCCAAATGAAAAGAAGTCGCTCTTACCCATGTGGTGGCCTTCCGTGACGGCCGCTGGATGCGGCTGGCGCCCGAACCTCCGTTAGCTCGAGCCGTCACTGCCGTACACGCATGGGCAACCCCGTCCGCCACCCCCCTCGAGAGATCAATTGGCGGAAGCTGCTACTCCATGGAATTCACACCCGCATGCGGCCGCGGCCCTCGCTCAACACGCAAGGACTCCGGGTGAACTCAGTGCCAGTGGGTTACTGGCGAAAAGGCGCCGGGTTCATCAGGAGGCATGACGATTCAGAGGCCAATTTCCCCTCCACCTCGGACTGGCGCGCCACCGCCGGATCCTTCTGAGCTCGGTGGACTACTGCCCCCAACACTGCTGCTTGAACCAACCGACGGCGTAGAGCTACTGCTTTCTCCGCCACCCGTGGGAGGCGCAGGAGACGAGGACCGCGGTGGCCTTCCGGTCGATTCGAGACCGAGCTCTTCCTCGGTTTGCGCGCCGGATTTAGAGGCAGGCCGCACCGGTTCTCTCGCCGGTGATTGGGCCTCTGCCTGCGTCGATCCAGGCTGTGAAGAGTGTTTGGATGAGGTCGCCGACGCGGGCGGGTCAGGATTCAGCGGCTGCGACAATTCAGGCGTCGGAGTTGGTGCGAGGCGCTCCGCTCTCCTCTCGATCGGACGAGGAACTGACCGGTCGTGCTGCAGGCCGACCATCGCCAGGGGGCTCACACCCAAGACGAGGCACGCTGCCCCGGCAGCTACGCCACCTCCGGTAATGCATGCGCCGGCGACCAATTTCGCGCTCGAGACCCCGATAGCCTGGCCTGCCGCTGCGTCGCCCCCCGATCCAGGCATTGACGTGGCCAGCTTGATGAGCTGCTCACGGAAGCGCTCCCGTAGACCGCGAGTCGCCTCGGGGGGAGCCTGCCCTGCGCCGAGAAAGCGGCCGGTGGCGTCGACGAGAACGCTAGCGTGGCCGTTGAGTGCTGCCGAGGCGCCTGCCGCGATTCCCAGGCCGCTCGCCACGTCGTAGAGGTAGTCGCGCATCCGGGCGGCCGTTTGCCGGCAGGCACGACAATGCGCCAGATGCGCCTCGACAACCATGGCCTCCTCGGACGACGCTGCATTCGAGACGAACCGCTGCAAGTGATTGCGCTCCATGTCCTTGCACCTGGCACCGCTGTCAATCTCCTCGAAGGCACGTAGCACGCGAGCGTTCGCTCGCTGAATGATCTTGCGATAGGTGCGCCGACTGAGACCGGGGAAGTTCGCGAGGATCTCATCCGGCTCGAGGTCCAACTGGTGGCGCTGGATAAAGATTTTTCGGTCCCGCTCAGAGAGCGAGGCCACGGCCTCTCGCCCGATCGCCACGGTCTCCCGGCTCTCGGCCAGTTCGACCGGGGTCTCGGACCCTTCGTCGGCCACCGAACCGGCGTCGGCTAGAGGCACCTTGTGAAGGACCCTTTGATGGCGACGCTCGTCGATGAGTCGCCGAGGACACGCAGTCTTCAGCAGATTGACCATCTGCGGGACGGCGAATTGCCGAGCGATCGGATCGACGGTCTGCATGACGCGCTCGAACGTCGCGGCGAATATCTCTTCCGCCTCCTCCTCCGAGCATCCTTCGGTTCGCAGCTGATTGAGACAACCAGCTCTTGCCGGTCCATAAGCCCGCCCGTAGAACCGGAGCGCCTCCTCGCTCACCTTTCCACTGCCGCTACTACCAGCCTGAGCCGTGACTTGTTCCTGGGGGCTAGCCTCCATGAATCAGCGGTGTCCTCTCGCCAGAAAGGCGCGCGCCTCCATGGATGCCTGATCCCTCAGGGCAACAGCATCCATGGAGGCTCGGTTCCGCGGGCCATTTCCGATCGTTCCTGCCTTACCGTCCTGCCCTTGCCTTAGACGGCTTCGAGGCCGATCCATCTGATCGCCCCCCTCGCCCCCCAGCGCAGGCACGCCGCGCCGGTCGCTTCGGGTGATGGCAGCTCGATCCCCGCTTTTTGCCATGACCACCCCGGGAGGTGCCATTGCCATGCTTCGGCGGAGAGCGGTGCGGATAGACGATGACCTGGATCGGAGCCGAACTGCCTTCCCTGTAGGGATAGCCGCGCTGCTTTCGCACCTGGGCACGCATGACGTATTCCGTCGCCTGACGGGTTTTGTTGAAGCGATAGCTCCCGGCGAATTGACCTTTAGGTCCAGTCGTCATCCGCCGGAACACAATCCATCCGTCTCCCTTCTTTGCCTGCAGAACCACGAGCACTTCGTCGTTATGCGGACCGGGAAGAGCCCCGCGGAACCGCGCGACACCCTTGTTGTGAACCACCGTGCTCACAGCTTCGAACGAAGGGCGCACCTTCGTCACGAGCTCGACCTTGCTTGAGATTTCCCGATGCTGGGATCGGTAGTCCACCTTCAAATCGCGGGAGGCACCGGGCTTCACCGCGAATTCATAGCTGCCGTCCGCGTTCGTCATCGATACCCCAAGGAACTTCTGGGTCGTGTCCGTCACCACCGTGCTGAACACGCAAATCGGGGCGTCACCGACCGGACTGCCGGCGGCGTCGAGCAATTTGCCTTCGACCAACGCGCCACTTCCCTGCTTCACCAACTTTCGGCTCGCGCCATCTGGTCCGAGGCTGCTACTCAGCAACGCGCCAGAGTCGACGTCATCGCGTACGCAGTCGTAGACCAGCGGGACACTCACCGGAGCCCCGACATTTCCCTCAGCATCCGACAGCCACAACTGAAGGGTGAACCCTCCGCTGTCGCGGGGCGTGTCGAGGTTTTTGATCGCTTCGATGCCTTCGCCGCCCATCGTCTGTTCGGGGACCACAGCGCCACCAGCGCCGTTGAGAATCCGGTAGTGGGCCGCGTTGATAGGCGCACCCGAGTCATTGAGGTTGTGCCAACGCAGGTCAAAGCCATCCGTTCCGCGATCGCTCATGGGTGCGGCTACAGAGGCATTCTGCGGAGCCGCGGGTGGGGTCGTGTCGTGCGGTATCTGAACGGTGGCGGCAGGGCCAACGAAACCAACTTCGTCTTCAAGCCAGACCCGAAGGCGGTAATCGCCTGCTTGTTTCGGTCCATTGATGGTCTGAATCGCAGTCGGGTTTACGCCGCCCACTGACTGAGAAGGCGTAACGACGTTGCCGGCCGCGTCGACGATGTTGTAATAGGCCTTGGTTATCGGCGAGCCTTCATTCGGCGGGAGCGAGAACTGCGCCCCAAACTGATCGAGGTACCGAGCTGGATTGGAGCTGAGAACAGAGATGCCTTCAGGGGCAGCCGGCGCCGAGTTGTCGGTCGCAATGGTTCGGGCAGTGCAGGTTTGACCTCCAGTCCCGCTCAGGCCCTGATATTGCCCGAAGTCCTGCGTGCAGACCTGAACCGTGTGATTCGCTCCGTCCTTGAAGGCTGCCGTATTAATGGGGATAGACCGGTCCCATGGCCCGCCAGTCGGGCACGGTGAATAGGAACGCGCCCACTCGCCGTTACCTTGAGAACTCGACGTGTTGCATTCCGGCCCATGGTCCAAGCTCCAAAGTTCGCCGTTGTCGACATACATCCGCTCCTGGCGTATTCCTGAACCCTGGTCAGACACACTGAAGGTCACGTTCTGAGTTCCCTTCACCCAACGACCAGCTAGTAGCGAGGCGTCGGTGTGAGTGAAGGCGGCTTGAGAGTCCGAATCGTCCGAAAGAACAAAGACGATGCCATTGAGATCCGTCGCGTTGTTGCCGCTGGCATCGCATCGTGCCGCCCTCACGCATGCCAGCTCGAAGGCGAAGCGATTGAAGTCCAAGTAGCCACCCGTGGGCCAGAGATGAGGGCCGAAGATGTTGGACGCTGGCAACTGGCCGTTCCCATTCGCCCCGGTGCCCTGGCTTATGAGCTGCTGGGTGGAGGTTGAGTTTGCGATCCAGAATCGCGAGCGCCAGCCGTCATTGAACTGGAAGGGCTGGCGCGTGAATCCGCCCGCGGACTTGAAGTGAACCCACGCCGGGGCATCGAAGTAGACGTTCGCGTAAGCGCCCTGGCGCACCGTATTGGGCGCGTCTCGGTCCTCCTGAATGCGAAGGTAGGCGTCATCGCCGGGCGGATCGCCACCCTGCCCGTTGCATCGATTCCAAATATTGAAGATCCCTTTCGGGGTTTCGGGACTCTTCGTATTGGTATCGATTTTGTACGGAGGGGCACCGTTATTGGCGGCGCAGGCAACCATCTTGTAGTAGGCCGCCTGTGACGTCCCCGCGGCAATCGCCGCCATTCCGACCAAAGCCAATAGCGCCGCAATGACGACCGCAGAAGTTCGTCGCCCTTTCTGCGAGGTGAATGACTTGGACATTCCGCTTCTCCTTTGTGCTCGGATAGCTGTCGGGGCCCGCAATTTCTGGCCCTCTGCCTCCTACACGGATGAGCGGAACTTCGCGCCACCCCCCGAGGGGCAGGTTGGTCCAATCCGTCTTCGCGTATACCCATACAGGAACTCAGCGAATCCGTCCAGTGCTTCTTTCAGTCATATATTTGTCGAGCTAGGGGGGAAGTACTAAAGTCTTTCCCTGAGCTTGAGGGTTAAAGTGGCGCTCTGTTGGCGCCTTCAAACAGCCTGCCGACGACGATCAGCGCGCCTGTGCTGGTCACTGGCCGCCACTCGCGCTGGCTCTAGTCAAGGGGTCGGCGAGACTCAGCGCATCCCTCGAATCGCCTTGCACTCCGCTTCCGTGCGGGAGCCCTGAGGCGCAACGTGTCTCCACAGCGCCGCATCTAGACCCCACTGTGACCCACTGTGACCTGTTCCGATGCAAGGGATTCCAGCTCGGCCAAGTAGATGAGCACGGCGTGCGCGACAAGGTGACTCGTGGTCGTTCCCTGGCGTGCCGCGTCGCGCTCCAAAAGCGTCTGGCATTCCAAGTCAACCGCGAGATCGAGTACGACCTCGGCATCCTGCTGATTCTCTTGATCGCGGCAGAAGCCCGGCAGCGCGATCGGTGCCGGTCCCGACTTGAGCCTGTCGGCGTAGCGGAGCAGCGCCATACTCACAGCAGCCTCGACGTTTCCCCCCAGGTGGGCCTCGATGCCTGAACAGGCGAGCCTGCCGAGTTCGATCTTCACGGTGCCTCCGACCAAAGCAACTACCGTAAGGTCGCCAACTTTTCACATCTCCAGCGCCACCCTCCTAATTTCAGCCGAAGGTGGCTGCACGACCGAAACGAGCGGCGTCCCGAGCGGTGAAGGCTTGCGCTGGGACACGGCCAGCGCCGCCAACGGCACCGGCCCCGTTGGTACAAGCAGACTGCGGCAGCCGCGTCGGGGCCGTTCACGGTTCGCCACCCGGCCGGCTACTGAAACGGGCCGCTTTCCCACCGCCGAGCTGACTCTTCAGATCGCGCCCTCCAGCGCGAACAGGGCAATGAAGCCGACGAAGAACATCGCCGTCAGAAGCGGCGTCTCTGGGCCCTCGTGAGCCTCGACCAGCAGCTCCTCGGTGACCAAATAAAGCAGCGCTGCCGCGCCGAAGGCCAGCACCCCGGCAAGCAGGTCCGCCGAGGCGCCGGCGAGGAGCGCCGCTCCTCCGATCGCCCCCACAGCGACGCTGAGCGAGAGTAGGGAGGGGATGGCAGCCGCCCGGAATCGTGGCTGGCCTGCCTTGGTTAGCCCAGCGGACATAGACAAGGCCAGGAACAGCACCTCGAGCGTCAGCGCAATCGTGAGCACACGGCCCTGGCTCGCGCCCAAGGTGAAGCCGATGCCGACGAGCAGGCCGTCGATCAAGAGGTCGATGCCGATGGTGACGAGTAGGGCGATCGGCAGCGTCGGGCCTGCTTTGGCCGCTCGCTCGGCTCGTTCGGCAAACCTGCGAAGGACGAGCAGCACGATGACGCCGATCGAGAACCCGGCGACTACCGGCACCAGGGACTGATCGCGAATGTCGGGGAGAACCTCTCCCGCGACGGCCGCAAAGACGACCCCGGCGGCGAAGTGCTGGATCGCGCTGGTGGTCTTGGCCCCGGGAGGGCGCCATGCCGCCACAACTGCTCCGATCACGGCGGCGGCGACCGGGAAGAGGACGAGCAGCGAAGCCTTTGCGACAGCTCCGTCGCTCACGGAAGCGGACAGCCTCCTACGTCGAGCTGCGCCGCAGTAGACGCAGTGCGTTGAGGGTGACGAGGAGGGTCATGCCCATATCGGCGGCGACCGCGAGCACGAGCGTCACCAACCCGAACGGCACGAGCAGAACGAATAGACCCTTGACGAGCAGCGATGCAACCACGTTGACGCGCATCACCGAAAGGGCGTTGCGACCCCGCGCGACGGTGTCGGGGAGCCGGTCGAGCCGGTCGGACATCAGCGCCACATCGGCTGAGGCCAGGGCGACGTCGCTGCCGGCGGCGCCCATCGCGACGCCGACCTGGGCGGCGGCGAGCGCGGGGGTGTCATTGATGCCGTCGCCGACCATTGCGACGACGGCGCCTGCGCCTTGAAGCTCTGCGACGACGCTCAGCTTGTCGTCGGGAAGCAGCCCGGCACGCCAGTCGGTGATGCCGGAGCGCTCCGCCACCGTGCGGGCGATCGGCTCGCTGTCGCCGGTCAGCATCATGGTGCTCGCGACCCCGACCTTCGCTAGACCCTCGACCGCGGCGGCGGCTTCCGGGCGCAGCTGGTCGGCGACGCCGAAGACGGCCAACAGCCGGTCGCCCTCGCCGAGAGCGAGGCCGGTCTGCCCAGCACCGTGCAGCTCATCCAACTCCACCGGGGACACGCCGAGGCGCTCGCCAGCCAGCCGCGGCCCCCCTGCCCAAAGCGTGCGTCCAGCTATGACCGCTTCCGCTCCCCGGCCGGGTAGCGCCTCGAAGTCCTCAGCCTGTCGAAAGTCAGCACCGCGCTCGCGGGCAGCGCGGACGATCGAGGCGGCGAGCGGATGCTCGGAGGGCTGCTCGATCGACGCCATCAGGGCCAGCGCTTCGGACTCGTTGAGATCGTCGCCGAGGACGACGATCCGCTCCAGCTCAGGTGCTCCGAGCGTGAGCGTCCCGGTCTTGTCGAGCGCCACGACGGAGACACGGCCGAGATCCTCGAGCGCCTGGCCGCCGGTGATGAGCACGCCTTCGCGGGCGGCGCCGCCGATCGCCGAGACGACGGCGACCGGCACCGAGATCACCAGCGAGCAGGGACAGGCGACGATCAGCAGCGCCAGCGCTCGGTAGACCCAAGTGTCGGGCTCGCCGCCGAAGGCCAGCGGTACGGTCGCGAGCAGCAGCGCGGCGACGAACACGAGCGGCGTGTAGATCCTGGCGAAGCGGTCGATGAAGCGCTCAGATGGAGCCCGAGTCCCCTGCGCCTCCTCGACCAGCGCCGCGATCCGCGAAAGCGTCGACTCCGCGGCCGGACGGGTTGCCTGGATCGTCAACGACCCCTGCACCGTCAGCGCGCCTGCGTAGACCTCGTCGCCGCGGCCGACGTCGACCGGCACGGACTCGCCGGTAATCGGCGACTGATCGACGCTGGAGCTCCCCTGGGCGACGACCCCGTCGACCGGCAGCCGCTCCCCGGGCCGCACGATCACGAGATCGCCGGCCATCACCTGCTCGACCGGGACGGTGTGCTCGATCTCCCCACGCAAGACCTGCGCCTCGCGCGGGGCCAGCTCCATCAGCGCCTCCACGGCCCGGCGCGAGCGGTCCAGCGCGAAGGTCTCCAGCGTCGTTCCCACCGAGAAGAGGACGAGCACCCATGCCCCCTCGGCGTAGGCGCCGATGGCGACGGCGCCGAGGGCGGCCAGCGTCATCAGCACGTTCATGTCCAGCGCCCGCACGCGCAGGGCGCTCAGCGCAGCGAGGGCGATCGACCAACCGCCGACCACCATCGAGAGCAGATACAGCGGCTCGGCCACCAGGCGCGAGGCGCCGGCCAGGGAAGCGATTACGGCGAGCAGCAGCAGAGGGATCGAGAGGGTGGTCGACAGCGTCCGCGCGTCGCGGCGCCAGAACGGCGCCGACGGCCCGGCCGGGCGCCGTCCCGCTGGGTAGGCGCGGTAGCCGGCGCGGGTGACGGCACCGATCACGACGGCGTCGGCGACCTCGCCCTGAACCGTCATCGCGGCGGCACCGAATGACACCTCAGCGCCCTGGACCCCGTCGAGAGCGGCGACGGACTTCTGCACCGTCTGAGCGCACGCCGCGCAGTCCATCCCTTCGACCTTGAAGCGTCGCCCGCTCTCCTTGCCGGACTCGACCGGCTCGGGCGGGGCGACGGGTGGAGGCGGAGCGCCCGGCGCCATTGGCAGCTCGACCGGAACAGCCACTACGCCGACTCCACCGGAGCCGTTACCGCCCCCACCAGCGCGGCGCCACGAGCGGTCAACTCGTACATGACCATCTTCCCGTCGCGCTCAGATCGAGCGAGGCCGGCGCCCTTCAGCAGTCGGACATGGTGAGAGACCAGCCGCTCGTCGCGCCCGACGATCCAGGCCAGGTCACATACGCAGGCAATCTCGCCGGCCTGCAGAGCAAGTGCGATCGCAAGCCGGGTCGGATCGCCGAGGGCCTTCGCGCCTTCGGCCCACAGCTCCAACTCGCCTGCGCTCGGGAGCTGCTTGCGGACGTGCTCGGCCTTGGGGAGGTCGAGGCAGAGGAGATCGCAGGTATCTGGATTGCGGGCCATGCAGACATCCTACAAACATTCGCATGTCTGTACGAATGTCTTAGCCGAAGGAACAAGCGCCAGCTCTGGCGCTAAAGGCGGTGAAAGAAAGTCAGCAGGTTGCCCTCAAGGTCCAGGGCGGCGAACTCGCGAGTGCCCCAATCGGTGTCCTCCGCGCTACCGCGGTCAGCGGGATGCAGGACCGAGGAGGCTTTCATCTCGGCGTAGAGATCATCGACCTGATCGACCTCGATTCGACAGCTTGCCGTCCCGGCGATGAAGCTCTCTGCGCCGCTGCAGATTGGCTGCTCGACCAAATCGCCGCGGTTTTTCCAACTCTCGTCATTCGCTGCCCACAGATGCACCTCGGCGTCGTCGCGGCGGAGCTTTGCGAATCCTCTATCAGCGTGCGCGATGGTGAAGCCGAGCCGCTCCCGATAAAACGCTGCGGCGGCAGGAATGTCCCGAACGGGCAACGCTGGCACGGTTCTGGAGAGCCTCACTCCGACAAATTAGCGGGACTCAGTGAAAAGTCAGTGTCGCTCGATCATGGACTTCGTTCCCTCAAGCCCGGTCGCACACCGCGCGGCCACCTGACGCTCGGCCTCCGAGTCGCCCCGATAGGCGAAGACGACCGAACCGACTCGCTCCACCCTCAGCGGGTGGAGCGTGGTGGCGAAGCGTTGCGCCGCTTTCGGGCTGTCCTCGAATCCAAGGTCGACTTCATCGCCCGCGTCGTCAACGGCGTTGACACCGCCGGCCTCTGCCTGGCTACCGACTCGGCCTTGCGATCCGGGGTCCAGGGAAACAGAGTCGAAGTAGTCGTCCAGGCAGTCCGCAACCCGCTCAGAAAGCGGTTCGGTGCGCGATTCTCCGCCCCAGATGGCATAGGCGCCGCCGAAGAGAATGACCGCTGCGGCCACGGCGAGCGAGGCCGGCCGAATCGACCGCAGCCGGGACCAGACCGGAGCCTTGCGATCACCGTTGCTCACCGCAGCAGCCAGGCTAGCGGCCAGTCCCGACCGCCAGTCGTCGACTCCCGCCAACCCACGCTGCCCGATACGGAGTGGACGCGCTTACGCATGAGCGCCTTATTTTGATTTAGACTCATCACAACTTTAGATGTGGCGAATCGAAAATAGACCATGAAGACCAGCCGGCGAGAGATGCTGGGCAATGCTGCGCTCGCCGGCACCTCGCTGCCGCTGCTCTGCGATTTGCTCGGGCGGGGCGCGGTGGCACCCGCCGGGGCTGCGATGGCTGCGGGGCACGAAGGGATGGCGGGTTCCCAAATGGCGATGGGCGCATCGCACATGGGCTTCGCTGCAGGCCCGGAGGTCAACCACCGCAGAAATGGATTCGACCCCTCGGAGCTGGTCCGCGACTTCGATTGGGGGAAGACCCGGCGCCTGGCCAGCGGTCGGGTACAGAGGGAGTGGGAGCTGGCGGCGACCGACAAGGAAGTCGAAGTCGCCCCTGGCATCACCTATCCCGCCTGGGCCTACAACGGCCGCGTCCCCGGCCCGACCCTGCGCTGTCGGGAGGGCGAGCGGTTGCGGATCCGCTTCGGCAACGGCTCCTCGCACCCGCACACGATCCACTTCCACGGCGTCCATCCGGATTTCATGGACGGCATGCCGGGGATCGGAGAGGAGATCGGGGGTGGCCTGATCGAGCCCGGTGAGAGCTTCACCTATGAGTTCGACGCCGCACCGTTTGGGATGCACCTCTACCACTGCCACGCGAGCCCGTTGGCCGAGCACATCGCCAAAGGTCTGTATGGCGCCTTCATCGTCGATCCGAAGAAGGGGCGCGAGGACGCAGACGAGCTGGTGATGGTGATGAACGCCTTTGACACCAACTACGACTCCGCCAACGAGCTCTACGCCGTCAACACGATCGGCTTCCACTACGCCCGCCACCCGATTCAGGTCAAGCGCGGCGAGCTGGTGCGGGTCTACCTGATGAACATCACCGAGTACGACCCGATCAACTCCTTCCACGTCCACGCCAATTTCTTCCACTACTTCCCGACCGGGACCTCGCTGACGCCGGTCGAGTACACCGACACGATCATGCAGGCCCAAGGGCAGCGCGGAATCCTCGAGCTGCGCTTCCCCCACCCCGGCCGCTACATGTTTCACGCCCACAAGTCGGAGTTCGCCGAGCTGGGCTGGCTCGGCTTCTTCGAGGTGAGCTAGGTGGAGGCGCGCGGAGCGATCGAGCGCCCGCCGGTCAGCTCGCGGCTGCCGGCCTGGGCGCTGGGCGTGATCCCGCTGGCCCTGATTGCCGCTGCGGTTGCTGCCTTTGCCCTGCTTGGCGCACCGGGACTCGGCCAGCGCAACGGCCCGCCGGTGGAGGAACTGAGCGTCGAGCGCACGACCCTGCGTCCCGGCCAGATCGAGCTGACGATCCGAAACGACGGACCCGACCAGGTCGGGATCGCGCAGGTCTCCGTCAACGATGGCTTCGTCGATTTCTCCGCCAGCTCAAAACAGGTCGGCCGGCTTGGATCAACCGAGATCACGATCCCCTATGAGTGGATCGAAGGCGAGAGCTACCGGATCTCCGTGCTCACCTCGACCGGCAACACCTTCGAACACACGATTGCTGTGGCTGCAGAGACGCCCGCAGCGGATTCGAGCTTCTTTGGGCTGATGGCGCTCCTCGGCCTCTACGTCGGCATCATCCCGGTCGCCCTCGGGATGCTCTGGTTGCCGTTTATCCGCCGTATCGACCAACGCTGGGTGCAGGGGCTGCTCGCGCTGACGGTCGGGCTGCTGCTCTTCCTCGCGATCGACGCGGTGCAGGCGGGAGTGGAGACGGCGCTGGGCGGCTCACAGGCATTCGGCGGGCCGGCGCTCGTCTTCTTGGGCGCTCTGGCTGCCTACGTGTCGCTGTCGGGTATCGACGCTTTTATGAGAAATCGCCAGGAGCGGGCAAGGCGGGCAGGAAGCAGCGGCGGCCACCTCGCGCTGCTCGTCGCAATCGGCATCGGGCTGCACAACCTCGGCGAGGGACTGGCGATCGGCTCCTCCTATGCGGTTGGGGCTCTTGCCCTGGGTGCCTTCCTGGTGGTGGGTTTCGCCATCCACAACACGACCGAGGGACTGGCCATCGTCGCTCCGCTGGCCGAGAGCCCGCCCAGCATTCGCCGCCTTGCTCTGCTCGGGCTGATCGCCGGGGCACCGGCGATCCTCGGCGCTGCGATCGGCGCTGCAGCCTTCAATGCCAGCCTCGTTGCTCTGCTCTTGGGGGTCGGCGCCGGAGCCATCGCGCAAGTGATCCAGCAGATCGTTCCCTCGATCCGTGACGCTGCGGGGCGGGTGCTTCACCCGCTCAGCGTCGCCGGACTCCTGGCCGGCTTGGTGTTGATGTTCGTAACCGGCCTGTTCGTGAGCGTCTGATGGAGGCGTCGAGCACTCACGCCAGGCATGAACGGCAATCGCCGAACACCGAGGCGATCGAGGACTACGCGAAGGCGATCTACGCCCTTTCCCAGCGCCGGGATGGGCCGGTCGGAACCTCCGAGCTGGCGGAGCGACTCGGGGTCACTCCGGCCACCGCCTCGGCGATGCTGAAGCGGCTCGACGAGCGGGGCCTCGTCCGCCACCAGCCCTACAAGGGTGTAACGCTGACTGCTGCCGGGGAGAAGGTGGCGCTCGAGGTGATTCGCCACCACCGACTGCTTGAGTCTTATCTGAACGAGGTGCTCGGGATGCCCTGGGATCGGGTCCACGAAGAGGCCGAGGTGCTTGAGCACTACATATCCGAGGATCTGGAGACCTTGATCGCCGAAAGGCTCGGTGAGCCAAGGCACGACCCCCACGGCGATCCCATTCCGGGTCCCGATCTTGAGCCTCCGACAGCGGACGACAGCCGGCCCCTGTCGGAGATTGAGATGGGCGCAACTGTCGTCTTCACCCGAGTGTCCGACTCAGATCCTCAGATGCTTCGCTATCTCGCCGAGCGTGGAGTTAAGCCGGGCGCGCGCCTGTCGGTCCTCGAGCGGGAGCCGTTTGGGGGTGCGCTGCAGATCGAGGCTGAAGGGGCACGGCATGCGTTGGGCGGCGACCTAGTGAAACGAATGCGGGTCGTCGCCAGTCTTCCTTGATTCGGATTCCGCCCCCTGACCAACAAGCAAATGGCCTCTGCGGTTCGCCTAGTCGGTGGGCGCTGCCTCGCCCGGCTCCCCGGAGGCCGCAGTCCCTGCTGCCGGCCGCCCGAGGATGAACGGAGCCCGCGCCCGGTAGCGACGATAGCCCTCGCCGAGCTGGCGCTGCAGGTAGCGCTCCTCCGCCGGCAGGTAGATGGCGAGGCTGATCGCCATGAGGGCGACGATCGCCAGCCCCGCGCCGGAATGGCCGACGATCGCCACCCCGACTGCGCTCAGCAGCAAGCCCAAGGCGAGGGGATGGCGCGAGTATCGGTAGATGCCGTCCGCTTCGAGGACCGGCGCGGCGAAGTAGAACACCGGCAGCGCCGAACCGACTCCGCTGATTGCGGCGGAGACCAGCGCCACCCCGATCAGAAGCGGGACGGGGGTGACGCTCTCAAAGGACGTCGAAACCGGCCAGCTCTGGTTTCGCGCGACCACAACGAGAGCCGCCCAGATCGCCAGCTGCGTTGCCCAGGTCAAGGCCGCGATAACCGCGTCGAAGTCTTCGTTCTCGGCAAGGCGGCGGAGGAGGAAGAAGCCAAGAGCCAGCCAGGCCAGGAGCAGAACGACGACCGCCGAGCTCAACGCGACTCCGGGGCGGTGTCTTGGAGTTGCAGGAGCCGCTCGGGCTCGTGGTCGACCTGCAAGGTGCTGTGGTCGATGTGGAAGCGCGACTTCAACGACTCGGCCAGGTGGAAGCGGATCTGGTGACAGTCGGCCTCCGATTCGACCATGACGTGCGCCGAGAGCGCCGGGAAACCCGAAGTTACCTCCCACACGTGCAGGTCATGCACCTCGACCACGCCCGGCTCATCGAGCAGCGCCTCGCCGATCGCATCTGGGTCCATGCCCTCCGGCGCCGCCTCGAGGAAGATGCGGCCCGACGCCTTCAGCAAGCCGTAGGCGGAGCGGAGCATCAGCGCGGCAACCAAGAGCGAGGCGATCGGGTCGGCACGCTCGAACCCGGTCAGCAAGATCACCCCTGCGGCGACAGCAGCCCCAATCGAGCCGAAGGCGTCGATCAGGTTGTGCTGAAACGCGCCCTCGACGTTCAGGCTGGCCCGGTTTGCCTTGGCCAGAGCCCAGGCGGCGCCGAGGTTGGCGATGAGGCCGGCGATTCCGACCCACAGCACCAGTGATGCCTCGACGTCGGGCGGGTCGATGAGGCGGCGAACGCCCTCATAGACGATGAAGATGCCGAGGATCAGCATGGTCATTCCATTGACCTGAGCGGAGAGGATCTCGCCGCGTTTGAGGCCGAAGGTCATCGCGCCCTTGGCCCGGCGCATCGCGAGGCGAGCGGCAACGATCGCCAGAGCGATCGCACCGGCGTCGGTGAGCATGTGAGCTGCGTCTGAGAGGAGGGCGAGTGAGTTGGCGAGGACTCCAATGACGATCTCGATCACCATGAAGGCGACGTTGATGCCGAGCGCCAGCGCCAACATCTTCGTGTTGGCCTCCGCCGAGATCGCGTGAGAATGCCCGTGGCTGTGATCGTGCCCTTGGTGGGAGCTCATCGCGGGGGCCGTCCGTTGTCAGATATGCAAGCCGGCTCCAGCGTCTGCTCGGTCAGCGAGCACGTCCCGACCGTCTCCCCCGCCATGTCGATCAGCTGATCGACGGCGCTCAGCAGCTCCTCGACGCCTGGGACCAGCCAGTAGAAGACCTCCCGGCCGCGCTTCTCGCGGGCGACGAGTCCACAGCCCCAAAGACAGGCAAGGTGCTTTGAGGCGTTCGGCTGGCTCATCTCGGTCTCGGCGACGATCTCCGTGACCCGCCGCTCGCCTCCTCGCAGAGCCTCCAGTATTCGCAGTCGCGAGCGATCGGAGAGCCCATGAAGTAGGACCGAATGAAGCTCGATGTCGCGGGGAGCGGTCGTCAGCATTTAGCAGAAGCATAGCTGGCGAGGAATATGTTGTGGTCTGTCGGGTCAGCGCACTTTTTAGACGCGGAACCTATAATTAGGTTGCCCTAATTTGGGTGCCCTAATTTAAACCACGCTTGAGGAGTCCCCCGCCAACATGATCCCCACCTTCGTCATCACCCTGCGAGAGGGCGTCGAGGCCTCTCTCATCGTCGGCATCATCGCCGCCTTCCTGGTCAAGGAGGGGCGCCAGGACGCGCTGCGGCAGATGTGGGTCGGCGTCGGAATCGCGATCGCGCTCTGCACCGCCGTCGCCCTGATCCTCAACGCGATCGGGCAGCAGCTCCCCCAGCGCCAGCAGGAGGGGCTGGAGACGGTGGTCGGCCTGATCGCGGTCTCGGCGGTCACCTACATGATCGTCTGGATGCGCCGTCACGCGCGCAGCATCAAAGCGGCCCTGGAGGGCGAGGCGGCTTCGGCGCTGGCGACCGGCTCGACGATCGCCCTGGTCGCGATGGCCTTCCTCGCCGTCCTGCGCGAGGGCTTTGAGACCTCGGTCTTCCTGCTCGCCGCCTTCCAGGACGCGACCGACACCACCGCCGCCGGCGCCGGCGCCGTGCTTGGCCTGGTCGCCGCCGTGGCGATCGGGGTCGGCCTCTACCGCGGCGGCGTCCGCATCAACCTCACCCGCTTCTTCCGCATCACCGGCCTGGTCCTCGTCTCCGTCGCCGCCGGGCTGCTGGCAACCGCCGCCCGCACCGCCCACGAGGCGGGCTGGATTAACGCGCTTCAGAGCCAGGCGATCGACCTCTCCTGGCTGATTCAGCCGGGCACGATCAGCGGCTCACTTCTGACCGGCATGCTGGGTCTGCAACCGAACCCGACCGTGATCGAGGCTCTTGTCTACGTCCTCTACGCGGTGCCGATGGCGCTCTACGTCCTCTGGCCGGACCGCTTCCGTCGCCGCCACCGCGGCAGCAGCGTCGCTGGCCGTCAGAGCGCGCCTGCGGGGAATCCGGCTTGAACCCTCTCCGGCGAGCACCGGCAAAGCCGAACCGTTGGCCGAATGTGAGCATCCCCTCACCAACCTCTTACGAACCCGCTACACTGCCGCCGGTCTGACCACAGAAATGCCGAGTCTCCAGTCGCGCAGCGGCGGGAGAGCGGGGGAACCAAGTATCTGGGGCAAATCCACCCTTCCGGTGGAAGCGCAGGCTCCTTAAGCGCTAGCCCGACAGCTAACCCCGTAGGCCGACAAAGGAGATTGGCCTTGAAGAACCATCGGGGGCTAGCTGTTCTTACGCCCGTCATCGTCGCGCTAGCTCTCGCAACTCCGAGCAGCGCCCTTGCCGCCGGCTCAGGCGGTGTCGACCCTCATCCGGGTGCCCACAAGTCGACGGCCGGCACCCCGGCTGCCGAAGAAGGCTGCCCTGAAACCGGCTGCGCCCCGATCAAGAAGGCCACCATCGTCAATGGCGAAGCGATCGCCCCCTCAGAAGCCCCAGCCGGGGTCCAGATGGTGATTGCCGCGGCGAACAAAATCCGCACCAAGCCCTACCTCTGGGGCGGCGGCCACGGCAAATGGGCCGACAGCGGCTATGACTGCTCCGGTGCAGTCAGCTTTGCCCTTCATGGAGCAAAGCTGCTCCCTTCCCCGCTCGATTCCACCTCCTTTGAAAGCTGGGGCGCTCCCGGTGCCGGGCGCTGGGTCACGGTCTACGCGAACGGCGGTCACGCCTACGCGGTAATCGCCGGCCTGCGCTTCGACACCGCCGGTGGAGCTGATGGCCCACGCTGGTACAAGAGCACCGCCGCCGCCGCGGCGGGACCATTCACCGTCCGCCACCCGGCCGGATACTGATGCTGGTTCATTTCACCCCGATCGCCGTCGAAGTTCCTTAGAACAGGTGGGCCGAGGCTAGACTTGGCCACCTTGAAGGCACGCGCACTCACGAATCCTCGAGCGCGGTCGGCATCCCTGATCGCCATCGGCGCCTTCGCAATCCACCAGATCCGCTACCTGCTGATCAGCGGTGAGCTGGGTGGCGAGGATCTCCTCCAGCGCGGCCACAGCTACTTGATCCACGCGCTCCCGCTGCTTGGAGGGCTGCTCCTCGCCGCGCTGACCGCCTGGGTCGTGCGCAGGACCGTCTTCGACGGCGATGGCCCCCTTCCGAGTCGACGCCTCAGAGCCGCCTCCTACGCGATCGGCATCGTCGCCGTCTTCTGCTGTCAGGAGCTGATCGAGGGCGCGCTCCTCACCGGGCACGTTGGCGGCCTCGGGGCGATCTTCTCGACCGGCGGCTGGGCCGCAATGCCGCTCGCCGCCCTCTTCGGGCTGATCGCGGCGCTGATCGACCGCGGTGTTGAGGCTGTCGAGGCCCTGGCTGCGCCCGAGTCAGCTAAGCCGTCAACCGAGCTCGCTCCGTCGACACCCGGCACCCCCCTCCTCAGCTTCGACCTTCTGGCGCCGCTGGCCTTCGGCCTCGCCCGCCGCCCGCCGCCCTCGCTCGCCTGACCTGGCCAACACGACCCGATCCCATTTGAGACGGGTCCAGCTCGGCGGAACGCCCGCGTGGGGACGCCGAGAGAGCGAAAGCGAGCTGAGCAGTGCGCAAATCGAAGGAAGGGCTGGTCTTGCTCATCCTGGGCGTGGTAGCCCTGGTGGGGCTGCTTTACATGGGCTCAAGAAGCGCCGGCAACGGCGACGCGACGAGCGCCCCACCGTCAGACGGCGAAGCTGCCCGGAGGTCGCGATGAGTCCCGTTACTACGTCTCTAAGAAGGAAGGCGCCAAATGTGGGCGCTTCCCCTCCATGACTCCCCGATGGTTTCGTCGTAGGAAGACAGCAGTCCGGCGGGAGCCTGCTGGCCAGCCAAAGGGGATCTCGCTGGACGGATGCGCGCTCCTATTGCAGCGGCTCGATCACTTCGAGGAAGCGGACATTCTCGATGCTCTTGCCCAGCGCTACGAATTGAAGACCCTCGACGAGGAGGAGGGCATATTCCGCGTCGTTATAGACGACGCCTACGATTCCGACGAGGCTGTTGTGCGATTGACCATCGTGCTTGATGAGATCGACCGTGATTGGGAGGGTCGCTTTGGCTGGCCAAAAGCCGAGCCGTGAGCGGGACCACCGGGGATGGGACCGACACGCTCCGTCCCGCCGGGACGGGGGCAGGTCAGCGCGCGCCGCGCGCGCTGGAGCGAGGGGAACTGAAAAGTGAAGAAGTCAAAGGAAGGGCTGGTCTTGCTCCTCTTGGGCGTGGTGGCCCTGGTGCTGCTTCTCTACGTCGCTTACCGAGGCGTCGGCGACCGCGACGCGAGCAACGCCCGGCCGTCAGACAGCGATGTCGTCCGGGAGGCGCAATGAAACCCGTCCTCCTCCCGCTAGTCACGGCGATAGCCCTCTTCCTGGGCGCCGCGGTGGCGCCATCCGACGGCCTGGCCAAGGAAACCGACGCTTCCGGCGCGACCCGGACGGCGCCTTTGCAGCAGGGCGCGACCCTGGATTCAGCGCCGCCGGTCAAAGCAGAAGCCAATGGCGGCACTTCGGCATCTGCCGAAGAAGTGCCGACCGAGCCCGAAGAGCCCCAGGCCAGTGAAGAGGCGGCGCCAGCACCCGAAGCGGTAGCTCCTGCGTCGGGAGGTGCTGCTGAAGCGCTCGCGATTCCTTCTCTGCCCTCCTCGAGCTGCGCCGCGAGCGGGGTGCCGCCCGCGCTGATCCCGATCTACCAAGGGGCCTCAGCCGAGCACGGGCTAGGACCGCAAGGGCCAGCGATCCTGGCCGGCATCAACGCGGTCGAGACCAACTTCGGGACCAACCTCGGACCTTCCTCGGCCGGCGCCCTCGGCTGGATGCAGTTCATGCCGGCGACCTGGGAGATGTACGGGGTCGACGCCAACGGCGACGGCGTCAACGATCCCAACAACCCCGAAGACGCGATCTATGCTGCCGCCGGCTACCTCAGTGCGTCGGGCATGCCGGCAGATACCTACGGCGCGATATTCGCCTACAACCACGCCGCCTGGTACGTCGAAGAGGTACTCGCCAACGCCGGCTGTTACGCCAGCGAAGTCGGGAGCGCCGCCTTCTCCGCTGCCGGGCTCGGGCCTCAGATCGAAGTTCTGCACTGCGAACCCACCCGCGCCTGGAAAAACGGGATCCCCGCCGCATACCTAAGTGCCTTCGAGGACGCCGCCGCTCGCTACCAACTCGGCAAACGCGGGGTCTGGGCGCTGGCGGCGATCGCACGGCTGGAGTCGAACTTCGGCCGCGGCATGAACGAGGTCCAGCTCGGCGAGCAAGGTCCACTCGGCCTCGACGAAACCGAGTGGCGCAAATATGCGGTCGACGGCGACGGCGACGGCCGCATCCGCCATGCCGACCCAGCCGATTCGGCAGCGACGTTGGCACGATCAATCTGGTCCCGCGGCGATCTCGAAGCAGGCATCTTCGCCCACAACCAGGCCGAGTGGTACGTGCAGGAGGTGCTCCGGCAGGCCGACGAAATCGAAGGAGGCTGCAAGGTCCGATATGTCGACTGGCGGGTGGCGCCGCTGCAAGGAAGCCTGCTGATCGACTGGAGCAAACTGACGCTCTCCAATGAGCTCGAGCGCCAAGACATCGTCGGCGGCGCCCTCGACCCGCGGATTCTGGCCTTGCTCGCGGCGATCACCCAGCGCCACCAATTGACGATCACCGCTCTGCGATCCGATCACTCCGAACTCACGACTTCTGGCAACGTCTCCAACCACTTCTTTGGCCGGGCGATGGACATCGCCGCCGTGGACGGCGTCTCCTGCACCGAAACCTCCCCGAGCGGGCCATGCGCTGAGCTCGGATATGAGCTGGCCAGCTTGGAGCCCTCACTTCATCCCACCGAGCTGATCTATTGCTTTGACTTGGACGGCTCGGGACCAGCCTTCGCGCTGCCCGATCATTGCGACCACGTCCACGCCGGCTTCGACGGTTGACCAAGACCCCTCACGCGGCGTCGGTCTCCCCGGTCTTGGGCTTCTTCGGAGGACGCCGCCTGGGAATCGCCGCATTGATCGTGATCCTCGTGATCGTAATCCTGCTGATCGCCTTTCCACTCGGCTTTCCCAACTACGACACGATGTATTTCCTCGTCTGGGGACGCGAACTCGCCCACGGCGCCAGCCCCGACTACGGTGCCGCGCTGCCCCCGACGCCCCACCCGCTGGCGACGCTGGTCGCAGCGGCACTCTCCCCCTTCGGCGAGGGCGCAATCGCGATGACGATGGTGATCGCCTATGCCTCACTCGGCCTGGTTACCTACCTCGTCTATCGGCTCGGCTCGCTGTGGTTTGACCGTTGGATCGGCGCCGTCGCAGCAGCCATCGTCCTCACCCGGGCGCCCTTTCTCTCCAACGGCCTGCGCGCCTACATCGACCTGCCCTATATCGCCCTCTGCCTCGGTGCCCTGGCGATCGAGTCGCGACGGCCACGGGCGGGCTGGCCGGTGCTGGTGTTGCTCACGCTGGCCGGCCTCCTGCGCCCAGAGGCTTGGCTCTTCTCCGTTGCCTATCTCTTCTATCTCGCGCTCGAGGTGAGTCATGGGGAACGAGGTCGCTGGCGCTTGGGCTGGCGAGCCGAGCGCGGGCACCGCGAGCTGGCGGCATTGGCGGCGATCGCCATTGCCGCGCCAGTGACCTGGGCCGCCTTCGATTTGATCACCACCGGCAGTCCCGCTTATTCCTTCACCGGCACTCGCGAAACCGTCGAAACTCTCGACCGCCAAACCGGACCCGTCGACCTCATCCTCTACGGGCCGAGGCGGCTCGGCGAGGTGCTGCAATGGCCCGGGATGATCGGGGCCGCCGCGGGGATCGTCCTCGGGCTCGGCCTCCTGCGCCGCCGCGTGGTGCTGGGGACGGCGGCGGTCGCTCTCGCCCTCGGCGCCTTCGCCCTCCTCGGCAGCGTCGGCCTCGCGATCATCCCCCGCTACACGATGCTGGCCGCCGCGGTGCTGGCGATCTTCGCCGCCCTCGCGCTGCTCGGCTGGCGGCTGCTCGATGCCGCCGACCCCTGGCGGCGGCGCTGGCAGATCCTCGCCAGCTTCCTCGCCTTCCTCTTCGTCGCCTGGATTCCGAACCAGTACGACCTTGACTCGCGGGTCGCCACCGACCTGGCGAACCAGGGCGCAATCGAGGACGACCTCAATGACTTGGCGCAAAGCGGTACCTTCGGTTCCCCCTGCGGCCCGATCTCGGTGCCCAACCACCGCGCCGTGCCGAGGCTGGCATTGGCGCTCGATGTCGCGCCCTCGCAGCTCGTCAGCTCGAGCGAGCAGGCCCAGCCGCGACACGGCTACTTCCTCGCCCCCACCGGCCCCTTCGTGATCCACAACTTCATCCTCGACCCAAACGATCCCTCGCGCTTCCGAAGCGACGTGCCCGCCGGATTCCGCCAGGTTGCGGAGAACCGCTCGTGGAGGATCTACCATCGCTGCCGGTAGAGCGCTGCGGCGGACAGGTCTAGACTTCTCGCCCTTGCGCGCACGAGCCCTAACCGGCCCCAGAGCCCAATCGGCGTCGCTGATCGCCGTCGGCGCCTTCGCGGTCCACCAGCTGCGCTACCTGCTCGCCTACGGAGGGCGCAGCGACGACGAGCTGACCCGGCAGGGCCACGATTACTTGGCGCACGCAGTACCGCTGCTGCTCGGCCTGCTGCTCGCGGCGCTGATGGCGCGAGTGGTACGGGCCACGATCTCGGGCCGGGCGCCAAGCTCACAGCGGCGCGCCAAGGCAACCTCCTACGCGGTCGGGATCGCCGCCGTCTTCTGCTGCCAGGAGCTGATGGAGGGCGCGCTGTTCGCTGGCCACGCCGCCGGACTGGCGGCGATCTTCTCGGCCGGCGGTTGGGCGGCCCTGCCGCTCGCGGCGCTGTTCGGGGCGCTAGCGGCGCTGATCGACCGTGGAATGGAGGCGATCGAGACCCTCGTCGCCCCGCCCGGCACGCCCGAGAAGAGAACTCCCCTCCTCGCGATGAAGGCGCCGGAGGACCCGTTGGTATCGGCTCGACGCCTGGCGCCCCTGGCGTTCGGATTGGCCCGCCGCCCGCCCCCTTCATTCGCCTGACCTGACTCACAAGACCGCGCCGAATCCGGCGTGGCAGGTCGGCACGCGGCAATAGCTCGTGCCCTGAGCGAATGGAGGCAACGGATGCGATCGAAAATCGTGCGGGCGATAGCCGGCGTCGTACTGGTGGCGCTGGCGGTGGTGCTGCTTGTCGTGCTGAAGGACGGCGGCGAGGGCGATACCAAGGCCAAGAGCGCCGGGCCTCAAGAAAGCAACAACTCAAAAGAAGGAGGGATCGCGAAGCAGAAACCGGCGATCACGACGATCACCGTCCGGGGTGGGCAACCCGTCGGCGGCGTCACCGACTTGACCTACAACCAGGGCGAACAGGTCCGCTTCAAAGTGGACTCCGACGTCGCCGACGAGATCCACTTGCACGGCTATGACATCTCCAAGGAGGTCGACGCCGGCGGATCGGTGACGTTCGATTTCAACGCCGAACTCGAAGGCATCTTCGAGGTCGAGCTGGAGCAGCGGGCAGTGCCGATCGCCGAAATGACGGTCGAACCGTGAGCTTCTGGCAGGCCCTGCCCTTTGCCCACGCGCTGGTCTCCCGGCAAGACCTGCCGATCCCCGCCTGGCTCTTTGCCTGGGCGGCCTCGATCGTCCTGATCGTCTCCTTCTTCGCCCTCTCGCTGGCCTGGAAGGAGCCACGCTTTGAGTCCGAGAGCTGGCGCGCGCTTCCCTCCCGGCTCTCGCGGATCCTGCTTGCGGCGCCTGTGCAAGCGCTCTTCGGCGCAGCCGGGGTCTTCTTGCTCGGCGTGTCGATTTACGCCGGACTGCGCGGCACCGAAGCGCCGGATCGCAACTTCGCGCTGACCTTCATCTTCGTCACCGTCTGGCTCGGCTTCCCCGCGCTGAGCGTCGTCCTGGGCGATGTCTTTCGCCCCTTCAATCCCTGGCGGGCAGTGGGCCGGGCGTTCGGCGGCGGCTTCGCGGCGCTGGCCGGGCAGCGCCCGGCGCACCTGCGCTACCCGGAGCGCCTGGGCCGCTGGCCGGCCGCGTTCGGTCTCGTAGCCTTCGTCTGGCTGGAGGTGGTCTACGGGACCAGCGGTGGCGTCGCGGTCGGCGTCTCGCCGCACGCCACCGCAGTAGCCGCCCTCTTTTACAGCGCCTACACGCTGGCGATGATGGCCCTCTTCGGAGTCGAGAAGTGGTGCTCGCGCGGGGAGACCTTCTCGGTCTACTTCGGAATGTTCTCCCAGCTCGGCATCTTTGAGACCCGCGACGGGACGATTGGGCGACGGCGGCCTTTCTCGGCCGCGACCAGCTGGGCCACCGTGCCGGGATCGCTGGCGATGGTCGTCGCCTCGATCGGCACGACCAGCTTCGACGGCGCCCAGGAGGGTGCCTTCAAGAAGGGCATCATCGAAACCTTCAGGTGGCTGGTCGAAGCCGGAGTGGGCAAGTCCGACGCGCTGCGCCTCACCGACACGATCTTCATCGCGCTCAGCCTCGCCCTGATCGCCGCCGTCTACCTGATCGGGGTGCGCGGGATGCGGAGCGTCAAAGGCGCTCCTTCGTTCGGCAAGCTGCGCTCGGGCTTCGCTCACACGCTGATCCCGATCGCTTTCGCCTACCTGCTCGCCCACTACTTCAGCCTCTTCATCTTCCAAGAGCAGGCGCAGTTCACCTACCTGCTCTCAGACCCGCTCGGCACCGGCGCTACCGACCTCTTCGGCACCGCCTCAGGCGGAATCGACTTCCGCGTCCTGAGCTCAAACGCGATCTGGTACGTGCAGGTTGCGGCGCTTGTGGTCGGCCACGTCATCGGCCTCACCCTTGCCCACGATCGGGCCATCTCCTATTGGGGTGACTACCGCCAGGCGTCCCGCTCGCAGTACTGGATGCTCGCAGTGATGGTCGCCTTCACCTGCTTTGGCCTCTACCTGCTCTCGGTCTCAAACCAATGAGGGCCGAGGGCCGTAGACCAGAGGGGCAAGGATGATCGTGCCGATGGCCCATCTCGCGGGCTGGCTTTGGACCGTCTACCTGGTGCCGGTCCTGATCGTCCTCGTTCCGCTCGTCAAAGGCCAGATCAACCAACAACGAGAGCAAAAAGCCGCGGCTGGGAATGCGGGCAAGAAAAGGAGCAGAAGATGAGAGACCGCCACCGGAGACTTCGACCCGCCGCGGCGCTGGTGCTGATCGGCCTGATGGCCGCCGTTTCATTCGGCTGCGGCAGTTCGGCAGAAACCACCTCGCGATCGGCGCCGAAGGCCGCCGAGTTCCCGGCGACCAAGGGTCGCACGCTCGAAGAGATCGGCGGGACGATCACGCAGAGCCCGCTGGTCGCCGCCCCAGCGGGACAGGTCTTCGACGCCGGGGCAAACCGATATGCCTTCGGCGTCTTCACCAAGGGCCAAAAGCAGGTGACCGACGCCGAAGTCGCGGTCTACTTTGCCCAGGGGAAAAAGGGTAAGGCAATCGGTCCCTTTCCGGCCGCCGTCGAGTCGCTGGAGACGCCGCCCGCCTACCGGGCCCAGACCACCTCCCAGGACCCAGGTGCTGCGACTGCCGTCTACGTCGTGCCCGCGGTCGACTTCACGGCCACCGGGGAGTGGCGGTCGATCGCGGTGTTCCGCACCCCGCAGGGATTGGAAGGGACGTTGATGCCGAGCGTGGTCGTCGGTCGCTTCGCCGATATTCCGCGCCCGGGAGACAGGGCGCCGCGAATCCACACCCCAACTGCTGCGAGCGTCGGCGGTGACCTCTCGAAGATCGACACCCGCATCCCACCCGATCAGATGCACAAGACCGACTTCGCCGATGTGGTCGGCAAGAAGCCGGTGGTGCTGCTCTTCGCCACCCCGCAGTTCTGCCAGAGCCGTACCTGCGGCCCCGTCGTCGACATCGCCGAACAGGCCAGGCAGGAAGTCAGCGAAGAATCCGGCGAGGACGTCGCCTTCATCCATCAAGAGGTGTTCAAAGACAACGACCCGAGCAAGGGCGTCCGCCCCCAACTGCGGGCCTTCCACCTCGAAACCGAGCCCTGGCTCTTCGTAATCGGCCGCGATGGCAAGGTCAGCACTCGAATCGAGGGCGCCTTCAGCGCCGAAGAGCTGCGCCGGGCGATCCAAAAGACGACCTCGTGAGCGGGGCGGCAGCCAAAGGTAATGGCGGGGTCTCGCTTCGCGAGGAGGTGGTTCCCCCCGCGCCCGAGGAGTCCGGTACCGAAACCAATGAACTGGCGCTCGCCTCGCTGTTCCTCGGGATCTTCTGGATCTTCGGCTTCGGCTCGATCGCAGCGATTTACCTCGGCCGCAAGGCACTGGTCGAGATCGACACGCCCGAGCGACGCGAAAGTGGCCGCGCCTTCGCCTGGGGCGGGATTCTCAGCGGCCTTTTCGGACTAGCCAGCACGGGGCTCGTGATCGCCGTAGGGGTCACCGCCTAAACGAAACAGCCAACCAAGGAGTACGCCATGAACGACTCGAGCACTACCCAACTGACTTGCCTCAAGTGCGGCGGCGACATGCGCACCTACGAGCGCAACGGGATCACGATCGACCAATGCACCGTCTGCCACGGCATTTTCCTCGATCGGGGCGAGCTGGAGCGTCTGATCAGCGCCGAGAGCGCCTATCTCGGCGGCGATTCGCGGCTCCCAGAGGAACCTCGCTCGAGCGGGCATCACGGCGGCGGCAAGCAAGGGCGCAAGCGCAACCGGGGCTTCCTCGGCGAGCTGTTCGACTGAAAGGAAGGCAATGAGTTCACGCAAAGAAGAGCGCGACCGGCTACGCGAGGCACGCGAGGAGAAAGAGGGCGAGGCAGAGGTTCGCCAGCGACAGCGCCTCATTGCTGCCTACTCCGCCGCCGGCTTCCTCGCCATCCTCCTCCTCGTCGGGGCGGTAATCGCCTTCTCCGGCGGCAATGAGGATGCCAGCGGCAACGCCCATGTCAGCTTGCAGAGTGGGCAGACCAACGGCATCGCGCTTGACGAACGCGCTGGCACCGAGCCGCCGAAGGCGAAGCAGACCAACCTGAAGGTCGCGGCCCGTGAGGCGGGCTGTGAGGTGCAGACGAAGTTGCCGATCGAGGGGCGCTCCCATCTCTCTCCCGAAGCGACGGCGCCGGAGTACGCGACGAACCCGCCGACCTCAGGCAACCACGTCGCTCCGCCCTACCAGCAGGCCGATGGCGCCTACTCCGACACCCCGGGGGCGATGAACGTCGTTCACGCGCTTGAGCATGGGCGCCTAACGCTCCAATACGACGGAGGGCTGACCGAGGCCGATCAGCTGGAGCTGCGCGGCCTCTATGACTCCGCCTACTCCGCCGCCCTCTTCTTCCCCAACGAAGAGATGCCCTACGAGGTTGCCGCCACCTCCTGGGGGGAGATGCTGGGTTGCGAGAGCTACCGAGGCGCGGCGACGCTGGACGCGATCCGCGCCTTCGGAGCCAAATATCAGGGCACGGCGCCCGAGCCATTGGAGGCATTCGGCCCGCTCGCGGGGCCCACGTTTGCCGGCGAGCCCTCGTGAGCGCCTGGATTGACGGTCAGCTTGCCGCTGCGCCCCCGGTCGCGGCGCGGCGCGCACCGGGGCCAGGTGGGCTGCCCTACGCGACCTGGCCACTGTCGCGCACGATGCTGGGGCTGTTGATCGGCTTGGGGCTGGGTGCGGTGGTTCTACCGGCGCCGGTAGCGATCGCCGACCCCGGCTTTGAAACCTACGCCGGGCTGATCGCCGCGCAGACGCTTCTCGGCCTTGCGTTCCTCGGCACCGCGTTGGTCGTCGCCAGCCGCGGCGACGGGGGCACCGCCGCCTTGGGCCGACTAGGCGCTCGCGGCTTCAAGCCTCGCGCGATCGGCCTGGTGCTCGGTGCCTACGTCCTCTACATCGCCGCGCTGGCGCTCTACTCGGCATTGATCGTCACGCCCGACCAACAGGACATCGCCCGGGACCTCGGCCTTGACTCCGGCACCCTCGCCGCAGCCTTCTCGGTAGTGCTGATCGCCGGGGTTGCGCCAGTGGCCGAGGAGCTCTTCTTCCGCGGGATGTTCTTCGGCGGCCTGCGCGCGCGCCTGTCATTCGTTCCGGCGGCGCTGATCAGCGCCGCCGTGTTCGGCAGCCTCCATCTGACCACCGGAGTCTCGACGGTGGCGCCGCTCGTCCTCTTCGGCTTCTTGCTGGCCTGGGTCTATGAGCGCAGCGGCTCGATCTGGCCAGCGGTGATCCTGCACGCGATCAACAACTCCCTGGCGCTGGCGCTGTCGACCTAGATGGCGCTGGCGATCGACCTTCTGGCGCCGTTGGCGCTGCTGGCAATCGGCTTCGCCTACGCCCGCCGCTGTCAGGCCCTCGCCGACAGCCGCCGCGCCGTCCCGGTCTGGCGGCAGTCCTGTTTCGCCGCCGGCCTGCTCGTGCTCTTCATCGCCGACTCCCCCTGGCTCGGAGCGATCGCCGAAGAAATCATCGTCGCCCACATGGCCCAGCACCTGCTGATCGGCGACATCGCCGCCCTGCTGATCGTGCTCGGGCTCACCGGACCCCTGCTGCAACCGATCCTGGCGCTGCGGGGATTGCGCTGGACGCGCTTGCTCGGCAACCCCTTGATCGCCCTGCCCCTCTGGGCATTCAACCTCTATCTCTGGCACCTCGGCGCCCTCTATCAAGGAGTCCTCGACAGCCCGGGACTCCACCTGGCTCAGCACCTCGCATTCCTGAGCTTCGGTGTAGTGATGTGGATGCCGCTGCTCGGGCCACTGCCGACCCCGGCTTGGTTCAACTTCGGCGGCCGGCTGATCTACCTGATCGGCGTGCGCTTCTGCGGGGCGGTGCTCGGCAACGTCCTCGCCTGGACCGGAACCGCGCTCTACCCCGCCTACGCGGCGGGCGAGGAGAGCTGGAACCTCTCGCCGCTCTCCGATCAAGGTGCGGCGGGCATGTTGATGATGGTCGAGGGCGGCTTTGTCACGCTCGGCGTCTTTGCCTGGCTCTTTTTGCGCTGGGCGATCCACGACGAAGCCAGCCAGCGCCTCGTCGACCTCGCCGCCTCGCGCGGGGTGCAACTCGACCCAAGGCGGGCCGGGCGCGCGGTTGCCGCCGGGCGCGCAGATGAGCTTGAGAGACGACTCGGTGTCTGAGCAAAACACCTCCAGACCGGCGCCCTGCAAAGGCGCCTTCAGGGCGAGCCCGACGGCGGAAAGTTCAGGTTCGGTGACTAGCTTGGACACCTCTCCGGCTCGCCCAGCGCGAGCGGCCTCCATGCGACCTTCTTTCGGCTACAGCCCAGCTTCCCCCGCGCCTGCGCGAAGCCCGCGCCTGCTCGTCGCGGTGGCGATGACGGTGTTCTTCGGCCTGCTCGCCGGAGTCGCCGGTGCCGAGGAGCTTCAGGACGAACTTGATCGCAAGGAGGGCAAGCTCAGCAAGGTGCGCGAGCGCCAGGGCGTGCTGACGAGCGAGCTTGAAGAGATGGATCAGGAGATCTCGCGACTGCAAGGCGAAGTCTCCGACCTGCGGTCTCAGGAGGCCGCCGTTGAGGCCGAACTGGCGGCAAAGCAGGCGGAGCTGAACGAAGCCACGGCGGAGCTGCAACGCGCCCGCGACCACCTCGGCGTCGTCCGCGAACGCCTGAAGCGGGCGCTGATCGCACTACGCGAGCGCCTCGTCGCGATCTATGAGACCGGCTCCCCGGACGTCGTCTCGATGGTGCTCAGCTCCGATGATTTCTCGGAGATCGCCAGCCGCACCGAATACCTCACCCGCATCCAGGAAGCCGACGACGCGCTGGTTGCGCGAGTCAGCGAACTGCGCGATCAGGCCAAGGCGGTCGTCGTCAGCCAGCGCGAGCTGCGAGACCGGATCGCGCAGGCCCGCGATGCGATTGCCTCGAGGGAGGCCGAACTGCAGAGCACCCGCCTCGACCTTGAGTCCCAGAAGGGCGATCTGCTCTCTGCTCGCGGAACGCGTAAGGAAGCGCTCGCCACGCTCAACGACCGCGAAGCGGTGCTGGAGGGCGACGTCTCCGACCTCCAGGCAGAAATCCAGTCCCAGCTCGGTGGCCTACCGAGTGGCGCCTATCCGTCCGGGCCGACCAGTGCGCCCGGCACCTTCGCCTGGCCGATCAACGGCACGCTCACCTCCAACTTCGGCTACCGCTGGGGCCGCCAGCACGAGGGCATCGACGTCGGCGCCGCCGAAGGCACGCCGATCTGGGCAGCGGCGAGCGGGACGGTCGTGCTGCAGCAGAGCGAGTACGAAAGCGGCGGCTATGGCAACTACACCTGCCTCGAACACAGCGCCGGGCTCTCGACCTGTTACGCGCACCAGTCGGCGTTCAACGTCTCGCCCGGCCAGCAGGTCTCACAGGGCGATGTGATCGGCCTCGTCGGCAATACGGGCAACTCCTTCGGCGCGCATCTGCACTTCGAGGTTCGCGTCGGCGGCGTCGCCCAAGATCCGCTCGGTTACCTCTAGGCGAAGATCAGCGGCGCGCCGCGGGCGGGCCGCTTTCGGCTTCCCACTGATTCAGGAACGGCACCGGGTCGACGGCTTCGCCACCCATCCACGCCTCGCCCGTCCAGTACTCGAAGTGCAGATGGCAGCCAGAGGCGTTGCCGGTGTCCCCCACATTGCCGACGGGCTGACCGGCGTTGACGACCTGGCCCACTTGCAGCGGCGAGGGAACCTGCATGTGCATGTAGATGATGTCGGCATCGACCCCCTTGAGGTCGATCACGAGGTAGTTGCCGGCGCGAGGTTCGTACTTGTTCATCTCGACCTTGCCGGGAAGGGCGGCGACCAGCGGCGTGCCGCAGGCGGCGCCGATGTCGGCGCCGCCGTGGTTGCGAGCGCCGCCGAAGCCCTCCCACAGTTCGTGGGGACCGCGGATCGGATAGATCGCCGCCGGGATCGCGGTCGTCGGAAGGATGAAGAGCTTGTGGGGGGAGCGACCTGACTTCTGACCCGCTGCGTCGATCACGTAAGGGCGACTGGCGACCGCGCCACTCGGCACGACGGCGGTGGCGACCGTTTCGGTGCGCTTCAGTGGCGCGACCTGGATCGGGCCAGCTTCACCCCGGAAGACGACCTCGTTGACCTGTTCCATCGCCAGGCCCCGCACCTTGACGGTCGAGCCCGGCGTCGCCTTGTGGGTGTCGACGCATTCCTTTAGACAAGTGACGTCGGCGAGGGCGACAGATCCCTGCGCACCCACACCGCCCGGAGCCACTGCGGCGCTGGCATGAGTGGCCGGCAGGAACGCGGCGAGCGCAAGGGCGGCAATCCAAATTCGTGGCCCGACCACCTTGGGGTGCGACAAAACGACCTCTCTTTCCAGGGCCTACGGGGTTAGCTGGCGGGCTCGCGCTGAAAGAGTTGCGCTACGGACCTAGTGGTCCGATTCGCCCCTGGGCATGGATGCCCTTTGGTTCCCCCGCTCCCGCGCTTCGACCGCGCGGGATTCGGCAGGTTGTAAGCGCAGCCAGTATAGGAGGACCGGCGGCTATTTGGGGGGAACCCCCGCCATCGGCTCCCGAGGGCCCGACGGCGCCCTCTAGGCTCTCCAAGGCAATGTCGGGACAGAGCCTCGCCTATGAACGTCTCGGCGGCGATCGCCATCGCCACGGTAACGAGCTCAGCCACTCCCACCATCACGACGGCCCACACACGCACGAGCACATGGCTGATCTGAGCGAAACTAAGGCCGGCCCGGCTGCCACCTCCAACTGCTGCGCCCCGAGCAGCAGGCCGATTACTGCGAGCCCCCTGAGAAGGCCGACTGCTGCTCACCGGAGTCCTCGAGCTGCGGCAAACCCGACCGCCGTCGCCCGAGCTAGGCGCCGGCGAAACCGTGCTTTACAGCACACCGGTTCACCGGATCGGCCGCGGACCTTTTGCGGACCTCTAAATCAGTAACCTGCGTAACTTCAGAGCACCTGAGATCGCCTTAGGTCGCTGAATGGAACTGAAAACGCCCCCAGCCGCAAGGTTGAGGGCCTTGTGCCCCTTACGGGGCGTGATGGTTCGACTCCATTCAGCCGCACTCGGAAGCCCCCGCAAATCGGGGGTTTTCGCTTTTTAAGGGTCGGTGCGCATTGATGCGGGAATGGGTCCATTTGGGACCGTTTCCTGCGACCCCGGTGGCGCCGGCAGGCCTTCGTCCGTGTAGGAGGCATGAACCCACCAGAGCGTCGCAGCTACGGAACCGGCTCCCTGCTCGTCCATATGGGCGCCAGCGGAAAAGAGACCTGGTACGGCCGTTGGCGCGTCGGCAAGAAACGGGTCAAACGCTGGATCGGGCCGAAGCGAAAGCCAGGCGGCAGGACAGGCCTCACCCGAACCCAAGCCGAGGCCGAGTTGCGACGACTGATGGTCGTCGAGCGAGCGCCGCTCGACGGGGACGAGGTGTCGCTGACGGAGGCTGCCGAGCACATGCTGCGCCACCTCGAAGCCTTGGAGCGAAAGCCCACCACCCTCGAGAACTATCGCTCGCTGCTGCGGACCCACCTGGCGCCGAGACTTGGCGAAGTCCCGATCGACCAAGTCACATCAGGGCAAGTCGAGGAGTTGGCCGCCCAGATGCGGTGCGAGGGCAAGGCCGCCAAGACCCGCTCAAATGCACTCAAGCTGCTGTCGCAGATCTTCACCTTCGCCAAGCGCCGGGGCTGGTGTCGCCAGAATCCCTGCGAGCTTGTCGGCCGTCCCCAGGTCGAGCAGAGCTCTGACATCCACTTCCTGAATCAGGACGAGCTGGAGGCGCTCCTGGCCGCGGTAGATACGGAAGCCGAACCGTTCGGCCACACCGACTTCGCCATATTCCTCACCGCAGCGATGACCGGCCTGCGGCAGGGCGAGCTGCTGGCGCTGCGCTGGCGCGATGTCGATTGGAGCGCGCAGAGGATCCGGGTTCGGCGCAGCTACGTCCGCGGCCACCTGCTTACCCCGAAGTCGAAACGGGGCTCTCGGTCGGTGCCGCTGGCAAGCCGAGTCGCCGCCGAGCTGAAACGACATTTCGAGCGCTCCCTCGGCCAGAAGGACGAGGATCTCGTTTTCGCCCACCCCGACACCGGCAAGGTTCTCGCGCATTCCTCCCTCGTGCAGCGCTTCAAGGAGGCGCTGAAGGCAGCCAGCGTGCGCGAGGTCCGCTTCAACGACTTGCGCCACACCTTTGGCACCAGGATTGCCGCCGCGGGGGTGGCGATGCGAACCCTGCAGGAGTGGATGGGACATCGCGATTTCAGGACGACGCTGATCTACGCCGACTATGCGCCTGGCGAGGACAAGAGTGGAACGGTCGACGAGGCGTTCGAGTAGGGACTGATCCGCGCCTAGATCAGGCCGGCTTGACCCAAGCCCACCTGTTCAGCCGCACGAGCGAGATCGCGATCCCAGGTCACGAGGCGACTCCTCGTCGCCAAGCTCGAGCGCGGTCGCGAGGTGAACCGCGTCGTAGCCACGGAGTCCGAGATCTTCTGCGTGCTCTCCGACACGACTAGCGAGTCTAAATCGACGCCGACCGTGATCAGACCTCCCCACATTTCGAAACTGTAGCGTCGTCTGTTCGGCTCCGCCTCGCTATTGCATTCAACCGAAGGTGCATCAACATCAGTGCCACGTCCTCACTGGGTATCCTCACAGTGTGGATACGGGGAACGGCGACCTGCTCTCTTCTGCGATGGCGGAGGCACTGGAGGTCGAGAGCACCAGCGAGGGAACTCGCATCGCCCTCGAAGGCGTCCTGGCGACAACCGGGGCCGATGCCGGCCGCATTCTCTTCCTAGATCTGCGGAGCGGACACTTCGACCAGCGTTCACAGGTGGGGCACACTGTCCATAGCATCGTAGACCCGGTGGCCGCGGCAGGAATCTCACAGGAAAACATCGAGTCGACCCCGGCTGACATCCTCGATATCGCTGCAAGAAGTGGGCAGTTGGCATGGTGGGAGCGCGGCGAGCGGTCGGCTCCTAGCCAATGGCACGAGAAAATGTCGACATATCGCGTTGTGCAGCCGATACATCGAGGCAACACGGTGGTCGCGCTTCTTGATCTCGAGGGCGGACATCCGTTCTCAGTGGAGTCCCTCGGCGAGCTCGGGGAACTACTACGCCAAGTGATCGTGATCATCTACGAGCGGCGCTTTACTATCCGCCTGTTCCACGAGCTGAAACGACCGATCGTCGCGGAACGCACTCGCGTGGAGTTCTACGACGATTTGGCGGACTTGATCCGCCTCTCGACCGCGATGGAGTTCGTGGCCGTCAGGGAGTACGACCGTGATGCCGACGCACTGTGGTGCGTGGCCGCAGTCGGCTTGGGCGTGGAGCGAGGGAACTTCGACGAGCTCAGCCTCTCAAGTCTCGATGACTTCCCGAGCTTCCGGCAGGCAATCAAAGGGGAAACCGTGGCCGAGCCGACAATGGCCGCAGGTCACCTAGAGTCTTTGCGGCGAATCCCCTACCTAAAGAACGTGCGCAGTTTCGTCGCCGTGCCGATTGTGGTCGGAGACATTGCAATTGGAGTCCTCAGCGTTGCAGCTCGCTGCCCATATGAGTTCTCCCGCATTGAGTTGCGGGGATTCGAGGCGGTGGCCAATGCGATCGGCGTTGCGATGGCTAATTTCAAAAACTTGCACGCGAATACGAGGAAGATTCGCCAGATCACGGAGGAAGCTGCGGAGGCGCTCAGCGACCTCCTGGCACAAGCGGGTAGGCATGAGGCAAAGGCTCACATCGACAATGCCCAGAAGAGTCTTTTGCTGGCGAAGCAGGGGATACTTGGCAAGGGGAAAGAAGTCGATCCGGTCGCCCAAATCGAGCGAGTGTCGGACCACTTGACGCGGACGACGGACTCGCTTGACAAGATGAAATCGGACGCGCTGATACGGCCGAACCAGAGTCCGCACCGGATTGACATCCGTGAAGCAGTGCTGCCGGCGATCGACCAGGTCTCAGGCGAGTTGGACGACAGCGACATCAACGTGCTGCCCCCAAAGTCCGGCACCTTTGTGCAGGTGATCCCAGAGGCGCTGATCCTGGTGTTTCTTCACCTCTTCCGCAATAGCATCTTCGCCTTCCAGAGTTCGAGAGCTAAAAAGAGCAATCGCCAGATCGAGATCACGGTCGCGGCCCGACAGGCAGGTAGCGACATCGTGAAAGTCAACGTCGCTGACAACGCGACCGGAATCGATCCGAGTCGCCTACGAATTCCAGATGATCTTCACGAAATGTCATGGGAGCAGGCGATCTTTGAGCGAAGGGTCACCGGGAGCAGTGAAGGAACGGGTTTTGGTCTACATATTGTTCGTAGCCTTATGTCGTTGGTGGGAGGAGACGGTCGGGGGAGCATTGAGTTGGTTGAGTACAGAAATCGCGTAGTGTTCGCACTGGAGTTGCCGACTGCGGACTAAAGGGGGGCAGGCGTGATGCACGTCGAGGCAGAGCGGGACTACAGCGGGCTCGCCGTCCTCATACTGGACGACGATGACGTGAACCGGGGTCTCTCAGCTGAGATCTTCAGCAACGAGGATGTCCGCGTCATCGAGGCGGCGGACACCATTCAGGCGGAGAGCGAGCTGATTGCCCACCCGGGAATCGATGCCGTCTCGCTCGATGTCTCTCTCAGAGGCGAGGGCGAAGACAAGGAAGGGGCCAGCTTGGCGGTGCGCATCCACGAAGCTCGACCTGATCTGCCTATCGTCGGCTATTCAGCCTACTTCGGTGAGAACGCCCTTTCGGCGGATGAGCGTGAGGCGTTTACCGGCTACTACCGGCGAGGTGGGTCAATTAAGGAAATTGAGGCTTACGTAAACCGCTGCCTCGATGAGGGTCTGGCATACCGCCGTCGCCGTCGCGAGGTATTCGAGGCGCAACTCGCCCGACTCCATGCGAGCGGTCAGATCGCCGAGAGAGAGTACTCGGTGCTGCGATCCTTCAGCCCAGCCGCTAGCGAAGAGCTGTCGATAGAGAAAGCCCTGACGAGGGCGGGCTATCAGATGGAGGTAGTCCTGCCGAGCCCGCCAAGCGGTATTCGCCTCATCCCGCGCCGACCCTTCGTCGTTTGGGTTCGTGAGATCGGGGAGACGGCAGAGTACGAGGCTGAGGTCTTTGGTCAGCCGGACCTCTACGGGGTCGGGGAGGGTCCTGAAGAGGCAATCCACAATCTGGTCGAGGTCTTCTGGCTATTCGTTGAAGACCTAGCGGAGGCAGATCCGAAGGAGCTCGCGGGACCAGCGCTGTCACTCGCCCACTTCTTTGAGCACGTTCTCAGTCGCTGATATGCAACTGACAACAAAGCAGGCGGCGAAGATCTTTCGCAAGCTCGAAGTCGCCAAGAAGCGCTCAACACACCATGTCGCGGGCTTCGTCGTTGTAGACGGGAAGAAGGTTCTTCCCGTCTACTACTCGCACGGCAAGAAGGACATGAAGGGTCCGGTGCCACATAGGTTTCGCAAGAGCCTCCGCCTCTCAGAGGAGGAGTTCGCGGAGCTACGGGACTGCTCACTAAGCCGCGAGGACTACTTTCAGTTGCTGCGAGATAGGGGAGTCACCCAATGATCCCCTGGTGGGCAGTGGCGGTTTTGGGGGGTGTATTGGTATTGGCAGGGGTCTTGCTGCTCATCTGGCGCTGCCGATCACTTCACGACGATGCCGGCTACATCGCCGTGCCCGCCAACCAGGAGCCGATCGATCCACTACTACGAAGCCAGCTAAGTGCTTCCCTTTCGGAATCGCCGTCAGCCCGGACCGACCTGGTCCAGGGCCTGCGCAATTGGGTGTCTGGCACCTCCGACCTAGCCTCGGAATTCGAAGACTATCGGCGGCAGGTACGAACCCTGCAAACTTACGTTCTTGAACTTGACTCTCGATACGTGCGCCGAGAGGCTGCCGCGTGGCTTAGCCTCCAAGTAGCAGCACTTGTTCTAGGCGTCGCCACTGGTGTCTCAACCACCATCTGGGCTCTGATCGAACTGACGAAGTAGCGCTCCATAGCGAGAAGGCGTATGGACTGAAGGGCAAGAAGTGGTTCCCTTCCGGCGGAGCCATAGCATTGAACTCCGGTCATGAGTAACAGCCAATCAAGCTGCTTAGGTCCGCCTTAGGCGGCATGACAGCGGCAAGCAACCCGCGGGCGCAACAGCGCCGCTGCTCCAAGCCTGTCGACGGGCGGGTGATCTACGCCCCGGCTGTTTTAAAATCGCCATTTCTGGAATTCAGCGGCAAGACTGACCATTTGCCTCTATCTGCGGCAGATGCCTAGCGATGGTTGGCGCCGAAAACAAAGGCTGCGACGACCCCGGCAAGAGTCACTACAAGGGTCAACCAGATTAGAAGCTCTCCGCCCCATTTTTGCCCGACGGCAATTCGTGCCCCGAGGAGCGCCAGTGCAGAGCCGCCGACTATTGCGCCAATGACACCAACGCTGCCATGGACAAGGAGAAGCGGCAGACAAACGGCGATTAGAACTCCAATGAGGGCCAAAGCAGCGCCTGTAGCGATACGGCGATCTCGCCTGCGACGCTCTTTCTCACGGTCGAGACGATCCTCAAGACCCTGAACTCGCGTTTCGGTGTCTGCCGATTCCCGCGACTTCTCCTGCCGCACATCCTCAACTTGGGATCGAAGCTCCCGGGCTTCCACCGCGCGAGCCGTCTTCTCTGAGTCCAAGTCAGCTTGGAGTGCCTCGGCATTGGCACGCTCTCGCTCGCGATCCCGCGCAGCCTTGGTTGCCTCCGCTTGAGCTCGTGCTGCCGCCTCTGCTGCCTGCCCGGCCCGCTCCTCACTGGCTCTCACCGCGTCGTGAAGCTCCCGCGTCTTCGAGGCGTATGCGGAACTAATCACCTCCTCGATCGCCTCTTCATCACCCGAACCCGTGGCAGCTTCTATCTGGTCGACCTTGGCGCCGTCGGCCAGCACTTCCAGAGCCATCTCTGGAGAGGCGTCCTCAAGGTTGTCGATGCGGCCGACCACCTCCTGCACGACGGTTTGGTTGATCGCGCGGCGGTATCCAACAAAAGGGGAAGTGAGGAGGTCGACCATTGTCCGGTCGAAGTCATCAGTACGTGGGGTCAGCGCCCGGATCACCTGTATCCAAGCCGATGGCGAGATGCAGAATGGCAGCTCCGGGACCACGTCTTCGTTGTCGGGGACACGCTCTGCGAAACGCGGCAACTTGGTGTCGTAGGTGAGAAACCAGACACGCGCATTAGAAAAGCGAATGCGCCCCTCCCCCCTGAGACGCTCCACCAAGAGTCGGCATTTGGCGTCGTGTTCAAGCACGACCCACTCCTTCGGATAGCGCCAGCGCTCGCTGTTCAATAGCGAGGTGTAGAGCTTGATTCGCTCGGTCTGTTGCTCAATTGCCGTGCAGCCCTCGGTGCGCTCTTTGATCCCGTATCTCTCCAAGTCGCCCTCGAAGTGATCGAGCCGATCAAAGAAGTCTTTGGGCTTGGTCTTCTTGTCGTGATAGGTCTGCCAGAAATACCGCTTGAACCCCTTATCACCGCTGGCCTGCAGCATCGTCTGCGCCAACTCTGGGCGAACGAAAGAACTTTGGGATTCGACATCGCGGCGCGAACGATCGATACTGGTGTGCAGCTCATTCGTCGTCCAGGGCGTCATCGCGAGATCGATTCCAAGGTCCAGGGTGAGCTGGACGAGCCGACGGGCTGAATAGACCTCATCAATCGGTGCCGCTCCGAGGACCGCGTAGAGGAAATTGGTGTCGAGGTAGACAATGTGGCCTCTGAGTTGCTCCTCTACGAGTTGCCTGGCGCCCGGGTCAATGGTGAGCACCGTCATGTAGAAGGTCGTGTTGAGAAGCCCGGCGAGGAACGTCCGCTGCTCGGGCGTGGGCTGGCGAACGAATAGCGGCAGAGCCTGTTCTCTGACCGCCAAGAGGCCCGCGTCTCGCTGCGGCAGAGCCTCAAAGCCCTGGGCATCGATCGCATCGAAGAACTCTCGGGCTCGCTCTTCCTCGGGATAAAGCATCAGGGCGGCCTCTGCCCCGTGGCGGGTGATGATCAGGTGCAACCACTCGCGAAGGTCGCCTTGCAGCACGTCGACTTCGTTGTCTGAAAGCGTCGGATGCGCCTGCTGCACAGCCAGCTTCCACTCCCGAAAGGCACGATCCTCGGCTTTCTGAGATGTATTGGCCTTTTGCTCGAGCTCAGCCAACAACGCTGGCGAGAGTCGGAAGCCCTGCCCGCTCTTCTCGGCGAGCCCGGCGTGGATTAGGCCTTCAACTACCGGGCGGAGCTCGTCGACCTCGACGACGACCCCCCAGCAATCATCGAAAGCCTTTCGACATGACAAAAGCGATTCGACCTCGCCGCCCTCGAGCGCCGCCACGGCGATGACGAGGTCATGCAGAACGGCTCGCAGATCGAGGCCTCCACGCTCGAAGGGACGGTATTGGGCGAGGCGTCGGACCCCTCCATCGGTTGCCACCGTTGCCATAGTCAACGAACAATAGGAACGATGCCGGTCGCATCGGAGAACAGGTCACTTATCTTTGAACCCAGACGCACGGATTCGGAGATTGGTGGAGCACAAGTCGCTACAACTGCGCTCGACCTTCATCCACAACAGGCGCATCCCAACTCCGACAACATCGCCGTGGCTAGAACGCAGGACCTCGCGGGCGAGATATCAGGTGCCGGAGCCCTTCACGCGGAAACGACCAGCTCGCGCTTCGGCGTCCGGCGCGACCTCGGGTCGGGCGCCTCGTCCTGGAAGCCGTAGACGAGGTGAGTGTCGAGCGCCTCGGCGAGCTTGCGCATCGTGGCGAAGCTGAAGCGGTGCTGGCCACTCTCGAGGCGAGAGATCACCGAATGGCTCGTTCCCATGCGCTTGGCTAGCTCCTCTTGGGTGAGCCCGAGCTGCATCCGCTTGCGGATGACCAGGCGGGCGAACTGCTCGTAGGGCTGCTGCTCTTCGAGGGCAGCCCTGTACGCGGCGCTCTTGCGAGCCCGCCTCTCCATTCCCTCCGCGTGGGCTTCTCCGATGGGCGAGCCGTTCTTACGAGCCATTTCCGTCCGATCTCATTGACTACCTCAGGTGGTCAATTTAGCAAAACTGCTAAATCCGTCGGACGGAATCACGGCGCATCGTCGCCGGCTGCTCGCGGCGGCTTGCGATGCTTCGCTTCCATCCGCTCCTTGAAGTCCAGCCAGCGCTGCTTGGCAATCTCGATCTCCGTCCGGGGAACGGCCTTGCTCGTCTTGCGGAACATGTGCAGCAGGACGAAGAGGTTGCCCGACCGTCGGTAGAGAATCCGGTAGTGCGCGCGGCCGAAATGGCAACGAAGCTCGCGCAGCGGCCCGTCGACCTGCGAGGTATGCGGGAAGGGCAGCGGCGGGTCGTCGTTTGCCAACCCGTTCAGGCGATCGATCTGCAAGTCGACCGTCATCCGCTTGGTCGCCGCAGCCTGAAGCTCGCGCGAGCTCGGCTTCTTCTTCAGCGGCTCGAGCGGAAACTCACGGTCGAGAACCTCGGCGACTGGCTCGATCCCATCGGGAGCGCGGTAGTAGACGGCCTGGGTCGGCATCGGCCGACCCTATCTGCGCTTGTGCGGCAGAGGGGGTCTCAACGGCGATCAGCGGCGTTGATCGGCGACCAAGTCGGATATCGAGCCGGCGGCCTCCACGCGGGCGCGCCTAGGCAATCGCCGTCCAACCGGCATCCGAACTAGGTCCCGGCGCACAAGATGCTTGAGGTGATCGCCACCGAGCCTGCTGACGCGAGCGATGCGCCTTCCCCGTCGGGTGACGATGATCTCTCTCCCTTGCTCGACCTTCTTGAGATAGAAGCCGAGCCGGGCGCGAAGCCTCCAGATCTCCCACCGTGACGACATTTGCTTTTGAACGTAGCAGCGACCAGACCTTTGAGCTGACCCGGCGATACTCCAACGCCCGATAACCCCGTCTTATGGAACCCCGTGCCGGAGGCGCGCCATGAAGGAGTGGGAAGCACGCGTCCCTGTACCCTCACCCGAGTGCGCAGGGGTCTCGGGTTCACGATCATTGCCGCAGTGGCGCTGCTTACCCTTCCGGTGAGCGCTGGGGCCGCGCCACGATGCACGATCCCGGGCGGCCCGGGGGCTGATGTGCTGCGAGGCACGGAAGGGTCCGACGTGATCTGCGGTGGAGGCGGGCCAGACAGGATCTCAGGCCGGGGCGGCGCGGACGTCATCAGGGGCGGGAGTGGAAACGACACTCTGATCGGCGGACCGGGCATCGACCGCCTGATCGGTGGCGCAGGGAGAGACTCTTGCCTGGACAGAATCGCGACAACCCACGTTCGAGGTTGCGAGAAGCGCCCTCGCAATCGCTCGCGTCCCGGTCCCGTCGGCCCCAGCTGTTGCTTCACCGCCTTGGAGCCTCCCGACTTGGTCGCGCCGGAAGTGCGCGCCGTCCACTTCACGAAGCCCTATGTCGACGTCTCCTCGGAAAGCTCTATCGGCCTATGGATCGAGGCTCAGGAGGACCAGAGTGGCATTGGCCGCGTCGAGGTTGGACTCGATGGCCCGAACGGCCCGTGGCGCGATCTGACGTTCGAAAGCGACACCCCGTATGGGGGAGCTTCGGCCTTGGTGGATGTGCCGGCTTCGACCTCCGCCGGGAAATACCGCATCACGAGCCTCAGCCTGACCGACCGAGCAGGCAACCGAGTCTCCTTCGATGCGACGGAGCTTGCCGAGGCTGACTTCGATGCCGAGTTCGATGTCTTCGAGGGTCCCGATACCCAAGGTCCCGAGCTGACCGGCTACTCGCTCGCGCCGCAGACCCTCGACACCAGCGTCGCGCCGGGATCGGTGCAGTTCTCGCTCGCCGCCACCGACGATCTCTCCGGAGTCGCGGACGCCGCGGCCCTGATTCGTCTGCCGGGATCGGACCCGCCGGCATGCCTCCCATGTGGCCACCGAGCACCGTCTGACCTTGCTTCGGGCACGATCTATGACGGCACCTGGGAAGAGGGGTTCCCCCTAGCGCGGTTCGCAATCCCGGGCACCTACGTCGTCTCCTTCGTCGTGCTTTACGACCGGGCCGGAAATCGGACCGACTACGACCGCGAAGAACTGGAAGACCTCGGCTACCCGGTCGAGTTCACCCAAACCGGCCCCGGCGACACAGAGCCACCACAGATCATCGACTTCTGGGTGAACCCGGGGACGCTTCAATCCTCAAGCGGCAAAGGAGCGATCCAGTTCTTCGTTCACATCACGGACAACCTCTCCGGCGTCGGCGAGTCCGCCGACTCGGTGCTCGAGGGGATGGGAGTCAACATTCATCCACCACACGCGTCCGAATGGTGGTACACGGATGGTGGCGTGACACAGGTATCAGGCACCAAGCTCGATGGGGTTTGGCGCTTCGAAAAAATCCTGCCGCCGGAAGCCGAAATCGGCGTCTGGACCATCCCTGCGATCGGAGCGACCGATCAAGCCGGCAATGAAACGCTCCTACAGGGCGCCGAGTTGAACGCCACCGGCTGGAACCTCACCTTCGAAAACCTTCCCTGAAGGCCCGCAATCCCGACAACGGGCCGAGCTATGCAGCGGCGACGTGCCGGCGAGCCAGGGCCGTGCGGAGGGCGAGTGCCTCGATCGCGACCTCGGCGTTCTCAGGGGTGTCCTCGATCTCGCCCCCGCGCCAAGCGTCGACGTAGGAGTCGGGGCCCTTGCCGGTTGCCTTGCGAAAGGTCTCGACCTTCTCCTCCAGCGGGGCGGGCTCGGTGTCCGTGGCGGGCTCGCGATCCAGGTACCGCTCCAGCTCGCTGGAGGGGATGCGCAGCGTCTTCTTGCCGATGCGGATGGCCTTGATCTCCCCCCGCTCGATCATCTTGTAGACGGTCGACTCATCGAGGGAGAATCTGCGGGCGTAGTCCCGCACGCGCATGTAGTGATCGGAGAGCTCGGTCATCTATCGCTCCTAGGTCTTCAAACATTGTTGCAGCTATATCGGCAGGTTCCAAGTAATCCTCTAAATCCAGACTTTCAGCTTAACGGCCCCGGGCACGAGATATCCGGAGGCCCCTGTAGAACCGGCTGCCCATGCGCGAGCGACCGATCCTGATCGCCTACCGGCGCTTTGAGCAGCTTCAGGAGCTGCTCTTCGCCCGTGGCTACCTGGTCGACCCCGGTGGCCGCGACCCGAACGAGTGGCGCGACGATCCACCCTTGGGGCTGGTCCGACTGAAGGGTGTCGCCATGCGTGGTGACGGCGACGATGCCGAGCCCGACCCCCGCGTGACCTTCAGCATCGCCGAGCTCTGGTCAGCCGATCGGGTCGAGGACGCCTATAAGGAGCACGGCTACTGGCTGGCCGGCTACGCCTACCACGGCCAGGTGGGCGACGTCTCCCTCCGCTACTGCTTCGACCCCGGGCGCCATCCGGAGATGCCCTACCACCTCCATCCCCCGGGCCGGGAAACTCGCGAGCCCTGGCGGCACGTTAGTCCCGAGGAGGCGCTCGAAGAAGTCGATCGGCTGCGGACAGTTGGCGGACACTCTTTTCGCTAACTTAGGTCACCTCAGAGCACCTCAGATGACCTGAGAACACTGAATGGAACTCACAACACCTCCAATACCGAGGTTGAGGGCCTTGTGGGTGGAAACACCCGTGGAGGTTCGACTCCTCTCAGCCGCACTAACACTACGGGGCACAGAGACGTTCGCGCGCGATCCAGTCGGATTGAGATGGGGGTCTGTGCGTCTCGTGCCGGCCGTCGCACTCGCGGGGGTACAGCTCGCCTCGAGCGCCGTGGAACCGTGCCGCCACGGTCGGTAGGAGCAGTGGGACGGGGTCGATCGGGGTGTCGTAGCGGCGCACCTCGAAATGGAGGTGTGGCCCGGTCGAATTACCGGTGGAGCCGACGTAGCCGATCCGGGTTCCGCCCACCACCTGCTCACCGACCCAGCTGGTGATCGAAGACAGATGGGCGTACCAGGTGGTGAAACCGAGTCGGTGCTGGATCACTACGAGGTTGCCGTAGCCGCCGTAGTTGTAAGCGGCGTAGATCGTCGTCCCGCGCCCCGCCGCGCCGACGCGCGTGCCGTAGGGGACCGGAAAGTCGAGGCCCTGGTGTCGGCGGCCGCCGTCCCTGGGCGCGCCGAACCCGTCGCCGATCGGGCCGGGGACCGGCCGCAGAAACCGAACCGGACCACCCGGCGACTTGCCCCCGTGGCGTAGGGAGCCAATCGTCACCGGCCCGGCGAGCCCATCGACCGCGATGCCGGCGCCACGCTGCGCGCGCCGCACCGCCTCCCTGGTCAACGGCCCGAAGAGGCCATCGGCCCTTCCCGGACCATGACCATCACGCTGCAGCAGGAACTGCAGCGCCGCGACGTCCCAACCCCGATTGCCGAGCCGCATCACCCTGCTCCCGAGCGGCGGCCTCCCCCGCCACCCCAGTGCCCGCCGCGTCCGCGGCCCGGCGATGCCGTCTACCGGCAGGTCTCGGCGCCGCTGGAAGGCGACCACTCCGTGCCGGGTCAGAGGGCCCTTGATCCCGTCCACGTAGCCGCTGTACAGGTGCAGCGACTTCAACGCCGACTGCAGAGCAGCCACGTTCGCCGGCCGCGCGTCGGCGCGCGCAGGAGCGACGATCGCGATGACGATCAGCGCCAATGCTCCGACTCCGTGGATCGGACGCATGGGCCCATCTTGGAAAATGCGGCCCTCTCCTACAACCCCCGCAAAGATGCGTGCATTTCACATCGAGGTGATCGCCAGCGACGCAGCTGCCCGAGGGCTCGCCACAGCTCCTGGGTATCGCCGACCACCCAGGCCTCCCCCACCAGGCCGTCCGCCAAGCGAAAGAAGGCGGCACCGACGTATTCGACACTCGCTCCGGTTGGCTCGACGTCGCCGAGCTTTCCCCTGTGGGTGCCGGTCCAGGTCATTCGGGTGACGACGCGGTCGCCGGTGGAAATGATCTCGTCGACTTGGTTGTGCCAGTTGGGGAAGGCGCCGCGGACGGTCTCGACGTAGCCCTTGAACTCGTCTCGGCCAGTCAGGGTCGTGCCGAGCGAGCCGCGGAACCGGATCGTCGCGGAGACGATCTCATCCGTGAGATCGAGTCGCCACTCGTTCCAGAGCTCGTCGTAAAAGCGCCTGATAACGGTCTCGTTGTCCTGCTCAGGGACCATCAAGCTCGGCGACTTCGATCCGGCCGTCGGCGGCCGCTGCCCGCAGCGCTTCGTAGTCCTGCTCGTTCTGGTCGGCGTAGGACTCGGCGAACGCCGCGATCGCGTTGTCGAACGTGTCACTCTTGCCGAGGTAGGCGGCGATCGCGATGCGGTCGCCGCTGCGGGCGTGAGCGTGGGCGAGGGTCATGCCGCAGATCTGGGCGTAGGCGGTCATTGCCCGCGGGTCCATGTTCTCGGTGCGGGCCGAGCCCTTTTGGTCCCAGAGCTGGCGGACGTAGTAGTCGCGCCTCTCGCCGTCGATCCCTTTCGCCCTGACCCAGCCGAGCAGAATGTCGCTGGCGGCCTGGACCAGGCGCTGGCCCTCGACCACGCGCTCGCCTTGCTGTGCGTAGGCGGTCGGCTCGGCGTAGGGCTCGAGCACGGAGGGCTGGGCCTCCTTTACCTGGAGGAAGAGCGGGTCGCCCTCGTCGCGGCCGAGCAGCAGCACGATCCAGGCGCGGGTGCCGACACTGCCGACGCCGACGACCTTGAGCGCGGCATCGACGTAGCGGTAGCTGTCGAGTAGGACACGGCGGTCCTCGGCCAAGGACTCGCGGTAGTCGGCGAGGATCTCCCGCACGCGCGCCTCGACTTCCCCCGATTCGTCACCGGCGAGCTCGCGCAGGGGGATGATCAGCGGCGGTTCGCTGACGATGCGCAGCTCGCCGTCGACTTCGTGAGTCAGCTTGGAGAGCGCCCGCATGCGGTCCTTCGCACGGGTCTTAGCGAGGTTGCGACGGAAGGCCTTGACCTCTTTCTCGCCCGCCGCTGCGGCCCAGCGCGCAGCGATCGTCGGCACGTCCATCTTCGTGTACCAGACCTCGAGATTGCCCAGCTCCGCATGGCGCCGCATCGCTTCCCGGTACTCCGCCGCCATCGCGGCGACGATCTCCCGTCGCTCGCGCCCGCGGAAGCTGTTCGCCCTTCCCGCGACCGAGAAGCTGGCGGCGAGCCGCATCACGTCCCACTCCCACGGCCCGGGAAGCGTCTCGTCGAAGTCATTGACGTCGAAGACGAGCTCGCGGTCGGGCGAGGCGTAGGCGCCGAAGTTGGAGAGGTGGGCGTCGCCGCAGAGCTGCACCGTGAAGCTGCTGCGGGGAGTGCTGGCGAGAATCCGCCGCCATCACCGCGGCGGCGCCGCGGTAGAAGGTGAAGGGCGAGACCAGCATCCGCGCGTAGCGCAGCGGCACCAGTTGACCGACGCGCGAGGCGGCCTGTCCCTCGAGCAGCTCGACCGGGTTCGGCCGGTCGGCGGCCGGTGCCCACTCGGCGTGGCTGGAGCGCGGCGCATCGCTGCGCGCGGCTTTCCCCGCGGCGGCGCGCTCATCCGGAGAGCGGTGGTCGTGGCGGCGATCGAGCATGTCAGGCCGCCGCTGGCGCGGGGTCGAGCGGCGGATCCGGTCCCGTTTCCAGCTCGTCGAAGCGCCGGTCGGGCAGGCGGCGAGTCGACCAGAAGGAAGCCAGGCTGAGGAAGGCGGCAAAGAGGAAGGCGGTCTTCAGCGCTTTCAGCTGTGCGTCTTCGTAGTTCTCGACCAGCGCGTCGGCCGTCGCGGCGTCGAGACCGGCGGCCTCCGCCCCAGCCTGCACCTCGTCCGCGGCGACGAAGCTGCCGCCGGCGCTGAGCTGCACCTCGAGCTGCTTGCTGACATCGGCGGAGATGCGGTCGTCGTCCGCCACGTTGCTGGTGAAGGCGACTATGAGCCCGCTGATCACGATCGCGCCGAGCAGCGCTGTGCCAAGCGAGGAGCCCAGTTGCTGGGCGGTGCTCTGCAGTCCCCCGGCCTCGCTGCGGTCGTTGTCGCCGACGGCCGATTGCACCACGTTGCCGAGCTGGGAGACGATCAAACCCATACCGACGCCCAGCACCCCCATCGCAATGAGGAAAGAGCTGTTGTCGAGTTCAGGCTCGATCGTCGCCAGCAACATCAGGATCGAGACGAAGACGATCGCCAAGCCGGTGCGGACCAGCGGCCGCGGGGCAAAGCGCTTGGCCAGCGCCGAGCCGCCGATCGCGGCAAAGAAGAGCCCGGCGGAGGCAGGCAGCATGCGCACCCCGGTTTCGAGCGCATCGAGCCCCTGCACGATCTGCAAAAAGAGTGGAATAGTGAAGAAAACCCCCATCAGGATCAGGTTCTGGGCGAGGAACATCGCGACGCCACCGCGCAGTTGGGGGATGCGCAGCAGGGGCAGGTGGACAAGCGGTTCGAGGCCACCGGCTTCACGACGTCGCTCCCAAGCCACGAAACCGGCAAGCAGCAGCCCGCCGGCTGCGATCACAAATGGCGTCAACGAGAAGCCGAACGGCTCGATCGGCGAGCTGCGGGGCGCAAGCCAACCCCAGTTGCTCGCCTGCAGGACGCCGAACACAACCACCGCCAGGCCAGCGGCCGAGAGCACGCTGCCGACCCAGTCGAGGCGGAGGATGCCGTGCTCCCGCTCAGGCTCCTTGATCCACCGCGTCCCGAACAGGATCCCGAGCGCCACAACCACCTCGCCGACGAAGACGATCCGCCAGCTGAGCTCGGTCGTCGCCCAACCGCCGAGGATCGGACCGACGGCGATTCCGGCGCCGGCCACCCCGCCGAGGACTCCGTAGGCGATTGCTCGCTCGTTGCCTTTGTAGTTGCCAGCGACGAGGGCGATCAGAGCGGGGATCACGAGCGCGGCGCCGATGCCCTCGAGGATCGACCAGCCGAGCATCAACGACGGCACGTTCCACGATGCGGCGGTCAGCCCCGAGCCGACGCCGTAGATGCAGAGCCCGATCGTGAAGGCGCGGCGGCGGCCCCAGATGTCCCCGAGCTTGCCCCCGGTCAGCATCAGCCCCGCCATGACCAGCGCGTAGCAGGCGATCACCATCTGGATCGTCGTCACCGTGGTGTCGAAGTCTTCGACCAGCTGCGAGATCGCGACGTTCATCACCGCCTGGTCGAGGACCATCAGGAACTGGGCGGCGGACAGCGTCACCAGGACGCCCCACTTGGCCACGTCAGCTCACCAGTCCGGCAATTCCACGGATAAGGACGAGAGCACCGAGCACGGCGGCAACGATTATGCCCGCTTGGCGGCCGTTGCGGGCGAGCCAGGACCGGAACCCCTTGACCGCCTCCTCGGTTCGCTCCGGGGCGAAAAAGTAGCCGGCAAGCGGCAGCTCCAGCAGCAGCTGCTGGACCAAGCAGAAGCCGATCACAAGCAGGGCCGTGGGCAGCTCCGCCGCATCCAATTTGTGGATGTGGTTCAGCCCGCTCAGGTAGGTGACGCCGGGGAAGCTCAGGAGCAGGCCGACGACGAAGGCGACCCGTGGCGAGCCACGGCCGAGCAGCCGCATCGGCAGCGATTCCTTTTCCTCGGCTTCGCTACTCGCCTGCTTCTCACTCTTGCGGCGCGCCCGGCGCTCGCGCAGCGACTGGTCTCGGTCGGTAGCCAGCACCGCGGCGACGATGAGCAGGAGAAGCCCGACGATGACGTCCTCGGCCGGGCTGAGCGTGCTCTTGCTGGTGCTCGTCGCGCTCGATTCCGGCAGGGCAAAGACGATCACGAGACCGAGGCTGATGCTGGCGGTGTAGGCGCCGAGCAGGTAGCCGAGCATCAGCCGCTTCGGGCTGGGCAGCAGCAGCATCAGGGTGACCGCGGCAAGCAGCGTCGGGTTGAACATCGCCAGCAGCGAAAGCAGGAAGATCTCGCCGAGGTCACCCACCGGCGCATCATTCCCTAATGAGTCAGTGAGCGCAGCGCTCGCAGCGACCGCGCAGGACCACGTCGTGGTCGGTGACCTCAAAGCTGAGCTCGCTGGAGAGCTTGGCGATCGCGCGCTCGAGCGAGGGGTCCTCGAAGGGGACCATGCGACCACAGCGGCGACAGATCGCGTGGTGGTGGTGCTCGCCGCCGGGCTCCACTCGCTCGTAGCCAGCCGTGCCGCGGGTCACCTCGAGGCGCTGGACTAGGCCGAGCTGCTCGAGCTGCTCGAGCGCCCGGTAGACGCTCGCGCGGCCGACCGCCGGCTTGCGCCGGCGCAGTTCGTCGTCCAAGTCAAGGGCCGTCACCGCGCAGTCGTGACGGGCCAGCGCCTCGACCACCGCCGTGCGAGCGCCGCCGCGCCGGTAGCCAGCTTTCTGCAGAGCGGCGAGCGCGTGCTCGGCCCAGGCGCTGTCGGCCTTGGTGGACATCTCAACCGATCGTAGCCCCGGCTCGCAGGGAACCGAGCCGTCTCATGGCGTGCAAACGTCCAACGGGCAGCGAGACCAGGTAGATCGCGACGATCGCCAGCGCGATCGAGGCACCGCCGGCGGTTCCCGCGTAGTAGGAGAGATAGAGCCCGGCAACGCCGGCGAGTGCGGCGAGCACAGCGGCGAGCCCCATCATCGGCAGCATGCGATCGCTGAGCTGGCGCGCGGCCGCGGCGGGACCGACGAAGAGGCCGACCACGAGCAGGTTGCCGAGACCCTGCACGGCGACGACGATGCCTGCCCCCAGAAGGAGCAGCAGGGCAGCATCGGCAAGCGCGGGCGAGACGCCGAGGGAGTGGGCGGTGCCCCGGTCGAAGCCGGCGACCAGAAGCCGGCCGTGCAGGAGGCGCAGCGCAACGCCAACGACAGCGGCCAGCCCCGCCGCGATCGCGATGTCGCCGTCGCTGGTGCCGAAGACGTCGCCGAAGAGCAGCGCCTCGACCCCCGGCGGCGAGGACGGCGATAGCGCCAGCAACGCGCCGAGGCCGAACATCGTCGTCACCACCACCGCGACGGCGGCGTCCCGACCGATTCCGGCAATCCGCGAGGCGAGGGCGATGGCCGCGGCGGCGAGCACGATCGCAGGTACCGCGCCGACGAGCAACGGGGCGCCGGCGAGGGCGGCCAGGACCAGGCCCGGGAAGAGCGAGTGGGAGAGCGACTCCGCCGCGTAGGAAAGCCCGTAGAAGACGACCCAGCAGCCGAGCGCGCCGCCAACCGCGCCGAGCAGCAGGACCTCGGCCAGGGCGCGCTGCATGAACGGTTCTTGGAGAGGCTCGAACATCGATCAGTGGTGGTGATGGTGGGGAGGCAGAATCGCGCGGCCGGCGCCGCCGGGGATCTCGACGATGGCTCCACCGTAGGTCGCTTCGAGCACGCCGATGTCATTGAGCACGGCGTCCGGGCGGCCGCAGGCGACCTGGGCCTTGTTGATGCAGAGGACGAGGTCGGATGCGCGGGCCTGCTCGAGATCGTGGGTGGCGATGACAACCCCCCGGCCCTCCCCCGCCAGTTCCGCGATCAAGGCTTCCAGCCCCTCGCTGCTCGGCCGGTCGAGGCCGGCAAAGGGCTCGTCGAGAAGCAGCAGGCCGGCATCCTGGACCAGGGCCCGCGCGATCAAGACCCGCTGGCGCTGTCCGCCGGAGAGACGGCCGAAGGTCTCGTTGGCGAGGGGGCCGAGGCCAACGCGTTGGAGGGCGGTGGTAGCTGTTTCCCGCTCGCGCCGGCCGGGGCGGCGCCACCAGGGCAAGCGCGAGAGCGCCCCCATCCTCGCCACGTCGAGCGCCGAGACCGGGTAGTCGAGGCGCGAGCGCTCCGTCTGCGGCACCGTTCCGCAGGTCGCCGCCACGCGCAGGCTGCCAGCAAGCGGTGCGAGTTCCCCCAGCAAGGCGCGCAGCAGCGTCGTCTTGCCCCCGCCGTTGGGGCCGAGCAGCGCCAGCGTCTGCCCCGGCGCGAGGCTGAAGTCGACGCCGGAGATCGCCGGCGATCCGTCGTAGCCGGCGGAGAGCCCGGCGGCCTCGATTAGAGCAGCGGCCGACACCCTCGCCTCCCTCCCGTGAAGCCGCGCACCATCGCGTTCGCGTTCGCCGCCTCCATCGTCAGGTAAGTGGCGCCGTCGGATCCGGCAGCGCCAAGCGTGTCGCCGTAGAGGGTGTAGCTGGCGGTGGCGCCGGTTTGATCGGCGATCGCTTCGGCCACGTCGGAGCTGAGTGAGCTCTCGGGAAAAACAGCTTCGACCTGCTCGCGCTCGATCAGCTCCGCCAGGGAGCTCAGGTCCTTCGCCGAGGGCTGCGCCTGGGTCGCCTGGGAGGGAATGACGGCGCCGACGACCTCGATCCCGTAGCGGCGCGCGAAGTACCCGAAGGCATCGTGATCGGTGACCAGCTTGCGCCGGCTCGTGGGGACGGAGTCCAGACAGCGGGCGATGCCGGTGTCGAGCACCCGAAGCTTGGCCAGGTAGGCGCCGGCGTTGCGTTCGAACTCGCGGCGACGGGACGGCTCCGCAACGGCGAGCCGCCGCTCGATTTCCCCCACGGCCGCCTCGGCGTTGCGCGGATCGTGCCACCAGTGCGGGTCATAGCGAGAAGCCTCGGAGCCGCTCGACTCGCCCGGCAGGCGCTCGGGAACATCGGCTCCGAGGTCGACGACGGTCGCATCGCTGCCGCTGTCGGAGACGATCTGCTCGATCCAGTCGTCGAGGCCGTCACCGCTTGCGAAGACGAGCTGCGCTTCCGCGGCGGCGGCGACGTCGCTCGGCCGCGGCTCGTACTCGTGGGGATCGGTGTTCGGCTGCAGGACCTGATCGACCGCCACCTCGTCGCCGCCGATTTCGCGGACGAAGTCGGCGATCTGGGTGGTGGTCGCAACGACCCGCAGCTGCCCGCCGCCGGCTGCGGTCTCCCCGCAACCGCTGACCAACAGGGCAACCGCTGCCAACCCGGCCGCAGCCAGCGCTGGTGAGCGCCATCGAGCTCTGGCCAGCGCCCTGGCGCCCGCCGCGAGCGCGAAGACCGCGCCGGCGACGACCGCGATCGTCGCCCCCGGCGGGGCATCGGTCTTGACCGAGAGCCAGAGTCCGGCCGTCCCCTCGGCGGCGACGAGCACGACGCTGGCGATCTGCCAGCTCAGCATCCGCTCGACGAAGAGGCGAGCCGTCAGCGCCGGCACGACGAAGAGGGCCGCGACGAGCAGCGCCCCGACCATCGAGAGCGCAGCTGTCGTGGCGAGGGCGATGAGGCCGAGCAGGACGGCGTCGAGCATGCCGACACCACCTGCCAGGGAACGCGGGCCACGGGGGTCAAAACCGGCGGCTAGCCAGCGATGGCCGAGCAGCAGCGAGACCGCCAAGGTCAGTCCCGCCGCCAGGCCGGCGAGGGCGATGTCGCCGCCATCGACCAAGAGCAGGCTGCCGAAGAGCAGCGTCTCGACGTTGGCGCCCGAGCCGAAGACGTCGCTGGCGAGGATCGTTCCCGCTGCCAGGCAGCCGACCAGGACGATCGCCACGGCGCTGTCGCCCCCCTCCTCCTCGCGGCGCCCGAGCAGGGCGCTGCCGGCCGTGAAGATGACCGCAGCCCCGAAGGCGCCCAGCGGCGCCGCAAAGCCCAGCCCGTCGGCGAGGACAAGGCCGGGGAAGGCCGCCGTGCCTACCGCGTGGGAGAAAAAGGCCAGGCCGCGCAGGACGATCCAGGTACCGAGCAAGCCGGCCGGCACGGCAAGGATCAGAATCTCGAGCAAGCCGCGCTGGACGAAGGGCAGTTGGAAGGGCTCGAGCATCGGGAGATTGAATCAAAAATGAGACCCATTTTCATAAAGAAGCGATGAGGGCACTCGTCCAGCGGGTCAGCCAGGCCGCAGTCGACGTCGAGGGCGAGCGAGTAGCGCAGATCGGCCCGGGCATACTGATCCTGCTCGGGGTGCGGCGCGGCGACACGGCCGAGCAAGCGGATCGCCTCGCTGACAAAGTGCGGGCGCTGCGGATCTTTGACGATGCCGAGGGCCGGATGAACGAGCCGCTGGGCGAGCGCGAGGTGCTCTGCGTCAGCCAGTTCACCCTCTACGGCGACACCCGCAAGGGCAACCGCCCCAGCTACGCCGAGGCGGCGCCGGCCGCCGAGGCGGAGCCGCTCTACGACCGCTTCTGCGAGCAGTTGGGTGCCGCAAAGGGGGTCTTCGGCGCCTGCATGGGAGTGGCGCTCGTCAACGACGGCCCGGTCACACTGACGCTCGAGACCTAAGTTAGGGAGCAAGCAGCGAGCGGCGCCAAGCGGCGCCGTCGCGCTCGAAGAGTTCGCGGTCGTGGAGACGATCCTCCGCTTCCTCCCAGAACTCGACGCGGTCGGGGATGAGGCGAACCGCGCCCCAGTCGTCTGGACAGGGAACCGGGTCATCGCCCAGGTCGGCCCGCAGCTCCTCGAGCCGGGTTCGCAGCACCTCCGGGCTCTCGATCTCCTCGCCCTGGCGGGAGACGTGCGCCTGTAGCTGGTGGCTGCGAGGGCGGCCGGCGAAGAGCCGCTCCGCCAGCTCGCGCTCGGCGATCTCGGCGCGACCCTCGACCCTGGCCTGGCGGCCAAGCGTCGGCCAGTAGAAAGTCGCGGCCACGCGGGGGTTGGCGCGCAGCTCCTCGACCTTGCGAGTCCACAAGGCGGTGGTGAAGACCAGCGCCTCGCCATCGAGCTCTTTGAGCGTGACCAGGCGAGCCGAAGGCCGGCCGTCGACCGTCGCCGTCGCCAGGGTCATCGCGCGCGGCGCCGGAACTCCGGCCTCCGCCGCCTGCTCGAGCCAGCGCGCGAGCGTTGCGAGCGGGTCACCTGTCGCCCGGTCGGATTCGGCCATACGAAATTGGTATCACAATTCAAGTTATACTCATAATCTGAATGGCCGAGACGGCGCGACGCGAGACGAGGGCGGAGAAGCAGGCGCGGACCCGTGCCGAGTTGCTCGCCACAGCAGCCAGCGTCTTTGCCGAGCGCGGCTACGAGGGCGCCTCGGTGGAGGAGATCGCCGAGCGGGCCGGCTACTCGCACGGCGCCGTCTACTCCAACTTCGCCGGCAAGGCCGACCTCTTCCTCGCCGTCTTCGAGGACTACATGGCCGGCCGTGCCCGGGAGCTCGTTGTGACCCAGGAAGGGCTCGACGAGGACGCGCCGCTCGAGGTTCGCGCGCGGGCGCTCGCCGACCAGTGGATGGAGCGCTTCGCCGCCGACCGCGAGTCCTTCCTCCTGCACCTCGAGTTCCTCGGCCAGTCGGGGCGCGAGCCGGAGCTGGCCCAGCGCTTTGGAACGCGCTCCGCCTCCCTGCGCGAGGCGATCGCCACCTACATTTCCCACTACGAAGAGGAGGAAGGCCTCAGGGGGTCCCTCCCCCCTGCCGACCTGGCGCTGATCCTGCGCGCCCTCGGCATCGGGCTGGCGATCGAAGCGCTGGTCAGCCCCGACGCCGTGCGCGATGACCTCTACGGCGACTTCGTCGAGCTGCTGGTGAAGATGCTGCGCGAGCAGGCCGGCCGATGAGCGGCGCCGCCTACGACACGCTGGGCGTCAACTACTCCGACTTCCGGCGGGCCGACCCCCGTATCGAGGCGAGAATCTGGGCGGCGCTGGGCGATGCCCGCAGCGTCGTCAACGTCGGAGCCGGCACCGGTTCCTACGAGCCACGTGACCGCGAGGTGATCGCGATCGAGCCCTCGCCACTGATGATCGCCAAGCGCCCGCGGCGTGCGGCTCCCGCCCTGCGGGGCGTCGCCGAGGCGCTGCCCCTCGGCGAGCGCAGTGTCGACGCGGCAATGGCCACGTTGACCATTCACCACTGGAGCCACCTCGACGCCGGCCTCGCCGAGATGCGCAGGGTCGCCCGCAAGCGGATCGTGCTGTTGACGATCGACGCCGAGAAGAACTCGGAGATCTGGACCCTCTCGGAGTACTTCCCCGAGGCGGCGCAGGCCGAGCGAGAAAAGATGCCGACGATGCAGGCCCTCGAAGCCGAGCTACCCAAGGCGACGATCGAAGTCATCCCCGCGCCGAGCCGTTGCGAGGATGAATTCACCAGCGCGCTCTGGGACCGGCCCGAGCTCTTCCTCGAGCCGGCCGTCCTGCGGGCCAGCTCGCTCTGGCACCAGCTCTCCCCCGAGGCCGTCGAGCGCGGCCGCGAACACCTGCGCTCCGACCTCGAGAGCGGCCGCTGGGACGAGAAGTTCGGCCATCTCCGCACTCTGCCCGAGCTCGACATCGGCCTGCGCCTGATCTGCGAAGAGCTGTGAGTGAGACCCGGCGCATTTCGGTTCGGGCGGCGAGCGACCGGGACGCGGGGGCGGTTGTCGCGCTTTGGACGGAGGCTTACTTCACGGAAGGTGAGGGCGGCCGGGACGCTCCGTATGAGCGGTCCGACTTCGAGACCACTGCGGCGGCCGCGGCGCACTTCCTCGTCGCCGAGCTGGACGGCACGGTTGTCGGCGTCGTCGCCCTGCTCGCTCCCGACGACGAGACAACCCGCGCGGTCGCCCGCGATGGCGAGGCGGAACTGGCCCGCCTCGTCGTCGGCGCGACAGCTCGGGGGCAGGGGGTCGGTCGCGCCCTGGCCGATCGCTGCACCGACCTTTCCCGCGCCGAGGACTGGCCGGCGATCGCATTGTGGAGCCGGCCCTACCAGAAGGCCGGCCACCGCCTCTATGAGTCGCTCGACTACGAGCGAGCGCCCGACCGCGACACGGTCGACGAGACTGGCTTTGGGCGCCTCGTCTTCCGGTTGGCGCTCAGCTAGAGCCCGAGCGCGTCGTCGATAAAGGGTCCGAGCAGCTCGCCAGCTTTGGCGGCTGTGGTCTCGGGATCGTCGCTGGGTGCGGTGATGTAGCTGATCGCGAGGCGGACGAGCGATTCGGCGAGCAGCTTGACCTTGGCCGGCGGGGCCTGTGGCCAGCCCGCTTCGATCGTCGCCGTGAGGCGCGCGGTCGCCCACTGCACCACCGGCATGCCCCGCGTGGTGACGAAGGGGAGCATGCCGCCGACGCCATCGTCGCTGAGCAGAATGTGGACGAGCGGGTCCTCTCCCGCGGCGAGGAGGAACTTGGCCAGGGCGGCGCCAACCGCGGCCCGCGGATCGTCTAGGTGCTGGCGGACCGCCGCGTCGACGTCGTCGAGGAAGCGCTCGCCCTCGTGGATGACGAAGGCCTGGGCGAACTCGGAGCGGTTGCCGAACTCCTTGTAGAGAGTTTGGCGGCTGACGCCGGCGGCCGCGGCGACGTCGGACATCGTGATCTCCGACCAGGCCCGCGTCTCCAGCTGATCACGGGCGGCGCCGAAGAGCGTGTCGCGCAGCAGCCGCCGTGCGGCCTCGGGGTAGGGCGTGCGCGCGGTGGCTACCGCTGGGATCGAGCCGGCGGTCGCGGTCACTCGGAAGCGCCTCCCCCGTCGGGCTCGAAATCGACCTTGTCGCGCACGCCGCAGTCGGGACAGGCCCAATCGTCGGGAACCTCGCTCCACGGCGTTCCCGCCGGAAAGCCCTCGCGCGGGTGGCCCGGCTCCTCGTCGTAGACGTAGCCGCAACCCGGACAGCGCCAGCGGCTCATGCCGGCGCTCCGGTTCCCGATCCGTAGCGGGCGAGGAGGCGCTTGCGTGCCCGCGGCTGGATGTTGGCGCGGCTCAGATCGCCGCCGTAATGGTCGACCAGGATCGGATCCATCACGCGTCGCCAGATCGGTGGGATCCACGCAATCACGATCATTCCCGCATAACCCGTGGGAAGCTGCGGCGCTTCGTCGACGTGGCGCAGCGCCTGGTAGCGGCGGGTCGGATTGGCGTGGTGGTCGCTGTGGCGCTGCAGGTGGTAGAGCAGCACGTTGGAGGCGACGTTGTTGCTGTTCCAGCTGTGCTCGGGACGACAGCGCTCATAGCGCCCGTCCTCTTTGCACTGACGCAACAGACCGTAGTGCTCGAGGTAGTTGACGACCTCGAGAAGGGAGAAGCCGAGCACCGCCTGGAGCAGCAGGTAGGGCAGCACGACCGGGCCGAAGACAATCGTCAGGACGGCAAAGAGGACCACGGTCATCGCCCAGGCGCCGACGATGTCGTTGCGCAGGCTCCAGTGGGATTTGCCCATGCGGTCGAGCCGGGCGCACTCGATACCCCAGGCCGAACTGAGGCTGCCGGCGACGGTGCGCGGCAGGAAGGCCCAGAAACTCTCCCCCAGCCGCGAGCTGGCCGGGTCCTCCGGGGTAGCGACGCGAACGTGATGGCCGCGGTTGTGCTCGATGAAGAAGTGGCCGTACCCCGTCTGGGCCAAGGCGATGCGGCTAAGCCAGCGCTCTATGTTGTCGCGCTTGTGGCCGAGCTCGTGGGCAGTGTTGATCGCGATCCCGCCGACGACGCCCATCGTCAGCGCCAGGCCGAGGTTCTCCAGGATCGAGAGGTCACCGTTCCCCCAGAGCCAGCAGGCGAAGACCAGCCCCGCGTACTGGACCGGAATGAAGATGTAGGTGCACCAGCGGTAGTAGCGATCCTGCTCCAGCCACTTGAGCACGCTGTCGGGTGGATTGCCGGGATCGACGCCGATCGCGATGTCGAGCAGCGGGAAGACGCCGAAGACGAGCAGCGGGCCGAAGAACCAGAAGAAGTCGAAGCCGGTGACCTCGACGCTGGCCCAGGCGATGAAGGGAGCAAAGGGAACGATCAGGCCAAGGAGCCAGGCGTAGCGCTTTGCGTCGCGCCAGGTCGCCGGATTGAGCTCTATCTCCGGCCCATGGTCATGACTGTGCGTCGCTGCCTCCATCCCATCCTCCCTGTCAAATCGCCAGTGTGCGTCCTCTTGGTTTACAAGATAGCGAATTTTGTAAACAGGCGCAACAATCCAGGCTTGACTGTCTCTTGCCCGCCCGCGGTGCAACGCGTAAGGGTGCGCATAGGACCGAAAAACGTTGCACCCGCCCTTGGCCGGGGTTCCTCGCTACCATCCCGCGCGTGTACACGTTCTTGGGCTTCCTCCAAGTGGTCATCTCGGGAGTGCTGATCTTCTTGATCCTGCTGCACTCCGGGAAAGACACCGGCCTCTCCGGTGCCTTCGGCATCGGCGGTGGCGGCAGCTCCTTCGGCGGCGGCTCGATGGTCGAGCGCAACCTCGACCGGGCGACGATCTTCTTCGCCATCCTCTTCGTCGTCAACACGCTCGTCCTGCTGAAGATCTAGACCGGCTCAGCCGGCCGCTCCTCTCTCTCGGCCACATGGCCGTTGACGTCGGCGCCGTTGCCGGAGTCGAGGATCGCGACCGCCTCCTTGCGCAGCTCGGCGTCGAGCAGGGCAAAGTCCTCATCGGAAAGCTTGCCGGCCGCGTGGTCGAGCTCGGCGTCGCGGATCTCGCGGTACTTGGCTTCCTTCAGCGCCTCGAGCTCGGTGTCGGGCGCGGGAGCCCGGCGGGCGCGGCGCGGCGGCCAGATTGCGATCAAAGCACCGGCGAGCGCGATCAGGCCACCGATCCACATCCAGGTGACGAGCGGGTTGACGATGACCCTGAAGGTGGCCGGCGAGTCATCGGTGACGTAGCTCCTGGCGATCCGCTCGGCGGTCGCCGACTGCAGGCTCTCGATCTGCCGGGCGGCGGCCGGGCGCAACGCCGGATTGGCGGCCGCAGCGCGCATCATGTTCGAGACCGCCCGACACTGCGGCGGCGTCCTGGGTGCCCCGCTGACGCAAGCACGGAACCCCTCGTCGGCGGCACGCACCCGCCGCAGAACCCGCCCGATGTCGGGCGCCAGCGACATCCAGAAGTCGCTGCCGATCCCAGCCTTGAGCGCCACCTCACTGGTCGCCTCGCCATCGAAGCGGTCGGCGATCGTCCCGGTGGGCACGCCGGTCGGAGGGTAGAAGCGGCGGCTCGGGTGCAGGATGGTCGTCGTGCCGCCGTAGCGCATCGCCACCTTCGCGCCGAAGCTGAACTTGTCCGGGTCGACCGCCGCGGTCGGACGAAGGTAGGTGACCGTGCGGCCGTCAACCTTGGCGCTCTCCCCCGGCCGCAGCTCGATGTCACGGTTGGTTTGAAAGCTCGAGGAAGCAGCGATCCCGACTAGCAGCACGGCGATGCCGATATGGACGATGTAGCCGCCGTAGCGCCGCCGGTTGCGCGAGACGACGCCGACGAGCGAAGCAGCCATCGAGCCCCCCACGAGCGAGCGCCGCGCCGCCGCGCCGCGCCAGAACTCCTGCCCCAGCCCCACCAGGGCGAAGGCGGCGAAAACGAAGAGAGCGAAAGCCCAGGGCTTGTGCAGGGCGTCCGTGAACAGCACCAGACCAACGCTGACCGCAGCGGCACTCAGCGCCGGTACGAGGAAGACCCGCTTCGCCGTCCCCCAACTGACCCGGCGCCAAGCGAGCAGCGGTCCGATTCCGGTGAAGAGGACGAGCAGGATCGCCAGCGGCGTCGTGTAGCGGTCAAACCAGGGTGCGGCCAGCGAAGACTTGGTGCCGGTGAACAACTCCGAGATCAGCGGGAAAAAGGTGCCCCAGAAGATCGTCGCGCAGAGCGCCACCAGAAGCAGGTTGTTGATCACGAAGACCGCCTCACGCGAGGCCAGCGAGTCGATCCGCTTCTGCGAGCGCAGGTCGTCGAGGCGGGAGACGATCAGGGCCGTCGAGCCGACCAGCACGACCGCGATCAGGCCGAGGATGTAAGGGCCGACCGTGCTGTCGCCGAAGGCGTGAATTGACTGCAGCACGCCGGAGCGGACGAGGAAGGTGCCGAGCAGCGCCAGCGTGAAGGTGGCGACGACCAGGCAGGCGTTCCAGACCTTCAGTATCCCCCGCTTCTCCTGAACCATGATCGAGTGCAGGAAGGCGGTGCCAACCAGCCACGGCATCAGGGCCGCGTTCTCAACCGGGTCCCAAGCCCAGTAGCCGCCCCAGCCGAGCTCGGTGTAGGACCAGCGGGCTCCGAGCAACAGGCCGAAGCCGAGCAGGGCCCAGGCGATCAGGGCAAAGCGGCGCGTGGCGCGAATCCAGGAGGCGTCGATGCGGCGGGTGATCAGGGCGCCGATCGCGAAGGCGAAGGGGATCGTGAAGGCGACGTACCCCGAGTAGAGCATCGGCGGATGGATCATCATGCTCGGGTGCTGCAGCAGCGGGTTGAGACCGATGCCGTCGGCTGGCGCCGGGTCGAGAGAGGCGAAGGGGTTGACACCGCCGGCGAAGAGCATCAGCCCGGTGAAGAAGCTCGCCACGCCGGCCATCACTGCGGTCGCGTAGGGAACGATCTCGCGCAGCTTGTTACGGGTCGCGTACAGCGCCAGCGAGGCGGCGATCGAGAGCACCCAGGCCCAGAGCAGCAGCGAGCCTTCCTGGCTCGACCACATCGCCGCCAGCTTGTAGAAGTTGGGCGTCTCGATCGAGGAGTGCTGCTGGACGATCTTGAGCGAGAAGTCGTCGCCGGCGAAGGCGATCTCAATCAGCGCGACGCAGAGAGTGAGCAGGGCGCAGGCGCCGTAGATCGCGCGGCGGGAGGCCAAGACCCAGCGCTCATCGCCGTCGCGACCGACCAAAGCGGCGATCGCCGCGGAGACCATCGTCGCGAAGGCCAGCGCCAGGGCGACGCTGCCGAGGCTAGCTGTCATTCGATGTCGTGAACTTCGACGGGCACTTGGTCACCAGCGTGTCGCGCTCGCCGACGAAGACTCCATTCGCGACTTCACCCGTGAGGACGATCTCGCGCCCGCCACGGAAGGGATCGGGAACGGTGCCGCTGTAGGTGACCGGAATGCTTTCGCCACCGCCGTCGCGGTCGGCGACGCGGAAGCGAATTCCGTCGTCCTGCTTGCGGATCGAGCCCTTGACGACCCTGCCGGTCATGTCGTAGGTCGTCCCCGGGGCCGCGTCGAGCAGCTGCGAGGGCTCCTTGGCGGCAGTCGCGGCGCTGAAGGAGGTGTAGACGAGAGCGCCCGCCAAGAGGACGGCGACGCTGAGCGCGACCACGAGCCTGACCTTCCGCTTGCGCTGGGGATCCACGAGTGCCGGGATTATCGCAACCTGGGTTGGGGAGCGAACGTGCGGGGGTCGGCGGACGCGCTTCGCGCTGAGTGTCCGTAGGTGGGGAGGGCGGGACCCCCGGGTCGGCGGACGCGCTTCGCGCTGAGTGTCCGGCGACCCGGGGGTCCCGCCCTCTACCAACACGCTGGAGCTGCCAGAATCGAGGCGTGGCTGATCCAGTGCTGCTGATCACCGGAGCTTCGAGTGGCATCGGCGCCGCGACCGCTCGCGCGGCTGCATCCGACTATCGGCTCGTGCTGGCAGCCCGGCGGCTTGAGCCGATGGAGGAGCTGGCTGCGGAGCTTGGCGGCGAGGATCGTGCCCTGGCGGTGCACTGTGACGTCACCGAGTGGGATCAGGTCGAGGCGATGGCCGGGGCGGCAATTGAGCGCTTTGGTCGCATCGACGCGGTCTTTGCCAACGCCGGCTTCGGCGCCAGCCGCGGCTTCCTCGAGGAGTCACCGGAGCACTGGCGCTCGATGGTTCTGACCAACGTCTACGGCGTCGCGCTGACGATCCGCGCCACCCTCCCCCACCTGCTCGAGCGCGGCGACGGTCATTTTCTCGTCACCAGCTCGGTGGCGGGCCGGCGCGCCCTGCCGGGCTCGCTCTACTCGGCGACCAAGTGGGCGGCGACCGCGATCGGTGAGGCCCTGCGAGCCGAGCTGCGCCAGATGCACGAAAACCGCGCGATCAAGGTGACCCTGATCGAGCCGGGGATGACCGATACGCCCTTCTTCGACAACCGGCCGGGGGATTGGGCGCTGCGCGACGACGACATCGCCAAAGCGGTGATCTACGCGCTCGAGCAGCGCCCGGGTGTGGACGTCAACGAGATCCTCATCCGCCCCACCAGCCAGCCGATCTAGCGTTTCGCGCCTTTTCCTTTGCGCAGTTTCTTGCAGCGCGTGCGCAGCTTCGGACGCTGGTTCGACTTCTTGCCGTTCTGCGCTTTGAAGCGCGCGATCGCTTTGTATTTGCGGGTGCAGAGGCTGCGGGTGTTGACCAGCAGGCCGTGTTTGCCGCCGCGCACGGTCAGCGCAAACTTCGAGACCGGCACGTCGGGCACCACGTCGAAGGTCGTTCGCAGGCGTCCTTTGGCGCTGTCGATGCGACCGGCCAACGCGATGTCGACCTGGCCGTTCAGCGCAGCGACCATGTCCGGCAGTTCGTTGTCTGAGGAACGCAGGTAGACCGGGCCCTTCAGCGGTCCGTCCAGAAGTGGGGTCTCCGCCGTCGCGTAACCGTAGATCGAGTCCTTCGGACAGTCATGGGCAGCGAACTGGGTACGGGTGCAGACGTTGGCGAGGCTCGACTGTTCGAGTGCCAGCGCCTTCGGCAGCGTCACCGCCGCGCGACCGATGTTGGCGTCGCCCTCGCGGGCAATGAGGATCGCCCGCAGTTTCGGGCTCTTCGCCCGCCGCGTGCCACCGAAGAGCCGCATGTAGAGCTTCGGCTTGAAGTCGAGGTTCTCGCAGCCGTTCACTTTGAAGGGTGAGGAAACCGCGAAGGAGCTGAAGGCGGCCGGATCGAGCGGGTTGCCGCCGCCGCCAAGCAGAGCCCCGGCCACTTTCATCGCCGAGCAGTTAGTCGGATTGAGCGCGAACTTCGGCCGGTCGAGCTTGACGGCGACCGAACGGATGTCGAGCAGGGCGCCGCCAAAGACGTGCGGGACCGGGTCGCTGACCGCATTCACCTGGGCCGTCGCCGGATCGACGAACAGCGCCACCCTCACCACAACCGAGCCGAGATCGAACGGTCCGGCCGTGGCGGGGGTGATCACTGCCAGGGAGAGGGGGGCTCCGTGATAGGGCCCCGCGAGGAAGACCTTGCCGGTGGTGTGGTACGGGCTGGGACCACTCCCGGCACTGATCGCGGCCCTGCCGACCAAGCTTTTGTCGGGGCAGCTGGAATCCGCCGCCTCGGCTGCGCCGCCGTTGGCCGTGGCCGTGGCGATCGCTGCCGCCGGGCAATAGCGCACGCCGGCGAGCTTGGCCGTGAGACCAGGGGGCAGCGTCACATCAACGCCCTTGAGCTCCTGGTTGCCGTCGCTGCGGGCGATGTTCATCGCGAACTGGGTAAAGGCGCCGCCCTTGGGGTTGCTGTTGTTGGTGTCGAAGCCCGGCGAGAAGGGTCGCTCGCCGAGCGTTTTCGCGCAGGAGCCGCCGCCGGGGGCGGTGGTCAGGCCGAATTTGGCGCCGGGCGACGCCGGCGCGTTGCCCGACCAGGGGACCATCTGCGAGCTGGCCTGATTCGGGCCGCAGGTTGGTGGACTGGTCAACGGCGATTTAGGGCCGCCGTTGAAGTGGAGGCGGAAGGAGCTGAACGGAACCTGTGGGTTCTCGGCGAAAGTGGTCGTCAGCTGGCCGGTCTGCGGGTTGGCGCTGACGTTGCCGATCAGGCGGGCGACGATCCCGTAGCGATCCGACTTCGCTTCGACGAAGATGCGGTACTCCTCACCCGATGTGGGATCGCGGCTGAGTTGCTGGCCCACGTAGACGTCGCCGGTAAGCGAACCGTTGGGTAGCGGCGGGGTATCGACCGCCACGGTGCCGATCTTCGACGCCGCGGGACAGCTGTTGGCAAGGCTCCGCGTGCCCTTGCCGAGCTGGTTGTTCGTGCAGGTGGCCAGGCCGTTGGCCGCCGAGGGGTTGATTCCCATGCCCTGGGGCAGAGTCAGCTTCGCGGTGCGCAGCTGGGAGCTGGCCTGTTTGGTCAGCGGCTGGGCGATTTCGGCCACAGACGGCACTTCGAACGGCACCGCGACTTCCACGTCGGCGGCGGCGGGAGAGTCGGTCTGAGTCGTGCCGGGCTCAACTGCGATGCTCGGGCCAAACGGGATCAAGCCGCATTCCTTGGGACTCGTGTTCGGTGGCAGTTCGGACTCGATGAACGGCGAGCCATTGGGGAAATTCGGATCTTCGAGGCCGGGGCCGCGCCCGTCGGCGCGCAGGTAGGTCGAGTAGACGTGCTGGAAGGGCGCCTGCGTCCAGTCGAAGCAGGTCGTCGGCGTCGTGATGAAGGTCCCGTTGCCCTTCCGGCCTTCGAAGACCAGCCGGTTCTTCAGCACGTGGCCGACCGGCGAGGTCGGCGCGTCGATCGTGAAGTACTCGTGGTAATCGCCCTCCCAAGCAACCCCTGCCCGCAGGTAGACATTGTTTCCGAGCAGGTTGAAGCCGAAGCGGGCGGGCTCGCCCTGGGGCGGGTCGATGTTGTAGACGGTCGCCGGCAGCTGCGGCGAGACGACGCCCAGCAGGGCCGCAACGGCGTAGCTCGTGCCCACGTTGGAGCCCGCCGGGCAAGAGAGGGGCGTGGTCTCGAAGGTGCTCTGTGGGCACTGTGGCGTCGCCTGCGGGTTGACGCTGAGCCCAGCTGGGAGGTCGACGCGGACGGTCCTGATGTCGCCCACCGGTTCTTCGAGTTTCACCGGCGGCGCCGGTTCTGTCGTCGTGTGCTTGATGATGAATTGAGTGAAGCCGATCTGAGGATGACCGGCGGCCTGTTCGAAGAAGAGGCTGGGCGTATCGACCGAGCATTCGGTGGCGGGTGAATCCGAGAAGCAGGTTCCCGCCTGCCAGCCGTCGTCTACCTGGGGCGGCTTGTGCTGTGGCGCGATGATTGTCGACTGGTCGATGGTTTCTGCGGAACCCGGAACCGCTCCGAAGCCCATTCCCAGCGCCAGAAGGACGGCGAATACCCCATTCCCAAGCCAAATACGTGGGCCCTTCCGCATCTTGTGCCTCCTCCCATCGTCAGCCATCTGCTTAACCCTACCCGATATTCTAAAATTAGATCATCATTTTTTGGTATCAATACAACTACAAGTTGGTAACCCAGTAGATCAATCGGAGGAAGTCCAATGAACTGGCAGCTTCTGGCCCGCGCCAATACCCACCCCCTGCGCATCTCAATCCTGGAAGTGCTGGGCATGGAGGGTGGCCGCACCCTCTCCCCAAGCGACCTCAGCTACGAGCTGCGCACGCCGCTGAGCAACGTCAACTACCACGTAACCGAGCTGCGCCGCACCGGCCTGGTCGAGCTCGCCGGCGAACGCCCCGTGCGTGGCGCCACCGAGCACTTCTATCGCGAGGCCAAGAACGGAGCCGCCCCGAGCCGTAACGGCAGCGCCGCCAAGAGGGTGAAGTCTCACGCGTAGCCAAAAGATCAGGGACTGGCACTCGCAGATGGCCCTACTCGTAGCGCGCTAGAGGCGAAAGAAGCGGACGACGGGTCTCGAACCCGCGACCTCGAGCTTGGGAAGCTCGCGCTCTACCAGCTGAGCTACGTCCGCGTGCTGGAATTCCTGATTCCAGAGCCATTTTAAGGGCATTTGGAACGGCTGTCCGGCTCGATTGAGTGGAAGCCAACTCCTACTCTATTCCGCTCGGGCATCGAAGCGGCAACTTCGGCGAGGCCCTACCCTGGTACCCGCCAGCGGGTACACTCCTTCCATAGCCACCCAGCGCAAACAACGCAACGACCGCGTACAGGTCCCTCGCGACCCGGCCTTGGATCGCGCGATCAAGCGGGGCCGTGCCGCGATGGGTCCCTCGACCCCGACTTCAAAGGTCGTGCGGGAGTTGGCGCTGCGCGGCGCCGAGGCCCTTGAGGGTGACGAGGCCGCCGAGAGGAAAGCCGTGGACTTCGCGCTCAGTGTCGCCGACGGCACTTCCGGTCTTGACCTCGAGCGCTTGCGGAGCGCCCGCGAGCGTGCCTGGGGCCGGTGAGCTGGCCCAAGGGCCCCTGGGTGGCCGACACCTCCGCCTGGGCACGCGCCGGCGCCAAAGAGGTCGCGCCGCAATGGCGCGAGGTGGTGAAGGCGGGTGAGCTGATCGCCTGCGCGCCGGTGACGATGGAGATGATCTTCGACGCGCCCGATCGCGACGCCGTCGAGCGCGTCGCGGTGGCAATGGCGGGCTTTCGCCAAGCGCCGATCAGCCGCTCGGTCACCGACGCCGCGACCTGGGCGATGCGCGAGCTGGCCCAGCGCGGCGCCGGCGGCGCCCACCGGGTCAGAGTCCCCGACGCCCTCATCGCCGCCGCGGCAGCGGAACGAGGATTCGGGGTGCTGCATTACGACCAGCATTTCGACATCCTCGCGACCGTGCTCACCTTCACCAGCCAGTGGGTCGCTCCGGCCGGCTCGATCGACTGATCTCCCGCCTGCCTGAGGTGAGCCGGGGCCGGCGGCCTCCACTCAGCAGTGCCCGCAATTGGTTCTCGACAGGCGCGAGTACCTGAAGGAACTGGCTCGTCTGCAGGTCGAGCTGGCAGCGGGGCGATGGGACTACCCAGACAGATCGCGCCGGTCAAAGAGCCAAGCGCCAAGCGTCGCGACAACCACTGCCGCGACGGCGACGCCACAGAAGGCGAGCGGTTCGATGCCGTCTTCGATCGCATTTCCGTAGTACTTGAAGACCGAGATGTAACGCACACCCGAGAGATCGGAGTCGAGCCTGCCAGCCAGGTCGATCACGTACATCGAGACCAGAACCCCCGCCACGGATCCGGTGACGACGCTGGTGCGCAGGGACCAGCCGGTGGCAACGACGCCGAGTCCTGCGAACATCAGCGCCAACGGCCAGACGTTGGCGAAGCCGACGATGACGGAGTCGAACTGCAGGCCGGCGCCGGAGAGCGCACTTCCGAGCCCGGTGAAGGCGATGGTGACTGCCAAGACCAGGGCCAACTCGACCGCCGTCGCCGCGAAGCTCGCAGCCGCGAGAGCGCTGCGCGAGACCGGCGCTGAGAGCAGGACGTCGAGGCGGCCGCTTTCAGCGGAGCCGGAGAGGCCGCTTGCGACCGCCCGCACCGCCAGGTAGCCAAGGGCGAGTGGCACGATCAGGCTCAGCATCTCGGCCTGGAGGTACTGCTCGACATTGGCCAATTCGCTGACTCCGAACGCTTCCTTGAGCGCCGGCGGATACCCCTTGGTCGCCTTCGAGAGCGCGTCTTCGATCGAGGGGAAGATCGAGACGATGAAGGCAGACCAAAGGCCAAGGGGAAGCCCCCAGGCGAGGACCGAGCGGCGCCGGTCGCGCAGGTGGGCCGCGACCAGATGCCTCATCCAGCCCCGTCCTCCGTGTAGTAGGTGAGGAAGACCTTCTCGAGCGTCGGGTGGGCGATCTCGACGTCGGTGACGTGGTGGCCGGCGATCGCCTTGATCGCCTGGTCGAGATCTCCGCCGATGAGGAAGGAGGCGCGTCGGCCCTCGACCTTCAGCTCGCTGACCCCCGCAAGCGCCTCCAGCTCGGCAAGACCAGCCGGCTCGGCCAGCTCCAGCCTCACCCGGCGCTTGGCCTTGCCGAGCAGGTCGGCGATCCGCTCCACGGCGATCAGGCGTCCGGCGCGCACGATGCCGACTCGGTCGCAGACTCGCTCCAGCTCGTCGAGCTCATGCGAGGAGATGAAGACCGCGCAGCCGCGTTCGCGCTCCTCACCGACCAGGGCCAGGAACTCCTCCTGCATCAGGGGGTCAAGCCCACTAGTCGGCTCGTCGAGGATCAGCAGCTCAGGTTCGTGGAAGGTCGCGAGGATCAGGCCGACCTTCTGCCGGTTGCCGCGCGAGAGCTCGCCCAAAGGGCGGTCGAGGTTGGCTCGAAAGCGCTTCGCCAGCGCCTCCGCCCTGCCGATGCCCTCCATCCTGCGAAGTCGCGCCAACAGCGAGAGCGCTTCGCGGCCCGTGGCCTCTTTCCCGTAACCGAAGTCCCCCGGCAGGTTGCCGAGCCGCGCCCGGATCGCAACACTCTCGCGCCGGCTGTCGAGTCCGAAGATGCGAGCGCTGCCGGAGGTCGGATGGAGAAGGTCGAGCAAGGTGCGGATAGTCGTCGTCTTGCCCGCCCCGTTAGGGCCGAGAAACCCAAAGACCTCCCCAGCCTCGACCGTGATCGTCACGTCCTCGATGCCACGCGCGCTCCCATAGGACTTCGTCAGCCGTTCGGTCTCGATCACTGGCACGGCGCCATGCTCGCAGGCCCGCGCGGCCCTCAGCAAAGTTTGCATCGCCCGAGCGCGAGAGTATGGATTCCCGTGCCAGAGCCCCGCGCCCACCGCACGCCCGGCCGCCACACGCATTGGCGCCTGGCCCGTCGCCGGCACTTCTTGCTGCGCGCTGGCACGATGGCGGCGTTGCTGGCGGTCGTCGGCCCGGGGCTGTTGGCGGGCCTCTCCGACGATGATCCGGCGGGGATCACGACTTACTCGATCCTCGGTGCCAAGTACGGCTACGAGCTGCTCTGGGTCCTGACCCTCTCCACCGCGGCGCTGATCGTCTTTCACGAGCTCGGCGTGCGCTTGGGGATCGTCACCGGCAAGGGGCTACTGACGCTCGTCCGCGAGCACTACGGCGGCCGCGCCGCCGGGCTGGTGCTGTCGGCGCTGGTGATCGCCAACACCGGCACGCTGTGCGCCGAGTTCGCCGGGGTGGCGGCCGGGATGGAACTTCTCGGCGGGATGAGCCGCCACCTCAGCGTTCCGCTGGCGGCGCTCGGCGTCTCGGCCCTCGTCCTGCGTGAGAACTTCCGCCACGTCGAGCACTTCCTGCTCGCGCTGAGCTCGGTCTTCGTCGCCTATGTGATCTCGGGGGTGCTCGCGCATCCCGACTGGGGCGCAGCCGCCAAGGGACTGGTCGTACCGAGCATGCCGCTTAACCGTGAGGCGCTGCTCGTCGCCGTCGCCACGGTCGGCACGACGCTGGCGCCGTGGGGGCTGGCATTCATCCAGTCCTACGCCGTCGACAAGAAGCTCAAGGTCAAGGATCTGCGCTACGAGCGAATCGACGTGATCATCGGCGCCGTGCTTACCGGCGTGATCGGTTTCTTCGTCGTGATCGCTTGCGCGGCGACGCTGCACGTCCAGGGCATCGAGGTCAACGACGCAAGCGACGCGGCCCGGGCGCTCGAACCTCTGGCCGGCGACACCGCGGCGACTCTGTTCGGCCTCGGCTTCCTCGGGGCCGCGCTGCTGGCCGCAGCCATCGTCCCCCTCTCGACCGCCTACTCGATCTCCGAGACGCTCGGCCGAAAAGCCGACATCGACGACAGCTTCGGCGAGGCACGGGCCTTCTACCTGAGCTTCGGTGCCGTTACCGCCGTTGCGGCGACGGTGGTGTTGATCCCCGGCGCACCGCTTATCCCGATCCTCTTTCTGACCCAGGCGCTGAACGCGGTCCTCCTCCTCGTGCTCCTGCCCTTCATCCGCTCGCTCGCCAAGGACCGTGGGCTGATGGGAGATCATGCCCTCGGCCACGCCGACCGCTGGGTGACCGGCATCGCCCTCTCTCTTGTCGCTGCGTCGGTCCTTGCACTCGGCGCTCTCACCATTGGCACGGTGTAGTCAGACACCGAGGGCAAAGCTGAGCCCGAGCATCACCGCGCCACCGAGCGCCACGCCACCACTCGGCCCGAGCCGCGCCGGCCCGGCATATGCCTTCGGCAACAGCTCCACCGCGATCAAAGACAGCATGGCACCGGCCGCGAAAGCGAAGGAGAAGGGCAGCAGGGACTGGATCTGCTCGACAAGGAGAAAGGCAAGCAGCGCGCCAACCGGCTGAGGAGCGCTGGTCCCGACAGCCGCCCAGAACTGACGGGTGCGGCTGAAGCCAGACGCTGCCATCGGAATAGCGACGCTGGTCCCCTCGGGAATGTTCTGGATCGCGATCGCGAGGATCACGAACAGGCTGAGTCCGGCACGGTCAGAGGCGAAGGCCGTGCCAATCGCGAATCCCTCGGGGAGGCTGTGGACGAAGAGCACCAGGAAGACCAAGGCAGAAGTGCGCGCGCCGGTTCCGCTGCGCCCCATGAACGTGGTCTGGGGGTTCAGTCGTCGTCGGGCAAAGACCACTAGTCCCACGCCGACCACAAGGCCACCGACCACTGTGAGAGCAGACCCTTCGTCGGCTGCGGGGATCAGCAAACCCGCGATCGAGGTCACCCCCATCACTCCTGCGGCAAAGCCGAGGAAGATCGGCGCTAGCTGGGCAGCGCGACTATCCAGGAAAAAGACAGGGATCGCGCCGAGGCCAGTTGCGAGCGCGGTGCCTGACGCAGCAAATACCAAAACCACCGCGTCGGGCATTTTGGAACCCTAACGACCGACCATCACGATTTGCGCCTGAGCAAAACGGCGCTGGGTCGAGCCCGGGACGCGCGCCCAACAGGCGGTGTTCGGAGTTGATTGGCGGCTCTAGCGAGAACCTAATTGTGCCGGCACTCGGAGCGCTGTCTCGAGTTGCAGCGCGACTATGCCGATCTCGCTGTGGGCGTTGTCGATGCGAGCCTCCTCGCTCTGGTCGAGCGCCTCGGAGAGCCGAAGGTCGCAACGCTCCACTTCGCCTTTCGCGCTGAGCGCATAACCATTCATGGGCTACTGTGGCTCAGCCGGGGGATCCCCCCGGCGACTGCGACGGACTGGAGGATGAGATGGCGTATGTGATCGTCAACGACTTCGAGGGCGGCACGAGGGAGCAGTACGACGCCACGACCGCTGTGGTGCACCCGGCGGGTGGCCTGCCCACCGGCCAGACGCATCACTACGCCGGGCCGAGCGCGAACGGTTGGGTCGTCGTCGCGGTCTGGGAGTCGAAGGAGATCTGGGAGAAGTTCCGCGACGAGACGCTGTTGCCCGCCTTCGAGGGGGAAGGGTCCGTGCTGCCGGGCCCACCGAAGACGACGGAGTTCGAGGTCGAGGTCGAGCTCTAAGACCTTTGGCGCCACCCAACACAGCGTCGCCCTATAAAGACGCTGGCAAATCGCGCTAACCTGCCGATTGCTGTGGGTATAGAGGCTGGGCAGGATCAGGGCAGCGGCGCCCCCGCCGAGGGGAGGATGGCGCGGGGCTGGCGCCTGACGAAGGCCGCGTGGGCGCTGATCCGGCGGGACCCGACGATGATCTCGATCGCGCTGATGGGCGCGGGCTGCGGGTTGGCGGGGGGCGCCGCGATCCTCTACTTCACCGGCTACTTCGACTCGCCGACCAACTCGCGGGGCGACCTAGCGCTGGCGGCGATCATCGGCCTCTACCCGATGACATTCCTCAGTGTCTTCTTCAACGTCGCCCTTGCGGGCGCTGCCGCAGCCAGCTTCGACGGCCGGCCGATCGGTGTCCGGGAGGCGCTCGGCATCTCCTGGAAGCGGCTGGGTCGGATCGCGCAGTGGTCGCTGCTGGCGGCCGGAGTGGGCCTCATCCTGGAGCAGATCGCTTCGCGAATCCCCGGCGCCGGGCGCCTCGCGTCCTGGCTGCTCGGTGCCGCCTGGAGCCTGGCGACGATCTTCGCCGTGCCGCTGCTGGCGCTCGAGGGTGCCGGACCGCTCGAGACCGCCAAAGAGTCAGTCCACCTGATCAAGAGCAAATGGGGTGAGGGAATCACCGGCTTGGCCAGCATCGGCGTCTGGACCGTCTTCGCCATGATCCCGGTGGGGATTCTCTTCGCGGTCGGCCTCAGCGTGAGGAACCAGGACGCGACGCTTAGTGCCGCGCTAATCGCGATCGCGGTCGGGGCGATCCTGCTGGTCTCGGCTCTCTCGCTCGCCACTCGGCAGGTCTTCTCCGTCGCCCTCTACCGCTATGCCAGTGGGGTGCCCGACACAGGGGGTTTCGCCGCCGCCGACCTCGAAGAACCGTTCCGCCGCCGCCGCGGCGGCGACTGACCGGCCCAGCTCACCTCAGGCCGGCATGGCGGTTGCCGGAGGGCGGGGAGAACTAACCTTCGGCGTCCGTGAGCGCTCGCTCGTTCCTCGCCTTTCTTGCCGTGCTGGCCGTCGTCGGCCTGCTTGCCTTTGGTTTGATCAGCAAGGGCTCGGCGAAGATCGCGGTTGGCGAGCCGGTGCCCGATCGTTCGCTGCCGGCGCTGCCCGGGCCGGGAGAGGAATCGATCGGCGAGTATCGCGGCAAGTGGGTGCTGGTCAACCTCTGGGCTTCGTGGTGTGTCCCCTGCCGCGAGGAGGCGCCGGTGTTGAAGCGCTTCTATGAGCGCAATCGTGGGCGCAGCACCACCGTGATCGGCATCAACGTGCAGGACAACGAAGACGACGCCCTTGCCTTCCTGCGCGAGTTCCCGACTGGATATCCACAGCTGCGCTCGGTCGGCGATGAGCGCAGCGATGCCTTTGGCTCGACCGGCGTGCCGGAGAACTTCCTCGTCGACCGCCAGGGGCGTTTGGCGCTGATCTGGCGGGGACCGGTGGACGATCGCTTCCTGCGCGAACGGGTCACCCCCTTGATCGAAGGCGAGCAGTGAGGCGGCTCCTGCTCATTTCCGTGGCACTCTGCGTTGCGGTCGTAGCCACGGCGGCGGGGCCGGCGGGAGCAGCCCAGCCAACGCCCCAGACCACGGTCAACGACGTCGAAGACGAGGTGATGTGCCCGATCTGCGGCACCCTGCTCGAGCTCGCCGACTCGCCGCAGGCGCGGCGCGAGAAGGTCTTCGTCGCCAAGCTGGTCGACGCCGGCAGGAGCAAGGCCGAGATCAAGGACGCGCTCGTGGCGCAGTACGGAGCGTCGGTCCTCGCTCAACCCGAAGCATCCGGCTTCGACCTCACCGCCTACCTGGTGCCGGTGCTGGCAATCCTGGTGGCGGCGGTGGCGCTTGCCTTTTCCCTCGCCCGCTGGCGACGCGGCAGCGACCGGTCCGGCCCGGACAGCGGGGCATCCCCGCAAGCGCCGCGGGGCGCTGACGCCGAGCGGCTCGAGGCCGACCTGTCTCGCTACGACCTCTAGCGATCAGGCGAAGACGACTAAGCCGCTGGCCTCCACCGGCGGCCGCTTCGGAATCTCCCGCCGTGCGCCGCAGACGAGCGTCACCGCCGCGTGTTCGCTGAGGGCGCGCAGCGAATCCTGGTCTTCGCCCAGGGGTGGGCCATCGATGACGAGCAGGTCGTAGGCGCGGCGCAGGCGCTCGATCGCGTGGTCGCAGCGCTCGGAGTCGAGCCGGGCGACGGGCTGCGGATCCGGCTCGCCGGCAACGATGCAGGCGAGTGGCTCACTGGCCTGTCCCGAGGCCGGACCGGCGAGGACGAGCGGCTGCAGGATCGCGCCGGCATCGACCTCCTCGTCGAGGTACTCGCGCAGGCCCGGCGTGGGGGCAAGACCCAGCGTCTCGGCGAGCGCCGGCGAAGCGAGATCGCACTCGAGCAAGGCGACGCGGTGCCCCGCGGCGGTCGCCGCCGCGGCGATGCCGACAGCCGCGTTCGACTTCGCCGGTCCGGTTAGGAATACCGAGCCCGAGCGGACCAACGTCGCCGCGAGCTCGTTGTAGGCCTGCAGCGCGGCTCGCCCCAACGCTCCCGGCCGGCTCGAGGCCGCCCTGGCGGTTGGGATCTCCGCCAGCACCGGCTGCTTGTTTCGGCGCAGCCTCACATCCGCTCCGGGGCGGAAATGCCGAGAAGGCCGAGTGAACTGGCGATCGTGCGCATGGTCAGCAGCGACAAGGCTAGCCGCGAGCGCTCCACGCCGTCGCCCTCGGCGCCAACCACCTGGCAATCGCGGTAGAAGCCGTGGAAATCGGCTGCGACCGCGGTCGAGTAGGTGCAGATGCGGTGCGGGGCGCGGCGGGCGGCGGCCTCGCGCACCTCGTCGGGAAATTCGAGCAGTCGCTTGATCAGCTCGCGCTCGGTGGGCTCAAGCGAGGTTCCCGGGGTCGCCGCGCCGGCACCGGCGGCGACGGCGCTCGGCTCCTGCTCGGCCTTGCGCAGGATGCTGGCGATGCGGGCGTGGGCGTACTGCACGTAATAGACCGGGTTGTCGTTGGACTGGCGGCGGGCGAGATCGAGGTCGAGGTCGACCGTGGTGTCGTGGCTGCGCCAGAGCATGAACCAGCGCGTCGCATCGACGCCGATGTCGTCGAGCAGCTCGTCGAGGGCGACGAAGTCGCCGCTGCGCTTCGACATCTGGGCCCGCTCGCCGCCTTCGACGATGTGGACGAGGCGCATGATCAGCGCCTCGAAGCGCTCGGTATCGGCGCCGAGGCCGGCAATTGCCGCGCGCAGGCGAGCGACGTAGCCGTGATGGTCAGCGCCGAAGATGTTGATCAGCCGCCCAAACCCGCGCTCGAGCTTGTCCCAGTGGTAGGCGACGTCGGCGGCGAGGTAGGTCGGTTCGCCGTTGGCGCGAATCAGCACGCGGTCCTTGTCGTCGCCGAAGGTCGTCGTCCGCAGCCAGAGCGCATCTTCGCTGCGGTAGCTGTGGCCGTGCTGCTCGAGCTGGGCGAGCGCCTTGTCGACCTCGCCGCTGCTGTAGAGGTCGCGCTCGGAGAACCAGGTGTCGAAACTAACCCCGAAGCGATCGAGGGTGGCCCGGACGTTCTCGAGGATCAGCTCGACGCCGCGAGTGCCGATCGCCTCGAGCTCGTCGGGTCCGATCCCCTCGGCGGCGATCCGCTCGGCGAGACCGACCACGTAGTCGCCGCCGTAGCCGTCTTCGGGTGGCTCCTCGCCGCGCATTCGAGCGGCGATCGAGGCTGCGAAGCGGTCGATCTGCCCACCTGCGTCGTTGACGTAGAACTCGCGCTGCACCTCGTTTCCGGTCGCCTCCAGCAGCCGGACCAGGGCGTCGCCGTAGGCAGCGTGCCGCCCACCCCCGACGTGCAGGGGCCCGGTCGGGTTGGCGGAGACGAACTCGACCAGGATGCGCTCCGGCGAATCGGCCGGCGCCGGGCCGAGACCCTCTCCGGCCGCGGCAATGCCGGCCATCGCCTCGCGGTACCACTCATCGGCAAGAAAGAGGTTGAGGAAACCGGGACCTGCCACCTCGATCCGCTCGACCGTGCCGTCGCCCAGCTGCTCGCTGAGCTGTTCAGCAAGTCTGGCCGCGACGTCGCGGGGGTTTTCCCCCAGCGGCGCCGCCAGCAGCATCGCCGCGTTGGAGCTGTAGTCGCCGAGCTCGGCCTTGGGCGGGCGCTCGAGCGTCGGCTCGGGCCCGGTCGACTCGCCATCGCGCAGGGCGCGGGAGGCCGCGCTCACCGCGGAGCGCAGATCGGCAATCGGGTCTGCAGTTGCCATCGTCGGTCGCATCGTATGTAGGGAAAGGCAGCGAAGTACGCTGGCGGCTTGCGGATAGCCGTGATCACCGACATCCACGCCAATCTGCCGGCGCTCGAAGCGGTGCTCGCGGCGACCGAGGAGGCCGGAGCCGAGGAGGTCTGGTGCCTGGGCGATGTGGTCGGCTACGGGGTCGAGCCGGACGCCTGTGCGGAGCTGGTGCGCGAGCGCTGCGAGGTCTGCTTGGTCGGCAACCACGACCTGGCTGTGCTCGGGGCGCTCGACATCGCGTCCTTCTCCGAGGCTGCCGCGGCGGCGGTCGAGTGGACGCGTGCCAATATCGGCGAGAGCTCGCTCGAGTTCCTGCGGGATCTGGAGCCGCAGGGCGAGCGCGGCGACATCAGCCTCTTCCACGCCTCACCGCGGGACCCGGTATGGGAGTACGTCCTCTCCGGTGAGCAGGCGAACGCCGGCATGGACGCCAGCCCCCAGCGGATCGGGCTGATCGGCCACTCCCACGTTGCTCTCTTCTTCAGCCGGCCCGGCAAAGGCAAGGAGGACGAGGCCCGCGGCGCCCAGGCAAGCGATGGCGCCCTGCTTGATCTCCGCAGCGGCGACTGGCTGATCAATCCCGGCAGCGTCGGTCAGCCGCGCGACGGCGATCCGCGCGCCGCCTGGCTGGAATTCGACAGCGAGGCCGAATCGGCCTGTTTCCACCGTGTTCCCTATGACATCGAACGCGCCGCAAACCCGATCCTGGAGGCCGGCCTGCCGAGCCGCCTCGCCGACCGCCTCCACACCGGACAGTGACGCTCAAATGCAGGGAAAATCTGCACCAGGGGCGGTTCTCTAGACTCGCAACGGTGCGTCAGCTGGCTGCATCCGTGCTCGCCGTCACACTGGGCGCCGCCGCCGCGCTTGGACTCGTCTCCTGCGGCGGCGGAGAGGACGCCAAGCTCCTCCCCGGCAACACGGCGGCCGAAATCACCGAAAACCTCGATCGCGTCAAGCAGTACGCGGAAGAAGACGAATGCGTTGGAGCTGAAGACGCGGTGAGCGAAGTAAACACCCAGGTGAGCGCCCTCGCGGGGGTAGACCCGAAGCTGAAGGAAGCATTGGAACGCGGCGCCGCGCGGCTCAGCGAAGTAATCGCGACCTGCGACGAAGAAGCCGCCACGGAGACCGTTGCGCCCGCCACCGAAGCGCCACCCACCGAAGAGACCGAAAAGGTCCCACCCGGCCAGGAAAAGAAAGAAGAAAAGGAACGGGAGAAGGAAGAAAAGGAGATCGAAAAGGAAGAAAAAGAGGCGGAAAAGCAGGAACCGCCGAACACTGAAACGACGCCCGAAGAACCCGCTACTCCGACCCCCCCTCCCGCGTCTGAAGGCGGCGGCACCGGTGCGCCCGGCGGCGTCAGCCCAGGCGAACCGGCAGCGCCTGAAGAGGGAGACGAGTAATGGCTTCGGGAGTCCTCTCGGGTCGCTACGAGATCGGCGAGCGGCTCGGCTCGGGCGGCATGTCGAGCGTCCACCAAGCAACCGACCTGATCCTCGAGCGCACGGTCGCGGTCAAGATCCTCGCCGAGCACCTCTCCGACGACGAGCGCTTCGTCGCCCGCTTCCGCCGCGAGGCGCTCGCCGTCGCGAAGCTGATCCACCCCAACATCGTCCAGGTCTACGACACCGGCATCGACGAGGGGCGTCACTACATCGTCATGGAGTACGTGCAGGGGCGCTCGGGGGCGCAGATTCTGCAGAAACAGGGGCCGCTCGACGCCGAGACGACCGCTGAGATCGGCGCCCAGGCCTGCGCCGGGCTCGACTACGCCCACCGGCGCGGGATCATCCACCGCGACGTCAAGCCGGGCAACCTGATGGTCACCGGCGGCCCGGTCGGCGGTGGCGAGATGACGATCAAGCTGACCGACTTCGGCATCGCGCGGGCGGTCGAACAGACCCGCATCACCCAGGTCGGCTCGGTCGTCGGCACCGCCGCTTACCTCTCTCCTGAGCAGGTGCGCGGTGAGGAGGCGACTCCGGCCACCGACGTCTACGCGCTCGGCGTCGTCCTCTACCAGTTCCTCACCGGGCGGCTGCCGTACGAGGGCTCGACCCTGGCCGAGCTGGCCGTACGCCAGCAGAATGAGAAGCCGCTGCCGCCCAGCACCTACAACGCGGACGTGGCGGAGCCGCTGGGCGCTGCGGTACTGCGCGCCCTGGAGGGCGACCCCAACCGCCGCTACGCCAGCGCCGGCGAGCTCGCCGGCGGACTGCACTTGGGTCTGGAAGGCGAGGACGTGACCCTGCCGCTCGATGCGGGGACAGCCGCGACCAATGTTCTAGGTGGCGAGACAGCGACCCGCCGCCTTGACCGGACCGCCCAGACTGAGTACCGCCCGACACAGCCATCGCCGACCCGACGCCCGGTAGCGCGGGCCCCGCAGCAACAACAGGCGCCGCCACCGATGCCGATTCCAACACAGGCAAAGCGCAAGCGCAGTGCCTTCTCCCGATTCGCCCGCTTCGTCATGGCCCTCGTCGCTCTTGTGCTGATCGCGGCCGCTGTCGCAGCAGCGGTGATTTACACGACCGACAAGGCCACTGGGGTGAAAGCCACTGAAGTAGCGGGCAACACCGTCGACAAGGTCGTCGAAGAATTCAAGGACCTGGTCAAGAAGAACTCTGAATAGCAGTCCAGGGAGAGTGCCCGCCTAGGACCGAGCTGGAGTAGCTGCCGAAGGCACCTGCCTCTATAGACGCTCGGGCGTGGGTCATCAGCTCCTGCAGGTAAGTGAGGTTGTGGAGGCAGAGGAGGCGGACGGCGGTTAGCTCCTCGGCTCGGGAGAGGTAGCTGAGGTAGTCGCGGTCGTGGTTCTTGCAAGCGGGGCAGGGGCAGCCGTCGGCTATGGGGTTGCGGTCGCCTTCGTGGCCGGACTTGCGGAGGTCGAGGCGGAAGCGGTTGTCGGGGTCGGGGACGAGGGCGACGCCGTGGCGGGCTAGGCGGGTGGGGACGGCGCAATCGAAGACGTCGAGGCCGAGGGCGATGCCGGCGAGCAGGTCGTCTACCTCGCCGATGCCGAGTAGGTGCTTGGGGGCGTCCTCGGGTAGGAGTGGCGCGGTCATTGCCAGGACCTCGCGCATCTCCGACTTGTCGCGGCCTAGGGTGCCGCCGATCGCGAGGCCGTCGACCGCCGCGGCGGAGACGTACTCGGACGACTCGCGGCGCAGGTCCTCGTAGACGCCGCCCTGGACGATGCCGAACACTGCCTGCCGCGGCGGCCCCTCACGCTCGTGCCACTCGAGGCAGCGGTCGAGCCAACGGTGGGTTCGCTCGGTTGAGCGCGCCGTGTAGTCACGATCGGCGTGGAAGGGCGTGCACTCGTCGAATACCAAGGCGATGTCGGAGCCGAGTGCGGCCTGCACCCGCATCGAGACCTCCGGCGAGATGAAGAGCTCGGAGCCGTCGCGATAGGAGCGAAAGTGGACCCCCTCCTCCTCGATCGAGACCACCGAGCCCTGGGCGCCACCCTGGCGGCCGCTGCCCTTGACCTCGTTGGCGACCCCGCCGTGGGCGAGCGAGAAGACCTGAAAGCCGCCGGAGTCGGTGATCAAGGCCCGCTCCCAGCCCATGAAGCCGTGCAGGCCGCCAGCGGCGGCGATCCGCTCCGGCCCCGGCGAGACGAAGAGGTGGTAGGTGTTGCCGAGCACCATCTCGTAGCCCAGCCCCGCGACCTCGTGCGATTCGAGCCCGCGCACCGTCCCCTTGGTCGCGAGCGGGATGAAGGCCGGCGTCTTCACCGGCCCATGCGCCGTATGGAGCACGCCGGTCCGAGCGGCACCGTCCCGCGCCCCGATCTCGAATCTCAGCCTCTCTGACTCAACCCGCATCGCGCGTATCCGACTTTGACCACACTAGGGTGTGGTCAATCCCGGCTGCGTGATTAGGGAACGCCCAGTCATTGCCGCCGGCTGGGGAATACCGAGGAGCTCCAGGGCGGTTGGGGCGACGTCGGCGAGGATGCCTTGGTCGTGCAGGACCAGGCCACTGGCGGTGACGATCAGCGGCACCGGGTTGAGGGAGTGGGCGGTGTTGGGGGAACCGTCGGGCTCGAGCATGTGGTCGCAGTTGCCGTGGTCGGCGGTGACGATGCAGGCACCGCCCTTGGCGGTGACCGCCTCGACCACGCCCCTAAGGCAATCATCGACCTCCTCGACCGCGGCGACGGCGGCTGGGATCACGCCGGTGTGTCCGACCATGTCGGGGTTGGCGAAGTTGATGATGCCGAAGCGGTAGTTGCCCTCGCTCCAATGGGAAACGAAGGTGTCGGCGGCGGCGCGGGCGCTCATCTCGGGCTTGTGGTCGTAGGTTGGGACATCACGGGGCGAATCGACCAGGTGACGCTCCTCTCCCTGCCACTCATCCTCGCGGCCGCCGTTGAAGAAGTAGGTGACGTGGGCGTACTTCTCGGTCTCGGCGACGTGCAGCTGGCGCCCGCCGGCCTCCGAGATGACCTCGGCCAGGGTCGTCTTCGGCCGCGCCTCTGGAAAGGCGACCGGGTAGGGCCAGCCCTTGCGGTACTCGGTCATCGTGGTCAGGTCGAGCAGGGAACCCCCCGCGCGGGGGAATTCGTCAAAGCCCGGCTCGGCGAGGGCCCGGGTCATCTGCCGCGCCCGGTCGGGGCGAAAGTTGATGAAGATCCCAACGTCGCCCTCGGCGACCCCGTCGTAGTCGCCGATCACGGTCGGCTTGAAGAACTCGTCGGTCTCCTCGCGCTCGTAGGAGGCCTCAATCGCTCCGTCCGAACCCGCCGCACGCAGCCCCTCGGCGTGAACGATCGCGTCGTAGGCGAGCTTGGTCCGCTCCCAGCGCGTGTCGCGGTCCATCGCGTAGTAGCGGCCGCTGACCGTGGCAACGCGTCCCGCCTGGCGCAGCCAGCGCTCCAGCTCGTGCAGGTATCCCTTACCGCCGTGCGGCAGCGTGTCGCGGCCGTCGGTGAAGGCGTGGAAGACAACGTCCGGCACGCCCTCCTGGGAGGCCAGCTCGATCGTCGCCTCGATGTGCTCCCAGCCCGAGTGGACGCCGCCGTCGGAGACGAGGCCGAGCAGGTGCAGGCGCCCGCGCGGGCTCTTGCGGGCGCGCTCGCAGGCCCCCAGGAGGGCCTCGTTCTCGAAGAAGCTGCCGTCGGCGATCGCATCGTCGATCCGGGCCAAGTCCTGCTTGACGATCGCGCCGGCTCCGAGGTTGAGGTGACCGACCTCGGAGTTGCCCATCTGCCCGTCGGGAAGACCGACATCGCGCCCCTGGGCGGAGAGCCGGGTGTGGGGGAAGCCCTCCCAGAGGCGGTCGAAGACGGGCGTGTCGGCGAGCGAGATCGCGTTGCCGGGCCCGGGCTCGGCAAGCCCCCAGCCGTCGAGGATGACCAGAGCGAGCGCGGGGACCGGCAGCTGCGTCAACCGGCCGCCTTCACTATGGCTGCGAAGTCGGCAGGGTCGAGGCTGGCGCCGCCAACAAGGGCGCCGTCGATGTCCGGCTGCGCCATCAGCTCGGCGGCGTTGGTGGGCTTGACCGAGCCGCCGTAGAGGATTCGCACCGCGTCGGCGGGGGCGCCGCGCTCGCGCAGCACGTCGCGGATGAAGGCGCAGGCCTCCTGAGCCTGCTCGGAGGTCGCCGTGCGGCCGGTGCCGATCGCCCAGATCGGCTCATAGGCGATCACCACCTCGCCCAGCGTGACCCCCTCCACCCCTGCCAGGTCGGCCTGCAGCTGGCGCTCCAGCACCGCCTCTGTCTGCTCAGCGTCGCGCGCCTCCTCGCTCTCGCCGACACAGAGGATCGGCTCCAGCCCAGCGGCCAACGCCGCCGGGACCTTCCGCGCCAGCGCCTCGTCCGTCTCGTCGAAGAACTGGCGACGCTCGGAGTGGCCGAGGACGACCGCCTCGACGTCGAGCTCAACCAGCATCGGCGCTGATACCTCGCCGGTGAAGGCGCCCGAGTCCTCCTCGTGCATGTTCTGGGCGGCGACCTTCACGGCCGTGCCGTAGCGGCGCTCGACCACCGCGGTCAGGGCCGTGAACGACGGGCAGATCACCACGTCGCTCTGCGTCGCTGCGATCTGCGGCAGCAGTGCATCGACGAACTCGCCCGCCTCGGCGACAGTCTTGTGCATCTTCCAGTTGGCGGCGATGTAGGGGGTTCGGGTTCGATCAGGCATCGCGCAGGGCCTCCGCGCCAGGCAGCTTCTTTCCCTCCAAGAGCTCCAAGGATGCTCCTCCTCCGGTCGAGAGCCAATCAACTCTGTCGGCAAGTCCGAACTGCTGCAGGGCGGCAACCGAGTCGCCACCACCGATCACGGTCGTCCCCGGCGCCTTCGCCACCGCCTCGGCGACGGTGCGGGTGCCGGCGGCGAAGGGTGCCAGCTCGAAGGCACCCATCGGCCCGTTCCAGAGCACCGTGCCCGCGGCGGCGATCCGCTCGGCGTAGGCACCGGCACTGCGGGGTCCGATGTCGAGACCCATCCAGCCGTCGGGCACCTCGACGCCCTCGCTTGGGCGCACCTCAGTCTCGGCGTCGAACGCCTCGCCGAGCACCAGATCGACCGGCAGGCGCAGTTCACAAGCAGAGCCCTTGGCTTGCTCGAGCGCCTCGGCGGCGAGCTTCACGCCCTCCTCCTCAACCAGCGAGTTGCCGGTGGCAATGCCTTGGGCGCGGAAGAAGCTGAAGCACATCGCGCCGCCGATCAGGATCTCGTCGGCGACCTCGAGGAAGCGATCGATCACACCAACCTTGTCGCTGACCTTGGCGCCACCGAGCACGACTACGAGCGGGCGTGCCGGTGACTCGACCACGCGGGTCAGCTCGGTCATCTCCTGTTCGAGCAGCAAACCGGCGTAGCCCGGCAGCAACCCGGCGACCCCGGCAGTGCTGGCGTGAGCCCGATGAGCAGCACCAAAGGCGTCGTTGACGTAGATGTCGGCCAGACCCGCGAGAGACTCGGCGAGGGCAGGGTCGTTCTCCGTCTCCCCCGGCTCGAAGCGCACGTTCTCGAGCAGCAGCACGTCGCCAGCGGCCAGTCCATCAGCCATCGCTTTAACCTCGTCGCCCACGACGGCGGGCGCCTGCTGCACCGAGGCGTCAAGCAACCGGCCAAGGTGCTCGCCAACCGGCTTCATCGAGAGTTCCGGGTCGACCTTCCCCTTCGGCCGCCCAAGGTGCGAGACAAGCATCACCGCGGCACCCCGCTCGCGCAGCAATTCGATCGTCGGCAGCGCCGCGCGGATGCGGGTGTCGTCGGCGACCTTGCCGCCGTCGAGCGGGACGTTGAAGTCCACCCGGACCAGCACGCGCTTGCCGGCGACGTCCGCGTCGCGGACGCTCGCCTTTGCGAAGCTCACCGGCCCAGCCCCCGGCGGCTCAGAGGACCTTGCCGGCCAGCTCGACGCAGCGGTTGGAGTAGCCCCACTCGTTGTCGTACCAGGAGACCACCTTGATCAGCTTGCCCTCGCCGATCGCCATCGTCTGGCCGGCGTCGAAGATCGAGGAGTGCGGGTCTCCGACGACGTCAGTGGAAACGATCTCATCCTCGGTGTAGCTGAGGATCCCCTTGAGCGGGCCCTCGGCGGCGGCCTTGACCGCGGCGTTGACAGACTCGACATCGGTCGGGCTGGACGGGGTGAAGACGAGGTCGACGACCGAGCCGGTCACCACCGGCGCCCGCACCGAGAGGCCGTTCAACTTGCCGTTCAACGCCGGCAGCACCAGCCCGACCGCCTTGGCGGCGCCAGTTGTGGTCGGGATCAGGTTGATCGCCGCGGCGCGCGCCCGGCGCAGGTCCTTGTGCGGCATGTCCTGCAGGCGCTGGTCGGCGGTGTAGGCATGGATCGTCGTCATCAGGCCCTGCTCGATCCCGAACTCGTCGTTCAGCACCTTGGCGAGCGGGGCCAGGCAGTTGGTCGTACAGGAGGCGTTGGAGATGATCTCGTGCCTGTCTTTGTCGTAGTCGCTGTCGAAGTTGACGCCGAGGGCGACGGTCACGTCCGGCTCCTTGGCGGGGGCCGAGATGATCACCTTCTTGGCGCCGGCGGCGAGGTGTTTGGCGGCGTCGTCGCGGCCGGTGAAGAAGCCGGTCGACTCGATCACCACCTCGACCCCGAGATCACCCCAGGGCAGCGCGGCCGGATCGCGCTCGGAAAGCACCTTGAGCGGCGTGCCATCGACCGAGATCGTGTCGCGGTCGAGGCTGACCTCGCCCGGAAAGCGTCCCAAGATCGAGTCGTACTTGAGCAGGTGGGCAAGCGTCTCCGGATCGGTGAGGTCGTTGACCGCGACGAACTCGAGGTCGGCCCCGGCGGCCTGCGCAGCCCGGAAGACGTTTCGCCCGATCCGCCCAAACCCGTTGATGCCGACCTTCACTGCCATTGAGTCAAACCCTCCTGGAGTTGGGGCCCTAGTCGGACCCGATTGTGATCTCTATCTCGTACCCGTCCGGGTCCTTGAGAAAAGCCGAGTAGGAGCCGGAGCCATAGGAGCGGCGTTCGCCGGGCTCGGAGACCTTCGTGCCTCCGGCGCTCATACCGCCTTCCCAAGCCGCCTTGACGGCGACGATGCCGAGCCCGGAGAAGCTGAGCAGGCCGAAGCCCGCCTTCGGCTCGTGGTGGGAAGAGATGAAGAAGACCGGTTTGGCGATGCCCCAGCCGACGGTTTCGTCCTCCTCGAAATGGCGCCGCCAGCCAAGGGGCGCGAGCAGCGAGTCGTAGAACGACGCGCTCCGCTCGAGGTCGGATACCTCCAGTAGAACGTGATGAAGCATCGCGGGCGGGAGGCTATATGGGCGAGCGGATCAGCCGCCGCGCGGTGTCCAGCGGAAAAAGCGGATCGCGAGCAGGAGACCGGCGATCCCCCAGATCGCGACGACCGCGAGGTTGCCCCAGTCAACGCCCGAGCCGCCTTCCGTGGGTATGTAGGCGTCGAAGAAGGCCTCGAAGAAATCGCGAACGGGAAAGTGGTTGGCGAAGCTGACCACGCCGTTCGGGAGCTCGTCTTCGGGGATGAAGACGCCGGAGAGAAAGTAGAGCGGCAGGAGCAGCGCGTTGACTATTGGCGCAGCGGCATCCTGGGAGGGGATCGCTGCCGTCAGGGCGATGCCGAGGCAGCAAAACGCGGCGCTGCCGACGACGAGGACGACGACGATCTCCGGCAACTGCCCCCAGGGGATGTCGACTCCGTAAAGAACGCGGCCCAGCACCGCGATCAGCGCCAGCATCAACAGGGCGACGACGATCGAGTTGCCGACCCGGCCGGCGATGAAGACCCAGGCGGGCATCGGCGTCCCTCTCCCCCGCTTCAGGCGACCGTCCTCGCGGGCAATCACCAGCGTCATCGCCAGCGACTGCATCGTCGCCGAGATCACCGCCACGGTGATGATCGCCGGCACGTAGTAGGCCGTGGTCTCGATTCCGCCCCGCACGTCGATCGTCTGGTCGCCGAAGACGGTGGCGAAGATCAGCAGCAGGATGACCGGGAAGCCGACCGTGAAGAAAACCGCCGCGGGATTGCGCCAGAAGGCCTTCTGGTCGTAGCGGAACTGGTGGGCGACGAGCCGCAACCCGTTCACTCGGTCAGCTCCAGGTAGATGTCCTCCAGGGTCGGCCTGGTCACTTCGAGCTCCTCCAGATCGAGGCCCTGCTCCAGGGCGCGCCCGGTCAGTTTCGCCAGCTCGGTGACGGGATCGTTCGTCTCCAGCGAGATTCGCTCACCGTTCAGCCGGTAGCTGATCGTCGTCGGCAGGCTCTCGCGATTGCCAATCTCCTCGGGGGTCCCGGCGGCGACGATCTCGCCGCCGGCGATGATCATTACCCGGTCGGCGAGACGCTGCGCCTCGTCCATGTAGTGGGTGGTGAGGAAGACGGTCTTGCCGAGGTCGCGCAGGCCGGCGATCGTCTCCCAAGCCTGCCGCCGCGCAGAGGGGTCGAAGCCGGTCGTCGGCTCGTCGAGGAAGAGCAACTCGGGATCGCCGACCAGGGCCATGCCGACGTCGAGGCGGCGCTGCTGGCCGCCGGAGAGGCTGCTGGCGCGGGCGTCCGCCTTGCCTTCCAGGCCGACCAAAGCGATCACCTCGTCGACCGGCCGCGGCGCTCGGTAGTAGCCGGCGTAGAGGCCGAGCGACTCGCGCACGGTCAGGTAGGGATCGAGCCGGCAGTTCTGCAGGACGATGCCGATCCGCTCACGCCAGGCGCGCCCGCCGCGTTCGGGGTCCTCGCCCAGCACCGAGACCTCCCCGCCGCTGCGCTTGCGGTAGCCCTCGAGGATCTCGACGGTAGTCGTCTTGCCCGCGCCGTTGGGCCCGAGAAAGGCGAGGACTTCCCCCGCCCGCACCTTGAGGTCGATGCCGCGCACAGCCTCGAAATCGCCATAGCTCTTGCGCAGCCCGCGGATGGATATGACCGGATCGCCCAAAGCCAGGGCGATTCTATGGAGACGTGACCTCAGTGTCGCGGTGCTTTAGATGGACCACGACGTCCTCGCGACCTTCCAGCTCGCGGCGGATTCGGTCGGCTACGGTGATCGAGCGGTGGCGGCCGCCGGTGCAGCCGATCGCGATCGTCAGGTGGCTCTTGCCCTCGGCCACGTAGGCGGGAACGAGGAAGTCGAGCAGCGGCAGCAGGCGCCCGTAGAACTCGCCCGCCTGCGTCCCCGACTCGACATAGTCGCGCACCCGTTTGTCGAGCCCGGTCAGCGGCCGCAGGTCGTCTACGTAGTGTGGGTTGGGCAGGAAGCGGACGTCAAGGGTGAGATCGGCGTCGTGCGGCGGCCCGTTCTTGAAGCCGAAGGTGAGCAGAGTCAGCGCCATCTTGCCGGTCTCGTGGTGGCCAAGCATGTCCTCGGCAATGCGGCGCCGCAGCGTGCCGCCGGTGAGGCTGCTGGTGTCCATCACCACGTCGGCGCGCTCGCGCAGCGGCGCCAGCATCGCGCGCTCGGCGCGGATGCCGTCGACGATCCGGCCTTCCGGCGCCAACGGGTGGCGGCGTCGCGTCTCCTTGTAGCGATCGACCAGGGTCTCCTCGTCGGCCTCGAGGAAGAGAACGGTCGGCTTGAGCCCGTCGCTGCCGAGGTCGTCGAGCACCTGCAGCAGGTCGTCGAAGTAGTCGCCGCCGCGCACGTCGGAGACGACCGCGGCGCACTCGACGCCGCTGCCATCGTGACGGAAGAGCTCGCCGAGGCTGCCGATCATCCGCGGCGGCAGATTGTCGACGCAGAAGTAGCCGCCGTCCTCGAAGGCGGCAATCGCCTCCGACTTGCCTGCTCCCGAGTGGCCGGTGATCACGACCAGCTCGACCTCGCTTGCCATCAGCCCGTCCTGTTCAGTTGCTCGTGGATCTCGCGGGCTACCTTGCCAGGCACGCCGGGCACCATTTCGAGTTCCTCGCGAGTGGCGGAGACGAAGCGCTCTGGAGAGCCGAAGTGCTGGAGCAGCGCGCGCTTGCGAACCGGGCCGATTCCCTTCAGCTCGTCGAGAACCGAGCCGGTCATCGCCCGGTCGCGGCGGCCGCGGTGGTGGTCGATCGCGAAGCGGTGCGCCTCGTCGCGGACCCGCTGCAGCAGCTTCGACGCCTCCGAGTCGGCGGCGAGATCGATCGGCGCGGCGCGACCGGGCACGTAGACCTCCTCCAGCCGCTTGGCCAGCCCGACCACGGTGACGCCCCGATCGATGAACGGCCGCAGCGCTCGCACCCCGGCCGAGAGCTGTCCCTTGCCGCCGTCGATCACGACCAGCGACGGCAGCGAAGCGAAGCTCTCGTCGCGCTTGCCGTCATGCGGGGAGAGGTCGACCTGTTCGAGGTAGCGGTTCATCCGCCGGCCCAGGATCTCCTCCATCGAAGCGAAGTCATCCGGACCGGCGCCGCGGCCGTCACCGTTCTCACCCCGCACACGGAATCGCCTGTAGTCGGCCTTCTTGGTCGCACCTCCCTCAAACACGACCATCGAGGCGACGGTGTGCTCGCCGCCGAGATTGGAGATGTCGAAGCCCTCGATCCGCACCGGCAGCTCCTGCATCTCGAGCGCCTCGCGCAGGCTGGCCAGCGACTCGACCCGGCGCTGGCGGCGATGCTCGCGGCGCAGCCGGTCCTGATCGAGGGCGAGCTTGGCGTTGCGCTCGGCCAGCTCGCGCAGGCGGCGCTTGTCGCCGCGCTCGGCGACCCGTACCTCGACCGCGCTGCCGCGGCGCTCGCTGAGCGCCGCTTCGAGCAGCTCGGCGCGGTCGCCCAGGTAGGGACCGACGACGATCGTGCGCGGCATCGCCGGCGAGGCCGAGTAGTACTGGCCGACGAACTCCTCGGCGACCTCGGCGAGGTCGCGTTCGGCCTGGTTGTCGAGGTAGAAGCTCTGGCGCTCGGCGAGGATCCCGTCGCGCACCTGGAAGACCTGGGCGTTGGCATCCTGCCCCTCGGCGGCCACCCCGATCAAGTCAGCCGTGCCGACCGTGCCGCCGGCGACCCGCTGGCGCTCGAACAGGGACTGGATCGCCTTGAGCCGGTCGCGATGCAGGGCGGCGCGCTCGAACTCCCGAGCCGCGGCTGCTTCCTCCATCTTCGCCTGCTCGTCGGCCTCGACCTGGCGGTAGCGGCCGGAGAGGAAGTCGACGATCGCCTCGATGTTGAGCCGGTACTCCTCGCGGCTGACGTAGCCGACACAGGGCGCCCCGCAGCGCTTGATGTAGTAGTCGAGGCAGGGGCTGCCGGAGCGGCGTCCCGGCTCCTTCCCCTCGCAGGTGCGGAACTGGAAGAGCTTGCCGAGCAGGTCGAGCGTCTCGCGCACCCGCTTGGCGCTCGAGAACGGGCCGAAGTAGGCGCGGCCGCTGCGGTGCTTCTCGCGGGTGAAGTAAACGCGCGGGTAGTCCTCGTCGAGGCTGACGCAGACGTAGGGGTAGGACTTGTCGTCGCGCAGGCGGATGTTGAAGCGCGGCCGGTGGCGCTTGATGAAGCTCTGCTCGGCCAGCAGCGCCTCGGCCTCGGTCGAGGTGATGAGGCACTCGATGTGGTCGACGCGAGAGGTGAGGCGGCTCTCGCCACCGGCCGAGAAGTGCGACGCCACCCGCTTGCGGATCGAGCGTGCCTTGCCGACGTAAAGCGTCTCGCCGCCGGCGCCATGGAAGAGGTATACGCCGGGCGAATCGGGTAGCTCGCGGCGCTGCTGCGCGATCCGTTCGGCCCGTGAGAGCTCGTTGTTGTTGGCGCCTTCGCTCACGGGTCAAAGAGTAGGCTCCTGGCCACCCGGCCAAAGTCACCCACCGGTGAAGACTTCCCAGACACGGAGAGCGAGATGACCCCCGAGACCCTGACCAGTGCCCCGCCCGAGCTGAAGACGCTGCGGATCGAGATCGACGGTGAGATCGGCACCCTCACCCTCGACCGCCCCGACGCCTTCAACGCGATGAGCCCGGAGATGATTGGCGAGATGACCGTCGCCTTCGCCTGGCTCGCCGACCGAGCGTCGATTCGAGCGCTGATCATCACCGGTGCGGGCAAGGCCTTCTGTGCCGGCGGCGACGTCAACTGGTTCCAACAGGGCGTCTCCGACGAGGAGATCGACCTCCCTTCCGAAGTGCGCCGCGGCGCCGAGGCTCTGCACGCCGCGATCGTCGACCTGCGGCGGATCCCCTATCCGGTGATCTGCGCGGTCAACGGGCCGGCGGCCGGGGCGGGCTTCTCGCTGGCGCTCGCCTGCGACATCCGCATCGCCTCCGAAGCCGCCTTCTTCGCCTGCGCCTACGGTCGCATCGGCGCCTCTCCGGACGGCGGCATGACCTACTTCCTGCCGCGCGTGGTCGGGCCGAGCCGAGCCCTGGAGCTGCTGCTCAATGACCCCAACATGAAGGCCGAGGACGCCCTCGCCGAGCGGCTGGTCTCTGAGGTCGTGCCACCCGATGAGCTGATGGAGCGGGCGCAGGCCAAGGCCGAGAAGCTGGCCGCGAAGGCCCCCCACTACGTGCGCATGGCCAAGGCGCTCGTCGGCGGCAGCATCGAGCACACCCTGACCGAGCACCTGCAGCTGGAGCGCCACGGCATCGCCGACAGCATGGCGACCGAGGACCTCCGCAACGGCGTCGAGGCCTTCTTCGGCGGCGGCACTCCCGAGTTCCACGGCCGCTGAACCGGCGCTGCACGTCGCCCGTATGCAGCTACAGTCTCCCCGAGCATTCGTCCCCCAGGAAAGGACCCCCGCAATGAAGAAGCTCGTCGCGTTTCTAGCCCTGGCCCTCGCATCGCTAGCCCTGGTCGCCTGCGGCGGCGGGGACGACAACTCCACCACCACTGAAACCGGCGGCGGCGAAACGACGACCGAAGCCACGGGCGGCAATGCGGGCGGTGGAGGCTCGGCCTCGACCCTCAAGTTCGAAGCCGACCCGAACGGCGAACTCGCCTACACAACCACCAGCGTCTCGGCTAAAGCCGGCACTGCGACGATCGAATTCAACAACCCCCAGTCGCTCACCCACGACGTCGCGATCGAATCCTCCAGCGGCGAAGAAGTCGGCAAGACCGAACTGATCGCCGACGGCACCGACACCGCCACCGTCGACCTCAAACCCGGCACCTATACCTTCTATTGCTCGGTCCCCGGCCACCGCGAAGCCGGCATGGAAGGCACGCTGACGGTGAAATAATCAGCCGGGGAGCACGGTGCAGCGTTTGAACCCGGTGCCTTCAAGAAAGGTGCCATCCGCGAAGGTGAGCTCGATCTTCGCCTGCAGGCGACCGTCGGCGCAGCGCGCGTTGGCGACGCTGAGGTGCATGCCCTTGTAGATCCATTTCTTGTCGATCTTGATCCGTCCGGAGATCGGCGAGCCGTAGTCGTTGGCGATCTTGGGAAAATCGATTTCCACCCGGTAGCCGTAGCGACCATTGTTCACCGATTCCAGCTCGGCTTCGACCAGATAGGTGGTAGGCACCGGGTAGTCCAGGTGGGCGTGACCGATCCCGGTCGGGTTTCCGTGTTTCTCCGGCGCGTTGAAGATGGTGAGCTCAGACGAGGCTTTGATCGGCCGCTGTTCGGGGAGTTCGATTAGCGCGGTGCCGTATCCGGTGCCGACGATCGCTCCCGGGCACGCCTTGCGCGCCCGCTCAGTGGTTGTTGCGATCAGTTTGCCCATCGTGCACTTTTCCAGGCCTCGGGTCTCCGCATGGCCGTGTTTGTCCAATTCGATCACCGCATGGCGCAACGGCGATGGCCGCGTGCCGTCTTCGGTGAAGAGCCGGCCGTGCCCGAAGAGCTTGATCGGCGCGTCATGGGTCTTGGGGAGCGCTTTTGGGGCGAAGCCCCCATCCCCTTCGGCGATCAGGTTGCCGACCTGGACCCTGATCCCGTAGGCGCTCCCCGCCGCCAAAAGCCCTAGCACCGCAACCGCCGCCAATGCCTTTGGCCACCGAGCTCGCCTCATCCTCCGCCTCCCTGATGTTTCAATTTACAGCGTCTCACTCGCACGGTCCAAATAGGACCATAGGAAGCGTAGGCCCCGCCGCCGCCGTTGTCAACACCCCGGTTTTTCTATAGCTCTCCGGAGGCGATGCGGGACCAGAAGCGGATCAGAGCGCGCTCCTGGTTGATCCCCAGTTCCGTTGTCAGACGAATGCCATCGGGGAGCGCCGGATAGGCGACGTTGGCTTCCAGCTCGCGCAATCGCTGCCGGTGCACGGGCAGCTGCGCCTCCGCGAGGGCGATCGGGTCGGTGCCGAGGAAGAGCTTCAGCGCCGCCAGGTCGCGACCCTCGTAGGTGCGGTCGGTGGACTCGCCGCGCCACTGCTCGAGCGCCTTGCGGCCCTGCGCGGTCAGCTTGTAGAAACGGCGATGCCGACCACCCTCCTCGCGGCTTTCATCCAGTAAGCCGGCCTCGGCCAGGCGCGCACACTCGCTGTAGATCTGAGAGTGGGGCAGCGGCCAGACGCGGAAGACGCTCGTCTTGGCGAACTGCTTGAGGTCGTACGGCGTCGCCGGCTCGTTCAGGTCGAGCAGCCCGAGCACGATGTAGGAGGCCTCGGTCAGCCGTGGTTCCGCCACGCCGCAAGACTATTGTCAGCGCATGAGCCGGTGGGAGACGACCACCATGCTGAGCGCAGATGTGCCCCCGAGCGAGGTCTGGCGGAGGGCCTACGCCGACGCCACCGCCTGGCCGAAGTGGAACGCCGAGATCAAACGCGCGAGTTTGGACGGCCCCCTAGCGCTTGGCGCCGAGGCAAAGATCGTCTTCGGCACCGGCCTGCGCTTGCGCTTCGGAGTCGTCGAGTTCGAAGACGGCCGCCTCTTCACCGACGAGTCCCGGCTGCCCGGAGCCCGCATGGGCCACCGCCACTTGGTCGAGCCAGCAGCCAACGGCGGCAGCCACCTCACCAACACCATCTACATCGAGGGACCGCTGGCTCCCCTGTGGCGCCGAATCATGGGACCGGCCGCGGCCCGCACCCTGCCCGATGCCCAGCGCGCGGTGGCCGAACTGGCGCAGTCTGGCTAAGCCGCAGGGCGCTGCTTCAGCTGTTTGACCCGATTCCTATGTCACCAGGCGGGCCGAACCCACGCATACACTTCCTCAACCAACCAGCAGAGAGGAGTCGCTGTCCATGAACGACGGACATTCGAGCCAGGGGTCCAACCACGACCTACGTATCGCTTTCGTCCAGTCGTGCTGGCACAAGGATCTCGGCGACCAGAGCCGGACGGCGTTCATCGCGGAGATTGGGCAGCTCGGCATCCCGGAGTCACAAATCGACTTCTTCGAGGTGACTGGCGCCTTCGAGATACCGCTGCACGCCATGCGGCTCGCGGAAAGCGGGATCTACGACGCAATCGTGGCGGCGGGACTCGTCGTCGATGGCGGCATCTACCGTCACGAGTTCGTCGCCGACGCGGTGATCGGCGGGCTGATGCGGGTCCAACTCGACACCAATGTTCCGGTCATCTCGGCTGTCCTCACTCCACATCACTTTCACGAGCACGAGACTCATCGTGCCTTTTTCTTCGAGCACCTTGAAACGAAGGGGGCCGAGGCCGCGCGAGCTTGCGCTCACACGATCGACGCTCTCGAACGACTACCGGCATCTGCATTCGAATCTGCGGAGTAGGCAAGGCGGCAAGGCCGACCGACGGCTGCGGGAGCCCGTCAGTTGCCGGGGGCCATCACGCGGGTGACGGAGTCACCCACGAAGCACGGCTTCTCGTTGCCCTCGACCTCGAGGGTGAAGCGGGTTATGACCTCGTACCAGCCGCCGCCCTTCTCGTCGATTGAGACGACCTCGGCGCTACCGCGGACTTTGGCATCGACGGGGACCGGGGCGGGAAAGCGGATCTTGTTCCAGCCGTAGTTGACGCCGAGGGCGAAGCCCGTGGAGGAGATCAGTTCCTTGCGGAAACCGTCAACCAGGGAGAGGGTCAGGTTGCCGTGGGCGATGGTGGTGCCGAAGGGGCTCTCCGCCTTTGCGCGCTCAACGTCGACGTGAATCCACTGGTCGTCGCCGGAGAGGTCGGCAAAGGCGTTGATGTCCTCCTGGGTGACGGTGCGCCACTCGCTCGGGCCGATCTCCTGCCCGAGCAGCGCCTGCATGCCCTCGACTCCCTGTACCTCAACGCTCGCCATCGGCGGGCAGTCTAATCGCAGGGGCCAAGATTGGCTCATTCCGAGCCGCGTTCGCATGGAACGCTCCTTGCGCGACTGAAACCTGTTGAAAGGGGGGTAATGACATTGACGATGCAACTGCGCCGACTCCTAGCCCTTGTTGCGCTGCCATGCGTCTTCTTGATGCTCCCCGCCTCCAGCGCCGCAGCCCCAAGCTGCGGCGAAGGCCCGGAAACGGTCGGGACGACGATCGTCGGCACGCCCTGCGCCGACACGATCCGCCTGCCGCGTAGTGTCACCACCGTCTTCGGCGAAGGCGGCGACGACGTGCTCTACGGCCAGCGCGGCAACGACAGCCTCTTTGGCGGCGAAGGCAACGACCGGCTTTACGGCGGGGTCGGCGACGACCGGCTCCGCGGCGGCCCCGGCGACGACCGGCTCTCCGGTGGGTTCGGCGCCGATTCCCTCGATGGCGAAGGCGGCGACGACCTCGCCCGCGGCGACGCGACGATCGACGCGATCGGCGATTCGGGCGGCGGTAGCGACACCCTCAGCTTCGCGAGCGGGGTGACTCCGGGCTTCCCCAATACGGGATCCTTCTTCACCGACGCGGGCTTCCCGGCGGGCGCCGAGGGGCGCGGCGTTTTCGTCGACCTCGACGAAGGCTTCGCCAACGACGGGCAAGCGCCCTCCGGCGGCGGCTTCGACGTGCCACTGGAACCGGCGACCGACTTCAGCGACTTCGAGACCGTGATCGGCACCCCCTTCCCCGACTACATCGTCGGCACCGGCGGTGCGGAGACCTTCTACGGCGGTGGCGGCGCGGACCTGATTGATGGCAGCGGGGGCGGCGACCTCGCCCACGGCGGCGCCGACGGCGACGGCTGCGTCGATGTCGCGACGGAGGACTGCGAGTTCTCCGGCGAGGAAATCGAGCTGCGTGACCCCGGCGCGATTGCCGTCGGCATCATGTCTCCAGGCGCCCCCGGAGGGCCGGCCGTCTACCTGACCGGCAGCGACAAAGCGGACCGGGTGACGGCGAGCTACGCGTCGGGGGCGGTGACGTTCACCGTGGGGGCCGGCAGCGAGGGACAGTTCGAAGCCGGCACGGCGGGTGGCTGCTCTACGCCAAGCGGGGGATCGGTCTCCTGTCTGGTGTCGGAACCCCCCGACTCGATCGTGCTTGCCGGCCTCGCAGGCGACGACGTCCTCTCCGCTCCCGGCCTTCCCGAGGCCGTCTCGGTCGTCGCCCTGGGAAACGAAGGCGACGACTCCCTCAGCGGCGGTGAGACCGAAGATGCGCTCGTCGACGGCGCGGGCGACGACACGGTGAGCGGCGCCGGGCGCGACGACGCGCTGCCGAACAACGGCGGCGCCGACCAGCTTCACGCGGGCGCGGGCGAGGACCTCTTCATCTCCAATGCGGTCTGCGACGGCGACTCTCTCGACGGCGGCGGCGACCGCGACAACGCCAACTGGGCCAACTTCGGCTCCGGCGTGACGATCGACATGGCCCAGCAAATCGCTGGGCTGATCGGCTCCCAGGGCGAGGCGAGCTGCCCGAGCGCCGATCAGCTGACGAGCCTGCAGGCGATCGAGGACATCGAGGCCACCAACAGCGCTGACAACCTCGTCGGTGACGACGGGCCCAACCAGCTGCTGGGCCGGGACGGGCCGGACAACTTCTTCGCCGGCGCCGGCAACGACCTGCTGCTGGTCAACTCCGGCGACTCCGACCCGATCGTCGACTGCGGCGAGGGCTTCGATACGGCGCTGATCGACTTCGCCCCCATCGCCGATGGCCCGCCCGTCAACTGCGAGTCGGTCGAAGAACGCGCTCCGAACAGCTTCCGCCCGCCAGACACTCCTCCCGATCTCGAACCCGAAGTCGAGCCGCCTCCACCCCCTCCACCACCACGGCCAAAACCACCGCGGCCAAAACGCGACCGAATCCCGCCGGCGACCCGCCTGCTCCATCACCCGGCGGCGCTGCTCTTCGCCTCAGGTCCCCGCCGCCGCGTCTCCTTCGCCTTCGTCGCCTCCGAGCCGGGTGCCCGCTTCCGCTGCCGGCTCGACCGCCAGCCATGGCGCCCCTGCCGCTCCCCGCGCGCCTACCGCGTCCTCGCCGGCCGCCACGCCTTCCGCGCCTTCGCGATCGACGCCGCCGGCAACCGCGACCGCTCGCCGGCGACGTTCGACTTCCGGGTCCGCCTCCGCTGAGCCGTAGCCCCGCTCGGAGGGCCACGTAGACGATGCGGTCGCTACTCGCCCGCGAGGCGGAGCGGCGAGTGCCGCGCGAGAGCGAGGAGGTCGGCGTCCTCGCAGAGCAGCTCCGCGTCGGTCCGAATTGCCACGGCGGCGATCAGACAGTCGGTGAGCTTTCGCGGCGTCTCTCCGCCCCTGCGGCAGAGTCGGTACAGCTCGGCGGCGTACTCGTAGTCGGCAGGTCCGTCCACCGCGAGGAACTCCAAGCCGTAGAGCAGCCGCCGCAGGCGGTCGCGATCGGCATCGTCGCGAGCGCCGGCGAGGATCTCCATCACGATCACGTCGGTGCTCGCCAGGTCGGCCCCTCCCTCCAGCGCGGAGCGCAGGCGCAGATGCACTGGGCTCCCGGTGGCGCGCAGGAACTCCACCCAAGCGGAGCTGTCGACGAGGATCACTGCCCCGGAATCTCTTCTCGCGAACGAATCTCGGCGAGATCGCCAGCCCACCCGCTGCCCTCGGTCGCCAGCACTTCCTCACGGCTCATCGGCTCACCGACGAGCTTACGGAGGGCTAGATCGACCGCCTCGCGCTTGCTCTTCAGCCGATAGAGGCGTATCGCCCGATCGACCAGGAAATCGTCGATCTCGATGTTCGTTCGCGTCATATTGGAAGAATACACCCTTGGGTGTATGAATACACAAGTTGAATCTGCGTTCGCCAGATACCGCTCTCTCTCCCGCACCGTCATGCCACCAGCCTCACTTCGAAGGTCGGAACGGCAAAGTCCCCCACCCCGCCGAGTAGGGCAAGAATGCGGCTGACGTATGCCTGGGTCTCGGGGTAGGCGGGGACGCAACCACAGGCTTCGACTGGGGCGGGACCGGCGTTGTAGGCGGCGAGGGCAAGCTGGGGCGAGCCGAACTGGCGCAGGAGATCGGACATCAGATGGCTCTGCGCGTCGATCGCTTCCTCGGGGTCGTAGGGATTCACCAGACCGTAGGCGGCTGCCGTGGCGGGCATGAACTGGGCTATTCCCTGCGCGCCCGCCGGCGAGCCCGCGTAGGGGTTGAAGTTGGACTCGGCCATCAGCTGCGCGGCGAGCAGGGCAGCGGAGACGTTCCAGCGCGTGGCAGAACGCAACAATGTCTGGCGGAAGCGGGTGGGCACGAAGGAGGGAAGCGTCGAGCTGGCGAGGGCCCCGTCTCCCCCGCTGGCGCCAACGGCGTTGCCTGCCTCAGAGCAAGGCGGCGGCCCGGCCGTGAATCCGTAGTGCCAGGCCTCCCAGCTGTAGCGCTGGACGAAACCGAAGCTTCTCGCGTTAGCGGCCAGCCAACCGTAAGCGGTTTCCGGGCCCAGGTCCAACTCCGTTGCACAGCGATGCAGCGAGTGGCCCGGCGGGGCGACCCAGGTTGGATCCGGGTGAGCAGCAAACAGCGCCGCCTGTTCGGCATCGGAGCGGAAGGCAGAGTTGACAACGAGGGAGAGCCCGGCCCGCGCGGCAGCGGCAGCCATCCGGTCGAATGCCGCCGCCACGTCGGGTCTCATGCCGTGGCCCTGGCGTTCGACGAGGGGACCGCTGTAGCCGCCACCGGTCGCCATGATCGGCGGCGCCTGGACAGGGACGGGCGGGGCACCGGCTTCGGCAATCGCCGACGCCTCGGTGTGCCCGTGCCCCTCGCCCACCTCGACCTCGGCAAGCACAACCACCTTGATCTGCACCGGGGCGAAGGAAGTCCGATCCGGAAAGGAGATCCGCAGTTTCGTGGGCGCCACGCCATTGGCTCTTGCGGCCTCGATCGCAGCCAACCGAGCCCGGGCAAGATAGACGACCTTCTCCATGTGACTTGGGTCCAGCGATCCATCGGGCAGCGCGGCCGGCGAGAGCAAGTGCGGCAGGTCGTCGCGCATCGAGCGAGCGGCTGAGATCGCCGCCAGGTCAGCGGCACGCTGCACGCGACCTTTCCCCACCACTGCCCCGGCGATCGCTACCAGCGCCAGAGCCGCCACGATCACGACGATCGCGGCCCCCAGGGCCAGCGGCAGCACTTGCCCGTCCTCACGCCTTGCATCCATGTTGCGCACCCTGGCGCGGCCGGGCGCGCTCGTGGTGCGCAGAAACGCGTGGTTCTGACCCTAGATCCGCTTGCGGAGCGTCACAAACACGGGTCTCAGCGGGCGCGCACGGCGGTGATCGTCTGCTTCAGCGTCTCTTGAGCATCGTGATGGGGCATCCAATGGAGCTTGCGGCGAGCGCGGGTGGTGTCCATCAGAACAGGACGCCGCACCGCCTCGATCCAAGCCGCCTCGTCAGGCAAAAAGGGCATCAGGGACACTGCCTCGGCGGCGGCGCCAACCGCCAAATGAGGTGCTGGGACGGCGTGCCAGCCCAGTGCGTGCGCCAAATCGGTGATCGTCAGTCGCCCGGGACCGGCGAGGTTGTAGATGCCCGGCTCGCCGTGGCCAAGGACCGCGGCGGCAAGGGCCGCCGCGACGTCATCGTGGTGGACGAGCTGAAAGGGCACACCGGGGTCGGGCAGCACCGGCCGCAGCTCGGGGACCTTGCCCAGCGCCCAGCGCAGCGGCCCTGGGATCCGCTGGCCCATCGCCAGCAACGGGATCAGGTCGAGCAGAAGCGTTGCTTCGGGACCGGCGACTATGCACGGCCGGAAGACGTAAGCCTCGGTGTCGCAGTCGGCGAGCGCGTCGGTGAGCTCGGCCTCGACCGCGGCCTTGTGGGCCGAATAGGGGTGGCGTGAGGTGCCGCGCACCGGCTCTTCCTCGTCGAGCAAGTCCGGCATGCCTCGACTAAATCCGTAGGCAGCTACCGAGGATGTATAGACCAACCGCCTTGCCCCCGCCGCGGCCGTAGCCTCGAAGACGTTGCGCGAGCCGGTCAGGTTGACCTCACGGCTGGCGCTGTCCCCGGCAACGATGGCGAAAGCAAGGTGGACAACGACATCGGCCTCCTCCACCAGCGACTCGACCGCATCGCGATCGAGCACGTCTCCGCGCCGGTATTCGGTCTTCTCCCAACCATGACCAGCGAGATCAAACGGCCGCCGCGCCATACCGATCACACGATCGACCTCGGGCGTGCGCTCCAGCGCCGAGATGAAGGCCCTGCCGATCTCCCCCGTGGGGCCGGTGACAGCAACGGTCAGCATGCGGCGATTCTCGCTCAATGCCGCCGGCCGCGGCAGCAAGCGCCGGCTGCTGCAGTCAGGCGCTCACGTCGACGATCTCGATCAGCTCCTCAAGGCCGCGCAGATCCTTGGCGTTGCGGGTGTATAGAGACAGATCGTGGGCCAGGGCCGTCGCCGCGATCATCAGGTCGACCGCGCGCCCGCCGCGTGGCTTGCGCCCGGCATTGTCGACCGATGCATAGACCTGGCCGTAGGCACGGGCACAGACTGGATCAAACGGGATGGTTTCGAAGTTTGCCTCGACATGCTGAAGCTGCAGCTGACGACGAGCGCGCATGATTTCGTTGCTTGCGGCGTGCGGTCCGACAGTCAGCTCAGCCAGTGTCAAGGCCGAGATCGCAATTTCGGTAGGGAATTGGGCGGGATCAATCGAGCCGAGGTCGACCGCGACCGAGGTATCGAGAAGGCCGCGATTTTCACTCAACCCAGTAGCGAGGCGTAGGGTCCTGATCGACGTAGCGATCGATGTCCGCTCGAAGTTCCTCGTAGTCGATGCTGGGAACATTCTTGAAGGCAGCGACGATTTGCTTCGTAGGGACGAACTGACGCCGCTTGTAGGGGCGCAGCTCACCGACCGGCTTGCCGTTGCGGGTCACGATGAAGTCCTCGCCTCCGTCCAGCGCGCGCATGATCTCGCCGCTGTTGTTGCGCAGTTCCCTCTGGGTCAACTTTCGCGTCATCAGACTCAACGTAGCACACGTGCGCCAGTGGAATTTCCCTTTGCAGTAGGGATTTGCGGATACGAACAGGCAAGCCGCCAGGTGCCTCGGGCGGCAACACGCCGAACAGCGCGCGGCGCGCGGGTACCCAGCCGAGAGGGCGCTTGAGAACGCGGAGGAGGAGGCCGCGATCGAGCAGGTCGCGCACCGAGAGAGCCGTAAGCGCATGGTCCGAAGTGAGATCGGCCTGGAGCAGGACGCCGGTGTGCTCGATGCCAGCCTCGGTCAGGGTCGCCTGAAACACACTCGGCGGCGCGTGCACGACGGCAACCGAGTCGCGAACGAGCGGCAGCGCCGCGCGGACGTGCTCGAAGGCCTCGGAATCGCCGGCCGCGACGGCGAGGTGACACGTCTGCCCTCGCGAGGCGGCACGCAGTCCAGGCAGGTGAACCGCCAGTCGCTCCTCCAGATCCCGCGCTCCGCGCGAGGCGACCAGCGTAGGGCGCGGAGGACGGCCGCCGATGTCAATCAGGAGGCCAGGACGATCCGGCTCCGAACCCGCGCAGGCGAGGGCTGCGGCAGCGGCTCGCGAACCGGACGCCCCGCCGACGGCCGTCACGACGATCACTCGCCCCTTGGCGGTCATTTCGAGACCGGCCTCGCGTAGCTGCTGCTCGTCACAGCAACGCGCTCCGCAATTGGCGAGAAGAGCGAGGGCGGGACCAGGCGCACCGTCACCTTGCCTCCCCGCACCGCGATGTCGGCTCGATCGGCGGCCCAAGCGGGAAGCGACGCCTCCGCGGCCCTCGCCGCGGGACGGCCGTCGGCAATGGCAAGGGCGCCGGCCTCCGCTGCACCATCAGCCAAGGTCAACGCGTAACCGGCGAGCAGGAGCTGCAGCGCGACCCCGCCCGCCAGCAGCAAGAGGGGAATCGCGGCGAGCGTCTCCACCGTCGCCTGCCCGGTCTCCCTATCCGCCGTCCAGGCCACTCTTCGATCCGATCGTCAAATGTGGCAGCGCCGGCAGCAGGCGCGGAATCACCACCTGCACGGCGACGCCGTCACTTTCACTCACGCGGGCGCCGGCACGAAGGATCGACGGCAATGCCCGCCGCGCCGCCGCCGCGCCGTCTCCCCCGACCAGCGCCGCCCTGGCTCCCGCCCGGGCCGCAACCCCAGCCGACCAAAGAGCCTGGCCGACGAGCGCGATCTGTGCCGCCACCAGGACCGCCAGCAGCAGGAAGGGGACCGCCGCGATCAGCTCGACCGAGGCGTTCCCTTCCTCCCTGTGGCCTGCGCTGCTGACGATCCGGGGCGGCACGCCGCGACCGTCGCAGGTGCGAACGCGCCCGTGGCGCGCTCAATCGCGCGAGTCAGTGACGTGATCGACTCAGTAGGTGTTTGCGTCGATCCAGATCCGCCAGATCGCCGCCACCGAAGCGCCGAGCAGGACGATCCAGGCCAGGGTGCCGCCGCCGCTAGAGAAGAGCTCATCGCTGCCGGCGATCAGCAGCGCGAGCATCCCGAATGCCGCGTAGAGGATCGCCCGGCGCGCGTCGGTCAAGGTGGCCAGGGTGAGCTGGTTCTGACGACTGAGCACGAACAGCATCCAAGCCAGGCCGGCAAGGAAACCCATCGTGATCGCGGTCAGGATCGCTTCGGCGACGTTGCCGCCCGAGGGAGCAAAGGCGACCGCCAGCGCCAGCACAGCAATGATCGCGACATTGCGCAGGGTGCGCATGGGAAAAATTCTACGCACCGGCTCGCTACTTACTGGACATGATCACGATGCCGAAGACGACCGCGGCGAGGGTGACCGTCAGAGCGAGACCGGCCAGCGCCGCGGCTGCACCGGCGGCAAGGGGTCGCTCGGCCCTGTTGAGGTCGGCAAAGCGGGCAACGCCCCAGATCGCCACCGAGAAGACAACGGTGATGCCGACCCCGGCCAATACCGAAGCAACGACCGTCTCGAGCAGCTCCTTTGTCTCGACGACAACAGCCACCGGTCAGCTCGCCGGAACGGGCGCGCCCTGCCGCGAACGGCGCATGAAGACGGCGGCGATCAGCGAGAGCGACATCAGCGTGACCAGAACCGGGCCCAGCGCACCGTCGCCAAAGATCGCAGTGATGCCGTAGGCGGCTGCCCCAATCGCAGCTGCCGCCGGCAGCGTCAGCAGCCAGGCGGTGACGATGTTGCCGGCGACGCCCCAGCGCACTGCCGAGACCCGCTTGCCGGCCCCCGCTCCCATGATTCCGCCGTTGATCACGTGCGTGGTCGAGAGCGGGAAGCCGAAGTGCGTCGACGCGAGGATCACGGCGGCACCCGCGCCCTGCGACGAGAAACCCTGCGCGGCATCCATCTTGATGATCCGAGTCCCGGTGGTGCGGATGATCCGCCAGCCGCCGCTGTAAGTGCCCAGGGCGATCGCCATCGCCGCCGAGACGATCACCCAGAGCGGCGGATCGGCGTCGGCGCCGAGCGTGCCGTTGGCGACCAGCGCCAGGGTGATGATCCCCATCGTCTTCTGCGCATCGTTGGTGCCGTGGGCGAGCGCCAGCAGGCTGCTGGAGATGATCTGGCCGTAGCGGAAGCCGCGGGTCACCGTGCCCGGCCGCTGTTTGCCGACGATCCGATAGACGAGGCCGATCGCGACCCCGGCGACCACGAAGGCAAGGATTGGCGCGATCACGGCGGGGATCAGCACCTTGCCGACCAGACCATCGGCGATCACGGCATCGAAGCCAGCCGCTGCCACGGCGGAGCCCACGACGCCACCGATCAACGCGTGCGAGGAGCTGGAGGGCAGCCCGAACGACCAGGTGATCAAGTTCCAGGCAATCGCCCCGATCAGCCCGGCGAAGACGACCGTCGGGGTGATGACCGCGGAGTTGACGACGTCGTTGGCGACCGTCGCCGCGACCGAGATCGAGATGAAGGCGCCGGCGAAGTTGAGTAGCGAGGCGAGCCCAATCGCCACCTGCGGCCGCGCCGCTCCGGTCGAAATCGACGTGGCGACGACGTTTGCGGTGTCGTGGAAGCCGTTGGTGAAGTCGAAGGCCAGTGCGGTGCCGACGACGATGACGAGGATGACGTCGGAGCTCACGAGTTCTTGATGACTATGCCCTCGAGTATTTGGGCGGCCGTCTCGGTCGCGTCGATCGCGTTCTCGAGCACGGCGAACATGTCCTTCCAGCGGATCACGACCATCGGGTCGATGCCGTTGGAAAAGAGCGAGGCGACGGCATCGCGGGAAATCCGGTCGCCCTCGTTCTCGAGCCGATGGATTTCGATCCAGTACTTGTCGAGGTCCTTGAAGTCACGCAGGTGCTCCAGCCCCTCGGCGAGCTGCTCGCAGGCGCCGACCAGCACTTTGGTCAGATCCTGGGCCTGGGACATCGGGGCCTCTATCTTGTAGAGGCCGAGGAAGTCGGCTGCCTCCTCTGTGTAGTCGACGATGTCGTCCATCTGGGTCGCCAGCCCGTAGATGTCCTCGCGGTCGATCGGCGTGACGAAGGTCGAGTTGAGGCGCTTGACGATGTCATGGGTGATCCGGTCTCCCTCCTGCTCGGCGTCGACGATCTGTTTCGAGAGATCGCCGGAGTCGGGCCAGGTGGCCATCATCTGGTCGAGCAGCCGCGCCGCCCGCAGGGTGTTCTCACCGGCCTCGATGAAGAGATCGAAGAAGGTTCGATCGCGGGGCAAGAGGGAGAGGCGCACTACCTGGCAATCCTATTGACAGCGGCGGGCGGTCGCGGTTCAGCCAGCGATCGCGGCGAGATGCTCGGCGGCGCGACCGGCGTGGCGCTCGCGCATCTCCTCCTGAACGCTGCGCCGCTGACCGTTCGCGGGCGCCAGGCGCGTCCAAGTCCCTTCACCGTCGAGCTCCCAGGCGTTGGCGTTGTCGGCGAAGCAGCGCTCGAGCACGTCGAGCAACTCGGCTCGCAGGACGGGGTCCTCGACCGGGGTGACGAGCTCGACCCGGCTCTCGAGGTTGCGCGGCATCAGGTCTGCCGAGCCCATCAGCACACGGGTCTCCTCGCCCCGTTCGAAGGCGTAGACGCGCGAGTGCTCGAGAAAGCGGCCGACGATCGAGACGACGCGGATGTTCTCGGAGACCCCGGGCACCCCCGGCCGCAGGCAACAGATCCCGCGCACGTTGAGGTCGACGCGAACTCCAGCCTGCGAGGCCTCATACAGCGCCCGGATACAGGCCGCATCGACCAGTGAGTTCATCTTCAGGGAGATCCGCGCCTCCTGCCCCGCACCGTGTGCCTCAACCGTTGAGGAAATCTCCTCGAGGATGCGATCGCGCATCGTCGTCGGCGAGACCAGCACCTTGCGGTACTCGGCCGGGCGGCCATAGCCGGTGAGAAAGTTGAACATCTCAGCGACGTCGGCGCCGATCTCGGGGTCGGCGGTGAAGAGGCCGAAGTCGGTATAGAGGCGAGCCGTCTTGGGGTGGTAGTTGCCGGTGCCGATGTGGACGTACTCGCGCACCCGATCGCCCTCGCGGCGGGCGACGAGGATCGCCTTGACGTGGGTCTTCAAGCCGGGGATGCCGTAGACGACGTGGACCCCGGACTCCTCCAACGACTTGGCCCAGTGGATGTTGGCCTCCTCGTCGAAGCGGGCCTTCAACTCGACCATGCAGACCGCCTGCTTGCCACGTTCGGAGGCGCGAATCAGCGACGGCACCAGCGGCGAGTCGTCGCTCGTCCGGTACACGGTCTGCTTGATCGCCAGCACGTCGGGGTCGGCGACCGCCTGCTCGACGAAGCGCTCAACCGAGCTGGCGAAGGAGTCGTAGGGATGGTGGACGAGCAGGTCTTCTTGGCGGATCGTCGCGAACATGTCGCAGGGCTCGTCGTCCTCGCCGAGCAGGCGCGGCTGGGTCACCGGGGTCCAGGGCGGGTAGCGCAGCTCGGCGTGGCCGGACACGTCGGCGACGGCGGTCAAATCGGCGAGGTCGATTAGGCCGTCAACGTCATAGACCTCACGGTCCTCGAGCCGCAGCGCGTCGATCAACTGCTGGCGCAGCTTCGAGTTCATTCCGGCGGCAATCTCCAAGCGCACAACCTCACCGAAGCGGCGGCGCCGGATCTCGTCCTGGACCGCCTGCAACAGGTCGTCAGCCTCGTCGGAGACGGTGAAATCAGCGTCACGGGTCACCCGGAAGTAGCCGTAGTCGACGACCTCGGTACCGGGGAAAAGAGCGTCGAGGTTTGCAGCGATCACCTCCTCCAGCGGCACGAAGGCCTTGCCGCCGTCGCCCACCGGCAGAAAGCGGCCGAGCAGCTCCTTCGGCACCTTGACCCGGGCGATGATCTCGCTGCCGCTCTCCGGATCGCGAAGCAGCACCCCGAGACTGAGCGAGAGGTTTGAGATGTAGGGGAAGGGACGACCGAGGCCAATCACGAGCGGGGTCAGCGCCGGGAAGACCTGCTCGTGGAAGCGGACGTCGATCTCGCGCCGCTCCTCCTCGCTGGCCGAGCCCAGGGAGACGATGCGTATCCCCTCCTCCGCCAGGGCGGGACGCAGCTTGCCGTCGAAGCAGGCGTGCAGGCGCTTGTCGAGCTCGAGCACGCGCGCCTGGATCGCGTCGATCTGCTCGCCCGGTCGCAGGCCATCGGGCCCGCGCGCGTCGATTCCGGCGTCGAGCTGCTCGAACAGTCCCGCGACCCGGACCATGTAGAACTCGTCGAGGTTGGAGGCGTAGATTGCGCAGAAGCGGATCTGCTCCAACAGCGGCACCGCCGGGTCCTCGGCCAGTTCCAGAACACGCTGGTTGAAGTCGAGCCAGGAAAGCTCTCGATTGAAGTAGAGGGCCGGATCGTCGATTGGATCATCGTACTGCCGCCCCGTCCCCATCCCGGGTCGCCTCAGGCGGCGCGGGATGGGACTTGCCCGGCCGCGGGCGTGGCGCCGAGAGCGCGTCGATAGCCCTCGGCGAGCTGCTCCATCGCCCGCTCCCAGGAGCGCTCGCGAACGGCGCGGACGGCGGAGGCGCCGAGATGGCGGCGCAGCAGCGGCGATGCCGCCAGCTGCAGGACGGTCCCGGCGATGTGGTCGGGGTCGGCCTGGCAGAGCATGCCGGTATGGCGGTTCTCGACCAGCGAGGCCGGCCCGCCCTCGGCGACGGCGACGACGGGGACGCCGCTAGCGCCCGCCTCGAGCACCACCTGCCCGTAGGTATCCGTGGTCGAGCAGAAAAGGAAGATGTCGGCGCTGGCGTAGGCGCGAGCGAGCTCCTCTCCCTTGAGCCAACCAAGGAAGGTCGCGTGCTCGCCGAGGCGGCTGCGCAGCTCGTCTTCCTCCGGCCCACCGCCGGCGAGGAGCAGGTGCAGTCTCGGGTCAGCTTTGCGAGCGCGTAGGAAACTCTCGGCGAGCAGGTCGACGCCCTTCTCGCGGGTGAGGCGGCCTGCGTAGAGGGACCTTAATCTCGCCTGGGAAATCCTCCCGGGCCGCCTTGACGGGGTCAAAGCGGGACACATCGACACCGCGCTCCCAGCGGCCGAGGCGGTCCGGCTCGACACCGAGCGCGAGCAGCGAGCGATCCGACGCGGGGCTCGGCGAGAGCACCAGGGAGGGGGCACCGTAGAAGGCTCCGATGGCCGCTTTGACGAGCGCCTCGACGCCACCGTCACCGCTGCGCAGCCCCGCATAGGCGGCGAGCTCGGTGTGGTAGCTGGCGATCAGCGGCGTGCCCCCGATCCGGTTGAGCAGCATTCCGGCGACGCCGGCGGGGCCAGGCGCGGTGATGTGGACCGCGTCGTAGCGTCGTTCGGCGAGGATCTCGGCCATTCCGGGAAGGCCGGGAACCCCGAGGCTCATGCCCGGGTAGAAGGGCACCTCGAGCTCAGCGGCGGCGGGCAGACGACAGTCAACCCCGGCGTCGGTGCCGACCACCTCGATCTCGAAGCCCGGGACGCCGAGCTCGCGGATCTTCTCGATCGTCGCCGAAACTCCGTGGGTGGCGCCGATCCCATCGGCGATCAGCGCGATCCGCGGCCGCTCGCCCGCCCTGCTCGCCAGCTTCGCCTTCTCGGCTCCGAGAAAGATCGTCGCCGGCGCATAGGGCACGGCGGGGATGAGCGCGTCGAAGAGGCTCCCCAGAGCGGCGGCGATGTTGCCGTCACGGGCCGCGGCAGATCCGTCGGAGATCGCGCCGCGCAGCCGCCGCTCGTGGGTCCGGCGAGCGCGGCGGTAGAGATCGGCGTGGGAGAAGTCCTCGGCCTGCAGGTAGGCGAGCAGCTCCGGCCCGCGCCGGTCGAGCTCGATCGAGCGCAGCCAAGCCTCCAGCAGCGCCCGCGCATCGTCGGGGCCGATGTCCGCGGCGACCTTGCCCTCGCGTGCCGCGCCCTCGCTGATCGTCCGCTGGGCGATCTTCAGCACCGCGGCGGGGTCGGGCGCCCTCTCCTCGCCCGACCCGCCGAGGGCGCGCGTGGCCAGGGCCATAGCCGCGTGCGCCCACTTGGCGGCGCTGCCCTGTTCGCCACCGGCCTCAACTTGGCCGGCGGCCAGGTGACGCAGAAACTCTTCCGGCGTGGCGGCCGCGGGCGCCTCGGTGAAGGTGCGGCCGATGTCCACGCCGGCGTGATCGTCGGAACCGCCGATGCCCGTGCCTCCGTGCGTCTCAATGTAGATCGCCGCCGGCATGTTTAGCTCCGCCGCGCGTGAGCCATTGCGCACCTCCCAGACCGGAAAGAGCTCGGCGAGGCGGCGGCGGTGCCGCGGGGTCAGCGGTGCGTCAACGTTGAAGAACGGGTGCGCGAGCGCGCAGGCGATCTCGTTCTCGACAAGGTATGCGGCGCAGGCCTCAACGTCGCCGGCGTGTGCCTGCAGCCACTCGTGGTCTCCGGGAGTGATCCCGTAACAGAGGACGTGAACCGCCTGGGACTCGCCGGCGAAGCGAGCGGTCAGCTCCTCGGAGATGAAGCAGTCGGGACGATCGACGAGCTCGAGACAGCCGTCGATCGTGTCGTGGTCGGTGATCGTGACGAAGTCCATCCCCCGCCGCTTGGCCAGCTCGTAGACCTCCTCGGGCGGCGTCGCGCACTCGGGCAACCCCAACGAACGCTGAACTCCAAGCCGCGAAAGTTGAGAGGCGGTGGAATGGCAATGCATGTCAACTCGGGAAGCCATCGATGTCTCCCTGCTCTAGTCGTTTCTGTCACGACCAGAGTTCGCGATTAGCAGCGAAAAGTTGTGAACGCGCCGGAAACGCGCCGTGAATATCCGGTGATCGGGACGAAACGCGGATTTCCCATGCCTGACATGGAAAATCCGCGTTTGGTTCTAGATGCCTCGCTCGAGCACTGCCCAGGTGCCCTTGCTTGCCTCGGCTTGCCAGAGCTCGACGAACTCGTGGAAGAGGCGCTCGCGGCGCTCGCGCAGGATCGCCGCGACTGAGCCGATCTGCTCGACCTCGGTGAGCATCAAGTCGCAGTCGTGCAGGTCTCCGAGGACGGACTGCAGCCGCTTGGCGGCCCGGCGCGCCTCCGCCGCCTCCTCGCCGAGGCAAGGGGCGAAGATCTCGAGTACGTAGCGCAGCCGCTTGGCCGCGATCCGCATGTCATGTTGGGCCTCGTTCGCGTTAGGGGCGAGGGCGGCCTCGGAAAAACCGCGCAGCTCGCCGAGACGCGTGGCGATGATCCGCCCGACGTTGGGCCGCAGTGGCCCGGCGGGATCAAGGCCCTCGACCACACGAGCCTTCATGGCGACACCTCTCCGGCCAGGGCAACAATCATGAACCGGCTGCCTTGACCAGCTTCACCAGGCGCCGCCGCAGCTTCTTCAGTCGCTTTGTCGCGACGTAGGGCGCGAGCTCCTCATTGGCCTTGCCCTGGCTGGTGCGGCGATCTTCGACCAGCCGCCGCATCGCCTCACGATCGGCCGGCGCTGCCTCGTTGGCGAGCCCTTCCAGCAGAGCGATTTCGACGTCGGCGTCGCGCCGCTCGCCGAGCGCGTCGGCCAGGGCCTTTACCTTCTTCAGCGCCTTACGGTGCCGCTTGACCGGGAAGCAGGGCGCGAAGATCTCGAGCGCCGCACGCAACCGGCGAGTCGCCACTCGCATGTCATGGACGCGCTCGACGTCTTCAAGGTCGAGAACTCCCTCGGCGTGCTCGAAGACTTCGCTGGCACGAACCTTTACCGCCCGCGCGGCCGCCTCCGAAAACGAGCCCTCGCAGTCGAGCTCGACCTTGCGTGCACCAGCCACGCAACGAGGCTAAACGACCGGGCTCCTCCGCCGCTAAGCGACGAGGCGCAGGCGGGAGCCGTTGGCGCTGCCGTTGAGGAGGTCAAGGATGACCCCCTCGCGCAGGCCGCCCTTGCCGATTTGCAAAGGCTGGCCGAGCAACTCGGAGACCTTCTCCAACAGCAGGACGCCGGTGGTGAGGATGCGCACCCGTTCTGGATCGAGCTCAAAGCGACGAGCGACCTCGGCAGCCGGGTCGCCGCAGAGCACGCGGATGCCCCGCTCCAAGGTCTCGTACTCGAGCACGGCGCCGACCAGACGACGCAGTGACGTGGCGCTGCCCCCGACCGCGACCGCTTGCGCGGGGTGCTCGATCTCGACCCCGCTGAAGATGTCATCGATGCGGTCGCGGATCTTGCGGATCTCGGCCGCGGAGGGGGGGTCCGAGGAGATCAGCTCGTCGGCGAGCACACCAGAGCCGACCCGCCAGGAGCGCACCTCGCTGGCGCCTCCCGGCACGGTGCCGAGGATCACCTCGGTCGAACCGCCGCCAACGTCAACGACCCCAACCCTGCCCTCGACCGGATGGCCGAGCGTCTTGGTCGCGCCGATGAACGAGAGCCTCCCCTCCTCCTCATCACTGAGCACCTCAACCCGAATGCCCGCCGCGTCGCCGATCGCCACCGCGACCTCGTCGCTGTTCGAAGCCTCGCGCACGGCCGCGGTAGCGACGGCGCGGATCTCCTCCGCGCCAAGCTCTTTCGCCAGCCGCACCTGAGTCGCGACAACGCCGCAGACCTCATCGACCTTCTCCCCAAGGATCGCCCCATCCCCATCAAGCGCCTTGTTGATCCGCGTATACGCCCGCTGCTCCATCACCTTCTTCAACTGCCCATCAACGGGCTCCGCCACGAGCACGCGCGTCGTATTCGATCCAATATCTATAGCGGCACAGAGCGTCACAGCGTTCTCTCGCATGTTCCCAGACCCGCCGGATCTCAACCGTCAGCCGGACGGGCTACTCGGGGCGGGTGGCGCCGTTTTGGGGGACCACCCCGAGGAGGCGGCGCAGCCGCCCCCGCAGCGGGTGGTGGCACCAAAACGGTGACAGGACCCGCCCCGCCTAGCCTGCTGGATGCGAGGCGTCCTCGAACTCCTGAAACAGCCCCGTGACGACAAAGGCGACCTGCTCGCCGATATCGACAGCGTTGTCGCCGATCCGCTCGATCGCGCGAGCGGCCAGCAGCATTGTCATCGCCCACTCGCGCTTGTCGGCGTCGTCGCCGATCTCGAGAGCGAGGCGAAAGCATTCGCGATTGAGGTTGTCGACGACGTCGTCCTGGCGGACCAGGTCGCGCGCGAGTTCGACGTCACGGTCCGAAAAGGCCCGCTTGGATTGGCTGATCAGCGTCTTCGTCTGCCCACCCATCGCCAGGATCAGCTTAATCATCTCCCGGTCCGCCGGCGGCTCGTTGCCGGTCAGCGGGATCATCTTGCAGATGTTCACGCACTGGTCGCCCATCCGCTCGACGTTCTTGAGCACGTGCAGGAGCGCCGAGATCAGCCGCAGGTCGGTTGCCACCGGCGATTGCGTCGCCAGCAGCGTGATCAGCGCCTGATGCACCTCCAAGTAGCGGCCGTCGATGCGGTCATCGTCGGCGACGACGATCTGCGCCAACTCGACGTCCTGGTGCTCGATCGCTTCCATCGTGCGACTCAGCGCCGCGCTCGCCAGGTCGAGCCCGCCCATCGAGCTCGCCTCGAGCTGCTCGAGTTCCTGCTGGTAGTGGACCCGGGTCTGCTCGACCACCGGGCTCACCCAACCTTGCCGGAGACGTAGTCCTCGGTGCGGCCGTCGGCCGGGTTGGTGAAGATCTTCTCGGTGTCGTCGTACTCGACGAGGCGGCCCCAACGGTTGTCCTCGTCGGCATCGAGCTCGACCATGAGAAAGGCGGTGCGGTCGGAGACGCGCGCCGCCTGCTGCATGTTGTGAGTGACGATCACGATCGAGAATTCTTTCTTCAACTCGATCATCAGATCCTCGATCTTGCCGGTCGAGATCGGGTCGAGCGCCGAGCAGGGCTCGTCCATCAGGATCGTATCCGGCTGCACAGCAATGCAGCGAGCGATGCAGAGGCGTTGCTGCTGGCCGCCGGAGAGGCCAAAGGCGTTGTCGTCGAGACGGTCCTTTACCTCGCCCCAGAGCGCCGCACTGCGCAGGGCTTTCTCGACCGTGGCCTCGAGGTCATCCTTGCGGCCGAGGATGCGCGGCCCGAAGGCGACGTTGTCGTAGATCGACTTAGGAAACGGGTTCGGCTTCTGGAAGACCATCCCGATCAGCTTGCGCACCTGCACCGGGTCGACGGCCTCACCGTAGAGATCCTCGCCGTGGTAGAGCAGGTCGCCGCGCACTTCCGCCCCGGGGATCAGGTCGTTCATCCGGTTCAGGCAGCGCAGCAGGGTGCTCTTGCCGCAGCCCGAAGGGCCAATCAGCGCCGTCACGTCGTTGCGGTGGACATCCATCGAGATGCCCTTGACGGCTGAGACTCCGCTGTAGAGGACCTCGACGCCCTTCATCTCGAACACTTTTTCCCGCAGGCCGCTGTGGCCGCCCTGGAACTCTCCGGGGCGCACGGCGATCGCGGCCCGTTCCGCCGCCGCCTCGCGGGCCTCGCGGCCGCTTCCCGCCCTGGTCTCGTCGTGTGCCATCTGCTTGCTCACCCTAGACCACCTACCATCTCTGCTCGTAACGATTTCGTAGCCAGATAGCGAAAGAGTTCATCGCCAGCAGCACGACCAGCATGACGATGATCCCGGCCGCGGCCAACGCCTGGAACTCCTCTTGGGGACGCGTCGCGTAGTTATAGATCTGCACCGGCAGCGCCGTGTAGCCATCGCTACCGAACGGTTCCGGATCGAAGGTGACGAACGAGGCGGCGCCGACCAGCAGCAACGGCGCTGCCTCACCCAACGCTCGCGAGACCGCGAGGATGATTCCGGTGATGATTCCCGGGATCGAGGCCGGTAGGACCTGGGTGCGAATCGTCTGCCATTGGGTGGCACCGAGCGCAAGCGAGCCCTGGCGGATCGAGTCCGGAACGGCACGGATCGCCTCGCGGGCGGCGATGATCACCATCGGCAACACCAGCAGCGCCAGCGTCAGCGAGCCCGCGGCGAGAACGAACCCGAGGTCGAGCGGCCCGCGCACGATAAAGCCGAGCCCGAGGATGCCGTAGATGATCGAGGGAACCGCGGCGAGGTTCTGGACGTTCACCTCTATCGCGCGGTTCCACCAGCGTGTGTTGTCCGCGTACTCCTCGAGATAGAGGGCCGCGCCGATGCCGATCGGAACGACGAAGAGCATCACCCCTGCGATCAGCTCCAGCGAGCCGATTATCGCCGGCCGAAAGCCCGCGTTCTCGGGGTTGATCGCGGAGGGGCCGTTGGTGAAGAGGTCCGGGCTGAGCGCTGAGGATCCCTTGACGAATGCCTGAATGAGCAGCGCCAGCAAACCTGCCAGGGCGATTGAGATCGCCAGTAGGAGCAGGCCCGCGAAGACCGCGTTGCGGATCACGTCACTCCGTGGCTGGTTGCTCAGCATTGCCCGCGTCGTTGCCCGCGCCCCGGCGACCGCCAGCCTATTGCGGGGCGCCGCCGTACCCCGCCCGGCCATCACTCGTAGACCTCGCGGTATTTGCGAACCAGCCTGATGCTGATCACGTTCATCGCCAGCGTCATCAGGAAGAGCAGCGTGCCCACCGCGAAGATCGACTTGTAGCTGATCGAGCCGGCCGGTATGTCACCCGTCGCGGTGACCGCTATGTAGGAGGTCATCGCCTGGATCGCCTCGTTGGGCCAGCCGGTCAGGTTCGGGGTCGAGCCGGCCGCGAGGACGACGATCATCGTCTCTCCGACGGCGCGCGAGATCGCCAGCACAATTGAAGCAACGATGCCCGAGAGGGCAGCCGGGAAGACGACTTTGGTCGAGACCTCCATCTTCGTCGACCCCATCGCGTAGGCGCCTTCACGCAGGCCGCGTGGCACCGCCGACATCGCGTCATCTGAGAGCGAGGCGATGATCGGCACGACCATCAGGCCGATGCCGAGGCTGGCGGCAAGCGCCATGAAGGGTTTACCGACCGCGCCGCCGTGCAATCCATCCGGCCAGAGCGGTTGGATCAGCTCGGGAAGGAGGAAGCTGACGGCGAAGAACCCGATCGCCACGGTCGGTATGCCGGCGAGGATCTCGAGGGTCGGCTTGAGCGTCTTGCGCACCCGCGGGGGGGCGTACTCACTGAGGTAGATCGCCGCCCCGAGGCCGACCGGAACCGCGAACAGCATCGCCCAGAAGGTGACGTTGAGGGTGCCGGCGACGATCGCCAGCACGCCGAAGCTGGGCGGCTCGAACTGGGGAGTCCACTCGGTGCCGAAGAATTCGCCGATCGAGACGATTCCGAAGAAACCGGTCATCGGGCCGATCAGCGAGATGACGATAGCGGTCGTGGTGAGGACGGAGAGGACGCCGCAGAGGGCGAGCAGGCCCTGGATCGCCCTCTCGCCGTAACGCCGGCTCGGGGCTTGGAGCCGGCCGGGAAGATTCCCGGCCGGCTCCAAAGTCCCTTTGCCAGTACCGATCACGAGCTGGAGGCGGCGCTAGGCGCCAGCCTTTGCCGCGGCCGCTTCGGACTCTTCGAGCTGTGCTTCGGTCAGCGGCACGAAGCCAACCGCTTCGGCGATGTCGGTTACGTTTTCGAGGTAGTAATCGACGAACGCCTTGACCTCTGGCTTCTTCAGCGCCGAGTCGCTCGGGTAGATGAAGAGCGGCCGGCTGAGGGGCGAGTAGGAACCGTCCTGAGCCGTTTCCACAGAGGGACCGACGCAACCTTTGCCGTTGTCGACTTCCAGTGCTTTCAGCTCGCCTTCGTTCTCTGTGTAATAGGAGAAGCCGGCGTAGCCCATGCCGCCGGGCGCGCCCTCGACACCGGTAACGGTGGCGTTGTCATTCTCTCCGACGTTGTTGTAGTCCTTGCGGGTAGCACCCTCCTCACCGTTGATTTCTTCGGTGAAGTAGTCAAAGGTGCCCGAGTCGGTGCCGGGCCCAAACAGGGCGAGCTCCTCGTCGAATTCCTCTTTCAGGCCCGGAATTTCGTCCCAGTTGGAGATTTTCGAGTCGGGGCCCCAGACGGCGGCCAGCTGGTCGACGGTGAGACAGGCGACCGGGTTTTCGTTGTTGATCATCACGGTCAGCGCGTCGGTGGCGACGTGGACGTCCTCGTAGCCGATGCCCTGCTTCTTGCAGTTGGCGACCTCTTCGGCCTCGATTTCACGCGAGGCGTCGCTGATGTCGGTTTCGCCGGCACAGAATTTTTCGAAGCCGCCACCGGTGCCCGCGGTCCCGACGGTTACCTTGACATCCGGGTTTTCCGCCTGGAATTCCTCGGCGACCGCTTCAGTGAGGGGCGCGACGGTGCTCGAACCATCGATGCGGATCGACCCCGAGAGGTCACCGCTGCCGCTGGCGCTCGATTCGTCGTCGCTGCTGCCACAGGCCGCAACGCCGATCGCCAGGGCGGCCGCGGAGGCGACTACGGCAAGCCATCTGGAGCTTTTCACTCTGTCTCCTTCTCGTTTCTCATGGGTTGACGGCCCTAGGGGCCGGCCGACGCTCGCCACACTCTCAGCGGCTGCGAGAGAGCTTGTTACCTGCGTGTATCGAGGTTGTGAAAAAGATGTAAAAGACCCGGACCCGCACCCGCCCTAGCCCTCCGGCGAAAAGCGGTAGCCGATGCCGCTGTGGGTGTGGATCAGGCGCTGGCCGGGCAGCGCCTCGCCCAGCTTCTGGCGCAGGCGGCTGACGTAAACGTCAACGGAGCGGTCATCGTGGCGAGGCTCTCGACCCCAAACCTCGGCGTAGAGTTCCTCGCGGGTGAGGATGCGCTGCGGATGCGCAGCCAGTGTGGTCAGCAGCTGCAGCTCGCGCACGGTCAGACTCAACGGACGGCCGTCGACGAGGGCTGCGTGCTCCTCGGGCCTGATCTCCAACATGGCCCGCGAGGATGGCCGCAGTGAGCGGGTGTGCGGTTACGCGACCGTAAAGCTGCTGTGAACTACTTGTGAATCGGTGGCCCGGGGATCGACGCTGGCGATCGACGCCTCCTCGGCCAACTCGGGTGCGACTCCGCCGACAGTCTCGGGATCGAAGCGGTAGCCAACGCCGAAGTGGGTGTGGATGTAGCGCCAGCCCGGCGAGCGCTTCTCCAGCTTCTGGCGCAGCTTGCGAATGAAGACGTCAACTGAGCGGTCGCCGTGGGCCATCGCGTAGCCCCAGACCCGCTGGTAGATCGCCTCGCGCTCGAGCACCTGGCCCTTGGTGTCGGCGAGCAGCTGCAGCAGCTCGAACTCGCGGCGGGTGAGGTCGAGGCTGCCGTCGCCGACGAAAGCCTGGAACTGATCGGCGCGAATCTCGAGCTCACCGACGACGAGCGGCCCGGCGTCGATGTCGGCGCGGCTGCGACGACGGCGGCGGGAGACGGCTTCGATTCGCGCCATCACCTCCTCTGGATGGCAGGGCTTGCCGATCCAGTCATCCACGCCCAGCCGCAGCCCGCGCACTCGCTGCGCGACCGTTGAGCGGCCGGTGCAGACGACGACGCCGAGGTCGGGCAGCATCTCGCAGACCCGCCCCAGGTAGTCCCAGGCTTCATCGCCGAGCACGGCCATGTCGAGCAGCAGCGCGTTCAACTTCATCGCCACCAGCTCCTCCGGCGGGATCGCGCTGCTCAGCACACGTTGCTGCCAGCCGGCGGCTTCGGTGCGCTTGGAAAGGACCGTGACGAAGCCGCTGTCGTCGTCGATTACCGCGAGCCGGATCGTCTGCTGGGGGTTCAAGTGGACGGCGCTGGTCTCTGGCGATGGAGTGACAGTGCTGAGAAGACGGGGGGATTGTATGCGGTGAGGACGACGGGCGCCTGGAGAAAAGCCCTGCGTTCACAGGATTTTCACAGGTCAAATGGCCTAATTTGCGGGAAAGTCGTTACCCGACCGTCTCCAGGGATTCTCTGAATGTTCACTGCGGCGGCAAAGCGGGCCGCCAGTATTCCAGCCTCACGAGACTCCTCTCTCGTCACCGCGAACGGCCCACTGCCCCGGGCCGTTCGCCATTTTAGGGCTTAGGAGGGTCTCCTAGCTGATCGCGCCCGTCGCTGTCAACGCCAGCACAAGCGCACCCAGGGCGATTCGGTAGACGACGAAGATCTCCAGCGTGTGGGTGCTGAGATAGCGGAGCAGCCAGGCGATCGCCGCATAGCCGGTGACGAAGGCGACGAGGGTGGCGATCACCGTCGCCGTCGCCGAGGGACCGCCGGCTTCGCCGACCTTGCGCAGCTCGAAGAGGCCGCTCAAGACGACGGCCGGCACCGAGAGTAGGAACGAATAGCGGGCGGCCGCGACACGATCGAAGCCGCGAAACAGGCCGGCCGAGATCGTCGCCCCTGAGCGCGAGACGCCGGGGATCAGGGCAAGTGCCTGGGCGAGGCCGATGAAGAGCCCGTCGCGGCCGTTCATCTCGGTCAAGGAGCGCTGCCGAGTGCTGACCCGCTCGGCGAGCACCATCACGAAAGAGAAGAGGATCAGGGCCGAGCCGATCAGGTAGAGACTGCGCGCGCCCGACTCGATCTGGTCCTTGAAGATGAAACCGAAGATCGAGATCGGGATCGTTCCCAGGACGATGAACCAGCCCAGCTTCGCGTCCTGACCGGCCTGGCGAATCGGCACCCGCAGTTCGCCAAGCCAGGCGGCTGCAATGCGCCAGAGATCGGCGCGAAAGTAGATCAGGACCGCGGCCATCGTCCCCAGCTGGATCACGGCGGTGAAGCCGGCTCCGGGATCTGGCCAGCCGAGTAGTGCCGGCACAATCCGCAGGTGCCCGCTGGAGGAGATCGGCAGGAACTCGGTCAGTCCTTGGACGAGGCCGAGGACGATGGCTTCGAGGGTACTCATGGGCGGCGCATCCTATGGAGCGCACGGGACGGGCATCCCCTGCGGAAACCCGCATAGGAATGGCCTCTAGGGTCCTTGCCGGGGTGGGCTCTAAGGTTTCCTCCGGGGATGCCCGTCCCGTGCGCTAGATTGGCGGGCGTGAAGATTCCCTCTCGGCCAGCGACAGCTTTCGCGGCAATCGGCGTTGCGCTGCTCTCGCTGCTGCTTGCGGCGCCAATCGCATTTGCCGACAACGGCGTCGGTCTCGCTGGGCCGACTACGGACAAGACGATCACCTTTTTTTGCTTCGGCGTCATCGCCTTCTTCGCGATCACCGTGATCGTGCTCTCGATAGTTCAGGGTCGCCTTGAGGCGCGCAAGGAACGGCGCCGCTACGACCTCGAGCGCTTCTAGTCCAGCCGGAAGCCGCTGAGCAGGCGCTTCTCGGTCTCGCCCTCGATCTCGGCGACCACTTCGACGCGGCCCTCGAGCGGCGTCCCACGGATCTTCGTTGCCAACAGGTCGTCGACCTGGAAGATCCCGGCCGAGTTGTTGAGCTCGATCTCGATCCGCACTGGGCGACTCTCCCCCGCCTCGATCCGGACCTCGTCCACAGCGGCGGCCGAGATCGAGTGGATCCCTTCCTGTCCGGCTTCAATCGGCAGCCGCGTGCGTCCCTGGGCCATGTCAAGCGCATCGGCGACCCGCACCACGCCAGCCTCCAGCGTGTACGGCTCGCCGCGGCGGCGATGGCCGATGATCGCGTGCAAGATCTCCGCAGCGACGATCGTCCTCTCGGGCTGCCGGTAGGTATCGGCCAGTAGCCGTTCGAGCGCCCCGTTGGCGAGGAACAAACTGTATGCCTCGTGGTCCTGCCGGTGGATCGACATCCCTACGTCGTGCAGCAGGGCGCCGCCGGCGACAACCACCTCAGCGTCGCGCGGCGACATCCCATGATCGGCAACCACAGCCGGCTCGACGCCCGCCTTGACCAACAGCCGCAGCAGCCGCAGCGCGATGTTCAGCACGATCTGCATGTGCACCCAGGAGTGGTCCGACATCCCCAGCCGCTCCGCGTGCACCTGCGTCATGTACCACCAGGCCCCCACCTGCTCGTCGCCGTTGATGGCATCGAGGAAGGACTCGAGCTTGCGGTTGCCACGTGAGGGGGCGCGGACCTTGGCCTCGGCGATCGCCTCTTTTGGGGGCTTGCGCTGCGGTCCCTTGGGATCGGGAGTCGGGACCGCCTCGCTCATACCCCTGATCGTAGGCTCAGCCGCAGACGGGCCAGGGGCTGGAGCCAGATTGCGCGTACAAGAGGGCGGCACGGTAGTCCTGCTCTTGCTCGGGGGCTACCGCCGGATCACCGGAGCCGCCGACGGATTCCCAGGTGCCGAAGTCGAACTGGTACTTGCCGCGGTAGCTGCCATCGGAGGAGACGGCAGTCGGATCGCCGCCGGACTCGCAGGCGCCGATGGAGTCGAGCGTGGCCCGGGAGACGCCGGCGGGGAGGCTGGCGAAGAGTTCGCGGCGCTTGCGGCGGGCATCGGCTTGATGGACCGCTTCGATGTGGGCGACCGTGGCGCGGATCGTCTTGTGGAAGCGCGTGATCGGCCGCTGCAGAACGGCGATCGTGGCCGGCGTGGCGTCAGCGACGCCGGTGCGCGGCGCGGAATCTCCGCCGGCCGCGAGAGCAACAGCGGGAAAGGCGGCACAGGCGGCCAGGATAGGGATGAAATATGTGCGTTTTGTGAGCAAGCGCGGGACCGTGCCGGTATTTGCGGCAACGGAAGGTGATCGCGCTCACACTGCTCACATACTGTGTGCCTTTTGAAACGAACTCAGGCACGATGTGCGATCTGCCACTTCAGTCGGTGGAACGGATCCTGCAGCGAAAACGGGAAAGTCTGCTCGCTCAGACGGCTTTGGCGCTGACCATTGCCAGGCTTGGCAAGGTGCGAAACGTCTTCTTCTCCGTCGGACCGAAGCCAGAGTCGGCGAGCCAGTTGGAGACCTGCTCGACGGTGTAGGTGTCGGCGCCCGAGGTGAGGTGGAAGAAGAGGCCGAGGATCGAGCCGGAGTCGGGCTTCTGGCCCTCCGGACGGTCGTAGAGCTCGAGCACGCAGAGCGGGGCTCCGGGACGCAGCACGGCGCGGATGCGCGCAAACAGCTCTTTTGCCTGGTCCGGCGTCAGGTGGTGGACGATGTTGAAGCAGAGGGCGCCATCGTGGGAGCCGCCGAAGTCGGCCTCGAACATGTCGCCCTCAACGTGGTGGACGCGGTCGTCCATGCCGGCGCCCGAGACGATCTCGCGGCCGACGCGGGCGCTTCCAGGCAGGTCGACGATTGTCGCCTTCAGCCCCGGATGGTGGCGGCAGAGCGCCATCGAGAACTCACCGTGGGCGCCGGCGACGTCGAGCAGCGAATGGGCGCCCTTCTGCAGCGGCACCGCCTTAGCCACCTCGTCGGAGCTAAGCCTGGCGATTTGGTACTGGCCGCGGATGTAGGAGCGCCAGTAGGGATCCTCGGGCGGCCTGTCGTGCAGCTCAGCGTGGCGGCCGTCGCGAACCAGCTCCTCGAGGTTCTGCCACCACTGCCAGTACTCGGCCGTGTCGGCGAGGAAGTCGCCAAGGTAGTGATCGGAGCGCGGATCGAGCCAGCGACGGGCGCGAGCAGTCATCTCATAGCTCCCATCTGGGCGCAGTTCGACGTGGCCCAGAGAGGCGATCACGTCGAGGACGAGCTCGGTGCCCGTGGCCTGGAGCCCCAGGTGCTCAGCCAGCTCATCCGGCTGACGCGGTCCCTCTGCCAGTGCCCCGAGTATCCCAGTGCGTTGCGCGACCTGTAGAGCCCGGGCAACAGGCATCGCAAACATCGCCTCACCGATCGGCGTCGGCAACCGGTTGAGCATCAGCCCGATCCGCTCGGTAAACCCGTCAGGCGCAGCCGTAATCCGCATCCCAACCACCCTACCCGCCCCAACTGCATCAAATTCTCCTCCCAGTAGATAGAGAATTTGATGCAGTTCGGAGTTAACCGGGATGATGCCGGGATCGCTGAGACGCCGACAACGCGACTGCTGCTTGCCTGCCCAGACCGGCCGGGGCTGATCGCGGCTGTCAGTGGCTTCCTTGCCGAGGCCGGGCTCAACATCGTCGATGCCGATCAACACTCCAGCAACGAGGGTCGCTTCTTCATGCGCATGGTCTTTGACTCCGTGCCTGAGGGCGAGCGCGAAGGGGTCCACGGTCGCTTCGAGGCGGAGATCGCCAAGCGCTTTGAGATGGACTACCGCTTTGCCGAGTCGAGCGAGCGCAAGCGGGTGGCGATCATGGTCTCGCGCGAAGACCACTGCCTCTCGGACCTGCTCTGGCGCTGGCGCAGCGGCGAGCTGGGCGCGGAGGTCGTCGCCGTCCTCTCCAATCATCCCGAGCACGCCGACCAGGTCGCTTCGCTCGGGCTGCCCTTCCATCACGTCCCGGTCGAGTCCGGCGCAAAAGAGGCCGCGGAGGAGCGCATTCTCGAGCTGCTCGCCGGCATCGACCTGCTCGTCCTCGCCCGCTACATGCAGATCCTCTCGGGCGAGTTCCTGGCCCGCCTCAACACGCCGGCGATCAACATCCACCACAGCTTCCTGCCCGCCTTCGTCGGCGCCGACCCCTACCGCCGCGCCCACGAGCGCGGCGTCAAGCTGATCGGCGCCACCGCCCACTACGTCACCGAGGAGCTCGACGCCGGTCCGATCATCGACCAGGACGTGACCCGAGTCAGCCACCGCGATGAGGTCGTTGACCTGGAGCGGATCGGCCGCGATATCGAGCGGCTCGTCCTCGCCAGGGCAGTCCAGGCGCATCTCGACGACCGAGTGCTGCTCGACGGCCCGCGCACGATCGTCTTCTGACCGCGTATCCGACTTTGACCCCGCCTCAGTGTGGTCAAAGTCGGATACGCGACAGTGCACGACGCGAACTGGCTGGTCAGCCAGTCGATGTTCTATGGTGCTGTGCCGATGGAGCAGGCAACGATCTCGCAGCCCCCCGCCGCCGCGCTCGCGCGTACCGATCCGCCGCCCGGCTCGAAAGCCCCCAGATTGCTGCAGGCATTGCGCTACGCGCGCGACCCGCTCGGCTTCCTGGTCCAACTGCAGCGTCGCTACGGGGATATCTTCAGCCTCTCCTTTCCCTTTTTCGGCCGGCTCTACTACGTCGCCGACCCAGCGCTGGTCAAAGCGATGTTCACCGGCTCGCCGGAGCAGTTCCACGCCGGCGAGGCCAACGCCACTGTGCTCGAGCCGGCGCTCGGGCCAAACTCGGTGCTGACCCTCGACGACGCTCCGCACATGCAGCAGCGCAAGCTTCTCCTCCCGCCTTTCCACGGCGAGCGGGTCCGCGGCTATGGCGAACTGATTCGTGAGATGACCCAGAGGCAGATGGAGACCTGGCCGGTCGGCGAGCCGTTCTCGCTGCGGCCCCATACCCAGCGGATCACCCTGGCGGTGATCATGCGCGCCGTCTTCGGCGTCCACGACGAGGATCGGCTGACCCGCTTCGAGGCCCTGATCGACGACTTCAGCAAGCGGGTCGGCCTGATCACGACCTTCCCCGCGCTGCGCCGCAACTTCGGTCCCGGCAGCCCCTGGCCGCGTTTCCTGCGCTCCCGCGAAAGGCTCGACGAGTTCATCTACGAGGAGATCGGGCTGCGGCGCAAGGAGGCCGAAGCCGGCGAGGAGGGCCACGACGACGTGCTCTCGCTGCTGCTGCAGGCCCGTCACGACGACGGCAGCCCGATGAGCGACGAAGAGCTGCGTGACGAGCTCGTCACCGTGCTCGGTGCCGGCCACGAGACGACAGCGACCGGCCTTGCCTGGGCGATGGAGCGGCTGCTGCGCACCCCCCGCGTGCTGAACAAGCTGCGCGAGTCGATCGCCGCCGGTGAGGACGAATATCTCGAAGCGACCGTCAAAGAGACGCTGCGGGCGCGCCCCGTGATCGTCGACGTCGCCCGCCGGCTGACGGCGCCCGCCCAGATCGGCGGCTACGAACTGCCCAAAGGCAGCTTCGTGATGGCGGCGATCGCCGCCCTGCACTACCGCGAGGACCTCTTCCCCAATCCGGACGAGTTCCGGCCCGAGCGCTTCCTCACCGAAAAGGCCGACAACTACGCCTGGATCCCCTTCGGCGGCGGCGTGCGGCGCTGCATCGGCGCTGCTTTCGCCGAATACGAGATGCGAATCATCCTGCGCGAGTTCGTTGAGCGCGCCGAGCTCAGCGCTCCCAACCCAAAGCCCGAGGCGGTCAGGGTGCGCAACATCACCCTGGCACCCGGCAAGGGCACCCTGGTCAAGCTGGATCGCCCGCTGCGCTGACTGCCCGTTCGGCCGCCTCCCATTCTTCGTAGAGCTTGCTGACCTTGCGTTTGGCCGCCTCGTGGCGCTCGTTCGCCCGCTCCCATTTGGCCGGCGTCGACCAAGCGGCCGGATCAGAGAGCTCCTCCTCGACCTCGCGCAGCTCCGCCTCCGCGGCCTCGATCTTCTCGGCGAGGCGGCTTGCCTTGCGCGCGGCCCTCTGCGCGACAACCCGCGGGCTCTGCTTCTTGCCGCCCTTGGCGGAGCGTTTTGCCGCGGCTGCGGCCGCACCAGCGGCTTCCTCATCTTCCTCGCGCTGCCGCTGGTAGGTGGCCCAGCCACTCGGGTGGCTACGCAGCTCACTGCCTTCGCAGACGACCGTGCGGCTGCCGACCGCCTCGAGCAGGGCGCGGTCGTGGGAGACGAGGATGACGGCACCCTCGTAGGCGGAGAGCGCGTCCTCGAGCGCCTCACGGCTCTCGATATCGAGGTGGTTGGTCGGCTCGTCGAGGATCAGGACGTTGGCGCCGGAGGCAACCAGGATCGCCAGCGAGAGGCGGCGCTGCTCGCCGCCGGAGATGTCGTCGAGCGATTTCTCCACATCGGCCCCGGAGAAGAGGAAGCCGCCGAGCAGGTCGCGCGCCTTCTGGCCGCTAAGGCCGGTCTGCCGCTGCGCCGCATCGAGCACCGTGCCCTCCCCCGCCGCGGTCTCGGCATGCTGGGAGAGGTAGCCGATCTTGACGTTGTGCCCCGTCCGCACCGAACCGGCAGCCGGCTCGCGCTGGCCGGCGAGCGTCTCGATCAGAGTCGTCTTGCCTGCTCCGTTGGGACCGACGAGCACGGCGTGCTCGCCGCGTTCGACTTCCAGGCTGGCGCCGGCGAGCAGCGTGCGTCCCGGCACCTCGATCGTCGCGTTGACCAGTTTCAGCACGACCCGGCCGGGTCGCTCCGGGGCAACGAAGGAGAAGCGCAGGTTGCGACGATCGCGCTCTTCCGCCTTGACCCCGTCGCGCTTGATTTTCTCGATCATCTTGACCCGCGACTGGGCCTGTTTGGCCTTGGTCGCCTTGTAGCGGAAGCGCTCGACGAAGCGCTCCATCCGCGCGATCTCCGCCTCCTGGCGCTCGATCGCCTTGCCGCGGGCGATCTCGCGCGCCGCCTGTTCCTTGCGCCAGGCGTGCCAGGGCCCGGCGAAGAAGCGGCCGCGCTGGGCCTCGATCTCGAGCACCGAGGTGCCGACCGCCTCGAGGAACCAGCGGTCGTGGGCGACGAGGACGACGGCGGCGTCGAGCTCGACCAGGTAGCGCTCCAGCCATTCGAGCGAGGGAATGTCGAGGTGGTTTGTTGGCTCGTCGAGCAGCAGCAGGTCGGGTCGGGTGGAGAGAGCGCGGGCGAGCGAGGCCCGGGTCAGCTCGCCGCCGGAGAAGGTCGAGAGCTGCCGCGCGGCGGCCTCCTCGCCGAAACCGAGACCGCCGAGCACGGCGAGAACGTCGTCGCGCCAGCGGTAGCCGCCACCCGCTTCGAGCCGTTGCTGGGCAGCCGAGTAGGCGCGCATCGTCTCCTCGTCGGGCTCCCCCGCACCCATCGCCGCCTCCAAGCGAGCCAGTTCCGTCTCGGTCTCCTCCATGTCGGAGCGGCCGGAGAAGACATAGTCACTGAGCGAGACGGCGGCGTCGCGGGGCGGGCGCTGGTCGTGCAGCGCCACCCGTGCGCCTTTCTGCAGGGCGATGTTGCCCGAGTCCGGCGGCCGCTCTCCGGCGAGAACCCGCAACAGGGTCGACTTGCCGGCGCCGTTGCGTCCCGAGAGCGTCATCCGCTCACGCGGCTCGAGCTTGAAGGAGACGTCGGCGAAGAGCAGCGCGCCCCCCGCGTAGACGTCGATCGTTGTCGCTGTGGCGATCGCCATGACGGACTGACAGTACGCGGCCGGGGGCTCTCTCGGCGTAAGCTCGACGCGGTGCCGGGACCGCTCTCTCATATTGCCGACTTGGCCAAGGCGCGCCTGACCCGGAGCGCCGCGCAGCGCGAAGACGGGCAGGCGCTGGGGGAGCTGGAGGCAGCGCAGCTCGACCTGCCAGACGGACTCGAAGTCGAATGGCTCGGGGTCTCCGGCTACCGCCTCAGCGCCGCAGGACAGACGCTCTTCATCGACCCCTATCTCTCACGGGTCCCCTTCGCCGACCTGCTGCGGCGGCGATCGGCACTTCCGGACCCGGCGATGCTCGACCGCTTCGTCCACGCGCCGGGAGAGGTCGCGGGGGTACTGGTCGGCCACACGCACTTCGACCACGCCGTCGATGCGCCGGCGATCGCGAGGCGCTTCGGCTGCAAGGCCTACGGATCGGACTCGCTCGTCAGCCTGATGGCGCTGCACGGGCTAGCCGATCAGGCGGTCGAGGTCGAGCCTTATCGCATCTATGAACTGGGCCCGTTCGAGGTCAGCTTCACACCCAGCGTCCACTCGAAGCTGCTGCTCGGCCTCGCTGTGCCCTACGACGGCGACCTCACCTGCGAGCACCTCGATGCCCTCACCCCCGGCGCCTACCGCTGCGGTCAGGTCTGGGGGATCTCGATCGCAGTCGCTGGGATCCGCTTCTACCATCAGGGAAGCGCCAACCTGATCGACGAGGCGATCCGCGAGCGCGACGTCGACGTTTTCCTCGCCGGCATCGCCGGCCGCAGCTTCACCGAGGACTACTGGCAGCGAATCATCCCGCGCCTCGACCCCAAGGTCGTCGTCCCCACCCACTACGACAACTTCTTCCGCCCCCTAGGCAACCCGATGGAGTTCGTCTCCAACGTGCAGCTCTGGGCCTTGCCTGACGAAATCAACTCCGTCAGCGCCGACGCCAAGCTCGCCGCCCTCCCCCGCGCCGATCTCTAGGCAGAGGATTGACGGAGTCGTTGCATCATGCGCGCCACCGGTACGAGGACACGGGGTAGCGTCGCGGTGTGCTTCCAATTGACGTCCGCCGCTAGGCGAAGTACTTGGCGACGATCTGCTCAACGGTGCCCATTGTGCGCATCGTCCAAGGGCCGACGGCCGATTCGATCGCTTTCAGGTCGAGATTAGATTCCGAGATTCCGCCGCTCGGAAGCCAGTAGAGCTCACGGCCCTCGATCGCAAGACGATCGGCGTTGGTCGAGAGGGCGAGGGCTTTCTTGCGCGTGGCGGCTTTTGGCTTCGACGGCAGAAGGGCAACCTGCAGCTTGCCCTTCGAGGCATCCAGTGCGGCCGGGTCGAACGGCGCCTGGCCCGCGATCCTCCGCAACTCCTTCGGGCTGCGCAGAAAGACCGGCACTTTGTAGCCAAGCGCTTCTCCAAGGCCCGTTTCGATGCGCGTAGTCAGTTTCGCCTCGTCCGACTCGTCAGCCGTGAAGACAACATTGCCGCTGGCGCGAAAGCAGCCAACCTCGGAAAATCCCAAGGTCTCGAACTCGTCGCTCAGCTCGGTGTTCTTGATCCTTCGCCCTCCCAGGTTCATCCCGCGCAGGAAGGCGACGTAGCGATCCATCAGTGGAGGCGCCGAGAATTGAACTCGGGTCCGAGGTCGTAGCGCGAAGGCATCTACAGGTATAGCCGGCGCTTGATTCTCGTCTCCCGGGGTCCGCGCCGGCGGGCACTGCGGGAGATAAAGCCCTCTGAATTGTCCCCTGGCAGACGGGGCGATCCGCCTGGGTAAGCCCGCATTCTGAAGCCGGCTGCCCTCCCCGCGGGCGGGAGAGGACCGACTCTCATCGCCTAGGTTCTAGCTAGGCAGCGAGGGCGAACTCATGGTCCGCACGTATTGGTTTTTGCCGGGGTTTAACGAGGCCTCCGGCAACCTCGACCTGCAACCGTTCGCACGGACCGACCACGTCGAAGCCTGTCGCCCCCGTGCTATGTGGACCGATTGTACGGAGTCGGGTAGGAATAGATGCGTGAGTGAGCGACAGTTCGACGCGATCGTGCTCGGCGCCGGCGCGCCGGGTGAGGTCTGCGCGGGCCGGCTCGCCGACGGGGGGCTCTCGGTGGCGATCGTCGAGCAGCACCTGGTCGGGGGCGAATGCTCCTATTACGCCTGCATGCCTTCCAAGGCGCTTCTGCGGCCAGCCGACCTGCTCGCTGAGGCGCAGCGGGTCCCCGGCATCGCCGTCGATGGACACCTCGATGCCCAGGCGATCCTCGACCGCCGCGACGAGGTCGTCCACGATCTCGATGACTCCGGGCAGTTGCCCTGGCTGCAGGAACGCGGCATCGAGCTCTTCCGCGGCAGCGGCGCACTCGAGGGAGAGCGGCAGGTCCGCGTCGGCGACGAGCTGCTCAGTGCCCGCCGGGCGGTCGTGGTCGCCACCGGCAGCGCTGCCGCGATGCCGCCAATCGAGGGCCTCGATTCGGCTCGCCCCTGGAACAACCGCGAGGGCACCACGGCCAAGCACGTGCCCGAGAGCATCCTGGTGCTCGGCGGCGGCCCGGTCGGCACCGAGCTATCCCAGGCCTGGTCCTCGCTCGGCTGCCGGGTGACGCTGGTCGAGGGCGGCCCCCGCCTGCTCTCGCGCGAGGAGCCCTTTGCCGGCGAGGAAGTAGCGAAGGCGCTGCGCGAGAACCACGGCGTCGACGTGCGCACCGGGGTGAAAGCGATCCAGGTCAGCCGCGAGGGCGACATCGTCACGGTGACACTGGACGACGGCAGCGAAATCGGGACTGCCGAGATCCTCGTCGCCGTCGGTCGCAAGCCCCGCACCCAGGAAATCGGGCTCGACACAGTCGGCGTCGAGCCCGACAAGGGCGGCTTCCTGGAGGCCGACGACCGCCTGCGAGTCGGCGGCCACGACTGGCTCTACGCGGTCGGAGACGTCAGCGGCCGCGCCCTCTTCACCCACATGGGCAAGTACCAAGCCTGGGTCGCCGCGGAGAACATCCTCGGCCACGAGACAGAAGCCATCGCCGAAGAAATCGGCTCCCCCCGCGTCACCTTCACCGATCCACAGGTCGCCGCCGCGGGCAAGACGCTCGACCAGGCACGCGAAGCCGGAATCGACGCGCGCGCGGTCGACGTCCCCACCGACGCCACGGCCGGCGCCAGCTTCCAAGGCAAGGAAACCGGCGGCACGTCCCGGATCATCGTCGACGAGTCCCGCCAGATCATCGTCGGAGCCACCTTCACCGGCTTCGAGACAGCCGACTTCCTCCACGCCGCAACAGTCGCCATCGTCGGCGAAATCCCCCTCCCCCGCTTGCGACATGCCGTCGCTGCCTACCCCAGCCGCAGCGAGATCTGGCTGAAGCTGCTCGAAGCATACGGGCTGTAGAGCAGCCTCAGCAGGGGTGGAGCGTCTTGCACTTTTTGGGCGTCCACCTTGGGGCGCCAGCCCAAGTCCGCTACATCCAAAAAGTTAAGCGGAACCCCTGCTGAGGCTGCTCAAACCAAGCGGTTAAGCGGAACCCCTGCCGGGACCGCTCAAACGCGCGAACGACGCTTCAGGTCTTCGAGCACGTCCTGCGGGAAACCCGGCACCTCGTCGAGATCATCTACGGAGCCGAAGCGGCCCAGGCGCTCGCGGTGAGCCAGCAGGCGGGTGGCTTGGGTGACCGAGAGGTTCTCGGCTCGAAGCTGCTCGAAGCTCACTGAGTTGAGATCGATCGTGCCACCGGCAGCGGCGGCGGGGGCTGGCGGCTCGGGTGCCGGCGGTGGAGCAAGTGGAGCCGGCGTTGGCGGCGGCGGCACTGGGGCCGGAGGAGGCGTGGGCGCCGGCGGCGTCGGGCTGGGCGGAGCGGGTTCGGGCGCGGGCGGCACCGGCGGGCCCGGGTCGGGGGCCGGCGGCGTTGGTTCGGGCGCTGGCGGAGGCATGGGAGGGGTCGGTTGAGGTGCCGGTGGCGGTGCACTCTGGCCTTGAACCGACTGGATCACTGCCTGCTCGGCTTCGACCGCACGTCGCTCGGCTTCGCGGGCGCGCTCCTCGGCCTGGGCGACGCTGTCGCGGATCTCCTGCAGGCGCCGCTCGCGCTCCTCCTCCTCAGACTTCAACCTTGCCAAGCGCTCGGCCTCAGCGGCGCGGCGCTCAGCCTCCTTGGTCCGCTCTTCGATCTGTCGCAGGCGCTCCTGGGCCTCGGCCATCGCCCGCTCCTGCGCATCGCGTTCCTGCTGAAGGCGTTGCTCGGCAGTCTGCAACCCGGCGAGCTCAGCACCGGGCACGGCGGCCATGCTTTGAGTCACCGGCCCGCCCTGCGTAGCGGCAGCTCTTGCTTCTGCTTCGTGCTGTAGTCGCTCGGCCTCCTGAATGCGGCGGTCGGCCTCGGTACGAATCCGCTCCTCCTCGCGCTGGATCTCAGCCACCTTGGCCTGGACCCGTTGTTCGACAACGGCGGGGTCCTCATAGCCGATGGGCTGTCCCGGCGCCGCGGCAACCGGCGGAACCATCGCCGCCGGGGGCGGCATCGGCTCACTCGGCGCCGGCGAGACGGGTGGCGGCTGAGGCGCAGGTAGCGGCGTCGGCTGCGGTACCGGCGGAGGAACAGCCGTTTGCGGAGGCTGTACGGCCGCTGGCGGCTGAACAGCCGTGGCGCCCTGCTGAAGTTGTTCGCGCTCGTGGGCCGCGCGCGCCTCGGCCAATTGCCGCTCAGCCTTGGCGGCTTCCTTGCGAGCACGCCGGCTATCGGCGCGGCCGCCGCCAGTCGGTTTGGCGCGACGTTCGGCCCGCTTGGCCACGCGTTCTTCCTTGCGCCGCTTCGCCTCCTCCTGGCGCCGTTTGCGGTGCTCGACCCGAGCAGCGCGTTGCTGCTCGCGGGCCTGCTTGCGCTTGTCCTTGGCACTCAGCGGCGGGCCGCCGGCCGCGGCCGGTGCAGCGGCAGATGGCGTGGAGGCCGCTAGGGGCGGCGGGGTCGCAGGCAGTTCCGTCGTCTGGCTTTGCGCCGCCGGCGGCGGTGTGGCCACCCGGCCGGGTGGCGGCGGTGGGGTCGAAGGCGGCTTCCCTGCCTTGGCGGCTTTTTCCTTCTCGCGACGCTTGGTCATGCTTACCACCAGCAGAAGCACCAGGATCGCCGCGAGCAGGCCGGCGACGAAGTACTGGACGTTGTCGCTGACGAAGTCGCCGACTTCGCTCGCAAAGGAATCAGCCTGTGCCTCGGCCGGAACGGCCAAGGCCAGCGCAACGAGGGTCACCGTGGACCACAGCAGGGCAATCCTGGAACGCATCGGCCCCCGACGCTACCTCATCCGGCCCTTGAATTCTCGCTCGACTTCACGGCGCACGTCACGGTCCGCGATCTCCCGCCGCCGGTCGCGGCCTTCCTTGCCCCGGGCCAAGGCCAGCTCGACCTTCGCCCGGGGACCCTTGAAGTAGATGCGAAGCGGGATCAGGGTCAAGCCTTTCTCCGCCGTCTTACCGATCAGCCGTTCGATCTCGCCCTTGTGCAGAAGCAGCTTGCGCGGCCGCTCGGGCTCATGGTTCTCGCGACTGGCTGGTTCGTAGGGCGGGATATGCAGCTTGCGCAGCCAAACCTCGCCCTTCTCCACCACCGCGTAGGAGTCGGTCATCTGCGCCTTGCCGTTCCGCAGCGACTTCACCTCGGAGCCCTGCAGAACGATCCCCGCCTCCATTTTTTCGACCGCTTCGAATTTGTGACGGGCGCGGCGGTTGGTCGCGACGTCGCCCGAGACGGGCTCGCGCTGCTTCTTCGACTTCTTAGCCATTTGCCAGTTCCAAGTCGACGCGCCCACGGGCGGGGGCGACGTCGTTGACACGGACGGATATCGGATCGCCGAGGCGCAACGTCGTTCCCGACTCGCGTCCGGCCAGCGCAGTCTCGGTCTCGTTCAGCTCGAAGCGCTCGATCCCCATCGTCCGCGCCGGCACGAATCCCTCATAGGCATCGCCGAGCTCCCCGCCGAAGGCGACAAAGGCACCGGCACGGATCACTCCGGAGACCTCGCCCTCGAATTCGACCTCCTCACCACGCTGATCCAGCTCTCGCCTCAGCAGGTAGGCGGCGCAGACGTCGTCGGCGTCACGCTCGATTCGAGCCGACTCGCGCTCGCTCTCGCTGCAGTGCCAGGCCACCTCGCGCGCCTCGGAAGCCCGCGGCGCCTCCTCCCCCTCTCCCAGCGCCGCCAGCAGCGCCCGGTGCACGAGCAGGTCGGGATAGCGCCGAATCGGCGAGGTGAAGTGGCAGTAGGCCGGGCTGCCGAGACCAGCGTGGCCGCTGTTGCGATCGCTGTATTGAGCCTGCATCAGGGAGCGGAGCACGAGCGATGTATACGCCTCGCGGCCGTGCCGGCGCCGCGCCGCCTCCTTGATCACCAGCCGGCTCGCCTCCGCCGCCACCTGACCCGCCTGCGCCGGCGCGAGGCCCTGACCCAGCGCCGGCGTCGGCACGCCGAGCGCGCTGAGCTGTTCGATCAGGCGCTCGATCCGCTGCGGATCGGGCTGAGCATGCACGCGGTAGACGGTCGGTACCCGCTTGCGCTCCAGTAGCTGGGCCACCTGTTCGTTGGCGAGAATCATCAGACGCTCGATCAGGCGGTGCGACTCGGTCTGGGGAACCGAGCGGGCGGCACTGACATCTCCCGCGCCTTCAAAGCGAAACTCGGGCTCGGAGGACTCGACGTCGAGGCTCGTGGCACCGCGATGCTCGCCAAGGGCAGCGGCCGCCTTGCGGGCGATCGCCAGGGGCTCGGCAACGGCGGCCGGCGCACTTCCCTGACCAGCGAAGATCAGGTCGAGTTGGTCGTAGTCGAGGCGAGCCTGCGAGCGAATGCGACTGCGATAGAAGCTCGCCCCACGGGGAGTACCGCTCGGGCTCAATTCGATCTCAGCCGTTACCGCGAGCCGCTCGACGTCCGGCGCCAGGCTGCAGGCATCCTCGCTCAGCGCTCGCGGCAGCATCGGCTCGACGACGCCGGGCACGTAGGTGCTGTTGCCGCGTTGGCGAGCCTCGAGATCGAGTGGCGTGCCGGGCCGCACGTGGGCCGCGACGTCGGCGATATGGATCCAAACGCGCAGGCCATCCTGCTCGCGACGAGCCGAGATTGCATCGTCGAAGTCGCGCGCGGTGGCGGGGTCGATCGTGAAGGTAGGCAGATCGGTGAGATCGCGCCGGCGCAGATCGCTGCGCTCGGCCGCATCGGCAGCCCGTCCAGCTTCAACCTCCAGCGCGACGGCAAAGCCGCGCTGACCCAGCCGCTCCTCGAGCAGCGCCTCGACCGCCTCGCGGGCGTTCGCCGGCTCCTTCCGCCTGCCCCGCCCGCGCGCCCGTTGCCGCTCCCGGTAGTAGCGCCAGTCCCGTTTGCTCATTGCCCGGCGGCGAGCACGTCCAGGGCGCGTTCGAGGCCCTCGTCGCGCGCGGTCCGCGGGTCGTCGCGAGCTTGCACATCGGGGTGGATCCCGTGGCTCTTGGCGAGGTTGACCCCATCCGGCGTGAAGTACTCGCCGATCGTCAGCTTCAGGGCGCCACCATTGGAAAGCCCGATCTCCTGCTGGAAGACGCCCTTTCCGTAGGAGCGCGTGCCAACCACTTTGGCGCCGGCGTTGTCGGCAAGCGCGGCGGTGAGGATCTCTGCCGCGGAGGCCGTGTTGCGATCGATCAAGACGACGATGGGAACGGCCGCCAGGTTGTCGCCAACGGTTTCGTAGACGGCGTGGCCCTGGGTGCGCGAGTCAGTCGTCACCACGACTTCGTCCTCGGGCAGGAAGATGCTCGCGGTGAGCACCGCCTCCTCGAGCAGTCCGCCGCCGTTTGCCCGCAGGTCGAGCACGATGCCTTCGGCACCTCTTTTCTCGACCTTCTCAACCGCTTCGCGCAGCGCCGCGTGGGCTCCTTCGCTGAATGAGAGCAGTCGGACGTAGCCCAGCTTGCGACCGTCCACCTCCTTCACCGCGCTTGTAACGACCGGCAGATCGATCTGTTCCCGGGTGACCTCGACGTCGCGGACCTTGTCGCCGGGCCGTGCCCGCACACCGATGGTCACCTCAGAGCCTTCCGGTCCTTTGATTCTTTCGGTCGAGACCTGGCTGCTGACGCCGGCGATCGATTCTCCGTCCACCGAGACGATCAGTTCGCCCGGCTTGATCTCGGCTCTCTGAGCGGGGGACCTGGGAAAGACGCTGTCGACCCGAAGCCCCTGCTTAACCTGGGAGACGGTCAGGCCTATCCCCGAAAAGTGCCCCGAGATCGCCGCGTCGAAGACGGTCAGGGCTTCCGGTGAAAAGTAGTCGGAGAAGCGGTCGCCGTGGCGGCGGCGTAGCTCGCGGACCATCCCCTGCAGCGAGGCGTTGGTCAGCTCCGCCGAGCCAACCGGGCGGAAGTAGTTGTCTTCGATCAGCTCGCTCGCTTCGAGGTTGAGGCCGGCGGCATCGTCGACGAAGCGGTCGCGGAGGAATTCGGGCAGCTTGGCGGGATGGCCGCCGAGCCAGATCCCGGCGCAGAGGACGACTATCAGGGCAGCCACCAGGGCCGCGATCCTCGCCCCTCTCACGGCCTGCTCAGACCTTCAGGAAACGACGCAGCGTGACGCCGAAGCCAACCGCCGAGACCAGCACCGAGGCGGCAAAGAGGATCGCCACCAGGGTCGGGAAGGAGATGTTGTCCTGCGCCGCCAGGAAGGAGAAGGTGTCGCTCAGCGGGTCGACGATCGTGATCTTGCCCAACCACAGGATCAGTATGGCTATCAGCCCGCCCGCGAAACCGACCACGACGCCCTCGATCATGAAGGGCCAGCGGATGAACCAGCGCGTCGCGCCGACCAGGCGCATCACCTCCACCTCGCGGCGGCGGGTGTAGATCGAGAGCCGGATCGTGTTGCCGACCAGCATCAGCGAGGCGACGATCAGCAGGGCCGTGATCACGGTGAGGACGATCTTCAGCGCGCTCGTCACCTGCTCGATCTGCTGCGACTCCTGCTGGCGATCGAAGATGTCCTGGACGATCGGCGAGATCGGCTGCGGCTTGCCGTTCGGCCCCGGCGGCGTCACCGCGGCGCGCACGGCGTCGAGATTGCCCGCGTCGTCGGCCTTGATCTGGAAGTTGGCCGGCAGCGGGTTGTCGTGCAGCTGGGCGAGCAGGTCTTCGCTCTTGCCCTTGCCGAGGTCCTTTTCCAGTTCGACCAGAGCCTCCGCCTTGCTGATGAAGTTGACCGAGGCGACGTGCGGGATCGCCGCCAGTTTGCGTTCCAGAGCCGAGATTTCGCCCTGCGTGGCGTCGTCGTAGATCGCCACCCGGAACTCGAGGCTTTCGCGGATCTCGTTGCTCTGTCCCTGCGCGGTCTGGAAGACAGGGATCAGCACACCGAGCAGGATCACCGTCGTCACCGTGGTCACGATCGCCGCCATGCTCGGCGCGGCGTTGCGGCGCAGCGCTCGGAATGCCTCCCTGGTGAAGAAGAAGAATCGCGACATCTAGATCAACGCATCGTGTCCGTTGGTCTGGCCCTCGGGAGCGACGCCCATCTCGGCCCGCATGCGCAGGCCGAACTCGGTCGTCGACTCCTCGGTGTAGCCACCGCTGACCTCGTCGCGGACGACCCGGCCCTCGTAGAGCTCGATCACGCGGCGGCGCATGTTGTCGACCATCTCGCGGTCGTGGGTAACGACGACGACCGTGGTGCCGGTCTTGTTGATCCGGTAGAGCAGCTGCATCACGCCTATGGAAGTCACCGGATCGAGGTTGCCGCTGGGCTCGTCGGCGAGCAACAGCGGCGGGTGGTTGACGAAGGCGCGGGCGATCGAGACGCGCTGCTGCTCGCCGCCGGAGAGCTGGTCGGGATAGCTGTGCAGCTTGGTCGAGAGGCCGACGAGGCGTAGCGTCTCCGGCACCTGGGTGCGGATCTGGGCACGGCTGGCGCCGATCACCTGCAGCGCGTAGGCAACGTTGTCGTAGACGGTGCGGTCGGGAAGCAGCTTGAAGTCCTGGAAGACGGTGCCGATGTTGCGCCGCAATTGCGGGATTTTCTTCTCCGGCAGGGCTCCGATGTCGCGACCGGCGATGCGGACGGTGCCGTCCGTAGCCGCCTCGTCGCGGATCAGCGTCTTGATCAGGGTCGACTTGCCGCAGCCGGTCGGGCCGACCAGGAAGACGAACTCGCCGCGGTCGACGGCCAGCGAGACCCGGTCGAGTGCCATGTGGCCGCCCGGGTAGACCTTGGTCACGTCGCGCAGCTCGATGATCGGCTTGCCGCCGGCGCGCCGTCGCTGCGGCTCCTCGCCGCCTGTCTTTTGCCTGCGCAATCTGGCCATGCCCGCGCTCCCTTCTGCGAGTACAGAGTGACTCCTGCGCGCCCCCGGGCCCGCAAGTCCCCGCCCAAATCAAGTAAGCGGCAGTTTAGCGGATTATAAGTGAACGCTCATAGAAGTATTTCGTCCGCGAGCGGATGCTCCGGTGACGCTTTATTGACTTCTCAAATCCACTTGCGTGGTAAGCGCCGATCTGGGAGTGTGATCCCCGGTGGGGGAGCCCGAAGCAAAGAAGCCGCCGGCCCACGTGCTCACCAAGCCCGAGGCGCCCGGCAAAATAGGGCAGGGCGTCAGCGCCCGCATCTCGGAGACCATCGGCAGCACTGGCAGAGTGCTGGCCGCGGTGGCCGGGCTCGGGGTGTTCTTCTTCGCCACCGGCTACCTGGTCGAATGGCAGCGGATGAAGCACGGCGGCTTGCCTCCGGAGCAAGTTATCCCGCTGATTCCCAAGGAGCAGATCGCCGCCGCGGGAGTACGCGAGTTGACGATCTCGATCTTCCTCGGGGGCGCGATCCTCGCCCTGTTCGTGCTGGGCCTGGTCGGGCTGGCAAGGGCAACGGAAAACAGGAAGGGCTGGCTGGCGAGGGGCATCAACCGCTTGCTCGAGAAGGAAGTCGCCATGATCGTGGCGATCGGCGTCTTCACCTTGCTACTCGTCCCCTTCGGCGTGCTGGGCGTGGTCGTAGCGATAATCGTGACGGGGCTGTTCTTCTACGGCCTGCGCCTGGTCCGCCGCTTCCTCGCCGCGGGCGGGGAGGCGAAATTTCCTCTCTGGAGACTTACGCTGGCGGTCGCCCTGGCGGCGGTCGCCATGATCGCCATACGCCAGCACGAATTCCCTGAGCCCCGTTCGAAAGCGATTGCGGTGTTGACCGACGGCACGGAATTCAAAGTCGCCTACGTCGCCAGCGATTCCGACAAGATCCTGCTCAGACGACAGCACAAAGATCGGCCGACGGAACTGATCGTCGTGCAAAGAGATGATCTGGAAAGCCTGCGGGTGATCAAGAGCAAATACGTCTTTTCGCTCAAGCCGTCCCTGCTCGACGAAATAGCCGGCTTGGTTGAACCCGACTTTCAGCTGAGCTGCATCCCGCCGGAGTGCCGCTGGGACGAAAGCACCCGGATCGGCCCCTCTTCGCTCTTCTAGCCCCGCTCTTCTAGCCCCGCTCGCCGAGCGGTCGTGAGCTATGCGCGGGCGGGCGCGAAAGCTCGCTCTGCGGCGGCGACGATGTGCGGGGCGTCGATGCCGGCAGCGGAAAGCAAGTCCGCGGGCGGGCCGCTGCCCGGACGCTCAGTGACGGCGAGGCGCTCGAGCTTCGTGCTGACGCCGGCATCGGCCAGCGTCGTGGCGACGATCTCGCCGATGCCGCCCTCGGCCCAGTGGTCCTCCACCGTGACGATCGCGCCGGTCTCCTCTGCTGCCTTGACCACGGTCTCGGCATCAACCGGCTTGACCGAGTAGAGGTCGATGATGCGGGCGGCAATGCCCTTTCCGGCTAGCTCGTCGGCGGCAGCGAGGCATTCGCGCAGGGTGATGCCGGCGCCGATCAGAGTGATCGCATCCTCGCCGCTGGAGCGAACCGTGTGGCTGCCACCGATCTCGAAGGTCTCGTCTGCCCCGTAGAGCACCGGCGTCGCCTCGCGAGTGGTCCGCAGGTAGCTGATGCCGCGGTGCTCGCGCATCGCATCGAGCAGCTGCACTGTCTGGTTGGCATCGCTGGGATAGAGCACGACGCTGCCGAAGACGGCGCGCAGCGAGGCGATGTCTTCGAGCGCCATCTGCGAGGGGCCGTCGGGGCCGATCGAGACACCAACGTGGGACCCACAGAGCTTCAGGTCTGCATCAGAGATCGCGCCCATGCGGACGAAGTCATAGGCGCGGCTGAGGAAGGCGCCAAACGAGGAGGCAAAGGGCTTCCAGCCGCGGGTCTGCATGCCAATCGCCGCGGCGACCATCTGCTGCTCGGCGATGTACATCTCGAAGAAGCGGTCGGGATGCTTGGCGGCGAAGCGCTCGGCGTAGGTGGAGTTGCCGACCTCGCCGTCGAGGGCGACGACCTTCTCGTCGATCGAGCCGATCCAGGCCAGAGCGTCTCCGTAGGCGCCACGGGTCGCGACCTTCTCCCCGACTTCGTAGCTGGGGCGCTCGACCGCGGTCCGCTCGACCTCGAACGGCTGCGGCGCCGGCGGCGACTGCACCTCCACGCTCAAATCGCGGATCCCGCCCAACTCCTCGACCGCGGCCTCGGGATCGGCGAGCGGCTTGCCGTGCTGGTTCTCCTTGTCCTCGACCGCAGCGACACCGGAGCCCTTCTTGGTCCGCGCGAAGATCACCGCCGGGCGATCGGCATCCTGGGCGCGCGCGTAGGCCGCATCGATCGCCTCGATGTCGTGCCCGTCGATCTCCTGCACATCCCAGCCGCAGGCGCTGGCGCGCGCCGCCAACGAAGAGGTATCCCACTCGTGCATGGTCGGGCCGCGCTGGCCGAGCCGGTTGACGTCGACGATCGCGATCAGGTTGCTCAGCTGCGCATAGCCGGCGTGCTCGAAGGCCTCCCACATCGATCCCTCGGCCAGCTCGGAGTCACCGCAGAGCACCCAGACGCGCAGCTCGGAGTGCTCGAGCCGGTCGGCGGCAAGCGCGATGCCGACCGAGATCGGCAGGCCCTGACCGAGCGAGCCGGTGGCGACGTCGACCCAGGGAAGTTCCGGTGTCGGGTGGCCCTGCAGGCGCGAGCCGAACTCGCGGAAGGTGAGCAATTCCTCGTCGTCGATCGCCCCGGCGGCCTTGTAGAGCGCGTAGAGCAGCGGCGAGGCGTGGCCCTTGGAGAAGACGAGGTGATCGTTGGCCGCGTTCTCGGGCGCGTCGAAGTCGTAGCGCAGGTACTTCGTGAAGAGCACCGCCATCAGGTCGGCGGCCGACATCGAGGAGGTCGGGTGACCGGAGTTCGCCGCCGCGGCGGCACGGACCGAGTCGACTCGCAGCTGCTGAGCTAGCTCGTGCACGGCGAGGACAATATCTGTCGCTAGCCGATCGCGACCATGCGCTCGATCGGCAACTTCGCCCGCTCCGCGACGTCCGCTGGCACGCTCACCTCGAACTTCATGTCGCGCAGGCTGTCGCGCAGCTTCGGCAGCGTGATCATCTTCATGTACTTGCAGAAGGCCATCCGATTTGCCTCGATCAGGTTGGCCTCGGGAGCTGCCTGCTGTAGCGGATAGAGCATGCCGTTCTCGGTGGCGACGATGAAGCTGCCGTCGGGGTTCTCTTCGACGTGCTGGAGCATTCCCGAGGTCGAGAGCATGTGGACGCCCTGCGGCTCGATATCGCCGGAAGCGACGTACTCCATCGCCTGCGTGGCACAACCGCACTCGGGGTGGATCAGGAACTCAGCCTCAGGGTTTTCGGCCCGGGTCTGGGCGATGTCGCCGGGGCGGATGCCGGCGTGCACGTGGCACTCGCCGTCCCAGATGTGGAAGCGGGCGCGGCGCTCGGGATCCTCATGCAGTCCCGTCTCACGCTCGACGAAGGCGCCCAGCCACATGTCGGGGCCGAAGAGGATCTCGGTGTCGGCACCGTGCTCGGCCCAGATGTGCTCGACGACCTTGACCGCATTGGAGGAGGTACAGCAGTAGTCGGTCTCGGCCTTCACCTCGGCGGAGGTGTTGACGTACATAACGACGAGGGCGCTGGGGTGCTCGGCCTTCCAGGCGCGCAGTTGGTCGGCATCGATCGAGTCGGCGAGCGAACAGCCGGCGTCGAGGTCGGGGATCAACACCTTCTTCTCGAGCGAGAGGATCGAGGCGGTCTCGGCCATGAAGTGGACACCACAGAAGGCGATCGCGTCGGCGTCGGTGGCGGCGGCCTCGCGCGAGAGCCCCAGTGAGTCGCCCATGTGATCGGCGACGTCCTGCACCTCGGGCAACTGGTAGTTGTGGGCGAGGATGACGGCGTTGCGCTCGGCGGCGAGCGCGCGCACCTCTCCGCTCAGGGCAGCGATTTCTGCGGGCGAAAGAGCGTCCGGTTTGGTGGGTTGGATCGTGGGCAACTCCTGCATGGAGCCTTCCGTTTCCGATGTTCGCTGGCTCGGTCGTTGACCTAGAGCCCAGTCGAATGAACTGAGTACAAGTCTAACGGTCTGGCGCGCGGGTCCTGTCCCGGGGGAGGGGGGCCTGCGGGCGGGCCACGGTCCGTCCTCGACCCCCCTCCCCCGTGCCACCCACGCGTGCGGCGTAGGCGCGAGACTTGTTCTATGCCCGAGTTGCCTGAGGTTGAGATTGCGGCGCGGCGATTGAACACCGCATTGATAGGAGGTTCTGTCGAATCGGTCCTGGCTCCAGGGATGAACGTGATGAAGACCTTCGATCCTCCCCTGGAGGCGCTTGCTGGGTGTGAGATCAGCGGCGTGCGGCGGGTCGGGAAGATGCCCGTGGTCGAGTTTGGGGATTTGGCGCTGTTGATTCATTTGATGTCTGCCGGGCGGCTGCGGGTGTTCGACAAGCGGGCGTCGTTGAAAGACCGGGCCTCGCGGGTGCTGGTCAGGCTGGAGGATGGGCGGGAGCTGCGACTGCGGGAGTTTGGGACGAAGCAGCGGGCTTGGGCGAAGCTGCTGGCAAGCGATGCCGTTGACGAGGACGAGGCGGTGGCGCGGCTTGGGCCGGAAGCTTGGCCGGCGCCTCCTCTTGAGAACTTCGCAGCGCTGATCGACCAACCGCGGCATCTGCACCCGCTGCTCCGCCACCAAGGCGACATCGCCGGCATTGGCCGCTCCTGGGTCGACGAGATCCTTTGGGAGGCGCGGCTCTCCCCCTTCAAGAAGGGGTCGGAGCTGGACTCCGAGGAGGTCGAACGCCTCCACGCGGCCCTGCACGTCCTAGGCGACGCGATCGATCACTACGAGAAGACCATCGGCGATCAGCTCCCAGACAAGATGCCGATGCCCCTGCAGGTCCACAAGCGAGAGGGCCAACCCTGTCCCCGCTGCGGCACCACAATCGAGGCCGTCTTCTTCTCCGAGCACCAGACCAACTACTGCCCCAAGGAGCAGACCGGTGACCGCGTCCTCAAGGACCGCCGTCTCTCGAAACTGCTCAAGTGAGCTCGGGGAAAGAAGGACCGGTCCTTCTCACGCCGACTCGATCAGCATGCTGAAATCGAGCGTCGGGGCTGAGTGGGTGAGGGCGCCAACGGAGATGAAATCGACGCCGGACTCGGCGATCGGGCGTACGGTCTCCAGGCTGACGCCGCCCGAAGCCTCCAGCGACGGCCCTCCCCCATCCCTGTGAGCGTTGCCGTCACGCAGCTCGACCGCCTTGCGCAGCGTGCCTGCGTCCATGTTGTCGAGAAGCAGTACGTCGGCGCCGGTGCCGAGCGCGTAGGCGACCTCGTCGAGATTGCGGCACTCGACCTCGACTGCCAAGTCGGGATGCTTCCCGCGGGCGGCATGCACCGCCTTGGCCAAGCCGCCGGAAAGGGCGATGTGGTTCTCCTTGATCAGGATCGCGTCGTAAAGGCCCATGCGGTGGTTGCGCCCTCCACCCGCCAGCACCGCTGCCTTCTCCAGCTCGCGCAGCCCCGGAGTCGTCTTGCGCGTGTCGAGGATCGCCGCCCCGGTCCCGGCCACCGCCTCGACGAAGCGAGCGGTAAGCGTCGCCACCCCGGAGAGGTGGCCGAGGAAGTTGAGTGCCGTGCGCTCCGCCGCCAGCAACGACGCGGCTGGACCGCTGGTGAGAAGAACCTCGGCAGGCACCCCGTCCCGCCACTGCCCCTCGACCACGAGGTTGTCGACGTCCTCCACCCCGCACTGCCGCATCGTCTCGGCCACCAAGCCAAGCCCAAAGACGACGCCCGGCCGCTTCTGCACGATCCGCGCCCGCCCCCGCGTCCCCTCGGGAACCGTGGCTTCCGCCGTCACGTCGCCGTCGCCAACGTCCTCAGCCAGCGCGCGGGCCACGATCGCCTCCAATCCCAAGTCATCCAATCTCGGTCTCATTTCAAGTAAAAAACTGCTTTTTGCAGGGATATTTAGGGTCGCATTTCAAGTAGTTGCAAGTAGGATGCAAGTAGTTATTTTGTCTTCAGTCGCCAGTAGGCACGCGGATCCCGGCGGGACTTGCCAACCCACTCGACAATCCCGGCGTCTCTGAGCATGCCGAGTTCTCGCTGAACCACGGGCCTTGAAATTCCCAAGGCATTCGTCAGGTCTCCGGTGCTCATCCGCCTCTCCAAGCGCAGCGTCCTGCTGATCGCTCGCGCTTGCTCCGGCAATCTTTCCTCCAATTCTCGATCGACCGGCTCGGTCAGGAGCTGCAGCTCAACGCTCCCCGAGGTCTGCCTATACACAGGATCGGTCAGGCCCGCGTGTCGCATCTCTTCGAACATGCGGCGTATCCCCTCGCCAAGCTCCTGCCCCAAGCTGAGGTCGGCGCAGACTCGTGCGATGCGCGGATTGCGAGCGAAGCGCGTGACCTGGAGGGGGTTGCTGAGGTCGATAAGCCCAGGGAAGCGGCCCGGGCTGGATATCTCAATCCGGTCGTCAAAAATCTCGACTCGGATGTGATCGCCGGCCATGCTGTAGGAACGATGCACCGCGGCGTTGACGATCCCCTCCAGCCACGCATCCTCGGGCACGAGCGGCACATCTTCAAAGACCCCCCCTGCGCCCAAGGCCCTTCTGGTCGGCTGCAAACGCTTGACCTCCACCCTCGCATCCGCCAGTTGCTTCGGGATCTGCCCCTCGAGCCTGACATCGTCGACGAGTTGCTGGCGAGCGCCCGATCCGCGCTCGTGGCCTCGATATCTCAACACCCTGATCATCGCCTCGGGCAAGAATGCCTGCGGCGCCTCGGCGAAAAGCAAGCAACCGGCGATCGTCAGCTCGTCGCCTACGGTCAATCCACGCGCATACAGGAGGCGCTTTGGATCGTGCGCACCGACGGCGATCGCGTACTCCTCCAGGAGGTCCTTTTCGACTGACTCCAGCGACGCTCCCGATGGGCCCGCCTCGTAACTGGACTGTCCCTTGTCATAGAGAAGCTCGTGCCGCTGGGAGAAGTTGAGCCTGCGATTCTCGTCGCCGACCCGGAGGAAGACCTCGTCCCTCTGGTTCGCGTGAACGGTGTCTCCGGGCTCGATCTCGAAGACCAAGAGCTCGTTTGGCTCCCCCTCGCGGTCGACGCAACTGACCAGCCGCGGCTTCGCCCGTACAGGAGGAAAGCAGAAGTCGACGTTTGCCTGAAATTGCGAGTTTCTCCTCTCTAGATTTCCATTCGTGCCCTCGACCTCTCCGTCGGAAAGGCCGACGACCACAGTTCCGCCATCCGCGTTGGAGAAGCCGATCAAGGTGTTGGCCAGGTCACGTGGGGCAATCCTCGTGGACTTGCGCTCCAGCCACTGGTCCTCGACGATGCCCGCGAGCTCTTGGCCGATGTCCTCGGGCGGGGCGTTGAGAGCGTTTTCGACGGCGATCGTCCCCATATCTTCTACTTGCAATTATTGCATGTACATTGCAAGTAGCTTCTTTGCCTTCGCCTGACTGGCCCCTCTCACGCTCTATCCCCTTTCAGCGTTTAATCCAAGAGTGACCGCGCTGCCGCCATTCCAAGCACTTCTGGACGAGCACGCAGCCGATGTGATGGGCGTGCTGCGGGGAGCGGTGGGACGGACCGACGCCGAAGACTGCTTCCAGGAGACCTTCCTGGCCGCGCTGCGGGCGTATCCGAAGCTGGGCAACGCCGAAAACCTACGCGGCTGGCTACTGACGATCGCCTACCGCAAGGCGATCGACCACCACAGGGCAAACGGCAGGCTGCCGGTGCCGGTTGCGGAGGTGGCCGAGATCGCGGTCGAGGACCAGTCGGCGGCGGACGACGGCATCTGGGAGCTGGTCGGGGCGCTGCCGCCGAAGCAGCGGGCCGCGGTGACGCTGCGCTACGCCTGCGACCTGTCCCACGCCGAGATTGCCGCCGCGCTCGGCTGCTCGCCCGAGGCGGCGCGACGCAGCCTTCACGAGGGAATCAAGCGACTGAGAAAGGAGTTGACATGAAGACCGCCCTGCAACGCCTCACCGAGCGTGCCGACGCCGAGGGCCTGCTCGACATCGCCTACGCCAACGTCGACTCGCCCTTCGGGCCGCTACTGCTCGCCGCTACGCCACGCGGTCTGGTCCGGGTCAACCTGCCTGCGTACGACCCCGAGGAGACGCTTGATGAACTCGCCGCCAAGGTCTCCCCGCGCGTGCTCGAGGCGCCCGCCAAGCTAGATGAGGCGCGTCGCGAGCTCGACCTTTATTTCGAGGGCAAACTGACCGATTTCGATCTCCCGATCGATTGGCAGCTCACCGGCGGCTTCCGCGGCAAGGTTCAGCACGCAATCAACCGCATCCCCTACGGCCAGACGCGCACCTACACGGAGATGGCTCGCAGCGCCGGCAACGAGCGGGCGGTACGCGCCGCCGGCTCAGCCTGCGGCTCCAACCCGATCCCGATCTTCGTCCCCTGCCACCGCGTGCTGCGCAGCGGCGGCGGCCTCGGCGGCTACGGCGGCGGCCTGCCGATGAAGGAAGCGCTGCTGAAGCTCGAGGGCGTGCTCTAGGTGGAGATGGGGACCGACCCGAACAGCTCGCGCGCCCGCGCGATCACCAGGTCCGGTCGCTCCTCGGCGATGAAGTGCCCACAGCCCTCGACTTCCTCGACGCTCATGTCGTCGGCGTAGGGCTCGAAGCCGGCGAGGATGTCGGCCCGAATCATCGGATCGGCTTCGCCGGCGAGGATGCGGGTCGGCACCGAGCTGCGCTGCGAGCGATAGTGGCCCTTTTTCAGCCGCCGCAGCTCGCGCACGAGGAAGCTGCGGTAGACGTGGGAGGAGGCGAGCGCGTGATCGCGGCGACGGAAGCTCTCCGCGTAGCAGTCGAGCTCCTCTCGGCTCCAGCGCATATCCGGGTGGGCGCCCCGCCGCAGCACCAACCTGACAAAGCCCGGCGCAAAGCGCAGCACGCTCTCACCGATCAGCGGGCTGGCGAGGAGGAACTGGTACGCGGACCGCTGCAGCATCTGCGGCGAGGGTTTCGGCGGCTCGAACCAAGGGTGAACGATGCCCAGTGCCAGGTAGTTGCGGATGCGATGCGGAGCGTTCAGGCAGAGCAGGAAACCTGTGTAGCCACCCCAATCGTGGCCGACCAGGTCGACGCGGTCGAGCTCCAGTAGGTCGAGCAGGGCGATCATGTCACTGGCAAGTTCGGAGATTTCGTAACGCCCTCGAGGGGCTTCGCTCCAGCCAAAGCCGCGCAGGTCAGGGCAGATCACCCGATGGCTCTCGGCGAGGGCTGGAATCACCTTGCGCCAGATCCACCAATGCTGCGGCCAGCCATGCAGGAGAAGGACTGGAGACCCCTCCCCTGCTTCCGCCACGTGCAAACGGACCCCGGGTACGTCGAGATAGCGGTGTGTTACTCCGTCTATCTCCGGCGGCGATCCGTGCATTCCCCTGAGAACTTAGCGGGACACACCCAACCCTTGTTGTGTCGCAACGGTCGGAGTTAAAGGGATTCGCGGTCCCGACCGATTACGGGGCCATGCTCGACAAGAACGGCGACGAGCGTCACCCGCGTATCACCCGGATTGCCCTGCTGGTCTGCGTCGCCGTACCACTAATGCTTCTCGCGATCCTGGGTCCATCGAGGCCGGCCCACGCCTTGACCGAAGTTGAAGCCACTACAGCAGGCTCAGAACCGATTGGTCAGCTGAGCACTGAAGTCGAATGGGAAGGCGAATGCATCGAAGGGGGCGAAGAGGAAGAAGAGGAAGAGCTCGAAGAAGAAGTCGAAGAATGCGAAGCCGAAGCCGAGGACACCAGCTTCTCGCCGGCTGAGGACTGTTACCTGCGCACAGCCAGTGCGCGTGTGGTCGCCTATCCCTCCCGCAACAAAATGCGCCTCACCCTCGGCTACACCACGTTTGAGCCCGCCCGGGCGAAAGTGGAATATCGGGCCGCGAATGGCCACCGGCTCGGCACGGCGACACGCAACCTCGGCCGCAGCGGCCTCGTTCGCCTCAGCAAGCACCTTGGAAGCAAGGAAATGGAGCGTCTGCGGGACGCGCACCGCTTCATGGTCACGGTGCACGTCGCCGAAGCCCCGAGCGACTGCCAGCGATTCGAGACCGAGCAACTACAGGTAGTTCGCAGCAGCGACGCCAGGGTTACTTGGTCAGAGGACCGCTAGCGAGCGGGCAGCGTATCGACGAGCCATCTCGTCGCTGCATGCAGGTGAGCCGGGTCGATCTGGTGGCCGAGCTCCGACTCGTGGTACTCAACCGCTAGGCCACCAGCCTCGATCTGCTCGCGGGCGCTCCTGGCGAAGCCGACTTCAATAGTCGGATCGCGGCGGCCGTGGGAGACGAACACGCGGGTCCCGAGGCGATCGTCGAAGCGCGGCTGCCAGTCCTCGACCGTCGGGACGAAGCCACTGAAGGCCAACACGCCAGCGACGGACGGGCGATCGGCACTGAGCGCCATTGCGTAGCTCATCACCCCGCCCATCGAAAACCCGCCCAGCACCGTACGCGCCGGCTCGACCCCAGTCGACTCCCAAAGCTCATCGTGCAGCTTGGCCAGCGCCGCGCGGGCGGCGTGGAAGGTGTCGCGATCGGGATAGCCAACCCGCGGCACTAGGTACCAGTGATATCCCGGCGAGACATCAAGCGTCAATGGTGCCCGTGGCGTGACCACGTGCAGCCGCCCCCCTGGATCAAGCGCATCGGCCAGCCCGAGCAGGTCCCGCTCATCGGTCCCGCGGCCGTGATGAAGCACAAGCAGGCCTTCCGGCTCGGCGGCGGCTGGCCGCTCCAGGAACAACAAGGACTCCACCCCCTGACCCTAGCTCGAAGCGGTCTCTGCTAGTTCGACACCGAGGCGGCGGTTTTATTCAGGTAGTCGCGGATGAAATCGTCGAGGTCGCCGTCGAGGACCCGCTGAGCGTCGCCGGCCTCGTGGCCGGTGCGGTGATCCTTGACCCGTTGGTCGGGGTGCAGGAAGTAGCTGCGGATCTGTGAGCCCCAAGCGACATCCTTGACCTCGCCGCGCTCTTTGGCGAGTTCCTCTGCCCGTTTGCGCTCCTCCAGCTCGATCAGCTTCGAGCGCAGGAACTGCATCGCCACGGCCTTGTTCTGAGTTTGGGAGCGCTCGTTCTGGCACTGCACGACGACGCCAGTGGGGATGTGAGTAATGCGTACTGCGGAGTCGGTCTTGTTGACGTGCTGGCCACCGGCGCCGGAAGCGCGATAGGTGTCGATACGGAGGTCGGCGTCGTCGATCTCGACCTCGACTCCCTCGTCGACGAGTGGACCGACGTCGAGCTGGGCGAAGCTGGTGTGTCGGCGGGCAGAGGAGTCAAAGGGCGAGATCCGCACCAGCCGGTGCACGCCGCGCTCGGCGGCGAAGAGGCCGTAGGCGTTCTCGCCACGGGCGATGAAGGTCGCCGACTTCAGCCCGGCCTCCTCCCCGGGAGAGGCCTCCTTCATCTCGACCTCGAAGCCGCGCCGCTCAGCCCAGCGAAGGTACATGCGCAGCAGCATCTCCGCCCAGTCCTGCGAGTCGGTGCCACCGGCGCCGGCGTGAACCGTGACGACCGCGTCGCCGGCGTCGTACTCCCCACTAAAGAGGCGGGCCTCTTCGAGCTCGCCGAGCCGCCGCTCGACCGAGGCGAGCTGCGTCGCCAACTCGCTCGCCATCTCCTCGTCTTCGGCGGCCATCTCGGCAAGCTCGTCGAGGTCACCCGCCTCGGACTCAAGCTCGCGAAACGTCTTCAGCTTGCGTTGCGCGCGGGCATGACCGGCTGAGGTACGGGCCGCAGTCTCCTGGTCGTCCCAGAATCCCGGCCGCTGCATCTCCGCCTCGAGCCGATCGACCTCTCCTTCGAGCGAAGCGGGGTCAAAGGTAGTCCGAGAGCAGGGACAACTGCTCTCGGATCTCGGCAAGCCGCGCGGGTACCGACTCGGTTTGCGCGGCCTCGGCCATGGGCGACAGGTTACTGCGGGGCCTTGGCGGAAATGATCCAGGTCGAGGCGGGGGCGTAGACGCCGTTGGGGCCGTCGAACTCGGCGAGGGCCTCGCGCAAGTCAGCGGCAATCTTGGGCCTGATCTCATCGATCCGGTCTTCCCAGAGCCGCAGCACCTCACCGGCGGGACCGAGCGCCATGTTGAACTCGACCGCGTGGTCGAGGTCCCGGCCAATCTTCAGCGGCAGGTCGCAGCGCTGCAGGTTGATCTCCTCGAAGCCGGCGATCTTGAGCTGCTCGCTGACCGTATCCGCGTTGGCCATCGAGAAAGGGCCAGGGCCGCAGGTCGGCTCATCGCTCTCCTCGGGGTGCTCCAGGTACTCCTCGACGACCTGCTCGGCGCGGTGGACCCACTCGTTGTCAAGCTTGCGCCGCCACACCACCGCGCAGAGCTGGCCTCCCGGCGCAAGCGCCTCGCGGACGTTGCGCAGGAGCTGCACCGGATTGGCAGCGAACATGATCCCCATCCGCGAGAAGGCGTAGTCGAAGGTCTGATCGAACTCCATCACCTGGACGTCGCCGACGACGAATTGAACGTTGGTGGCTCCGGTCTGCTCGGCCTCCTCACGCGCTGCCTCGATGAAGGGCTCGGAGACGTCGACCCCCAGCGCCCCACCCTCCTCGCCAACCAGAGAGGCCAGGCGCTGCGTGGTATCGCCGAAACCGCAGCCGAGATCGACAACTTGATCACCAGGCCGCGGCGGGTGCGCCGCCATCGCCGTCTCACCGTGCGCACCGAGGCCGTCGATGACCAGGTCGCGATAGCGCACAAAGCGATCAAACAGCGGCCCGCTCCAGGCCTCAGTCGCCTCGCGATTCTCTGCGGCCGGAGCTCCCATCGACACCATGGTACGCCCGCCAGGCAACCTCACGGTCCTCGAACGGCCGCCAGCTGCGGATTCGGTGGCCGTGCAGCTCGAAGAGCCAGGCCATTTCGTCTTCTCCCGCGGCAGAGCCATCCTCATCCCAGTGCCACCCCCGCTTGATCAGCGCCAGCGCCCTGCCACCGCCTGACTCCGTGTCGTCCTCGTAGAGCTCCTCCACCTCAATCGTCTGCTGCACCCCCCCGGGCGGCCGCGTCGCCCAAACCCGTGCCGCCTCGCGCCCCTTGCGCAACCCCTTCATCGAATGCAGCTCGACCTCCGAATCAAGGGTGCTTACGAACGCATCAAGATCCCTCTCGTTGAAGGCCCGGATGAACTCGCGAACCGGGTCATTGCTCATGAAGCTCGCTCCGCTCGAAGGCCATCCCGGTAGGGGTGAAACGTCTTGCACTTTTTCGTCAAGCGCACTGGGCGTCAGCGCAATCCGTCCCACCGAAAAAGTTAAGTGGAACCCCTGCCGGGATGGCCTTCTGGGACGGAACCCCTGCCGAGACGGGCCTCAAGCCGAATGGCCCTCAGGCCCCATGGCACTTCTTGTACTTCTTCCCTGACCCACACCAACAGGGATCGTTGCGGCCGATGTTCTCGCGCTCGTCCTTGACCACGGTCTCGACCACCTCGGTGGCCCCGTTGCCTTGGCCGCCGGGCGCCGCAACCGCTTCCAGGCCACCTGCTGCGCCTGCTCCGGCTGCGACTTGCTGCAGCGCCGAAGGCTGGCCGTCGGGTGTTCCACCGGAGTACGAGAGCGCGGCGGGTGCGTTGCCGCCGTTGGGAGCGAAGGCCCGCAGCGCCTGATTCTCGTCGACCTCAACCTGGACGTGGAAGATCAGCTTGCTGAACTCCTCCCAGATCGAGTGCATCAGCTCCTCGAACATGCCGAAGCCCTCGTTCTTGTAGGCGACCAGCGGATCGATCTGGGCGAAGCCGCGCAGGTGGATGCCCTCGCGCAGGTAGTCCATGTCGTAGAGGTGCTCACGCCAGCGGTTGTCGATCACCTGCAGCAGGATCGAGCGCTCTAGGTAGCGCATCAGTTCGCCGCCAAAGACCTCTTCGCGCTCGTCGTAGGCGTTCATCGCGTCGTCGTCGAGCTCGTCCTTTAGCTTCACGCGGTCGACCGACTCCGGCGCCATCGCGCCGACCTCAATGCTGAGTGGCCAGACCTGGCGCAGCTGCGTATCCATCTCCGCCATGTCCCATTCCTCGAGCACGTCGCCGGGCGTGTACTCGTCGACGAGGCGCTCGATAACGCCCTCCATCTCGTCGCGAGCGATCTCCGACATGTCGCGGCCCTCGAGGATCTCGCGGCGATATTTGTAGACGATGCGGCGCTGCTCGTTCATCACGTCGTCGTACTCGAGCACCCGTTTGCGGATCAGGAAGTTCTGTTCCTCGACCTTCTTCTGGGCGTTCTCGACGGTCTTGGTCAGCATGCTTGCCTCAAGCGGCATCTCTTCGCCCTCGTCGTCGACGGGCCCGAGGCGGTCGAGAATTTTGTAGATGCGGTCGCCGGCGAAGAGGCGGATCACGTCGTCTTCGGCAGAGAGGAAAAAGCGCGTTTCGCCGGGATCGCCCTGGCGGCCGGAGCGGCCGCGCAACTGGTTGTCGATCCGGCGCGACTCGTGGCGCTCGGTGCCGCAGATATAGAGGCCGCCCAGATCGCGGACTTCCTCGGCCTCGGCCGCGCAGAGCGGCTCGAGCTCGGCGACCTTCTCAGCGAGCGCCTGCTCATAGCGCTCGTCGCCCGGCGTGATCCCCTTCTTCTTCAACTCGTGGATCGCCGACTGCTCTGGATCGCCACCAAGCTTGATGTCGACACCACGCCCGGCCATGTTCGTCGCGATCATCACGGCGCCCTTGCGACCCGCCTGGGCAATCCGCTCGCCCTCTCGCTCGGCGTGCTCGGGCTTGGCGTTGAGCACCGCGTGCTCGATTCCGCGCCTTTTCAGCTCGTCGGCGATCATCTCGGAGACCTCGACCGAAACGGTCCCGACCAGGATCGGCTGGCCCTTCTCGTGGCGAGCGGCAATCTCGGCCAGCACTGCTTTCCACTTGCCGTCCTTGGTCTTGAAGATCTGGTCGTTTTGATCGGCGCGGACCATCTGGCGGTGGGTCGGAACCTCGACCACCGGCACTTTGTAGATCTTCATGAACTCGGTCGCCTCGGTCAACGCCGTGCCGGTCATCCCGGAGAGCTTGTCGTAGAGGCGGAAGTAGTTCTGCAGGGTGATCGTGGCGAGCGTCTGGTTCTCCTCGCCGATCGCGACCCCCTCCTTGGCCTCGACCGCCTGGTGCAGGCCCTCCGACCAGCGCCGCCCCTCGAGGATGCGGCCGGTGAACTCGTCGATGATCATCACCTGGCCGTCGATCACGGCGTAGTCGGTGTCCTTTTTGTAGAGCGCCTCCGCCTTCAGCGCCTGGACAAGGTGGTTGACGAGGCTGCCGTGCTCTCCCAGGTAGAGGTTGTCGACGCCGATGAACTCCTCGGCCCGTTTTACCCCGCGCTCGGTCGGCGCCACGGTCTTGTGCTTCTCGTCGAACTCGTAGTCGTGCTCGGCCTCGGAGGTGTCCTTCGACTCGCCCAGCGAGCGCAGCTTGTCCTTGGCCTGCACGCCATCCATCTGTTTGGCGAGGCGGGCGAAGGTGTAGTAGGTCTGGGCCGCCTGTTCGGGGGCGCCGGAGATGATCAGCGGCGTGCGCGCCTCGTCGATCAGGATGTTGTCGACCTCGTCGACGATGGCGAAGTTGTGGTCCGGCTGCACGCAGTGTTCGAGCGCGTCGGCCATGTTGTCGCGCAGGTAGTCGAAGCCGAACTCGGAGTTGGTGCCATAGACGACGTCGCAGGCGTACTTCTGCTGTCGCGCCGCGTGGTCGTCGCCCTCCTGGATCGCGGCGACCTTAACCCCAAGGAAGTCGTAGATCGGCTTCATCCATTCTGAGTCGCGACGGGCAAGGTAGTCGTTGACGGTGACCAAGTGGACGCTGTTGCCGGCCAGCGTGTTGAGGAAGACGGCGAGGGTCGCGGTGAGCGTCTTGCCCTCCCCAGTCTTCATCTCGGCGATCGCGCCCTCGTGCAGAACCATCCCGCCGATCAACTGCACGTCGTAGTGCCGCTGACCGATCGACCGGCGCGCCGCCTCGCGGGTCAGCGCAAAAGCCTCGGGCAGCAGGTCGTCAAGCGACTCGCCATCCGCCGCGCGCTTGCGCAGCTCATCCGCCTCCTCGCGCAGCTCGGAGTCCTCGAGCAGCTCCATCTCCGGCTCGATCCGGTTGATCGCCTCGGCGCGCTTCTCATAGCTCTTGAACTTGCGCCCCTCGCCAACGCGCAGCGCGCGCGTGACCATGTCCCTTGCAGCAGGCATGGTCCTAGGGTAGCGAGGGGTGCTCGGTTAGGGTTCTAGGCGGTTCGCCCGCGCATGCGAGCGGCGGCGCGCCGCGTCTGCGTGCGCTTGCGGCGCAGCTCGCGGTGCTTCTTCACCTGACGACGGATGTCCTCGGCCAGCTCGTGGATCGTGTGCGCCATCTCAGGCGACGCCTCGCGCGCCCGCAGGGTAACGCCCTTCAGCCTCATCGTCGCCTCGGCGACCTGGCTGTCCTCGATCGAAGGATTGCGCTCTTCGTAGACCTCGACGTCGAGGGTGGCCAGCTCCGACACCTGCCGGCCGACACGGCGGAATCGCTTGGTCACATGACTCCGCAGCTCGTCGGTGATCTCGACGTTGCGCCCACGTATCTCGATCCGCATATTTCCTCCTTGGGTGTGTCGGTCAAACGATGCTACGCCTTCACAAACGCCGGGTAAAGGTGATTGCGACTACCCGGATCGCGCCGCCGCCACGCAGGGCGCGAGCGCAAGCCGAGAGGGTGGCCCCGGTAGTGAGGACGTCGTCGATGAGGACCACGCTTCGCGGCGCCTCGCCGCGAAGCTCAACGTGAGGCGGCTGACCGATGCGCTCTGCCCGCCGACGACCCACCTGGCGGCCGGCGCCCCTGCGCACGAGGCAAGCCGAGAGCGGCAGCTCGGCGCGCTCGGCGAGGGCGGCAGAGATCTCGGTAGCGGGGTCGAAGCCGCGGCCCAGTGCGCGGAACCTCGCCGTCGGCGCGGGCACGACCGTGCCGCTGAGCAGGCTCGCCGGCGCTCGCCAGTGGATCCGCTCAGCCATCTCCGCCGCGACCGGAAGCAGGTGACGGAACTTGAGAGCCGCCACCAGATCACGGGCGACCCCTTCGTGTGGAGCGGACGACCAGGCTCGATCGAGGCCCGGTGGCGCGCCACCGGTCAGCGGCTCGGCTTCGGCGAGGCGGCGCGCGCAGCGCGTGCAGAGCACGGCGCCACCCCGACAGCTACGACCACAGGCAGCGCAAAGCGCTGGGATCAGACCTGAGATGACGGCGTGAAGGGACACCACGCCGCGATCGTCCGCGAGCACGGCGCGCCCGTGGCGCGCAGGCTGTCAACTATGAGTCAGGACTTGGCAACGCGACCCGCGATGGCGCCGATGAGCATCGCCTCGGCGGGCACCTCGGTCTCGGCAAGCAAGATCGAACCCCGGACCCAAGCACCGTCACCGATCCGGCAGCCGTCGCCGACGATCGCCGGTCCTTGGATACGGATATCGGTGCCGAGCTGGACGCCGGCGCCAATCAACGCCGGTCCCTCGACCTCGGCGCCGTCGAGCGGGCTCGCCGAGCGAATGCCCGGCAAGACCTCGGGAGCTCCGGGGTCGATCTCGACCGCCCCGCGCAGCGCGTCGAGGTTGCCCCCGCGCAACTCGTCGAGGTTGCCGATGTCATTCCAGTAGGCCCCGATCTCGTGCGAGTAGAAGGGCACGTCGTTCTCGAGCAGGGCCGGGAAGACGTCCATCGCCCAGTCGGTGAAACCAGCCGGATCGTCGGGCCCGGCCGCCTTGCTCGTACCCGGCTCGGGGAAGTAGTCGAAGATCTCCGCGCGGAACATATATATGCAGGTGTTGGCGAGGTCCGAGAGCGCTTCCGCGGGGTCGGGCTTCTCCTGGAATCCCTGGATACGACCGTCTTCACCGGCAATGACGACCCCGTATTGGTCGGTGTCGGCTACCCGCTTGGTGGCCATCGTCGCGATGCCGTCGTGGGATTCGTGGAACTCGCGCATGGCAGCGAAGTCGAGGTCCGTCAACGCGTCGCCAGCGACGACCAGGAACGAGTCACCAAGGAAGCCGGCGGCGTTGCGAACCCCCCCTGCCGTTCCCAGGAGGTGCTCCTCGCGACTGTAGGTGAGCTCGATGCCGAAATCGGAACCGTCGCCGAAGTGGTCCTCGATCGTCTCCGGGAACCAGTGCAGGTTGGCGATCGCCTCACTGAAGCCGTGACGAGCGAGCAGCCGCACGCTGTGCTCCATCACCGGCCGGTTCAGCACCGGCACCATCGGCTTCGGCATCGCGTAGGTGACCGGGCGCAGCCGAGTACCGAGCCCCGCCGCCAGAACCATTGCCCTCATCGAACCTCCCCTTCCTCGAGCGTGCTTGCCGGCTCCGGGCGCCCTAGCGCTGCCTTGAAGCCCTCGATCGCCTCGACCGGCAGGGGGTCGACGCCGCGGGCCTCGGCGAGGGCGAGAGAGACGAGGTCGCCCAGCATCGTCGCCCAAAGCAGCCGGGCGATTCGCGTCTCCCCCTCGGTCTCCAGACTGACCACGGGGGCGCCCGTGGCGGCGATCGCCTCGCCGGTCAGCTCGAAGCGGCGGCGAACGCGCGGGTGCTGGTCGCAGTCTTCGAGCAGCACGACCGCGAAGCCGTCTCCCGACCAACCGCAGAGCTCGTTGTGGTCGGCCTCGGGCAGCTCGGAGAAGAAGGCGGGCAGCTTGGCGTTCTCGTTGACCTGCGCCTTCCAGCGGCGCGCCAGGGGAGCGGTCAGGTCGGCGCCGGTGATGACTGGAACACCGCCCTGCAGCGCGGTCGCGATCTCGGCGGCGCGGGCCTGCAGCTCATCGGTGCGCTCGGCGAGGAAGGATGCGGCAGCGTCGATCTCGGTATGCACCCTGGGAGCGGCGCCGGAGAGGGCGGCCATCTCGACGGCGATCGTCAGCATGTAGGCGACGGCGGCGCGCGGCTGCAGGATTCCCGGCAGGCCGACGACCGGCACGCCGCTCTCCCGCGCACGCTCGACCAGGGAGCCGCCGGTGCTGGCGACCAGGCGCCGGGCGCCGAGTGCCTCGGCTGCGGCGAAGCAGGCCAGCGTCTCCTCGGTCTCTCCGGAGTAGCTCGAACAGAGCACCGTCCACTCAGGCGTCAACCAACTGGGCAACTCGTAGCCGCGCACGGTCAGCAGCTGCCGGGTCAGGCGGCCGCCCAGGGCGGCAACGGCAAGATCGGCACCGATCGCCGAGCCCCCCATTCCACAAACGGCCAGGCCGGCCGCCTCGGCAGGCTCCAGTCGCGCCGATTCCACCCGCCAGAGGGCGTCGCGCAGGTGGTCGGGAATCGCGAGGACGTCATCAAGCATCGGTCTCCACCCTTTCATCGGCGCCGAGCACCGCGCCATCCAAGGTTGCACCAGCAGGTACATCTACCCCAGCGGAGAGGATCGAGCCGCTGACGCTGGCGCCTTCACCGATCACGCAACCGTCGAGCAGGACCGACTCGTGTACCTCCGCGTCCGCCTCGACTCGGCAGCCCGGGCCGACTACGACCCGCGGACCGATCTTCGCCTCTGCGGCGATCGCGGCTCCGTTCGCGACCAGCATCCCCGGAGCCGTCGGCTGCACCTTCGTCTCCACTCGGCCCTCGAGGATGTCCCAGCTTGCTTGCAGGTAGCGCCCGGGGGTGCCGATGTCCATCCAGTAGCCGTCGAGCCGCAGGCCATACAGGCCGTCGCCGACCAACTTCGGGAAGACGTCGCGCTCGATCGAGACCTCTTCCCCGGGCGGAATCAGGTCCAGGGCCGAGCGCTCTAGGACGTACATGCCGGCGTTGATCTCGCCCGGCACCGCCTCGCCGGTCTTCTCACGGAAGTCGAGTACGGCGCCCTCCGGGCCGCTGTGCACGAGACCGTAGGCAGAGGAGTCCTCGACCGGGTGCAACCCGAGCGTTGCGCGAGCGCTCCGCTCCGCGTGCGCCCGCAGCAGTGCGCTCAGGTCGAGATCGGTGAGGACGTCCCCGTTGAGCGCAAGGAAGCGGTCCCCGAGGCGGTCGCCAAGCTGATCCGCGGCAAAGCGGATCGCGCCGGCAGTGCCGCGCCGCTCCGGCTCGACCATGTAGGAGATCCGCACCCCGGCTCGCTCCTCCTCCCCGGCGAGCGCGTCACGCAACACGTCGGGCAGGAAACCGCAGGCGAGCACGACCTCGCTGACGCCGTGCCCGGCCAACCACTCGATCATGTAGGCAAGGAAGGGACGGTCGACGAGCGTCAGCGCCGGCTTCGGCACTGTCTCGGTCAACGGCCGCAGCCGCGTCCCCTCTCCACCGACGAGGACGATCGCCTGCACTACTCAGCTGTACCCGCTGGAACCGAGCCCTCGACCGCCCGGCCTATCCCCTCGTACTCGAAGCCCGCTGACTTGAGCAAGCTCGGATCGAGGAAGTTACGCCCGTCGATCAGAAGCGGCCGCGCCATGGTCTCGGCCGCGGCACGCCAGTCGAGCTCGGCGAACTCCGGCCACTCGGTGACGAGAATCGCCGCGTCGGCATCGGCGAGAGTCTCGAGTGCCGAGTCGCGGAACTCGACGCCGTCGAAGAGCTGGCGCGCAGCGTCGCCGGCGACCGGGTCATAGGCAGCCACCTCGGCTCCCTCGCCTTCGAGCCGCGCGGCAAGCACCAAGCTCGAGGCCTCGCGCATGTCATCGGTGTGCGGCTTGAAGGTGAGGCCAAGCAGCGCCACGCGCTTGCCCACCAGCGAGCCCAGGTGCTTCTGCAGCTTCTGCACGACCCGCCGCTTCTGCAGCTCGTTCACCTCAATCACCGAGCCGAGCAACTGGAAGTGGTAGCCACTGTTGCCGGCCAGCATCTTCAAGGCGCTGACGTCCTTCGGGAAACAACTCCCCCCATAGCCGATCCCGGCACGCAGGAACGCGGGGCCAATCCGCTGGTCGAGTCCCATCCCCCGCGCCACCTCGGCGACGTCGGCGCCCACCTCCTCGCAGACGTTGGCGATCTCGTTGACGAAGGAAATCTTGGTGGCGAGGAAGGCGTTGGAGGCAAGCTTGATCATCTCTGCGCTGGCGACGTCCGTGCGGACGATCTCGCCGCCCAAGGGCTCATAGAGACGCGCCACAGCGTCGGCCGCCGCCTCGTCGCCGGGATCGGCACCGACGACCACTCGGTCGGGGTGCAGGAAGTCATCGACCGCCGAGCCCTCCTTGAGGAACTCAGGGCAGGAGACATAGGCGAGGCCGGGGCGATCGCGGCGGATCGATTGGCCGGTGCCCGCGGGCACCGTGCTCTTCATCACCAGCACGTGCTCGCTGTCGGCGGGCAACTCCTCGACCACCGAGCGGACCCGCGAGAGGTCGGCGTCACCGGAGCGGGTCGGGGGCGTGTCGACGCAGACGAAGAGCAGCCGCGCGCCCTCGAGCAGCTCCGACATATCGGTTGTGAAAGTAAGCCGCTCCGCGTTGCGCTTGAGCAGCTCATCGAGGCCCGGCTCGTGGATCGTCGTCTCACCGCGCGAGAGCGTCTCGACCTTCTCGGCGAGGATGTCGCGCGCGATCACCTGGTGGCCGACCTCGGCAAAGCAGGCGGCGGTGACTAGGCCGACCCAGCCGACCCCGATCACGCCAATCGGCTCTCTCTCCGGGCTCATCGCTTCGCCTTGCCTCCTTTTCGCTTTGGATTCGGGATCTTCACGTCGGCCGAACGGGCGATCCCGATCATCTGGTCATTGGTCAGGGTGTTGAGCAGGTCGTTCGACACCCAGTAGGAGTTGTCCCCCCGATGCCAGGCCACGATCGGAACCCGGTCGCCGTCGACGTAGATGTCGTATTCGCGCCCATTGATCGTCTTGGTCAGGCTCGGATTGTCCAGGATAGGCGGATCCGACCATCCCTGGATGCCCTGCAGGCCGAAGTAGTGGACGCCATCGGACTGCGGCCACTCGAGGACCATCCGGTAGGCGCCGTGCCGATTTCCGTCGGGGTCTTTGAAGTGATAGATGCGCGGGTCCTGAACGTGCTCATAGGGATTGCTTTCGACGTAGAAGGCCCCCGAGGGCAACCGCGTCGGATAGAAGACGGGAAACCCGGCGCTGACCTTGCGCGCCACCGGCTTGGCCTCCAATTCGCCGGCTTCGCGGGCGGGAACGAGGCCATCGCTGCCGGGCGGCTTGGTCGGCCCGAGTTTGGGCTTTTGTTGCTGGCGCCTTGCCTGCTTCTTCCCCTTCTTCTTGCCGCCCTTCTTCTGGCTCGACTCCCCGGGAGGCTCTTCAAGCGAGCCGCGCGGACCGCTGCTCGCTTCGATCCCGAGGAACTTGTCGGTCGCTTCCTGGATCATTTCCGGCGACGCGTAGACGTAGCTCGGCCCGAGTTCAGCCGGGAAGTGGACCTCCTTGATCGCGGCGTTGCGCGAGGAGACAAAGAGCTTCAGCACCTCGAGCATCGTCTCCTTGTCGTTGATATCGGAGGTCGTGTATTCGGTGAAGATGTCGATCAGGTCGTTGCGGTCGAGGACCAGATCGTCGATTGGAACCCGCTGGCGCGCGGCGGCGAGGAAGTCCTGCTGGCGCGCAGCGCGGACCAGGTCGGTGTCGGTGTGCCGGTAGCGCACGTACTGCAGCGCCTTCTTGCCGCAGAGCAACTGATAGCCGGGCTGAACGTTGATTTCGGCGTACTGTTCGGAGACCGACACGCCGACGTTGGAGTGGTAGTAGCGGCGGTCGACGTCGACGTAGACGCAGTTGATCGCGTCGACCGCCCGCACGAAACCGAGGTAGTCGACATTGACGACGTGGTTGATCGGCAGGCCGGTCAGTTCCTTGACCACCCGCAGGGTCAGTTTGGGGCCGCCGTAGGCGAAGGCGGCGTTGAACTTGTCGGTGCCGACGCCGGGGATTTCAACTTTGAGGTCGCGCGGGATCGACATCAGCGCGATCGCGTTCTGGTCGGGGTCGAGGCGGAGCAGGATCGTCGTGTCGGAGCGACCCGGATCCCCGGGTTCGCTGGCGCGCTTGTCAGAGCCGAGGATGAGGATGTTCTCCGGCTCGCCACCCTGGGTCTGCGAGAGGAAGCGCTCGACTTTGTTCTGCAGGACGTTGTTGTGCGAGAGGGCCTGGGCGATGCTGTCGATGTAGCGCAGGATCACTGTCGCCGTGGCCGCCGCGGTGACCAGGACGATGATCGTCGAGCCGAGGGTGAAGCGCCACCAGAAACGCTTCGGCTTTGGGGCCGGCTCGTGGTCGCCTGAGGGCGGCGGCTTGTTGAGGCCGGTCTCAGCCACGACTGTTCAGGCGTCGAGCCGGGCGGGAAGCGAGCGCAGGAAGGTGTCGAGGGTCTGCTGGTAGGTGTGAAGCGAGGAAATCGAGACCCACTCTGCTGGGCCATGGTGCCCTTCGCCGAGCGGGCCGAACTCGACCGCGGGCACTCCCACCCGCAGGAAGGAGACGGCATCTGAGGCGCCGTCCCGCCCGACGCTCATCGGCTCGCCATCGTGGTGGGCGGTGGCCGCATCGCGCAAGGCGCGAACATAGGGCAGCTCGCGATCGACCACAGCCGGTGGCCGCGTGAATAGCTGCTCCACCTCGGCAGCGGCGATGCTCTTCACCTGCTCCAGCAGAGCCGCGGGATCCTGATCGGGCAGGTAGCGAATGTCGACGTCGATGGCGCATCGGTCGGGCACCTTGTTGAGCGCGTCGCCGCCCAGGATCCGACCGAGGTTGATCGAAGGGCGATCGAACAGCTCCGAGCTGTGCCGGGCGAACGGTAGCGACTCGATGCTGCGGAAAACATCAATCGCCCTCAGCACCGCGTTTTCTCCCAGCCACGGCGTCGCCCCGTGAGCGGCCGTGCCCTCGACCGCCACGCGCAGCGCCAGCACTCCCTTTGCCTCGACCCCGATGTGTAGATCGGTCGGCTCGCCCGTGATCGCGAAGTCACCGAGGAAACCACTGTCGACCAGGTGGTCGCTGCCCCGTTCGACTTCCTCCTCAGACTCCTCGTCGCCGACGATCCCCAGCCGCACGCGAACCGCGTCCTGCTCGCGCATCGCCGCCGTGACCAGCAGCATCGCCGCCAGCCCGCCCTTCATGTCGTAGGCACCGCGGCCGTAGAGCCGATCCCCATCGACCCGTGGCTCGAACTGTCCTGGCTGGGCGGGAACAACATCGATGTGCCCGTGCAGCACAACCGTCGGCGCGTCCTCCGGCCCAACTTCAGCCCGCAGCACCGGCAACCCCCGCACCTCATCGCTCTCCACCTCGATCCCGCGCGAGTCCAACCACCCTTCGATGAACCCCGCAGCTTCCAGCACCCCATCTACCTCAGAGCTGTCATAGCTCACCAGCCGCGTCGCGAGTGCCACCAACTCGTCGCTCATCCGAGTGCCTTCCGTGCGTCCACATCTCGCGCATCGGAGATTGACCACACCAGAGCAGGGTCAAAGTCGGATGCGCGGCAACCGGATCGGCAACGGTGCCCGTGGGCAATGAGCTCGTGACGCGATGGCCAGAGGCTTTCCGGTCGTAGCGATGGCGGAGGGGGTCGCCTGCCCCTCTTCCAGAGGCTCAGGGACCACAAATCGAATCGCCGCAAGCGATCTGCTGCGCAACGGTCTCTGGGAGAGGGGCAGGCGACCCCTTTCACCCAACCTCCGCGGGAGGGGCGACGGACCCGCCTCACCCCTCAGCAATAGCGAGGAATGCTTCGGCCCGATCGCGGTCTTTCTCGGCCCGAGCGTAGGCTCCGCTGCCCTCGTCGGACTCCGCCAGCCGCTGCTCGGCATCCGCGAGCTGCTCTTTCAGCGTCGCGGCGTCGAGGTCCTCGGGCGCCAGCGCCTCCTCGACCAGCAGCTTGGCGTGATTACCAAAGACCTGTAGCCAGCCGTGCGCCTGGGCGTAGCGCTTGGTCTCGGAGTCGCTGACGTGGAGGCGCAGCTCGGTGGGCTGGAGAGCCGCCAGTAGCGGCGTGTGGTTGGCGAGGATGCCGAGCTCGCCGACCGCGGTGCGGGTCGAGACCTGGCGCACTTCGCCGTTGAAGACCTCCCCCTCGGGGGTGAGGACTTCGACGTCGACCATGTGCTCGGCTGCCATGCGTCTTCCCTAGGCCGCAGCCGCCGCGGCGCCCTCGGTGACCTGGTCGATGCCGCCCTTCATGTAGAAGGCGCCCTCGGAGAGGTCGTCGTGCTCGCCATCGAGAATCTCGCGGAAGCCGCGCACCGTCTCCCCCACCGGCACGTACTCGCCGCTGCGGCCGGTGAACTGCTCGGCGACGAAGAACGGCTGCGAGAGGAAGCGCTCGATCTTGCGGGCGCGCGAGACCGTCTGCTTGTCCTCGTCGGAGAGCTCGTCGATGCCGAGGATGGCGATGATGTCCTGCAGCTCCTTGTAGCGCTGCAGCACCTCCTGGACTTCGGTCGCGGTGCGGTAGTGCTCCTCGCCGACGATGTCGGGCTTGAGGATGGTCGAGGTCGAGTCGAGCGGGTCGACGGCCGGGTAGATCCCCTTCTCCGAGATCGCGCGGGAGAGGGTCGTGGTCGCGTTGAGGTGGGCGAACACCGAGGCCGGAGCCGGGTCGGTGAGGTCGTCGGCGGGGACGTAGATCGCCTGCACCGAGGTGACCGAGCCACGCTCGGTCGAGGTGATCCGCTCCTGCAGTTCGCCCATCTCAGTCTCCAGCGTCGGCTGGTAGCCGACCGCCGAGGGCATGCGCCCGAGCAGGGCGGAGACCTCGGAGCCCGCCTGGACAAAGCGGAAGATGTTGTCGATGAAGAGCAGCACGTCCTGGCCACCCTGCTCGCGGAAGTATTCGGCCATCGTCAGGCCGGAGAGAGCGACGCGGAGGCGGGCTCCGGGGGGCTCGTTCATCTGGCCGAAAACGAGCATCGTCTTGTCGATGACGCCGGACTCCTTCATCTCGAGCCAGAGGTCGTTGCCCTCGCGCGAGCGCTCGCCGACGCCGCAGAAGGCCGAGAGGCCTTCGTGCTCTTCGCCGATCGAGCGGATCAGCTCCTGGATCAGCACCGTCTTGCCGACGCCGGCACCGCCGAAGAGCCCGACCTTGCCGCCCTTGGCGTAGGGCGCGAGCAGGTCGATCACCTTAATCCCGGTCTCGAGGATCTCCTGGGTCGGAGCGAGGTCGGAGGCCGCGGGCGCCGAGCGGTGGATCGGCCAGCGCTCCTCGGTCTCAACCGGCTCCCCGAGGTCGATCGGCTCGCCGAGCAGGTTGAAGATGCGGCCGAGGGTGGCATCGCCGACCGGAACCGAGATCGGGCCGCCGGTATCGATCACCTTGTCGCCGCGCTGCAAACCGTCGGTGGCGTCCATCGCCACGGTGCGGACCCGGTCGTCGCCGAGGTGCTGCTGCACCTCGCAGACCAGTTCGGTCGCCTCGTTGTCGGCGTCGCCAGCCATCTGGATCTTCACCGCCGAGTAAATCTCCGGCAGCTTGTCCGGGAAGACCGCATCGACGACGACGCCGGTCACCTGCTCGACTCGCCCTACGTTTGCTCCGTTGCTCTCAGACATTGGTTCCTTTTCTCGATTCTCAGCTTTATCCAAGCGCCTCGGCGCCGGCGACGACCTCGAGGATCTCCTGGGTGATCTCGGCCTGCCTGACCCGGTTCATTTCCAGGGTCAAATCGCCCATCATTTCTTCAGCGTTCTCCGCGGCGCTGCGCATCGCGGTCATCCGCGCCCCCAGCTCCGAGGCGGCGGACTCGAGCAGGGCCCGGTACACCGAGATGTTCACGTACTCCGGGATCAGCTGCCCCAGCAACTCCTCGGCTTCGGGCTCGTACTCCCAGATCGAGCGGCTGTGCGCCTTCTCGATCTCGCTTTCCTCACCCTCCTCTTCCTCCTCGGCAACGCCCTCGCCGATCACGTCGGCCTGTTGGAGGGGAAGCAGGGTCTGCCGCCAGACGTGTTGGGTCAGCGGCGAGACGTAGCGGTTGTAGACGAGCTCGACCCGGTCGAGCTCACCGTCGACGTAGCTGGAGGTCAGCTCCTCGCCGATCTCGCGCGCATTGGCGAAACCGGGCCGGTCGGTGAAGCCGACGTATGAAGTGCGTGGGTCCTCTTTGCGGAAGGTCAGCGCCGAGACGCCCTTGCGACCGACGGCGGAGAAGACCGCCTCCTTGCTCTGCTCGCGCAGCTCGCCCTTGAGCCGCAGGCCGTCGCGGATGATGTTGGTGTTGAAGGCCCCGGCAAGACCGCGGTCGCCGGTGATCAGAATCACGCCGACGCGCTTCTCGTCCTCGCGCTCTTCCAGCACCGGCACGCGCGGGATCCCGCCGGCCTGCTCGGCGGCGCGGCGGGTGAGTTTGCGCATCGACTGGGCGTAGGGCCGCAGCTGCTCGATCCGCTGTTCGGCCCGGCGCAGGCGCGCCGCGGCAACCATCTCCATCGCCCGCGTGATCTTGTTGATGTTCTTGATCGACGCAATTCGATTCTTGACGTCCTTCTGAGTGGCCATGGGGGGGAACCGGCGTTAGCTGCGAGCTAGGCCGGGGTCGCCTCCTTCTCGCTTTCGGAAGCCTCGGCTTCGGCGGTGCGGGAGGGCTTGGCGCGCTCCTCCTCGGACTTGACCCGATCCGATTCGCCCTTCTCCAGCGGGTCGCCGTGCTCGTCGAAGTCGGGGCCGAAGTCGTCGACGAACTCGGCGATCGCCTTGCCCAGCTCCTCCTCGTCGGCCTCCTCGAGCTTGCCGGTATCGCCGATCCGCTTCAGCAGGTCGGCCTTCTCGGAGTGCAGGCGGATCTTCAGGTCACCGAGGAACTCGCCGACGCGATCGGTGTTGATCCGGTCGAGGTAGCCACCGGTGCCGGAGTAGATCGCCGCCACCTGGTCGGCGACCCCGAGCGGCTCGCGCTCCTTCTGCTTGAGCAGCTCGACCAGCCGTTCACCGCGGTTCAGCGTCTTCTGAGTCTCTGGATCGAGCTCGGAGCCGAACTGGGCGAAGGCCTCGAGGTCGCGGTACTGCGAGAGGTCGAGGCGCAGCTTGCCGGCGACCTTCTTCATCGCCTTGGTCTGCGCGTTGCCGCCCACCCGCGAGACCGAGATGCCGACGTTGATCGCCGGGCGGACACCCGAGTAGAAGAGGTCGGACTCGAGGAAGATCTGACCGTCGGTGATCGAGATCACGTTGGTCGGGATGTAGGCCGAGACGTCGGAGGCCTGGGTCTCGATGATCGGCAGCGCCGTCAGCGAGCCGCCGCCGAGGTCGTCGTTGAGCTTGACCGCGCGCTCCAAGAGACGCGAGTGCAGGTAGAAGACGTCGCCCGGGTAGGCCTCGCGTCCCGGCGGGCGCCGCAGCAGCAGCGACATCTGGCGGTAGGCGTAGGCGTGCTTGGTGAGGTCGTCGTAGACGCAGAGGGCGGCCTTGCCGTTGTAGAGGAAGTGCTCGCCCATCGCGCAACCGGCGTAGGGGGCGATGAACTTGATCGGGGCGGCCTCGTCGGCGGGGGCGGCGACGATGATCGTGTTCTCCATCGCTCCGTTCTCCTCCAGCACCTGCTTGAGCTGGACGACGGTCGACATCTTCTGCCCGATCGCGACGTAGATGCAGACCATGTCCTTGTCGCGGTTGTTGATGATCGTGTCGATCGCGATCGCGGTCTTGCCGGTCTGGCGGTCGCCGATGATCAGCTCTCGCTGGCCGCGGCCGATCGGGATCATGCCGTCGATCGACATCAGCCCGGTCTGCACCGGTTCGGTCACCGGCTGGCGCTGGACCACACCCGGGGCCTTGAACTCGGCCGGGCGGGTCTGCGTCGTCGCCACCTCACCGGCGTCGTCGAGCGGGCGGCCGAGCGGGTCGACCATGCGGCCGAGCAGCTCGTCGCCGACCGGGATCCGCAGCAGGTGGCCGGTGCGCTTGACCGTGTCGCCCTCGACGACCTTGTCCCACTCGCCGAAGAGCACGGCTCCGACGTTGTCCTCCTCGAGGTTCAGCGCGAGGCCGGTGACGCCGTGCGGCAGGTCCAGCATCTCCAGCGCCATGCAGTTGTCGAGGCCGTGGATGCGAGCGATCCCGTCGGCGACCGAGAGCACGGTGCCGACCTCGGCAAGGTCAGCGGATTCCGTGTCCAGTCCCTCGATCCTCTCGCGGAGGATGCTTGCGATCTCGTCGGGCTTGATGTCCATGATTTTTTTTGAATGCCCCCTAATGCGCCGCTAGAGCGACGCTCTTTCGAAGTTTCTCCAAGCGACTGCGGATGCTCGCGTCGAGCACCTTGTTGCCGACCTGCAAGACGATGCCACCGAGGATCTCGGCATCTACGCGGCTGGACAGATCGACCTTCTGGCCCGTCTGCCGCTCAATCTCCTCACCGACCTTCTCGACCACCGCCGGCTCCAGCGTGACCGCACTGGTCACGGTCACGTCGATGCGCCGGTTCTCCTGCTTCCAGAGCTCGTCGAGCTGACGGCGGATGCGGAAGATCTCCGGCATCCGCTGCTTCTCGATCAACAGCTCGAGGAAGTTGAGCAGCTCCGCATCGGCGTCGCTGACGGCGCGCTTCAGGCCCGCCACCTTCTCCGCAGAGGAGAAGTAGGGGCTGAAGAAGAAGACCTGCAGCTCGCGGTTGCCGTCGACGGCGTCGACGAACTGGCCCAGCTCGTCGCGAATCGCGTCGAGCTTGCCCTTCTCCTTGGCCACATCGAAGAGGGCCTCGGCGTATACGCGAGCCGCTTCCTGCATTAGTTCCTCGACTCCTCCGCCCCGGAAAGCGCGGTGAAATCGACCTCGCTGAGCGCCTCCTCGACGAGGCGGCGCTGGTCCTCCTCGCTGAGCGACTTGCGGGTGACCTTCTCGGTCGCCAGCACGGTGAGGTCGGCGACCTCCTTGCGAATCTGGTCGAGCGAACGCCGGGTCGCCGCGTCGATTTCGCGCTGTGCAGCCGCGACGAGCTCCTCGCCCCGCTCCTTGCCGGCGGTTTTCGCCTCGGCCTCGGCGGTTTCCGCCGCTTTGCGGGCACGGGCCATGATGTCGTCGGCCTGCTCGCGGGCCTCCTCGAGGCGTCCGCGGTACTCGGCGAGCAGCTCGTCGGACTCCTTGCGCTGGCGTTCCGCCGCCTCGATCGACTCGCTGATCGTTTTGGCGCGCTTGTCCAGTGCCTCCTGGATCTTCGGGAAGGCGACCTTGCTCAGCACCCACATCGTGAAGAGGAAGAGCACCAGCGTCCAGATCATCAGGCCGAGGCCCGGAGAGACCAGGAAGCTGCCGCCCTCTTCGGAGCCATGCTCCGCGGCGAGCGGGATCAGACCGGCTATGTGGCCAAAGAGCTCCACGCGATCGGCCTAGAGGAAGAAGGCGATCAGGCCGAAGATGAAGGTGTAGAAGGCCACGGCCTCGGTAAGCGCGAAGCCGAGCCAGCGGATGCTCTGCAGCTCGTCTTTCATCTCCGGCTGGCGGGCGACCGACTCGATCTCCTTACCGAAGATGATGCCGATGCCGATACCGGCGCCGATCGAACCAAGGCCGGCACCTACGCCGAGGGCGATCGCCTTACCGGCTGATTCGATCCCTTCGTCTGAGATCGCGGCGGCAACTGGGGACAGGTCCATTTGAGGTAGCGCTCCTTTTCTAATGGCTGGCGGAAGTGGCTCCGCCGAGGTAGATAGCGGTAAGAGTCGAGAAAATAAAAGCTTGCAGGGTGGCGATAAGGCCGACCTCGAGGATGAAGAAGAAGAAGGCCAGGGGGAAGGTGAGGGCGCCGAGCGCGGCGATGCCAAGCAGTACGGCGAGCCCACCGCCCATGAAGAGCAGCAAGAGGTGGCCGGCGAGGATGTTGGCGAAGAGTCGTACGGAGAGCGAGATCAGACGGGCGAAATGCGAGATCGCCTCGATCACGAAGATGAAGCCCTTGGCGAGCGGATTCATGTCCTCCAGGCCGGGCGGCAGCCAACTGGCCAAGTACTTGAAGAGCCCCTTCGAGCGCACGCCTTCGACGTGGTAGGAGACCCAGACGACGAGCGTCAGCACCAGCGGGATCGAGAGGTTGGCGGTCGCCGCGTAGATCGCAAAGGAGGGGACTTCGATGCCGAAGACGTTGACCGCGTGCTCGGTGTTAGTCGGCAGCGGCAGGAAGCCGATCATGTTCGAGAACCAGATCCAGAAGAAGAGGGCGGCGAGGAAGGGGAACCAGCGGACTGCCGTTGCTGTGTCGAGGTTGCCGCCGGTGATGTTGTTCTTGGTCAGGTCGTAGGCGACCTCGATCGCGGTCTGCACCCGGTTCGGTTTCTGCGCCATGCGGCGCGAGATCCAGACCATGACGAAGATCGTCAGGGCGCTGGCCAGGACCAAATAGAGCACCGCCTTGTTGATGCTGAAGTCGATGCCGCCCAGTTCGAGCGAGACCCACGGTTCGAGCTTGAACTCGTTCTGCGGTTCGAAAGCTTCGTTTTTACCGCTGCTGCCGAAGATCAACAGCATCAAGATCGCGATCGCGAAGTAGACGCCGAGCCCAATAAAGACCTTGGCCTTGGTGCTCATGCCTTGCCCACTTCCGGGCCTTCGTTGAAGAGGTGAGCGATCCCCTGGGCCGCGAAAGAGACGGTGAAGAGGACCAGGACCAGAATCGCCGAGGAGAGACCGGCCTCGCGTTCGACAATCCCCGCGGCGAGCACCGCGGCTGCCATCAGACCGACGCGGCCGAGCGTGGAGACGCCGACCGTCGCCATCGCCCGCTGGCGGTTGCCGGCGGCCAGTTCCTTGTTGGCGAGGCGCTCAGCAAACATCTGGATGCCGCGCTGAAGGAGCCAAACGCCTGCACCGGCGGCGAATCCGAGCATGGGCAGGCCGCCGAGCAAGAAAACGGCGAGGGCGGCGGCAAGGACCAAAAGGTCGACGTACTTGGGAGGAGACATAAAATTCGCCCGTCTTTGAAAGGGCGGGCGGACTCGCGACTATATCCGAAAGGGCCGACGATCCGCTTTCTAGAGCCAGTTCGTGAGGCTTGTTACAACCTGTTACTAAGTCTTTTGGCGCTCTGACTCGGCCTGCTCGAGCGTTATCGCTTCGATCTCGCCGGTTTCCGGGTTGAGGCGACCGCGCCGCAACTTGAGGATCTCCAGCACGTAGACCAGGTAGACGCTGGTGGCGAGCGCGAGTAGGCCGAAGGCGACGATCACCGCGGTCCAGAGCGCGTCGAAGTGACCGCGGTCATCGCTGTAGGGGACGAAGCGCAGGGCCAGCGCGAGAGCGGCGAGGGCGAGCGTCCAGCTGTAGAGATAGGCGAGCGTGCGCCGCTGCGAGAAGCCTATGTTGGCCATCCGGTGGTGGAAGTGCCAGGTGTCGGCCTGGTAGATCGGCTGGCGGTACTTGAGTCGCTTGGCGACGACGAAACCGGTGTCGAGGATCGGCACGGCAAGCACGACAAGGGGGAGGACGAGGGCGACGACGGCGTTGGTCTTCAAGGCGCCCTGTACCGAGGCGACAGCGAGCAGGTAGCCAAGCAGGTTGGAGCCAGTGTCGCCCATGAAGCTGGAGGCGGGCGGAAAGCCGTGGCGGAGGAAGCCGAGGGCGCCGCCGGCGGTCAGCGCCGCCAGTACGCCGGCGGCGTTGCGATCGAGCGAGAGGGCAATGATCGCCAGTGCGATCGCGGCGATCACGCAGACTCCGGCGGCAAGGCCGTCGACCCCGTCGATGAAGTTGATCACGTTGACCACGGCGACGATGCCGAGCACGGTCAGCGGCCAGGCAAGCCAACCGAGCTCGAAGCCGCCGACGAAGGGCAGGGTGAGGACGTCGACCCTGACGCCGCCGAGCACCGGGATCAGCGCCGCGCCAACCTGTCCGCTCAGCTTCGGCAAGGCCGGCAGACCGCGCACGTCGTCGAGCACGCCGACCGCGGCGATCGCCGCGGCGCCCAGCAGAATCGAGCGGGTCTCGCCGTCACTGGGCAGCCAGAATCCAGCCCGCGACCTCGATCCCGGCGAAGATCGCCAATCCGGAGAGCCGCGGCATCGGCTGGTCGTGCAGGCCGCGCTCCTTCGGCATGTCAATTGCACCGAGTCGGTAGGCCAGACGCTCGGCGTAGGGAACCAGCAGCCAGGCGATCGCGGCCGCAAGGAGAAAGGCGAGGACGGCGTCAGTGGTCGCTGCCATGTCGCGTGCCCACGGAGCGAGCGGGCCGGCCCAGGCTACTCAACCGACCAGAGGTGCAACGTGTTAGGGCTCTGAGAGAGCCGAAACACGTTGCACTAAGGATTAATCCACCGCACCGAGCACAGCGGCGATGAGCGACTCGGGATCGCGCGGGTTGAGAATGCCCACTGGCCTCTGACGCTTGCGCAGCGGCAGCTCGGCCGGGTCGGCGAGCACCTGCAGGCGCCCGTCGGCGATTAGCGCCTCGTCGACCCCACCCATTCGGCCGGCGAAGGTGGTGAAGACGGGCGTGCCGAGCGCCACGGCCTCGCGGTTCATCGTCCCCCCCGCGCTGACGACGAGATCGGCGAAGGCGATCAGGCTCTGGGCGTCGATCGCCCGCCCGGGCACGATCAGGTTTGGAGCGTCCATGGCGCGCACCTCCGCCGCCTGCCGATCGGTGCGCGGGATGACCACTGCCTGCACCTCCGCGGCCGCCGCGAGGAAGCGGATCGCCTCGCCGTAGAGGTCGTTGCGAGCGTGGTACTCCGAGGTCTCCGGGGGAGGCCGCACGACTACGAGGACCTTCTCGCGATCGAGCCCGAGCTCATCCAGCGCAGCGGGGTCAGGCTGGAAGTCCGCCAGGTAGTACTCCTCCTTCAGTCCCGGATAGCGGACCAACTTTCGCTCCCTGGCGCCGATCTTCCGCAACCGGTCGAGCGGGATCGAGTCGGGGACGAGCACTTTGCGCGCCGCTCTGAAGGCGATCTGACGCTGCCAGCCGGCGAACTCGTAGTCCTGCATCTGCGCCGAGGGAATGCGAAACAAGGACGAGACGAGGGCGAGGTCAACCGAGCCGTGAGCGAGCGCCAGGTCGGGACGGCGGTCCCAAACGATCCGCGCCAACCGCGCCGATCTCCCGACGAGCGCGCGGCCCTTGCCGACCGTCGAAGCGCCGCCGTGACTGCCAATCGCGGTGTAGGGGATGCCGAGTCGATCGAGGATCCCCAGCGTCTGGCCGTACTCACGCGCCGTGACGAGCACCTCGTCGCCGCGCGCCTCGAAGCGCTCGATCAGCGGCCGCAGCACCAATGGGTGAGCGGCCGCCGTGCAGTCGGCCCAGACCAGCATGGGCCGACCCTAGCTATGAGCCAAGCCAGACCCCGGGTTAACCCGTCGCTTCTCCACCTGCCGCCGGTTTCTTGCCCGTGGTCCGCAAGCGGGACAGTTTGCTCAGCGCGTCAAACCAAAAGGGTGCCCCAAGCGAGATGGCCAGTGCGGTTATCAGCCAGCCGATCGCCATCGTCAAGTTGACGTGAAATCCATCGGGCCAGAGCAGCGCGAGCTCGAGCGACTCGAGGTTGTCAACCGCTTCGGAGGCGCTTTTCCCGACGGATTCGGCGTCGCTCCCGCCTTCCGCCGCGGCGGCTTCCGCTCCCGAGACGACCGCCGCGCGCACGGTCGGTTCGTTGGCCAACTGTTCGGCGACGCCGATCGCGTTGACATTCAGCCCAATCGCGACGACGAGGGCGAAAACGCAGGTGATCATCTGTGCCCAGCGCTTGTACCAACCCGAGACGCGATCCATCCCGTCGTCGAACCATTTCTCGGCGGACTTGCGGAAGTCCTTCAACCCTTTGACCGCGGGATCGCCCAGCAGAGCTTCGAGCTGCTGCCGCAACGCTTTGACGTTGTCGTCGTCACAGCGGTTCCCGTTTAGGTCGGCGAGCCCGTTCCGGACGTTCTGGAGCTCATCTTTGTCTTCTTTGCCGCGTTTTCCCAGGACGTCGATCAGCGCCAGGGAGAAGTTTCTCGCCGAGACGTAGGCGGGGCGTTTTTTCTTGGTTTTCCCGAACCCCCACTCCTTCTGCTTCGGCTTCCGCGCGTCCGATTGGACCAAGGCATGTTTGAGGATGTCCTCGGCGAATTTGTTCTCGCCCAGAAGACCGAGGATTCCCTTCTCCAGCTGCGCCGCCCGTTGTTTCGTCAGCCACGCGATGCCCTCGGTGATCGCCGAGACAATCGTGCTGAGCAAGAAGAAGACGAACGCCAGGCCGATCGCCACTTCGATCGCCGGCCCGCCGAAATCCAAACCCATACCGCCTCCCCGCGTTCGCGCTTCAAGGATCGAGACCGCTTGAACCTAACGGGGGTTCCTGACTGTTTACAAGGATGAGATTCGTACAGAAGACCCGACCGTCAGACGGCCATTGGCGCCAACTGCGGGTAGAGCGGGTAGCGCTCCGTCAGGGCGCGAGTGCGTTCACCAAGCGCTTCCTTCTGGGTCTCGAAGTCATCTGAGAGTGCGCTGGCGATTACGCTCGCGATCTCGGTCATGTCCTCCTCGACCAGCCCACGTGTGGTCAGCGCCGGGGTGCCGATGCGCAGCCCCGAGGGGTTCATCGGCGGCCGCGGGTCGAAGGGAATCGCGTTGCGGTTGACGGTGATTCCAACCGCCTCGAGGCGGCCCTCCGCCGTCTGGCCGTCGAGGCCCGTGGGGGTGAGATCGACGAGAACGAGGTGAACGTCGGTGCCGCCAGTGAGGACGGGCACACCGTTTGCTTCGAGGCCAGCCGCAAACGCCTGGGCGTTGGCGATCGTCTGCCGCTGACGGGCGCGGAACTGCTCGCCGGCGGCGATGCGCAGGGCGACGGCCTTGGCCGCGATCGTGTGCATCAGCGGCCCCCCCTGCTGCCCGGGGAAGATCGCTTTGTCGATCGCTTTGGCGTGCTCCTCGGTACTGAGGATCATGCCGCTGCGCGGACCGCAGAGAGTCTTGTGGATCGTCGTCGTGACGACGTCGGCGTGGGGCACCGGGTTGGGGTGCTCGCCGGCGGCGACGAGGCCGGCGAAGTGGGCCATGTCGACCATCAGCTTGGCTCCTACCGAGTCGGCGATCTGACGGAAGGCGGCGAAATCTAGCTGCCGCGGGTATGCGGACCAGCCGGCGACGATCAGCTTCGGCCGGTGCTCGGACGCCAATCGCTCCACCTCGGCCATGTCCACACGCAGGTCGTCTTTACTGACGTGGTAGGCAACGATCTCGTAGAGCTTTCCCGAGACGTTCAATTTCATCCCGTGCGTGAGGTGACCGCCGTGATCAAGCGCCAGCCCCATGATCGTGTCCCCCGGCTCGATCAGGGCCATGTAGGCGGCGTTATTGGCCTGCGCCCCGGCGTGGGCCTGGACGTTGGCGTGCTCGGCGCCGAACAGACCCTTGGCCCGGTCGATCGCCAATTGCTCGGCGACGTCGACCTCCTCGCAGCCGCCGTAGTAGCGACGACCGGGGTAGCCCTCGGCGTACTTGTTGGTCAGCACCGAGCCAACCGCATCGAGCACCGCCTGGGGTACAAAGTTCTCCGAGGCGATCATCTCCAGGGTGCCCTGCTGGCGCCGCAACTCGCCCTCGAGCACGGCCGCGATCTCGGGATCGACCTCGGCGAGCGGGGCGGTTTGGAAGTTCTCGGGCAGCTCGGCCATAGGACGAGCGACCATAGCAACGACCGCCGATAGCGGAAGCGGGTATAGATGTGCCCGCCATGACCGCCAAGTCGCCCCAGCTCGCCCTCGCACTCTGCCTGCTGGCGACCATTTGCGCGGCCTCTCCAGCCAGGGCAATTGCACCGGTCGGCGAGAACCCCTGCGAGGGACCCGAGGCCAAAGTCCTGCTCTGCCCCAACCTGCGCATCGGGCCGGCAACCGACCTCTACGTCCAGTATGCGGGAGGACGGGTGCGGCTGCGCGCCACCAGCGATGTGCGCAGTCGCGGGCTCGGCCCGATGGAGCTGCGCGGCACGCGCGACGGCTGGCACACGATGCGCAGCCGGCAACGGATCTACCGCGTCGGCGGCGGCCACATCGACGTGCCGACCGGGGCGACGCTGCACTTCACCAACGTAGGCGCCTACTTCGGCGGCGCCTACTGGAAGGTCCACCAGCTGGCCCGCTTCGAGTTGCGTCGCGTGCTCGGGGACGGCAGCCTCGGCCCGGCAGTGCGATCCAGCCCCAAGCTCAACTACTGCCTGCGCGATCTGGAGCGAACCCGGCCCGGCAAACGCTCGCCGGCCAGTCGCCACTACCCCGGCTGCGACCAGAATCCCTACCGCGACCGGGTCACCTTGGGGACCTCGGTCGGCTGGTCGGACATCTACCCCGCCAATTACGACAAGCAGTGGATCGACGTCAGCGGCCTACGGGGCTGCTTCGAATACATCATGGAGGTCGACCCCAAAGGCCTCCTCTTCGAGTCGAACGAGAGCGACAACAACGAGGGCCACCTCGTCCGCCTCCCCTTCCGCGGCGACGTCGGCTGCTAACCCCCGATCGGCGCCCGCGGGGTCGAACCCCAGAAGACCACGGTGCCGAGCATGCCGATGATGTGGACGAGGATGATGTTGACCACCATCGACTGCGCTGTCGCCGTGCCCACCCCAACCGGACCGCCGGAGGCCGTGTAGCCGTAGTAGCAGCCGACGACGACGATCGCCGTCGCCATCACCAGGCCCTTGGTGAGGCTGAACATCAGGTCGAGCGGATCCTGGTACATCCAGAAGATCAGCAGGTAGCCGCCCGCAGAGACGTCGCCGACCTGCTGGACGACGGAGAGGTAGCTGGCGAAGTAGGCGACTCCGATCCCAACCAAGTAGAGGAACGGGATCGCGATCCATGCCCCGAGCAGCCGGGTTGCGGCGAGAAAGGTAACCGGCTGGATGCCCATTACCTCGAGCGCGTCGATCTCATCGGAGATCCTCATCGCGCCGATCTCGGCGACGATCCCGGTGCCAACCTTGGCCGAGAGGATGTAGCCGAAGGCGTAGGGCAGGCCCTCGCGCAGGTCGCAGTAGGCCGAGAAGAGTCCCGCCAGCGAGGGGGCCCCGATAGAGCGGTTGAAGTACGCGCCCTGGAGACCGCACTGCAGGCCGAGGATGAAGACGAAGGCCCAGATCACTAGCGCCGAGCCGAGGATAAGGATGCCGGCCTGGCGCAAGCTCTCGCCGAAATAGCGAAAGACCCGACCCGAATAGACCAACCCGGCGACGCGCGAGCCGAAGCGCGCTACCTCGCCGAAAGAGTCAAGCCAGCCGCGGGGGACGTCGAGCCAGCCGATCATCAGCGAATGCTTTGCAGTTCGGGATTGGTGGCGAGCAGGACCGCGGTGAAGACAAAGTTGAAGAAGAAGACCGCGACCAGTGCGATCACCACTGCTTGGTTGACCGCCCGGCCAACCCCCTCGGCGCCACCAGAGGCGGTCATCCCCTTGAACGAGCAGACGACGGCGATGATCGCGCCGAACATCGTGCACATCAGAACCGAGCCCCAGATGTCGGTAACCGAGGCGTTGGCGAAAAGCGTCGCGAAGAAGCCGCCGAGTGGCTGCTTGTAGAGAAGCTCAGCGGCGATGCCGGCGGTGAGCCCGAAGACGATCGCGAAGATGTCGAGTAGACCCGTGATCACCATCAGGGCCAGGAAGCGCGGTACAACCAGGTTCTTGACGGGATCAACGCCGAGCACCTGCAACGCGTCGAGCTCCTCGCGAATCTTGCGGGCTCCGAGGTCGGCAGTGATCGCGGTGCCGGCGACGCCGGCGACGACGACGGCGGTCACCAGCGGCCCAATCCAGCGGATCGCCGTCAGCACGAAAAAGCCGCCGAGGCGGTCGAGGGCGCCGAAGAGCGAGAGCACTCCAGCCGCCTGCAGCCCCGGGGCGCCCAGGCAGAGCGCAAAGGTCGAGATCAAGAGCGGAAACCAGGAGAGCTTGAGCACGAAGAGGAACTGCCAGACCAGCTCCTCTCCGTACGGGTAAGGCGGCCGGATCGCCGAGACGATCGTCTTCGCGGTGAGGATCATCATCTCCCCCACCTGCTCGAACGCCGACTTGGCCGGCAGGTATGCCCGGCTTACGATTTCGCCTGCCACCAGCTCATCGCCCTGCCGAGGGGGCCCCCGCCCGATCGTGGTGGGGTCTCGCTCTTGCGCTCGCCGAGCTCGGCTTCGCGCCGTGCTCGCTCCTCGCCCATCTGGCGGGCCCGCTGCTCCGCGGCGCGCTGCGCTTCCGAGAGCTGGGCGATCAGGGTGTCGCGCGTCTGCTCGAGCTCCTCAACGCCAGCGATGTGGGCTTTGGAGAGAGGGGCGGCGGTGGGCATGTCGGGCGGCAGATCGCGCGTATAGGCGGCGAGCTCAACCTCGAGGCGGGCGATTTGCCGGCGGAGCTCATGGCGAACCTCAATCGCCTCGCTCTCTCCGCCCAGAACGGGAAGGTCAATCTCGCTTTCCGAAACGCCCTCGCCCATGCTCGCGCAAGCCGCGGTGACAACGATCAGGTCGCTGGGATCGAGGCCCGCGTCGAGCGCCCGCCGCAGGGCATCGCTGGCGATCTCCTCGAGTTCCGGCGCAGCGTTGATCCGCTCGTCGACAAAGGTGCCCTGACCCTGGCGACTGATGACCAGTCCGGCCTGCTCGAGCCCGGCGTAGACAGCGCGGACAGTGTTGACGTTGACGCCGCCCCACTCGGCCAGTTGGCGAAAGCTCGGCAATCGCTCGCCCGGTGCCAGCCGCCCGGTTGCGATCAGCGCCCGCAACCGCCAGGACAGCTGGACGCCGACCGGAAGATCCGCCGAAGGGTCGGTGGAAAAGGGCGTAGCCTCACGCTTGGCAGCTTGCTGTGCCACTGAAACACACAGTACCGGCGGGCACTGTCTCAGTCAACTAGAACAGCCCTAGAGCTCTGCAAGTCGCTCGGCCAGCTCGGACGTCGGCATCCCGCCCTCGCGCAGAACACTCCACTCGCCGTCCGCGTCGAAGCCGGTGAGATCGACCACGGTCGATGGGAGTCCAGTCAGGGCTCCGCCGTCGATCGCCACGTCGACGGCAGCGAGAAGCTCGCGAGGAACGTCGGCGAACAGGGCGGGTGCCGGCTCGCCACTGCGGTTGGCGGAGGTCTGGAAAAGCGGACACATCGCACCCGCCAGCGGTCCCTCGATCAAACGCACGCCAAGTCGCTCGGAGTCCTCCCGACAGGCAAGCGGATAGCGGCCTTCCGGATTAGCCACCACAAGCGTGACTGGACCGGGGAGCAACGCGCCGGCGGCCGCTCGCGTGCGCTCCTCGAACCCCTCGACCAGCTCGCGCATCGCCAGGGGCGAGAAGTAGAGAACCGCCGACGGCTTTCCGTCGTCGCGACCCTTGATCTGGTGGACTCGCTCAATCGCGTCTGGATTGAGTGGATCGCAGGCAAGGCCGTAGAGGCCATCGGCCGGGAAGAGGGCAACGCCGCCGGCCGCTATGCAGAGCTCGAGGCCGGTGCGAGCGCGCTCGGCGCCATCCCGGTCGATCGAGACCGTGACCGTCACCCGTCCGACCCCCGACGGCCGACGACCACACGCCCAATGTCAGCCAGGTCGGTTCGCGTCTCCAGCGCGCCAAAGCCTGCCAGCGAGAGCATCTCTCCTACTGCCTCAGCCTGTCCCTCGCCAACCTCGAACGCGACCACCCGCGCCACCGGGCCCGCCGTCGCCGAGAGCACCTCGCGGAATGCCGCGAGGCCGTCCGGACCGCCAAGCAGCGCCTCGCGCGGCTCCCACTCGGTCACCTCTGGCTCCAGGCCGCCCCACTCCGCCTCGCTCACGTAGGGAAGATTCGCCACCACGAGGTCGAATTCCCGTTCCCCCGAGGGCCAGGTGGCTTCGACCAGCTCAACCCGAGCCGCCAATTCGAGGCGGACGGCGTTTGTGCGCGCCACTTCGAGGGCCGCCGCCGAGGTATCGGTAGCCGTCACTTCGCAGTCGGGCAGCTCGGCGGCGATCGCCAACGCAACCGCTCCGGAGCCGGTGCCGACATCGAGCACGCTCCGCGGCTGCAGCTCCAGCGCCAGCTCAACCAGGAGCTCAGTCTCGGGACGCGGAATTAGGACACGCGGGTCAACCGCGAGCTCGAGGCGCCGGAAACCGCGGCGTCCGAGGATGTAGGCGACGGGCTCGCGACGCAGGCGACGGCGCACCAGCTCAGCAAAGCGTCGCGCGGCGGGAGGCGGGATCTCGGCCTCGGGATCCGCCGCCAGTCGCGCCCGATCCCAACCGGTCGCCTCCGCCAGCAGCAGTTCGGCGTCAAAGCGCCCTTCCTCAATTCCGGCGGCGCGAAGGGCATCGGCCGACGCGGTCAGCGCTTCGCCGGTCACCCGACTGCGGCGGTCTCGAGCCGTTGGCGCTTCTCCTCCGCCGCAAGCGCCTCGGTGAACTCGGCCAGCTCGCCACCAAGCACGCCATCGAGGTTGTGCGAGGTGTGCTTGATTCGGTGATCGGTTACTCGGCCCTGGGGAAAGTTGTAGGTACGGACCTTCTCCGAGCGCTCGCCGCTGCCAACCTGAGCCTTGCGCTCGGAGGCAATCTTCGCTTGCTGTTCGGCAAGCTCGCGCTCGTAGAGACGAGCGCGCAGGACCCGCATCGCGCGCTCCTTGTTCTGCAACTGGGACTTCTCGTCCTGCATCGAGACCGTGATCCCGCTCGGCTTGTGGGTAATGCGCACCGCCGAGTCGGTGGTGTTGACCGACTGCCCACCCGGACCGGAGGATCGGTAGACGTCGATCTGCAGGTCGTTGGCATCGATCTCGACCTCGACCTCCTCCGCCTCCGGCAACACCGCGACGGTTGCCGTGGAGGTGTGGATTCGACCCTGCGACTCGGTCTCGGGCACACGCTGCACGCGGTGGGTGCCACCCTCGAACTTGAAGATCGAATACGCCCCCTCGCCCTTGACCGCGAAGGTCACCTCCTTGAAGCCACCGACCTCGGCGCTCGACTGCGAGAGCGGCTCGGTGGCGAACCCGCGCTCTTCGGCGTAGCGGCTGAGCATTTTGTAGAGGTCGCCGGCAAAGAGGGCCGCCTCGTCGCCGCCGGTGCCGGCACGAATCTCGACCAGGACGTTCTTGGCGTCGTTGGGGTCGCGCTCGACCATCGCCAGGCGGATCTCCTCTTCCAGCGCCTCGAGACGCTGGGGCGTTTCCTCAGCCATCTTCAGTAGCTCCGGGTCCTCGCCGTCCTCGGCCAGCAGCTCCAGCGCCCCTTCCAGGTCGTCCTTCAGCTTGCGGTACTCGACCGCCAAGCCGTGGGCCGGCTGCAACTCCCGGTACTCGCGGCCGACGTCGGCGTAGCGCTCGCGGTCCCCGATCACTTCGGGGTCCGACATCTGCACCTCGAGCTCGACGAAGCGCGCCTCGATCTGTTCGACCAGCGAATCGATCACGCCTCACAACATAGACGGGCGGCTCTAGCTCGTCATCCGAGGGCTGTACTAGTTGACTAGCACAGTACTTGCAGATACTGTGCTAGCTAACTAGCCCAAGCGAAAAGAGCGCTGAAATGAAAACAGACACGCTTGCCGCACCAGCACCGACTCGAATCGCCTGCCTCTCTCTGGCAAAGCTGCTCAGCGTCGGCAATCTCGAGGGCGCAGCGGGCTGCTTTGCCCGTGATGCCTGCCTGCTCACGCCCGACGCAACTGCGATCCACGATCGCCAGCACATCCGGCCGGTGCTTGCTCAACTGATCGCCCGCCGTACGCAAATCGAGGTTCAACACAGCAACGTGATCGCCGCCGGCAGTGTGGCTTTCGCCCGCGAGCGCTGGCTGATCGACGCCAAAGGCGCTGCTGGCACCCGCTTCGAGCAAGTCTGCGACCCGACGCTGGTCTTGCGAGAGCTCGAAGGCAGCTGGAAGATCGCGATAGCGGCGCTTTGGGGTTGGGCGGGAAAGCCCAGCTAATACCGCGAACTTAGGCGACGATCTCGATCGGCTGCTTGCCCGCCTCCGCCTCCGGTGACTCGCGAGCGAGCACTGCCTCCAGCGATGCGATCGCCACGGCCAACTGCGCTTCGTCGGGCTCGCGCGTGGTCAGGTTCTGCAGCATCAGCCCAGGCCACATGAGCGCCCGCACCCAACGCTTGCGGCGATTTTTGCCAGCCCACTTGATCACCTCGTAAGAGAGGCCGGCGATCAGCGGGATGCCGATGATGCGCGAAGCGACGAGCCAATACCAAGCCGGCAGGCCGATCGGGGCGAAGACGAAGATCGCCAGGACCATGACGATCAGCAGGAAGCTCGTGCCGCAGCGCGGATGCAGCCGCGAGTAGAGCTTGGCGCGAGCCGGCGTTAGTTCGTCTTCAGCCTCATAGCAGGAGATTGTCTTGTGCTCAGCGCCGTGGTACTCGAATACGCGGCGCAGGTCGCGGAGGCGACTGATCGCCGCGATGTAGGCGATGAAGATCCCCGTCCTCAGCACTCCCTCGACCAGCCAGAAGAGAAACGGCGAGCCGAGCTGGTCCTTGATCAAGCTGGTCAGCCCAACCGGGATGACGAAGAAAAGACCGACGGCAAGGAGCATCGAGAAGACGATCGTCATGCCCCAGACCCAGCCGCCGATCTCCTCCCGCTCGCCCTCCTCGTCCTCCTCAAGCTGCGCATTTGCCGAGATGCCGAGCGCCTTGAAGCCGATCTTCAACGACTCGCCCAGAGCGACCACTCCGCGCAGCACCGGCAGGCGCCAGAGTCGGTGGCGCTGAGCCCACGGCTTGATCGACTCCGAGCTGATCTCGACCTCGCCGTCCGGGCGCCGCACCGCCACAGCCCAGACCGTGACGCCCCTCATCATCACGCCCTCCAGCACCGCCTGACCGCCCACGGGCGCGTCGCGCTTGGCGACGAGGGCGCCGTCGGGCATACGCAGTGGGTCCGCCCCGTTCTTGGACAGGGCAGCGGTCTCAGGTTGCGGCGAGCCCAGCTCTGGGCTCACGGCTTACCTCCCGGCCTTGGCGTGCTTGGCGGCGCGGCGCTGGAAACGCTCGACGCGGCCGCCGGTATCAACCAGCTTCTGCTTTCCCGTATAGAAGGGGTGGCACTCGGAGCAGAGCTCGACATGCAGGTCAGACTGCGTCGAGCGCGTGTAAAACTGGTTTCCGCAGGAGCAATGCACGTTCGCCAGCGTGTACTCAGGATGAATTCCGCTTTTCACGCTCTTCAGTCTAGATGACGCGTGCAATCGACCTCGGCGCGCCTGTGATCTTCGATCCGGACTTGGGGATTTGCGATCTGCTGCCGATAGCTCCATCAGTGAAAACCGCCAAGTCGACGACCGTCTGGATGAGCGCTGCGCACCTGTTCCGTCGCGCGCTCGCGGTCCTGCTGCTCGGCGGCACCCTGATCGTCACGCTGCACTACTGGCTCGGCGTTGGCGAGAACCTGGATTTCGCGATCGGAGGACCTCTCTACGCCGCAATCGTGCTTGGTGCTGGGGTCGCCTGCCTGATCAGGGCCTCCGACTATCGTCGCGAGCGGGCGGCCTGGATTCTCATTGGCCTGTCGATCCTCTGCTGGGGCGCGGCGGAGGTCTACTGGGCCGCCGCGATCGAAGACAACCCGTCGGCCCCCTATCCATCGCCGGCGGACATCGGTTACCTGGTCTTTTATCCGCTCGCCTACGCCGGCCTGGCCATGCTGGTCCGGGCGCGAGCCCACGAGATCAACTGGCGCCTCTGGATGGATGGTCTAATCGCCGCCCTCGGCACGGCCGCGCTCGGCGCGGCGTTCGTCTTTGACTTCGTTGCCGACCAGACGTCCGGCACGACGCTGGAAACGCTGACGACGCTCTCCTATCCGGTCGGTGATATCGGCATGCTGGCAATGGTGGTTGGGGTCGTGGCCCTAACCGGGTGGCGCCCCGGCCGCACCTGGTCGCTGCTGCTGGCCGGGCTGGCGGCGCTGGTCATCGCCGACATCGCCTACACGTTGCAGGCGACCGAAGGGGCGTTGCCCGGTGGCGAATGGGTGAACCCGATCTACCTGATCGCGGCAGTCTGCCTGGGCGCGGCGGTCTGGCAGCCGAAGGAGGCGGCCGAGATCACCTCGCCCCATAGCGACGGCCGCCGCGAGATCCTGGTCCCTGCGGTCTTCGCGGCGGTGATGATCGGGCTTTTCGCGATGCAGTACAACAGCACTGCGGGGGGCCTCTCGACCATCCTCTGGGCGGCGACGATGAGCGCCGTGATCGTGCGCTTGGCAATGAGCGACCGGGAGAACAAAAGGCTGCTCGAGCAGGTGCAGACCGATCCGCTGACCAGCCTTGGCAATCGTGGCCGCATGCAGCTCGACCTCGAACGGCTCTGCGAGATCGCCACGGAGGCCAATCCCACCGCGCTCGTCTTCCTCGACCTCAACGGCTTCAAGCACCTCAACGACACGCTCGGCCACCCTGCCGGCGACGAGATGCTGGCGCGCCTGGGGAAGCGGCTGCGCGGGGCGATCGCCGAGGACGGAACCGCCTACCGGATCGGCGGCGATGAGTTCTGCGTCCTGCTCACCTGCTCGGAGAGCCGCTTTGACGAGGCGATCAAGCACGCCGCGGAAGCCCTGACCGAGAGTGGACGCGGCTACGCGATCGCCGCGTCCTGGGGCGCGGCCAGGGTTCCGAGCGAGGCCGACAGCCCATCCGCAACGCTGCAGCTCGCCGATGTGCGGATGTACGCACAGAAGGAGTCGCGGCGTGGCGAGCCGGCAGATATAGCCATCGCCGATCCCGACCCAGTCGCGGACGCAATCAGGGCAACTCGCGGCTGAGACCGTCGAGCAGCGCACCGAGGGTCCCGGCAACCTCGGCCCGCATCCGCCCGGGGTCCTCGGCGCGGGCAACCAGCATCGCCGCCTCGTCGAGGGCGCCCATCAGCACGTGAGCCAAGGGGCGCACCGGCTGCGGCTTGATCGCACCGGCGTCAATCGCCGCCTGCAGCGTTGCTTCGATCAGGCCAAGGCCATGCTCGGCGGCAATCTCTCGCCAGCGGTCCCAGCCCAGAACCGAGGGGCCGTCGAGCAGCACGATCCGCTGCGCCTCGGGCTCGGTGCTTGCGGCCAGGAACATCTCGACACCGGCCCGCATCGCCTCCAGGGGCGAGGAAGCGTTGGCCTCGAGCGCACCGGCGGCGATCCGCTCGGCCAGCTCCCGCTCGACCTGCTCGTAGACCGCCTCAAAGAGCTTGCGCTTGCCATCGAAGTGGTGGTAGAGAGCGCCGCGGGTAACCCCAGCGGCGCGCACGATCTCTTCCGTGCCAACGCCGGCGTATCCGCGCTCCGCGAAGAGCGACCGTGCCGCCGCGATCAGCGCTGCGCGCGTCGCCTCGGTCCGCTCAGCCTGAGTTCGCCTGGTAACATTCATACAGCTTGTATTTATCATACCCCCACGGTGGGAACTGCATCAAATTATCTACCTACTGGATAGACAATTTGATGCAGTTCGGAGCCGCGACGAGGAGGCCCTTGCGATGACCGAAGCTAGTGAACGTCACGAGATCGAGTTGCCCGCCGGTCGGATCCGCTACCGCGAGGCCGGCGAGGGCAAACCCGTCGTCTTCGTCCACGGCTTCCTCGTCGACGGCCGGCTCTGGGACGGCGTCGTCGACCACCTCTCCGACCGCTGCCGCTGCCTCGCGCCGGACTGGCCGATCGCCGCACAGCAGATCGCGATGAAGCCCGATGCGGACCTCTCCCCCTACGGCATAGCCGCTCTGATCGCCGACTTCCTCGAGGCGCTTGACCTGGAGGACGTGACGATCGTCGGCAACGACTCCGGCGGGGCTATGTCGCAGGTGCTGGTGACCCGCCACCCGGAGCGGATCGGCCGCCTCGTGCTGACCAACTGCGACACCCACGAGAACTTCCCGCCGGGGATCTTCAAGGCGATGCCGCCGATCGCCAAGCTGCCCGGCGGCATGACCCTGCTCTCGGCGCCATTCCGAATCGGCGCGCTCGCTCGCGCCGCCTTTAGGCCCTTTTCAAAGAGCGAGATCCCAGCCGACCTGGTCGCCTCCTGGATGGCCCCCTCGCTCAGCGACCCCGGCATCAAGCGGGACGCCAAAAAGGTCACCGCGGGGATGAATAAGCGCTACACGCTTGAGGCGGCGGAGAAGCTGCGCGACTCTCAACTGCCGATCTTGCTCACCTGGGCGCCCGGGGACAAACTCTTCCCGATCTCCTACGCCGAAAGGCTGGCCAGAGAGACGCCGAACGCACGGATCGTCGAGATCCCCGACGCGGCGACGTTCGTGCCCCTCGATCAGCCGCAGCGGATTGCCGACGAGATCGCGACATTCGTCGAGGCAAATTGAGGCAAAAGGCGCAAGCTGCGCGTTCTTTTTCGCTACTTGCATGTTTTTCGTCCGACCGGGGGGCGAAGCTGCCACAACGCCCCCGACAGGACGGAGAGCCATGCCAAGGGAAATCTTCGACCAGGACCGGCCTCGCAGCACGATGGCTAGACGCCTCGACGAAGCGTTTGCGGGCTGCGACCAGTGGACGCTTGCGCCCCCTACTCAACGGCGCAGTGAGGTCACCTTTAGCCCGCGGCCCCCGATCTCTTCGAGGATCAGCGGCAGTGCCGCCGCCGTGCGCACCCAGGAGCCTCGCGCGCTGTAGTAGTCGGCGTCGTGCAGGAGAACGATGTCGCCGGCCTCGATGCCGGAGCTTGAGCGACGAGTGATCGACTCGGCGGTTGCGCGCCGATCCCAGTCGCGCCCCCAGCGTGACCAGAGCACCGGCCGCCAGCCGCGGCGTCGCACCGCTCGCAGCGTCGCCGCGCTGAAGATGCCATAAGGCGGGCGGTAGTCGGCGACTGCCTGGCCGCTTGCCTCCTCGATCGCCGTGCGCCCACGTTCTGCGTCCTCGAGAAATTGACGCACTCCGAGCCTGAGGAGATTGCGATGGCGATGGCAGTGCAGCTCGACTTGGTGACCCGCTGCGACGATCTCGGCGGCCAGCGATGGCCGCCGCTTAACCTGCTCCCCGGCAAGGAAAAAGGTTGCCGAAGCACCGTGCTCGCGCAGCACCTCCATCACAGCGGGAGTGCCCTGCGGGTGTGGCCCATCGTCGAAGGTGAGGGCGACCCCGGCGTTCCCTTTCTGGCGCATCTCGATATCGAGGGCCCGGCCGAGACCCGGGACAACGGGCGCGAGAGCGGGGCCGGCGTGTAGGACGGCGGCGGTCGCTGTCCCGGCGCCGAGCAGCCGCCCGATCAAGGGGCTTCTTGGCTGCCGGCCCGCGCGGCCGCTTCTTGCGGCTGGGCCGCTGCTGCACTGGAAACCGCCGGCGACGATTCATCGTTGTCCCTGCCGAGGTGGATGCGTCCCTCGAGCGGCTTGGCGATCACCTTGTAGGGAGCTTCGCGGTCGATCACCGTGAAAAACATGACGACGAGGATCGCGACGAGGCTAACCGCGGCGACGACACGCTCCACGCGCAGGCGCCAAACCGGCTGCGGCTTTACCCGCGGCCGCACCGTCAACACCCGCGAGGCGATCGAGGGCAACGAGGCAAAGGAGGAGTCGGGCGGACGCCGCTCGCGGCTGAGGTGGCGCAGCACCGACCCCAGCTCGTGCTCGGATCGCGCCACCTCGGCCAGGCCGAAGCGCTCGAAGGCGGCGTTGTTGGCCCGCAGGTGACCGGCCGAGAAGCCGAAGGAGACCACCGGGCAGCCACGGATGTGCGCCTCCAGCACGGTCAGGCCGGCGGTGGAGTGGACCATCACGTCCGCCGCGGCCATCCAGTCGCTCATCTGCTCGGTGAAGCCGAGGATGCGCACGCGCTCGTGGCTAGCAAAACGCTGCTCCAGCTTCTCGCGTGCGACCTCATTGCGGCCGGTGATGCAAACGACCGTGGTGTCGTCGCTGGACAGCGCCGAGGAGATCGCCCCCTCGAGGTCGCCGATGCCCCAACCGCCGCCGGAGACGAGTACGAGCCGATCGTGCACGGGAACGCCGAGCGCCTTGCGCGCATCCACACGCGTCCGCGGCATCAGGAAGTCGGGTGAGATCGGCGGGCGGGTCCACTCGACGCTGCCCGGCCCGGCGAGCCGCTCGACTTCCTCGATCGACTCGGGGTGGGTAACGAAGTGCAGGTCGACCCCTGGGTGGACCCAGTAGCGCAGGCCGGCGAGATCGGTGATCGCCGACTGCACCGGGACAAGCAGGCGGCGGTTCTCGCGCAGCATGCCCAACACCGCGGTGACACCCGGGTAGGTGGAGACGATGACGTCGGGCTGGTGCTTCTCGATCAAGCGCAGTAGGCCGCGACTGCCGAGCGCGTAGCTGAGGTGGTGCATGAGCCAGCGGGTTGGGGCGAATTTGGTGATCAGCCAGTACTGGACGTCGAAGAGCCAGGGCATCCAGCGGAAAGTGAAGCGAGAGCCGTCGCGCGCAACCGCGGAGGAGATCTTGCCCATCGCCTCCAGGCCGTTCGCTATCTCGACCTCGCTACCGGGGACCTCGGCTTCGAGGTCGGCTTTGATGATCCGTGCTGGCAAGTCATGCCCCTCGCCGATGTCTGCGGTGAGGACAAGCACGCGAGGATCGCGCTCTTCAAAGCGCGAAGCCCCCGCAAGCAGAGCGCCTGCCGCGTGTTCGTTGCCGTTCAGCGAAGGCTGCTTGCCGGGAATCGGGTCGGGCGGACGGGTGCTGTTGCGAACCCATTCGACGTACTTGCGAACCCCTTCCTTGAAGCTCGTCTCGGCCTTCCAGCCCAGCTCGGAGAGCGCCCGCTCGTTGGAGATCGCCTTGCCGGGAAAGTCGCCGGGCCGCGGCGGCGTGTGGACGATCTCGCAGTTATCGGTGTTTTCCTGCACCCGCTCGGCGATTTCGAGGATCGTCACCACCTCGTCGCCAGAGAGGTTGTAGGTGCGGCCGGCGGCCTCGGGCGCCAGCGCCGCGACAATTCCGTCGGCAAGGTCCTCGACGTAGATGAAGCTGCGGGTCGTGCTGCCATCGCCGGCGATCGTCAGCGCCTTGCCTTCGAAGGCGAGGTCGGTGAACTTGGCGACGACGCCGGCGGCGCGGGCGCGGGGGCCGTAGGGGATGCCGAAGCGGAGGATGGTGCTCTCCAGCTCGTAGAGCTCCGCGTAGCCGGCGCAGTAGGTCTCGCCGGCGAGCTTAGTCGCGGTGTAGAGGTGGCGCGGCGCCGGAATCGGGGTTTCCTCGTCGACGTCCTGCTCGACGCAGTCGCTGTAGACCCAGGTCGTCGAGCCGTAGACGACGCGGCCGACCTTGGCCCGACAGGCAGCCTCGAGCACGTTGAGCGTGCCGCGGGTGTTGACCTCCTCGGCCAGAACGGGGTCGGCGAGGACGTGGCCGACATCGGCGACCGCGGCGAGGTGAATCACCGCGTCGCAGTCGCGCATTGCCAGGTCGAGGTTGGCGGGGTCGGTGATACTGCCGGTGAAGGTCTCGACTTCGAGTGGCGAGTGGTAGGGCGAGGCGCTGAGATCGAAGATGCGCGGCGTGATGCCGCGCGCGATAAGGCAGTCGACCACGTGGGACCCGATGAAGCCGCCGCCGCCGGTTACCAGGACCCTCATGGTTCCTCCTCGCCGAGCGCCGCCGAGCGGGTTTCCGGTCGGTAGTAGAGCGGCACGCACCAGTGGTTCTCTGCCACCCAGTCGGTGTTTGGCAGTTCGTCGGAGCGACCCATGATGCGGTGGCAAGGCTCTTCGTAGACGCGGCCCGTGGACTTCTCGACCGGGTCGAAGACGAGGTACTTGTAGAGGCCCGAGGTCATGCCCTCGGGCAGCTCCAGTCTGCCGGGATGCAACTGGTCGAGGTGCTCTCGCGCGTGCTCGTTCTTCCAGGCGACGATCTCCTCCATGCGGTCCGCCTGGACCAGGCCGAGCGCCGCGGTGAACTCGCTCATGCGGAAGTTGAGGCCGTCGACCTCGTGCTCGAACTTGCCGTAGTTGCGGAACTTGCGCGCGAACTCGATCAGGCCCTCGTCGGCGGAGACGAGCACGCCACCCTCGCCAGCGGAGATCGTCTTGGTCGCGTAGAGGGAGTAGACGCCTGCGTCGCCGAAACCGCCCGGCTTGGCACCGTTCCACTCGGCGCCATGGGCGTGGGCACAGTCCTCGAGCAGGAAGATGCCGTTAGCGCCGCAATACTCGGCAATGCGCTCAGCGTCGAAGGCGATATGACCGCCGATGTGAACGACGATCGCCGCCTTTGGCTTGTGCTGCTCGGCCTTCTCCTCGAAATCCTCGAAAGACATGCAGAGATCAGTGCGATTGCAGTCGACGAACTCGACCTCAGCGCCGGCGTTGATCGCGGCCAGTGGCGTCGCCATGAAGGTGTTGGACGGGCAGAGGACGGTCTCGCCGCGAACCCCGGCGAACTCAAGCGCCGCCAACGCCCCTCCGGCCCAACTCGAAAGCCCGATGCTCGGCAGCCCGTTCCACTCGGCCCAGCGCGCCTCGAACGCCTCCAGCATCCGCCCCTCCGACCACTGCTCGGAATCGAGGACCTCGGTCCAGAGCTCGAAGAGCCGGGCGCGGTCACGATGGTCGAAGCCGATGGCGAACTTACCGGCGTCCGAGACTGGAGATTCGGTTGCCAAGAGCGCCGCCAGGCTACCAGCGAGAGCAGACCTGACACTTCGCATATCTGCGTCCTCGGTCGCTCGCGTGCAGGAGCACGCCACGCTCCCTGCGTCCTTGATCTGCTTGGTCAGGTCTGCTCTCGAGCATTTTCAATTACCGCTCCAACCGCGCTTGAACCCGCGAGCAACACGGTTCCGCCTACAGCAACGGCCATTGAAGCGACCAAGACCGCCCCGTCGAGGGGGGTCGATCCCCACGACTCGCCGAAGATCAGCGGCGCAAGAAGAACCGGAATGAGGACCTGGACCGCGAACATGACCGGGGCCACGTGCGTTGCGGGTCGTTGCTGCAGGGCGCTCATCTCGCTGAGCAGCGCCAGGCCCTCGGAAGCCGCAGCCGTGGCGAGCCAGGCGACGGCCACGATCACTGCGCCCGTCGCCAGCTCATCGGTGAGCAGCTTGCTCGCGATCGCCGTCCAGGCATAGCCACACCCGGCGCTGACCACGGCCATGGTGGCGATCGCATTTGCGTATCCGACTTTGACCACACCAGAGTGTGGTGAATGTCGGATGCGCTGGCGCAGCACGTAGGGAGCGGCGATCGGGATCGCGACCAGGCCAAGCGCCAGGGCTATCGCCCCTGCGCCCGCATGATCCGTAGTGCGCTCCGGCGCCGCCAGCGCCACACCCGCCACCCCGAGCACGATCGCGCCCACAGCAGTCCACTCGCGAGATCCAGGCCTCTCCCCCAGCCGCGTCGCCCCCAGCCAAAGGAGCAAAATGAGCCCGCTAGCCAGGCAGGGCTGCACCACCGTCAACGGCGCCAGCAACAGTGCCACGATCTCCAACGGCCACCCCGCCAGCCCCAGCGCCGTGGCCCCCAGCCACTTCCGGTTCCGTACAAGCTTCCCAAGCAGGGACGGCCGCAGCGAGTGCTCCCCCGGCACCTCCCGCGCCTCCAACGCCTGCAGCGCAATCGACGCGTTGTAGAGCAACGAAGCTCCCACCGCCGCAACAATCCCGAGAGCAATCACGCCGCGACCCTACCCAGCTACGCGACGAAGCTTTAGCTGGAGTAGCGAGACGCTTCGAGACGGCCGGTTCGGATGCCCGTCAGCGGACACTCAAGCGCGGCCTCCGGCCGCGCGTCCGATGATGGGCGTCCGAACCGGCCGCCCCCCCACCACTCAGGTCTCTTGGTAGAGCGGCCCGTCGCCGCCCTCGGGCAGCGTCAGCCGCCCGCCCTTGGCCGTGATCGCCCCGCACTGCACGCAGTTGGAAGCGGTCACATGCACATCCACCTCGGCGGCCCCGTTCTCGAGCTGCTCGTCGGGGATCTCGTAGACCTGGGCCGGGCACATCGAGACCCAGGTCTGGGCGATCTCGCGCGGCACCTTGGTCTGGATGCGGACGTGGTTGGGCGCGTCGTCGCGGGTCGCGTTGCCGGAGAGGAAGACGGAGTCGAGCTTGGCGAAGGTGAGCTCGTTGTCGGGCTTGACGTACATGTCGCCCGCCTTGCCGAGTTCCATGTCGACCTCGGAGTCATGCTCCTGCTTCCAGTGGCCGCCGGGGAAGTTGCCTTTGGTGATCGTCATCGCCGAGGCCATGGCGCCACCGAGGAAGAACCCTTTCGAGAAAGGCTGGCGCATGTTGCGCGATTCGTAGAGGTCCTTCTCGATCAGCGATTTGTGGACCTTCTCGTCGTAGGCCTCGAAGTTGACCGAGTCCTGCTTGAGCGACTCGACGATCGTTTCCGCCGCGTACATCCCAGCGTGCATCGCGTAGTGGACCCCCTTCAGGGTCGGCACGTTGACCATGCTCGCAGCGTCTCCGGCGACCACCATGCCGGGCACCGCGAGGCGCTTGGGCATCGCGAAGTAGCCGCCCGACGGAATCGTCTTGGCCCCCCAGGCGACCCGTTTGCCGCCCTCGAGCAGATCCTTGATGAAGGGGTGGGTCTTGAGCAGTTGCAGGGCGTCGTGGACCGAGAAGGTCGCGTCGGTGTAGTCGAGGCCGGCGACGAGCCCGATGCAGAGCTTGTCCTCCCCCATCGGGTAGATGAAGCTGCCGCCGAACTCGTTGTAGCGCGGCGACTTGCGCAGCGGCCAGCCCATCGTGTGGATCACGCGGTCGAGTGGCTTGGCGACCTCCCAGACCTCCTTCACCCCGAGCTCCCAGCGCATCGGGTCGGCTCCGTGCATGTCGAAGTAGTCGTAGGCGGCGTAGGTGAGATGGCCGACGGTGCCCTCGGCAAGGACGGTCGCCTTTGCGACGACGTCGGAGCCCGGCTCGAAGTTGCCCAGCTCTTCGCCCTCCTTGCCGCGGCCGCGGTCGCCGGAGCGGATGCCCCGAACCACGCGATCTTCAACGAGCAGCTTGGTCGCAGCGGTCTCGGAGAGGATGTAGACACCGGCCTCCTCGGCTTTGTCGGAGAGGAAGCGGCCCAGCTTTGAGACCGAGGTGACGTAGTTGCCGTGGTTGCGGAAGTTCGGCGGCATCGGCTTCAGCGGCAGCGCCGCCTTTGAGGTCAGCAGGTAGACCGCGTCCTTGGTCACCTCCTGGAAGACCGGCCACTCCTCCTTGGGAAGATCGGGGAAGAGCTCTTCCATCGCCGAGGGCTTCATGTTCGCCCCCGAGAGCAGGTGCGCTCCCGCGACCTTGCCCTTCTCGATCACCGCGACCGGGACTTCGCCGAGCTTCTCGGTCAGCTCCGGCTCCTCCTCGAGCAGCTGCATGATCTTGTTGGCGCAGGCGAGCCCGGCGGGCCCGCCCCCGACGATCGCGATGCCGACCTCAATGCGCTCGTCCTCGGCGTCGGTCGGCGGGCCGATCACGTCGGCCGCGTCGAACGGCGGCGGGAACTCACTCGGTGCTACAGCCGGCATCGCGCTCTCCTTTACTGAGGACGACCGAGCTTGCGCTCAGCCGCCCTTCTTCGCCTTGATCGCCTCGGTCAGCTTGGGGACGATCTTGTGCAGGTCGCCGACCACGCCGAGATCCGAGAACTCGAAGATCGGCGCGTTCTGATCCTTGTTGATCGCGAGGATGTTCTCCGAGCCCTGCATCCCGACCTTGTGCTGGATCGCGCCGGAGATGCCGGCTGCCAGGTAGAGCTTCGGCGCGACCGTCTTGCCGGTCTGACCGATCTGGGCCGCGTAGGGGTACCAGCCGGCATCGACCACGGCGCGGGTTGCGGCAACCGCCCCGCCCATCGCCTCGGCCAGTTCCTCGCACTGCTTGAAGCCCTCAGCAGCACCGAGGCCACGGCCGCCGCCGACGAGGATCTCGGCGTCCTCGATGTTGACGTCGGCGCCACGCTGCTCGCCGCGCTGGACCATCTTCGCCTTGGTCGACCAGGGCGAGAGCTCGACCGCGACGTCGATCACCTCAGCCGTGCCGCCGCTCTCATTGGCGTCAAATGCGTTGAGGCGGCCGATGATGATCCCCGGCTCGGCGACGTAACCGACGTCGGCGATCTGGGAGTCCTGCAGGATCGGCCGCTCGGCAACGAGCTTGCCGTCGGAGACCTTGACCTCGGTGACCTCCATCGTCACGCCGGCGTTGAGGCGAGCGGTGAGACCGGCGCCGATCTCGAAGCCGAGCAGGCCACCGCCGAAGAGGGCGTAGCTGAAGCCCTCGTCACCGATCACCTTGGCCATCGCGTCGACGATCGGCTGGGCGAGGCCCTCGGGCACGTCTTTGGCCCGGTAGACCTTGGTCGCGCCCCAGTTGCCGAGAGCGGCGCAGGCATCGTCGGCGATGTCGCCGACGACCATCACGCCGGCCTCGCCACCGATCTGGCCGGCCAGCTTGGCCGCCTCGGAGATCGCACCGAGTGAGTTCTTGTTGAAGTTGCCCTCGTCGTCGTGGAGGGCGTAGGTCAGGATGCCTGCCATCTAGATCAGCTTCCTCTCGTCGAGCCAAGCGACGATCTTTTCGACCGTCTCGTTGGTGTCCTCGTCCTCGATGATCTCGCCGGCCTGCTTGGCGGGCGGCGGGTTGAGGGCCAGAACCGATGTCTTGGAACCACCCTCGCCAACCATGCCGGCTTCGATGCCGACATCGCCGGTCGCCTTGGCGTCGAGGGGCTTCTTCTTGGCGCCCATGATCGCCTTCAGGCTGGGGTAGCGGGGCTCGTTGATCGCGTCGCCGACGCTGATCACGGCGGGCAACTCGATCTCGACCGTGTCATAGCCGTACTCGGCCTGGCGCTCGCAGCGCAGCTTGCCGTCGGTGACGTCGATCTTGATCACCTGGGTCAGCGAGGGCATCTTCAGGTGGTCGGCGACGACGGCGCCGATCGTGTAGCACTCGCCGTCATCGGACTGCTGGCCGAGCAGAACCAGGTCCGGGCTCTCGGCCTCGAGCACCTTGGCCAGCGAGTAGCCGGTGGCGCAGACGTCGGAGCCCGACAGCGCGTCGTCGGAGAGGTGCACGGAGCGGTCTGCCCCGAGCGCGACCGCCTTGTGCAGAGCGCGGACCGCGGAATCGGGGCCCATCGTCACTGCGATGACCTCCTCGACCGGGATCGCGCCACCCTCCTTGATCTGCATGGCGGCCTCGATGGCGTGTGTGTCGAAGGGGTTCAGGTTCTTCTCACCGCTGCGGTCCAGGCGCATCGTGTTGGAGTCGATGCGCTTCTGAACGGCGGCGTCCGGAACCTCCTTGACCAGGACGCAGATCTTCAAGTTCAAGCCTCCTTGGCTGTGTTCTGCTGTGTTCTCAAGCTGGTTGACTGACCAGTCAATCAGTCTATCTATACAGGGCGCGGCGGGAGGTTAGCGGGCGCGGCGGAAAGCCGTTGCCGCGACCTGCGACGGGCCTAGACGTCGTCGCGCTCGGCGGCGTTCTCGCGGATGAACTCGACGATGTCGTCGGTCCCCGCGCCGGGCGTGAAAACGGCGGCGACGCCAAGCTTTTCCAGCTCCGGGATGTCCTCGGCCGGGATCGTTCCGCCGACCGTCACCAAGACGTCGTCGACGCCCTGCTCGGCGAGCAGCGCGACCACCTTCGGCACCAGCGTCATATGGGCGCCCGAAAGAATCGAGAGGCCAACCGCGTCGGCATCCTCCTGGATCACCGTCTCGGCGATCTGCTCGGGGGTTTGGTGAAGACCGGTGTAGATGACCTCCATGCCTGCGTCACGCAGGGCACGAGCGATGATCTTGGCGCCGCGGTCGTGCCCGTCCAGGCCGGGCTTGGCGACGACGACACGAATCTTGCGGGCGGTGGCTGTGCTCATGCGGCGAGAAGACTAGCGCTGACTGCAGGATTAGAAGTTCAGCGGGAGGTGAAGCTCCGCCGCCGGCGGCTGCCCCAGTCGGCGCACGAGTTCGACACTGTCACTACGCTCGGGTGCACTATTTCCCGAAGGAAGCTACGTGCAGTCGCCATCCTCTCCAGCCTGGCCCTCCTCGCTGCGCTGCCCGCCGGCTGCGCCGCAAACGACGACCTGACCCTGGCCGACGCGCAGGCGTTCGATGCGTACCCCCTCTACTACTCGGGCCCGGAAGTAGCCGGGCTCTCGCTTGAAGCCGTAGTGCAGGGCTGGGCGACCAATCGGCATGCACGCGAACAGGGCAGGCGAAGGATCTACTGGACCTTCATCTACGGCGACTGCACCCCTCCGCCGAGCGAGGGCGGCTGCGCCCCGCCCCTCGAGGTCCAGGTCTGGAGCGCCTGCGTGCGATCGGTCAGCCCTATCAAGGTCCGCAAGCACCACCTGTACGAGTTCCGGGGAGCAAAGGCAACCGGGGGCGGCGGCCGCTACGAAGTCTCGCCAATGGAAATCTTTACCGGCCGCACCACGATCATCGTCTTCGGCAACGAAAAGCCGCTGGTCAAGACCGCCGCTCGCGGGCTGCGAGAGGTGCACGAGGTGCAGGCGGCGTCCCGTCTTCCTCCTCCCGCGCCCGGCTCCCTCAAGGAAGAGCTGCCGTGCCAGCGCAAGCGATAGCGCAGGCTCAAGACCGACAGGGTCAGCGCGTTAGAAGACCGGCGACTCCGTGTAGGTCCCGAAGACCTCCTGCATCGCCGCGATCATCTCCCCCTCGCTGGCGCGAGCTCGCGCCGCGGCGATGATCGGCGGCATCAGGTTCTCCTCGGTCGCGGCGGCGCGCTTGAGCTCGGTCAGGGCCGCCTCGACCTCCGTCGCGTCGCGGCGGGCGCGGGTCGCGGCGAGACGATCGGTCTGCTTGCGTTCGAGGGCCGGGTCGATGCGCAGGATCGGCGTCGGTGCTTCGTCCTCCTGGGTGAAGTCGTTGACGCCGACGACGATCCGCTTGCGCTCATCCAGCTCGCGCTGGTAGGTAAAGGCGGCGTCGGCGATCTCGCGCTGGGGGAAGTTGCGGCGGATCGCCTCGACCATCCCGCCCAGCTCGTCGATGCGGGCGAAATAGCCGTAGGCAGCCTCCTCCATCTCGTCGGTCAGCTTCTCGACGAACCAGGAGCCGCCGAGCGGGTCGGGCGTGTTGGGGGCGCCCGACTCGAAGGCGATCACCTGCTGCGTGCGCAGCGCCACCCGCACTGCCTCCTCGGTCGGCAAGGCCAGCGCCTCGTCGAAGGAGTTGGTGTGCAGCGACTGGGTGCCGCCGAGCACCGCGGCGAGTGCCTCGAGTGAGGTCCGCACGACGTTGTTGAGCGGCTGCTGCGCGGTCAGCGAGACACCCGCGGTCTGGGCGTGGAAGCGCAACCGCATCGACTCCTCGCGCTTGGCGCCGTAGGTCTCCTTCATCTCGCGCGCCCAGATCCGGCGCGCCGCCCGGTACTTGGCGATCTCCTCGAAGAAGTCGATGTGGGCGTTGAAGAAGAAGGAAAGGCGGGGGGCAAAATCGTCGACGTCAAGGCCGCGCTCGAGCGCTCGCTCGACGTAGGTGAAGCCGTCCTTGAGCGTGAAGGCGAGCTCCTGCTGCGCCGTCGAGCCGGCCTCGCGGATGTGGTAGCCGGAGATCGAGACCGGATGCCAACGCGGCATGTGCTCCGAGCACCACTCGATCATGTCGGTAACCAAGCGCATCGCCGGCTCGATCGGGAAGCACCACTCCTTCTGGGCGATGTACTCCTTGAGGATGTCGGTCTGGATCGTGCCGCCGAGCTTCTCCGGCGGGACGCCTTGCTGCTCGCCGACCAACACGTAGAAGGCGAGCAGAATCGCGGCCGGCGCGTTGATCGTCATCGAGGTGGTGACGCCGCCGAGCGGGATGCCGTCGAAGAGCTGCTCCATGTCGTCGAGCGTGTCAACTGCAACGCCCTCGCGGCCAACCTCGCCGAGGCTGCGAGCGTGATCTGAGTCGTAGCCCATCAGGGTCGGCATGTCGAAAGCCGTAGAGAGGCCGGTCTGGCCGTGGTCAAGCAGGTAATGAAAGCGCTCGTTGGTCTCCTCGACCGTGCCGAAGCCGGCGAACTGGCGCATCGTCCAGAGCCGCCCCCGGTACATCGAGGGATAGGGCCCTCGGGTGAAGGGGTACTCGCCCGGCTTGCCGATCGTCTCGTCGGGCTCTCCGGGCGCGTGCTCGGGGCCGTAGAGCGGCGCGACCGGCTGTCCCGACATCGTCGAGAACTCGGCCTCGCGCTCTTTGTACCCGGGCTTATCCCGAGGCTCGATCGCCATGCCCGGAGTCTACGGCCAGACTCGAGGTGCAACGCGCTACGGCTCTGTGACCGCCGTAACGCGTTTCACCTGCGGGCCGGGCCTGCAGCCTCACGGAGCCGCAACGCGTTGCGGCTCCGTGAGGACCACAAAACGTTGCACTCGAATCAGCGGCGGGTGGGGAAACGGCGGGGTGGCTGCTTGCGACGGGCGGCGATGCGCGAGCCGCCGAAACCGGCGACTGTCGCCAGCAGGGTGACTGCGACGGCGACGAGGCGGCGGCCGAGCTGCTCGAAGCGGAGCGTCTGCCAGCCCTCGTCGCGGGCGATCTCGGCCAGCGGCGGGTCCGGGTTGACCACGACCGGGTAACCGACCGCGCGCAGCATCGGCAGGTCGGAGATCGAGTCCGAGTAGGCATAGGAGGCGGCGAGATCGATGTCGTGCTCGGTGGCGAAGATCTGCATCGCCTCGACCTTGCCCTCGCCGTAGACGAAGGGACCGTCGAAGCGGCCCGTCAGGCTCCCGTCCTCGCCGACTTCGTAACTGGTGCCGACGCCGCCGTCCATGCCAAGCACGTTGGCCAGCGGCTCGACCACGCCGCTGCCGGCAGCACTGACGATGAACGTAGGCCGGCCGGCGTCTTGGTGGGCGTAGACCTCGTCGAGCATCTGCGGGTAGACGCGCGGCAGGATCGCCGCCATCACCTCCGGGTTCATCCGTTCGAAGCTGCGCGCCGGGACGCCGGCGATCAATTCACGGGCGGCGCGCAGGACCTCGTGGGTCCGCTCGTCGGTCGTACCGCGCAGGCGGTAGCGCATGTGCTCGAAACCCCAGCTGGCCAGCTGGCGACGACTGACCAGCTTGTGACGAGCCGCGACGCGGGCGAACTGCATCCCGCTGGACCCCGCCATCAGGGTCTTGTCCAAGTCGAAGAAGGCCGCGGCGCGGCTCACCGGACTACTGGCCGTCGACCTCGATCACGATCGCATCGCCCTGGCCGCCACCGCTGCAGATCGCCGCGACGCCGATGCCGCCACCGCGGCGGCCCAGCTCGTGGACGAGCGAGCCAACGATGCGGGCGCCGGAGGCGCCGATCGGGTGGCCGAGCGCGATCGCGCCGCCGTTGACGTTGACGTTGACCTCTTCGACGCCGAGCATCCGCATCGAGTTGAGGGCGACCGAAGCAAAGGCCTCGTTGATCTCCCAGAGGTCGACGTCCTCGGGGCTCTTGCCGATCTTCTCCAGCGCCTGCTTGGCGGCGTTGGCCGGAGTTTTGGCGAGATAGGGGAAGTCATCGGCGACCGTGCCGTAGGCGAGCACTCGTGCCAGCGGCGTGCGGCCTTCCTTTTCCGCCCATTCTTCGGAGGCGACGACGATCGCGCCGGCTCCGTCGTTGACGCCGGGGGCATTGCCAGCGGTATGGGTGGCGTCCTCGCCACCGATTGCGCGCAGCCCGGCGAGAGTCTCGACCGTGGTCTCGGGACGAATCGCCTCGTCGGACTCGATCGTGCTCTCGCCCTTGCGCGACTTGACCGTGACACCGGCGATCTCGTCGGCGAGGCGGCCCGCCTCGGTCGCCTCGGCGGCAAGCCGGTGCGAGCGCTCAGCGAAGCGATCCATGTCGGCACGGGTGATCTCCAGCTCGTTGGAGACCTCGCTCGCCTCGTTGATCATCTGCTTCTCGGTAAAGGGGTTAGTAAGGCCGTCGTGGACCATCGCGTCGATCGTCTCGACGTGGCCCATGCGGTAACCGAAGCGGGCCCCGGGCAGCAGGTGGGGAGCCTGGCTCATCGACTCCATGCCGCCGGTGACGGCGACCTCAGTATCGCCGGCGCGGATCGCCATGTCGGCGATGCCGACCGAGCGCATGCCCGAAGCGCAGACCTTGTTGATCGTCTCCGAAGGCACCTCCTTGGGGATGTCGCCCTTGATCTGGGCCTGGCGCGAGGGGATCTGCCCCTGGCCGGCCTGCAGGACCTGGCCGAAAACGACCTGCTGGACCTGCTCGGGATCGACGCCTGAGCGATCGAGCGCCGCGGAGATGGCGTGGCCGCCGAGGTCGGTGGCGTCGAGGGAGGAGAGGGTTCCGCCCATCTTGCCGAAGGGCGTGCGCGCGGTAGCGAGGATGACTGTGCTGGGCATGGGGCTGCCTTTCTCTGAGTGTTTGTGCCGGGTCTCGGCTCGATCAGGGCCGCCTGGCCCACGCCCGGGACGATAGCGGGAGCGTGGGTCCAGCCGCCGTGCGCAACGTCATAGACTCGCGACTCGATGAAGGTCTCCGTCAGCCAAGGTCAGATCCCCGACGTCGACGCCGATCTCCTCGCCATTGGCCTCTGTGAGGGCGAGGAGCTGCCGGGCGAGCTGGCATCGGCGAGGGGAGCCGCCGACGTCAAGGGCGGTTTCAAGAAACTCGCCACGATCCACCCCGAGCAGCCCGCCCGGGTCCTGGTTGTGGGCCTTGGCAAGCGGGGGGAGCTGGACGCCGAGAGACTGCGGGTCGTCGCGGCTCTGGCCGCCAAAGAGGCCGGCAAGCTGAGCGCGGTCTCGCTGGCCTGGCTCCTGCCGGAGGCCGACGACCGTGACGCGATGGCCGAGGGAATCGTCACCGGCACGATCCTCGGCTCCTACCGCTTCGACCGCTTCAAGAGCGCCGACCCGGACGATCCCGAGCCTACCTCGCTCGACTCGCTGACCCTGCTGGCGCCAGAGGGCGTCGCGGGCGCTGCCGAGGCGGCGCGCATCTGCGCCGAGGCCCAGAACCGCGCTCGCGACCTGCAGAGCCTTCCCTCCAACGTCGCCACGCCTTCCTTCCTCTCCCGACGGGCTCGTGAGGTCGCCTCCTTCCACCCCGCGGTCAGCACCGAGGTCCTCGGCCGCGAGGAGATCGCCGCCAAGAAAATGGGTGGGCTGATCGCCGTCAGCCAAGGGAGCGCTGAGGAGCCGAAGCTGATCGTGCTGCGCTACGGGGGCGGCGGTTCCGGACCCACGCTGGGCCTGGTCGGCAAGGGGGTCACCTTCGACACCGGCGGGATCTCGCTGAAGACACCGGCTGGGATGCACGAGATGAAGATGGACATGTCCGGCGCCGCCGCCGTCCTGGAGACGGTTACGGCCGTTGCCGAGCTGGGCCTGGAGATCAACCTCCTCGCCGTGATCCCCTCGACCGAGAACATGCCCTCCGGGACGGCGATCAAGCCCGGCGACATCATCACCCAGTACAACGGCAAGACGGTCGAGGTCAACAACACCGACGCCGAGGGCCGCCTGATCCTCGCCGACGCGCTCGCCTACGCGATCGAGCAGGGCGCCGACCGGATCGTCGACATCGCCACCCTGACCGGCGCCGTCATGATCGCCCTCGGCTCCAGCTACGCCGCAGTCATCGCCAACGACGACGAGCTGGCGGGTGAGGTCGAGGCGGTTGGCCGCGAGACCGGTGAGCTGGTCTGGCGCCTCCCGCTCCACCCCGAGTACAAGGCAATGATGAAGGGAACGGTCGCCGACCTCACCAACGCGGCGCCCAAGCGCAAGGCCGGCACGATCTCCGCCGCATCCTTCCTCGAAGAATTCGTCGGCGAGACCCCCTGGGCCCACCTCGACATCGCCGGCACCGCCTGGGACGTCGGCCGCCCTTACACGGGCAAAGACGCCAGCGGCTTCGGTGTGCGGTTGCTCACCGCGCTGGCCCGCGAGCTGGCTGGCTGAAACTCGATCACTCGCCGGCGTCGGAGACCCGGCGCTGCTCGTCGGCGATCACGATGTACTCCTCGACGGCCACGCGGTCCTTTGGACGATTCGCCGCGCGCTTCATCGCGATCAGGTGCTCGATCGAGGCAACCCGAATATCAAGGCCGAGAATGTCGTGAACAGAAGCCTCTGACCTCAACTCGTCGTAGCTGGGCATCCCGTCTGCATGCCCGAGGATGTCGAAATCTCCATGGCGAGTGATGAACGTGAAGTTTGAGCCGTTTTCGATCGTCTTTGCATCGAGCAGGAAGGGCAGATCGGCTGGTGCACCGCGAAGCTTGACGCCGATCTCTCGCAGCGCGTCGACCAGCCGTCCGATGTTGTCGCGGTCGCGGGCGTAGACGACATCGAGGTCATAGCTCGGATAGCTCGAGCCATGGCTGAGACCGGCCATTCCGCCGACCATGACGAAATCGACGCCGTGCCTGAGCAGCGGGGTCAAGAGAGCCCGCAGATCCGGTGGCCTGGGCGGGAGCGGATCAGGAGTCATGCTGGATCGGTACGAACGTTGGGGCTGATCGCGATCATCTGCTCAGCCATCGCCAAGCCGTACTCGACCCGCTCGGACGGCGAGAGCTTTAGGCGCTCGGCGTTGAGCGTCCGATCGATGCCGAAGTCCCGCTTTTCGGCATTCAGGGTCAGGTTCTCCCCTAGCAGGTAGAGCAGCTCGCGCAAAGTCTCAACCGAGGGCGCGACCCGGTCCCGCTCTATCCGCGAGATCGCCGACTGCGTGGTGGACGCCCGCATCGCGAGCTGCTTCTGGCTTACCCCATGCCTCGCGCGCGCTTCTTTGAGGAGTTGACCAGGCATATTCATGCCTGAAATATAGCAAATATGTACTTATTGCATATCTGCTATTAGGCGCCGAGGATCATGCAGGTGGCGATGCCGTGGGCGAGGAGCTTGCCACTGTCAGCGGCGGTCAGGTTGGCCTCGGCGGTGGCCTGGCGGCGGCCTCCGTAGAGGACGTTGGCCTCGCAGAGGACGCGGCCGGTGTCGCGGGTGATCGGGCGCACGTACTTGGCCTCGAGGCCGAGCGAGGTGTAGCCGACGCCGGCGGGAAGGGTCGTGTGGACGGCGCAGCCGAGGGCCGAGTCGAGCAGGGTCGCGGCGTAGCCGCCGTGGACGACACCGATCGGGTTGTAGTGCTCCTCGCCTGGTTCACCCTCGAAAATGACCCGGCCCTCTTCAAGCTCGACCGGCCGCAGGCGCATCGTCACCGCGATCGGCGGCGGCGGTGTCGCGCCGGTGACGACCGCGGTCATGTACTCCATGCCGGTCATCGTCGCGCCGGCTGCTGCGGTCGGCACCGGGTCCTGCCAGACGAGAGTGCGCGTGCGTGTGGTCTCCGGGCTTGACTCGGCGAAAGCTTCGGCCACGTCCGGGGCCGTGCCCTCCGGCGCCGTGACGATGGCACCGTCGCCGCTCAACGACCCCCCCTGCGCCCGCTTGTCGCGAGGCGCTGGCGCGCCGCCCGCGGTGTGGCCGGATAGATCAGGTCGGCGGTGATCTCCGCCTGGCTTATCGAAATCTGGGGTGCCTTCGTCCGCTGCTGTTGTTTGTGTCTCGAGATCAACCTCATCGGAGCGCCTCCAATCGGAGCTCGGCAGTTGGTTGCTTGAAGCAACTCTCATTGGATCCAAACCCTACCCGACTGAGTTGCTTGACGCAACCCAGTGTGCGAAGATCACTCTGTGCTGCGCAACGACTATCCGGGCCAGATCTGTTCTATCGCCAGGTCTCTGGAAGCCGTCGGCGAGCGCTGGTCGCTGCTGATCGTGCGCGACGTGATGAACGGCCATCGCCGCTTCGATCAGCTGCAAAAGGCCCTCGGCGTGGCGCGCAACGTGCTCGCGGCGCGCCTGCAGCGATTGGTCGAGGAGGACATCCTCGAGCGGCGGCCTTACCAGCGCAATCCCGAGCGCTACGAGTACTTCCTCACCGAGAAGGGGCTCGACCTCTGGCCGGCCCTGATTGCCCTGCTCAACTGGGGTGACCGTTACTCGCCCAGCCCCGACGGACCGCCGATGCTGATCGTCCACAAGGAGTGCGGCGGTGCGGTCAGCGACCGCGGTATCTGCGAAAGCTGCGGCCAGGTCCTGCACGCCCGCGACGCCCGCGCCCTGCCCGGCCCAGGCCTTGCGACGGCACTCGACTCGGTCGAGGCCGCCTAACCGAACTGCATCAACTTCTCCACCTGCCGGAGGGAGAAGTTGATGCAGTTCGGGAGTTTGGGCGGTAGCGTTGACTGCTCGGCCAGCGGCGACAGAGCTAAAGGAGACGAAAATGGCAGCAACGGCGGAGGTCCAAGCGCGCGACAAGGTCTTCATCGGGGGAGAGTGGGTCGAGCCGGAGGCATCGGGCACCCTCGAGGTCGTCAACTCGACCACTGAGGAGACGATGGGAACGATCTCTGCCTGTACGGCGGCTGACGCCGACCGGGCGGTTCTTGCCGCCCGCGATGCCTTCGAGTCGTGGTCGCAGACCTCGCGCGAGGAGCGCGCCGGTTACCTGAGCGCAATCTCTGCCGGCCTCGGCGAACGGGCCGAGGAGATCGCGGCGACGATCGCCCAGGAGCTGGGAATGCCGCTGACGCTCAGCAAGATGATCCAGGCTGGCCTCCCGATCGCCCAGTTCGGGGCGATGCCGAACTTGATGGAGGAAGTCCGCTGGGAGGAGGAGATCGGCAACTCGCGCGTGCTGCGCGAGCCGGTCGGCGTGCTGGGCGCGATCACGCCGTGGAACTACCCCCTCAACCAGATCGCCTGCAAGGTCGCCCCCGCCCTCGCTGCCGGCTGCACCGTCGTCCTCAAGCCGAGCGAGATCGTGCCGCTCAATGCCTTCATCCTCGCCGAGGTGATCGAGGCGGCGGGGCTGCCCGCCGGCGTCTTCAACCTGGTGACCGGCACCGGTCCCGTCGTCGGCGAGGCGATCGCCGGCCACCCCGGCGTCGACATGGTCTCCTTCACCGGCTCGACTCGCGCGGGCCGACGGGTCTCCGAGCTCGCCTCGGCAACGGTGAAGCCGGTCGCGATGGAGCTCGGTGGCAAGTCGCCGAACGTGATCCTCGACGACGCGGACCTCTCCAAGGCAGTTCCAGATGGTGTCGGTAAGTGCTACCTCAACTCCGGCCAGACCTGCAGCGCCCTGACCCGGATGCTGGTGCCGCGCGATAAGCTCGCCGAAGCGGAGGAGATCGCCAAGCAGGCAGCGGAGAGCTTCACCCCGGGCGACCCGTTCGAGGATTCGACCCGGCTCGGCCCGCTCGTCTCAGAGACCCAGCGTGAGCGGGTGCGCGGCTACATCGAGAAGGGCGAGGCCGAAGGCGCCAAGCTGATCGCCGGCGGCGCGGCGGCTCCGGAGGGTCTTGACAAGGGCTACTTCGTCCGCCCCACGGTCTTCTCCGAGGTGACGCCGGAGATGACGATCGCCCAGGAGGAGATCTTCGGGCCGGTACTGGCGATTCAGCCGTACGACAGCGAGGACGACGCAGTGCGAATTGCCAACGACACCGACTACGGGCTTGCCGGCGGGGTCTGGTCGGCCGATCAGGAGCGGGCGATTTCGGTGGCGAAGAAGATCCGGACCGGGCAGATCGAGATCAACGGTGGGGCGTTCAATCCGCTGGCTCCGTTTGGGGGGTACAAGCAGTCGGGGCACGGGCGTGAGAACGGGCGGTATGCGATTGAGGAGTTGTTGCAGGTGAAGAGTCTTCAGCTTTGAGCGGGTGGGAGGGGCGGGGGTGTCCCTCCGGTTGCTGGGGTTTTCGCCTCGCGCGCTGCGGCTCTCGCTGAGGGGTCTGTGCGAAAACCAGGACGCCGCTGCCCGGAGGGACACCCCCGCCCCTCCCTTCCAGGCTCAATAGGCTGCCGCCGATGAACTTCGATCTGACTGACGAGCAGAAGCTGCTTCGGGACACGGTTCGGGACTTTGCCCTTCAAGAGGTAAAGCCCGTTGCCGAGGAGATGGACCGGACGAAGAGCTTTCCGTACGAGATTGTGGGGAAGCTCGGGGGGCTCGGGTTGATGGGGATTCCGTTTCCGCAGGAGTACGGCGGGGGCGGGGCGGACACGCTTTCGTACGTGCTGGCGGTGGAAGAGCTGGCTCGGATCGATTCCTCGGTTTGCATCACGATGGCGGCGCACACTTCGTTGGGGACGATGCCGATCTATTTGTGGGGGTCAGATGAGCAGAAGGCGGAGTGGCTGCCGCGGCTGTGTACGGGGGAAAGGCTCGCCTCGTTTGGGCTGACCGAGCCGGAGGCCGGGTCCGATGCGGGGAACGTGCGGACTACGGCGAAGCTCGACGGCGGCGAATGGGTCGTCAACGGGGCGAAGCAGTTCATTACGAACTCGGGGACGGAGATCTCGGGGTGCGTGTCGATTACTGCTGTCACCGGCGCGGCGAACGGGCGCAAGGAGATCTCGAACCTGATCGTCCCCAACGGCACTCCCGGCTACGAGGCCGGTGAGCCGTACCGGAAGATGGGCTGGAACGCCTCCGACACCCGGCCGCTCACGTTCGAGGATTGCCGCCTCCCTGAGGCGAACTTGCTCGGCCGCCGTGGCGACGGCTTCAAGAACTTCCTCCACATCCTCGACGGCGGTCGGATCGGGGTTGCCGCGATGGGGGTCGGCCTCGCCCAAGGCGCGCTTAACGAGGCAATTTCCTATGCCAAGGAGCGTCAGGCGTTTGGCCAGGCGATCTCCAAGTTCCAGTCGATCCAGGCAAAGATCGCCGACCTCTCGGCCCAGATCGAGGCGGCGCGGCTGCTTACCTGGCGGGCCGCCCTGGAGAAGGACGCCGGCAAGTCGTTCACCCTCACCGCCGCCCAGGCGAAGCTGATCACCGGCCGCCTCGCCGTCCGCGCCACCGAGGAGGCGGTCCAGATCCACGGCGGCTACGGCTACATCGAGGAGTACCCGGTCTGTCGTTTCTACCGCGACGCCAAGATCCTCACCATCGGCGAGGGCACCGACGAGGTGCAGCAGATGGTGATCGCCCGCCAGCTTGGCTGCTAGCTGCCTGCACGTGCAGGCTTGAGCGGACGCTAGCCGAAGGTGAACGCGTAGCCAGTTACCCCTGCCTCCGGTTCGAGTCGCAAGACGTGGTGGCCGACGGTGGGGAGGTCGACGAGGTTGTAGAGGCGCTGGGCGCTAACTGTGACAACGCCGTCGTGGACGTCTGAGCCAGCAAGGTTGACGGGAATCGGACGACCGTCGAGCAGGACGCGGACGCTGCGAGCTCGGCCCAACGACCCAAGCACCAGATAGACGCGGCGGGCGCCGAAGTTGAGATCGAGTGAGCCACCCTGCGCCGTCGCTGAGTCGAGCGTGATCCGCCAGCGCCCTCGATAGGCAAATTCGTTCGGGCCGGGAGGCGGCGCCTTGACGAAGTCATGCGCACCCGGCGAGAGGATCGGGTTGGTGAAGCGTTCGGCGCGGGCGGCGCCCAGGTAGGTCTCCGGGGTCGTCACCCCGGCCGAGGCTTCGATCCCATGCGCACCCGAATCACGCTTGGGGATCGGGCGCCCGGCTTCCGCCAGCAGCTCGCGAATGATCTGCTCCTTCTCGTCGTATTCGCCCTCGCCGTAGTGAGCAAAACGAACCTGTCCCTCGGCGTCGATGAAGTACTCGGAAGGCCAGTACTGAGTCCCGTAGGCACTCCAGGTGGCCAGGTCATTGTCTTGGGCGACCGGGTAGTGAATACCGTTGCGCTCAATTGCTTCCTGCACGTTGCCGGCGTCCTTCTCGAAGGGAAACTCCGGGGAGTGGACGCCGACGATCGTCAGCCCGTCCTTGCGGTACGTCCTGTCCCAGGCGGTCAGGTAGGGAAGGGTGCGCAGGCAGTTGATGCAGCTGTAAGTCCAAAAGTCGACGAGAACGACCCGGCCGCGCAACGAGCGCAGCGTCAGCGCTCGGCCGCCGGGGGTGTTGAACCACTGCTGGTTACCGACGAATTCGGGTGCCATGCCGAGCACGGGCAGGCCGGACTGCTTCGGTTCGGGAGATGACCGCTCTTCAGAGCTTGCTCGAACTGCGGCAGCCGCGCTGGTTGCCTTCGCACCGACACCGTGCGCCGCTTCGCCTCGAATGTCGTTCAGCGCCGCCCTCGCCTTTGCGGTGTCCTCAAGTCCTTCGGTCGGATTGACCAGGAAGCTCGGCAGCGAACTGGCGATCTCGTTCTGGAACTTGACGTCGTAGTCGCGCGCCATCGCCAGGGCGACGACCACCATCACCGCGCCCATCGCAATTTGCAGCCCGACCCCACGCCGAGCCAGCGGCGCCACCAGCCTGCGCCCACCCAGCATCAGGAGATAGAGGACGACCGCCGAGCCGATCCCATAGCTGAGCGCGACGGCGAGGCGGCCGGCCGTGAACGGCTGCGAGGCGGAGACGGTGATCACCCCGGCCAGGATCGGCCCGGCGCAGGGCGCGTAGACAAGGCCGAGGCTGGCGCCCACCGCCGTACCCGACCAAAAGCCGTCCCCTCCCCCGCCGGCGATTCCGGCCCGCCCGGCGAAGCGGCTCATCGCCGCCTCGATCCGGGCCGCCAGCGGCGGGATCATCAGCGTCACCCCAAAGGCGAGCAGGACGGCGATCGCCAGCTTGCGGAGTAGGTCGCCGGGCAGTCCCAGCGCCGAAATCACGTAGACCAGCGCCACGGTGGCGAAGGTGAAGGAGACCGCCAGGCCGGCAACGATCCCCAAGGGTCTGCGCCTGCCGCCCGTCGCGCCGGCCGAGAGCGCGATCGGAAGAACCGGAAGTACGCAGGGCGAGAGCGCGGTACCCGCGCCCGCGACGAAACCGAAGAGCATCAGCAAGATCACCGTCTCAACCTTTCCACTCTCTGCCTACGAGAAAACGGTGGGGAGCGGTTCAGGCTGGTTGGGAAGTAACAGCGCCCCCGTCGCGACCCGCCACCTCGGCCGCCCTGCCGAGACCTTCGCCGATGCCGTAATGCGCGCAGATCGTCAGCTCGTGCTCACGCAATAGCGGCCGAGTGGGATCGACGACCGGGGCGCTGCGGATTGGGTCGCGCTCGTGAGCGACCCAGACGCGGCCACCTCCGCCGGCGCAATTGCTGATCGGGATCGCCACCAGGGTGCCCTTGAGGCGGCCCTGCCTGGCGATCAGCCAGCTTGGCTTACCGTCCTCAGCATCGACGAAGAGGCCGTGGACTTGGCCGATCTCGGAGCCGCCGATTTCGTCGACGCGATCGCCGATCCACCCCTTTGCCTCCGCTAGCGAAGGCGGCGCGGTCACCGGCTCAGTCATCTGCCTGCCTCTCCAGCAGCTCAGAAGCCGCGCTGGCGGGGTCGAGTTCGCGGCGCACCACGCGCTCCAGCAGCGCGGTTGTCTCCGGGTCGGCTGCGGCGGTTGCCTCCATCCGCCGCCGCATCCGCGAGGTGGCAATGCCGAGCACCTCATTGCGGAGGTTGCGGGCGCGGCGCTCCTGCAGAGCGCCCGCCGCCTCGATGTGGGCACGGTGCTCGTCGATTGCCTCGGACAGCTCGGTGACGCCCTCGCCGCGCGCCGCCTCGGTGCGCAGGATCGGCACCTTCCAGCCCTCGGGGTCGTGGGAGAGGGCCAGGACGCCGCGCACCTCACGCACCATCGTGTCGGTCATCGGGTGGTCGGCCTTGTTGACGACGATCACGTCGGGGATCTCCATCACACCGGCCTTCAGCGCCTGGATCGAGTCGCCCGAGCCCGGCATCAGCGCCAGCACGATCGTGTCGGCGTGGTCGACGATGTCGATCTCGGCCTGACCGACCCCGACCGTCTCGATCAGGACGTCGTCCTTGCCGGCGGCGTCCATCGCCAGCGCCACCTGTAGCGCCGCCTCGGAGAGGCCGCCGAGGGCCCCGCGCGACGCCATCGAGCGGATGAAAACGCCGGGGTCGAGGAAGTGGTCGGAGAGACGGATGCGATCGCCGAGCAGGGCGCCCTGGGTAAAGGGGCTGGACGGGTCGATCGAGAGCACGGCGACCTGGCGCTCGGCCTTGCGCAGCTCTGCCGTCAAGGCCCCAATCAGGGTGCTCTTGCCGACGCCGGGCGGACCGGTGAAACCGACGATGCGCGCCTTGCCGGTGCGCGGGTAGACCTCGCGCACCAGCTCCCAGCCGGCCGGGTCGTCGGACTCGATCAAGGTGATCGCCCGGGCCAGAGCGCGCTTGTCTCCGGCGACGAGGCGCTCGGCGAGCGGTGCGGTCTTGGCGGCGTCGGTCACGGCTGCGCCAGTCTAGAGTCCCCGCCGCCGTGATTCGCACCATCCGCTTCCTCGCCCGCCACGGGATGCTGAACCTGAAATACGGGCGGCTGCTGGGCCGCTACCTGCGGCGCCGGTTCTTCACCGCCGCGGGCCGGCGCTGGCGGACCGACGGACTGCTCTTCCTCGGCCGCGGGCTCGAACTGGAGATCGCTCCCGGCGCCCGACTCGACTTCGGTCGCTTCGTTTGGCTCGGCGACGGGACCAAGGTCCGCTGCCACGAGGGCCGGGTGGAGATTGGCGCCAAAACGGTGATGGGGCAGGAGTGCACGATCTCCGCCTACCAACACGTGCGGATCGGCGAGCAGTGCGTGATCGCCGACCGGGCGATGTTCATCGACTTCGACCACGGCGTGGTCGAAGTCGAGCGACCGATTCGCCAGCAGGGCATCTACAAGCGCGACGTCGTGGTCGGCTCAAACGTCTGGATCGGCTACGGCGCCTGCATCCTGCGCGGGGTCAGCGTCGGCGACAACGCGATCGTCGGCACCAACTCTGTCGTCACCAAGGACGTCCCCGCCAACGCGGTGGTCGCCGGCATCCCCGCCCGCGTGATCCGCATGCGCGAGGCGCCACAGGAGCTGCGCTGGCCGGATCCGGTTGAGCCAGACCCGCGGGCGCACACGACGTTGCCCCCGCCGGCAGAGTAAATCCCCGCTTCGTCGTAACTCAGTCGAGCGTGGTCGGCAGGGTCCGCAGGCCCTGCGCGCGGGCAGCGCGGTGCAGATCGAGATCCCAGGTCACAAAGGTAGGGGTCGTCGTCGATCATCGACCTCGACAACGTCGATACGGGTCCAGTCGCTTTCCAAAGCCAACCCGGCACATCTTGTAGGCGCTTGCGCATCGCATCGCCTCAATCACCGAGTCGCTACCGATTTCCCTTACATAGCGCTTGACCAGCGCGCTCGAGTCGAGATAAAGCGTCAACGCTCTTCTTCACGCTCGGCGAGAATGAATGCCGATGCCGAACGACCCGTATCTCGGGGGGACGGCGGGCTCATCGGGAGGGGCTCTGACGCGGGTGTAACCCGGCCTTCGGCAATCGGCTCGCCCCCCTCGACGTCGCGAAGCACGCTGCTCAGATTCGCCTTCAAATCCCGAACTCCAATTTCTCGCATGTGGTCATGGTAGGTGGCGGTCGCTGCTTGACGCGACCTGCAAGTACTTACCAGGAATGAGGTTTGTTGTCTGACATCTGATAGATTTCACTCCTGTAGCAACTGTGGACTGGCCTGCGGCCATGCCGCCTCCGGCGCGCACGGTGGGAGTTCCTTCCTAGGAGACAATAAGTTTCCATGGATATCGCCGCCCGCTTCGGAGAAAACCTCAGCCGCGTTCGCAAACGCGCCGACCTCTCGCAAGAGGAGCTCAGCGTGCGGGCTTCGCTGCACCGCACCGAGATCAGTCAGCTCGAGCGTGGCCTGCGCATTGCTCGAGTCGACACTCTGATCAAGCTGATCGGCTCGCTCGAAATCTCGGCCGACGAGCTGCTGGTCGGCATGGACTGGGAGCCGGGGGGCACCCGGCTCGGCAAGTACAAGCCGAAGGACCCGGCCCAGATGGAGCGCGGCTCCTAAGTCCTCATTTTCGTGCCTCACTTCGCGCCGAAGTGAGAGCACAGAGCTCCGCCGGCGTCTCCTCGTCGTTCGAAGAGGCCGCCGAGCCTTGTCTGCAGCTTTCTGTCTCCACGATTTCTCTCCAGTCTGGAGCCTGTAGCCACGCTCAATTGGAGAGTGCAGACTTGACCTGAGACACGGTGTGTCTCAACAGGGATCAAGCGATGACCATCTCAAAGACAGACCTCAGCCTCTTGCTCAGTGTGCTGAGCCTTCTCCTCTCGCTGGGGCTCGGCGCCTATGCCGTCGTCGCCGTCATGGCCTACCTGCTGGCGAAGCTCCTCTAGGGCGGCTCCCTGAATCGACCTGGGTTTGGCCCAAGGGGGCGCCGACCAGGCCGGCGTAGACCGCGGCCGTCTGCTCGGCGACGTCGCCCCAGTCGAAGCGGCGCAGGTGCTCGTAGGCTTCGGCGACCAGGCTGCGGCCGAGCTCGTCGTCGGAGAGCACGCGGATCGCGACCTCCGCCAGCGCTTCGGGGTCGTGGGCGCGGAAGCGCAGGCCGGCCTCCTCGTGCGGCACGACCTCGCGCAGGCCGCCGGTGTCGGCGACGATGCAGGGACAGCCGGAGGCCATCGCCTCCAGCGCGACCAAGCCGAAGGGCTCATAGATCGAGGGCACCACCGTGAGGTCGGCGATCTTGTAGAGCGAGTGCAGCACGTCATCGCCGATCCAGCCAAGGAAGGTGCCGTGCTCCATCAGGCCGAGGTCCTCCGCCTGCTTGTGCAGCTCGGCCTCGTGTGTGCCGGAGCCGGCGATCAGGAAGCGCGTGCCGGGGACCTCCTCGATCAAGCGCGGCATCGCCTCGAGCGCGAGCTGGAAGCCCTTCTCATAGACGAGTCGGCCGATCAGCAGAACGAGCTTCTCCTCGGGCGCGGCGAACTCCGAGCGCAGCCGGGTCAGCTCCTCGGGGTCCTGCGGTTGCAGGTCGTCTGGATCGATGCCGTTGGGGATGACCGAGACGCGCGTCTCCTCGACGCCGAAGATGTCGGCGATCTGCTCGCGCATGTAATGCGAGCAGGCGATCACGCGGTCGGAGCGGTTGGTGATCCAGCGCTCGACGCCGTGGATGTAGGTCTGCGGATGCTTGTCGACCCAGCCCTGGTGGCGACCGTGCTCGGTGGCGTGGATCGTCGTCAGCAGCGGCGCGTCGAAGCGTTTGGCGAGGTGGTCGCAGGCGTTGGCGACGAGCCAGTCGTGGCCATGGACGAGGTCGAAGCTGTAGCGGTCGCCGAGCTCGACACCGGCGGCGAGCATGTCCGAGTTCATCCGCTCGACCCAGGCGACGAACTCGCCCAGGTCGGTCGGGCGCTTGGGCTCGCGGATGCGATGGATGACCACTCCCCCGCGCCGCTCCTCGGCCGGCGACTCCTCGCCACCGCGGGTGAGGACGTGGACCTCGACCTCGCGATCGACGAGGGCCTCGGAGAGCTTGCGCACGTGGCGCGCAAGGCCGCCCTCGATCAGCGGCGGGTACTCCCAAGAGAGGATCAGTACGCGGGTCACGGCTGCAATAGCGGCGAAAGGCTGAGGTCAGGGGCTAGAGCGCGCATGCGCGGGTCGGCGATGGTCGGGGAGTCTATGGCCTGCAGAGCCGCTTCGGAGTGGGAAACAGCGCGGTGGAAGGCATAGTCGCCCGCCTGGCCCCGCTTATCGAGGAAGGCCCAGTCGCTGGCCTGGGCCGCGAGCAGCTCGCGAGTGGCCCGCTCGGCGGCGCCCCCGCGCAGTCCACTCGATAGTGCCCGCAGCAGGCGGAGCTCCAGCCGCCGCGCCCCCCAGGCGAGGTCGGCGACGGCGGGAGAGTCCCAGGTGCTGAGAATCCTTGTCCTCACCCCAAGTCGAGGCGTGCAGGTGGCGCTCGACCGGCTCGTGCTCGGCCAACGCCTCCGGCACGGTGAGCAGGCGCACCCCTGCCGCGTCGGCGCCTGCCAGGACCTCGCGCAGCCAGGTCACACCCTCCGACCACCAGTGCCCGAGCAGCTCGGTGTCGATCGCGAAGACGAGCAGGCCGCGGCGGCCGTGGGACGCGGCGTAGCCACGCAGGCGATCGCCGACAGCGGCGAGGAACTCACCTGCCTGTCGTCGAGCGGCTGTCTCCGCTGCCGCCGGGTCGTAGCCGCCGCCGCCCACCTTCCATATCCGCACGCCGCGCAACGACTCGCCCGCGAACTGGGCATGAGCCGGATCGGACGGGTAGCCGCCGAGTGACCAGAGCCACTGGATCGCCTCCCAGTCGATCGGCAGCGCCACCGGGCCGGCCTCGGTTGCGACTGGGGCAAGCGATGCAAGCGGCTCCTCCTCATTCCGGCTCTGGTCGACGAAGAACCACTCCACCCCGGCCTCCGCCAGGCGCCACTCCAAGCCGGGCGTGTAGGCGCACTCGGGCAGCCAGAAGCCGCCGCTCCAGCCAAAGCGGCGCCGGTGCGAGCGAATCCCCGCGTCGAGCTGCAACCGCAGGCCCTCGCGGGTGGCGAGCAGCGGCAGCACCGCATGGGTCGCGGCCGAGGCCGCCAGCGCGATCCGTCCCTCCCCCGCGGCACGCTGAAAAGCTCGCAGCGGATCGCCGCCATGATCGTCAAGCAACTGCAGAGCCCGGCGATAGCGTGCCTCCTCCGCCTCGCAAGCGTCGCGGCATTCGGCGTCAACCTCGTCGCGGTCCGCGACCGTCGCGGCGATCCGCCAGTCGACCAGGAAGCGCCGCAGCCGCTCCCCCACCCCTGCGTCCTCGAGCTGGTCGGCGAGGACCGGGGTAACCGTCATCGTTAGCCGCTCGGCCACCTCGAGCACTGGCAGGTAGGAGCGGATCACCGCGTCGAACAGCCACTCCTCGCCGAACGGATAGGTCCCGAAGCCCTCGACGTAGGGCATGTGGGAGTGCAGGACGATGGCGAGGTCGCCAGCGCTCTCCTCAGGGGGCATGGCAGACGGCGAGAAAGTCGAGGGCGCGATCGAGATCGCTGCCCTTCAACCTGAAGTCCGAGGCGGCGATCGCCGGCGTGAAGCGATCGTAGAAGGGAGCGGTCAGGTGGAGCGCCTTGTGGACTCGGTCCCAGCCCAGCTTCAGCGCCAGCTCGTGGACGCGCAGCTTGCGGGCGTGGAAGAGGCCGAACAGCTCGACCCGTGGGAAGTGCGCCTCGCAGAGCGCGCGGAACTCCTCGACCCTGTACTCGTGCACGTGCCAGGGGTTGTCGGACTTCTCGGCTCCGGGAGGGGCGAGCGTGAGCAGGTTGGGCGTGGAGACGTAGGCGACGCCCCCCGGCGACAGCATCGAGCGGAAGTGGTCGAGGATCGCGCCGGCGTCCTCGACGTGCTCGATCGTCTGCAGGAAGACGACGGCATCGCAGGGCTCAGCGAACGACTCGACCAGGTCGCGCTGGAAGCGAAGGTGGGGGCGCACGTAACGCAGGCGGGCGTGCTCGTGCGCTTCGGGATTGGCGTCGACCCCGACGACGGACGCGGCCGAGCGGGCGAGCGTGTCCGAGCCGTAGCCCTCACCGCAGGCCATGTCGACGACACGCCCACCGCCGACACGCGCGGCGATCCACTCGTAGACGATCAGGTGGCGGCGGTACCAGTAGTTCTCCTCGGGCACGTCCGGCAGCGTGCGCTCGCCGGTGAGCGGCAGCGGCGGCACCCCTTCGGGCTGGTTCAGCTGGACGTACTCGCGAGCCACGAAAGGGACCGTATTGAGAGGCCAGCGCCCCGTGCGTTACGCCATTCCACGTAGAGTTCCGCGCCATGCCAGCATCTCCCACGGCCACCCCAGAGCACATCAAGGACGTCAACACGCGCTACCACGACGCTGCCGCTGAGGAGTACGACGCCAAGTGGGGCATCGACTTCGGCGCAACCGGTCAGGATCAGGTGCGCCAGAAGCTGGTCAAGGCGCTGGGCGGCCGCAGCGATACGAGCTTCGGCGACGGTCTCGAGATCGGCTCCGGCACCGGCTACTTCTCGCTCAACCTGCTGCAGCTCGGCGCGATCGAGAGCCTCACGGCGACCGACATCTCGCCGGGGATGCTGAAGCGACTGGCAAACACCGCCGCCGACCTCGGGCTCGAGGTGGAGACAGTGCAGACGGAGGCCGAGGTGCTGCCCTTCGAGGACGAAAGCTTCGACCTCGTCTTCGGGCACGCGGTTCTCCACCACATCCCGGACCTGAACAAAGCCTTCGCCGAATTCCGGCGCGTGCTGCGGCCCGGCGGCGCGATCGCGTTTGCCGGTGAGCCGTCCCGCTACGGAGACCGGCTTGCCGAGCTGCCCAAGCGTGCCGGCCTGCTCGCGGCGCCGGCGTGGCGGCGCGTGGTCGGCGCGCGACCACGCACGATGGCCGAGATGGCCCAGTCCGACGGCCACGCCCTGGAGGGTGAGGTCGACGTCCACGCATTTGCTCCCGCGGACCTGCGGCGCTTCCTTCGCGAAGCCGGCTTTGAGGATCGCCACGTCGGCGGCGAGGAGCTGCTCGCCAACGCCTGGGGCTGGGGCCTGCGCACGGTCGAGTCGAGCGCCGAGCCGGAATCGATCTCCTGGGGCTGGCGCCGCTTCGCCTTCAACAGCTACATGGCCCTGCAGAAGGTCGACTCGCGGCTGCTGGAGCCACGTCTGCCCGCCGAGCTCTTTTACAACCTGCTCGTCTCCGGCCGCAAGCCGGCTTAGGACCTACACCCCCAGCTGCGCCCGCCGGGCCCAGCTGGTCTCGACGATCCTGTCAACCACGGGACGGTGCCAGCCCTCCTCCAGCGCCGCCCGTCGGGCCTCCTGCAGGCCCACGATCACGTCCGCCGACCAACGCTTGACCAGTGCTGGGAGCTGCCCACCAAGGCCACTGGCGTCGGCGAGCCGCTCCCAGGCCGCCAAATCGACCTCGGCTGGTTGCTCGACCCCCCCAATCGACATCGCCATGCGAGCGGTCAGTTCGGGGTAGACCACCGTCGAAACGACGTCGTAAAGGGGCGCCAGGCGCGGGGCGCCCGAGTCGTCATAGAGCAAGGCGAAGTTCTTGCCGTGCGCATCGCTGTTGCCGAGCATGAAGTTGAGCAGAACAGCCTTGAGGAAGCGGTTGACGTCGAGAGCCGCCCGAGCGCTGCCGAGCCGGCGCAGCAGGGCGACGACCTGAGCCACGGAGGGGCCCCCGTTCGCCTCGTACTTTGCCCCGGGCAGGATGCCGAGCGCCTGGCACATGTCCTCCTGGTGAAGGCGGAGGATCCGGCCCTCGTCGTCCTCCGCGCGGTCGAAGCGCTTCACGCTGAGACAGGGCGTTGAGCCGACCTGGACCAGCTCGGTCGTGGCGACGTCGAGGCCGGCGCCAGCCGCGGCCCGCATGCAGAATGCCTCGTTGGCGGCAAGGTCTTCGTAGCGCCCGTAGTCCGGCTTCAGCAGGCAGGTGCTGGGTGCACCGTCGAGCGGCTGCCCAAACTCGCCCGAGGGAAGGCGGACCAGGACGAGCTTGTCCTGTACGCCTCCGAGGCTGAGCCGCACGTCCCCCGGTTCGACCTCGACGCCAAGGGGTCGACGGGGCAGCTCGCCGACCAGCGCGATCAGCTCCTCCTCGCCCAACACCCGCACCGAGGCATCATCGCCGCCATCCGGCTGCTCGCCCTCGGGCAGCAGGACGACCGCGCCCGCACAGTCAGCTCCAAGCGCATTGAGCAATCCGAAGCCATCCTCCTCGCTGAGACGGAATCTCTCCGCGATCGTCTTGCGTACCGAGCCCTCCGGCAATAGACCCTCGAAAAAGGGCGCCGACTGACTCGGGGTAAAGGTCTCCCCCTGAAACGGAAGCGAAACCGAAAGGGCGGCTGCGACCTTCTCTGGCCCAGTCGGAGGCTGCCCCGAATACGTGAAGCGATAACGCGAAGGACCGCACTTCTCGAGCGTTCCGACGGCTTTCCCGCGAAGGAAGACCGCGAGCTTCGCGCCGGGACGAGGCGGAACCCAGCTGCGACGCGACATCGAATGAGGCTGCGGCGTCATTGGTTTTTTGCGGGTGCCCGCTCGCGATCAGCAGCGATCAGCTCGAGGCCAAGCACATCCAAGACCGGCGCGATGCTGTCGAGCCGGCTCGTCGGCTTGCCGTGCTCGATCTGGTGGACCGCACGGGTGCTCACCCCGGCGGCGAAGGCCAGCTCGTCCTGGCGCAGGCCCAGCGACGTGCGTGAGTTACGGACTGCCTCACCGATCCGTTCGGCGCTTCTCGTGGCGGCATCCAGCTTTATCTGCATGATCGCGCAGATTAGCGTATTGAGGCCGGCAATTCAAGCGGATATGCATGATCATGCAAATAAGCTCGGCGCTATCTCTCTGGAATGCGCACCTGCATGATCATGCATTTGGCTGACGGCGAGCCCGGAAAAGCTTGACGCCCGAATCGATGCCCTTGAGCCGGCGCTCGCCGGCAAACGAGTAAGAGAAACCGTCGCCGGCGACCTCCTTTGCCGCGGCGTCGACCAGCACGCTGCCCGGCCTGGCGACCGCGGTGAGGCGGCTGGCCAGATTGACCGCGCGACCGTAGTAGTCGCCCGACTGGGCGAGCGTCGGGCCGACCGCCAGCCCAGCGCGCAGAAACGGGAATTCCTCCCCTTCCCCCTCAGCCACCTCAATCAGCTCGAGTGCGGCGTCGAGCAGCGGCTCGGCCTCTGTGGAAACGAGCATCGCGGCGTCGCCGATCATCTTCACCAGCCGCACCGGAGGCTCAGCCACGATCGCTGCCATTTCCTCGAAGCGACCGGCAACTGAACCCAGCTCCTCTGGCGCGATCTCCTCGCCGAGCCGGGTGAACTCGACCAGGTCGGCAAAGCAGATCGCCCGGTCCACCGAACCGCGGATCTCGCCCGAGGCAAGGTCCGCGGCGCCGATCACGTCGCGGCGGATCTGCTCGAGCGTGTGCGCTCGCAGTGCGTAGAGCAGCGTCGGCTCGAAAACCGGCAGCATGTTCTCGGCCGCATCGGCGAAACGCAGCGCCAGGTCGCGCTCGGTGTCGCCGGGCTGCATCAGGGTGCGGATCATCAGCTCGCGGTTGCCCTCGGCAATCCGCGCCGTCGCCATCCCGATCGTCCGCGCCACCTGCAGGATGCCGTCCTCGGGAAGGCCGGCGTCATAGAAGGCCCTGGTCCGTCGCGCCGCCTCTAGGTCTGCGTCGGTGAGGATCCGCTCATCGGGATCGGGATAGGGCAGTCCGAGCGCAGCGGAGGCACGTTGCAGGAGGTCTAGCTCGGTGCCGGAAAGCTCGGCGATTTCCCGCGGCGAGTAGCGGGGGCCGTCGCCAGCGATGCTCCGCTCCACTGGCAGCAGAGTCAGCCGGCCTGCGCCCACGGCGTCCTGCAGCTCCTCCAGCGGCACGCCTTCCCCGGAGAGCTGTTCGAGCAGGGCGAGACGATCCTGGCGGGCCTCGCCTTCGAGCCCGTCGAGCAGTCCCTCGGCTTGGAAGTCGATCATGCGGTCGCCACGCTACCGCCACGGCGCGGATCGCCGCCACCACTCAGCGCGCCGGTGGTGTGATCGCGGGCGACGGCCTGGGTGCCGCCGAAGAAGAGGTTGATCGCCGGCCGGCGCAGGACCGGCACGCCGCGGGCCTCGATCCGCGCCAGTGCTTCCTCGTCGATACCGGGCTCCGCCTGGACGACACCCTGCTCGTAGTGCAGCCGCGGCGCCCGTACTGCCTCGTCGGCGCTCATCCCCTGCTCGACCGCCCGCACGATCGTCTGCAGGATCGCCGAGCGGATGCGGTTGGAGCCGGCGCTGCCAAGGCCGAGCTCGATCTCGCCGTCGCGCAGCACCACGGTGGGCGCCATCATCGAGGGGACCCGCCGCCCGGCGGCAATCGCGTGGAACCCGAGCGGGTTGAGGTCCTCCTCGCCGAGCATGTTGTTGAGAATCACCCCCGTGCCGGGAACGAGCACGCCCGAGCCCGAGCCGTTCGAGCAGGTGACGTTGGCGCACATGCCGTTCTTGTCCAGGGCGGAGATGTGGGTGGTCGAGCCGAGCAAGTCGCCAGCTGTGGCATCAAGGGTCGTGGGATCGAGCAAGCTGGCCTCGAGGCCGGTCCCGTAGAGCGCCTCGGCAAACGCCTCGCCGCGGGCGGCGTTAGCCGCACCCATCGCGGCTACGAGCTGCTCGGGGCCGGTGCACTCGCCAAGCCGCTCGAGCAGCGCGAGGCAGTAGGCGATCAGGATGCCCCCGGATGAGGGCGGCGGATTGGTCAGCACCTCGGTGCCGCGGAAGGTGGCGCGGATCGGCTCGCGCTCGATCGGCTCGTAGGCGGCGAGGTCGCCGCGGCCAAGGGTGCCACCGTTCTCGACGACGTAGTCGCTCAGCGCCTCCGCCACCTCGCCGTGGCAGAAGGGCTCGGCGCCTTCGGCCCCGAAGCGTTCGAGCGCCTCCGCCAGTTCCTCGAAGCGGAAGAGCTCACCCTCGCGCAGCCTGCGCCCCGTCGGCGCATACAGCTCTCGCGTGCCCTCCAGGCGCGCGTGGATCGGCTCGAGGATCTCGAGGATGTAGGCCTGCTCGGCGTTGACAGGCGCCCCGTCGCGGGCGAGGCGAATGCCGGACTCGGCCAGCGCCGCGAGCGGCATCGTGCCGAAGCGCCGCAGCGCTGCCTCCAGCCCGGCAGCCGTTCCGGGGACTCCACAGGAGGCGGGGCCGACGTAGAACGTCTGAACGGTCTCCGCGTCGAAGTGGACCGGAACGGGTGCCAGCTCGGAGCCCCGCTCGATCCCGTCGCGGCCCGGAGCCGCGACAAAGAAGTCGAGCAGCACCGTCTCCCCGTCGCGATGGACCATCATGAAGCCGCCGGCTCCGAAACCGGTCAGCGGGCTCTCGACCGCGAACGAGGCGAGCGCCGCGGCGACAGCCGCATCAACCGCGTTACCGCCTTCGCGCAGGACCTCGGCTCCGGCCTCGGCGGAGAGTGGATGGCCCGCGGCGACGACCCCGCTCATCGGCCGGAAGGACGCTACCCGGGCAGGAACTCTGGGACGTCGATGCCGAGCTCGCCCGACCGCTCCCGACCGCCCGAGCGCGGCGCCTCTTTGGTGCGCCGGATCATCGGCTCGGCCACGCGGCGTGGCGGCGCGGCACGGCCGTCGAAGCGGGTCGCGACGACGGTCACCCAGACCTGGTCGCCGAGCTCCTCGTCAACGTTGGCGCCGAAGATGATGTTTGCGTCAGGGTGAGCCGCTTCGCCAACTAGCTTGGCGGCCTCACTGACCTCGACCAGCGAGAGGTCGGCGCCGCCGGTAATCGAGAGCAGGATCGCCCTGGCCCCCTCCATCGAGGTCTCCAGCAGCGGCGAAGAAATCGCTTTTTCAGCTGCGAGCAGGGCACGGCCCTCGCCGTGACCCATACCGATGCCGAGCAGGGCCCGGCCGGCTTCCGACATGATCGTGCGCACGTCGGCGAAGTCGAGGTTGATTACCGCCGGCAGCGTGACCAGGTCGGAAATTCCCTGCACACCCTGGCGCAGCACGTCGTCGGCGACCTGGAAGGCCTCCACCATTGAAGTTTGTTGGTCGAGCACCTCGAGCAGGCGGTCGTTGGGGACGACGATCAGCGTGTCGACCTCGGCCGCGAGTTCCTCGATGCCCTTGTTGGCCTGGTTGCCGCGGCGACTGCCCTCGAAGCTGAACGGCTTGGTGACGATGCCGACCGTGAGGGCGCCGACCTCACGGGCGAGGCGGGCGATCACCGGAGCGGCACCGGTGCCCGTACCGCCGCCCGCACCGGCGGCGACGAAAACCATGTCGGAGCCCTTCAGCAGCCGCTTGATCTTGTCCTGTTCCTCAAATGCGGAGCGATGGCCAAGCTCGGGGTCGGCGCCGGCCCCGAGCCCTCGCGTCGCCTCGTCACCAATGTGGACGGTGACATCGGCGACGCACAACTGGAGTGACTGAAGATCTGTGTTGACCGCCATGAACTCGACGCCCGGGATCCGCGCCTCGACCATTCGGTTGACCGCGTTCACACCCCCGCCGCCAACCCCCACAACCCGAATCACAGGCTGATGCGGCTCCCCACTCCCCGGCGGCTCATACTCAGGCTCCTCCCGCCCATACCGAGGCGATTCCACAATCGGCTCAATCTCCCGCCGCCGACCCGGCTCCTCCGAGAACACACGCTTAAGCCGCTCCGGGGGCGTCTCCTGATGTTGCCCTTCGAGAGATGAGCTCTCTGGTCCCTCGCCGTGAACCGAAGGCGCTTCTCCGGCGGGTGGCGTGGCGGTGGGCTCCTCGCCCGCAGCTTGCGAGGACGAGGAGTCCTCTGCCGCGACAGGACCCGCCGGCCGAGCGTCGTCGTCCTCTGCGGTCGACCGGAAAAGATCAGACAGAGGCCCCTCACGCATGCTGGCCCGCTTTTTACGCCGACTCATGCTCCAGAACCTCCTTCGCCAGGTCGCGGTAGTAGCCCGCGGCGTTGCTCTGGGGATCGTACTTGAGCACGCTGGCACCCTTGACCGGGGCCTCGGCGAACTTGATCGCCTTGCGAATGCGTGACTTGAAGACGAGCTCGCCGAAGTTCTCCTCGAGGATCTCCACTGCCTCCTTAGCGTGGACAGTACGACTGTCGAGCATCGTCGGCAGGATGCCCTCTATCCGCACGTCGGGATTGAGGTTCTCCTGGATCATCTTCAGCGTGTTCTGGAGCTGGACCAGCCCGCGCATCGAGAGGTACTCACACTGGACCGGCACGATCACCTTGTTGGCGGCGGTGAGCGCGTTGATGGTCAGTAGGCCGAGGCTCGGCGGTGTGTCTATGCAGACGAAGTCGTAGTTGCCGGAGACCTCTTTCAACGCCTTCTCCAGCGAGCGCTCGCGACCGATCTTGGTGCTCATCGCGATCTCCGCGCCGGCCAAATCGATCGAGGCAACAGCGATGTCGATCTCGCGGTGCTGAATGATCTCCGAGATCGGCATGTCGTGGACCAACACGTCATAAAGGCTCTTTTCCACCTTGTCCGGATCGATCCCCTGACTCATAGTCAAATTCCCCTGCGGGTCGAGGTCGATGCAGAGGACTTTGTGCCCAGACTCAGCAAACGCCACAGCCAAGTTCAAAGTGGTCGTCGTCTTAGCAACCCCACCCTTCTGATTGGCAAAAGCAATCACCTCAGCATGCTTAACCGACCCCTCCGGCTCAGCCTTCTCCACGACGGCCTCATGCCTGCTCGGCGCAAGCAAATCCCTGGGCATAAACCGCTCGGGCTCGTCCCCACCTTGCTCAGCGTCAGCTGCCTCAGCCGATGGAGCAGTGGTGTCAACCTCAACCGCTCCTCCGGCGGGTGGCGTCGCAGGGGGGACCGCCCCCGAGGACGCTTTAGCGACCGCAGGGGGCGGTGGGTCCCCTGCGACGACAGGACCCGCCGGCCGAGCGCTCTCAGGCACAGCCTGCTCCATCTCCTCCAGCTCCTCGACGATCGGATGCGTCTCGTCGGCAGCAGGCGCGGGCGCGAACTTGTTCTTGCGGCTAAGGAATCCCATTGCGCGGGTATTCGCATGACCACCCGCTTTTCCTGCCGCCCCCAGAAATTGCTAGGAATCACCCGGTAACCGATCTCCTCGACAAGCGAGTGGTCTTCGTCACCGGCAAGGGGGGCGTTGGCAAGACCACGGTTGCCGTGGCGCTTGGCCTGCGCGCCGCCTCGGAAGGCAAGCGGACGATCGTCTGCGAGGTCTCCTCGCAGGAGAACGCCTCACGCATGTTCGATCACACCGAGGTCGGCTTCCACGAGATCGAGATGGAGGAGAACCTCTGGTCGATCTCGATCGACCCCGATGAGTCGATGCGCGAGTACGTGCTGCTGCAGCTCAAGGTGCGGGCAATGCGCGACATGCTCTTCCGCAGCCGCATCTTCAATTACCTCGCCGCTGCCACGCCCGGGCTCAAGGAGCTGGTCACGATCGGCAAGATCTGGGAGCTGGCCCAGCTCGACCGCAAGGTCAAGAGCGGCCGCAAGTATGACCTGGTGATCGTCGACGCGCCCGCCACCGGCCACGGCATCGGCTTCCTGCAGACGCCGCGCACCTTCGCCGCGATCGCTCGCGTCGGCCCGATCCACTCGCAGGCCCAGCAGCTCGACCGACTGATCACCGACCGCGAGCACACCGGCGTGGCGATCGTCGCCCTGCCCGAGGAGATGCCGGTCAACGAGTCGGCAGCACTAGAGCAGGACCTGCGCGACGAGGTCGGCGTCGCCGTCGACCGCGTCTACATGAACGGCCTCTACCCGGAGCGCTTCTCCAACGAGGAGGCGGAGCGGCTCGCCGAGCTCTCCACCGCCGAAAACGGCGCTCTGCGGGCGGCTGCGCGGGCGGGTCTCTCCGAGCACAACCGGGCCCGCTCCCAGCGCGCCCAGCTGGCCCGCTTGCGACGGCGGGTGAAAGCACCGGTCAAGACCCTGCCCTTCCTCTTCGAGCCGGAGCTCGGCCCCGAGGGCGCCCGGCAGCTGGCACGGAGACTGGGCTGATGCCGGCGATCGGCGACATTCTCGACGGCAAGGACATCTGCATCTGCGCCGGTTCCGGTGGCGTCGGCAAGACGACCACCTCGGCCGCGATCGCGGCGGGGATGGCCGCGCGCGGCCTCAAGGTCTGCGTGCTGACGATCGATCCGGCGAAGCGGCTGGCCGACTCGCTCGGCCTGAAGGAGCTCGGCAACGAGGCCAGGCAGGTTGACCCCGCACTCTTCGAGCAGCACGGCGTCGAGATCAAGGGCGAGCTCTGGGCGATGATGCTCGACGCCAAGGCAACCTTCGACGAGCTAGTGGCGCGCCAGGCGCCGGATGAGGAGGCGCGCGATCGCGTCCTCGGCAACCGCATCTACCAGCAGATCTCCAGCGCCCTGGCTGGCTCGCAGGAGTACATGGCGATGGAGAAGCTCTTCGAGCTGCACAGCGAAGGCCAGTTCGACCTGCTGGTGCTCGACACTCCGCCGACCCGCAACGCGCTCGACTTCCTCGACGCCCCGAAACGTCTCACCCAGTTCATCGAAGGCCGCTCGCTTCGCGTCTTCATGAAGCCGACCGGCTTCGCGGCAAAGGTCGCCGGCCGCGGCGCCTCTGTGGCCCTCTCTGTCTTCAAGCGCATCGTCGGCTTTGACCTGCTCGCCGACCTAGCGGAGTTCTTCAACGCCTTCAGCGGCATGGTCGACGGCTTCCAGGCCCGGGCCAAACGGGTCAACAGTCTGCTCGCCGATCCCCATACCTGCTTCCTTGTCGTCTGCGGTCCGCAGGGCGAGCCGGTCGACGAGGCGGTCTACTTCCACCGCAAACTGGTCGAGGCGAAACTCCCCTTTGGCGGCGTGATCGTCAACAAGGTTCACTACCCGGCGGAGGAGCTGCGCGGCGGCGGCGAAAACCTGGAGACATCCCTAATCGAGAAGCTCGGCGACGGGGAGCTGGCTAAACGGGTTGCCGAGAACTTCGCCGACTACCAAGCGCTGGCCGAGCGGGACGCTCGCAACATCGAGCGCCTCGCCCGCGAGCTGCGTGCCCAGGGCGTAATCCGCGTGCCCTATCTGGACGAGGACGTCCACGACCTCGCCGGCCTGGCCGAGATCAACCGCTACCTCTTTGCCAGCAGCGAGGAGCGAATCGAGATCGCCGCCGGTCGGGCTTAGCCCGCGTGGCGGTAATGGTCGTACTTCAACTCCCGGACCTCCCAGTCCGCGTCCTCGGGCACCGGGAAGAGGTGCCGCACGCGCGGGGTATCAATGCGCTCGCGGTGCTGAACGTCGCCCTCGATCGCGGGGAAATCGAGTGTGCTGTCCGGAGCCTCCACCTCGTCTAGCCAAGGCGTGGCGGTGATGCGAATCTCGCCCTCGTCCGGAATCGGCTCGAGGATGCGGGTCTCTTGATCCATGTCCATGTGCTCCTCCTCGGGCGGCGGAAGGTCGGCCATTGGGGGTTCGTCGACGATCGGGGTCTCGCGTGAAACAACGATCTCCTCTGCTGCTGGAAATTCCTCGGATACCGCGATCTCGGGGTCGCCGGCGCCGAGGCCAGTGGCGATCAGCGTCTCGTCGGCGGCGGTATTGAGATCGGCGCTGAGCTCGCCCAGGGCGGCGTCGCGCAGGAGGCGGCGAACGCCTTCCTCGATCCAGCCCGCCGTCGCGAGCCCGGGCAGCGAAGGTGTTCCGTTCATCAGCGAACGCTCCAGCTCGAGGGCACTCTCGATCCGTTCGCGAGCCTCGATCCGATCGACGCTCTCGTCCGCGATGAGCGCAGAGGCGCGCATCGGCAGCGAGGCGCCCACTGGGCCCTGGCCGTCGAGCACGGCGCGCAGGGCGAGCAGATGATCGCTCAGCCCCTGCAGTGCGGACTCGCGACCGCAGCCCATCTCGAAGCGGCCGACGGCCCAGGAGAGGGCGCCATCGGGATCGGGGCGGGCCTCCAGCGTCGCGGCAAACTCGGCAAGCTGAATCGCCTCGTCCTCGCTGAGGTCGTAGGAGCCGGATCGGGTCGCCGGCGCTCCGGTCGCGAGACGAGCCCATCGTCCCTCGCCGGTCGGGGCAAAGGCGTAGGGACCGAGGCCGACGCTGCCGGCTTTGAAGAGATGCATGACGCTGATCAGCTCGCCGAGCTGGTGCAGGGCCGAGTCGGCGCTGTCGGGACCGTCGCCCTGTTCGGCGAGAGCGAGAAATTGGGGTTGCCAGGCGACGCGACCCATGCCCTCGCTGCGCATCGCCTCGATTGGCGCCTCGATCGCGTCGGCGCGGACGATCTGGACGCCGTGGGGAAGCTGCAGGCGCGGCAGCGGCATGCGCAGGCCGACCAACGGCGCGATCAGGATGTCCGCGTCCTCGGCGCCGCGCGTCTCGGCGTCGAGCACGGCGAGGGCGTTTTTCAGGCGCTCGTGATCGAGAGAAAGTTCGGTGCAACCGTCCCAGAGCGAGGCGAGGAAGACGGTCAGCATCTGCGCGGCACGCTCGCCAGGGTCGCCGGGGACCTGCTCGCCGCGGGCTTCCAAGTAGGCGGCGGCGATACCGGCAGCAGCGACCGCGTCGCGGGCCGAGCCGAAGGCCTCGAGGCTACGCAGCTCGGTCTCGCGTTCGCGCACGTACTGCGAGGTCAGCGGCTGGTAGCTGTAGAAGAGCGAGTCATCGCCGCTGTCGGCATCGACGTCGAAGGGGATCTGGTCCCCACCGGCGACGAGGCCGCTGAGCTTGATCGCCGCCTCAGAGGCAAGACGGGTCAGCGATTCGGTGAGCAGACGATCGCGCACGCCCCTCGCTTCCTCTCTGTGCCTAACCCTCCTGCGCCTGCACGGACGCTTGCAAGCCGTAACTAGGCGGCGGCAGGAGCTGGCTCGGCCTCAGCCGCAGCGTCCTCGAAGAGCCAGCGGCGGCCGTAGCGGCGCATGTCCTCGACCAGCGGCACCAGCGCCTCGCCCTTCTCGGTCAGCGCGTACTCGACCCGGGGCGGCACCTCGGGGAACGTGTGCCGCTCGACGATCCCCTCCTCTTCCAGCGCCCGCAGGCGCAGCGAGAGCGTGCGCGGGCTGATTCCCTCCAGCGAGCGCTCCAGCTCACAAAATCGACTAGACCCCTCGGCCAGGTCGCGGATCACCAAGAGGGTCCACTTGCCGCAAACGACTTCGGCCGTGCGACAGACGGGACATCTTGAGTTGGAAGCTGCACTCATGGGCGAAACGAGGCGGTCTGTGGCAATTGCCTCGCTTCAGCGAGTGTAGCGGACCTTGCTTCACTAACTGAAGTTTTGGGCTACTGCGGGCGCGATCGGTATCAGGTGTGCCCGGTGACCACCGGGTAGACCTTGAGCACGGTGATCTTGTAGCGGACACCGGCGGTGCCGAAGACGAAGGTCTCGGGGAAGTTCGGCTCGACTTCGATCAGCTGACAGGCGTTGGCGCCGGAGAGGCAGCTCGCTTCGCCGAAGACGGCCGTGACCTGATCGGAGATCAGCAGCAGCGGCTTGCGCGTGGTCGGGCTGATTCCCATGTAGGTGACGACCTGGGCGTTTTCGCCGGGCAGGGCCGCCGGCGGGATCACCTTGTGGCGAACGATCGGGTCGTCGGTCAGCTTTTGGCCGTCGGCGCTGCTCGTCGTGCGGACGATCTTGACGTCGGCCGCAAAGCTGTAGAGCGTCAGCTGCGGGGCCTTGCCTCCTTCACTCCCAGGGGTCGATTCGCCGTCGGTTTCGGCGGTGACTTTGGTCGTCGAAGTGCCGTCCGGGTTCTTCGTGGTCTTCGTGACCTTGGTCGTACTCGTCGAGGTCGACGTCGTCGATGTACTCGACGACGATGCTTCATCGCCGCCGCCGCCGAGCTTGGTGCCCGCCAGCTGCGGCGACGTATAGCGCTGCACGAAGGGGTCCGTCGGATGCTCGCGCAGTCGCTTGCGGTAGTCGCGCAGACCGGGCTTGGCCTCAACCACGGTCAGCTTCGCGCCCGCCGGTTCCGGGCTGGGCGCGCTGGAAGCTCCGGCGACAGCGGGGGCCACTTCTTCTTCTTCCGAGCCACCTCCGAGCAGGAACGGCACCGCGATGATCGCGACGATCGCCAGGCCGACCAGCGGCAGCAAGCGGCGGTCGCGCAGATCCCAGTACAGGTCGACGAGGAAGTCGGGAACCTTCAGATCGGGCATCTTCAGCTCCGGGCCCGCTTTCAGCCGTTTCACGGTGCGCCTCCCGTTGTCGTCGCGGCGGGCGTTGCGACGGCTTCTTCGGGACCGGTGGGCAACGCTCCCGCTGTCGTGCCTTGGCTCGGGGGCGTCAGGTAGGTGGTAACCGAGAAGGTCGCCTGCAGGTTGGGGAATTTCGCTTCCGAGTCTTCGCCCAGCGAGAAGCCGTTGACGGTGATCAGCCTGCCGTCGACGCCGACGCCTTCGTTGGTCGTCTTTACCAGCGAGTCGAGGCCCTTGATGAAGTCGGCAATGGTGAAGAAGTTGCCCGTAAAGGCGAGCTTGTAGGGCATCACGGCAAGGCCCGCCGGGCCGACTGCGGCACCGAGCGACATCAGCGAGGCGGCTGCCTCCGTCGGGGAGACGGTTTCTCCACCCGCGGCAACGGGGCTCGCTTCGCCTTCCGATTCGGACCCTGCGGCTTCAAGGCTCAGGGTCTGGAACCTGACGCCGGCATCGTTGGCGACGTGGTTCAGCTGGACGAGCAGCGTCGCGGTTTCGTCTTCGCTGGGCACGGCCTTGCCGAGGACCACGAGGTGCTGGTAGTCGGTGGGGAATTCGCTGCGCGCTTCTTCGGCCGTGGCGATTTCTCCTTCGTGCTGCGCAAGGAAGCCTTCCAGCTGGGTGACCTGAGCGTCGAGCTTGCTCGCTTCCTCGCGCTTTGGGCTGAGCAGGAGAATCCAGAACGCCCCGGCCAGGACGGCGACGGCCAGCATCGCGCCGACCATCAGATTGGTGACCTTCTTCTCCTTCGCCTTCATCAGCCTTCGCCCCCTTCTTCGGAGCTTTCTTCCGAGCCTTCGGAGGATTCGCTGGAGGTCGTTTCGGCGACCGCCGTCGCAGCGATGGCTTCTTCGCCTTCGGCCGCCGGCACCGGAGCCGCGTCGAACGCGACCACGAGGCTGAACTGGGCGATGGACTCACGTGTGCGGCAGTCGTCGCCTCCGCCCGAGCCGCTGCCCGCCTCGTCCCCCTCGCTGGCGAGTTCGGAGGTCTGGATGCCGACTCGGGTGACGCCGTCGATGTCCTTGAGAATGGTGACGAACCCGGCGACCGCTTCCTGGCCGGCGGCGCAGCCGCTCAGTTCGAGCGCCGGACCGGCGATGCCGCCCCGCAACCCGGACGCAGAACCGCCTTCCGCCCCCGTCGAGTCGCTGGGGGTCGCGGAGCCGGTCAGGCTGGTAAGCCAGACGTCGCTGGGCAGGACGAGCGAGAGTTCGCGCATTACCCGCTCCCAGTCGAAGCGGCTGTCGGCGAGGCTCCTAACCGTCGCGATCCGCTGTTCGCTCAGCGCCTTGAATTGCGAGTAGGCGGCAAGCCGCTCGGCCTTTGCCGCGGCGACCGCGTCTTCCCGCTTTAGCGTTGCGACTTCAGCCTTGCCATCCGAGATCCGGTTGTCCGTGAGGACCAGCATGGTGACGCCGATCAGGAGCAGCGCCAGCGCCCCCAGGACGATGTACATCACCGGTCCGGTGCGAAGCTGGGCGTGCTCGCCACGGCGCTGCTCGGGAGGGATCAGGTTGACCGGGCGCATCGCTCAGCTTTCCAGCGCAAGGCCGTAAGACAGGGTGAGACGCGCCGCCGCGCCGTCGTCGAATCCCGCCAGGCCCGCGGGCCGGGCGACGACGATCGCGGCGCCGAGGCCGTCCTCCATGCGCTGCACGAGTCCGGGGATGGCGCTGCCCGGGCCGCCGAGAACAATCCGGCCGACCGGCAGGGCGCTCTCCTGCGCCCCGTAGTAGTCGAGTGAGAGGCGCAGCTCGTCGAGCAGCGCGGTCACACCCTGCTCGAGCGCGGCGCGCGCTTCGGCGACGATCTCCGGGTCGCCCTCGAGCTCCTCGGCCGGCCGCTCGAGGCCGACGTAGGAGAGCCACTGGAGGGCGTGCTCGGCGCTGAGGCCGCGAGAGGCGGCGAGGCGCTCGGTGACCGACTCGAGACCGACCTGGGAGACGCGGGTAAAGAGACAGGAGCGCCCGCGAGCGACGGCGAGGTTGGTGACGTCGCCGACGTTGCAGTAGAGGACCGCCTCGCGGGGTCGCTCGCCCGGCTCGCCGCCGGCCGCGGACATGCCCGCGTCGGCGAGGGCGCGGATCATCGCGAAGGCCGAGAGGTCGACGCCCTCGGGCTGCAGCCCGGCCCGCTTCAAAGGCTCGATGAAGGAGGTGACCATGTCGCGGCGCGCGGCGACGACGACGACATCGACCCGGGGTGTGGCGCCTTCCTCGGCGGGCACGCCGCCGACCACCTGGTGCTCGAGCACCGCCTGGTCGAGGGGCATCGGCACCTGCTCCTGCGCCTGGAAGCGGACTGCCGCCTCCATCTCGGCCGGGTTCTCGATCGCCGGCAGGCGCAGCGTGCGGACGACGACGCGCTGGTTGCCGATGCCGAGACGGACCCGCTTGGAGAGCTTGTTCTCGGCGAAGAGCGTCTTCAGCGACGCCGCCAGACGATCCGGGTCGAGCACCTCTCCCTCGTGGAAGGCGCCGGGCTCGAGCGCCTGGATCGCCGATGCCGTCACTCGCGTGGAGCCGTTCGATCCCTCGACTTCGGTCGCGGCGATGCTGCCCGCCTCGATATCGAGGCCGGTGATCCCGCCCGTCTTCTTCTTGCGGGTGAGCTGCAGCTGCAGGTTCGGTCTGGCAAAGCTGGTTCGCATCGGCCCTCTCTCAATCGACAGAAAGGCCGCAGACCTTTGCCCTGCAACTACTTATTTCTAGGAGAACCTGGACGGGCCTACGAGAAAGTGCCCAGGTACAAATCGACCATCTGGTCGCCGAGGAGAAGGCCGGCGACGCCGCCGAGGGCAAGAAACGGGCCGAAAGGAATCGCGCGCTTGCGGGCCGCGGCCCCCTCGCGGGCGATCATCGCCAGCCCGACCACCGACCCCGCGAGCAATGCGACGAGAAGCGCCGGCGCCACGTTGCGACCGAGGAAGAGCCCCATAGTTGCCGTCAGCTTGACGTCGCCGAGGCCCATGCCGCGCGGATAGGCGAGGGCCGCCAGGAAGAGCAGCCCACCGGCGCCGACCGCGGCCGCCAGCCGCTCGGGGAGGCTGCTGGGGTCGGTCGCGGCGGCGATCGCGACTCCGAGGACCGCGGCGACGATGAGGATCTTGTTGGGGATGATTCGCCGCTCGAGGTCGGTCAGGGTCACCGCGAGTAGCGTCGTCACCAGGACCAGGCCGAGGGCGATTTCGCCGGGCTCGTCCCAGAGGACGAGCACGGTGGCGGCGTAAAGGGCGCCAAGGGTCAGCTCTGTCAGCGGATACCGGGGCGAGATCGTCGTGCCGCAGCAGCGGGCCCGGCCGCGCAGTAGCGCCCAGGAGACGACCGGCACGTTGTCGTAGGCGGCTATCTGGGCCCCGCAGCCGGGGCAGCGCGAGCGTGGCCCGACGATCGATTCCCCTCGCGGGACGCGATGCGCGACCACGGTCACGAAGCTGCCGACGACCAGCCCTCCGAGGAAGGCGATCGCCGCGGCGGCGCCCACGCGCTAGCCGCCTTCGGCGGGCGTCGTCGTGTCGACCTCGAGCCGGGTCGGGTAGTTCGGGTGGTCGTACATGATCGGGATCGCTTCGGCGTCGGTATTGCCAGGGTCGACGCTGAGCGCGACGCCGAGCCGGTCGTCTTTGAAGATCGTTTTCGGGGCGAATTCCATCGTCAGCCGCACCTTGGTCCATGCGTTTCGCGGCCAGAACCCGTTCCCCTGCGGCGTGTAGATCCAGTAGCCGAAGCCGGTTGCTTTGTCGCTGAGCCCGATGTCTTCGACTTTCGATTCCCCCGCGGCGGTCGGGTGACGATCGAAGAGGTAGACGCAGAGCGTGCCGTGGTAGAGCGCGTCGTTGAGGGTCCGCGTGTAGAACTCGAGCGTCACTTTGCCGTTCATTTTGAAGTCCGCGGCGAACGGATCGGCGACCCAGCGGTGCACCTGGGACTCGGGGTGGACCGTGCCGGTCGGGGTGTAGTTGCAGCCACTGGTGTCGTCGCGCTTGATCTGCACGCCCTTGTCGGTGTCGGGAGTGGGCTCGAGGTAGCCATCGTTGGCGTAGTCGTAGAGCGACGGGTTGGTTTCGTCTTCGGGGTCGGGGTCGGGCGGAGCGCCGAGCAACAGGGCGTCCGGCGCGCCGAGCGTCGTACCGGTCTGCGGTCCGCTGGCGCAGGTGCCAAGCGTGTTGTGCAGCAGGTGATCGCCGCTGATTTCATCGCGCACGGTGGCGCCCGTAGCCGAGCAGGTGGTGTCGGTGAGAAAGAACTGCTGCGCGGTCACGGCCGTGCCGGTGCCGGCCGCGCCGCCTTTGCCGCCGGCGCCTCCCGTGCCTCCGGTCCCCCCCGTGCCACCGGTACCGCCCGTCCCCCCGGTACCGCCGTTCTGGCCCAGGGATTTCGGGTCGAGCGCGGCCGACTGAACTTCGATGTAGTTGCGTTCGCGCGGTTCGCTGCCAGTCGTGTCGAGCTTTACCGCGACCACGATCTGCTTGTAGTCGTGAAGGCCCGGGCAGAGGTCTTCGCCGGTTTCGCTTTCCGGACAGCTTTTGTCGTTGCGCCAGACGATGTAGCGGTACAGGTGGCCGGCGACGTCGCCGTCTTTGAATTTGATCGGCCCCGGTTTGACCACGCCTTTGCCCGGCGGGTCGCTGCCTGCCACGTTGGCCGCCATCGGTGCGAGTTCGCCGTAGGGGTCTCGCTGCAGGGCGAAGTTGCCGTTGACGACGCGATTGTTGGGATCGAGCGTGTTGGTCGAATGGGCGGGCGTGACCGTGAGCGCCAGTTCTTCGTAGGGAAGGCTGTGCAGCTTCTCCAGCTCCTGCTGAGCGCGGTCGAGGGCGATCTGGGTCGACTTGGCGCGGGCGTTGTTGCGGACCGAAGAGGCGAGCACGCCGAACAGGGCGGCTGACGCGAGGGTGAGGACGAGCGCGGCGACCAGGACCTCGATCAGGGTGAATCCACTCTCATCGTGGAGCCCCCTGGCCTCGTTGTCGCTACCGCGTCGCATCAGAAGGAGAGCGTCGCGCCGCGCAGGCTGGCGCCGTCGGAGATGGTCAGGTGGCCACTGCCGCGCGGGTTGGGGACGCTGAGGGTGAGGCCGATGTAGGTGGGTGCCGTGCCGCCTTTTGCCGGGCCGCATTCCGTCGGGTCCGCGTTGGCGCTGGGGACGAAGCAGAAGACCGAGGAGGAGTCGATGTCGGTGACGACCGTCGTCGACGTGCCGCCGCTGGTGCTGCCCACTTCGCGCTCGGTGCGCGTGCAGGAGCTGGTCGTGCAGCTGTAGACGATCTGGCACTGGATCGAGGGCGTCGAGGTGCTCGTCGGTACGGCGCCGCCGCAGGCCGTGCGCCTGACCCGGGTAACGAAGGAGACGTTGCTGGAGCTCGTCGCGGCGACGCTGGTGCCGTTGCGGATCTCGCGCGTCATCCGCTCCAGCTCGAAGCGGGCGGTGGAGATGCTCTGGGCCTGCTCCTGCTGCTGCGGCTGGGTGCGCACGGCGCTGATCAGCATCGACGTGGCGCCGCCGACGACGATGACGCCCATGATCATCGCCACGAGCAGCTCGATCAGCGTCATGCCCGCCTCGCCGCCGAGCGTTGCCAGACGACGCCGCAGCCGCGCCCTCACCCCGACACCACCTTGAAGTTGCGCTTAGCCGGCTGCGGCTCGGCGATTCCGGCGGCGTTCACGGCCCTGATCGCGAGCACGTGAGGGCCGCGGTCGAGCCGCTTCAGGCGCAGCGGCGAGCTGCAGGCCTTCCAGCCGTGTCGGTCCACCTTGCAGTGGAACCTGGTGCCGGACTGGCCGGTCAAGTCGGTGAAGCGGAAGACGGGCCGGCGGGCGCGAGTCTTCGAGGCCGGCGCGAAGGTGATCCGCGTGTGGGGAGTGACGTAGGCGGGCGGCAAGGCGGGCGCCTGGTGGACGGTCGGGGATTTTTTGGCCCCTTCCTGCGAAGCGCCGCCCGCGCCGCCACCTCCGGATTCATTGCCGCCGCCGGAGGAGCTCTGCTGGGTGTAGGAGATCGCGCTCGAACAGAGCGAGACGAAGCCTTCGGCTTCGGCGGTGGCCCAGAATTTCACCGTCGCCCCGGCCGCGACCGTCACCCCAATCCCGGGCGCCGCCAGCTGCCCGGCGGAGCCGTGCGCGACCGGTTCACCGGAGCAGTTCGAGGTGGTGTAGATCTTGACCGTCGAACCGGCTTCGGCTTCGCCGAGGATCTTCGGCGTCGTCGACGATGCTGGTGACGGTGGATCGGTGGCCGTCAGTTTCGGCGACGGCGGCCCCAGTTCGAGGTCGGGCGAGTTGCCGGTGGACACCAGGCGCGTCACGTCTTCGCTCGATGTCGCGCCGAGAAAGCGTTCGTAGACGTCGACCTCGTCGTCCCCGTCTTCGAGCTTGAAGCGCTCGACCGTGGTGAAGTAGACGCGGCTGCCTTCGACCGAGGCGCCGACGAAGGTGGCGCCGCAGTTGCCTTTTTTCAGCGGGCAGTAGCTGGGGGCGGTCGTGATCAGGCTCGTTTCCCCGCCGGTCACGTCGCGGTCGTAGATGTCGTCTTCGCCGTCGCCGTCGTCGGCCGCGAGGACCTCGGTGCTGGTGAAGACAACGTGCGAAGCGTCGGCGGAGGCACGGTCGAAGCGGGCGTCGGCGGCACCGTTCCCGCAGCCCCCGCATCCGGTCCCCTGCGAGACCAGCAGAGGCGCTCCCCCACCGACTTCCTGCGAATAGATGTCGACGCTGCTGTCGGTGTCGGCGCCGGAGATCTGCTCGGCGCTGCTGAAGAGGACGGTGCCTGCGTCGGCGCTGACCGCGTCGAAGGTGGTGCTGCAGGCGCTTGAGCAAGCCGCCGGTGTGATCAGGCTGAGCGTGCCGCCAGTCCACTCGTAGACGTCGTTGAAGTCGTCTTGGTCCTCCGGCGCGAGGCCCTCGGGCGTCGTGAAGAAGACGTGCGCCCCATCGGCGGAGGCCGCCGAGAAGCTCGCCGTTTTGGTCGACAACGTCCCCCCGGAGATGAGCGTCGTCGGACCCCCCGGCAGGTCGCGCGCATAGACATCGGTCGCGGTGTCTTTGTCGGCTCCGACCAACGGCTCGTCGGTGCTGAAGAAGGCCCTTGTCCCACTCTGGGAGCTTCCCTGGAAGACGGGCACTGCGCCGTTGTTGCCGCAGATCGGCGCGCAGCCTTCTCCTCCCTGGGAGACCAGCGTCGTGACACCGCCGCTCAGGTTCCGTGAGTAGATGTCCACCGCCGTGTCGGTATCGGGGCTGGAAAGCGACTCCGCGGTGGTGAAGTAGGCATGCGAGCCGTTGGCGGAGATGCCGCGCAGGGCGACGTCGTCGAAAGCACCATTGCCGCAACCTGGCGCGCAAGACGGACCGCCAGCCGAGGCGAGGCTCGTCGTTTCGTCGGCGAGGTTGCGGAGGTAGATGTCGGCCGAGTTATCGGTGTCGGCGGCCGCGAGGCGTTCTTCGCTGACGAAGAGGATCTTGGTCCCGTCCGAGCTCGCCGCGGCGAAACCCGCGCTCGCGGAACCGTTGCCGCACGCGGGCGCGCAGCCAGCTTCACCCGCCGAGATGAGACTCGTCCCGCTCGTCAGGTCGCGCATGTACACGTCGCTCTTGAGGTCGGTATCCGCCTCGACCAGCCCCTCTTCGGTCGAGAAGAAGACGACGCTGCCGTCGCTGCTCGTTTTCTCGAAGAGAGCGTTATAAGCGGCGTTACCACCCGCCGGTCCGAGCGACACCTCACGGGTCACATAGCTTTCGATCCCCGGTTCTCCGTCATAGGAGCGTTGGTAGACATCGCGCTTGGTGTCGGTGTCACCCGACACCAGCTGCTCGTCGGTTTCGAAGAAGACGACGGTGCCGTCGGCCGAGGAGCCCTTGTAGCTGGCGGGCGAGGCACCTGCCGGCGACGCCAAGATCAGCGCCGCGGCGAGCCCAAGCAGAATGACGATTATCCGGGGCATCTTTGGTCCTATCGGCTGGATCGGGAATTTCGCTTAACGCTTGACGCCAAGCGCTGGCCAAACGAGCAAGGGGCGGGCCAATTTGGCCCGCCCCTTGGCACGTTGCGCCTGGCTAGACCAGGCCGATCCGTCGGGCCGCTGTTACTTGTTCCAATTACCGCCCGTTGGGCACCCGCCGTTACCACCGGTGGTGCAGGAGTAGGTCAGGGTGCCTTTGTCGTTTTCGACCGAGAAGGTATTCCCGCTCGCCGATTCAGATTTCACCGTGATCTTGTAGCCCGGATTTTTGCCTTCCGCGCCGGCTTTGTCGACGATCGTGATTTCGGGCTTTTCCGTCGCTTTTTCAGGCAGAGACGGCTCGATCAAGTGCAGCTTTGCGTTGTCGGCTTCTGCATAGGAGCCGTTGTGTTCAGTCGCGTACGTCTCAATCGCGACCTGCGCCGTATGCACGGTCTCCTTGGCCTTCGCGTCACCGGCCTTTTCGCGCTGGTTGAAGAATGCCGGCAGCGCGATCGCGGCCAGGATTCCGAGGATGAGCATGACGACGAGGAGCTCGATCAGCGTGAAGCCGCTCTCGCTGTCGCCGTTGAGCCGGGCGCCAACCTTGGCCCGGAGATTCTGGATAAACATCAGGGACCTCCTAGGTTCCTAATAGTTGAGCCAGAGCCCCGTCGCATCTCAGCCACGTGGTGTCTGTCGACCCCGGTGGTAGCCCGGCCAACTCCCAGAAGGGAGTCCCGACAGCTTTGCGCCCCCGCCTCACAGCGAGTTTGCCTTTGGCACCGAAGCACTGGCAGATTCATCACCCTCTGCTAATCGACCATGCCTCGAATCCCTTGATCCCCGAAACTAGGACTTCATCTCCCCAAAAGTTGGGCGCTACCTGGGATCGGGCGTGGAAACTGACTCCTCGAAGCGTTCGACCAGCTCGAGCAGCTCTTCGCACTCCCAGGCTCGCCCCCACTTTCGCTCGTTCAGCGGGCTGAGGATCCCCACGCCTTGGAGCTGTGAGATCGCATTCTGTACCGCGACGTGTGACCGTCCAGTCAACTCGCTTGCAGTGGACACGTCGATCACCGGCTGTCCCGGTAGGTTTGCGATCAACTGGCGGACCACCGCATCGCTGCGGGGGTTCCCCAGCCGCTCCAGCCAATCGCTCTGCCGTTCGTCGATTGCCGATGCCATCCGCTCGGCCTCCGTGACAGCCCGCTCTGCTGACGCCGCGAAGAAATCGCACCAGCTGTTCACGTCGCCGCTGCTGAACGCGCCGAAGCCAGCGACGTAGGACCTCTGCCTGGCGGCAAGGACGAGGCTGATCGGGGGCACGTAGTTGATCGCTTCGCCCGTGCGGCGCAGAACGGTATGGATCAGAGCCCGGCCGACGCGGCCATTTCCATCCGCGAAGGGGTGGATGTTCTCGAACTGAGCATGGACTATCGCCGCTTGAGCGATGGGCGCAAGGTCGCTGCGCGCAATAAACCGGCAGAGATCCTCGAGCAGCGGGCCCACATGCTCCGGCGGCGGTGGCACGTAAGCGGCGCCAATCGGGTTGAAGTCGTTGCCACCGATCCAGTTCTGTTCCTCGCGCAGTAAGCCGGCGATCTTTCGATCGACAGAGAAGCGCAAGAGCGTGCGATGGATGTCCCGAATGTCGTCGACCGAGACACGCGTTCCAGCAACACCCAGAGCGATCGCTCGCTGCATTGCTTCGACGTTGCCCAGGATCTCAGTTGCCTTGCTGTCCTTCTCAGGTCGACCCGCGCCGTCGAAGGCTGCACGCGCGAGGCGTTTCTGCGATATCGCGAGCCCCTCGATGCGCGACGAGGCAGTGCTCTCCGAGCGCAGCAAGGCACTGGCCAGGGCGTTGAGCGAGGTCAAACGAGGTTCGGCGACGTTGAGTCGCGCCAGAGCTTTGGTTGCCGACGCTATGGTCGCAACCACGTCTTCATCAAAAGCAAAACCGCGGTCGGCGATCTTCGCCGGCACGAACACCTCATAGGAGCCTCCACGGCGGGCTGCCCTGCCACCCATCGCGCCCAGGTTCGGTTCCCATACCCGGCGCTCGTGGTGACCAAGTGATTCGTTGGAGGGGGAATGCGCAGTCAGGCTCACCGCAAGGGATCCTTTCAGGGCTATGCCGGCTTTGGAAGCTTAGCGGCTTAACCTTTCAAAGCCGGATGATATCCCAAGGTTAAGCGCAGGCTCAGGCAAGGGCCAGGTACCGCGTCAGATCTTTTCGTAGAGGCTGAGCAGCGGCAGGTACATCGCGATGACGATGAAGCCGACCATGCCGCCGACGAAGACGATCATCAGCGGCTCGATCAGGGCGGTGAGGGCCTTGACCTTGGCGTCGACCTCGGCCTCGTAGAAGTCGGCGATCTTGGTCATCATGTGCTCGAGCTGGCCTGTCTCCTCGCCGACCGCGACCATGTGGCCGACCATCGGCGGGAAGATCGGGTTCTGCTCGATCGGCCCGGCAAGCGAGCCACCGCGCTTGACCGAGGCGTAGACGTCCTCCATCGCCTGCTCGACGACGACATTGCCGGCCGTCTCGCCGGTCAGTTTGATCGCCTGCAGCATCGGCACGCCGGAGGAGACCGCGCCGGCGAACGTGCGGGACCAGCGCGCCAGGGCAACCTTCTGGATCACGTCGCCGATCTTGGCCGGGATCCGCAAGGTAAAGCGGTCCCACATTTCTTTGCCGCGTTCGGTCCGCTTCCAGCGAAAGAAGAGGACCGTAAGCAGGACCAGGCTAGGGATGATCACGAACCAGTAGCCGGTCAGCGCTTTGGAGACGCCGACGCAGAGCTGGGTCGGCATCGGCAGCGCCGAGCTTTCGCCGGGGTTTTCCGCGGCAATTTCTTTGAAGACGTTGACGAAGACCGGGATCACGAAGACGACGATCGCGACCAGGACGACGACGGCGAAGGCGAAGATCAGGGCTGGGTACATCAGCGCCGATTTGACCTGGCGTCTAAGCGCGTCGGTTTTCTCGACCTGGAAGGCGATGCGGTCGAGCGCGTCCTCGAGCCGGCCCGACTCCTCGCCAGAGCGCACCATCGCCCGGAAGAGCCGGTCGAAGACCTTGGGGTAGCGGCCCATCGCCTGCTCGAGCGTGCTGCCCGCCTCGACGTCGGCGCGGATGCCGGCTGTCGCCTCGCGGATCTCCTCGTCCTGGGTCTGCTCCTCGAGCGAGTGCAGTGTCCGCAGCATCGGCATGCCGGAGTTGACAAGGGTGGCGAACTGGCGCGAGAAGATGGCGAGCTCGCGCATGTCGACGCCCTTCCACTGGCGCCAGAGGTTCTCGATCTGAAACGGCTCGTTCTTCTCGCTGACGTCGAGGACGATCAGGCCGCGCTGGCGCAGCTGCTCGCTGACCTGGGCCTTGGAATCAGCCTCAACTTCGCCGGCCGTCGCCGCGCCGGCGAGGTCCATGGCCCTGAAGGCAAATGTCGTGGCTCCCGCCATCCGCTACTCCCCCTGCGTGTACGCGGCAGGGGTCGGCTCGGGTGCCGCCTGCGGCGGCGGCGCCTGCAGGACGCCGTTGCCGGGGGGGCGGGCATCGAGCATCGCGGTCGCATCCGCACCGGCCAGAGCAGCCGGCGCCTCGATCTCCGCACCGCTGAGCAGCCGCTTAAGCTCCTCGGGCACCGAGGCGCGCTGTTCGGCAAGGGAGCGGGTGATCTTGCCGGTCCGCACCAGGCGCGCCAGGTCGGCGTCCATCGTCTGCATGCCGACCGCTCCCGAGGTCTGCACGGCGGCGTAGATCTGGTGCGTCTTGCCCTCGCGGATCAGGTTGCGGATCGCCGGCGTCGGCACGAGAACCTCGGTGGCCACGGTGCGGCCAAGGCCGTCGGCGGTGGGAAGCAGTTGCTGGGTGACGATCCCCTGCAGGGCGATCGAGAGCTGGGTGCGCACCTGGCCCTGCTGCTGGGGCGGGAAGACGTCGATGATGCGGTCGACGGTCTGCGCGGTCGACTGCGTGTGCAGGGTGGCGAAGACGAGGTGGCCGGTCTCGGCCGCGGTCAGCGCGGTGGAGATCGTCTCCAGGTCGCGCATCTCGCCGACGAGGATGACGTCGGGGTCCTCTCGCAGCGCGGCGCGCAGGCCGAGCGCGAAGTCCTCGGCGTCGGCGCCGACCTCGCGCTGGTTGACGATCGAGCGCTTGTGCTGGTGCAGGAACTCGATCGGGTCCTCGATCGTGAGGATGTGGTCCTGGCGCTCGGAGTTGATCACGTCGATCATCGCCGCCAGCGTCGTGCTCTTGCCCGAGCCGGTGGGGCCGGTGACGAGGACGAAGCCGCGCGGTTTGGCGGTGAGCTCGCGCAGCACCTGCGGCACGCCGAGCGAGTCGAGCGCCGGGATGTCCTGCGGCACCAGGCGGAAGGCGGCGCTGACCGCGCCGCGTTGGAAGAAGCAATTGACGCGGAAGCGGGCGACGCCGGGAATCGCGTAGGCGAAGTCGAGCTGTTTGTGGTTCTCGAAGCGCTTGCGCTGGTCGTCATTGAGGATGCCGTAGACGACCTCCCGCGTCTCCTGCCCGGTCAGGACCGGGAAGCCCGGCATCGGCTCGATCTTGCCCTTTTCCCGAACCGCCGGCGGGAAGCCAGGGGTGAGGTGGACATCAGAGGCTTTCACCTCGACCATGTGGCCGAGGACCTGGGAGAAGTCGAAGTCCATAAGAGTTAGATCGTCCTCTCGGCCCGATTCCTCGATACCTGGAATCGATTATGCGGTGACACGGATGACCTCCTCGAGGCTGGTCAGGCCAGCGCGGACCTTTGCCAGGCCGTCCTCGCGCAGCGTGAGCATGCCCTCTTCCCGGGCCACAGCGGCGATTTCCGCCTCCGCGGCCTGGGAGACGGTCATGTCCTTGATCCGGTCGCTCATCTTCATCACGGAGTAGATGCCGGCGCGGCCCTTGTAGCCGCTCTGGTTGCAGCGGCTACAGCCGGCCGGTTCGTAGGCCTCGAGCTCGCCGCCGACGCGGATCTCGGCGTCCGCCAGCGCCTGCGGCGGCACGATCGTGCGCTGCTTGCAATGAGTGCAGAGCTTGCGGGCCAGCCGCTGGGCGACGACGCAGTCGACCGCCGAGGCAGTAAGGAAGGCCTCGATCCCCATCTTGGTCAGGCGCGTGATCGCCCCCGGAGCGTCATTGGTGTGCAGCGTGGTCAGCATCAGGTGGCCGGTTAGCGCCGCCTCGACCGCGATCCGCGCGGTCTCGCCGTCGCGGATCTCGCCGACCATGACGACGTCGGGATCGGCGCGCAGGATCGAGCGCAGGCCGGTGGCGAAGTCGAGGCCGGCCTTGCGGTTGACGTTGATCTGGCTGATCCCGTCGAGCCGGTACTCGACCGGGTCCTCGATTGTGATGATGTTCTTCTCGACGTCGTTGATCTCCTGCAGCGCCGCGTAGAGCGTCGTGCTCTTGCCCGACCCGGTAGGCCCGGTGACCAGCACGGCGCCGTAAGCCTGGTGGAAGGCGGCCGCGAAGCGCTCGCGCGCGCTGCCGTCCATGCCGAGCTCGTCGAGCGAGCGCTGGGCGTTGTCCTTATCGAGGATGCGGATCGTCGCCCCCTCGCCGCGCTGTGTGGGCAACGTCGTCACGCGCAGGTCAACGCGGCGGTCGTCGACCGTGACGCCGACGCGACCATCCTGGGGGACGCGCTTCTCGGCGATGTTGAGGTCGCTCATGATCTTGATCCGCGAGACAACCGCGTTGACCATCCGCTTCGGCACGTGGGCGGCCTCGCGCAGGACGCCGTCGACGCGGAAGCGGACGCGCATCTCGTCCTCCGCCGCTTCGAAATGGACGTCCGAAGCGCCCTCGCCCACCGCCTGGCCGAGGATGCTGTAGACGAGCTTGATCACGGGCGCGTCTTCGGCGCTGACTTCTATCTCGCTGACCTCAGCCAGCTCGTCGGCCTCTGCCTCGCCTTCGGTGACCGCCTCGCTGACGGCGCTCTGCAGCGTGTTGAGACGACCGATCAGCGCGTCGATGTCCTCGTCGGCGGCGACGGCGACGCGGCAGTCGAGTCCGGTGGCGATCTGGATGTCATCGACCGCGAGGACGTTGGTCGGGTCGGCCATCGCCACCAGCAGCGTCGCTTTGTCGATGAATCCAACCGGCAGCGCCCGATAGCGACGAGCCGTGTTGACCGAGATCAGGTTCGCCGCCGCCATGTCTACTTGGTAGCTGGCGAGGTCGACGTGGTCGAGCCCGTAGCGCTCGGCGATGGCGCGCGAGAGCTGGTCGGCGTCGATCGCGCCCTGGTCGAGCAGCAGGCGCTCGGGAGGCTGGCCGGCGGTGCGCGCTTCTTCGATCGCGTGGCGAGCGCGGTCTTCGGGGACGAAGCCGAGGTCGACGAGCACGTCGGTGACGAAGCCGCTCGAGCGGCCGCGCACCATCGGCGGTGTCAGGCCGGGCGTGCCGCCGGCCGCGGGGTCGAGCGCGGGCGCGGTCGAGTCGCCTGAGTCCGGGACGGGTCGCAGGTGCGAGCGTGGGTCTCGCGGGTCCATGCTCACCGCCTCAGGGGTGGTAGGCGAGCGTCGGCCCCTTGTAGCCGGCGTCTACCACGGCCTGGACGATGCTCTGGCCGCTCTGGAAGCCGTAGCTGACAGAGGCGGTCGGCACAGTCTTGTGCAGGCGCTTGGGCCTGATCACGATGAGCGCCGGAACGCGGTTGACGCCGACGCCCTCGGTCACCGCGGCGTAGCGTGAGATTTCGCTCGCCGGCGCGATGAAGGCGGCAACGCCGGGGAGTACCCCGAGGCGGGTCGTCGCGGCGGCGACGAGCGCATCGTCGATGCCGCCGTTCCTGACGAAGAGCAGGACGACGGTCTTGTTCGCGTGCCAGGCCACGTTCACGGGTCGCGGCAGCGGCTTGGCCGCGCTCGCCGATGCCTGGCTCACTTTCGCCAGGGCCGAGGAGAGGCTGGCCGGCGGTTCCGTTGCGGTTTCAGCCGCGAGGCCGGTCGCGGCGGGCGCTTCCGATTCTTCCGAAGCGCCCTTTCCCCCCATCGAGGACATGACAAAGAAGCCGGCGGCCAGCAGCAGCACACCGATCACGGCCAATTGCGCCAGGGGGTTTTCGTTGAGCTTCTCCCTCATACGTTCGCTTATTAGCTCGGCACGATCGGCCCGGAGCTTGAGTCTTGAGAGGCGTTTTCTCGCCCTCGACAGGGATCAGCAGTTAGCGTTGGGGGAGGCGCCTGCCGGCAGCGAGCTACTGCACTCGACGTAAAACTGCGGCGCGTAGTAGCGGGCGGTGGTGATCGTCGTCGTTTTCGTCGTGCCGTCTGTTTTGGTCGTGTCGGTGGTCGTGCCGGTTTCCGTCACCGGCGTGATTTCAGCCGGGGGTTTGTAGCCAGCGGGCGTTTCGACCCTGCCGTTACCGGTGATCACGACCCGCTTACCGGCGATGATTCCCTTGTAGACCGCGTTGCCGGGGATGTTCACCTGAGTATTTGGCCCGTAGATTATGAATTCGTCTTCGGTGTTGGCGTTGCCGCCGAGGCTGACGTTGCTTTCCATCGCCGTGGAGCCCAGCAGGTAGAAGCCGGGGAGCACGGCTTTATTCGTCGAGGCGATCCGGCTGCCGCCGGTGAGGGAGATCTGAGAGTTGCCCGAGGAGAGGCCGCAGTGCTCCGGAGTGTCGAAGAAGAAGCGCACCTGGGCGCTGGCGGCCATGATCAGCTGCCCGTTGCCGCTGATGCTGACTGAGCAGATCCAGTAGTCGCCGCCGCTGACGGTCAGGGTGTCGTTGGCATTGACCGTTATGGTCCGCGCGACCGGGTCCCAAGGTTTGGTCGAGTTCCGGTTGCCGGTGTAGGTGTCCAGCTCGCAGCCCACGGGTTCTTTAGTCGGTTTCGTTTTGGTGCACTGGGCAAGGCGGTAGTTGGAGTTGCTCGTAGTGATGTTTGATGGCATGAAGCTGCTCACCGGCGGCAGCGACTTGTTGCCTTCGGTCACTTTGTAGCCTGGGCACTGTTTTGCATTACCCGTAGTGGTCCAGGTTTTGCCGATCCCGTGGCGGATGTCGCCGCAGGCGTCAGCGTTGCCGACGGCGGTGACGTTGCCGTTCGTCCCCATGCCGACGCGAACGTCGGCGTTGCCGCTGAGTTCGATGGCGTCAAGACCGATCAGGCCTTCGAACGAGGTCGAGCTGCCCGTCTGGGTGCTGCCACTCGACTGGTCGCCGGTCGTCGTGGTCCCGGTCGTTTTGTCCTCGACTGTCTGCTGGACCGCCGATTCGCTGTAGGCGACCTCGATCCGGCGGCTGACTTCGCCGACGGTGCCGGTTGCGACGACGCAGAGGTGATATTCGCCGCAGGTCGAGCCGGCGGGGCTGACGCGGTAGGCGTAGGTGCCGCCGCCGACTGCCCCTTCGACTTTCGGGCACCAACCATCGCTTTCGGCGGTGGAGCCTTCCAGCGTGCCCGAGGGGTTGAGCCTTAGGCAGGGTTTAGTCGCCAGGACCGTTGCGTAGCGATCGATCCGCAGCCGGGCGATGTTGGCGCCGGCGTCGGCGACGGCGATCGCGCTCTTTGTCGAGGAATCGCGGTGGGATCCCTGCTGAACGTTGACTGTGGCCACGACCGCAGCGCTGGCCAGGGCCGTACCGGCGATCATCGCGAAGAGGGCGACCGGTAGTGCCATCCCTTGCTCGCTGCGAGCGAGTTCGCGGATGCGGCAACGCAGGTGGGCTCGGGGGATCATCGCTGCTTGATCGGCCGGCGAGGCGATGCGCTTGAGTCCTGGAGCTCGCTGACCGGACGAGCGGACGCGCGTACTAGTGCGTACTACTCGGTCGTCTGTCCGGCGAGCTGCTCGATGCCGCTCGCCCGCTGGCCGCCGGCGGCCAGCATCAGCTTGAAGTCGTGCGGGCTGGAGGCGTAGTCGAGCGCGACCTGCTCCGAAACCTTGCCCTCCATCACGTAGCCGAGCAGGGACTGGTCGAAGGTGCGCATGCCGTAGTACTCGCCCTCGGCGATCACCTCGGTGATCTTGCCCGTCTCCTCCGGGTTCATGATCAGGTCCTGGACGCGGCCGGTGACGACCAGCACCTCGGAGGCGGGCACACGGCCCTCGCCGCTGATGTCGGGAACGAGGCGCTGGGCGATCGCGCCCCTGAGCGTCGCCGAGAGCATCACCCGGGCCTGATGCTGGAGGTGAGGTGGGAAGAAGTCGATGATGCGGTTGATCGTCTCGGTCGCGTCCAGGGTGTGGACGGTTGAGAGCACGAGGTGGCCGGTCTCGGCGGCGGAGAGTGCCGTGCGCACAGTCTCCTCGTCGCGCATCTCGCCGATCAGGATCACGTCGGGGTCCTGGCGCAGCACGCGACGCATGGCGCGACTGAAGCTCTCGGTATCCGAGCCGACTTCGCGCTGATTGACGATCGAGCGCTTGTCCTGGTGGAGATACTCGATTGGATCCTCGAGCGTGATGATGTGGTGTGAGCGGTTGCGGTTGATGTGGTCGATCATCGCCGCCAGCGTCGTGCTCTTGCCCGACCCGGTCGTGCCGGTGACGAGGATGATTCCGCGCTGCTCTTCGGCCAAGGTGGTGACCACCGGTGGTAGTCCCAACTCCTCGACCGAGCGGATGTCGAAGGGGATCGCGCGGCAGACAATCGAGATCGAGCCGCGTTGTTTGAAGATGTTGACGCGAAAGCGCGAGAGCCCTGGGATCGAGTAGGAGAAGTCGGCCTCTCCGGCCTCCTCGAACTCGGTCAGGGAGCGCACCTCGGCCATCTCGTTGAAGGCCTTCTCCGTCTCCTCGCCGGTCAGCGGCTCATAGCCATCGAGATAGACGAGCTCCCCGTGCTGGCGGATTATCGGCTTCGAGTTGACCTTGACGTGAAGGTCTGACCCCTCGCGCTCGATGAGCGTGCGCAGCGCTGTGTCGATCTCGAACATCCCGACCTGTATCGGCCGGGATGCCCGTACTCCTTAGTCCTTCAGCTCAGGTGACCTCTCGGAGCTTTTGCGCTTCTCCGAGTTGCTGCAACTTCTTCAGCGACTGGTTCTCGATCTGGCGGATGCGCTCGCGGGTGACGTTGAAGGTCCGCCCCACCTCGTCAAGCGTGCGGGGGTGCTCGCCGCCGAGGCCGTAGCGCAGCTCCAGAACGCGACGCTCGCGGTAGGAGAGGTTCTCCAGCGCCTCCTTCAGCGCCTCTTTGGTCAGCAGGTCCGCCGCCCGGTCGAAGGGGGACTCGGCCTTCTCGTCGGCGATGAACTGGCCGAACTCCGACTCCTCCTCGTCGCCGACCGGCTTCTCCAGCGAGACCGGGGCCTGGGCGGAACGCTTGATCGAATCGACCTCCTCGGGATCGATCCCCGTTACCTCGGCGATCTCCTCCGGCGTCGGCTCGCGGCCCAGCTCGGTGACCAGCTTGCGCTCGGCGCGGCCGATCTTGTTCAGCTTCTCGACCACGTGCACCGGGATGCGGATCGTCCGTGCCTTGTCGGCGAGCGCGCGGGCGATCGCCTGGCGGATCCACCAGGTGGCGTAGGTCGAGAACTTGAATCCCTTGCGGTAGTCGAACTTCTCCGCGGCGCGGACCAGGCCCAGCGTGCCCTCCTGGATCAGGTCGAGGAAGGGCAGGCCCTGGTTGCGGTAGTTCTTGGCGATCGAGACGACCAGGCGCAGGTTCGACTCGACCATTTTCTGCTTCGCGTCGAGGTCGCCGCGCTCAATCCGCTTGGCGAGTTCGACCTCCTCTGCCGCAGTCAGCAGGCGCACCTTGCCGATGTCCTTGAGGAACAGCTGCAGGCTGTCCGTGGTCATGTCGGGTTTCAGGTCGAGCGCCTGTTTCTGGCGGCGCCGTCCTTTTTTCCCGGTGTCGATCGGGAGCGCTTCCGCGGCCGCTTTCTGGGCCGGGTCCATGTCCTCGACAAGCTCGATCCCCGACTTCTCGAGGTGCCCGTAAAGGTCCTCGACGTCGGACTCGTCCAGATCCACCTCCGACACGGCGGAGGCGACGTCGCCAAAGGTCAGCACGCCAAGCTGCTGCCCACGTGTAATGAGGCCTTTGACCTCCTCAAGCTCCTGAAGCTCTGCTACCAGCATCCTGTATCTACTCGTTTCTTTGGGCTAGGTGGTTAAGTCCTGCGACTAGAACGCCGCCGGAGGCGGAGAGTCGCGAAAAAATGGACCGGCAATCCGGTCCGAGAAGCTGAATATCCTGCGCTGGCCTTAAGGCCTGGGACGGGCGATCTGATTTCGCTCAAACGTCTGTTCGCATATTAGTCGCTTCAGTTTCTGAAGTCAATGCCCAAATCTATGCGCCAATCCCGCCCCTGGCTGCGTGCCTTCTGGAACCGCGCGTACCGCGAGAACGTCACCGGGCTCTCGGCGATGGTCGCCTACAACCTGATGCTGGCGGTCTTTCCCTTCGCTCTGCTGGTGCTTTTCGTCTTCGGCCAGGTGCTGAAGATCGGCGGCGTCGAGGCGAGCGTGCTCGACGACCTCCAGCGCCTCTTTCCCAACGTCGAGCAGGGAACCCTCACCGACGCGCTCAACCGGATCGAGGAAAACTCGACCACGATCGGGATCGCTGCCTTCTTCGGCTCGCTCTGGATCGGCGCCTCGTTCTGGGGGGCGATGGACACCGCCTTCTGCCGCATCTACCACGTCGAGTGCCGTGGCTGGGTCGAGCAGAAGCGCTTTTCCTTCGCGATGCTCGCGGTCGTCCTCCTCTTCATCGCCGCCAGCATCTTCCTGCCGACGATGGAGAGCACGCTGGTCTCCAGCACCGACCGACTGCCCTTTGGGCTTTCCAGCATCAAGGTGATCGACACGGCGCTGCTGCTCGGGGCGGCGATCCTGATCGTCTTCCTGATCTGCTGCGTGATCTTCTGGGCTGTGCCGAAGGGGCACATGCCCTGGCGTGCGGTCTGGCCGGGGGCCGCCTTCGTCACGGCCTGCGCCGGCATTGCCAACTGGCTCTTCCCGGTCTACCTCTCGAACGTCTCCAGCCTCTCCCGCTTCGGCTCAACCCTCGGCTTCATCCTCATCGCCCTGCTTTGGTTCTACGTGCTCAGCCTGGCGCTCTTGGCCGGGGCGGTGATCAACTCGCTGCGCCACGAGCTGCACGACACCGGGGAACTGCCCTACGGCCAGCCGAAACCACCGGGCGACTGCCGGGGATGCGAAGACGGACGCGCGAGTCCGTAAGCCCGCCCTCGGTAGCCCAGGTAGGTACCCGTTATAGAATGCAAAGTTCCCGAATGGGACAATCGATCGGATCGGTGGTTGTTGGCAACTAAAGGTTTCAAACTGAGCGCCGCCCTGGAGTTGACGGTGCCGGAGAACATCGGCACGACGATGCGTCAGGAGCGAATCCTCGACGCGATGGCCGAAGCCGTGTCGACTGCATCCTTCTCCGCGACCACGATCGCGGACATCGTCGGCCGGGCACGCGTCTCACGCGCCACCTTCTACAAGCACTTCGACGACAAGGAGCTGTGCTTCGAAGCCGCGGTCAACGCTTTCATCGAGGAACTGCGCGAGGCCGCGACGAGCGCTCACGGCGACGAGGACGAGCCCGCAGTGGTGATCTGCAAGTGGAGCGAGGCCGTGCTCGAACACCTGGCGGCAAAGCCTCACCACGCGAAAATGGCGCTGGTGGAGACGCTCACGATCCGGCCCATGCTGATCGAGCGCTGCCGCCGCCTGATCATCGACGCCGTCGCCGCTCAGTGGCCACCGGAGGAGCTGCCCGACACCTTCGAGGCTGAAGCGCGCGCCGCCTGCGGCCGTGCGCAGGTGCTGATCTGCGGAAAGATCTTGGCCGGGCAAGCCAAGAGCCTGCCGGAGCTGCTCCCGGACATCGTCTACATCGCGCTCCTCCCCATCCTCGGCCCCGACCGGGCTTCGGAACACTCGCGGAAACTCGCCTAGCGCTTCGCTGTCCGCTCGCCTGGCTAATCAGACTTTGAAGGTCAGCCGGGGCTCGAAGGTGAGAGGTACTTCGAAGCCCCGGCTCGATTCCCATCGTCGCCCGCTCCCTCGCGGACCAGGGGGATCTCGACCTTCAAACCGCAACTCAATGCTCTCCGGGTGGCGTTCCTGGGGGACCGCGACCCAGAGGGCCATATATTTGATAGCGGCGGCGAGGGAGGCGGTCAAGCAAGCGGTCCCCGGGCTGGGAAATTAGCTACTCCCATCAGCCGCATACACAGTTTTTCCCTGCAAATGGAGGCATTGCTTTTTTCCGCGGGCACAGAACCGTGCTGTGCACGCATGCGCGCTAAATGGACGACTCACCATCAAAGGGTTCTATCGTGATACGTATCAGTTCTATAGAGGTGCGACAATGACCCCATGGGCCGTCAGCCGTACAGGGAGCGAGCATGAGCCAGCCCGTCGATGACCTTCGCGGGCGGCGACTGCCCCGTGGCAGACACGGCCTGCCACGGGAGCTGGTCGAACGATCCCAGCGCGAGCGGCTGCTGGCGGCGGTGGTCCGCCTAGTCGCAGCCAAAGGCTATGCCGAGACCACCGTGGCCGATGTGCTCGAGGCCTCGGCCGTCGGCCGCGAGACCTTCTATGAACTGTTCGACGATAAGCGGGACTGCTTCCTCGCTGCCCACACCATCCTGATGGAGGATTTGCTCGCCCACGGCACTGAAGCGTTTGAACAGCCGGGCCCGTGGCCGACGCGGGCACGCCGCGGCCTGGCCGCAATACTTGAGTGGTTCGCCTCCGACCCCGACGTTGCGCGGGTGCTGATGGTCGAGGTGGCTGCGACCGGACCCGCCGCGCAGGACCGCTTCTGGACCTCGTTCCAACGAGTGACCGCGATCCTCGACGCAGGCCTCGAGGAATCCGGCCCGAGCCCGGATTCCTCGAGCGGCCCCGGCTCGCCGAACGTCTCCAGCATCGCCGCCGGCGCCGTCTACGCGCGCATCTACGAGGAGATCCTCACGGGCCGCGCAGCTGAGCTGCCGAAACTCCTTCCCGAGCTCGTCTTCCATCTCTTGGTGCCGTTCCTCGGTGAGGACCGCGCCAGGGAGGAGGAACGCAAGGCTCGGAAAGAGAGTGCCGGCCCCGACGACGACACGCTCGCTTAGCCGGCCGCGCCCGTCTGAGTGGGAAAGAGCGTGTCACGGAGGCCTTCGGCCAAGCCAACCGGCAGGCCTGAATCATCGTTCCCATAAAGACCCTGGGGACGTCCATCGATGACGGCTTCGAACCAAGGAAGCGGGGAGGCCTGGATTCGGGGAAGCGACGTCGACTCCTCCGGCCCGGGCAGGCTGATCGAGCGTATCTTGCCGCGCTCGACCTCGACCCGAACCACCGACTGACGGTTGTCGGAGGGGTCGCTGGGATCTCCCAGATCGACCACGAGCAGGCAGGTCCCGTGCGATCTTTGTGGCAGGGTGACGAGCGGCAAGGCGAGCAGGAGGGCGGCCTCGAACTCGACGTTGGTGATCGGCTCGGAGTCCTCTCGAAGGTGGCGATGCTCGCAGCGGGTCGCCGCGGCAAGCGGCGCGACCGCCTGGCGCGCCCAGTCGGTGACAGCGTAGAGGGTGCCGGGCCGGTCGGTCGGTACGACCTCGATCAAGTCCCTGGCGCGCATCGCCGCGAGGCGTCGCTCCAGCGCCGGGTAGCTGATGTCCTCGATCAGGCCGTCCAGCTCGGTCAGCGAATGAGGGCTGGCCGCGAGGAAGCCCAAGACCCTCGAGTCCCAGCCAGCGGCGAGCGCCTTGACCGCCGCCTTGCCCTGCCCACTGCAAAGCGTGATCTGCCCCCCCGGGGCGCATGCCAACCAGTCATCTATGACGTCAGCGACGCATAGCAGCTCGCGCCCAAGGTCGGTCAGTTCGGTCGCTACGGCACGCGGCGTTCGCTCGAGGTCTCGCCTGGAGAGCGCTCCTAACTCGATTAGGTTCGCCAAGTACTCACGCAGGGTGGACTGTGAAGCACCCAGGCACTTATGCAGCCCCAGAAGCCGCATCGGCAGGTCAGCATGGGCGCGCAGCACCAAAACGTTCAGCGGGGACGCAAACAGCGAAAGTAGGCGCCCACCGGCCCTTGATGGAGGGGCGGTCATCGTCCGTTCAGGCAGCATTCACAGCCGCGGCGGATGTGGTTAGGGCTTCGTTGAATGCGCCGACGAGCGCAGCCGGAAGCTCGGGTTTCTCGCCGCCTGAATGCAGGCAGTCGACGCTTCCGCTGGCCACCGCGTCCAACCAGGCCTCGGCGGTTCCAAGTGCCCAGGCGCCCGGGCCGGCTTCGAGGCGTGTCGAGCAGAAGACGACCTGTCCGTTTTGGACGCCGACCCGCACCCCGGCGATCCGCGAGCCCCCCTTGGGAGCCGATAGGTCACGGGTGTCCACGGCGAGCGTGCACTCCCCGTCGAGTGATGTCGGGAGTTTGACGAGCGGCACCACCAAGAGAAACGCCGTCTCCACCTCGATCGAGGTGATCGGCGCGCCAACCTCTTGCGGATACCGATACTCGGAGCGCGCCGCCAGTCCAAGAGGAGCGATTGCCGTGCGCAACCAGTCGGTCACTCGGTAGACCCAGCGACCGTCCAGTCTGATCCGCTCGACCTGGCCAGTTAGGCGCAGCGCCGAGAGCCTGCGTGAAAGCGCTGGATAGCTGATTTGGGGGATCAGGACGTTCAGCTCCGCAAGCGGGAGCGATCGCGGGGCCAGAGCCCTAACAATCGCCGCATCCCAACCATCCACGAGGGCCCGCAGCGCCGCCTTGGCGGCGCTGCTTCCGAACTCGAGGCGACCCCGCGGTGCCGCCGCAAGCCAAACATCGATCGCGTCCGCGAGGGTAAGCAGCTCCTCCCCCAACGGCGTGAGAGCGTTATCGATTTGCTGCGGCCGCTCGTCGCGGCGGTGGGTCTCGAGCACTCCCATCGTGACGAGGTTCTCCAAGTTTGTGCGCAGAGTTGTCGGTGCCGGCAAACCCACCGCCTCGCGCAGCTTCGCGGACGGTAAGGGACCATCGGCGAGCGTGCGAATAATCTGGCCGTTGAGAGTCGAGCAGAAGATCGAAAGCGCATGCGTACCGGCACGCTTCCTCTCATCGTCCAGAGGTAAGTGCGCGTCTTCTGACTCAGACACCACCCCCCCGATGCCACTTCCATTCGACGCGAAAAAATTCAACTCGATGTCCCTGGATGGTTTGCTCGATGCACTGTTCCCCCAAATACCCCCACCGGCCCGTAAAGAGCGGTGCTTAGAAACTAATTAAGTTTTATACCAGAACATTGGAGTTCTCACAGCGGACGTTAGCGGCCCCGCCTAGGCCAAAAGCTGGAGGATCAGGGAAACTGAGGCGATGGGACGCGAGCGGCGCCCCACCTCAAAGGGACCGAAATGCGCCGTTTTGCAGGACTTTAACCGTAACGCTCGCCAATGATCGCGCGCAGCTTCGAGCGATCGTGGCGGGCGTGGACGCGGCGGACCGTGCCGGAGCGCGAGCGCATCACGAGCGATTCGGTGGTGGCTCCGGGACCGCGGTAGCGGACGCCCTGCAGGACGTCGCCATCGGTGACGCCGGTGGCGGAGAAGAAGACGTCCTCGCCCGAGCAGAGATCGTCGGCCGTGAGCACGCGGTCGAGGTCGTAGCCGGCGTCGAGGGCGGCACTGCGCTCCTCGTCGTTGCGTGGCCAGAGCCGTCCGAGCAGTTGGCCGCCCATCGACTTCAGCGCCGCGGCGGAGAGCACTCCCTCGGGTGTGCCACCAATGCCCCAGAGCAGATCGACGGGCGAGCGATCGCTGACCGCCAGTAGGGCGGCGGAAACGTCGCCGTCGGTGATCAAGCGGATGCGGCCGCCGCCGTCGCGCACTTCCTGCATCGCCTCCTCGTGGCGGGGACGGTCGAGCATGACGACGGTGACGTCGCCGACGCTGCCCCCCTTGCGCTCGGCGATCAGCTCCATCGTCTTGACCAACGGGCGATCGAGATCGAGCAGGTCGGCGATTTCCTCGCCGCCGGCGATCTTTTCCATGTAGACGCAGGGGCCGGGGTCGAACATCGTGCCGCGCTCGGCGAGCGCGATCACCGCTAGTGCGCTTGGCATGCCGAGTGCGCAGAGGCGGGTCCCCTCGAGCGGATCGACGGCGATATCGACCACGGGCGGGCTGCCATCGCCGATCTGCTCGCCGTTGTAGAGCATCGGCGCCTCATCCTTCTCACCCTCGCCGATCACGACCACGCCTTCCATCGAGACCGAGTCGAGCACAAAGCGCATCGCGTCGACGGCAGCTTGATCAGCGGCGATCTTGTCGCCGCGGCCTACCCAGCGGGCGGCGGAGAGCGCCGCTGCCTCGGTAACGCGGACGAGCTCCAGCGCGAGGTTGCGGTCGGGCTTTTGCGAGGCCTCCCCCATTGCGGCCGCAGGCTATAGGGTCGGCCGGTGGCGAGTAGATGGGGACTAACGCTTCCTTTGCCGGGGCTTTCGCTGGCCGCGCACGAGGATCTCGTCAAGCGCGCCGAGGAGATCGGCTACACAGACTTCTGGAGCGGCGAGACGAACGGCCCTGATGGCTTCACCCCGCTGGCGCTCAGCGCCGCCTGGACCGAGCGGGCCCGCCTAGGCACTGGCATCGTCGGCGTCTTCCAGCGTGGCCCGGCTCTGCTGGCGCAGGAGGCGGCGGCGCTCGCCGGCGCCTCCGACGGGCGCTTCGTGCTCGGCATCGGCTCCTCCTCAGACCGCATCGTCGAAGGCTGGAACGGCATCCCCTTCGAGCGACCCCTGAGCAAAGTGCGCGAGACGCTCGATTTCCTGCGCACCGCGCTCGCCGGTGAACGCACCGAGAGCGGCTTCAAGCTGGAGAGCGCGCCGGCGCAGCCGGTGCCGATCGTGCTCGCGGCGCTGCGGGGCAAGATGCTGGAGTTGGCAATGGAGCAAGGTGACGGCGCCTTCACCAACTTCCTGCCACTCGGCGGCCTGCCCAAGGTGACGGCGCAGCTCGCCGACGCGCCCGACGACTTCGAGCTCCTCTGTCGTTTCTTCTGCCTGCCGGGCGAGCGCGAGACGGTCGAGCCGCTAGCCCGCTTCATGTTCTCCTCCTACATCACCGTGCCGGTCTATGCCGCTTTCTACCGCTGGCTCGGCTACGGCGACGAGATCGAGGCGATGGTGAGCGCCTGGGAGTCGGGCGACCGCCAGGGGGCGGCCGCCGCGGCGCCCTGGGAGTTGATCGAGGAGATGTTCATCTTCGGCTCGCCGGAGCAGATGAAGGAGCGGATCGGCGCCTTCGTCGAGGGCGGAATCACATTGCCGATCCTCACCCCGATCACGACGCCGGACAAGCTCGGCGAGCTAATCGAGGCGCTGGCGCCCTGATTCAGGTCCTTTTCCCTGGGTAACTGCACTTGCGGCAGGCCAACTTCGGGAGGCCCCCACAAGGAGGGAAAGATGGCTGAGACGAAAACGCGCGCCGCACGCAGCGGCGGGACGCAAGCAAAACGCAAACAGGCGAAACCCCGCAAAGCGAGCACGAGCAAGGCGGCGAGCGGTAAACGCCGCAATCGCACCTCGACCAACGGCGTCGGGCAGGTCGAGTCCGCGCGCAAAGCGGTCGAGTCGACGGCGAAGCACGCCGGTCATTCCGTCAGCGAGGCGGGACGCAGCGCCGGTCGCGCCGCCAGCAAGGCCAAGACACCGCTGGTGGCGGGGGGTGCGGCAGTGGCCGGGGCGGCCGCCGGCCTGGCCGTCGGCGCGAGCCGGAGCCGCAAGAGCAAGGTACGGCGACGGCCGGTGATGAAGATCCGCTCGAGGGACTTGGTCAAGGCAACTCGGGACGTCGGTCGGTTCGGCATGGACGCCGGGCAGCTGGCGTCCGAGTTGCGCCGCACCCGTGAACAGGCGAACTCGGCGAAACGACGCTCGCCGGTGGAGGTCGTGCTCGACGGTCTCACGCACCGCCCCTAGCGGTGCGTGATTAGACCGGTCGGGCGAGGCTGAGGGCGTAGTCGCAGTCGGGGTCGGTGAACCAGCCGGCGATTTCCAGCCCCGCCTCTGCGTAGACGCGGTCGAGTTTCTCGTAGGTGAACTTTGAAGAGATCTCGGTACGCATCTCCTCGCCAGCGCCGAACTCGACGGAGAGGTCGAGATCGTCGAGGCGAACGGTCTGCGCGGCAAGCGAGCGCAGGCGGATGTCCATGCGCGCCTCGTCCTCGTCGTAGCGGGCGACGTGCTCGAAGGCCTCGGGGTCGAAGTCGGCGCCGAGCTCACGGTTCAACACCTGCAGCACGTTCTTGTTGAACTCGGCGGTGACGCCTTCGGCGTCGTCGTAGGCGGCCTCGAGGCGTCCGGTGTCCTTAACCAGGTCAGTGCCGAGCAGCAGCCGGTCCCCCGGTCCCATCAACCCGGCGAGGCGGGTGAGGAAATCCCGGCGCGGAGCCGGGTAGAGGTTGCCGATCGTGCCGCCGAGGAAGGCGATCAAGCGGCCGCTATCGCCGTCAGGGATGCGCTCGAGGTGATGCTCGAAGTCGCAGACGAGCCCGCGCACGATCAGGCCCGGGTACTCGTCAACCAGCATCTCGGCCGTTTCGTGGGTGATCTCCTCGGAGATGTCGACGGGGACGTAGGTGTGCAGGCAGCCCGAGTCGCGCATCGCGTCGAGCAGGTGGCGCGTCTTTGCCGCCGAGCCGGAGCCAAGCTCAACCAGCGACCGCGGTTTTCCGGCAGCAGCGATGATCTCCGTTGCACGCGCGGCGAGAATCGCCCGCTCGGCCCGGGTCGGGTAGTACTCGTCGAGCTCGGTAATCTGCTCGAAGAGCTGTGAGCCGCGCTCGTCGTAGAAGTACTTGGGGGCAAGCTCCTTCGGCTCGGAGAGCAATCCGTCGCGCACATCGCGCGCCATCGTCGCCGCCGTGTCGGCATCTAGGTGGACCTCGATCGCGATCATGCGTCCCTCGCGAGGCGAATGCCGGAAAAGATCTGGCGGCGCTCCGGCAGGTCCCAGTTGCGGAAGCTGGGACGGGCGACGTTGGGATTGGTCGCCCAGGACGCGCCGCGCAGCACCTTGTACTCGTTGCCGAAGAACACCTGGGAGTACTCCGGGTACGGGAAAGCCTCGAAGCCGGGATAGGCGAGGAAGTCCGAGGAAGTCCATTCCCAGGCTTGGCCGACGCCCTCGAGCCGCGGACATGCCGCCTCCCACTCGTGCTCGATCGGCAGGCGCTTGCCGGCCCAGCGGGCTAGCGCATCGGCCTCATTCCAGGAGACATGGAGGACGGGATGGGTCGGGTTGATCGGGTCGCGACCGCCCATTTTCGTCAGCACCCATCCCCCGTCACCTTCGCGCTCCCAGTACAGCGGAGGCTCAGCGGCGGTCTCCTCCATGAACTGGAGATACGTTGCATTGGTCACCGAGGTTCGATCGATCTCGAACGCGGCGAGCTCGACGGTGTGCCGAGGACGCTCGTTGTCGTAGGCAAAGCCATGTGCGGAGGCGCCGATCTCGTACTCGCCGGCGGGGATCGAAATCATCTCCGGGCCCGGTTCGGGCGCCTGGAGAACACCGAGCTCGGGATTGATCGGCTTGTAGCCGTCGATCATCTGCAGCAGCTGCAGCATCGTCTCGTTGTGCTGCTGCTCGTGCGCCAGCAGCATCTCGTAGATGAAGCCTTCGCGCAGCAGCGGTTCTGCAACAGAGTCGCCGATGTCGACATCGGCAAGCACCTCCAAGGTGCGCTCGCGCACGTCGGCCAGGTAGGCGCGCAGCTCGGCGTCGCGCAGGATCGGCAGCTCACCGCGCGTCTTGCGAGGGTTCTCGATCGCGTCGTAGAAGCGGCCCAGCTCTCCGTGCAGGGGCTCACGCTGGCCGATCGTCTGCACCAGCCAGAGCTCCTCGAAGTTGGCGATGTGGCCAAGGTCCCAGGCCAGCGGGCTGAGGATCGGCGAGTAGACACGGTTGAGCTGCTCGTCGTCGAGCGGCTCGATCAGCTCCAATGTGAACCGTCGCGCCTCGGCAAGGCGCTCCGCGATCGCTTCCTTGGAGCTCGGGGTCACCTCGGTGGCGATGCGAAAACCCTAGCGAGTTAAGCTGGCGCGCCTGTGAACATCGCTGAAACAAGTGCGCTGGTGGCGGGCGGGGCGTCGGGGCTCGGCGAGGCGACAGCGCGAGCGCTGATCGAGGCAGGTGCGACGGTGACGATTGCCGATCTCAATGCCGAGAAGGGAGAGGCGCTGGCGGCGGAGCTGGGACCGGGCGCCACGTTCGTGCAGACGGACGTGACCGACGAGGCGGCGGTGTCGGCTGCGGTCGAGCGAGCGGCGACGCACGACGGCGGCCTGCGCATCTCGGTCTGCTGCGCTGGGATCGGCTGGGCCGAACGGGTGGCGCATAAGGCCGGCCCGCACAACCTCGAATTTTTCTCAAACGTAGTCAAGGTCAACCTGATCGGAACCTTCAACGTGCTGCGCTTCGCCGCGGCGGCGATGAGCGAAAACGAGCCCGACGCCGAAGACGAGCGGGGCGTTTGCATCAACACCGCGTCGATTGCGGCCTACGACGGCCAGATCGGCCAGATCGCCTACGCCGCCTCGAAGGGCGGCATCGTCGGCATGACCCTGCCCGCCGCCCGCGACATGGCTGGGCGCGGAGTGCGGGTCGTGACGATCGCCCCCGGCCTCTTCGACACGCCGCTACTCGCGGCCCTGCCCGAGGAGGCCCGCACCGCCCTCGGCGAAGGCATCCCTTTCCCCTCCCGCCTCGGCCGTCCGGAGGAGTATGCGCAGCTTGTCACCCAGATCGTCGCCAACCCAATGCTCAACGGCGAGACGATCCGCCTCGACGGCTCCCTGCGCATGCCGCCAAAGTAGGGCCCCGAACCAAACGCGGATTTCCCATGTCAGGCATGGAAAATCCGCGCCTCGTGCTTAGCCGGTGTCCTCGGCCTCGGGGTCGAGCCAGGCTTTCTTGTGCCATGGAGGGTTGACGGCGAAGCGGGCGTGGCTGGTGGCGGCGATCGGCTCGAGCGGGATGAGGTGGACTCGGTTACGTGGCGTGAGGCGTTCGATATGGGGAATGCCGGCCGTGTTGCCAGCGTGGCTGCCGCCGGAGACGATCAGGAGGTGGGTCTCGGGGCCCCAGCCGTTCTCGGCGCGTAGTCCAAGGGCTTCGGTCGCGTCCTTGACGGAATCGATACCCGCGTCCGAGGCCCAGCCGCTCACTGGCCCGGGGCGCTGGTTGTAGCCCGCGTGCGAGGTGGCGCGCTCGTCGACGCCGCCATCGGGGCGAATGCGGATCTGGACTCCCTCCCAGTCGTCCGGGTGGTAGCCGGCGTCACCAAGCAACGGAATTCCGCGGAATGTCGCCGAGTTCGCGTAGTAGGTCCAGTACTGGATATAGAGATTCCCGGAGCGCGGGCCAGAGCAATCGACACCTTCGTCTTCTGATTGCTCGGCCGACTCAGGACGGCAATCGACTACATGAACGAACGCCGAGACCGGCAGCCCGGTCATCGTGCGCTTGACATAGCCGTGCTCGGCTCCATCGCCGCATGCGGTCTCACGGCAGCGCCGAAAATCGACCGGCACAGCCCGCGAGCCACGCTCGAAAAGCAACGCGGGCATATGCCGCCGCACCAACTCCCCAACTTCGCTTCCGTAGGCGGCGATCAACGCCGGTTCGTCACCACACCTGTCCGCCAGCGCCGCCGCGCAGAGGATCCGCGAGGCGATCGCCCGCACCAGCGACGCTCCTGGTACGCGCACACCAGCCATCAGCAGTCCGACGAGGAGAAGCGCAACCAGGCACAGCAGGCCGACCCACTCCACTGTCCCCTGCCCCGACTCCCGTCGCCGCATCCCTGCTTAAGACGCGCCGAACCTCCTCTCTCCCCAGGCAGAGCATCGGGGCCGAGATTCAAGGGACTCGGGCGCTGGCGCCGGCGGGGTATCCCTCCTCAGGAACTCCCGCGAAGCGGCCTGAGGAGGGATACCCCGCCGGCGCCCCGGACCTCAGAGCTGCTGAATCTCAGCCGCGATATCCGCCGCGGCCTGCTTGGCGTCAGCGAAGAGCATCGACGTGTTCGCTTCGTAGAAGAGGTCGTTGTCGATGCCGGCGAAACCGGGGCTGAGCGAGCGCTTGATCACGATTACCTGCTGAGCCTCGGAGACTTCGATGATCGGCATGCCGGCGATCGGGCTGTCCGGGTCGTTCTTGGCCGCCGGGTTGGTGACATCGTTGGCTCCGACCACGATGGCGACGCCGGTGCGCGGCATCTCCGGGTTGATCTCCTCCATCTCCTTCAGCTGCTCGTAGGGCACATCGGCCTCGGCGAGGAGGACGTTCATGTGGCCGGGCATGCGGCCCGCGACCGGGTGGATCGCGTAGCTGACCGGCACGCCACGCTTCTCCAGCTCGTCGGCGACCTCCTTGATCGCGTGCTGGGCCTGGGCGACGGCGAGGCCGTAGCCGGGCACGACGACGACGGAGTCGGCGTAGGCGAGCTTGATCGCCGCGTCCTGGGCGCCGATCGAGGTGTGGGGACGCTCCTCCCCCCCACCCGCAGGGCCGCCGGAGGGCGCGCCGCCGAAGCCGGCGAAGAGGACGTTGCCGACCGAGCGGTTCATCGCGGTCGCCATCTCCATCGTCAAGATCGTTCCCGAAGAGCCGACTAGGGTGCCGGCGACGATCAGGGCGACGTTGTCGAGGGCGAAGCCGGCGGCGGCGGCTGAAAGCCCAGTGAAGGCGTTGAGCAGCGAGATCACGACCGGCATGTCGGCGCCACCGATCGGCAAGACGACGAGGTTGCCGAGCAGTCCCGCGGCGATCAGGATCGCGATGAAGATCGCCTGGTTGGGATCGTCGTTGTTGATCGCGATGTTGACGCAGGCGGCGACGATGCCGATCAGCAGCACGGCGTTGATCACCTGCTGTCCCGGCACGGCTAGCGGCCGGGTCGGGATCAGGTCCTGGAGCTTGGCGAAAGCGATGTTCGAGCCCCAGAAGGAGACCGAGCCGACGACCGCGGCGAAGAGGACCGGGATCAGCTCGTCGAGCGGGATCTCCTCGCCGAGCGAGATGCCGTGGCGGATCTCAGACCAGGCGATCAGCGCGACCGCGCCACCGCCGACGCCGTTGTAGAGGGCGACCATCTGCGGCATCTCGGTCATCTGCACGCGAACCGAGGCGATCACGCCGACCGCGGTGCCGACACCGAGCCCAAGCGCGATCAGGCCCCAGTTGCCGATGCCGTCGAGCAGCAGCGTGGTGACCACGGCGACCGCCATGCCGACGGCGGCGACCAGGTTGCCCTGCTTGGCGGTGGTCGGGTGGGTGCCTCGCCGCACACCGATGATGAAGAGCGAGAAGGCGACGATGTAGAGCGCGGTGGCGGCGTCTCCACCGGGCTTGAAGACCGCGAGGAGGCTCATTTACCGCCCCCGGGTTTCGCCTCGGCGTCCGCCTTCGGTTTCGGCTTTTTGGAGAACATCCCGAGCATCCGGTCGGTGACCATGAAGCCACCGACGATGTTGATCGCGCCGAAGGCGATCGCGATCGTGCCGATCGTGTACTCGAGTCCGTCGTTGGCGAAACCGACGACGATCAGGCCGCCGAGCATGACGATGCCGTGAATCGCGTTGGTCTGTGACATCAGCGGCGTGTGCAGAGTCGTCGGCACCTTCGAGATCACCTCGAAGCCAACGAAGGCAGCGAGGACGAAGATCGTGATCTCGGTCATCAAGCTCATTACTTTGCCGCCCTCTCGTTCTTGATCTCGCCGCCGTGGGTAATGCAGGCGGCAGCGACGATGTCGTCCTCGAAGTCGAGGCTCAGCTCGCCCTCCTCGGAGATCAGCAGGCCGAGCAGATTCTCGAGGTTCTTGGCGTAGAGCTGGGAGGAGGGCACCGGCATCTCGCTGGCGAGGTTGCGCGGGCCAACCACCTTGACGCCGCCCTCGACCACGGTCTGGCCGGCCTCGGTCAGCTCGCAGTTGCCGCCGGTCTCGGCGGCGAGGTCGATGATCACCCCGCCGGGCTGCATGCCGCGCACCGCCTCGGCGGTGATCAGCAGGGGCGCCGGGCGCCCGGGGATCGCGGCGGTGGTGATGATCACGTCCTGCTTGGCGGCGTTCTCACCGAGTGCGTCGCGCACCTGGGCGTTCTCCTCGTCTGTGAGCGGACGGGCGTAGCCGCCCTCGCCCTCGGCGTCGGGGATGAAATCGAGTTCAAGCGGGCGGCCGCCGAGCGAGGCGATCTGCTCCCAGGCGGCGCGGCGGATGTCGAAGCCGGTGACGATCGCGCCGAGGCGCTTGGCCGTGGCGACCGCCTGCAGGCCGGCGACGCCGGCTCCGAGCACGAGCACCTTGGCCGGCGGGACCGTGCCGGCGGCGGTGGTCATCATGCCGAAGAAGCGGCCCGATTCGCGCGCGGCGATCAAGGTCGCGGCGTAGCCGGCGGCAGCTGCCTGAGAGGAGAGTGCGTCCATCGCCTGGGCACGCGTCGTGCGCGGAATCGCCTCCATCGCGAAGCTAGTGACGCCGGCTTGGGCCAGGGCCTTGTTGGTCTCGGCGGCGGTCCAAGGCGAGAGGTGGCCGACCAGGACCTGATTGGAGTTGAGGCGACCGATTTCCTCGGCGGAAGGGGCGGCGACGCGAAGGACCACGTCGAAGCCCCACGTAACCTCGCCCTCGACGACTTCAGCGCCCGCTTCGTCGTACTGGGAGTCGGGGTGGCCGGCCTCCTCGCCAGCGCCCTTCTCGACCAGCACCGCGACCTTCTCGTTGGCGGCCAGCGACTTGACTACGTCAGGGACGAGCGCGACCCGGCGCTCCCCCTCGGCAGTCTCTTTCGGCACTCCGATCTTCACGCGGCGCGGAAGGTTATGTGAAAGCGGGCTTGGGGCGTCAGCCGGCGGTCAGAGCGGCTAGGCGCTCGAGGGTGTGGAGCTGCTGATCCCGCTCGGCGTGCACCGGGGAGACGATCAGGCGGTCGATGCCGGCGCCGCGGAAGCGCTCGATCCGCTCCGCCACTTCGGCCTCGGTGCCGACCAGCGAGGTCGCCTCGACGATCTCGTCCGGCACCGCCTCGAAGGCACCGCCGCGGTCGCCGTCCTGGAAGCGCTGCTGGACCTCGTCGGCGACCTCGCCGAAGCCGAAGCGGTGGGCGAGATCGACGTAGAAGTTGGTCTTGCGGCTGCCCATGCCACCGAAGTAGAGGACGAGGCCGGCCTTGACCACGGCCTTGGCGGCGTCGAGATCACCGTCGATAGCGACCTGCAGCGACGGTGAGACCTCCAGGTCCGAGCGCTGGCGACCGCCCTTGGCAAAACCCGCCTCGAGGTGCTCGCCCCAGGTCTGCTCGAAGGCGTCGACGCTGAAGAAGATCGGGATCCAGCCGTCGCAGATCTCCGCCGCCATCTCGACCGACTTGCGGCCGATCGCACCGACGAAGACTGGAATCTCGTTGCGCTCGGGGTGGAAGTTGAGCTTCAGCGCCTTTCCCTCTCCACCGGGTAGAGGCAACTGGTAATGCTGGCCCTGGTGATCGACCGGACCCTCGCGGGCGATGATCTCGCGCACCACTTCGATGTACTCCCGGGTCCGACCCCAAGGCTTGGCGTAGGGCACGCCGTACCAGCCTTCGGAGACCTGAGGGCCAGATGGGCCGAAGCCGAAGAGGAAGCGCCCGCCGGAGAGCTTGTCGATCGTCGCTCCCGCCATCGCCGCAGCGGCGGGCGGACGGGCCGGGACCTGCATGATCGCGGCGCCGAGCTTCAGCGTCCTGGTCTGCGGCGCCAGCCAGGCCAGCACGCTGACCACGTCGGAGCCGTAGGACTCGGCCACCCAGACCGACTCGAAGCCGGCGCCTTCGGCAGCCTGGACGACCTCGAGGGCGTCCTCGCCCGCCGGGCCGATGCCCCAGTAGCCAAGGTTGAGTCCGAGCTTCAGAGCCATCCGGCGTTCACCCTATTGAATAGGCGGCGATGACCGACGCGGCGATCGAGCGGGGCCTGTCCAGTGCCACGGCAAAAAAGCGGCTGCGCGAGCTCGGCCCGCCGCCGGAGAACTCCTCGCGCTCGACCTCCAGCATCGTCGCCGGCAACGTCTTCACGCTCTTCAACGCGATCATCGGCGCCTTCTTCGTGCTCGACCTTGGCCTCGGCCTCTACGCCGACTCGATCTTCGGCTTGATCGCGGTGATCAATTCCTACATCGGCATCCGCCAAGAGCTGAAGGCAAAGCGCACCCTCGACGAGCTTGCCGTGCTTGTCGCCCCACACGCCAAAGTCGTCCGTGACGGCGCCGTGGTCAGCCTGCTGGCCGAGGAGATCGTCCCGGGCGACGTGGTCGAGATCGCGCCCGGCGACCAGCTCGTCGCCGACGGCGAGGTCCTGGGCGCCCGCGGATTGACGCTCGACGAGTCGATGCTGACCGGCGAGGCCGACGGCGTGCGCAAGGGCGCCGACGATCGCGCCCTCTCCGGCTCCTTCTGCATCAGCGGCTCGGGGCAGTACAAGGTCGACGCGGTGCGCGAGCAGAGCTACGCGGGCAAGCTCGCCGGTGAGGCGCGCGCCTTCCGCCACCCTCCCTCGCCGCTGCAAGGCGAGGTCAACCGAGTGATCATCGCCTGCGTCTACGCGATGGTGCCGCTGGCGGTGCTGTTGATCCTGACCCTGAAGCTGCGCAGCACCGGCCTCGAGGAGGCAGCCCAGACTGCAACGGCAGGCCTGGTCACTCTGATCCCCGAGGGCCTGGTGCTGCTGATGAGCGTCACCTTCGCCGTGGCTGCGGTGCGGCTGGCGCGCAAAGACACGCTGGTGCAGCAAATGAGCGCGACCGAGAGCCTGGCGGCCGTCGACACGATCTGCGTCGACAAGACCGGCACTCTCACTGACGGGGAGCTGCGCCTGCTCGGCGCCGAGGTCGCCGAGGGCGTTGACGCGAAAGCAGCGCACGCCGCGCTGGGGGGCTTCGCCGCCAGCGCCGGCGACCGCAACCGCACGCTGGAAGCGATCGAGGAACGCTTCCCGGGCGAAGCGGGGAGGGTCTCCGGAGAAGTCGCCTTCTCCTCGGAGTGGAAGTGGAGCGGCTTGCGAATCGGCTCGACCACCTATGTGCTCGGCGCACCCGACGTGCTGAGCGCTGGCGGCGCCCTCTCCCTGCCACCGGGGCTCGCCCGCGTGCTCGAACGCGAGACCGCTGCCGGCCGGCGCGTCGTCGCCTTCGGAGAAACCAGCGAGCCACTGCCGGCCAACCCCGCCGAGCAAACGGCGCCGCGGCTCGCTCCGATCGCCCTGATCGTGCTGGAGGAGACGCTGCGCCCGGACGCGGCGGAAACCGTTGCGCTGATGCGCGAGGAAGACGTCGACCTGAAGTTGATTTCTGGCGACGCGAGGGCGACTGTCACCGCGGTGGCTGCCGCGGTCGGCGTTGCCCAGAACGCCGGCGTGATCGAGGGCCACGAACTACCTGAGGATGCCGAAGGCCTGGCCGCGGCCGCGCAGGCCAACACGATTTTCTGCCGGATCAAGCCCGAGCAGAAGCGTGATCTGGTCGCCGCCCTGGCCGCCTCGGGCCGCTACGCGGCGATGATCGGCGACGGGGTCAACGACGTGCCGGCCCTCAAGCGAGCGCGGATGGCCGTGGCGATGGGTTCGGGGGCACAGGTAACCAAGGGGGTCGCCGACGTCGTCCTGCTCAAGGACGAATTCGCGCGGCTGCCGCAGGCGGTCAGCGAGGGACGGCGGATCGCCCGCAACATCCACCGCCTCGGCCGCCTCTACCTGACCAAGACCGTCTACGCGGCAACGCTGATCCTGCTCGTCGCCATCCCTGGCTTCGCATTCCCCTTCCTCCCCCGCCACCTCACTCTCGCCGCTTTCCTGACGATTGGCGTACCGTCCTTCGTCCTCGCCCTGGCACCTTCCGACGGACCGCTGTACCGGGGCCGGCTGCTGCGCGCTCTGGCCGCGTTCGCGGTGCCAGCCGGAGTCGCTACGGCGCTCGGCTCGATCATCTCTTTCTTCCTCGTCGACTCCGTCGCTGGCGGCAGCCTCGAAGCCGGCCGCACCGCCGCGACGACGACGCTGATCGTGCTCGGCCTCAGCTTCGTGCTGCTGCTCGAGCGCGGTCCCGGCCGCGAGCACATCGCGATCCAGAGCTACATGCTCGCCCTGATCGCTGGCCTGGGCGCGCTCTTTGCCCTGATCCTCGCCGCCGCCCCCGTGCGCGACTTCTTCGATATGACGCTGCTGAGCGCCTCGCAGTGGTTCCTAGCCCTGCTCTCGGCAGCAGTTGGCCTGACCATCGCCAGCGTGCTTTGGCGACTACCCCTGATCGAAGCGTGGGAAGCACCGACGGACGCCTGAGGCCCCCCTACCGCGGTGGCAGTACGAACTGGCTGACGATCAGGTTGGCGGCGAGACGGGGCTCCTCGCCATCCCTGATCCGCTCGATCTTGACCTCGATCACGACGGTGCTCTTGCCGGCGTGCAGGGGAGTGCCGACAGCGACGATCTCGTCACCGAGAAGGCCGGCGGAGAAGACGTTGAGCTTCAGCTCGATCGTGGTGAAGTTGTGTTCCGGCGGGATGTTGCGGAAGGTTGCCCAGGCGGCGACGGTGTCGCCGAGGGCGGTCCAGACGCCGCCGTGCACGTAGCCACCGGGGTGCAAATGGCGCTGGTCGACGACGATGCGGCCACGGGCGAAGTGGTCCTCGATCTCGAGCGGCTCAATGCCGAGATCACCGGGGAAGCTGCCGCCGATGAAGACACGCACGTTCTCCGGGGTGAAGGGCGAACGATCGTCGCTGGTGGGGGCCTCGCTCATCGCGGCGGCACCCTACCCGAGAGCGCCCGACGCGACCGGGGCTTGGGCGCTGCTCAATCCGTAGGCGCCGGGCTCGAGCTGCTGGGTGCGGCGGCGGTAGGTGCTCCAGGCCCAGGGCCAGTTGCTCGGATCGTTGCCGTTCTCGTCGACGTACCAGTTGCTGCAGCCGCTGTGCCAGACCGTCCCTGCGAGCGCCGCGCGCAACTCACGATCGAACGCCATCGCCGCCTCTGGCCTGACCTCGATCCGGGAGGCCCGCGCGCCCTCCATCTCGCGCAACGCCGCCAGCACGTGGCCGATCCCGCACTCGAGCGTGTTGACAACCGAGCCGCTGCCGCCGTTCGTGTTCGGCCCGTAGAGCAGGAACATGTTGGGGAAGCCGGGCACGCTAAGGCCCAGATACGCACGGGGGACGTCCCCCCACTCCGCGGCCAGGCTGCGACCGGCGGCTCCGATGATCTCCATCGGGGCGACGAAGTCGTGGCTGGCGAAGCCGGTGGCAAGGATGATGGCATCGGCGGGGCGCTCGGCCCCCGTCGCATCGCGGACGCCGCCTACAGTGACCGCCTCGACTCGCTCCGCCACCAGCTCGACATTGGGCTGCGTGAGCGTCGGATACCACTCATCGGTCAGCATCACCCGCTTGCAGCCGAATTCATCGCTCGGCGTCACCTTGCGGCGCAGCTCCGGATCGGAGATCGCCGAGTTGATCTGGCGGCGGGCGAGGGTGCGGAGGGCGGGTAGCAGCCAGCGCTGGCTCGTCATCGCCAGCGCAGCAAGCTCTTGGAAGGCGAAAATCGAGGCGCGGTCGAGGCGGTGCAGGGTCGGGAAGCGCCTGAAGAGAGCACGGGCGAACGCGGAGTACTCGTGATCCATCTTCGGCAGGGTCCAGCCGGAGGAGCGCTGGTAGACGTCGAGCTGAGCGACTTCGGGTTGGATCGCCGGCACCACCTGGATCGCGCTGCAGCCGGTACCGATCACGGCGACGCGCTTTCCAGCGAGGTCGACGTCGTGGCGCCATTCTGCGGTATGGAAAGCAGGCCCCTCGAAGCTGTCGAGGCCGGGGATCGGCGGCATCTGCGGCACCGAGAGCTGGCCGCAGGCAGTGACGAGGAGGTCGGCCTCGTGCGGCCCGGCAGCGGTCTCGAGACACCACTTACCGCTGGCGTCGTCCCAGCCGGCACTTCTTACCTCGGTGCCGGTGCGTACCTTCTCGAGCACACCGAAGCGCCGCGCCACCCCCTCGACATAGGCCTGGATCTCGAGCTGAGGGGCGTAGCGTCGCGACCAGCCGTTGGGCGCGAAGGAGAACTCGTAGAGATGCGAGGGGATGTCGCAGGCGGCGCCAGGGTACGTGTTCGCCTGCCAAACGCCGCCGACCCGCTCGCTCTTCTCGAAGACGGTGACGTCGTCGTAGCCCTCACGGGCAAGCATCGCCGCAGCGCCAATCCCGCCGAAGCCGCCGCCGACGATAGCCACCGAAAGAGGGCTGTTGCCGCTCATACGCCGAAGCCCTTCAGGCCGAAGTCGCCGAAGGGCTCGTCGCGATCGCGGACCGCCTCTTTGAAGCCGGCCTCGGCGGCGCGGCGGACGAAGCCGTGACCCTCCTCGGTGTGGCGGGCGATGCCGTCGAAGAAGGTGCCGAGCAGCTGGGTCTGGTGCAGGCCCTGGGCGTAGAGGCCTTGGTTGACCAGCATCTTCATCATCACCAGCTGGTTGATCGGCATTTGGGAGACGCGCCCGAGCAGCGCCTCGAAGCGCTCGTCCAGCTCCGCAGCAGGGACCGCTTCCGTCGCCAGCCCCCACTCCTCGGCCTGGGCGCCGGTCAGCGAGTCACCGGTGAGCAGCAGCCGCTTGGCCCGCATCGGGCCCACCCGGGCCGCCCACATGGCCGTCGTCGGAGAGCCCCAAACGCGCGCCGGGGGATAGCCGATCTTGGCCTCCGCATCGATCACCAGCAAGTCCGAGCAGAGCGCCATGTCGGTGCCACCGGCGACGCAGTAGCCGTGCACCTTGCAGAGCACCGGCTTCTCGGAGTGGAAGAGGCTCATGAAGCCACGCACGTTGCGCCACATGAACTGGAAGTCGGTGACCGGATCCCAGTTCGACTCGGGCATGTGGTTGGCACCGATCACCGCCGGGTCGAGCGGCGACCCCGCCGGCGCCTTCCCCCCGCTCAACTCGCTCATGTCGCCCTCGGCGGAGGCAACCAAGTCGTAGCCCCCGCAAAAGCCTGAGCCATTGCCGGCGAGAGCAATCGCGTGCACCGCGGGGTCGAGATTCGCCCGTTCGACACAAGCTGCAAGCTCGGTCGGCATCTGCGGCGTAATCCCATTTCCCCGCTCGGGCCGATCAAGCATTATCCGCGCGACCCGGCCTTCGGTCTCGTAGGTCAGCGTCTCCATCGAGCGGACCTTAGAGTGCACGGACTCCAAGATGCGCCGACACCCACGGCTCATCTGACCTCCATCTTGCGGGCACGGTAGACGATGTCCGCTGGGATCTGGCCAGCTGTCAACCGACCATGGTGAACTCGGTCGAAGTTGTAGAAGCGCAGGTACTCCTCGAGGTCGCGCCTGAGACTGGAAAGCGCAGGGTGCAGGTAACGGGCAAAGGAGGGCCGCCAGCACTCGTCGAGAATCGTGCGGTGCAGCGCCTCGACGTTGCCATTGGTCTGGGGACGCCCGGCGCGGATCCGGGTGTGCCTCGCCTTCAGCCGAGCAACGGTCGTCGAAAACTCCCCCTTGAACTCGTTGCCGTTGTCTGAGAGCAGCCGCTCCAAGCGCCAGCCTGCTTCGCGCAGCTCTGAGGCGACCCGGCGAGCCAGCTTCGAGGTCTGCTTGGCGCTGGGGCTGGCCGGCTTGCCCTCCTTGCAGACCACCAGCTCCGCCCAGGCATAGGAAGAGGCGATGTCGATCGCGGTGAGCTGCCAGATCGAGCCCTTGGTGCCTTGCAGGCGCCCGACGTAGAAGCAGTCAATCCCGACCAGCTCGCCGGGGCGGGAGGCCTCGATGTGGCGCTCCGGGCCGCAATCGCGCGGCGGCTCATAGGGCGCGGCGTAGCCTGCGAGGAGCCCCAGGCGCTTGGCGCGGGTGTTGAGGCCGTGACGGCGCAGCACCTTCCAAACGCCGTTGGGCGAAACGAGGATGCCTCCCCACTTGGGGCGGGCGAGCTCTGCAGCCACCCGCTTGGGCCCAAGGCCCGGATGGCCCAGCGCGAAGGCGACGATCTTCTCTTCGATCATCTTGGAGAGCTGGTTGGGCATCTTCGGCCGCCGCCGCTCGCGAGGCCGCAGCATCTCCAGGCCGTGACGATCGACCGCTCGCTTCCAGACGTAGTAGGTGGAGCGATGCACCCCAAAGCGCCGGCAAGCTTGGGCGACGCTCGTGCGAGCGGCCTCTGCGAAGAGGGCTTGGCGGTAGCCGAACAGCACGTCATCCTTGGTCATGCGACTCCCTTTTCTGAACTTCATTGGCGTGAAGCCAGGAGCCTGAGTCGCAGCGCGGACAACCTCCGACCCAGCTGGGTCGGAGGTTGTCTCGCTTAAAGGGCTATCGATCTCTCGGGAAGTGTCGGGAGAACTTGGAGTCAGCGCACCTTAGAGCCTGACCCGGTAGGGGTGGAGCGTCTTGCACTTTTTCGGCAATCCAACCTCGGACGGCCCAAGCGGCCCACCGAAAAAGTTAAGCGGAACCCCTACCGGGTCAGGCTCTACACCTCAGACCCGTTCGACGATCATCGCCTTACCCTGCCCGCCCGCGACGCACATCGTCTCGATGCCAACCTGATGGTCGTCGGTCTCCATCGCGTTGAGCAGCGTGCCCATGATGCGAGCACCGGTCATTCCGAAGGGGTGACCGAGCGCGATCGCGCCGCCGTGGGTGTTGAGCTTCTCCAGCGGGATGTCGCACTCGTCCATGATCGGGATCACCTGGGCGGCGAAAGCCTCGTTGAGCTCGACGGTGCCGACATCGTCCATCGTCATCCCGGCGCGGTCGAGGACCTTCTTGATCGCGCCGATCGGAGCCACGCCCATGTACTCAGGCTCGTTGCCCCAGGTGGCGGCGGTGACGATGCGGGCGCGCGGGGTGAGGCCGAGCTCCTTGGCCTTGGTGTCGCTCATGATCAGCACCGCGGCGGCACCGTCGTTGAGCGGGCAGGAGTTGCCGGCGGTAACCCCGCCGCCGCCGAAGGCCTCGGGCAGTTCGCTCAGCTTCTCCAGGGTCGAGGAGGCGCGTGGGCCGTCGTCCTTGGCGACCTCGGTGCCGTCGGGCAGCTTCACCGGCACGATTTCGCGGTCGAAGAAGCCATCCTCCTGCGACTTGACCGCCAGTTCCTGCGAGCGCTGCGCAAACTTGTCCATGTCGGAGCGGCTGACCTCGTAGTGGTTGGCGACGTTGACCGCGGTCAGGCCCATATCGATGTAGGCGTTGGGCTGGCCGTTCTCGCCGATCAGGTTCGGGTTGCGATCATCGGCTCCGGCGGGCTCGGTGCGCTCGTTGAAGCGACTCACCCACTCGACCCCGGCGGCGATGTAGGCGTCGCCCTCGCCGGCCTTAATCGCGTTGCCGGCGTGGCGGATCGCGTCGAGGCTGGAGGAGCAGTAGCGCGAGACCGTGACCCCGTTGACCGTCTGCGGCAGCTTCTCGGAGAGCAGCGCAATTATCCGGCCAATGTTAAAAGCCTCCAGACCCTGCGGCATGCCGACGCCGCAGAAGACGTCCTCGATCAGGGCCGGGTCGACGTCCGGGTTGCGCTCGAGCAGCTGGTCGACCACGTAGGCGCCCGTCTCCTCGGGGCGCAGCTGGGCCAGCGAGCCCTTGAAGGCGCGGCCGATCGGAGTGCGGATGGTGTCGACGATTACTGCCTCAGGCATTGCTGGTCTCTCCTTGGAAGCTGGGGTCGGGAAGTGCGGGCCGCAGGGTAGTGGATCGGGAGCGCAGGGCTCCGGGGCAAGCACTAAGTTAGTGGCGATGTCGCTGGACGGACTGCGGGCCTGGATCGGAGTGGTGGAGCGCAAGCTCACCATGCGAACTCGCGTCTTCCTCGTCCTGGTTGCGATCGCGATCGGCGGTGCGGGCGCGGCAATCGTCCTGGCGATCGACGCCCAGGACAACGCCGTGAGCAAGAGTGACCTGCAGACGGTTCGCGACGAACTTGCCGGCACAGCCCCGGCGGACGAAGCCCAGGCGACCGAACTCGAAGCCGAACTGGAAACCCTGCGGACGGAAGTCGCGGCCTTGCAGGTTGAAGCGAGCTCCAAGGGCAACGGCACCCCGGCACCGGAAAAGCCAAGCGGGGGCTCGGGCGGCGAAACCGGCGGCGCAGCGGCTCCGACCAAGTAGGGGGATCGTGCGAATAAGCACGAACTTTCGCCGGGTCGTCCCCTGACTGCGTTACATTCGCCGCAATTCGACCTCGCGAGCACCCGCGAGCTCTGCCGCAACGGCAGTGAAAGGAGTTCCCCTGATGCCAGAGGGTTACTGCGTCAAGGAGCGCAAGAAGGTCGAGATCAAAGACGCCAAGCAGGTGACCATGAAGAACGGTCGCCCGGCGATCCAGGGCTTGTGCCCGGATTGCGGCACGAAAATCTTCAAGATCGGCAAACTCGAGTAGCCCTAGCCTGAACCGGCGTCAGCGGGCATTCGTATGCCGAGCGAATGCCATCTGGCGCGCTGACAGACGAGCGGGACGTGCGTGAGGCCTATGCGGCCCACGCTGCCGAGTTGTACGGCTTCGCGGTTCGCTCGCTTGGCGACTCTGGCCTAGCCGAGGAGGCAGTGCAGGAGACCTTTCTGCGTGCCTGGCGAGCCGGCGAGCGTTTCGATCCGCAGATCGGCTCGTTGCGCACCTGGTTGTTCGCGATCCTGCGCAACGTCGTGATTGACCTCGGCCGCGCCCGCGCCTCGCGGCCGACGGTTTCCGACAAGGGCGTTGAGCCGACGGTTGAGCCCTTCGAGGACGCCTTGCTCGCTTGGCAGATCGAGGAGGCGATGCGCAGGATCGGCGACGATCACCGTCGCGTCTTGGTTGAGACCTACTACCGCGGCCGGCCCTACGCCGAGGTCGCTGAGGAGCTCGGCGTGCCCGAGGGAACTGTGAAGAGCCGCGTTTACTACGGCTTGCGGGCGTTGCGCGTCGTGCTCGAGGAGATGGGCTATGAAGACTGACGACTGCCGGCAGTGGCGCGAGTCGCTGGGTGCGTACGCACTCGGGCAGCTTGCGGACGAGGACAGGGCCAGGGTCGAAGCCCACCTGCAGGGCTGCCCCGCCTGCAAGGCCGAGTCGGAGTCCCTCACCGCCGTCGCGCAGTTGCTCCCCCATGCAGATCCGGCGCACTTCGGCCCCGCGCCGCAACCGCCAGCAGAGCTGGGCCGGCGCATCGCGGCGACGATCGGCTCCGAGCAAAAAGCGAAACGACGGCAAAGACGGCTGCGTTTCGGCTTCGGCCTTGGCGGCGCCGCGGCGGCGGCTGCAACTGCGGTCCTAGCCATCTTCGTCCTCTCTGGCGGTGGGGGTGGCGGTCCCGAGCAGCACGTTTCCTTCCGTTCCCTTCCCGAGGGGGTGAAGATTGGCGCCACCCTGGTTCCGCAAGCGTTCGGCACCGAAATCCACATGTACGTGAAGGGCATCAGCTCGGGCACGCTCTGCCAGGTCTACATGCGCGGCCCTGATGGCAAGGACATATCGGCCGGCACCTTCCGCTATCGCTGGGGCGGCGACTCCGCCGCGATCCTCAGCGTCGCCCTCGACCTCTCCCGCGCCCAGGCACTCATCGTGCACGCCGGCAGCCGCACTTTTGTCGCGCCTCTCGCCCGGCAGGCGACCAAAAACCGCAATCGATCCGATCAGGAGGAATCGACATGAAGAAGCCTTTCTTTCTCTTTGCTGCCCTAGCCGCGATCGCAGCCCTTGCCTTCACCGGCTGTGGCAGCAGCGATGACGGCGGCGGCTCGGGCGCCGGTGGTGGTGGCTATGGGTCTGGCGGCGCATCAACCGAATCGACCGCGAGTGAGACCTCGAGCGCCGAAACCGCCGCGGTCGTCTCGACTGCAGCGGTCGGGAATCTGGGCAAGGTGATCGTTGACGCCAAGGGCTTCACGCTCTACGACTTCCACAAGGACAAGGGCGGCAAGTCAGCCTGCTACGGAGCCTGCGCGAAGGTCTGGCCGCCGCTGACGACGACCGGCAAACCAGAGGTCGGCAAGGGCGCAACGGCCTCCAAGCTCGGCACAATCAAGCGCAAGGACGGAACCCTGCAGGTCACCTACGCCGGCTGGCCGCTCTATACCTACGAGGCCGACAGGAAGCCTGGCGACGCCAATGGCAATGACATCGACTCCTTCGGGGCGGAGTGGTACGCGTTGCTGCCGAGCGGCGAGGAGGCCGAGGGCTAAGCGCGCTTGCGGGCAGAAACCGAAGGTGAGACGAGCTCGCGGATCTCGGCCAGCAATCGGGCCGAGAGCTCCCCGGGTCCTCGCCGGGCTTGGCCTGCCCGCCGCGCGGCTCGAAGAACCGGGTGCTGATCCTGGGACGGCGGGGAAAGGCGGTGAAGTCAGTGGTGCCCTCGATTGCGACGCAAACCAACTTCGCCTCGGGCACCTCAAGGGCAAGCCGGCCGACCCCGCTGCGCGCCCGCAGCACGTTGCCACGCGAGCGGGTTCCCTCCGGGAAGACGCCGATACAGGAGCCGCGTCGCAGTTCCTCGATCGCCCTTGTCAGAGCGCCAGCGTCGCCGGCACCGCGCTCGATCGGGATCTGACCCATGCCGTTGAGAACCGGAGACAAACCGCGGACCTTCCACAGATCCGCTTTAGCCAGCGCCTTGATCTGGCGGCGCCGGATCGCGGAAACGCCGACGGTCACCGGATCCCAGTGGCTGTCGTGGTTGCCGACGACGAGCACCGGCCCACTCTCAGGTAGCACCTCCAGCCCCTCGACCCGCAACCGCCCCCAGATCATCGCCGGCCGGCAGACGGCCATAGCCGTCCGGTACATCGGACTCGGCTCCCGCATAGGGCGGGTGGGTGTAGCAACACCCTGCTCTGGGGTAGTGACCTCCATCGTGTCCAGCACGGTATTCGATCCTCCGCCCCGCCTCAGGGCGAACTGCATCAAATTCTCTATCCAGCAGAGGGAGAATTTGATGCAGTTCGGGAGGGAATTGTCTAAGTGATGGATGTCACGTATTCGGAGTGGCCGGCAGTCGAAGGTACTCGTCTCGCTTCTGCCGCTTTCCACCTTTCGCTTCCACCCTCAGCTGTATCAATCCCAACTATCTAAAGTGTCATCTGTGACGACGCAGAAGCCCCTCGAGCTGATCCTCGCTCGCAACCTGATGTCGGCTCTCTCGACGCCGGCTTTCCTGGTCGACGAGGGCGGCATCCTCGTCTTTTACAACGAGGCGGCTGGGGCACTGCTCGGCAAGCGCTTCGAGGAGCTGGGAACGGTCGGGGCAGACGAGTGGGGATCGCTCTTTGGCCCCTTCGACAAAGGCGGCAATCCGATCCCCTACGACGAGCTGCCGCTGGTGGTCGCGGTTCGCAACGGTCGCCCCGCTCACGCTGACCTCGAGATCAGCTCGGCCGACGGCGCCCGCCACCGGGTCGAGGTCTCCGCCTTCCCGATCCTCACCGCCCACGGCTCGCAGGGAGCGATTGCCGTCTTCTGGCCGGCAGCGTCCAGCAACGGGGCCGGTCACTGATGAAGGTCAAGCTCTGGGGAACCCGCGGCTCGATCCCATCCCCAGGGCCGGAGACGATCCGCTACGGGGGCAACACCTCCTGCGTCGGGGTCACCCTCTCTGACGGCTCGATGCTCGCCCTCGATGCCGGCACGGGCATCCGCAGCCTCGGTCTTGCCCTCGCCAATGAGCCAGCCCGCCTGCACATTCTCCTGACCCATCTGCACCTAGACCACATCCAGGGCCTGGTTTTCTTCGCGCCGGCGTTCCGACCGCAAACGGAGATCGTGATCTGGGGCCCGGCCTCTCCCGAGGCCTCGCTGCGCGATCGAATCGCTCGCTACATCTCGGCGCCGCTTTCTCCCGTCGAGGTTCGTGAGCTGCCCTGCGATGTCTCTTTCCGCCACTGCCCGCAGGCCGAGTGGGAGATCGGCTCGGCGCGGATCCGCGCCGCCTCGGTTGCCCATCGCGGTCCGACGCTCGGCTATCGGATCGACGATGGCGACTCTTCGCTCGCCTACATCCCCGACCACGAGCCGGCACTCGGCGCCGACCTCGACGTGCTCGAGGAGGACTGGATCTCCGGGCTCGGCCTCGCCCGTGGTGCCTCGCTGCTGATTCACGATGGCCAGTACGCCGACGCCGAGTACCCCGACCACATCGGCTGGGGGCATTCCTCGCTGTCGCACGCGATCTCCTTTGCCCGCCGCGCCGAAGCCGAGCGCACCGTCCTCTTCCACCACGACCCGATGCACTCGGACGAGCGCCTCGATCAGCTCAGCGCCGAAGCCGCGGAGCGCTGGCAGTCACTGGGTGGGGATCCTGGCGGCATTGAGCTCGCCCTCGAGCGAGCCGAGTACGAGCTTCCCGCTCGCGCCGTCAGCGCCGCTCCCGCAAGTTAAGAACCCCGAGCTAAGCAGGCGGTTCGTGACGCGATCTCCCGCTAGGCTGGCACACGGGATGTCGTCGACCCCTGGCCTCGACGCGGCAGTCGAGCGATCCGAGCTGGTCAAGAACGCGCTGGAGACGGCGCGGTCAGCCCATGCTGGTCAGCTGCGACGTGCCAGCAACGGTCAGCCGTTTATCGCGCATCCGCTTGCGGTGGCCGAGCGACTGGTTGAGCATCGCTACGGCGACGAGGTTCTGGCGGCGGCTCTACTCCACGACGTGGTCGAGAAGAGTGAGACCAGCATCGACGAGGTGCGCGCTCAGTTCGGTGAGATCGTCGGCAATTTGGTCGAAGTGATGACGGAAGATGAATCGATCCCCGACTATGAGGAGCGCAAGGAGGAGCATCGGCAGCGCGCTGCCACCGCCGACCCGGCGGCGCTGGCGATCTTCGCCGCCGACAAACTCGCCAACGTGGCGATGCTGCGTGAGGCCTACGCACTGATCGAGGAGAGGGTCGGCGACGAACTCGCGGTTCCGCTCGACTTGAGGATCTACGTCTGGGAGGCCGACCTCGAAATGCTCTTCGACAAGGCGCCCGGGATGCGACTGACCAACGAACTTGCCGACGAAATGGTCAACCTCTGGGCCGACCGCTTTAGGAGCGTTCGCTCGCCGTCAGACTGAGGCGCCGCCGGAGCGGCAGCACGTACCAGAGCGCAGCGAAAGTCGAGGCAGCCCCGATCCCCGTGATCACCGTGACCACGCCGCCGAAGAGGACGTCGGTAATCAGCACGATCGCGCCCGTCATCGCCAAGGCCAGGAAGGTGAGCCCGGCGATCGTGAAGCGGTTGGCGAGGTGAATCAGCTCACGCTTCTGCTGCAGGCGGAAGGTCACCCGGTGATAGGAAGATGGCGCGATCAGGCAGATCGCTGAAAGCGCCGTGCAGAGAAGCGTGGCGAAGTAGACACCCTTCTCGAAGCCGTTGATCTTGGTGAAGTTCTGCTGAAAGGGGACGGCGAGCAGGAAGGCAAAGAGCACCTGCACGCCCGGCAGGGCGACCCGCAGCTCCTGCAACAGCTCGCTGAGATTGCGATCGAGGCGTTCGCTCTCGCTCTCGTCCCGCCCCGACGGACGTTCCTCCATCCCTGCACGATAGGGCCTTAGGATCGGACCGTGGGACGGCTTGCGGTGGTGCTCGGCAGCAGTGCGCTCGGCCCAGGGGGCGAGACGATCGCTGCCGCCGGAGCCGAGCACGGCGCCGCGATCGTGCAGCGGCATGACGACGGCGCCTACGTGCTCCCCCATGAGATCGACCACGCCGCCAATCTCGGGACGCTGGCCGAGCAGGGATGCGACCGGGTGCTCGCGATCGGCTCGGTGGGATCGCTTGATGCAGAGCTGCCGGTCGGCAGTCTGCTTTGTCCTGACGACTTCATCGCCCTGCACCTCGGCCTCTCGACCTTCGGCGACGAGCGGGCTCACCGTGCGCCCGCCTTTGACCGCGCCTGGCGCGAGGAAGTTCTTTCCGCCTGGAGCGCGAGTGGCGGAAAAGTGAACGATGGCGGCGTCTACTGGCAAGCGATCGGGCCCCGCTTCGAGACGCCGGCGGAGATCCGGTTGATGGCGGCGCACGCCAACGTGGTCGGGATGACGATCGCCTCGGAGTGCATAGTCGCGGCCGAGCTGGGACTCGCCTACGCAGCGATCTGCGTCGTCGACAACCTCGCCAACGGCATCGGTCCCGGTCCACTGGAGATCATCGAGCTGGAAGCGGCCCGTGCCGCCAACGCGTTGCAGCTCCACGACGGCCTCGCCGCGGTGCTGCCGCAGCTCGGCGCCGTGGGACGGTGAGCCCGGCGCCACTCACAGTGACCGGCGCCGTCCTTGACGGTGAGACGGTCGGACTGCGATGTGTTGACGGGGTGATCGTGGCGCTCGGCGGCGAGGTTGCCCCGGCTGCCGGTGACGAGACGATCGACGCGGGCGGGGCGCCGCTGGTCGCCCCGCTCATCAACGGCCACACCCACGCAGCGATGACCCTCTTCCGCGGCTACGGCGGCGATCTGCCGCTGATGCGCTGGCTGCGCGAGGTGATCTGGCCGGTCGAGGCGAAGCTCGAGCCCGAAGACGTCTACTGGGGCGTGCGCCTCGCCTGCGCCGAGATGATCCGCACCGGCACAACCCGCTTCTGGGACATGTACTGGCACCCGGGGGCGACCGCGCGGGCGGTGGCGGACGCGGGGCTGCGGGCGACGATCGGCGGACCGCTCTTCGACGCCGACGGCAACACCGAGGCGATGCAGAAGACGGCGCTGCATGACCTCGAGGAACTGGCCGACTTTGGGGAGGGGATTGGCGCAGCGCTCGCCCCACACGCGATCTACACGGTCGGCGAAGACCTACTGCGCTGGGCTGCAGAGCTGGCCGCCGAGCGCGAGCTGCCGATCCACATCCACCTCTCCGAGACCACGCAGGAGGTCGACGACTGCATCGAGCAGCACGGCGTGCGGCCGGCTGCCTACCTCGACCGTCTCGGCGTGCTCGGCGAGCGCACCGTCCTCGCCCACGGCGTCTGGCTCGACGAAGCCGAGCTGGAGCTGATTGCCGAGCGCGGCTGCACCGTCGTCGCCAACCCGGTCGCCAACATGAAGCTCGCCGTCGGCGGCGTCTTCCCTTATCCCACCGCGCGCGGCGCTGGCGTAGCGGTCGGCCTCGGAACCGACGGCCCCGGCTCCAACGACTCCCTGGACATGCTCGCCGACCTAAAGATCTTCGCCCTCTCCCAACGTCACGCCGCAGGCGACCCCACCCTCCTCCCCGCCCCCGAGGCATGGTCCATCGCCACCGGCGCCCGTTCCCCCCTCCTAGCGGGCGAACTGCATCAAATTTCCGAGCCAGCAGGCCGGAAATTTGATGCAGTTCGGGTTGGGGGAGTCGCGGACTTCCTTTTGCTGCGGCCACGCTCTCCGCAGCTGAGCCTGGGAGACCTTCATGCGGATCTGGTCTATGCGGCTAGCGGGTCGATCGTGGACACAACCGTGGTTGGGGGGCGCGTACTGATGCGAGGTGGGGAGGTTCCGGGCGTTGAGGAGATCGTCGCCCGCGCCCTCGAGCGCTCACAGCAGCTCGGAATCACCTAAGCACTCCCTCGCGGCGAATCCGTCTCAACCCACGTATATCGCGGGTTGAGACGGATTCGTGTACCTGGCGAGGCATGGATAAGGGCAGCGAGCGGGTATAGGCTCGGATCGAGTGCCCAGCGATGAGGTGACTGACCGAGGGTCGAATGCCGGGGCTTCCGCCGTCCGGTACGCAGGCGCCACCAAGCGTTACCCCGGCTCTGCCGTCGCTGCCGTCGACAACCTCACTCTCGAGGTGCCAGCGGGTGAGATTCTGCGTCCTCGTCGGCCCATCAGGCTGCGGCAAGACGACCGCGATGCGGATGGTCAACCGCACGGTCGAGATGACCGAGGGCGACATCCTCATCGGCGAGCGATCGGTGCGCGAGCGCAACCCGGCGCAGCTGCGCCGCGAGATCGGCTACGTGATCCAGCAGATCGGCCTCTTTCCACATCGCACGATCGCCGAGAACGTCGCCGCCGTGCCCCAGCTGCTCGGCTGGAAGAAGGAGCGCGCGGCAGCGAGGGCCACCGAGCTGCTCGCCTTGGTCGGACTCGACCCCGACCTCGCCGATCGCTACCCCGCCCAACTCTCCGGCGGCCAGCAACAGCGCGTCGGCGTTGCCCGAGCGCTGGCGGCGGACCCGCTGGTGATGCTGATGGACGAGCCCTTTGGCGCGATTGACCCGATCAACCGCGAGCGACTGCAGAACGAGTTCCTCCGCCTGCAGGCGGAGATCGGCAAGACGGTCCTCTTTGTCACCCACGACATCGACGAGGCGATCAAGATGGGGGACCGGATCGCGATCATGCGCGAAGGCGGCAAGGTCGCCCAGTACGCGACCCCGGCCGAGATCCTGATGGACCCAGCCGACGAGTTCGTCGAGGACTTCGTCGGCGCCGACCGGGCGCTGAAGCGACTGGCGCTGATGCGGGTGGCCGACATCGACCTCTGGAAAGCACCGCTCGCCTACGTCGGCCAGCCGACCTCCGAGGTGCGGGCGAAGCTCGCGGGCGCCGAGGTCCCCTATCCGCTGCTGGTCGACGGCGAGCGCCGGCCGCTTGGCTGGCTGTCGGAGCGCGACCTCGCGGCCGAGCACGTGCCGGCCAAGCCCGACTCGCCGCTCGGGCCGTTGCTCGACCTCGATGACGTGATGCGCGACGCGCTCGCCGACCTGCTGCAGGGCGAGGCGCAATACGCGGCGGTCGCCGACCACCAGGGCCGCATCGCCGGGGTCCTCTCGGTCGAGATCATCTCCGAGTTCCTCGCCTCACCGCGGGCGAAGACCGAGGAGCACCCGGCGACAGAACGGCCGCATGGCTAGCTTGACCACACTCGCCGCGGTTGGCGAAGTCGGCAAAGGCTTCATCCAGGAACGAACCTCCGACACCCTCCCCTGTCAGGCGACCGAGAAGCTCTTCTGCTTCGACTGGGCGAAGGAAAACATCGATCGCTACGGGACGCCGACCGTTCAGCACTTGGAGCTGGTCGCACTCGCCGTGCTCTTCGGCTTCGCGATCGCTTTCACGCTCGCCCTGCTCGCCCATCGCCGCCGCTGGCTGCAATCGCCCCTGCTGGCCGCGACCGGCGTGCTCTACACAATCCCCAGCGTTGCCTTCTTCTTCCTCCTACTGCCCTTCACCGGCCGCGGCGTCGATACGGCGGTCATCGCCCTCACAGCTTTCAACCTGCAGGTCATCTACCGCAACACGATCGTCGGCCTCTCCAACGTCCCGGCATCCGTCAAGGAAGCCGCCAAGGGCATCGGCCAGACCGACCGCCAGATCCTCTGGCGGGTCGAGCTGCCGCTGGCGACGCCGGAGATCATCGCCGGCCTGCGGATCGCGACGGTCAGCACAGTTGCGATCGCAACCCTCGCCGTGTTCGCCGGGGGCGGCGGCCTGGGAGTGCCAATCAAGCAGGGCGGGATCGACTTCAAGACCAACATCATCATCGCCGGTGGGATCGCGATCTTGATGGCACTCGCCTTTGACGTGATCCTGCTCACGATCCAGCGCCTCGCAACCCCCTGGGAAAGGGTGACCCGGGCGTGACCGCCTTCATCGTCCCGCATCTCCCGCTCGGCTCGATCGGTGGCGCGCTCGAATTCATCTTCGAGCCCCAGCCCTCCAACGTGACCGGTGGCAAGCTGGTCGGCGGCTTCGATCAGACCCTCGAACTGGCGCTAACGCAGCTTGAAGTGACCGTCTTCGCCCTAGCACTCTCGATGCTCCTGGCGCTGCCGGCCGGCCTCTATCTCGGACACAAGGGGGTCGGCGAGCTGCTGGCGGTCGGCCTCGGCAACGCCGGGCGGGCGATCCCCGAGCTGGCCCTGATCGCCTTCATGGCAGCGGCGATCGGCGTCGGCACGCTCAACCTGACGATCGCGCTCGCCGTCCTCGGAATCCCCCCGATCCTCACCAACGCCTTCGTCGGTATCCGCCAAGTCGACCGCGCCCCGGTGGAGGCGGCGCGCGGAATCGGGATGACCGAGCGCGAGATCCTCTTCAAGGTCGAGGTGCCGCTGGCGATCCCGACCCTGATGGCCGGCATCCGGCTGGCGACGATCGCGATAGTCGCCACGGCGACGATCGCGCCGCTGGCCGGCGTGCTGACCCTGGGCGACTACATCATCAACGAAAACGTCTACGGCGAGAACGGCGTCGTCGCCGGGGCGATCGTCGTCGCCGTGATGGCGCTGGCGCTCGAGCTCCTGCTCGCCCTGCTGCAGCGCCGCCTGACTTCGAAGGGGCTGAAGCTGAGGCCCGCATGAGATGTCCAACCAATCAAGAGAGGATCACCCGATGAGGACCAAGACAACCCGGTTGAATGCCATGGGGGCAATCCTGCTTGCGCTCGTCCTGAGCCTCGGCGTGGCCGCCTGCGGCAGCAGCGACGATGACACCAGTGGGGAATCGACAGCGGCCGAAAGCAGCGAAGGCGAAGGGGCAATCGCCTCCAATCCCGCCAACGGCAAAGTCACCCTGACGATCGGCTCGAAGAACTTCGCCGAATCGGAAATCACCGGCGAGATCTACGCCCAGGCCCTCGAAGCCGCCGGCTACAAGATCAAGACGGACCTCAGCCTCGGATCGGAAACGATCGCCCTGAAAACGTTGAAGCAGGGGGAGATCTCCGGCTACCCCGAATACACCAGCACCGCGCTGGAGTCCCTGTTCAGCCTCGAACCCGAAGAAGTCCCGGCCGAAGCCCAAGCGGCCTACGAAAAGGCGAAGGCCGAACTCGAAAAAGACGGCCTGACCGCCTTCCCGCCGACGCCGTTCTCCAGCGCCAACGCGGTCGGCACGACGACGAAATTCGCCGAAGAAGAAGGCCTGGAGACGGTCTCCGACCTCGAAGGCAAGTCCGAAAGCATGAGCCTCTACGGCTCGCCCGAGTGCCGCCAGCGGATCGACTGCCTGGCCGGGCTCGAAAAGTACTACGGGCTCAAATTCAAGTCGTTCCACCCGGTGGACATCGGCCTCCGCTACACGGTCCTCGAAAAGGGGCAGGCCGACCTCTCGATCCTCTTCACGACCGACCCGCAGCTCTCAGCGGAGAAAGACAAGTTCGTGATCCTCGAAGACGACAAGGAAGTCTTCCCGGCCGGCAACGTCATCTTCATCACCGATCAGTCAACAGCCAAAAAGGCTGGGCCGGACTACGAAAAGACGATCGTTGCGGTGCAGAAGGGGTTGACGCTGCCGGTCGTGCAGGAGCTCAATGCTCGGGTGGAACTCGAAAAGAAGTCGGCGAAGCAGGTGGCTGGTGAATATCTGAAGTCGGCGGGGTACACCGGGTAGGGGTTAGGCGCGGGTGGAGGGGGTTCGCCGGACAAAAGCGGGGAGTGTCCGGCGAACCCCCTCCACCCGCGCTCCAACACGTACCGGCAGCTCCACCGGCGAGGGTCAGGCGGCCGCCGGTTCTTCTTGCGTTCTTGCTGGATTGCTTCGGATGCGGGTGAAGCAGATGTGGGCGGCCCAGGCGGCGGAGAGACCTGAGATCGCGGCGAGGAGCAGGGCGAAGCGGGGGTCGTAGGTTTGGGAGAGCCAGCCGGTTAGGGGGGCGCCGATCGGGGTCGAGCCGAGGAAGACGACTGAGTAGAGGGCCATTACGCGGCCGCGCATCTGGGGCTCTACGGCGAGCTGGAGGGATGAGTTGATCGTCGCGGCGAAGGTGACCGCGGCCGCGCCTAGCAGGGTCAGGGCCACCAGCTCGAGGGCCAGGGCGGGCATCGCCGCCGAGAGCAGGGCGAGCACGCCGAAAGCGAGGGCGCCGCCGGCGATCAGGCGCGGGCCGGTGCGGCCATGGGCGCCGTTGACGAGGGCGCCGCCGATCGAGCCGACCGCCATCGCCGAGACCATCGCCGCGTAGGTAGTCGCGTTGCCGTCGAAGCTGAACTTGGCCAGCAGCGGCAGGACCACCTGGAAGTTGAAGCCGAGCGTGCCGACGAGCGCCATCAGCGCCAGCGGCACCGCCAGCTCGGGGGTGGCGCGCACGTAGCGCAGGCCGGCCCGGATCGCCCCCGGCTCACGAGGGGCGGCGGGCTCGACGTGCAGGCCGCGCGGGTCCATCCCCCAGAGGGCGACGATCATCGCCACGAAGGTGAGGGCGTTGAGGGCGAAGCAGGGGACGACGCCGAAGCCGGCGATCAGCAGGCCGGCGATCGCCGGACCGACGATGCGCGCCATCTGCACGATGACGCTGTTGAGGCTGACCGCGTTGACGACCCGGTCCGGCCCGACCATCTCGAAGACGAAGCTCTGCCGAGCCGGGTTGTCGATCGCGTTGACGCTGCCCATCGCGAAGACGGCGAGAAAGACCATCCAGGGGGCGACGACCCCGGTCGCAGTCACCGCGAAGAGACCGATGGCGGGGATCGCCATCAGCGCCTGCGTCGCGATCAGCAGCCGGCGCCGCGGGATGCGGTCGGCGAGCACGCCGCCCCAGGCGCCGAGCAGAAGCATCGGCAGAAACTGCAGGGCGGTGGTCAGACCGACGGCGACGCCGCTGTCAGTGAGCGTGAGGATCAACCAGATTGCCGCCACCGTCTGCATCCAGGTGCCCGACAGAGAGATCAGCTGGCCGGCGAAATAGCGCCGGTAGTTGGGGACCGCGAGGGAATCGAAGCTGCGCCTGAGCCCGGCGCTCACGAACCACCACCGCGCTTGGAGCGCGGCTCCTCGAGGATGTCCTCGAGGATCTCGGCGGCACGCTCGAGCGTGCGCAGGTCATCGGCGGGAAGGTCGCGCATGCGCCGCGCCAGGTAAGCGTTCTTGCGGCCGCGCAGGCGCCGCAGCCGCTCGCGCCCAGCCGCGTTGACGCTGACCAGCGAACTGCGCCCGTCGCTGGGGTCGGGAGTGCGTGCGATCAATCCCTCCCGATCGAGACAGCCGAGCGTACGCGTGATGGTCGGGCGCTTGACTCGCTCGAACTCGGCGAGCTCACTGGGCGTGAGCGGTCCGTGCCGCTCGATCGTCGCCAGTGCCGCAGTCGAGGTCGGGGTCAAGCCGCTCGCCTCCGCAGCCGCCTCCTGCCGCAGGCGCCGCGCCGTACGCACGATCCCCATCCGTAGCCTCGCGGCAAGGTCAGTGAGTGGGATGTCGGGAGTCGACGTCATTAGTTAGCGTTGGTAATTAGTTTAGCAAACTATTTTCGTCTCCCGCAGTCAATGGCTGGTCTACACGGAAGTGTCAACTCACTGGGTCAATTGGGTGACATCGCTTTTGCAACGAACTTCCGCCGCTAGCATCGCCGACAGGAGGGTGATGGGGGCGGGGTGCTCCCGCACAGATGACACCTGCTGCGTCCGATTGACCATCGGATCCGGTTCGAGTCCGGCGCCCTCCGCAGATAGACCAATGGAGCGGGTCGAGTCGGTGGTACCCTCAGCTACGGGTGTCATCTGTGCGGGGTACCTGCGGGGTGGTTCCCGCCTCTTCACCAGACTCGACCCGCTCCGGCGGGTCTTGTCGTTTCCAGGGGACTCGCCTACGTCGTGTAGGAATCAGGAGCGGGTAGGCCTTTCGTCCAGGCCCGGCGCCACCCGTCAAGCCTCAATCGTTGTTGCCGACGAGTTCAGTTGAGGCCGCAGGCGGCCCACCTCCGGCATGGCGATCCCGACGGCGACACCGAGCGCTTCGAAAAAGGCGAGGCGGCCTCGCCGCCACAGGCACAAGCACGTCTGGAAGGACAAGCACTACCGCTGGGTCCCGGACGGGGAGTGCGGCTGGCGGATGCAGGGCTACGTCGTCCGCCACAAGCACAAGCCCAAGCGCAACCATCGTCGCGGTCCCGGGCCCAGGCCGGCAGACCGCTGCGCGCCCGCCATCACGATCGACCGTGATCCCCGTCCACCGGGCGCCTACCAGGGGCCGTTCGGCCCCGCGCAGGCGAAGCGGCTGCTGGACCGGGCCGGCTTCGGCGCGGTCCCGGGGCAGGCCGAGCAGCTCGCTTCGCTCGGCCTCCTCGGCGCGGTCCAGTCCTTGACCCGCCCCAGCGGCGCGGCGAGCCTGCACGGCCCGGCCCCGGTTGACGACGACAACAACCCGATCGCCCCCGCCGACGCCTACGGTCACGACCACCTCTGGTTCCTCGACCGGATGGTGCGCAGCGACCAGCCTCTGGTCGAGCGGATGACGCTCATCTTGCACGACTGGTTCGCGACCTCCAACGCCAACGTCTCCCGTCAGCAGCAGCTGATCGACCAGTCGAATCTCTTCCGCTCGGCCTGCTTCGGCTCCTTCCTCGACCTCTTCAAGGCGGTCACCGTCGACCCGGCGATGCTGCAGTGGCTCAACGGCGCCGAGAACACCAAGCAGGCGCCGAATGAGAACTATGCCCGCGAGATGATGGAGCTGTTTTCGCTCGGCGCCGATCGCGGCGCCTACACGGAGGACGACATCCGCGAACAGGCCAGGGCGCTGACCGGCTGGCGCTATGACTGGTCGAACGAGCTCGGCGCCTACAACTTCCGCTTCGATGGGAAACGGCACGACGCGGGCGCCAAGACGGTGTTCGGCCGGGCCGGCAACTGGAGCTGGGAAGACGCCTGCCGGCTCTGCGTCGAGCACCCTCTCCATCCCTCATTCTTCGTCGAGAAGCTCTGGGGCTACTTCGTCGGGCAGCCACCCTCCGCCGGCGCCCGGGATGGCCTGATCGATATCTACCGTGGTTCCGGCTGGACGATCCGGCCGGTGCTCGAGTCGATCCTGATCAGCCCCGACCTCTACGAAGGCCCGCCGATGGTGAAGCCGCCGGTCGTGCAACTGGCCGGCATGCTGCGCACGACCGGCCGCGGCATCGACACATACGCCTGGGTATGGCTCTGCGATCAGGCCGGTCAGCAGCTCTTCTGGCCGCCGAACGTCTCGGGCTGGGACGACAGCCGCTGGCTCGACACCTCGCGCATGCGAGCCCGTTGGAACGTCGTCGACTACGTGCTCGACCAGATCTCGGTCGACGCCTGGAACGGTGAATACAGCGGTACCGAGAGCGCCGAGGAAGCGCTGGCTCGGGCGCTGGCCGCCTGGGGCTCGCCGGCGCTGCGCGATGAGCACCGAGCCGAGCTGCTCGACTTCGCCCGACGCAGCGAGAAACTCGCGACGGCCAAATGGCAGCAGAGTCCCTATCGGGCGATGCGCCAGAACGCCCTGCTGCAGCTGATCGGCGTAAGCCCGGACCTGATCCTGCAATGAGGAAGAGCTGATGGCCCGGCACAACTGCTGCAATGACTACACCCGCTCGCAACTGCTGCGCTCCGCCGCGGCCGAAGCGGGCAAGGGCCTGCCGGCGATCGAGGTGGGCATGCCCGAGCCGGCCGGAACCGGGCTCTCGCGACGCAACTTCCTCTCCTGGAGCGCCGGCTTGGCGCTGGCCGTCTACGGCGCCTCGAAGATCCCACTCGCCGCCTTCGAGGAGGGAATCGCCCAGGCCGCCGCGACCGACAAGATCCTCGTCTCGGTCTTCTTCGACGGCGGTATCGACGCGCTCAGCGTCCTCGCCCCGACCGGCGACCCGCGCTACTCGCAGCTGCGCCCCAACCTGGCACTCGCCCCCGGCGCGGGGACGGAATTCAGCGAGGACCCGACGCTGCGCTGGCATCCCTCGGCCACCGGCCTGGCGACCCTGCACGAAGAGGGCAAGGTCAGCGCCTTCCCGGCGATCGGCTACGACCACCCCGACCAGTCGCACTTCACCTCGCGTCACTACTACGAGATCGGCGAGCTTGACGTCGGCTTCCACACCGGCTGGCTCGGTCGCTACATCGATCAGGTAGGCGACGACGACAACCCGCTGCAGGGGCTCTCGATGGACGGCTCGCTCTCGCCGATGATCGCCACCGCGGATCGGCCGGTGGCGGCAATCGACAGCGTCGACGGCTACGACCTCTGGTCGCCCGTCAGCCAGCCGATCTCTGATGAGATGTACAAGAGCTTCGCCCGCTTCGGCTCCTTGCCCTCGGACTCCCCAGCGATGACCCAGGTACGCCGGGCCGCGGCCCAGACCGACAAGCTCCGCACGGACCTGGGCGGAATCGGCAGCTTCAGCAGCCCGGTCTCCTACCCCGACACGAACTTCTCCCACAAGCTCGCCGGCCTGGCTGCCTTCATCGCCGCCGGCCTGCCGATGCGGGTGGTGACGGTCCGCGCCTCGGGTGGTTACGACACCCACGCCGACGAGGCGGAAGACCTCTCGCGGGGACTCAAAGAGACCTGTGAGGGCGTGCTCGCCTTCCAGCGCGACCTCGAGGCGCGTGGGCTCGCCGACCGGGTCCTGATCAAGCTGTGGAGCGAGTTCGGGCGCCGTCCCGAGGAGAACGCCTCGCTCGGCACCGACCACGGAGCCGCCGGCTGCGCCTTCGTCGTCGGCTCCAAAGCCAAGGGCGAGATGGTCGGCGAGTTCCCCGGCCTGGCTCAGCTCGATCAGAACGACAACGTCCGCGTGACCAGCGACTTCCGCGCGATGTACTGCGCGCTGCTCGAACAGTGGCTGGGGCACGACGCCGCCTCGGTGATCCCGGGCGCGTCGTCCTTCCAGCAGCCTGTCCTGGTGAAGCCATGAGACGAGTCGGTCTTGGTCCAATCGGCCTTGGCCTGGCGGGCGCGGTGGCCCTGGCGATGACAGCCGGCTCAGCGGCCGCTGCAGCCGGGAAAACGCCGCCCCAGGGGTGCGCTTGGCAGAAGCACTCCAAGACCGTCGTCAAACACGTGCGACGGCATGGCCAACGGCGCCGAATCAAGCGGATCAAGCACTGGTGGACCTGCAGCCCCCAACCGGTGGCCTTCGCGCCCTCCCCCGTCCTGCCGGTGCAGCCGCCGCTCGAAACTCCCCCAACCGAAGAACCGGGCCCCCAGCTCTCCCACCTCGGCGTCAAAGCGGTCGAGTACAGCTACACCCTCTCCCGTCCCGAAGTGGAATCGGGCGAAGTAATCGTCGAGCTGAACAACCAGGGCGAAGATCCACACAACCTCGTGCTGGAACACGAGGGCACCGCGGACCCCACGCAGGAAATCCCCGCAACGCCCTCCACCTCACAGGCAAGCGCCCGCCTCGCCCTCTCCCCCGGCACCTACCGCCTCTACTGCAGCCTCTACAAACACGAGGCCAAAGGGATGGAGGCGACGCTGGTGGTCAGCGGCTAGCCGCACCTAGAATCCGCGCGTGGCCGAGCTGCCCCAGGACGCGATCGCAGCACAGCTGCAGTGGCAAGCGGACGCCTGCAGGATGATCGGCTCCGAGCTGTACGCGGGCCTGCTGGAGCGGGCGGTCGCGGACGTCGGCGAGCGGGGGCCGACCTGGGACATCCTGCGCGGCCACGAGGAGGATCCGCGGTTCTCGGTCCTCGGGCTGCGCCTGCTGGGCGCGGTCAACCGGCTAGTGCTGACCGGGCGGGAGCAGGCACTAGCCGACGCCTACGCCAGTCGTGATGCGCCGCGAGCGTGGCAGCGGCTGCGCGACACGCTGAGTCGCAACGCCGCCGAGCTGCGCGGCTCCCTCGACCGGCCCGTGCAGACGAACGAGGTCGGCCGCTGCGCCGCGCTGCTCTTCGGGTTCCTCACCATCTCAGCCGAGACGGGGCTGCCCCTGCGCCTGCTCGAGGTCGGTACCAGCGCCGGGCTGAACCTGCGCTGGGATCGCTACGCCTACGAAGCGAATCGATTCTCGTGGGGACCTGACGATTCGCCCCTACGACTGCAATTCGAGCTCGAAGGGCAGCCGCCCGAGCTGCCGCGCAGCGTCGAGATCGCCAGCCGCCGCGGCTGCGACGCAGCGCCAATCGACCCCACAACCGCCGAGGGCCGCCTCGCCTTGCTCACCTTCATCTGGCCCGATCAGAGCGAGCGCATCGCCCGCATGCACGCCGCGATCGAGATCGCTGCAACGGAGGACGTCGCGATCGACCACGAGCCGGCTGCCGCCTGGACGCAGCGGATGCTGGCCGAGCCGACCCCCGGCCAGGCCACGGTGGTCTATCACTCGATCGTCAGCCAGTACCTCAGCGACGGGGAACGAGCCGCGCTCTTCGCCGGCATCGCCGAGGCGGGAGAGCGGGCGACGGCGGACGCTCCGCTCGCCTGGCTGCGGATGGAGCCGGCCGACGACCGCGCCAACCTCGACCTGACTCTCTGGCCGAGCGGCGAGGAGCGGCGACTGGCGCGCGTCGGCTACCACGGCACCCCAGTCGAGCTGCTCTAACTCCTAGTAGCGGTAATGGTCCGGCTTGTAGGGGCCCTCGGCGGGGATGCCGAGGTAGGCGGCCTGCTCAGCGGTCAGCTCGGTCAGCTTCACCCCGAGCGAGGCGAGGTGGAGGCGGGCGACCTTCTCGTCGAGGTGCTTGGGGAGCACGTAGACCTGCTTGGCCTCGTAGGAGACGCTCTTGCCGAAGAGCTCGATTTGGGCGATCACCTGGTTGGTGAAGGAGTTCGACATCACGAAGCTCGGGTGGCCGGTGGCGTTGCCGAGGTTGAGCAGGCGGCCCTCGGAGAGCAGCACGATCGAGTGGCCGTCGGGGAAGCGCCACTCGTCGACCTGGGGCTTGATGTTGACCCGCTCGACGTCGCCCCCTTCGAGCCCGGCGACGTCGATCTCGTTGTCGAAGTGGCCGATGTTGCCGACGATCGCGTTGTGCTTCATCCGCGCCATGTGGGCAAAGGTGATGATGTCCTTGTTGCCGGTGGCGGTGACGAAGATGTCGGCCGTCTCGACCACTTCGTCGAGGGTCCGCACCTCGTAGCCCTCCATCGCCGCCTGCAGGGCGCAGATCGGGTCGATCTCGGTGACGATCACGCGGGCGCCCTGGCCACGCAGTGAGGAGGCACAGCCCTTGCCGACGTCGCCGTAGCCGCAGATCACCGCGACCTTGCCGCCGATCATCACATCGGTGCCGCGGTTGATCCCGTCGACCAGCGAGTGGCGGCAGCCGTAGAGGTTGTCGAACTTCGACTTGGTGACCGAGTCGTTGACGTTGATCGCCGGGAAGAGCAGGTCGCCGGTCTCGGCCAGCTGGTAGAGCCGGTGCACGCCGGTGGTCGTCTCCTCGGTGACGCCCTGGATGCGCGCGGCAACCTCGGTCCAGCGCTGCGGCTCCTCGGCGAGCGAGCGCTGCAGGGTCTCGAGGATGATCCGGAACTCGTCCGAGTCGGCCGAGGCCGGATCGGGAACCTCTCCGGCCTTCTCGAACTCGACCCCCTTGTGGACGAGCAGGGTGGCATCGCCACCGTCGTCGAGGATCATGTTCGGGCCCCCGCCATCGGGCCAGAGCAGCGCCTGCTCGGTGCACCACCAGTACTCCTCCAGCGTCTCGCCCTTCCAGGCGTAGAGGGGGATCCCCGCCGCGGCGATCGCGGCCGCGGCGTGGTCCTGAGTCGAGAAGATGTTGCAACTGGCCCAGCGGACCTCGGCCCCGAGCGCCACCAACGTCTCGATCAGCACCGCCGTCTGCACCGTCATGTGCAGGGAACCGGTGATGCGAGCGCCCTTGAGCGGCTGCTCGGCCGCGAACTCCTCGCGGGTCTGCATCAGACCCGGCATCTCGACCTCGGCGAGCGCGATCTCCTTGCGCCCGAAATCGGCGAGGTCGATGTCGGCGACCTTGTAGTCCTGCGTGGCGGTGCTGGTGGTCATCGAGTGCGCGTCTCCTGGCTAGTCGGTTGCCAGGCAATGGTACGAAGCCGCCCGGAAAAGCGCCGAGAGGTGCTCAGGCCCCTGGCTTGACGGCGAGTATCACCGTGCCAAGGAAGATCAGGATGCTGAGCACGACGATCGCCGCGGTCAGCCACTCGAGCCTCATCTGCGCCTTGACCTCGTGCTGTGTGGAGGTCGCGCGGTACAGCGCCTGCATCTTGTCCCGCAGGGTCTCGTAGTCCCTGGCGATGCCGAGGCGATCGCGGAGGCGACGGTACAGCTGCCGGTAGGCCTCCCTGGTGATGTCGAGGTCGTATATCTCGTGCAGGTAGTTCGCTATCTCGCGGTCCACCTCGGCGATCTTGCTGGGCTCCGAGTCTCCCGCCCGTTCGAGGTCGCGATTGATCGCGCGCATCGTCCCGATGGCGGTCGCGGCTCCAATGGTCAGATAGGCGGCGCTTCCCGCCTGCATCAACCCCGACTCCCCTCGCCCAGCCTGGGCCTTGCCAACGCTGGCGACGATCAGACAGCGATTCTGGGGAAGCACGCCGAACGCGTAGGTGTTCTCATCGACGAAGTGGCGATCAAGCCTGTACTTCAACTGCTCGGTGACGGACCAATGTGGAGGGGTGCGGGTCTCACTGGCGAGTGTTTTCATCAAACGCTCGAGGCGACCGGGAGGACCGTCCCTCATCCGTTTTTCGACCTTTTTCTTAGTCAGGTCCTTATCGACCACAACGACCGTTGAGACGCGCGCGCTGCCAAGCGACGTCACGACGTCGTCGCCGACCTTGCGTCGGACCTCACCGTCGGCTGGGTCGCGCGCCATCGTCAGCGCCACTCCGAAGGAGATCGACTCGATTGCCCGTCGCAGTGTCAGCGGGCCACCTTCGTCGACGGCACAGCGGGAAAATCGCGAAATGTATCCGGGCAGCGGCCCGTGGACCTCGAACTGCGGAAGGGTCGATGACCAGGGAGATATTGCGAGGTTCCACCCTGCGTTGACCATCCCGTCGATCTCACCTTCGGACATCTTGCGAGCCCGGTGCCCCAACCTCTTGACCGGGATCAGGAAGAACGTGAGCGAGTACATACGGCCGAAGGCGCCGGGATCCCCTCCATCTCGGATCAGTGACACCATCGGTTGCAGGATGTAGGGGCCGGGCCGGGTCTTGGCCGGCGTCGGGCCATCCCCGCATGGGTCCGCTGGCGTCAGGTGGGCGTGGGGAAGCATCACGTTGACGAATCGATTCGCAAGCGCAAGCCCGAACAGGCTCGAGCGCTTGTGCGCGACTATCTCGAGTAGTGCCCGGGAGGCTTCCCGCGCCTCGCACTGAACCCCATCGTCTTCGACCAAGAAGTCGTTGCGCGAGACTCGCCGGCAGTGCTGTGGGTCGCCGAGGACGAACTTCTCTTCGTCAGGCTCGAACTCAGCAGTCCCCTTGGCTTTCTCCGGGCCGGCCCAGGAAAATGGCTTGGGCAGGCTCTTAGCCTCATAGCCCCCCATGCCGGTGCGCTCCAGAATCCCCGTTTGCAGCGGCTTTGCATAGGTGAGCCCCCGCTCGACCAGTGGACTGTGAGACGCCAGGCTGGCGATGCCCTGGCCGTTCACCAGGCCGCCCACCGGCCTGGCCCGAAAGTCGGCGCCGTCGCCGCACTTGAGCGAGAAGTGCTCGGAGACCTGCAGGCCGTTGTCATGGCGGTGAAAGGACCGGTGATCCTTGGGCATGCGCAACGCGAACGAGTGCTGGATCAGGCCACTGAATTGTCTCTTGGACCCACCGCCGGAACTACCCATCGTGCGAGCTCAGCATCTGCCCTGAGATCCCTTCTAGCCGGAGATGGAATCCCAAGCCGACTGGCCTTGATCAAACACAGAGTTTTGACTATACCGTCGGCATGATTGACCAACGGCTCAAAAACGGACATATTTGGTAGGCACTCGCGCATTGCCGTCGAAGCAGAGCCGGATGGCCTCCCAGACGGCAGAGAAGACCGTCGTCTACCCACCCGGCATGGACGCGCGCAGCACGCGGGTCGCCGAAGCACTGAACACGCCGATGCTGATCGCGGCGGCGCTGACCCTGCCCATGGTGGCGATCAGCGAGTCGCACCCCGGCGGGCTGCTCGAGGACGTCGCCCGGGTGCTCAACTGGGTCACCTGGCTCGCCTTCCTGACCGAGCTGGTGGTGATGCTGGCGGTGGTCCCCGACCGGCGCAAGTGGCTGCGCCACCACCCGCTCGACCCCTTCATCGTCTTCTTCACACCGCCGGTGCTGCCGGCCGGCCTGCAGGGCCTGCGCGTCCTGCGGCTGCTGCGGTTGGTCAGGCTGCTGCGTCTGGCCCAGCTCTCGCGCGAGGTCTTCTCGCTGGAGGGCCTGCGCTACTCGATGCTGCTCGCGGTGCTGACCGCGATCGGCGGCGGCGCCCTCTTCGTCGCCTTCGAGCGGGGCGCCCAGCACCTCGACGCCTGGGACGGGATCTACTGGGCGGTGACGACGATGACCACGCTGGGCTCCAACATCTACCCGACGACCACGGGCGGCGAGATCATCTCCACCGTGATCCTGATCGTCGGCATCGGCTTCGTCGCCCTGCTCACCGGCGCCTTCGCCCAGCGCTTCCTCAGTCCCGAAATCGTCGAGGTCGAGGAAGAGCTGGCGGCAGAGCAGATCAGCGCCGAGGTCCTCGCCCTGCGCGAGCTGAAAAACGTCCAAGAACAGCTGCAGTCGCTCGAGCTCGCCGTGCAGCGGCTGATTGACGAACGCACGACCTGAGCGTTAGTCCTCCACGTCGCGGTGCTCGGCGATCTTGGTCTCCAGTTCGCCCATCACGTCGGGGTCGCGCAGGGTGGTCACGTCCCCCAGCGCCCGGCCCTCGGCGATGTCGCGCAGCAGGCGGCGCATGATCTTGCCGGAGCGCGTCTTCGGTAGGTCGTCGGCCCAGATGATCCGCTTCGGGCGGGCGAACTTGCCGATCCGCTCGGCGACGGTGGCGCGAATCCCCTCGACCAGCTCCTCGCTGGGCTCGGTGTCGCCCTGCAGGGTGACGAAAGCGCAGATCGCCTGGCCAGTGTCCTCGTCGGACTGGCCGATCACGGCGGCCTCGGCGACCCTCTCGTGGGCGACGATCGCCGACTCGACCTCGGCGGTGGAGAGCCGGTGGCCGGAGACATTGACGACGTCGTCGATGCGGCCGATCACCCAGAAGTAGCCGTCTTCGTCCTTGCGAGCCGCATCGCCAACCAGGTAGGTCTCCCTGCCGAAGCGCGAGAAGTAGGTCTCGACGAAGCGGTCTTCCTCCTTGTAGAGGGTGCGCAGCATCGAGGGCCAGGGTCGCTTGAGGACGAGCAGGCCCTGACCGCCATCGATCGGCTCCCCCTCGTGCTCGTCGACCACGGCCGCTTCGACCCCCGGGAAGGGCGTCGTCGCCGAACCCGGCTTCGTCGCCGTGATCCCCGGCAGCGGCGTGATCATGATCGCGCCGGTCTCGGTCTGCCACCAGGTGTCGACGATCGGGCAGCGGCTGCCGCCGATCACCGTGTGGTACCAGAGCCAAGCCTTGGGATTGATCGGCTCACCGACCGAGCCGAGCAGGCGCAGCGAGGACAAATCCGACTCTTCGGGGATCTCCGCCCCCCACTTGATGAAGGTGCGGATCGCCGTCGGCGCCGTGTAGAGGATCGTCACCCCGTAGCGCTCGACCAGCTCCCACCAGATTCCTTTGCTTGGGTAATCGGGGGCGCCCTCCCACATCACGCTGGTGGCGCCGTTGAGCAGCGGCCCGTAGACGATGTAGGAGTGGCCGGTGACCCAGCCGACGTCGGCGGCGCACCAATAGACGTCGCTCTCCGGCTTGAGGTCAAAGACGTAGCGGTGGGTGGCGGCGACCCCGGTCAGGTAACCGCCGGTGGTGTGGAGAATTCCCTTCGGCTTCGCGGTCGAGCCGGAGGTGTAGAGGATGAAGAGCGGGTGCTCGGCGTCGAGCGGCTCGGGCGGGCACTCCCCCTCAGCGGCGTCCATCAGCTCGTCGTAGAAGCGGTCGCGACCGTCGCGCATCGGGCAGTCGATGCCGGTGTGACGGACGACGACGATCGTCTTCAGCGACTCCAGGTCGTCCATCTGCTCGTCGACCTGCTGCTTGATCGGCGCCGTCTTGCCCTTGCGGCGGGCACCGTTGACCGTGACCAGCGCCTTTGCCTCGGAGAACTCCATCCGCTCCCGCACCGCCTCGGCTGAGAAGCCGCCGAAGACGACGTTGTGGGGGGCGCCGATCCGCGCGCAGGCGAGCATGGCGACAACGACCTCGGGGATCATCGGCAGGTAAATGCCGACGATGTCGCCGCGCTCGACGCCGATGTCCTTGAGCGCGTTGGCGAAGCGCTGTGTGTCGGCGAGCAGCTCGGCGTAGGTGACGTCGCGCTCCTCGCCCTCCTCCCCCCGCCAATGGAAGGCGACGCGGTCGCCATTACCGGCTTCGACATGGCGGTCAAGGCAGTTCGCCGAGGCGTTCAGCTTGCCGTCGGCAAACCATTTGTAGAAGGGAGGGTTGGACTCGTCGAGCCCTTCGCTCGGCTCCCGCGCCCAGTCGAGCAGCTCGGTCGCCTGACGCTGCCACCAGGCCTCGGGATCGGCGGCAGCCTCCTCGTAGACGGCCGGGTCCGAGAGCAGGGCACGTGACCGGAACTCCTTGGAGGGCTCGAAGCGCTCAATCTCGAGCAGCTCGCTCAGCTGCTCTTCCAGGCTCGATGACTCCCCGCGCGTTGCCAATTACCGCCCTCTCTCACTCGTGACCCAGCGGCTAGACCGGCAAGACTAGCGAGAACTTCTAGCACGCTCGATCAAGCCGTCGAGAGTGTCATCGTCCTTCTCGAGCGCCACCCCGACGCTGGTTGAAGCATCTGGGTAGCGCTCGGCAAGATCAGAGCACGCCTCCGAAAGCCAGCCGCGAGCCTCCTCCTGGTCAACCTCGGCGATGGCGCATATGAACTCCTCCTCGCTCCAGCGGACGGTCGGGTCATAGGGTCGGAGCCTCGCCTGAAGGGCGAGAAAGAGGTCGCGAACCATGGCGGCCTGGTTGGAGCCGTCGTGACTTTCCTCGGTCCGGGTTGTCTCCTCAATCGTGACGACGCCGAGCACCAGCCCGCCGCCCATACCCTGAACGCGCTCGACCTCATGACGCAAGAGCACCTCCCCGATCCGCCGCCCGTAGGCGCCGGTCGACTCGTCCATGTGGGAGCGCTCTATCTCGGACATCAACAGTTCACGGTCGCGCGCCGCGTCTTCGCGGTCACGGGCGGCGCGTTCGCGGTCCTCAGCGGCGCGTGCCCGCGCGGCGGCGGCGCTGGCCCTCGCGACCGCGGCCACCTTGGCGGCGGGACTGTCCCTGCCGAATTGACCGGCCAGCTCTTCGGCAGACTCATCTATTTCCTCGGCCTCGCGGTCGCGGCTGGCGGCCACCTCGTCGCGGTGGCGCGCCATCTCGTCGCGGCGCCACGCCTTCTCGTGGCGTTCAGAGGCGACCTGGGCGCGGACTGCGGTTGTCGCCATCCGGGCCATCGTCCCCTCTCCCCGGCCGACCTTTGCCTGCTCGTGAGCCAGCAGCTCGACCGGATCGGCGGGTGGGCGAGCCTCCAACTCACGGTCAGCGAGGACCTGGTCCTGGTCAGAGACTCGCTGGTCGGCTTCCGAGGCAGCCTGGTCGCGGTCGGCCATGCTCTGATCGGTGTCGGAGGCCGTTTGATCGGCGTCGGAGGCCGTCTGATCTAGACCCGAAGCGGACTGATCAGCTTCGAGATGGGTGGAGCGCCGGCGCCACGGGGGAACGCGTGGATTGATGGCTTCCTTCCTCTCGGCCAGAGGGCTGCCCCGATTGGGGCTTCACTCTTTGACCGGTCGGTCGAGGGTAACAGCGCAAACGAGAAAATCCTTCCAATACTCTCAACCAATGCTCTTCCGCCAAATCATCCACGAGGACCTCGGCTGCGCCTCCTACCTGGTCGGCGATACAGCCTCGGGGGTCGCCGCGGTCGTTGATCCACAGTGGGACATCGATCCCTACCTGCACCTCAGTCGCCTGCACGGGGTGCGGATCGAGCACGTGCTGGAGACCCATAACCATGCCGATCACGTCTCTGGGCACGGACGCCTGGCGCGGGCCACCGGCGCGACGATCTACATCCACGAGCTGGCCGAGGCGACCTACCCGCACGAGCCTTTCAGCGACGGCTGGACGCTGGCGTTGGGCGAGGGGACGACGATCGAGGCGATCCACACCCCGGGCCACCGCCCCGAGCACACCTCCTTCCTGCTCCGCGACGCCGCCCGCGGTGGCGACCCCTGGGCGGTGCTGAGCGGCGACTGCCTCTTCGTCGGCGACGTCGCCCGTCCCGACCTCGCGATTGAGCCGCGCGATGGCGCCGCCGACATCTTCCGCTCCCTGCACGAGCGGCTGCTGGCTCTACCGGAGGAGACCGAGGTCTGGCCCGGGCACCTCGGCGGCTCGCTCTGCGGCAGCTCCGGGATCGACCTCAAGACCTCATCGACGATCGGCTTCGAGCGCCGCCACAACCGGGCGCTGCGCTTCGAGACTGAGAGCGAGTTCGTCGCCGAGGCCGTCGCCACGATCGGCAGCAAGCCGCCCAACGTCGAGCACATCGTCTCGCTCAACCGCGGGCCCCTGGTCGCCTCGATTGGCGCGCCGACGCGGATCACCCCGCACGGCTTCGAGGCGGCGATCGCAGAAGGGGCGCTGGCGATCGACTCGCGCACCAACGAGCAGTTCGACGAGGCCCACATCCCCGGCTCGATCAGCGCTTCCGCCTACGACACCGGCTTCGCCACCAAGGTGGCCCAGGTGGTCCCGGTCGATGCCGAGCTGCTCGTCGTCGCCGCCTCCGATGGCAATGAGCTCGAGGCGGCCGAGCTGCTCGCCGCGGTCGGCCTGCGCGTGCGCGGCTTCCTCGGTGGTGGAATGACCGCCTGGCGCGCTGAGGACCGACCCGTTGCCCGGATCGAGGCGATCGACCTCGCCGAGCTGGCGCGCCGCCTCGACGGCGACGGCGGCCCGCAGGTACTAGACGTGCGCGGCGCCGCCGAGTACGAGGAGGGGCACATCCCCGGCTCGATCCACGTCCCCTTCGGCCAGCTGCTCGAGCGGGTCGGCGAGCTGCCCCGCGAGCGCCCAATCGCGACCATTTGCAAGGCGGGTAAGCGCAGCGGCCTCGCTGCCTCGATCCTCCAGCGCGAAGGCTTCGAGGGCGTGATCCACGTCAGCCGCGGCAATGCCGGGGCATGGACCAAGGGCCCCCGCCTAGAGCCATCCCGATAGGGGTTCCACTTAACTTTTTCGGTGGAGCGAATGAGGCTGACGCCTCGAGGTTGGTGACGAAAAAGTACAAGACGTTCCACCCCTATCGGGATGGCTCTACCCAGAGCGTTGCACCCCTACCGGAACAGGGCCCAAAGCTGAGCCGATCAGTAGCCCGGGGGATGACGTGCGATGAAGCCTTCCGTGGAGCTCACGGGTGACGGGTGCCAGCGGGGGCCGGGGCCGCCTACGGTGTCGAAGGCCAGGCCGGCGATGATCACCCAGGCGTGTCCCGAGTTGGCGTAGACCGTGATCCACTGGCCGGGGCCGGGTTCGCCCCAGGTCTCCAGGCCGGTCGAGTCGAGCGGGCTGGAGAGGAAACCGCCGCCGTTGAGGGCGAAGCTGACTGCGCCCGAGCAGTCATAGCCCGAGGATTCAAAGGAGCCGTGCCCGCCGCCCCAGACATAGGGGGTGGTGGCGATCGAGTTGGCCGCTTCGATCGCGGCGGCAACCGCCGGCGGCGCCTCGCTCGGCACGCTCGCCTGACTTTCGGAGATGTAGTTGGCGCTCTGGCCGGGAGTGAGCGGCGCCGGGGTCCCTGCGACCGGCGGCGGCGCGCCGGTCGTGCTGGCGATCTGTTCGGAGATCGAGGAAAGGTTGTTGCTGAGCGCCTCTTCGCGTGATTCGAGCGTTTCAAGAGCCGACTGGCGCTCCGCCTGAGCCGACTTGAGCTCGGCGAATCGCGCTGCAGCCTCTTGGCTGGCCGCGGCCGCTTCGCGCTCCTTGACCGCGATCGCATCACGCGCATCCTTGATCTGCAGGCGCACCGCGGTCATCCGCTTGACCGCAGCGCGGGCCTGGTCGCGCAACGCCTTGACGCGCGCGGCGACGGAGTCGTCGTACTCCTGAATCTGGCTCAGGTAGTCGGCGCGGGCACTGACTTCCGACCAACTGGCCGAATCAAGCACCACGTTGAGCATGTCGGGACTACCCGACTCATAGATCGCGACGAGGCGGTCACGCAAGACGTCGAGGGCGCGCTGCAGGCGCTCGCGGACCCGCGCCAGATGGCGCTTGTCTGCCTCCAGCTTGGCGGTCGCCGCATCGAGTTCGTCCTGCTTTGCCGCGAGTTCGGCCTCGGCCGCTGCCTGCTTCTGCCGCAGCGTCGAGACTTCGCCGATCATCGAGTCGATCGCCTTGTTCTGTTCGGCGATCGTCGTCGCCAGCGCGCTCTGGTTTTCGCGCACGTCGCTGAGCTTCCCCTGCGTGTCCGCGAGCTTTTCTTCCAGGTCCTTGGCCGGCGCCGAAGCAACCAGGCAAAGGAGGGCGAAGAGCAGCGCCGCGGGCAGCAGCAGCCGCCATGAGTTGCCGCGAAGAGGAGCGCGCATCGACGGCGCACCGTAGCGAAGACGCCAAAAAAATGTTAGGAGTTGCTAATAACCTGCAAGATCCCGTGCAGAAATGCCTGCAAGGAGGAGAAATCACGCGCGCGCCGACAGTCAGCGCGCGCGTGAGACCAACTAGGCCAGCAGTTTCGCCTTCGCCTTATCGAACTCGTCCGCCGAGAGGGCGCCCTTTTCCTTCAGCTCATTGAGCTTGTGCAGTTCGTCCGCCGGCGTCGTGTGGGCCTGTTCGCGAACGTAGCTGTCGAAATGCTGCTTGGCCTCGGCCTGCGCCTTGATCGTGCGGTCGCGCATGCCGCTGCCGCGCGCAATCAGGTAGATCAGCGCCGTCAGGAAGGGGATGAAGACCAGGAAAAGCACCCAGGCCGCCTTCGCCCAACCGGAGGTCTCGTGATCGCGGAAGAGGTCGGTGAGGATGGTGATCAGGATCCAGATCCAGATCACAAAGAAGAAGACCTCGAAAGCGACGAGGAGGGCTTCCCCAATATTGATATCGGCAAACGGCACGGGCATTCCTTTCGATGGTGACGGGAGTTCCTGCCAACCTATCTCAGCCGACGACGATCTTGCCGTGCATGAAGGGGTGAATCTTGCAGTGGTACTTGAAAGTCCCCTTCTGTGAGAAACGAACGGCGGCCGCCTTGCCGGCCTTGATGCGACCGGTGTCGAAAGCACTTTTGTCGGTTGCGGTGTGCGCCGTGCCCGACGAGTTCGAGAAGGTCACCTTTGTCCCCTTGGCCACACTCAGCGTGCCGGGGAGGAATTCAAAGTTGCTGATCTTGACCGTCCTCGAGGCGCTTGCCTGGGCCGGTCCAGGGGCGGCGGCCGGCGCCGCCTGAGTGGCGGCCAGCGCGGCAGCAAGGGCAACGCAGGCGACGATTCGCTTCATCGGCCCTTTCTACGAAGCCGCGACGGCTGAGGTTCAAAGGCGATTCGAAAAAAGCACAGCCGCGACGGCAGTTGCCAGATTGAGGCTGGAAACACCCTCCCGCATCGGAATCGCCAGCCGCGCATCCGCACGTTCGAGCAGTCCGCCGCTGAGGCCGTAACGCTCAGTGCCGAAAGCGAGGATGGCGCGTGGATCGAGCCCCCCCTCCCCCCGCGCTTCGCCATCGGGATCGATCGCGATGAGAGGCCGGTTGCAGTCAGGGAACGACTCGACCGAGATAACCGGCAAGGCAAAGTGAAGCCCCGCCGCGCCGCGCAGCGCCTCGGGGTGCCAAGGGTCGTTGCTGCCGGTGGTGAGAACCCCGGCGGCGTCGGCGGCGGCGGCCACCCGCACGCAAGCGCCCATGTTCCCCATCGTTCGCGGGTCCTCGAGCAGCACAATCGGGGCCGGGTGCTCAGCAGCGAGAACACCGGCGAGTTCGACCGCCGGGCGCCGGGCGATTGCCACTACTCCGGTGCGCGGAGCATGGGGAACGAGCTGGGCCAGGAGTTCGGCATCAACCGGGGTAGTGCGCTCCGCCAGCGAGCCAGCGAGATCGGGGGCAAGGTCGGTCGCCAGCAGCTCCAGCTCGCCCGGGTCGGCCGTGACGGCCTCGAGCACCTCGGCACCGAAGCGCAGGGCGTGCTTGAGCGCGTGGAACCCCTCGAGCAGGGCGAGCTCGCGGTTGCGGCGGGCAGCACGGTAGCGCTGGACTAGGGACTCGCTCACCGCCCCATCATGCCCGGACTCGACGATGCAGCAGGGCTAGGCCGCGGCCTCCGAGCCGACCCTTCGGGACGTAGCGGCTTCAGCCGTCAATTCGTCGACGAGCGGCGTTAGGTAGCGCGCGGTGACCTTGCCAGCCCGCATGAGGCCCTGGGGCCTCGTGCTGAAGCTCGACGTTTCGCCATGTCTGCCGGTAAGTCGCCCGTAGAGGTAACGGGGCTCGTGGCCGGTCCAGAGCACGCCGCGCAAGATCGGGTCAAACGGTCGTGCATCGATCTCGGCGCCCGCCGCCGCTGCAATCGCTTCCGCGACTGCGTCGGCTTGCTGGCAGGCGATGCCGCCCTGCTTGACCGGGAAGCTGGTGATGTCTCCGGCGGCATGGAGGTGCTCCCGCCCGATAACCCGGCCGTGTTCATCGACGCCGATGAAACCCTCACTGTCATGGGGGACCCCACCGATCCGCCGACCTTCCAGGCGCGGCAGGCTGATCGCTGCGTCAGCCTCGATCTCTTTGCCCGCCGCGATCCGCAGGCGCCCGTTCGCGAACTTGATCGGACGCGCCCCGGCGAAGACCTCAATCGCGCGCTCTGCGAGGAGCTCACTCATGCACTCGCCGACACGGCGGCCGAAGAGCTCGAGCGGCACGTCCTCGGGCGTCGCGATCGCGATCTTGGTCTCATTGCCGGGGATTCCCTCCAGCTCAGTGGCGCCCAACAACGCCAACTCGTATAGGGGCAGCGTCCAGCTGTGCCCCCCGGGCATGGTGAAGACAACTCGCTGTAACGCGCCGGCGCGGATCTCGGCGATCACGTCGCCGACCTGACCTTCGTCGGCGGCCCCCCAAAACGTCACTGCACCAGGAACGGCCCAGAGCATCCGCACGCCCGTCGCCACGATCAAGTGGTCATATGGCAGGTGCTCGCCGTCGCGCGTCGTTGCCATCTGTCGCTCAGCGTCGACGGCGACGATCCCGCCGGCCTTAAACGTGGCGCCGCAGCGCTCGCACAGCTGCCGCATGTCATAGCGGAAGGCACGGGTCGCGCCGTAGGGCTCGCCCACCGCAAAAGGCCTGAAGACGAGCTCGCGGCGCGGATCGTGGATTTGGACCTTGACTCGCTCGCCCGCCAGGTCATTCAGCGCCAGCGCTGCCTCCAACCCAGCGACGCCGCCGCCGGCGATCAGCACCTTCTGCTTGCTGCGATAGCCGTTGTTTTCCATGTTCCGAACCTAGGCCCATTCGAGTGGCGCTCCAACCGCAGGAACCCGCCGAGTGGCTGCGGATTTCCCGCGGCCGTCGACCTTGGTCGATTCTCAGCCCGCGGTGGTGGTCCTGTTCGGATGAACAAAGCGCCGCCGTTACTACGCCGCGGCGTTTCGCTCAACCCGAAGCGAGGCGATTACCTCCTCGTCGGAGATCTGCGAAAAGTCCCGGTACCACTGCCCCACCCCGTAGAGCATGGAAGGTTCAACCAGGCAGATCAGCTCGTCGGCCTCCTCTCGGAGGCGAGCCGCGGAGTCCGGCGCGCAGACCGGCACCGCGAGAATCAGATGCTGCGGCCGGCGGCGCCGGATTGCGCGCAGCGCAGCGGTGTCGGTAACTCCCGTGGCGACGCCGTCGTCGATGAGGATCACGGCACGGCCTTCGAGCGGCAGTGGAGACTTGCCGCCACGGTAAGCCTCGACGCGCCGCTGCAACTCCGCCGACTCGCGAGCGACGATCGCCTCGAGCATTCCGTTGTCGATGTCGAGCACGGCGATGGCCTCCGGGTCGAAGATGTGCGTACCGCCCTCGGCGATCGCGCCGATCCCGTACTCGGGGTTGTGGGGAGCTCCGAGCTTGCGCACGGCGAGGAACTCAAGCGGAGCGCCGAGCGCGCTCGCGACCTCCTCGGCAACCGGAATCCCCCCGCGCGGCAGACCCACCACGACCGGGCCCTCCTCAACAAGCGGGAGCAGCGCTAGGGCCAGCTGCCGACCGGCGTCGCGGCGGTCGGTGAAGCGGGGCGGCTCTCGATCTCCTCCACGCGGCGGCATAGTCCTCCGATTCTCCAGCCGAGATGGATCGGGTTCATCGGGGTATTCCCCAAGACTGCCTTCGGCTTTTCCCCGATGGGGCGGCACCCCAAACGAGCTAGACCCTCCTAGTCACCACCGTTTTCCTCCAGAAGACCGGCTGCGAAGGATTTGGTCTTCGGGTCACCAGCCAAGGCCAGGGGGTCGAGGCCAAAGAGCTCCTCCGTGGAGCGCAGGAGCGAGTAGGGACCGTAAGCGCCAGCATCGCTGCCACCGGGGGTGACGAAAGGCGAGAGCAGGAGGGCGCCGGTGCGAAGCGGGTCCCCCGCCGGAGCCGAGGTTTCGGGGCTCGCCGGATCGATCGCCGAGAAGGCGACGACCAGAACCCCGTCGGCCTTGTAGGCAGGTGCGGCGAGGATCTTCGGCACCCATGTCGAGAGGAAGGCATCGGCGCCGGCGGCACCTTCGGGGGCGCCGGCGGCGCACTGTGCGATGGCGCCAGAGCTACATGGTGTCGGAGCAATGAACGAGTAGCTGGGGGTCTTCTCGGCTTTTGCCAAGTCCTTGCTCAACTGCTCGATCGGGACGTCGTTGGCCGAACAGTCGCCGAGATCAAGCAACGAATGGAAATAGGCGAGCGGGTTCTGAGCAGCCGCGTAGCCGCCCGGTTGGGCCGACGTGCTGGGCTCGCCGGGATCGGGATGAACGCAGTTGGCCGGCTTGCCGGTTTCGTCGGCCATCCCCTCCGCATAGGCTCGCCAGGTGAGTTGTCCGCTGGTCAGCTGGTTAGCGAGGGTCAAAGTTTCGACCGGGTAGACGCATCCGGCGCCGCTGAGAACTCCCTTGCTGTTCGTTTTGCCGGCGGTGAACTCTTCATTGCCAGGGCAGCCCGCACTGGTCGCGGCGTTGGGCGGCTGGCCGCTGACCGCCGCGATGCCGTTGGCGAGCGCGCCATCGTCGAGCAGCGTGTAGTTGCTGAGCAGCTCGCCCTGTGGGCGCAGGGTCGCGGAGAGGTAGGGCATTTGCGACTGCGCTCCCAGTGACTGCTCGTAGCCCGGGCTGGTCAGCGAGATCACGAAGACGTGCTTGACCCGGCCCGCCTCCGATTCGGGTTGCGTCGGAGCGGGTTTCTTCGCCGACGGTTCGCTCACGGGTTCGCTTGCCGGCGCAGGGGGAGGCGCCGGGACGTAGGCCGGTCCAGCCGCTGGCGCCGGCGAACTGCCTCCCGCAGCTGAGGACTCGCTTCCCGTTGGGGGGACCGGCGGCGCACTCGCCGCCGGCACGTTGTCGGAGGCGAGGCTGCGGCCAAGCAAGGCTGCCAGAGCCCCGCTCCCCCCCGCCCCCGTCATCGCACTCGCGACGACCGCCGAGGTCGCCACCACGGAGGAAGCAACGAGGAGGCCAAAGCGCTTGCCGGTCAGGGTCGCGGCTGCGGCGACCGCCCGCTCGACTTGCCTTTTGATCGCCGCCTTCACGCGGCGTCCTCGGAGAACATGCCGAGCATCCGTTCCACCGCAAGCAGCTCGGCATCGACCCGCTGCAACTCGGCCGCCTTGCGGGTGAGGACGTCCATCCGGACGTGGTCGCGGATTGCCATCTCATAGAAGGCGCCGCCGAGGTCCGTCTGCATGATCGTGAACTTCTCCAGCAGCCGGTCGCGTTGTGCGCGCAGGTCCTCGCTCATGGTTCTCCCGCTCCACCCGACGCAGCGGGAGCCGAGCTTGGATCGCCGCCAACGACGATCACGTCGGGCAGGTTCTGCTGCGCCTTGATGTAGTTGTCGCCAGTCTGTTCGGGATTTGCTTCGACCAGCCTTGTGTCTTCTTCGACCTTCTTTTGCGGCGGCTTGTAGCCGGTCACCTGGTGGACGGTGCCGTTGCTGGTCTGGGCGACGACTTTCCCACCACCCTTGGTGGACTTCCCCGCCTCTTTGCCCTTTCCGGTTTTGCCTTCATTTGCCGCCGCCGTGGCGCCGGCGGTCGTGCCGGCGACCGCGGCGGGCTGATTGCGCAGCGCCTCCAATAGCGCCTCGTTTTCGCCGCCGTCGTTGCCGCTGCGGCCGACCACGACCCCGATCGCGACAGCGATCGGCAGCAAGGCGAAGAAGCCAACCGCCGCCGCCCTGCTGCCGGAGCCACTTTTGGCGGGCGGGCGCAGCGGTGGGCGATGGGCACGCTTGCTCATCGCCGCGAAGTAGCGCGAAGCGGGGTTGGCTCCGTTGCCTCTCCGCGCTCCGCAGTTGACGCAATAGCGCTGCTGCGGGTCGAGCGGCGCGCCGCACTCCTCGCAGGGCTCGTACTGGCTCGAGCCGGCCAGGGGGTGCTCGGATAGCACGTTCATCGCTTCTCGCTTTCTTGATCGTGCGACTTGGTTCGGTGCTTTTGCTCGCGCTTTTCGAGGATTCGCTTCGATTCCGCCTGCTTTTCCGCCGCGGTGTCCTGGGTGGTCTGACAGCCGGATGCAACGACGGCCAGCAAAAGGGCGCAGGTGACCAGCAGGCTGGCTGGATATGTGGCGCGGCTAGCCGAAGGCACCGCTCACGTACTCCTTGGTCCGCTGCTCGCGGGGCGAGCCGAAGAGGGCCGTCGCGCTGCTGTACTCGACCAGCTCGCCGAGGTACATGAAGGCGACGTGGTCGGCGATCCGGTAGGCCTGCTGCAGGTTGTGGGTGACGATCACCACGGCGACGTCGTCGCGCAGCTTCACGATCAGGTCCTCGATCACCTGGGTCGACTGCGGGTCGAGCGCCGAGCAGGGCTCGTCGAGCAGCAGCACCTCGGGTTCCGCCGCCAACGCCCGGGCGATGCAGAGCCGCTGCTGCTGGCCGCCGGAGAGCCTCAGCGCCGGGTGGTCGAGACTGTCCTTGACCTCCTCGAAGAGACCCGCTCGCTCAAGCGCACTGTGGACTTTTGGCTCCAGCGCCTTCTTGCGCTGGCGCCGCGAGCCCTGCTCGCGCAACACGTAGGCGATGTTGTCGAAGACGCTCATCGGGAACGGGTTGGGCTGCTGGAAGACCATCGTCACCCGCCGCCGCAGCGAGGTCGGCTCGATCAAGCGGATGTCGACGTCGTCGAGCAGGATGCGCCCGCGCAGTGTCGCCGTGCGGGTCAGCTCGGTGAGCCGGTTGAGCGAGCGCAGCAGCGTCGTCTTGCCGCAGCCGGATGGTCCGATCAGCGACAGCACCTCGCCCTGGCGGACCGGCAGGGAGACCGACTTGACGGCTTCGCGATTGGCGTAAGAGACCGAGACGTCGTCGATTTCCATGCGGCGGATCGAGAACTGCGGGGCGCTGATCGAGCGCCGCGCCGCGGTGAAGCCGCCGGGGGCTGCAACGCCCTTGCCGTTCGTCGAGGTCGTGGGCGGAGCCACCTGTGTAGCGGCCTGGACGTCCTCCAGCGGCAAACGCCGGATCGGCGGGGGACCATGGGGCGTGTCTGAGTTTTTGGGTCCCATGGACCCTGAAAGCTCAGACACGTCGGGGGTTAGTGACTCCACGTTCCCACCTTTCGGGCGCGGCGATGGACGACGTCGACGGCGGCGTTGAGGGCCAGGACCATCAGCAGCAGGACGAAGGCCGCTGCGTAGGCCTTCTGCGGCTGGTTGAGGTTCCCGGTCGGGGACGCCTCGTAGACGAAGTTGGTCAGGGTGGTTCCAGCACCGCGCAGGTAGTTGAGGGGAAACGCGCCGCCAACCGGCGCGAAGTTCTGGGTCGCACCGAGCAGGACGACGATGATCGCCGTGTCGCCGATGATCCGGCCGAGGCCGAGCATCGCGCCGGTCGCAACCTGCGGGCGAGCCGCCGGCAGCAGGATCCGCCGCGTGGTCGCGATCTTGGTCTTGCCGACCGCGTAGGACGCCTCGCGAACGTGCTGGGGAATTGCGTTCAGCCCCTCGCGGGTGCTGGCGACGACCAGCGGCAGGGCGACGATCGAGAGCATCGCCGAGGCGGCGAAGAAGGAGCGGCCGAAGACCACACCTTCGGAGGTGCGGCTGAGGAAACCGAGCGCGGTGCTGGAGAAGATCACCGTGCCGAAGAGGGCGAGGACGATCGAGGGGATGCCGGCGATCGCCTCGATCGTCGATTCGGTGATCCGCGCCAGGGCGGCCGGACGGCCGTACTCGACCAACCACACGGCGACTCCCACGCCGGCCGGCAAGGCGATCGCGATCCCCATCACGGCGACGATCAGGGTGCCGATGAAGGCGTCCGAGAAGCCGCCCGATTCGCTCTCGGTGAACCCGGCGGTGGCCGGAGTGACGAGCATCGAGGGCTTCAGGTACTTGACCCCCTGCAGGAAGAGGTAGACGACGATCGCCACCGCGATCGCGCAGAAGAGCAGGCCCAGCGCCCAGCAGATCGCCAGGCCAATCCGATCCGAGAGCCGCCATGTGGCGCTGCCCTCGACGGGCTCCTTGGTCGGTTTCTGTGGCGCAGGCGTGGGCGGCCGGCCCGCAGGCGGAGTGGCGACTGAGGACTCCATCAGGCCGTCGCCCCGTATTTGCGCATCGCCCGGCGCGCCACCCAGCCGGCCAGTGAGAACAGCGCTGCCGAGAAGAGCAGCACGGCGGCGATCGCGAACAGCGTCGCGTTCGATGGCGGCGAGCCGAGCGAGTCGATGTTCTTGACGATCGTCGGCGCCAGCGGCCGCGACGGCTCGTAGATGAAGATCAGCCCATCGGCGGGGTTGGGGGCGAAGGCGACCGAGCCGGAGACCATCGCCAGCATCACCGCCTCGCCGATCGCCCGCGCCACCGCCAGCACGGTGCCGGCGACGATCGCCGGGCGCGCGGTGCGCACGGCGATCTTCCAGGTCGTGCGCCAACGGTTGACGCCGAGCGCCAGCGAGCCCTCCAGCCAGCCGGGGCGTACAGAGCGCAGGCCGTCGGAGGAGATCGAGACCATCAGCGGCGCGATCATCACCGTGAGGATCAGCACCGCGGCGAGCAGGCTGTAGCCGCTCAGCGAAATCACCCCCGCCACCGAGGCCTTCTGCGACTCGGTCACCAGGTGATTGCCGATGAACGGCACGATCACCAGCACGCCGAGCAGGCCGTAGATCACCGAGGGCACGCTGGCGAGAAAGCGGACCACCGGCTGCAGCACGTCGCGCATCCACTCGGGCGCGAACTCGACGATGAAGACGGAGACGAAGAGCGAGCAGAAGAGGGCGAGCAGCACCGCGCCGCCGGTGATCAGCAGCGTGCTCCAGATCAGCTGCCAGCCGTGGAAGGTGTAGACGTAGTTGGCGCCGCTCAGCCCGGAGAGGTAGATCTGGTTGAGCTGTTCTTCGACGCTGCCGCCGGAGCCGAACCAGGCCAGGCCGTTATGGGCGAACGACGGCCAGGCCTTGACGAAGACGGTGACGATCAGCGCCAAAAGCAGGCCGACGACGGCACAGACCAGCGCGCCGAGCAATCGCCCGGCGCGCTGGTCCGACCACTTGGGGCCGTACTCGGAGGAGTACGCCTCGTCCATCTAGTGTTTTTTGGCCTTCTTGTTGAAGGCGGGGACGCCGCCGGCTTTGGCGATCACTTCCCCGGCCCGGGGGCTGCGCCGGGCCCAGTCGATGAACTTGCCGAGGGCCGGCGAGATGCCACTGCCGTCGCCCGGCAGGACCAGGAAGATGTAGCGCGAGAGCGGGTACTTGAGCGGCTCGACGCTGATCTTCGAGGCCAGGCAGGGGACGCCGTTGACCTTGAGCGCCTTCTGTCCCGCGCCCTGCCAAGCCAGGCCGTCGTAGCCGATCGCGTTCGGATCCTGCTTGACCGCATTGACGACGAGACCGTCCGCCGTCAGCGCGTTGACGTTGGAGGCCGGCAGTTCGTTGTTGAGGACCGCCTGGAGGAAGAAGTTGTAGGTCCCTCCATTGGTGTCACGACCGACCGGGTCGATCGTCGTGGCGAGCCCCGAGCCCGGCAACTGGCTCCAATTGGTGAGCAGCCCGCGGTAGATGTCGTGGGTCTGCTGGATCGTGATGTTGCTGAGTTTGTTCTTCGGGTTGACGTCGATGCAGAGGCCATCGAGGAAGAACTTGACGTAGGTCGTGCCGGCGTCGCTGGGCAGCGGCGTACGGGCCTGCCCGGCGAACTGGCTGGTGCCGTTCTGGACGTCCTTGACCCCGGCGTTGCCGCCGTTGGCCGTGTAGACGAAGTGGACTTTGTGATTGACCTCTTTCGTGTAGGTGCTGAACAGCGCCTGCAGCACGGGCTGCGCCGCAACCGAGCCCGACCCGATCAGGGTCGCAGCCCCGGCAGAGGCCGGCAGCGCCAGAGCCCCGAGGGCGATCGCCGAGACGGCGAGAGTCCTGATTCTCATGCTTGTTTGCTTCCTTCCTTGCCGGGTACTGGAGTTTCTTGATTGTCTAACTCGACATGACCCTACCAGCTTCTGTACTTTATTGACCTCTTTACTAAAGAAGGCTGCCTCGGCATGCCATGAACGGAGGTTCAATTGCTCAGAAGAAGACTGTCCACGCCTCGCGCCGCCACGGCGGTCGTGCTGGCGGCGGTACTCGCCGCGGCGATCGCGGTGACGCCGTCATTCGCCGGGCACTCGCTCGGCGGCACCTTCATCACGAAGAAAGCGGCCGGCCAGATCTACGTCTCCAACAAGAAGGCGTCGACGCTCTACCTGAGGAAGAAAGCCGCCGGCAATACCTACGCGAAGAAGGCCGAGCTGCCGTTTCCGCCCAAGGCGGCGATCGCGGCAGGAACCGCTCCGTGGTCGAACGATGGGACGACCCCGGTGTATCTGCCGACCGCCTACACCTCGTTCGGCCTTCCGGGCACCGGCTCGGTCGTGATCACGTTCTCGGGATCGGTGACCTGCACAGCGGCGAAACCGACGGTGGATCTCGCCTGCCCGATCCAGATCGTGGTCGACGGCCAATCGACCGGCAAAGTCAATATCGCTCCGGCGACCGCGAACTCGCCGAGTCCCGCGGCGATCGTCGAGACGGTGATGCAGACCACTGTCCTCGCCAAGGGCGGTCACACCGTTGCGATCCAGTACGCCGGCGCCAAAGGGGTGGTCTTCACGCTGAAGAGCTGGAGCCTGGCGGCCCAGGCCTATCCCGAGCGACCGGAACTGCCGCCCACGGAAACGACCAAATCGAAATAGGCTCGCGAAATGACCCGACCGCGCCGGAATCGCTCCGGCGCGGTCGGTCTCGAGGGCCAGGGAGAAGGCCTCAGTGCCCGCGCAGCTGAAACCGCCCGGGTCGGGGAAGCGGCTCGCCGAGGATCAGGCGGGCCCGGTAGTAGAGGGCTTCGAAAGCCTGCGTATCCAGATCGTCCACCGCGTGCTGCTCGCGCCCGGGCTGGGTTGCCGCCGCATCCGCCGGCCCCCCTCCCACCGGGTGCTGGCGGAGCACGCCGTTCAGCCTGCCGCGCGAGACGAATTTCGTGTGCTGGGGTGCGCCGCTCATCGCCTCTCTCCTTTCTTGGGTTTATTGACCATCTAACTCAAGATTAGCAAGAAGAGCCCACGGTTGCTTGCCCGCCGGTTTGGGTAGTTGATCCAAATGCCCGGCCTCGTCCTCGGCCCGCTGCTCCGCTACGTCTCCGAAACCGAGGCGACGATCTGGGTCGAGACCGACGCGTCCTGCGAGGTGGAGATCCTCGGCCGCCGCGAGCCGACCTTCGCCGTCGCCGGCCACCACTACGCCCTGGTCCGCATCGAGGACCTCGAGCCCGGTGGCTTCTACGAGTACGAGGTCGCACTCGACGGCGAGCGCCGCTGGCCATCAGGGGGCAGCGACCTGCCTCCGAGCGCAATCCGCACCTTCTCCCCCAACAAACCACTCGACATCTGCTTCGGCTCCTGCCGTGTGGCGGTCCCACACGAGGAGCCCTACACGCAGACCAAGGACGAACACGAAGACGGTCACGAGCTCGACGCCCTGCACGTGCTGGCGACCCAGATGGCGCGCGACGATCGCGACAAGTGGCCGGAGCTGCTCTTCCTGCTCGGCGATCAGAATCTACGTCGACGAGGGCTCGCCGCAAGCGCGCAAGAAGATCCGCGCCCGCCGCGATACCTCCGAGCCCCCCGGGGAGGAGGTGGTCGATTTCGAGGAGTACAGCTGGCTCTACGAAGAGAGCTGGAGCGACCCGATGATTCGCTGGCTGTTCTCGACGGTCTCCACCTCAATGGTCTGGGACGACCATGACATGAGCGACGACTGGAACATCTCGCGCTCCTGGCACGAGGAGATGGACCGCAAGGAGTGGTGGCACGAGCGCGCCATCGACGGGATCGCCACCTACTGGATTTACCAGCACCTCGGCAACCTCTCGCCGCGTGAACTCGACGAGAACGACCTTTACGCGCGGGTGCGGGGCAATCCCGATGCGACCGAGATTCTCCGCAGTTGGGCCAAGGAGATCGACACGACCGCAGCGGGCACGCGATGGAGCTTCTGTCGCGACATCGACGGGGTGCGGGCGGTCTTCATCGACTCGCGCGCCGCCCGGGTGCTGACCGAGGAGCGGCGCTCGATGTTCGACGACAAGGTCTGGGACTGGATCGTCGATCACGCAAGCGGCGACTTCGACCATCTGCTCCTGGCCACCACGGTCCCCTACCTCCTCTCCCCCGGCTTCCACCACCTCGAGGCCTGGAACGAGCGGCTTTGCGATGGGGCCTGGGGCGAGCCGATTGCACGCGGCAGCGAGCAGCTGCGCCGCGCCGTCGACTTCGACCACTGGGCCGCTTTCCAGTTCTCCTTCCAGCGACTGCGCAAGCTGCTCGAAGAGGTCGGCTCAGGCAAGCGAGGAAAAGCGCCGGCCTCGATCGTGCTCCTCTCCGGTGACGTCCACCATGCCTACCTATGCGACGTCGCCTTCAAGCGCGACGCCGGCATGCAGAGCCCCGTCTACCAGGCGGTTTGCTCGCCATACCGCAACCCGCTCGAAGCGAACGAGCGGCGCGTCGTCCGCGCTGGCTTCTCCCGAACACTCACCGCGGTCGCCCGCGGCCTGGCCAGTGCAGCCGGTGCTCCCGATCCCGGAATTCGCTGGCGCCTCCTCGAGGGCCCCTACTTCGACAACCAGGTCGCGACCCTGCGCCTCGACGGCCGCAAGGCGATCGCCCGCCTCGACAAGACCATCGCCGGAGAGGAAGATGAGCAGTCGCTCGAGAAGAGCTTCGAGCGCCGCCTAGCTTGATGCAGGCATCCGGACCCTCGGTTCACTGAACCGCTCTCCGCGAAACCGTCTCAACCCGTCTATTGCGCGGGCTGAGACGGTTTCGGCGGCCAGCAGATCGCCTGGTATCGGGATCAGTACCTTCTTGGTGTGGCTTGATGACGAGTCGGGGCGGGGCGCCACCCGGCAAAGCGCACCCCGCCCCGTCGCCTCTTCAAGCGGCTGCAGATACCTCTGCGTCGTCGCCACCTTTTGAGTCACGGGGAGTCGAGGCCCCGTCACCGTCGGGTGGTGAGTCACCGCTGAAGCTCTTGGTCTGGCCCGGCCGCAGGTAGACGATCTGGCCCTCGCGCAGCTCCAGCTTCTGCAGCTCGGCGCGGGTCAGCTGGGCCCAGACCTCGGTGCCGTCGCCGAGCACGAACTCGACCCGGATCTCGAAGCCCAGGGCGACGATCCGCTGCACCATCGCCTCCTCGTCGCCGTCCTCGCGATCGAGCACGACCGACATGTCGTGCGGGCGCACGAAGTGCTCGCCGAGCCGGTTGACCTCGCCGACGAAGCTCATCACGAACTCGTTGGCGGGGTGGTCGTAGAGGTCGTCGGCGCTGCCCGACTGCTCCACGCGGCCCTCGTTCATCACGACCAGCTGACCGGCGACGTCCATCGCCTCCTCCTGGTCGTGGGTGACGAAGATCGTCGTCACGTGCATCTCGTCGTGGAGGCGGCGCAGCCAGGTGCGCAGGTCCTTGCGGACCTTGGCGTCGAGGGCGCCGAAGGGCTCGTCGAGCAGCAGCACCTGCGGCTCGACCGCGAGCGCCCGCGCCAGGGCCATGCGCTGGCGCTGACCGCCGGAGAGCTGAGAGGGGAAGCGGCCGGCGAGGCCGTCGAGCTGGACCAGCTGCAGCAGCTCGTGGACGCGCTGGGAGGTCTCCTGCTTCTTCCACTTGCGGATCTTCAGGCCGAAGGCGACGTTGTCGTAGACCGTCATGTGCTTGAAGGCGGCGTAGTGCTGAAAGACGAAGCCGACGCCACGCTTCTGCGCCGGCTTCCCGGTCGCGTCCTCGCCGTTGATCGTCACCTCTCCCGAGTCCAGCTCCTCGAGCCCGGCGATCGCCCGCAACAGGGTGGACTTGCCGCTGCCGCTGGGCCCCAGCAGGGCCGTCAGCGAGCCATCGGGGACATCGATCGATACGTCGTCGAGCGCCTGAAAGTCACCGAAGCGCTTGTTTGCTCCCTCGACTGAGATTCCCATCAGGCGTCCTCCTTTCGTTTGAGCAGGTTCATTGCGAACAGGGTGATCAGCGCCAGGAGCGCCAGCACCAGGGAGGCGCCGTAGGCGCCGGTGGAGTTGAAGTTGGCGTACTGCTTCTCGACGAACAGCGGCAGGGTCTGGGTCTGCCCGCTGATCGAGCCGGAGACGATCGTCACGGCGCCGAACTCGCCGAGCACCCGCGCGGTGGTGAGGACGACGCCGTAGGCGACACCCCAGCGGATCGACGGCAGGGTGATCTTCCAGAAGGTCTGCCAGCCGTTTGCCCCGAGCGTCGAGGCGGCCATCTCCTGGTCGGTGCCTATCTCCTGCAGCACCGGCACGGTCTCGCGGACCACGAACGGCAGCGAGACGAAGATGCTGGCAAGCACCATCCCCGGCACCGAGAAGAGGATCTCGATCCCGTTTTCGCCGAGGAACGCGAACCAGCCGCCGGTTCCGTAGAGGAGGAAGAGCGAGAGGCCGATGACGACTGGAGAGACCGCGAACGGGAGGTTGATGATCGCGTCGATCACCGGGTTCGCCTTCGACTTGCGGCGGACCAGGAGCAGCGCGCAGCCGATCCCGAAGATCGTGTTGAGCGGCACCGCGATCACGACCATCAGCAGCGTCAGCTTCAGCGCGTGCAGGCCGTCGGGCGAGGTGATCGCGTCGAGCGGCGGGCCGATCCCGTCTTCAAAGGTCTTGTAGAAGATCATCACCAGCGGGATCAGCAGCAGCATCGTCAGGTAGCCGAGCCCGAGCGCTCGCAGGCCCCAGCGGCTGGCGGGATTGGCGCCCATCAGACGCCACCTCCGTCGCCGCCGACATCCTTGGCGAGCGTCGGGATGAACTCGCTCGAGCTGCGGTCGTGGCGGATCGCCCAGCGCTGGATCAACGAGACGACGCCGAGCAGCAAGAGTGAGGCGACGAGCAGCACCACCGAGACGGCGGAGGCGCCGATCTCGTTGCCGGACTCGATCTGGTTGCGGATGAAGACCGAGGAGACGGTCGTGTCGGGCAGCCCGCCGGCGAAGAGGAGGACGGAGCCGAACTCGCCCAGCGCGCGGGCGAACGCGAGGGCGACGCCGGCGGCGAGGCCGGGAAGGAGGTTGGGAAGGATGATGCGGCGGAAGATCGTGAAGTTGCCGGCCCCGAGCGAGGCGGCGGCGGCCTCCATCTCACGGTCCATCTCCAGCAGCAGCGGCTGCACGGCGCGGACGACGAAGGGAAGGGTGACGAACATCAGCGCTACGACGACGGCGGCCTGCGTCGCCGCCAGGTGAATCCCCAGCGGGCTGTCGTTGCCGTACAGCGTCAGCAGGGTGAGGCTGGCGACGATCGTCGGCAGGGCGAAGGGGAGGTCGATCACCGCGTTGACCGCGCTTTTGCCGGGGAAGTCGTCGCGGACCAGCAGCCAGGCGAGGATCGTGCCGAAGATCCCGTTGACCACGACGACGATCAGCGAGCAGACGACCGTCAGTTTCAGGCTCTTCAGCGCCAGCGGCGAGGTGACCTGATCCCAGAAGGTGCCGAGGCCGCCGGTGAAGGCTTCGCTGACGACGGCCGCCAGCGGCAGCAGCACGATGATGCTCAGGTAGAGCATGACCGTGCCGCCGCCGACGCCGACGCCGAGCCCGGGCAGGCGAATGCCCGCCCGGGGTGCTGCGGGAACCGATGTTGCGCTTGCCGGGTGCGCTGACATCAGCCTGAGGTGGAGACCCCGAGTTCGGTCTCGATTTTGGCGACCGAGCCCGTTTCGTCATCGAAGAACTCGTCGTTGACCTTGCTCCAGCCACCGAACTGGCTGATCTTGAAGAGTTCCTTCGGGGTCGGGAACTGTTTCGCGTCGACCAGTTTCGGGTTGACCGGGCGGTAGCCGTTTTCGGCCCAGATTTCCTGTCCCTCATCTGACCAGATGAAGTCGAGGAAATCCTGTGCCGCCGGCTCCGGCGCGTCTTTGGTGACAGCGATCGGAGTTTCGATCAGGATCGTCGAGGGCGGCACGACGTATTCGAGGTCTTCGCCTTCCTCTTCGGCCTTGATCGCCTCGTTCTCATAGCCGAGCAGGACGTCGCCCTGGCCTTGGGTGAAGGCGGCGAGCGCATCGCGGGCGCTGCCCGGCTGCGCGACCGTCTTTTCAAGCAGGGTCTTGACGCCGGCGAGCGCCTCGTCGGGCGAGGAGCCCTCGTTGATCAAGGTCCCGTAGACGGCCATGATGTTCCAGCGGGCCGCTCCGGAGCTGAACGGGTTCGGAGTGACCACGTCGACGTCCTTGCTCAGCACGTCGTCGAGTGTCTGGATTCCCTCCGGGTTGCCCTTGCGGACGCTGATCACGACGATCGAGTCCTGGGCGATGCCGCCGTAGGGCTGCTTGTCCCAGCCCTTGGCGACGATCCCGCCTTCTTCGACCAGCCGTTCCATGTCGCCGGCCTGGGCAAAGTGGACGACGGAGGCGGGCTGGCCCGCGACCACGGCGCGGCTCTGGTCACCGGAGGCGCCGAAGGAGTTGCTGAAGCTGACGCCGCTGCCCGCGGAGGTCTTCTCGAATGCCGGCTCCAGGTCTTCCTGGTAGACGGCTTCCGGTGTGGAGTAGCCGACCACGTCGAGCTTGCCGCCCCCCGAGGAGGAGCCGCTGCTCTCGTCGCTGCTGCTTCCACATCCGGCGATCACAGCCGCCAGGGCCAACAGAGCGGCCAGGAGAGCCGCGTTGACGCTGCGCCGCCGGGTTACCTTGCGAGCGTTCCGCATAGAAAGGAATCCTTTCTTTCTTGACTGATTTAGTTTTTTGACTGACTTAGTTCTAAAGAAGATCGGCAGGGTAGCACAATGTCGATCAGCAAAGTCGTAAATGCGGTGCGGATGAGGTGCTCGACGCCCCGGGGGCCCACCCTGCGTGGCAGGCGCCCCGGGGCGGGATCAGGTTCGCCCGGAGTCTGCTGACGACCTCAGGCGATACCGACCCTGAATAGTTGAACGATCCTGATCGACAAAAGTCAGCCGAGACCCTTGGCTAGGCCGACGATTTCGAGAGCGGTCGCGTTCAGTGGGGGCTGGAGATGCCGCCCCCAACCGCCGGGGGCGGCGCAGGAGCCGCTTCGGGGGCTGGTTCGGGCGCTGCTTCCGGAGCCGGGGCGGCTTCCGGCGCAGGTTCGGGCGCTTCGTCGCCGCCTTTGCCTTTGTCCTGTTTCGACGGCTCGTCGGTCGATTCTTCTTCTTCGTATTCGTTGTATTCGTATTCACTTGACCCGGACGAGCCCGAGGTGTGATCACTGTCTAGACCGGAGAGCTCGGGCAGGGCCGAGGGTTCGGGGAATTCCGGGCAGTCGCCGGCGACGGCAGCTTCCATGAAGGAGCGCCAGATCGGCCCCGCCGTTGGCCCGCCGAAGCCGGTCGCTTCGCGCGACTGCGGGTGGCCGACCCAGACCGCGGTCGAGTAGAGCGGCGTGTAGCCGACGAACCAGGCGTCGGATAGGTCCTCCGAGGTTCCCGTCTTGCCGGCCTCGGCAGAGCAGCCCATGTAGGTGTAACCGGCGCCGGTGCCCTGGGTGATCACGCCCTCGAGCAACCGGGTCACTTCATATGCCTGGCCCTCGGTGAGCACGCGCTCGCCCGAGTCGGGATCGGTTTCCTCGACCTTGCCGTCGGGGAACTCCACCCGGCTGATCGCGGTCGGCTCGTGGTGGATGCCGCCGCTGGCCAGGGTCGCGTAGCCGTCGGCCTGTTCGAGCGGCGTGACGCCGATCGCGAGACCGCCGATCGCCTCCGCCGGCACCGATTCGAGCGGCGCTTCGATGCCCATTTCGTGGGCAGTCTCGGTGACGTTTTCAGGGCCGACGTCGAGGTCGAGCTGGGCGAAGATGACGTTGACCGACTCCCAGGTCGCCGAGGCAAGCGACATTGTGCCGCCGCCGGGCTCGGCGTTGTTCACCGTCCAGGTGCCGCCGCCGGGAGTTTCCAGCGTCTTCGGCGAGGTTCCGTCGTAGTACGTGGTGTCAGGGTCGACCCCCTGCTTGATCGCGGTCGCCAGCACGTAGGTCTTGAACGACGAACCGGGCTGGCGGTGGGCCTGCCAGGCGTAGTTGAATTCGTTTTCGCTTTCGAAGCCTTCGGTCGAGGCAAGCGCGACGATCTCACCGGTGGAGGGATCGACCGACGCCAACCCCGCGGCCGGGCCGCCTTCCGCGTAACAGACGCTGCAGGAATCGACCGCTTCCTGCGCCCGTTCCTGCAGTTCGGGATCGATCGTCGTGTAGGCCTTGAGGCCACCGTTGCGCACCGTGTTGATCCCGTATTTGTCGATCAGCTCCTGCTGGACGAGGTCGAAGAGGAACGGATCGTGGATCACCCGATACTTGTGGCCGGGGCTGAGGCCGAGACCGCTGCTCAACGCCTGCCGGTATTCCGCCCCGTCGATGTAGCCCTCCTCGTGCATTGCGTCGAGCACCTCGTTGCGGCGCTGGATGGCGGCATGCGGGTCGAGGAACGGGTTGTATTCAGAGGGCGCCTGGGGCAGTCCCGCGATCAACGCCGATTCGATCAGGCCAAGGTCCTTGGCGGGCATGCCGTAGTAGGTCTGCGCGGCCGCCTCGACTCCGACCGCGGTCTCCCCTTCGACCGTGCCGTAGGGCGCCGTGTTGAGGTAGGCGGTGAGGATCCAGTCCTTCGTGTGGGCGTCCTCCATCTCGTAGGCGAGGTGCGCTTCGATCAGCTTTCGCTTGATCGTCTCCTGCGGATTCTGGATGTAGAGGTTGCGGACCAGCTGCTGAGTGATCGTCGAGGCGCCCTGCACCGGCTTGCCGCCGGCGAGCAGGTCCTTCCAGGCGGCGCGGGCGATGCCGGCCGGGTCAAGCGCGCCGTGATTGAAGTAGTTCTTGTCCTCGATCGCGACGGTCGCGTCGCGGAGCGTTTGCGGCATCGCCCTGCCCGGCACCGGCTGGCGGATGTTTTCGGCCTGGATGAAGCCGATCAGGCTGCCGTCAGCCGCGTAGATCGCCGAGGAGCGGCCCTTCTGCACCGGTTTGAGGCTGGACAGCGGCGGCGCCGACTCATATACGTCGACCGCCCAGCCGCCGGCGACCCCGCCCGCGACCAGGGCCACAGCGACCACGACCCCCAGCGGGACCGTGACCTTCTTCCACCTCGAGGTATGAGACTTGCGCCTGCGCAGGCGCGTGCGGCGAGCCATTCGTCTGCAAATTGTAGGGAGGCCGCTAGGCTGCGAAGCCGATGGCGAAGTTCTTGCACACCTGCTACCGGATCGGCGACATCGACCGCTCGGTCGCCTTCTACGAAAAGATCGGCTTCGAAGTGGCCGGCCGCATGCCGATCGGCGACGAGGCGATCAACATCTTCATGAACTTGCCCGGCGAAGACCCGGTCCTCGAGCTGACCTACAACCACGGCGTCACCGGCTACGAGCACGGCACCGGCTACAACCACATCGCCCTCATGGTCGACGACCTCGACGCCACCCTCGAGGGCCTCGCCGCCGAAGGCATCGAGCCCGAAAAGCCCCCCTACCGCCCCGGCGGCCGCACCGAGGGCCACCTCATCTGTTTCCTCCGCGACCCCGACGGCTACCGCATCGAGCTGATCGGCGCCTAGCAATAGAGCCTGCACGGCCCCGACCGACCGTAACCGCGTCGCGGGCTTCGGTGTATCCCTCTTGTAACTATTCGCATTATCTCCCTTAGGAGGAAGAGATGGAGACGATCAAGCGGCTCGAGCCCATTGCTCTGCTGGCCATGGTCCTCGGAGCTCTCAACTGGGGAATGGTCGGCCTGTTCGACACGAACGTGATCTCGGACGTCTTCGGGAGCGGCACGCTCACCGACGTCGTCTACGTCGTCGTCGGCGTCTGCGGCCTCCTCTACATCCCGAGGTTGCTCGACAACCTCCACATCAGTCACCACACGCCGCACGCGCGCGGCGCCTAAGCGCGGCGCCGGTTTACGGGGGACAAAACCAGGCCCGCAAGGGCCTGGTTTTGCGTTAGTGACTTGAAGTTTTGCGCGCCATAGGTGCGTTCGGCTGGCCTACGGTCGCCAAATGAGTTGGCCACCGAAGATCGGAGAGCCACTTCCGGGAGCGGAGAATGCGTTCGGGGTGCGGAAAAAGCTCGCCGACTACAGCCTCAACTTGAACCATGAGGACGGCAGGCCCAAGGCACGAGGCTTCAATCTGATTCTCGGCATCACCCTTGACGATCTCGACCACCTGGCGCGTTCGATCAAGGTAGAGATTCTCACCGCGCCGATCGACTCGGTCCGACGCAACCCACTCCATGGAGTCAACTGCATCGTCGAACTACCAGTCCATGGAATCCATGAGAAAAGTGGGCGAATCGTCAACGTGAGGACAGTCTGGGAGATTGTCCGCTACGGCGCACCACCCCGCCTTGTGAGCGCATTCCCCAGACCCTAGACTGGAGAACGATGGCAACGGTAAAGCACGCAATCGGCGAACACGACTTCATCGAACTTCTCGACGGGGTCGGGAAGTGGGCATCCGGCACTACGGGCACGGTGGTAAGCGACTATGGGGACGCCAAGTTGATCGAGATATCCGACGACAGCGGCGCGATGCTGGATCTCATCCAGGTTGCAGAGGATCGGCTGAGGCTGATCACAAAGCACTCTGCCTAAGGCTTCACCACCTCGAACTGGGCCATCAGGCCGTGGTCCTCGTGGTCGAGCATGTGGCAGTGGATGACAAACTTGCCGGTGTAGTCGGCGAAGTGGCCGGCGACGAGGATGCTTTCGCGGGGGTAGAGGAAGAAGCTCTCCTTGAGGCAGTCTTCCCATGGAGGCGGCTTGCGGCCGTTGCGCGCGAACAGGTACCAGTCGGTGTGGTGCATGTGCATCACGTGGGCGACGTCGGTGCGGTTGACGATCTCCCAGGTCTCGGTGGCACCGAGCTTGGGATGGGCGTCGGAGCGGGCGGGGTTGAAGGTGCGGCCGTTGATCAGCCAGGTGGTCTTGAAGAGCCCGCCGATCGCGATCTCCCAGGTGCGCTTTGGTTTCTCGGAGACGTGCTTGGTCCACCCAGGCAGGGGCCGCAGCTTGTGGGGGATGCGACTCCGATCGGCGCGGCGAGCCGAATCTACGCGGAACTGCATCAGCGCTCCGACATAAGGATGGGCGCCGAGCGGGTTCCTGGCGCCGTGGCGGGGGCCGCTGCGCAACTCGACGCTTTCCCCACGAGCGGTGCCGAAATCGACCATCACCTCAACCCGCTCCCCCGGTCCGATGAAGACCTCTTCGCGGCTGACCGGCTTCGGCATCAAACCGCTGTCGGTGCCGATCTGGACCAGCAGCGCCCCATTGGACAGGTAGAGGTTGTAGGGCCGAAACTGGGAGACGTTGAGGATGCGCAGGCGGTAGAGCTGTGGGGTGACCCGGTGGTACGGCATGTGGGCGCCGTTGACGAGGACGCTGCGGGCGTTGATGCCGTCAGAGGGCGGACGCCGGCTGGTGAATGGGTCGGTGAGCTGGTTGTGCCGGTCAAAAGAACGGTCGGCGATCATCAGCGCCAGGTCGCGCTCGCCCCGGGGCAGCGGCAGGCCGGCCTCGAACTCGTCGTCGACGATCCACATGCCGGCGAGCCCATTCCAAATGTTGCGCGCCGTGTGATCGAGCCGGTGGTCGTGGTACCACTGGAAGGCGGCCCGTTCCGGCCTGCCGTCCTCGATCAGGTCGTAGACGTAGGTGCGCCGCCCCCCGGGCTCGAGCAGCATGTCGTTGCCTGAGGCGCGGGCCGAGAGGCCGCGCGGAATGTCGCAGAAGAGCGAGCGGGCGTGCGAGGGCGTAAGCCCGCCCGGCTGGCCGTCGAACTGGGTGCGGTTGTGACCGCCGTGCAGGTGGACCGTCAGCTCGCCCGCCGAGCGAGGAAGCTCGTGGAGGAAGGTGACCTCGGTGCGATGGCCGGCGGGCCGGCGGATCGTCGGCCCCGGGAACGTGCCTCCGTAAGTCCACATCCGCGTCTTGGGCCCGGGCACCGCCTGCACCTCGGCCTCGCGGATCGGGATGGTCAGGCGGGCATCGCTGAGCACCCGCGGAATCGGCAGCGGCATTCGGAACGGCTCGCCCGCCGCTCGTGCTGCTGCGTCGCTGCTGGGGAGAAGCGCGCCCGGGCGCAGGCCGATCGGCAGCGCCGTAGCAAGCGCCCCGCTTCCCAGGGCGCCGAGGAAAGCTCGGCGCCCCAGGCGCGGTGAATCTGAGGGGCTTCCAGCCGTGCGGTTAGCTGGTGGGCGCGGGCAGGACTTCGATCGAGCCCTGCATCCAGGGATGGATCGCGCACATGAAGTAGATCCTCGTACCGGCCGCAGCGCTCACTTTCTGCAGGATCGACGTGCTCGGTTTCGAGCCCGTGAACCAGGAGTCGCCCTTTTTGCTGGTGCTGCCAAGGGTGTCCCAGCCTTCGAGGCCGACCTCGACCGGGTTGACTTTCACCGGTCCGTTGCCTTTGACCCCGTGCCACTGCGCAATCGACATGCAGATGTGTTTCGGCGTAAAGCAGTTCTGTCGCGCATTTGGCGTCTTCGGCAGTGAGCCCTTGGTGACGAGCGAGAAGGTGTGTGGGCCAACCTGTTTCGGGTTGGTCTGGTTCAGCACCTCGAGTTCCTGACCGGCGATGATCGTCTTCGGTGCTTCAAAGCGCAGCCCACCTTTGCCGTCTTTGATGTAGACGGTGTTGGCGGGGCCCAGTTCTCCGGCGCCGCTTGCGAGGGAGGGTGCAAGGGCAATTGAGGCGGTAACGCCGATTGCGATCGCCAGTCCCAACTTGACCGAGATCGCGTGAGAAAGTCGCTGCTTCAAAGTTGCTCTCCTTTTAGGGCGCTCGCTTCCGCAGCGCTCCTGGACGAATGGACGAAGGAATCTATCTCTCAAAAACAGAGCAATCAAGCGGATTGGGCAATCCCGGTGGTCGTCTGGGAACATTCCGCCGGTGCCTGGGGAGGATCCGAGCAGCGAGGGAACAGAGCGCGACGATCTCTCCGAGTTGCTTCGGCGGCGCGCGCTGACGACTGACTCGGCGCGTGAAGCGGCGGTCACGCGGCGTCATGAGGGCGGCGGCCGTACCGCTCGCGAGAACATCGACGACCTCATCGATCCTGGCAGCTTCGTCGAGTACGGCCGCTTTGCGATTGCTGCGCAGCGAGGCCGCCGCGAGCTCGACGACCTGGTCGCGAACACGCCGGCAGACGGTCTGCTCGCCGGCACCGCCCGCGTCAACGGCGAGCTCTTTGGCGATCGCGCCGCCTGCGCCGTGCTCTCCTATGACTACACGGTGCTCGCCGGCACCCAGGGGGCGCTCGGGCACCGCAAGAAGGATCGCCTCTTCGAGCTGATCGAGCGCATGCGGCTGCCAACTGTCTTCTTCGCCGAGGGTGGCGGCGGCCGTCCCGGCGACACCGACTATCCAGTTGTCTCCGCACTCGATACCCGCGCCTTCGCCCTCTGGGCGGGCCTCTCGGGACTCGTGCCGCGCATCGCCGTCGTCGCCGGACGGTGCTTCGCCGGCAACGCCGTGATCGCCGGCTGCGCCGACCTGATCGTCGCCACCGAGAGCATCTCGCTGGGTATGGGCGGCCCGGCGATGATCGAGGGGGGTGGGCTCGGCAAGGTCGATCCGGACGAGGTGGGCCCGATCGAGATGCAGGCCGCCAACGGCGTCGTCGACTTGGTCACCGCCGATGAGGCCAAGGCCACCGCCGTGACGAAGAAGTTGCTCTCCTACTTCCAAGGCTCCACCCCGCCAGGGACCGAAGCCGACCAGGCCAGCCTTCGCGACGCCATACCCGAGCGCCAGCGACGCGCCTACGCCGTCCAGCCAATCATCGAGACGCTCGCCGATGCCGGCTCGGCCACGTTTCTGCGCGAGCGCTTCGCCCCCGAGATGGTCACCGCGCTACTCCGAATCGGAGGTAAGCCCCTGGGCTTGATCGCCAACGACACCCGTCATGTCGCCGGCGCGATTACCAGCGACGCCGCCGATAAGGCCGCGCGTTTCCTGCAGCTCTGCGAGGCCTTCGACCTGCCGGTTGTCTCGCTGGTCGACACACCGGGCATCATGGTCGGCCCCGAGGCCGAGGCGACCGGCCTGGTCCGGCATGCCTCCCGCCTGCTGCTGGCCGGCGCGGCCCTAACCGTGCCGCTGATCGCGGTCGTCCTGCGCCGCGGCTACGGCCTCGGCGCCCAGGCGATGACCGGTGGCAGCATGCACGAGCCGCTGCTGACGCTGGCTTGGCCGTCGGCGCACCTTGGACCGATGGGCCTCGAGGGTGCGGTGCGGCTGGCGTTGCGCAGGGAGCTCGAGGCGATCGCCGACGAGGCCAAGCGCGAGCAGCGCGTGCGCGACCTCACCGCCGCCGCCGAAGAGAACGCCAAGGCGCTCAACGCCGCCGCCCTCTTTGAGATCGACGACGTGATCGACCCAGCCGAAACCCGCCCGCTGATCGCCGCGACGCTCGCGGCGGCCCGGTCCCGCAAACCGAGCGGTGACGAGCGGCGTCGCTACATCGACGCCTGGTAAGTCCTCAGGCTGCGCCCTCGAACTCGTACTCGCGCAGGAAGCCCTCGAAGAGCCGGCGGTGGGCCTGCTCGTCGCGAAGGATGTCGATCACCATGTCCTGGGTCACCGGGTCGAGCTGGTCGGTCTCCTCGATGATCCGGGTGTAGTGCTCGATCGCGCCGGTCTCGGCCTTGATCACGCCACGGATTACGTGGACGACGTCGATCTGCTCGTCCGGGGGCTGCAGGTACGACTGCTCTGCCTCAAAGGCTTCGGAGCCGGGCACGACGCCGTAGAGCTCCTTGATCCGCCGGGCGAAGTTGCGGGCGTGGCCAAGCTCCTCTTCGACGTCCGCCTCCAGCGACTCCTTGATCTCCTGCGCACGGACCCCGTCGAGGTTCGTCGCCGCTGCGAGATAACTCATCACCGTCTCGATCTCCATCCAGTACGCCTTGGTCAGCAGCTCGATCACGTGCTCCCGCGCCTCGGCGTTGACGCCGTCGAAGATGCCCTTGCTGGGACTGGTCTTGGCCTCCATCGTGCATCGCTCCTCGTTGATTACAGGTGTGCTTCCGCTACCCTGACCTTGAACGCGGCAATCGTGATCAACGCAAAACGGGTTGTTCCAGGGAGCCAGCAAATGCCCAATGAGCAGCGTGAAATCGCCGATGGAACGCTCGTCGTTCGCAGTGAGGAGAACGGCAAGAGCCGCGTGATCGCATTTGCCGGTGAACTCGACCTCGCTAACGCCGGCACCGCCGAAAGCGCCCTGCAGAGCTCCCTCGACGATTCCTCCACACCGGTCATCGTCGACATGCGCGAGCTGGAGTTCATCGACTCGACCGGGATTGCCCTGCTCGTCTCCGCCCTCAATCGCAACGAGGGCGGCGCCAGGGTCAGCTTCATCCCCAGCGACTCCCCCGCCGTCACCCGGGTGCTCGAGTTGACCGGCCTGGCCGAGCGGCTGCCGCTGGCCGAGGCATAGCGCCTCCCTCCCCGCAGATGGCCGAGTACATCCACGTGCTCACCACCGCCGGCTCTGAGGAGGAGGCGGAGAAGATCGGGGCCACCCTGCTCGAGCAACGACTCGCCGCCTGCGTACAGACCGTCGGCCCGATCGTCAGCCGCTACCGCTGGCAGGGCAAGCTCGAGCAGGCGCGCGAGTGGCAATGCCTAGCCAAGACCGAGGCGGCTCTCTACGAGCGGGTCGAGGCCGCGATCCGCGCCGCGCACTCCTACGACGAGCCGGAGATCATCGCGATCCCGGTGCTGACGGGTAGCAAGGGCTACCTCGACTGGATCAGCAACGTCACCGCCCCCTAATTGCGAACTGCATCAAATTTTCAATCCAGCAGGTAGAGGATTTGATGCAGTTCGCTAGTCGCGGAGGCGGTAGCCGCGGGAGAAGAGGCGCAGGTTGACGAAGAAGAGGGCTGCCGTGGCGGCGGTGAGGGCCAGTAGGGAGAGGGCGATGCTGACTTCGCTGAAGCCGACGAAGCCGTAGCGGACGAGGTTGATCATGTAGTAGATCGGGTTGAAGTGGGTCAGGGTCTCGAAGGGCTGTGGCAGCAGGGTCGCCGAGTAGAAGACGCCGCCGAGGAAGATCAGCGGCGTCAGGACGAAGGTCTGAACGAAGGCGACGTCGTCGAACTGTTCGGCCCGCACTCCGGTCAGCACCCCCAGTTGGGAGAAGAAGAAGCCGACCAAGAAGAGAGACGGAACAAGCACCAGGATGTGGTCGACCGGCAGGTCGACCAGGAGCGAGGCGGCGATAAAGGTCAGCCCGGCGACGATCAACCCGCGCATGAAGCCGCCAAAGGTGAAGGCAAGCAAGAGCTCCATTGGCGAGGCTGGCGAGGAGAGCTGGTCCTGGATCGCCCCCTGGAACTTCTGCTGCAGGATCGAGGAGGAGTTGTTGGCGAAGGCGTTGATCGAGAACGACATCATGATCAAGCCGGGGATGACGAAGACGACGTAGTCGATCCCGTGCAGCTGTTTGATCCGCGAGCCGAGCGCCGCCCCGAAGACCGAGATGTAGAGGAAGGTTTCCAGCAGCGGCGCACCCAGCGTCTGCTTCTTGATCTTCATGAAGCGGTTGACCTCGCGGCGCCAGAGCGTCGCGAAGCGGATCTGGGCGGCGCTCACGGGACGGCCACCTCGGCATGGGAGCGCGAGAGCTCTTTGCGCCCGACCAGGGCCAGGTAGGCGTCCTCGAGGCTCTCAACTCCGTAGCGGGCAGCCAGCTCGCCGCTGGTTCCCCTGCCGACGATCTGGCCTTCGTTGATGAAGGCGATCCTGTCGCAGAGCTGTTCGGCCTCCTCCAGGTAGTGCGTGGTGAGCAGGATCGTCGTCCCCTCCTGGTTGATCCGCTGCACGTAGTGCCAGAGCTCCAGACGCAGCTCGACGTCGACCCCGGCGGTCGGCTCGTCGAGGATCAGGAGGCGCGGACGATGCATCATCGCCCGGGCCAGGATCAGCCGCCGCTTCATCCCGCCCGAAAGCGTGCGTGTGCGTTCGTCGCGCTTCTCGGTCAGCGAGAAGGTCTCGAGCAGCTCATCAGTCCGCTCGCGCCGCTCGCGCTTGGGCATGCCGAAGTAGCCGGCGTGGTAGTCGAGCGTCTCGGCGACGGTGAGGAACCAGTCGAGGTTGGGCTCCTGTGGAGCGAGGCCAACCGCCTGGCGAGCCTCGCCATAGTCGCCGGTCGCATCGTGGCCGAAGACGTGGATCGACCCCGAGGTCGGCTGGGCGAGACCGGTGGTGCAGTGGATCAGCGTCGACTTGCCCGCCCCGTTCGGTCCCAGCAAGCCAAACAGCTCGCCCTGCTCGATCTGCAACGAGACCCCGCGCAGCGCCTCCACCCCGGTCGAGTAGCGCTTGACCAGCTCATCGATATGCAGGGCCCGCTCATCCATAGCCGCTGAAACCTAGACGACCCTCAGTCCCGGCCTCCCTGGACGCATCCGACATTGACCCCACCTGAGTGTGGTCAATGTCGGATGCGCTGGCTGCGCTTAGTCTGCTGGGGGTGAAAGGCCCGCTGCTAGCCGTCGACACGCCCTCGATGCTCTTCCGCGCTTTCTACGCGCTGCCGGACTCGATCAAAGGGGCGGATGGAAGGCCGGTCAATGCGCTGCTCGGCACCGCAAACCTGGTCCTGCGCGAGGTCGAACTGCACCGGCCGCGGGCGGTTGTGCTCTGCTTTGGCCCCGACGCGGCCTCATATCGAACGGAGCTGTATCCGGCTTACCACGCCGAGCGCGAGGCAGCGATGCCCGACGACCTCTCCCCGCAGTTCACGGCGAGCCGGGACTTCCTCGCCGCCTTCGGCTGGACGGTCGCCACGAGCGAGGACCTCGAGGCCGACGACCTGCTCGGCACCTACGCGAAGCGCGAGGCGGAGGCGGGCGGACACGCCCTGCTGATGACCGGCGACCGCGACATGTACCAGTGCGCCGCCGAGCGGGTCACCGTGCTCTACGTGAAGACCGGGGGCAAAGGCAAAGGAGCCGAAGGGGTCACCCCGAGCGGGGTCGAGGAGCGCTACGGGATCCCGCCTGAGCTCGTGCCCGACTTCATCGCCCTGCGCGGCGACCCCTCCGACGGCCTGCCGGGTGCTAAGGGCGTCGGACCCAAGACCGCAGCCGAACTGCTGCGCCGGCACGGGTCGCTGGAGGCTGTGCTCGAGAACGCGATTCGCGAGCGCCGCCCCGCCCTGCGCGCCGCTCTGATCGAGGCCGCCGATGACCTGCGCGCCTTCAAGGACATCGCGACGCTGCGAGACGCGGGGGTGAAACCGCCCCCTGACCGTGAGACCGATTGGGTGGGCGCCGCCAAGGCCGCCCACGAGCGCGGCATGAACCGGCTCGCCGAACGCCTCCTCGCCGAGGCCTGAGCAACTCCGTGCTACTACTTCGATCATCTTGATCGGAGCCGACCCAGACAAGATCGTCGATCTCTCGATGACGCTTTCCGAGCACCTGCCGGCAACCTGGCCGGAGCACATGCCGTTCGCCCACAAGAACTGGAGCTGGTTCGAGGAGGACGAACTGCCGACCGGCGCCAGCACCTGCTCGCTCGGCCCCTACGTCACGCACTTCTTCATCCTCGACGAGCACGCGGGTACCCACGTCGACGCCCCCTCCCACTACGTCCCGCCGCCGGGGTCCGACCTGCCCGAAGCGGGACCGCTGGGCGCAACGAGCGCCGAGAAGCTCGACCTCTCGCAGCTGATCGGCCCGGCCGCGGTCGTCGATCTGCGCCACCTCGACGGCGAGGCCGAGCCCGGTGCCAGTCCGGCGATCACGGTAGCCCACCTCGAAGTCTGGGAGGAGGAGCACGGGCGCTTCGAGGCGGGCGAGATCGCCCTCCTGCTGACGGGCTGGTCCAAGCACTACGTCGAAGGCGAGGCCGGCCGGGCCTTCCTGCATGAGCCCATCGTGCTGCAATCGCGACCCGCCTGGCCTGCTCCGGAGGCCGCGGTCGCCATCTTCCTGCACGAGCGAGGCGTCGCCACGATCGGCATCGACGCCCCGAGCATGGGTTCCGCCGAGGAGGGCAACGAAGTCCACCGTGCCGGCCTCAGCCGCAAGATGGCGTTTGTCGAGGGCTTGACCAACCTCGATCGCCTGCCTCCCCGCGGCGCCTCCTTCGTCTTCCTGCCGGTCAAGATCGCCGCCGCCAGCGGCGCCCCCGGCCGCGCAATCGCTGTCCTTCCGTGAGCGCATCCGACATTGACCACACCAGGGCGGGGTCAATGTCGGATGCGCGTTAGGCGCGGTGCTCTGGGTTGGGGAAGTCGAAGCGACAGCCCGCGTCCCACTCGGTGCGCTGGTTGCCATGGGCGGGGATGCCGCCGGCGTCCTTCAGCATCCGCGCCAGGTGCAGCATGTTCCAGGCGGCGAAGGTGGTGTTGCGGTTGGTGAAGTCGTTCTCGGGCCCGCCCGAGCCCTCGTCCAGGTAGGACGGACCCGGCCCGGCCTCGCCGATCCAACCGGCGTCGGCCTGCGGCGGGATCGTGTAGCCGAGGTGCTGCAGCGAGTAGAGGGTGTTCATCGCGCAGTGCTTGACCCCGTCCTCGTTGCCGGTCACGAGGCAACCGCCGACGCGGCCGTAGTAGGCGTACTGGCCGGAGTCGTTTAGTAGGTGCGAGTTGCCGTAGAGGCGCTCGACGATCTGCGTCGCGACCGAGGACTTCTCCCCCAGCCAGATCGACATGCCGAGGACGAGGATGTCGGCGGCCATCACCTTCTCGAAGATCTGCGGCCACTCGTCGCGCTCCCAGCCGTGTTCCGTCATGTCGGGCCAGACGCCGGTGGCGATCTCGTGATCGATGGCGCGGATGCACTCGACCTCGACCCCGTTGCGGCGCATGATCTCCATCGAGATGTCCATCAGCCCCTGCGTGTTCGAGACCTCGGGGCTGCGCTTCAGCGTGCAGTTGATGAAGAAAGCGCGCAGGTCCGAGTAATCGGCCGGGCTCTGCTCGCAGAGCTCCGCCTGTTTCTCGGTCAGTTCCGCCACGCTGCTTAGGGTGCCACAGGCTCAAGCGGAGACTGCGGCTGAGGCGCCGGGCTGGAGAAGCGCATCGCTCCGTCCTCGATCCGGCCGCGCCGAATCTCCCTGGTGTCGAGCACGTAGTTCTGGCGCAGCTTCCACGGCTCCTTCGAGCCCTGTTTCGGCAGCTTGTCGAGTGCGCGCAGGACGTAGCCGGCATTGAAGTCGAGAATCGGTTCCTCGGTTACCGATGGATCGGTGATCTCCGGCGCGCACTGTGAGTATCCGTGCGCGTCCATGTGGTTGAGCACGCGGCAGACGTACTCGGAGGTGAGGTCGGCCTTGAGCGTCCAGGAGGCGTTGGTGTAGCCGAGGGTGAAGACGAAGTTCGGAACGCCGTTGAGCATCATGCCCTTGTAGGCCATCCGCGTTGGAAACTCGACCGGCTCGCCGTCCACGGCAAGCTCCATGCCGCCGAGGAAGAGCACGTTCAGCCCGGTCGCCGTGATGATCACGTCGGCGTCAAGTTCGGCACCCGACTCCAACTTGATTCCCCCCTCGGTGAAGGTCTCGATCCGATCGGTGACGATCTCGGCGCTGCCCGAGCGGAGCGCCCTGAAGAGGTCACCATCGGGCACCAGGCACATCCGTTGGTCCCAGGGGTTGTAGGGAGGTTTGAAGTGGGTCTCGACGTCATAATCGGCCGGCAGCGAGCGTTCGTTGCCCTTGCGGATCATCTTCTTGACGAATGTGGGACGGCTCCTGCTGAGCTTGTAGGTGCCCATCTGCAGAAAGACGTTCTTCCAGCGGATCAGCGCATAGGCGGCCTTAATCGGCAGCACGCGGCGGATCGCCTTGGCAAGCGGATCCTCGCCCGGCATCGAGACGATGTAAGTAGGTGAGCGCTGCAGCATTGTCACCTTCGCGGCCTTCTCGGCCATCGCCGGAACCAGCGTCACCGCGGTGGCGCCGCTGCCGATCACGACGACCCGCTTGCCGGCGTAGTCGAGATTCTCGGGCCAGTGCTGGGGATGGACGATCTCGCCCTTGAAGCGCTCCCTACCGGGGAACTCCGGGGTGTAGCCCTGGTCGTAGCTGTAGTAGCCGGTGCAGGACCAGAAGTAGCCGCAGGTCAACTGCACGGTCTCGCCGCTGTCGGTGCGTTCGGCTTCGACGTTCCAGAGCGAGTCTGCGGTCGACCACTCGGCGCGCACGACGCGGTGGCCGAAGCGGATCTTGCCGTCGATCCCGTTCTCCTCCGCCGTCTCGCGCACGTAGCTGAGGATCGAGTCGCCGTCGGCGATCGCCTTCGGGGCAGTCCACGGCTTGAAGCGGAAGCCGAGCGTGTGCATGTCGGAGTCGGAGCGAATGCCGGGATAGCGGAACAGGTCCCAGGTGCCGCCGAGGTCCTCGCGCGCCTCGAGGATGGCGTAGCTCTTCGTGGGGCAACGATCCTGCAGGTGGTAGGCGGCGCCGATGCCGGAGATGCCGGCTCCGGCAATCAGCACGTCGAGGTGCTCGATGGGTTCCCCATTCGCAGTCAAGCCGCGGGCATTCTCTCATGTTGGCTGGTCAGCCAGGCCAATAGTGCGGATCTCACATAGCGGCGGACCTACTCAATCCACCTGGACTAGGGTGACTCGCCGTGAACGTCCTGATCGCCGCCGACATGGAGGGAATCGCCGGTATCGACGAGTGCGGTGATTGCCTGCCCTCCCATCCGGCCGCCTATGCGCGCGGGCGCAGGCTGATGACCGACGAGGTGCTGGTCGCGGTCGAGGCGCTGCGCGACGGCGGGGCCGAGCGCATATCGGTCGGCGACTGGCACATGGTCGGCACCAACATCGAACGCGATCGCATGCCGGAGGGCGTCGAGGTACGCCCGATCGCCGACCTTGCCCTGGCCGAGACCGACCCTTCAATCGCCAAAGCGAGCGGTGGCGAGCTCGACGCTGTGGTGATGATCGGTCACCACGCAAGCACGAACAGTCCGCGTGGCTTCTCCTCGCACACTTTCATCTGGGACATGGAGGTCACGCTCGGCGGCGAGCAGCTCAGTGAGGTCCGCGTCTACGCCCAAGCCCTGGCCGCCGAAGGCGTTCCGGTGCTGGCCGTAGCCGGAGATCGCTGGATGCTCGACGAGCTCGACGAGGGCGAGATGGGCAGCGCCCGCCTGGTCACGACCAAGGACGGCGAAGGTCGGGCACGGGCGCGTTCGCGCGACGTCGAGGCGACCCACGCCGAGCTGGCCGAGGCGATCGGATCGGCTCTGTCCTCTCCCCCGCAGCCGCCGCCCGCTCGGCAGTACCCGGCGGAGCTGCGGATCGCCGTCGAGGGCGAGGAGCTCGCGCGGACTACCGTCGCCGACCCCTCGGAGCTGCTGACCGCGATCGCAACCGTCTTCCGGACCAGCCAGGTCTCGCGCGAGTACCGCCAGCTCGCCAAGCTGCTCCCCGCCGGGCACGACTCGCGCCTGCGGGCGGCGCAGCGCCGCTTTGGCAGCCTGCTCGCTACGCCGGTGATGAAGGCGAAGGAGCGTCGCTGGCTGGATCGCTCCCCGGCGCCAGCAACTCGCTGAGATACGCGGGGGGTTGGATTCCCGGTGCGAGCAACTCGTCCGGCTCGGGCTTGCCGGCAACCGTAGACAGACCGACCACGCCCGCCCAAACGGGCAGCTCGAGATCGGCGTCATCGTCGGTAGGAGGCCCCGTCCGGATCTTTGCCGAAGCCTCGTCGAGCGGGACCCGCAACACCGCGGTGGCACGCAGCTCCTTCGCGGTCGGGACGCGAGCGTCCCTCCATCGTCCCGGCACCAGCTTTTCGACCAGGGCCTCGAGCGCGGTGAGCTTCTCCGCCTCGTCCTCGATCCACTCCCCGGCGCCGAAGAGCATCGCCGACCGGTAGTTCGCCGAGTGGTGCATCACCGCGCGGGCCAGCACCAGGCCGTCGACCAGGGTCGCGGTCAGGCAGACCTCCGCCCCCTTTGACTCCCGCAGGGCGCGGTTGGCGGCCGATCCGTGCAGATAGACGAAGGACCCCACCCGCACGTGCAGCGTCGGGATCACCACCGGCAGCCCGTCGTCGATTACACCAAGGTGCGAGACGAGCGCCTCGTCGAGGATCGCCTCGATCACGTCTCGCTCGTGCGATCCGCGCTTTGGCTTGCGCCGCAGTCTGGTCCGCGCCGTCCGCATTTAAGGCGTTTGGTCGCCGTAGGACGCGTAGCGGTTGTGCAGCATCAGGTCGTTGCCGTCGGGGTCGGTGAAGAAGGCCATGTGGCAGACCCCGGTGTCCATGATCTCGCCGGAGAACTCGACCCCCTTCTCCTCGAGCTCCGCCCGCGCGGCGGCGACGTCGTCGACGTGCAGGGCCGGATGCGCGTTTTTCTGCGGCGCGAACTCCATGCCGAGACGGGCCGGCTCCCAGATGCTGAAGCAGGTCTCCCCCGCCCAGAACTCAAACTGCCCCTGCTCATCCGGCCGCAGGCCGAGCGTCTCAACGTAGAAGCGCCGCGAGCGCTCGCTGTCGGTCGAGGGGATGCCAATGAAGTCGGCCTTGGTGATCATGGTTCCTCCAGTCTCAGTCGGCGGGAACCCGAAGTTAGCTCAGGCCGGGCCCGAAAGCACCAGGGCCGCCCGAAGGCGGCCCTGGTCAGGTGCGTGAAACGAGCAGGAAAACTGCGACCGAGTGGGACAAAGCCCGGTATTCCCTGCCCGCCGGTGCCCGGGGTGGATTCCACCGGGCGCCCGAAACAGTGCGGCGCCTAGCGGCCCGGCACCTCCAGAGTCCCCTTAAGCATGTGAATCAAGTTAGGACCACCTCCTTTCTCTGGTGATCCGATTGAAGCAAATGAAGCAGTCGGCCGCGGCCTCACTTCAGCTGGACGGCCTTGGTCGCCTGCGCCGGCAGGTAACCCCTCGGCGCCAGGGTGACGACCAGCTTCGCTTTGACTTTCAGCTCGCGTGCCGCTTTTGGCGGCTTCAGCGTAAGCGTGTAGGTGCCGGCCTTGGAGGCGCTCTTGGTCGCCGCCTTGCCGAGCTTGACGACTTTTCCTTTCAGCTTCAGCTTGCCGGTGAGCTGAGCGGTGATCGTCCCGGCCTGCTGCGTCTTGACCTTGATCGCGTAGCGGCCTTTTTTGTCGCGGGTAACCGAGGCGATCTTGGGGGTCTTGGCGAGGAGCTTCGACGGAGGTGAGCTCGATGTGGTCGCTTTCGGCGGGCATGTCCCGTCGTGGACAGAGCCCGCTTCCGGGCAGCTGTCCTGCGTAACGTCGCCATAGCCGTCGTGGTCCGCGTCGGGCTCGATGTCGGCGTCGTAGGCCACCTCCCAGGAGCGAGCGGTGCCCGGGGCACTGATCACACTGCCGTCGCCAGCGTCGTGGAATTCGGTCGCGCTCGCCCCGGATACGTGGAGCGCGATCGGCGGCAGGGATTGCGTGGGGGACCCCAGGCCCACGTAGGAGCCGGCCGGAATCGGCAGTCGCGTCGCAAAGCTCGTAACTTTGCCGATCGGCGGGCTCGGCGCGACGCTGACCGACTCGACCGCGCTCGAGCTGAGGACCTTGAGCCCTGAGCCCTCCGGACTGAGGACCCGGATGCGGAAGCTGCCGTTGTTCGAGCTGAGCACGCGCCAGCGGACCACAACGCCGTCGAAGGGAAGCGTTGTCGAAACGCCATCGATCGTTTTCTGCACGAGGAGCGGTTCGAACCCAGCGCCGCCGCCGTTGCTGTGGGCCTCCTGCAGGTCGCTCCCGAACAGCGTCCCCGAGCAGGGACCGCCACCGATCGGCGAACCCGGGCAGAGGTCCTGCGAGACGTCACCGTAGGTGTCGTGGTCTTCGTCGGGCTCGAGCACCGCTTCGACGTTGACGCGTTTGTTTTTGCCGGGAGTTTCTTCCCACGAGTCCCCCACCGCCAGGCTCGTGGTCGTGCCGATGATTTCGTCGAAGGGACTCGCGCTGTTGAAGTACGTCGGCGTCGCGTTGATGGACGCATTGCCGATGGAGTAACGGGCGCCCAACACGCCAAGGGCATCGACCGGCAGGCGCTCGTAGAAGGTCGCGACAGATTTGGGCGTCAAACCCTGAAGCATGTGTTTGGCCCCGTCACCGGCGACGGTCACGCGGTTCGTCCCGGAGTGGTTGAAGGAGCGCATCTGCACCCAATCGGTTGCGCCAATCGGTTCGCCGACGTAGAAGCCGCTCTTGGTGATCACCCCCGAGTAGAGAAAGGCATAGGAGCCGAGCGCGGTGCCGGTGTCGGCGAACTGGATCGCGGTGCAGGCACAGTTGCCGATGGACGTTGCGGCAGTCGCGGTTTCTCCGAGGTGCTGGGGGGCGGGTGCGCCGTGAGCAACGCCGCCCCCGGCCGTGAAGGCGACGATCAAAGAGATGACGGCAAGGCGCTTCAAGGGCAACATTCAACACCACGTTCTGGCGCATCGATGCGCAATCGACGAATTGCTAGGAGGCGCCGCTCGCGCATCCGACTTTGACCACACCAGAACGGGGTCAAAGTCGGATGCGCGGATCACTGCCTTCGAACCAGAGAGCCGGCGAGTGGCCGCAGACTCGAGGCAAGCCACCCCCGCTGCGACTGCGCGCCGCCGCCTCACCTGGGCCCGCGCCGGGCGCCTCGCCCCGCTCACGGCCTGACACCGGCGAGAAGCGCCATCTCCCGCCACTTCCAGTAGCAGTCGACGTCGTCGAAGCCGATCTCGCGCAGCCATCCCAGCTGGGTCTCGACGTCCAGGGTGCGATCGGAGGGGTCTTCGTTCTCGATCGGCTCATCGATCGCCGCGAAGAAGGCGCGGTGGAGTCGGGCGGTCGGCGAGGCGACGTGCTCGAAGTTGGCGAAGACCCCACCTGGCTCGAGCAGGCCGAAGACTTCGCCAAAGAGCGAGCGCTTGCGCTCGTGCTCGAGGTGGTGGATCGCAAGCGAAGAGACCACGGCACCGAAGCGCCCCAACTCCGGCAGCGGGCGGTCGAGGTCATGCTCGACGAGCTCGGCCCACTCCTCGCCGGCGAGCCGCTCGCGCGCCGCCGCCAGCATCACGGCGGAGAAATCGAGACCCACGCCGACCATCCCCGGCCGGTCTCGGCGCAGAAGCGCAAGCAACCGCCCGTCGCCCGTCCCAAGGTCAAGGACGCGGCGAGCATCCCGGCCCACAACCTCGAGCAGGACTCCCTCCCCCTCGGTCCGGTGCGGGAACTCATCCGCCTGCTCGAGGTACTGGCGAACGCGACCGGCTTCTGTCCACTCACGCGAGGGCATGGGCGGCATTTTCCGCAACTCCTCGGCTGGAAGTGAGTCAATACAGGCGTGACTAGGATCGCCGGGATGACCGGGCGGGCTTTCGAGGGGGGTAGGGCGTGACGCCGAGTGGCGGCCGTCGCTCGATCCGTGGCGGCGCGCCGGTTGCGCTCGCTCTTGCGATTGCGATGGCGCTGCTCGCACCGAAAGCGGCTTCCGCCCAGGGGGAAGCCGGGGTCGAATCGCAGCGGACGATCGCGCGCGCCGCGACCAAGATCGGCTTCTGGGCGGGCGAGGCGGTGCCTGGCACGGACTGGGACGTGCCCGACACCTACTGGAAGCGGCGGGACACCCACTTCTACACCCCGCAGCTGTGGCGCGTCCTTCGTCACAACCGGGTCCCCCTCTACTTCAACCTTCGCTACCGGCGCGACTTCGGCCCCGTCCCGCCGGGGAAGCCCCAGCGCCACGACGCGCTGCGGATCATCCGCACCGCCAACCGGCTCGGGGTGCCGGTCTGGGGATGGGTCCTCATCCCCTACAGCGTCGGCTACTGGGCCTGGGAGGGCGGCGCGGCGGCGCAGTTCAAGGCCGTCAAATCGCTCATCAGCTGGGCGCGGGAGAAGCGGATCCGCCTGCAGGGCGTCGCCCTCGACCCCGAGCCGCGGCTCCGCACGCCCTTCGAGTCGACGGCCGCGATCATGGGTGGCAGTGGCGGCGGCGGCTTCTCCTCGGTCTTCCAACCGACGATCGATCCCGCCCAGCAGTGCGCGGCCTGGCGAGGCTACTCCCGTATCCCGCGCTGGGCCGAGCGCCACGGCGTCCGAGTCTCGGCCGCGCCGATGCCCGCCGCCCTCGACGACATCGGCGACGGCAGCCTGGCCCTACAGGACGCCGCCAACTTCATCCTGCCCAACGCGCCGTGGGACGAGCTCTACTTCCAGGCCTACCGCAGCGTCTTCACCTACTACTCGGGACGCGACCCCGGGCCGGGCATCGTCTCCTCCTACTTTCGCTCGGCCCAGCGCGAGTTCGGCAGCGTCGGCCAGGTCAGCCTCGGCTCATCGGGCCGCGGGCCATACCGCCGCTTCTCGAGCCTCCTCAACGACGTCCGCCTTGCCGCCACGCTCGGCGCCCGCGAAGTGCCGATCTATTCGCTGGAGAGAACCCTGCGCGCTTATGGTGGTCCGCGTTCGGTGACCCGTCTCGTCCAAGCCGCCAAGCACCCATTTGCCGGGCCGGCGGCGACCAGGTCGATTGCGCCCACCTCGCAAGCCAGGCTTCTCCGCGCCGCCGTCCGCCGCGCGGACAAAGCGGCGACGAGCTCAACCCAAACGATCACCGCCAGCCGCGGCGCCTCACTGGCTCCCAACCGATGGCCGAACGGCTGCGGCAGCTAACGACCGAATTCCCCGCAATGATGCGCGGGGTGGGATCAGACCTACACAGCCAGATCGTCCGTGCTCCCTCCGCGACCGAACGCCTGCTGGTGGTCCTCACCATTCTCGGCTTCGTCGTCCCCAACGTCTTCGTCAGCGTCTACTTCCTCGAAGATGGCTTCGATCTCGGCGGCTATTTCTCGCTCTGGACAGCCAGCGTCCCATCAACGCAACTGCTCGTCGACCTAGCCATCGCCGCGCTGGCCTTCTTCATCTGGGCCGCCTTCGACGGGCCGAGAACTGGGATCAAGCGGTGGTGGCTCTGCATTCCCGCCAGTCTGCTCGTCGGTCTCTGCTTCGGCCTCCCCCTTTACCTGCTGATGCGCGAGCGGGCCCTCGCGCAAACAGGCGGGCGTACCGCCCGGTAGCCGGTGGCGGTTGTCGGCGACCAGCCGGTAGGCCCTCGCCGCCATCCACGAGATTCCGGGAAGCAGGACCGCGCGGCCGATGAGACGCCCGATCCACCCAGCGTTGCTCAGCGTGGCGGCGACTGCCTCGTGCCCCGACCTGACCGCACCGTCGACCTGAACCCACTGGACGGCGTCGGCTGCCTGCTCTTCGGTTATTCCCAGCTCGGCCAAATCGGTGAGCTGCCAGGCGACGACCTCTGCGTCCGGCGCGATCCTCTGCGCGAAGCGCGCACATCGGGTACAGAACGCGCAGTCCCCGTCGTAGACGAGTACCGGATGCGATCGAAGGGCCATCTCAATCCCACGACTCGTTGAGCAGTCGATCCATCGCCAGTTGCAGCACCTCGGACCGGGTCCGGCCATCGTGTTCCGCCACGATGAAGTAGCTGCCGATGAACAAGGAGAAGGCCAGCATGCTGCGGGCCTCGACGTCGCGCTCGTCCGCGCAGAACTGGCCGAATAGCGAGCGCATGTACTCCATGCGCCGATTGTCGATCCGGTGCAGGCGCTCGGCAACCGCGCTGTCGCGGCGTGACCAGTCCCGCAACGCCAGCTCCACGGCAAAATCGACCGACGGGGCCAGCTCGAATAGTTGCTGCAGCTTTGCTCGCGGGTCGGCTGGCTGACTCTCGAGGTGCGCGATGACATCCTCGACGACGTTCTTCTCCCAGCTGTCGAGCATCTCGTCAAGTAGCGCCTGGCGATCCTTGAAGTGCCAGTAGAAGCCGCCCTTTGACACCCCCAGAGAAGCGGCAAGGGCCTCGACCCGAACGGCATCTGGACCTCCGGTGCCGAGCGCCCGCAGCGCTGCGTCGACCCATGCGCCGCGCGGAGTCCGGACATTGGCCATCGCTTATCTATACGGGACCGTATTGACAGATGCAAGCGCCCCGCATAGCATCCATACGACATCGTATGGATTGAGGAGGATCGTTGTGAGGCTTCCGAATGCAGAGCACGAATCTCGCCCCTGGCGCATCCGCGAGATCGCGCCTGATTTCACCTTGGAGGACGTTTGGGCACTTCCCGTGCACGGTGGTGCCGAGGACTTCCAAACGCTTCTCGAGATGCTGGCCGCCGCGGACCCCACCACAGCGGAATCCCGCCCCACCCGCCTGCTCTGGAGCCTCCGCGATCGCCTCGGCGAGTGGTTCGAGCTCGGCAGGATCTCCGCCCCAGTCGACAGCGGCGATAACGGCGACGGCGAGCTGCCGATCCCAGGCAGCAGCGAAGCCTCGCTGAGGGGCCGGCTGCCCGACGACCTGCGCGACACGGTGACGGATTTGAAATTCAGCTCCCTGCCGTTCGTACCTCTCTACCGAACCGATGTCGAGTTTGCCGCTGAGATGTCTAACCAGACCGTGCACGGCGTGATGCACCTGGCCTGGGTCGAACAGGTCGAAGGCCGCTACCACGGACAGATCGCCGTCTACGTCAAGCCACGTGGTCAGCTCGGCAAGGGCTACATGGCCCTGATCAAGCCGTTCCGACACTGGATCGTCTATCCAGCGCTGATGCGACAGGTCGAACGAGAATGGAACGCGCGCGTCCGTCGCTAAGCCCCGCTATTGGTTCTGCTCAGCCTGCGCTCGGATCCGCTCCTCCTGCTCGCGCAACTCCGGCGTGAACTCCTCACCGAAGTCCTCCGCCTCGAAGATCTGGCGAATTTCGATCTCGCCCGGCTCGTTGTGCGGGTTGGGGCAGCGCTTGATCCACTCGACCGCCTCCTCAAAGGAGGGCACCTGCATCAGCCAGTAGCCGGCGATCAGCTCCTTGGTCTCGGCGAAGGGACCGTCAGTCACCGTCCGCTCGCCGTCGCCGCCGAAGCCGACCCGGGCGCCCTTCGAGGTCGGCTGCAGACCCTCCCCGGCCAGCAGCACCCCGGCCTCGACCATCTCCTCGTTGAACTTGCCCATCTCGGCAAGCAGCTCCTCGCTCGGCATGACGCCGGCCTCGGAGTCCTTGCTCGCCTTGACTATCGCCATCACTCTCATCTCGCAGTCCTTTCGATTCGTCTTCGCGGAAGCTCGGTTGTCCCCGATATTCCCGCCTCTACCCACTACGACGAACGGCGACCATCAGAATCGACAAGGCTCGCGAAAATTTCTGGGAGGTGTCAACCCAGACCGAGCACCGTCATGGTTTGTGCCGCCATTTCGGACTCGCCCAGCGCATTGGGGTGGACGATCACGGGATTGGTTCCTTGCAGGACCGGCTCCACCCAGCGGATGCCGAGCGGCTGGCAGGCGTCGTGACCATTCGAGACGGTGTTTAGGTTGACGTAGGTCGCACCGGTCTCCGCTGCGGCTCGCCGGACGGCGTCGTTGAGCGTGGCTTGAATGCCGCGCACATAGGGAACGTCACCCTGGGCGACCGGCATCTTGTCGAAGCAGCCGCCGCTCGCCGGCATGATCCAGGGGTAGCCGAGAATCGCGATCCTCGCTGTCGGCGCCTTGGCTCTCACCGCGTTGAGCGATTTCACCAGCGAGGGATAGGTCGTGGTCTTGATGGTGTCTTCGAATGAAGACCCGTAGCGGTCCTTACAGGGGCTGCCCTGGCCGAGGGTCGAGAGCCCGGCAGTGCCGCAGGCGAGGATGGTGCTGATGAAGACACTGCTGTCGTTGCCGCCGATGGTCATCGTGACAAGCTGCGTGTCCTGCTCTACGGCATCGAGCTGCGGCGCTACACCCGGGTACTGCGATTCGAAGAAATGACTCGTCTCCGCCGCTCCACAGGTGACGTCCTTCAGCTGCGCCCCGGTGGCGCTGGCGATCACGTGGGGATAGTTGCGGGTCGAGCGAAGGCACTGGGGCGCTGAAGGATCAATCGGCAGAACCCCAGAGGCGGCGCTGTAGGAGTCCCCGAGTGCCACGTAAGGAAGAGGCGAGCCGACGGCTTGGGTCGCCTGTGCGACCAGCGCGAGCGCGATGATGCCTCCCAGGAATGAGACCACTATGTGGCGGATACGAGTTAAATGGCGTCGCACGGTCATACTCCCCTTTCCTTCCTCGAAGACCTTGGGCAAACCCTGCCCAGATGGGACGAGGTCGAAACATGACGCGCGGTGTACGCCTACCTCATCCCCGGCGGAACGGGTCGATATAGAGGTCGTCCACCTGCCAACCGCCCCGCGCGTCGAGCGGAGTGAGTCGAATTTCGATCGCACTCGGCACGAGCGTCCCGACGAGGGTTGAGAGTCCCAGCACGGTCGAGATCGGTTGGCTCGGCACCCATCCGGGACCGGCGGCGAGGTTGGCAATCACGTTCGTGCGCAGCAAGCCGAGCAGGTTGTAGCGGGCTTCGACCCGCAGGCGGGAGGACGGGTCACCGCCGTTTCGAACCATGAAACGGAAGACCGGCGTATCGATCGCCATGCATATCGGCGGGCTGCCCGCCGAGCTGCCCGCCGGCAGCGACAACGACTTGCGGTCGGCGGGATCATGGAGGTAGTAGCTCTCGTTGCCGTCGACCGCCGCTGCCTTGCCGGCAAGTGACCAGCCCCTGGCGCCGGACTCGAAGCCGCCATCGGGCGCGAGCACGTAGGAGCGCGAATCCCCCCAGGGGCTGAAGACCGTCTGGGCACCGATACTGGCACACGCCTGCGCAGAGGTTGAATAAATGGCGAACGTCAGGGCGGCTATCAAAAGGGCGCCCAACAGCTCGATGAATCGGGCGGCGGTTCTGGATCCTTGAGCGAGCGTCACTCGAAACCTCCTGGTCGCAGGCCAAAATGCCTGGTGGTTAACCAAGCTGGCAGTTGAGCCATCTCATACCGAAATACGAGACCTCTGACTTTGCGTCCCTGACTCGCGACAGGTTTGCCCTTATTCAGCTGACTTATGGGTGTTCATCGCGAGGATCGACCGCGTTCCGACGAAATTCAAGCAAATTCGTATGAACGTCTACACGTACGAACGTCTACAGATGTTCTCGAAACCCCTCTGCGGAAACCTACGCCCGGACCTATCGCTCGCAGACGTCGCGCCGATAAGGCATGCAGCCGCCTATGGCCACTGTGCTCGACAAGCCGGAACTGGAGCGCTTTTTCTCCCGTGGCCGAGAGCGTGCTCACCTGCGTCCGGGGCGACGCGAGATGCTCGTCGAGGGTGCAACCGCGATTGCGTTTCTAGCGACTGCGGTTGCGATGGCGCTGTTCCTGCCCTCGCCGCGCAACCTGGACGGCCCGACACTGGCGGTTCTGCTCGGCGCCTACGTAGTCAGCTGTCGCACCAGGTTCGACTTTGCGGACGGCTACACGGATTGCTCGCAGCTGATCCTGGTTCCGATGTTGTTCCTCCTGCCGACCCCGATCGTCCCCCTTGTCGTCAGCTTCGGCTGCCTTCTCGGGCGCTCCTTCGACTACGCGACGGGGCGTACCAGCCTTGCTCGCGCACTTGGTGCCTTCTCGGATTGCTGGCACGCAGTGGGGCCGGCGCTGGTGATAGTCCTCGCCGGCGCCCAGCTCTTCTCCTGGAAGAGCCTGCCGATCTATCTCCTCGCCCTACTGGCCCAGTTCGTCTTCGACTTCGGTGCGGCCACGCTGCGAGCACAGCTGCTCGATGGAACGTCGGCTCGGACCTTGTTCGGACTCGTTGCCCCGGTCTACGCGCTGGACGGCGCGCTTGCCCCGGTCGGCCTCGTGGTTGCCTTCACCGCGGTCGAAGTGGGGCCGGCGGTCTGCCTCGCGATACTGCCGCTCGCCGTCGTCCTGGCGATTCTCTCCCGCGAGCGCCGGGCGCGAGTCGACCAAGCGCTCGAGTTGAGCAGCGCCTACCGGGGAACCGCGATGCTCCTGGGCGACGTGGTCGAGGCCGACGATGCCTACACCGGGAGCCACAGCCGCGGTGTCGTCGAACTCTCGCTCGCCGTCTCCGACCGACTCGGCCTCGACGAGCGCCGTCGCCGCAAGATCGAGTTCGCAGCCCTGCTCCACGACGTCGGCAAGATCTCGGTGCCGAAGGAGATCATCAACAAGCCTGGTCGCCTCGATGCCAACGAGTGGGCAATCATGCGCACCCACACGATCGTCGGGGAGACGATGCTCAAGCGCATCGGCGGTCTGCTCGCTGAGGTGGGTGAGGTCGTGCGCTGCTCTCACGAGCACTACGACGGCAGCGGATATCCGGACGGCCTCCGGGGTGAGGCGATCCCGATCGAGGCGCGCATCGTCACCTGCTGCGATGCCTTCAGCGCGATGACGACGACGCGCTCCTACCGCACCGCGATGTCCGTTGAAAAAGCGCTTGCAGAGCTGCGGGCCTGCGCCGGGACGCAGTTCGATCCCCGGGTCACGAAGTGCCTCGAGGACCTGGTTCTTTCAGAACACACCGTTGTGACGCCCTAGTACCCGATCACCTTCCTAGCCGTCCGGTGTGCAGGGCAGAACATGAACGCCTTGCAGCATCGAGCCATCGCTGAACAGGATTTCCCCTTCGGTGTAATAGTGGCCGGTGGGGCAGCTGGCGGTCAGGTAGCTCTTCTTCTTGCCCTTATAGGTGAAGGCGCGGTTGATGCTGAGCTTGAACTTGATAACCGAGCCGGAACCGCCGGCGATCGTCGGAACCAGGGCCACGGTATGGATGCCGTAGTGGCCGCGGTTGATGCGAGTAATCTTGACCTTGGCGACAACCGCGGTCGGCGCCGGCACGGCAACGTAGGCGTGGACGAAAAGGAGCGTGGTGCCGCCGTGAACACCGCCGTTGAAGAGGACGAGCGGGCCATTCGCTGCAAACGGCTTCTGTTCCGGAAAAGCGACCTCGACTTCGCCTTCTCCAGAGCCAACGATGGCATCGGGACAGGCCTTCTTCGCGGCCACCGTTGTCCGCGCTTCTAGCTGACCCTCCTTGCAGACCGGCAGGCCCTCGGCGTCTAGTCGGATGGTCTTGTCGAAGTCGATGTTCAGGGTCTTGACCGCGGGAGGATGGCTGCCGTCGGTAGTTCCGATTTCGGCGTTGATTCGCGCCGAGATCGGCATCTGGCTGTGCCTGGGCAGCTTGCTCGGGAAAATTCCCCCGTCGTCCTTGAGGAAGAGGGTCCCGGCTCGGATCACATGCGGTTTCGCCAATGCGGTAGCCCCTAGGACCAGTGCAAGCCCGGCTGCGACGACCACCGCGCGAATCAGCTGCTTGCTCATGCTCATGCCCCCCTGCCTCGTGAGATAGATCGAGCTGATCTTCTCCCGCTGCGCGCGGTCGTTACTTCCCCAATATGCGGCCTATCTCACCTCGGATTCATCAATCTGGGAAAGCAAGTGGGGCTCAATCATCTAGTCGCAATGCGGTCTCCAGCTCTGTCGCGAAGTCCTTGAGGGAACGGCCGAAGAGGTCCTCGATGGCGCGAATGCGATTCGTGACCGTGCGACGATCGACGCCCAGCGCGGCAGCGGTCGAGGAGATGTTCCGGTCGGCCGCGAAGTAGGCGCGCAGGGTTTCTCGCGCCACCTTGCCTCCGTCCCGGGCTCTTTCGAGCGGCTCCAGATAGAGCTGGTGCAGCGAGGTGACGCCGAGATCGTCGCGAAGAATCGATGCCAGCAAGGTGACATCGGCGTAGCGGACGATGGGCTCCCCCCTGCGCTCGGCGATCGGCAGCGCCGCCTTGGCCTGGCGGTGGCTGAGCCGCCAGCCCGAGAGACCCTCGCCGGGCTCGCCAACGGCCACGGACGCCCGATCCAAAGAGATTTCGCCGAGCGCTCGCAACGCCTGCTCGGCTTTGAGCGAGCGCCGGCCGCCAAGCCAGCAGGCCCAGATGGGCTCCTCCTCACGGCAGACGGCAAGCAGGCGGCGATCGAGCCTTCCCGCCAGCACGCCCATCGCCTCCCGGGCCCCCTCTCCTTTGGCCATCAGGGCGAGGTGGTGGGCGTCGAGGTCATATCCGAGCTCGGAATGATCGACGAGCTCACCGGCGAGCAGGCTCTTGACGCACTCGCGGCGCCGCTCCGCGGTGTTGCTCGGCCAGCTCTTCGCCTCGCGGACGTGCTCTTTGCTCACCGCCTCGACCAAGCGATCGCCGAGCGTCGCCTGCGCCCCGAGCAGACGACGAAGGGCCGAATTCGGAACCTCGGCCCGCTCCGCCTCTTCGGCGAGGAAGTCCCCGAATAGGGCGCTGCCAGCGAAATAGCGACGCAAGACGGTGTCAAGGGAAACGCCATCGCGCGCATCCAGACGTGCCTGCGCGAGCAGAACCGATGGAACGGCTGGGGCGCGGCGCTCACCAAGCTCGAGCACGGCAATCCGATAGTCGATAGCGGCAGCGAGGGCACCGTTGAGACCTTGGAGGTAAGCGGGGTCGGCGACGTCGTGGGGATTGGAGATCGCGTAGACGCGAGTCGCGATAGCCGCCTGAATCTCAGGCAGGCGTTCGCGCAGGCGAGATGCGAGCGTGGAGCGGGCCAGGGGCACTCGCCAAAATTACCGGCTGGCCCAGGGCGTGTCGTCGATTACCCCGAGGTAATCGACCTGCGTACTTGCCCGCACTAGAGTCGCCCGCAATGGCGGCGGTTCAATCTCAGCCCGAGGTCGGGTTGCTCCTGCGGCAGTGGCGCGAGCGCCTCAGCGTGACTCAGCTCGAGCTCGCCCTCGACGCTGGGATCTCGGCCCGCCATCTGAGCTTCGTGGAGACGGGACGCTCGAAGCCCGGCCGCGAGATGCTGCTGCGGGCCCTCGAGAAGCTCAAGGTTCCCTTTCGTGAGCAGAACCGGCTCCTGCTTGCCGCGGGTCACGCCCCCGCCTTCCCGGAGCGCTCGCTCGAGGACTCCGATCTGGCGCCAGTGCGAGATGCGCTCGACGTGATCCTCTCCGGCCATGAGCCCTACCCGGCGGTCGCGGTCGATCGCGTCTGGAACCTGGTCGCCGCCAACTCCCCGATGCTCGCGTTGACCGAGTCCGTCGACATCGATCCCGCGCTGCTCGAGCCCCCGATCAACGTGATGCGCGTCGGCCTCCATCCGCGTGGACTGGGGTCACGGTTCGTGAACCTCGGCGACTGGCACGCGCACTGGCTCAAGCGGCTTGAGCGCCAGCTGGCGGCAACGGGCGACGAACAGCTCGCCGCCCTGATCGACGAGGTCGCCAGCTACCCCGTGCCCGAGCCCGAGCACGACGTTTCTGAGATCGCAGGCAGCGAGATGCTCGGTCCGGTCAAGGTGCACGCTCCCGACGGCGGCGAGCTCTCCTTCTTCGGCATGTTCGCGAGCTTCGACACCCCGTTCGAGGTGACCACCTCGGAGCTGGCGATCGAGCTGCTCTTCCCAGCTGACCAGACGACTGCCAAGGCGCTAAAAGGAGAGGTGGAATGACCAATAGGAAGCCCAAGCTCGGGCAGTTGATCGCCGGCGCCGGGGGTGTGTTGCTGATCGTCTCCCTGTTTCTGCCCTGGGCGGGCACCGCAGAGACAGACCAAACTGGGTTCGAGCTCTTGACGATGGCCGACGTCTTCCTGCTGATCGTCGGGCTGATCGCGATCGGAGCCGCCCTCACGTGGGGGCGCTTCGGGCTCTTTCGCGCCGATGTGTCCGTGAACGGGGCGGCCGATCTGCTCGGCGTCGTAGCGACGATCGTGGTCGCCTACTTCTTGTTCGACTTCCCGCCTGGCACCAGCCGCGAGATTGGCGTTTACCTGGCTTTGGTCGCGACGATCGCCATCGCCGGCGGAGCAGGGGACTACAGCACGTTGCGCGGCGCGCCCCTGTTTCCCCGTATCGACGCGGATGAGCGGCGAACATCGTAGGAACTCGTTCGCGGTTGCCGACGAAAATCGTTTCCGAGTGACACGCCTTCGACGGTCGGAAGGCTGGAACGCTGCGCTACCGACGGAGTGGTCCCACTGGGTACTAGCCTTTTCAACCATGGCGCCGCGAACGGGCAGGGTTCTCATTCTGGCATTGACGTTATTGCTCCTGATCGCTTCTGCGGCCGGCGCCGCAACCCGTTACGCAGCTCCAGGCGGAAAGGGCGCCGATCCGTGCGCCGATCCCGGCAAGCCCTGCTCCGTGTACACAGCGGCGGACAAGAACGCGCGGGGCTCGACGATCAAGGCAGGAGATGTGGTCGAACTCGCGCCCGGGACCTATTACGCGGAACTCGAAGGGGAATTCGGCTACATCCCCTCCTTGATTCTGCCGGCTGGCGTCACCGTTCGAGGGGAACCAGGTAAGACGAGGCCGGTCATCATCGTCCGGGCAAACGAAACCGGCTACGGCGCCTTTTACGTCCCCACGGCGGCAGAAGTCGCGGATGTGGAAATCCGCAATCAGTCGGGGTATGGGTCGGCCATCGGGGTTTCGGGAGGAACCATGGACCGGGTGATCGCCCGCTCGGTCGCTAGCGGCACATTCGCGTGCGAGTTCTCTTCAGGAACCATCCGCGGCAGCGCCTGCCTTAGCTCGAGCGGGGGCTCGGCAATCGGCGTCAACGTCGCCACCAGGGGGACGTTCGTGGGCGTCATCCGCAACAGCACCCTGATCGCCACCGGGCCCGGCTCGGTCGGGATGGAATTCACCTACTCCGCCTTCAAGAGAGGATTGGCGGCCACGATTAGCGGGGTCGGTGTGCTGGTCAAGGGGGAGATGAAGGACGTAATAGCCAACGCCTGGCCACTCAACAAAGGCCGAGGGGCTGACGTCAGGATCGAGCTCCAAGCCTCCAGCTACGCGACGGTCGAAACCGAAGCCATGCACGGCGGCACGGTCTCGGTCACCCCGTCCGGAACCAACGGCAACATCACGGCGCCGCCGCTGCTCGCGGCCGACAACCTCCATCAACTGCCGGGCTCGCCGACGATCGACAAGGGCGCGATCGACAGCACCAGTGACGCGCTCGACGTCGACAAACAACCGCGGACGATGGGCGGGCTGCCGGATATCGGAGCCGATGAGCTCGGGTCCCCCACCCCCAAAGCCAACCCGGTCCCCGCGACGCAGCTGGGGGAATACCTGCTGAAGCGAACTCCGAGACGGATCGCGGAGCTGACCTTCGGCTCGAGCGAGCCCGGGTCGCGCTTCGAATGCAAGCTCGACCGCGGGCCCTTCCGCGCTTGCACCTCCCCGTACAGAAAGAAAGTCAGGCTGGGAAAGCACAGGTTCCAGGTTCAAGCCATCGATCCCCAGGGACAGGTCGACCGGACTCCGGCCGTCTTCCTTTGGCGGGTCCTGAGCTGGCGAGCCTGCATCAAGGACCCGGCGGTGCGTTGCGAACTCGGCGGCGAGGATGGGTAAGCAGGAGGCCCCGCACAGGGCCTGAACTAACGCGGCCCGTCGGTATGCACGAACAGCACCGGGTCAGCAAGGCGGCCCTCCGCGCGCAGGGCCAGCAGGCCGGCCATCGCCTTCGCGGTGTAGACGGGATCGAGCGAGAGCCGCTCCTCGGCGGCGAGGGCGGCGGCGCGCGTGGCGGCCTCCGTGGGGTGGCCATAACCCGCTCCGATTTGGTCGCGAGTCAGGTCGAGCATGCCCGGCTCGAGCTGGATCTCGCCGAGGTGCGCTCCACGGCGCTCCAGCAACGCGGCGGTGCGCCGCGCGAGGCGGGTGAACACCGCTGCGTCGAGGCGGAGCTGATCGTTGACCACAACACCAACGACGCGGGTACGCAGGCCGGCGAGCTGGAAGCCGAGCGCCAGGCCGGCCGCGGTGCCCCCGGTGCCGACCGGGACGACGACGTGCGCCGGCTCGGGCAGCGAGCCGTCCTCGACCTGGGCGGCGATCTCCAACGCCGCCTCGACATAGCCGAGCGCTCCGACCGGCGAGGAGCCGCCCGCCGGCAACAGGTACGGCGGGCGGCCACCGCGGGCGTTGCGGGCGATCAGCCACGGCAACATCGCCACGGTGCGCCGCTTCGTGTGGGTGCGGTAGATGCGCGCCCCCGAGGCATCGAGCCGGGCGAGCTGGGCGTTGACGTGGGCGTCGATCGGCTGGTCGACGAGCGCGAGCGCGGTCTCGAGGCCGTGTTCGCGGCCGTAAAGCGCGGTCGCGAGCCCCCAGTTCGTGCCAAGGCCGCCGAAGGTGAGGATCGAGCGACGGCCGCGTCGCTTGGCATCGGGGATCAGCCACTCGAGCTTGCGCACCTTGTTGCCGCCCCAGCCGCCCGAGCCGAAGGCGCCGTCTTCCTTCACCCAGATGCCGAGACCCGCCAGCTCACGGACCGGCGTCGGCCGCTCGGACAGGACGAGATGCGGGAGCGTTTCGGCCAGCGCCGGAAAGCGCTCGTGCAGACGCGGGATCAAAAGAGACGGCCTATCCCGCTCGTCCGTACTCATCGTGGCGCCGGATCCACAACGGCTCCGACGCACTCTCGTCGCGACCCTTTGGCGTCCGGTCCAGCAGGCCGTAATAAACCATCGCGAGCTCGAGGCCACGGGCGGTCGACATGTAGGCCCTATAGACGAACCCATCCGAAAGCGCGTAAACGCTCAGGCCCGGTCCCTCCGACACGTACTCCAGGACGTTCGTCCCACAGGAGCGCGCGTTCTCCGCGACGGCGGGTGGGATCTCGCCCTCCAGGAACGGCTCCAGCTCCTCTTCCGTATGCAGGAAGCCGAGGTCGCGGTTGAAGTCGCTGCCGCCGCTCGAGACCCAGTCGATGCCCCAGCCCATCCGCTCTCTGTAGGCGAGGAGCTTCTCGAGCGGCGCGCGGGAGGCAAGCAGCAGGGTCGTGTCCCTCGCCTTCAGGTGGGCGACCTGGGGATCGAGCGTGTCCGCTATCGAGGAGCAGACCGGGCAGCCCGCCTCGTAGGGCGGCCCGAACATGAAGTGGTAGACGAGCAGCTGGGAGCGGCCGTCGAAGAGGTCGGCGAGGGTCTTCGTGCCGTCCTCGCTCTCGAACCGGTAGTCCTTCTCGACCGGGACCCACGGCAGCTCACGCCTCTTCCTGGCCAACTCGTCGCCGCGGCGGGTGAGGTCCTTCTCCTCCTTCAGCAGCGCATCCCGCTCCGCCTGCCACTCCTCCTGCGTACCGATCCTGTGCTTCTTGGTCATCAGATTGCCTCCAAGCCCACGTGCTTCATTCACGAGCCGCCTTGCATTGTCATTTCACCGCTCGTCATTCCACCGCTCTCCGAGCTTGGCAAAGTAAGTCCCGGCACCCGCTCGGGCATTGCCGCCACAGCCAGGCCGAGCGCCACCAGCGCGATCGCGATCGCGCCATTCGCCGCCGCCTTCCAGGGCACAAGCCTCTCGATCGCGATCAGCGCCGCGACCAAGGCCATCCAGCCAATGTTCATCATGCCGAGCGCGAACAGAGCGGCCATCAGCGCCCAGCAGCAGCCGATGCACCAGGCGCCGTGCTCGACGCCCATGCGCAGCGAGCCGCCGAGCCCGTCGTGCCAATGCCGGCGCACGAAGTCGCGCGGGGCGCTGCACTTGCTCAGGCAGGCGGCCTTGGGCGAGGTCAGCTGGTAGGCGGCGGCGGCCAGGATCACCGCAGCGGCGAGGTAGGGGCCGCCGCGATCCCAGCTGAGGATGCCGAGATGCAGAGTCCGCCCCAGCTCCAACAGCGCGTAGGCGCCGAGGCCGAAAGCCGTCCAGCAGAGCAGGTAGCCGGCGACGAACGCCCCGGTGGCGCCGGCCCGTCCCAGCCCGTGCGCCGCTCGCTCCCGCTCCGCCGCCGCGTGGGCCAGCACCATTGGCGCGATCGAGGGGAACATCATCGCCGCCATCATCACGATCCAGGTGACGACGTAGAAGCCGACCGTGCCGGGATCGGTGCCTGGACCGGCGTCCATGCCAGCCATGCGACCGGCGCTGTCCAGCCAAGCGAGGAGCGCAAGGCCGAGCAGCAGCGCGACAAGCGCCAATGCCTCTCTGTTCAGTTCGGGTATTCGTCCTTGCGCCAACTGCGCGGCTCCTCCGGTTGCGGCTTCGGCGTCCGCTCGAGTAGGAAGCTGAAGTAGGGGGCGACGAACGGATCGGGCGCTCTCACCGTGTAGGTGTGGTAAACGGTCCCGTTCTCACGCGCAAAGGCGATCCAGCTCGGCGCCTCGCGCAGGCCGTCCTTCAGCTCGGCGCCGACCTGCCCCGCCCACTCCTGCAGCCACCCCGGCGGGTTCTCGATCATCTCCTTCACCTCCGGGACCGCCTGGGCCTGCTCCTCGGTCATCATCAGACCGAAGTCGACCGGAAACTCGGTTTCGTAGGTCGAGACGTAGGGGAACTGCCAGCCCATGCGCTGTTTGTAGGCGGCCAGCCGGTCGATCGGCGCCCGCGAGAAACAGATCAGCGTCACGTCGCGATGCTCCATATGGACGAGCGTGCCGTCGAGGCCGTCGGCGAGGCTGGTGCAACCGGGACAAGCACCCAGCTCGTAGCTCGGCCCGAACATGACGTTGTAGGCGAGGAGCTGCGATCGCCCTTCGAACAGGTCCGCGAGCGACTTCTTCCCTTCCTCGGTGTCAAATTCGTAGTCCTTCTCCACCGGTACCCACGGCAACTCGAGTCGCTTCCTCTTGATTTCCTCGTTGTGCTCGGCCCCTTCTGCCTCCAGCTCCGCCAGTTCCTCCCGCGCCGCCTCCCAGTCCTCCCTGGTTCCGATCTTGTGCCCAGTCATTTCGTCTCCTCCCATCGCGAGCCTGTCGCAGGCGCTTGCTGAATCGATACCCGCTTGAAAAGACCTGACGCAGCCGCGGCGGTCCCTACCTTGGGTCAGCTGCCGACGTAGGCCGCGAGATGCTCGCCGGTGAGGGTGGAGCGGGCAGCGACGAGGTCAGCGGGCGTGCCCTCGAAGACGATCCGGCCGCCGTCGTTGCCAGCGCCGGGGCCGAGGTCGACGATCCAGTCGGCGTGCGCCATGACCGCTTGGTGGTGCTCGATGACGATCACCGACTTACCGGCGTCGACCAGACGGTCCAACAATCCGAGCAGCCGCTCGACGTCGGCGAGGTGGAGGCCGGTGGTCGGCTCGTCGAGGACGTAGACGCCGCCCTTCGCGGCCATCTGGGTGGCCAGCTTGAGCCGCTGTCGCTCACCGCCTGACAGCGTGGTGAGCGGCTGGCCGATGCTGAGGTAGCCGAGCCCGACCTCGGCGAGCCGGCCGAGGATTTTGTACGCGGTCGGCGTGCGCGCCTCGCCCTCGCCGAAGAACTCCTCGGCCTCGGTCACCGACATCGCCAGTACCTCGCTGATGTCCACCCCGCCGAATTTGTATTGGAGCACCTCGGCCTGGAACCGCTTCCCCTCGCACTCCTCGCAGATGGTGGCAACGCCGGCCATCATGGCCAGGTCGGTGTAGATGACGCCGGAGCCGTTGCAGTTGGGGCAGGCGCCGTCGGAGTTGGCGCTGAACAGTCCCGGCTTGACGCCGTTGGCCTTCGCGAACGCCTTGCGGATTGGGTCGAGCAGCTTGGTGTAGGTCGCGGGGTTGCTCCGCCGCGAGCCGCGGATCGCGGTCTGGTCGACCGTCACCACGCCGTCGCGCCCGGATACCGAGCCGTTGATCAGCGAGCTCTTACCCGAGCCCGCCACCCCGGTGATGACGACCAGCACTCCGAGCGGAATGTCGAGGTCGATGTCCTGCAGGTTGTTTGTGCTGGCGCCGCGAACCTCCAGCGCCTCCGACGAGGTTCGAACCAATGGCTTCAGGGAGGCGCGGTCGTCCAGGTGCCGGCCGGTGAGCGTGTCACTGGCCCGCAGGCCCTCGACGCTGCCCTCGAATACGACCTCCCCGCCCTCGCTGCCGGCGCGCGGGCCGAGATCGACGACGTGGTCGGCGATCGCGATCGCCTCGGGCTTGTGCTCGACGACGAGCACGGTGTTGCCCTTGTCGCGCAAATGCAGCAGGAGGTCGTTCATCCGCTGGATGTCGTGCGGGTGCATCCCGATCGTCGGCTCGTCAAAGACGTAGGTGACGTCGGTCAGCGACGACCCCAGCTGGCGGATCATCTTGGTGCGCTGCGCCTCGCCGCCCGAGAGCGTGCCCGACGCCCGGTCGAGCGAGAGGTAGCCCAATCCGATCTCGACGAACGAGTCGAGGGTCTCCCCCAGCGCCCCGAGCAGCGGCGCCACCGACGGCTCGCCGAGACCGCGGACCCACTCGGCCAGGTCGGTGATCTGCATCGCGCAGGCGTCGGCGATGCTGATCTTCTCGATCTTCGACGATCGGGCAGCCTCGCTGAGCCGGGTGCCGTCGCACTCGGGGCAGGCGGTGAAGGTGACCGCCCGGTCAACGAACGCCCGGATGTGCGGCTGCATCGCCTCCCGGTCCTTGGACAGAAACGACTTCTGGATCTTCGGGATCAGGCCTTCGTACGTCAGGTTGATGTCGTCGACCTTGATCTTGGTCGGCTCCTTGTCGAGCAGGTCCCCCAGTTCCTTCTTGGTGAACTTGCCGATCGGCTTGTCGGGGTCGAAGAAGCCGCAGCCCCTGAAGATGCGGCCGTACCAGCCGTCCATGCTGTAGCCGGGGATCGTCAGCGCGCCTTCGTTGAGCGACTTGCCCTCGTCGTACAGCTGGGAGACGTCGAAGTCGGTGACCTTGCCCCGGCCCTCGCAGTTGGGGCACATGCCGCCGGTGCGGCTGAAGGTAACCCTCTCGGACTTCCCGTCCCCTTTCTTGATCATTCCGGCCGCCTGCACCGAGGCGACGTTGAAGGAGAACGCGTTGGGTGAGCCGATCTGCGGCTTGCCGAGCCGGCTGAAGAGGATGCGCAGCATCGCGTTGGCGTCGGTGACAGTGCCGACCGTGGAGCGCGCATCGGCGCCCATCCGCTCCTGGTCGACGAGGATCGCGGTCGTCAGCCCGTCGAGCACGTCGACCTCGGGCCGCGCCAGCGTCGGCATGAAGCCCTGCACAAAGGCGCTGTAGGTCTCGTTGATCAGCCGCTGCGACTCCGCGGCGATCGTGCCGAACACCAGCGAGCTCTTGCCCGAGCCGGAGATGCCGGTGAACACCGTCAGCCGGCGCTTCGGGATCTCGACGCTGACGTCCTTGAGGTTGTTCACGCGTGCCCCGCGCACGCGAATCAGCTCGTGGCTGTCGGCGGCGCGCGGGGCGGGCGACCGCGTGTCCATCCTCGTGGCCATGCCTGCAAGGCTAGGGAATCAAAGCCCGATGCCTCTCAACGAGCGATAACACCGGCCTCGGCGGCCGGCGCCGCGTAGGCGGCGGCGAGCGTCGCAACGGTCTCATGGGCGTTGAGCCCGCTTGGGTTGGGGACTACCCAGAGCGCCGCGCCGGACCAGCGGAGCGCGCTATCGAGCGTGTCCGGCTGCCGGCCCAAAGCCGCGCCGCGCTCGCCGAACGCGTCGCGGTAGGCGGTGACGCCGGCGATCGCGACAGCCGCCGGCCGGTGATCGGCGACGAACCGCTGCAGCCGCTCGCCGCCCTCGCACAGCTCCTCGCCCGAGAGCTCGGAGGCGCGCGCGGTGGCCCGCCGCACGAGGTTGGTGATCCCGACGCCCCGCGCCACGAGATGCGCGCGATCAGCATCGGTCATCCCAGCGACCCGATCAACCTCATAGCCGGTGATACCGGCCGCGGCCAGCGCCGGATAGAAGCGATTGGTGGGGTGCGCGAAATGGGTCCCGACCGCAGCTGTCCACAGGCCCGGGTTGATGCCGACAAACAGCAGCCTGAGCCCTGGCCCCACGAGATCGTCGACCTCGCAGCCGTGGAACTCCTCCAGCTCCAAACGCGTGAACCGCATTCCCGCGATCCTGCCCGAAAGATGTCGAATCCGCGTGTCCCCGTTCGTCTCATGGGTAGGGAACTCAAAAGGAGCTCCCGTGACCGAAGGAGAATCGAGATGGGAAAGCTGATCGCGACAACGCAGGCCACCATCGACGGCGTCATCGACCCAGTCGGCGAGTGGGTGCAGGCGGACGGAGACCACGGCGACTACTCGTTCGAGCGTCAGGCGATATCCAGTGGGCTGGTTCTGGGCCGCAAGACCTACGAGGGTCTGGCGGGATATTGGCCGAGCCAGTCGGGCAAATGGGCGGACATGGTCAACTCGATGCCAAAGTACGTCGGGTCCAACACCCTGTCCGGCGATCTCGAGTGGAACGGGGCCCTGCTCGCGGGGGACCTCGAGGACTCGATCCCGAAGCTGAAGGGCGAGGTCGGCGGTGACCTGTTCATGCACGGGAGCGGCGAGTTCGCCTACGCCCTCGCCGCAAAGGGCCTGATCGACGAGTACGAGGTCTACCTGAACCCGCTCGTCTGGGGCGAGGGAAACGTCCACGTGCTCGGCGACAGGGGAACCGTCCGTATGAAACTCGACGAGGTGAAGCGATTCGACTCCGGAGTGGTCCTCCTCACCTACCTCCCGGCGTCTTGACCGCGGCTGGGGCGACTACTGCTTTTCGATGTCCCTGCCGGGGCCGCCGACCAGCTTGTCGCTCCCGGCGCCGCCCTTCAGGGTGTCGCGGCCGGGCCCGCCGAGCAGCTTGTCTGCCGCGGAACCGCCGCGCAGAAAGTCGTCTCCGCGCCCGCCGTCGATCTTGTCGCTGTCCGCGCCGCCACTCAGCCTGTCGTTGAGGTTGCCGCCGGTGATGGAGTCGAAGTCGAGCCCCCCGTCGAAGATGTTGATGTGACCAGGAGCCCCGATGAACTTGTCGCTGGCATATTCGGTCGGATCGCTCACCGTAGAGATGGCGTGGATCTCGATCGGCCCTTGGCCGCCACCGAGGTCGTCGGGCAGCTGCGAGAAGTCAAAGAGGGTGGAGATTGACGAAGAAGCCTCGATTCGCCTCAAATCGCGGCAGTAGGCAGGGCCGTTGTCTACAGAAACGCCGCTGACGGTGATCTCACCGTCGCTCGCGCAGCGAGGGACGATTTTTCCCTCGCCGCCACTAACCGTGAGCACACCGTTGGTGAAGGTGCCAAAGGCATCCGCCCTCGCCGGCATGAGCACCGCAATTGCCAGCGCAAGCGTCGCGCCGATCAGCGCCCAGCGGGATGATCCGCCGAACCGAAGCCGAAACGCTGTCATCGCTGTCACAGATCGGGAGTTTAGATGGGTCTACTTGCGATCACCGGAACTTGCCGTGGCGACCGGGTTACCGCTGTCGCTTCCCTTGGCCGCTTCGTGCGCGGAGCCGACGATCCCGGATTGCAGATAGGCGGTCTCGCGGAACACGGTGCCGTCCGGGACATAGGGGTTTTCTGCGGCCTTCGCGTTGAAGATCACTTCGGCCTGGGCGAGGATCTTGGAGGTGTGCGGATCGAAGCTGTACCTGCGGCCGAATCCGCCCCCTCCCTCCCTGGCCCAGGCGATCGCATCGCCGGGACGCCCGGCGACATCGGCCACACCGCGCTCGAACCCGATGCCCGGTATTTCAGCGAGGGCATTGAAGGCAGCGGCGCGCAGCACCGAACTGGTGATCGGTTCGCTCAGGATTTCCAAGAGCTTTTCGACCGTTACGCCGCCTCTGGGCGAGTGGGCCGGCGAGGGATCGACCGGGGAGCTCCCACCGCGGCGGTGTTCGATGGCCAGGCGCAGGGCTTCGGGCTCGGTGGGCGCCTGGGAGAGTTGGGACACGTGGAAAAAGACCTTGCGGCCCCGCCAGGACCGGGACGCGAACTCCTTCACGAGGCGTCCGGAGCTGTCGCGGCGCACGTCATGCTCGCTGGGGTCGAAAGCCCAGGGTGGCGGCGAGCCCGCATCCTCCCAACGTCGTTGGTCGTCGTCCGAGAGGAATTCGACCCGGCCGAGGGTTTCCCGAACGCGCGTCTTCCCGTCTGGGGCCGTCCAGACCTCCTTCAGCGTCGGCACCAGGGCATAACGGGCGCTCGGATCGTTGATCGGCACGAAATATCTGGGGTTCGTCTTCGACCCCTTCCCATGGCCCTTCGGCAGCCAGCCCTGCAGCTGGGTCACCTCCCGCTCGCGGTCCCCGACCCGACGGGCGACGAACCGCTGCATTTCCTCGACATGCTCGCGATAGAACACCTCGAACAGCTCGGGATCGATGCCGATCCAGCACAGCTGCTCAGCGCTGACGCCGCGCCCGCGGGCGGCGGCCACACGCAGACTGCGGCTGAGCGCACTCGGGGGCGTTGGCAACGCTTCCTCTATCTCCATGCCCGTTATTGGTCGCGGGGACGAAAAGTGTTACCGGTTGAGCCAGAGCCGAAGCTCGGCGCACGGGCCTACCGGCTAGCCAAGCCCGCCTACAAGGTAGACATCGGGCAGCTCGGCAAAGCCACCTTGGTCCAAGCTCAAAACCTGCCGCTCCCGAGCTCGCGCCGTCGCCGCGATGATGAGGTCATGGGCGCCACGAGGCGTGCCTGTCCGCCGGACGTGCGCCAGCAGAGCGGCGTGCGCCTCGGCGACACTGAGGTCGTAGACCTCAATCGAGACGGCCTCTAGAACCGCGGTGACGAAGCGCTTGCGCTTCTCCCGCCTGCGTCCTTTCGCCAGCTGAACGCCAACCTTTAGCTCCGCCACGGTGATCGCCGCTACAGCGACATCGTCGCCGTCATCGATCGCCTCGGCAAGCGCACCACTACCGCGCTCGGCGTCGACCAAGACTGTTGTGTCGAGGATCAGTCGCGCCAGGGGTCCGTCACAGGATCCATGCCCTCGCGAAGCTCCCGCAGCTCAACCGCCCAAGCGTCGTCAGGCTGATTGGCGCGAAGTACCTCCTTGAGCGCTTTCCCAGTTCCACCGCTCGCGGGACCTATGGTCGCCACAGCACGGCCGTGGCGGACCACGACGTAGGACTCCCCGCCACGCTCAACATCGTCCAGAACCTCTGAGAATCGGCGGGAAGCATCGGTGGCACTCAGCTGTCTCATGGAATCAGATTATCAGATCAGCACTCCGCATAGCGAGACTCTCGACTCAAATCTAGGTGGAGCTAGGTTTCAAGCGGTTTTCGCGAAATCGAGATCGGCTGGGATCGACTGGAATCCGTGCGGCGTGCTGCGGCTAGTTGACCCGCTAGCGGCGCCGGCGGTAGTGCAAGTACACCGTCGCGCCGAACGTGCGGGTCTCGACCAGCTCGAGGTCGATCTGCACGTCCGGCGGGAAGTACGGCGTGCCGCCACCGACCACGATCGGGATGACGAACAGCTCGAACTCGTCGATCAGCCCACGCCGCATGCATTCCGCCGCAAGGCCGGCGCCGCCGACCGCGATCCTCCGATCCCCGAGCACGGCGATCTCCTCCTCGAGCGTTCCCGTGGCCAGGCGGTTGCTGCCCTCGACGCTCGTCAGCGTGGTCGAGAACACGATCTTCTCGAGCGGGCGCCAGATCTCGGCGAACTCCGCCATCACGGGGTCGGAGAACTCCTCGGTGTCCCACACGAGCATCGTCTCGTAGAGGCGCCGGCCGAGCAGTTGGGCGTCGGTCGCGGCGGCCCGTTCGTTGTGGAACCGGTGCAGCTCCTGGCTGGGCACCGCCCAGTCGAAGCTTCCGTCGGGTCCGGCGATGTAGCCGTCGGCCGACAGGCTCATGGAATAGGAGATCACGAGGACATAGTGAACCGCGTCGAGCCGACGGCCTTTGATGCAGGGCCTTGCTGCGTCACGCCCGCCCCCGCTAGCCAGACTCGCCGGGCCTGTCGCGCGACGCGGCAGCGCGGGCTATCGCACGCGCGTCGAACCGCATCAGGCGAAGCTGGCCGGAAAGCTCGGCGCGAAAGCCGGTGAAGAAGAGGCCCGGCGCGGCAGGGTGCTGGCGTCGGCCGTGCACGAGCGGCATTCCCCGTTCATCCAGCACGTCCAAGTGGCCGACGAGCGGCTCAAGCCCGCGCCGGTAGCCGGTCGCAGCGATGACGACGTCGGGGTCGGCGCGCGAGCCGTCGGCGAGCAGCACATCGGCGCCATCGAACCCCTCGACGGCGGCGATGATCTCAATGCGTCCTGCCTTGACCGAGGCCACAAAGCCAGCGTCGTAGGCCGGCGCCTGTTGTGTCTTGGCCGACTGCGACGCGAGGCCAACCGGCGGCCGGGGCAAGCCGTAGCGCGAGAGGTTCCCACGGATGGTTCGCTCCACCCCCCAAGCGATCTCGTCAGCAACGCGCAGCGGCAGATGATGGAGGACAACACCAGGGACGTTGACCGAGACGCCCAGCCACTTGCGGCGGATGATGTGGGGCGGGGTGCGGCAAGCGACCCGGACGCGGGCCGCCCCGCCCTCGGCAAGCAAGTGGGCCACCTCCGACCCGGTTACGCCCGGCCCGACTACCAGCACGTCCTTGCCCCGGAAAAGATCGGGGTTGCTGTACGCGGAGGCGTGGATCAGCTCACCCCTGAAGCTCTCGCGCCCAGGCCAGTCGGGCATGTGGGGGTCGTGGTCGAAGCCGGTGGCGACCACGATGACCCGTGCCTCCAATGAGCCGCCGGTCGTCTGGATTTGCCAGCCGCCATCGAGGCGATCAATTCGCTCGATCTCCGTATCGAAGCGCACATCGAGCCGGTGGTGCGCCGTGTAGTCCTCCAAGTATTGAATCCATTTGTCGCGGGAGGGGTACTCGCCATAGCGTCGGCGCGTCGCGCGATAGCCCGGCTGCGTGGACATCCAACCTGGCGTATTGAGACGCAAGGCCGCATAGCGAGATCGCCAACTCGCCGCGACCCGATCCGAGCGCTCGATAACGAGTGTGTCGACGCCAGCTCGGCCCAACATCGCGCCCGCAGCGAGCCCCGCCGCCCCTGCTCCGCAAACAACCGCACCCCGCATACCCGCGACCCTACTACTAGGGAGCACTAGCGCTAGGCCACTTGTAGCGCGGGTTGCAGAGTCAAGCGCTGGATGCTTAGATAGTCGCCTTAGTCAAATGACTAACCACCTTCTCCCAAAAGAGAGCGGAGTTACAGGCGACCGTTCGATCCGACAGGTCAACGTCGCGGCGTTCCTCGACGCCGCGGAGCGGCTCTTGGTCAGAGAGGGAGCGGCGGGGATCTCGACCCGACAGCTAGCTCGGGAGGCCGGGCAGAACCATGGCCTCGTCCACTACTACTTCGGCTCGGTCGACGAGCTGATGCTCCAAACCCTGGAGCGATTCACCGCCCGCGTCCTCGATCGCCAGCGGTCGATGTACGAGTCGGATTTGCCCTTCCTTGAGAAGTGGCGGGCCGCGGTTGGTTTCATCGAGGACGACCTCGCATCCGGCTACCCAAAGGTATGGGCTGAGATGGAGGCGCTCGGCCGGAACAAGCCGGAGCTGCGCGAGCGCCTGAACGAGGTCGATGACCGTTGGCGCACGCTGCTACGGGACGCGTGCGCCCAGGCGATCGAGGAGTACGGGCTCGAGCGCTCGGGCTTCTCGGCCGAGGCCTGGGCAACGCTCGTCATGCAGTTCAACAAGGGACTTCTGACCGAGCGGTTGCTCGGCTTCGATCGCGGCCACGCGGAGATGCTCGCCTCGATCGACACCTGGCTTGCCTCGCTCGAGAAGGGGAAGAAGTGAAGGCGAGCGCCCCAATCGCGACGAGCGCGGAGTCGGCCGGCCGTGAGGGCGAGCAGAGCCGGGCCCGCTATCCGGACAGCGAGGGTTTCGTAGAGCGCGACGGGATGAACCTCTTCTACGAGCTCTACGGCGATGGCGAGGAGACCATCTTCCTGCTCCCCACGTGGTCGCTGGTCCATTCGCGCTTCTGGAAGATGCAGATCCCCTACTTCGCCCGTCACTTCCGGGTTCTCACGATGGATGGCCTCGGCAACGGCCGCTCCGACCGCTGTCGCGATCCGCGACGCTACGGAGCAGAGGAGTTCGCGCGCGACTGCCTGGCCGTGATGGACGCGACCGACACCGACCGGGCGGTGTCGGCCAGCTGGTCGCGGGGCGCTCAGTACCAACTGGAGATGTCGCGCCTTGCTCCCGAGCGCTTCGCAGGCGCTGCCTTCATCGGCCCGATGTTCCCGTACACGCCGTCCCACTGGTCGATCCTGGCCAGCCCAAGGACCCTGCCCATGTTCCGCAGGCCGGCGCCGGCCTATCGCTGGTGGTCTCGTATGAACGCCAACCACTGGCGCCAGGACTACCCGGCGTTCGCCGAGTGGTTCATCTCGCGGTGCTTGCCGGAGCCACACTCGACCAAGGGCATCGAGGACGGGGTCGGGTGGGCGCTCGACACCGATCCCGAGACGTTGATCGCCACCGCGGAAGGAGGAGTGCATCATCGTCGTCGCGTGCTGCGCGGCCTGGCCAAGGACATCGACTGCCCGGTGCTGGTCATCCATGGCGACCGCGACAAGATCACGCCTTACCGCGACGGCCGGGCCCTGGCCCGTCTCGGCGACGGACAGCTCGAGCGGGTTCGCGGCGCCGGCCACTTCCCCCACGCTCGCAAGCCCGTCCAGGTGAATCTCGCGCTGCGCGACTTCTCGGAGAACGCGTTCGGGCGCCGCCGCACTCGTCGCGACGCCAACGTCTACCGCCGGGACGACCGTCCCCGCGCCCTCTACGTCTCTTCGCCGATCGGGCTCGGCCACGCGCAGCGCGACATCGCAATCGCCCGTGAGATGCGCAAGCTCGAACCCGACCTGCAGATCGATTGGCTTGCCCAGGACCCGGTCACGCGGGTGCTCGAAGGCGAGGGGGAGCACATCCATCCCGCCAGCGCTCATCTGGCCAACGAGTCCCGGCACATCGAGTCGGAGTCCGCCGAGCACGACCTGCACTGCTTCCACGCGCTGCGCCGCATGGACGAGATCCTCGCCGCAAACTTCATGCTCTTCCACGACGTCGTGCGCGACGAGCGTTACGACCTTTGGATCGGAGACGAGGCCTGGGAGCTCGATTACTACCTGCATGAGAACCCAGGTGAGAAGCGGGTCCCGTTCGCGTGGCTGACCGACTTCGTCGGCTTTCTGCCGATGGACGAAAGGAATGAGCGCGAAGGCTTCTTGACCGCCGACTACAACGCCGACATGGTCGACCACGTCGCCGAGCACCCCGAGGTTCGCGACATGGCGCTGTTCGTCGGCAACCCCGACGACATCGTCCCGGAGCGACTCGGACCGCAGCTGCCGGCGATCCGCGACTGGACCGAGCGCCACTTCGACTTCACTGGCTATGTGACCGGGTTTGACCCCGCCGACCTCGGCGATCGCACCAGGCTACGTGCCGAGCTGGGCTACGGCGACGACGAGCGGGTCTGCATCGTCACCGTCGGCGGCTCCGGCGTCGGGGCGGACCTGCTGCGACGAGTGATCGCCTCCTTTCCTGCGGCCAAGGAGAGGATCCCCGACCTGCGCATGATCGTCGTCGCGGGGCCGCGAATCGACCCCGCCTCGCTTCCCTCGAATGCCGGTCTCGAGGTCGTCCCCTATGTGCACAACCTCTACCGCCACCTGGCGGCCTGTGACCTGGCAGTCGTCCAAGGCGGTCTCACGACGGCGATGGAGCTAACCGCGCAGAAGCGGCCGTTCCTCTACTTCCCGCTGCGCCACCACTTCGAGCAGAACTTCCACGTCCGCCATCGGCTCGAACGCTACGGAGCCGGTCGTCGCATGGACTTCGACGACTCCCCGCCAGAGCGGATCGCGGCGGCGATCGCCGAGGAGATCGGCAGCGACGTCGAATACCGCGATGTCGAGGCCGACGGCGCCGCCCATGCCGCACGACGCCTCGTAGAGCTGCTCTAGCTTCAAATCGTCCCGTTCGGCCGTGTCTTCTTCGAGGTCGCGCCAAACCAGGCACGAATAAACCGCGACCAACACCCGAGCGCCGCAACAAAACTGGTACCCGTTTGGTACCCGCACCCAACCCCCCAGTCTCGACCCCGAGCAGAAAAAAGGCCCCGTTTCCGGGGCCTTTTCCTATAGCGGGGGCAGGATTCGAACCTGCGACCTTCGGGTTATGAGCTTGATCCGTTGGATCGGCTGGACTACGTGGAGCTAGGTTTCAAGCGGATTTCACGAAATGGAGCTACGTGGAGATCGGCTGGAATCTGTGGGGCATGTTGCCCATTTGTTGCCCCAGCAGGGCGACCGGCAGCCTCGTTGATCCGCGAGTCATAATGGCGACATGGAGAAAGTTGTTGTCTGCACTCGCCTGCGCCGCCGAGCCAACCGGGCGACGCAGATGCGGGCCTTACTGCGACACGCTCGGCCCCATGGAGGCAATGCCGCCGAGCGAGTGAAGCAATTGCGACCACACAATTACCGGGGCTGAACTCGGGACCCAGCGGGTCTACACGGACGAAGCCGCCACGACGGAAACGTCGTCGTGGGCGATCGCTCCGCGCTTCTGGGCCCGCGCCGTCACAAGCGCCGGCTTGCGGCTTGCAGGCGCCACGTCGAGCACGAACTCGATTCCTAGGCGCCGAACGGCGTTGATGATCGTGTCGACCTCCGGGTTGTGCTCCCCAGACTCAAGCTTGACGACACGAGGCTGCGAAACACCCAGCTTCTTCGCCAGTGCCCTCTGGCTCAATTTGTGCTCAGCGCGATAACGCAGCAGCGTTGCCGCAAACTCTCGAGCAGGAGCGAGCCTCTGCCACTCCGCCCGAAAGCTCGGATCGGCCAGCTGCTCCTCGGCCAAGAGGGCATCGAAGTTCTTTTGTGAAGCCGCCACCGCGGTCATGATAATAGCTCTATTATCAGCCGTCAACCGTGGCGCTCCAAGCGATCGTTCGCCGCCGCGACCACTCGATCGAAGTCTTTCTTCTTCGCGGCCACCGCTAGAACCACAAATCGACCGCCGAATCGAGCATAGATCGGCCGAGCCTCACAAGCCCCCTGCTTCGGCCGCAGCTCAAACAGATTCGCCTCGCCCTTCAACGACTTCATATGCGGCGACGGCAGGTCCGGCCCGAGGTCCTTCAGCTTTTGCACGACGTTGAAGACCGCCTTGCGATCTCCGCGGGACTTCACGTCCTCGAAGTCGATGACCGCATCGCTGTCGAAGTCCACGATCCAGGCTCCCTGCTGCTTGCCCATTTCAGCGACATTAGTCTTGGCAGTGTCGCTCAGTCCCTAACGAACGACTTGATTGGCAGAAACAGCTCAGGAGTAGGCAGCCGTATGAGGGAAGAAATAGAGATGTCACGCGAGCATTTAGCTCGCAGTCTCGCCAGAGGACACACCTCACCTCGGCACTGGACTTTTGCGATCCGCATGCAGTTGGCACGTATTGATGCCACCCGACTGGAACTCTTCGAACTCGGGCCCGCGCGACAACGCTATGACGCACTGGGGATCGATGTTCATTTCATGCTGATCGGAGTGCGACACATCCTTCGTTACCAAGCAAAGTACGTCGAGCTTATGGACGACGATCGGCTGCGGCTGGGACTAGAAGAGTTTGGGGCCACGGCAATCGACTCGGCCTACCTGCGCAACATGCTCGAGCACTTGGACGAATACGTCACCGGAAAAGGCGAACATCAGCAAAAGATCTCGGCAGCGCCCAGAGAACTACAGCCCATGTTCGTTGAGGCGAATGGCCAACCCGACGCCGACTTTGATTTCGTCCTCGGCGACCTATCAATACCGGTGAAAGCAACGGCTGAAGCAGCGATCGCGCTCGGCGAACTACTGGAAAAGGTCTGGGATGACCAATTCGGCCACCTGAGATCGAAGCGACGTTAAGCGCGAGAAGCGCCAGTTGGCCAGATCACCGACATGGGCACTCCTTGTCGTCGTGCGTAGTCAACAACGTCTGCGGTGCCGCCGAGCCCTCCGGACCGCTCGCCGTCCCAAACGGCGAGGACCTCGTCGGCGAGGTCGACCACCCTGCGCCCCGCCGCCCAGAAGGCCTCCTCGCCGGGCGCTCGGTAGTCCAGCTCAACCACCTCTGTCGCCTCCCCTTTAAGCCGGTCGTAGGCGGTGCGCGCCTGGTTGGTCTGAAAGGACCGCTCGTAGTCCTGGCATGGAATTACGGCCACCAGTGCACCGCCCTGCCTCAAGACCTCTTCGGCGAACAGTTGGTCGGCACCCTCCGCCAGCGAGCTGACGCCGCAGACCGCACCGCGCCGGGAGATCTCGACGCTGAGCGCGGATTTGATCCGGCGCTCGGTCGCGGCATCGAGTCCCTGGTGGCCGGTGATCCCGACGCGTTTCACAGGCGGCCGTCGTTCGCAAGCTTCCAGTAGAACCGCCCGAGCGGAGTCAGCCGGCAGGCGGTGCTGTGGATGGCAGCGTGGTACATGTGCGGCTGGTCGACTGGTACGACCAGGTGGGCCCGCGCGCAATCCTGGAGACAGCCGAAGATCTCCTCGTGCTCGGGGTTGGCGTGCTCCTCGCCAGCCTCAGGCTCGTAGCTCGGATCAAGCGGGAAATCGTGCTCGGGATCGGGGAACCATTCCGGCAGACGCCGCAGAACCTCGGTTTTGACCTTCGGCTCGGCCACACGAAGGGGAAGGAGCCGCGAAACGTGGGACTTCATCAGCGGGCGCTGCTGCCAGGCGCCGAGCGACTCGTCGACGTAGGCGTACACGGCAGCGACGGTCACCTTCCCCTGAACGTCGGCGGCACCACCGTCTAGGGCAGCACAAACGAGGCTCGTGAAAACACCGGCCCCGGCCACCTCGGCGGCCGTCTGGGTAGACCGGCTCGCGGTCAGGATCGAAACGCCCTCACGAAGCGAGGCGTGCTGGTTGTCGATGGCGGGGACCTGACCGAGGTGCCCGCTGTGGCAGGAGTCGAGAATCAGCACCACCTCGTGAGCCCGGGAGTTGTTGGCGAGAGTGAGCACATCGCTGAGCGAGACACCCTCGTTGTACCGGGCGGCATCGACCGTGACGAGATAGCCGCCAAGGTCGTTCTCGGTGCCGTGGCCCGCAAAGTAGAGCAGGGCAACGTCCGCCTCGGCGCCGAAGAGCGCCTCGATCTCGCCAAGAAGGGTGGCGCGGTCGACCTGGTGCCCGTCGGAGGTGAGAAGCCTGCATTCGAAGTTCGGAGAGCCGTCCTGGTTGCGAGCGAGGAGATGCTCAACTGCGCGCGCGTCGTTGACGCAGCCCGCCAATGGCGCTTCGGGGTAGTCGTCGACACCAACGACCAGGGCGCGCCTCATCGACGAGTGGTATTAGGCATTCTTGCCCTCGGTCATCATCTGCCGCACGGCGGCTGCGATCAGATTCCAGTCCCAGGCCATCGTCCGATTGCGCTGTAGGCCATTGGGAAGCGTGCTGGCCGACCCGGCGCCGTCGACGTAGACACCGAAGACCGGAACGTCCTGGCTCAGGGCCATTGCGACCTCCTTGGCAACGCCACCCGCGGACCGGATATGACGGCCGACCAACACGATGCACATGTTGGTCGCGGCAATCTTCTTGGTTATCTCCGCTTCCCAGGTGCTCTGCGGCAGGCTGCTCTTGGAGGACCAGTCCTCGACGGTGAAGGGCGTTGGCGAGTTTTTCTTCGCCTGCCCGGCGAAGAGGATCTTCTCGGTCTGGTTGTTGTCGAAATCAAAGCTGACGAATGCGCGTGGGTCTGGCAAGCGGGCCTCCTGGAAGTGGACTTGGTCTAGAGCGAATCGATAAAACGAGCGACATTGGGCCAACTCCACGTGCGAATCGGAATCGCGCCCATCGCCCGTGGCCGAGTACGGAACCCTTTCTCGACCCAAAAGCCGCGAATTGGCTTTCCCTCCTCGCGAGCGCATTTGATCTCCCAGAGCTGGCCGTCGGCCTGGCGGGTCCAGGAAGAGACGAGAACGATGACGCCTGCGCTTCGTTTGATCCGGGCTCGGGTTCGAGTCTTCCAGGCCCGGTCATACGGTTTCTTCACCGACATGTCGGTGAAGCGGAAGGGCGTTTTAGGATGGACCTTCTGGCCGCTGAAGAGATTCCGCGTCCGCTCGTCCTCCTTTGCGAAGGCGATGAAGACGGTCTTTTCCGTCGCCACAACAGGCCTTTCCTCGTTTCAAAAAAGCCTAGGGCACCAAATCGGTACGTCTCAGCGTTAATCCTGCAAATAACGGCATTTAATCTCGACCTAGGCGATCAGCCATCCCCAAGGGGCTATCCGTTCAGCCGTCGATGGCGCGCTGGTAGACGCTTGGCGGCTGGGACCTAGGAAAGCAGGGGAAGGGTACGCAGGCGAATCCGAGAGGGTTCTATGACGACCAAGGCACCTTTGGCGAGGTCCTCTTCAACTGCCTGGAGGTTCGACAACAGGATCTCCGCCTGGTGCTCGGGCCGTCGTTGGGTGCCGTGGCGAAACAAGATGACCGAGGGTGAGCGCTCCCGACGCGTCGCAAGGAGCGTGCCGAAGTCCGTATCGGCAGAAACGACCACCCGCTGCTCCTGCTGAGCGCGCAAAAAGATCTCCTCGTCGCTCGCTGCTTGCAGGTCGTACTCGCGCACGTGGACGGCGTCATGCCCGGCATTCCCCAACTGCTCGGCAAGCGTCGGCGAGAGCGCGTTGTCGATAAGGAGCTTCACCCCACGACAAGCGGCAACTCGCGCTCACTTACGGCCTCAGCCGCGTAGCGCATAGCCTCACGAACATCCTCGCCCTCTAGATCCGGATAGGCGGCGAGGATTTCCGGCTCGCTCATGCCGTCGGCAACCATTCCGACCACAGTCGCCACCGGGATGCGCAAACCGCGGATGCAGGGAACTCCGCCCATCTGGTCAGTCTGCACCGTGATCCGCGTAAAGCTCATTGGAGAAATCATGGCAGAGCTTCCAGTCGAGGTCGAGTTTGTTCGAGGAGGTCGTCGTCACGTCTGGGTTATCCCTCAGCTCGCTTACCAAGGCCAGCCCTGTCGGGCTGACCTTGGGCCAAGGGCCTCGATGATCGTGTTGACGAGATCAACGGCAAAGAAACTCATCAACATGCAAGGGCATGTTGATGAGTTTTTTGAAACTGCCCTTATCAGACCCCTGATCCATAAAAAGCCCTGCAAATTGCCTATTTCTAACTACGGATAGCCCCATTTTCCATAGAAAACCCTGCCTTCCTGTCAAGAACTTTTACCGGCCGTCAAACCCCTTTTTCCTAAAACCGGCCGGCAATCCACTCCTCCCCTGCTCTAGCTCCTATGTCCTATGACCCCCAATCCGAGCCTCCATCCAGCCTGCTCAGCTCCCCCAATGCTCGCTACGCACCACACGCCCGCGGAGTGCCGCTGACCCCGGTCGATCACATCGTGGGCGGGTGGGGTCAGCGGCACGGAGCGGGCCCATTTCGCTCTGAGGAGCGAAATGGCTGCGGATGGCATGTCTTCAGCCTTATTCGCAGCCGCCTCGAAAAGCGCGATCCGGCGCACTCAATGAGACGACATTGAGACGACGAGCCGAAGTCGAATCCGTCGCGGACAAAAGAAAAGGGCCTGCTTTACAGGCCCTTTCTCCTATAGCGGGGGCAGGATTCGAACCTGCGACCTTCGGGTTATGAGCCCGACGAGCTACCTGGCTGCTCCACCCCGCGGCGGTAGTGGCATGCTAGCAACGTATGGGCTGCGGTCTCTAGAGTGGCGCGGCAATGGCTGGGGATTCTCATCTGGTGGCGGTGGTGGACATCGGCTCCAACTCGACGCGGCTGCTGATTGCCGAGGTTGAGGCGGGGCGGGTGACTGAGGTCGAGCGGCAGAGCCGCGTGACCAGGCTCGGCCGCGGGGTCGACCTTTCCGGCCAGCTCTCCGCTGAGGCGATCGAGGCTGCCTGCGACGCAATCGCCGACTACATGACGATCTGCCGCGAGTCCGGCGTGGAGCGGATCGAAGCGATCGCGACCAGCGCGGTGCGCGATGCCTCTAACGGCAGCGCCTTCGTCGCTGAGCTGCGCGAGCGCTTCGCACTCTCGGCCCGCGTGCTCGACGGCGAGGAGGAGGCCCGGCTCACCTACCTGGGAGCCACCTGCGAGCACGTGCCCACCGAACCCACCCTCGTGGTCGACATCGGTGGTGGCTCGACCGAGCTGATCGTCGGCACGGGCGAAGAGATCGCCTTCCACGCCTCCCTACAGGCCGGCGTGGTCCGGCATACCGAGCGCCACATCACAGCCGACCCGCCCACCGCCCTCGAGCTGGAGGCGCTGGCCGGCGACGTCCGTACGCTGATCGAGAACGCAACCTCCGACCAGGCAGGTACGGCCGCCAGCTCCGGGATCGCCGTTGCCGGCACGCCGACCTCTCTCGCCTCGATCGCGATCGGCCTCGAGCCCTACGATCCGAAGCAAGTACACGGGCATACGCTCACCCTCGTCTCAATTCAGCGCCTTCTCTCGCAATTGGCCTCTGTCCCGCTGTCCAAACGGGCAGAGATCACCGGACTGCACCCCGACCGGGCGCCCAACATCGTCGCCGGGGTGGTCATTCTGGTGGAGACGATGCGGGCCTTCGACCTCGAGCGCATCGAAGTATCCGAGCACGACATCCTCTACGGCACGGCGATCTCGACCGTATCGGCTTTGGACTGCGGATAACCCCGTATTCCCAATTCAGGGTAATTCCGTGTTCCCGAGTGGACAGGTGGGTTTCGAGAAGCGCTCCAGATGGGTTAAAGCACCCTCCTTACCCCCAAAATTGAGTAGCCTACCCCTAATCAATTGCGGGTAGCCTGCTGCGCGCCAGCTGGACGCAGCGGATAGACAGGCACATAATCGCCACATCGGGAAAGAGGTGGGGCATACCACTTCAGACCCGGTACAGGACTCGGACGATTGCCGCATCATGGCGCCTCCCGCCGTCTGAGTCCACCAAATAAGAACTGGTCCCTGAAGACGTACCCCTGCCCGTCCTGAGGGACCAACTTGAATCGGCCGCCAGCGATGGCGGTCGATTCTCTTTTGGGCCCGGGTCAGCTCAAGCCAGGTTCGACTTGCGCGGGTAGACGACCTCGGGATCGGTGAGGACGTTGACCAGCGTCGGCCGGCCGGACTCGAAAGCGCGCTCCAGAGCCGGACGCAGCTCCGAAGGCTCGCGCACGAGGATCCCGTCGCATCCCAGCGCTTCGACCATCTGGTCGTACCGGGTCTCGGGTCGCAGCTCCGCGGCAACCGAGTAGCCGTAGAGGAACTTCATCGGATGGTGCTCGAGCGCCCAGATGCCGTTGTTGCCCATCACGCCGACGACGGGCAGGCCGTGGCGCGCCATCGTGTCGAACTCCATGCCGGCAAAGCCGAAGGCGCCGTCACCCAGGAGGAGACAGACCTGGCGATCGGGATGAGCCAACTTGGCGCCAATCGCCTGTCCCGGCCCGGCTCCGAGGCAGCCGAAGGGACCCGGGTCCATCCAGCAGCCTGCCTGGTAGGTGTCAATGAACCGCCCCGCGTAGGAGACGAAGTCACCGCCGTCGCCGACCACGATCGCGTCGCGGTCCAGCACTTCGCCCAGCTCTTTGTAGATGCGCACCGGGTGCAGCGGCGAACGTGAGTCGTTCAGCTCCTCCTGCTCACCGGCCCGCTTCTCCTCCTCGATCTTGCGCAGTTCGTCGAGCCATGGCTTCGTCTTCTCGCCGGCCTCTGTCACCGAACCGCGAATGGCCGCGAGGCTGGCAGCGACGTCCCCGACCAGGTCAAGGTCCGGTGCCCTGTTGGCGCTGAGCGCGTTGGGAGCTGCGTCGAGGCGGATCAGTCTGGCGTCCTCGGCAATGCTGGCGCCGAAGCCGAGGCGGAAATCGAGCGGGACGCCGATCACCAGCGCGACGTCGGAGCCACCGAGCCCAGCGCCACGCGCACGGCTGAAGGCAAGCTCGTGGTCAGCTGCCAGGCAACCACGCCCGAGCCCGTTGAGGAAGACGGGAATTCCGAGGGTCTCGGCCAAGGACCGCAACTCCTCCTCCCCCCTGCCCCAGTAGAGGCCGCTGCCGGCCATGATCGCCGGTCGCTCCGCTGCCGCGAGCAGCGCCGCTGCCTCCTCCACGCCGGGAGCAAGCTGCGCGTCAGGCGCCGCGGCATCTGGAATCCCCGCCTCGGCCTCGGTGAAGACTACGTCGAGCGGATAGTCGATGAAGGTGGGCCCGTTCGGGACTGCCAGCGCCAGGTCGAGCGCCGCAGCCGTCCGCACGCCGATCTCACCCGGCTCCCTCACGGTCTCGGCCGACTTGACCAGCGGCGAGACAAACGGCAGGTGATCGATCTCCTGCAGCGAGCCCGAGCCCCAGCGCAACTCGGGCGCCCTACCGCCGAGCACGCATACCGGTGAGCAGTTGGCCTGGGCACCGGCGATCGCGCTAATGCCATTGGTCACCCCAGGGCCCGCGGTCAATGCCGCCACCCCAACGCTCCTCGTCGCCTTGGCAAAGCCCTCCGCCGCAAACGCGGCGGTCTGCTCGTGGCGGACGTCGACGATCTCGATGCCCTCGGCCTTGCAGCCGTCGTATATAGAGAACAGGTGTCCCCCAGAAAGCGTGAAGAGGTGCGTGACACCGCGCGATTTCAGCGCTTTCGCGACTATCCGCCCGCCGTGCTCCACCGCTTGAGCCTATAAGGGCTCCCCGGCTACCATCGCCCTGCCCGGGTGGCGAAATTGGCAAAAGCGGCGCCCTTAAAAGGCGCTGCCCCACTGGGGGGCTTGCGGGTTCGAATCCCGCCCCGGGCATTTCTGTTGATTTTGGGTTTATAAAGCCGCACTAAAAAATGCCGAGGTACCGCAACTACCCCGCTGCTACGGTGTCCTTGAGCTAGAAGACAAACGCCTTCCCTGGTTCTAACGGAGGATTCGCTTGGAGGCTTCAGCTCTCACACACGCCAGTCGCCGCGGACTCCTCGCCCGGCGTTCCCCGCTGCTCAAGCTTCAAGGCGACGATCGCCTGATTGCGATGGCGCGCGCCGGCAACCCCGGCGCCTTCGAGACGATCGTCGATCGCTACCAGGGCCGACTGCTCGGTTTCTGCCGCCAGATGCTCGGCTCCACCGAGGATGCAGAGGATGTACTGCAGGAGGTCTTCGTCAACGCCTACCGGGCGATGCTCGGCGACGAGCGCGAGATCAACCTGCGCCCGTGGCTCTACCGGATCGCCCGCAACCGCTGCCTCAACCATCTGCGCAAACCGACCGCCGACGCTCAGGAATCGATGGACATGGTGCCGGTCGTCGAGGCGGCCTCAACCGCGGAGAAGGTCCACAACCGCGAGGAGTTCCGCCAGCTGCTCACCGACGTCGGCAAGCTGCCCGAGACCCAGCGCTCGGCGCTGCTGCTGCGCGAGATGGACGCGATGTCCTACGAGGAGATCGCCCAGGCGATGGAGACCAGCGTGCCCTCGGTCAAGTCGCTGCTGGTGCGGGCGCGGATCTCGCTCGCCGAGGCGAGCCAGGCACGGCAGCTGACCTGCGGCGAGGTGCGGATCGACCTGGCCGAGGCGGCCGAGGGGCTGCGCAAGCTCTCCGGTCCCGTCCGCCGCCACGTTCGGGACTGCGAGGAGTGCGGTGACTTCCGCTCCCAGCTCCGCTCCAACGACAAGGTGCTGGCGGCGCTCGTCCCGGTCGGGCCGCTCGTCGCTCTCAAGGGCTTCATCATTTCCAAGCTTGGCCTGGGAGGATCAGGGGCCGGTGGCGCGGCGACCGCAACGGGCGCCAGCGCCACCGGAGCCGGCGCCGTTGGCAGCGTTGGCGCGGCACTCAGCTCAGGTGGCGCTGCAGGTGGCATCGGCGGCCTCGGCGCCGTTGGTGGCGCGCTTGGTACCAAGGCAGTCGCTGGCGTCGTCACTGCCGCGGTGATCACGGCCGGGGCGGTCGAGGTCAAGCAGCAGGTTGAACCGCCCTCAGCGAGTCCCCCGCCGAAGATCTCCAGGATCGCCCCCGGGCCCGTAACCGACGTCGCCCCCGCGCATAGCGCGGTAGTGGCTCCCGCCCACTCGCAGCCCGCGCCGGAACCGGTCGCACCGCCGGCCGCCGAACCCGTGCCCGCCGAACCGCCGGCCTCCGAGGAAAGCACTTCACTGCTGGTTGACGAAGCTGGCGAGTCCGCCACCGGCGGCAGCGAAGCCGGCGAAGGCAGCCCGCAAAGCGCAGCCGACATCGATGGCGCCACACCTTCCACAGGGACCGCCGGCGCTCCGGCGGGCGGCGGCACGGTCGTCGTCACCGTAGGCGGCGGCTCGAGCTCCGCGCCGCCCGCAGCCGCTGCTCCGCCCGCCGAAACCGCTCCTCCGCCGCCAGCCGAAAGCAGCCCGCCGCCGGCCGAAGAAACGCCGCCTTCCTCGGGCAGCTCCGAAGCGCCCGCACCGGAAGGCTAAGCAGGGATCACATCGTCGGCCTCCGCTACTGGAGGCCGATCACCTTGAGGCGCCGCATCAGGCAGGTGCCAGCGAATTTGCGCGTGTCGGCAAGCGAGTAGCCGAACAGTTCCCAGTCGTCGACGTCGTCCGGGGCCCAGGGCGGTGAGAGAACGCCGTCGGCTACCGGCAGTGACTCCTCCAACGTACGCTGGATCGCCTGCTTGTAGCGCTCGTCCTCGCGCGCCTTCTCGCGCAGGAACACCGAGCCGAAGGCGACGTGGCGGTGCTCGTCGCGGGCGACGTTCTGGAAGCCCTCGACGAAGGCCGGCAGCGTGCCTTCGCGTTCGTTGTAGTCCATGATGAAGTGCTGGCCGGTAAGGGCGAGCATCCCCTCGATCACCATGTGGTAGAGCGTCACCGCCTCGACCAGGGCCTCGGTGTCCTCCGGTTCGCTTGAGAGGCGGTCGGTCCGCTGCTTCAACATCTCGTCAAAGAGGCGGCCGAAGTTCTCGTTCAGGTGCTCGGACGTCTGTGCCAGCATCTCCGAGAGCTGATCGGACTCGAGCACCCCCACCTCGCGGTAGAAGCGCTCGAAGAAGCGCACGTGGCGCGCCTCGTCGGCGATCTGAGTACAGAGGAAGATGCGCTGGTCCTCGGTCGGCGCAGCGCGCATGATCGGCCCCAGCTCCTCGGCGACCTTTTGCTCGCCAATGAAGAAAGAGGAGAGCCCGTACATCCGCTGGAAACGCTCTTCATCGTCGAAGCGCTCGTTCCAGTCCTCGCGGTCGCGGCTGAAGTCGAGCTCCTGGGTCTGCCACTGCTGGCGCTCCCAGAGCAGGTAGAGCTCCTCGTAGGTGAGCAGTTTGACGTCGGCGGTGCGGTCGGCCGCCTCCATCAACGCCGGATCGGCGGTCGCCTGGAAGTCGGCTCGCTCGGTCCGTGTCTCGGTCCCGGATGCCTCAGTCGTTCCCATTGCTCCTCCTCGCAATTCCGGTGCAACGTTTTTCGGTCCCGTGAGAGCCGAAAAGCGTTACACCCGGCTGGTTCTGGGGTCGAGCGAGCGTAGCAGCGGCCTGGCCGGCTAGCCAGTCGTGTGCGACTCACCCGGCTCGAGCACGACCACGCTCGAAGAGGTCTTGGACTCGACCTCCGCCTTGAAGGCCGCCGTGTCGGTCTCGATCGCCGGGAAGGTGTTGCAGTGCATAGGGATCACGGTGCCGGCGCCGACGAACTCGGCTGCGACCGCACCGTCGTGGCGGTCCATTGTGTAGTGGCCTCCGATCGGCAGCATCGCGACGTCGATCGGGTTGCGTTCGGCGATCAGCTTCATGTCGCTGAAGAGACAGGTGTCGCCGGCGTGGTAGACGGTGAGGCCGGCGAGATTGACGAGCAGGCCCGCGGCGGTGCCGACGACGGTGCCGGTGGTCGGACTGAAGGGAGTCTCGGCAGAGCCGGGGAGAGTGCTGGTGTGCCAAGCGGGCACGAGCTTGATCCAGCCCCAATCGAAGCTCACGGTGCCACCGAGGTTGGGGTCGGAGACGTTCTCCACGCCGAGCTCTTCGAGCCAGTTGGCGATCTCGACCACGGCGACGCAGTGGGCGCCGGTGCGCTTCGCGACCGGGACTGCGTCTGCCATGTGGTCGGCGTGCCCGTGGGAGATGGCGATGTGGGTGGGGGCGACTTCCCCCCCGGTGACGATCGCCGCCGGGTTGTTTGGCTTGAGAAACGGATCGATCAGGACCCGCGTCTCGCCGTCGCTCAACTCGAAGCACGAATGACCGTGGAATTTGATCTCCATCTCTCAGCTCTCTCCTTCGTTCTCGATGTCGTTCAACTGCTCGTGGAGTGCCCAGCCGACCGCAACCCCAACCATCATCCCCATCCGCGCCTCCTCGGCAAGCAGAGACCGCACCGCCGCGATGCGCTCCTCCGGATCAGGCATCGTCGCCGCTTTTAGCGCCTCGGCATCATGCGACTCGCCGAACCAGCCGCCCTCGGCCAGGGCAGCCGCCAGGACCTTCTGCAGTTGCGGCGCGGCACGGGCGACGATCTGCTCCGCCTCGGCGAAACGCTCGGCGTCAGTAAGGCGTGAGATCGCGGCGTCCAGCTGCTCGTCCGTGGGCACAAACCGAGAGGCTAGTGCGAATCGCGCAGAGTGGACGCCGCGAGGCCGGCGAGGCCGCCAACTGCGCCGCCGACGAGGCCGGCGAAGGGATCCGCTGTGGACTCGAAAATCGGCAGCGCCAGCAGCACGGCCGCGGCGACGATGACGCCGATCACGTCGTAGTCGTCGTCGATTGCGCCGCGCGCCTCGGCACGACGGAGCGCAAACCAAGCGGCGAGGGCGCCGAGCGCCATGCAGTTGCCGCCGGCGATCACCTCGATGTCGCTCTGGGCGTTCGCAATACCACTGGCGGCGAGCATCCCGAGCGAGCCGCAGGCAAGCAGCAAGAGGGCCGTCGGCGCGGTGCCGAGGCGACGCTCGAGGCCGGTGGCGAAGATGGCCAGGGCAACAGCGACGACGAAGAGGTAGCCGACGTCGACATAGGCAAAGGGGGCCGTGAGAAAGCGCCACCACTGGTCCTCCAACGGCACGATCAGGCCACCGAAGGTGCTGATTGTGTCGCCCGTGGCCTTTTGCAGAAGCAACAGCGCGGCCGAGCCGAGGATCACCGCCATCGTCGCGTAGGGGCGGAACTCAGCGGTCCTTTCCCGATGGCGTTTGCGCAAGATCCGCGTTCGCGGCCGGCGCCGGGGCTTTGCCTCTAGCCCGTCGCCGCGGCGCTCCAGCTTCGGTGCCCGCTTGCGCAGCCGCGCGCCGCAGTATGGGCACTCGGTTACGTAGGGACTGACCTCCGAGCCGCAGTTCTTGCAGATGACGCTGAGCTCAGTCTCGCTCATGGTTATCCGAGGATAACCCCCCGCCGTCAAGCTCTCGAAGCCCGCTGGCGATGGCATACTCCGTTAACACCCATCTTCGAGGAGGAAATCGCGTGGAGTTGAAGAGCCTGACCGAGCAGAAATCGCTGCTGGCCACCCTGGCCCCCGGCAAACGAGCCCGCCTGCGGCGGCTGCTCTTCGAGTTCGGCCCGGGCAACGGCACCCTGATGCTGCTGCCGATCGACCAGGGCATCGAGCACGGCCCGCGTGACTTCTTCCCCAACCCGGCGTCGAAGGACCCCGACTACCAGTTCCGCCTCGCCGCCGAGGCGGGCTACTCGGCCCTCGCCTGCCAGATCGGCATGGCAACTAAGTACTACCCCGACTACGCCGGCCAGGTGCCGCTGATCCTCAAGGTCAACGGCAAGACCGACATCCCCTCCTCCGCCCACGCCTTCTCCTCCTGCAACGCCAGCGTCGAGGATGCGGTGCGGCTCGGCGCCGACGCCGTCGGCTACACGCTCTACGTCGGCTCGCCGCGCCAGGACGAGGATCTCGCCCAACTGCGCCAGGTGCGCGAAGACTGCGACCGCTTCGGCATGCCGCTGATCGTCTGGTCCTACCCGCGCGGCGAGGCGGTCGACGCGAAGGGCAGCGCCAACTCCTTCTACGCGATCGACTACGCGGCGCGGATGGCGATGGAGATGGGCGCCGACGTGGTCAAGCTCAACATGCCAAAGATCAACCCGGAGAAGGACAAGGACGCACCGGCTCCCTACAACGAGATGCAGGTCGACCAGGCCGAGGCGATCCGCCAGTGCGTCGAGTCGGCTGGCCGCTCGCTGGTCGTGCTCTCGGGCGGCTCCAAGGTCGACGACGAGACCGTGCTGACCAACACCCGCGAGGTGATGGAAGCGGGCGGCTCGGGCGTGATCTTCGGACGCAACGTCTGGCAGCGCGAGTGGAACGACGCGCTCGAGATCATCACCCAAATCAAGGAGACGCTGCTCAGCAACGTGCGTCGCATCCCGTAGCGGGTGCAACGCTTTTCGGCACTCACCGGACCAAAAAACGTTGCACCTGGGACGGTTGGAAGCCTCATGCTGCTGGCGGTCCTCGCGTTGCTGATCCTGCGGCCCTGGGAGGACGGCGGGTCCGAAACCGGTCCGGCCGTCGCGCGAGCCTTCGTCGTCCGCGTCGTTGACGGCGACACGATCGAAGCAAAGATTGACGGGCGGCTCGAGGACGTTCGCTACATCGGCGTCGATACGCCAGAGACAGTGAAGCCGGATACGCCTGTTCAGTGCTTCGGGCCGCACGCGTCCGCCTTCAACCATCGCTTGGTTGAGCACCGACGTGTCCGTCTCGTCTTCGGAACGGAGCGCCGTGACGTCTACGGCCGCCTGCTCGCCTACGTCTATCTGGGCCCTCGCTTCGTCAACGCCGACCTCGTCCGGCGCGGGCTCGCCCGCACGCTGACGATCCCGCCCAACGACCGCCATGCGCCGCTCTTTCGGCACCTGGAGCTGGGCGCGGCGCGGGCCGGCCGCGGGCTCTGGAGCGCCTGCTGAGCACAGCTGTTGTGGCAAATCGCACATTTCCTTCCCCTGCAAGCGTTCGTGCGCCTTTGCTACGGTCCCCCGCGGCCCCCGGGCCACCGACCTATGCGAATGCGTCAAAGCATCTCCCAGTTCGAGACGGCCTTCGAGCAGGAGACCAGTCTGGAGCGCCGCCGGCGCGAGCAGCTTCGACGGCGCGCCGCGAACCGCTCTCGTGCGCGGCGGATCACGCGCAGCGAGCAGGCCAGCAAGGTCCGCTTCAGCGTCCTGGCTGTCTGCCTCACGGTTACCGTCGTTGTGGTCGTCGTTACCATGTTCGAGGCCCTCGCCTTCCTGATGGCGTAGCGGCAGTGCGTACGACTCCCCCGGTTGAATAGACTCGCGCGCCGATGGCAAGAAGGTCCCTGAAGCCACAGCTAAACCAGATCCGCGCATGGGTGCGCCAGGGTCGCACCGACGCCTGGATCGCCCACCAGCTCGAAGTCAGCACCTCCGAGCTGCGCGAGTTCCGCAAACAGCACGGCTTCACGCCTGACGAGGAGGACGCCGGCGCGGGCGAAGTCGATCTCCGTGACGAGATTGAGGCCGAGATCGAGGCTGCCACCGCCGAGGAGGACGAGGCCGAGGAAGAGGAGGAGGCCGAGCCCGCCGAGGAGGACGAGGAGAAGGAGCGCCCGTCAGACGACGGCGATGGAGAGCGGCCGAAACGGCGCCGCCGCCGCGGACGTCGTGGCGGTCGCGGCCGCCGCAAAGAGCTCGAGGCAAGCTTCGACCATGGTGAGACCGATGGCTACGGCCTCTGGCTCGACCCCTCCGTGAAGGACAACCCCGTGTATGCCGAGCATTGGGCCGGCAAGCGTGAGGTTACGGTTCGGATCGAGGCGGATCAGATCGTGATTCGGCGTGCCGGCGAGTCCTCTGCGCCTGAGTCCGACGACTCTGGCGACTGAGCCGATCCCAGTAGGTCTCCATGAGCGAGTGGCCGGCGGGTCCTGTCGCCGTAGGGGACCCACCGCCCCCTGCGGTCGCTAAAGCGTCCTCGGGGGCGGTCCCCCCTACGGCGCCACCCGCCGGAGTGCGCCCTTGGAGATCCGAGCTAGCCGTTAAGGGGTGTTCGGGACCTGGGTCAGCGGGGCGTTGGCTGGGCCGCACGCTGATGGGTCGAGCTTGGCCTGAACGCGCCAGACGGTGATGTCGTCATCGCGCTTGATTGGTTGAACAGCTGGGTCACCGCGTAGCCAGGTGGCCTCGGGGGAGGGGACTGGGCTGCTGGTGTGGAGGAAGTTGAGGAAGGGGGACGTGACCAGGTAGTCGAGGTTGGCTTCGTTGACGGCGGTGCGGAAGGCGGAGCAGGTGGGGATCGCGTTGAAGGCGCCGTGGGGGCCCCTTTTGCCTAGGTAGAGGACGCGGTTGGAGAGGTCGGTACCGAAGAAGCCGTAGCCGAGGAAGCCTGCCGTGGTGCCGGCGAGGCCGATGCGGGTGTCGCTCTTGTCGCGGGCCCATTGGTAGGCGCTGTCGAGATGTAGGCCGGGGATTTCTGACGACGGGCCGAAGCGGTCGCGGAGGTAGTCGCGTTGGAGGGGGTAGCCGATTGCCAGGACCAAGACCACCAGCGCGACGAAGCCGCTGAGCATGAGGGACGAGCGCCACTGGCCGGCGGGTCCTGTCGCCGTAGGGGACCCACCGCCCCCTGCGGTCGCTAAAGCGTCCTCGGGGGCGGTCCCCCCTACGGCGCCACCCGCCGGGAGGGGCGCGCCCATCGGGACGGTCTTGCGATGGCCAAGCCAGATGAGGCCGGCGGGAACAGCTACGAGAAGGAGCGCAAAGGTCAGGGCGAAAATCCGGGAGGGATCGCGGAGAACGGCGTCGGAGCGGTTGGTGATTACGAGGACGGCGAGCAAGGCTCCGATCAGCGTCCACTCGCGCCACCCTTGGAGGCGACGGGGGGCTAGGGGCAGCAGGGTGAGGCCGAGGAGGAGGGGTGGGATCGCGTAGCGGATGTTGATCCCGAAGCCGACCGGTTCTCCCTCGGCTCCGGCGGCGCTGAGCGGGGTGAAGATGTAAGCGACCAGGCCCAGAAGTGCCACGGCTCCCGCCCAGCGCACGATCGAGTCCCGGCCTCGCAACAGCGCCAGCAAACCGCCCGCGATCGCGGCGACGATCACCAGGGGCCAGAGTGCCCCGAACGCCTGGTGCAGGCCGGGCTCGAAGTAGTCGCGCCAGACGCCGGTGTCAGTCGCGTAGTGGACGATGCTGAAGTCGGGACGTCCCTCCTGCAGCCGCACTGGATGGGGCAGCGAAATAGGCCCCAAGCTGGTCGCCTGCGGCAGCGGGTTGCCGGCGACGATCAGGTTGCGCAGGTACCAGTAGCCGCCGCCGAGCAGGGCTGGGATGAACCACCAACCTGCGGCGGTCCAGCGGCGGCCCGCGGGTGCCAACACCAGGATTGCCAGCGTCAATGCGGCAGCCATGGCCACCGCGGTCGACTTGGTGCCGACAGCTAGGCCGACAGCTAGGCCAGCTGCCGCCAGGGGCCAGGCCCAAGCGTCCCGGCCGGCGGGTCCTGTCGCGGCAGGGGACCCCCCACCCCCTGCGGTCGCTAAAGCGTCCTCGGGGGCGGGCCCCCCTACCGCGCCACCCGCCGGAAGGGGCGGCTTGTCTGCCCAGGATCCGAGGTCACGACGAGCCCAAGCGTTGACGAGGATCGCTACGGCAGCGAGTAGCAGAGCTGCCGCGACGAGGTCGTTCTTCGCAGCTCCCGGCTCTCGAACGACCAGCGTATGGCACTCGAGGACGATAGCTGCTGCGGTGACGGTGAGGTGGCCCCGGCCGTAGGGCCTGCCGATACACCATGCAGCTAGGAAAGCTAGGGCGAGGAAGCCGAAGTTGAGGAACAAGGACAGCGTGTCTCTGTGCGTAAGCAGGATCCCCGTCGCGTGGAGCAGCTCTGAGTTCTGCGGGTAGAACCAGTTCGTGAAGACCGTCTCGGTGTAATGCAGCCCCGTAACGGAGTGGCTCTGCACCATGTCCGCCGCGAACGGCATGTGGTACCAGAGCGAGTCGAAATTGAATATTCCTCGGTCAAGTGCGCCCTTGGTGGTCAGGCCCCAGTGGGCAGCTACCAACCCGATCACGCCGATAGTGATCAGCCATTGCCAAACGCCGGGGCCGGCGGGTGGCGTCGTAGGGGGGACCGCCCCTGAGGAAGCTTTAGCTACCGGAAGGGGCGGTGGGTCCCCTACGGCGACAGGACCCGCCGGCAGCAGCGCCCGGGCAATCCCCGCAAGCACCAACGACGCGCCGACGAAGATCCAGTCGTAGAGAAGACCAACCGTGCCGAGAATCTCGCCTAGCCAGATCAGCAGGGCGATGGCCACGACGCTCTCGACGAGCCGGGCTGGGGCGCCGTCCCAGTCCGGGAGGAGCTTACGGCGCAGCCTGAACGCCGTGAACCCGATCGACAGGCCGACGACCATCAGGGCTATGGCACTGACGACGTATGACCCGGCGCTAACCACCGGTGGCCCCCGCGATGCTGCTTAGAGCCCGCGCACGACGATCGGCGTCTCTTCGGGAGCGACCATGCCCTGGGCGCGGGCCTTGGCGTTGAGCACGATCGGATCGTCGGCGTGCTGGACGCGCCAGTGCAGACGGGTGTTTTCGTGCTGTGCGTCGTGCAGCTGAATCCTCGCCTCGGTCGTGGCCGTGTAGGTCTTGACGAAGTCGATCACCGGGTTGAGGTAGGAGTAGAGAACAGCGAAGAGGACCAGGGTCAGGGCGACGCGGCCGACGCGATCCCAGTGGATCCGGCTGGCGCCACGGCGGGCCGCCGGCTTGCGGCGGGCGGCGGGTTTGCGGTGGGGCGCGGAACGGCGCTTGGCTGCAGTCGCCGGCCTTTTCCTCGCCTGGGCGCGTGCTGCCATGCCCGCTCCTACGCGGTCGGGCGCCGCATTCCTTCACTAACTCGACCGTTGACGGAAGGCCTGCAGGCCCGGGAATTGCGCCGCGGAGCCAAGTTCCTCCTCGATCCGCAGCAGGCGGTTGTACTTGGCGACCCGGTCCGAGCGTGAGGGGGCACCGGTCTTGATCTGGCCGGCACCGGTGGCGACGGCGAGATCGGCGATGGTCGTGTCCTCGGTCTCGCCCGAACGATGCGAGATCACCGCCGTGTAGCCCGCATCGGCGGCTATCCGGATCGCCTCCAGGGTCTCACTCAGCGTGCCGATCTGGTTGACCTTGACCAGGATCGAGTTGCCGACCCCCATCTCGATGCCGCGGCGCAGGCGCTCGGGATTGGTGACGAAGAGATCATCGCCGACCAGCTGCACGCGCTCCCCCAGCTTTTCGGTGAGCAGCTTCCAGCCGTCCCAGTCCTCCTCGTCCATACCGTCCTCGATCGAGACGATCGGGTAACGCGAGCAGGCGTCCTCCCAGTAGCTCGCCATCTCCTCCGGCGAGAGGGAGCGGCCCTCGTGCTCGAGCACGTAGGCGCCGGCCTCGAAGACCTCGCTGGTGGCCGGGTCGAGCGCGATGAAGACATCCTTGCCCGGCTCATAGCCCGCGGCCTCGACTCCAGCCAGCACCGCTTGCAGGGCCGCCTCGTTTGACTCAAGGTTGGGGGCGAAGCCGCCCTCGTCGCCGACCGCCGTCGCGTGGCCGGCAGCGGCGAGGCTCTTCTTCAGCGCATGGAAGACCTCGGTGCCCATTCGCAGGCAGTCCGAGAAGCTACTCGCCCCGGCTGGCACAACCATGAACTCCTGGAAATCGACCGAGTTGTCGGCGTGGGCGCCGCCGTTGAGGACGTTCATCATCGGCAGCGGCAGCAGGTTCGGCTCGGCACCCCCGTAGAGCGCTGCCAGGTAGCGGTAGAGCGGCTCGCCCGCCAGCATCGAGCTGGCCTTTGCCGCGGCCAGGGAGACGCCGAGGATCGCGTTGGCGCCGAGCCGGCCCTTGTTGGGCGTTCCGTCCAGCTCGATCATCTTCGCGTCTAGGGTCGCCTGATCGGCCGCATCGACCCCCTTGAGGGCCGCTGCAAGCTCTCCGTTGACGTTGGCGACCGCTGTCGAGACTCCCTTGCCGGCCCAGGCGTCACCGCCGTCGCGCAGCTCGACCGCCTCAAACTCCCCGGTCGAAGCACCCGAAGGCACCGCCGCCAGACCGCGTGCGCCGGACTCGAGCGCCACTTCGACCTCGACGGTCGGATTGCCCCTCGAGTCGAGAATTTGACGGGCGTGGATGGATGAGATGCCGCTCACGGAGGCGGCAGTCTAATCAGTTGGGCGGCGCTATTTGCCGGCTTCGCCAGGTACTTCGCCCGGCACGACTCCACCCGGGACTTCGCCTTCCGGAGCCGCCGCCCCTTCTTCGAGGCCTGACGGCCGCGGACGCTGAGCCAATTTCTGGCCTTCGCGATTGAGCGGACTGACTGTGCCGGGCTGCGCCGGTTTCACCTGCGCGATCGGAGCGGGACAGGCTTCCGCCGGCGCTTTCGGGTTGGCTTCGAAGCAGGCTGGATTAGATTCCGGTGGGCGCCCGTTGCTCTTGAAGTTGGCGCAGCGTTCAATCGTGTAGTCAGAGGCACAGAAAGTGCGCGACTTCCAGGTGCTGCCGTAGGTGCGCACGAAGGCGGAAAAGCTCTGCTGCTGGGCCTGTTCGGCGAGCTGGGCGCTGATCTGCGACTTGGCTTCGTCGAGCGACTGGACTTTCTCCGGCGTGATCTTCATCACCTCGAAGACGACAAAGGTTTTGCCTTCTTGGAGAGGGCCTTCGAGCTCGCCCTGAGACGCCGCGAAGACTTCCGCGTCAAGCGGTTCGCTGAGTGTGCCTTCGGCGACGCCCGACTGCAACCCGCCGCTGCCTTTGGTCGTGTCGGTCGAGTACTTCTTGGCGACTTTTTCCCAGCTCTTGTTGGAGTCGTCTTTTTCGAGCGCGGCTTTGGCTTCTTCGACTTTCGTCTTGTCCTGGTTCTTGATCACGCGGATGTCGCGCGATTCCGGCGTCGTGTACTGGCTCGCCTTGGCAGCTTCGTAGAAGTCTTCGATTTCGCCCTTGCTCGGCACGGCCGCTTCTTCGGTGACCTGGGCCTGGATCTGTTCGCTGAGCATCTGGATCTTCACGCGTTTGTTGACATCCGCTTGCGTGTATTTCGCTTCTTTGAGGAATTCTTCGTACTGCTTTTCCGTTTTGAAAGCCTGTTTCTTCAGTTTCTTGAGTTCGGCGTCTACTTCTTTGGGCGTTGCCGAGATGCCCATTTCTTCAGCCTGGCCCTGGATCCAGATCGCATCCAGAATTTCGCCCAAGGCGGTTTCCTTCAGTTCGTCATATTCTTTGTCGCCCGGTTTGGGGACGGGTTTCTTGGCCTGCGAGGCTGCCTGCTCCAGCGCACGCTGGAATTCCTCTTCGGTGACGGTGCCGAGACCCTCCGGAGCGTCTTCGACAACCGCGACTGCGCCAGACGGCACGCTGGGATTGCCGATCCCCTGAGCGACGGCGAAGATGACGAAGAGCAGAATCAGGAGCGCCGCGAAGCCAAGCAGCGCAAGCCGCTGCAACCCGGCCGATCTCCTCCCTTGCCGCTGATTCGGTGCCACCGATCGGGCAGCATAAATCAAATGCTCCAGGAGCGACCGGCGCTCAGCCCGTGAGGCTCGTCTCCGCAGCGTCAGACTGCGCTTGCTTGGCGTCGCGAAGCGCATTGGCAAGCGCCAAAACGGCGGCGAGCCTGGCCTCTGCCTCGTCCGGCACGCGCACGGCCGCAGTCTGCTCGCGCCACTCGTAAACGGCTCCTTCGAGTTTCTCGCCGAGCAGTCCAGCTGCCTCCGAGTCGAGCTCAACTCCGGTCACGCTGAGCCTCCCGCCGCGGAACTCGACGCTGCGAGCACCGGCCAAACCCAGCTCGATCCGCGCCCGCTGCAGGGCGAGCAAGTTCTCCGCCTGCGGCGGCGGCGGCCCGAAGCGATCGCTGATCTCGTCGCGGATAGCACGCAACTCGCCGGGCTCGCGAGCCGCGGCGATGCGGCGATGCACGTCGATCTTTGCCGCCTCGAAGGGGATGAAGGCCGCCGGCAGGTAGGCGTCGACCGGGACGTCGAGCCGCACGGGCTCCGGCGCGCCCTCCTCCCCACCCTCGGCTTCACGCGCAGCCCCAACCGCCTCGTCGATCATCTGGCAGTAGAGCTCGAAGCCAACCGCGGCGACGTGGCCTGACTGCTCCTCGCCGAGCAGATCGCCGGCGCCGCGGATGTCGAGGTCGCGCATCGCGATCTTGAAGCCCGAGCCGAGCTCGGTGTGGTCGGCGAGGGTCGAGAGCCGCGCCGCCGCCTCCTCGGTCAGCGCCTCGGCCGATGGATAGAGCAGGTAGGCAAAGGCGCGCTCGCGAGAGCGCCCGACCCGGCCGCGGATTTGGTAGGCCTGGGCGAGGCCGAGCTGGTCGGCGCGCTCGACGATCAGGGTGTTGGCGCTGGGGATATCCAGGCCGGACTCGATGATCGTCGTCGTCACCAGGCAGTCAGCGTCGCCGCGCAGGAAGCCGAGCATCGTCTCCTCGAGCTGTTTCTCGTCCATCTGCCCGTGTGCTTCTGAGAAGCGCGCTTTCGGGATGAGGCCGCGCAGGCGCTCGACCACCTCGGGCAGCGAGTCGATCCGGTTGTGGAGGAAGAAGGCCTGGCCACCGCGCTCGAGCTCGCGGTTGATCGCCTTAGCCACCAGATCCTCGTCGTAGGGGCCGACGTAGGTGCGGACCGGGCGCCGTCCCTCGGGCGGCGTCTCGATCGTCGAGATGTCGCGCAGGCCGGCGAGGCTCATCTGCAGGGTGCGCGGGATCGGCGTCGCCGAGAGCGCCAGCACGTCGACCTTGAGCTTCAGCTGGCGCAGCAGTTCCTTCTGTTTAACCCCGAAGCGCTGCTCCTCGTCGACGATGATCAGGCCGAGGTCCTTAGCGCGGACGTCGCGCGAGAGCAGCCGGTGGGTGCCGATCAGGATGTCGACCTTGCCCGCTTCGAAATCGGCGAGCACCGCCTTCACCTCGGCCGGCTTGCGCAGGCGCGAGACGCCCTCGACGACGAAGGGGAGGTCGGCGAGCCGCTCGCGGAAGGTGCCGAAGTGCTGCTGGGCAAGGATCGTCGTCGGCACCAGGATCATCACCTGCTTGCCGTCGGCGGCGGCCTTGACCGCGGCTCGCAGCGCCACCTCGGTCTTGCCGAAGCCGACGTCGCCGCAGACGAGGCGGTCCATCGGCTGCTCGGCCTCCATGTCGCCCTTGACCGACTCGATCGCTTCCACCTGGTCGGCGGTCTCGCGGTAGGGAAATGCGGCCTCCATCGTCATCTGCCACTCGCCGTCGGCGCCGAAGCCGTGGCCTTTGCGAGTGCGGCGCTCGGCGTAGAGGTTGATCAGCTCGCCGGCGAGGGCGCCCGCGGCGCGACGGGCACGCGCCTTCATGTTCTGCCAGCGCTTGCCGCCCAGGGCCGAGAGCGTCGGTTCGCCGCCGGCTCCAACGTAGCGACTCAACTTGGCCAGCTGGTCGGTGGGGACGTAGACCCGGTCCTCGCCTTTGTATTCGAGATAGAGGTAGTCGCGCGTGACACCGCCGACCTCGCGGGTCTCAAAGCCAGCGAAGCGGGCGACGCCGTGGTCCTCGTGGACCACGTAATCGCCAACCCGCAGGTCGCTGAAGGCGAGGCGGCCGCGGGCGGCCCCCGGGGCGCGCCCTTCGGTGCGACGGCGGCGGTGGACGAGGCGGCGGAACGGATAGACGGCGAGGCGCAACTCGGGGCTGACGAAGCCCTCGCGCAGGCGACCCTCGGCGAAGGTGAGGGCCGCTTCGGGGGAGAGCCGGCCGCCTTCGAGCAGAGTCGCATCGAGCCGATCGAGGCCGTAGCGGGCGCGCTCGGCCTCGCCGCGATCGTCGAAGGCGACGACCGTGCGATAACCGGAGCGGACCTGCTTCTCCAGCTCCGCCTCCGCCTCTTTGACGCTGCGGGCGGGGGACTCGGCGCGAGCGGCACGGAACGCACTCTCGTCCTCGTCACTGGCGGTGTGGAAGGACAGGGCGGCTCGCTCCCCGAGCGGCGCCGCGACATCGACGTAGAGGTGACGAGCATCGTCGGCGTGCATCGCCGTCGTCGCGTCATCCCAGTGATCGCGCAGGGCAGGCTCGATCTCCTCGGCGGCGGCGAGGATCACGGCGGCTGCCTCGGGCACCAGCTCCAGCGGCGGCCCGAAGTGCTCGAGCGGCAGGACGTCGGCGAGGCTCGGCGCCTCCTTTTCTTCCTCGGCGGCCTCCATCGCGGCGAGCTCGGCGAGTTCGCGGTGCTCGACGTCCAGCTCCGCGGCCGGCGCCAGCTCGACCCGCTCGGCATCGCCCAACGATCGCTGCGTGAAGGTCGAAAACCAGCGCATCGACTCGACCTCGTCGCCGAAGAGCTCAACCCGCACGGCGCGCTCCTCGGTGGCCCCGAAGACGTCGAGGATGCCGCCGCGCACGGCGAACTGGCCGCGCTCGGTGACCTGCTCGACGCGTTCGTAGCCGGCAGCGTCGAGGTCGCGGGCGACGCCACCAAGGTCGATTTCCTCGCCGGCGGCGATCACGAAGCCGGCGGGACGCAGCGACGTGTCCGGCACCGCCTCGGCCAGCGCGGTCGCGCTGGCGACCACAACCGCATCGTCCTCGCGGCTAAGCGCGTCCAGGGCATCGATGCGCAGGCCGATCAGATGCGGCGGCGGCGTCACGTGAGAGGCGAAACCGGTTCCCCTCGAGGGATAGAGGCGGACCCGCCGCGGGGCTAGGTAGGCGCGCAGGTCGGCGGCCAGGTCGCGGGCGGAGCGATCGTCAGCGGCAACCAAAAGGGCCGGCCGACCGGCGAGCCCGCGCTCGTCCTCGAGAACCGCCGCGAGCAACAGCGGCCGCAGCATCGCCGAAGCCGGAACCTCGATCGTCTCGCCGCCGACGGCGGCATCGCGAACGCGACCAGTGAGCGCGTGGACGCGCTCGTTCTCGGCAGCAATCTCGATCAGGGGCCTGAGACTCATCGGGCGGTGCAACCTAGTATCCCCAGGCAATGTCCGCGCTGGGAGACGTGGCGGCGGCGATCCTGCCGCCTGAGGCCGGGGGACCGGCGCCCGAGCGCGTGGCAAGCGTGGCGCGACGGATGGTCTCGCGCATGCCCGGCACCTCGCAGGCTGGGCTCGCCGCCGCGCTCACCGGGTTGCAGGCGTTCTCGTTTGCGCGCACCGGCCGCCGCCTCGGGGCGCTGCCGCCGCGGCGGCGCGAAGCGCTCCTCGCCGAAGTAGCCCGGCTCGGTGGCGCCCCCGCGATCGATGCGGTCAAGTCGATCGTCCTGCTCGCCAGTGGAGCCGACGCCTACGCGGACGAAATCGCCACGGTCGGCTCGCGCCACGAGCCCTCGCGACCCGATCCGGCGATGAACATCGGTCCGGCGTCGGAGTGGCCGCAGGCGAGCAGCTGCGACGCGGTCGTGATCGGCTCCGGCGCCGGTGGCGCCTTCGCCGCTCGCGCCCTTGCCCGCGCCGGCTTCGACACCGTGATCGTCGAGGAGGGCGAGCGCTGGGATGTCGAGCGCATCCGCAGCTCACACCCGCTTGACCGCTTCGCCGGCATCTACCGCGACGCTGGTACGACGATGGCCCTCGGCAACCCGCCGATCGCGCTGCCGCTCGGCCGCGCCGTCGGCGGCACCACCGTGATCAACTCCGGCACCTGCTTCCGCCCGCCCACTGCGGTGGCGACCGCCTGGCACGAGCAGCACGGCCTCGCCCTCGCCGACCTGGAGCTGCTCGGCCCGCGGGTCGCCGACGTCGAAGCGACGATTGGCGTCGCGCCGGCGCCGATGGAGGTGCTGGGCCGCAACGGCGAACTCGCGCTCGAGGGTGCGGCGGCGCTCGACTGGCAGAGCGCGCCACTGCGACGCAACGCGCCCGGCTGCCGGGGCGCCTGCCAATGCGCGATCGGCTGCCCCAACAACGCCAAGGGAGGCGTCCACCTCAACGCCCTGCCGCAGGCGTGCGAGGCCGGGGCACGAATCGTCACGGGACTGCATGCCAAGCAGGTGCTGAGCGAGAACGGCCGCGCGACAGGGATCCTCGCGAGGCGCGCCGACGGCAACGAGGTGAGGATCTCCGCCCCGCTCGTCGTCGTCGCCGCGGGCGCGATCCCAACCCCACCGCTGCTGCGCCGCAGCGGGCTCGGGGGCCACCCCCGCCTCGGCCGCAACCTCTCAATCCACCCCGCCACTGGTATTACCGCGAGCTTCGAGGAGGAAGTGTTCGCCTGGCGGGGCGTGATGCAGAGCGTCGGCATCGAGGAGCTGCACGAGAGCGAGGGGGTGCTGCTCGAGGCCACCTCTTCCCCGCCCGGGATGGGGGCCATCTCGGCACCGGGCTACGGGACCCACCTGATGGGCCGCCTCGAGCGTGCGCCCAACACCGCGACGCTGGGCGCGATGATCGCCGACGAGCCCTCAGGCCGCATCTTTGGCACCCGCGCGCCGCTCGTCTCCTACCGCCTGGCGAAGGCAGATGAGCGAAGGCTCAGGATCGCCGTCGAGGCGATGGCCCGGGTGATGCTTGCCGCCGGTGCCAACTCGGTCGAACTCGGCGGAGGCGCGTCGCAGGTGCGCTCCGAGGCCGAGCTGCCGAGCGCGATCGAGCGCCTCGACGTGCGCCGCCTGCGCCTCGCGGCCTTCCACCCCAGCGGCACCGCGGCCGCCGGCTCAGACCCGGCCCGCCACCCCGTCGACCCCGAAGGCCGCCTGCGCGGCATCGACGGGGTCTGGGTCGCCGACGGCTCGATCCTGCCCAGCTGCGCCGGCGTCAACCCCCAGGTCTCGATCATGGCGCTCGCCGCCGGGGTCGGCGAGGCCGCAACCCAAGGTCGCTAGTCGAGGTGCAACGTTTTACGTCCCCGGGAGGGGCACAAAACGTTGCACCTGTTCGTCGGGTTAGCCGAGGATCTTGAATTTCCGCCTGGCCGGCGTCGGGTCGACCTTCTTGCCCTTCAGCGCCCTCACCTTGAAGACGTGCTTGCCGGGTTTCAAGCCTTTGTATTTCTTCGGCGATTTGCAGGCCTTGAATTTCTGACGGTCGAGCTTGCATTCGAATTTCGCCCCCGACTCGGTCGAGACGAATTTGAACTTGACTGTGGTCGCACGGGTTTTCTTCGGACCCTTGGTGATCCTGGTGTCCGGAACCCCGCTCTTGTCGTCTTTGGCTTTGCCTTTGCCGCCCTTGCTGCCTTTGTCGTCTTTCGCCGTCTTGCCGCCACCGTCGTCGCTCGGTTCGGTGGCGGTGATCGCGATCGAGAGCTCCGACGTCGCCCCTTCGATGCTGGTCTGCGTGGCGGCGACAATCGTGCCGCCCGGGATCGAGGCTGGATAGGCCACTTTCCAGTTGCCGCTGCCGTCAACAGTCCCCTCCGCAACGAACCCTTCGAGCTCACCGGCTTCCGCGGATTTCTTGCGAAAGACCCGGATCTTCGCTCCTGGCTCCGCGCCGCTTCCGCTCGCCTCTGACTGTTTCGCGGTTGCGAAGGCTGGCGGCAGGATGCCGGCGTTCGCGGCGCCGACCAGGTCGATGAAGAGACCGGAGTTTTTCGCGCCCTTGTTACGCCCGACTTCGTTGAGGCTGTCTTCTTCGGTATTGCCCGATTCGTCGACGATCTTGATCGCGGGCCCACCGCTTTCGTTGATGTTGTTTTCGTCGGTCGGAGCGTCGCCGCCGATCAGGTTTTCCGTCGGGAAGAGGAGCGGGACCGGGAGTTCGAGCAGGATCCCGGCGCCTCCCGACTTGTAGACGGCGTTGCCGAGCACTTCGTTCTGCTTGTCCTCGATCCGGATGCCGTTGGCCAGCGATTCGCCGATCACGTTGTCTTCGATCAGGTTGCCCCCCGCACCACCCGGACCGGACTTGGTCAAGATTCCGTGTTCGGCGCCTTCGATGAAGTTGCTGCGGATTTCCGCGCCACCGAAGTTCACCTGAATCCCGACACCGCCGTCCAGGTCGAAGACGTTGTTCGAAACCGCCACCGGGTTCACGCTGCCGTTGCTGAGGACGAAGACGCTCTTCCCCGGCGCGGTGATTTCGGCGCCGGGCGCGCCCGAGCCGAAGACGTTGCCGAAGGCTTCGAAGCCTTCGGCTTTCGAAGTGGCAATGCCTTCCCCTCCGCCGGCGACGAAGTTGGCGTCTTCGTTTGCGGATCCTCCGAACAAGACGTCCTCGGCTTCGCCGACGTAGACGCCGTAGGTGCTGTTCGCGACAGTCGTCGTGCCGGCCGCGTTGAGCCCGATGTAGTTGCCGTGGATCGTCGTCGGACCGGTGGCGGGTTCCTCGTTACCGCCGTTGCCCTGCAGGTCGATGCCGACGAAGGTGGTGGCGGAAATCACGTTGCAGCCCCCGTCACAGGGAGCCACGCCGGACGCAACCGTCGTGCCCACCTCGTTGCCGGTCGCTTCGAAGGCGGCCGTGTCGGTGATCTCGATGTTCTTGCCAAGGTTGGTGGCGGGAGTGGTGCCGTCCGGTTTGACCCCGAAGTAGTTGCCGAGAACGTCGGCGTTGCTGGCGCCCTCGATGTCGAGGCCCTCGAATTCGTTGCTGGAGATCACGTTGCGATCCGCAGCAGCAGTGCCGCCGACGGTGGCACCGTTGGAGTCCGGGTCGAGGTAGATGCCCTTGCTGTTGGCGCCAGCGCTGCCGTCGAGCTTGACGCCGATCCAGCTGTCCCGCACCACGAGCCCCTGGGCCCCGTTGAAGGCCCGAATCGCGGCGGCGCCGGCGCCGACCGCACCGGTGATCGCCAGGCCGTCGATTTCCACCCCGTCGGCTTCGGCTGAGATCGCCGAGCCGCTGGCAGGGCCGCTCACTTCGGCGCAAGGCCCGAGCAGGCTGGCTGCGGACGTCGTGCACTGGCCACCGCTGTCGCCGTCGATGTGGACCTTGTCGGTGACGAGGAGGCTTGCACCGAGCGTGATCGTGTCGCCCGTCTTGCCGTCGAAGGGATTTGACGTGAAGGTGATCAGGTCATCGGTGCTGGTCGAGAAGTTCGACTCTTCGATCGCGGCCCGCAGGGTGCATTTGAGACCCGCGCTGAGACAGAATCCCGTTGAGGCCTCCCACGTCGGGTTCGTCATTGATGCTGTCGACGGGGAAGGTTGCCGCGGTCGCACTCACAACCGGAAGCGCGAGCAGGCAGGCAACGGCAAAGAGTAGAGTGGCGAAGGCTTTCAAGCGACCCTCCAAGGCAGGCAGGCGGACGATTACGCCGCGACCCTATCCAGGCCATCGGCGAATACGCAAGCTCCGCTAGCCAAACGGCTAGCTGCTGAACGGTAGGCCCGGGCCCGAGCGCTGCCACTCGACCTGGCCCTTGCCCTCCGCCGCCGAGCGGCCGACGACGTCGTCCCAGTTGTGCAGCATGGCCTTCAGCCGGGCAACGGCCTCGGCTGGGTGCGCCGCTACCTCCGCGGCCAGCTCCAGGGCGGCTTCCTCAGTGCCCGCCGCTGGGGCGACGCGGTTGACGAGGCCAAGGCGCAGGGCCTCGTCGGCACTGACCGTGCGCGAAGAGAGCAGCAGGTACTTGGCCGTCGCCAGGCCGCAGAGGGTGACCAGGCGGGCCGGGCCAACCGGGACGCCGAGCGCGGCGCCGGGGAAGCGCATCCGCAGATTCGAGCCGCCGACGCGCATGTCGCAGGCGACGGCGATCTCGGCGCCACCACCGACGACGTCGCCGTGGCAGGCGGCGATCGTCGGCTTGGGAAAGGCGACGATCTGGTCGTAGACGTCGGCGAAGAGCTGCATGCGGCGGATCTTGCCCTCCTCCTCGAGCTCCTCCTTGACGTCGGCGCCGGCGGAGAGGCCCATGTGATCGGCGGAGCTGATCACAAGCACCCGCACCGACTCATCGCCGCGCGCCACCGCGATGTGCTCGAGCAGCTCGAGCAGCATCTGGGTGTCGATTGCGTTGCGGGACTTCGGTCGCTGCAGGCGCAGTACCGCCACACCCTGCCCGTCGACCTCGTAGCTCGTCACCGCCATCTCGTCGCTCACGGGCCGCAATCTATTCGCCCAGCTTGGCGACGAGGGCCTCGGTCTCGTCGGCCGCCCGCGCGATCAACGCCGCCACCTCCTCGCGCGGCTCGCGGAAGCGCGAGAGCACGTAGGAGGCGACGATCTCGGGGTCGGTCGAGTCCGGCCGGCTCACCCCCGCCCGCACCCGCCAAAACTCAGGGTCGCCGAAGCCGCGCTTGAGGCTCTTCAGGCCGTTGTGGCCGGCGAGCCCGCCACCGAGCCGAACGCGGACCTCGCCAAAGGGCAGGTCGATCTCGTCGTGAAGGACGATGACGCGGTCGAGCGGCACCTTCAGCGAGCCACGCGCGGGCCCAGCGGAGTCGCCTGACACATTCATCTGCGTCTGCGGCAGCAGGATCGCGACCCGCGGCCCACCGGGGCCGGTGCGCCCTTCCACCAGCAAGCCACCGAACTTCGACTTTGCCTTCGGCAGGTCCCAGCGCCGCGAGAGCTCCGCGGCGATCTCGAAGCCGAGGTTGTGCCGGGTCGCTGCATAGCGGTCGCCCGGGTTGCCGAGGCCGACGATCAGGATCCGATCGCCCTGCTGCTCGCCCTCGCCGTGCTCGTCGCGGCGGCGGCGAAAGATCGACAGGGTTACTCCCCGCCGGAGTCGCCCGAGTCGCCCTCGGACTCGCCGCCCTCTTCGGCAGCGGGCGCCTCGCCCTCCTCGCCGATCAGCTCGGTCTCCTCCTCGACGGCGGGCTCGGGCTCTTCCTCGACCCGCGGTGGCGAGAGGGTGGCGATCGTCACCTCGTCGGGATCGTCGGCGACGAGAGTGACGCCCTCGGGCACGACCAGCGCCGAGAGCTGCAGGGTGTCGTTGATCTCCATCGCCGAGACGTCGGCGACGATCTGGTCGGGAATCTCGGTCGGGAGCGCTTCGACGGTGACCTCGCGGGTGACGTGCTCGAGCACGCCGCCGCCCTTGACGCCGGGCGCCACCTCGGTGCCCTCGAGCTCGATTGCGACCTCGGCCTGGATTGCCTCGTCAAGGCGCACCTCCTGCAGGTCGATGTGCTGGAGACTGCCGCGCACCGGGTGCAGCTGTTGCTCCTTAACTACGACCGGCACAGCTTTGCCGCCCTCGATCTCTAGATCGAAGAGCGCGGCGCCTTCGCCGAGCACGTTGCGGACGTCGCGTTCGGCGACCTGGAAGGGGCGTGCGTCGGAGCCACCGCTGTAGACGACGCCCGGCACCAGGCCCTCGCGACGCAGACGGCGGGAGGTGCGGGAGCCGAAGTCGCTGCGGGGTGCAGCCTTGAGAGTTTCGCGTCCACGAGCCATTCGGACGGGAGAGGATAGAGAAAGAGGCGAATTCGGAACCTGTGACACCCTTGGGCCATGCCTGACGAGAAGATTCCCAAGGGCAGACTGCGGCGCTCGGCAAAGCTGGGCTCGATCGTCGGCGTGCAGGGCGCGCGCTACGCCGGGACCAAGGCGACGAACGTCGGGCGCTCGGAGGAATCGGGCAAGGAGCGGCTCGAGCAGCGCCATCTCGAGACGGCGATGAAGATGGTCGGCGCGCTCGGCCAGATGAAGGGCGCGGCGATGAAGCTCGGCCAGTTCGCCTCCTTCATCGACACCGAGTTCATCCCCGACGAGTACCGCGAGATCTACCAGGAGCAGCTGGCCAAGCTGCGCACCGACGCTCCGGCGATGCCCTGGGAGAAAGTCGAGAAGGTGCTCGAGGAGGAGTACGACGGCGAACCGCTCTCCGAGTTCTTTGCCGAGTTCGAGCAGGAGGCGTTCGCGGCCGCCTCGATCGGCCAGGTTCACAAAGCCGAGCTGCTCGACGGTCGAGCCGTCGCGGTGAAGATCCAGTACCCGGGAATCGCCGAGGCGCTCGACGCCGACCTACGCAATGCCGGCACAATCGTCCGCCTCGCCCGCGCCCTCGCCCCCGGCCTCGACGCCAAGGCAATTGCCAAGGAGCTGCGCGAACGGGTCATGGAGGAGCTCGACTACGAGTACGAGGCGCAGAACCAGCGCACCTTCTCGCGCGCCTACCGTGACCACCCGTTCATCTATGTGCCGGAAGTGATCACGCGGCTCTCGCGCCGCCGCGTGTTGGTCACCGAGCTGGTCGAGGGGCTTGGCTTCGAGCAGGTCAAGGCGCTGCCCCACGAGGAGCGCAGCCGCTTTGGCGAGATCGTCTTCCGCGGCAGCTTCGGCTCGATCTACCACCTGCAGCACTTCAACGCCGATCCCCACCCCGGCAACTACATCCTGCTCGCCGACGGGCGCGTCGCCTTTCTCGACTTCGGCATGACCAAGAAGCTCGATCACGAGCAGATCGTGCTCGAGCAGCGCGCTTTCGACGCCGCCTCGCGCGACGACCCGGAGGACTTCCGCCAGGCCCTGCACGACCTCGGCTTCGTCAAGAACCCCTCCAAGCTCGACGCCGAGCGGCTGCTCGAGCACATGCGCGCGGTCGGCGGCTGGTACATCGAAGACCGCGAGATCGAGATCAGCGCCAAACGGGTGATGAAGATCATCGAGTCGACTAACGACCCGCGCTCGGAGTACTACGACCTGATGCGACGCGAGGCGATGCCGGCCGACGAGCTGATGGGACGGCGGATGGAAATTGGCGTCGTCGCCGTGCTCGGCCAGCTGCGGGCAAAGCGCAACTGGCACCGGATCATGCGCGAGTGGATCTATGCGGATTCCCCTGCAACGCCGCTCGGCGAGGAGGAGTGGGAGTACTTCGAGGGAAGAGGCGTGGTGCAGACGCCGATCGTCGAGAGGTCCTTGGAAGGGGGCAGTACATGAGTCGCATCCGCCGCGGTTGGGAGCTGACCAAGAAGAGCTGGGGGCTGCTGCGCGACAACCCCGCCCTGCTGCGCTTTCCGCTTTATGGCGGCGTCGCGACGATCGTCTGCGCGATCATCGTCGTCGGGCCCGGCGTCTACCTGATCGAGGACGACCAGGCGGTCTTCGGTGGCGCCCTGGCCGTAATCGGCTTTTACCTGCTCGCCGTGATCGGCACCTACTTCGGCGTCGGCCTCGCCGCCGCCGCGAACATGATCTTTCAGGGCCAAGACGCGGGCGTCGGCGACGGCCTCGCCGTGGCAAATACTCGCATCTCTCAGATAGCTGGCTGGGCCGCCGTCTCGACCACGCTCGGCCTTGCGCTCAGCGCGCTGGAGAACCAGGGCGCCGTCGGTCAGATCGTCGGCCGCGTCCTCGCCATCGGCTGGTCGTTGATCACCTTCCTCGCCGTGCCGGTGATCGCACTCGAGGGAACCGGCCCGTTCCAGACCCTGAAGCGCTCCTCCAGCCTCTTCAAATCGCGCTGGGGGGCCCAGGTCACTGGAAACATCGCGATCGGCGGCGCCGTCTTCCTCGTCGGGGTCCTGCCGTCGGCGCTGCTGATCTTTTCCGGCTTCCTGATCTGGGCATCGGCCAGCTTCGCCGGCGCCCTGCTGCTGGTCCTCGGCGTTATCGGCCTTGCGGTCTCGATGCTGGTCTCCAGCGCGCTCAGCAACATCTTCGGCGTCGCCCTCTACCGCTACGCCCTCGACGGCGAGGCGGTTGGCGGCTTCACGGCGGAGGAGCTCGAGTCCGCGGTCAAGCCCAAACGCGGCGGCCGCAACGCACCGCCGACGGCCACGCCCGGCACCGTCTGATCAGTGCCCGAGCTGGAGGTCCGCAACCTCAGCAAGCGCTTTGGCAAGACCATCGCCGTCGACGACCTCTCCTTCTCGGTCGACGCCGGCCAGGTAACCGGATTCCTTGGCCCCAACGGGGCCGGGAAGACGACGACGATGCGGGCTCTGCTGGGGCTGGTCAATCCGAGCGCAGGGGAAGCTCTGGTCGAAGGCCGGCCCCCAGCCGAGATGACAGACCCGCTGCGCACGATCGGCGCCGCGCTCGAGGCGACCGCTTTTCACCCCGGGCGCAGCGGTCGCAACCACCTGCGGGTCCTGGCTGCCTCGGCGGGGATCGCCGAGAACCGGGTCGACGAGGTGCTCGAGATGGTCGAGCTGACGGATTCGGCCGACCGACGCGTCAAGGGCTACTCGCTGGGCATGCGCCAGCGGTTGGCACTGGCCGCCGCCCTGCTGGGCGAACCGCGTGTTCTGATCCTCGACGAGCCGGCCAACGGACTCGACCCGCAGGGAATGCGCTGGCTCCGCGACCTACTCCGCGAGCAAGCCGCCGCCGGCTGCACCGTGCTCGTCTCCAGTCACTTGCTCGCCGAGGTCGCCCAGACCGCCGACGAGCTGGTCGTCATCCGTGACGGCAAGCTCGTCGCCAAGGCCTCCCTCGACGAGTTCACCACGGGCCCGGCCAGCCAGATGCGGGTGCGGTGCTCGGACCTCGAGGCGCTCTCCGCGACACTGGCCAACCAAGGGGCGAGCGTCGAGCGCGATGGCGAGGGAGTCCTGCTGGTGCGCGAAATCGAGGGGGAGAAGATCGGCGATCTGGCAATGGCCAGCGGAATCGCGATTCACGAATTGGCGCCTCTGCGCTCCAGCCTCGAGGAGCGCTTCCTCGAGGTGACCGGCGAGGAGGCTGTCAAGTGAGGCTGGTGCGAGCCGAGGCGCTGAAGTTGAGCACGATCCGCACCACCTGGCTGATGCTGGGCCTGGGCCTGCTCGTCGAGGGGCTCTTCGCCGGTCTCTACGTCGGCCTCGCCTCGCTGGCGGATATCGGCCCGATCGTCGAGGTCGAGACCGGAACCGGGCTGTTGATGCTGCTGGTGCTCGTGCTCGGCGTGCTCGCGATCACCACGGAGTTCCGCCACGGCACGGCCAGCACGACCTTTCTCGCCGCCCCGCGCCGCTACCCGGTGATGGCGGCGAAGCTGGGCGCCGTGCTAGCCGCCGGGGTCCTCGCCGGCCTTGCCTTCGTCGCCGTCAACGCCGGCCTGGCATTGCCCCTGTTCTCATCGCGGGAAGGCAGCCTGCCGCCGGCCGACGAAATCGTCTCGATCTACGCGGGCGTCGTCGTCTCCTTCGCCCTCCTCTGCGCCTTCGGCCTTGGGGTCGGCGCGATCGTCCGCAATCAGGTGGGGGCGATCATCGCGGCGCTGGCCTTCTTCTTCGTCCTCTCGCCACTGCCGGAACTGCTCCCCGGCAATATCGGCGACTACTTTCCAGCGCAAGCGATCGGCTCACTCCACGGTCTGCCGGAGGCGACCGAAGAAGGTCTCGGCCAGGTCGCCGGTGGGCTCGTGCTCGCCGCTTGGTCGGCTGCGCTCTTTCTCATCGGCACTGTTTTGATCCACCGCCGCGACCTCAACGAATAGAGGCGAAGAGGCGGGGGTCGTTGGAGACGAGGCCGTTGACGCCGGCGTCCACGAGGCGTTCCATGCGGGACAGGTCGTCGACGGTCCAGGCGATCAACTCGACTCCGGCGAGCTTGGTGATGCGGGCGAGGCGGCGGCTGACGAGCGGGTGGTAGACCCACATCGACTCGACGCCGAACTTGGGCAGCTTCTCGGCGGCGAGCCCGGGCAAACGCTGGCGCATCGCCATCAGGGCCGCCAGCATCGGCCCCTTCGCCCAGCGCTTCGAGGTCCAATCCTTGGTCACCTTGGGATAGGTCCAGCCGCGCCGCAGCTGCGGTTCCAGCTCGAGGATGCGTCCTAGCGAGTAGAGCTCCATCGTCGAGATCATTGCCCGGTTGATCAGGTCACGCTCGCGCAGGGCCTCGACGATCTCCTCCTCCCGACCCGGCAGCTTGATGTCGATATCGATCTCAACCTGATCGAGAGGCGGCTCCAGGAAGGCGTCAAGCGCCTCGGTCAGCTTCAGCGGTGTGCGTCGTTCCGCATCGCTCCAATCGTGGGCGACAACCAGCGGCGCGCGCCGCTCGAGCGGCAGGTGGGCGTCACGCAGCCAGAGCACGTCGAGCTCGATCGTGTCGACGCCGGCCGCGACGGCAGCGTGGAAGCTCTCGATCGTGTTGCCGGGCGCGATCAGATCGGCGCCCTTGTGGCCGACCAGGCGCAGGGCCTCGGCCGGCACTAGAAGAGCTGGTTCTCGCCGGCGAAGATCTCGGAGACCGAGTCGTCGGTGAAGATGCGGCGGATCGAGTCGGCGAAGGTGCCGGCCGTAGAGAGCACTTTGATGTTGTCGGGAGCGCCGGGGCGCAGCGGGATCGTGTCCGAGACGACGATCTTCTCGATGCCGGACTTCTCGTAGGCAAGTCGCTCGTAAGCCGGTCCGGAAAAGACGCCGTGGGTTGCACAGGCGATCACCCGGGCCGCGCCCTCGTCGAGCACGGTCTGGGCGGCGGCGCAGAGTGTTCCCGCTGTATCGATCATGTCGTCGACCAGAACCGCGGTCTTGCCCTTCACGTCGCCGACCACGTAACCGATCTCCGCCACCTGCTGGGCGGGACGCTCCTTCTCCATCACCGCCCAGTGGGTGCCTATACGACGGGCGAAGTTGCGCGCGGTCTTGACCCGGCCGGCATCGGGCGAGACGATCACCAAGTCCTCGGCCGGATGCTGATCGGCGAACCACTGGGTCAGCATCGGCATCGCGGTCATGTGGTCGACCGGGACGTGGAAGAAGCCCTGGACCTGACCGGCGTGGAGGTCCATCGTCAGCACCCGGTCGACGCCGACGCCCTCGAGGCACTTGGCGACGATGCGGGCCGAGATCGGCTCGCGCGGCGCCGACTTCTTGTCCTGGCGGGCGTAGCCGTACCATGGCATGACGGCAATGATGCGGTGGGCCGAGGCGCCCTGCGCCGCGTCGATCATCGTCAACAGCTCGATCAGGGAGTCGTTCGGCGTCATTTCCGACTGCTCGTTGGCGCTGGTCGACTGGACGAGGAAGACGTCGGCGCCGCGGATCGACTCCTCGTAGCGGCAGTAGACCTCGCCGTTGGCGAAGGTCTTCAGCGTTACCTGACCGAGGTCGAGGTCGAGCTTGCCGGCCACCTTGGCGGCGAGCTCCATCGAGCTGCGCCCGCCGAAGACCATCAGCCGCTTCGAGTAGTCGTGGGTAATGGCGCTTGCCGGCACCGTCTCGGGTCGCTCCTCGATCGTGCTCACGGGGTTTGCTCCTCCTGCATCTTGGCGGCCTTGCGGGCGGCGTAGCCCTCGATATTCCGTTGCTCGTTCTCGCTGACAGCGAGCGCACCCTCGGGTACGTCGCCCTTGATCACTGCCCCAGCGCCAGTGTAAGCACCGTCGCCGACTTCTACAGGCGCGATCAGCATCGTGTCAACGCCGAGGCGGGCATTCTCGCCAATCACAGTCCGGTTCTTGCGGAAACCGTCGTAGTTGGCGGTGATCGTTCCGGCTCCGAGATTGCTGCCGGCGCCTACCTCGGCGTCGCCGACGTAGGCGAGGTGGGGAACCTTGGCCCCCTCGCCGATGCGCGAGTTCTTGATCTCGACAAAGGTCCCCGCCTTCGCCCCCTGCTCGAGCTGAGCCCCGGGCCGCAGGTAGGCGAAGGGTCCGACATTGGCATTGTCGGCGACGGCGCATTCGACCAGGTAGGAGTGCGGCACCGAGACGTTTGCTCCAAGCTGGGAGTCGATCAGGGTCGTGAGCGGGCCGATCGTGCAGCCCGCACCGATCTTGCTGGCGCCGAGGAGACTGACGCCGGGCTCGACGCGAGCGTCCGGCTCGATCTCAACTTCAGCGTCGACCCAGGTCGAACTTGGATCGACGAAGGTGACACCGGCGACCATGTGGGCCTCGAGGATGCGCCGGCGCGCCTCCGCCTCGACCGCGGCGAGATCGACCCGGTTGTTGACGCCCATCGTCACCGCGAGATCCTCGGTCAGGTGGGCCGCGACGGTATGTCCCGCCTCGCGGAGAGCCGGCAATGTGTCGGGCAAGTAGTACTCCCCCTGAGCGTTGTCGTTGGAGAGGCCGGCGAGCGCCTCGGTCAGGGGGGCGGCAGCGAAGACGTAGGTGCCGGCGTTGATCTCGCGGATCGCCAGTTGCTCTGGCGTGGCGTCGCCAGCCGCCTTCGCCTCGACCACGCGCTCGACCCCGCCGTCGGCGTCGCGGACGACCCGGCCGTAAGAGCCGGGCTCGTCGAGCTCAATCGTCAGCATCGTCGCCGCCGCGCCAGAGGCAGCGTGAGCATCAAGCAGGCCGGAGATCGTCGCGGCCGAGATCAGGGGCACGTCACCGGAAAGCACCAGCACGGTCTCGGCCTCCTCGATCAACGGCAACGCCGCGCGGATCGCGCCGCCGGTGCCGTCGGGCTCGGGCTGGGTGACTATGCGGACCTTGTCGGGCAGGCCGGGGACGCTGTTCTGCTTCGGCGAGTCGATCGCCACAATCCACTCGGCATCGGTCGCCTCGCGCGCGGCGACGATCGGCCAGGCGACCATTGGTCGTCCGCAAACCGGATGCAGCATCTTCGGCGTCGAGGAACGCATGCGCGTGCCCTCGCCCGCCGCCATTACAAGCACCAGGGGAGACTCCACCAGGTGATCGTATTAGGGATGGGAGAGGGACGGGGCACCCTTCCGCTTGCTGGGTTTTCGCCACCGGCGGCTGCGCCTCTCGCTGACTGGTGGGGCGAAAACAGGACGCCGCGCGCTCCAGGGTGCCCCGTCCCTCTCCAAAGCCGGCTCAGGCTGGTGGAGGCTCGCCGGACTACCAAGCCCCGGAGAGAGCCGCATGCGTACTACTGGGCTCAGTTAGCTTCTGGCGAGGTCTTTGCCGACCAGAGCTACGGAAACTAGGGTCCAGCCGGCGAAGATCAGGTCTATGCCTACTAGGAGGCCGATTGCCCAGTCTGCCGAGCTGGGGAACTTGGCGAGGACGAGGATGCCGATCAGGATGCCGGCGATGCCGCTGAGGCCGACCAGGCCGGCGCCTTCCTGGCCGCGGGCGGCGAAGGCGACCGCGGTCCGCGTCAGGCCCATGAAGAGGAAGTAGATACCGAGGACGAGGGTCAGGGTGAGGGTGCCGTTGTGCGGTTCGACGATCAGCCAGAGCCCGACGATTACCGTCAACAGCGCCCAGATCAAGCGCAGGATCACGCTGCCGATCGAGTGCGCCATGAAGGCGCCGGCGACCATGAAGGCGCCGGCAATGACCAGGATCCAGCCGATGAAGATCGCGGTGCCCACCGAGGCGACGGCAGGAACCAAGATCGCAATGCAGCCAATCACGATCGCCACGATCCCGATCGCCATCAGCGCCTTCCAAGTGCGCCTCAGCCCTTCGCGAATCTCCGGATCCATCGACACGCTCCCCATCTCCATACCGCGGACCTTAAGCGCGCTCCCGGACGCGATCAACCCGGCGCTCGCAGGCCTCCGCTTCCGCTGTTTCCCGCTCGATCTGCCGCTCGTAGAAGCGAACCCACTTGCGCACGGCGTTGTCCGAAACGCCGTACTTGCGACCAACGGCGAGATAGCTAGTCGCCTCGATCTCCTCGAGCAGCTGCTCGTAGGGAGGTCGCTCGACTTTGCGAGTACCGGGGCACGGCACTCCCCTGTCACTCCTCTGAGGTCCCCGCTCTCTCCTTATGCCGCAATAGCGGGAACAGAAGCGCTGCGTGCGGTGCTTTGCGCGAAACATCTCTCCACAGCGTGCGCAATTTCTCAGCGGGGGCGGGTTTTCGATTGAACGCCCGCAATGAGTGTCCAACGTCGCGGCGCAGTTTGGACAAACCACCTGCAAGTTCTCGATTCGGTTGTCGTCCCTGACACCATTCTTGTGGTCGAGGATCATCGCCATGTGGCGACCTTGCCAAAACTCCTCGCCTTGACCACACATCTCACACCGCGGCTCCTTGAGACCCGATTTGTAAAGCCGTCGCTTCAAGTTGCCCCGGCCATAGGTGGAGTGCTCGACCAGGATCTCGTCGAGTGGCCGTGACGGCTTGCGGATCCTTGCCATGACGCCTGCGTAGGGATCGAAGTGACCGGTGCTGATCTCCCAAATCGCCGCGTACTTTTTCAACGTCGCCGGATTGCCCCCGCTCGGGCAATAGCCAAGTCGGCGCAGCGCCTCCGCCCAAGACTTTGACTGCGCAATAGCGTCACGCGCCGCGTCCTCGGTAAAGCGTGGTCCCCTGCCTCCCATCCACGGATGATCTCAAATTATGCAGACAGAAAACTTCAGCGAAAGCGCTGCTCGCAGTGACTGGGGAGCCCGGACTCGAACCGGGATAGCTGGCTCCAAAGGCCAGAGGCTTGCCATTAGCCGACTCCCCAACAGCCATTGAGAAGCTTAGCCCGCCCTACTCCTCCGACGAGCGTGGCACCTTGCCGGCTTCGGCGCCGGGCTCCATGGCCGGGCCGCGCGGCGAGGCGATGCCGAGGACGCGCATGGTTTTGAGGCCGAGGCCGAGCTTCTCGCGGCCCTCGGTGGCGGAGACGTCGTGACTGCAAAGGTCTTTGACGCGCTCGAGGCGGTAGCGGATCGTGTGGCGGTGGGTGAAGAGCTGTTTGGCGGTGGCGGCGACGTTGCCGTCGTTGTCGAGGTAGGCCTCGACCGTCGCCACCAGCTCGGTCTCGTACTGCTCGTCATATGCAACGAGGGGAGCGATCGTCTCGTCATAGAAGCGCTCCAACTCCCGCGGGTCCTCGCTCATTGCCGGCAGCAAGAGGCGATATGAGCCGGTGTCCTCGAAGGCGAGTAGGCCTCTGCCCTCGGCCTCGCCGACGTTGACGGCGAGGCGGGCCTCGTTGCCGGCGCGGTAGAGATCAACCGGATCGGCAGCGTGGCGGCTGCGGCCGATCGTCAGGTGGAAGCCGGCGAGTCCGTCTTCGAGCTCCCGTGCCAGGCCGGCCGCGGCGCGCTCGACCCGAGTGTCGTCCTCGGCCGGGACGATTGCGGCTATCTCGGCGGCGTCCTCCCCGGCGGAGCTGGCCAACGATCCCGGAGCGAGCGAGCGCAGCGCGCGCTGAGCGAGGGTGAGGACGCGGGCGCGCCACTCACCAGTCTGGGCCGCCCGCGGCGCCGCGCGCAGGACCAGCACCCCCGCTCCCTGCTCAAGGTCTGCCCCCAGCTCGGCGCCGCGAGCGACGATGTCGCCGCGATCGGTCACCTCGCGGGCCAACACCGCAGCGACGAACGCTCCGGCCACCTCCTCGCTCTCCCACTCCGGCGAGCGCGAACGCTCGAGCTCCAGCGCCAGCAGCGTCGTCACCATGCGGGCGATCGCCGGGTCGGGCGGCGCCGAGCCGCGGTAGCGCAACTCGCCGACGGCGCTGTCGGCAACCCGCAGCTCGACCCGCGTCACTTGCTCGCCGCCCGCCAAGAGCTTCTTCTCCTGGTCGGGAGAGGCCCCAGCCACCGCCAGCACAGCGCTGGAGCGGTCGATCAGGGCGACGCTCGCGTTGAGCACTTTCGCCGCTGCGCGGGCCACAGCGGGCAGTCCGGCACCCGATTCGACCGCCTCGGCGAGCGCGTCGAGAGTCCCATCCTCCTGCGTACTTGCAGGCATTTTTGTCCCTTTTGAGGCCGCCGGCATGGCCTCATTATCCCCAGCTAGTTTCAGTTGAGGAGATTGGAGATGTCGTTGTAGTAGTAGACGACGGCCAGGCCGATCACGACCCCGACGAGAACGAGGGCGGCGAGGACGAAGAGCGAGAGCACCCCGGCGGCGGCCTTCTCCCAGACCCGGCCGTAGGCGCTGAGGGCCGGGACGAGGATCAGCCCGACGAAGGCAGCCAGGGTGATCAGCCCGGCGACGCCGAACAGCAGGTACTCATTCTCGATCTTCTCCAATGCCAGCGGCAACACGGCGATCATTCTGCCTAACCGTAGAGATGACAAGCGCCACGGCGGCGCAGAACGAGAAGGCGGCGACCCCCAGAGCCCAGCCGGCGCTGACGTCGCTGAAGTAGTGGACGCCGAGATAGACGCGCGAGAGCCCGACCAAAGCGGTGAGCACGATCCCGGCCGTGACGACCGCGGTGCCGCGCGCCATACCGGGCCGCAGACGCACCACGATCGTCACCGCCAGCCAGACGTAGAAGGTCGAGTAGGCCGCGTGAATGCTGGGGAAGGAGGACCCGGAGACGCCGAGGAGCCCCCCCTCCGGCCGCGGCCGGTCGACCGCGTCCTTGATCTCGTGGGCGCCGGCGACGATCAGCACGACGCCACTGATCAGCACCCAGAACTCCGCCCAGCGCCGCCGCGCCACGAGCATCGCCGCGGCGAAGAAGGCGAGCAGGCCGGTAACCGCAGAGGAGCCGAGCCGGGTGACGGCCTTGGCGACGTCGGTCAGCCAATCGGCCTGCAGCCGTTCGACGACTTCGATCGCCGTCGTGTCGCCCGGAGTCGGGCCGGCATCTCCGCTGACGATCACGGTGTAGGCGACGAGGACGAAGCTGGAGACGGCGAGGATCGCCATCAGCGAGGTGAACTCGAGGCCGAACGTCCCGCCCGGCGTGACCCGCTCCCAGAGGAACCGCAGCTGCGGGCGGAAGCGACGGGTGAGGACGACGAGCCAGCGGGTGAGGAAGTGCCGTTCCATCCAGGCCACGGCGGTGCGCCGGTTCTCCTCGACGCGGAGGTAGCGGATCACCGTGATGGTGACGACGACGACGACGATCGTCGTCGCCAGCACGAACGCCCCTCGACCGGCGTATTTCGCCGCCCTCTCGATGCTGCGTGAGAAGAAGTAGCCGACGAGGATATGGGCGCTCGCCCAGAGACCGGTGCCGAGGATGCTGTACGGAACGAAGGCGCGGTAGCGCATGCCGGAGCTGCCGGCGATGAACGGGGCGAAGGCGCGCACGAGGCTGATGAAGCGGCCGATGAAGATCGTCTTGCCGCCGTGGCGGGAGAAGTAGTCCTCGACCTTTTCGAAGCGCTCGTGGCCGATCCCAACCCGCGGCCCGTGCTTGATCACGAACTCGCGGCCCAGCCGGCGACCGATGAAGAAGCTGGTCGTGTCGCCGGCCCAAGCCGTGAACCAGGCGATCGCGATCAGCAGATAGATGTCAATCGCACCTTGGCCGGCGACGGCGCCGCCGAGCAGCATCACCGTCTCGCCAGGGACGACGAGGCCGACGAAGGCACCGGTCTCGGCGAAGGCGAAGACGCCGACCAGGAGGTAGGTCCAGGCGCCCAGCGTGTTCGAGACGTCTTCGAGCAGGCCCTGCAGGTCGAGGTGGCCGAGCTGACGACTGATCAGGTAATAGCCGGCGCCAACCGCGGCGACGGCGATCGCGACCAGCAGCCGTTTGCGATTGCTCCCGTCACCCCCCTCTCCCGGCAGCTTCACGGCGTCCTCCCCGCCTCGCAGACGATCGCGTCGTCGCGGTCGAGCGCCGCCGCGGCGGCGCGGGCGGTAGCCAGGTTGGGAAAGAGGCCGAAGGCGGTCGGTCCCGAGCCAGTGAGCAGAGCATGAGGGGCACCGACGGCACGCAACGCGTCGAGCGCGTCGCCGATGTTAGGCCGCAGCGAGCGAGCGGCCGGCTCGAGGTCGTTGACGAGCAGCTCGGAAAAGGCGAGCGGTGAGGCGCCGGCGCCTGCCGCGGCGCGCAGGCCCTCCGCAAGCGCGTCGAGCTCCTCCGCTGTGCGGCCGAGGCCGAGCCGGTCCGCCTCGGCGAAGACCGCGGCAGTGGCGAGACCTCCTCCGCCCGGCAAGAGGACGACGGCGTGCGACGCCGGCTCCGGCAACCGCTCGACTCGCTCTCCCACGCCACGTACGAGCGCGAGCGCCGGCCTCAGCTGCGAAGGCACATCGGCGCCCAGCTCAAGCGCGATCTCGTCCAGGCCCGCAACCTCTCCAGCGGCCAGGCGGAGGATCGCGGCCGCGTCGGCGCTGCCGCCGCCGAGTCCCGCGGCGACTGGGATGCGCTTCTCGATCTCGACCCGCAGCGGCGGGCGCCGCCAGCCACGCTCGCGCAGGGCCGCGAGCGCCCGCGCGACCAGATTCTCTCCCTCGACTTCCGGGCAGACGACTTCGTCGAGCTCGGCGCCCATCCGACTTTGACCCCCTCCTGGTGTGGTCAATGTCGGAAGCGTGATCAGGTCGGCCAGCGCCAGCGGCTCGAAGAGCGAGCAGAGCTCGTGCAGGCCGTCGTCGCGTCGCGCCCCCAGATAGAGGCAAAGGTTGAGCTTGGCGGGGGCGTGGATCTGCATCGCGGTCGATATCGCGGTTCAGGCGTTGCTGCGGAGCTTCGCCGATAGGGCGGCGAAATCGTCGGGAGAGAGCGTCTCGGCGCGGGCGTCGGCGGGCAGGCCGAGCTGCTCCAACGCGGCGCGCGCCGGGGCGAGCGACCCCGGCCGCACGTGCTCCAGCGAGCGCGCAAGCGCCTTGCGGCGGTGGGCAAAGGCCGCCCGGACCAGGTCCCGCGTCGGCGCGTCGGCGCCCGGACCGGTGCGGCGCAGGGCGAGGATCGCCGAGTCCACCCGCGGCCGTGGGCGGAAGACCGCCGGGTCGACCTTGCGCAGCAGTTGCACCTCGCAGGCGAACTGGGTGAGCACGCTGGGAGCGCCGTATGTGCGGCTGCCGGGCGCCGCGCGCAAGCGGTCGGCGATCTCCCTCTGCACCATCACGGTCCAGCGTCGCAACGATGGCAGCTGTTCGATCGTGCGCAGGATCAGCGGCGTCGCGACCGAGTAGGGCAGGTTCGCGACGATCGCGGTCGGCTGCGGCGTGAGCGCGGTGAAATCGAGCTCCATCGCATCGCCCCAGTGCAGGCTCACGTTCGGGCGCGAGGCGATTGGCGCCAGAACGTCCTCGAGCCGGCGGTCGATCTCGACCGTGTGCAGATGCCCAGCCCGGTTGGCGAGTCGCTCGCTCAGCACCCCTTCCCCGGCCCCCACCTCGAGCACCACCTCGCCCTCCTCCAGCTCGGCATCGCGAACGATCGCGTCGAGCAGGTTCGGGTCGGACAGGAAGTTCTGCCCGAGCCTGACCATGCTTACCAGCCGAAGAGCGCCCGCGCGTTGGCCTCGACCGTCTGCTCCAGCTCCGCGTAGGAGACGCCACGCACCTCGGCGAGGGCCTCCGCGGTGGAGACGACGTAGGCCGGCTCGTTCGGCTTGCCGCGCACCGGCTGAGGCGCCAGGTAGGGAGCGTCGGTCTCGACCAGGATCAGCTCGTCAGGAAGCTTGGCCGCTGCTTCGCGCAGCTCCCCGGCACTGGGAAAGGTGACGATGCCGGAGAAGGAGCAGTACCAGCCGCGCTCGATCGCGTCCCCCACCCGCCAGGGGGCGAGGAAGCAGTGCAGGATCACGGCGACGCCATCACCGCGGGCGTCGAGGATCTCGAAGACGTCGTCGACCGCGCCGGTCTCGCCGTCCGGGTCGCGGGCATGGATCACCACCGGCAGTCGCCGCTCGCGGGCGATGTCGATCTGGGCCTCGAAGGCCCGCCGCTGGTCCTCGCGGCTCGCCGTCTCGCGGTAGTAGTCGATTCCGGTCTCGCCGATCGCCCGTACCTTCTCGTTCTCAGCGGCGAGGCGAGCAATCTCCTCGGCCCGCGCGTCATCGAAGCCCGCCGCCTCGGTCGGGTGACAGCCAACCGTCGCGAAGACGCTGTCGTAGCGCTCGGCGGCAGCGACCGTGGCGCGGTTCGTCTCGGCGTCCAGCCCGACGTTGAGCATTCTCTCCACCCCAGCCTCACGCGCAGCCGCCACGACCTCTCCTTCAGGCGGCTCGCAGAGGAAGAGGTGAGTGTGGGAGTCGATCATCGTGCCGCGAGCTTATCCGTGACGCGAACAGGGCAAAACGGCCCGCGCACCACAAAGGCAGCGGGCCGATCGAAGGAAGCGCGTTGGACTGGCCGGTGAGTTCTTCTGTCTGGGCATCTATTAAGTGACCCTCTGACCGCCTTGCAGATAGCGTTCCCGACGAATGGCCGACTTCGCCGACTACTACCGCGAGATCTACGTACTCGGCCTCGGCGGTGAGACGCCGTCGATTCCGGTCTCGGTCGCCGAGCTGGAGTGCCTCGCCCGCGAGGCGATGGAGGAGCGTGCCGCCAACTACGTCTTTGCCGGTGCCGGCAGCGAGAACACGATGGACGCCAACCGCGAGGCATTCGCGCGGCGGCAGATCGTGCCGCGGATGCTGCGCGACGTCGCGGCCCGCGACCTCTCCACCACGCTGCTCGGCACGACGATGCCGGCGCCGCTGATGCTGGCGCCGATCGGGGTGCAGAAGGTCGTCCACCCCGAGGGCGAGCTGGCGACGGCCCGCGCTGCGGCAAGCCTCGGCCTACCGCTGATCGCCAGCACGGCCTCCGCCTTCACCATGGAGGAGATCGCGGAGGCAGGCGGCGATGCTCCCCGCTGGTTCCAGCTCTACTGGCCGAACGACCGCGATCTCGCTGCGAGTTTCGTCGAGCGAGCCGAGGCCGCCGGCTATGGCGCCATCGTCCTCACCGTCGACACCTTCGTCCCCGGCTGGAAGCCGCGCGACCTGCAGCAAGCCTGGCTGCCCTTCCTGGGCGGCGTGGGCGTCGCCAACTACTTCCAGGACCCGGTCTTTCGCGCTGCCCTCGAGGAGACTCCAGAGGAGAACGTCGGCGCCGCCACCGGCCACTTCCTCGGTATCCAGGCGAACCCGGCGCTGAGCTGGGATGACCTCGGCTGGCTGCGCGAGCAGACCGAGCTGCCGATCGTGGTCAAGGGAATCCAGCACTCAGACGACGCGCGCGAAGCCGCCGCGCGCGGCCTCGACGGCATCGTTGTCTCCAACCACGGCGGCCGCCAGGTGGACGGTGCGATCGGCTCACTGGACGCGCTTCCGGCGATCACCGAGGCTGCCGGCGAAGACCTCGCCATCCTCTTCGACAGCGGCGTCCGCGGCGGCAGCGACGTGATCAAGGCCCTCGCCCTGGGCGCCGACGCCGTCTGCCTCGGCCGCCCCTATATCTGGGGCCTGGCGCTCGAGGGTCAGCAGGGCGTCGAAACCGTGCTCAAGATGGTCCTCGCCGAGCTCGACCTGACGATGGCTCTCTGCGGCTACACCAGTCCCACCGAACTGACGCCCGCCGCCCTCGCCTGAGGTGCAACGCGTTGTGGTCCTATCAGGACCACAACGCGTTGCACCTCAAGAAGGGGGTTCGATCTTGGGAAAGAGCTGCGGCACGCGCTCGACGCTCTGGCCGCCGGGGCGCGAGCCGAGATCGGCGAGGGCGCGTGAGTCCTCGCCCAGCGCCGTGAGCAGGACGTCGCTGGTCTTCGGCAGGTAGGGGAGCAGCAGCAGCGTCGTCACGCGCAGGCCCTCGATCAGGTTGTAGAGGACCTCGTCGAGGCGCTCGGGGTCGGCCTCGTCCTTGGCCAGCACCCAGGGCTGGGTCTCCTCGACGTAGCGGTTGAGCCTGCGCACCAGCGTCCAGGCCACCTCCAGCGCCTGGCTCAGCTCGGCGCGGTCGAGCAGCTCGCTGAAGCGGGGCACGACTCCTTCAAAGTCCTCTGCGAGCACCGCGTCGACCGCGGCCTTCGGGACGACGCCGGCGCGGTAGCGCTCGACCATCGCCAGCACGCGGCTGGCCAGGTTGCCGAAGTCGTTGGCCAACTCGGTCTCGTAACGGGCCTCGAAACCAGCGGTCGAGATCGAGCCGTCCTGGCCGAAGCTGACCTCGCGGAAGCAGTAGTAGCGCAGCGCGTCGGCGCCAAAGCGATCGATCACCTCGAAGGGGTCGAGCACGTTGCCAAGCGACTTCGACATCTTCTTCTCGCCCATCAGCAGGTAGCCGTGGATCGTCATCCGCCGCGGTGGCTCGAGGTCCGCAGCCCAGAGCAGCGCCGGCCAGATCACGGCGTGGAACTTGAGGATGTCCTTGCCGAGCACGTGCAGCGAGGCGGGCCAGTAGCGATCGGTCAGGTCCTCGCCATCGCGGGCAAAGCCGAGCGCGCTGACGTAGTTGAGCAGCGCGTCGAACCAAACGTACATGCGCTGCTCGGGGTCCCAGGGAAGCTCCATCCCCCACTTCAGCTTCGGCCGCGAGAGCGAGACGTCCTCGAGACCCTGCTTGATGAAAGAGACCGCCTCGTTGCGGCGGAAGTCGGGCACGACGAAGTCGGGCCGCTCCTCGTAGAGCCCTTCGAGTTGTGCCTGGAAGGCGGAGAGACGGAAGAACCAGTTCTCCTCTTTGACCCGCTCGAGTGGAATCTCGTGGATCGCGCAGGTCTGGCCCGGGCCCAACTCGCGTTCGGTCTTGAAGTCGGCGCAGCGCGGGCAGTACCAGCCTTCGTAGGTGCCCTTACTGACCCAGCCGTTGTCGTAGACCCGCTGCATGATCTCGCCGACCTTCTCCTTGTGGCGCGGGTCGGAAGTACGGATGAAGAAGTCGTTGGTGGCGCCGATGATCGGCCCCATCGCCTCAAACTTGGCGGCGTTGCGGTCGGCCAGCTCCTGCGGCGAGATGCCCTCGCGCTCGGCCGCGGTCTCGATCGGCTCGCCGTGCTCGTCGGTGCCGGTGAGGAAGAAGACGTCCTCGCCGCGCTGGCGCATGTGGCGGGCCAGCACGTCGGCGGCCAGCGTCGAGTAAGCGTGACCGAGGTGCGGCTCGGCGTTGACGTAGTAGATCGGGGTGGTGACGTAGTAGCTCACGGCTGGGGACGGAGGCTACTTGCGCGGCTCGCGGCCGGTCAGCGCCCGGTAGAGATCGTTGGCGCGGGTCCCGGTGAGCGCGGCGACGACGCTGGCGGCGGCGCGGGGGCGGGCGCCGGACTGGACCAGGTGGCGCAGGGCATCGACGGCAAAGCCGACGTCGCGGTCGTGCTCCTCGGCGGCGGCCGGCGCGATAACCAGCACGATCTCGCCCTTGACGTCGCCGCGGAAGCGGCGCGCAAGTTCGGCCAGTGAGCCGCGGGCCACTTCCTCGTGCATCTTGGTCAACTCGCGGCAGACTGCGGCGGGACGATCCGGAGCGATCGCCGCCAGCGCCGCCAACGACTCGCCGACCCGCCGCGGCGACTCGAAGGCGATCACGGTCTCGGCCGAGCGCAGCACGCGCTCCATCTCACCCGAGCGCTTGGGCAGGAAGCCCTCGAAGCGCCAGCGGTCGGTGGGCAAGCCGGAGGCGACCAGGGCGACCGGCACCACCGAGGGGCCTGGCAGCACCGTCACGTCGAGGTCGCGCTCGATGCAGCGGCGGATCAGCTTGTAGCCGGGGTCGGAGATCGCCGGCATGCCAGCGTCGGAGACCAGCGCCACCCGGTCGCCGCGCTCGATCCGCTGCGCCAACTCGGTGGCTCGCGGTCCTTCGTTGCCCTCGTGGTTGGAAACCAGGGGCGGCGCCGGTCGGATACCGAGCTTGTCGAGCAGGCCGCTCGTCCTGCGGGTGTCCTCGCAGGCGATCCAGTCGGCGGCGACGAGCGCTTCACGCACCCGGGGCGTGACGTCGTCGAGGTTGCCGATCGGGGTCGGGCAGACGATCAGCTCGCCCGGCATCAGCCCTTCTCCTGCTCCAGCTCGATCCGCGCCATCGCGGCGGCGCCGATCATGCCGGCATCCGAGCCAAGCTCGGCCGCGACGACTGGGATTTTCTTCATCGGCGGCAGCGCCCGCTCTGCAAGCTCGCGCCGGGCCGGGTCGAGCAGCAGATCGCCGGCGGCGATTACCCCGCCGCCGATCACAAAGACTTCCGGCTCGAAAATGTTGGCGAAGCTGGTTAGAGCGACGCCCAGGCGGGAGCCGATCAGGTCGAAAACGCCGCACGCAGTCACATCGCCGCCCAGGGCGGCCTCGGTAACGGCCTTGCCGTCGATCGTCTCACCGTCGGCCAGCATCGCGCCGAGGGCCGAATCGGACTCGCGCTCGGCGGCGGCCCGCCCCTCGCGACCGAGCGCCGTGCCGGAGGCCAGGGTCTCGACGCAACCACGCCCCGGGCAGTTGCCCTGGCAGGGCGGCCCGTCGATCTCGATCACCGTGTGACCCAGCTCGGCCCCGGCACCGGTGGCACCGCGGTAGACCTCGCCGCCGAGGATGAGGCCGCCACCGATCCCGGTGCCGATCGTCAACATCACCGCGTTTTCGGCGCCGCGCGCGGCCCCGTAGAGGTGCTCGGCCAAGGCGGCCACGGTGGCGTCGTTATCGACGAAGACAGGCAGTCCGGTGCGCTCACTGGCGATATCGCGGATAGGCAGGTTGTCGAGGGGGAGGTTGACGGCCGAGATCGCGATGCCGCGCTCGTGATCGATCGTCGCCGGAATTCCCAAGCCGACCGCGCCGACCCCAGGGCATTTCCCGCGGGCCTCCTCGACCTCACGGATCAGCAGCTCGACCAGCTCGTCCTCGGTCTGCCCTGTTGAGGCCTCGCGGCTCTCCCACAGCACCTTCGAATCGGGATCGAGAACACCGAGCAGCATCTTCGTGCCACCCAGGTCAACGCCGACGATTTCCCCTGCACTCATACGCGTTTCGTTGCAGGGTAGAGGCGGGCGACCGCGAGCATCGGCATGATTCCCGCAGTCTTTCATGGCCGACAATGGCGAGCAGCAGCCCTCCGGGCCGCCCGAGTACAAGGTCTACCGGTCCCGGAAGGGCCGCTTGTCCGGGTTGCGGTCCCCCGATCTCTCAGGACTCAGAGAGCGGACTCCGCGCGCGCCGAAATGGTGGCGGCGCGACAAGGAGCCGAAGCCCGAGCGCACCGGCCCGCCCCGCCGCTGGACCGGCAAGCGCCTGCTCAAGTGGGTGGGGATCGCGGCGCTGAGCTGGATCCTGCTCAGCTTCCTCGCCTTTGCCGTCTCCGCCCAGCTGCAGTCCTTCAAGCTCTCCGGCGAAGCGAAGGACGCGCTGCACGGCAACCCGCTGCTGCTGCCCAGCGCGCAGACGATCCTCGTGCTCGGCACCGACGCCCGCCCGCCCGATACAAAGGAGCCCGGGGCGGCGCCATCGGAGAAGTGCTTCGAACAGCAGGCCGACGGCGACGCGCCCCACGACGGCTGCGAACAGGGTCAGTTCCGCGCCGACACGCTGATGCTGATCCGCGCCGGCGGCGGCGCCTTCCGCAAACTCTCGATCCCGCGCGACAGCTACGCCGAAATCCCCGGCCAGAGCCCGCAGAAGATCAACGGCGCCTACGCCTTCGGCGGCGCCAAGGCCCAGATCGAAGCGGTTGAAAACTTCCTCGACGTCGAGATTGATCACGTCGCGATCGTCAACTTCACCGGCTTCGAAGACCTGATCGACGCGGTCGGCGGGGTCAAGGTCGATGTCCCGCAGAAGCTCTGCGCCGACATCTCCGGCGGCGCCGGCGGTGGCCAGGGCGGCGTGACGCTGCGCCTAGGCAAGGGCGAGAACACCCTCAACGGCGAAAAGGCCCTCGCCTACTCGCGCGTGCGCAAGCCGAGCGAATGCCCCGGCCCCGGCAAGAGCGCCTACTCGCTCGGCTACAACGACTTCGATCGCGAGCAGGCCCAACAAGCGGTGATCAACGGCATCAAGGGCCGCCTCACCGATCCCCTCCGCCTTCCCTACAACTTCATCCACGGCCCGATCATCGGCTGGGACGCTCCCAAGGCCTTCGTCAGCGACATGGGCTTCCTGACCATGCCGCAGCTCGTCCTCTCCGCCGCGATCGGCGGCGCCGGCCCCACCGACGTTCTCTGCGCCGGCGCCAACTCGGGCTGCGACCCCGAAGGCCCCGGCGGCAGCGTCGTGGTGCCGGAGGCGACCCGGCGCCGCGCCGTAGACCGCCTGCTCAACGGCTGACGGCGCCGCGCATCCGACATTGACCACACTGGAGCGGGGGTCAATGTCGGCTACTCGCTGGTTGTGGACGCCTTGGGCTTGGAGTCACCGGAGGACTTCGAGTCGCTCGACTTGGACTCGCCTGAGCTATCCCCGGATCCTTTCGACTCGCCCGAGCCCTCGGATGAACCGCCGTTGGCCGCGGCACCCTTCTTCTTCTTGCCGTAGTCGGTGTTGTAGAAGCCGGAGCCCTTGAAGTGGACGGCGACGGGATGCAGGACCCGCACCGCGGGAGCGCCGCACTCCTGGCACTCGGTCAGCGCCTCGTCGCTCATCCGCTGGATCACGTCGAAGACGTGGCCGTTGTCGCACTTGTACTCGTAAATGGGCACGGGCTGCGGGATTATCGCAGCCGGTACGGTTCCAGCCATGTCAACCGCCGAGCAGGGAGCGCCGCAGACCGACGTCTCGATGGAGGAGATCGTCGCCCTGTGCAAGCGGCGCGGCTTCGTCTTCCCCTCCTCGGAGATCTACGGCGGGCTCGGTTCGACCTACGACTACGGCCACTACGGAGTGCTGCTGAAGAGCAACGTCAAGGCCGAGTGGTGGCGGGCGATGCTGCAGGAACGCGACGACATCGTCGCCCTCGACTCGGCGATCCTCCAGCACCCGCGGGTCTGGGAGGCGAGCGGCCACCTCGAGGGCTTCACCGACCCGCTCGTCCAGTGCCTCGGCAAGTGCAAGAAGCGCTGGCGTGAGGATCACCTGCGCGAGGGGGTCGAAGCCGAAGGGGGCGATCCCAACGCCGAGCTGCGCTGCCCCGAGTGCGGTGGTGAGCTCTCCGAGCCGCGCCAGTTCAACCTAATGTTCGAGACCCACGTCGGGCCGGTGGCCGGCGAGGGCTCCGAGGTCTATCTGCGCCCCGAGACCGCCCAGGGCATCTTCATCAACTTCAAGAACGTCCTCGGCTTCGCCCGCAAGAAGCCGCCCTTCGGCATCGCCCAGATCGGCAAGTCCTTCCGCAACGAGATCACCCCCGGCAACTTCATCTTCCGCACCCGCGAGTTCGAGCAGATGGAGATGGAGTTCTTCGTCCCCCCAGCAGACGCCCAGCGCTGGTACGAGACCTGGATCGCCGAGCGCGAGCGCTGGTACACCGAGCTCGGCATCCGCCCCGACTTCCTCCGCGTCCGCCCCCATGACGCCGACGAGCTCTCCCACTACTCCTCGGGCACCAGCGACGTCGAGTACCTCTTCCCGATCGGCTGGTCGGAGCTGGAGGGGATCGCCAACCGCGGCGACTTCGACCTCACCCAGCACGCCAAGTTCAGCGGCGAGAAGCTCGAGTACTTCGATCAGCAGACCAAAGAACGCTACGTCCCCCACGTGATCGAGCCCGCCGCCGGCGCCGACCGCGCCACCCTTGCCTTCCTGGTCGACTCCTACGACGTCGAGGAAGTCGAGGGCCGCCAGCGCACCGTGCTGCGCCTTCACCCCAGCCTGGCTCCCGTAAAGGTCGCCGTCCTCCCCCTCGTCTCCAAGGAGGGCATGCCCGCGAAGGCCCGTGACCTCTTCGAGGAGATCCGCAAGCGCGTCCCCGCCGAGTTCGACGAGGGCGGTTCGATCGGCAAGCGCTACCGCCGCCAAGACGAGATCGGCACGCCCTGGGGCATCACCGTCGACCACCAAACGATGGAAGACGACACCGTCACCCTCCGCGACCGCGACTCCCTCGAGCAGACGCGAGTCCCGATCGCTGGATTGGCGGACGATCTCGCCGCCCGCCTCGCCCAGCCCTGGCGCAGCCCGAAGCTCAACTGAGCTACGAGCCACCCTCGATCAGGCCGATCACGTTGCCCTCGGGGTCTTGAAACTGACCGAGGACCATGCGGCCCATGATCGTCTCGGGGCCCATCACGCGGGCGCCGCCGAGGGACTCGGCCTTGCTCAGGGCCTCCTCGACGCTGGGGACTTCGACGTAGAAGGTGACGTGGCCCTCGTAGCCCTCGGGGCCCTGGCCGATGCCGCCACCGAGGCCGATGCCTTCGGCGTTGCTATTTGACTGGCGGTCGACCAGGCCGTATTTCATCTCGTTGCTCGCATCGACGTTCCAGTCGAAGAGCTCGGCGTAGTAACCCTGCAACTTCTCGCCGTCCTTACCAACGACCTCGAAGTGGACTACTGGCTGTCCCATTTCGCCTCCTCCGGTTGAGTGATGCGCCCGGTCAGGCGCTCGCCATGAACCGTTCCACATCGGCCGCATCGGCGGCAAGCGCCGCATTGGCTTGCTTGGTGATACGGCCGAGGGGCTCGATCGTGACTTTGCCCCGGTTGAGGCGCCAGGTGGCGACGGCGCGGCCGTTGACCATGGCGAAGGGTTTGAAGATGCCGTTGATGGTGACCAGCTGGCTGTGAGGGCCGAGGATCGCCTTGCGCGAGGTCCAGCCGAGCAGAAGCGGATCGTAGGGGCCGAGCAAGCGGGGGCCGGGGACTTCGGCGGCGGGTGGGTGCTTGGCGAGGTGGACGAGGCCGTCTTCGCGCTCGACCAGCTCAGAGGCGATCGCGGCAAGTCCGGCGCGGGCGTCGCGCAAGGGCAGGCCGGCCCAGCGGGCGAGGTCGCGGTCGTTGGCGGGGGCGTGGCCGACCAGGTAGCGACGGGCGAGCTCGGCGAGAGCCGTATCGCGGTCGATCAATTTGATCGGGCCCAACCAGTCGCGGACCAGGACGTAGGCGTGGTCCTTGCCGATCATCGGCCCGCGCACCGCCACTCCTCGCACAGCAGCGAAGAAGAGGAGGTGAATCAGCGCCTGCCGCACGAGCGAAACGTTCGCTGCCTCGAGCCGTTCGCGCAGCTGCACTCTGGTCAACGGCCCCTCGTCGGCGAGCGCCTTCTCGATCAGGTCAACCGCCCGCTCCCCCACCTCGGGCGCGATCCCCTCGTGGCGCAGGCGACGGGCGCAGGAGGTCAGTAGCGGCGGCGTAGTCAGCATTTGCAACAACGGGTAGTCCTCGCTGCGCACCAGGTGCAGCGTGCCGCGGTTGAGCCAGGTGATCAGCAGCGAGCGCTCCTCGCTCAGCGCCCGGTCCACGTCAGCGGCGGACAGGCCCTCGCTGCGGGCGCGCACCGCCAGCCGCGCGCCCCGCGGATCCTGACCTTGGACGGCGAGCAGCCGCTCGGCGACTCCGGTTGGGCCCCGTGCGGGCGGCCCCACAAGGCCCTGGGCGGTGAAGCGCTCGGCGTAGATCGAAGCAGTGGGCACGGTGGCGATGTTCGCGCGCCGCGCCGCCGATGGCTATTCGACCGCGAGTAGGTCGATGACGAAGATCAGCGTTTCGTTCGGACCAATCACCGGTGGCGAGCCGGCGGAGCCGTAGGCGAGGTTCGGCGGGATGATCAGCTCGCGCCGACCGCCGACCTTCATCCCTTCGACGCCCTGATCCCAGCCCGGGATTACCTGACCGGCACCGAGGCCAAACGCGAACGGTTCGTTGCGGCTCCAGGAAGAATCGAATTCTTCTTCGCTGTCATAGCCGACGCCGACGTACTGCACGGTGACTTCATCGCCGGCCTTAGCTGTAGCGCCGCTACCTTCTTCAATTTCCTTGATTTCGAGCTTCTTCGGCGGCGCGCCGCTGGGCACGGTTACCTTGGGCTTGGTCTTTTCCGCCGATGGTTCCGCCGATGCCGTCGATTCGGTCGAGGAATCGCCGCCGTCCCCGCAGCCGGCAAGAACCAGCACGGCGCAGAGGGAGATAGCTAGGAAAGGCACCTTCATCGCGCGGCCATCCTACGGAATCCGGGCAGAGGCGGTCCGGTCCCGGATCAGTAGTTGCCTGAAATCAGGTCCCATGCGCGGCGGAGCTTGTCGCTTCCGCCTTTGCCGACATCGCCCGCATGGGCCTCGAGCGCGCCCGGATTGGCACTGGGCTCGGGTAGGGACTCTGCCGCCGCGGCGTCGATCTTGAGCACGACCCCGCGTTCGTAGATCTCGCCAACCTCAGGCGCGTCGACGAACCGGTGGCCGCCCGGCAGGACGCTCGTGTCCAGCACGATCCCGTCGAAGACATCATCGTCCGGCACGGCGAGAACGTACTCAACCTTGCCCAGCGAGCTGCCGTCGCTCGAGTACACCGGCAGACCCTCGGCGATTGCGAGGTAGGAGCTTGGGTGACCCAGATCCTCCATCGCAGTGAGCATATCCACGTCGCTCCGCCTCAAGCGGCCCGCTGGAAGTTATGCTCGCGGGACTACACGGGTTCTACCGAGGAGGAGCGCATGGCCGTAGGGCTGAGGATCAAGTTCGCCGAAGGCACGCAGGAGCAGTACGAAGCCGTGAATGCCCAGTTGGGAGTCGAAGAGAACCTTCCCGACGGGATGATTTTTCACTCGGCGGGACCGATCGAGGGTGGCTGGGGCGTAATCGACTTCTGGGAGTCCCGCGAGCACTTCGACCGATTCCAGGAGAGCCGCCTGGGGCCGGCGATAGGGGAGCTGGGCGACCGCGGGATGCCGGGCCCGCCGGACATCAAGGAGTTCCCCGTCCACAATCTCATCAAGACCTAGAGGCCCTAGCGGTCCGGTATTGAAATGGCCCTCAATCTCGCATCGCTGCTGACCGAGAGCGCCGCGCGGGCACCCGAGCTGCCGGCGATCCGGCTCGGCGATGCCGAGCTCAGCTACGGCAAGCTCGACGACCTCAGCGCCCGCCTGGCGACGCTGCTGCGTGAGAAGGGCGTCGAGCCCGGTGACCGGGTCGGCGTGATGTTGCCCAACGTCCCCGATTTTCCAGTCGCCTACTACGGCGTCCTGCGCGCAGGGGCCATCGTCGTGCCGATGAACGTGCTGCTGAAGCGGCGCGAGATCGCCTTTTACTTGGAGGACTCCGGCGCCGAGCTGCTGCTCGCCTGGCACGGCTTTGCCGAGGAGGCCCGCGATGGCGCCGCCGACGCCGGTGCCGAGATGATCGAGGTCGAGCCCGCGACCTTTGCCGCAACGCTGGCCGAGCTGGAGCCAACGCCCGGGCTCCTCGACACGGCAGAGGACGACACAGCGGTGATCCTCTACACCTCGGGCACGACCGGCAAGCCCAAGGGTGCCGAGCTGACCCACATGAACCTCTTCCGCAATGCCGACGTCTCCAGCCGCACGACCTGCGAGATCGCCTCGGGTGATGTCGTCCTCGGCGCCCTCCCCCTCTTCCACTCCTTCGGCCAGACGGTGGGCATGAACGCTTCGCTGAAGGTGGGGGCCTGCTTGACGCTGGTGCCAAAGTTCGACCCCGGCGAGGCGCTGGCAACGATGCAGCGCGACAAGGTCACCCACTTCTACGGCGTGCCGACGATGTTCGGCGCCCTGCTCCACCACCCTGGGCGAGAGGACTACGACACCTCCTCGCTGCGCACCTGCATCACCGGCGGCGCCTCGATGCCGGTCGAGGTCTTGCGCGGCTTCGAAGAGGCGATGGGCGCGGTCGTGCTCGAGGGCTACGGCCTCTCGGAGACCTCTCCGGTCGCCTGCTCCAACCATCCTGACGACGAGCGCAAGGCCGGCTCGATCGGCACCCCGATCGAAGGGGTCGAGATGCGCGTCGTCGACGAGGACGACAACGAGGTCGCCCAGGGCGAGGTCGGCGAGATCGTGATCCGCGGCCACAACATCATGAAGGGCTACTGGCAGCGCCCCGACGCCACCGAGGAGGCGATGCGCGGCGGCTGGTTCCATAGCGGCGACATGGCTCGCATCGACGAGGACGGCTGCTTCTACATCGTCGACCGCAAGAAGGACCTGATCATCCGCGGCGGCTACAACGTCTATCCACGCGAGGTCGAGGAGGTGCTCTTCGAGCACCCGAAGATCCGCGAAGCTGCGGTCGTCGGCGTCCCCCACGACGAGTGGGGCGAGGAGATCGGCGCCGCGGTCGTCCTCCATGAAGGCGAGGAGCTTGCCCCCGAGGAAGTCAGCGCCTACGTCAAGGAGCGGATCGCCGCCTACAAGTACCCGCGCCTGGTCTGGTTCGTCGACGACCTTCCCAAGGGCCCCACCGGCAAGATCCTCAAGCGAGAGATCGAGACTCCCGCCTCTGTGTGAGCGTCACGGTCAGGGACCAAGCAGGGCGGCGGGGACGACGCCGATCCCGTCCGCGCGACGGTAGGCATCCTCGCCGGTCGTGACGACGATCGCGTCGAGAAGCTCGGCGCCGAGCTTCTCGCCGAGCCAGTGGAGGTGCCGCAGGTCTCGGTCGCGAACGGTGCGGACCAGCTTGACCTCAACCGCGACTACGCGCCCGTCCTGACGCTCGACGATGAGGTCGATCTCGCGATCGCCGGAGAACGTCCGCAGGTGGCCGATCCTGGCCTCGGCGCTTTGCGCATAGACCCGCACGGAAAGGGTCACCAGCGACTCGAACAAGGCCCCGAGAAGCGTGCCGTCTCGGAGAACCGGCGGCCCCAGCTCCTCGTTGTCGAGGAGGGCCGCGGGTGTTGCGCCGAGCAGGCGCGCCGCCAGAGCCGGATCAGCAAGTTGGTGCTTTGGCGCGGCGGCGAGGCGAGAGAGGCGGCGTCGGGTGGGCTGCCAAGCCGGCACAGGGTCGAGGATCCAAAGTCGCTCGAGAGCGTTGCGGTAGGGACGAGCCGCCGCCTTCGACAGCTTCTCGCCCTCACCACCAGTGGCGGCGTCGCGGATCTTCTCGAAGGACGTGGTTGTGGACGACGCGGCTGCGTAGGCGGCCATCCAACGGCGAAGCGCCGCGGGATTGCGCGTTTCCTGGCCCAGCTCGGTGAAATCCCGATCGACGATTCGATCCAGATAGCCATCGAGTTGAGCGCGCAGTGCCCGCTCGGACGCGATGCCGCGAAGACCGGGGAAGCCGGAGGCAACTATTGCCTCCGTGTAGTCGGCGAGACCAAGGGACGTCTTGCCCTGGAGAGGTCCTCGCGCGCCCTTCAGGAGCTCGGCCAGGCTAACGCTGCTTGGCTCCTCGGTGCGCTCGACAAGCGAAAGGGGACGCATCCGGATCGTCGCGATGCGGCCGGCGCCCGAGTGCCGTCCCGCTCCGTCGGGCGATGCCGATCCGGTCAGCAGGAAACTGCCGGCCGCCGCTCCATCGTCCACCGCGCGGCGAACCAGATCCCAGGTCTCGGGCAAGCGCTGCCACTCGTCGATGAGAATCGGCGGCTTCGCGTCAAGCAAGCGCTTCGGGTCCGCTTCCGCCAGCATCAGCCGCTCGGGGTCGTCGAGGGCATGGATCGTCGCAGCCCGACGCGAAGCGCTCGCCGTCTTACCGACGCCCTTCGCACCCTCTATCGCCAAGGCCGGCAGGGAGCCGATCAGCTCATCCAGCTCACCGTCAAGGATTCTTCGTCTGTAGCTCATCTCGTACTTTGCCATTTCGCAGTGACTTATAGATCAATATCGCAGTAGCTTAGCACTCCATTTCGCAGAACAATAACGATCCATTTCGCAGATATCGCCAACAGACTCCGCAAGTCGAAGGGGAAGCGTGACGAAGTCACACGAGTCGGACTGGCTGGGCAGCCAGTCCATCGGTAACCTGGGCAAGGCAGTGGCCGGAGCACCGAACGGAGGAGAGAGATGAGCGTCGCATCGCAGAGCCTGATGGACAACGTCACCTACGAGGACCTCTACAAGCGCTGGGAGCACGGCAACTGGAGCGCCTACGACATCGACCTCTCTGGTGACAAAGCCGGCTGGGACGGCCTCAGCGATATCCAGCGGCGCTCGGCGATGTGGATCTATTCGATGTTCTTTTACGGCGAGGATCGCGTCGCCGACACCCTCGCCCCCTACATCACCGCCGCCCCGACCGAGGAGCAGTCCTACTTCCTCGCTACCCAGCAGGTCGACGAGGTCCGTCACTCGGTCTTCTTCCACCGCTTCTTCAAGGAGGTGATCGGTGTCGGCGGCGACTCGATCCAGCAGACGCTCTCCTCCACCCTCCCCCAGCTCAACTGGGGCTACCGCGGCATCTTCGACCGCCTCGACGTGATGGCCGAGGAACTGCGCAAGGACCGCTCGCTGCCCAAGTACGCGCAGGCGATCACCCTCTACCACCTGATCGTCGAGGGCTCGCTGGCCCAGCCGGGACAACACTTCATCGAGGACTTCTTTGCCTCCGAAGACACGATGCCCGGCTTCAGCGCCGGCATGGCCAACGTCTCCCGCGACGAGCAGCGCCACATCGGCTTCGGCGTCAAGGTGCTCTCCGAGCTGCTCGGCGAAGGGAGCCCCGGCTGGGAGGAGAACCGGGCGGCGGTCACCGACCTGCTGCGCGAAGTGCTCCCCTACGGCCCGGCGGTCTTCTACCCCCCCAACTTCGATCGCGAATACACCGAGTGCTACGGCTTCACGCTCGAGGACATCTTCGCTTTCGGCCTCAAACTGATCCGCCAGCGCTGGCGCACGATCGGTTACCCGACCGAGAAGATGCCGCCCGGCGTCTTCCCCTTCGACCCTGAGGCCACCCCCGAGGAGGTCGCCCAGAACCAGGTGAAGCTGATGGAAGCCGGCATCCTCGGCCCACCGGAGGCAACGCCTGAGACCAACCCCGAGATGCAGCGCCTCTACTTCGACGTGGTCAAGCGCGCCGCCGACCCGAGCGCCGCCAACGGCTCGCCGCTGGTCTACCAGTGGCGCTTCACCGACGCCGACCCCTGGCATCTGGTGATCGACAACGGCTCGACCCGGGCGGAGCCGGGCGAAGCGCCCAACCCGACGCTGACGCTCGAGACGAAGTGGGCCGACTTCGTCGGGATGAGCAAGCCGAACGCCAACCCGCTGAAGATGGTGCTGACTCGACGCATCCGCCCTCGCGGCCCGATCCGCGAGATCGCTCGGATGAGGAAGGTCTTCAACTAGGAGATTGGGGGGCGGGCTTGGGCCCAGGGGCGCTCGGCCTCTAGCTGGGCAGCCAGGGACAGAAGTGTGGACTCGTCGCCGGGGCGGGCGATGATTTGGACGGCGAGGGGCATGCCGTCGTCGGCGAAGCCCATCGGCACGGACATTGCTGGGTTGCCCAAGTGGTTCCAAGGGACGCAGTAGGGATAGAAGCGGCTCATGCCGAGGACGGTGCGGATCGCGCCTTGGCCCTCCCAGCGGCGGACCGGAAGGGCGGTGCCACCCATCACCGGAGTGACCAGCACGTCGTGTGAGTCGAAGATCGCGTTGACCCGCGCGGCATCAGCAGCGCGCCCGTCGGTCAGGGCGCGCTCGTAGAGGGAGGCCGGCAAGGTGCTGCCCAGCCTGCCGAAGCCCCGCGTGCGCCGTTCAAGCCGCTCGGGGTGCGGGACTTCGCGAATCGTCTCGGCGACGCCACCGAGGAAGCGGGCGGTGATGTTGTTGCCGATCCCTCCCCAATCGGGGTCCCGCTGGGCGACTTCGTGGCCGAGCGAGCGCAGCAGCTCGCTGGCGTCGGCGACCGCCGCCTTGGCCTCGGAGGACACGGTGGGTGGCGCCGCCGCCCTGGGCGGCTTCGTCGACCAGGCGACCCGCAACTTGGGCGGCGCCTGGCGGGCCGCCTCGACAAAGGGCCGCTCGGGCGGAGCGGGCGCCTCGGCCTCGCGCGAGCCGCCAGAGACGACATCGAGCCAGAGCGCGGCGTCGAGCACGTTGCGGCTGAGGCTGCCGAGAACCGCGAGGCCGCGCCAGCCTTCCAGGTCGGGAGCGAGCGAAACGCGCCCCCGCGAGGGCTTCAGCCCGAAGAGGCCGCAGGAAGCGGCCGGGATGCGGATCGAGCCGGCGCCGTCCCCGGCGGAAGCGATCGGGACCAGCCCGGCGGCGACCGCGGCGGCCGAGCCGCCACTGGAGCCGCCCGGGGTGCGCTGCGGATCCCAGGGATTGCGTGTGACCCCGTAGGTCGCCGACTCGGTGAAGCCGCAGATCGCCATCTCAGGTAGCAGCGTTAGGCCAAGAACGATCGCACCGGCCTCGCGCAGCCGCCGCACCATCTCGGAGTCCTGCTTGGCCGGCTCGGCAAAGGCGTCGGTGCCGAAGGTCTTGACCTCGCCGACGACGTTAACTTCGTCCTTAATCGCGATCGGCACGCCGAGCAGCGGCCGCTCCTCCCCTCCCTTCAACCGCGCTTCGGCCTGCTCAGCTTCGAGCAGCGCCTTCTCGGCGAAGACCTTGCGAAATGCATTCAGCTGGGGATCGAACCGAGCGATCCGGTCGAGGCAGAGCTGCACCAACTCCCTCGGCGAGACCTCCCCCGCCCGCACCATCTCCGCCTGTCGGGCAGCTCCGGCAAAGGCAAGATCGTCACTCATGCCGGCACAGGGTATTCAGACCTGTCCCGGTAGGGGTGGAACGTCTTGTACTTTCCTACGCCTCAGCCGGCTCGGGCTCAGCCGTGCCGCTCTCGAAGCTGAGGTCTGGCAGCGCCCGGTCCAGCCAAGAAGGCATCCACCAGTTCCAGTCGCCGAACAACTTCATCGCCGCCGGGACCAGGATCAAGCGGACCAGCGTCGCGTCGAGCGCGATCGCCACCGCGCAGCCGAGCCCCAGCTCCTTGATCGAGGGCACGCCGGTGAGCACGAAGACGGCGAAGACCGAGGTCATGATCAGCGCTGCCGAGGAGATCGTGCGGGCGCTGGTCGAGAGCCCTTCGGCGACGGCGCGTTCGTTATCGCCGTGCTCGAGGTAGTGCTCGCGGATCCGCGACATCAGGAAGACCTCGTAGTCCATCGAGAGGCCGAAGACGATGGCGAAGATCAGCGGCACGTTGATCGTGTCCAGAGCGCCCTGGCTTTCGAAGCCGAGCAGGCTGGAGAACCAGCCCCACTGGAAGATCGCGACGAGGACACCGAAGGCGGCGCCGATCGAGAGCAGGTTCATAAGCACGGCCTTCAACGGCAAGAGCAGCGAGCGCAGCATCACCATCAGGACGAGGAAGCTGAGGGCGAGGACGAAGAGGACGATCTTCCACATCGAGCCGCTTACCTGAGCGCGGGCGTCCTGGCTGCGCGCAGTTTCGCCGCCAACGTCGACCGTCGCCACCCAGCTCAGCTCGGTGCTCGGGACGATTGTCTCGCGCAGCCGCTCGACCAGGGCGATGGTCGCGTCGGACTCGCTGCCGGCACTTGGCGTCGCCTGGATCAGGACGCTGCCGCCCGAGAAGGTTGGTGGTGCGACGGAGCTGACACCGGGTGTCGAGGAGATCGTGCGCTCGAAGCTCGCCACCGCGGCACGATCTCCACCGCTTGGCTTCGAGCCGCTGAAGGTGGCAGCGATGAGCACTGGGTCGGTGCCGCCGCCGAGCTGCTTGGAGACAAGTTCGTTGCCGACACGAACGTCGCTGTCCTTGGGGAACTGGTGGAGCGCCTGCGTCCCCGTCTCGATCGAAAGCAGCGGAATTGCCAGAGTGAGCAGGACCGCCGAGACGCCAATCACCGCGACCCAGGGGTGGGCCATGATCCGCGTCGTCCAGCGCACCCAGAAGGCCTCGCGATCGGGGCGCTCGCCACCCCGGCGGAAGATTCCCAGCACCTTGGCGACGATCCCGCCGGGCAGTACGCGGTCGCCGAGCATCGCGATCAGCGCCGGCAGCAGGGTGGTCGCGGTAAGGATCGAAACGGCGACGACGGTCATCGCGCCCAACGCCATCGAGCGCAGCGCCTGGTTGTCGACCATCCACAGTCCGGCCAGCGAGACGATCACGGCGAGGCCCGAAAAGGCCACCGCCAGACCGGAGGTGGAGAGCGCCTCCGCCCGAGCCGCGTCCTGGTCGCGACCGGCAGCACGCTCCTCGCGGTAGCGGGCGAGGATGAAGAGCGAGTAGTCGATCGCCACCCCGATGCCGATCATCGAGGCCATGTTGGTGACGAAAACCGAGGTGGTCATGCTCAGCGAGATGAAGTAGATCAGCGCCCCAGTGACGATCACGCTGACAAAGCCCAGGGCGAGCGGCAGCACTGCTGCGGCGAGTGAGCCGAAGACGACGAGCAGGATGATTGCGACGATCGGGAAACCGCCGGCCTCAGCTTTGGCCAGGTCTTCCTTGGAGAGCTCCTGCATCCCAGCCCAGATCGTCGGCTGCCCGGCGAGATAGATGGTGACGCCAGCGGCAGCCGTGCCGGGATCGAGCTCTTCGCGCAGGGTGGTAGCGGAGTCGGTCTGTCGATCCGGCGATTGCTCACTGCGTAGAGGCAGCAATGCCGTGCCGGTGCGCTGCAGCGCCAGCTCACCACGCCGAGCAACCGTGGGCGGCAGCGTTACTTCACTAAGACCGGCGACAGCCCGGCGAACCCGATTGACGGCGGCGGCCCGGGCCGCCGCATCGGCGCCCTCCTCGGCTCGCAGCAGCACCGTGATCCCGCCCGTCTTTGTCGCAAAGTCGCCCTGCAGCGCATCGCTGACGGCCTGCGACTGGCTGCCCGGTACGTCGAAGCCGCCACCGGTCAGGTGCTCGGTCTGCTTCGAGGCAAGCGGCAGAGCGGCAAGCACGATCGCAATCCAAACGATGAACACCACGCGCCGACGGCGGCCGAGAAACCCTGCGAGTTGGACCATGAAGTCGCGCATTGGCTGGATGGCCAGTTTTTCGGACCAGCGGCCAGCGGACTGTGAGTCCGATCACGCTTATCCCTTCTCTGTAGAAGCTCGTCGGCCGGAGGCCGCTAAGGCTTGACCGCGATTGCGACAGGTACTCGCCCCTGGCTTTCAGTCGAAGGTCTCCTCAAAGCCTCGGATGACCTCAGAGACGCAGGCGATCATGATGCGGGTCCGGGCAAAGAGGGTGTCGCCGTCGTGCAGCGGAGGGTCGGCATCCTCGACAGCTACGTCGATGGCGCAGTTGGGGTTGGCTTCGAGTTTGTGCTCAGGACGCCAACCACGGATCTTGAAGCGGGCCACTTCGCCTTCCTCTTTGAGAAGACCGTCCTCGGTGGTGGTGAGCCACTCCAGGCTGCAACCAGGCGGCAGGCTGTCAATGCTGGGGTTCTTGTTGGAGACCCAGGAGGCAACGACGCGAAGGCCGCGATGTCGGTCCTTCCGGGCCAAGTCGTTGAGTTCATTGAGGGCACCGGCAACGACTGTTTCCGCCTCGCCCCGCTGACCAATGTCGTAAGGCTGTACCGAGTGGATCATCGCCCGGTGCTGATCCGAGAGTGGCTTGATCTTCCAGGCTGCATTGTCGAAGGCTTCCTCGGACCCTCGGATGATGAATTCAAGCTGTTCCTCGTTGGGAGGCGGATCGCAGCTGCTGTCGAGAATAGCGACCTCATAGACGAGCGAATCAAGGGCCGCCCTCAGCTGGTAGAGCATCTCGCCGAAATGGAGCGAAAGCTGCTCGCTTGGGAAGGACTCGGCAGCCCTGACGAAAATCGTTCCTTCCCCCTCGTCATCTGTGGTTACGACCGGGTAGTAGGGCTCCTCCTCGCCGGTGAAGGCACTCCAGACCTTTCCGAACTTGTGGCTATGCACCTTGGCTCGGTCAAGGCGGGCGCGTGGCCTACTCAGCTTCACAGCGGAGCAGATTAGCAATCTGTCAAGCGACTTGACAAGTCTAGCTATGTCAAGTAGCTTTACACCATGCCCCCGGCCAACCGCCACGAACCGAAGCGAGCGAAGTCCTCGCACTCGGATTACTCGGTCACCGAGTTCCTTGCAGAGTTCCCCGACGATGCCGCCTGTCTAGAGCATTTGTGGCGCACCCGCTACTCGCGGGACGGCGAACACGCCCATTGCCCGCGCTGCGACTCTCGCCGGGTCTTCAAGCGCTACGCGACCAAGCAGGGACGGCAGTCCTGGACCTGCACCGGCTGCGGGCACCACGTCCATCCCACGGCGGGGACGATCTTCGCCAAGTCCTCGACCTCGCTGAAGCTTTGGTTCCACGCCATGTATCTGATGACAAGCACTCGGTGCGGCATATCTGCCAAGCAGCTAGAGCGGGAGCTTGGAGTCCATTACAAGACCGCCTGGCGCATGTTCAACAAGATTCGCAACGAGTTGATGAAGGACGACGCGAAGCCGCTCAAGGGCGATGTCGAGGTAGACGAGACGCTCTGGGGCGGAAGGCCGCGCCGCAAATTCAAAACTCGCTCTGAATCGGCGCGATTCCGCGAAACCAAGCCAACCGTTCTCGGGATGGTGGAGCGTGGCGGGCAAGTCAGGCTGCGGGTGATCGCGGCTCGCCGAGGCGAGCCGCTTAGTGAAGCCGTGCGGGCCAACGTCAACCCTCAGTCGATCATCTTCACCGACGACTGGCGTCCCTATAGGCCGCTTTCGAAGGAGTACGCGGGCCACAGGATCATCAACCACACGGCGGGCGTCTACGTCGATGGCAACATTCACACGAACACGATTGAGGGGTTCTTCGGCAACCTCAAGACCGGGATGCGCGGTGCCTACAAGGCTGTCTCTCGCAAGTGGCTCCAGTCCTATCTGGACGAGTACGCCTGGCGCTACAACCACCGCACGTACGGGCACCGCTCAATGTTCCACTCGCTACTTGACGAGGCGACCCGATGACCGACCAGGCGACCGCGATCAAGCAGATCAGAAGCGCAACGAGGAAGCGCGAGAAAGCCGATCAGGCCAAACGGGAAGCCACTGAAGAACTCAAGCGCGCCTGCAAGGAAGCTCAGGCGGCAAAGCTGCCGATCACCCTGATCGCTTCTGAGGCCGGTCTTTCCCGCCAGGGCGTTTACGACTTGCTGGCGGAGCGACCTTAGCCAGGTTGGCATCGAAGTCGCCTTTGGTCGGGACGGGGATCTCCAGACCCTTGTCGGTCTTCTGCTTGCGGCGTGGCGAACCTTTCTTACCCATGTCATCCCCCGCGATATTGCTCTAGCTGAGCTTCGGTCAGCTGCTCTTTGACGTAAGCCTTTAGCTCTGCAGGCCCCCAATCGTTCAAGATGGTCTCGATCTCTACGCCCGTCTCTCGGAGGCACAGCTTCCGCTTCAAGCGAGTGATGTCGCTCTTGGGGGTCTTCGCATTATTCCCGGCCGAAAACCGCAAGCCGTAATTTTTCCCATCAGCCGTGACAACCGCGATGCGGTAGCGGACAATGTGCCGACCGCGCTCCCCGCCGTCTCCGGTCAGGCGACTGAGGGCGTCCCGGAAGTCCGCCGGACGCTGCGTGGGCTTACCCAACGATTGCCCCGATTGAGTCGGCGGCGTCGCCCGGCAATCCGAGCTGCCTCCAATTCGCGAAGCCTGCATTCCTCAAGCTCTGCGATTTTGGTGAATCGTTCGGCGAGACGTAGCGCTTCATCAAGTTCATTGGGAGCAGCATCATTGTCTCGAATTCGAGCGTTGAGTGATCGAGCCTCATCGAAAAGATTGTCGATGACCTGCTCAAATGCTTCGAGGAAGGTCTCCCCAGAAGAAGAGACCTGAAACTCAATGCTGACGATGACGTGATCGCCGTCCTCGACCCAATGCTGGGCCTCTGTAAGAACGACGCTTTGGCCGTCAATCTCGACGGCGACCGCTCCAATATTCGGGTTGTCCGGCGAAGTCGCTGGCAATGACTTCTTCCGTGGATCAATCCGATCCTTGCCCATTTACCTCTTTGTCTTCGCAGCTCTTTAGAGCAATGCGATTCTGTAGTGGTTGGGTTGCTCTGAAGCAATAGTTTAGAGCTGGTAGTCAAATTTGACTGCCGATTGCAGCTTCGCTGCCATATATAGCTTCAAATGCAGGGGTCTTTGATATCTGAGCAGCTTGACTAGGCAAGACCCTCGCGTTGCCTGAACTGGCCGATGCGAACGTTCCCTGGCTCCCAGGCGATCCCTTCGAACAAGTCGCCGGGATCCACTTCCAGCGTTGCCGCGAGCTTTGCGGCCGTATCGATGCGAGCGACCCTTAGACTGCGCTGACTCCAAGTTCTCCCGACACTTCCCGAGAGATCGATAGCCCTTTAAGCGAGACAACCCCCGACCCAGCTGGGTCGGGGGTTGTCCGCGCTGCGACTCAGGCTCCTGGCTTCACGCCAATGAAGTTCAGAAAAGGGAGTCGCATGACCAAGGATGACGTGCTGTTCGGCTACCGCCAAGCCCTCTTCGCAGAGGCCGCTCGCACGAGCGTCGCCCAAGCTTGCCGGCGCTTTGGGGTGCATCGCTCCACCTACTACGTCTGGAAGCGAGCGGTCGATCGTCACGGCCTGGAGATGCTGCGGCCTCGCGAGCGGCGGCGGCCGAAGATGCCCAACCAGCTCTCCAAGATGATCGAAGAGAAGATCGTCGCCTTCGCGCTGGGCCATCCGGGCCTTGGGCCCAAGCGGGTGGCTGCAGAGCTCGCCCGCCCCAAGTGGGGAGGCATCCTCGTTTCGCCCAACGGCGTTTGGAAGGTGCTGCGCCGTCACGGCCTCAACACCCGCGCCAAGCGCCTGGGGCTCCTCGCAGGCTACGCCGCGCCCTATGAGCCGCCGCGCGATTGCGGCCCGGAGCGCCACATCGAGGCCTCCCGCCCCGGCGAGCTGGTCGGGATTGACTGCTTCTACGTCGGGCGCCTGCAAGGCACCAAGGGCTCGATCTGGCAGCTCACCGCGATCGACATCGCCTCTTCCTATGCCTGGGCGGAGCTGGTGGTCTGCAAGGAGGGCAAGCCGGCCAGCCCCAGCGCCAAGCAGACCTCGAAGCTGGCTCGCCGGGTCGCCTCAGAGCTGCGCGAAGCAGGCTGGCGCTTGGAGCGGCTGCTCTCAGACAACGGCAACGAGTTCAAGGGGGAGTTTTCGACGACCGTTGCTCGGCTGAAGGCGAGGCACACCCGGATCCGCGCCGGGCGTCCCCAGACCAATGGCAACGTCGAGGCGCTGCACCGCACGATTCTCGACGAGTGCTGGCGGCCCTCCTTTGCCCGTTACCTGCACCCTGCGCTTTCCAGTCTCAGGCGCGACCTCGAGGAGTACCTGCGCTTCTACAACTTCGACCGAGTTCACCATGGTCGGTTGACAGCTGGCCAGATCCCAGCGGACATCGTCTACCGTGCCCGCAAGATGGAGGTCAGATGAGCCGTGGGTGTCGGCGCATCTTGGAGTCCGTGCACCTTAGACCGCGCTCAAGCTGGCTTATCTCGGTTCGATGGACCGACGCGCCCCAGGCAAGCTCCTCCTGCGACATATCGGCGCGCTTGCGGAGGCGGGCCAGGTTCGCCCCGAACTGCCGAGCAACGCTCACGAGAGTTCCAGCCAATCGAAGTGGCGGGCGGCGAGCGTCGGCAGCACGAAATCGCCCTCGCACCAAACGAGTTCGACTTGGCCGAGGTTTCGCGCGGCGCGCTGGACCTCTCTGCCTTTGTCGCTGCCGAGGGTGTACCGCAGCTGTTCTTTGGTCACTTGCGCCGGGAACTCATGGAGGAGAAGCGACAGCACGGCGCGTTGCGTCGGTTTGTCCTCACGCTCGTTAGCCGAGCGCTGGCTAGGGTTGGCCTGCATCGGAAGGTTCCGCCTTTCGGTGCCACGGCCCCCGGCTGTTCCACCAGCGCGGGGGTCATTTGTTTGGTCTGAGGCAGAAAAGCTAGGCCGGGAAGCGGCTGGAAATCGCTTCTACAGAGATGGGCTAGACGTGAGTCCGATCACTCCCAGCGACCGGAGTGGTGGCGCTACTCGGAGACGAGCAGGTAGCGGCCGGAGGCGGCGGCGACCGCCAGCCCTCCGGAGATGTCGCGCTCGGTGTCCGAGAGTGCTTGCAGGGCGAAGCCGTCGGCGATCGCGAAGAGGTAGGAGACGATCTCCTCGGCCTCGTAGCGCAAGCTGAGCACGCCCTCGCGCTCCTTGGTCCTCAGCACGTCGGCCACGTGGGAGCGGGTGCGCTCGAAGAGCTGGCCAACCTCGTGCTGGATCTCCGGGTTGCGGCGACCGGCGCTGAACAGCTCGTAGAGCAGCAGGAAGAAGGTGGGCTCGTTGTCGATCAGATCGGTGAGGCTGGCGAGCAGTACGTCGATCACGTCATCGACGGTTTTCGCCTTCTCCAGCGGCTCGTCGAGCCGGGCAACGCGGATCTCGGCGTCGCGACGCACGACCTCGACCAGCAGCCGCTCCTTGGTGCCGAAGTAGTAGTGGAGCAGGCCGCGGCTGACTCCCGCCTCACGCGCGACGTGCTCGAAGGTCGAGCCGGCAGCGCCGCGCTTGGCGACGCTGACCCGCATCGCGTCAACGATGCGCTGGGCCTTCTCGCCGCTGAGCTCCCGCTCCTTGGTTGCTGCCTCCATTGGTCCAGTCTATGGAGCGCAGCGGGCGGGAAGCCCGCTGCGCCGCCGACTCAAGAACCGTTAATAGAGGTGGTGCTCGTGTACTCGAACTCCTCCTCGGCGCCGAAGAGAGCGTCGAGCACGGTCTTGCGGGCGTCCTCACTGAGGATCAGGGCGACCGCGGCACCGACGAGGCCAAGCAGGATGAGGCGGCCGAGGCGGCTCTTCTTGCGCTTCTTCGGCCCCCTCAGCGCTTCGGACGCGTCGCGCAGGTTCTCCGCGGCGGACTTGAGGTCGCGCTGCACCTTCTTGTCGCTGGTGACGGCCTTGACGGTGCTGCCGTTGCTGGTCGCACGGCCGTAGGCGCCCCGCGCTGCCTCGAATGCCTTCCTCAGGCTGTCGCGCAGCTCTTCGTCTTCAATCAGTCGCTGCACATAGGGGTTCTCGCGGGCAGTCGAATAGATGTCGGCGGCCTGGGTCGCCTTGGTCTTGCTCATGCCTTCTCCTCGCTGGATTCTCCGGGGCACTCAGGATAACTCGCATCGATCGGGCGGCGTCAGCCCGGGCCGATCCCGTCCAGAAGTACCCCGTTACTGCGAAAGCCAAGCTCGGCGTCGCGGACCGTGCGCAGGCGCAGCGGCCTCAACTCCGATCCCGGCGTGGCAAAGCGACGCACGTAGAGCCGCCCCACCTTTTCGTAGCCGACTTCCCTGAAGCCCGAGCCGAAGATGGGCGCGGGCGGCGGTGGCGCCGGGCCATCGGAGATGAAGTCGACTTCTCCGACCCACCACTTGAAGCCGTCGGAGGGCCGAACCTGGAAGGACCCGGTCGAGAGGTAGTAGCGCAGAGAAGCCTCGCCCAGTGTCCAGGTCACCATCGCCCGTGGCTCCGTCGGGTCGCCGAGCGCGGTGGCGACGGGCTCCCAGTCCGGACGCTGAAGGGCGGGCGAGAGACTCGCCCAGACCGAGAAGCCCAACGAGTAGGCGATCAAGACCGCGGCGAGTGCCGCGCCGCGGCGACGTGCATTTGGCAGGGTGAAGCCCACCGCCACCACGACCAGCAGGGGCACCAGGGCAGGCAGCAGGTTGCGGGCGAGCACGTAGTCCTTGCTCGAGTCGAGCAGGCCGATCGCGAGCGGCACCACGATCGTCACCGCGGCGATCGCGAGTGGGATCCGGGCAGCACGGCGGTCCGATCTGGCGCCGCGAACGAAGACGAGGGCAAGGCCGGCGACGGCGGCAAGCCCCGGCACCAGCATCGACAGGGGATGCTCGGGCTGGGCGATGATGTCGCCCGTCTCCCCCAGGGCGAAGGTGAGACCCGTCTCCCAGAGTCGGTGCCCGAGGCTGAAGTTGCTGATCCATTCGGCGTGGGCGAACGATGCCTGGTGGACCAGCAACGGCGCCAGCAGCAGGCCGGCAGCGCCGACAATCCAGAGCCCAGGGAAGGCACCACCAGACTCCCGTCCACGGCGCCGCAGCAGCCAGAGCGCCATGGCGGCAATTGGAAACGCGGCGAAGTAGTGCGTAGCGAGCGCGAGCGCCGAGGCGATCCCCCAGCCAATTGAGTCACGCCGGCGGCCGTGGTCGAGGGCGCGCACGAAGTAGAGCAAAGCGACGGCGGTGAGCAAGACGAAGAGCGCGTAGCCCCGCGCCTCCTGCGAGTACCAGACCAGCATCGGGTTGACGGCCACAAGCGCCGCGGCGACGATCCCGGTCCGGCGGTTGCCCAACTCGGCCCCGAGCAGGTAAGCGACCGGCACGGTGGCGACGCCGGCGAGCGCCGAGACCGAGCGCAAACCAACCTCCCCCGTCCCGGTCAGCTGCGTCCAGAACCAGGCGGTTGCGTAGTAGAGCGGCGGCGCCGACTCGCTGAAGCCGACCGCGTCCATCGCGTGCCAGAAGCCGTCGCGAAGGATTCGGCTGGCGGTGACGATCTCGTCGTGGTGGTAGCTCTGCACGCCGAGTGTCGCGAAACGCAGCGCCGCGGCGAGCGCGGTAAGGCCGGCAACGATCCAAAAGGTGCGCGAGCGCGAGCGAACCAGCTCGCCGATCGACTCCAGATACGTAGAGAAGCTGCTCCTGCGCAGCGCGCCAGCGGCCTCCATGCGACTAGGCCAGCGCGGCGTCGATCGCCTTGGAGACCTCGTCCACGTAGACGAACTCCAACTCACTGCGCTCGTGCTCGGGGATCTCCGCCACGTCACCCTCGTTTCGCTCCGGCACCAGCACCCGTTTGATTCCAGCCCGCTGCGCGGCCAGCGACTTCTCCTTCAAGCCGCCGATCGGCAACACCTGGCCAGTAAGGGTCACCTCGCCGGTCATCGCCACATCGTTGCGGACCGGGCGGCCGCTGATTAGGGAGGAGAGCGCCACGGTCATCGCGACGCCGGCAGAGGGACCGTCCTTGGGCACGGCGCCGGCCGGCACGTGGACGTGGATGTCGTGCTTGGCGAACCAGTCCTCGTCCAGCTTGGGCGCCACCTCGCGCCAGTGGCCGCGCACATATGAGAGCGCAGCTTGCGCCGACTCCTTCATCACGTCGCCGAGCTGGCCGGTGATCGTCAGCTGCCCCGACCCCGGCATCGCGGTCGCCTCGATGAAGAGCACGTCGCCGCCGGTCGGCGTCCAGGCAAGTCCGGTCGCCACGCCGGGGACCTTGGTCCGTCGCCGCTGCTCGGCGAAGACGCGGCGGCGGCCGAGCAGCTCGCGGGCCCGCTTGGCCGAGACCTTCACCTTGCCTTTGCTCTTGCCCTCGGCGACGTCGCGGGCGACTTTGCGGCAGATCGTGCCGATCTGCCGCTCCAGACTGCGCACCCCCGCCTCACGCGTGTACTCCTCGATGATCGCCGCCAGGGCCGGATCGCCGAACTCGATCCGCGAAGGCTTAAGACCGTTGGCTTTGATCTGGCGCGGCACTAGGTAGCGGCGGGCGATGTGCTTCTTCTCCTCGAGCGTGTAGCCGGCCAGCTCGATCGTCTCCATCCGGTCCTGCAGCGGTCCGGGGATCGTGTCGAGGACGTTCGCGGTGGCGATGAACATCACCTCGGAGAGGTCGAAGGTGAGGTCGAGGTAGTGATCGCGGAAGGAGTCGTTCTGGGCGGGGTCGAGCACCTCGAGCATCGCCGAGGCGGGGTCGCCGCGGAAATCGGCGCCCATCTTGTCGATCTCGTCGATCATGAAGACGGGATTGCGCGAGCCGGCGTCGCGCAGGGCGCGGACGATCGTTCCGGGGAGGGCGCCGATGTAGGTGCGGCGGTGGCCGCGGATCTCCGCCTCGTCGCGGACACCACCCACCGAGATGCGCTCGAACTCGCGCCCCAACGCCTTGGCGATCGAGCGGCCGAGGCTGGTCTTGCCGACGCCGGGCGGCCCGACGAAGCAGAGGATCGGTCCCGGCGAGTCGGGCTTCAGCTTGCGCACCGCCAGGTACTCGAGGATGCGGTCCTTGACTTTCTCCAGGTCGTAATGGTCCGCGTCGAGCACCTCGCGAGCGTGGGCGATGTCGAGGTTGTCCTCGGTCTCAGCCGACCAAGGGAGCTCGACCAGCCACTCCAGGTAGGTGCGGATGACGCCGTGCTCGGCGGCCGCCGGTGGCAGCTTCTCGAGCCGGGTGAGCTCGCGGTCGGCGGCCTTCTGGGCGTGTTCGGGCAGCTTCGCCGCCTCGATTTTCTCCCGCAGTTCGTTGACTTCGGCCTGCTGCTCGTCGCCCTCCCCCAGCTCGTCCTGGATCGCCTTCAACTGCTGGCGCAGGAAGAACTCGCGCTGGCCCTTGTCGATCTCCGACTGCACCTGCGTTTGGATCTGGGTGCCCAGCTGAACCACCTCGAGCTCGCGGGCGAGGACCTGCGAGAGGTGGCGCAAGCGGGTGACGACCTCGACCTCTTCGAGCAGCTCCTGCTTCTCCTCGGTGGAGATGCGCAGCGCACCGGCGATCAGGTGGGCGAGGGCGGCGGGGTCGTCGAGGTTGGCGACCGCCATCTGCAACTCCTCTGGCAGGTAGGGAATCTGCTCGATGATCTCCGAGAAGGTGCGCTGGACGTTGCGGGTCAGCGCCTCCAGCTCCGGTCCGTCCTCGACCACGTCGGGGAGCTCGCTGATGCGAGCGACCAGATAGGGCTGCTCGGCCACATACGGCCCGAGGCGCACCCGCTGAGCGCCCTGGACGAGGATGCGCAGCGTGCCGTCGGGCACCTTGAGCATGCGGGCGACGACGCCGACCACACCAACCTGGTGGAGGTCCTTGGGGCCCGGCTCCTCGTTCTCGGGGTCGCGGGCGGCGACCATCGCCAGCATCCGGTTGGCGGCGAGCACGTCGTCGACCAATTTGATCGAGCGCTCCTGGCCAACCGCGAGCGGCGTCAGGGTCTCCGGGAAGGTCACCGTCTCGCGCAGGGGCAGGACCGGCAGAGCATCTGGCAGCGGCTCAGAGGCGCGGATCGCGCCCTCGGCGTCGAGCGAGTCGACCACCTCGAGGACCGGGCTGCCCTCCATCAGCGCCGCCTCGCGAGTGGGCACTAGTCCCTCCCGATCGGGACCCGGCGCGTCGTTTCGGCCGGGTCGCGCAACGGCAACTCGATCCGCAGCACCCCGTCCTCATAGGTCGCGCTGGCCCGCTCCGGATCAACGTCCACCTGAAACTCAACAACCCGCCGGAACGGCCCAGAAGGAATCTCCACCTGCTGATAGACCCGCCCCTCAGTCTCCTGCACCTGCCGCTCCCCAACGATCGCCAACTGCCTAACCCCAACCTCGATCCCTACCTCGTCCAGCTCGACCCCCGCCAGATCGACCTTAACCACCGCCCGCTGCGGATCCCCGCAGTAGTACACGTCCACATTCGGAGTAAAGCCTCTGCTCCGACGACTGACGTAGGTCGTGCGGGCCCAGGCGTACAGGTCGCGCTCCGGCATAGGCAGAAACATAGCCAGACCCGGTTGTCGCGGGGGGTGGCGCGGTTTTGGGGGACCGTCCCGAGGAGGCGGCGAAGCCGCCCCCGCAGGGATGGTGGCACCAAAACGGCGACAGGACCCGCCGCGCCTACCGCTTCAGGCTGCTCCTGCTTGTGACGCCCATCTTGGGGGCCTCATCAGTAGGACGGGCTGCTTCGGCGGCACCAGGCCCTCTGGACGATTGGGCCGAAACGTCGCGCAGGGCTCGTCCAGCTCGAGCGCGCAGAGGAGGTTCTTCTGGAAGTAGCAGTCCTCGCAACTCGGCTTCTTGGGCTTGCGCGGCACGACGGCGATATTGCCACTGTCGTGACGCTTTCGTGAGGCACGATTCCGCAAAGCGCAACGTTCTTGACACAGTCTCGTCACAGGTTCCCCGCGTCTTGCGGAAGCCGGCCGCCGCATCGCTACCATGAGCGTTGCCCGATGGACGCCAATCGGACCCAGAAGCTCGCCGCCTCGCCGCAGCTGTTCGAGAGCGACTTCCTCAACTTCTTCTCGCGGGTGCACCCTTCGGTCCCGGCGATCGTCTTCGTGCCCGTGGTCGTCGCCATGGAGTGGCTCGGCGCCGATCGCGGCTACGCCGCCTGGCAGCTGATCCTGCTCAGCCTCGCCGGGATCGGCATCTGGACCTTGACCGAGTACTGGCTGCATCGGCTCGTCTTCCACTGGCAACCCGACAACGCCTTCGGGCGGCGGATGCACTTCATCATCCACGGCATCCACCATGACCATCCCAACGACAAGCTGCGCCTGGTCATGCCTCCCGCGGTAGCGATCCCGCTGGCGGCGCTCTTCTACTTCGCCTTCACGCTGATCTTCGGCACGCCGGCGACCTACCCGCTCTTCGGCGGCTTCCTCCTCGGCTACCTCTTCTACGACTACACGCACTACTACGTACACCACTTCGTCCCCAAATCAGACTTCGGCAAGCGCCTGCGCGAGCAGCACATGCGCCACCACTTCCAGGACCACCGCTACGGCTTCGGCGTCTCCTCCCCGCTTTGGGACGTGGTCTTTCGGACTTTGCCCCGCAGACCCCGCGACTAGCGCCTCGCGGTAGAGCGCAGGGCCATCTCTAGTTCGAAGCGGGCGTCGGGGTCATCCAGCTGGTCGCCGAGGAGCTCGCGTAGACGGGCCACTCGGTAGCGGGCGGTCTGCGGGTGGACGTGCAGTTCGGCGGCCATCTCTACTGAGTTGCCGCGCTGGCGCACGAATGCCAGCGCCGTCTCACTCATTCGCGCGCGAGCATTCTCGGTCAAAGAGTCGAAGGGGGCCAAGCGGTGGGAGGCGATCCGCGCAACCAAGCTTCCGCCTTCGAGCAGTATCAGGTCGGCGAGGTGATCCTCGGCCTTGAGTAGGCCGTCGGCCGAGACCGCGCCGGCTTCCGCCGCGCGCAGCGCGGCCTTGGCCAACTGCCAGGACTCCGAAGCCTCCGCCGGCGGGCCGGCGGGACCGAGCGCACCTGGCCGACTGCCCACAGCGCGGACAATGTCTGCCGCCCGGCCCGGCCCGGCAGGATCGGGAACGAGCACGCAACCAAGTTCCTCGAAGCTAGTGACCAAGGCGTCGGCGGGCAGGCATCGTCCGATCGCGGCTAGATCGTCCCCTGCGCAGGCAAGCGCGGCCAGCCGGCGCGGCAGTTTCCAGCCGGCGGCCTGCGCGGCCGCCCGAACGTCGACGGCCTCGGCGGCGGGCTCCCGCATCAGCAGCGCAACGAGCTCGTGGTTGCGACGGCGGCGCACGTCCTCGCCCTCGGACTGAGCTGCCGCGTAGCCCTCCACAGAGTCGGCGGAGAGCTCGTCGATGTAGGCGAAGATCGCCTCGGCCAGCAGGCTCAGCACCTCGGCGTCGAGCTTCGCCTCACGGCCGGTCTTGGCAAGTCGTCGCCAGGCAACCCGAGCGCCAACGCGATAGGCGGCCTGGAGTGAGTCCAGCGTGCGTCCCTGGCGTAGCTCGCCCCGGCCGAGCGCAACGTAGACCTCGCGGCCGAGACCCCGGCCGACATCGGGATCGCGGATCAGGGCGACGAACTGGCTGAGCGCCTCGGCGACCCCGGTGCGGATCCCACGGCCGAAGCGTCCCTCCAGCGGTCGCGCGTACTCGGGTACCTCGTGCGCGATCGTTTCGAGGATCTCCTCGGTGACCGCCTCGAGCTGCGGCTCGATCAGGTCAGCGATCGTTCTGGGGAGGCTTCTCCAGGGCTCAGCGTTCAAAGTTTTTGTCATCTGGCTAACAAATATTTGGGAGAAAAGTTGGCTTAGAGGCTAGTTCTTATCGCTTGAAGCGGCGTAACTTGCCCTCCCGTGCACGAAATGACCAAAGTTGAGAAGGTCGCCAACCTCGGAGCGGTCGTCGTTCCCTTCCTCGCCACGCTCGCCGCCGTGGTGCTTCTCTGGAACCAGATCGTCAGCATCACCGACCTAGTGATCGCGGCTGTGATGTACCTCGCCACCGCAATCGGAATCACGGTCGGCTTTCACCGCCTACTTACGCACCGCTCCTTCCAGACGTCGAAGCCGCTGGAATATGCCTTTGCTGTTCTCGGCTCGATGGCGGTGCAGGGACCGGTGATCTCGTGGGTGGCCGACCACCGCAAGCATCACGCCCATACGGATAGCGATGGTGACCCGCACAGCCCACACGTTGGGCACCAGGCTGGGCTCCGCGGGGTCGCAGCGGGCCTCTGGCACGCTCATGCAGGTTGGCTGATGTCCACGCAGGGCCGAGCTGATTGGAAGCGTTACGCCGCCGAGCTGAACGAGGACCGTGGCATGCGATTCATCGCCCGACAGTTCGTTCCGCTGGTGCTACTCACCCTGCTGCTGCCGACCCTGGCTGGCTACGTTGTCAGTGGCACGCTCGCCGGAGCAGCAACCGGCCTGCTTTGGGGCGGGCTGGTGCGAATTTTCTTTGTGCATCACGTGACTTGGAGCGTCAACTCGGTTTGCCACTACTTTGGCACGCGCCGGTTTAGTACTGATGATCGGTCGACCAATGTTTTCTGGCTCGCCCTGCCCTCGCTGGGGGAGTCCTGGCACCACAACCATCACGCCTTTCCACGTTCGGCAGTTCATGGCCTGCGGCGCTGGGAGATCGACCCTTCGGCTTTGATCATTGGCGCGCTGGAGACACTTGGCCTGGCTTGGAACGTGGTGCGCATTTCACCCGAGCGCCAAGCTCAGCGCACCGCTTAAGAGCTCACCCGGGCGGGCACCTTCATCCAAATGGCCAGAGTGACAAGCGTCAATTTGACTATATGAATAGTCACCGTCACTGTGACTCTGCCACACTCCCGGTAGCTGACGACCCGGGAGGCACAAAGCTGACGGGAATGAAAGGAAGGAAATGCCTAGCACCAGCAACGTACTCGACGAGGCTCTCGACCTGGTCAAGAAGAGGCTCGCCGAGCTCGATGAGGAGCGCAAGCGCCTCGAGCGTGCACTCGCCGAGCTTGGTGGCACCGTAACTCGTCGCCCCGGCCGCCCTCCCGGCTCCGGACGACGCGGTCCCGGCAGGCCGCCCAAAGCTGCACCCGCCTCGACCTCAACCGCTCCACGTAAACGCCGTCGCCGTCGCCGCGGTGGCACCCGTGCGGACCAGGCTGTTGCGCTGGTTGAGCAGAAGCCCGGTATCTCCGCCTCGGAGATCGCCAAGCAGATGAAAATTAAACCGAACTACCTCTACCGGGTGCTCGGTGAAATGGAGAAAGAGGGACGCGTCAAGAAGAAGGGGCGCGAGTACCACCCCGCCTAAAGGCGCCGAACTGCGCGCTTTGTTGAGCAAAGCCGGCCCCACGTGGGGCCGGCTTTTTTTATTCTCCGAATGGGCTCAGACGAGGCCGAGCTGACTCACCGCGTCGCGCTCCTCGCGCAGCTCCGCAGCGCTGGCGTCAATGCGGCCACGCGAGAACTCCGGCACCTCGAGGCCCTCGACGATTGACCACTCACCGTCACTGCAGGAGCACGGAAAGCCGGCGACGATTCCCTCCTCGACGCCGTATGAACCGTCGGCCGGCACGCCCATCGATACCCAGTCGCCCGCAGGGGTTCCCATTACCCAGTCGTGAAGGTGGTCGATCGCGGCGTTGGCGGCTGAAGCCGCACTGGACGCCCCCCGTGCCTCGATGATCGCCGCACCGCGTTTTGCAACCCGCGGAATGAACTCATCTGCGATCCAGGCCTGATCGTCGATCGCGTCCCAGGCGCTCTGACCACCTACCTTCGCGTTGACCAGATCCGGATACTGCGTTGTCGAGTGATTGCCCCAAACCGTCATGTTGGTGACATCGGAGACTCCCACCCCGAGCTTGTTGGCGGTCTGGGCAATCGCCCGGTTGTGATCCAGCCGCATCATCGCGGTGAAGCGCTCGCGCGGCACGCCGTCCGCATTTGACATCGCGATCAGGCAGTTGGTGTTTGCCGGATTACCGACGACCAGCACCCGCACGTCATCAGCGGCACCCGCGGCAATCGCTTCGCCCTGCGGCTTGAAAATCCCTCCGTTTGCCTCCAGCAGGTCGGAGCGCTCCATACCGGGACCACGCGGACGGGCGCCGACCAACAGGCCAACGTTGCAGCCATCGAATGCGGCCTTCGGCTCGTCGAAAATGTCGATCTTTCGCAGCAGCGGAAAAGCGCAGTCATCGAGCTCCATCGCGGTGCCCTCGGCCGCCTTCACGGCGTCCGGAATCTCGAGCAAGCTCAGCTCCACAGGGGTGTCGGGGCCGAGCATCTGACCGGAGGCGATGCGGAACAGAAGCGCGTAGCCGATCTGTCCGGCGGCGCCGGTCACGGTGACTTTCACAGGGGTGCTCACGGAATCTCTTTTCTCCTGGATTCGTGGTTTTAGAACTAGGCCATTGCCTGGCGCAGGCCCTCGTCGATCGAGCCGAGGAACTCCTGCGTGGTCTGGAATTCCTGGTCAGGACCGACCAGCAGTGCCAAATCTTTGGTCATCTTGCCCCCTTCGACCGTCTCGATGCAGACGCGCTCGAGGGTCTCGGCAAAGTGTGAGACCTCGGGGGTGTCGTCGAGCCGGCCGCGGGCGGCAAGGCCGCGGGTCCAGGCGAAGATCGAAGCGATCGGGTTGGTCGAGGTCGGCTTGCCCTCCTGGTGCTGGCGATAGTGGCGCGTGACGGTTCCGTGCGCCGCCTCCGCCTCGACCGTCTTACCGTCGGGGCTCATCAGGACGCTCGTCATCAGGCCAAGCGAGCCAAAACCCTGCGCGACGGTGTCGGATTGCACGTCCCCGTCGTAGTTCTTGCAAGCCCACACGTAACCGCCCTCCCACTTCAGCGCCGCGGCAACCATGTCGTCGATCAAGCGGTGTTCATAGGTAAGCGCAGCAGCCTCGAAATCCACCCGGAACTCGTTCTCGTACACCTCGGCGAAGAGGTCCTTGAAGCGACCGTCGTAGCGCTTCAGGATCGTGTTCTTGGTCGAGAGGTAGACCGGGAAGCCGCGATCGAGCCCGTAGCGCATCGAGGCGCGCGCAAAGTCCCGAATCGAGTCATCGAGGTTGTACATCGCCATTGCGATACCCCCACCGGGAAAGTCATAGACGTCGAGCTCGATCGGCTCGCTGCCGTCCTTGGGGGTGTAGGTGAGCGTCAGCGTCCCCTCCCCCGGCACCACCATGTCGGTGGCGCGGTACTGGTCGCCGAAGGCGTGGCGGCCGATCACGATCGGCTTCGTCCAGCCGGGCACCAGGCGCGGGATGTTTGAGATCACGATCGGCTCGCGGAAGATGACGCCGCCGAGGATGTTGCGGATCGTCCCGTTCGGTGAGCGATACATCTCGGCCAGACCGAACTCCTCGACCCGTGCCTCGTCCGGCGTGATCGTCGCGCACTTGACGCCGACGCCGTGCTGCTTGATCGCCTTGGCCGCGTCAACGGTGATCTGGTCCCGGGTGGCGTCACGGCTCTCGATTCCAAGGTCGAAATAGATCAGCTCGAGGTCGAGGTAGGGCAGGATCAACTGCTCTTTGATGAAGGCCCAGATAATCCGGGTCATCTCGTCGCCGTCAAGCTCGACGATCGGGTTCTTCACGGAGATCTTTGCCACGCGGCGGGCGATGCTACCGATGGACTGGCACAATCAGATCAATGGCCACCGTCGAGCGCCGCAGTCCCGCTACCCACGAGGTCTTCAACCAGGCCTCGCCGCTGGAGGACTACAACCCGTTTGACGCCGACAAGCCGCTGCAGGAGGCGCTGCGGCGCGAGGGTGCTGACTGGGCCGAGGATCGCGCCCGCGAGCTCGGTGCGATCTGCGGCTCCGCCCAGACGATCCGTTGGGGCTTCGAGGCCAACGAACGCAAGCCCGAGCTGAAGACTCACGATCGCTACGGCCACCGCATCGACGAGGTCGAGTTCGACACCTCGTGGCACGAGCTGATGCGGATCGGCGTCAGCCACGGCCTGCACGCGACACCCTGGCGCGAACCGGGTGTTGGTGCCCACGTCGCCCGGGCGGCGATGTTCATGCTGCTGATGCAGGCCGAGAGCGGCGTCGGCTGCCCGCTCTCGATGACCTATTCGGCGATCCCGGCACTGCGCAAACAGCCCGAGCTGGCCGCCGAGTGGGAGGACCGCTTCCTCTCGCTCGACTACGACGAGCGCTCGATGCCCGCCAATCGCAAGAGCGGCTCCCTCTGCGGCATGGCGATGACCGAGAAGCAGGGCGGCTCCGACGTACGCGCCAACACCACGGTGGCGACCCCGCTCAACGGCGGCGGGCCCGGCGCCGAGTACGAGCTGGTCGGCCACAAGTGGTTCTGCTCGGCGCCAATGTGCGACGCCTTCCTCGTCCTCGCCCAGACCGAGTCCGGCATCTCCTGCTTCCTGATGCCACGCTGGACGCCTGACGGCGAGCGCAATGCCTTTCAGATCCAGCGGCTCAAGGACAAGCTCGGCAACCGCTCCAACGCCTCCTCGGAGCTCGAGTTCCGCGGTGCTTGGGCGCGCATGGTCGGCGAGGAGGGTCGCGGCGTGCCGACGATCATCGAGATGGTCAACCACACCCGCCTCGACTGCGTGATCGGCGCCGCGACCGGCTACCGCGCCGGCGTCGTGCAGGCGCTCAACCACACCGAACACCGTGCCGCCTTCGGCAAGGACCTGATCGACCAGCCGCTGATGCGAAACGTCCTCGCCGACCTCTGCGTCGAGTCAGAGGCCGCGACCGTCGCCTCGATGCGCCTCGCCCGCGCCTATGACGAGGTAGCGGCCGGCAATGAGGAGGCAGCAGAGTTCCGCCGTCTCGCAAACGCGGTCCTCAAGTACTGGCTCTGCAAGCGAGCCCCCTCGCACGCCGTCGAGTGCCTGGAGTGCCTCGGCGGAAATGGCTACGTCGAGGAGTCCGGCCTCCCACGCCTTTACCGCGAGGCCCCACTTGCGTCCATCTGGGAGGGCTCAGGCAACGTCCAATGCCTCGACGTCCTCCGCGCCATGGTCAAGAACCCAACCTCCGTCGACGCTTTCTTCGCCGAGGTAATGGAGGGTGCCGGCGCCGAACCGAAGCTCGACTCTTACGTCACCTCACTGCGAGACGAAATCCCGGGCGACATCGACACAATCGAGGCCAGAGCCCGCCGCATCGTCGAGAAAATGGCGATCGCGCTCCAAGCTTCCCTCCTCGTTCGCTACGGCGACCCAGCCACCTCAGATGCCTTCTGCGCCTCGCGCCTCTCCGGTGACTGGGGCAACGCCTTCGGCACCCTCCCGGCGGGCACGGACTTCAGCCGCATCATCGCCCGACACCGCCCCGTATAGAAAGCCCGGGCAGGGGGTGGAGCGTCTTGTACCGAAAAAGTTAAGCGGAACCCCCTGCCCGGGCTTTCCTACTTCGCGGTATCGCGCAGTGCCCGCCCAACCTGCTCAACGGTGATCACGCCAGAAAGGCGCCCGTCCGCGTCGACCACCATCAAGGCGCCGAAGCGCCGCAACGCCCGGCTCGCAAGCAGCGAATCAAGCGGAGCATCGTCACGCACCTGAAACGTGCCGTCGTCCCGCTCCAGCAAATCGGAGACATGAGAGGTCGTGCGCGAGGTCTCGGGGACCTCATCGGCTTTGTCGCGGACGACCAAGCCGAGGAAGCGGTGGGCCGCGTCGACCACCGGGAACCACGGCCAACGGTAGCGCAGGAAGTACTCGTCGAGCGCCTGCTCGACGCTGAGCTCGTCTGGGATCGCCACCGGTTCGCGATCCATCACGTCGGAGACGAGCAACTCGCTGATGCGGCCGGTGATCTTGGTTTGCATCGACGCGGCGCGGGCCGAGCTGTTGATGACGAAGCCGATCAGCGCCAGCCAGACGCCGCCGAAGGTGTTGCCGCCGGCGATCATCAGCAGGCCGCCGCCAATGAAGATGTAGGCGAAGACGCGGCCCAGGTTGGCGGCGAAGCGGGTCGCCGAGTTGCGATCGCCGCTGCGCCACCAGGCGATCGCGCGGACGATCCGGCCGCCATCCATCGGGAAGGCCGGCAGCAGGTTGAAGACGAGGACGAGCAGGTTGATCGAGGCCAGCCAGCCGATCATCGCCATTACTCCGGAGACCCCGGAGTTCTCCTCAATCAGCACCGCCTGCTTGAACTCCTCGGCTCCGACCGCGGCCAACCCGATCGCCGTGGTCACGATGACGATGGCGAGGGTCACCAGCGGACCGGCGACGGCCACCTTGAACTCGGTCGCGGGGCTGTCGGATTCGCGGTCCATGCGCGCCATGCCGCCGAAGATCCAGAGCTGGATGCTGGAGATGCCGATGCCATTGCGCAGCGCAGCAAAGGCGTGGCCGAGCTCGTGCAGGACGATCGAGCCGAAGAAGCCGATGGCGCTGAGGACCGCCAGCGCGAAGGGCGTCGAACCAGAGCTGCTCTCGCCAAGCACGTTGCCGTAGAAGTTGGAGAGCCAGAAAATCACCAGGAAGAGGACGAGGAACCACGACCAGTCGACGGTGATCCGGATGCCGCGAACGTGGAAGAGGGTTATCGGTTTGCCGCCCAGCATTTGACCCCATCGTACGGGTCGGTCCGGGTGGGGGTTCCACTTAACTTTTTCGGTGGGGCGCGGTTGGCTGGCGCCCAAAGGCCTTGACGAAAAAGTACAAGACGTTCCACCCCCACCCGGACCGACCCGTATAGGTTCGCGAGGATGCAGGTCGACGAGAACACGCTTCGTGAGCTGCTGGAGGAGTTCGAGCAGATCTACCGTCCCTCCGCCTCCGAAGGGGAGCGCGAGGCGGCTGAGTGGATCGTCGAGCGCTTTGCAGAGCTCGGCGCCGAGGCCCGGATCGAGGCCGAGCCGGCTCATGGCACCTACTGGTGGCCGCTCGGCCTCGGCGCCATACTGGGGGCGCTCAGTGGCTTCCTCGGCCTGCGTGGCCGGCGCTGGCTCGGCGCCATCGTCGGCGCGATCGGAGCGGCCGGCATCGCCGACGACTTCCCGCCCGGCCAACGGCGGTTGCGCAAGCCTCTGGCCAAGCGCACCACCTACAACGTCCTCTGTGAGTTCGGGCCGACGGACGCAGAGCGGACGATGGTCCTCGTCGCCCACCACGACGCCGCCCACTCGGGCCTGATCTTCCACCCCGAGATTCCCAAGTTCGCCGATCGCCTCGGCCTGATCGAGGGGCAAGACACCAGCCCACCGCTGATGGCGCCGGTGGTCGGTGGACCGATCCTGGCCGCGCTCGGGGCGCTCACGGGGCGCCGGTTGCTCGCCAAGATCGGGATCGTGCTCGGCCTTGGCTCGGCCGCGGCGATGGTTGATATCGGATCGCGCAAAACCGTCCCCGGAGCCAATGACAACGGCACCGCGGTTGTCGCTCTGCTCGCGCTGGCCCAGCGGCTGGTGAAAGAGCCACCGCAAGAGATGCGGGTGATCCTGCTCTCCGCCGGCGCCGAGGAGTCCTTCAGCGAGGGAATCAAGGCCTTCGGCGAGCGTCACTTCCCCTCGCTGCCACGGGAGAGCACCTTCTTCCTCGCGGTCGACTCGATCGGCTCGCCTCACCTGCTGGTCCTGCGCGGCGAGGGCTTCCTGAAGATGCGCGAGTACTCGCCACGGGCGCTGGCGCTGATCGACGGCCTCGCCGAGGAGCTGGGGATCTGGCTCTACCCCAATCTGCGCCTGCACAACGGCACCGACGGCCTCGAGCCTCTCGCGGCCGGCTATGAGACCGCCTCGCTCTGCGGCTGTACCGATCTCAAGAACCCGGCCAACTACCACTGGCCAAACGACCTGGCCGAGAACGTCGACTTCGGCAGCGTCGCCGACGGCATCCGCCTGATCGAGGCCGCCGTGCGCCGCCTCGACGAGCGCTGGCTGTAGGTGACTCCCACGAGGTGCAACGCGTAGTGGCCCTGTGAGAACCACAACGCGTTGCACCTCTCCTAAATCCCGACCGCGGGGTCGGATTTTGGCTCTATAGAGTCCGCGCTCGTGCCCACGCATGACGTACTCGTGATCGGCGCCGGCCTGGCCGGACAGCGAGCAGCACTGGCGGCCGCCGAGCAGGGTGTCTCGGTTGGGATCGTCAGCAAGGTCCACCCGGTCCGCTCGCACTCCAATGCCGCCCAGGGCGGGATCAACGCCGCGCTCAACCCCGGTGACTCCTGGGAGTCGCACGCCTTCGACACGATCAAGGGCTCCGACTACCTGAGCGACCAGGACGCGGTCGAGATCATGTGCCGCGAGGCCCCGGAGGAGATCCTCCACCTCGAGCACCTCGGCGTCACCTTCCACCGCAACGAGGAAGGCAAGCTCGGCACCCGCGCCTTCGGCGGCGCCTCCGCTGCCCGCACTTACTACGTCGCCGACATCACCGGCCAGGCGATCATGCACGTGCTCTACGAGCAGCTGATGAAGCACTCCGAGCAGGTCGCCCGCTACGAGGAGTGGTTCTGCACGGCGCTGGCGCTCGACGAGCAGGGCGAGTGCTGCGGCGTCGTCACCCGCAACATCGCCGACGGCTCAATGCAGCTCTTCCAGGCGAAGTCGGTAATCCTCGCCAGCGGCGGCAACGGCCAGGTCTGGAAGCCGACCACCAACGCGCTGATCTGCACCGGCGACGGCATCGCGATGGCCTACCGGGCCGGGGCAAAGCTGATGGACATGGAGATGATCCAGTACCACCCGACGACGCTGGCGGGCAAGGGCTTCCTGATCACCGAGGGTGCCCGCGGCGAGGGCGCCCACCTGCTCAATGCCAAGGGCGAACGCTTCATGGAGCGCTACGCGCCCAACAAGATGGAGCTGGCCTCACGCGACGTCGTCTCCCGCGCCGAGCAGACCGAGATCAACGAGGGGCGCGGCTTCCCGGACGGCACCGTCGCCCTCGACATCACCGTGGTGCCGAAAAAGCGCGTGCACGAGGCGCTGCGCGAGATCGTTCTCGTCGGCAAGGACTTCGCCGGCGTCGACATCACCAAGGAACCGATCCACATCAAGCCCGGCAACCACTACACGATGGGCGGGGTCAAGACCGACGTCGACGGCCGCACCGACATCCCGGGCCTCTACGCCGCCGGCGAGGTCGCCTGCGTCTCGGTCCACGGCGGCAACCGGCTCGGCGCCAACTCGCTGCTCGACACCCTGATCTTCGGCCGCCGCTCTGGCGCCGACGCCGCCGCCCGCGCCAAGCGGACCGAGGGCTCTCGGCCCTCGAAATCGGTGCTCGAGACCGAGCAGGCGACGATCGACGCGATCTCCGCCCGCGAGAAGGGCTCCGGTCGCCGCGTCTCGGAGATCAAGTTCGACCTGGGCACGGTCATGGACGCCAAGGTCGCCGTTTTCCGCGATGAGGCCGGCATTCAGGAGGCGCTGGAGACGGTGCGCCGGCTCAAGGAGGAGGCGAAGACCGCCTACATCGACGACAAGGGCGCGATCTTCAACCAGGACCTGCTGGGAGCGATCGAGCTCGGCTACATGCTCGACAACGCCGAGTGCACCTGCGTCGCCGCGCTCGAGCGCAAGGAGAGCCGCGGCGCCCAGTACAGGACGGACTTCCCGGAGCGCAATGATGAGGAGTGGCTCAAGCACATCGATCTGCAGCTGAACGACGACGGTCCCGAGATCTCCTACTCCGAGGTGACGATCACCCAGTGGGAACCGCAAGAGAGGACTTACTAGATGGCTGAGTACACACTGAAAGTCCGCCGGTACCAACCCGAGTCGGGAGAGGGCGCCTACTGGGAGGAGTTCCAGGTCGAGCTCGATCCCTCGCTCTCGGTTCTCGATGGCCTGCTGCAGGCCAAAGACCGCGACGACGGGTCGCTTTCGGTGCGCTGCTCCTGCCGCGCCGCGATCTGCGGCTCCTGCGGGCTGAAGATCAACGGCCAGTCCGGGCTCGGCTGCAAGACCCAAATTGGCGAGGCCCAGGAGCTGGCCGAGAAGAAGGCCAGCGTCAGTCCCAATGCCAATGACGAGACGCCCGCGATCGTCGTCGAGCCGATGGGGAACATGCCCGTGATCAAGGACCTGATCACCGACATGGAGTCGACGCACTGGACCAAGATCCGCCGCGTCACTCCCTGGCTCCTCCCCCACGGTGAGGCGCCCGAGCGCGAGTACGTGGTCGAGCCCGAGTCGATGATCGACATCACCCAGTCGATGGCCTGCATCCAGTGCGGCGCCTGCGTCTCCTCCTGCCTCTCGATGGAAGCCGACCCCGACTTCATCGGCCCGGCGGCGCTGGCCAAGGCCTACCGCTTCGTCGGCGACCCGCGCGACGCCGAGACCAAGGAGCGCCTCCACGACCTCGCCGAAGATCCGCACGGGATCTACGACTGCACCCACTGCTTCAGCTGCATCGACGCCTGCCCCAAGGGCGTGGCGCCGATGGACCAGATCATGCGCCTGCGCCGCAAAGCCGGCGAGGAGGGGATCGACGACCCCAACCACGGCCACAACCACGAGGCGGCCTTCGTCAAGATCATCGAGAAGAAGGGGACGCTGGATGAGGGACTACTGCTTCAGGAGTCCTTTGCGCCCGGTGTGAAAGGCAAGCTGAAACCGAGCAAGGCGGCAATCAAAGAACTGCTTGGCTCGATCCCGACCGTGCTGCGCGCGATCAAGACCGGCAAGGGCCGCTCACTGTCAAAGCTGATCCCCGGCATCCACCCGAAGCTGCCCGGCGGCGCCCAGGACGAGGTCCAGGCGATCTACAAGCACGCCGAGGAGCACCGCGAGGAATTCAACATCTACATCAAGGGCGAGGACGAGGACTTCGTCGAACCGGAGCCCGATGAGATGACGGACGAGGCGATGGCGGCGGAGGCTGCGGCCGCCACGGAAAGCGAGGAGTCGTGAGCGAGCAGATCAAGGTCGCCTACTGGCCCGGCTGCGTCTCGCGCGGCTTCACCAGCGAGCTGCACGGCTCGATGGCGATCGCCGCCGAGAAGCTCGGCATCGAGCTCGTTGAACTCGACCGCGCCAACTGCTGCGGCGCCGGCGTGATCGCCGAGCACAACCAGGAGCTCGCCGACACGCTCAACGCCCGCACCTTTGCCCTCGCCCAGCAGACCGGGCTGGCGATGATGAACATCTGCTCAACCTGTCAGGGCGCCCAGTCCGAGTGCCAGCAGCGCCTCGACGCCGATTCCTCCTACCGCGCCCACATCAACGAGGTGCTGAGCGGACAGGGACTCGCTTACGAGAAGGACAAGGACGGCTTCACCAACAAGAACTTCCTCTGGCTGCTGGTCGAGGACTACGGTCTCGACCGCCTCGCCGAGAAGGTGACGCGACCGCTCAGCGGCCTGCGCGTCGGCCCCTTCTACGGCTGCTACGTGGTGCGCCCCAAGGAGCGGCTCGGCTATGACGAGTTCCCCGAGCGCGACCTCTACCTCGAGAAGGTGATCGTGGCACTCGGCGGCGAGGTCGTCGAGTACGACGGTGCTCGCAAGTGCTGCGGCTTCCCGGTGATCACGATGAACCGCGACACCTCGCTGCGCCAGGCCGGCACCCACGTCGGCGACGCCCTCGATGCCGGCGCCGACTGCCTCGTCACCCCCTGCCCCCTCTGCCACCTCAACCTCGACATGCAGCAGCCCGAGGCGGCCAAGGTGGTCAACCGGGATCTCGGCCTCGCGGTCCTGCACCTGCCGCAGCTGGTCTCGCTTGCGCTCGGGGCCGAGCCGAAGGAACTGGGTATGAGCAAGCACATCGCTTCCACGAAGTGGGTGGAAGAGAGACTTTCCGCCGTTCCTGCCTGATCGATCAACTCCCAGCGTGGTGGGCGAGTGACCCCGGGTCGGCGGACAGCGCTTCGCGCTTGAGTGTCCGGCGACCCGGGGTCACTCGCCCTTCCCGATTCGGACGTGGATCAGGCGGAAAGACGCCAGAGCCGCATCCATCCACTCTCGAAGCTCAAAGCTTTAGGGAATCACGCGAGCTCAGTGGCCTGGGTGGGTGGCGCTGAGCACTATGGCGGCGATGGATAGGACGATCATGGTGGCGGTGAGGCCGTTCACGATCCAGCGGAGGACGAAATCCCGGCGTTCCCAGTCTTTGCGCTCGAGGCGGTCAATGCGGTCCTCGAGGCGATTGATTCTGGCTTCCTCCCACGTCTCCATGCACCGCTTAGTCTAGCAGACAAAAGACTTCAGTCAAACCGCTGGAGCGGACACGCTCTAGCCGGACCGCTTCAGGCCGACACGGCGAGCGAGCCACTGGGCGCCGACGGTGTCGGTTAGGCCGTGGGCGACGATCGAGCAGATGATCGCTATTGCGGCGATGTCGAAGATCAGGGCGGCGTCGCCGACGTCTGACTTGAGCACGAAGAGGGCGAAGAGCATCGAGGCGACACCCTTGGGGCCGAACCAGGCCATGAAGAGCTTTTGCGGGCGAGGGATGCCGGTTTTGATGAAGGAGAGCAATACCGCCAGGGGCCGGGCGATGAGTAGGGCGAAGACGACGAAGACGACCAGCGGCGGGATGCTGTGGTGGAAGCCCGTGGCGACGATCAGGGCGCCAAAGACGAAGAAGGTGAGCACCTGCAGGATCGCGCTCGTGTTCTCGGCAAACTCGACGAAGCCGTCCGGCACGTCTCGCTCGGTCGCTGCCATCGCGATGCCGCAGACAAACGCGGCGATCAGGCCGTTACCGATCGTCACGTCTGCAAGGCCGAACGCGAACAGAGCAAAGCCAACCGCGTAGATCCCCTCGTAGCGGGCAGTGATGCCGCCACCGGGCAAGCGGTGGTGCAGGCGGCCGCCGAGCGCACCAAGGCCGACGCCGACTGCCGCGCCGAAGAGCGCCTCACCGACCAGCTTCGCCGCTTCGCCACCCGGGTCGCCGCCGGGGCCGGCGAGGACGAGGAAGAAGAGGACGAAGGGCAGGGCGAGGCCGTCGTTGAGTCCGGACTCGAGGTTGAGCGTGTGGCGGACCGAGCTGGGCACGATCTTCGACGTGACCACGGCCGAAGTGACGACTGGGTCGGTCGGCGAAAGCACGGCAGCGAGCAGCAGCGCCTCGGCCCAGCTCAGCTCGGGAAAGAGCGCCTTCGCGGCCAGGGCCAGCAGCGCCATCGTGATCGGCATCGCGATCACCAGCGCCCGCGCCACCGGGCTCCAGTGCTTCCGCAGCAGCTCCCGCTCGACGAACATTCCGTCGGAGAAAAGGGTGAGGATCAGCGCCAGCTCGACCAGCTGGACGATCGACTCGGACTGCGGATCGATGTCGACGACCCCAACGGCGGCCAGCAGGATCCCCAGCGCCACCGAAAGGACAGAGGCCGAGAGCACTGTCCCCCGCATCACCCCTGAGAGCGCCGCGACCACGGTCAGGAGGCCGCCGAAGATCAGTACCGCGTCGCCGAAGCCGATATTCACGACTCGCCCCAGAACAGCGACAGAGGCCAGGCTTCGAAGCGGTCACCGAAGGAAAGCGCGCGCTCGCCGGTATAGAGGACGACGCCGCGTACGAAACGGGAACCCAAGGTCTCGCGGAGCTGCTCGAAGCGCCTGAAGTCCCCCGCCCCGACCGAGCGTGAAGCCTTCACCTCGACCGCGGTGACGCGACCGTCATCGCCTTCCAGCACGAAGTCGATCTCAACTCCCTTAGCCGTGCGGTAGTGCATCAGAGCCGTCTGCCCTCTTGCGACAGCCACCGCCTTGAGTAGCTCGGAACCTACATAGGACTCGAGAGCGAGGCCGAAAGCAGTCGGCTCCGCCAGTAGCCGGGAAGCATCGAGGCGCAAGAGGTAGCAGAACAGTCCCGAGTCAGCAATCAGCATCTTCGGCGACTTCACCAGACGTGGCTGCAGGCGGCTGTGCCACGCACGCAGCCGCTGCACGACGAAGGTCCGCTCCAGAAGCGTGAGGTACCGATCCAGGGAGCTGACCGGGACCGCGAGGTCTTGACTCAGACCGCTCTTGTTGAGCGGACCCCTCGACCGCAAGGCGACCGCCGTCAGCACCGCTGGCAACTGCTCCAGGCGCGAGATGTCCGCTACCGCCCTGACGTCGCGCTCCAAGATCGTCGTTAGGTAGTTGTCGAACCAAGCCTTTCGACGCCCCTCGTCGTGTCGCTGGACGGCCTCCGGAAATCCGCCTAGGACCAACCGAACAGCCAGCTCCTCGCGGCTCGTGGCGGCCTCGGGAAGCTGCGGGCGCTTGGCTAGAAACGTTTCCGCTACAGCGGCATCTGGGCGACCGGCCAGCTCGACGCCGGCGAACGGCCAGAGGGTAAGCACCTCCATCCGACCAACCAGAGCGTCGGCGACGACAGGGACGAAGAGCGGGTTAGCGGAACCTGTCAGGAGAAAACGGCCCGGCCGGCGGTCGCGGTCGACGGAGGCCTTGATCGGGAGGAAGATCTCGGGGGCTCGCTGCGCCTCATCAAGGACGACGCGGTCGTTCAAGCCCGCAACGAAGCCCTCCGGATCAGCTCGCGCCGCAGCGAGCTCTGCCGGGTCGTCGAAGCTGATGTACGAAGGCGGCGACCCATCGACCGGCGGCGACGCTGCCAGGGTGCTCTTGCCCGCCTGACGAGGCCCGACGAGCATCACGACTGGGGTATCTCCCAAAGCCGCGCGAATCTGGATCCGCAGGGACCTCTCGATCATCGACCGAATTTACCACAACGTGGGCGAAATTCACCCACCATGTGGGGGATTGTCGCCCTAGAGAGAGAGCAATCCCCGCTCGATCAACAGCTCGGCGACCTGGACCGCGTTAGTCGCGGCGCCCTTGCGCAGGTTGTCGCCGGCGACCCAGAGGTTGAGGGTGCGCTCCTCGCCGGGGTCGCGGCGGATGCGGCCGACCAGGACCTCGTCGCGACCGGCGGCGTCGAGCGCCATCGGGTAGGCGCCGGCGGCGGGGTCGTCAACAACGATCACTCCGGGCGCCTCGGCAAGCAGGGCGCGGCACTCGTCCGGGGAGAGGTCCTCGCGGGTGCGCACGTTGACCGACTCGGAATGGCCGCTGATCACCGGCACGCGGGCGCAGGTGGCGGAGATCGACACCTCGTCGCCGAAGCCGAGGATCTTGCGCGTCTCGGCCATCACCTTGCGCTCCTCGGTGGTGTAGTCGTCGCCGTCCTTGAAGACCTCGACCTGGGGCAGCACGTTGAAGGCGATCTGGTGCGGGTAGATGCTCGGCGCCGGCACCTCTTCGCCGGCCAGCGCCACCCGCGACTGGGCGAGCAGCTCCTCGATCGCCCGCTGGCCGGTGCCGGAGACCGCCTGATAGCTGGAAATGACGAGGCGCTCGAGGCCGACGGCGCGGTGGATCGGCGCCAGCGCCATCATCGCCACCATCGTCGTGCAGTTGGGGTTGGCGACGATCCCCTTGTGATCGGCCGCCGCCTCGGGGTTGACCCCGGCGACGACCAGCGGCACGTCGTCGTGCATGCGCCAGTAGCTGGTGTTGTCGACGACGACCGCACCGGCCTCGACCAGCCGCGGCGCCCACTCGGAGCTGACCGAGCCGCCGGCCGAGGAGAGGACGACGTCAAGGCCCTGGATCGTCTCCGGGCTGAGCGGCCGGCACTCGAGGGTCGAGCCGTTCCACTCGATCTGGCGCCCAGCTGAACGCTCGGAGGCGAAGGGAACAACCCCGGAGGCCGGAAAGTCGCGTTCGGCGAGGATCTCGAGGATGGTCGAGCCGACGGCGCCGGTGGCGCCCAAGACTCCGACTTTGTATCGGTCGCCCGTCATCTCACCGAGTATGAACGGCTGGCTCAGGTGCCGACCGTGGGACGGTGCTCGGCGCCTTCGGGGTCTTCTGCCCGCACGGCGTCGGCGCCCAGCTCGAATGCCTCATGCAGGGCGCGGACAGCGCCGGGGACCTGCTCGGCCGAGATCACGCACGAGATCTTGATCGGCGAGGTGGAGATCATCTCGATGTTGATCTTCTCGGCTCCGAGGACCTCGAAGACCTTGGCGGCGACGCCGGGGTGGGAGCGCATGCCAGCGCCGATGATCGAGACCTTGCCGATCTGATCGTCGGTGCGAATTCCCTCGCTGATGTCGTCGCCGAGCGCGGCCAGGGCATCGGTCGCCGTGGTCAGCTCGGAGCGGTCGATCGTGAAGGAGAGGTCCGCCAGCTCGTCGTCGCCGACGGGCTCGTTCTGGATGATCACGTCGACGTTGATGCCGGCGTCGGCCAGGGCCTGGAAGATTTCGCCGGCGACGCCGGGCTCGTCGCGGATCCCGACCAGGGTCACGCGCGCCTCGTCGACGGAGTGGGTCACGGCTGTAACGAAGGGCTGCTCCATGGTCTCCTGCTCGCTCTCGTCCTCGCTGACGACGAGGGTACCGGGACCATCTTCGAAGCTGCTGCGGCAGTGAATGCGCACGCCGTGGTTGCGGGCGTACTCGACCGAGCGCAGCTGCAGGACGCGGGCGCCCGAAGCCGCCATCTCGAGGGTCTCCTCGAAGGTCGCGACTCCAATCTTGCGCGCGTCGGGGACGATTCGCGGATCGGCGGTGAAGACGCCGGAAACGTCGGTGTAGATCTCGCAGACCTCAGCGTCGAGAGCCGCCGCGAGTGCGACCGCGGTGGTGTCGGAGCCGCCCCGCCCCAGCGTGGTCACGTCGCGGCTGTCGGTGGAAACGCCCTGGAAGCCGGCGACGAGCACGATGCGGTCCTCCTCCAGCGCCTCCTCGATGCGCTCGGCGCGCACGTCGATGATGCGCGCCTTGGTGTGGGAGGAGTCGGTGACGATGCCGGCCTGCGAGCCGGTCAGCGAGATCGCCTTGTGGCCCATGTCGTGGATCGCCATCGCGCAGAGCGCGCAGGAGATCCGCTCGCCGGTGGAGAGCAGCATGTCCATCTCGCGCGGCTCGGGGCGAGCGGAGATCTCCAGCGCCTGCGCGACCAGCTCGTCGGTCGTCTTGCCCCGCGCCGAGAGCACGGCGACGGCCCGCTTGCCGGCCTCGCGGGCGGCGACGATGCGCCGCGCCGCGCGCACGATCTGCTCGGGCCCGGCGACCGAGGTGCCGCCGAACTTCATCACCACCGTGTTGGATCCCTGCTCAGGCATGGACGATTGAGGATAAAGCGCTCACTCGTGCCGAGCTAGATCAGGAACACCCAGCCGTAACGTTTTCCGGCCCCCGTGGAACCAAAAAACGTTGCACCTGGGCGGCGCTACTCGCCGCCGCCACCACCGAGGTTGCCGAGCATCGCGTGCTCAGCCATGCGGATCAGCCCCAGCGCCATGTGCGGGCGCATGTCGCTGGTCCTCACTCGCACGTGCGAGCCGTGCGGGCCGACCACCTCGACGATTGTGCAGACGTCGCCGATCTGGCAGTCCTCGCCGTAGTCGGCTTCAAGCGCCTCCATCTGCGCGGTGACAACCTGCCCAATCTTGCTCTGGTCGATCGGCATGGAGTGCAGACTACATGTGATCGACTTCACACTTATCGATATATCGGCGCGATATATCTGTCGGCATGGAGCTCAGCCCCACTGCCTACGTCATCCTCGGCATGGTCAGCCGCGAGGCACGGTCGGGGTATGAGATCAAGGCGGCGGTCGACGACTCGACCCGCTTCTTCTGGGCGGCCAGCTACGGGCAGATCTACCCCGAGCTGAAACGGCTTTCCGAGGCGGGGCTCGTGGCCGGCAGCGACTCGCCGCGGGGAGATCGCAAGCGGACCGTCTACGCGATCACCGCCGACGGCGAGGAGGAGTTGAGGGACTGGCTCCGCAAGCCGCCCGAGACCGCGGAGATGCGCGAAGAAGGGCTGCTGAAACTCTTCTTCGCCGATGTCCTCCCCCCTGAGGACGCGGCGGCGACGCTGCGGGCGATGCAGGCGCATCGCCGCGAGCTCGTCGCACGCCTGCGGGAGATGGAACCAAAGACCTTGGAGAAGGACCCCTACTCGCTGATCGTGCTGCAGGGGGGAATCGAGTTCAACGAGTGGTTCGCAGACTGGTGCGAGCGGATGGAGGCGCGCGTCCTCACCGCCGCTCGACCCGAAAGGAGCAGCTGATGTTCGACGCCCTCGCCCGCCTCGCCAACGCTCACCCCCGCCGGGTCGGCCTCGCCGCGATCCTCTTCTTCCTCCTCGCCGCCGGGCTGGGCGGATCGGTCGCCGACCGGCTCGACCCCTACGGCGCCGATGATCCCGCGACCGAGAGCGTCGAAGCGCGCGAAAGGCTGCTCGACGCGGGCTTCCGTGCGCCCGGTGCCGTCGTGATCGTCGAAGGGGCGCCGGTGAGCCGGCCGGCGACGCGCGCCCGGGTCGATTCGATCGCCCGCGAGCTGCGCCAGCGCTCCGACGTCGCCTCGGTGAGCGGCTACTACGACACCCACTCTCCCGCCTTCGTCTCCGCGGACCGGCGCTCCACCTACCTCGCGGTTGGACTCAAACCGACCGGGGACAAGCAGTGGCAGGCCGCCGGCTCCGACATCGCCGATGCCTTCAATGACAAGCCGGGCGTCGTGGTCGGTGGGCCCGCCGTCGCCCAGGAGCAGGTCAACAAGCAGGTCGAGAAGGACCTGCAGCTCGCCGAGATGCTCGCCTTCCCATTGCTCTTCCTGCTCTCCTTCGTCTTCTTCCGCAGCCTCGTCGCGGCGCTGCTGCCGGTGATGATCGGCGTGCTGGCGATCGTCGGCACCTTCCTGATCATCAGGCTGCTCAGCGAGGTGGGCTCGATCTCGATCTTCGCGCTCAACCTGACCACCGGCCTCGGGCTCGGGCTGGCAATCGACTACAGCCTCTTCGTCGTCTCCCGCTACCGCGAGGAGATCGCCGTGGATGGCCCCGGACTGGCGGCGATGCGCCGGGTGATGGCCACCGCCGGGCGCACGGTGCTCTTCTCCTCGCTGACTGTCGCCGCGGCGCTCGCCTCGCTGATCGTCTTCCCCCAGCGCTTCCTCTACTCGATGGGCTTCGGCGGCTCGCTGGTGACCCTGCTTGCCGCCGCGGTCTCCCTCACCGTGCTGCCCGCCGTGCTGACCCTGCTCGGCACCCGCGTCAACTCGCTCTCGCCGAGCTTCCTGCGCCGCCGCGCCGAGGCCGAAACCCGGCCCGACGAGAAGGGCTTCTGGTACCGGCTCTCGCGCTTCGTGATGCGACGGCCGGCACCGATCGCGACGGTTAGCGCTCTCTTCCTGATCGTCCTCGGCCTGCCCTTCCTCAACATCAAGTTCACCGCCGCGGACCCGGCGATCCTGCCCGAGGAGGCCAGCGCGCGCCAGGTCTACGACCGGATGCAGGACGAATTCCTGCCCTACCGCGATACGCCGATCTGGGTCAGCGTCGACGGCGGCGGGCCGGCGGCCGCGACGCGGGTGCGGGCACAGGTGCGCCAGGTCGACGGCGTCTCGGCAGCGCTCCCGCCCCAGCGGATCACCCCGAACCTGAGCGTGATCCAGACGATCTCGGGCGACACCTTCCGCTCCGAGGCGAGTCAGTCGACGGTGGAAGCGCTCCGCGAAATCGAGGTCCCCGGCGCCAACGTCCAGGTCGGCGGCGCGACGGCCGACTTCGTCGACTTCCAGGACAGCCTGGTGCGCCACCTGCCCCTAGCGGTCGCGATCATCGTCATCTCGACCCTGGTCATTCTCTTCCTGATGACCGGCTCGGTGGTGTTGCCGATCAAGTCCCTGATCATGAACCTGCTCAACCTGACCGCGGTCTTCGGCCTGCTGGTGCTGATCTTCCAGGAGGGCCGCTTCGAAAGCCTCTTCGACTACACCGGCCAGGGAGCGCTGGAGCAGACGATGCCCGTGCTGCTCTTCGCCCTCGCCTTCGGGCTCTCGACCGACTATGCCGTCTTCCTGCTCTCGCGGATCAAGGAGGCGCGCGACAACGGCGCCTCGGATTCCGAGTCCGTGGCGATCGGCCTCGAGCGGACCGGTCGCATAGTCACCGCCGCGGCGCTGATGTTCGCCGTCGCGATCGGCGCCTTCGCCACCTCGCAGATCATCTTCGTCAAGCAGAACGGCATCGGCACCGCCCTCGCCGTCCTCCTCGACGCCAGCATCATCCGCGCCCTCCTGGTCCCCTCCCTGATGGAGCTGCTCGGCAAATGGAACTGGTGGGCGCCGAGGCCGCTTCGCCGGTTGCATGAACGCTTCGGCATCAGCGAGTCGGCGTTGCCTGAGGGTGGTAGCTGAGCTCTAATAGCTCAGATCAAGGGCTATTTAGCCTATCTGCTAATTTTAGGCATATAGATAAATTTAGTAGAAGGGCTAAGTAACAATGAATTCGTCGGTTGAGTTCAAGAACCCCTATCGACCCGGAGCGGGACACATGCCTCCTCATCTCGCCGGTCGCGAACGTGAGTACGCCCAATTCGACCGGCTGCTCGAGCAAGACGAAATTCTCGAGAATCTGGTCCTGACCGGCCTGCGCGGCGTCGGCAAGACCGTGCTGCTCGAGACCTTCAAGCCGCGAGCAATTCAGCACGGCTGGCTATGGGCAACCGCCGACCTATCGGAGTCGGCAAGCATCAGCGAGACTGCATTGGCCGAACGACTGCTCGCGGACCTCGCGCTGATCACCTCTTCGGCGACGATCACCAAGACCGGGGCTGAACAACGAATCGGCTTTGGCGCCCCCGACGAGCCGCGAGAGGTGCCGCTGTCGCACGAGGTGCTCGTCGGGGTCTACGCACGCACGCCGGGCCTGACCTCCGACAAGATCAAGGCGACACTCGAATTTGCTTGGGAGCACCTGCGCCAGCAGAGCGACCAAAAGGTGATCTTCGCCTACGACGAGGCCCAGAATCTCACCGATCACGCCGGCAAGGATCAGTTCCCGCTGTCGGTTCTACTTGACGTCTTCCAGTCGATCCAGAAGAAGGGAATCCCCTTCATGCTGGTCCTGGCCGGCCTACCGACCCTGTTCCCCAAGCTCGTTGATGCCCGAACGTACGCCGAGCGCATGTTCCGGGTTGTCACCCTGACCAAGCTGTCCGCAGACGAGAGCCGCGAAGCGATCATCAAGCCGGTCGAGGTTGCGGAGTGCCCGGTCAACCTCACGCCGGACTCGGTTGAGGTGATCATCCACGAGTCCGCTGGCTACCCGTACTTCATCCAGTTCATCTGCCGAGAGGTCTACGACGTGTTCATCCGTCAGCACGCCGACGAAGAGTCGAAGTCGGTGCCAATAGAGGCAATCCAGCACAAGCTGGATGCGGATTTCTTTGCCGGGCGCTGGGCGAAGATCACTGACCGACAGCGGGAATTGCTCTGGGCCGTGGCCCACCTCGAGCATGCTGACGAAGAATTCACGATCTCCGAGCTGACCGAGCTGACCAAAGTCCTCCTCCCCAAGGGTTTCTCGCCCAGCAATGCGAATCAGATGCTCGCCAGCCTCGCCGAGCGGGGGATGATCTACAAGAATCGCTTCGGGAAGTACTCGTTCGCGGTGCCGCTCCTCGGCCGCTTCATTCTGAGGACGTACAAACTGCCCAACCCATCTCAGTCGCCGAACTTGGTGCCCTGAGATCCCTTGGCGAAGGCGCAGCGGAAGCGCTCGGGAGTGCCAACGGAGGCACCGCCGGCGAAGCCGCCGTGGTTGTAGTTGTCGTAGACGGTGATGTAGTTGAGCGTGTCCGGGATCGGGTCCGCGGGCATCGGGACTGGGTCGGGCTCGCCGAGGTTGCCGTTGCCCTTGGAGCCGATTGAGACGCCCTCTGAGCCGGCGGCGCGGCTGCCGGCGGTCGTCGTCGTCAGGTCGCCGCTCATCTCGCGCTGGTCCTTGATCCCGTTTTTGGGGTCCTTGAACTCTTCGGCGGCCGAGGTGAGGATCGAGTCGTCGATCTTGCTGGCCAACTTCACCTTGGGGGCGGCGCCGATCAGCTGGGCGGCGGTGGGTAGCCAGCCTCCCTCCTTGACGCACTTCTGGGCGGCGTAGATGTAGTCGTTGCGACCGGTGTCTTTGGGCGGCACGGGATAGAAGCCCGACTGCATGCACCAGGTGCCGAGGTCGACCGCGTCGGGGATCGGACAGTTGACGGAGAGGTCCTTCCTGGTCGCGTTGCCGAGCCGTTTCGACTTCTTCGCGAACTTGACCGGCGGCAGGTAGCGAGCGGGGATCTTGCCGTGGCTGTCGAGGCGCACGACACCGCCCCCTCCCCCCTTCTTAGCCGGCGCGAGACCGCCCATCGAGAAGACCAGGGCGACAAGCGAGACCAGCAGGGCAGCGCTGGAGAGCAGCCGCGGCAGCGGGTCGGGTTTGCGGGTCGAGGTGAAAATGGGTGAGCTCATCCCTCTCCTTTTTCCTGCTCCGGGACGAGGTCGCCCTGGGTTGCTTTGGCGTCTTCGGCTCCTTTGAGCCGCTCGTCGCTTGCCAGCCCTGTCAGCGTCAGCGAGCCGTCAGCGCCAATGTCAGCACCGGCCAGCACCGAGTCGCCGAGGACGAGTGCCGAAGCGTCGATCTGGGCTGGGATCGCAAGGGCGATGTCCTGGCCGCTTTCACGGGCGTCGTCGGCGGAGAGCAGCAGCCGGGCGGTTTCGGTTTCGACCGCCGCGACGATGCCCTCCAGCTCGACGTGGGCGAAGGGGGTGCCACCGGCACTGAGCTGGCGCTGCCAGAGCACGCCCGCTTCGATCGCCGCCGTGGCCGTCCCATAGGCGCCGAGGACCGGCAGTGGCGGCAGGGCGCCGCTCGGGTCGGGCTGGACGTGGACCAACAGGGAGGTGCCGCGGTTGGAGATCGTGTAGCTCGGCGCGAGGGGGTCCGCGTTGACGAAGCTGACGATGCCGGCGAGCTCGGCCTCCGTCGCGGCTCCGGTCCGGTGCCGGGTGCCGGCCTCGGCGAGAGTGCCGTTGGCGAGCGCGCGGATCGGCACTTCGATCTCGGCCCCGGGTGCCGGCGATTTGCCGGCGTGCACGGCGCTCATCACGCCACCCGCTTCGGCCACGGTGTAGCTGCCGGCGGCCGGGTTGACGTGCACCACCGTCCCGGCCAGCTCCTGCTTTTCGGGCTCGGCCGCTTCGTTGTCCTGCTCGGGCTCGGCCGTTTTGCCGGACGGTTCTTCCTTCACCGGTTCGAAGGTCGCTTTTTCGACCGGGACGATTGGAGCGAAGCTCGACGGTTCGGTTCCTCCACCGAACCCGCTCGATTCGGTGCTGGCCAGGGGTTCTTCTTCGGCTGCTTCCGTTTCTTCCCCCGAACCTTCGTCGCCGGTGACGGGACTCGCGACTTCGATCACCTGGAACGGCGCGGTTGCCAGCGTCCCGGCAGCGCTCGGCCCAATCGCGACGCCGGCGAAGAGGCCGAAGCCGAGCGCCACGGCCGAGAGCGGTGCCGCCCAGCGGCGGTTGGTGACGGGCAGCGCGGCCCAACCCAGCAGGCGCCGGTAGCCAGCATCGCGGTTCACTGCCCGGCGCGGGGCGAGGGCGTCGCGCAGGCGGTCGATCACGGCGCCGCCACTGTGCCAGGGGTGATCCTCGGCATCAGGTCCTTGCCGCACTGCCAGCAAAAGACCGAGCCCTGCGCGTAGAGGGCGCCGCAGCTGCCGCAGGCCCCAGCAGCGCCAGCCTGGTCCAGCTTCAGCATCCGCTCGACCTCGCTCAGTTCGGCGTCGAGCTGCTGCAGCTTGGCGGCCTGGCGACTGAGCACGTCGAGGCGGAAGTGGTCGCGACGCGCCATCTCGTAGGTGAGGCCACCGAGGTCCCACTGGGCGTCGATCAGCTCGCGGGCGAGCCGGTCGCGGCGTCTTTCCAGATCGCTGCTCACTTGATCACTTCCCCCCCGCCTTCGCCGCCACCGGGTGGCTTGGACTTGTCGATCGGCGGTGGCTTGCCTGGGGTGGCGATTTTGTTCGGCAGGTTTTCGCTCTGTTTGACGTAGTCCTCGCCGCTCGTATTGCCCAGTTCTTCGAGGTCGCCCTGGCTTGCCTTGACGGCGTCGCCGGTACCGCCACCGCCGCTCTTGCCGTTCCCCTTCGCCTTCTTGGAGCTGCCACCCAGCCCGAGTCCTTTGCCGGCGCTGTCCTTCGAGGCGGCGGCCGCTTCAGAGCCTTCGCCCCCCGTGGCGGCCGGAACCCGGATCACCGACGGCGCCGAGGTCGTCCCGCTGTCGTTGCCCTTACCGATCAGCACCCCGACCAGCAGCATCAGGCCGAGCACCGCGATGCCGCCGACCGCGGCCAGCGGGGCGTAGTCCCGCTGCGACTTCTCCGGCTCCGACGGGGACGCGGGCTGCGGGGCATCCGCGCCCGCTGTTTGCGCTGTCCCCTCACCCGTAGCCGACCCTGCCGCTGCCATGTAGTGGCGGTAGTCGACGCGGGGGGCGCCGCGCCGCCGCCCGCAGTTGAGGCAGTAGCGCTGGTCGGCGGCAAGCGGGGCGCCGCACTCCTCGCAGGGTTCGCCCTGTTGGGCAGCAGCGGTCACCGAGCCCGCCGCGGGAACTGCTGTCTGAGCTTCTGTGTCGGCCATCGTCGCCTCCCTATTCGGCCTTGGTCAGGGACGGGAACTCGGACAGCTTCAGGTCGGCGCCGCTGGGATCGCCGACGAAGAAGACGGTGTAGGTGAGCTTTTTACGCTCGGGCTTGAGGTGTTCAATCGCGCCGCGTCCGGCCGCGACGACTTCGTTGCCCTTGCGCGCGACGACGTAGATCAGCAACCGCCGCTGATCCTCTCCGGTCTTGTTGACCACCTCGCCGGTGGCGGAAACCCCAGAGACGGGATCGCCCTTCAGCGTGGGTTGGGAGACCTCGATGTCCGGGATCTCGCCGGAGTAGGTGCCGCCGCCGGTGCCGACGGTCACCTTCACCGACTTCGGCTGGCCGACGCCGAGCACCTGGTCGTTGACCCATTCGGCGTCGCCGTGGGCGGGGATGTAGGGGACGGCGGCGAGAGCCGGCTCGAGGCCGGGGATGTCGTTTTTGTAGAAGGGCTTGCCCTTGCCGTTGCTGACTTCGATCAAGATCGGCACTTCGGTCAGGTTCTGGCCCGAGTCGTTGTGAAGGTCGACGACGACGGCGTGGCTGCCTTCCGTCCCCTCCAGCACCGCCGTCGAGACCACCTTGACGTCGGGGTTGCGGCGCTTGATCTCCAGCCCCTCCTCACTGATCAGCTGGGTCGACCCCTGCGCTTCCAATTCGGCGCTGCGGTCCTTGGTCGACTGGCAGGCGCTGAGGCTGGCGATGCCGAGCAGGGCAAGCGCCGCGGCGGCGATCGAGCAGGCATTCATCCGAAGCCTCCGCTGACGTACTCGCGGGTGCGCTCGGCCACTGGGGCGCGGAAGACCTGCTCGGCCTCGCCGTACTCGATCAGGTCGCCCAGGTACATGAAGGCGACGTGGTCGGCGACGCGCTGGGCCTGCTGCAGGTTGTGGGTGACGATCACGATCGCGATCTCGGAGCGCAGCGAGACGATCGTCTCCTCGATCGTCTGCGTGGAGATCGGGTCGAGTGCCGAGCAAGGCTCGTCGAGCAAGAGCACCTCGGGCCTGACCGCCAGCGAGCGGGCGATGCAGAGGCGCTGCTGCTGACCGCCGGAGAGGGCGAGCGCAGGGTGGTCGAGGTTGTCCTTGACCTCATCGAAGAGGCCAGCGCGGTGCAGCGCTTCGGTCACCGCCGGCTCCAGCTCCTTCTTCGACGGCTTCTTGGAGCCGCGCTCGCGCAGGCCGTAGGCGACGTTGTCGAAGATGCTCATCGGGAACGGGTTGGGCTGCTGGAAGAGCATGCCGACGCGGCGGCGCAGCCAGGTGACGTCGTAGGCGTCGACGTCCTCGCCGTCGAGCAGGATGTGGCCGCCGCGGGTCGCCGCCGGGGTCAGCTCGACCAAACGGTTGAGCGAGCGCAGCAGCGTCGTCTTGCCGCAGCCCGAGGGACCGATCAGGGCCAGCACCTCGCCCTGGCGCACGGTCAGCGAAACCTCGTTGACGGCGAGCTTGGCACCGTAGGCGATGCTCAACTTCTCGGTCCGCATCCGCTCCAGCGGGGTGGTGGCGGCCCGGGGCAGTTGCTTGAGGCGGGGCGCCGCCATCGCGCCCGCCGGCACGTGACCGTTGCCGCCCGACGGCCCCTGCACGACCGTCGGTTGCTCCTCCACCTGGATCCGCCGCACGGGCGGCGGCAGCTGCGCGGCCACCGCCAGCGGCTCGCGGAACCCCTCCGGCCCACCCGGACTCATCGCGTCCACGACCTCCCCCTCCCGCGCGTGATCAGGTCGACGGTGAAGTTGAGCGCCAAGACGATCGCCAGCAGCACGAAGGCGGCGGCGTAGGCCTTCTCGGGCGAGCCGCCTTCCCCGGCCGGGCTGTTGTTGAAGACGTAGGTGGTCAGGGTGCTGCCGTTGCCGGTGAGCACGTCCCAGCCCGGCAGGCCGCCGTTCGGTTCGAAGCGCAGCGTCGCGCCGAGCAGGATGAAGACGATCGCGGTGTCGCCGATGATCCGGCCCATGCCCAGCGTGACCCCGGTGCCGATGCCGCGCCGCGAGGCCGGCAGCAGCACGCGGCGGATCGTCGAGGCGCGGTCCTTGCCGAGCGCGTAGGAAGCCTCGCGCATGTGGCGGGGGATCGAGTTGAGCGCCTCGCGGGTGGCGCCGACGATCAGCGGCAGCGCGATCAGCGACATCATCGCGCCGGCGATGATGAAGGAGCGGCCGAGCGGCGTCGCTCCCTCGCCGGTCGGCGAGAGGGCGCTGAAGAAGCTCTGCTGGAAAACGAGCAGGCCGAAGATCGCCAGCACGATGCTGGGCGTGCCGGCGACGATCTCGATGCACGACTCGACCGCGCGTGCGAGCCCGGCGGGACGCGCGTACTCGGTCAGCCAGACCGCGATCGAGACGCCGAGCGGCGCGGCGATCACCGTGCCCATCACGGCGACCACCACCGTGCCCAGGATCGGGTCGAGGAAGCCACCGCTCTCTGCCTGGTCCAGCCCGGGCTGAGGGTGGCTGAACATCTCCGAGAGATTGAGGTACTGCAGGCCGCGAAAGAGCATGTAGAGGACGATCGCGGTGGCGATCGCGCAGAGCAGGAGGCCCGCCGCCCAGGCCAGCCCGACGCCGACTCGATCGCCGATGCTCCAGGACTCGTTACCGCGAATCCGCTGGTAGAGCGTCGGGGCCGGCGGGGTCTGTGCGTGAGTGCTCATCGCTATCGCGTCGAGAGGGTGTATTTGCGCATCGAGCGCCGCGCCACGTAGCCGGCGAAGGAGAGGAAGGCGCTGGAGATCAAGAGGACCGCGGCGAAGGCGTAGATCGTCTGGCCGGAAGGCTTGACCGAGAGCTCGTCGGCGTGGTCGACGATCGCCGCGGCGAAGGTCAGCGCCGGCTCGAAGAAGAAGGTGACGCCGTCGAGCGGGTTGGGCGCGAAGGCGTGCGAGCCCGAGACCATCGAGAGCATGATCGCCTCGCCAAGCGCCCGCGCCGTCGCCAACACGGCTGCCGCGACGATCGCCGGCCGCGCCGCCCGCAGGCCCACCGTGCGCAGCGCCCGCCAGCGGTTGACGCCGAGCGCGGCGGCCCCCTCGGTCCAGCCGCGCGGCACCGAGCGCAGCGCGTCGGTGACGATCGCGATCATGATCGGCGAGATCATCACCGTGAGCACGAGCACGCCGACGATCAGGCCGGTCCCGTCGAGCTGGATCACGTACTGGACCGATTCCTTTTCGGCCCCGGAGATGAGGTCGTTGCCGACGAAGGGGACGAGAACGAGCAGCGCGATCAGGCCGTAGATCACCGAGGGCACCGCGGCGAGCAGGCGGATCACCGGCTGCAGGATCGAGGCCAGCCAGGGCGGCGCGAACTCGACGATGAACATCGCCGAGAGCAGCGAGAGCCCCGTGCCGATGATCACCGCGCCTCCCGTGATCAGCGCCGTCGAGTAGAGCAGCGGCCAGGCATGCAGGGTGTAGACGTAGTCATCGGGATCCGCCGGCGAGTTGAAGATGTTCGTCAGCTGTTCGTCGACGCTGCCGCCGGGGCCAAACCAAGCCAGGCCGTTGTGGGAGAACGACGGCCACGCCTTCGTGAAGACGAAGACGATCATGAAGGCGATCAGCAGGAGGACCGCGGCGGAGAGCGCACCGAGCAGGAGCTCGGTGCGCTGATCCGTGCGGTCGCCAGACTGCCCCTCGGCTGGCGTGCCCCCCTTGGTCACTAGTGCAGCGGCACCCAGTCGGTCCCGACGATCACAGCGGCGGCGCCGCTGTGGGTGATCCACTTGATCCATTCCTTCGCCGCCCCCTTGGGCGCGCCGCGGGTAACCATGTAGAAGTTACGCGAGCCCCCGTACTGGCCGGACTTGGCGTTGCGCAGCGTGCACGGCACACCCTGGTAGGGAACCGCGTGGACTCCGCTGGTGAAGTACAGCGAGACGTAACCGATCCCGGCTGGGTCGGACTTGACCAGCTGCTGGATCAGTCCGTTCGAGGTCTTCTGGCTGGCGCCGCCGAAGACCTTGGTCGAACCCATGAAGATGCGCTGGAAGGCATCCTGGGTACCAGAGCCGGGAGTACGCACGGAGATGTCGATCGTGCCGCGCTGGGTCGCCCCCGGGACGCTGCTCCAGGTGCGTACGCCGCCACCGAAGATCGCCTGCACACCGGCTTGATCGATCGTCGGGATCGGGTTGGAGCTGTTGGTGACGATGCAGACCGCGTCGCGGGCGATCTTGGTGAAGACGAGTCCGCCGGGATCGCTCGGCTTCGGGTCGCGGGAGGAGTTGCCGATCGTTACTCGGCCCGCGGCCGCATCGGCGACACCGATGTCGGAGCCGCCCTGCAGCAGGCGGAAGTTGACGCAATGACCGCACACGCTCAGGTACTTTTTGGCCAGCAGGGAGGCCAACGGGGCGACCGAGGTCGATCCGCTCATCGTGATCGTCGGCTTGGCCGGCGCCGCGGCGGGAATGGCGACGCAAGCGGTCAGCGCCACAGCCGTCAGCACTGAGAGAAGAGGGGTGCGCTTCTTCATTGAGATAGATCGCTCCTAGGTGACGAATTCAGGACAGGTTCTTGAACTCGGCTAGTGTCGAGTCGCCCCAAGGGTGTGAAGTGAATGCGGCGTAACCGTCTGGATAAGAACTGGTTACGAACCCGCTGGAAGTCCGCTTTGGCGCCTGAAAGCGCGCTTAACCACTTGGTATCGCCTTGGTTACAAGGGCTGGGCCGCGAGGCGAAAGGGTTCGCCCGATGCGCGACCGAGCTCCGCTGCGTCTCACCTTGCCCGCGGTCGCCCTCGCCGCTGGCCTCGCCCTGCTCGCGGGGGCCTCGCCGGCGGCCGCGGCCGTCTCCGGCGTCGCAACGATCGATGGGCCCAGCGCTGACGTAGTCGAAGTCGGCGACGCCGCGATGGCGGAGGACGGCAGCGGCGGAGTCGTCTATTTGAAGAAGGAAGGCGGCCACAGCCACCTCTTCGCCGCCCGCTTCGCCGGGGCCTGGGAAGCGCCGCAGCGCGTCGACGCCGGTCAGAACTTCGACTCGAGCTGGCCGCGCATCGCCGCCGGTGGCGGCGGCCGGCTGGTGGTCACCTGGATCGGGGAGTTCGGCGTCGGCACCGACCGCATGTATTCGGCGACTCTGGACCCAGGCGCGAAAGGCTTCGAGCAGCCGGTGCCGGTGGACCTCAATGCGGGCGAAGCAACCGCCACCTTCCCGGACCTCGCGATGAACGCCGGCGGCCAGGCCTACCTCACCTACCTCGTGATCACCGACGAAAGCCCACTCAACCCTCCCGGCTATCTCGGCCTCGACGTCAGGGTCGCCCGCTACAACAACCGCCTCTGGTCGGTGCTGGGCAACCCGGTCGATCGCAATCCCGTAACGCCGATGCCGAAACCGAACGCCGCGAGCGGGCCGAAGATAGGCATCGACTCGCTCGGCCAGGCGGTCGTCGCCTGGCGCGAGCCCGACGATGAATTCGTCAATCGCGTCTGGGCGCGGCGGGTCTTCGGCACCACCGTCGGCATCCCCCTGATGGTGAGCCCGTCGAGCTGGGAAGGGGCGCCGCTGCGCGGCGAAGCCGACGCCTTCGACCTCGACGACGCCGGCTTCGGCCAGGCGGCAGTCGCCTTCCGCCAGCAGCCCGGGCAAGGCAGCAAACTTGACGCGCCGCGGCTCCTCGTCAACGAGATGCCCGACGCCTTCGCTGAAGGCGCCAGCGCCTTCAAGGGGGCGCGGCTCGTCGATGGAGGCGTGCGGGGCGGCCTCGGCGCGCCGAGCGTCGCGGTCGAGCCCGAAGGCGGCTTCCTCGCCGGTTTCTCCTCGGGCGCCGCGACCCTGCTCGCCTCCGGCGACAACTCCGAGCTGGACGCCACCGAGCGAATTGACGACGGTGGCAGCTCGATCCCCGGCGAACCCCTGGTCGACGTCGCCGGCAGCCTGGCCGGGGCCGGCGCCTGGAAGGAGCTGAAGGGCGGGGCGGGCAGCGTCGCGGTGCGCGAAAGGCGCGCCGACGGCGTCGCGGAATCCGCCGCGCTGAGCGTGCCCGGCGGCGGCGCGATCGGTGGCCTGGCGCTGGGCGGCTCGGGCCTCGGCGACGCGCTGCTCGCCTGGCGCCAGGGCAGCGGGGCGAAGGCCCAGATCGCCGCGGCGGTCGTCGACGCCCCCCCGGACCCTTTCCTGGTCGAAGTGCCGGACGGCTGGCAACGCAAAGCGACGATGCGGATCAAATGGAACGCCGCCGACAACGCGATCGGCGGCCTGCGCTACTCGGTCAGCGTCGACGACGAGCAGATCGGCAAGCGGACCATCCGCCTTCACGCCGTGCTCAAAAGCAAGCGGATCGGCGAAGGGCGCCACAAACTGCAGATTTTCGCGATTGACGACAGCAAGCAGGAAACGGGCAGCCGCAAGGCAACGCTGCTGGTCGACCGCAAGCCGCCGGCGATCCGCCTGCGCAGGCGCGGCAAGCATCTCGCCGTGGTCGTCGCCGACCGCGTCAGCGGCGTCAAGGGCCGCGCCCTCCAGATCTCCTTTGGCGACCGGGGCAGCGCCCGCCCCTCGACCGCCGGCGCCGTGGGCAGCAGGGGCCACCGGAAAAAGAGGGGGAACCGGCCGGTCGTGGTCCGCCACGCCTACGCCGGAGCCGGCTCCTACCGGGTGACGGTCACGGCAAGGGACCGGGCGGGAAACAAGACGGCTTTCAGCCGCGAGGTGCGGGTCGGATGAGACCGGCACGGAGAGTTCTGCTTTGCGGCGCCGCGGCGATGCTCGCCGTCCTGCTCCTGCCGCTCGGCGCCCGGGCTTTCTACGACAACGGCTCCGACGGTGTGCCGGGGGCGCTCCTCGTCTCCGCCGACTACGGCCGGCTCGAACAGGGCGACGACACGACCCGCTTCGCGACGATCTCCGCCGACGGCCGCTACGTCGCCTTCGAAACCTTTGCGCGCAACTTCTTCGCCGACGACGATCCCGATCCGCCAGGGCAGTACCGGGCGGGGGGCATCTTCCGCTTCGACCTGCAGACCCGCGCCCTGGCGAAGGTCGCCGACGGCAACCTCTTCCAGGAGGACAGCAACTCGTTCCTGCGCCGCGGCGCCTTCAACCCCTCGATCAGCGCCAACGGGCGCTATCTCGCCTTCGCGACCGCGCAGCAGCTGGTCGCGGCGGATACGAACGACAGCATCGACGTATATCGCCGCGACATGGCCGTCGCCATCCCCGGCGGGGGAGTGTGCACGGGGCCCACGCCACCGCCCTGCCCGTTCGAGCTCGTCTCGGCCCGAGACGGCAGCGCCGCACCGGCGACATACGAAGCGCCCGGCGTTCCAATCCAGGGCGGCAATCCCGGAGCCAGCGCATCGCGGGGCGTTGCAATCAGCGCCGACGGCCAGCGAGTCGCATTCCGCACCGAAGCGGCCTCCGACCTGCCCGGGCAGCCCGCCACCGAAACGCCCGGCGGCCAGATCTTCGTGCGTGACCTGTCGAGCCAGAGCACCACCCTGATCACCGCAACGCGCGAAGCGAGCACCGACCAGATGACCGGGCAGCCCGCGGGCGGCTCGATCGGAGCGGCGATCAGCGCTGACGGCACGACCGTCGCCTGGACGGGCAACAACGCCGCCGCGCAGACCCGCTTTCTCGGCGGCGAGAACACCGACCCCAGCTTCTACTACTACCTCTGGCGACGCGCCCCGTTCGGCGCCGCCCAGCCAACCCGGCGGATCTCCGGCCTCTCGGACCCCGACGACCCGACCTGCCGCCAGCTCGAAGAGGAGAACCCGGGCATGACGACGACCTTTGACTCGACCTCGACCGGCCCTTGCTACGGCCCCCTGGCCAGCCGCGAGTCGATCACCGACATCACCGGGCAGCTGCCGGCCCTGAGCGGTGACGGCAACACGGTTGCCTTCCTCACCGGGGCCGGCCCGCGGGCGGTCCTGACCACCGGCCTCGGCTTGGACCTCTACGTGACCCGGATGGACGGTGGCCTCAGTCGCAAGCAGGCCACGACCGAGCTGACCCGCGATACAGCGAGCGGCGACGCGGCTCTCGGAGCCCCGCTCACCAGCGTCGCGATCTCCTCTGATGGCCGCTGCATCGCGGTCACGACGAGCCGCACGCAGTACTCGCTGCCCGTCCTGCAACTGGCCGGACAGCCGCGGGCGGTGCCCGGCCCGCACGATGTCTACCTGGTCGATCTCGAACAGCACACGATCGAAAGGGCGACGCACTCGACCACGGGCGAAGACAGTGACGGCGAAGTCCTCGACGGGCTCAGCCTTTCCGCCGACGCAAGCCGCATCGCCTTCAGCTCGTTTGCCGGCAACCTCTTCGTTGGAGACGCCAACCAACGCGCCGACGCATTTGTCGTCACGCGCGAGCCCGAGCCGGTACCGGACGGCTCGGCGGGCGCGGGAGGCGGGGGTGAAAGCTCGATCGAAACCTTCGGCCGCCGTCACATCTCAGCCCGCCTGCGAACCATGCGCAACGGCATCGCCGTGCTCAGCGTCTCGGTTCCCGCCGCCGGTCGGATCGATGCCGCGGCCAGAGGCTCGGTTGGCGGCCGCGACCGCCCGAGCAGGATCGCTGAAGGCAAAGCGAGAGCGACCAGCAAGGGCTCGGTCTCCGTCACCATGCACCCAAGCCAGGCCCTTCTGGCCGATCTGCGCGCAGGAGAGCGAGTCACCGCCCGGGCAACGATCGGCTACGTGCCCGCGACCGGTGGAAAAAAGCTGCGCACCTCCCTGAAACTCGCTTTCTTCTCCAAATCTTCTCAACTTCGACACAAGTAGTTCACCGCCTCAGGACGCCCGTTGGGGAGGCTCGCTGACCATGCTCGCCCACCCTCCGGCCGCGGCATCGCCAGAAGGCAGCCTGCAAATCGGCAACGTCGAAATCCGCCCCGCGGAGCTGCAGGTCCTGATCGATGGCGTCCGCACGGGTTTGACTGTGCGGGAGTTCGAGCTCTTCTTCCTGCTCGCCAAGCGGCTCGACAGCGTCGTGCAGCGGCCGGAGATCTACGAGCTGATGTGGGGCGGCGAGATGCCGCGCCGCGACCGCTCGGTTGACGTGCTCGTGCGCAAGGTGCGCGGCAAGCTGGAAATCGCCGCACCGGGCTGGCGATATATCCACACCCACTTCGGCATCGGCTACCGCTTCACCCCCGAAGCGGTCCGCTGAGCGAGGTGCAACGCGCTGCGGCCTTGACGACGCCGTAACGCGTTACACCCAGCCGGGTCAGTCGGTGCGGTCCAGGTGCGCAGGAGCAGGACGCGCCCGGCGCCGTGCCCCGGGGCCGCCGCGCACCGACGCTCCGCCGATCGCGGCGATCAAGACCAACCCGAGCAGGTAGGGCGACACTGTGGAGCCTTCCTCTCCGTGGTCGTAACGCGAGAAGGCCTGGGATTCCTCAATCGCGGCCTCCTCTTCGCGTTTCTCTTCGACCTGGTAGCTGCGCGCCGGGGACCCGCCGGGCGGCAGCGGGCGCACGACCGGCGGGGGGGGCGGCAAAATCGCCGCCGGTACAGTCGCCGCTAGTCCCGCCGCCAGGGGGATGAAAGCGGCGGGGATCACCGGCGGTGGCGGCACGATGTGGACGGGATTTGGCACCGGCGGTAGCGGCGCGGCTGGCGGCGGAGGGGGTGGGAAGCTCGCCGGCGCCGGGCCCGGTGAGGCAGGGGGAGGCGGGGGTGGCGGTGGCGAGGCGCTCGCGGTGTTGTGCTTGAAACGATCGGGGCGCAGCGGCCGGGTGCCGCAGGGCCGCTGCACGCTGCCGGCCTGCACAGTCACCGGTTGGGGGTAGGAGTAGCCCCCGGCGCTGACCGTGACGGTCGTCGTGCCGGCGTTGAACGGGCAGAGCAGCGCGGAGGAATTGTCGGTGACGACCTTTCCTTTGGTGTCGAGGAACGGCTTGCGTAGGTTGCTCGAATTGGGGTCCTGACGGACGAAGTCGGCGATGTCGGGGTCCGAGGAGGTGAAGCTGTATTCCGGCGACATCCTCGTCGCGCAGCCCGCGACCAGGCACTGTCCCGGCGGGAACTGCGTGTAGGGGTCGCCGCCGGAGGGGTTGGGCACCCCGCCGGCCGAGGCCGCTCCCCAGCGATCGCCCCCGAGCGGGCGGCGGCCGAGGCCGCTGAACAGAGCCGGGATCGAGCGGCGCAGCAGCGTGCCGTCGATCGCTTCCAGCGAAAGGTCCTGGATCACCGGGATCAGGCGAACCTTGACCGGAGCGCGGTTGGTCGCCGGATCCCGTTCGTCGGCGTTGACTTCCAGCACCATCACGCCGGCGTCGCCGAAGAGCGAGTCCGCCGATTCGCTGCCGACGACAGCGGAGAGCTGTGAGCGGTAGCCGAGCGTGCCGCTGCCGAAGCTCGGGATCGTCGTCGCGGCGCCCGCCGGGATGCGCATCGAGCGGTTCTCTTCGGGCCGGTCGAAGAGATAGGCCGAGGCGCCGCCGTCGACCAGCGCCCGGGCGACCTCGTTGCCGTCGCTGGCGACGTTGAGCTTCGGCGTGAAGCTGGTGTTGAGGGCGCGATTGCCCATCACGATTGCCGCGATGCCCTCGCTGCGGGCGTCGGCAAGGACCGCTTCCAGCCAGGGCAGCTGCGCCTCGGGCGGGTTCTGGCGTGGGTCGCTCAGCGCCAACGAGCCAGCGGAGTTGTCGATCACGACCACGCGCACGGTCCCCCCCGGCCCACTGCTGTCGAAGGCGTAGTGGGTGCGAGCGCCCGGGCCGGGCGCCGCGCCCGGGATTCCCGCGGTGGAGACGCCGGGCGGCGCCGAGCCAGAGCCGAAGGGCGCCTCAAAGCCGGCAAAGGAGGACGTGAAGGTTTCGGCCCCAGAGCCGTCGCCGAGGTCGTTGGATCCAAGCGCCGCGTACACCGGCAGGCCGCCCTGCGAGGCGAGCAGCGCCGCGTAGCGAGCGCCGTCGGCCGGCCCGAGCCCGGTCGCGATCCGATTGCCGGTGTAGAGCAGGGCGCGCGGACCCCATTGGCTCCGCGTTCTCGCCACGAGGCCGAGAGCCGCGCTCAGCGTGCGGTCCGGGCCGAGCGACTCGGGGGCGAGATCGGCGCATGCTTCCTCGCACTGCGCATTGCCCGCCACCGCGAAACGGACCGGACCGGCTGGCATCGGCACGGGCTGGGGCGTTGCCCCGATCGGCGCCGAGGCCGCCGCCGGCCCGAAGCGCGAGATCGCCGCCGTGCGCACCCGCGCTCGGACCGCGCTGCCACCGCCCCCGCTCGATGAGACGCCCCTGCCGGCCGCATCCGCGTTGCCGCTCCAGCCACCCACCGCCCAGCCTTCGCCCGAGGGCTCGAGCATCAGCGCCATGGTTGGGTCGGTCTTGACCGGGCGGTCGGGGCCGGCGCCGGCGAACGCTGTGCGCTCCACGTCCTCCCAGCCGCTCGCCGTCTCGCGCAACAGGTAGCCGTCGCCGGGCAGGCCGAAGGGCGGGATCACCGGCGGCGGCACGTTCGGATCCGGCAGCGGCAGGTCATCGGCGGCCGGGTAGACGAGCTGGGGGACGACCGAGAGCACGGCGCGCACGCTGTCGCCCGAGCGAACCGCGGCGGCGGCGATCGCGGTCGAGCCGAGGATCGGCTGCTTCGAGAAGCGCCACGGGGATGCGGCGCTGTCGCGCTCGATCACGATGTCGCGCCCGGCGGCGACCGCGCCGCCGTCGGGGAGGCCGGCGACCGCGTAGAGCTGCGGGTTGCCGCCGCGCACGCTGTCGAGCAGTGCGTGGGCGGAGGGATCGACGTGCCAGCCGCCGCCCTCGTTGGTCAGCAGGTCGCCTCCCGCGGCGACGATCGCCTGGCTGCCGGAGAAGGTGATCGAGGTCAGGTTCGTTTCGCCGAAGCCGGCCGGCAGCGCTTCCTGCTCCCAGCTCTTGCCGTAGCCGAGCAGCGTGCCGCTCTTGCCGACCGCATAGCCGCGGGCGGGGTCGGCGGGGTCGAAGGCGACGCCCATCAGATTGCCTTCGAAGCCGATCGGCACGCCTGGATCGGCGATCCAGAGGTCGTCGCTGGCGTTCCACTGCCACATCGCGCCGCGATCGCCTACCGCGTAGGCATGGCCGGGTTCGGGCCAGGCGACGCCGCGCAGCGTCGCCTTATTGACCGAGCCGCTCGAGGTCGTCAGGTACTCCCGTTCCCAGCCCTGGCCCGGAACGTAGCGGGCGACGGCACCGTCGGCGCCGACCGCGAGCGCGCCCGAGCTGAGCGCCCCCCGAGGCGCGCCCGGCGCGCCGGCGATCGCCGCCAGCGGCGCCCGCAGCGGGATCGGCCAGGAGCGCAGCTGGCTGGGCGCCGCCTTTGCGGAGATCTCCACCGGCCCCTGCAGCCAGCCGCTGTCGACGTTGGCGAAGGCGCCGCTGGCGCGGAAGTTGCCGCCGCCGCCCGGAATCCGCGCGAACTGGCTGCTGCTGCTGAAACGCAGGTAGGTGCCACGGTTCGATTCCTCGCCGCCGCCGGGGTCGAGCGGATTGGTGACGATCCTGGTGCCGAACCCGGCTCCGGGCCAGGCGAAGCTGCGGTAGCCCAGCTGGCGCGAGAACTTGACGCCGAGCGGCCCTGCCGTGCAGGCAGCGGCGTCGCACCAGGAACCCGTGACTCCCCCCGAGGAGATGTCGTAGAAAATCGTCAGGTCGCGCTGGACGCCTTCGATCGTGCCGCTGAGGTCCACCCAGACCCCGTCCTGCGTGACGGTGAGCGGCTGCGCCGCGCCGCCGACCGGCGCCAGTCCTTCGATCGCTTTGGCCGGCGTGTCGCGGGCGGCGAACTCGGCGGCGCCGATGCCCCGCTCAACCCATTCCGGCGGCCCGCCGCTGACCCGTTCGAGCAGCACGAAGGAGCGGCCGAGCGCCGAATCGGCTTCGGCGATCGCCCAGGCGTTGGCGGCGCCGGTCGCGTCGATCGCGAGGATGTGGAATTTTTTCTCCGAGCCGAGCGGCACTTTGACCGGCTCGCGTTTCCAGGCTTCGCCGTCCCAGTGGATCACCGCGGCCTCGACCGAGCGGCCCTTGGGCGCGAAGAAGAGACCGGTCTTGCCGGCCTCGTCAAAGGCGGCGTCGGCGATCGCGCCGGCTCCGTCTTCGGCGGCGAGCGCCTCGGCGGGCGCTTCGCCTTCGGGCGGCAGGAGGAGGCCGAAGGGCGGCGGCGGCAAGGCCCGCCAGGAGCCACCCGGTTCATGGTCCAAGACGACGACCTGTTCACCGGCTGGCCGGTTCGAGTCGCGGCCGACGAGCACGCCGCCTCCCTGCGGAGTGATGTCGGGCGAGAGCCGGTTCGGCGCCGGGCCCCGGTAGGGATTGCCGTTCGAGTCGACCGGCGCCTGGAAGACCTGCCACCCGGTCGAGTCGGCGTAGCGCAGGAAGGCGAGCTGCTTCGCGTTGCCCGACTGGGGACCGAAGGCAAGCGGGCCGAGACCGGATTCGACCGCCCCCACGGAGAGGGGAAGCTGTCGGTAGCCCCAAGTTTCTCCGGCGGGACCGCCCGGAGCAGCTCCCATCAGGATCACTTCGGAATCGGCCACACCGAGCAGGGGCAGCGGCCCCGTTTCCCCTGCCGTCGCGCCGTTTCCCCGCGTAGCCGCAACCAAGATGACCGCCACCGCCAGCCCAAGGGCAAAAACGGCGACCGCGAGCCGCCGCTGCCCTTCCCGCCGACGCGAGACCGTGTCAACCCGCGTAATAGGCGGGTTGACACGGTCTCGCGCTCCACGCTTCATCGCTTGACCTCCTTCGTCTTGAAGGCGAGGCCGGTGGGGTAGCGGTCACGCTCGAGAAGCAGGGTCAGCTCACGGTGCCCGGGCGAGAGGACGCGCTTGGGCGTGCGGGCCACCACCCGGCCCGCGCGCTTCGCGAGCAACTGCACGCGGGCTCGCCGCGTCACCGTGAAGGTGACGACGAGCCGCAGGCCATGCAGCTCGGAGTGGATGTTGCGCAGCAGCGGCGGCAGGCGGCGCACCCGGTTTTTCCCACCTTCTTCTTTCGCCGTTTCGACCGGGGGCGGGGCGAACAGCAGCGAGTCGTCTTCGGGCAGGGCGTCGGGAATGAACTGTTCGGCCGCCTCGTTGGGCCGGAAGGTGATCGTGCCCTGGAAGTAGGGATCGGTGTCCACCGCTTCGGGGCTGCCGTCGCTGTAGTGGAAGAGCCAACCGGCCCAAGTCACCAGCCAGCAGTCATCGGGCGCGGGGCAGGCGATGCGGGCGGCGCTGCCGCGGCCGGCGCCGGCGGCCGGCAGCGCCGTCGTCGTCACGCTGCCGTCGCTCTCGATCCGCGCCACCGTGGCCTTGCTGTTGACGCTATGGCGGTCGGGGAAGGGGACGAGGGTCGCCATCGCGACGTCGGCGGCGGGCATCGCGGCGACGTCGCCGAAGCGGGCAGTGCTGCCGGAGACCGGCCCGGCCAGGTCCAGCTCTTCGAATTCCCCCCCCACCAGGCGCGCCGCCAGCGGCGGCCGGGGAATCGAGCCGCCGCTCGGCGCCGCGGGACCGGAGGCGGCGCCACCGCCGACCGCCCAGAGGTTTGTGCCGTCACCGTCGAGCGCGAGCAACTCGGTCCCGCCTTCCGCGAACTCGGCCGGCTCAAACGGATCGTTGCTGAAGGTGTGACCGGCGACGGTGTGGATCAGCTTTGCGACCGGCTCTTTCTCGGCGAGGCTCACCGGGTCGCTGCGGTTCTCCGGCGAGCGGCCGACCAGCGTGCTCTCGTACAGCTTGCCGCCATGGAACTCCATGTCGCTGACGCCCCGCCCCTGCGGGCCGTAGACGGTTTCCAGCGCGCTGCCGTTCCAGTGCAGGTGGAAGGCGCCGACCCGCTCACCGAGCGCGTCCTGGGAACCGACGCCGCCGAACCAGCAGTCGCTCGGCCCGTTGCAGGTGGCCGAGAGCATCTGGCGGAAGGGGTCGGACGATTCGACCGGCGTGCTGAAGGAGCCGACCACCTGTCCGTTGAGAAAGTGACACAGGGCCAAGCCCGATCCCAGGCGCGGCAGGCTGGGCTGGCTAACGACCCAAAACTCGTCGGGGCCCGCCCAGGCGATCTTCGACGTATCGCCGCCGCCCCCGCAGACGGTGCTGAGCTGATGCCAGCTCTGGCCGTTCCAGCTGTAGATGCCGGCTGGGATCGCATCGTTGCCGGCGATCGTCAACAGCCCCCGGTTGGGGGCTCGAAAGCTGAGGTCGCCCGGTTCGCCCAGCGGCGCCTTAAACGGCGACCCTGACGGTGGCTGGGGCTGCTCGAGGCGCCAGATCAGCGGATCGGCCGTGGCCGGGACGGGGGCTGACATGGCGAAGAGGGCAACCGCCGCGGCGCAGGCCGCGAGCGTCGATGTCCTCGGCCTAGTCACCGTCGGCTTGCGCGTCCCACTCGTGCGTGCGTGCCTCTGACTCCTCGGCGCGCCTTGCCCCGGGATCGTCGCTCGCACCTACCCCAGTCGCCCCAAAGTCGAGCAGCGCCGGCTTCACGGTGGAGAGAACCGCGTCGAGGGCGACGCCGGAGAGCGTCTCCTGTTCGACCAGGGCATTGGCGGTCTCATACAAAGCGCTCCAGTTGGCCTGCAGGATCGATTCGGCCTTGCCGACCGAGTCCTTGACGATCCGCTCGACCTCGCGGTCGATCAGCTCCAAGGTCGCCGGGCCGACCGAGCCGAGCTCCTGCAGCGAGGCGCCGAGGAAGACCTCCCCCGCCTTCTCACCGATCGTCACCGGGCCGAGCTCCTCCGACATCCCGTAGGAGGTGACCATCTGACGGGCTAGGCCGGTAGCTGCGTGAAGGTCGTCGTGGACGCCGGTGGAGACGACGCCAAACTCGATTTTCTCCGCTGTGTAGCCGGAGAGGATCGCGATCAGGTGCATGCGCATGTCCGGTTCCTGCATCACCACGGCGTCACGGTCGGTCAGCATGTGGGCGGCAGTGCCGAGCTGGCGGCCGCGGGCGACGATCGAGAGCTTCTGGGCGGAGATCTTCTGGCCCGTGGCGCGGACGACCACGGCGTGGGCAGCCTCGTGGATCGCGATCACCCAGCGCTCCTCGTCGGTCAGCGCGTGGGTTTTACGCGCCGGCCCGGCGACGACGCGGTCGATCGCCTCCTCAAGGGTCGGCTGGTCCATCTCGGTGCGGCCTTCGCGCACCGAGAGCAGCGCCGCCTCGTTGATCACGTTGGCCAGCTCGGCGCCGCTGAAGCCCGAGGTGAGCTTGGCGATCTCCTCCAACGAGGTGCCCGGCGCCAGCGGGCGCTTGGCGCAATGCAGGGTGAGGATCTCAAGCCGCCCGTGCACGTCGGGCACGTCGACCGTCACCTGGCGGTCGAAGCGGCCCGGCCGCAACAGCGCCGGGTCGAGGATGTCGGGACGGTTGGTGGCTCCGAGGACGACGATGCCGGCGTCGCCGCCGAAGCCGTCCATCTCGACCAGCAACGCGTTCAGCGTCTGCTCGCGCTCGTCGTTGCCCTGGCCGACGCCGGCGCCGCGCTTGCGCCCGGCGGCGTCGAGCTCGTCGATGAAGATCAGCGCCGGTGCCTGTTTGCGCGCTTGGGCAAAGAGGTCGCGGACGCGCGCCGCGCCGACGCCGACCAGCGACTCGACGAAGTCAGAGCCCGAGAGCGAGAAGAAGGTCGCCTCGGCCTCGCCCGCCGTCGCCTTGGCCAGCAGCGTCTTGCCGGTCCCGGGCGGGCCAACCAGGAGCACCCCCTTCGGCGCGCGGGCGCCGACCGCCGCGTAGCGGCCGGGGTTTGCGAGGTAGTCGCGGATCTCGCGCAGCTCGGCCACGGCTTCGCCGGCGCCGGCAACGTTGTCGAAGGTTGTGCGGTCAGGCGAGGGCGCACCCTTCTTGCGCCCCTTGCCGGTGAACTTGGAGAAGCCGGCGAAGGCGCCGGCGCCGCCGTCCTGGCCGAGCCGGGTGAAGAGGACGAAGAGGCAAACCAGGAGCAGGATCGGGATCAGGAACTGGACCATGATCTGCTTCGAGGGCTTGTCGGCCTGCTGGTCGATCTCGACCACCGCGCCGCCCGCAGTCAGCTGCTTGAGCAGGTTGGATGTCTCCGCGTCCGACTTCGGATAGGCGGCGTACAGTTCTTCACCGTCGTTGGTGTCAACGACGACCCGCGAGTCGTTGTCGAGCAGGGTGGCGAGCTGAATCTCTTTCTGCTTGGCGAGCTTTTCGACCTTGCTGAGCGGCACCCGTTCGCCGCTCGAGCTCGGCTGGATCTCGCCCAGCAGGGCAAAGAAAATGATCGTCAGCGCGGTCGAGGCCACGATCAACACCGTGTTGATCGGGTCCTTGAGGAACCAGCGCCCGGCTGCCCCCAGGCGCTCGCCCACTGCCCGGGCGGCGGCACGGATGTCGACGTGGGGCGGCTTTACCGGCAGCTTGCCGCGCCCCTTGCCGGCCCCGTCTTTTTTCGTTTGCTCTTTCATCGATCTCCTCTGATTCGTCGATCGGGGTGAACCCCGTTCACCGGCGCGGCGCCCGGGCTCTGCTCGAGCCCGGGCGCCGCATAGCCGGCACTTCCATCAGTGGCCTTGGCGGCCACACACCCTCCTTAGTGCTGCGTGGCCAGCTTCAGCGTCAGCGAGCTGGTCGAGCTCTTCGCCGTCCCGCCCGTGGGCGAGAAGGTCAATCTCAGGCTGACGCTAAGTTTGCCTTTCGCCTTCAGCGCTTTCTTCGCCGCCGCGCTCGGTTTGAGCGTGAGGTTGAAGGTGCCGCCTTTGGCCGCGTTGAGCACGAGGTGGCCGACGGTGATTTTTTTGCCGCCGACTTTGGCCGTGCCCATCACGTCGAGCTTGCCGGCGCCGGGGAGCTTGACCGAGAGGGTCGCGCCACCGGTTTTCGACGAGATCGCCTTGCGGGTCAGCGTGAACTGATTGCTGATCGCCGCCTGGCCACCACCACCGGTGGAGCCACCGCCCGTGGTGGTGCCACCACCACCACCGGAGCCACCGGATCCGGCCTTGTTCCAGCCGATTTCAGCGACGCCTGCGCGCGAGATCGCGATCAGATTGTTCGGCACCTGTGCGTAGTCGGCAGTGAACAGGGTCCCCTGTCCGGCCGCACTGACAATGCTTTCCATGTAGTCCTTGACCGAGCGCGCCTTGCTCTCCTCTTCGGCCGTGTTGCCGAAGACAGGGGCGTTGTCATCGAACGCGAGCCCGTAGGTGAGCGTGCAGATGCCGTAGCCGGTCGCGGCGTTGACACCGCTGGTTTTTGACCAGTCCCCAAAAGAGTCCGATGGAATTTGGGTGAATACCGTCGTCCCGCAGTTAGCACCCTTCTGTGCGGGATTTCCGGCCGCCGTCGTGCGGAAGCCGTTGGTTTCATCGGCGGTCGGCTCAGTGAAAGCTTCGGAGCCGTTCTGCACCTGCGTCCAGTAGGGCGCGGTCGGCGCCGACCCAGCCCCAGCGTTGATCGCCAGCGTGGGGCTCGCGTTACGCGCGGTCGCGATGTCCGCGTATCCGATCGAGCCCTCGGTGTTGATCAATTTTTTGACCAGTTCGCCGGCGCCTTTTGCACACTCCGAGGTGAGGAAGTCGACGTTGTCGGCCTGGTTTCCGGGAGCAGCAGTGGCGCACTGCCCACCCGTTCCAAAGGTGGCGTTCGGCCACTCGCGGTTGCCGTTGGCGCCGGACTCATAGGTGGTCGTCCAGCCGCGATCGGATTTGATCGTCCGCAGGTAGTCCTTGAAGGCGAACGTCGTGCCGGAATTGTCGAAGCGGACGACACGGATGATCGGGACATCGCAGGCCCCGCTTTGAGAGCCGAGGCCGGGAATGGCTGCATTCCAGCTGGCGTTTTCTTCCCCTGCCCAGATTTTCTCGAACTTGGCCTTGGGGAAACGAACCCGCAGCAGCGCCTTCTTGGTCGCGTCGCCGGTGATTGCGGCCTGAGTGACGGTGCGATAGTTGTCGTCCGTGATCGCTTCCGGGTTACAGCCTGTGGGGAAGTTGACCAGAGCCGCCACAGCGCCAACCGCGATCGGGAAGACGTGGACTTTGCCCTCGTTGCCAGCTTTGCCGTCGTCTTTGATGCCGCCTTCTTCTTTGGCCCCAGAGTTCATCAAGGCCACCTGGGCGGGCGTGGGAGGATCGTCACTGCCCGCAAACCTGGATGGTCTCGTTCGCAGCTGCATGGTCTTGATGCCTTCGCCGCTGCCGTCAGCGTTGTAGGCGACGTTGATCGTGCCCTGTCCCGGCGTACCGGCGCAGTAGTTGTTCTTGAAGTTGATGTTGAAGACTTCCTGCGCCGTCTTGGCGAAGCTGGCGCCGTTGCCTTCGATGCTCAACCCTGCGCATTTGCCCGTGGTGAAATCGGCGTTGGCCGGGGAGGCCGGGCCAATCACCGCGAGTGCCGTCGTCGCCAGGGCTAGAAGCCCAGCCACGCGGGCACGCCCACCCCACCTGGGCGCACTCTGAATCTGGCTCATCCGAGTCGTTCCTTTCATTGACTGAACCTTTGCGGCGCCATGATTTGTTGGCGCAAACGGCTCTGTCAAGCGGGTTCACCGAACTTCTACGACCTATTTACAAGTCGTTATCAGTGCCGTATCCAGATCGTCACCACTCGGTCACAGGCTGGTGACTGTGGGGGGTGAAGCCAGCGATACCGACCTGGGTGAAAGGTCGCCGAAGTGCGCCCGAGAGCGCTAGGCGAAGGCCTGCGCGGCGCGGCGGCGGAGGTCCGCGTTGAGCATCCCGGTCACTTCGCTCGGCTTGCTGCCGGCGGCGGGAATCGCGTCGCCGATCAGGCCGGAAGCGCGGAAGCCGAAGAGCGGCGCGTCGACGCCGAGGTCGCGGATCTGGCGAACCAGTTTGACCGCGCCGGCGGTGTCGGCGCGGGGGCCGCAGAGCACGATCGCGGTCGGCTCGAGGGCGCCCAGAGCGCGCTCCAGCCGCTCGTCACCGAGCTCGTTGGAAAGCATCAGGACGCGGAAGCCGGCGCGGCGCAGGGTGAGGTCGAGCGCCTGGCTGTGGACAGCCTCGGCATCGGAGCCGCGGCTCGAATCGAGCAGCAGGATGCCGGCGGGACGGGAAGCGGTTGAGGCAAGGCGGCGGGCGCCGTGCAGCCAGCCGGTCGCCCAGCGCGAGGCAAACTCCAGCTCGGCCTCTCGGTCGGGATCGACGGCGAGGCGGTCGACCGCCGGCAGCAGCAGCTCCTCCACGGTGCGCTCGAGCGGCCGCAGCGCCAGGCTCTCCTCGATCGCGCGGTCGGCGGCGTCCTCGTCGAAACTCTCCAGCGCCGCGATCAGACTGCCGTCGTTTGCCGGCGCGGCCTGGCGCTGGCGGGCCAGTTCGATCGCCGAGGAGATGTTGCCGGTCTGCGCCAGCGCGTCGCGCAGGGTCTGCAGCTCGACCAGCTCGTAGTTGCGGTGGTTGCCGACCGTGCGCTTCGGCGTCGGGTAGCCGTAGCGGCGCTCCCAGCTGCGCAGCGTGTTCGGGCTTACCCCCAGAACTTCCGCAGCGGCATTTGTCCGTATGCCTGGCATCTGGCGGCATTCTGGCACCGAAAACTCAGGTTTACGCAAGTTATGGACAGATTTGCGAAATCTGTCAGCGATCTTGCAGAGCGCCGACGCCGACCGGCTGACCGACGGCGCGGGCGCGCCACATCGCCTCGTCGGCCTTGCGCAGCAGCTCGTCCGCGTCGTTGCCGTGTTCCGGACAGGCGACGACGCCGGCCGAGACGGAGATTCTCAGCCCACCGGCCGCCTCGAGCTCATCGAGCATCCGCAGCAGGCGCTCGGTCATCTGCACTCCCTCGATGGTCGACTGGTTGGGAGCCAGGACGCAGAGGGCGTCCTCCTCGAGCAGGAAGGTCTCGTCGACGATCCGCACCGCGTCCCGCAGGGCGGCGCCGACGACCGTGAGCATCGTCTCGCGGGCATCGTGGTCTTCGTCCTCGCGCGTCCCTGGCCCGTCGACGTCGAAGACGACGAGGCCGAAGGGGTGGCCGTAGCGTTTGTTGGTCTCGATCAGTTGGTCGAGGCGCCGGCGCATGTGGCCAGGCTGGAAGAGACTGGCGTGCGCTTCGACCGGCGGCGCCGTCGCGTCCGGCGGCATGGGCGCCTCCTGCTCGCGGACGGCAGCGACCGCCGTCGCCGTGACCGAGCCAAACTCCTCGGCCAGCTTCTGCGCCGCATCGGCGAAGACTTCACGAGCGACTTGCCCGAACGGTGACTCCTCGCTGCCTACGTCTCTTGTCGGAGTTTCCGTTGCCATTCGAAGACCTTCTCGAAAGCAACGGACGCCAGTCCCGCAAATGCTCGCAATTTGCGGACCGACACTTGTCTAGGAAAACCGTCCGCCCTACCGGCATCAGGTGCAACGTTTTGTGGTCCCCCTGGAGCCGTAAAGCGTTGCACCGCGGATCAATCGAGGCTGCGACGGCCGGCGAAGGCCTTGCCGAGGGTCACCTCGTCGGCGTGCTCGAGGTCGGCCCCTACGGGCAGGCCGCTGGCGAGGCGGGTGACGGAGACCTGGCCGCGCAGGCGCTCGGCGATGTGCAGCGCGGTTGCCTCGCCGGTGGTCGTCGGGTTGGTGGCGAGGACGACCTCCCGCACGTCGCCGCCCTCGACCCGGCGCAGCAGCTCGGCGATCTTCAGGTCCTCGGCGTCGACCCCGTCGATCGGCGAGAGGGCGCCGCCGAGCACGTGGTAGAGGCCGCGGTACTCGTGGGTGCGCTCGATCGGGATCACGTCGGCCGGCTCCTCGACCACGCAGATCGTCGTGCGGTCGCGGTTGGCGTCGGCGCAGATCCGGCAGCGCGGCCCCTCGGAGAGGTTGAAGCACTCCTCGCAGAGGCCGACCTTCTCCTTCACCTCGGTGATCGCGGCCGAGAGCGCCGCGGCCTCTTCGTCGGGGGCGCGGAGGATGTGAAAGGCGAGGCGCTGCGCCGTGCGCTGGCCGATCCCCGGCAAGCGCGAGAGCTCGGCGACGAGGCGCGCCAGCGGCGCCGGTCCCTCGGCGCTCACATTCCGGGGAGGCCGCCGAGGCCTCCCGTGATGCCGCCCATCTTCGAGTTGGCCAGCTCCTGGGCGGCGCGCAGCCCCTCGTTGACCGCTGCCTGAACCATCTCGGCGAGCATCTCGGCGTCCTCGGGGTCGATCGCCTCGGGGTCGATGACGATCTCGCGCAGGGTCAGGTCGCCGCCCATCTTCACTTTGACCATGCCACCACCGGCACTGGCCTCGACCACCTCGTACTTGAGCGACTCTTGCGCCTGCAGCATCTCGTCCTGCATCTTCTGCGCCTGTTTCATCAGCGCATTGACATCGAAACCACCACCGGGTCCACCCCTAGCCACTAGCCGACCTCCTCCGCGTCGAACTCACTCTTCAGCTTCTCCACCATCGCATCGTGATCGATCTCGCCCTCGGAAGCTTTCGCCTCCTCGACAGGGGCGGCCCCGCCGTCGAGCAACACGTAGGTCGGCCGCAGCCTCTCCCCCAGCACATCCTCGATCGCGTCGGCCATCAGCTCCCGCTTCTCCGGCGTCTCCGCCTTACGCTTGTTGAAAGTGAGCTCGGCGGGAAACCCGACCTCCAGCGCCCCCTCGTCGAGCGACACAGGCCGAGCTCCATCGAAGGTCGCCGCCAAGGCAGGGCTCGTCTCCCGCAGCTTGTCCAGAACGGCAGGCCAGGTATTGACGATCTGCTCGAGATCCAACTGGCCCGCGGGTCCTGTCGGCGGGGCGGGGGTGTCCGGCTCCGCGCTGGGTTTTTCGCCAGGAGAGTCATCGGGTTCGCTTGTGGCGTCTTCGGGGCGAAAAACAGGACGCCGCGCTGCGCCGGACACCCCCGCCCCGCCGCCACCCCCGGGAGGATCGGCTTCGGTTGACGGCTCGGGTTCAGCCCGCTCGGAGCTTTGAGCTTGGCTCTCGGGTTCAGGGCGGGCCGGGTTATCCGACGACGCTTGGGGTTCTAGCTCGTGAGCCGGGGTGGCTTCTGCCGCGGGTGGCGGCGTAGGGGGGACCGCCCCCGAGGACGCTTTAGCGACCGCAGGGGGCGGTGGGTCCCCTGCGCCGACAGGACCCGCGGCCCGAGGCCCCCTCGTCTCTTGCTCAAGTTTCTCGATACGTCGAAGCAATCCCTCAGTGGATGGATCCAGATCAGGGCGGGCTGCCTTGAGCAGTGCGATCTCGACTGCCATGCGCGCGTCGTCACCCTCGCGGACGGCGGTGAGCACGTTCGCCAGCTCGTCGATGGTGCGGACGAGTGTCGCTGGGCCTATTGAGCTTGCTTGGGCTGAAAGCCGCTCCCCGTCTGTAGCGGTCACCACAAAGGTGTTGGGCACCTCGCCCACGGTCTGGGTCACCAGCAGGTGCCGCAGGTGCGCCAGCAGGTCGCGTGCGAACTGGGCGGGGTCGCGGCCGGAGCGGGCCATCTTCTCGACCCCGAGCAGGACCCCCTTCGGGTCTTCGGCGATGACCGCGTCGACGGCGTCGAAGAGCAGCTCGGCGTCGGCTGCACCGAGCAACTCGAGCACGTCGTCAAGTTTGACCCGGTTGCCGCCGAAGGCGACCAGCTGATCGAGCGTGCCGAGCGCGTCGCGGAAGCTGCCCGAGGCCGAGCGGGCGATCATCGCCACGGCGGCGTCCTCCGCCTCGATCCCCTCGGCGGCGGCGACCCGGTTCAGCACCTCGGAGATTTGCTCGAGCGAGGGGCGTTGGAAGTCGAAGCGCTGACAGCGGTCTGCGATCGTCGCCATCACCTTGTGCGCCTCGGTGGTGGCGAGCACGAAGACGGTGTTCGGCGGCGGCTCCTCGAGCGTCTTCAGGAAGGCGTTCCAGGCCTCCTTGGTCAGCATGTGCGCCTCGTCGAGGATGTAGACCTTCCAGCGGCCGCCGGTGGGCGCGTAGGCGACCCGCTCGCGCAGGTCGCGGACATCGTCGACCGAGCGATTGGAGGCGGCGTCCATCTCGATCACGTCGATCGAGCTGCCGGCGGCGATCGTCAGGCACGATTCGCACTCGCCGCAGGGCGTCACGGTCGGCCCGCCGCGCTCGCAGTTGAGCGAGCGGGCGAGGATCTTCGCCATCGAGGTCTTGCCGGTGCCGCGCGAGCCGACGAAGAGGTAGGCATGGTGGACCTTGCCCTGCTCAACCGCGTTGCGCAGCGTGCGCACGACGTGCTGCTGGCCCACCACCTCGTCGAAGGAGCCAGGCCGATGGCGGCGGTAGAGGGAGATCGAGTCGCTGGACGGCGGCACCAAAGCCAGTCTATCCGCGCTCGATCACCAGCCCGACCACAGGTGCAACGCTTTGCGGCCCTGTGAGGGGAACAAAGCGTTGCACCTCGGTGAAGCAGGCCGTTGCACCTTGGTGAAGCAGGCATCGATACCGTGCGCCGGTGCCGCAGCGGACCCGCAACTGGCTGATACCCGTCGCCTGGGTCGCCGGAGTCGGTGCGGCCCTGCTCGTCCTCTTCCCGCTCGGCTTCCCCAACTACGACACGATCTACGCGCTGGTCTGGGGACGCGAACTGGCGCACGGCGTCAGTCCCGACTACGGCGCCGCCCTGCCGCCGACGCCGCACCCGCTCGCCGACCTGCTCGGCATGGTCACGACCCCGCTCGGCGATGGGGCGATCACGGTGACGATGGTCATCGCCTACGCCTCGCTGGGCCTGGTCGGCTACCTCACCTACCGCCTCGGCTCCCTCTGGTTCGACCGCCCAATCGGCGCCGTAGCCGCAGCAATCGTCCTAACCCGCGCCCCCTTCCTCTCCAACGGCCTCCGCGCCTACGTCGACATCCCCTACATAGCCCTAGTCCTCGGAGCCCTCTTTATAGAGACCAAGCGCCCCCGAGCCGGCTGGCCCGTCCTAACCCTCCTAGCCCTCGCGGGCCTGCTCCGCCCCGAGGCCTGGCTCTTCTCCATCGCCTATCTCGCCTACCTGCTGCTCAGTCCCTCACAAGCTCCCGCTAGCCCGGATCGGGACGCCGACCCTGGCAACTCGTCCCGCCAGATCGCTCCCGAGAGGGAGACGAGGGCACCCCTCGACCGGGCGGATACTCAAAGCGCCGGCCTAATTAGGCCGGCGCTTGGACGGGCGAGGGGTGCCCTCGTCTCCCCCACCGGCGCCCTTCTTGCAGGTCTCGCCCTCGCCGCCCCGCTCCTCTGGGCCCTATTCGACTGGATCACGGCGGGCAGCCCGACGTACTCGTTCACCGGCACCCGAGAAACCGTAGACACCCTGGCCCGCCAGACCGGCCCCGCCGACCTCGTCCTCTACGGCCCCCGCCGCCTCGGCGAAGTCCTGCAGTGGCCCGGCATGGTCGGCGCCGCCGGCGGTGTCGTCCTCGCCTTCGCCTTCCTGCGACGCCGTGCCGCGCTCGGGCTCGTCGCTGCCGGCCTCGCCCTCGGCGCCTTCGCCCTGCTCGGCTCGGCCGGCCTCGCGATCATCGCCCGCTACACGATGCTCGGCGCGGCGATCCTGGCGGTCTTCGTCGCCGTAGCCCTGCTCGGCTGGCGCCTGCTCGAGGACGGCCACCAATGGCGAACGCGCTGGCAGGTCTTCTCCGGCGTCGTGCTGCTGATGTTCGTGCTCTGGCTGCCAAACCAGTGGGACCTCGACTCGACCGTGCACTCCGACCTCGCCGACCAGGGGAGGATCGAGCGCGACCTCAGCGAGCTCGTCGACACAGGCGCCTTCGCCGAGCCGCTCTGCGGTCCGATCGCGGTGCCCAACCACCGCGCGATTCCGCGACTCGCCTTCGGCCTCGACGTCAAGCCAACCGGGATCGTCAGCGCCAGCGAGGACGGCGTGCCGCGGCATGGCTACTTCCTCGACCCTGCCAGTCCCTTTGTCATCCACAACTTCATCCTCGACCCGAACGACCCGACGCGCTTCTCGCTGGCCCCGCCGCGCAGCTTCAAGCGGGTCGCCACCAACGAGTCCTGGCTCCTCTTTAAGCGCTGCCGAGCGGGATAGGCTGGCGCGGTGTTCAGCGGCGGCTTTAAGCGCTCGGGCCTCTTTGGGCTGATCGGCGTCTTCGTCGTCGCCGCGATCGTGGCGGTGATCGCCCTCAACAGCGAAGGGCAAGGCAATCCGAAGACGACCTACGCGCTGATCTTCGGCGTGCTTGCGGTCTTCATGATCATCCTCTTTGCCCTGCAGCGCTCCGATATGGAGAAGACCGCGGGTGGTGACGCGAAGGCGGTCGCGCGGGCCGTGGCCGAAGGCGGCGGCAAGATCGAGAACCCGACGACGATGGAAGAGCAGCAGCTCTGGGCGGCGCTCGCGGTCAAGCCAATCGACGACGAGGCGATCAAGGCGCGCGGCTCGATGTGGGACGCCGGCCGGCGCAGTCTGCGGTTGGGGATGATCGTGACGCTGCTGATCTTCCTCACCGTCCCCTTGATCTACCTCTTCGAAAGCTTCCTGCCGCTGCTGATCGGCGGCCCGCTGATTGTCATTGCGGCGCTCTACGGCAGCATCCGCGCCTTGGCCCCGGGCGGCGAGATGGATAGTGGCTACGAGAAGGTCGGGCTGGCGATCGCGCCGCTCGGCTTTGAGGTGACGGAGCGACCCAAGGTCAACATCGAGACCCGTGATGCGACGACCGGCCGGGTCGGTCCCAATATCCACGGCGCGCTGGTGCTGAGCGGCGAGCGGCACGGTCGGCAGGTCTCAGTGCGGCTCGGCAGCAGCGAGGTGAGCTCGCGCGGCGAAGTGACCGTGCGGATGGCGACGCCGGAGTTCAAGGCGAAATCGCGGGACGGTCGGGTGCGCCCCGACGACGACGTTCCCGCTGCGATTGCCGCGGCCCTAGAGGACGTACCCAACTCGACCCGCTGGAAGAAAACTAACCGTCGAGGGCGGCCCCGAGGGCATCGTCGTCGCCCGCAAGGGCGGCACGCAGGCCGACTGGCTCTGCGACCTTTGGCTAGCCGAGCGCCTCGCCGACGCAGCTGCCTAAGGCGATCTGGCCGGCGCATGCCGGTGTCCTCGGTCGCTCGCGTGCAAAAGCACGCTTCGCTCCCTGCGTCCTTGGCCTGCTTGACCAAATCGCCTTAGCCGCGCTCAACCTGCTCGACCGCGGCGTGAGTCGCAGCGGCGACTTCCGGGTCCGCCAGCTCGACCCCCGGTGGCAGCTCCACATGCAGATCGCTCGATGGATCGATCCGGACGCGCAGTATGCCGCCACAGCGCGAGTCGAGCACATGGCCACCCCGCCTTCGGTCGTCGCTGATGAAGTGCAGGTGGTAGCCGCTGACCTCGATTCCCTCGACATAAGTAGGGAAGCGGAAGCCGAGCATGGTCCCGCTGACGTTGGTGAGCTCGAAGACGTGCTGCTCGGCGACGACCTCGGTAAGAGGACGGTAGGGCGGATTCTGCCGCGGCACCGAACGAGTGCGAACCAAGTCGAACGAGCCATCGATGCGGATCGCGCAGGACGCGGTGCCCGCGGGGATCAGCCCGTCGAGCTTCGCCAGCAACACCTCGTGGTCGAGCGGCCCCACTACCTCGGCAGCGACCGTAGGCGTAAAGCGCGTCACCACGGCGAACGGCGTCAGCGCATCGCCCGCTACCTCCCCCACCGTGCCGTCGACGTCGGCCCGGTAGAAGCGGCCGTCGAGGGCGATCATCTCGCCGTCGAGGCCGTTGAGCGTGCCGAGCCCAAGATCGCCGTGCTCGGCCAGCTCAGCGAAGGAGAGATCACCGTCGTATGCCCCTTCGAGCAGCGCTCCGATCGTCGAGGCCTGAAAGAGCACATGAGCCTCCCGTTCCGCGTGCAGTTCCTCCTCGCGCAGCGTCTCCACATGCAGCGCCCTGATCCACCGCTCGTCCAACACGCCGTCAGTCTCCCAGGCGTCCTTGACGAGCGATGGGAGAGGTCGGCTCGCTGCCGACACCGCCGATCGTTGAGAATCGCCTCATGGCGGCAGCGATTCATCTCCGCGGCGTGGTCAAGCGCTTCGGCCCGATCACGGCGGTCGACGGACTCGACCTCGAGGTGCCCGAGGGCATCTGCCTCGGCCTGCTCGGCCCCAACGGCGCCGGCAAGTCGACGACGATGCGCCTGCTCACCGGCCAGGCGATCGCCGACGAGGGTGAGCTGCGCGTGCTCGATCACGAGCTGCCCGCCGACGCCAAGGCCGCCCGTGCTGAGATGGGCGTCGTACCCCAGCTCGACAACCTCGACGTCGACGTCACCGTCGAAGACAACCTGGCGGTCTTCGCCCGTCTCTATCGCGTGCCCGACGTCGCCGCGGCAGTGGACAAAGCGCTCGACCTGGCGCGGCTGCGCGGGCGCCGCCGCGACGCCGTCGACGAGCTCTCCGGCGGCATGCGCCGCCGCCTCTTGCTTGCCCGCGGACTCGTCCACGAGCCAAAAGTGATCCTGCTCGACGAGCCGACGGTCGGCCTCGATCCGCAGATCCGCACCGAGCTCTGGTCCCTGATCGACAACCTGCGCCTGCAGGGCACGACGATCCTGATGTCGACCCACTACATAGAGGAGGCCGAGCGGCTCGCCGACGAGGTGGCCCTGGTCAACAAGGGCAAGGTGATCGCCCGTGCCACGCCGGCCGAGCTAATTGCCTCCCACGCCGGCACCCACACGGCCGAGGTCTATGGACCACCCGAGCGGCTGACCGAAGTGCGCTCGATCGCCGAGGAGCAGGGCCTGCCGGTGCGGCCGGCCGGTCCCGCGATCGCGATCGTCGGCTCCGAGCGCGCCGCCAACGGCGGCATCCCTGACGATGCGGTGATCCGCGCCGCCTCGCTCGAGGACGTCTTCGTGCTACTGACGGGGGTGGAGGCGGAGTGAGCAACGGGACCACGGCAAAGCTGCGCCGCCTCGAACCGGCCGCGATCGCCGGGATCATGAGCCGCGAGGTCGCCAACTTCCGCACCTACTGGAAGGGGACGACCTTCTCCAGCGTCCTCGAACCGATCGTCTACCTGCTCGCCTTCGGCCTGGGACTGAGCGCGACCCTGGTCGACGAAGTCGAAGGCGTCCCCTACATCGAGTTCGTCGGCACCGGCATGGTCGCCACCGCGGTGATCTTCTCCAGCGCCCTGCCGGCGATGTTCGGCACCTTCGTCAAGCACCGCTTCCAGAACACCTACGACGCGATCCTCGCCGCGCCCGTCGACGTCGAGGAGCTGGTCAGCGCCGAGATGCTCTGGATCGGCATCCGCTCGGGCACCTACGGCTGCGTGCCGCTCCTCGTCACGATCGGCTTCGGCCTCGACCCGGCCTGGGGGATGCTGCTGGTGCCACTCTTCTGCTTCATCACCGCGCTCGGCTTCGCCGGCTTCGGCATCGCGATGGCGGCGACGGTGGCGAAGATCGACCAGTTCAACTACGTCACCGCGCTCTTCATCACGCCGCTCTTCCTCGTCGCCGGCACCTTCTTCCCAATCGACGGCCTGCCGGAGGGCGTCCAGGTCGTCGCCCAGTTCAACCCCCTGCACCAGCTGGTCGAACTCGTCCGCGGCGGCGCCTTCGGCTTCGAGGCGGTCGACCTAGCCCGCTTCGCCTTCCTCGTCGGCTTCGTCCTGCTCACCTGGCGCGTAGCGATCAACCGCATGCAGAAGCGCCTGATCGATTGACGCATCCGACATTGACCACACTGGAGCGGGGTCAATGTCGGATGCGCGAAAACGGACCGTGCGCCCCGTCCTCCGAGACGAAGTCACCGGGCGTGTCCGTCGCGGTTGGCTCGAGCCGGGCTCGCCTGCGGCACCCGCGGCATCCGCTTAAGGCTGCTTCCTTCCGGATCTGACCTGGTTCGCGTGCCCACGTCGCGCAGGACCCGGCCGTCAACACCTTCCGCGGCGCACTGACCCCGACGGCCAGCCCCTCGGAACGGGATTCGGCCCCGCTAAGCGGATTTCGGGTGACAGGGCACCGCTGATTCCCCACCTAGCACGGTCCGCGACCATCGTATCCGGCCGCGCCCTCCCCTGAGTTCAGCGGCGGATCAGGCGGCGGCTCTTGACCAGGGTGGCCGTCACCTTGCCGGCGCGGACCTTTTGGCGGACCAGGAGGCGCTTGCGCTTTGCCACTTGCCTGCGGGCCTTGGGCTTGACCGGCAGCACGACCAATCGTGACTTGCCGCTGCGCACGCGGACGGTGCGCCTGCTCGTCGCCGGGCGGCCCCTTCGCAGCAGTCCCTGTGCTGTGGTCCGACAGGCGTGGCCGATCTTGCGCGGGCACCTGACGCGGACGAAGAGGCGCTTGCCGCTGCCGTTCAGAACTGCCGTACCGGGCGTCGCCTCTCGCAGCAGCTCCCCTAGGCGCTGCTCGCTCAGCGCGCCGCCGTCGGCACCTTTCCTTTTGCCCCCGCCTTTGCCTTTGCCACTTGTGCCGTCGGACGCCCTGAGCACAACGTTGTCGTAGTCGGCGCTGCCGCTAACCAGAACGCTGGTGCCACTCGTGTAGCTGCTCGTAATCTGGATCCGGTAATCGTGCCCGGCGGTGATGTTTTCGGGATCGATCGAACCACGCGTCACATCAGTCCAGGAGTCAGCGCCGGCCAGCGTCCTTGCGGGAATCAGGATCAGCGCCTCACCGCCTTCGCTGAGGTCGATCAGGCGCACCGTGTACTCGGCCGAGTTGCCGGCCACCGCGAGCAGTTGATCGACGCTTGCCCGCCGGTCGAGGGCAAGGCTTACCCCAGTTGCATCTTCTCCATCGACCCCTTCATAGGTGAAGGAGGGGCTTTCCCACGTGCCGGTCGTGGTGCCGCCAACGGCGGTGACCCCGACTACGCCCGTATAGGCAGAGCGGATGAAGCCGCCGCCGTCCGCGCCCCCAGAGGCTTGGAAGCTGTTGGTGACGCTCGCGCAGAGCAGCGGCGCCAGGCAGGTGCCATCGCTGCTAGAAGAAGAGGTCCAGCCTGCCGCATCGCCGGTGAAACCTCGGGCGGCAGCGCTTGGGGGGTATTTGCTGGTCTTCGCGCTCGCGCTCGCCGCCAGACCAAGACCGAGAATTGCGACTGTGGCCATAACGGTCACAGCGATTCGGCGGGGCAATGAAGAAAGCATCGGGTTCTCCTCTTCGCTCATCGTTGCGCCGAATTGGCGCCTACCGAATTCTAGGTACCCAGCCCAATCTCCGCTTGCTCCAGCTGTGGACAAACGTAGGATCGGCGCCACGTGATCGACGTCGACTCCTCCTCCTTCTTCTTCATCGTTCTGGTCGCGGCGATCGCCGCGACCACCGTCGCCATCGTGCCGAAAGGACTGGCGCCCCCCGTCGTCGTGCTGGAGCTGATCCTCGGAATCTTGATCGGGCCCGAAGTCCTCAACCTCGCCCAGTCCTCCGACTTCATCGAGTTCTTCTCGAACCTGGGGCTCGGCATGCTCTTCTACTTCGCCGGCTACGAGATCGACTTCGAACGGATCAAGGGGACGCCGCTGAAACTCGGCACGCTCGGCTGGGCCCTCTCGGTCGCGCTTGCCTACGGCATCGGGGGCATCCTCGCCGCGGCCGGGATCGTCGTCTCCTTTCTCTACACCGGCTCCGCCCTGGCGACGACGGCGATCGGCACGCTGATCCCGATCCTGAAAGACAACGGCAGCCTGAAAACGCGCTTCGGCACCTTTCTCATGGCGGCCGGAGGGGCCGGCGAGTTCGGCCCGATCCTGCTCGTCACGCTCGTCCTCACCACCGCCAGCCCGCTGCACGAGGCGGCGATCCTGGTTGCCTTCGTATTCCTCGCCCTCGGCGTCGCGCTCGCCTCGGTGCGCCTCGCCTGGCGCGGCTGGCCCGCCTTCGAAAAAACCTTCGAGGCGAGCAGCCAACTCGCCGTGAGGATCACCGTCGTCCTCGTCTTCGGCCTGGTGCTGCTGGCCAGCCAGCTCGGCCTCGACGTCCTGCTCGGCGGCTTCGTCGCCGGCATGATCACCCGCGCCGCCCTGCGTGGGCACGAGCTGCAGATCTTCGAGTCGAAGCTGACCGCGGTCGGCTTCGGCTTCTTCGTCCCCTTCTTCTTCATCACCAGCGGCCTCGAGTTCGATCTGGGCGCTCTCGGCTCGGCGGAAGCGATCGCGAAGATGGTCCTCTTCCTCGCCCTCTTCCTCGTCGTCCGCGGCACCCCCGCCCTGCTGCTCTATCGCAAAGTTCTCAGCGCTACCGAGCGCCGAGCGCTCGCCTTCTTCAGCGCCACCGAGCTGCCCCTGGTGGTGGCGATCACGACGATCGCCGTCGACGCCGGCAAGATGCGCAGCTCCACCTCAGCCGGCCTGGTCGGCGCCGCAATGCTCTCGACTCTGATCTTCCCCTTCGTAGGCATGGCGCTACAGAAGCGAGCGATGGCGGAGCAAGACGAAGAGCCTCCCCCGGGCGACACCGTCGAGGCTCCAGCCCCCGCCTGACCCACCCCCGCGTCCCGCCTATGATTCAACCTCTCCCGGGCGCGTAGCTCAGCGGGAGAGCGCTCGCCTCACACGCGAGAGGTCGCTGGTTCGAACCCAGCCGCGCCCATCGGTTGAATCCCTGCAATCGCGGGGGGAGTCCCCTACGAGTCGTGGCGATGCATGCGTCGATGAGCCATGAGGTAGACGGATTCGGCAGCGGACCCCGGCGGGTGGTGTCGGACGCCGAACGCGAGATGGTCGAGATAGAGGCGCCCATCTTTGTTCTTTGCGAGGCGATACACGAGCCCAAGCGGGCCTCCGGGAGGCGGGATGTAGACCTTCACGCAGCCGGGGAGGCTGGTGCCGTCCCTCGCATCCTCGTCGCAGGCGAATAGGGCATCCACGGCCTGTCCCTCGCGCTCCAGGCGAGAGCGGGTTTCTTCGCCGATGCGACGGGCGCTCTTGCCCGCTTTGCGGAGATCGTCCTGCCATGCCAGCTCGTCGAAGGCCACTGGCGCAAAGCCCCGCTTTGAGGGCCACGGCTCAGCCCTCGCCGTCGGGGGGCTTTACCGCCCCGTAGGCAGCCTCGAACTCGGCCAGCGTTGCGGGCTCGTGGCCCAGGCGGTCCATGATCGCCTGGGCGGAGGTATCGGGGGCCACGAGAAGACGGCCGTCTGAGCGGGCCTCCTCTACAACGTAGGGACCCTCGTAGTCGCCGCTGAGCTTGACGTGAGGCTGCTCCACAGAGGAAATCATGACAAAGAGAGCGGCCTATCCCTCGCCATCGGTCGGCAAGTCGCCGAAATGCCGGTCGAACTCCTCCTGCGACATGCGCTTCCCGCCCGCTCGCTTGAGAATCACGTCCAAGGTGATCTCTTCCGCCGGCTGAGGTCGAGCTGAGGGCTGCTCGCCAATCAAGGTGGCAAGGTGGCGACATCTTTTGTCTGCGGAGCGGACATGCGGGCATAGTAGCCATCTCCGACGACGACCGGAAAGCCTGAGCACCAGTGCCAGTAGACCGAGAATCGACCGCAAACAGCGGCAACCTGACCTCCAGAGCAACGGCGGCGTGAGGTGCGACATTCCGCTTGTGAATGCGGCTAGAGCACCCCTTCAATTGCCTTGCTCTATCGGTAGATCGCGATAGCGCTCACTACAGCCGCCGGGGCCGTGACTGGCTCGCCGATGAGCTCCTTGGCATCGCCGGTGGTCAATCCCTCCTCGATCTCCTCCCTATTGGGAAGGTTCCGTACGGCGGGAATTACATCGATGATCGAAAACTGCTCGCCATCCCCAAGCTTGCGATCAAGCGTGCAATACAAGCGTGCCTCGGTTTCGAGTTCATCAACGCCAATTCGCAAGCTCTCAGGTCGGATCTGAGCGACGAACCTAAAGCCGGGTGCCCCCGCAGGCTCCGCAATGACCGGCACCGACTGCATCAGCTCCCCGATCGCAAGAATGCTCTGTATACCTTGCATTGTCTCGCTGTCGAACGTCTCTCCCCCTCCGACAACCTCCATTAGCTGGGTCATCGCTGGAAGCTGCGTCGCAATAAGCAAGAACTTGATTAGGGGAGGTACCTCTAGACGACACTCGACCTCTAGAACCTCTCCACGGCTGAGCTGCTCCCAGATTCCCTCGTCCATGGACTCCAGCCATTGGACGCTGTCCGTGCCTTCAAGTAGCTGAGCCAATCGATTGAACGCACTCTCCGCGGTCTGTCTTACCAATCGCTCGCTGGCCTCCTGGTCGGCTCCCTCCCTGCCTGCACCCACCGATACTGGACCCGCTCCAACGGTTCCGCCGACCCCATGTTCAGCTCGTGATTTGCTGGTGAGTGCCTCCGAGTCATAAAGGCCACCCTCCACCTGACCGAGGAACTCATCAGTAAGCGCTGAGTCAAGGTAGAGAAATCGTCGTAGCCTGATTTTCTGGTTCACGCGGATACGCTGCCTTCGGATCGATCTTGGCGAGAAGCTGACTGCTGTCTAGATCAGGCCAAGGTGCTTGACAGGAACGCGACAGTTTATCGCCGGTGGCCTGGGCACCAGTGCCCAGGCCGGGCACTATCAACCGCAAACTGCGGCAATCAGACGGCTCAGAAGAACGGCGGCGGCAGATGCGTCATTCCGCTTGGGAATGAGGGTTCCCGCCCACTTTTCGGCTCCTCAACAGTGCGCCTCACACGCGAGAGGTCGCTGGTTCGAACCCAGCCGCGCCCCATGGAAATCCCCACCAGCGATTCACCGCTGATCCGCAATGCGAGAGTTGAATCGCCAGTGGGCCAATTCATTGACCAAATCACTAACGGCGCAGCTTCGCTCGGACCGTTAGCGACCTACGACGAATGGACGCTTGGCTCTTCGAAGGAAATCTCGATTAGGGCTGCGTCCTTGCCTTCGTGGGTCAAATACTGATGACCACTTCCTCGATCAAGCAACGCGGTAAGAAGTGTCGCCGAGGTCCGCCAATTTTCAGCGTCTTGACTCCAGGCAAACTCTGCCCCCTCGGTCACGTCGGCAAGTTGCTTCAGAGCGACATCGGGCTGCTCGTCTACGCGCTGGAGTTTCAATAGTGATACTGCCTCTAGATGAACGCCACTCGCGACCGTCAGTTCGATGCATGCGTCACTATGCTCAGCCAGGTCCATAAAGACACCCGCCAGCCAGTCTACGGCCTCTCGGGATAGAACCTTCATGATGATCGTCGGGCCGTATGCACCTTGATAGAAGGCACCTTCGATCAACCGCTCTCCGTTGCCATGAGTTCCGATCACGAATTACCTAGCCTCAGCGTCTTTGCCAAGGTGAATTCCAATGGTCCCAGGGATTGTAGTCCCAGTGAGGATCGTGGTGTCGATCACGTGGATGCCAATGCCACTCTCCCCCCTCGGGATCCCAGTAACTTTCACCCGCACGTTCTCCACTTCTGGGGCCCTTTTCCCACGTATCAGGGTCATATCCGGGCGGCTCTGGTTCACATCCCTTTTCCTTTCTGCCCCCCTTCGACTGGGATTCCGAAAGCCTGTTCGACAGGGTCGGATCAATCACGTCATCTTCAGACGTCTTCTCCGGAAAGAGGAGTGAACCTGCGATAGCTGCGCCGGCAGCGGCAGCGCCGCAAGCCTCGCCTACAACCGGGACGGGGATCGTAATCACGCAGGGGACAGGAAGAGCGATGGAGATTTCACCGCTGGGGTCGGTCAGGTTCAGGGGATCGTCGGAGGCGTAGGCATACGGCTCGCGAGTAAGCCCTTCCAGAGGGTCACGCGTGAGGAACTGACCGGTTGCGGGGTCGTAGAATCGCGCTCTTAGGTACTGCAGGCCGCTCGCGGAGTCGGTGTACTGGCCCGCAAATCCCATCGGCGTGCTTTCGGCACCGCTCGTCCCGATGAGACTTCCATACGGTCCGTAGCTGAAGGTGCCGGTGACTTCCCCACCGGCATCGGTGAGCAATCGCGTGGTGCCGAGCTGATCGGAGTGCAGGTAGATGGGCGCTTCTTCTGAGGAGACCTGCTCAATCGGCTGGTCGTTGGGCCCGTAGATATAGCTGCGCTGCCCGTCGCTGAGGAGCAAGGGGAGGGCTGCTCCGGCGCTCCAGGTCAGATGCTCGGTTGTAGCTCCGTTGGTTCGAGCGGAGATAAGGCCAGCGCCGTCATAGGCAAAGTTCTCGTTGACGCCCGCCACTTCTCCTTCTTCAGGCTGTTCGATAGCGGTCAGGCTTCCGGCTTGGTCGTATTTGTATGTGGTCGCAGGTCCTGCTTCGGAGATTGCTTTCGTGCGCTCGCCGAGTTTGTCGTAGGCGTAGCTAACGCTGGTCCCGGCTTCCAACTGGCTGGCGGCGTCGTAGGTATTTGTCGAGCCGAGCCCTTTGATGAGGTTGTCGGCGGGGTCATATTCGAAGCTCGCTTCGCCGGCGCTCGTCAGGCGATCATCTTTGTCGTAGGCGTAAGAGATTTCTTCTGGGCCAGGCAAGCCCTGGACGGCTTCTTCTTCGACTTGGCCAATTTTGCTCCGCGAATAGGAGATGGAGGCGAGTGCTTCCGCCCCGCTGCCGAAGCTGGCTCCGCTCATGCGATCGGCTCGGTCGTAGGCGTATTCGTCGACGTTGCCGCTCGCAGCCGGAAAGCCGATCGCTTCCAGGTTGGAGTCTGCGTCGTAGGCGAAGCTCGTCGTCCCGCCCAACCAATCGGTGACGCTTTCCAGCCTCCCTGCGGCATCGAAGGCGCGAGCCACCGATTTGCCGTTGGGGTAGATCAGTCCCGTCAGCTGTTCGGCCAGGTCGTAGCCATACCCGACGACATCGCCATGACCGTTCTCAGCTTCAGTCAGCCGGCCGAGTTGGTCATAGCCGAAGGTCGATTCGCCGGTCCCGTCGATCATGCTCACGAGGTTGCCGTCGGCGTCGTATTCATAGCTCTCGTCCGGTGTCGCTTCTTCTGAGTAGTCGACGTCAACCAGGCGATCCGCGGCGTCGTAGGCGTAGGTAGTTTTGCGTTCGGCGGCGTCAATCACGGCTTTGAGGTTTCCTCCCGCGTCGAATTCCTGAATCGTTTTGCGGCTCAGCGGATCAATGATTTCGACTGGCTGCTCAAGCACGTTGCGGACATAGGTCGTCGTGTGGTTGTTGCCGTCCGTCTGGCTCGTCACGTGGCCAGCGCCGTCATATTCGGTTTTGAGAGTCGCGCCGCTTGGCTTTTCGACTTTGATCGGCTTGTCATCGGCGTTGTAGGCGAATTTGGTGGTGTGTCCGTTGGCATCAGTTGTGCCCGAGAGATTGCTGTTGCCGTCGTAGCTGTATTCGGTGGAGTGACCCAGGGGATCCGTCACTTTCAGCGGCCGGCCCAACGGATCGCGTTCGACGCTCGTCTCGTATTCGGATGGTTCGGCGCCTTCAAGATTCCCTCGAGGGCTGACGGTCGAGATGAGACGCGAGTCTCCGTCGTATTCGCTGGTCTGGATGTTCCCCAGCGGATCCGTTTCAGCGATCAGGTTGCCTAGGCTGTCGTAGGCGTAGGCCCAAGTCATTTCGAGCGGATCGGTGAGGCTTTCGAGTTCGCCGTATTCGTTGTAGTCGAGGCTGTAGGTCTGAGTTGCTTCTTCCGGCGCAGGCCGGGAGGTCGCTTCCGGATTGCCGTTACCGTCGCGGGTGATCGTCGTGGTCTCACCGCGCGGCGTCGTCATCGAGACGACGTCGTGGGTGCCGTTGTAGGTCCATTTGGTTTCATCGCCTGCCGCGTCTTTTTCGCTCGTGCGGTTTCCTTCGCCGTCATAGCCATAGGTGGTCATGTGGCCGTTGCCGTCGGTTTCACGGATCAGCTGGCCGGCGGAGTCATAGGAGAAGGTTTCCGTCGTCGCGCTTGCCGTGCCATAGCCGTGCGTGATCGAGTAGGGCTGGTTCTTGCTCGTAAACCACTCGTTAGTGACAGCGCCAGTGGCTTTGTTGGTGATCTTCGTGTGGAAGCCTTCGTATACAAAGGCCAGCGTGTGGCCTCCTGGGTCGGTCTGCGATTTGACGCGACTGGAGGCGTCGTATTCGTTCACGGTTTTGCCTTCACGCCCGTCGGTCATCGTTGTCAGGCGGTGGCTGGCGTCGTATTTGAATTTCCAGCGCGGGCTCGCTTGGCCCGGCAGCGTAACGCTGGCGAGGTTGCCGCTTTCGTAGGCGTATTTCACGATGTGACCCATCGGGTCTTTCGCGATTTCGACCTGGCCCCCGACGTTGTAAGCAAAGGTGATCTGGCGACCTGTCGCGTCGGTGATGGCTTTGAGGCGCCCCGCTTCGTCGTAGGAAAGTGTCGTTTCGTTGCCATTGCGATCGGCAACGCTTTCGAGCCTCCCCGCACCCGAGAAGGACAGCTCAGTCTGATCGGCGCACATGAGCGTGTATCCGGCTTCCGGGCTGCCGCTCAAGGAACTCAGGGACCAGGCCGGGCCGGCATACGCAGGCCCCCCTCCGGCCCTCGTGAACGGAATGGTGCTGCCATCGCTCCCCATAAGCGTCACTTTTTCGCCGCTGCCTTCAACGAGAAGGTGCTCGCTGAAGGAGCTGGTCCAGCCATAGCCGAAGGGCCCGGGCGAGACGGCAGCCGCAGCTGCCTGCGCGCTGTAGGTCCTAGTTAGCTCGAGCGGCACCCCGCGCCCGTCGATCAAAAAGTCCGTCTGGCTCTCTGAGAAGTTTCCAGTCGCGCAGTCGACGGGATCTCCGCACTTCGAGTGATGCCCTGGCTTCTCGCTCTTCGCGATGGTGATCGGGTTCTTGATTTCGATACCGCTCGATTGCGCGTTGATGACCCCGTTGTTTTCGAATTCGGGAGTGACTTCGAGGGCAAGTTTCCCTGCGGTTCGCTGGAACAAGCCATTGTTGATGAATTTGTTGGGAGCTTCCCCCAGTTTGAATTTGATGCTGTCTCGAATCCACGTCGGATACGGTTCGGAGTTGAGGTTGTAAGTGCCGTCGTTGACGAACGTCGCGCCTTTTTCCAAATTCATCTTGCTAGAGGAGGTCTGGGTGAATGCCCCTTCGTTGACGATCTTTCGGCCAGCGAGAGTGGCGGTCGTGGCACCCGAATCGAGAACGTTGTTGCTTGCTGGGCCCAGCACCGTCGTCCCGGACCCACCGAGGGTGCTTTGACCATTCCAGAGGAACGCCTGGGTTACTTCGAGATCACCGGAACCTGACACCACCGCTTCATACTCGGGCTCGAAATTACCGACGAGGCTTTTGCCTTCGAGGAGGACCGGTGATTCCCGAATCGAGAGCGTTCCGTTGGGCGCTTGAAAGCCGTTACCCACGATGCCCGTTTTTTCGAAGCGGCTAATGCCTTCGACAATGCTTTCGGGCTTGAGCGAGACGGTCACGCCTTTGAGGTCGTAGCGAAACCGTCCGGTTTTAGCCGAGATCGTCGCGTAGTTTTCGACGTTGAGGTTCAAGCGGAAATCATTGGTCCCAGCGGACTTCTGGATCGTGCCGTGATTGATCAGCGAGGTGGACCCGGCGGTGGTGTAGATCCCGGGAAAGCGGGCGTAGGCACCTAGCGAATTCGCGTTGATCGTGGCGTTGTTTTCGATAATCGCGCCTTCGGAAGCATCGAGTCGCCCTACTTCTCCTTCGAAGTTGAGAGTTCCTTCGTTCCTCAAGGTCCGCGTGGCGAGCTTTGCCGAGTAGGTCGTGATCCCAGCGGTCGCCGAGCTTCCGATGACGGTCGTGCCCGCGCCCGACATGGTGCTTTCGCTTTTCCACGTGAGCGCTTTCGCAATTTCCAGGGATCCTGCGCCTGAGATGACAGCCAGGTAGTCCATGACGAGACTGCCTATTGCCGGACTGCTGCTGGGATTGGCGGATAGCGTGGCTTCCCGCATGGTCAGGGTCGCTTCTTTGCCGGTGAACGAGTCCGCAGTAACAGACGATTTGTAGAGGCGAATCGAACCCTTCAACACGCTGCCGCCGGTGAAAACGCCGGTCCCTCCCTTGAGAGTCAGAGTTCCGGTTTTGGCGTTGATTTCGCCCTGATTTTCGACGTTGAGGCTGAGTTCCGTTTCCGCAGTGCCGGCAGTCTTCTGAAGCACCCCCGCGTTGACAAGCTTTGGTCGCGCGGTTCCACCGTTATCGAAGATGTCGAAGGTGCCGGTCTCGTGATTGACAGTGAGCGTGCCTTTGTTGAGGAATTCGGCGCCTTCGGTCAGGGCCATCACGCCTTCGTTCATGGCGAAGGCGCCTTCGGTGACCAGCCGCCGTTCTTTGAGCCTGGCCCAACCGCCGCCGGTCGTAACCGAGCCGGAAGCGCCCGGCCCAAGGACCGTCGCTCCAGTTCCCGACATAGTGCTTTCGTTCGTCCAGGCGAATGAGCTAGAGACGTTGATCGTTCCGGGTCCCGTCAAGATCGCGTTGTATTTGACGGTCAAGTTTTTGATCGCGGAGGGTTCAGACGTACCGAGGAGTTCGAGGGTGCTTTCTTTGATCGTGAGGCTTCCTTCGCCTTGCACGATCGCCGTCTGATTTGTTCCTGCGGTCACGTTGACGGTCTTGCCTGAGCCGATGCAGGCGACATCGCTGGAGTTCGGGGCATGGCCGGCGGACCAGTTCGCAGCTGTCTGCCAGGTGCCTTCAGCTGCCCCCGTCCAACTATTCGTGCATTCGGCGGCGTTGGCGTTTGAGGGGCCGAGCAGGACAAGCAGGGCGGAGATCAAGGTCGCGAGCAGGGAGCCTCCGAACCGCAATCTCAATTTCGACTCTCTGAAAAGCCAATAGCGGTTCGAAATGCGCTCCGAGTTCATTCTCTCCCCTTTTGCTCAGGAATCGCCGTTTAGTTGGTGTTGCTTATAAGCTGTTGGCCGGTCCTGTCAAGGCATCGAAGCCAGATGATCGAATCTGGCCTATTCGATTGCGCCCGAGCGCCGGTGACGCCGGCCAGCGCCGGGCTACTCATGTGAGCCACGGCCGCCCATCGCGCGAAGGAGCAACAACTGCTCGCTGGGACGCTCATCGACAGATGAGCATGGGCTTCACGGGCGCGTGATGCTATTGGTGGGGCGTGGCAAACAAGGCATCGGAGCGGTTCGTTTGGGCGGTCGACACTCTGGAGGTCCGTCCGGCCGACCGCCTGCTCGAGGTCGGCTGCGGCCACGGCGTTGCGGTCTCCCTGGTCTGCGAGAGGCTGACGACGGGAACGATCACCGCGATCGACCGCTCGCCCAAGATGATCGAGATGGCCACGCGGAGGAACCGCGAGCACGTTGACGCGGGCAGGGCTGTGCTCGAGGCCATCGTGCTGGAGGACGCGGACCTCGGCAATCGGCGCTTCGACAAGGTCTTTGCCTTCAACGTCGCTCCCTTCTGGCAGCAGCCGGAGACGGCGCTCGGTGCCGTCCGCGAGCACCTCGGCCGGGATGGGGCCGTCTACATCTTCTGGGACGCACGCCACTCCGCGCCGGAGCGAGCCCGGGACCTCGGGAACGAGCTGGCCGATCGGCTACGCGAGGGGGGATTCTCCATCGACAGGGTGTTGGTCGAGGACCTGCGCCCGGTTCTCGCAGTCTGCGTGATGGGGCGGCCCCAGGGCAGATGAACATGAACGGCAACATCTTCATCGCACTTCTGCACTCGCGTGGAAGCAGAAGCCCCTTGGGTAAGGTCAACCTGCATCTGATCTTGCCGTCAGCACCTAGTCAGATCGGCCTGCGTTGAAGTTGACGCGAAGCCTGGCCTTGTCTCTCGCTGGCCTAATCATTGACCAAATGACCCGTTCATTGGCCAGAACGCAGCCCAGCCTAACCCAACGCTGCCGAGCCCTTCCCAACCTGCTTTCCCAGCTACAGAGCCATTTTCGCCATCAAGAGCCAGATGCCGCTCACGCGATCAAACGCCTCACACGCGAGAGGTCGCTGGTTCGAACCCAGCCGCGCCCATGCTGCCTCACTATTCCCTGAGAAATGGCAAGAGTTCCTTCCGGGCTTTCTCGACCAGGTCCTCAAGTCCGAACACCTCGACTACTCCGTTCGCCATCATCCACGCCGCTCCGTACTCAACGAGCTCAGTGCCGCGGCCGTGCGCCGTAAAGGCGATCGCCACCAGCGCCTCGTCCAGAGCCTCGTCGTAGTACTTCGAGCCGGCAAGCCATTCGAAGCGTGGGATCAAGTCCTCGCGGTGAACCATCCTCGGCGAGGCTAGGTCATCGCCGATCGCGCGTGGCGCGCAGAATCGCTCCAAAGTGTGCCAATCTAGAGGTCAAACTTGTACGAGAATTTGTACGTAACTTTGTTAGACTCTAGCCATGGCTTCTAGGCAAATCGTTGTTCCGAGCGCTGAGGCTAGAGATCATCTCTCTAGCTACTTGAAGCTTTTTCGCGAGCAGAGAGGGCGGGCTGATCCGGTCGTCTTCGGCTCTCATCGCAAGCCCGAGGGCGTGATCCTCTCTTACGAGCGGTACGAGTGGCTGACCGAGGTTCTAGACGAGCTGGTCGCTTCGGAGGAGGTCCGCGAGGCCATTGCCCAGGACACCGGCAAGCGAGCAGAGCTGTCTGATGTCGCTCGCGAGGCTGGATTTGATCCCGCGGAGTTTGGCTTGTAGGTGGCGCGACTCCCGGTCGAATTCTTCGATCCCACGGCCAAGCAGCAACTCCTCGATCTTCCTTCCAAAGAGCTGAAGCGCCGGGCGCTTGAGCTGCTCGCCCAAGTCTCGAAGGAGAACCCGAGCCTTGGCAAGCCGTGCGGCTTCGCATTCAACACCGGCAATCTCTCCGACTGCCGCAAGCTCTATTTCGATGAGCAGCGCGACGTGAACCCGCGCTACCGCATCATCTACCGCCTGCTCCCAGACGAGGACGAGCCGACGAAGGCAGAGGTAATCCGTATAGGGCTCAAGGTGCCCTATGGCGACGAGGAGCAGATCTATCGCCAGGTCGGCCAGGCGCTGGAGAGACTTTTGGAGCGCGAGTAGAGGTCGCTGGTTCGAACCCCAGCCGCGCCCATCCCGCCGGTCGCGGCTTTACCTTCAGGCAGTGGCGGGAGTTCAGGCAGTGGATGAAGCGTCGGAGAAAGCCGAGGGTCCCGTTTACCGGGAGAGGGCGGTTGACGTGGCGATCGCAGAGTTCAATGCGCTTCGGGCCGAGATCGTCAGCCACGTCACTGCGCAGGCTGCGCTCGTCGGCCTCGCGCTCACCGCCGCTGGGGTAATCCTGGGTTTACGGTGAAGGAAGGTGCCGATCAGCGTCTGCTGCTGGCCATCCCCCCGTTGACCCTGCTCGTGGTGCTGCTGCACACCGCCGAGACCTTCCGTGCGGCGCTGATCGGGAGGTATATCGCCACGGAGCTTTGGGGGAGCTCGAAGGGCGAGTAGGCAAGCTCAGCTCTTGCTACCGGAGATATTCCTGCTCGATTTCCCGGCCATGTCTCTCTTCATTCGCCGCGAATCGCGCGAAGCGACCGAAGAGATTCGCCGCCGAACAGACGATTGAACGTCTCGTCGTCTGGACGCATTTGCGCCCTTCCCGAGATCAGCTCTATGGGGCCCGCGCCGCTATGGTCCCCAGGGCCGGGTCTAACCGGCGCTACTCGACAGCGAAAGGGGTCGGATTTGACCGGCAATGAGTTCAACGAGATGGGCCCGATCGACTACCTGATCGTCGAGTGGCCTGGGCGGCAGCCGACCGGGGAGGCGATGCCGCACCTGATCGACCTCGTCGACCGGGGACTGATCCGCATCCTCGACCTCGCCTTCATCGCCAAGGCCGAGGATGGTTCCGTAGCTGCACTGGAGATCGCCGACCTCGGCGACGAGATCGATACCTTCGCCGCCTTCGAGGGCGCCTCGTCGGGGCTGCTCTCCGACGACGACTTCAGCGAGGCCGGCAACGCGCTCGAGCCGGGCACCTCCGCCGCCCTTCTCGTCTTCGAGAACCGCTGGGCCGCGCCGTTTGCCGCCGCCGTACGTCGCTCGGGTGGCCAGCTGGTCGCCAGCGGGCGAATTCCCGTCCAAGACGTCCTCGCCGCCCTCGACGCGGCCGAGTAAAGGAGACCGCCATGCCAGGACTACTTCGAGGAGTGGCGCGGACGGCGGCGATCGCCGGCACCGCGACCGCCGTCAGCAACCGCGTCTCGCGCCGCCAGGGCCAACGCTGGGCAGCGCAGGAAGAACCTCAACAGGCCCCCGCCCCCGCGGCGGCTGCACCTCCGGCCCCCGCCGAAGGTGGCCAGTCGACGATCGACCAGCTCAAGGAGCTCGGCGAACTGAAGGCCCAGGGAATCCTCACCGAGGAGGAGTTCGCCGCCCAGAAGGCCAAGCTGCTGGGCTCTTGATAGCCGTACATACGAGTCAGACCGTCGCCACCCGCAGGCTGTCGCTCGCTCGATAGCGGGCGCTGCGGCCTCGGCCGAGTTGCTCGACCAGGCCTGCGTCGAGCAGGCGGCGGAAGTCGGCGCTGGCCGTAGCCGGGGACACATCGGCCTCGGCCACATAGGCGGCGCGGTCGCTGCCGCCGATCAGGGCCTGCTCCAAGGCGATCACCAGTCGGTCGGGCCAGTTGCGGGACTCGACCAGGCGTTCCAGCTTGGTCCAGCGGGTACCAGCATCCTCGACCTGGGCCAGGCGTTGGCGAGCTTGGGCAAGGTGGGCATCGAGGCAGAAGGCGATCCAGCCGGAGACGTCCCGCTCTGGCTGAAAGGTCGGGCCGTGGGCATCGTTGAGCGCATCGTAATAGTCGGCCGTGTGGGAGGCGAGGTACTCCTCGATCGAGCCGAACTCGGGAGACATCAGCCCCTCGCGGGCGAGGACCAGGGATTGGACGATGCGAGAGATCCGGCCGTTGCCGTCGTGGAAAGGGTGCACCGAGACCACGTGGAGGTGGGCCATCGCGGCACGGACCACGACGTGGGCATCTGGATCGCCTCGCTCCAGCCACTCGATCACTTCCGCCATCAGCCCAGGTACCTCCCCGGCAGCGGGCGCCCGGTAGACGAGGCGTCCGTCGCTCCCGGTCACGCCGACGCCCCCGGTGCGCCAACGACCCGGATTCTCGGCTCGCTGAAAGGCGCAGGCGTCGAAGTGCAGGTCAAGGACCACCCGGTCGGACCAGTGGAATGCCGGATCGACGGCCATCACGCCGACGTGATCCATCGCGCGTGCGTAAGAAGCGACCGCCATCCGGTTCTCGTCCCCCGGATCGATCGGCTCCTTGCCTCCGACAAGCGCGACGGCCTCGCCGGGAGCCACGCTGAATCCCTCGATCGAAGTAGAACCCTCCACCGTGCTTGCGCGGACCTGACGCCGCAGCGACCCGATCCACGGCGTACGGCGACCGACCTCGTGGCCAAGCGCCACGCGAAGGCCATCGAGCTCCTCGAGGCGCGACTGCAGATCATCACGGGACAGATCGGGCGTTCTGAAGATCATCGCCCGTCATATTAGACGATTAGACGTCTAAACGTCTAGACGTAAAAACGTCTATTCAGCTGGCTGCTGGAGCACCGAGAGGATGTTGCCGGCCGGGTCCTTGAACCAGGCGATCGAGGGGCCGGGGCCGCGGGCGATGCCCTTCTCGTCCTGCTCGAAGCTCTCGTAACGCTCCATCTCGATGCCGCGCTCACGCAAGCCATCGACGGCAGCATCGACGTCATCGACCTCGAAGTTGAGGATCGTGTAGGTGGCGGGGACGAAGTCGGGCTTCGCGTACATCAGGGTGTCGCGGCCGCCGGCCAGCTGGATCGAGGCGACGCCGTGCTCCTCGCTCAGCACGGTGACTCCGAGGCCCAGCGTCTCGCCGTAAAACCCCTTTGCCGCCTCGATGTCGTCGACGGCGAAGCCGTTGGTTGCTTTCGTGTTCGCGAACATGGCGTTCCTTTCGTTGCCTGTCTATCGCCCCTACCCGGCCAGCTCCGGGATGTATCTCTGCAGGTGCTCGGCGATCGTCTCACGGACCCACTGCTGGGTGGACGAGTCCGCCATCCGGTAGCGACCAAGCAACATTTTCTGGTCCGTGAGGGGCAGGCCGGCGATCTCCCAGCGCACGGCGAGGCGCTCGAAGAGCAACTCCGAGCGGCGGTGCCAGGCGTCCTCCTGGCTCATCGCCGCCGTCGCCGGTCCCTCGCCGAGCTTTGCCACGGTGCCGGCGCTGAGAGACTCGCGCAGGGTCAGGGTGTTGCCCTCGGCGTCGACGTAATCGATCGTTGCCACCTTCTGCCGCGGCTGCCGCTGCTTGCGCTTCGCCATCGCCACCAGTCTGCCAGGCTGCCCGATGTGTCTCCAGACGAGCAACTCGAACTACTCAGTCGCTTCGCTCCAACGCTCCACTTCGATGCCCTGGAGCGATGGCGACCTGGTCCCGTCGACCGCTACCTAGAGCACTCCACAGTCCTCGACAGCAAGGACCAACCGCTCGCGGGCACGCCACCCGCTGAGGCCGCGATGCGCCAACACGGGGACGAACTCAAAGCGCGCCTCAGCCCACTGCGCGACGGCCCGGGACTGGACACGCAACGGCGCAGCAACGAGGTCCTTGCCGCCTACGGCCGCGATCAGGACCTTGCCCGAGCAGGCACCGCCTACGGGCGCCTGGTCTCCGACGGCAATGCGCTCTTCCTCCAGTACTGGCTCTTCTACGCGGACAACCCCTGCGTGCTGCCTCCCGGCCGCCACGACGGCGACTGGGAGCTGGTCCAGGTTCGAGTCGAGCGCATCGGCGAGGCGTTCGAGGCAACGCAGGTGACGTTGGCCGAGCACGGCAAGCCAGTGACCCGCCAAGTCGAGGCGACGCGCCGCGGCGAAGGCCCGGACGTCTTCGTCGCGGTCGACTCACACGCCTGTTACTTCGTCGAAGGTGCCCACCCGATGGTCCCGCTCTCCGACGTCTGCGACCCAGCCGGAGCCCCCGGCGCAAAGCCCTCCGTGAAGCCGCTGCCGGTCGCGCCGGACAAGCGAGATTGGGTGCACTGGTCGGGGCGCTGGGGAATGGACCGCGGCCCGGGAACGCGACTTGCCTTGCGCCTGGGCTTGAAGCGAACCCCGTGGCCGCTGACCCGCCTGAACAAAGTCGGCGCGGGAGAGAGCCCGCCGAGCCCCGGCCACCAGGGCACGAGCTGGCGCTTCCCACAGGCGTTCGGGCTGAACGGCACCCGGCGCAAATGGACCACCGTCGCCATCCAGCGCCTCGCCCACCTCATCGGCCACGCGACCTGGCCCAAGCAGACACCACGGGTCCGGGTGACGCCCATCGCCGACGCCGACCAGGGGACCGCGCCCGCCTACATGATCGAAGCCGAGCCCGCCGGTCGTTTCCTCCGTCGCGTCACCCTCGTCTCGGTCGCCTTCTGGGAAGAGCGACCAGACGGCTCACGCCGCTCCCTGGCGATGGACTCAGTCAGACCCGGCGAGCCCCACGACTCTTTTGAGATTGAGCACGAGGGCGAGCTGGCCTGGCGAGCGGCCGGCTACAACTTCCTGCGCCAGCGCGGCGAACCGGTTCAGTAATCGCCGCTGGGGCGCCGCCTGGTGCGCTTGCGTTCGCCCGCGCGGCGCTTCTCTTCGAGGCGCTTGACGCGCGAGGCACGGGTGGGCCGGGTCGGCCGACGGCGCACCGGCTCCGCCAGGCCGGTGGCGATCTTCTCGGCCAGGCGCCCCAGCGCCAGTTCGCGGTTGCGTGCTTGGCCGCGCGCGTCCTGCGATACGGCTGTGATCAGCGAGCCGCCGCGGCCGAGCAGGAGCCCGCGCTGCCGCTCGTCGAGCGCCCGCGAGGACTCGATGTCGAAGACCGCTTCGACCCGCGAGGCGGTGACGTTGGCGTGCTGCCCGCCCGGCCCCGAGGAGCGGCTGGCGCGTAGCTCGATCTCCGACAAGGGGATCGAGAGCCGCGAGTCGATTCTCAGCTCGTCGGCGATAGGGCGTCGACCTTCCCGGCCAGCTCGAAGTCGGCGCCGGTGAGGCCGCCCTCGGAGTGGGTGGAGATCGTCACCGTCACCGTGTCCCAGGAGATCTCCAGGTCGGGATGGTGGCCCATCGCCTCCGCGGGCTCGACCAGGCTCTCGACGAACTTCACCGAGCCGACGAAGTCGCCGCAGCGGAAGCGCTTGGTTATCGCGCCCTCGTGGTGCTGCCAGTCGTTCAGGTCCTGCAGCCGAGCCTCGATCTCCGCTTCGCTCAATAGTGACATCCCAGAATCGTACGCACTGACTAGGCTGGCTGACGAGTTTCCGATGCGCAACGCGAGCCCGACCCTCTGGCACATCTCCCTCTCGCACTACAGCGAGAAGGCGCGCTGGGCTCTCGACCACAAGGAAGTGCCGCACAAGCGCCGCGCGGTCACCATCCCCGGGCTGCACATCCTGGCTTCGACCTGGCTGACCCGTGGCGCCAGCCAAACCTTCCCGGTGCTGGAGATCGACGGCGAGCGAATCGGCGATTCGACCGAGATCATCGCCGCCCTCGAACAACGCTTCCCCGAACGGCCGCTCTACCCGGACGACCCCGAGCAGCGCCGGCGGGCGCTGGAGCTCGAGGACTTCTTCGACGAGGAGCTGGGGCCGCACGTTCGCCTGCTCGGCTTCCACGAGCTGGGCAAGGACCCGGAGCGCTTCGAGGCCGTGATCGCGCGCACCACGCCGGGACCGGTCGCCAGCCTCGGCAGCGGTGCGGTCACCTACGCCCGCACCTACACCGGCCTCCGCTTCGGCGTGCGCAGCGAGGAGGCCGCCGAGGTCGCGCGCGGCAAGATCGTCGCCGCCCTCGATCGACTCGAGACCGAGCTCGGCGGGAGCGAGTACCTGGTCGGCGATTCGTTCTCGGTCGCCGACCTCAGCGCCGCCGCGCTCTTCTATCCCCTCGTCCTCCCCGACGAGGGTCCACTCCCGGAAGACGAACCCCTGCCCGGCGGGATGGAGAGCTTCCGGGCGCCGCTGCGGGAGCGTCCCGGCTATCGATGGGTCGAAGAGACGTACCGCCGGCATCGCAGACCGAGCGCGATCGCTTTGGCCGCCTAGGCCCGAGTCTCGTCAAACGACTGAAGGACAGCCGCCGGTCCTAAATTTTCAGTAGCTCCCGGCCGATAGGGCCGCCATGAGCGAGGCAAGCCGCGATCGCCTGCGGGCGATCATCCAGACGCAAACCGAGATCGCGGCAAGCGACCTTGACCTCGACGCGGTGATGCAGCTGATCGCCTCACGCGGGCAAGAGCTGACCGAGGCGAGCGCCGGGGTGATCGAGATCGCCGATGGCGACGAGATGGTCTACCGCGTCACCAGCGGCGAGGCAGGGCCGTTCCTCGGCGTGCGGCTGAAGATGGCCTCGAGCCTCTCCGGCCTCTGCGTCGCTGAGGGCAAGGTCTTGCGCAGCGACGACACAGAGGAGGATCCGCGCGTCGACGCCGAGGCTTGCCGTCGGGTCATGGCGCGCTCGATGCTCTGCGTGCCACTGGCCCACCAGGACGAGACGGTGGGCGTGCTCAAGGTCTACTCGCCCGAGCCCAACAACTTCGACGGCGGCGACGTCGAAACGCTCGAGCTACTGAGCGACCTGATCGCCGCCCACATGTCGCACGCGAGCCTCTTCGCCGCCGAGGTCCACGGCGGCCGCCACGACGCGCTCACCGGCCTGCTCAACCGACGCGCCTACGAGGAACGCCTGCCGGTCGAGATCGCCCGGGCCTCGCGCTACGCCTGGCCGCTCTCGCTCTGCCTGCTCGACCTCGATGGCTTCAAGAAGATCAACGACGCGCTCGGGCACCCCGCCGGGGACAAGGCCCTGCAGCAGGTCGCGGCGCTGCTCGACGAGTCGCGGCTGGCTGACGACTGCTTCCGCATCGGCGGCGACGAGTTCGCGATCCTGATGCCGAAGACCTGCCGCGAGGACGCCGAACTGGCGGCCGTCCGCATAAGCAAGGAAATCATCGGGATAGGTATGTCGGATGGCTCGCTCGGGGCTTCCTTCGGAGTCGCCGAAGGAGCCGACGATCCAGCCATCCTGCACGCGATGGCCGACCAGCGGCTGCTAGCCGCAAAGGACCGGCTCTACCGGCGCTCGAGCTGAGGTTGCGGTCTGGTTCTGGGCGGCGGCACGAAGCCGCTGCGGAGCGATCACCCCGCAGATGCCGCCAAACCAGCGGCCGTGGGCGTGGGAGAGAAAGAGGCCATAGGTTCGGTCGGTGCGGTGGGGCAACCCACAGGCAGCAGTCCGCCGCGCGCCGCGCACGTCAAGCATCTGGCCCGCGTCGATTGACTCGGCGCCCTTGTAGACGTGCCGTACTTCGTAGCGGAAGACCGCGTGCAGCGACCCGTGTGGGAGGACCCTGACCAGCCGCCCCACAATCGCGCCGTCCGCCTCACGCAACGACTCCGCCGGCGGCTGCGGCGCACAGGAGCAAGCAATAGCGTCGCTCGCGGGCACCAGCATCGCCAAGACGACGAGCACCGACCCGATCACCCACCTCCCCTGCACTCATTTCAATCTACCTGAGGGCCTACGGCGTGAGGACGATCTTGAGCGCCTGGCGCTGGTCGTAGAGCGCGTAGGCCTCGGCGGCCTCATCGAGCTTCATGTGGTGGGTGACGAGCGGCGCGGGATCGAGCTTGCCGGCCTCGATCAGGGCGAGCACGCGGTCGACGTGGGCGATCACGTTGGCGAGGCCGAGGCGCAGGGTGAGCCCCTTGAGCCAAGCAAGGCCGAGCGGCACCTCGCCCTTGCCGGCATAGGCGCCGATCCCCGAGACCGTGCCCGCGTCGCGGCAGAGGCTGACCGCCATCGCCAGCGGGCCCGGGTCGCCGACTGCATCGACGACGACGTCCACGCCGCGCTTCTCGGTCGCCGCCCGCACGACTCGCTTCGGCTCCTCCTCGGTCAAATGAACCGGCGTCGCGCCAAAGTCCCCGGCCATTGCCAGGCGCTGCTCGACCGAGTCGATCGCAAAGACCTTGGTGGCGCCGCCGGCGAGCGCTGCCTGCACGGCGCAGAGCCCGACCGGGCCGAGCCCCAGCACCGCGACCGTGTCGCCCGAGCACATGCCGGCGTGGGCGACCGCGTGGTAGCCGGTCCCCATCACGTCGCCGGCGAAAAGCGCCACCTCGTCGGACATGCCATCGGGCACCCGACGCAGGGTCAGGTTGGCGCGCGGGACCAGCAGCTGCTCGGCCTGGGCGCCCTGCAGGTCGCCGAGGTGCGAGCCATGGCCGAAGGTCTGGCCGTTGTCGCAGCGGTGATAGTCGCCGCGCAAGCAGGGGACGCAGGTCGCGCAAGCCGTGTGAAAGCAACCGAGCACGCGATCGCCGACCGCGACCCGCTCGACCTCGGGCCCCGCAGCGAGCACCGTGCCGACGAACTCATGGCCAATCGTGAAGCCCTGCTCAACCGGCACCCGCCCGTGGAAGATGTGCAGGTCAGAGCCGCAGATGCCGCTGGCCTCGACCCGAACCAGCGCCTCGTCGGCAGCCGAGACCTCGGGGTCTGACTTCTCCTCGACCCGAACCTCGCCGGGGGCCTGAAACGTGACGGCGCGCATGAGCAGAACCTACCGCTCGTCGGCTGAACGGTTCAGCCGACGGAGACGCCCGGGACGCCGAAGCGCTCGCCGCTGCCGACCGGGTCGGCGGTCTCGGCGATCCGCGCCTCCAGCGCCAGCTCTTTCTCGAAGTCGGCGGCCTCGCCGTGCTGGAAGGAGACGTCCTTGCCCTCGAGCAGCTCGATGAAGACCTCGACGAAGCGCCCGTCGAGCTGCTTGCCGGAGACCCGCCGCAGCTCCTGGATCGCCTCGTAGCTGGAGGTCGGCGTGCGGTAGGAGTCGCGCGCCGTCATCACGTCGTAGGTGTCAGCGACGGAGATGATCCGGGCCAGTTCGGGAATGTCGTCGCCGGCCAGGCCACGCGGATAGCCCTTGCCGTCGATCCGCTCGTGGTGGGCGAGGATGACCTCCGCCACGGGGCCATAGCCGTCGAGCGAGGAGACCACGCGCGCGCCCTGCTGGGGATGGCGGCGGATCAGCATCCAGTCCTCGTCGGTGAGCGGCACGTTTGCCTTGAGGATGCGGTCGGGGAGGATGAACTTGCCGATGTCGTGCAGCAGCGCCGCGATATGGACGAGCTCCTCCTCCTGGCGCGAGAAGCCGGCCCGCCGGGCGATCGCCCGCGAGTAACGCGCCACGGCGGCCGAGTGCCGCGCTGTCATCTGATCCCTGAGGTCGAGCGTGCGCAGCATCGCGCTCAACATCCCCACCTGGAAACTGGCCAGCTGCTTGCTGCGCTTCTCCAGCTCCTCGGCCCGCTGCTGGGACACCAGCAGGGCGCCAAGCAGGTACTGGAAGGTGACGAGAACGAGACCGAACAGCGCGATGCCCGTCAGGCCGACGTGTACGTAGAGGTAGGCGACGCCGACGGCCATCAGGGCGGCCGCCAGCTCCGAAGGCAGCATCGGGACCAGGGCCGTCTGGACCTTGCGGATGAAGGAGCTGCCGTCGAGGTAGCAGGAGTAGGAGGCGATCATCGTGAAGTTGATCGCCAGCGCGAACATGAAGGCCGCGAGGATGAGCGCGTAGAAGGCCGGTTCGGAATCGGAGATGTTGGCGCCGGTGGTGATCCAGTGGAAGGCGAGGCCGGTGATCAGGGGATAGGTGGTGAAGGTGAGGGCATTGTTGAGGAGGAAGCGGGGCGCGCGGCGGTCGCGCAGCCCGTCGATGAGCAGAATCGCCAGGACGCCGATCACGGCGGCCGGCGTGCCGCCGAGGAAGACCATGGCGAGGACCATCGGCAGGAACCCGCCGGAGAGCTTCAGCTTCGAGGTCGTGGTGATCGCCGTGAGGTCGCTGAAGATCGCGAAGGCGAAGAGGATGCCGAAGAGGGGGAGGTCCCAGTCGGCGGTGTCGGCGGTGAGGACCGCCAGGGCTACGACCGCGGTCAGCGCAACCACCTGTGCGCTGGTGATCAGCTTGCTGGGACGATCGCTATTCATGGGAAATTGGCGGTACGGCGCTCCGTGCCTTCACTAGGCTGGGGGATTCCGCGGGCAGGAGCCATTCCCTGCGCCATGAAATGCCGCGACCGTGACAGGCACAGCACATGGCCTGAAGGTACCCCGCAAAAGGGGTCATGACAAGCGAACGTAGCCGCATGACGGGCGGCGTGCAAACGGGTTCGAAGAACCCTCGAGCACGCAGGTGCCCGTGACTCAACCCCGAAATGCGAAGGGCGCCCCACAGAAAAGGGCGCCCTTCGAAGCGCAGGTGCGGGCGTCGCGCCCGCGCTCAAATCTGAAGATTTAGTGTTTGTAGTGCATGCCCAATCCCTTCCGTTGGATGAAGCCCTCAGATGCCATCGCCATCTGAACTCGTGAAATGCTTGTCAGGTTTGTAGCACAAGTTGGCCGAAACTTGTGCAACTGCAGGAAAAGTTGTGCATAAATGCGGTAGTTCGCTCATCGATCCATGCGTAGCCGAGGCCTGACCGATCCCCTGAAGCGGCGCCCATTTCGGCGCCTTTTGGCGACGTACGCGGTCAACGAGCTGGGCGACTGGATGGGGATAATCGCCCTCTCGGTCCTGGTCTTCGAAAAGACCAACAGCCCCTTGGCGACGGCCGCGCTCTTCCTCGGAACCCGCTTCCTCCCCTCGCTCGCCGCGCCTATCCTGGTCACTCGCGGCGAGCGCCCACCGCCGCGTTTCGCGCTGCCGGTGATCTACTGCGGAGAGGCGGCGGCATTTGGCGGCCTCGCCTTTCTCGCCGCACACTTCTCGCTGGTCGGGGTGATCGTGGTGGCGACGATCGATGGCACCCTCGCCCTGACCGGCCGCGCGCTGACCCGCGCGGTCGTCGTCGCGCTGCTCGAGCCGGTCGACGAGCTGCGAGCCGGCAACGCCCTACTCAACGTCGCCTTCACCGCGGGCGCGGCGCTCGGCCCTGCCCTGGCCGGGCTGATCGTCGCCGGCTTCGGCGTCTCGGCGGCGCTGCTGATCGACGCGATCTCCTTCTACGCGATCGCTTGGCTCCTGCTCACCGCCGGCCCGCTCCCCCAGGCCGAGCCCGAACCCGGCAGGATGAGGGAGCGGGTGCGCGCCGGGCTCGCCTACCTGCGCGAACAGAAGACGCTGCGGCGCCTGCTCGCCGCCCAGGGCATCGCCTTCATCTTCTTTGCGGCGGTGATCCCGATCGAGGTCATCTACGCGAAGGAGACATTGGGGACCGGTGATGCCGGTTACGGGCTGATGCTCACTGGTTGGGGGGTCGGGATGGTCGTCGGCAGCCTCGTCTTCGCGACAGTGCGGCAGGCGCCGCTCCCCTACCTGCTCTTCTTCAGCACCGTCGCGGTCGGGGCCGGCTACCTCGGCATCGCCGCCGCGCCAACGCTCGCGGTCGCCTGCCTGGTCTCGATCGTGGGCGGCGCCGGCAACGGCGTGCAGTGGGTCTCTGTCGTCAGCGCCGTGCAGGAGTTGACCGCCTCGACGATGCAGGCAAGGGTGATGAGCGTGTTGGAGTCGATCGGCTCCGCGATGCCCGGCATCGGGATCGCCGCCGGCGGGGTGATCGCCGCGCTGGCGAGCCCGCGGGCGGCCTTCCTCGTCGCCGGCCTCGGCGTGCTTGCGATCGTCGCCGTGGCCGCTCCTCTACTCGGCACGAAATGGCCCGAAAGCAGGGAAAAAACAGGTCCAGAGACCCTTGACGCCGAAGAGCAACTTATGGTGGAGTTGATTCCAGTGGGTGAGCGGCCTGCCCCTGCCCGGTCCGATTCGGAGGTTATGCGTTGAGAAAGATCGTTTTCGCCGTGCTTGTGCCTGTCCTTGCCGCAGGTTCAGCCCTTGGCCTGGCGGCCTGCGGCAGCTCGGACCGCAAGGAAGGCGGCACGCTGACTGGCAGCTACGCGTCCTTCCCCGATTACCTCGACCCGCAGCTCTCCTACACGCAGGAAGGGTGGACGGCGATGTACGACACCTACCTGCCGTTGCTCACTTACAAGCGGGCCAATGGCGAGGAAGGCGGCGAAGTGGTGCCTGGTCTGGCCGAGAGCATGCCGAAGATCACCAACGGCGGCAAGACCTACACGCTGACCCTGCACAAGGGACTCAAGTACTCCGACGGCGTCCCGGTCAAGGCCTCTGACTTCGAGAGCACGATCGAGCGCCTCTTCTTGATCAACTCGCCCGGCTCGCCCTTCTACGAAAGCATCGTCGGAGCCGAAGAATTCGCCAAGACGAAGAAGGGCGGCATCTCGGGGATCAAGACCAATGACAAGACGGGCAAAATCGAAATCGAGCTGACCGGCCCGCGCGGCACCTTCACCAACGAGCTCGGCATGCTCTTCGCGGCGCTGCTGCCACCAGGCACGCCGGCCAAGAACGTCTCCGCTGACCCGCCCGCGGCGACCGGGCCCTACTACATCACCAAGTCCGAACCGGGCCGCGGTTGGTCCTACGAGCGCAACCCCTACTGGGCCAAGGCCAACGGCCCGAAGATCGACACGGTTTCCGACGGCAACTTCGACAAGATCGAGATCAGCGTCGTCCGCAACGACGCGACCCAGGTCAACGAAATCGAACGCGACAAGACGATGTGGATGCAGTCCCTGGTCCCCTCAGACCAGCGCGAAAAAATCATCAACAAGTACGAAGGCACCCAGTTCCGGGTCGACCACCCGATCAACGCCTACTACTTCTGGATGAACACGGAGAAGACGCCCTTCGACGACCTCAAGGTGCGCCAGGCGGTCAACTACGCGGTCGACTCGGCGGCGCTGGAACGGATCTACGCCGGCTCACTCGCCGCCACGCACCAGATCCTGCCGCTCGGCATGCCCGGCTATGAGGAGCTCAACCTCTACCCGCACAGCATGGCCAAGGCCAAGCAGCTGCTCAAGGAAGCCAACCCCTCCGACATGGACATCACCGTCTGGACCGACAACGAAAGCCCCAACGACGAAGCGGGCGCCTACTACCAGGACGTTCTGACCAAACTCGGCTTCAACGCCAAGCTGAAGACGATCAACGCCGACAACTACTTCGCGCTGATCGGCAACGAAACCACGCCGGACCTCGACACCGGCTGGACCAACTGGTACGAGGACTACCCGAACCCGAACGATTTCTTCCAGCCGCTGCTGGCGGGCGAATCGATCGCGCCGACCAACAACACGAACCTCTCGCGCACCGACGTCCCGGAGCTCAACGAGAAGATCGCCAAGCTGTCCGAAGAACCGCTCGGGCCTGAGCAGGAAGCCGAATACGCGGCGCTCGACAAGGCGTACATGGAACTGGCGCCCTGGGTCCCCTACGGCACGAACACCACCTCGACTTTCGTTGACAGCGAAATCGATCTCGAAAAGGTCATCTTCAACCCGACCTTCGGGCACCCGCTGACGAGCTTCGAGCTCAAGTAGCGCCCGGGCGCTACTTCACAATATGGGGGTGGCCTCCGAGCCCAATGCCGCGGAGGCCGCCCCAGAGGCGGCAAGCCCCTGGCGCCTCGCCTGGCGACGGCTGCGACGCAACCGCGTCGCGCTTGCTTTCGGCGGCCTCTTCGTCCTGATCCTCCTCTTTTCGCTGGCGGCGCCGCTCTGGGCCGACAATGTCGCCGGCACCGGGCCCAACGACACGCACACGCTGGAGAAGATCGAGGTCGACGGGGAAAAGCGCGAAGTCGTCAACCCCAACGGCCGGCCGATTGGGCCGCAGTGGTTCGAAGCCGGCGGCAAGTTCTTCCTCGGCGCCGACGGCAGGCTCGGCCGCGACGAGATGGTGCGGCTGATGTACGGCGGTCGCACCTCGCTCCTCGTCGCCTTCGCCGCCGCCCTGATCACGACCGTGCTGGCCACCGTCCTCGGTCTGCTCGCCGGCTACTTCAGCGGCTGGACCGACACCGTCATCGCGCGCACCATGGACGTAATCTGGGCCTTCCCGGTCACCCTGCTCGCGGTCGCGCTCGGCCTCGCCCTGGCGGTGGGCGGGCTGAAGCTCGGGCCGCTAACGCTCTCGGGCGGCTCGATCTGGATACCGATCCTGATCATCGGCGGCGTCTACGTCCCCTACATGGCGCGGCCGATCCGTGGAGAGGTCCTCGCCCTGCGCGAGAAGGAGTTCGTCGAGGCGGCCGAGGCGCAGGGGGCCGGAGCGATGCGGGTGATGTTCGGCGAGCTGCTGCCAAACCTCGCCTCGACGATCATCGTCTTCTTCACCCTCGGCGTCGCCAACGCGATGCTGCTCGAGTCGATGCTCTCCTTCCTCGGCGTCGGCGTGCAGCCGCCCAACACCTCATGGGGGACGATGATCGGCGGCGGCTTCCAGCTGATCACCAGCGCCCCGCTGCTGACCGTGATCCCGGGCGCGATGATCCTGCTGACCGTGCTCTCGGTCAACGTCTTCGGCGACGGCCTGCGCGACGCGCTCGACCCTCGTTCGAAGCTGCGGCTCGAGGTGCACGCGGGCACTGCCGAGCCCGAGGGGACGGCCGTCTGATGGGGCGCTTCGTCATCAGGCGCCTGGTCGGCATGATCGCCGTTCTCTTCGCCGTCTCCGTGATCACCTTCCTGATCTTCAACGTCATCCCCAGCTCCGACCCGGCGCAGCGGATGGCGGGCAGGAGCGCGACGCCGCGACTGGTCGCCAGCATCACCGAGGAATGGGGCTTCGACGAGCCGCTGCCCCAGCAGTACCTGACGATGATGGAGAACATCTTCAGCGGCGACGTGATCTCCTACGAAGGGCGGGAAAACGTCGACGAACGGATCGTCGAAGGAATCCCGGCGACCTTCTCTCTCTGCATCGGCGCCGCCGTGCTCTGGATGTTCTTCGGCATCCTCTTCGGCTACCTCTCGGCCGTGCGGGCGGGTGGGCTGCTGGACCGGTTCCTGACGATCATCGCCGTCACCGGCATCTCGATCCCGATCTTCTGGCTGGCGGCGATCCTGCTCAACTACCTCACCTACGACATCGAACTCTTTCCCTCCGGCGGCTTCGTCGAACTGAGCGAAGACCCGCTCGACTGGGCCTATCACCTGATCCTGCCCTGGGTCACCCTGGCGGTCGTCTACGTCGGCATCTACAGCCGCGTGCTGCGTTCGAACATGCTCGACGCGATGAACGAAGACTACGTTCGCACCGCTCGGGCCAAGGGCCTGAGCGAGCGCCGGGTGATGACCCGCCACGTCATGCGCAACTCGCTGATCCCGATCGTCACCCTCTTCGGCCTCGACTTCGGCGCCCTGCTCGGCGGCGCGATCGTCGTCGAAGCGATCTTCAGCCTCAATGGCATCGGCCAGTACGCCTACGAATCGCTGATAAATACGGACCTGCCGCCGATCATGGCGATCGTCCTCTTCGGCGCCTTCTTCGTCGTCCTCTTCAACGCGCTCGTCGACATCGCCTACGCCTGGCTGGACCCGCGGATCAGGCTGGGAACGGAGGCGCGATGAGCGCGGCGCTGCTCAGCGTGAGCGACCTGCGGGTCTCCTTCGCCACGCAAAGCGGCAGCGTGCAGGCGGTCGACGGCGTCTCCTTCGATCTGCTGCCCGGCGAGGTGCTGGCAATCGTCGGCGAGTCGGGCTCGGGCAAGAGCGTCACCGCGCAGACGGTCCTCGGTCTCACCCGTTCGCCGAACGCGAAGATTTCCGGCTCGATCCAGCTCGGCGAGCAGGAGCTGCTGAGCGCGAGCGAACGCGAGCTGCGGGCGGTGCGAGGGGCGCGGATCGGCATGGTCTTCCAGGACCCGATGACCTCATTCAACCCCGTGTACACGATCGGCTGGCAGATCGCCGAGGCGATCCGCGCCCACGACAGCGACACGAGCGGGCGCGATGCGCGGGCGCGGGCGGTCGAGCTGCTCGACTCGGTCGGCATCCCCGGGGCGGCGCAGCGCGTCGACGACTATCCGCACCAGTTCTCGGGCGGGATGCGGCAGCGGGCGATGATCGCAATGGCGCTCGCGCTCGATCCGGAAGTGCTGATCGCCGACGAGCCGACGACGGCGCTCGACGTCACCGTGCAGGCGCAGATCCTCACCCTGCTCGAGCAGCTCAACCGCGAGCGGGGCCTGGCGACGATCCTGATCACCCACGATCTCGGCGTCGTCGCCGAGGTCGCCGACCGGGTGCTGGTTATGCACGAGGGCGTGATCGTCGAGCGTGGCGACCTCGATCAGGTCTTCTACTCGCCGGCCGATCCCTACACGCGCAAGCTGCTCGACGCGGTGGTCCGTCTCGATACGGCGCCGCCGCTGCGGGCGCGGCGCGAGAGCGCGGCGCTGCTCGAGGTCGACGACCTGGTCAAGCACTTTCCGGTCAAGCGCGGGCTGATCTTCGATCATGAGGTCGACCGGGTGCGGGCTGTAGACGGTGTCAGCTTGAGCGTGCGCCAGGGTGAAACGCTGGGCCTGGTTGGCGAGTCGGGCAGCGGCAAGTCGACGCTTTCGCGCACGATCCTGCAGTTGCTCGCGCCGACTTCGGGCTCGGTCCGCTTCGAAGGCCGCGAGATCGCGGGGCTTTCGCGGCGCGAGATGCGTCCACTGCGACGGCAGATGCAGATGGTCTTCCAAGACCCCTACGCCTCGCTCAACCCGCGCAAGCGGATCGGCCAGATCGTCGGCGGGCCGCTGCGGCTGCAGGGCAAGGCGAGTGGCGCGGAGCTGCGCCGCGAAGTGCGGGTGCTGCTCGACCGGGTCGGGCTCGCCGCCGAGCATTACGACCGCTTCCCGCACGAGTTCTCGGGGGGGCAGCGGCAGCGGATCGGCATCGCCCGGGCGCTTGCCCTGCGGCCGCAACTGGTCATCGCCGACGAGCCGGTCTCCGCGCTGGACGTCTCGATCCGTGCTCAGATCCTCGACCTGCTCTCCGAACTGCAATCCGAGTTCGGACTCACCTACATCTTCGTCGCCCATGACATTGGCGTCGTCCGCCACGTCTCCGACCGGATCGCCGTGATGTACAGGGGCAAGATCGTCGAGGAGGGCCCGGCCGACGAGGTCTGCGAGCGGCCCAAGGACGCCTACACCAGGCAACTTCTGACCGCGGTGCCGATACCCGACCCACGCGAAGCGCGGGCGCGTCGCGAGGCCGTCGGACCCGCCTGAGCCCGGCCCGGCAAACTGTCGGGTCAGGTTGAACCTTCCGCTTGCCCCACCGATCAAACCGCAGCTGGCGCTGACCCGCAAAGAGCTGCCCGTCGGCGACGAGTGGGCGTACGAGCAGAAGCTCGACGGCTTCCGCGCGATCGTCTACGTCGACGGCGCCGAGTCCTACATCCAGTCGCGTGGTGGGAAAAACCTCTCCCGCTACTTCCCGGAGCTGAGCTTCCCGCCCGGGCGCTACGTGCTCGACGGTGAGCTGGTCATCCGCGACGCCGAGGGCAATATCGAGTTCGACGCCCTGCAGAGCCGTATCCACCCGGCGGAGTCGAGGATCACGTTGCTCTCCAAGGAGATCCCGGCGGGCTACGTCGCCTTCGATCTGCTCGCCGAGGCGGATGAGTCGCTGCTCGAGGTGCCCTTCGGCGAACGCCGTGAGCGGCTCGACCAACTGCTCGACGGCACCTCGGCGGAGTTGAGCGTGCTCAGCCGCGACACCGAGCAAGCGGAGGAATGGCTGCGCCGCACCGAGGGCACGATGGCCAAGCAGCTCGATGCCCCCTACATCCCCGGCAAGCGCAAAGGAATGGCCAAGGTGAAGCGCGAGCGCACGATCGACTGCGTCGTGATGGGCTGGCGGCCGGGCAAGGAGGAGGGCACCGTCGGCTCGTTGATCCTCGGCCTCTACGACGGCGATGATCTGCGCTCCGTCGGCCACATCTCGGGCTTCAGCCAGGAGACGAAACGGAGCCTGCGCACCCTGCTCGAACCCCTGGAGACCGGCGACAGCGGCACCGCCGAGCCGAGCCGCTGGGCCGGCGGCCGCGACCTCGAGTGGGTTGCCCTACGACCAGAGCTCGTGATCGAGATCGGCTACGACCACGCGGCAGCGGGACGCATCAGGCACGGCGGACGCTTCCACCGCTTCAGGGATGACAAGGCGCCGGAGGAGTGCCTGTTCTCGGACCTGGATGAGGGCTAGGGGGAGCGGCGGGCGTCCTTGCGCCGAGCCCGTTCGTCGCGCACACTCAGCACGAGGAAGACACCGATGCTGATGGCGAACATCGCCAGGCCCAACGCGGTGGTTGCCACTTCGCTGTGTCGAGCGGGATAGGAGCCCAAGACTAGAACAGCGAGACCGATGGCGAGACCGATGTTCGCGTTTCGAAAAAGCCTTCTTAGTTCTTTATCAGACAAAACGCTTCACTACCATATCAATGGCGGGCGGAGCCAACGCCGCCAGACCCCCTACATAGCCTCCGATCAATGCCCATTTCTCTGACACCGCTCGCGAACGAGTCCAAGCGAAGCTGCCCGCGCCGCCGATAAAACCACCGACCACGAGGCCAGAGCCGATCGATGCCGCCAGTGCTTCAAGCACCCGCGTGGCTGAGACAACATTCTCAAAGAGACCTGGCAGGACCCGCTTGACTCTGCCGGGAGAACCCGCGCCTGTGGTGCGCTAAATGCGACGAATTGGCAAACTGAAGACGTCAGAAGAGCCGCGGCTGGGGAGAGCGGCCGCTGGTGCTTCGGATGGTTCGGCCCCAGCCACGGACTCGGCGGGTGAGCTTCTGGCGATCCGAGGGCTGCATGTAGGAGCGGCCGCGGTAGAGCGCTTCGTAGCGGGGCAGGAGGTCGGGGCGTTTTTGCTCGAGCCAGGCGAAGAAGACGTCCTTTACCTCGTCGCGGAGGTGGAGGGCAACGCCTCCCAGAAAGCTCGCGCCGGCCGCCTTTGGGCCTCATGATCAGTCACCGGCGCCGAGCACTCAACCGGCAGACCCACGTCCCGGGTCCCGGCTTCGATCCGCTCCCGCCAATCCGAGTGAATCTCCCCCGAGAGATAGACCTGCCAAGTCCGCTCCATGGGCAAAGCCTAGACCCACCGAACGCGCATCCGACATTGACCCCACTCCACTGTGGTCAATGTCGGATGCGCGTTTGAGCTCAACTCAAGCTAACGCGAGCAGGAGGAGCGGTGACCCCTACCGAAACACTCAAGCGCCGCTCCTGCGGCGCGTTTCGGTAGGGGTCACCGCTCCTCCCCCACCCCCATGCTCTTTGAAGTGCTTGGAGAGCATCGTCACCTGCCCCTGATAGTTGGAGCCAAGGTCTTGCCCGTAGAGCCGCTCCGCCGGCGCGCTGGTCCGCTCCAAGGCCAGCTTGCAGACCGGCTGGCGGTGCTCGACCATGAAGGAGACGTCGCGGGCGCGCACCTCCAGGGCGGCGCGGCTGCCGTGGCGGTCGCCGGCCGGGTCGTAGCCGAAGCCCGGGTCGAAGAAGCCGGCGTAGTGGGTTCGCAGCTCACCGGCGGTCGGGTCGTAGGCCATCATCTCGGCGGCGATCTGGGGCGGGATGCAGACGCCCTCGGCGGAGAGCAGCAGGTAGAAGATCTCCGGCTCGAGCACGATCTTCGAGCCCGCCTCGGGGAAGACCGGGTCCCAGTAGTCGGTCCAACGGTAGGCCCGAATCCGCGAGAGATCAATCGGCAGGCTGTTCTTCTTCGCCCGGTAGCCGACGATGCGGTCGCTCGGCCCGGAGAGATCGACGCTGAGGAAGAGGCCGTCGGCCAGCGCCAGCTCGGACTCGCGCAGGGCGTGGGAGTCGAGGTAGAGCAGCGGGAACTCGTCCTGCAGGGCGCGGATCTCCTCGTCGCTGAGGCGGACGTCACCGCGGGCGAGGCGCAGCTGATTGAGCGAGAGGCCGGTCTTCACCTGGATCGCGAAGGAGCGCGGCACGACCTCGAGGTAGAGCTTGCCGCAGTAGCCCGGGCGGATCTCATCGAAGCGGTGATGGCGGTCGGTGAGCACGCGGGTGAAGACGTCGAGCCGCCCGGTTGAGCTCTTCGGGTTGGCCTTGGCCCGTACGTCCTCGGGCAGCGCCAGCTCCTCGATCAGCGGCACCAGGTAGGGACGGTCGCGCTCAAGCACGGCGCCATCGCGCAGGTCGATGCGCTGGAAGGCGAGACCCTCGATCTTCTCCTCGACGGTCGAATCGACGTCGGGCAGAAAGGAGCAGCGCAGCGCCCAGGCGTGATCGCCGAGCCGCAGGTCGATGCTGGCGGGCTGGATCGCCTCGGGACGGATGCGGTAGTCGCCCGAGCTGACCCAGTCGGCGGCGATCGCCTCGCTCAGGGCTTGGGAGGGCAGCACGCCGTTAACGGCCGCGGGAGCCTCTTCGCCGACCGCACCTGACGCTGCCGCTGCCTCGTCCATCATGCGCAGGTTATGCGCTTACGGGGACGAGCGTTTGGCAGCCAGGAGGGTCGCGACATCCTCCAGGTCGCGGTCCCGGCCCGCCTCTCTCTTCAGCCGTATCAAGTCGTCGAAGCCAACCGCGCGAATTGTCACGCCTTCGACGACAGCCTCAACCGCACGAGGACGCATCTCATCGTACGGGCGACCACCGGGGATCTCATCGGGGTCGAAGAGGTCGAGTCCACCTGCCGCGGTGCGCAAGGTGAAGCTGCCACCCTTCAGGAGATCTTCGGGGTCTCGCGGATCGACATCCAGGAGATCGGCGTCGACGCTGAAGAGCTTGGCATCCAGGTCTACGAGCGCGGCCGCGAGCCGCCGCATGTTGGTCGCATTCCATTCGATCAGGATGTCGACGTCGCGGGTGTTGCGCACATGCCCGTGGGCGTTGACGGCGACCCCGCCGATCGTCAAGTACTCGACCTCGTGCCGCTGCAGAGCCTCGAAGATCCGCACCGGGTTGAGCGGGCCACGATCGAGCTCGGATGGCAAGTCTTCGAGCATCTCAGCGCCTGCGATCAGGGAGCGGACGTAGCTGGGCATGGGCCAGCCGGTCGCCAAAACGCATCCATTCGAACAGGCTTTCGAGCCGCCGGGAGGCTGTCATTTCGGCCTCGGCAGCCAGATGAACCGGATCGGCATCGCTGCCTCCAAGGTGGTCCAGCTGGACGGTGGGCGCAAACCCAAGCGCTTCCATGCAGCGAGCGAAACGCTCAAAAGAGGGGGACTCATGCCCGTTCTCGATGCGGCTGATGGCTGGTGCGGCTATGCCCGTGCGAATCGCGAGCTGGGCCTGGGAAACGCCTGTCTCGCGACGGGTCTCGCTCAGAATTCGTCCAAGCCCTGATCGCTCGGTCTTCGGCATAACGGATACGTTAACAGTCGCCTTCAGCGTTCGGCGAATTGTCGCTGGTACCTTAGGCTCGTGAAGCCCGCCCGAAAAGGCAGCTGGACGCCCGATGGCCGGGCCGAGCGCGCCGCCTTGCGGCGGGAATACGCCGAACTCACTCCGGCCCAGCGAGTCGAACAGGTCTTCGAGCTCTCGAAGTTCATGGCCGGAGTGGCGGATACTGGCCGCCGCCGGCGCCTTGGCTGAGCTCGATATCCAAGGAATCCTCGCCGCACTTACCCGCGAGGGGAGTTGAAGGAACTCGCGGCCCGGCCCGAGGATCTGGCCGATCTGAAGCGCTTGCAGGAAGCGCTCCAGGACTCGCGGTAGAGCTCAGGCAGCGATCACCTTGCGTGCCTCAGCCGTCCCGATGTATGGAGTGAGCGCAAACTCCCCAATCTCCGGCAGTAACTGGGGCATCGTCTTGGTTTCGCCCGCGAGCACGCGGCGCGCCAGCAGCGAGGCTATGCCGCCCACCACGGCCTCGTCGGTCGCCGCGGGCGGCGGCTCGCCGCCCGCAGGCGCGGGGGCGCCGTCCCGCAGGTAGGGCACGAAGCTCTGCAGGGCCACCTGGTAGCGGTCATAGACGCCGCGCCCCGCCCGCAGTCCCTCGACCAGGACGAGCTGTGCCTGCGCTGGCTCGGCGGCAAACAGCTCGAGCAGCGAGTCGAGCGCCGCAAGGACGCCAGCGGCCCAATCCCTGCGCTCGGCGCAGGCGGCGAGCACCAACTCGCGTATGCGCTCGACCGCATCGTCGTAGGCGGCGATGAAACATGCGTCCTTGCTCTCGAACTGCTTGTAGAAGTCGCTCTTGGAGACGCCGGCGCGTTTCCCGACCGCCGAGACCGTCGTGCGGTCGTAGCCTTTTTCCTCCAGACACTCGGCGAGCGCAGCCAGCAGCCGCTCGCGCTGGTTCTTCGCGACGAACTCGCGGGGAAGGCCATGACGGCCACGGGGCAGTCGTTCCACGGCGCTGGAGTCTGCCAGCGCGCTCGGCTAGGCGTTTGCCGGCTTCCCCGTCGGCTCAGCGGTGCCGTTAAAAGGCGCGAGCATGAACTCGGCGAGTTCCGGGAGGAGATCCTCCGCCTTCTCGGCTTCGTCGCGGCGGATCTGCTGGTAGACGATCCAGGCGACGCCGCCGACAAGGGTTTCTTCAATCGTCTCCGGGAGATCGTCGTCGTGGGGGACGGTGCGCTTGGTCAACTCGACGAAGCGCTGCATCATGGCCTCGTAGCGTTCGGTGGCCGCCGGCGTGGCGGAGAGGGCCTCGATCATGCACATGCGGGCCAGGGCGGGATTCTCGGCGACGTAACGGAGGAAGGCGGCAAGGCCGGCCTGGACCTTCTCCTCCCAGCCCCCCTCGACCTCGGCGCAGTCGGCTTCGATCCGCTGCAGCACCTCGTCGAAGGCGGCATCGAAGGCGGCGAGGAAGACTTCCTCCTTGCCCTCGAAATTGTCGTAGAGCGTCTTGCGGGCGACGCCGGCGCGCCGCACGATGTCGCCGATTTTGGTTGCGTCATAGCCCTGTTCAGCGGTCAGCTCGGCGATCGCGTCCATGATGCGGCGGCGCTTGTGCGAGGCGATGAACTCGCGCGGCAGCGTGGGACGGACGGGAACGGAACCGGATTTGGTTCCGGACCTCGACTGTGCGCGGGGCGGCATCGGCCAAGGATAGCTCGGAAACACGCAAGTTCCTTGCACGATAGCGACCCAGATGGTACCGTTGGAGGACTTAGTAGGTTTCTAACAGAAACGTCTAAGTTTCTCAATGCCACCGGACAGGGTTCAGCTCAGCCAAGAGATGCTAGTCGCCGCGCTCGGCGATAGCTGGTCCCAGGCCGAGGTATCCGCCGCGGCCGAGCTGCTCTCGGGCGGGGAAGGCCAGTTCCCATCCGGGATCCGCTCCCTCCCCTCCGATCTGGTCAGCGCCGTCCAGCGCGAGCGCCTGCTGGCGGCGATGCTGCGCGCGACCGCGGAGCTCGGCTATCGCGAGGTGAGCGTCCAGGACGTGCTCGAACGGGCCGGCGTCTCCCGCCCCACCTTCTACGAGCATTTCGAGAACAAGGAAGGCTGCTTCCTGGCCGCTTTCGATAATGCCGCGGCCCGCTTGCGCGAGCGCATCGAGACCGCGTCGCTCGACGGTGACAACTGGCGCGAGCGCCTCCGCCTCAGCCTCGAGGAGCTGCTCCAGTTCGTCACCGAGGATCCCGACGCCGCAATGTCCCTGATCGTCGATGGCCGCGCTGCCTGCCCCGACGCCCTCACCCGCCGCGACGAGCTCCTCGACCACTTCGCCTCTTGCCTCGATTCTCAGGTGCGTGCCGAAACCGATCCGACCAATGCCCCCACCGCGATCGCCGCCGCCGGCATCGTCGGTGGCATCGAGGCCCTGCTCTACTCTCGTCTCAACCGCGGCGAGACTGACGACCTCGAGTCTCTGCTGCCCTCGCTGATGTACTTCGCAGTGCTGCCGTATGAGGGGCACGAGGTAGCCAGCGAGGAGCTGGCGCTGGCGGTTCGCTAGGCCTTGCCCGCGGCCCGCTCGGTCTCGCTGCGGGCGACGTCGCGGATGGCACGGCCCATCGCTTTGTCGGTCGCCTCGGCCATCGCGATCTGGAAGACGCCCATCAGGACGTCAGCGCCGAGCGGGCGGGTGCGGTCGAGGGCTTCGCGGACTTTCGGCCAGTCGCCCTCGGGGCGGCCGGCTTGGTCGAAGGGCTCCCAGACCTGCTCGAGGAAGAGGCGGGTGAAGAGCTGGGCGATGTCGTTGGTTTTGCGGCGCAGCTTCTCGGCGGTGGAGAGAACGGCGTCGGGGCTCATGCCGACATCCGCCAGAGCCGCGGCGGCGGCCATCATGCGGGGGCTGATCACCTCGACCTTGCCGTCGGGCAGGGAGCGGATGACGCCGAGCTTTTCGCCCCGTTCGAGCATCTCGAAGCCGCGCCCTTCCTCGACCTCTTTTTTCCACAGCTCGGCCAGCTCGGCCAGCTCGACGATCTCCGGCGTCTCCTCTTCGAAGGGGGCACGCAGGGTGCGGGTGAGGTCCTGGATCTCTGTCGCGGCCCCATTGACGCTTTCCTGCATGCGCCGAATCGCCTCTAGGTTGAGCCCCTCCGCCTGTAGTTCGCGGGTCAGCTCGATCCGCGCGACGTGGTCCTCGTTGTAGTAGCCGGTGCGACCGTGGACGACGGGCGGCGGCAGCAGTCCGCGGGTCTGGTGAGCGCGAATGTTGCGCACCGTCATCCCGGTCCGCTCGGCCAGCTCACCAATCGTCATCTCGCCCTCGACGGGTTTGCTCACCCCCTCATCGTAAGCGGGAAACGCTGCCCGTTCATCTTTTTTGACGGGTCCGAGCAGATGAATGCGATCGCGTCGGCGATGTCCTCGGCGGGGGTGAAGGTGGGGAAGTCCTCGCCGGGGCTCTGTTCGCGCATGCGCGCCGTGAGGATCGCGTCGACGACGATGACGTTGGCGGTTGCCGAGGTGCCTTCGAAGCCGTCGGCGAGGGCGAGCGTCCAGGCCTCGGCGGCGGCCTTGGCGGCGGCGTAGGCAGCGTTGCTGTTGGTGGGCGCCTGCGCCTGCTTGGAAGAGACGAGGACGAAGCGCCCATGCTCGCTGGCGAGCAGAGCGTCGTGAAAGGCGCGCGTGGTGTGCTGGACGGTGCGAACCAGCAGGTCGTGGAGCAGCTCCCAGTCGGCGAGCGGCGCCGTCGCCAACGGCTCCCCCCCACGCCAGCCGCCGACCAGGTGCAGCAGCGCATCGACGCGACCGAAGCGCTCGAGCAGCGCGGCGCACCACGTACGGCTTGCCTCCTCGTCGAGCAGATCGACCGCACGCCCGTCCCAGCGCTCAGCCGGCAGCCCCAGCCCGGCACCGACCTCTTCGACCTTCTCCTGCGACACGTCGGTGCCGGCAATCGTCGCCCCGGACTCGGCAAGCCGTTCCGCAACGACCGGCCCGAGCCCACCGGCCACCCCGGCGATCGCGATTACTCGGTCGTTGAGGTCTGGCACTCGACGGAAACTACCGCGCTGGGCGGTGGTTCGATCCGTTCGAGAGTGATCCTGCCGTCGCCATCGCTTCTAACAAGAAGCCGATCGCCGTCCTGAAAGCCAGCCTCAATGCATGCCTGTTGAGGCAAGGTGACACGTCGCTTCTGATTGATGAGGCACTGACCCGACCGGCCCCGCGAGCGCTCATACCGCGAGTGCTGAAAGCCCTTTCTAGAGCGAAATGGGGGAGGCAGGATTCGAACCTGCGAAGGCTGAGCCGGACGATTTACAGTCGCCATCCGTTGACCGCTTGGATACTCCCCCTGCGGCGGCGATTCTATAGACACGCCTTCGCCAAAAACGAGACGGTCAAGCGGCTTTGTTGACTCGACCTCGAACTCCGAGTACTTCGGACCACCAAGAGTCACCGCCGTTCCGGCCTCAAGCACAAGCGAGGGAATAAACCACCGTCGCCCATCGCCAGTCAGTGTGAAGAGATAGTCGAAGCAGCTCGGGTCGATTCTCTTGGCGGTGCCGCTCCAGCTCTGATTGCCGCCCCGCGTCGCGAGAGAGACAGCACTGCGTTCGGCGCCCGTCGGCGTCACCACTCGCTGAATAGATGTCTTGACTTGCACGCGCAGCACCCGACTATGCACCACAGCAATCAGATCGACATCGGGGCTGTGACCAATCGGAACGAAAACCGTCGCGCCGACACTCGTCAGCCACTCAATTGCTGAGGCCTCACCCAAATCACCTTGCTGGCTGCGATTGATCCTCCTCCTCACACGCACCAGAATACGGCTGGCTGCAGACAGAAAGCTGCAGACTTCTAGGCCACGCCCAGCCGCTCCTTCATCTGCTCGTTGAAGGCAGTCAGGGCGGACATTGGGCGCATGAAGACGGTGAGGACGGCGACGCGGCCGTCTTCGTCGAGCTCGAGGAAGTCGATGCCCTCCAGCTCGCGGTCGCCGACGTTGGCCTTGAAGCGGAGGGCGACTGTGTTGCCTTCGTGGAGCTCGTCTACGTAGGTGAGGTCTTCGAGCGTGGCGGCGACGTGGGTGAGGACGGCGGTGACCATCTCGCGGCCCTCGAAGCCGCGGAAGAGGATCGGGCTGTGCAGCTCGACGTCCTCGCGCAGCGTCTCGGCCAGCAGGTCGAGGTCCTTCGCTTCGGCGGCAAGGCGGAAGGGGTGCGGCTCGGCCATTGCCGTGTACCTTACGCGCCGTGCCCAGCGACCACACACTCGCGCGGATCTCGAACTCGCTCGGAGCGAGGGGGCTGCGCTGGGCCGGCAAGCTGAACACCCCGCTCTACCGGCTCAGCGGCGGGCGCATCGGCGGCAAGGTCGGACGGGCTCCCGTGCTGCTGCTCACTACCACCGGGCGCAAGTCCGGCCAGCAGCGCACCGCGCCAGTCGTCTACCTGGCCGACGGCGAGAACGTCGTCGTGATCAACACCAACGCCGGCAACGCCAAGGTCCCCGCCTGGTCGCTCAACCTGAAGGCCAACCCGGAGGGCGAAGTCGAGCGGGGGCGCAAGCGCTACCCCGTCCGCGCCAGGGTCGCCGAGGGCGAGGAGCGCGCCGACCTCTGGCGCAAGCACAACGAGCAGTACGCGGGCTTCGACGACTACCAGGAGAGGCTGGACCGCAAAGCCTCGGTCATCGTTCTCGAACCGCGCTAGGCGCGGCTCGCGAGCGCTCGCCTAGCTTGCTTCGCGCAGCATTTGCGCCTCTGGCAGGGCGCGCAGCTTCTTCAGCGTGTTGGTCTCGATCTGGCGGATCCGCTCGCGGGTGACGCCGAAGGTCCTCCCCACCTCCTCGAGGGTCAGCGGCTCGAGGCCGGAGAGGCCGTAGCGCAGCTCGATCACCTGGCGCTCGCGCTCGGGCAGCGCATCGAGCGCCCGCCGCACCCCCTCGCGCTGCAAGTGCTCGCTCGCTTCCTCGAACGGCTGGGCCACCTCCTCGTCGGCGACGAAGTCGCCGAGCTGCGATTCGTCCTCATCGCCGACCGGCTTCTCCAGCGAGACCGGCAGTTGTGAGACGCGCAGGATGTCCCGTACTTCATCCAGCGGCCAGCGCAACTCGGCGGCGATCTCGTCCGGCTCCGGCTCGCGCCCGAGCGACTGCACCAGCTGGCGCTCGACGTGTGTCACCCGGTTCAGCTTCTCCACCATGTGGACGGGGATGCGGATCGTCCGCGCCTTGTCGGCGATCGCCCGCGTCACCGCCTGGCGGATCCACCAAGTCGCGTAGGTCGAGAACTTGTAACCGCGCCTGTAGTCGAACTTCTCCACAGCGCGGATCAGTCCCAGCGAGCCCTCCTGGATCAGGTCGAGGAAGCTCAGCCCCCGCCCCAGATACCCCTTGGCGATCGAGACGACCAGCCGCAGGTTGGCCTCGACCATCTGCCGCTTGGCGATCATATCGCCGCGCTCGATCCGTTTCGCCAGGGCCACCTCCTGCGCGGCGGTGAGTAGATCGACCTGGCCGATCGAGCGCAGGTAGAGGCGCAGCGAGTCGAGGCTCGGCTCTACCGTCAGGTCCAGCTCTTCGTCTTTTTTCGCGGCGGCGCCGTTGGCCTCTTCGGCGCGCGCTTCCTTGTAAGCGTCAACGCCCTCCTCGGCCAACACTTCGATGCCCTGCTCGACCAGGTGCGCGTGCAGGCCCGAGATCTGCTCCTTGGTGACCTCGACCTCCTCAAGCGTCGTGGCGATCTGCTCGAAGGTGAGGTAGCCGCGCTCTCGTCCCAGCGCGATCAGCCCGCGCAGCTCCTCCGGCTCCGCAAACGGCTGTTCTCCCGAATCCTGATCCAGTCCCCGCGGGACCGTCTCCAACGGTTCGATCTTCACTGCCTCCGGTGCAACCCTCTCCCCCTGGCCGGGGAGGCCGACCCCAACGCTCCGGCCGCCGCAAAGTATAGGCAGAAGAATCGGTTCGGTCCGGTGCGCCCGCACCCACGCCCAGCGGCCACCAACCAGCCGAGGGGCCGGGTCGCTTACGCTTCATAAGCCGTGGCCAGCCGCACGACGATCACTCCAGCCCGCGCCGCCCCCGACGTGCAGGCGTCGGTGCCGGCAACGCAGGTGAGCCTCTCGCGCGTCGGCGTCACCGGGGTCGAGAAGGTGATCCGGGTCAAGGCCGACGGCACCGAGAACCTCTTCCACGCCAACTTCGAGTGCTTCGTCGATCTCGAGCCGCGCCAGGCGGGGGTGCATATGTCCCGCTTCGAGGAGATCGTCGGTGAGGCGATCGACGAGGTCGTGCTCGGCGAGGCCTTCCGCGCCGAGATCCTCGCCGCGCACATCGCCCAGCGGGTGCGCGAGCGCCAGCAGGGCCGCCGCGCCGAGGTCTCGGTCGAGGCGCGCTACCCGGAGACGGTGGAGACGCCCGCAAGCGGCCACTCGACCCAGGAGATCTATGGCCTCTTCGGCACCGCCGTCGCTTCCGAGCGCGGCACCCGCACGCTGACCGGCGTGCAGGCGCAGGGCATGACCGCCTGCCCCTGCGCCCAAGAGATGGTCGCCGAGCTGGGGCGCAAAAACCTCGCCGACGCCGGTTTCGATGAGGAGCAGATCGAGCGGGCAATCGAGGCCGTTCCCGTCGCCACCCACAACCAGCGCGGCATCGGCACCCTCTACATCGGCTGCCCGGAGGGCGGCGAGGCCTGGATCGACGCGCCCGAGCTGCTGCGCATCGTCGAGGGCTCGATGAGCTCTGAGATCTACGAGCTGATGAAGCGCCCCGACGAGCTGGCGGTGGTCGCCAAAGCCCACTCCCAGCCCCGCTTCGTTGAGGACTGCGTGCGCGAGATGATCCGCGCCGTGGTCGAGGGCTATCCCGACCTGCCGGCCGAGGCCTTCGTCATGGCCCGCCAGGAGAACCTGGAGACGATCCACCGCCACAACGTCGTCGCCGAGCGCTACGGAACCCTCGGTGACCTGCGCGAGGAGCTCGCCTCCGGCGAGCACCAGAAGCACCACACGACGATGCGCGAGTGGCTGGAGTCGCCGAGCGCCTAGCCTCGTCGTCACTGCAACGTTTTGCGGCTCTGTAGGGGCCGAAAAACGTTGCACCTCGCAGCGCCGGGTCCCTCCACTCCAGGTGCAACGCGCTGCGGTGCCGACGGAGCCGTAAAACGTTGCACGTCTTCATTTGGAGATGACGAGCGAACTGCGCACCAAGCTGAGAAGGGGACGCGGGTTGGCCTCAAGCATCTTGTAGGTGGTGCGGTGCACTCGGTAGCCGGCCACTTCCAGGTCGACAGTCGACTGGTGATCGAGCTCAAAGCTGGATCGGTCGCCGTGATAGCCGTAGCTGTCTGCCTCGACGATCAGGCGCTCCTTTGGCCAGTAGAAGTCGACGCGCTTGCCCTCGACGAGAACGTTCACCTGCGGCATCTTCAAACCCTCTTCCCGGCAGAGCATCAGGAAGTCCACCTCCGATGTGGAGACGGCATCGGCGAATCGCGGGTCCGCCTGGGCGGCGACGTGCTTGAGGCGCTTGACGCCTTTTCGGCCGCGGCCATGCTCGGTGACGACCTGCCATAGGTTCGGCCAGCGCAAGCGACGACTCCGATCGGCCTCGACGAGATCGTGCTCGAGCTGGCGCGCATCCAGGCGTGCGGCAGTATCGAGGAGGGTTCGCTCGAGGGTAGTGACCGGGATGCCGGCTTCGATGGTCACGTGCTCGTCGGGAAGCGATCTGGTCTGGTGGAGGCGGACGCCGTGCGGCCGCCGATGCCCGGAGACGCGAGTCACCTCGATCGGCTTTCGAGATCCTCGTATCCCCCAGAGCTGCGCGGCGCTGCCGTGGGAGAGAACGGCCCCCGGTCCGCAGGCGAGCGCAGCCGCCATCCATTCGCCATAGAGCCCGATGCGCCGGTGACCGAGAGCGAAGACCCCTCGATGCAACACGACAAGCTGCCCGCCCTCGACCCGACTCTTGATCAGACCTTCGGTTAGACCGAGGGCAACCAGCTGGCGCCACGCAACGACGCCGTGTTGCTGCTCCGCCAACGTGCGAAGCAACAAGGTCGCCTTTCGCGGTGTAACGCGTTGCGGCTCTGCGGGGGCCGAAAAACGTTTCACCTCCGCAGCGGCGGGTCGCTCCACTCCGGGTGCAACGCGCTGCGGTGCCAGCGGAGCCGAAAGACGTTGCACTTCGGGGCGGGGGGACTGCACCTCGGGGCGGAGGGATTGGGCCTCGGGGTGGGGGGATTGGGACATGGGGCGACTGTCCCAGGGACCGGCGCACAGGTGGTGCGCGCGAAGTCATAGCTTGCACGCGGCTGTGTCCCGCGAGATGCTCGGACGCAGGGGGCCGTTCGAGCGGCGGCCTGACGACAACGCGTGAGGCGGAGCGTCTAGCTCGGCTTGGTTTTCGCCACGCGGTGGGCCGCCCGCTCGGCCTCGATGCGGCGGCGTAGGCCGAAGAAGTAGTCGGCGCCGCTGATCAGGGTTGCGGCGACTGCCAGGTAGACGAGGACGTCGACCCAGGCGGGGGCCGGGTTGGTGGCGATCAGGGCGATCACGGCGGCGATCTGCAGCACGGTCTTGGCCTTGCCGAGCCAGCTGGCCGAGATCACGATGCCGCGCTCGACCGCGATCGCCCGCATCACTGTGACGGCGAACTCGCGGGCGATGATCACCATCGCGACCCAGGCTTCGAGGCGGTCGAGGGAGACGAGCGAGACGAGCGCGGCGACGATCAACAGCTTGTCGGCGATCGGGTCCATTAGCTTGCCGAAGGTGGTTACGGCGCCGCGCGAGCGGGCAAAGTAGCCGTCCAGCCCATCGGTAGCCGCAGCGAGGGCGAAGACCGCGGCGGCCAGCGCGTCGCCGTTGGGCGTCTCGCCGAGCAGGGCGACGACGACCACGGGCACCGCGAGGATGCGCAGCAGGGTGAGGGCGTTGGGGAGATTGAGCGGGAACATCCCGCTCAGTCACTCTCCTCCGCCGTGGCGAGCGCCGCGTCGCGCTTGGCGAAGTAGTCCTCACCCTCGATGCTGATGTGGGGGACGAGGCGGCCGAGCCATCCCGGCATCCACCAGGCCCACTTGCCGAGCAGGACCATGATCGCGGGGACCAGCAGGCAGCGCACCAGGGTTGAGTCGATCGCGATCGCCACAGCGAGGCCGACGCCGAACTCCTTCACGATCGGATTGCCGTTGAGCACAAAGCTGGTGAAGACGCAGACCATGATCGCCGCCGCCGAAGTGATCACGCGGCCGGTGTTGGCCAGCCCTTCGATCACCGCCTCCTTCTCGTCACCGGTCTGCCTGTAGTGCTCGCGCATCTGGGTGAGCAGGAAGACCTCGTAGTCCATCGAGAGCCCGAAGAGGATCGCGAACATCAGCAGCGGCACGAAGCTGACGATCGGGATCGCGTGGTCGAGGCCGATCAGCCCCGAGCCCCAGCCGAGCTGGAAGACCGCGGTGACGACACCGTAGGCGGCAGCGACCGAGATCAGGTTCATCGCCGCCGCCTTGATCGGCACCAGCAGCGAGCGGAAGGCGAGCAGCAAGACGATGAAGCTGAGCCCGACGACGATCCCGATCATCAGCGGCAGCTTGTCGCTGATCTGAGTGGCGAGGTCGATGTAGCCGGCCGTCTGGCCGCCGACGTAGGAGCTCGTGGAGCTGCCCTTCAGCGCCCCCGGGATGACTTCGTCGCGGAGGTCTTCGACCAGACTGACAGTCTCATCCGCCCATGGCGCCGATTTCGAGATCACCGTGAAGACCGCAACTGTCCCCGCTTCGTCGAGAGTCGGTTCGGAGACCGCGGCGACGTCGGCGGCGTCGCCGATCGACTTCTCGAGCACCGGCAGGACCGTTTTCGCTTCGCCGGCGCTCTCGAATTCCGAGGCGACCAAGAGCGGCCCGTTGACACCTGGGCCGAAGCCCTGCGTGAGGCTGTCATAAGCCTGGCGCGCGGTCGTCGATTTGGGCAGGGCGCTGATGTCGTTCTGGCCGAGCTCGAGCTGCAGCAGCGGGATCGCGAGGACGACGAGCACCGCCAGAGAAGCGATCGCCGAGCGCCAGGGCCGGTCGGCGACGCCGCGGGCCCAGCGCCGCCAGCCGTGCGGCTCTGCATCGTCGGGACGGGTTTTGCCGAACTGGACGCGGAGTGAGTTGATCCGCGGCCCGAGCGCGCCGAGCATGGCGGGCAGCAGGGTCGTCGCGGCTGCGACGGCGATCACCACCGCGATCGCCGCGGTGAACCCAAGCGTGCTGACCAGCGGGATACCGGCGAAGGCGAGTGAGCAGAGGGCGATCACGACCGTGAAGCCAGCGAAAACGACGGCGCCCCCGGCGGTCGCGGTGGCTCGCGCGACCGACTCGCGCATCTCCATCCCTTCGCCGAGCTGCAGCTTGTGGCGGGTGACGATGAAGAGGGCGTAATCGATGCCGACCCCGAGGCCGATCATCGTCGCCAGGGTCGAGGCGACGCTGGGCACCTGAACGACGTGCTCGAGCAGGCGGATGATCGAAAGCGAACAGGCGAGGCCGAGCACGGCGGAGAAGATCGGTAGCACCATCGCGGTCGCCGTGCCGAAGGCGAAGAGCAGGATCACGATCGCGGCGGCGATGCCGATCGCGTCACTTGCCCCGGTGTCGGGCTTGGAGAGTTGCTGGCCGACGTAGGCCCCGACAGCGACCTTGAGGCCCGCCTCTTCGGCCGGCTTGCCGGCGTCGAGCACGGCCAGCGCCTGGGCTTCGGTCAATTCGCTGGGGCCGACGCCGAGGATGACCGGCACGTAGCCGACCGAGCGGTCCTTGCTGAGGAAGGCCGCGCCCTCGGGGCTGAGCGGGCTGACGGCCGAGTTGACGTCGTGCAGGGCATTGAGACGCTTGACGCTTTCGCCGATCGCGGCGGCGTACTTCTTCTCGGTCAGCGAAGCCCCGGCCTTGGCCTGGAAGACGAGCGGGTTGCTGCCGAAGGCCTGTTCGGGCAGGTTGTCTTCGAGCAGTTCGGTCGCCAGAGTCGACCCGGTCCCCGGCAGCGTCAGGTTGTCGTTGGTCTTGCTCTCACCGGCCTGGCCGACGAGAACAAGCGCGATGGCGATGACAACCCAGACGGCGATCGTCGGCCAGTGGTGGCGCGCGCAGAAGCGTCCGATCGCGTAGAGGGGGCCGGTCACGGGAGCATCATCGCGCTTTGCCAGGCGGCACGGGCGGCAGCACATCGCCGGTCTCAAAGGCGCTCGGAATCGACTCGGCGAGATCGTCGCCGAGCAGCTGGCGCAGAGCGGCGATGTGCTGCGCGTGACTCGCGGCCAGAGAGGCCGCGAGCATCCGCGGCGACGGCGTGTTCAGGCGCGGCGCGGCGTCAAGCGCCTGTGCGAGCGCCGCGTTCTCTTCTTCGTAGGCGGCCAGGAGCGCCTCATCGGCCGTTTTCGGCCCAGGCGCTTCGAGTTCGGTCGCTTCCGCATCGGTTTCGCCACCGACCCCGCGGATCGCCCTGGTCAACGCATCGACATGCGCCTGATCCTGGCCGCGGAACTGGCCCGCCACCGAGAGAGCCTGCCCGCGAAGGCGGGGCAGAAGCCGCTCATAAGCATCGACCAGAGTCAATTCCTGCGCGAGGACCGTGTTGAGGACCTCGACGTCAGACGCCTTCTCGCTGTCGGTCGCCGCCCCATGCCCACTGCGACCGCAACCGCCGAGGACGACCGTCAGGACGGCCAAAAAGACGACGACGCGACCGAAGTCGCGCCGCCGACTGCTGATGGCAAATACTCGCTTCGAACCCATATGCGGGCACGAAGCATAAGAGGAGTTCTAACCGCTTTTGCTCAAAATTGCTAGAGCTACTTGACCGAAGTCTTGGCCCTACCCCGTTTTGCGCCTTTCGTCGACTTAGCCTCGGGAGACAGGCCTTCGAAGTTCATCAGGACCGCGGTCGCTGGTATTCCAGCCTCGCCCGACTTGGTGAGACGTTTGGCGCTACCGGCGTGAATGGTGATGATCCGCTCGAGCGTTTCATTGACCAGCTCGACCGATTCCTCCCAACCCTGCTCGTCGACGATACCGGGGGTCCAGCTCAGGTGTCGATCCTCGCGGGAGTCAAACGTGCCCTTGCCCAGGGCCCCAACGATGTCTCCCAGGGCCAGTTCTATGACCGACGCGCTGACGCCAGGCTTCACCGAGTCGGGCAGCGTCTGCCAGTCGGTGTCCGTCAGAAACGCTCTTGCGGTCGCCCTGTAGTAGTGCTCGACCGCGCCGCGACGAGGCTCAGTCTTGACCATTTCGATGCACTCAAAGTCCTTGAGCACTTTAACGTGGTAGCTAACCTGGCTAAGACCCTCGTCCAGCTCCTTGGAGAGTTCGTTGGGGCTGGCCATCCGCTCGTTGAGGATGGCGAGAATCTCGACTCGGAGGGGATGCGCGAGCGCCTTGACAAGGCGCTGGTCAACTCCCTTCCGACTTTGTCCCTTCTTCTTGGTCTTGGTCTTTGCGGCCAAAGCGGACTCCTCTTTCGTTTTCGCAGCTTGAACCACTCCATCGTATTGGACGTAAAGGCAACTTTGCAAACCGAAGTAGCCATTTTGCAGCTTTAGAACTTATTACTGGAACTTTTTCCAGCATTTGACAGGTCTAAAGCGTTGTAACGGATGGGTCGCGACCCCCAACCGCAAGAGCTGACGATTGCGAAGGGGGTGAGGCAGGGTGAAGATCACGAAGGCGGACAATGTCGTGCCGATTCTTTCGACCACGAAGGCGCGCTGAGCGATGGACTTTGTGCGGGCGGATCGACCTCTGGACTCAAGATCGACCGCCCGCACGCTTTCCAGCGCCCTCCAGCCATGATTCAGTTACTCCATGGCGTGGTCGCAGCAGAGCAACCAATGCGAGACGCTCAGGCGACTTCAAGCCGAGATCCACGCCTGCCGGCTGTGCCCGCGCCTCGTTGAGTGGCGCGAGGAGCGTGCCGCCGATCCGCCGCGCCGTTTTCGCGGTGAGGACTACTGGGCGCGACCACTCGCCGGCTTCGGCGATCCGGCGGCCCGAGTGGCAATCGTCGGCCTTGCCCCAGCTGCGAATGGGGCCAATCGCACAGGTCGAATGTTCACCGGCGATCGTTCGGGAGACTGGCTCTACGCTGCTCTATACCGGGCTGGGTTCGCAAGTCAGCCCACCAGCGAGCACCGCGATGACGGGTTGCGTCTCCGAGACGCATACGTCACCGCCGTAGTCCGGTGCGCACCACCAGCAAACAGGCCGTTGCCGGAGGAGCGCGACCATTGCCTTCCATACCTTGGGCGGGAGCTGGAGCTCCTTTACCGATGCACCACGATCATTGCCCTCGGAAACTTCGCGTGGGACGGCACTCTTCGCGCCCTACGGAGCCTTGGGGAAACGATTCCCCGCCCAAGGCCAAAGTTCGGACACGGAGCCAAAGCGTCGCTTGGTCGCTGGACATTGATTGGCTGCTACCACCCGAGCCAACAGAACACCTTCACAGGCCGGCTCACCGAGCCGATGCTGGACGAGGTGTTTGCCCGCGCTGGCGGCGAACTCACCTGAGAGCACCAGGTCGCTCAACGCCGTCAGCGGTTTCGAAAGCCAAAATCGTCATGGTCGCCGAGAAACCCCGCTCCTGCCCCTTGGCCAATCGCACCGCCGCAGCCTCCTGAAGAGGGCAAGGCTCTCCATCGCGTCTCGTCGAAAAACAAGGTCCGCTTCGCCCGAAAGAGGAGCTGACGTCGGCGCCGAGTTCCTCGCCGAGTTTGGGGCAGCACGATAGATCGCGGCTCGTATCGCAACCGAGGCTTAATTGCGTGTTTCAAGATTAATTGAAACTAATTTGAGCAATCGCCTGGTCTCAAGCGTACCCAGAGGAGGTGGGCAGCGTGCAACGACCGCGACTCAAGCGCACCACGCAACAAATGGAAGCCCCGAATGGCGACCTCTACTTGCTCCGGCCCAGCGCCGGGGCAGACATCCACATCGAGGACCCCGACCCAGAGGGGAGGCGCCTGCTTGCCGCCCTGGATGGGACCCGCACCGAAGGGGAGCTAATCGAGGAGTTCGGCGCCGATGAGGTGGGCGACCTGCTCGGGCAGTTCGAGGAGCTCGGCGTGGTGGAGGACGCCGAGGACGACGATCGGATCTCCGACGCGGTAGTCGAGCGCTTTGATCGCCAGCTGCGGTACTTCAGCGACATCACGACCGGGCCGCCGGCTTCTCAGTGCCAGGAACGACTGGAAAATGCCCGCATCGCGGTGCTCGGGGTTGGCGGACTCGGCGGCTGGTCGGCGCTGAATCTTGCTTGCTGTGGGATCGGCGAGCTGCTGCTGGTCGATTTTGACCGGGTCGAGCTGAACAACCTCAATCGCCAGGTCCTCTATTCCGAGGCCGACATCGGCCGCTACAAGGCCGAGGCGGCAGCGAAACGGCTGTCCGGCTTCAACTCCGCAATCAAGGTGGAGCCCCGCGTCCAGCGCCTCGACAGCGAAGCGGCGATCGCGGAGACGATCGCCGGCTACGACCTCGTGATCGACGCCTGTGACTGGCCCGCGCACGACATCGAGCGCTGGATCAACGCGGCCTGCTTTGCCGCCCTCATCCCCTTCATCGCGATGAGCCACTTCCCGCCGGTCGCGCGGGTCGGGCCACTGTACGTACCGGGCGTAACCGGCTGCTTCGCCTGCCAGGAGATCGGCTACCGGCGCGCCTTTCCGCTCTATGACATTGCCGTTGACCAACAGCGCGGCGTCGGCTCGCCGGCGGCGACGTTGGGCCCGGCCTGCAGCCTCATCGGCGGCCAGATCGGCCTTGACATCTTGCACCACCTCACGGGGTTGGCTCGACCCTCAACGCTCGGCGTCGGCCACATCTACGACCTGCGCACGATGGCCGTCGATCGGGAGCCGGTGATGCCGGAGCCGAGCTGCCCGGTCTGCGGAGGCATCCAGCCCTCCTCCGGCAAAGAGCTTCAAGGAACGGCGCCGCGATAGATCGGGTGGCGGGCGATGGGGCAAGCCCGCCACCTTCTGTCGCTTCCTCGCGCGGATTTAGGACGGGATCGCAATCGCGAAGACGCCATCGCAAAGGCGACGATCGAGACCGCCCGCGACGGAACCACATCCCGGCTCCGCTCCTACAATGGAGGCGACCCGCCGACGTAGCTCAGCTGGTAGAGCACTTCACTCGTAATGAATGTGCCTAGGCCGTCGTTTCGTTCGATTTAGGCACAAAAGATCAAGAGAGCCCGTCGCGTTTGGGCTACGGCTTGGTCTCTCGTAGCCCAAACGCCATATTCAGGCGAAGTTGCGGGCCGGGGGCGATAACAACCGTGCGGCCCGAGGAACAGCTCAGCAGGCGGCGGGAGTGGTCGCCGATTCAGTGGAGGTGAAGAGTGCTTCCCGAGTCCGGTCAGGAAGCTCGGCGCTGGCCGTGACCCCGGGGGCGTTAGTCCACTCAGCGATCAGGCTGAACACCCCCGCGTCCTGGGGGACGATGATGCTCTGGTCTCGCAGCGCCACCGCCAGGTCGGCAGGCAGTCCGCGAGTGCTGTTCTCACTCATTGGTGCCCTCCACTTCCTCGGATCGACCATTAACAGTAGTCGCTTCGGGATTCTGGGGGAGCGGTCGGCGCTCAGCCCAGGCGATCCGCAATTTCTCCTTGGCGCGCATCAGCAGCCCGTCGATCTGGCGTACCCGCTTGGGGTCGCCGAAGACCATCGCGGCTGCCTGGGCGTAGCTGAAGCCGAGCGTTACGGTGAGGCGAAGGGCGCTCCACTCCTTCTCGCTGAGGATTTCGGCCGCTTCGGCAACTGCCGCATCGCTCATCAGATGTCCGATCACATGCTCCTCGGTGCTCGGGCTGGGGTCGGCAAGTCGGTGCAGGCCGTTGATGTCGATGATCTCGACCCCTGGTGGCCGACGTGCCGCGGCGATCTCCTTCGCGACCTCGACGAAAGCGAAGTCGCTGGCGCCAATCACCCAGGTGGTCGCCGAACCGCGCGCTGGATCGAAGCGAGCCGCGTTCTCGCGCACCCGACGCAGGGCACGAGAGGTCGCGTCGTGGGCAACCTCGTCTATCTCGCTTGGCTGCAGCAGCGGGGCAGTCGGTTCGGTGATGCCGATGTGGCGGGCGACGCGGTCGGAGATCTGGGCGTGCTGCCTGCGCAGCCGGCCCCAGATGAATGGGTAAAACAGCGCTTCGAAGTCGCGCCCGCACGGACTCGAAGGATTCTCGGCCAGCTCCGCCAAGAGGAGCACGCCTTTTTCATTCATCTCATCGTTCATGTGACAGCTTGAACCTCTATGCCTCAGGTAACACGAACTTTTGACGATAGACCTCGCGGTAGACATCGTCCTCGCAGAAGCAACCCAAACTGCGCGATCTGGGTCTGCTGAGGACTTGCTCACCACCGCCGATCAGGTCATAGCGAGCCTCTGTCGCCTGCGGGCGACGCTCGGCGAGCGCCGGATCCTTTGCAGCCAAGAGCTGGGTCGCGAGCATGATTCCCGCGAACGCAGACTGGTGGGCCAGCGGCACCAGCGCTTCGCGCGGCGCCTCACCGAGGTCAAGGTGCAGAACAGCGCCCGCGCAGATTCCCTCCTGGTAGAGATCGGCGAGCGAACGACCCGCCCAAGCCGCCAGCTCGCCTACCTGAACCCCGGCAGCCGCAGCGATGTCCTCGAGCAGGGGTCGCTGGTGCCACTCAGGAAGGCCTGCAGGAAACGCTCCATCAGGCCGCGGCGGAACCGCGCCCTCGGGAAGAGGGGCGCCAACCGGAATCTGGCTGTGGACAAGGTAGGCGAGGCAGCGGTGGGGATCCTGACGGAAGGCGAGGGCGATCTGCTCATGTCGGGAGAGGGCGGCGTCGGCGGGCCAGTAGAGGCAGGCCAGGCAGGGCTCCTTACCGAACGCCTCATGGCGTGACCAGCCGACGTCGGCTGGCTGGGTCCAGGCGTTGTAGATGTCTCCTGGGAGGCTCGCCTGGACTGCGATCCGGTCCCCAGGGCTATCGAGTGCGACAAGAGTGGGTGATCCGTCGGCAAGCATCGCCGTCCACTTGCTCGGCACGGGGACCACCTCGAATCGATCTCCCGAGAGGCGTGAATGGAGGAGGTCAACCTTCGCCTCCCCGACATCGGAATCGCGGGTCAACAAGTAGCGCTGCAGGTTGGGGAGCGTGATCGACTCGTCGTCGATCGCGACCATTGTCGCGCTCGGGTTGCAGAGCGCGAGGGTCTGGGCGGCGGCCTGCCCGATGGCACCGGCTCCGACGAGGTTGAAGCGGCCGAGAGTAGGGCGATCGAGGAGCGGTGCTCCTTCTTCGGGCTCGGCAAGGGTGATTATGTCGAAGGTAAACGGGCAAGGTCCGGTTCGGGCGCGCTCGCCGAGCTCAGTGGCAAAGACGATGCGGAACACCTCGCTCATACCGAGCGCCGCGGCGAGCAATGCCGCCGGCACCTGGGCCTGCTCCTTATAACCGGGAACGCAGTCGAGAAAAACCCCCCAGCCCCGAGCGTGTACGGAGACATCCTGATCTGTCGCTGCCGTCTCTTCGTAGCAGAGGGTTGCGTCGGTCGGCGCTCCCGGGGCGAGCAACTCGGCGCCCGGATTGATCAGAACGATTTCGCCCTGGGCGGCGTCTGTGGCCGTCGCCGCGGCCTCCAGGCAGATTCGCGGGTAGATCCTGGCCGCCAAATTGGCCGCAAGCCGAAATCCCTCTGTGCTCGCGCCCTCCCCTGCCCGCAGGGTGACCGAGGTGCCCTCGAGGCGATCGCCGATCGCGGAGCGGTCCGCGGCCCCCAGGACCGACATGGTCGAGTCGAGAACCCGCTCGATGAAACGCGGGATGCTCATTGGATGAACTCGATCGTCGTCTGCTCGTCGAGCTCAGCCCATTTGCCCGGGCCGCTGAGGCGGTACCAGACCCACTCGCCCAGGCCTTCGCGACCGTCGCGCGCAAAGTCCGGGACCACCCCCGAAAGGCCGCCGAGCAGTGTCACCAAGGGATAGGCGTCGTCGGTCGAGGAATGAAATGCCTCGGTCGGATGGGAATGAACCTGCGCGGCCAAGATCAAGCCCTGCTCGTGGAAGGCGCGATTGACCCGGAAAAGCGCCTCTCCCTCGACGACGACGAGCAGGCCGTCTTCTGTAGCCATCGTCGTTTGGCGGGGGAAATAGGAGGCCTCGACCACGAGCTTGCTCGAATCCTCTGCCCGCCGCCCGCCCCACAACACAAACGCCTCATATCCGCTTCGACCGGCGTCCTGTAGTGGTGCCAGGGTCTGGTCGACCACTTTCATCGGCACCTCGAAATGGGTGACGCCCTCGAGCACGCTCACGCAACCTGCCCTTCGGCGGACGCGGCGCCAGGGCCTTGGCGAATCGCGTCGATGTCGCCGGCAAGGATCTGCATCTCGACGTTGACGGCTTGACCGCTCTCCGGCGGCAGTGTCGTGACCGCTACCTGCATGCCGACGACGGTGCGCGGCATTGTGCGCCAGATGCGGTCGCAGATCGTCGCCAGGCTGCCGGCGCCCTGTGCGCGGTGCAGTAGCCAGGAGTCACCGCTGTGCTGGGGGTGATCGTGGTACTGGCGGATACCGGGCACGCAGAAGAATGGCCTACCTGTCTGCGGATGGCTTCCCACAAGGAGATTTCGCGGCCCCTCTGGTGTCTGCATCACCGCCCCGACCAGCGGCGGGGAAAACTCGCCGCTTGACGGATCAATGAACTCGACTGAGGGTGCCCAGAGGTCATAGTTTTGGTAGTCGATTCGCACAGCCGTGCCGATGATCGGCAACGTTCGCCCGCCGAGCGGCAGGGCGGCGGTGAAAGCGACATCGACCACCGAACCTTCGCGGCCAAGGAGAATCCAGCCCCGCCGCCGATAGGTGTCGACGTTCTCGTTCCAAAGATCTATCTCGCGATCGACCTTGCGCCGGGTGACTTCCGGGTCAACGAGTTCCACTTCGCTCCTTCGGGCTCAGAAATGGCGGGGGCGGCCGCAGCCGCCCGCGCCTGTTTTCGGATTGAGGAAAAGAGTCATACCGTCGACGATTCCTGCCTCATCGACGCGCAGGGCCTGGTCGATGAGACTGCCGTCCTCACGGCGTAGCTCCCACTCGCCGGGCGCCTGGCCGGCGTTTCCGCTTCGCTTAAGCGCTTTCTCGACCAGATGCTCAACCGATTGGTGGTGGTTGATCTCAAGCCGCTCCGGCTGGCCGGAGACGACGATCGTCACGTCGACCTTCTTGTCGGGTTTTGGTTTAGCTGCCATCTGCATTCCTCCTCGTTGTGAAGTTCTATTCCGCTATAGGGATTAGCCACAGGAACTTCCCGCTTTTGACCGAGGTTTTCGGAGCCTCTCGGCTTGCTTGCCGGGTGACCGGACGTCCAAATGCTTCATGCCGAGCGGCGTAGATGTCAACTCCACGATTCGTGAGAGCCGGAGGTCAACGTGACATCGAAGCCCGCCTATTCGCGGCGCAGCTCTGCAAGCAGAGCTTGCGGCGTGATCACTCGAACGCCGCGACGCTCACCGACGGGAAGCAAGTGACGGCGATCGCCCGAGACTAGAACGTCCACTCTCGCCTGAATCGCACAGGCCAGGATCAGGTCATCGTCGGGGTCACCGGTCACGGCTTCTGGCTGCGTATCGGGCGCCACCAACTCGGTTGCCACCGCAAGGAGAAGCTCTTCGACCTCTCCCCAGCGATCGAGCTCGAAGCCCAGCTTCCCGGTGAGGATGCGTTTCAGCTCCACCATCACCGGCGTCGGCAGCACAAACTCCAAGTGGTCGTCTATTGCTGCCTCGAGAACCCGGCTCGGCGGGCCGGCAGCGATAAACGCCGAGACCAAGACGTTGGTGTCGCAGGCGACGCGCAGCGTCAGCCACGCGCGGAGCGCATCTCGTCGACCAATGCCTCGCTGTCCTCGGGTCCAACCCCGAGGGTCTCGGCGCGCTCCTGCCCGTAGCGCCGCAGGCCTGCAAGCTGCTCGATCTGAACTTGGCGGCGCAGGGCGTCACGCACCACCTCACTGCGAGTCTTGCCCTGGCTCCGGGCAAGGGCGTCGGTCTCCTCAGCGAGCGCATCGGGGAGGGAGACTGAGAGCAGGCGACTCATATGAAGACATCATATCGGGCTCGATTCACCCCTACGATCTCGCGGTTGAATGGGCGACGGACTCCATCTCGTCGCCCAAAGGCACCCAAAACCTCCAGAAACTACGGGTAACGAGCCGTGGGCTGTCAGATAGACTTGCCGGTGGGATAGCCCCGAGTTCCGCATTCCAAAGCGGTTTGCGGCTCTTCCGCCGACGTAGCTCAGTTGGTAGAGCACTTCACTCGTAATGAAGGGGTCCCCGGTTCAAATCCGGGCGTCGGCTCTGAAGCGGGATCGCTCCACGGGCGGACGTAGGGCTCGCAGGCGGTAAGAGTTATTTGTATAGAGTGAAATTCCCATGCGGGCTGGGGTTATCTTCGCCGTGCTGATGGCTCTTGCCGCCTGGTTTGCGACGGCTGGGATCGACGGGGCGCGGGCTGCCGGGGTGGGTTGCGCCAGCGCCCAGGCGTCGCTCGAACGGGGTCAGGCGACCCAGGCGCGGGACGAATATCTGGAGCTGATCTCCGGCGACGAAAGCCCGCCCTGCGCCGTGGCCGGGCTGCGCGCGACGGCATCGACGCTGAGCGCCGAAACGCGCCTCTGTGCCGAAGGCGAGGCGCTCGCCAAAAGCGGCGACAACGAGGCGGCGCAGAAGCGCTACGTCGCGGCGCTTGCCAAGAACGTCGAAAGCGAGTGCGCCACGACGGGTCTGAAGCCGGCCGCGGGGAAGAGCCTCAAGGATCGAATCGTCGAATGGAGCGAGCTGATCCCAAAGCTGCTGATCGCCGTCTTCTCGCTGCTCGGCGTCCTGCTCCTCGCCTACGTTGCGGCGAAACGCTGGCGCCATCCCTCGCTGGTGATCAAGCCCTTCGGCAACGGTGGCGCCGAACCAGAGGTGGGCACGGCCGTCGCCGGCTTGGTGGAGGAAGAGTTGATCTCGCTGTCGGAGCAGGGACAGGGGTTCGAAGACGGATTCGAGCTCGACTTCGTGGTCGCGAACGTCGAGCTGCTTGCCAGGGACGAAGACCTGACCACGGCCATGGGCGGGTTGGCCGAGACATCGCAGCTGCAGTTCGTGATCGCGCTGATGTCCCTGATCGACCGCTTGTTCGGCAAACGGAGCCTGGTCGCGGAAGGCGAGCTGATGCCGCCTGGCGACAACGGTCACGGGCTGATGCTTGCCCTCCACGGCCACAACGAACTGCGCGCCCGGGAAGCGGCCTGGTCCCCACTTGACTCCGCGGCCCCGGCCGGCCCGGTGGCCGCAGGGGAAGCGGGTGAGGAGAAACCCGATCCACAGCCCTACTACTCCCTCGCGCCAACGGCGGCGTCCTGGGTCCAGTACCAGGCGGCGCGCAGCCTCGACTCCGTCGTCGGGCTGATGACCGAGAGTCCGGCCAGCTTCACCCTCCTCGCGCGGGGGATCGAGGCCCAGCGCGGCGAGCACCTGCTGCTGGCGGAGGCCTTCTACTCGATGGCGCTCGAAGTCGATCCCGACAACGTCGCCGCCCTGTTCAACCTGGCGATGCTGCAGGCCCGCCTGCGCGGCGCCTTCGACGACGCGATCGACCTCCTGGCCGATGCCATCCACGTGCTCGACGAGCGCTCGAGGGAGAAACGGTGACGAAACGGAAGACGAACCGCGACCCGGTCGCCTACCGCCTTCGCTATGCGCTGATCACGCAGCGCCTGCACGCCCGCTCGGGGCCGTGGACAGACCACGGCGACAGCCACGATCGGGTCCCCAGGCGGCCCGACGCCGTGCAGGCCGCGATCGACGTCGCACGGCACAGGGTCGGCGCGCGATCGAAGCGGGAGGGCGACCCGGTCGTCGAAGCGCGCGAGCTGGTGGAGATGGCGACCCAGGAGCTGCGGCGCCTCGGCTGGAAGTGGGTCGGCAGCCGGCCGCGCTGGTACGCGCGCCGCCTACGGCTACGCAACAGCACCGAAGATCGGCACCTGGGCGAATTCCTCGACGGGGCCCTGGAGCCCGCCGCGGTGATCGTCTATTGGTCGGCCGTGGTCGAGCGTGACGGCTGGCAGGCGCTCGACTTCCTCCTCTCCACCTATCACCGCGAAGGCCGCCTGGCGCGGCTCCGCTCGCTGCTCACCTGGCATCAGGTGCGGGATGGGGGGCGCTGGCTCAACCGCGGCAGAATCGCCCGGCGGCGCGGAGGCGTGAACGCCGCCTGGCTGCAGCGCTACCTGCGCGTCCTCAGGGAAACGGACCCGAAGCTCCGCGATCACGGCCGTGGCCTCCATGCGGGCCTGGGGCTGATGCGGGTGCCGCCCCTGAGCGGGCCGAACTACCGGGTCAGGTACAACCTCGCCTGCCTCTTCTGCCGCCTCGCCAACCTCAGGCTCGAGGGCGAGGCCGGCTTCGTCGACGAGCTGTTCGACGAAGCCATCGCCCAGCTGTCGCTCTGCCTCGAAGGGGCGCGCGGGCGACAGCGTGAGGAAATCGTCAGCTGGGCGGAGCGCGATCCGAGCCTCATGCCGCTGCGCGAGGCGCGGCACGACAGGTTCGAGAGCATCGTCCTCCCCTACCGGCCTCCGACGCGGCCGGGGCCGAGCGAGAGCTGACCGTCGCGTCAGCTCTCGGCAAGGGGCTCGGCCTGGTCCGCTCGGGTATCGGCGATCGCAACCGCGGCGAGGACGAGGCTTGACGCGATGACGGCGACGAGGAGGCTGAGCTGCGCAGTCAGGAAAGCGAGAACGGCGAGAGCGACGCAAGCGGCGATCCGGGCGCTGGAGATCGCGCCGGTCGCCCGGAGGATGAATACGAGCTGGGCGAGCAGGAAGGCCGCCGGGCCACCGAAGATCAGCGCGGCGGCGCTGGCCGACGGGTCGCCGACGGGATCGATCAGGGCGAGCTCGTCGCCGACGGCGATCGCGATGATGCCGATCACCATCGCGATCAGCGTGTAGTTGCCGACGGCGACGAGGCGCGAGGCGTCGGCGGCTCCTTCGACCGCCTCCGTCCCGATCCGCTCGGCACGGTGGAAGTAGCACCACCAGAGCGACACCGTGCCGGTGAAGGCGGCGATCAGCGCGATCACCTGTTCCACTTCGAGGGGAACGTTGGTGAAGGCGTTGCCGATCGTCAGCACCGTCTCGCCCAGCGCGATCAGGAAGAAGAGCCTGAACCGCTCGAGCAGATGCTCGGCGTAGATCTGGCTGTCGCTACTGAAGGGGCTGCGCCTGTCCGGTAGCGGGTGGCCCGCGATCACCCCACCGTAGGTGGCGAGCACCGCGATCGACCAGATCGCCAGGCGGGCGTCGCCCTCGGCGAAGATGCCGGCGATCCAGATCGCCCCGGTGCCGACCTCCCAGACCAGGGCGTTGACGAAGTGGGCGTGGAGCCGATGCCCGCGAAAGGCGGAGACGGCGAAGATCGTGCGGCCTACCTGAATTGCCAGATAGCCGATCACGAACAGGCCCGCCCGGTCCTCCAGCCAGGGCACGAACTCCGGCTTGCCGAAGGCCTCGGTCACCGAGGTCGACATCAAGAGACTGGCGAACATCAGGCAGAGGAGCATCAGCTGGACCGGCCGCCTGCCGACGTCGAGCCAGTTCGACGTCCACACGGTCATGAACCACGCGTACATCACGGCCAGGGTCAGCACCAGCGTTTCCAACATGCCGCGGGCGTCGACGTGACCGAGCAGGTGGTGGGCGAGCTGGCTGATCGTGAAGACGTAGACCAGGTCGAAGAAGAGCTCGATCGGGGTCACGGCGCGCGCGACTTCGCGCGGGCGGACGAGCGAGGACATCGCCGGGCTCAGGCGCTCTGGCCTTCGAACTTGTAGCCGACGCCGCGCACGGTGACGACGAGCTCGGGGCGCTGGGGGTCGCGCTCGACCTTTTGGCGGAGGTTGGAGATGTGGACGTCACAGGCGCGCTCGTCTCCGTCGAACTCGGTCTGCCAGAGCTCCTCCATGATCTGGCGGCGGGGGAAGACCTCGCCGGGGCGGCCGACGAGGAGGCGGAGCAGCTGGAACTCGGAGCGGGTGAGGCTGACCGGTTCGCCGTGCACGGTGGCGACGTGGCGGACCAGGTCGATGGCGACCGGGCCGGCTTCGATCTTCACCGCCTGGTTGAGCGGACCGCGGTCGAGCTCGCGGCGGCGCAGCTGGGCGCGCACCCGGCCGAGCAGCTCGCGCACCGAGAAGGGCTTGGTCACGTAGTCGTCGGCGCCGACCTCAAGCCCGACGACCTTGTCGACCTCGGCGTCCTTGGCGGTGAGAACGATGATCGGCACGGCGCTGCGCGAGCGCACCTCGCGGCAGATGTCGAGGCCGCTGGGCCCCGGCATCATGATGTCGAGGATCAGCAGGTCGTAGTAGACGCCGTCACCGTCGAGCTTGCGCGTTGCCTCGTCACCGTCGGCGGCGACGTCGACGTCGAAGCCGTCCTGGGCGAGCGCGTAGCCGACCGACTCGCGCACCGAGGGCTCGTCGTCGACGACCAGGATCCGTCCGCTGCTCATCACCCGGCCCTCACTCAGGCCACCGGGGTTGGGCTCGGTTGCGCGATCGGGACGCGCACCCAGAAGGTGCTGCCCTTGCCCTCGATTGAGCTGGCGCCCATTTCGCCGCCCATCACGTCGACCATGCGGCGGGCGATCGCCAGGCCGAGGCCGAAGCCCTCTTGCTTGCGCGTCTCGCTGCGCCGGTAGAAGCGCTCGAAGACGCGCTCGATCTCCGCCGAGGGAATGCCCGTTCCTGTGTCGATTACCTCCATGATCACGTCCTTCTCGCCGTCGCGGCGGCCGCGAACGGTAACGGTGCCGGGGGGTGGCGTGTTCTTGAAGGCGTTGGTGAGCAAGCCGATCATCACCTGGCGCAGCAGGGTCGGGTCCGCCTTGGCGGCCAGGTCGGGCTCGACTTCGACCTGCAGCTCGACGTGTTTGCGCGGCTCAACCGCAGCGACGACGTCGCGGATCGCGATCGGCACGTCGACGACCTCGGTCTCCCCCGCGCCCAGCGACTCGACCCGCGCCAGGGTGAGCAGCGCCTGGGTGAGGCGGCTCATCCGGTCGGCATCGTCGGCGAGACGGTTGAGGAAGTGATCGCGCGCCTGCGGGTCGTCTTTGGCGCCGTCCTGGAGGACCTCAATCGCGCCCGAGATCCCGGCGAGCGGGTTGCGCAACTCGTGAGCGGCGTTGGAGACAAAGTCGGCTTCGGCGAACTCGCGGCGCATCTCTTCGGTGCGGTCGCGGACGACGGCGAGGACCGCGCGCTCATCCGGCAGCGCGCGCGCTTGCATCGCGAATGCGCGGTCGCCGATTCGCAGTGCCGGGTGGGCGGCGAAGCCGACCGTGGCGGCGCGGCTGAGGGTCGGCAGTATCGCCTCGGGCGGGCGACCGCCCTCGAGCAGGTCGGTGGCGGCGCTATTGGAGAAGCGCACCGGCCCTTCGTCATCGACGACCATCACCGCGTCGGTGAGGCCGTCGAAGATCGCCTCGAGCTTGTTGCGGTCGGCGGTGAGCACGCCGAAGCTCTCCTTCAGTGAGGCGCGCATCGAGTCGAGGGCGCGGGCGAGTTCGCCGATCTCGTCGCGGGCGCCGACCCGCAGCGGCGCGTCGAAGGAGCCCGAGGCCATTTCGTTGGCAGCCTGGGCCAGGCGCGAGACCCGGTGGGTGATCGCGACCGCGATCAGGAAGCCGGCGAGCACGCCGATCGACACGGAGACCACCAGCGCCCGCTGGTTATCGCCGAAGAGATAGACGGCGAAAGCGGTGATCAGCGAGACGGCGGCGAAAGCGCCGGCGAGCCACAGCCGCATCCCTATACGTCTCATGAAGAGTTACTAACACAAACCAATCTGGGCCGCGTGGGAGAATCGGCGGGTGCGGACATTGGTCTTCATTCCGGCTTGGAACGAGGAGGACTCGGTCGCGGCGGTGATCGCCGACGTGCGCGAGTGCCTGCCCGAGGCCGATCTGCTCGTGATCGACGACGGTTCCGGCGACGAAACCGGGGCGCGAGCGCGCGAGGCCGGGGCGCTTGTCGCCTCCCTGCCCTTCAACCAGGGACTCGGGGCGGCGCTGCAAACCGGCTACCTGCACGCGCTGCGCGAGGGCTACGAGGCCTGCGCCCATCTCGACGCGGACGGCCAGCATCCCCCACGCGAGGTGGCGCGACTGCTGGGTGAGATCTACGCCGACAAGGCCGACCTCGTGATCGGCTCGCGCTACCGCGACCCCGGTAAAGCCGAGAGCGACGACTACAAGCCGACTCTCTCGCGCCGCATCGGCACAGGCGTCTTCCGCTTCTTCCTCACTCTGGCGACGCGCCAGCGATTCACCGACACGACCAGCGGCATGCGCGCCGCAAACCGTAGGGTGATGGCCCTGTTCAGCGAGCACTACTCGCCCGACTTCGCCGAGATCGAGTCGCTGCAGCTCGCCGTGCGCGAGGGATTGCGAGTCGAGGAGCTGCCGGTACGGATGCTGGAGCGAGCCGGGGGCAGCTCCTTCCTCACGCCGCTGCGCTCGGCGTTCTTCATCTTCAAGGGTTTGATCGTGCTGGTGGTCGGCCAGTTCCGCCCTCGCCACGCCGGGGCCGGTGAGCGATGAGCGCGCTGGCACTGGCGGCGAGCCAGGGCCCCAAGGTCCACCTCACCGCGCAGACGCGGATCATCGCCGCGGTCCTGGCACTTGCCTTCATGGTCTTGATCCTCGAGCTGATCCGCCGCGACAAGTTGCAGGAGCGCTACAGCGTGGTCTGGTTCGTCGCCGGCCTGGGGATGCTGATCGGCGCCGCTTTCCCCGGCCTGCTCGAGCTGGTCGCCGATGCGATGGGAGTGCGCGACACCAACGTCGCCCTCTTCTCGATCGTGCTGCTGCTGCTGCTCGGCCTGGCACTCAACTTCAGCGTGATCATGTCGCGCCAGGCGGCTCAGATAACCCGACTCGCCCAGGAGCGGGCGCTGGAGAAGGCAAAGGCCCAGGCGCGCTCAGGCGAAAACGGCAGCAAGGCGGAAGGCGAGCGCCTCGAGAGCTAGCTCCTCGGAGACGTTGAGGTCGAGCCGGCGGCGCGTGTCCTGCACCAGCTCGGCGGCGCGGCGGGGGCGACGCACCTCGATCCCTTCTTCTGCTGCGGCCTCCAGCTCAGCGCGGCGGTCCCAGTTGTAGGCAACGTCGGGGGCGCCAGAAGCTGTAGCGGCAAGATCTCGGAACCAGCTCGCGCTCAGCTCAAGCCCGAGATCGAGAACCTCCGTACGGCGGCGGCGGCCGGTGCGTTTGGCTTCGTCCGTAATGTCGCGGGCGCTGCGTTTGACTCCTGCTTCCGCTTCCTCCTCGAGCAGCTCACGAGCGGCAGCTTCGGCTTCGTCCCCTGCCTTTTCGGCTGCATCCAGCAGGGCACGCCACGGAGCTGATGGAGCCGTGGGGGGGGACTCGCCGGACACTGAGCGCGACGCGCCGGAAGCGATCTCGGAGGCACCAGCCGATCCTCGCGGAGTCGCGTCCGCCGAGTCCCCCCCCACGGCTCCCCCCAACGCCAGGGCCGCTGCTCGAAGGTCTCTGCCTGAATCCGAGAGGAGGAAGCGGGCGCGGGCCACGTCGCCAGCGGAGAGCCGGGCCGCCGCGGCTAGGTCATCCGGCGAGCCATCGCCAGCGAGTTGAGCTTCGACGGCGTCCGGGGGCAGGGGGGCGAAGTCGATGGGCTGGCAGCGAGAGGCAATCGTCTCGAGAAGAGCCGAGGGCTCGGAAGTGAGGAGCAGGATGTGCACGAAATCCGGGGGCTCCTCCAGGGTCTTCAGGAGCGCGTTCTGACTCTCGTCGCGCATCTGCTCCGCGGCCTCGATCACGAAGACCCGCTTCTCAGCTTCAAAGGGCCGGTAGGAGGCAGCACGAATGACTCGCTCGCGCACCTCCTCGACCATGTGCTGGGCACCGCGAGGCTGGAGCCAAACCAGGTCGGGGTGCGGCGACGGATCGAGCAGGGCACGGCGGCGGGCATCGTCGGGATCGGCAGCGCCGGCCGCGAGAATCTCCGCAGCAAAAGCACGCGCAACCGCCGCCTTCCCCGCTCCGCGCGGCCCACGGAACAGATACGCATGACTCGGCCCCGACGCAAGTGCTGCCGCAAGCGCAACGCGCGCCCGCGGTTGGTGCTCAGTGCTCTCGTCGAGGGCGATGGAGGTCACGGGCCGAACCTATCCGCATCTCCCCGCGAGTCAATGCGCATGGTCCCTGACCGCCTCCATCACCCGCTCGTGGACCTCCTCGACCGTCCCGCTGCCATCGACGACGATGACGCGGTCGGCGGCAATCTTGGCGATTTCCTCGTAGGCCTCGGCGACCGCACGCTGCAGCTCGACGCCCTCTGACTCGAAGCGGTCATTGCCCTCGACGCGGCCGAGGCCGGTCTCGGGGTCGACGCGCAGCAGCACCGTGACGTCGGGCCAGAGGCCCTCGGTGGCGGCGTCGGTGAGCGAGATCACCTCGGGGGCGCCGAGGCCGCGGGCGGCGCCCTGATAGGCGACGCTGGAGTCGGCGAAGCGATCGCAGACGATATCGCGCCCCGCCTCCATCGCCGGCCGGATCACCCGCGCGGTCAGGTCGGCGCGCGCGGCGAGGAAGAGCAGCAGCTCGGCGAGCGGATCGAGCTCAAGCGCGGGATCGGCGAGCAGGGTGCGGACCTTCTCCGCCGCCTCGGTCCCCCCCGGCTCGCGGATCAGCAGCGTCTCTGGGCCGAGCTTCTCGGCCAGCAGCTTTGCCTGCGTGCTCTTGCCGGAGCCGTCAATGCCCTCCAGCGAGACGAACAACCCGGTACTACCTCAGCCTTTGGCCGCGGCCTTGGCGCGTTTGCGACCGCGGGTGGCGGTGTCGGCTTTGCTCGCGACCTTCGTCTTGGTCTTCGCCGGCGCCTTGTCCTCGTCGCCCTCGGGCAGCGGCTTCTCCGCCATCGCTTCTTTGGCCGCTTTCGCCGCTTCGCGTTCGGCGCGGCGTTTCTTCATCTCCTGCATCGACTCGCAGTCGTCGTTGAGGCAGAGGTTCCAGGGCCGCCCGCGGAAGGGCTGCACTTTCAGCCGCGGCGTCTCGCCACAAATCGAGCAGCGTTCCTCGAGCTTGAAGACGTCGCCGCGCTGGGGCAGCGGGAAGGTCTGGTCGCAGGACTCGGGGTCGTCAAGGGTCCAGCCGCTGCAGCCGACAAAGCGCTTGCCGGACTTTTTTGCCCGGATCACGCGCAGCATGTGGGGCGAGCCGTCCTCCTTCTTGCGGCCCGCTTCTTCGCATACCTTGCAGGGACCGAGGATGCGGTCCTCGTCCATCCCCTTCCAGACGACTTTGGCCAGGTCTTCGCGGCTCTCGTCGATTTCGGTCCAGGTCTTGTGCAGCAGTTCGCGGCTGTCGCCGACGACGCCGTCCTTGCTCATCTCGCCGGCGGCGATCTGGTCCATCTCTGACTCGAGCTGCGCGGTCATCTCCGGCGTCGCCATCGCCGGCACGTATTTTTTGAACGCCTCGTACATCGCGATCCCGGTCTCGGTCGGGATCGGCGGGTTGCTGTAGACGTAGCCGCGATCGAAAAGCTTCTTGATGATGTCGGCCCGCGTCGCCTTGGTGCCGAGGCCGCGCTCCTCCATCATCTCGACCAGCTTCGCTTGCGAGATCCGCGAGGGCGGCTGGGTCTCTTTGTCGACGATCCAGGGCTCACCCTCGAGCTCCAGCGTCTGACCCTCTTGCAGGGCGGGGATCTCCTCGTCGGAGGAGCGGGCGTAGGTGTAGATGCCGGCGAAGCCGGGGTCGACGACGACCGAGCCGCGCACGAAGTAGGTCTGCGAGCCGGCTGTGATGTCGGCGCGCGTGGACTCGGTGATCATCGGCGGGCTGAAGGTGGCGAGGAAGCGGCGCACGACGAGTTCGTAGACGCGCTTCTTGGGACCGTCGCCGAGCGCGCCAGGATGGATCGCCTGGGTCGGGTAGATCGGCGGGTGGTCGGTCGTCTCTTTTTTGCCGCGGGTCGGTTTCAGCTCGCCGTCGAGCAGTCCGGCCGCGGCGGAGAACTCCTTGACCCGCACCAGCGAGGTGACCAGCTCGCGCAGCGGCAGCGAGACCGGGTAGACCGTGTTGTCGGTGCGCGGGTAAGAGATGAACCCGTCCATATAGAGATCCTCGGCGAGGCGCATCGCCGCGGCGGGGGTGATGCCGAGGCGGCTCGAGGCATCGGTGGTGAAGGCGGTCGTGTTGTAGGGAGTCGGCGGTTTGCGCGTGTTCTTGCGCGCCGTCACCGACTTGACCGTGCCCGGGCCCGCGGTACCGGCGAAGGCCGCGTCGGCCTCGGCCTTCTCCCAGAACTTGTCGGTCTCGTGGTGGGTCTCGAAGCTGCCGTCGGGATGCTGGAACTTGGCGAAGAGTTCCCAGAAGGGTTTGGCGACGTGGGCGCGGCGCTCCATCTCGCGCTCGACGATCAGGCCCAGGGTCGGGCTCTGCACGCGGCCGACCGAGAGGAAGTTGGAACCGAAGCGGCGGGTGGAGAGGGAGACGGCCCGGGTCAGCGTCGCGCCCCAGAGCAGGTCGATGTCCTGGCGGGCGGCGCCGGCGTTGGCGAGCGGATAGGAGAGCTCATCGAGCTCGTTGAAGGCCCGCTCGATCTCTTCTTTGGTCAGCGCCGAGTAGCGGGCGCGCTTGATCCGCAGCGTGCCGGCCTTGGTTTCCTCGCGGTTGCCCAGCTCTGGGTTGGCGTCGAGCATCTCCTCCAACGCCTCCAGCCCGATTAGCTCGCCCTCGCGGTCGAAGTCGGTGGCGATCACCAGCTCGTCTGCCTCTTTGGCGACCTTGCGGATCGCCTTGACGACGTTCTTGTCGGTCGGCTCCTTGATCAGCTCGGCGTCGATCAGGTCGTGCAGGTCGGTCTTTTGCCAGTTCGAGTAGCCCTCGGGGAAGGCCGGACCGAGCACGTGGCCCTTGAGCCCGATGGTGCGCTGCACATCGCCGTCGGCGTCCGTCCACGTGTAGTACGGGACTTTGAAAGTTTTGTCGCTGGTCGCGCTGCCTTTGCTGAGGAAGGTCGCGATCTTCTCGGCGCTGTTGTTCTTCTCGGTGACGATGAGACGCATGGGGCGGCGAGGGTAGCAGGGGCGCTCGGCGACCCTTCACAGCCGAAAAGCGAAGTGCACCTCTACATATAGGCGTGTCGGCTGCCGGTGAGGGAGGCAATGGCCGTAGGATCGCGACCGCAATGAAGGCACTGGTTACAGGCGGCGCCGGGTTTATCGGCTCCAATCTGGTCGACGCCCTGCTCGCCCGCGGCGACGAGGTGATTGTCCTCGACGACCTCTCGACCGGCCGGCGCGAGAACCTCGAGCAGGCGCTGGCCAACGGCGCGACGTTGATCAAGGCCGACATCCGCAACCGCGCCGCGATCGAGGAGCTGGGGGGCCGCGAGCGACCGGAGGTCATCTTCCATCTAGCCGCGCAGATCGACGTGCGCAAGTCGATCGCCGACCCCGCCTTCGACGCCTCAATCAACGTCGGCGGCACCGCCAATGTGCTCGACGCGGCGCGGGCGGGCGGCACCCGGCGCATCGTCTTCAGCTCGACCGGCGGAGCGATCTACGGCGAGGGGGCGGGACAGGATCTGCCGCTCGCCGAGGACGCGCCGCTGGCGCCCGAGGCGCCCTACGGGCAAAGCAAGTTCGCCGGCGAGGGCTACCTGGCGCTCTACGAACGGCTCTACGGCCTCTCTACGATCCCGCTGCGCCTCGGCAACGTCTTCGGACCGCGGCAGGACCCGCTCGGCGAGGCGGGCGTGGTCGCGATCTTCTGCGGGCGCCTTCGCGAAGGCAAGCGGCCGACCGTCTTCGGTGACGGCAAGCAGACCCGCGACTACATATATGTGGGCGACGTGGTTGCCGCCATGCTCGCCGCGGCCGAGTCGGAGACAACGGGCCCGGTCAACATCGGCACCGGGGTCGAGACCGACGTGCTCGAACTGGTCAGCGCCCTTGGAGAGCTCGGCGACGGCGGCGATTTCGAACCCGAGTTCGCTCCCCCCCGCACCGGCGAGGTCCAGCGCATCTCGATCGACCCGGGCCGCGCCGAGCGCGAGCTGGGCTGGCGGCCGGAGATGAGCTTGACCGAGGGCCTGCGCGTCACCCTCGACTCGATCTAAGAACAGGTGCAACGCTTTACAGCGCTCGGAGCGCCTCAAAGCGTTACGCCTGCGCCCGCCGACCGGGGTGCAACGTTTTTCGGGCTCCTGGGAGCCGTAAAACGTTGCACCTCAAGGGGTGGGGGCGTTCGTCGATCACTAGGCTTTGGGACATGCCCGCTCAGGCCTATGCCGGCAAGGAGTGCGTGTGTCAGCTGCGCAAGGGGATCTGCGATCAGTCCTGCGTGCGCGACATGCTGGAGACGCCCTTCTACATCGCTTGCCTGAAGCTGAAAGGGCGGCGCTGCCTGGTGATTGGCGGTGGCGACATCGGCCTCGAGAAGGTCGAGGGGCTGCTCGCCTGCGACGCCGACGTGACCCTGATCGCGCCGGTGGCGCATCCGGAGCTGGAGAGCCTCGCGGCGGAGGGGTCGATCGAGTGGGAGAAGCGCGCCTACGCGGGGGCAGCCGACCTCGAGGGCGTATTCATGGTGATCGCCTCCACCGATGACACCGAGGTCAACATCAAGGTCTACGACGACGCCGAGAAGCGGGCGATGCTGGTCAACATCGTCGACGTGCCGCCACTCTGCAACTTCATCCTGCCGGCGATCGTGCGCACCGGCCCGCTGGCGATCGCGATCTCCACCGCCGGCGCCTCCCCCGCCCTGGCGAAGCGGATGAAGCGCGAGATCTCAGAGCTCTTCGGCGAGGAGTACGCCCGCCTCGCGGTGATCCTCAACGACGCCCGCGGCTGGGCCAAGGGCACGCTGCCGACCTATCAGGACCGCAAGGAGTTCTTCGAGGGGATCGTCAACGGCGACCCGGATCCGGTCGAGTTGATCCGCGAGGACCGTGAGGTCGAGTTGATCGCCCTGATCGAGGCCGCCAAGGAGCGCGCCGCAGCGGCACTCGCCTAGGTGGGACGAGTTATCCGTCTATATGACGGGAAAGTCGTCCCACTACTCGCTGCCACAGGCTGAAACGCGGACGCGCTCGAGCGTGTCCCGCAGGGCATCGGCCTCGGTGGTGCTGAGGTTGGCGGAGAAGGCGACCTCGAGCTCGGCGATCACGACTGGGCGCATCTCCTCGAGCAGGTCCGCGCCGGCGGGGCACAGAGTGGCGTAGCTGACCCGTCGATCGGTCTCGCAGAAGGTCCGCTCCAGCAGCCCCGCCTTGACCAGGCGGTCGACCAGCTTGGTCAGACCGCCGCGGGTAATCACCAGCGCCTCGGCCAGGTCGCCCATCTTCATCCGCTCCTCCGGCGCTTCGGAGACCGTGGCGAGAACCTCGTACCAGGGCAATGGCGGGAAGTCGGCCGCAGAAAGCGTTTCCTGCAGGCGCTGGACGATCGCCGCGTGGGTACGCGTCAGCGCGCCCCAGGCCTCGCCGTGGGCACTCTTGGCGGCGGCGCTTCCGCCCTTCCGGGCGGGCGCCCCATCCCGTGCTCTGTCCGCCATCGCTTGCTCCACCTATCGGATGATCGCAGATGAATGTTGTCTAAGCAATAGTTGTATTTACAAGTGTTTCTGCTAAGATGGTTTCTGTGTCAATAATTGATACGGTAACGAACTACAGGAAGGACAGCGCGATGAGCACCCAGACCATCAACCAGCAGGTACCGGCGGGCACGTACGCCGTGGACCCGATCCACTCCTCGATCACCTTCGCGATCACCCACAACGGGGTGGCGACGTTCCGCAGCGGCTTCGCTGCCTACGAGGCAAAGCTCGGCGGCGGCGAGGAGCCACGACTCGAGGGCACGGTCGACGTCTCCAGCATCGAGATCGACGAGGAGCAGCTCAAGGGCCACCTCCTCTCTCCCGAGTTCTTCGATGCGACCCGCTACCCGCGGCTGCGCTTCGAGTCCAGCGAGCTGAGCGTCGGCGACGACGGGACCGCGACGCTGCGCGGCGAGCTGGAGATCCGCGGCGAGGTGCGCGAGGTCGAGGCGAGTGGCAAGTTCGGCCAGCTCGGTGCCGACCTCGCCGGAAACGCTCGCGTCGGCCTCTCGATCGCCGCAGCGGTTGACCGCCGTGACTTCGGACTCGACTGGAACGCCGAGCTGCCCGGCGGCGGCGAGGTGCTCGACTACGCGGTCGCGGTCGCTGTCGAGCTGGAGCTGGTCGAGGAGGTCAGGTAGCGATGCGGGTACTGGGCATATCCGGCAGCCTGCGCAGCGGCTCGCTGAACAGTGCCCTGCTGCGGGCAACCGCCGAGTGGCTTCCCGCGGGTGCCGAGCTGGTTGAGTTCGACCGCTTGAACGAGATCCCGCCCTACGACGAGGACGTCGAACTGGCGGGGACCCCGGCCGTGGTCGAGGAGCTCCGCCAGGCAGTCCGCGACGCCGACGCGGTCCTGATCGCAACCCCCGAGTACAACCACTCGATCCCAGGTCAGCTCAAGAACGCCCTCGACTGGATCTCGCGCCCCGCCGGTAAGAGCGCTCTCAACGGCAAGCCGGCAGCGGTGATCGGCGCCTCGACCGGAATGTTCGGCGCCGTCTGGGCCCAGGCCGAGCTGCGCAAGGTCCTCGGCGCGATGGGCGGCCGGGTGGTCGAGGCCGAGCTGCCGGTCGGCCACGCCAAGGATCTTCTGGTCGGCGACCACCTCGAGCTCTCCCCCCAGCAGTCCGAGCAACTGGAGGAGATCCTTGCCGAGCTCGTCTCCCAGGCCCAGATCGAGGCCGAGCTGGCAGTCGCGGCTTAAATCAGGGAACGAGTCGCTCGACAGAGGACACCCGGTCGATCGCTTTGTCGAAGGAAGCGATCGACGTAGCGCCGCTGAACTCCGCCGCGGCAACCAGGTACGCCTCGGCGAAGTCGAGTCGGTCAACTTCATAGATCTCAAGTGCCCGAAAGAGCAGCTCGACATCAGCCGAGATGGTCGGCAGGGTCAGCGCCGCCCGCATCAGCTGCGCAATGCTGACCCGGTCGATTCGGTAGACCGACTCGAGTACGTAGACGCACTCGGCCAGGATTACGTCAGCCAGGACCAACTCGGCTTTGGAGGCCAAGAATCGCGTCGCGCGTCGCGCCATCCCAGGGGGATCGCCCGTTAGATGACGGATGACGACGTTCGTGTCGAGCAGGACCGTCACGTTTGTTCTTTCAGTCGCTTGCCTCGCACTCGCCAGGCCTCACGGCGAATCTCATCCCACGAGGCACCGCGCTTCTCCGGAGGGACCGGGACAACCCCAGCGAGGTCGAGAAAATTTGGGGTGCGGGCAAGAACGGCTTGGTCACCTTGGAGGCGAAAGAGCACCTGATCCCCTGGCTCGAGCTCAAGACGCTCACGAACGACCTTGGGCACGGTTATCTGGCCCTTCGAGGTCATTTTTGCCGCAACATCCATCGCTAGAAATCCTTACCTATCACCTAAGGTAAGGATAGCGACTCATGCAGCTGGCAAAGCGAAGAAGGCGATCGCGGCGAAGTGGGCAGCCGCGGCAGCGATCACAAGCACGTGAAAAACCTCGTGGTAGCCGAAGACGCGGGGGTTGGGGTTGGGGCGTTGGGTCGCGTAAACGACAGCGCCAGCGGTGTAAAGGATGCCGCCCGCGGCGACTAGGAGGGTGCCGGCGATGCCCATCTCGTCCCAGAGGCCGGGAAAGGCGATCGCCGCGACCCAGCCGAGGGACATATAGATCAGCGCCGCCACCCACTTCGGGTGTTCGATCCAGACCATCTCGACGATCGCTCCGGCAAGGGCGCCGAGCCAGACGACGACAAGGATCGCGTCGGCGAGTGGGCCATTGAGGACGAGCAGGGCAAAGGGCGTGTAGGTGCCCGCGATGAGGAAGAAGATCATCGAGTGATCGAGGCGGCGCATCCAACGGCGCACGTTGGGCCGGCGCCAGTTGACCCGGTGGTAAAGGGCGCTGGTGCCAAGCAGAGCGGAGAGGCTGACGGCGTAGATCGCAACCGCGAGCGTCGCCTTCGGTGTCTTCGCCGCGATGATCAGCCCGGCGCCTAGGAAGAGGGAGATGAAGAAGGCCCACTCGTGCGAGACGCCGCGCAGCTTCGGCTTGACCGCCGCGAGTGCGTCGCTCGCTCGCTCGCCCATCCGCTCCGCGCCCCTGCGCAGATCTTCGACCATGTCCCCAGGGTACTCCGACTTTGTGCCGATATTGCGGAATTGCCACCATGTAGGGGCAGCGCGCCCGACGAATCAAGTCCCTTATTTGCGCTTTTCGCCACTTTTCCGTCTGAGGCTTTAGCGATCCTGCTGTGTTACCCCTGAAAGTCGCTGCGAGAGGAGAAGTTTGATGTCCCAGACCGCCACCAGTGCCCCGAAAAACGGTCTCAAGGGCCTCGCGATCGAACGCCGTTTTTCCTCTCCGGGGACCCACCCGTTCGACGAGATCGAGTGGGAGGCGCGCGATGCGGTGATCGGCAATCCGGAGAGCCCGGCCTTCGAGCAGCGTGGGGTCGAGTTCCCCGTGAGCTGGTCGCAGAACGCGACCAACATCGTCGCCCAGAAGTACTTCCGCGGGCAACTCGGCAGCGACAAACGAGAGTCCTCGGTTAAACAGATGATCGGCCGCGTCGCCGGCACGATCTCCGAGTGGGGTCGCACCGGCGGCTACTTCGCCACCGACGAGGATGCCGACGCCTTCGAAGCGGAGCTGACCTCGATCCTGCTCAACCAGAAGGCCGCCTTCAACTCGCCGGTCTGGTTCAACGTCGGCTTCGAGGAGCGGCCGCAGTGCTCGGCCTGCTTCATCCTCAGCGTCGAGGACAACATGGACTCGATCCTCGCCTGGAACACTAAGGAGGGCAAGATCTTCCGCGGCGGCTCCGGCTCGGGGATCAACCTCTCCAACATCCGCGGTTCGATGGAGCAGCTGGCCAAGGGCGGCACCGCGAGCGGCCCGGTCAGCTTCATGCGCGGCGCCGACTCCTGGGCGGGGACGATCAAGTCGGGCGGCAAGACGCGGCGCGCCGCGAAGATGGTCGTGCTCGACGTCGACCATCCGGACATCGAGCACTTCATCTGGTGCAAGGCCGACGAGGAGAAGAAGGCCGAGGCGCTGCGCGACGCCGGCTTCGACATGTCGATCGACGGCGAGGGCTTCACCTCGATTCAGTACCAGAACGCCAACAACTCGGTGCGGGTCAGCGACGACTTCATGGAGGCGGTCGAGGCCGGCGAGGACTGGCACCTGACCGCGCGGACTGACGGCGCGATGGTCAAGACCATCGACGCCCGCGAGCTGATGAACCAGATCGCCGACGCCGCCTGGCGCTGCGCCGATCCCGGCGTCCAGTACGACACGATCATCAACCGCTGGCACACCTGCCCGGAGTCAGGTCGGATCAACGCTTCCAACCCCTGCAGCGAGTACATGCACGTCGACGACTCGGCCTGCAACCTGGCTTCGCTCAACTTGATGAAATTCCGCCGCCCCGACGGCAGCTTCGACGTCGAGGACTTCGAGCACGCGGTCGACATCGTCTTCCTCGCCCAGGAGATCGTCGTCGGCTTCTCCAGCTACCCGACCGAGGAGATCACCGAGAACGCCAACAAGTTCCGCCAGCTCGGGCTCGGCTACGCCAACCTAGGCGCCCTGCTGATGTCCGACGGCCTGCCCTACGACTCGACCGAGGGCCGCAACGTCGCCGCCGCGATCACGGCGCTGATGACCGGCCGCGCCTACCGCCAGTCGGCGCTGATCGCGGCCGGGGCGACCGGGCCCTACGAGGAGTACGAGAAGAACCGCGACGCCCACAACGGCGTGATGAGGATGCACCGCGACGCCTCTTACGACGTTGACGCGACCGGGATCAAGGGCACGTTGCTCGAGGCCGCGCAGCGCTCCTGGGACGAAGCGGTCGAGCTCGGCGACGAGCACGGCTACCGCAACGCGCAGGCGACGGTACTGGCGCCGACCGGAACGATCAGCTTCCTGATGGACTGCGACACGACCGGGATCGAGCCCGACTTCTCACTGGTCAAGTTCAAGGAGCTGGTCGGCGGCGGCCAGATGACGATCACCAACAAATCGGTGCCGCTGGCGCTGCGCACGCTCGGCTACGCCGAGCCGCAGGTCGAGCAGATCACCGCTTACATCACCGAGAACAGCACGATCGTTGGTGCGCCCGACCTGAAGGACGAGCACCTGCCGGTCTTCGACGTCGCGGTCGGCGAGCGGGCGATCTCCCACACCGGCCACATCGACATGATGGCCGCGACCCAGCCCTTCATCTCGGGCGCGATCTCAAAGACGGTCAACCTGCCGCAGACGGCCACGATCGAGGACATCGCCGACGCCTACACCCGCGGCTGGCAGGGTGGACTCAAGGCTCTGGCGATCTACCGCGACGGCTCGAAGACGGCGCAGGCGCTGCGCACCGACGCCCAGGAGGAAAAGGGCGCCGAGGCCGAGGTGGCCGCCGCACCGGTGCGCAAGAAGATGCCGCGCGAGCGCGAATCGATCACCCATAAGTTCTCGATCGCCGGACACGAGGGTTACATCACCGCCGGCAAGTACGAGGATGGCAACGTCGGCGAGATCTTCCTCACCGACATCGGCAAGGAGGGCTCGACGATGCGGGGGCTGCTCAACGCCTTCGCCACCGCGATCTCGATCGGCCTCCAGTACGGGGTGCCGCTGGAAACCTTCGTGCGCAAGTTCAGCTACATGCGCTTCGAGCCGGAGGGCATCACCGGCAACCCGGAGATCCCCTTCGCCAAGTCGATGCCCGACTACATCATGCGCTGGCTCGGCAGCCGCTTCATCGAGGACACCGACGTGCTCGAGGACCTCGGCATCCTCACCCCCGAGGTGCGCGCCAAGCGCGATGCCGAGACGACCCAGCTCGGCCTCGGCATCGACACCAGCGGCGGCACCGCGGGCCCAGCCAACGGCGGGAACGGTGGCAAAGGCCACTCCAAGCCCGTCCCAGCCGCAGCGGCCTTCACCGAAACCCCTCCGGTGGTCCCGGCCAAGATGTCCGGCCTTGACCTCGGCCCCGCTTGCGAGCAGTGCGGAGGCATGATGCAGCGGACGGGCAGTTGCTACACCTGCTCCAGCTGCGGCAACAACACGGGTTGCGGCTGAGTCCGACGGGCATGGTCCCGCTTGCGCGGATTGCGATTTGGGCGCTCAGCCTCGGCGCCATCGTTCTCATCTTCCTGATCCTGGGCGGCTCGGAGGATCTGCAGGGCAAGGTGGGTGAGGTAACCCTCCTCTTCGTGCTCTTCAGCCTCAACTCCCTCTCTGGCTTCCTCCTGATCGAGCGCCAGCCTGAGCTGACTCCCTTCGGCGCACTGGCGATTGGGCTCTCCGTCGCGACCTACTTCGTCGTCCTCGACGATCTCTTCTCCCACGGCCTCTTTTCGGCACATAACTCGGTGTGGCTGCTGGTAGTCGCTGCCGTGGTCGTCGGCCAGGCCTCGATGCTGCTCGCCTTCAGACGCGACGAGGACAGCCCGCTGATCAATGCGGTGCTGGGCGGAGCCCTGATCGTGCTGGCGCTGCTGGTGGTACTGGCGATCGTCGCGATCTCCGGCACCGAGATCGGGGCCAAGGCGTACGTGACCCTCGCTGTTCTCTACCTCCTCGGTGCCCTACTCCAGCCGTGCCTGCGGTGGGAGCAGGCCGAAAGGACCTAGCCGAGCTGCGGCTGAGCTCTCCGGAAAACGCCTCGGGCTTGAGATAGGACCTCAAACCCGAGGGGCGCTTCCGAGATGTGCTTCTTTAGACGCTCGTCAAATAGTTAGGGCTTGCTTCTCACCTAATTCAGCGAGTATTTTTTGCCGGCTAATGCGCCAACGAGTTTCACAGTGGTGTTACCGCCGCTCATTTCAGCCGGTTCTCCATTGAAAGAGAGGCCGGAGAGCCCGAGTTCTTTTTCTTCTTTCGCCGTGACGTCTTCCATCGTGTGTGTGGTCGCTTCCGTCGTCGCGCTTCCGAACTTGACGGCCGATTCGCCTGTAATTTCCACTACTTCCGGGAACGGGCATTCTTCTCCGCCGAAGTAGAATTTCTCAACTAATTTGTATAACCAGTAGTGCGAGAACCCGAATAACCCTATTAAAAATAAGTTAAGAGATAATAATAAGCCCCCAAAGGTTTTTTTGGTCAGGTCTTCTTTGGTTGGATAGATGGTGCAGACTTCTTTCGCACCTTCCGCGAAGCAGAAATGATGCATCCAATGGTGTTTCGAATGGGCATGTACAAAGGGAATGTTTGTAACATGCGCTTCTAATAACACGCTGCTGCATTCAATGGTCAGTCCAAGGCTGGGGACCGTCAATTTGCTCGCGCCGCCGCTCCCTTCCAGTACGGCTTCTTCGCCTTCTTTCAGGACTTTGCCTTCGACCCTGAATTCGCCTGCGGCCTGCGCTCCGGCGGCCATCACGCCCATCAAACTCAGCGCCGCAAGCAGCGCAAGGCCCAGTAGCTTGATATTTCGTCCCATGTTGATGCTCCTCTCACTTCAATAGTGATTTCGAGCATCGGCATTCCCCCGGCACCGCGCGGCTGCCACTCTTCCCGAAAGGGGCCTACTTGTCAAATTTTCTTGATCAATCTGCTCATGACCGCCGGAAGCGGGAATGACGGCGAGCTGAGCTGAGACCGCTTCGTCAGCCGAGCATGACTTCCGCGTCGTGGCGCGGGGTCTCGGTGATGGCGCGGCGGAAGACTCGTTCGGGCCTGGGGTTGGCCGGGCGGATGCTGTGGCGCTTGACCAGCTCTTTTAGAACGACGGTCATCTCGAACTGGGCGAAGGAGGCGCCGAGGCAGCGGCGGACGCCGCCGCCGAACGGGATCCAGGTGTAGGTACCGGGCGGGGTCTCGAGGAAGCGCTCGGGGCGGAAGCGCTGGGGTTCTGGATAGATCTCGGGGTTGCGGTGGACGAGGTAGATCGAGGGCGCGACTGAGATACCGGCGGGGAGTTCGTAGCCACCGATCTCGACCGGCTCGGTCAGCTTGCGCAGGACGATCGCGATCACCGGGCGCAGGCGCAGGGTCTCCTGGATCGTCGCGGTCAGGTACTCCTCGCGATCTTCCAGCACCTCGGCGCGCAGGCGCTCGAGCTTCTCAGGGTGGCGGGTCAGCCGCTCGATCGCCCAGGAGAGCGAGGTCGCCGTCGTCTCGTGACCCGCGACCAGCAGGGTGAGCAGCTCGTCGCGCATCTCCTCGTCGCTCATTGGGCTGCCGTCCTCGTGAGTGGCGCCGATCATCATCGAGAGCACGTCGTCGCGCTCCTCGACGCCGCCGGCGCGGCGGCGCTCGGCGATCTCGCGGTAGATCAGCTCGTCGACCCGGTCGATGCGACGCCGGAAGGGGCCAAACTTGCGGACCCGGCCGGGACCGACCAAAAGGAGGGGAAGAAGAAGCTGCGGATTTGTGGTCAGGTCAAGGAACTCGCGCAGCGCCGCCCGCAGTTCTCCCATTCGCTCACCCCCGCGGACGCCGAAGACCGTCTGCAGGATGATCTCCAGGGTCATCGCCTGCATCCGGGGCCGCAGCTTGTACGGGGTGCCGGTGGGCCAGCCTTCGATCTCGCGCTCGGCGATCTCGCTCATCGTCTGCTCGTAACCCTGCATTCGAGCACCGTGGAAAGGCGGCAGGAGCAGCTTGCGCTGGCTCATATGCGGCTTCTCGTCGAGGACGAGGAGTGAGTTCTTGCCGAGGACAGGAGCGAGGATTCTGGTTGCCCTCCCCGGCGTGGAAAACCTTCGGATCGCCGGTGAAGACCTGTTTGACCGCGGCCGGGTCGGCGAGCATCACCCATGTCCCCTCATAGGCGATGCGGATCGTGAACATGTCGCCGTAGCGGTCCTGGCAGGCGTAGAGCAGGCGGCGCGCCTGGCGCGACCAGATCGCGGTCTGGACGGGTCTCGGCAGCGGCGGGCTGGGGGGCAGCCGTCGCTCGGGCGCCCGGTGAACCGGCCGCGGAGCGGTTGTCGTCGCTGCCTCCATCGCCTCTCCAGGAGAGGCTAGTACCCGGTGAGCACTCGCGTGTGAGGTGCGTCTCACTGGAATCCCGTACGCTCACGCCGTGGCACCGCCACGGCTATCCCCCCAGATCGAGCACAAGATCGTGCGCCGGGCTTGCGGGCTCTCGCCCCGGGTGATGCGACGGCTGATCGGCCCGCCGCCGCGACTCGACGGTCAGGAGCTCGCTCCCGACATCCAGATGATGCTGGCACTGGCGAAGTGGACCGGCGAGATCTCTCTGGTCGAGGGACGGACCGTGGAGCAGGCGCGCGAGGAGAACCGCGAGGGCGCGCGGGTGGTAACCGGTCCGCCGCGACCGATGGCGCGGGTCGAAAGCGTCGCGATCCCCGGCCCCGGCGGCGAGATGCCGGCGCGGCTCTACGTCGCCCTCGGCGCGCCGCAGCCGCCGCAGCCGCTGCTCGTCTACTACCACGGCGGCGGCTGGGTGGTCGGCGATCTCGAGACCCACGACGGGCTCTGCCGCTTCCTCGCCGAGCACAGCGGCTGCCGCGTCCTCTCGGTCGACTACCGCCTGGCCCCCGAGCACCCCTTCCCCGCCCCGGTCGAAGACGCCGTCGCGGCCTTCGCTTGGGCCCATGCGAACGCGGCCGAGCTTGGCGCCGACCCGGAGCGGATCGCGGTCGGCGGCGACAGCGCCGGCGGCAACCTCTCTACTGCTCTCTGCCTGCAGCAGCGCGACAGCGGCGGGCCGCTGCCGGCGATGCAGATGCTGCTCTACCCGGTCACCGACGTCGTCGGTGGACAGCAATCGCGCGACACCTTCGCCGAGGGCTTCCTCCTGACCCGCGATGACATGGAGTGGTTTGAGAACCACTACATCCCGGACGGCATCGACGATGATGAGCCGCGGGCCTCGATGATGCGCGCCCCCGACGTCTCGGGGCTGCCCCCCGCCTACGTCGCCACCGCTGGCTTTGATCCGCTGCGCGACGAGGGCGAGATCTACGCAGCGCGAATGCGCGAGGCAGGAGTCCAGGTCGTGCTGCAGCGACACCCGGGCTTGATCCACGGCTTCGCCAACCTCACCCCGATCTGCCCCAGCGCCCACACGGCGATGCTCGAGGTGACGGGCGCCCTGCGCATGGGTCTCGGGCTAGCGGCCGCTCAGCCCGTCGCTTCGCTCATCTAATACCCCCAGGGGGTATGTATGATGGACCGCATGGACGCCCATGCTCACCACCATGCAATGCCAACCGAGGGCGCGGCACTCACTGCCGTTGCGATCAGCGCCACCCTTCACTGCCTCACCGGATGCGCGATCGGCGAGGTCGCGGGAATGGCGATCGGCACCGCGTTCGGCCTCTCCAACCTCGCCACGGTCCTCCTCGCGGTCGCCCTGGCCTTCCTCTTCGGCTACACCCTGACCAGCCTGCCGCTGTTGCGTGCCGGCCTGGCCCTCTCGGCTGTGATTCCGATCGCGCTCGCTTCCGACACGCTCAGCATCGCCACGATGGAGGTCGTCGACAACCTGATCGTCGTGACGATTCCGGGAGCAATGGAGGCGGGCCTCGGTGACTTGCTCTTCTGGGGCAGCCTCTCCTTCTCGCTGGTGATCGCTGGGGCGTTCGCAGTACCCGTTAACCGCTGGCTGATCGGTCGTGGCAAAGGCCATGCAGTCGTCCACGAGACCGGGATACACGGTGGCCCGCCTGTTCGGGTCGTCGCCTACGCGGCCGCAGCCGCGGGGATCTTCGGCGCCGCCGTACTGCTGGCCGAGGCGCTCTCGTGAGCGCCGAGGCCGTCACCCACGGCTATACGGAGAACCGTGATGCGGTGCTGAAGCGGCTGCGCCGCATCGAGGGCCAAGTGCGCGGCGTCGAGAAGATGGTCGAGGAGAACCGCTACTGCATCGACGTCGTCACCCAGGTGACAGCGATCCAAGCCGCCCTCGACAAGGTCGCCCTGGAGCTACTCAGCGATCACGCTGCACATTGTGTTGTGGGGGCCAAGGCGGGAGAGCAAGAAGAACGCACCGAAGAGCTGATGGCGGCCGTTAAAAGACTTTTGCATCGCTGATCAGGCGATACGGACAAGCAGATCAAGGACGCAGGGAGCGTGGCGTGCTCTGCACGCGAGCGACCGAGGACGCCGATATGCGCCGTCCGCATCGCCTGATCACTCGTATTGGAGGGATTCGAGGACGTCTAGGCGGGAGGCGCGGCGGGCGGGGGCGATCGCGGCTAGGACGCCGATCAGGGCGGCGAAGACGAGCAGGCCGATCAGCGAGCCGACCGGGTAGGAGAGCGTGAAGCCTTCGTCCTTGAGCGGCTGCGCGATCAGGGCGGCGAAGACCAGGCCCAGCGCCATGCCGAGGATCGCGCCGATCAGGGCCGTGATCACCGCCTCGTAGCGGATCATCGTCCGCACCTGGCGCCGCGACATGCCGATCGCGCGCAGCATGCCTAGCTCCCGCGTGCGTTCGTGGATCGAGAGGGCGAGCGTGTTGGCGATGCCAAAGACCGAGATCACGATCGCCAGCAGGAGCAGCGCGTAGACGAGGTTGACGAGCTGGTCGACCTGTTCTTCTCGGCTTTCCTTCAGTTCCTGCTGGTTCATCACCTCGGCGACCGGGAAGGCGGCTTCGACCCCCTTGGCGAGGATCGCCTGGACCTGCGCGGGGTCGGCGCTCTTTTCGACTTCGATGAAGTCGATCGTGTCCTGGGTCTGGCTGAACTCGCGCGCCATCGCCGCCTGGGTGATCGCGACGCTGCCGAAGACGTCGAGCTTGGAGGCGAAGGTGCCGGCGACCTCGAAGCGCGGCCGGTGGCGGGTCTGGCTGAGCAAGCGGAAGCTGTCGCCCACCTTTAGGTCGTGACCGGAGGCGAAGGAGTCCGAGACGATCGCCTGGCCCTCGCCAAGTCGGCGCAGCACGGCCGGGCCGCCTCGCTTCCATTCGATCTCGACCAGCCGCTGGATATCGCGGCTCGGCGCCGAGACCCCCACCCCGGAACCGCTCGGCGGCAACTTCGCCTGCTCGGCGCGGATCGTCCCCACGGCGGCGACGCCGGGCACCTGGCGCGCGGCCACCGCCGCCCCGGCCGGGATCGGCGAGAAGCCGTCGCTGTTCTGGATCACCAGGCCGCCCGCGAAGCTTTCGTCGACGACCTGGGCGACCGAACTCTTCAGCCCGGCGGCGAAGACGGTGACGAAGGCAACGACCATCAAGCCGATCATCAGCGCCGCCGCGGTGACGGCGGTGCGGCCCGGGTTGCGCTGGGCGTTCTCGCGCGAGAGCCGGCCGAGCAGGCGGCGCAACCGCTCCAGCGGCCAGCCGGCGACCGCCGCCAGCGGCGGCACCAGGTGGGGGCTGAAGAGCGAGACGGCGAAGACGATGACGACCGCGCCGCCGCCGATCAGCCCCGCCGCCGTCCCCGCCGAGGCGCTGCCGAAGAGGCCGATCAGGACCATCGCCAGGCCGACCGCGCCGAGCAGGATCGAGAAGACGATGCCCAGCAGGCGCCGGCGCCTGCTGGGCGCCGGCGCGTAGGCGTGGAGGGCGGCGATCGGCGGCACCCTGGTCGAGCGCAGCGCCGGCGCCAGCGAGGAGAGCACGGTGACGACGACGCCGACCAACAGCGAGACGACGATCGTGCGCGTCTCCATCACCAGGCCGGTCGTCGGCAGGTCGATTTCGAAGGCTTCCAGCAGGCCGTTGAGCAGCATCGCGATCAGCAGGCCGCCGCCGATGCCGATCACGGCACCGACGACGCCGACCGCCAGCGCTTCGGCGACCACGTCGGCGAGGATCTGCCGCCGTGAGGCGCCGAGCGTGCGCAGCATGCCGAACTCGGAGATGCGCTGGGCCACCGTGATCGAGAACGTGTTGAAGATCAGGAAGGAGCCGACGAGGACGGCGATGAAGGCGAATACGAGCAGGAAGATCTGCAGGAAGCTGAGGTTTTCGCGGATTTCTTCCGAGCCGCGGTCGGCGTTTTCCTGGGCCGTCTCGACCTCGACGCCCGGCGGCATCCGCCGCGCGATCCGCTGCTTCAGCGTCGTCGCCGAGACGCCCTTCGTCGCCGCCACCGAGATCTGGTCGAAGCGGCCGACCTTGTGGGTGAGGCGCTGTGCGACCGGCAGCGTCACCTGAGCGATGCTGGCCCCGCCGAAGGAGGCGCCCCCGAGCCGGGTGAAGCCGACCAGCTCGAAGGAACGGACGCGGCCCTGGCCGATTAGCTCGATTTCTTCACCGAGCCTCAGGTCCGACGTTTCGGCGGCCGCCTTGTCGAGCGAGGCTTCGGTCGGCCCGCGGGGGCGATGCCCTTCGATGTAGGTGAGCGACTCGAGCCCGTCCGGGAGGCCGGAGGAGATGAACTTCGGCGCGAATTTGTTGCCGATCTTCTCCCCCTCGGAATCGAAGAAACCGCCGGGGGTGAAGATCGCGCCGGCCGCGAGCCGCACCCCGGGCGTCTTCTGCACCCGCGGCAGCAGCGAGGCGCTGACCGTGGGAATTTCGCCGTTTTCCTGTTTGACCGGATTCTCGGCCGTGATGACGACGCTCGTCCCCTTCAGCGACTCGCCGAAGATTTCGTCGAAGGCGGCGAAGATCGTGTCGGTGAGGACGTAGGAGCCGGCGATGAAGGCGACCCCGATTACGACAGCGAAGGTCGTGGCCAGCGCCCGCGCCTTGCGCGCCCAGACGCTCTTGAGGGCGAGCCTAGTCAACCTGCTTCATCAGCTCGATCACGTCGTCGGCCGAGCCGGGGGCGTCGTCGTGAACGATCTTCCCGTCGCGCAGGGTGATCAGCCGGTCGGCGTGCGCTGCGGCAGCAGGATCGTGGGTGACCATGATCACCGTCTGGCCAAACTCGTCGACGGCCTGGCGCAGCAGCCGCAGCACGTCCTCGCTCGCCTTCGAGTCGAGGTTGCCGGTGGGCTCGTCGGCGAAGACGACCGCCGGCTTGGAGACCAGAGCGCGGGCGACCGCGACGCGCTGTTGCTGGCCACCGGAGAGCTCGGCGGGCCGGTGGGTGCGGCGATCCTCCAGCCCGACGGTGCGGACAAGCTGGTCGAGCCAGGCCTGATCGGGCTTGCGGCCGGCGATCGAGAGCGGCAGCACCAGATTCTCCTCGGCGGTGAGGACCGGCAGCAGGTTGAAGAACTGGAAGACGAAGCCGAGCTTCTCGCGGCGCAGCTTGGTCAGCTCGCCATCGTCGAGCCCGGTGATCTCCTGCCCGTCAAGCAGGACAGTGCCCGCAGTCGGCTTGTCGAGACCGGCGAGGATGTGCATCAGAGTCGACTTACCGGACCCGGAGGGTCCCATGATCGCGGTGAAGCGGCCGCGCTCGAAGGCGGTGCTGACGTCGACCAGCGCGTCTACCGCCGCCTCCCCCTCGCCGTAGCGACGGGACACGCCGGTGGCAATCACTACCTGACCGTTGGCCGATCCGGGCAGGGGTTTCACTTAACTTTTCCCGAAAATCGGTTTGCGGCTGTCCGCGGTCCTCATCCCGGAAAAAGTACAAGACGTTCCACCCCTACCCGGATCGGCTCAATAGCCTGGGCGGCGAAATGGCACCAGCAGACCAATTCGATGGCTTCCTGATTGACCTCGATGGGGTCGTGTGGGTCGGGCGCGAGTTTCTGCCAGGAGCGGTTGAAGCTTTGCGTGAGCTGCACGGTGCCGGCAAGGAGATCGTCTTCGTCACCAACAACCCAGGGCGACCGCCGGCTACCTACGTCAAGCGGCTCCGCAATGCCGGCGTCCCGGTGGGCGAGGATCGCGTCGTCACTGCCGGAGTCGTCACCGCGAAACTCGCCGCCGAGCGGCTCGGCGCTGGCGCTGGCGCTTTCGTAATCGGGGCCCCGGCCTTTCACGACTCGGTCGCCGCGGCCGGGCTGAGGCCGCTCGAGGGCGAGGCTGGACGAGAGGCCGACGCGGTCCTGGTCTCGGGCCATCGCGACTTCGACTATGAGGAGCTGCTGACCGCCACCCTTGCCCTGCAGGCCGGTGCCTCCCTGTTCGCCACCAGCCGCGACCCCACGCTGCCGATGCCGGGCGGGGCCTGGCCGGGAACCGGCGCGATTCTTGCCGCGGTCGAGGCCGCCTCGGGGGCGCGCGCCGAGATCGGCGGTAAGCCCGAGCGTCATCTCTTCGAGCAGGCGCGGGCGCTGATCGGCGGCGCCGAGCGGGTGGCGATGGTCGGCGATCGCCTTGCTTCTGACATCGAGGGCGGGCGCCGGGCAGGGCTGGCGACGATCCTCGTACTCAGCGGAGCCAGCAGCCGGGAGGAAGCCGAGAGCGCCGAGCGCCCACCCGACCTGGTGCTCGAAGACCTCTCCGGGCTATTGCGGTGAAGCCCGTGAGCGAGGAGTCGCCACCGTCGGTGCCGCGCCCCGGAGTCGCCTTCGCGGGCGTTTTCATCGTCACCTTCTGCGGCCTCGTCGCCGTCGGAGCGGTGCTGCCGGTGCTGCCGCGGTTCGTGCACGGTCCGCTCGACGCTGGCAACGTCGCGGTCGGCCTCGTGATCGGCTCCTACGCGATCACCGGGCTGCTGCTGCGACCGTTTGCCGGCCGGTTGGCGGACCAGCGCGGGCGCAAGCCGGCCGTATTGCTCGGTTCCAGCCTCGTCGCGGTTGGGGGCTTCATGTACCTGCTGCCGCTCGGAGTGCCGGGGCTGGTGGCGGCGCGACTCGTGCTCGGCGCGGGCGAGGGCGCGGTGTTCACCGCCGGCTCGGCTTGGATCGTCGACCTCGCCCCGGTCGAGCGGCGCGGCCGTGTGATCGGCCTTTACGGCCTCGCGGTCTGGAGCGGGCTGAGCATCGGGCCCCTGATCGGCGAGCTGCTCCTGCACGCCTCGGGCTACACCATGGTCTGGCTCTTCGCCGGGGTCGCGCCGCTGGTCGGAGCGCTCGTCGCGACCAGGCTGCCCGACCCGTTCCACCCGGTCCCGGCGGCCGAGGACGAGCACCACGCCCTGATCGAGCGCGAGGCGGTCCGGCCCGGCATCGCCCTTGCGCTGGGCTCGATCGGCTACGCGACCGTGGCCGCCTTCGTCGTCCTCCACCTCGACGCCCGCGGGGTCGGCCATGGCGCCACGGTCTTCGGCGCCTTCGCGACGATGGTCGTGCTGACCCGGCTGATCGGAGGCGATCTGCCGGACCGCGTCGGACCGGTCCGGGTCGCAATCGCGGCCGCGGTGGTGGAGGCGACCGGCTTGACAACGATGGCACTTGCCCAGAGCCTTCCCGTCGCCCTGGCCGGGGCGCTGGCGATGGGCGCCGCCTTCTCGCTGCTCTACCCGTCGCTATCGCTGATTGTGGTTAATCGCGTCTCCGACACCCGGCGCGGCGCGGCGCTCGGCACCTTCACCGCCTTCTTCGACGCGGGTGTCGGTTTCGGCGCCCCCCTCGCCGGCGCCGCGGCGGCTCTGACGAGCTACGAGGGCGCCTTCCTCCTCTCGGCAGCAATAGCGCTGGTCTCAGCAACAACGATCGCCATCGCGATCGCCCCGACGGCCCGCGCCGCCCTAGCCACCCGCTAGCCAAACAGGTGCAACGCTTTGCGGCGCTCAGAGGTGCAAAACGCGTTACACCGTGGAACCTGGGTTGCCGATCCATCCAGGTGCAACGTGTTGCGGCTGCCGTGGAGCCGAAAAGCGTTGCACCTCGATGAGCGTTAGCGCGCGTCGATCAGCAGCGATTGGGCAGCGCGGCCGATCCGGCCGCGCTGGTCGGAGAGGACGGACTCGGCTGTGCCGATGCCGGTGGTCTGGGGACGGGTGACCGCGTCGACGCAGACCCACTCGCCCTGCGGCATGCGCTCGAAGTGGACGGTGAGGTCGACGTTGATGAAGACGTACTCGCGCCAGTCGAGCACGGCGCTGATCCCGTTGCCGACATCGGCGGCGACCAGCGCCCGCTGCAACGGCGTCGGCTCCTCGCCGGCGACGAGCGGCTGCCGCATCCGCATCCAAACGGTCGCCGGCCCCGCCTCCAGGAAGGCCCCGGCAACGGCCTTCCACTCCATCGCCGTGTGATACCCAACGTCCTGGCCAGTAGGAAAGAACTCCGGCGTCCACCCTTCCTCGGGCCCCTGCGGCGCCGGATCCTCGGCCGCCGCCCCGGCGGGGAGGTCGAGCTCGGTCGTGCGCAGCTGCCATCCGGTCGCCCGCACCAGCTCGCCATCCTCATTCGATAGCGACGCCTCCACCAACCGAACCTTCCGCCCCGGCCGCAGCACCCGAGTCTCAATCCGCACCTCCCCAATCGGCACCGGCCGCAAAATCTCGAACACAACCCGGCCAACCTGGAAATCGTCGCTCCCGTCGAGAGCCTCAATCTCTCGCCCAAGCAACGCCGACGGCGGCCCGGCGTGCTGAGACCCGGGATCCCAAGGCCCTCGGGTCAGCTCAGTGGCCACAAATTGACCGTCACCGCTCGCCTCATAGAAGGCCTCGTGCATCAGGCGCATCGTATGGGTGGCGGGGGTCGCCTCGAGAGTGCCTCGCGAAGCGGCTCCGCAGAGTGATTCTCAGCCCCGAAGGGGCACTCAATCAAACCCGCCTACGGCGGGTTTTAGGCACTCTCGAGGCGACCCCCGCCACCCTCTACCCTCCCCCTATGAACAAGACCAAGAAGTCCGACGCCGAATGGCGCGAGCAGTTGACGCCTGAGCAATACGAGGTAACCCGCAACGCCGGCACCGAGCGCGCCTTCACCGGCCCCTACGTCGACGAGAAGACCGAAGGCATGTACACCTGCGTCTGCTGCGGTACCGAGCTCTTCTCCTCGGACACGAAGTTCGACTCCGGCACCGGCTGGCCCAGCTTCACCGAGCCGGCCAATCTCGAGCACGTCGAACTGCGTCCCGACAACAGCCTCTTCATGCGCCGCACCGAGGTCGTCTGCAAGCACTGCGACGCACACCTCGGTCACGTCTTCGACGACGGTCCCGGCCCGGGTGGACAGCGCTACTGCATCAACGGCTGCGCCCTGGAGCTGAAGCCAGCGGCGGACGCCGAGAGCTAAGCAGTCCCGCCGGCGCCGAGATAGCTGAACTTCACCGCGAGGGCAACCGCCTCGGTGCGGGTGTCGACCTCCAGCTTGGCGATCGCGTTGCGTACGTGGGTGTGCACGGTCGCCGGGCTGAGCTGGAGCCGCTCGGCGATCTCTTTCACCCGCAGGCCCTCGGCGAGCAGCTCGAGGATCTGACGCTCGCGCGGCGAGAGCTCGAGCAGCTTCTCGACCTCCGAGGGCTTGCCGCCGGCGAAGTCGCCGCCCAGGAAGGTGCCGCCGCTGGTCACGGCTTTGACCGCGCGGGCGATGTCCTCAGCCGGAGCCGACTTGAGTACGTAGCCGGAGGCGCCGGCGCGCAGGGCGAGCGCGAGCAGGTCCGGCTGGGCGTGTGCCGTGAAGATGATGACTTTGGTGCGCGGCCGGGCTTTCAGCACCTCCTTGGTCGCCTCGATCCCGTCGCGCTTGGGCAGCTCGACGTCGATGATCAGAACATCGGGCTCGAGCTCCTTGACGACATCGACGACGTCGCGGCCGTTGCCGGCCTCGCCGACGATCTCGACGATGCTCGAATTCGCCATCCGAGCCTTGATCGCCTCACGAACGATCTCATGGTCGTCACAGAGGACGACGCGCTTAGCGTCCCGCACACCAGTGCTCATGAACCACCGATCCTCGCAGGCGAACCATACGAATGCAAAATAGTGGGTAGCGTGAATCCACCGTACCCTTCTTGCCGATTCTCGATCAAAGCAATCATGGTTCGGCCGACCGCCACCGCGGTGCCGTTGAGCGTATGGACCGTCTGTGGGGCCTCGTCTTCACCCGGCCGGTATCGGCAGGCCAGGCGCCGAGCCTGATAGTCGGTTGTATTTGAGCATGAGGTCAGCTCGCGATAGCGACCCTGGCTCGGGATCCACGCCTCGCAGTCGTACTTCTTAGCCGCGGGCGCGCCGAGGTCGCCGGCGGCCACGTTGACGACGCGGTAGGGAATCTCCAGCGCGCTGAGGATGCGCTCCTCGATCGCCAGCAGGCGCTCGTGCTCAGCCGCCGACTGTGAGGGCTCGACGAACGAGAACATCTCGACCTTGTCGAACTGGTGGACGCGGAAGATGCCGCGCGTGTCGCGGCCAGCCGCCCCGGCCTCGCGACGGAAGCAGCTCGAAAAGCCCGCGTAGCGAATCGGCAGCTGATCGGCGGCGAGGATCTCGTCGGCGTGCAGGGCGGCGAGCGGGACCTCCGAGGTGCCAACGAGGAAGAGCTCGTCCTTTGGCACCTCGTAGATCTGGTCGCGATCGCCGGGAAGGAAGCCGGTGCCGACCAGGGCCTCTTCACGCACAAGTACGGGTGGGACGACCGGCTCGTGGCCCTCCTCGCGGACGAGGTCGAGCGCGAAGCGGACCAGGGCCAGCTCGAGCAGAACGAGGTCGCCCTTGAGGTAGGCGAAGCGGGAGCCGGAGACGCGCGCGCCGGCCTCCATGTCGATCAAGCCGAGATCGCTGCCGATCTCGAGGTGGTCGCGAACCTCGAAGTCGAAGTTGGGCCGCTCACCCTCCTCGCGCAGGACGACCGCGTCCTCCTCGGTCATGCCGTCGGGGGCGTCTGGGTCGGGCAAGTTGGGCAGGGCCGTCGCGACCCGCTGCAGATCGGCGTCGACCTGCTCGAGCTCCGCCTTGCCCGACTCGATCGTCTGCTTCAGCTCGGCCACGGCAGCCATCTGCTCCTCGGCTTCCTCGCCGCGCTGCTTCGCCTCGCCGATCTGCTTGGAGATCGTCTTGCGCTCGGCTTGGGCGCCCTCGATCTGGGGCAGCAGCTCACGGCGGCGAGCGTCCAGCGCGAGCAGCTCGTCAACCTGCTCAGCAGCGCCGCGGCGCGCCAGCGCCGCCTTGACCCGCTCAGGGTCGGAGCGGATCAGCTTCAGGTCGAGCATCGGCCGGAAAGGTTAGGGGGAAGTCTCGCCGGGACGGGGCGATTCTTCGGCTTCGTCACCGGCGTACTTGGCGACGAAGCGGGCGACGGCTTTGGCCTCATCGCCGACGACGATGTTCTGCGGCATGATCGCGCCGGAGAATCCACCGTTCTGGATCGCAAAGAGAGCATCGTCATAGCTCTCGGTTCGCTGATTGAGGTTCGGACCCTGCGTCCGCTCGCCACGATTGCCGCTGCCCTGGGTGCCGGCGGCGCTGAGCGTGTGGCAACCGGAGCAGTGCGTGGCGAAGAGGACAGCCCCTTCGTGATTGGGGTCATCCACGGAGACCGAGACGCTTTCTTCGCCGAAACCGCAGGCGGCGAGCCCGAAGGCAGCGAGAAGAGCCATGGTTGTAATCAGTGCCGGACGCACGCGGCGCGCATCATATTGTCTTGACCCGATCCCGCTCTTCGACCATGCCAACGCCTGATCCAGCCCGCTTTCGCGCCGCCATGGCGATGCTGCCGACCGGCGTCACCGTGGTCAGCGCGGCCGGGCCCGACGGACCGGCCGGGGCGACCGCCAACGCGGTCTGCTCGCTCTCGATCGAGCCGATGCTGATGCTCGCCTGCCTCGACCGCGGCTCGCGCACCTTGCTCGCCGTCCAGGCGGCCAACCACTTCGGCATCAGCGTCCTGCACGCCGGCCAGGAGGAGATCGCCCGATCCTTCGCCACCAAGGCACCGGTCGCCGAGAAGTGGGACGGCGTCGCCTGGAACGAGCGCGGCGGCATTCCAGCGATCGACGACTCCCTCGCCTGGATCGCCTGCGAGTTGCGCGACGTGGTCGCCGCTGGAGACCACGTGATCGTCACCGGCGAGGTCCGCGACCTGGCGACCGGCGAGGGCGACCCGCTCGTCTTCCACGCCGGCGAGTACCGGCCCTTGGGCTGACGCGCATCCGACATTGACCCCGCTGGGATGTGGTCAATGTCGGATGCGCGACTAGGCGCTGCGGTGGCAGACGGCCTCGACGTTGTTGCCGTCCGGGTCGAGGACGAAGGCGCCGATGTGATCGAGTATCTACCGTCGCCTGCGGAACGGATATTGCTTGATCACGGCATTGACGAACGTCCCTTTCGAATCGGCGTTCGCCAGTTGCTCGAATACGTCGGCCGGTACACCTTCGTAGGCGTAGAGACCGCCGCCGAGGTACTCGACGTAGACCTCTTCGTCATCGGCGTCGTAGCCGATCCTCGCCACCGCGCTGGACTCGACCGGGTGCATCTTCGGAATCGACATGGCTCTCTACGGACCTCGAATACCCACAGGCAAGGGTAGGCTCTGGCGCGATGGAGGCGACAACCGCGCCACGCTCGCAATGGACGTTCGCCCAGTGGGGCATCGTCGTGCTCGCGATCGTGCAGCTGGCCTGGGCCACGGCGGGGCTGATCGCCGAACCGAGTTTCCACTTCGGCGACGGCGCCCCGACCGAGCGGGTGCTCGGGGTCGACTTCAACGGCGTCCACGCCCTTTCGGGCTTCCTGCTCTTCGGGCCGGCCTTCTTCTTCGCCCTCAAGCCCCGCTGGGCCATCCTCTACGCAATCTACGTCGCCGTCGCCCTGCTCGTCACCGGCTTCTGGGCAATCTGGTCGACCAGCCCCGCGGGCATCTTCACCTTCCCCAACAACGACGCCGACGCCGTCCTCCACCTAGCTACAGGCGCCCTCTTCTTGGTCGTCGCCACGATCCAGCTCGGCCTCGATCGCCGCGACGCGACCCCGAGTCCGTCCTAGACCCCGATATACGTGGGCTGAGACGGACTCGCGCTAGAAGGCGCCGCTGGTCCCGGCCGCCCGCAAAGCCAAGAAAAGGATCACGCCGCAGCTGACGGCCATGATGCCCATCTCGCGGCGGACGATCGCCAGCGCGAGGGACTGCTGGGAGTCGGCGGGGAGGGCTTCGAAGTCGACGTCGCCCAGCTCGCGCTCGGCGGCGCCGGCGCGGGCGCCCTCGGCGATCAGCGAGACGACCAGGGGAAGGATGCCGTAGAGGTAGTGCAGTTCGTCCGAGGGTTCGTGGCCGGTGAAGACGAGCAGGCCGCCGAGCATCACCTGCAGGAAGACGGCTGCCTGGGCTCCGCGGAGCAGCAGCCAGAAGGGAACCGATGAGCGATCCCGCAGCCAGGCGACCCCGCCTACGGCGAAGGCGGCGAGGTTGAGGGCGATGACGGCGCAGCCGACTACGAGGTGAACCGCTGCCACGGATCTATTTCCTCCCAAGAGGGTCGGGATTCGGCTTGCTGATGCGAAAAAGCACTATGTAGCAATGTGTTACAAGGTAGGTATATAACTCGCCGTGCAGGCGGTGAGGCGAGGCGAAGAGCGCCTCGCGGGCCGCCCGCCCGATCCGACTTACCAGTGCTGAAGAGCTACCTGCCGATTCTCGTCTTCGCCTTCCTCGGCGTCACCGTTGGGGGGGCTTTCGCGATGCTCAATCACGTGATCGGGCCGAAGCGGCCGAAGCGGCCGACGGCGGCGAGCCTACGGCAGTCGGAGCCGTATGAGTCCGGCATCCCGGTCGAGGCCTCGCACGGCCTGCGCTTCGGGGTCAGCTTCTACCTGATCGCGATGCTTTTCATCCTCTTCGACATCGAGGTCGTCTTCCTCTATCCGATCGGGGTCATCCTCAACGACGCCGACAGCATCTTCGTGCTGGGCGAGCTGGTCACCTTCATCGTCCTGCTGCTCGTCGCCTTCGTCTACGTCTGGCGCAAGGGGGCACTGGATTGGAAGTAGAACGCCAGACGATGCGCGAGCGCCAGCTGCGCGCCCGCGACATGCTGCGCGGCGACCTCGAGGGCGAGGAGCTGGAGCGCTACGTCGAGGAGAAGGTCGTGATGACCCGTTTCGAGCAGATGCTCGGCTGGTCACGTGCCAACTCGATGTTCCCGCTGTCTTTCGGCCTCGCCTGCTGTGCGATCGAGGGGATACCGATGTCGGCCGTCACGGCCCGCTACGACATCGCCCGCTTTGGCGCTGAGGCCGGGCGGGCCTCGCCACGCCAAGCCGACATGATCATCCTCTCGGGCCGGGTCTCGATCAAGATGGCGCCGGTCGTCCGCCGCCTCTACGACCAGATGCTGGAGCCGAAGTGGGCGATCTCGATGGGCGCCTGCTCCTCCAGCGGTGGGATGTTCTCCAATTACGCAGTCGTACAGGGCGCCGACAAGTTCATGCCAATCGACGTCCATGTGCCGGGTTGCCCGCCGCGACCGGAGGCGGTCCTCTACGGTTTCACCAAGCTGCAACGCAAGATCCAGGGCAACCCCGACCAGGGCTGGCGGGCGCGCTATGGAGCCGAGGGCACCGAGGAGTGGGCGCGGGGCGGCCCGCGCAGCGAACCGAGCGCCGAGGCGACCGAGGCCTACCTCGCCGCCAGGGAGCTGATCCGTGCCTGACGCCCCTGGACTGGAGCTGATCCGGGAGGAGATCGAGCAGAAGCACCCCGGAGCCGTCCTCGACAGCGGCTTCGAGCACGGCTGCGCGAGCCTCGCAATCGATCCGGAGCAGGTCCTCGCCGTCCTTGGCTGGCTGCGCGACGCCCCGGGGCAGGGCTACCGGTTCCTCTCGAGCCTGCACGCGGCCGACTACCTGCCGGCCGAGCCGCGCTTCGCCGTGCACTACGAGCTGCTGAATCGAGATCGGGTTGAGCGGATCCGCGTCAAGGCGCTGCTGGCCGATCCGGCTGCGGGCGCCGCGGAGTCGGGGGGGCCTGCGGGCGGTGCAGTGGCTCCGTTCTCGACCCCCCCGACTCCACACCACCCGCAGAGGAACGGGGACGAGGGACCGGCTTTGCCCGAAATCGACTCGTGCTGTGAGCTTTTCCCGACTGCGGAGTTCCAGGAGCGCGAAGTGTTCGACTTCTTCGGGATCGTCTTTCGTGGGCACCCGGACCTCACGCGCATCCTGCTGCCCGATGACTACGTCGGCTGGCCTCAACGCCGGGACTTCCCCGTAGGCGGGGAGCCCGTGACCTTCACGTACAACGAGCGCAACTATGGCTGAGCTAACCCACGACCGCTCGACCGAGGTGATGACGGTCAACATTGGGCCGCACCACCCCGCTACGCACGGCGTGCTGCGCCTCGTCGTCGATCTCGAGGGCGAGGTTGTGCGCGACCTCAAACCGGTGATCGGCTACGTCCACACGGGGATCGAAAAGTCCTGCGAGGACAAGAGCTACTGGAAGGTCATCCCCTTCGTCGAGCGGATGGACTACCTCTCCTACTTCTTCCAGATGGAGGCCTTCTGCGGCGCGGTCGAGCGCCTGGTCGGCCTCGAGATCCCCGAGCGGGCCAAGCACCTGCGGGTGATCTTCCTCGAGCTCAACCGCATCCACTCCCACCTCGTCTGGCTGGGGACGACGGCGCTCGACCTCGGCGCGATCTCAATGCTCTGGTACTGCTTCCGTGAGCGCGAGCGCATCCTCGACCTCTTCGAGATGGCCACCGGGCAGCGGATGCACACGCGCTACTTCCAGGTCGGCGGGGTGATCGAGGACATCCCGCTCGGCTTCGAGGCCAAGCTGCGCGAGTTCATCGCCGAGATGCCGGTGCGGGTCGGCCAGTACCAGGCCCTGCTCGACCGCAACGAGGTCTTCCTCTCGCGGACGAAGAACACCGGCATCGTCTCGCGCGAGCGGCTGTTGGAGCTGGGCGTGACCGGGCCGCTGCTGCGCGCCGCCGGCGAGCCCTGGGACCTGCGCAAGGCCTTCGACTACCTCGTCTACCCCAAGTTCGACTTCAAGATCCCGGTCGGCACGGTCGGCGACAACTACGACCGCTACCGGGTGCGGGTGGCGGAGATGATCGAGTCGACGCGGATCGTCGAGCAGGCGCTCGACGGGCTGCCCGAGGGACCCTTCATCGCCGACGACCGCAAGTACGTGCTGCCGCCGCGCTCGGAGCTCTCGACCTCGATGGAGTCGCTGATCCATCACTTCAAGCTCGTCACCGAGGGCTACCGGGTCGGGCCGGGAGAGATCTACTACGCGATCGAGTCACCGCGCGGAGAGCTCGGCTGCTTCGTCCTCGCCGACGGCTCGGCGAAGCCGGCGCGGGTGCACTTTCGCGATCCGTCGTTCGTCAATTTGCAGGCGTTCAAGGACATGTCGGTGGGCAGTTACATCGCCGACATGATCTGCTCGCTGGGGATGCTCGATCCGATTCTTGGGGGGGTTGATCGATGACTGCTGGGACCGTGCGTACCGGCCAGCGGGTCCTGTCGTCGCAGGGGACCCACCGCCCCTTCCGGTCGCTAAAGCGTCCTCAGGGGCGGTCCCCCCTGCGACGCCACCCGCTGGAGGTGCGGTGTGGCTGAGCTGCCTGTCGATCGAGCGCTTGTCCAGGGACGGGTGCCGGATCGAGCTCCGGAGCGGGTTCCTGAGCTTCATGAGGTCTCGTGTCCGCCCCAATTGCGGGAACGAATTGAGACGTTGATGGGGCGGTATCCGGATCGGAAATCGGCTTCGATTCCGGCGTTGTGGGCGGTTCAGCGGCTGTATGGGTGGTGCACGCCGGAGGGGATTCGGCAGGCCGCGGCGGTGATGCGGGTGACGCCCGCCTACCTGGAGTCGGTGGCGAGCTTCTACGACCTGCTGCATACGGAGCCGGTTGGGACTCACAAGGTCGCGGTGTGTACGAACATCAGCTGCTGGATGCGGGGCGGCGATGAGCTGCTTGATGCGTTCCGGGAGGCCGCGGGCGATGACGAGAGCTTCTTCGTCACCGGTTTCGAGTGCCTGGGTGCCTGCGACATCGCGCCGATGGCCTCGATCGACGAGCGTTACTTCGGCCCGTTGGAGGCGGCCGAGGCGCAGACCGCGATCGAGCAGCTGCGCGCCGGTTCCGCGGTGCTGCCCGAGAAGGCGCTGGAGAAGCGGCCGCTGCCGGGAGGTCCCGATGCCTGAGACACGGATGCTGCTGAAAAACGCCGAAGACCCGGCGCTGCGCACGATCGCCGGTTACAAGGGCTACGGCGGCTACGCGACGCTGGAGAAGGCCTACCGGGAGATGGAGGCCGAGGAGGTCCTGAAAGAGCTCGAAGACTCGGGCCTGCGGGGACGCGGCGGAGCCGGCTTCTCGATGGGCAAGAAGGCCTCCTTCCTGCCCCGCGGCGAGATGGACAAGTACCTCTGCTGCAACGCCGATGAGTCCGAGCCGGGTGCCTTCAAGGACCGCGAGCTGATGCAGCGCAACCCGCATCAGCTGATCGAGGGGATCGCGATCGCCGCCCTCGCCGCCGGCGCCGGCCACGCCTTCATCTTCATCCGCGGCGAGTACGACTCGCAGGCCGACATCCTCGACGCCGCAGTCGCCGAGGGATATGAAGCGGGCTATCTCGGCAAGGACATCCTCGGCACGCGCCGCGACCTCGAGCTGGTCGTCCACCGCGGCGCCGGTGCCTACATCTGCGGCGAGGAGACGGCGCTGCTCGACGCGCTCGAGGGCAAGCGCGGCAACCCGCGCTTGAAGCCCCCCTTCCCGGCGGTGCAGGGCCTCTACGGCGGGCCGACCTTGATCAACAACGTCGAGACGCTCTCCAACGTGCCGCACATCGTCAAAAACGGCGCCGAGTGGTTCAAGGGCTTCGGCACCGAGCAGTCGCCCGGGACCAAGGTGGTCTCGGTCTCCGGCTGCGTGCAGCGGCCAGGCAACTACGAGGTCGAGTTGGGGATCCCGACCCGCGAGCTGATCATGGACCTCGCCGGCGGGCCGGCGGAGGGGCACGAGGTGAAGGCCTTCTACCCGGGCGGCTCCTCCTCCCCCGTGCTCAAGGCCGAGGAAGGCATCGACCTCCCCTACTCCTTCGAGGCGATGGCGGAGGCGGGCTCGATGCTCGGCTCGGGCTCGATCATCGTCGCCGACGACCGCGTCTCGATCCCGCACATGGCGCTGCGCACGGCGCGCTTCTACCACCACGAGTCCTGCGGCAAGTGCACCCCCTGTCGCGAGGGCACCAACTGGACGGTGAAGATGCTGGAACGGGTGGTGCGCGGCGAGGCGACGCCGATGGACCTCGACATCGTCGCCTCGGTGCAGGAGAACATCATCGGCCACTGTCTCTGCGTGCTCGGCGACTCGATGGCGATGCCGGTGGGGGCGATGGTGCGCAAGTTCAGGGATGAGTTCGAGGCGGTCATCACCGAAAACCAGGCGGTGGCGACGTGAGCGGCAAGGAGATCAACCTGATCATCGACGGGCGCGAGGTGAGTGCGACCGCGGGCGAGATGCTCCACGACGCCGCCAAGCGGGGTGACGTCGAGATTCCGGTCTTCTGTTACGAGCCGAAGCTCGGCGAGCCGGTCGGCGCCTGCCGCATGTGCCTGGTCGAGATCGAGGGGATCCCGAAGCTGCAAACGTCCTGCTCGACCCCGGTGCGAGACGGCATGGTTGTCCACACCCGCACCGACCAGGTGAAACACGCGCAGAGCGCCGTGGTCGAGTTCCTGCTCGTCAACCACCCGCTCGACTGTCCGGTCTGCGACAAGGGCGGCGAATGCCCACTGCAGGACATCTCCTATGGCTGGGGACCGGGCAAGAGCCGCTTCACTGACCAGAAGCGCCACTTCGAGAAGCCGGTCGAGCTCTCGCCGCTGGTCGCGATCGACCGCGAGCGCTGCATCCTCTGCTACCGCTGCGTGCGCTTCAGCCAGGAGGTGGCCGAGGACGAGCAGTTGCAGCTGCTCGAGCGCGGCGACCGCACCTTCGTCGGCACCTTCGACGACCGCCCCTACGTGGCCCCCTTCCACGGCAACATCACCGACCTCTGCCCGGTCGGAGCGCTGACCAACTACACCTACCGCTTCCGCGCCCGGCCCTGGGACATCGAGCAGGCCGGATCGGTCTGCACGCTCTGCCCGAGCCAGTGCAACGTCAGCTTCACCGTCCGCGACGAGCAGGTGAAGCGGGTCGTCGCCCGCGACAACCCCGACGTCGACGACGGCTGGCTCTGCGACCGCGGCCGCTACGGCTTCGAGATGTTTGGCGCCGAGGAGCGGGTGTGGGGGCCGCGCCTGCGCGGCGGGGTCGAGGTGGAGTGGGCGGATGCGATCGCTAAGGCTGCGGCGGCGCTCAAACACGGTGGCGCGGAGAGCGCCGCGATTGTCGGCGACGCCTCCAACGAGGAGGGCTACCTGGTCCAGCGGATCATGCGCGAGGCGCTCGGTTCGCCGCACATCGACTCGCGCCCGTCGCGCGGCCCGTCGCGCGAGACCCTCGTCCGCCTCGCTCAGCCGGAGATCACCGCCAAGGTCCGCGACATCGACGAGGCCGACGCAATCCTCCTCGTCGGCACCGACCCCCTGCACAGCAGCCCGATCCTCGATCTGCGCATCCGCAAGGCGATCCGCCGTAACGGCGCCAAGCTGGTCGTCGCGACCGAGGGCCCGACGACGCTGGACGGCGGCGCGGTAGCAGTCGCCCGCTATGCCCCCGGCGGTGCCAGCGCCTTCCTCGCCGAGCTGACTGGGGCGCTGGCCAGCGCCGGCACCCCCTCCTCACTCGGAGATCGGCGAGAAGAGTCAGAGCTGTCCCCCAAGGCTGACGGCGCCGACTCCGCAAAACGTTCGGAGGGGGTGCCGGCGCTGGCCGACGTACTCCAGGGCGCTGGACGCGCAGTCGTTGTCTGGGGAGAGCGGATCGGCCGCGAGCAGGGCGCGGTCAAGGCGCTGCTCGGTGTCGCCAAGACGCTCGACCTAGCCAGCAAGGAAGGCTCAGGCCTGCTGGAGATCCCGGAGCTGGCCAACGCCCGCGGCCTTCGCGAGGCCGGCTGCCTCCCGGATACCGGCCCCGGCCTCGGCGAGACGGCCGTCGGCAAGGCCACCGAGGAGATTCGCGCCGCGCTGGAGTCCGGCGAGCTGAAGACTCTCCTGCTGTTCGGCGTCGACCCGCTGCGCGACTTTCCGGACACCACGGCGTGGGAAAACGCGCTGGCGAAAGCCGACCACGTAATCGCCTTCTCAACCTTCGAAACCGCGACCACCGCGATGGCAGACGTGGTCTTCCCGCTGGAGACCCACGCCGAGAAAGACGGCACCGTCAGCCACCCCGACGGTCGCCTCCAGCGCGTCCGCCCCAGCGCTTCGCGCCCCGGAGACATCCGCCCGAACTGGGGAGTCCTCGCGGAGCTCTCACTGACGCTGGGTCACAACACCAGCATTTCGTCCCAACCCTCAGCTTTCGCCGCCCTCGCGGCAGCGGTCCCGTTCTACGCGGGCATTACCGACGCCGACATCGGCGGCCGGGGCATCCGCTGGCAGGACGTGTCTGCTGCGGTCCCAGATCGCGGGGAGGCCGGGGGGACCGCCTCGGCGGACGCCGCTCGGCGAGAGGTGGGATCGGTCTCCGCGGATGGAACAGGCGCCTCGGGCTCAGTGTCCGGCGAGTCGGCCCCCCCGGCCTTCTCCGACCCGGACACTGGCAACCCGGAGCTTCTATCTCTCAGTACGTACCGAGATTCTGTGGGCTGGCCCGATCACGGAGCTGAATCCGCCACTGCGGTTCCTACAGCCGCAGCAGCGTGTGGAGCTGTCGGTGTCCGACGCGCAGCGGTTGGATTTGAGCGCTGGCGACATGGTTTCCGTGGCTCAGAACGGGACCAGCGTTCGAGCACGGGTGAGCGTCAAGGAGCGGGTGCCGGAGGGCGTCTGCTTCCTTCTGGAGGGGCTTGCCGAGGACAACGCCAACGGGCTGCTCAACGGCTCGCCGGTCAACGTGAAGATCGCGAAGGTCGGCTCCTGATGCTGCTCCTCGCCGACACCCAGTTCGTCGAAGCCACCTGGATCATGGTCGTCAAGAGCCTGGTCATCTTTGGCGTTATCTTCGGCATCTTGCCGCTGATGACGGTGCTCGAGCGCAAGCTGATCGGCCGCTTCCAGCACCGCTATGGGCCGAACCGCGTCGGTCCTTTCGGTCTGCTGCAGCCGCTTGCCGACGTCGGCAAGCTGCTCTCCAAGGAGGCCTTCCGACCGGCCAACGCGATCCCCACACTGTTCATCCTCGGCCCGCTGCTGCCGGTGCTCTCCGGCGTGCTCGCCTTGGCGATCATTCCCTGGGGCGACGTGCAGGACGGCGTCGGCCTCTACGGGATCGACGTGCCGATCGGCATCCTCTACTTCTTCGCGGTCGGCTCGATCGCCTTCTACGGCCTGCTGCTCGGCGGCTGGTCCTCGGGCTCCAAGTACAGCCTGCTCGGCGCGATGCGCGGCGCCGCCCAGCTGATCTCCTACGAGGTCTCGATGGGTCTTGCCCTGCTCGGCGTGATCATGATGGGCGGCTCGCTCTCGCTGGTGGACATCGTCCACGCCCAGGGAGCGCTCTGGTACATCGTCCCCCAGTTCGTCGGCTTCCTGATCTTCATGCTGGCCGGCTTCGCCGAGACCAACCGCACCCCCTTCGACATGCCCGAGGCCGACGCCGAACTGGTTCAGGGCTTCATGACCGAGTACGGCGGCATGCGCTTCGGCAGCTTCCTGCTGGTCGAATACATGGAGATCATCGTCGTCTCCGGGGTCGCCGCGGCGATGTTCCTCGGCGGCTGGATGGGCCCCGGCCCCAGCTTCCTCGACCCGATCTGGATGCTGGCCAAGATGCTCGGCCTGGTCCTGGTCTTCATCTGGGTGCGCGCGACGCTGCCACGGCTGCGCTACGACCAGCTGATGAGCCTAGGCTGGAAGATCCTGCTGCCGCTGGCGACGCTCAACGTGCTCGTCACTGCGGTCCTGGTGGTGACCACATGACAGGTGCAACGCGTTGTGTCGCTCTCAGCGCCGTAAAACGTTGCACCGCATGCGGCGGGCTCCGCCACGGTCGGGGCGCAACGTGTTGTGTCGCTGTGGGAGCCGTAAAACGTTGCACCTGGGAGTGTGGACGTGGCTGAGTTCCCGTACCTCAAAGACGACAGCGTGGTCGAGGTTCAGCGCGGGCCGGAGCCGGGCGGGGTCGGCGGCGCCTACCGTGCCTTTGGCGAGACGCTGCGCGGGCTGAAGACGACGATGGCGCGGTTGATCGAGGGGCCGCTGACGATCGAGTACCCGGAGGAGAAGACCCCGGTCTACCCGCGCTTCCGCGGCCGCCACAAGCTGCACAAGTTCGAGGACACCGACTTGGAGAAGTGTGTCGGCTGCTCACTCTGCGCCGCCGCCTGTCCGGCCGACTGCATCCGCGTCGTCGCCGCCGAGAACATTCCCGGCGACCGGGTCTCGGCCGGCGAGCGCTACGCCGCCGTCTACGAGATCAACCTCTCGCGCTGCATCTTCTGCGGCTACTGCGAGATCGCCTGTCCCTTCGACGCGATCACGATGGGCCACGACTACGAGATAGCCGACTACGACCGCGAGAACCTGATCTTCACCAAGGAGATGCTGCTGGCGGAGCCGATCGAGCGCACTCCACTGCGGGCAGAGGGCGAGTAGTGGAAGCAGTCCTCTTCTTCGCGGCAGCCCTCGGCGCCCTAGGCGGCGCGGTCGGCGTAGTCGCCATGCGCAACCCCTTCTATGGCGTCCTCGCCCTGATCGTCCACCTCTTCTCGCTGGCGGTTCTCTTCCTCCTGCTGAGCTCGGCCTTCGTAGCCGCCGCCCAAGTAGTCGTCTACGCCGGCGCCGTAATGGTCCTCTACGTCTTCGTGGTCGCCTACGTGGGCGGCGACACCGAGTCCGCCTGGGAGCCAATCCCCGGCCAACGCTTCCTGGCTCCCCTCCTCGGAGCCGCCCTCTTCATCGAGCTCTCGATCGCCGTCCTCGCCTCCTCCCTGATGGCCCTGGGAACCCACGGACCTGACGTGCAACCTGGTTTCGGCGACCCGGCCGCAATTGGCCGCTTGCTCCTCGAACGGTTCCTGCTGCCTTTCGAGGCTTCCTCGATCCTGCTCTTGCTCGCGGCAGTGGGCGCCGTAGTCCTCGCTGGTCGCCAGGCCACGCCTGGGGTGAGCCGGGGGGCCGAGGGGGGGTCCTCAGAACACTCAGCACCGCAGGTGCGTTCTGAGGACCCCCCCTCGGCCCCCTCCCCCGCTGGGGGCGTCCCGTCATGAACATCGAGTGGTACGTGGTCCTATCCAGCCTGCTGTTCGCAGTAGGAGCAACCGGCATCCTCATCCGCCGCAGCCCAGTAGTCATCCTCCTTTGCCTCGAGCTGATGCTCAATGCCGGCAACCTCGCCCTGGTCGCCTTCAGCCGCATGGTCGGCAACCAGCAGGGACAGGTCTTCGCCATAGTCGTCATGGTCGTAGCCGCCTGCGAGGTGGTCATCGGCTTGGGGCTGATCGTCGCGATCTTCAGGCGCAAGCTGCCGCTCGATGTCGATGAGCTGCGGGAGCTGCGCGGATGAGCGCCACTGCTTGGGCTTGGCTCGTTCTGCTCTTTCCGCTGCTCGGTTCGATCGTCATCGCGCTCGGGTTCAAGACGCTGCCGGCAAGGGTGGCTGGTGCCATCGGCACCGCCACGATCGGCCTCGCCTTCGTCTGCGGCGTAGCTGCTCTGATCAGCCTGCTGGGAGAAGACCCCGAGGCGCGCCACCACGCCTCCTCGCTCTGGGACTACGCCAGCGCTGCCGGGCTCGAGATCAAGCTCGGCATCTTCGTCGACCCGCTCTCGGTCTTCATGGTCCTGATCGTCACCGGCGTCTCGACCCTGATCCACCTCTACTCGTTCGGCTACATGCAGTCCGACCAGGGCTATCACCGCTTCTTCAGCTACCTCAACTTCTTCGTCTTCTCGATGCTGCTGCTCGTCCTCGCCGGCAACTTCGTGCTGCTGATCGTCGGCTGGGCCTTTGTCGGCTTCGCCTCCTACGCGCTGATCAGCTTCTGGTACCGGCGGGGGACGGCGACCAAGGCGGGGATGAAGGCCTTCGTGATCAACGTCGTCGGCGACATCGGCCTCGTCCTCGCCGCCTTCCTGATCTTCCGCGAACTCGGCACCTTCGACTACGGCGAGGTCTTCGAGAAGGCGCCGCAGGTCTTCAGCACCAACGAGTGGACGATCACGGCGATCTGCCTGCTGCTCCTGGTCGGCGCCTTCGCCAAGTCGGCGCAGCTGCCCTTCCACACCTGGCTGCCAGACGCGATGGAGGGCCCGACCCCGGTCTCCTCGCTGATCCACGCGGCGACGATGGTCACCGCCGGCGTCTACCTGATCGCCCGCACCCACGTCCTCTTCGCCCTCGCTCCCACCGCCGCCGACATCGCCGCCTTCGTCGGCCTGGCGACGCTGCTGGTCGCGGCGACGATCGCCCTGGTGATGACCGACCTGAAGCGGGCGATCGCCTACTCGACGATGAGCCAGATCGGCTACATGATCGTCGGCGTCTCGATCGGCGCCTACAGCGCCGGCATGTTCCACCTGATGACGCACGCCTTCTTCAAGGCGCTGCTCTTCATGGCGGCGGGCTCGATCATCGCCGCGATGGCCAACGAGCAGAACATCGACCGGATGAGCGGCTTCGGCAAGGCGATGCGCTTCACCTCGATCACGATGCTCTGCGGGGGCCTTGCCCTCGCCGCTTTCCCCGGCACCTCGGGCTTCTTCTCCAAGGACGAGATCCTCGCCTACGCGACAGCGCGCGGCGGCATGTACCTGATCTTCACCGTGCTCGGCTACTTCGGCGCTCTGTTGACCGCGATCTACACCTTCCGCCTGATCTTCCGGGTCCTGCCGGGCAAACCCTGCCCCGAGGCGCAGGAGCTGATCGAAAGCGGCCACGTCCACCACGCCCATCCGTTCAACCCGGCAACGGGAGAAGAGGAGGACACCGAGGTCGGCTTCCCGGGCGCCGAGCACCACATCGCCGAGCAGTCGCTGCCGATGCGGATCGCGATGGGCGCGCTCGCCTTCGGCGCCCTCTTCGCCGGGCTGGTCCAGGTCCCCGGCGTTGACGAGGTGGTCGGCAAGTTCCTCGATCCGGTCTTCGAGGGCGTCGTGCTCAGCCACGTCCACCCCTCGGTCGGCGCCGAGTGGTTCGGCCTGGCGATCGGCGGGGCGATCTCACTGGCGGGCATCGGCATCGCCTACTTCCTCTACGTGGCGCGGCCCGAGACGCCCGCGGCCCTGCAGAAGCGCTTCGGCGCCCTGCACACCTTCCTCTACAACAAGTGGTATTTCGACGAGGCGATCGACATCCTGATCGTGCGCCCGGCGCTGGCGATTGGGCGCTTCGCCAATCGCACCTTCGAGCGCCTCGTGGTGGATGGCCTCGTCAGCGGCACCGAGGACGTTGTCGGAGCCGGCGGTCGCATCGTCCGCGTCGTGCAGAGCGGCTTCGTGCGCAGTTACGCGCTGTTCCTGATCGTCGGCTTCGCCGGGCTCGCCCTCTACTTCCTGCTCTCGTCCTCATGACCAACTCGCTGCTCTGGACACCGCTCGTCTTCGGCCTGATCGGCCTCGCCGTGCCGCGGCGCTACACCGGCTGGTGGGCGACGCTCGGCGCAGCGGTGACGCTCGGGATCGCGATCTCGCTGCTCGCGGGATTCGACTCGAGCGCCACCGGCCTGCAGGACACCGTCGACGTCAACTGGATCCCGGGACTGGGCGTCGACTACAGCCTCGGGATCGACGGCCTCAACGTCTTCCTCGTCCTGCTCACCGCGGTCCTGTGGACCGCGGGCACGGCCTTCGCCGCCTTCCGCGAGCAGGAGCGCCCCCACCTCTTCTTCCTGATGATGCTGATCGGCGAGACCGCGACCCTGGGCGCGTTCCTGGCCCAGGACCTGCTCCTCTTCGTCCTCTTCTTCGACCTGATGCTGGTGCCGTTCTACTTCCTCTTCGGCGCCTGGGGCAGCGACCGTGAGGGCGGCCCGGGCGCCTCGGCGGCGACGTTGAAGATGATCGTCTACACGCTGATCGGCTCGCTGCTGATGCTGGTCGCCGCGATCGCCACCGCGATCATCGCCGCCGACGGCGGCCAGATCACCTTCTCGATCGCCGAACTCGCCCAGCAGCCGCTCGCCGAGGGCAGCCAGCGCTGGATCTTCTGGTTCTTCGCCGCCGCCTTCCTGGTCAAGATGCCGGCCTTCCTCCTGCACGGCTGGATGCCCGACGCTTACCGGGCGGCGCCGCTGCCGGCCCTGGCGGTCTTCTCCGGCGTACTGGCCAAGGTCGGCGCCTACGGCTTCCTCCGCGTCGTGCTGCCGCTCTTCCCCGACGCGACGGTCGAATTCCAGGAGGTGATCCTGGTCATCGCTCTGGCCTCGATCCTCTACGGCTCGGTGATGGCCTTCACGCAGACCAACGTGCGCTTGATCGCCGGCTACTCCTCGGTCGCCCAACTCGGCTTCATCACCGCCGGCATCTTCGCCCTCTCCGCCGACGGCGCCGACGGCGCAGTGCTGCAGATGGTCAACCACGGCCTCGTCGTCGCGCCGCTCTTCGTGATCGTTGCGATCCTGGCGGAGCGCTCGGGCTCCGAGGACCTGCGCGAGATGGGCGGCATGGCGATGAAGGCACCGGTCCTTGCCGCTCTCTTCCTGATCATCACCCTGGCGACCCTCGCAATGCCGGGCTCCGCCAACTTCATCGGCGAGTTCTACATCCTCAACGGCCTCTTCGACTCAAAGATCGTCTTCGCTTTTGTAGCTATCTCCGGCGTCGCGATGTCCGCCTACTACGCGCTAAGGCTCTATCAACGCACGATGCACAACCGGCTGCCGGATGGGCTGGCATCGCGGGAGATCAACTGGCGCGACGGGGTGGTGCTGGTGCCACTGGTCATCTGCATCCTCGGGCTGGCGCTATATCCGCAATTGATCTTGAAGCGGACTGATAGTTCGGTGTCCAGAGCTGTTGCGGCAGTGAAGGGGCCGTCGGGGGGGTCTCCCAAAACGCAGGCTCGCGCGGCGGCGGGACCGTCTCTCGCATGCACCGGGAGCGAAGCCTGCTCAGTGTTTTGGGAGACCCCCCCGACGGCCCTCCCTCGACAGGAAAGCTCGGGACAATGAACTTCAACGCGCCCCATATCGACTACGCAGCACTATCGCCGGTTCTGGCGCTGACAGTTGGGCTCTGCGTCGTCCTGCTGACTGCTGTCTTCAAGCCGTTGCGGCGCACCGCGCCCGGACTGACCCTGGTAACGCTTGCAGCCTCGGCGGGACTGCTGATTTGGCAATGGGGAGATGCGACCGAGCTTGTCTCGGGAGCTTTGCGGCTCGATGACCTTGCGATCTCCATTTCGCTGATTGCGATCCTTACGGCCAGCTTTGCAGTGCTGTTCTCAATTCGGGAGCCGGCGGCGGAACAAGCCGGCTCGGGCGAGTACCACGCGCTGCTGCTCGGCTCGGTGCTGGGCATGGTCCTGCTCGCGCAGGCGCAGAACCTCGTCTCCTTCTTCGTCGCGATCGAGACGCTCTCGATTCCGCTCTACATCCTCTGCGCGACCAACCTGCGGCGCGAGAAGTCGCTCGAGTCGGGGCTGAAGTACTTGATCGTCGGCTCGCTCGGCTCGGCGACGCTGCTCTACGGGATGGCCTTCATCTACGGCGGCTCGGGCTCGACCGACTTCGCCGGAATCGCCAACGGGATCTCGCAAGAGGGTGTGCTCGGCGATCCGCTCGTCCTGGTCGGCATCGCGATGACCGCGGTCGGGCTCGCCTTCAAGACCTCAATCGCCCCCTTCCACCAATGGACGCCCGACGTCTACGAGGGCGCGCCGTCGCCGATCACCAGCTTCATGGCCGTTGCCACCAAGGCCGCGGCCTTCGCCGTCTTCATCCGCTTCTTCGACGTCGCCCTGGCCCCGCAGGCAAACGAGTGGCAGCCGGCCCTCGCCGCGCTCGCCGCGATCTCAATCGTGGTCGGCAACGTGGGGGCCCTCGGCCAGGACTCGCTCAAGCGCCTGCTCGGCTACTCCGGCATCGCCCAGGCCGGCTACATCCTCGGCGGCCTCGTAGTTGCCAGCGAGGCTGGCATCAACGCAATCGTCTTCTACCTGGCCGCCTACGCCTTCATGAACCTCGCCGCCTTCGCCGTCGTCATCGCCCGTGAGCGCGAGACGCCCTACGGCGACGACATCGCCGCCGTGCGCGGCCTCGGCACCGAGCGCCCGCAGCTGGCTTGGCCGCTGACGATCTCGATGCTGGGCCTGGCCGGCCTGCCCGCCACGGCCGGCTTCATCGGCAAGCTCTATCTCATAGAGGCACTTGTGGAAGGCGACTACACCTGGCTTGCCGTCTTCATCGCAGTAGGCACGATGATCTCCCTCGCCTACTACCTGCGCGTCGTCGCGGCGATGTGGATGCGCCCCGGCGGCGAGCCCGTCACCACCCCCGCAATCGCCGGCGCGTCCCCCGAAGCCGACCCGATCGATCCCGACGCCGGCCGGCGTCTCTACCTCGTAGCCCCCGCTCTTCTGGCCGCTGCCGCGACCGTCTTCTTCGGCGTCATTCCACAGCCGCTCGTCGAGTTCGCCGAACACGCGGGTTCGTCCCTCTTCGGCTGAGCGCGAAACGCCTGGCGCGGCGGGTCCTGTCGCCGCAGGAACCCCCCACCCCCTGCGGTCGCTAAAGCGTCCTCGGGGGCGGGTCCCCCTACGGCGCCACCCCCCGCGAGAGGCGTTGTATGGTCAGCGGATGAGCGAGCGGCTCAAAGCTCTTGCAGCGGAGACGATGTGCGAGGCGTTTCAGATCACGGCGCAGGAGTGGGCCGACAGCCCGGCGTTGCGACTGAAGGACACGGACTATGAGGCGAGCTGGGCCAATTACGCCGAGGCAGTACGGAAGCGGGCTGCCGGCCTCGCGAAGCTTGGGGTGAAGCGGGGCGACACGGTCGGGTTCATGCTGATCAACAGACCCGCATTGCACCTGACGGACTGCGCCGCTATGCATCTCGGGGCGACCTGCTTTTCGGTCTACAACACGTCCTCGCCGGAGCAGGTGGAGTACGTGGTGCGGGACGCTGGCAACCGGGTGATCGTCACGGAGCAGGCGTTCCTGGAGACGGTGCTGGCGGCTCGCGAGGCAGTTGAGACGCTCGAGCACGTGGTCGTCATCGACGGCGAGGCGCCGGAGGGGACGATCTCGATCGACGAGCTGGAGGCGATGGGCGATCAGGACTTCGACTTTGATGCGGCCTGGCAGGCGGTCGAGGCAGATGACGTCCTCTGTCTGATCTACACGTCGGGGACCACGGGCCCGTCGAAGGGCGTGCAGCTGACGCACCGCAACATGGTCGCCGTCTGGCGGGCCTGTGACGCGGTCCAGGAGACAAAGCCCGGCGGGCGGATGATCTCCTTCCTCCCCAGCGCTCACATCGCCGACCGCTGGGCGGGGCTCTACGCCCAGATGTTCTATGGCAACTGCGTCTTCTGCTGCCCCGACCCGCGCCAGATGGTCGCCTACTCGATCGAGGTCAAACCGACGGTCTGGGGCGGTGTGCCGCGGATCTGGGAAAAGCTGAAGGCGGCAATCGAGATCGGCATCGCGGCGGAGCCCGACGAGGCGAAACGCGAGGCGACCGTGGCGGCGATCGAGCTCGGCCGTCGCCGCGCCCGCGCCTGGATGGACGGCGGCGCACCCGCCGAGCTCGAGGCCGAATGGCAGCGGGCCGATGAGCAGGTGCTCTCGACGATCCGCGCGATGCTGGGCCTTGACCAGGTCGAATCGTTCGTCGTCGGGGCGGCGCCGACGCCGCCGGAGGTGCTCGAGTTCTTCCTCGCGCTCGGGATTGAGATCCGCGAGACCTGGGGGATGTCGGAGACAACCGCGATCACCACCCTCAACCCGCCAGGAGGGGTTCGGGTGGGGACGGTGGGCCCGCCGATCCCGAACACCGAGGTGAAACTGGCAGAGGACGGCGAGGTGATGGTGCGCGGGCCGCAGGTGATGGTCGGCTATCGCAACATGCCGGAGAAGACGGCGGAAGCGCTGAGTGAGGATGGCTGGCTGCTGACCGGCGACATCGGCGAATTCGACCAGGCCGGCTACCTGCGCATCGTCGACCGCAAGAAGGAGCTGATCATCAACGCGGCGGGCAAGAACATGTCGCCGGCCAACATCGAGGCAAAGCTGAAGGCGGCCTCAACCCTGATCGCCCACGCGGTGGCGATCGGCGACAACCGCCCTTACAACGTGGCGCTGATCGCGCTCGATCCTGAAAGCCTGGCGGCGCGCGGCGTCGAGTCCGACGACCCCGCCGTAGTGACCGAGATCGCACAAGCGGTGGAGACGGCAAACGCACGCCTCTCGCGGGTCGAGCAGATCAAGCGCTACGAGCTGCTCTCCGGCGAGTGGGTCCCCGGCGGCGAGGAGCTGACGCCGACGATGAAGCTGAAGCGCCGGCCGATCGAGCGCAAGTACGAAGACGAGATCGAAGCGCTGTACGCGTAAGCGCCCACGGTAGAGCGACTATCGATCAGTAGCTGAAAGGGTCCCTCGATCGGGGTCCTGCTGACAACTGCCGCGATCGTGATCTCGGTCGGGATCGGCGTCGCCTCCGAGCGCCGCTGGCCGACAGGCGCCGCGCTGGCTGCGCGCCGCGCCCTGACGCTGCTGCTCTACGTCTTTCTGCCGCCGGTGATCTTCTTCAACATCGCCAAGGCGGACATCGACCTCAGCCATGGGGTCGGGCTGGTGCTGGGGATCGTTGCTTCATCGCTCGGCGCGCTGCTCGCCTACTGGGTGGCGAGCCGCGTGCTGAAGCTGCCGCGTTTCCAGGTCGGGGCCGTCGTCTGCACCGTGCTCAGCGTCAACACTGGCTACCTCGGCTACCCGCTGGCGGTCGCCCTGCTCGGCCGCGACCAGCTCTCCACCGCCGTCCTCTACGACGTCCTCGTCACCGGGCCCTGTTTGCTGCTCGGCGCCTTCGCGGTCGGCGCCGCCTTCGGCACCAAGGCAGGCGAAACCCCGCGGGAACGGGTCGGCGCCTTCTTCACCCGCAACCCGCCGCTCTACGCCGCCATCGCCGGCGTCCTCGCCCCCGGGGCGCTCGCCCCCGACGTCCTGGTCGACATCTCGCAGGCGCTGATCGTGGCGATCCTGCCGATCGGCTTCTTCGCCGTCGGCGCCACCCTGGCCGAGAACGCCGAGCACGGTGAGCTGCCGATGCCACCGCCGATGACCCGCCCGGTAGCCCTCGCGATCGTCACCCGGCTTGCCGTCGTCCCCGGCTTGCTGATGCTGATGGCGGCGCCGCTGATCGACCTGCCGGCCGCCTACCGCCTGCTCTCGGCGATGCCCTCCGGCCTCAACTCCCTCGTCATCGCCCACGCCTACGGCCTCGACATGGAGATCACCGCCGAGGCCGTCACCTGGTCGACCGCGATCGTCGTCGGCGCTTCCCTGCTCTCCCTCGCGTTCTGAGCGACGCACCAGGCTGAGGTCGAGCCCGGGCCGGTGCACGGCGAGCACCGTCGACACCCGACAGCTCACAGCTTCGGCCGGCCCAGCGGTCGGGTAAGCGAAGGCCGCCCAGCCCGCACCACAGACGAATGCGATCCCAACCGAGCCGATCACGAAGCGAAACCAGAACCGATATCTGAAAAAGCGCTGGCGCTCCTTGGCCGGCTTTCGGTCGATCCAAGCGGCGGCGAAGCTGCCGAGATGTCCGTCGCCCAGAGCTTTTCTCAACTCGGCGCGCTCTGCCTCTTTGCCGGAATTGCTGGCGAGCGATATCTCCATGCTCGACTCGAGATCCGTCAAGGCGGTACGACCCCGGTTCACCAGCACCTCGTTGCGGATATCGAGGATGAGGAAGCCGGCCGAGACGATCGTGCCGAGGCCTCCGACCACCACCCCGAAGAACCGCCAGTGATGATCGACGCCCTGCGCGTATGCAACGGCGAGAAGCCCGACGGTGACAAGGAAGAAATTGAACGCGGTCAGGCGCTGAGAGGCGCAGTCCTGGAACCAGTTCCAGGCATAGTCGAGTTCGAGCTGGAGCTGGAGCTTCTTCGTCTGCGGCGGGTCCGGCGTTGATCGTCCATCCTCCATTGGCGGGATTCTTTCCTGAGTAGTAGACGTAACTTTTTGGGTCTCCTGTGCTATCGCTTCTGCTGTGCTGCATCACGTCGGGATCGAGGTAACGCCGCTCGAGATCGAGCGCACGGTCCAGCTCTTCCAGCTGCTCGGCTTCGAGCTGGTCGAGTCGCCGGAGTCGCTGCGCGAGTTCACCTGGCTGGAACGGGAGGGGACGCAGGTCCACCTGATGCCAACCGAATCGCCGACGGCGCCGCCTCGCGGCCACACCGCCATCCTCGTCGCCGACTTCGAGCGCACCTTCGCCGCGCTGGACGCTCACGGCTTCGAGGTCGAACGCCGCCGCGAACACTGGGGTGCCCCGCGCGCCCTGGTCATTTCCCCCGGTGGACACCGGGTCGAGCTGATGGCTTCCGCACCTTAGGGGGGATCGGGCGGGCGGCCCCCGCCGCACTCGCGGCTACGATGCGCAGGTGCGTTACCCGGTCGAGGACTTCACCGCCGAGGAGCGGGCGCTGCTGGCGCCCCACTTCACCAACCTCGACCGGCCCGTGTTTGCCTTGGTCAACTTGCCGGAGACGGTCAAGGGGGCGCTTTTTGCCCGCTATTCGCGCTATTCCGGGACGGTGCGCAGGCTCTACCTGGAGGAGTTTGCGGAAGACGCGGAGCCGGGTTCGCGGCCCTTCGACGGCGCCGAGGGCGAGCGCGCGGCAGGCCTCTACGAGCGCGTCTTCCTCGGCTACGGCGACGACTCGATCGCCCAGGTCGGCGGCGCCCACGTCGCCTGCGAGTGGGTCTCGAACATCCTCACCAAGGTGCTGCAGAGGGGTCGGCTGGCCGCCTACCTGGAGCAGTCGACCCGCTACATCCCCTACGACAAGCCGATCCCCGGCGGCGGCTATCGCTACTACGCCAACGACGAGCTGGGGCCCGAGTTCGGCGTCGCGATGGACGAGATCTTCTCGATCTACTCGGCCCTGCTGCGCCGGGTCGAGGAGTGGGCGGCGGAGCGCTGGCCGCGCGGGGACGACGAACCCGAAGGGCCGTGGCAGCGCTCGATCCGGGCCAAGGCACTCGACCTGCTGCGCGGCCTGCTGCCGGCGGCGACGCTCAGCCACGTCGGCATCTACGCCTCCGGCCAGGCTTACGAGCAGCTGCTGCTGCGCCTGATGGCCTCGCCGCTGCCGGAGGCGCGCGAGTACGGCGGGATGATCCTCAGCGAGTTGAAGCAGGTGATGCCGAGCTTCGTCTCCCGGGTCGAGCGTCCCGATCGCGGCGGCGAGTGGATCTCCTACCTGCAGCAGCGCCGCGAGCGCACCGAGCAGTGGGTCTCGCGGCTGGGACTCGACCGGCGCGGCAGCGGCGAGGCGAACCCATCGGTCGAGCTCGTCCACGTCGACGGCAGCGAAGAGGACCTGCTCGCCGCCTGTCTCTTCGAGTCAGCCACAGTCCCCGAGACCGAGCTGCTCGCCCGAATCGACGTGCTCGACCGCGACGAGCGGGCCGAGCTGCTCGGCGCGATGGTCGGCGAGCGCGGCAACCGGCGCCACCGCCCCGGCCGCGGCTTCGAGGGCATTCGCTACCGCTTTGAGATCGTCTCCGACTACGGCGCCTTCCGCGACCTACAACGCCACCGCATGCTGACCGTGCAGTGGCAGCGGCTCGGGCCGGACCTGGGCGCCGGAATCCCCGACGAGGTGCGCGAAGCGGGCGCCGGTGAGGAGTTCGCGCGAGCCCTGGAGATCTCCCGCACGGAGTACGAGCGCCTAACCGCCGCCGGCCTCCAAGAGCAGGCCCCCTACGCCCTCAGCCTCGCCTACCGCATCCGCTACACCCTCGACCTCAACGCCCGCGAGGCAATGCACCTCATCGAGCTGCGCTCCGGCCGCGAGGGCCACCCCACCTACCGCGCGGTTGCCCAAGCCATGCACGAGCAGATCGCCGCTATCCACCCCGGAGTCGCCGCAGCCATGAACTTCGTCGATAACTCGCAGGAGCCCCGCCTCGAGCGCATCATGAGTGAGATTCGGACTCATCGGAAGCGGGCAGCTACGGGCCGATCCCAGTAGGTCTCCACTTAACTTTTTGGATGGATCGGCGAGGGCCGTCCGAGAATCTTGCTGACCAAAAAGTGCAAGACGTTCCGACCTACTGGGATCGGCCCGTCTCGGTCGGATCCTTGGGCTCCTCCAGCTCAGGTGGCCCGTCGGGCTCGTTTGGCTCCGGAGGAGCTTCATCGGATTGAGACTCCATGGCTTTGGCAGCTTTGTCTCCGGGTGAGGGCCAGGGGATTGGTTCTCCTGCTGCCCAGGCGGGTGGGAGGCTGTCGCGGCGGAGCAGGAGGACGCCTAGGTAGACGAACCAGAGCAGGGCGAACTGGAAGAAGATGAAGGAGACGGCGCCGAGGGCCATGCCGAGCGAGCCCCAGAAGCGGGGCAGCAGGCCGGTCCGCATCGCGTAGAGACATGTGTAGACCATCGCGATCGCGAAGCCGAGCTGGCCGCCGAGACCAAAGCCGGCGGCGAGCGGACGCAGTGGTGCATCGTTGATCGTTTCGTTGGCGATCTCATTGGCGCGATCGCTTTCCAGCGACACGCCTTTGGCGAGCAGGTGCGGCACTTCGTTGGAGACGAAGTCGGAGGCTGCGTGCAGGGTGGAAACACCGCTGAGAATCGCCAGCGCGGCGAGGAAGAACGGTGCGGCAACAACGACTCCAACCAGCTGCCCGCGCATCCGCTCGCTACGGGCGTTGGCGCTGCGGAAGAGGTAGTAGAGCGGCGCTGCAAGCAAGCCGACGCCGATCGCCTGCAGGACGCTGGAGATCATCTGGGCGGCGCGATGCGCATCGACGTTGCGCAGCAACTCTGAGTCGCCGTCGGCGCTCCCAACCCCCTGAGAGGCGACGACGATCGCCGCGATCACGAAGGCGACCGCCCCCAGCGTTGCCAGAGCGACCGGCACCGACCACCGTTCCTCCCAGGCCAAGACGTCTCGTCGGTTCACGGCGCGTACGCTACCGGCGATGAGTTCAACGCGAGCTGGCGAGCGCACACCCGTCGTTCCTCTCGAGGCGGGGGCGGGACCGGAGAACCCACCCTGTCCGGCCTGCGGTGAGCCGCTCTTCGGCTGGATCGATTCGCGGCCCGGTCTCAGGGGCCCGGTGGCTCGGTGCGAGAGCTGCGGCCTGGGCGTGGTCGGCGGAGGGGGCGAGCTCGAGGGAGCGCTCGCAGCGCTCGACCGGCTGGGCGGTGCAGAGCAGGTTCAGATCGCGGACCGGTCCGGCTTTGCCGCCTGGATCGGGGGGGCCGGCTGGGCCGGCCTCGAACCCGAAAGCCGCTACCTGTTCACGACCGAGGCGGTGCGGCGGCTCGTCGCCAACCGGGACCAGGTCGTCACCAGCGCGCGCTGGTCCCCGGGCGCCGGCATCGCGACGATGTGGCAGACAGTGCTCAACGGCTTCACCTTCGGCCGCAACATCGCCCTCGGCGCCCTAGGCCGCAGCACGGCCCACGTCGCCGAGCGCCCCTGGCAACGCCGGCTAGACACCCTGATCAGCATCGTCGTCGCGATCCCCGCCTTCCTGGCCGCCGTCCCCCTGGAGTTGATCGCAGCAGCTTTTCGCCGCGGCTCCGCGAGGTCCCTGCGTTTCGAGCTGCTCTGACAGGGGCGTCCCGGCAGGGGTGGAGCGTCTTACCGAAAAAGTTAAGCGGAACCCCTGCCGGGACGCCCCTATTAAGACAAACCTTCCCTGGCCTCGCGCACCAAGGTAACCGCCTCGGGGAAAAGGACGCGGATCGCATCGCGGACCTGCATCGCCTGCCGGTCGGGATCGCCGGTGAGGTCGAGCTGGCCGATCGAGGCGACGGTCATCTCGACGGCGAGCTTGATCGCGTTGTCGGCCCAGGCGACGCGCTGGGAAGATTGCATCTGCTCTGAGAGCTCCTCCATGCGGGCGCGGAACTCGTCAGGGTCACCGAAGAGGTTGAAGGGACTGCCCTCCATGCCACATGAATAGCAGAAGGCAGTTGCGAAACGAAATTGCGACGCTTTGCGCACCACCCGCGCGCCTGTCCTTTCTAGCGTCCCCGCCATGCAGAGCAGACGGGAGGGAGAACGCGGATCGGCGAGTGTCGAGCAAGCGGGGCTTGCCGCGCTGGTCGCCCTACTGCTGCTCGCTGCAATCGCGGCAGTCTCGGCGGGTGGCGAAATCGATGCCGGTCGCAGCCTCGCGGGCGCAATCTCCAAGCGCCTCTCCTGCGCTCCCCGCCTCCCGGACGCTTGCCGCCACCACCCGCTTGTGCCCGCCTACGGCTGGCCGCTTGCCCGCCTCGCCCGCGCCCTGGCTCCGCTGCCCGTCGCCAGACCTGGCCCCTCCGGCCTGCCTCTCGTGCCCGTCGACTTCCGCTACTGCCGCCGCGAAAGCTGCGCCGTCGCCGCCGGCAGCCACCTCACCGCCTCGCGTCGGCGAACCACGGCCTTCGTCCAGATCGAGGACCGACGCCGCTCCCTCGGCTGGGTCGAGCTCACCTACTGGCTCTACCGCCCCGGCCTTGGCTGGGAGCGAGTCGTCCGTCGCGTCGGGGCAGCCGAGGTCGGCGCCGCCCACGACATTCCCGTCCTCCTCCAAGACGACCCCGCGCTGATCCCCCTCGAGACCCTGCCCGGCCGCAACCACTACGACTTCCCGACCTCCGAGCGCCCGCCCTGGCAATGGCACGCCCGCGGCCTCTACCCCGGCTGGTCGAGCTGACCACTCCCGAACTGCATCAACTTTTCCCTCTGCCGGATAGAGAAGTTGATGCGGTTCGCCCTTGGGGGCCGGCGGGTCAGGGGGTGCCGGCGGGGGCACTCGCCTGCGTCGCTTCGGCTTCTGCGGCCTCGTCCTGGGCCTGGCGGACCAGGCCTTTCCAGTCTGTCGTGCGGAAAACGAGCAGGATCGCGGCGAAGCCGAGGAAGACGGACCAGGCCGCCATCGCGATCTGGGTGCCGACCGAGAAGGAGAGCACGGCGGCGCGAGAGGGGCCGTGCAGGGTGGCAACGAGCAGCGCCTGCTGGGCGCCGGCGCCGCCGGGGGTGAAGGGGACGATCGTGGCGATCGCCTGCACGCTCATCACCAGCAGCACGTTGCCGAAGGAGCCGCCGATGCCGAAGGCCTCGAGGAAGAACCAGAAGGCGCCGAAACGGCAGAGCCAGCCGACCCCCTGCCAGGCGGCGACCTGACGAACGTAGCGGCGGGGCTGGGTGAGGATCACCAGTCCCTGCCTGACCCGCGCCCAGAAACGCCGCACGTGGTGTGCGAGGTAGTAGATACCGATCGCGAGCGCCAGCAGCAGCACCCCAGTGGCGATCAGGAGCGTCCTCGGGTGATTGACCCAGAAGGAGATCTCGAAGGCGCGCGATTGAGGCAGCTGCGGCGGCTCGGGCAGCAGGCCCTGGGTGATCGCGTAGAGGAAAACAAGGATGCCGGCCGTGGTGTCGAAGACCGACTGGACCAGGAAGGACGAGGTGACCGCCGGGTAGGAGGAGTCGGGGATCTGGCGCTTGACCAGGAAGACCTTGGTCACGTCACCGGCCCGCGCCGGCACGATCGCGTTGATGCCAGCGCCCGCGAGATAAGCCGCGCTCAGCTGCAGGAAGGAGATCGACTTGGCCGGGTAGGCCGCACGCAGCACGTTGCGCCAGGCCCAGGCGCGAGAGAGCTGCATCGCCAGCAGGAAGCCGAGAGCGATCACGAAGGGCGTCCAGCGGATGTCGGAGAGGTGCGCGAAGAATGAGCTCGACGCGTGGAAGAAGGAGTTGAAGCTGGATGCGAGATCGGCGTACGGCATCGCAGCTACACTAGCCCGCTCGTGTCAGAGGCCGAGACCCAGATCGCCGCTGAGCAGGCCCCCCGCGACCCCGCCGACGAGGCGATGTGCGCGCGTGCCCGCGAGCGCTACACCGCGGACCGTAAAAGCCGCTTCCGCCGCCGGCGCAAGCGCCATGCGGAACTGCCCAACCTGATCATCATCGGCGGCCTCAAGTGCGGCACGACGAGCATCCACCACTACCTCGGCCTGCATCCGGAAGTCCAGATGTCAAAGCCAAAGGAGCTCAACTTCTTCGCCCGGGAGCTCAACTGGGACCTCGGGCTCGACTGGTACGCGAGCCGCTTCGACGACCGCTTCAAGGTGCGCGGCGAGTCCTCCCCCCACTACACCAACCTGCCGCGCTTCAGCGGCTGCGCCGAGCGCATCCGCGAGCACTGCCCGGACGCCCGCCTCCTCTACATGGTCCGCGACCCGATCAAGCGCATCCTCTCCCACTGGGTTCACGCCAGCGGGGCCGGATATGAGACCGGCGAGCTGGTCGCGGTCCTCTCGCAGCCCGAGACCTCCTACATGAACCGCTCCAAGTACTGGCTGCAGCTGCAGCCCTACCTCGAGCACTTCGATCGCGAGCAGATCGAGATCATCACCCAAGAGGAGCTGCAGTCCGAACGCGAGGAGACGATGCGCAAGGCCTTCCGCTTCGCCGGCGTCGACGAGAACTTCACCTCCGAGCAGTTCGACCGCGAGTGGGAGAAGTCGAGCGCCAAGCAGGGCGACAAATACCAGTTCATGGAGAAGCTGATCAAGCTGCCGGGCTTCCGCTCCTTCGACCGCAACTTCGACCGCCTGCCCGAGTCGATGCGCTGGATCGTCGAGAAGGCCGTCCACGATCCCGAGAAGCCCCCCGCCCCGAAGCCAAAGCTCCCCGATGATCTCTTCGAAACGGTCCGCGCCCGCTTCACGAGCGACGTCGCCGAGTTGCAGAAGTTCGCCGGCCGCGAGTTCGCCGGCTGGCACGACTACTCCTGAGCAACCGCTGACTTCCCGTTTTTTCGCGTATGCCACGAATAACCGGGAAGTCACCCGAATAGGCTTCGCCGCATGAGGCGGCTGATCCCGAGTCTCGGCGAGACGACGATCGAGGAGCAACTCGACTCCTACCGGCCCCGGGAGGAGGTGCGTGACGAGCGGCCGTTCGTGGCGATGAACTTCGCCGCGACCGTCGACGGGCGGGCGACGATCGGCGGCGTCTCAGGTCCAATCGGCTCCGACACCGATACGGCGATGCTGGCCGGGCTGCGCACCCGCTTCGACGCGGTGATGATTGGTGCCGGGACGATGCGGGCCGAGCACTACAGCGGCCTCGAGAAGCGCCTGATCGTGGTCGAAAGCGGGCCGGACGGACGGGTCGACCTCGTGGCTCTCTTGCGCTCTCTCCGCGAGGAGGGCCTCAGGGCGCTTCTCTGCGAGGGCGGTCCCACCCTTCACGGTGCCCTGCAGGCGGCGGGACTGGTCGACGAGCTCTTCCTGACCATCGCGCCGAAGCTGGCCGGCGGCGGCGCGCCCCGCATCGTCGAGGGCACCCTGCCGGAGGTCGCCGAGCTGGAGCTGGCCTGGCTGCTGGAGGAGGACGGCGAGCTCTTCGCCCGCTACCGCCACCGCTGAGTTAGGTTTCCCCGATGGACTTCACGCCCAGCCCCCAGGTCGAGACCCTGCGCGAGCGCGTTCTCGACTTCATGGACGCGCACATCTATCCGCAGGAGCGGGAGATCATGGAGGCGCTCGATGCCGAGGTGGCGCCGGGCGTGCCCTTCCCGAAGATCCTGGTCGAGATTCGCGAGCGAGCGCGTTCGGAGGGGCTCTGGAACCTCTTCATGCCCGAGGAGCGCTTCGGCCCCGGGCTGACCAACTGGGAGTACGGGCTGCTCTGTGAGGAGATGGGACGCAGCCCGGTCGCGGCGCCGATGGCCTTCAACTGCGCCGCGCCCGACACCGGCAACATGGAGATCCTCGCCGAGCATGGCAGCGACGAGCAGCGCGAAAGGTGGCTGGAGCCGCTGCTCGAGGGCCAGATCCGCTCCTGCTTCTCGATGACCGAGCCCGAGGTCTCCGGCTCCGATCCCACACTCCTGCAGGCGCGCGCGACGCTTGACGGCGACGAGTGGGTGATCGACGGGCACAAGTGGTTCACCTCTGGTGCCGTCGGCGCCGAGCTGGCGATCGCGATGGTCGTCACCGACCCCGAGGCCAACCCCTACGCCCGTGCCTCGATGATCTGCGTGCCGACCGACGCGCCCGGCTTCAACCTGGTGCGACCGATTCCGGTGATGGGCCACGACAAAGGCCCCGGCCACTGCGAGATCCGCTACGAAGAATGCCGCGTCCCCAAGGCCAACCTGCTCGGCGGCCAGGGGATGGGCTTCGTCGTCGCCCAGGACCGCCTCGGCCCCGGCCGCATCCACCACTGCATGCGGGCGATCGGCACCGCCGAGCGGGCGCTGGAAATGATGTGCAACCGCGCCAACGAGCGCCAGGCCTTCGGCGGCCCGCTGGGCGAGAAGCAGTTCGTCCAGGAGGCGATCGCCGCCTCGCGGATGGAGATCGACCAGGCCCGCCTGCTCACCCTCTACGCCGCCTGGAAGATGGACACCGAGGGCAAGCGCGCCGCCCGCCAGGCGATCTCCGCGATCAAGATCATCGCCGCCAACATGGTCATGGACGTCCTCGACCGCGCGATCCAGATCCACGGCTCACTCGGCATGACCGACGACACCCCCCTCGCCGCCCTCTGGCGCTTCAGCCGCATGCTCCGCCTCGCCGACGGCCCCGACGAGGTCCACAAGATGGTCCTAGCCCGCCGCGAGCTCAACCGCTGGGCCAAGCGCGCCGAGGCCGAGGCTGCGGGAGAGCTGGATCCCAAGCATGCCCGCAGAGCCATTTAGTCAATATCACATCTGATAATCTCGATCGGTGAAAGTTGCCGACCGAGATCCACAGTTCGTAGCCCTCCTCGAGTCAGCTGCACACCTGCAGCGACTGGTTCCCGGTGCCGTACTGGTTGGTGGATCGGCGGCGATTCTCTACGCCAACCATCGTGAATCTCGTGACCACGGTCACGTCGTCGCCGACCTCGCAGACCGCTTCGAAATGGTTCTCGAAGCGGTCGAGGAAGACGAGGGGTGGGCAACCAATCGAGTGACCCCGGGCAAGGTGATCCTCGGCAACCTCGATGGCATCGAGGCCGGTGTCCGCCAGATGATCCGAAAGGTCCCCTTGGAGGTCACGACGATCTCCGTTCCCTCTGGTGGGGAGGTAACGGTGCCGACAATTGAAGAGACCCTGCGAATCAAGGCATTTCTGATCGTTCGCCGCAACCAAACCCGCGACTACTTGGACCTTGCAGCGCTCGCGGAGGGCATGGGCGCTGACCAGGCAGCAGAGACCCTGGACCAGATTGACGACTACTACGCGGATCAGCACAGCGATGGAGACGGCGTTGCTTCTCAGCTCGTGCGCCAGCTTTCGGACCCGCAGCCCGTTGATCGGGCCGTAATCGATCAACTCGCCTCCTACCGCCGACTGCGCAAGCAGTGGAGTAACTGGGATGCGGTCACGGCGACCCTGGGCAACGTCGCAGCACGCATGGTGCATCGATGAGCACTCTTGTTTTTCGTAACGTCGACGCCTCGCCCAGCGACCCGGTCTCAGACTGGCCGCTTGAGGCAATCCAAACCGCTCTCGAACGTGGAGGCCTTTCCGACTGGCGACCCCTCGCCGCCGCGATCCAGGCTCAGCCCTGGGGAGCCGTAGCTCGCCGGGTTGAAAACGTTTTGACCTATAGCCGTCCTTACGGCATAACCCAGGCAATGGAACGGGTCATATCCCTTGCGCGAAGCAAGGCAGAGGAAGAGGAGCGAGAGGCTGTCGCGGCTGAAATCATCAGGCTCATAGCCATATCCGGTCTTTCCCGCGCCGAATTCGCCTCACGGATTGGGACCTCTCCCTCTCGACTTTCTACCTATGCCACCGGCAAGGTCACCCCCTCGGCGGCACTGATGCTGCGCATGGCCAGTGCTGCGGGCAAGATGGCTGCGGTCAGGGAGCCCGAACGCATACGTGCTGGTCGAGATCTCCTGGCAATTCGCCCTCCTGACGGCCAAGAGCCCGACTGGGAGGAGCAGAAGAGGGAGATGCTCGACGCTCGTGCGCGGAAGCTGGACGGCGCCTGAGCCTTCCTTTGTACGACCGCGCCGCTAGTAGAGGATCAGGAAGAAGCCGGCGTCGACCGCTTCGAATTTGCCGCTGGTTTCGCGCGGGTTGACGAAGGCTTGGGTGCCCACCGGGCAGACAGGGCCCTGGCCGGTGTCGAACTGGATCGAGACGTTTTTCCCGGCCTCGGAGTAGTCGATCGTCGCGACGCCGCCGACCGGGGCAGGATTGAGGCCGGAGAAGCAGTAGAAGCCGATCGAAGGATGGGCGACGTTGGCTTGGGCGATGCCGAAGCTGCCGGCAAGGACCGTGCCTGTGGTCGAGACGTTGGCGGAGCGGGCGAACTTTTCAGCCACCGGCGCGACGAAACCGGGGACGAGCTTCTGAACCGTCACCGAGCCATCGGCCAGCTTGCCGTTCGTCACGGCTGCTTTGGCGAGCCTGGCCGTCGAGATCGAGCCCTTCCTGATCTTCGAGGTCGTCACCGCGTTCCGCTTGATCTTCGCGGTCGTCACCGAAGCGCCCTTCAGTTCGTTGCTGCCGATCTTCTTGGCGGCAAAGGCGGCTCCCCCGCCGAGAACGAGGAAGACAGCGAGCGAGGACATCACGTTGGCGTAGGTGAGGCGTCTGCGGAGGCGTGCCATGACCGCCGACGATTGCAAGAGCCTCCGGCCCTGTCAAGGGACAGGGCGCGAGGCGAGGCCGGGGCTAGGTGCTGGAGATGCGCCGAGGCGAGAAAAGGGCCGGGCAAAGCCCGGCCCTTTGAGACTCGATGTCGGTTCTGCCTAGTTGCTCGTGGCGAAACCGTGGAAGACGCATTCGTTACCGCCGACTTCGTCCTCCTCGTTGTAGGTGAAGTCGATGAATTTCAGATTGCCACCGGAGTAGCGACCCTGACCGATCTCATCCGAGTGTGAATTCAGAGGAATTTCGAAGTTGACTCCCGGAGAGAAGGTATCTTCGTATTCCCATTCGAAGTCTTCACCGCTTGCGTCAGATGTGTACGCGGAGATCTCACCGTCAGTAACGGTAGTCCTTGCGATTGCGGTTACCTCTCCGCCCGAGCAACTCGCAGAGATTTGGAGCCCGTTGAGATCGAGGATTTGCCTCTCTCCAATCGTACCGTTCCCCACCAAGCTGAAGGCGACGATACGGTTACCATCGACGGTTTGAGCATTTCCCGCATTGTCGGCATTGGTGGCGTGGGTTGCATTGGGAACGGTGCCAACGGTGCCTAGGTTCAGCTTGGCACCGGTTACAGCGCCGTTGGCGATCTTGGGGGTGGTGACGGCGTTCTTCTTGATCTTGGAAGCGCTGACGGCTTCCTTCTTGATCTTGCCCGTCGTGATCGAGTTGCCCTTGATTTCGTTGCTGCCGATCTTCTTCGCGGCGTAGGCGCTGGCGCCACCGAGGACGAGGAAGACGGCGATCGAGGACATCACGTTTGCGTACGTGATGCGCTTGCGAATCTGCTTCACAAATAATCTCCTTGGGAGTTGAGGGAACGAGAGGCTCGTGGCCTGCTCAGTTTTCTTGCTGCAATGTGACCCTTTCAGGTTCGACCGAAAGATGTCAAGCGGCCTGGACCTCTTTAATTTCCGCGTCGCTCCGCGTCCTCGGCCGCGTCGGCGAGGCGCTCGACCAGGCGGGCGAACTCTTCTATGCCTGGGTCGACCTTGCCGTACTGGCCTGCTGCATAGCGTGCGTAGACACCCTCGAGGATGATTGCCAGCTTCCAGTAGCCGAGGGCGACGAAGAAGTCGAGCTGGGCGAGATCGCGGCCGGAGCGCTCGGCGTAGCGGGCGCGCAGCTCCTCGCGTTTGGGGAAGCCCGGCGCGAGCGTCGCTGGTTGACCCAGGGCGACCAGCTCCTCGCCCGGCTCGGGCCAGTAGACCATCAGTAGGCCGACGTCGGCGAGCGGGTCGCCCAGTGTGCAGAGCTCCCAGTCGACTACCGCGGCAACCTCGCCGGTAGGGGCCAGGATCATGTTGTCCAGCCGGTAGTCGCCGTGGACGATCGTCGCCGGGCCCTGCTCGGGGATGCGGGCAGCGAGCCGCTCGTGCACGGCGTCGATCGCCGGCAGCTCGCGGGTCTTCGACTTCTCCCACTGGCCCTGCCAGCGGTGCAGCTGGCGGGCGACGTAGTCCTCCTTGCGGCCGAGCTCACCGAGGCCGACCGCGTCGGGGTCTACGGCGTGAATCTCGACCAGGGTGTCGACGACGCGCTCGCCGATCGCTCGCCGATCGTCCTCGTCCGGGAAGACATCTGCCTCGGCAAGCCCACGCAGGATCGGGCCCTCGACGAACTCCATCACGTAGAAGGGGGCTTCGTTGACACTCTCGTCCTTGCAAAAGCCGACGACCGGCGCGACCGGGACGGGCGTCCCGGCGAGCGCCGAGACCACCCGGTGCTCTCGCCCCATGTCGTGGGCCGAGCCGAGCCGCTTGCCGAGCGGCGGCCGACGCAGCGCCCAGCGATGCCCGGCGGCGTCTTGCACGCCATAGGTGAGGTTGGAGTGGCCGCCGGAAATCCGCTCGAAGCTCAGCGGCCGCTCCGCACCCGCCACGTGCTCGGCAAACCAGGCCTCGACACCGGCCCGATCGATGCCCTGCGGGGCCTCCGCGGTCCCGTCGGCTGTGCCTGTAGCCTCGTCTCCCATCGAGGGGCAAGCATATTCCCGACGCCGTTTTCGCCTCAGCCCATCGCTCGCCAACCGGCTGACGATCGGCTTTGCGATCGCCTTCGCCGTGCTCACCGGCCTCGCCGTGGTCGGCGTGGCGCGCTTCCTGCAACAGCGGCAGGACTTCGAGGACGCGATGGCGCGCTCCTACCAGATCGAGATCGCCGCCAGAAACCGCCTCGCCAGCGGCACGCGCCCGGCCGCTGCCCGCGCGGCGATCCTCTCCCAGCAGCGCAAGCGCCAGTCGCTGAACGACGACATCAGCGGCGAGACGCGCGACACGGCGCTGCTGGTCGGGGCGGGGCTGATCGCCGGCCTAACCGGCGCCGCCCTGCTCTTCAGCGGCCTGATCGCCTCGATGCGCCGCCCGCTCGAGGAGCTCGTCGACGCATCCGGGCGCCTCGCCGCCGGTGACCTCAATACCCGGGTCAAAGTGGGCGGCCTCTCGGAGACCGCCTCGCTCGGCGCCGCCTTCAACGAAATGGCCGCCGAGCTGCAGCGGCGCGCCGGCGAGCGCGATCAGCTGGAAACGATGAAGGACGAGTTCGTCCTCACCGCCTCGCACGAGCTGCGCAGTCCGCTCACCTCGGTGCAGGGCTTCGCCGAGCTGCTGATGCTGGAGCGAGACAAGCTCAGCCCCAAGCAGGCCGACACGGTCGAGATCATCCTCGACAACACGCGCCACCTGGTGCGCCTGCTCAACGACCTGCTTGACCTGGCCCGCAGCGACGCCGGGCGGCTGACGATCAAACCCTCGCCGACCGACGTCGCCTCGCTGGTCGAAGACCCGGTGCGGACGATGCTGAGCCAGACCCAGGCGAAGAGCCAGTCGCTGACCCTGGGAATCACCCCCGGCTTGCCGCAGGTCAGCGTCGACCGAGACAGGGTTCGACAAATACTCGTAAATCTGCTTACCAACGCGCATGAGTACTGTCCCGAGGGAGCGTCGATTCACGTGGCAGCGACCGGCAACGGTGATGGAGTGGAGCTGTCCGTGAGCGACGACGGACCTGGCATGGCAGCGGACCAGCTTGAGCACATATTCGAGCGCTTCACGCGCGGCGACGCCGGGCTGACCCAGCATGTCGGCGGGACCGGGCTCGGCCTGGCGATCTCCAAATCTCTGGTCGAGCTGCACGGCGGCCGCATCGCCGCCGAATCGACCCAGGGCCAGGGATCCACGTTCTACGTCTGGCTGCCCGCCCTCGGGGAGTCCCTGTGAGCACCCGCGTCCTGATCGCCGATGACTCGGAGACGATCCTGCTCCTCCTGCGCACCCGCTTGGAGATGGAGGGCTACGAGGTGATCACCGCCGCCGATGGAGTCGAGGTGATCGAGGTGATGCGTCGCGAGCCCGAGCCCGGCCCCGACATCCTCCTGCTCGACGCGATGATGCCCCGCAAGTCAGGCATCGACGCCCTGCGCGAGCTTCGTGCCGACGGAGTCGACACCCCGGTCCTGATCGTCAGCGCCCACCAAGACGAGATGGACGCCGGCGCCGCCACCGACGTCGAGGTCAGCGGCTACATCACCAAGCCGATCGACTTCGAGCGACTCTTCAGCCGTATCGCCGAGCTGACGGCCTAGCTCTTCGCCACCTCGAGCCGGATCTCCTTGCCTTTGACCTTGGTGCCGTCGAGGTACTCGACGGTGCGCTCGGCTACGTCGGGGTCGACGTGGACGAAGGAGAAGCGGTGCAGGACGTGGACGTCGTAAATTGCCTCCTCGGGGAGGACGGCGCCCTCGCGCAGGGCCCAGCGCAGGTCCTCCTCGGAGATGCCGCTGCGCTCGCCGCGGTTGACGAAGAGCTTCACCGCCTTGCCCGCCTCGGCGGCCGGGGCGGGAGCGCCATTGTCCTCGCGCTTGGACTCGCTGCGATCGCGGCGGCGCGGGCGAGGGGCGTGCTCGAGGCGCTCCTCGGGGGTTTCCCACTCGCCGATCGTCGTCTTCACGTCGCGCTCGATGCGGCTGATCTCGTCGCGCTGGGCGGGGGTGACGAAGGTGATTGCGCGGCCGGTGCGGCCGACCCGGCCGGTACGGCCGATGCGGTGCACGTAGACCTCGGAAGAGGCCGGCACGTCGTAGTTGATCACGTGGGTGACGTGCTCGATGTCGAGACCGCGGGCGGCGATGTCGGTCGCCACCAGCAGCCGCACGCGGTGGTCCTTGAAGGAGATCATCACGCCGTCGCGCGAGCCCTGGCTCATGTCGCCGTGCAGCGCCTTCACGTCGAGGCCTTTGTCCTTCAGTGTCTTCTCCAGGCGCGAGGCGCCGATCTTGGTGCGGCAGAAGATGATCGCCTGCTCGGGTTCTTCGGTCTTCAGCAGCTCGATCAGCCGCGCGGACTTCTCTTTGGCCGGTACCTCGACGAAGGCCTGTGATATCGCGTCGACGGTGAGCGTCTTCGGGGTGATGCTGATCGTCGTCGGGTCGTACATATAGCTCTCGGCGAGGCGTTTGACCGGCGGCGGCATCGTCGCCGAGAAAAGCGCCGTCTGGCGCCCGCTCGGGCACATGCGAAGGATCTTCTCGACGTCCTCGATGAAGCCCAGGTCGAGCATCTCGTCGGCCTCGTCGAGGACGATGTAGCGGGCGGCGGTGAGGACCAGCGAGCGCCGCGACATCAGGTCCATCATCCGCCCCACTGTGGCGACGACGACGTGGGCGCCGGCGCGCAGCTGCGCCTGCTGGGATTTGATCGGGGCGCCGCCGAAGACGGCGACGATCTCGACGTCGAGGTGCTCGGCGTAGGAGCGCAGCGCCTGCGTCACCTGGATGCAGAGCTCGCGGGTCGGCGTGAGGATGACCGCCTGCACCTCGTCGTTGTCCGGATCGAGGTACTGCAGCAGCGGTAGGCCGAAAGCGGCGGTCTTGCCGGTGCCGGTCTGCGCCTGGCCGATCACGTCGTGGCCGCCGAGCAGCTCCGGGATCGCCTTGTCCTGGATCGGCGTCGGCTCGGAGAAGCCGAGCTCGTCGAGGGCCTGCTGGATCGGCGCGGAGAGCCCGAGCTCTTTGAAAGCCGTCACTTCGACGGATCCAGAAGCAGCTTGCCGCTGGTGCGGCGGGCGATCAGGTCTTCGTGGGCGCGGGCGGCTTCGGAGAGCGGGTAGACGCCGCCGACGGTGACCTCGAGCTCGCCCGTGGCGACGATGCCCAGCAGCTCGCCGATCATCGGCACGGCCAGGTCCTGGCGGGCCAGCAGGTGGACGAGCCAGAAGCCGATGAGCGACTTCGACCCTCGCAGCAGCGCGGCGGTGGAGACATCGCGCTGTTCGCGCGAAGCGATCCCGAAGACGATCATGCGTCCCAACGGGGCGAGGATGCCCAGCTCCTCGTCAAACGCGTCGCCGCCACTCATATGGAGGACGGCATCGACGCGCTCGCCGCCGTTGGCCTCGCGAATCGCCTCGCCGAGGTTCTCGGCGCGCGAGTCGACGGTGGCATCGGCGCCGAGCCGCTCGACCAGCGCCCGCTTCTCCTCACTGGAGGCGAGCCCGATCACCTTGGCCCCGGCGCGCTTGCCCAACTGCACCGCCATGCTGCCCGTACCGCCGGCGGCGGCCTCGACGACCAAGGTCTCCCCGGCCTCGATCCGCGCGCAGCGCTGCACCAGCGCCATCGCGGTCAGCCCCTGCAGCAGCAGCCCCGCCGCTTGGTCGTCGTCAACCTCGTCGGGGATGGGAATCAAGAGCGCTTCGGGGACCGCCACCTTCTCGGCGTAACCACCATTCCCCAGCAGGGCGGCGACCCGTCGGCCGTCGGCGGTGCGACCGCTGACCTCCGCACCCGGGATCAGCGGCAGCGACTGCTCGGCCAAATAGTCGTTCCGCGTCGCGTGCGTGTCGGCAAAGTTGATCCCGCTACGCGCCACCTCGACCACGACCATTCCGTCCCCGGCAACCGGGTCCTCAACATCGACGAGCTGAAGCTTCTCCGGCCCGCCGAACTCGTCTATCTGCACAGCCTTCACGGCGGCGAACCATAGTCGCGCCGGGAAAAGGGAGTCGGGCGTGCCTCGGCGGCGCCTCCCCGCAGTTGCGCCGCCGAGGCACGCCCGACTCCCTATACGCTCCGCTTTATGTCCCTCACCGTCGTCGGCTCAATCGCATTTGACTCGGTCAAGACCCCTTTTGGCGAGCGCGAGCGCATGCTCGGCGGCGCCGCTGTGCACTTCTCCCTGGCCGCCAGCTTCTTCACCGAGGTGCGGCCGGTCGGCCCGGTCGGCGACGACTTCGGGGCGGCCGAGTTCGAGGTGCTGGAGCGGCGCGGCGTCCTCACCGACGACATCGAGCGGGTCGCCGGTGGCAGATCCTTCTTCTGGCGCGGGCGCTACGAGTTCGACCTCAACGTCGCCCACACCGAGGACACCCAGCTCGGCGTCTTCGGCGAGTTCGAGCCGAAGCTCTCCGCCGCTTCCCGGGAAGCAGACATGCTCTTCCTCGCCAACATCCAGCCCGAACTGCAGCGCCGGGTCCGCGCCCAATGCGGCTCGGCCCGCTTCTCCGCTCTGGACTCGATGAACCTCTGGATCGACACCGCCAAGGACTCGCTGCTGGCGGCGATTGCCTCGGTCAATTGCGTGATCCTCAACGATGCCGAGATCCGCCAGCTGACTGGGGAGCCCAACCTCGCCCGCGCCGCCCGCGCCCTGATGGCACACGGCCCCCGTGCCGTCGTCGCCAAGCAGGGCGAGTACGGCGCCGCCCTCTTTACGGAGGAGAGCTTCTTTGCCCTGCCGGGCTTTCCGCTCGAGGACGTGCGCGACCCGACCGGCGCCGGCGACAGCTTCGCGGGAGGTTTCATCGGCTACCTCGACGGGCACGACGGCGAGCTCGACGAGGCCTGCCTGCGGCGGGCGATGGGCTACGGCACCGTGCTCGCCTCCTTCAACGTCGAGCAGTTCGGCACCGAGCGCGTCGCCGCGCTCAGCCGCGAGGAGATAGACGAACGCTTCGCCGACCTGCACGCGATGACGCGCTTTGAGCCACTGCCCACGAGTGCGTAACACGGGCGCTCGTCCCGAACTGCGAGAATTAGGTCTCCCAGCAAGCGAGTCGCGAGGAGGTGGGCATGGCCACCAAGCAGGAGATCGAACGTCCGGCCACTGACGGGGCCAACGCCGGCACCGAGTCGCTCACCGTCACCGACAACCGCACCGGCCAGACATACGAGCTGCCGATCACAGACGGCACCGTGCGGGCGATGGACCTTCGCCAGATCAAAGTCGACCCCGATGAATTCGGCACGATGGCCTACGACCCGGCCTTCACCAATACTGCCGCCTGCCGCTCCTCGGTCACCTATATAGACGGCGCCGCCGGCATCCTCGAACACCGCGGCTACTCGATCGAGCAGCTCTGCGAGAGATCGACCTTCCTCGAGGTCGCCTACCTGCTGATCTTTGGTGAGCTGCCGACTGGGCCGCAGCTCGACCGCTGGGTCTACGACATCACTCATCACACCTTCGTTCACGAGGACCTCAAGCAGTTTTTCGAGGGCTTCCGCTACGACGCCCACCCGATGGGGATGTTGCTCGCCGGCGTCGGCGCGCTCTCGACCTTCTATCCCGACGCCAAGCACGTCGACGACGAAGAAGAGCGCTATATGGCGGCGGTGCGCCTGATCGCCAAGGTGCCGACCCTTGCCGCCTTCTCCTACCGGCACAACATGGGGCTGCCCTACGTCTACCCAGACAACGACCTCAACTTCGCCGAGAACTTCCTCTCGATGATGTTCAAGAAGACGGAAATGAAGCACGTGCCGAAGAAAAGCCTCTCGAAGGCACTCGACGTGCTCTTCATTCTCCACGCCGATCACGAACAGAACTGCTCGACCAGCGCCGTGCGCGGCGTCGGCTCCTCAAACGTTGATCCCTACTCCGCCGTCGCGGCCGGGGTGGCGGCGCTCTACGGGCCGCTGCACGGCGGCGCCAACGAGGCAGTTCTGCGGATGCTGCGGGAAATCGACTCGGTCGAGAACATCCCCGCCTTCCTCGAGAAGGTGAAGGCGCGCGAGGCGAAGCTGATGGGCTTCGGCCACCGCGTCTACAAGAACTACGACCCGCGGGCGCGGATCATCCAGCAGCACATGGACGAGATCTTCGAGGCGACCGAGTACAACCCGCTGATCGAGATCGCCCAGGAGCTGGAGAAGCGCGCCCTCGACGACGAGTACTTCACCTCGCGCAAGCTCTACCCCAACGTCGACTTCTACTCGGGGATCATCTACGAGGCGCTGGGCGTGCCGACCGAGATGTTCACGGTGATCTTCGCCATCCCCCGCACGGCGGGGTGGGTCGCGCAGTGGATGGAGATGAAGGACGACTCCGAGCAGAAGATTTCCCGGCCGCGGCAGATCTACACGGGTGAGCGCGAGCGGGATTACGTTTCTCTCGAGGATCGTGAGGGGCCGGAAAAGATCGTCGGGCCGCCGGCGCGCAGGCCCAAGCGGCCTCGGCGCGGGGCGTAGCGCTCTCAACTCAGGCGGATGGGCTGTCGGGGGTGGCTCCCCGGGGGCTGGGCTTTTCGCCGGGCGCACTGGGGCTCTCGCTGAGTGGTCTGTGCGAAAAGCAGGACGCCGCCGCCCGGGGAGCCACCCCCGACAGCCCTTCTCAGGGTTCCGTACGCTGCGGGCCGTGAGCGCTTGGAAGCTGACGATCAGGCACGGGTCGGACGTGGACCACGCCAGCTTTGAAGAGCTTGGGGAAGCTGTTGCCGCTATGAGGGCGCGAGCGTTGGAGATCCGAGCGGAGGGGCCTGTGAAGGCGGTTTCGGCGATGCGGGACTTTGCGCCGGAGGATCAGGTTCATGCTCGGTTGCAGCTGAGCGGGAAGGGGTGGATTCGGAAGCCTGTTGCTGGGATTGATGTGCGGGGGGATGGGACGTTCATGCCGTACCGGGGCGGGGTGCGGCGCGAGGAGCTCGATCCCGCCGACCACGACTCGCCATTCGACCTGGTGCGCGAGACTTTGGAATCGACCTAGTGGGACGACTTTCCCGTCATATAGACGTATAAGTCGTCCCACACCTCAATGAACGGACCCGAGACCGAGATTCCAAAGGGCAGTTACGCCGCCGGGCGGCGGGTGAAGCTGCCGGCCGGGGCGGAAGCGCCGTACACGGTCTTCATCAACGGAGTTGAGCAGCGGGAGGGCGACGACTATCGGGTGGCCGCTGGGGAGATCGTCTTCACGCGGGAGATCGTCAAGGAGAAAGTCGGCACCGGGCGCTGGCTGGCGATGTACCTAGGGCTCTTTGGCACCTATCGCAAGAACGAGACGATCGACCTGCAGTTCAACCGCAACGGCAAGGTCGAACTGATCTCGGACATGTCGGTCGGGGCCGACTGACCCCGCGTATCCTGACCCGATGGAGATCGGCTTCCTCATGCTTGCCGACCACAGCGAGGCCGTCAACGGCAAGCTCTACATGGTCGGCGGCGGCTGGAACGTTCTCCGCCTGCCTGAGCTGCCCCACGAATGGGGCTTTCACATCGCCCTCGGCCTCGATGTGGCCTGGAGCGAGACCAACCAGCCCCACAACCTTCAGGTCAATATCCATGATCCCGACGGCGTCGAGCTGGGTGAGGGCCTCCAAGCCGACTTCGAGACAGGCCGCCCACCCGGCATGCCAGCCGGCCAGGACCAGCGGCTCGTGATGTCGATCGGCACCACCGCCACCTTCTCCACCCCCGGCCCCCACGCCGCCGTCGTCCAGGTCAACGGCGAGGAGATCGGCCGGGCGCGCTTCTACTTGATGGAAGGCCAGCCCGAGCCGCCGATGGTCGGCTAGTTGAAGACGTAGAGCAGCAGGAAGGCGACGACCGCGAAGCTGGCGGCGCCAGCGATCAGGGGCTTGTCGTCGGCGACGATGGCGGCGGTGGAGCGATCGTCGGCGCGGTCGTAGATCAGGTAGAGGTAGCGGAAGACGCAGTAGAGGACAGACGGGATCGTCCACATCATCTCGTTGCCGATCAGCGGTGAGTTGACGGCGTAGATCGAGTAGCTGATCACGGTGCCGGTGGTGACCATGGCGACCATCTGGTCGAGGAAGGGCAGCGAGTAGTGCTCGAGCACCGGGCGGCTGCTGGTGCCCTCGTGCAACTCGGAGACCGCCTCCTGGCGGCGCTTGGTGACGCCGAGGAAGAGGGCGAACATGCCGGTGCAGAGCAGCAGCCATTCGGAGGCGTGAGCGTCGACGGCGCTTGCACCGGCCGCAACGCGGAGGATGAAGAGGCCCGCCAGGGTCATCACGTCGACGATCACGATCTGCTTGAGGCCGAGGCTGTAGGCGATCTGGGCGATGCCGTAGCCGACCACCATCAGGCCGACCTCCCAGTTGACCGTGGCGAAGGCGATCGCGAGGGCCACGATCGCGAGCCCCGGCGCGATCGCCTTGGCCGCGCCCTCTGAGAGCTCGCGCGCCGCCAACGGCCGGAAGCGCTTCTTCGGGTGCTTGCGGTCGAGCTCGACGTCGATCAGGTCGTTGACGTAGTAGCCGGCGCTGGAGATGAAGCAGAAGGCGAAGAATGTGAGGACCGCCTCGATCACCTCGTGCGACTGGTTGAACTTGCCAGAGAAGAGCAGGCCGGCGAAGACGAAGACGTTCTTGATCCACTCCTGCGGCCGGCCGGTCTTGATCGCGGCTCGCAGCGGCGAGCGACGCGGCACTACCGGCTCGTCCATCGAGGGAGTGGCGTCACCGGCGGGGGCCGCGACGGTCGGCTGTTCGGAGGTGATGGTTTCCACGCTGCAAGGGGTGGCGAGAGGCGCATTCTGGCGCTTCCCGGCCGGGGAGAATCAGTCGCGAAAGCGTACCGCTAGAGCCCGTCACTCCTCAGGTGCAACGCTTTACGGCCCCCTGAGGACCAAAAAGCGTTGCACCTGGTCAAACGGGGTCGATGAGGACGCCGGGATTAAGGATGGCGGCAGGGTCCAGCTCGGACTTGGCGGATCGCAAGGCAGCGGCGAAGGGGGCCGGGCGCTGGCGGTCGTACCAGGGGCGATGGTCGCGGCCGACGGCGTGGTGGTGGGTGATCGTGCCGCCGCCTTCGATCACGGCCTCGGCGGCCGCGGCCTTGATCTCGTCCCACTGCTCGACCTCGCCGCCGCGGATCGCTGGCGCGAGCACGGTGAAGTACGGGGCGGGACCGTCGGGGTAGACGTGGGTAAAGCGGCAACTGACGCGGGGGGCGCCGGGGCCATTGGCGGGCGCATCGCAAACCTCCGCGACCTTGGCCCGCACCGCCGCCATCGTCTCAGCGTGGAACTGCTCGAAGCGGTCCCAGGTGATCGCCGTCTCGAAGGTCTCGCTGAGCACGCCGCAGGCGACGAAGGTGTCGCGCAGGTAAGGGGCGAGCAGGAAGGCGCCGCGCCAGGACTCGACGGCCGAGCCCTCGCCGCTCTCGCCTCCACGTCCAGATCCCCCAGCCTGCCCCTCGCGCGGCGACCTTCGACCCGCCGGGGGCGAGTTGGGGACGCCGCCGTGGGACTGGGCGATGTCGAGGGCCAGGCGCATCAGTTCGTCGACGGGGAGGTGCGGCGACTCGAAACCGAGCACCAAGAGGTTCTTCTCGCCCGAGCCCGCACCGGTGGTCCCCGCCTCGAGCGCATCGAGCAGGCGGCAGTTCGAGGGGTTGAGGCCCGACTGGGAGATCTCGCGCACAGCGCGCACAGCGGCGAAGAAGTCGTCGAACTCGACCCCGCAGGAGGTCTTGAACTCGGGCCGCGGCCGCACCCGCACCCAAGCGTCGGCGATCACGCCGAGGATGCCCTCGGAGCCGATCAGCGCCCGATCGGGAGAGGGACCCGCCCCGGATCCCGGCAGCCGCCGGCTCTCCCAGGTCCCGCGCGGCGTGATTGCCCGCACCGACTCGACCAGGTCGTCGATGTGGGTGTAGAGCGTCGCGAAGTGACCGCCCGCGCGAGTCGCGACCCAGCCGCCCAGCGTCGAGTACTCGAAGGACTGAGGGAAGTGGCGCAGCGTCAGCCCATGCTCGCGCAGCTGGTCCTCGAGCCCGGGCCCGGTGGCCCCGGCCTGGATCCGCGCCGCCAAGGACTCCGCATCGACTTCCAATACCCGATCCAGCCGCCGCAGGTCGAGCGAGACCACCGGCCGCTCGCCGAGCCGCGCCTCCACCCCACCAACCACGCTGGTCCCTCCCCCAAACGGCACCACGGCCGCCCCCTCGGCCTCACACCACTCCAGCACCACCTCAATCTCAGACTCGTCCCGCGGAAACGCCACCAAATCCGGCGGATTCTCAAATTCCCCCCGAAACCCCCGCACCACATCCCGATACGCCTTCCCGAGCGCATGGGCAGTCCGCTCGTAGTGATCGTCCGTAAACAAATCCCCAAAAGCGCTCGGCGCCTTCAGCCGCGCCTCGCGCAGCCGCAATTCATCGAGCGGCACCGCCTGCTCTGGCTCCCCGCCAAACCCAAACCGCTCCCTGATCCCAGCCGCAGCCTCCCGAAGCTCCTGCTCCGAGGGCGCCTGATCCTCATACCCCCACCCCCAATGCTTGAGCCTCCGCCTAGTCATAGAGAGTTAGTCCACAGGAAGCGCGTCTCTGGCGGGTGGCGCGGTGGCGGGGGTCCCCCGCAGCGGAGGACGCCGCGACGCGGCGTCCGAGCATGTGGGGGAGGGCCGCCGCGACAGGACCCGCCAGCCGACCCCTACCAATGCACACCTTTCATCAAGTGAGCAAACGCAACAGCCTCAGTGGACGGCGCCTTATCCGGTGCCTCCTCGCCCTTCCCCTTCGCCGCCTGCGAATCCGGAAACAGCTTGTAAGCCTGATTAAGGATCCGGTCGCTCAGTGAAGGCGCAACCGCGTAGAGCAGCTCGCCGAAGGTACCAAGCCGCGTCGCGACCTTCTTCGGCTGCGAGACCATCGCGCCGGCGATCATCTCTGCGGCCTCCTCCGGCGAGATCGCCGGGAACATGTCGTACATCCGGGTCGGCGCGATCATCGGCGTGCGAACCAGCGGCATGTGGATCGTCGTCAGGTGGACGCCGTCGTCGATCACCTCGGAAGCGATCACCCGGCTGAAGGCATCGAGCGCCGCCTTCGAGGCGACGTAGGCCGAGAAGCGCGGCGGGTTCGTCTGCGTCCCGATCGAGCTGATGTTGATGATGTGGCCTGACTTGTGCGCCCGCATCGAGGGCAGCAGGGCGAGGATTAGCCGCACGGCGCCGAGGTAGTTGAGCTGGATCGTGCGCTCGTAGTCGTGGAAGCGGTCGTAGGCGAGGCCGACCGAGCGGCGGATCGAGCGCCCCGCGTTGTTGACCAGGATGTCGACCCGGCCGTGGTAGGTGAGCACCTCCTCGGCCATCCGCTCGACGTCCTCCATGTCGGCGAGATCGCAGCGGTGGATGTGGGCGACGCCGCCCGCCGCCTCGATCTCCCGTTTCGTCTCCTCCAGCTTCTCGATCGAACGGGCGACCAGGAGCACGGTCGCGCCGGCGTCGGCGGCCTTGACTGCGGTCGCCTTGCCGATCCCCGAGGAGGCGCCGGTGATCAGCACCACCTTGCCGCGCACAGCTGCGCTCAGGCTGCGGTCCTTAAAGAGATCGGGGTCGAGGCTGCGCTCCCAGTAGTCCCAGACACGGTCGGCGTAAGACTCCAGCGGCGGCGCCGAGATGCCCGAGCCCGCGAGCGCGGCCTCCGTGTTGGAGGAGTCGAAGTGGGTCGGATAGTTGAAGTAGCTGAGTACCCCGGGGGGGATCCCGAGCTGACCCAGGCCCGTCTTCGCCACCCGCTTGGCCGGCGGGAAGAAGCGCAGGCCCGTTCGCACTATTGAGGTAGCCGGGTCGGTGACGCCAGAGTCGAGCCGCAGCGTCGCCTGCGGGGCGTCGGCAGCACGAGCGAAGAGGTTGATCATCTCGCCAGCCGTCTTCGGATTGGGATCGGTGAGGCTGAAGGCCTGCCCGTCGAGCCCGGGCTTGTGGGCGATGTGGTCGATCGCGTCGACGACGAAATCGACCGGCACGATGTTGATCTCGCCGCCTTCGATCCCGACTGTAGGCAGCCAGCTCGGCAGTACCCGGCGCGCTTGCTGCAGGAGCTTGAAGCCGTAGTAGGGGCCGTCGACCTTGTCGATCTCCCCGGTGCGCGAGTCGCCGACGACGATCCCCGGCCGGTAGACCCGCCAGGGCCGGCGGCACTCCTCGCGCACGACCCGCTCGGACTCGTGCTTGGTGCGAAAGTAGGGATGGGTGTCGAGCCCTACGGCCTCCTCGAACATGTCCTCGCGCCACTCGCCCCGGTAGAAGCCGGCGACGGCGATCGAGCTGATCTGGTGGAAGCAACCCGCCTCGATCGCGCCGGCGAGTTCAACCGCGTGGCGGGTGCCCTCAACGTTGGCGATCTCCTGCGCTTCGGCACCGGCAGTCATGTCGTAGATCGCGGCGAGGTGGAAAAAGTGGTCAACCTTGCCGCGCAGCTCGAGCAGGTCCTCCTCGGAGACGCCGAGGCTGGACTGGGCGAGGTCGCCAGCGATCGGCACGACCCGCGCTCCGTCGGGCCCGAAGGAGGTGCGCAACTCCTCGAGGCGCCCCCGCGAACCAGCCCGGACTAGGGCGTAGACGGTGCCCTCGCGCTGCAGCAGTCGCTGCACCAGGTTGCGCCCGATGAATCCCGTGGCTCCGGTGACGAAATAGTTCATCGCGTCAGCCTAGCGCCCCGTTTCTGCTCCGCTGTTCGGTGACGGCCATATTTCGTGCGAAAGAACAGAGGAAGCGGTGGGCCGGGTTTCATAGACTGAGTCGAGAAATGGCGGAGACGGCGACCGTGCAGATTGCGATGCCCGAAATGGGCGAGTCGGTCACCGAGGGGATCGTGCTCGAGTGGCACGTTGCCGTGGGGGATTTCGTCTCCGAGGGGGATACGGTCGTCGAGGTGTCGACTGACAAGGTCGATGCTGAGGTGCCGGCGCCTGAGGCGGGGGTCATTACCAAGTTGCTGGTGGCGGTCGACGACGAGGTGCCGGTTGGGGCTCCGTTGGCTGAGATGGAACCTGGCGAGGGTTCAAACGGGTCGGCTGCGGGTCCTGACACAGCCTCGGAGGGGCCTGCGGGCGGGGGCGGGGCCTCCGTTCTCGGCCCCTCCGAGTCTGCGCCACCCGCAGGTGAGGCGTCTAAAGCCCCAGCTGCCAACGAAGGCGACGGAGTTCGGGCGACTCCTGTTGCCCGCAGGGTTGCTGCGGCTAATGGCGTCGACCTTGGCTCGGTAAGCGGCTCAGGACCAGGCGCGAAGGTGACCAAGAGCGATGTGCTGGCCATCGGCAACGGCGCGGCTCCTGTAGCTGCCGGTGAGGAGAAGGCTCTGCGGGGGCCCGCCGCGATGTTGGCTCAGGCTATGGATGAGAGCCGGGAGGTTCCTACGGCTACTTCGTTCCGGACGATTGCCGTGGATACGCTCGATGCGAAGCGGAAGGCTTTGAACGGGTTGCTGAAGGAGCGGGGGATGAAGGTTTCCTTTACGCACCTGGTCGCTTGGGCGATTGTGCAGGCGGCCAAGGAGCATCCGGTGATGACTCGGGTGTTCGAACGGAAAGACGGGAAACCGTTTGCGGTTGAGAACGGGCCGGTGAACCTGGGGATCGCGGTTGACGTCGAGCGCAAGGACGGGTCGCACAGCCTCATGGTGCCGGCGATCAAGGGGTCCGAGGGGCTCGACTTCGCCGGCTTCCACGGCTACTACGAGGACCTGATCACCAAGACGCGCGAGAGCAAGCTCACCGCCGACGACTTCCAAGGCACCAACATCTCGCTGACCAACCCCGGTGGGATTGGCACGGTCGCCTCGGTCCCCCGCCTGATGAGCGGCCAGAGCGCGATCATTGCCACCGGCGCGATCACTTACCCGCCTGAGTGGGCCCACGCGACTCCAGAGCGGCTGCGCCAGCTCGGCGTCTCGAAGACGATGACGCTGACCTCGACCTACGACCACCGCGTCATCCAGGGCGCCGAGTCGGGCGCCTTCCTGCGCAGCATCGAGCAGCTGCTGCAGGGCGAGAACGGCTTCTACGAGAGTGTCGCCACCGATCTCGGCGTCGACGCCGGGCCGATCTCCGCCGCCCACCCGGCCTCCGCTTCCGCTCCCCCGCTCGGTGCCCCAGGCGCCGGCACCGGCGAGATGGCGGTCACCACGACACAGCCCGACGAGGAGCTGCTGCAGGCGGTCCAGGCCGCGACCTCGCTGCTCAAGGGCTACCGCACCCACGGTCACCTCTCGGCCCGCCTCGACCCGCTCGGCCGCGAGCCCAAGGGTGACCCGGCGATCCAGCCCGAGAACCTCAACCTGACGCCGGAGCTGATGGCCCGCGTCCCCGCCTCGATCCTGCGCATCGGCGTCCCCGGAGAGACCCTGCTCGAGGCGCTGCCGCGGATGCGGGAGGCCTACTGCGGCACGATCGCCTACCAGTTCGAGCACCTCTCCTCCCACCAGCAGCGCACCTGGCTGCGCGAGATGGTCGAGACCGGCGCGCACCGGGCGCCGCTCGCCATCGAGGAGAAACAGCGCCTGCTGATGCGGCTGATCGACGTCTTCCAGTTCGAGCGCTTCATCGAGAAGGCCTACCTGGGGCAGAAGATCTTCACGATCGAGGGACTCGACGTAATCGTGCCTATGCTCGACGAGCTGGTCACCCTCTCCGGGCGCAGCGGCGCCGAGGAGGTCGTCTTCGGCATGGCCCACCGCGGCCGGCTCAGCGTCCTCGCCCACAACCTGGGCCGCTCGGTCGAGTCGATCCTGGCCGAGTTCGAGGGCTCAAAGCAGATCGACGCGGTTAAGGCCGTGGCCGGAATCCCGCACGGCGGCACCGGCGACGTCAAGTATCACTACGGCCACCAGGGGGTCTACGAGACGCACAAGGGGGAGAAGATCGCCGTCCGCCTCTACCCCAACCCGAGCCACCTGGAGTTCGTCAACCCGGTGGTCGAGGGCGCCACCCGCTTCATCCAGTCCGACTTCGAGGGCGCCAAGATCGAGCACAAGCCGAAGGCCGCGGTGCCGGTCCTGCTGCACGGCGACGCCGCCTTCCCCGGCCAGGGGGTCGTCGCCGAGACGCTCAACCTGCAGGCGCTGCGGGGCTACACCACCGGCGGCACGATCCACGTCATCCAGAACAACCAGGTCGGCTTCACCACCGACCCGGAGGACGCTCGCTCCACCCCTTACGCGGCCGACATGGCGAAGGGTTTCAACGTGCCGATCGTCCACGTCAACGCCGACGACGTCGAAGCCTGCTCGGCGGCTATCCGGCTGGCGATGGCTTACCGCGAGCGCTGGGGCCGCGACATCGTCATCGACGTGATCGGCTACCGCCGCTACGGCCACAACGAGACCGACGAGCCCGCCTACACGCAGCCGCAGATCGCCGCCAAGATCAAGGCCCACCCGCCGGTCTCCGAGATCTACGCCAAGCAGCTGATCGAAGAGGGCGTGCTCAGCCGCGAGGAAGTCGACGCCGCCGCCAAACAGCGCCACGACGAGATGTCGGCGGCGCTGAAGGACCTACGTCACAAAATGGAGCTGGGCGAATACGAGGACCCGACGGTGACCACCAGCGCCACCGGCGAGCTCGACCGCAGCGCCAGCCCGCCGGTGCAGACTGCCGTGCCGATCGAGAAGCTGCGCGAGCTGAACGAGGCGCTGATCGAGGTGCCGGAGAGCTTCACGATCCACCGCAAGCTGCGCAAACCGCTCTCCAAGCGTCTCGACACGCTCGAGAACGGCGGCGTCGAATTCGGCCACGCCGAGGCGCTCGCCTTCGCCTCGCTGCTGACCGAGGGCGTCCACATCCGCCTCACCGGCCAGGACACCGAGCGCGGCACCTTCTCGCACCGCCACCTCGTCCTCCACGACGAGAACACCGGCCTCGAGTACTGCCCGATGCAGAACCTGAACGAAGCCAGCGCGCCCTTCGAGCTCTACAACAGCCCGCTCTCGGAGACCGCCTGTCTCGGCTTCGAGTACGGCTACTCGGCGGCGATGCCGAATGCGCTGGTGCTCTGGGAGGCGCAGTACGGCGACTTCGCCAACGCCGGCCAGGTGATCATCGACAGCTTCATCGTCTCCGGCGAGGCCAAGTGGGGCCAGACCAGCCGCCTCACCCTGCTACTGCCGCACGGCTACGAGGGCTCGGGCCCCGAGCACTCCAGCGCCCGCATCGAGCGCTTCCTCGCCCTCGGCGCCGAGGGCAACATCCGCATCGCCAATCCGACCACCGCGGCCCAGTATTTCCACCTGCTGCGCCGCCAGGCGCTGATCCGCAAGCCGCGGCCGCTGATCGCCTTCACCCCCAAGGGCCTGCTCCGTCTCGATCGCGCCGCCGCCACGCCCGAGGAGCTGACCGAGGGCCACTTCCACTTCATCCTCGACGACCCGAAGGCGGCCGAGCGCCGCGAGATGGTCGAGCGCCTCGTCCTCTGCACCGGCAAGGTCTACTTCGACCTCGACGGCAGCGAGCGGCGTGAGACGGCGGAGAACGTCGCCATCGCCCGCGTCGAGCTCCTCTACCCCTTCGCCGACGATCAGCTGAAAGGCGTCATCGGGACCTACCCGAACCTGAAAGAGATCGTCTGGGTCCAGGAGGAGCCGCGCAACATGGGCTGCTGGAAGGTGATGTCCCGCCGCCTCCCCGACCTCGTCCCCGAGGGAGTCGAGCTCGGCTACGTCGGCCGCCCAATCCGTGCCAGCACGGGCGAGGGGTACTCGGGGGCACACGCGCGAGAGCAGGAGCGGATTGTGCTTACGGCTCTTACGCCGGGGGCGTAGGGCGCGGCGGGTCCTGTCACGGATTTGGTGCCACCACCCTGCGGTCGCTAAAGCGTCCTCGGGTGGTCCCCCAAATCCGCGCCACCCCCCGCGAGCAACGTCCTCGGTTGAGCAACCAAGCTCCAACGCACAACGTGACCATCGGCGTGCCACCCTTCGTCTGAGCTTTCGGAGTTCGAGCCTCGAGATGGAATCGTCCGCGGGCGGCGCCGTAGGGGGACCCGCCCCCGAGGACGCTTTAGCGACCGCAGGGGGTGGGTGGTTCCTGCGGCGACAGGACCCGCGGCCGAGCGCTTTCGTCCTGGGTATCGTCCTTTCAGTGAGTGCTCTACCGAAGCCGGTCCCCGGGCCGATGTTCACTTGGGTCAAGTGGCTCTCGTGGATCGAGCTGGCGATCTTCGCGGGCCTGATTCTGTTCTGGTTGGTGCCGGGATTCGATACTGAGACGATGCTGTTTGGATGGGCGCACGGGTTGGGGTTCATTGCGCTCTGCATCTTGATCTGGGTCGCCTGCGGCAAGCGGCAGGCGCCCTACACATTGCTTGCCGCAACCCTCACTCCGGTCGGCCCAGTGGGCAGTGTTATTGGGATCGAGCTGATCGAAAGACGGGGTTGGGGCGTTGCGGATTCCCCGCAGCGGGTTGCGGAATCGCCGTAGATCCGCTCAGGAAGCCTTGACCTGAGCCTGTACAAGCTGTATAGCTAGAGGCTGACTGTTCCTCTGAGCAGTCCCGTTTAGGGGAACGGCCGCGTCGGCATCCCTCCCTGGCTACCGACGCGCAGGTGCAGTGAGGGTCGCGCGGACCCCCCTGCCTCCCGCGGCCCCGCTGCGCCGCCTGCCTGCGCTTACCTCAGATTTCGCAGAACGGTTTGGAGAATTCCGCCATTCTGGAAGTAACCGACCTCGTTCGGCGTGTCGAGGCGAACGGTTGCATCGAACTCGATTGGATCGGCACCCTCGCGGCGCGCCGTGACCATGACGGACTTTGCTTCGCCATTTTCGAGGTCGCCGAAATCGAAGGTCTCCTCACCTGTCAGCCCGAGCAACTCGACGCTCGCACCGGCGGGGAACTGCAACGGCAGCACTCCCATCCCGATCAGGTTGGAGCGGTGGATGCGCTCGAAGCTCTCGGCGATCACGGAGCGGACGCCGAGCAGCTTTGTGCCCTTGGCCGCCCAGTCGCGCGAGGAACCCGAGCCGTACTCCTTGCCCGCCAGCACGACCAGCGGCACGCCTTCGGCGGCGTAGGCCATCGCCGCCTCGTAGATCGTTGTTTCATCGCCAGCGGGGAAGCGGCGGGTGAAGCCGCCGGTGCGCTCGGCCAGCAGGTTGCGCAGGCGGATGTTGGCGAAGGTGCCGCGGATCATCACCTCGTGGTTGCCGCGGCGCGAGCCGTAGGAGTTGAAGTCGCGCGGCTCGACGCCTTGCTCGATCAGCCAGGCCCCTGCCGGGCTGTCCTTCTTGATCGCACCCGCCGGCGAGATGTGGTCGGTGGTGATCGAGTCGCCGAGCAGGGCGAGCACCCGAGCGCCGGAGATCGGCTCGACGCCAGGCGCCTCGGGCGGCATGCCCTCGAAGAAGGAGGGTCGGCGCACGTAGGTGGAGTCGGGCCAGGTGTAGCGGTCGCCCTCGGGGACCTCAACCGCCCGCCAGGTCTCATCGCCCTCGAAGACCTCGCCGTAGTTGCGGGTGAACATCTCCGAGGCGATCGAGCGGCCGACGAGGTCCTTCACCTCGGCGGCGTCGGGCCAGATGTCGCGCAGATAGACCGGCTCGCCGTCGCTCCCCTCCCCCAGCGGCTCGTTAATCAGGTCGAGGTCCATGCGCCCGGCCAGCGCGTAGGCGACGACGAGCGGTGGGCTGGCCAGGTAATTCGCCTTGACGTCCTGGTTGATACGCCCCTCGAAGTTGCGGTTGCCGGAGAGCACGGCGCAGACGGCAAGGTCCTTCTCCTCGACCGCGGCGGAGATCTCCGGCGGTAGCGGACCGGAGTTGCCGATGCAGGTGGTGCAGCCGTAGCCGACCAGGTTGAACTGCAGCCCGTCGAGGTATTTGGTCAGCCCCGCCTTCTCCAGGTAGTCGGTGACGACGGTCGAGCCCGGAGCCAGCGAGGTCTTCACCCAGGGCTTGCGCGACAGGCCACGTTCGATCGCGTTGCGGGCGAGCAAGCCGGCGCCGATCATCACGCTCGGGTTGGAAGTGTTGGTGCAACTGGTGATCGCCGCGATCACAACCCGGCCGTGATCCAGTGCGACCGTGGTGCCGTCCTCCAACGTCACCTCGATCGCGTCCTCGCTGCCCCGTTCGGCGACGGCAACCGCCCGGTCGTTGACCGCGGGGCGCGGCTTACCGCGCTCGTCGTCGTGGTCCTCGGCCGGCGGATCGGAGGCAGGGAAGGACTCTTCTCCCGCCTCGTCGATGCCGTTGCCGAGCTGGGCGCCGGCCTCGGGGTCGAACTCCTCCATCGCCTCGAGAAACGCCTCCTTGGCCTGGGCCAGCGGCACCCGGTCCTGCGGGCGCTTTGGACCGGCGATGCTGGGCACTACGTCGCCGAGGTCGAGCTCGAGCAGGTCGGAGAAGACCGGGTCGGGTGCGCCGGGCTCGGCGAACATGCCCTGCTCGCGGGCGTAGGCATCAACCAGCTCGATCGTCTCGGTCGGGCGGCCGGTCAGGTCGAGGTAGCGCAGCGTCTCGGCGTCGACCGGGAAGATCGCGCAGGTCGAGCCGAACTCCGGCGACATGTTGCCGATCGTCGCCCGGTCGGCGAGGCCGAGCTTCGCCAGGCCGGGGCCGAAGAACTCGACGAACTTGGAGACAACGCCGCGCTCGCGCAGCATCTCGGTCACGGTCAGGACCAGGTCGGTGGCCGTGGCGCCCTCAGGCAGCTCGCCGCCGAGCCTGAAGCCGACCACCTGCGGCAGCAACATCGAGATCGGCTGGCCCAGCATCGCCGCCTCGGCCTCGATCCCGCCGACGCCCCAACCGAGCACGCCGAGGCCGTTGACCATCGTCGTGTGCGAGTCGGTGCCGACCAGGGTGTCGGGGTAGGCCTGCAGGGTCCCATCACGCTCGCGGCTGTAGACGACCTGGGCGATGTGCTCGAGGTTGACCTGGTGGCAGATGCCGGTCGCCGGCGGCACGACGCTGAAGTTGTCGAAGGCCTCACGGCCCCACTTGAGGAAGGAGTAGCGCTCGCGGTTGCGTTCGAACTCGCGCTCGGCGTTGACGGCGAAGGCGCGAGCGTTGCCGAAGGCATCGACCTGGACCGAGTGGTCGATCACGAGGTCGACGTCGACGAGCGGGTTGATCGCCTCCGGATCGCCGCCGATCTCGGCCATCGCGTCGCGCATCGCCGCCAGGTCGACCACCGCCGGGACGCCGGTGAAGTCCTGCATCAGGACGCGGGCGGGCTGGAAGGGAATCTCGACGCTCGGCTCAGCCGCGGCGTCCCAGCCGGCAATCGCCTCGACTGCCGCAGGCGTGACGCTGACGCCATCCTCGAGCCGCAGCACGTTCTCCAGCAGCACCTTGATCGAGTAAGGCAAGCGCGCTACGTCGAAGCGATCGGCGAGCGCGTCGAGCCTGAAGACCTCGTAAGAGCGGCCGCCAACCTCGAGGGTCGAACGGGCGCCGAAGGAGTCGCTGCTGCTCACAACTCCAATCCTAGGGAGCGAGGCACGTTCGCCGCATCCGACTTTGACCCACTTCAGGTGTGGTCAATGTCGGATGGGCGTAAAAGCGAGCGCCAGCTCTTTGGCGACTGGCTTGCCGGGCTCGGGGGCGGCGATGGTCAGGATCAGCTCGCCGTCGCGCTCGCTGACGTTGAGATCGAGGAATGAGCAGCACTGTGCCTCGGCGGCAACGATCTCGTCGAGGCGGCAGCGGGTCCGAGCGTCGGGACGAAACCGCAGGGTGTGGACCCCATCCGCTGCCTCGTGGCCGATCAAGCTGTCGGCGCCAAGTGCCGCGACCTCATCAAGCCGCTGGCTCAGGTCGCTCGCGCCCAGCGTGCAGGCGATCGGCTTGGGGTCGGTCATATCCACGCCTCCTCGAGGGTCGGACTGGCAACTCACATTAGGGAACGGCCCTCAGCGGCGGGCTAGCGCTTGTCGTGCTGGCCTTCGGCTACTGCCGCGGCAGCTTTTTGGCCAGCGTCGCCGCTGACGACCTTGACCGAGATTCCCGGGCTGGCGAGGGCGAAGTGGGCCAGCGCCCGCTGGTGCACCGGCGCCACCGCTATCTCGACCTTGTTCCGCTCGATCGCCTTCACCACCGCGTCGCCGACCTGCCTGGGCGAACCGGTGCCGAGGACGGGAATTGGCTTGGCGCCCGAGTCGGCGTACATGCCGGCTTCGCGGATCGTCCCCGGGGAGACGATCGAGACGCCGATGCCGAGTGGGTCGAGGTCGGCGCGCAGGGAGAGGGCGAAGCCGCGCAGGCCGAACTTGGTCGCGTTGTAGATCGAGGAAAGCGGTGTTGCCGACTTTCCCGAGAGCGAAGAGATGAAGACCATGTGGCCGGAGCCCTTCTCGACCATCGAGGACTCGAGCGCCTGAGCCAGCAGCATCGGCGCCTCGAGATTGACGCGCAGGGTGCGAGCCAGCTGCTCCGCCGTCAATTCCTGCAGCCTGCCGCTGCCGGGCAGGCCCGCGTTGGCGACGAGGACATCGACGGCGCCGGCCTCCGCGGCCAGCTTCTCCGCCGCGCCCTCCTCACCGAGGTCGGCTGGAAGCACCCGGTGCCCGTCGCCCGGCAGCTCGGCCGCGAGCTGCTCGAGCGCCTCGGCCTTGCGGCCGCTCAGAGCCAGCTTGGCGCCGCGCCCGGCGAGCGCCTCGGCGATCGCGCGGCCGAGGCCGCCCGTGGCGCCGGTGAGAAGCACTGTCCGCCCCGCAAGATCCATCGCAGCGCGCAAGCTACCAGTCCTCGCGTCGAATCAGTCTCTGCGGTCGAGCTTTTTCCTGCCATGCGGCGGAGCGCGACAGAAAGCCGGAAATTCCAGGGCCAATGCGGAGAACCCAGAAAATGTTTGTGTTTCATGAGCAGACGACCGGCGGATCGTGTACAGTGCCGCCGTTCCACATAACCGAAACGCCGAGTCCCGCACGCTGGAGGCGCCGCGGGAGCGGGGGAACCACGTTTTCGGGGCTAACTCACCCGGCATGGGTGGGGGCGCAGGCTCCTTTCGCGCCAGCCCGACAGCTAACCCCGTAGGCCGACGAAGGAGATCGGTTTGCGCAACAACAGGCATAGATTCAAGCTAGGTATAGCTGTAACCGCTGTGCTGGCGCTCCTGGCATTTACCCCGGGTGTCGCATCGGCAAACTGCAGTGGCGGCGGCCTTTCGCCCGCCGAAACGGACATCTGCACCCCGACCGCGAAAGCGCGGCTTCTGGACAACGGCATGCTGATCCCGCCCAAGTCCGCACCCGCGCGCGTCAAAGCCGTGATCGCCGCGGCCAACAAAATCCGCACCAAGCCCTATATATGGGGCGGTGGCCACGCCCGCTGGTGGGATGCCGGCTACGACTGCTCCGGCTCTGTCAGCTACGCGCTGCACGGCGGCAAATTCCTCGAAAGCCCGCTGCCGTCAGGCCCGATGGAGAGCTGGGCCCTCGCCGGCGAAGGTCGCTGGATCACCGTCTACACGAATTCGGGTCACGCTTACGCGGAGATCGCCGGCTATCGCTGGGACACCTCCGGCGACTCGGGCGAAACCGGCCCACGCTGGCACGAAGACCTACGCGACAACGTCGGTTTTGTCGCCCGCCACCCCGCGGGCTTCTGAGCTGACGCCTAGGACGTACTCCGCTCCGGCCAACTGGCCGGAGCGAGTTTGTCCTTGCGTTCCTGAACTGCTCGGATAACTTTGCTGTGTAACTACTCCACCTGACATCCGCTTGGCTGGCCTCTCCAAGCGTTACGGAGAGGTGGTCGCGGTTGGGGGAATTGACCTCGAGGTCGAGCCCGGGGAGTTCTTCACCATGCTCGGCCCATCGGGCTCGGGTAAGACGACGACGCTGCGCATGATCGCGGGCTTCGAGGACCCCAGCGGCGGGACGATCGAGCTGGCGGGCGAGAACGTCAGCGGTGTCCCCCCCTACGACCGCGCCGTCAACACCGTCTTCCAGGACTACGCGCTCTTCCCCCACATGACCGTCGGCGAGAACGTCGCCTACGGGCTGCGGATCGCCCGCGTCGACAAGGCGGAGCGGGCCAAGCGCCGTGACGAGGCGTTGGAGATGGTCCGCTTGCCCGGCTACAACGAGCGCCGGCCGGCCGAGCTCTCGGGCGGGCAGCGCCAGCGGGTCGCCCTGGCGCGGGCGATCGTCAACCGGCCCAGGGTGCTGCTGCTCGACGAGCCGCTCGGCGCCCTCGACCTGAAGCTGCGTGAGCAGATGCAGGTCGAGCTGAAGTCGATCCAGGGCGAGGTTGGGATCACCTTCGTCTACGTCACCCACGACCAGGATGAGGCGCTGACGATGAGCGACCGGATCGCCGTCTTCAACGAAGGCCGGATCGAGCAGGTGAGCCCGCCGGTGGAGCTCTACGAGCGACCCGCGACCGAGTTCGTCGCCGGCTTCGTCGGCGTCTCCAACCTGCTCGAGCGCGACGGGTCGCGCTTCACGATCCGCCCCGAGAAGATCCAGCTGGTCGACCCGGGGGCGACGCCGAACGGGCTGCGCACCGAGCGCGGCCGCATCGCCGCCGTCGCCTACGCCGGCATGGTGACCCGCTACACGGTCGCCCTCGATGAGGGGGGAGAGCTTCAGGTGATTCGCCAGAACGTCGAAGGCACATCGGTTGATGCTGCCTCCGAGCAGGGGAGGGAGGTAATCGTGGGTTGGCGCCCGGAGCACACGGTCGCCGTCCGTGGCAGTTTGACAACAGAGGAGGAACCACCGTGAGAACGCAGCATGCAAACACCGCGCGAACGGCGTGGCTGATCGTCGGAGGCCTGCTGGCAGTGATGCTCCTGTTTGCGGGCTGCGGCTCCAGCGACGACAACAGCACGTCCGGCAACGAACTGCAGAAGCTGGGCAAGGGAGAGGGTCAAGTCGACCTGATCTCCTGGGGGGGCTACGTCGAACCCGCCTGGTCGAAGCCGTTCGAACAGAAGACCGGCTGCAAAGTCAACAACAAGGTCGCCGGTACCTCTGACGAAATGGTCACGCTGATGCGCACCGGTCAGTACGACGGAGTCTCCGCCTCGGGCAACGCGACCGCACGGCTCGTCGACGGCAATGACGTCGACCCCGTCAACGTCGATCTCGTTCCCAACTACAAGACGATCTTCGCCGACCTCAAGGACCAGCCCTACAACACCTTCGACGGCGTCAACTACGGGATTCCGCACGGCCGCGGGGCGAACCTGCTGATGTGGAACGACGATGACGTCAAACCTGCCCCGACCTCGTGGAGCGTGATCCTCGACCCGAAAGAAGCGGCGAAATACAAGGGCAAGATCAGCGCCTACGACGACCCGATTTACATCGCCGACGCGGCCGTCTACCTGAAGGCCCACCAGCCCGACCTCGGCATCGAAAGCCCATACGAGCTGAACGAAGAACAGTTCGAAGCGGCGGTCAACCTGCTCAAAGAACAGCAGCCCAATGTCGGCGAATACTGGTCTGACCTGACCAAGCAGATCGCGGGCTTCGCCAACGGCGACAACGAGGTCGGCACCACCTGGCAGTACCAGTACTTCGCGCTGAAGGAAGAAGGCAAGCCGGTGGCGGCGAGCCCGGCGAGCCAGGGCTTCCTGCCGTCCGAGGGCGCGACCGGCTGGTCGGACACCTGGATGATCAGCAACCAGGCAAAACACCCCAACTGCATGTACATGTGGATGGACTGGATCGTCGAACCGAAAGTGAACGCCGAAGTAGCGGAAGTCTTCGGCGAGGCGCCGGCGCAGAGCCTGGCCTGCGACCAGACCGCGGACAAAGAATTCTGCACCAAGTACCACGCCGACAACCCGGGGTTCTGGAAGCGCGTCTACTACTGGGAGACGCCGCTCGCCGACTGCGGTAACGGGTCGAGCGACTGTAAGGACTACAACGAGTGGGTCCAAGCCTGGACGTCGATCAAGGGTTGAGTCGCCGGCTCGCCAATCTGTTTCACGGGCGCCCCCGCCTTCAGGTGGGGGCGCTCTTGGCGGGCCCGGTTGGCTGGCTGGTAGTCGGCTACCTGGGCTCGCTTGCGGTCCTGCTGATCGCTGCCTTCTGGACCGTCGACCCGCTCAGCGGCGAACTGGTCAAGGGCCTCAGCTTCGAAAACTTCAAAACGCTCCTCGACGAACCGGTCTACCGCGACATCGTCGGCCGCACGGTCCTGATCGCGGCGCTGGTCACGGTGACCGACGCCGTGCTCGCCTTCCCGATCGCCTTCTACATGGCCAAGCTGGCGAGCCGCCGCGGCAAGGCGATCCTGGTCGTCGCCGTGCTGGTTCCGCTCTGGTCGAGCTACCTGGTCAAGGTGCTCTCTTGGCGGACGATGCTCTCCAGCGGGGGGATCGTCAACTGGGCGCTGGAGCCATTTGGGCTGCATGGGCCCGGATTCGGTAACACCGCCGTCTGGCTGGTGATGAGCTACCTCTGGCTGCCGTACATGATCCTGCCGATCTACGCCGGGCTGGAGCGCATCCCAAACTCGCTGATCAGCGCCTCGGAGGACCTCGGCGCCTCGCCCTTCACCACCTTCCGCCGCGTGATCCTCCCGCTCTCCTTCCCGGCAGTCGTCGCCGGCTCGATCTTCACCTTCGCCCTCACCCTCGGCGACTACATCACCCCCAAGCTCGTCTCCAACAATCAGTTCATCGGCAACGTGATCTTCAACAACATCTCCAACAACCTGCCCCTCGCCTCGGCGCTGGCGCTGGTCCCGATCGTGGTCATGGTCGGCTACCTGCTGGTAGCGCGGAAGCTCGGGGCCTTCGAGCACATCTAGGCGATGAGGCTCTCGAGAAGATCCAACCTGCTGCTCCGCATCGCGGTGGCGGTCGGCCTCGCCTTCATCTACATCCCGCTGATCGTGCTGGCGATCTACGCCTTCAACTCGAGCAACATCCTCGAATGGCCGCCCCCGGGGCTGACCCTCGACTGGTTCCCGAAGGCGATCGAAGAAGAATTCGCCCGTGAAGCCTTCGTCACCTCGATCAAGGCGGCTACGGCGGCGACCGCGATCGCGCTGGTGCTCGGCACCCTCGCCTCGCTGGCGGTCGCCCGCCACCGCTTCTTCGGCCGCGAGACGATTTCCTTTCTGGTGATCCTGCCGATCGCTCTGCCCGGGATCGTCACCGGCGTCGCCCTCAGCAACACCTTCACTCAAGTGCTCGGCATCGACCTCGGCCTCTTTACCGTGATCGTCGGCCACGCCACTTTCTGCATCGTCGTCGTCTACAACAACACGATCGCCCGCCTGCGCCGGCTCTCGACCTCATTCGAGGAAGCCTCGGCCGACCTCGGCGCCCACACCTGGCAGACCTTCCGCTTCGTCACCCTGCCCAGCCTCAAGACCGCCCTCGGCGCCGGCGCCCTGCTCGCCTTCGGCCTCTCCTTCGACGAGATCATCGTCACCACGTTCACGATCGGCGCCGGCGAAGAAACCCTGCCGATCTGGATCTTCCGCAACCTCTTCCGCCCCAACCAGCTGCCGATCGTCAACGCAGTCGCCGTGATCGTCGTGCTGCTCTCGATCATCCCGGTCTACCTGGCGCACCGGCTGACAAGGGAGGAAGGCGGCGCTGCGGCGGCGCGCGGCGGACGTGGCGGCCGCGTCGAGGGCGGCGGGGTCGAGACCGAGGCGACGGCAGTGCCGTGAGCGCCCTTAGTGTGCGCTGACTCCAAGTTCTCCCGACACTTCCCGAGAGATCGATAGCCCTTTAAGCGAGACAACCCCCGACCCAGCTGGGTCGGGGGTTGTCCGCGCTGCGACTCAGGCTCCTGGCTTCACGCCAATGAAGTTCAGAAAAGGGAGTCGCATGACCAAGGATGACGTGCTGTTCGGCTACCGCCAAGCCCTCTTCGCAGAGGCCGCTCGCACGAGCGTCGCCCAAGCTTGCCGGCGCTTTGGGGTGCATCGCTCCACCTACTACGTCTGGAAGCGAGCGGTCGATCGTCACGGCCTGGAGATGCTGCGGCCTCGCGAGCGGCGGCGGCCGAAGATGCCCAACCAGCTCTCCAAGATGATCGAAGAGAAGATCGTCGCCTTCGCGCTGGGCCATCCGGGCCTTGGGCCCAAGCGGGTGGCTGCAGAGCTCGCCCGCCCCAAGTGGGGAGGCATCCTCGTTTCGCCCAACGGCGTTTGGAAGGTGCTGCGCCGTCACGGCCTCAACACCCGCGCCAAGCGCCTGGGGCTCCTCGCAGGCTACGCCGCGCCCTATGAGCCGCCGCGCGATTGCGGCCCGGAGCGCCACATCGAGGCCTCCCGCCCCGGCGAGCTGGTCGGGATTGACTGCTTCTACGTCGGGCGCCTGCAAGGCACCAAGGGCTCGATCTGGCAGCTCACCGCGATCGACATCGCCTCTTCCTATGCCTGGGCGGAGCTGGTGGTCTGCAAGGAGGGCAAGCCGGCCAGCCCCAGCGCCAAGCAGACCTCGAAGCTGGCTCGCCGGGTCGCCTCAGAGCTGCGCGAAGCAGGCTGGCGCTTGGAGCGGCTGCTCTCAGACAACGGCAACGAGTTCAAGGGGGAGTTTTCGACGACCGTTGCTCGGCTGAAGGCGAGGCACACCCGGATCCGCGCCGGGCGTCCCCAGACCAATGGCAACGTCGAGGCGCTGCACCGCACGATTCTCGACGAGTGCTGGCGGCCCTCCTTTGCCCGTTACCTGCACCCTGCGCTTTCCAGTCTCAGGCGCGACCTCGAGGAGTACCTGCGCTTCTACAACTTCGACCGAGTTCACCATGGTCGGTTGACAGCTGGCCAGATCCCAGCGGACATCGTCTACCGTGCCCGCAAGATGGAGGTCAGATGAGCCGTGGGTGTCGGCGCATCTTGGAGTCCGTGCAGTCAATCGCCTCGCCGGCCTGCTCGACAGCGTCCGCTCCGAGATCGAGCCCGGTCAAGCACCGCCCGAGGCCACTGGCATCTTCGTCGTCGGCGGCGTCGAGACCTGCCTCTGCGACGTCCTCGCCGCGGGCGAGACGAACCGCATCTGGGACACCCTGCCCGAGCTGATGCACCTCGCGGTCGGTTCTTACCTTGGCAAAGAGGCCGCCGAAGAAGCGTTCGAGCAAGCGAAGGAGCTGCTCGAGCGCGACCGCGCCCAGCTCGAAGGAGCATCCTGATGGCCGAACTGCGACTGGTCGCTCCCGAGACCGAGGAAGGCCCCTTCTCGACCGGGACCCTCCTCCCCCGCCGCCTCCCTCCCGGCCGCCACGGCATCCCGGCCAACCTGGTGATCGAGCACCAGCGCCTGCGCCTGCTGGCGGCGATGGCGGAGGCGCTCGGCGCCCACGGCTACGCCAACGTCACCACCACCCACGTCAGCGAGCTCGCCAACGTCTCCACCAGCACCTTCTACAAGCACTTCGGCAACCTCTGGGACTGCCTGCTGGCCGCCTACGTGGCAGCTGCTGACGGGCTCTGCGCGGAGATCGAGTCCGCCTGCGCCGCGAGCGACGGCGACGACGCGCTCGAGGCCGGCATCGACGCCGCTCTCTCTTTCTTCGCCGCCGAGCCCCAACTCGGTCAGCTGCTCACCGCCTGGGCGCCACGCGAGGCGAGTGCACTCTGCGCCGCCAGGCGCCTGCTGATCTCCCGCCTCGCCGCGATGCTGCGCCGCGCCCGCGGGACCAGCGAAGAGGCCGCCGCCCAACTGCCCGGCCTCGATGAGCGCCTGATCGACGCCACCCTCGCTTTCCTCCACACTCGGATCTCCTCCGGCGATGCCGAGCAATTGCCGGAGCTGGGACCGGAGCTCGTCGCCATCCTCCTTGCCTAAGAGCCCCTACCCCCGGGCCTTGCAATCCCCCACCACCGTGCTCGCCAGCTCCGTGCCGCCGGTGAAGGCAAAGGAGGTGCGGGCCAGCTTGAAGGAGGCCGCGCCGAAGCCTATCGGGGCAGGACAACCGGCTGAGATGTAGCTGTGCTGTTTGCCTTTGTAGCCGTACTTACGCGAGAGGCTCATCTCGATCCCGGTCAGATCGCCCCAGCTGCGCAGTGCCTTGGGCAGTTCGGCCCGCAGCGCGGTGCCGTAGGTGCCTTTGGAGATCTTTGCGACCTTGAAGACGATCACGAAGGAGGTCGCGAAGGGATGGGCGGCGTAGATCTGGCCGAAGAGGACGGGCTTGCCTTTGTCTTCGCCGTTGAAGACCAGGAGCTTGCCGGTGCTCGCGTAGGCTTCGCCTTCTTGTCCTTTGAGGGCGATGTTGGCGCTGAAGCTGCCCTGGCCGACCAGGGCGCTCCTGCAGTTGGCAAGGGCCCTTTGCGTTGTGGCGGGCTGGATCTTGGCGTAGGGGCAGGTCGGCAGGCCCTCGTAGTCGAAGCGCCCGTTGCGGTTGATCTCGATCGAGAGGGTCTTCAGCTTCGGTGGTGGGGAGCCGTCGGTGGTGGCGATGTCCCAGCCGACCGAGACGGAGATCGGGGCGGTTCCTTTCCTCGGCAGCTTCTTGGGCGAGAGCTTGCCGGTGACGCTTACCCGAAGGTTTTCGTGTTGGGTGATCACCGAGGCCGAGGCTTGGGCACTCTCCCCCCCTCCCGGAGCCTGCCCGGAGCCAGCCGAAGAGGCGCCAGGGGCCGCCCCTGCGGCGCCGCTTGAGGACCCGGGAGGCTGAAGCCCGGAGCCCAGCGGCGGCAAAGGCGCGGCAAAGGCGCCCGAGCCGGGCCCGTAGGCATAGACGCTCGCCTGGGAGGTGTTGCCAGAGGTGACGTAGACGCGGCCCTGGGTGGCTGCGGCGGAGTTGTCGACGGCCAGGCCCGGGGGCAGGGCGTCGATGACGTTGTATTTGAGGTGGCCTTTGTAGGTGTTGGTGGGGCCGTAGACGTAGATGGTCGCCTGGGGGCGCTCGGTGAAGGCGGGTTGGTTGTTGTCGGCGAAGTAGACGTCGCCGGTGACTTTGTCCACTGCCACGGCGCTGTCGCGCAGGGAGACGAAGGGTTTGTTGAAGGGGTCTTTGATCTCGGCCACCGGGGTGGTTTTGCTCACCGCCGGGTCATAGACCTTGACCGTGCCCGAAGCGGCGTCGGCAACGTAGAGACGACCCAGGGTGGCGGGGAACCCCGAGACGGCGACGCCGTAGCCGTCGCCGAGGCTCCCTAGGCCGATCCGCAGCGGGTCCGGGCCGTCCATGACCGCTGCTCCCGCTGAGTCATAGACGGCGATATAGGTGCGCTGGTCAACGTAGACGTTGCCGGAGGCCGGGTCGAGCGCGAGGCCGGTGGGATGGCTGGAGTCAAGCGGCGCGCCGGTGATCACCGTGCCCGCCCCGAAGGCGGGCGAGGCGTTGTAGCGGGTGATGTTGCGGTGGTAGTTGTTGACGTAGAGGCGGTTGGAGGCGTCGAGGGCAAGGCCGCAGGGACCGTCGAGGGGATCGACGTTTGCCAGCTGGTTGGAGTAGCCAGGCGGGGCTGCCTGCGATGAGCCGGCAGAGAAGACGTCGACGGTGTGGTGGTAGTAGTCAGAGACGAGGAACCGCCCGGTGGAGTCAACGGCAAGCCCGCAGGGGCCGTTGAGGAAGCCGGTCGGCGGTGGGGTCGGTGGGGCCGGCGGTGGTGGTGGTGCGGGGGTGAAGACGAAGAGCGGATCGGTGGCTGCTTGCGCCCCGGGGGCAAGCAGGAGCGATGCAAACAGGATGCAGAGAATCGAGCGCACTCTCATTTCTTCCTTCCTCCTCCAGAGCACTGCCCACGCAGCACCGTCGTGAAGCTCGCCCCCAGGTTGGTCTGACCGAGTGCTTTCACGGTCGCTTCGGGAGGCACCTTGCAGATGTTGGCCGAGTTGGTGAGCAGTCCTCTGCGGCCGCCGTTCAAGACCATCGTGAAGCGATCGACGGGCTGGTCGGGCAGGTTGCGAAACAGCGCGGAGATGCCGCCCTGTTTGGTCGGGCCGATCTCGCCCTCCAAGACGATGCGGATCGCACCCGAGCGGAGCGAGGCGACGAGGTCGGGCAGCTTTGAGGCCGAGGAGCGCAGGTAGACGTCTCCCCGCAGCGGCTCGTCGAAGAGGGGGGTGTAGGCGGCGGCCTTGCCGTAGACGGAGGAGGCCGGGCAGTTCTCGGCCCGGAACTGCGCTTTCGTGCAGATGCCGCGGATGTGGTTTTGGGCGAGGAACTCCGAGTGAGGCAGCGAGACCTGGATTTCCTTCAGGTTGGTGTCGCCCTGGCCGCGGGCGGCGAAGGTCGCTCTCAGTTCGGGGTAGGCGCCGCGGCGGGTCGGCCCCCGCAGGCGGATGCCGAGCTTGGGCTTGAAGCCGAGCGTGAGGCAGTTGAGCAGCTGGAAGTGACGGGTCGTTGTCGAGGCGGAGTCATCGGCGGTGGAGGTGAAGTCGGTGCCGGCTCCGCTCATCGTCGAGAACAGCTCCCCCGGGGCGCAGCTGGAGGGATTGTGGGTGAACTGGTAGCGGTCCATGTAGATGCGGACGTCTCGCAGATGCAGGGGGATGCCGCCGAGGATGTGGGGAATGCGGTCCGATGCCGATTTGTCGATCTGCAGCTGGGCGGTGTGATCGTTGACCGAGAAGGCCGAGCGGATGACTACGACGCCGAGGTCGAAGGGACCGACCGTGGCGGGGTTGATCACGACCAAAGAAAGAGGCTGGCCGTTGTAGGGCCCGGCCAGGTAGATGCGGCCGTTGGTGTAGGTGAGGGAGGAACCGACGCCGTAGCCGGTCTGCACGTGGCCGACCTCTGAAGCAACCGGGCAGGAGGGGCTCTGTTCCTCCGCTACGCCGCTCTTTGCCCGGGCTGCCTGAATGGCGGCGTCGGAGCAGAAAGGGATGCCGGCGAGCTTGCCGGTGATCCCCTCGGGCAAGACCAGCGAGTAGGAGGTGAGCTCCTGTTCGGTGTCCTGCCTCGTGATGTGGATGAAGTAGGGGGTGTAGGAGTTGACGTTGGAGTTGACGCCTCCCGCTACCACGTTGGGATTGAAGGGAGGCGTGCCGGAGGGACAGGGGCCGCCGCCTATGCCCGAGGTGATCTGGGTGGCGGTTGAGGTGCGCACCGGGGCAAAGGGGCTCGCCGTGGCGTGCCCAGCCGAGAAGGCAAGCGCCCAAGGGCTCGAGTCGGTGGTGCTGATCGCCGGCCCACAGGCCGCCGGAGTCACCAGGAAGGCGCGCTGGCCCGTTCTGAAGGTGAGGTCGAGGTCGGTATAGGGGAGCTGGGGCAGGCCGTCAAAGGTGGCAACCAGGTCGCCGGTGCCCGGGTTCGGGTCGATGCGGCCCGCCAGCTTGACCAGGACGCCGCGCTCGGGCAGCCTGGCGACCAGGTAGACGGCAACGAGGGTGCCGAAGGGGTTGGCATAGGGCGCGGCGAGGTAGACCGAGCCGTCGATGATCCCGTCAAAGAGTGGCGTTTTGACTTCGAAGTCGCCGAGCTTGGAGTCGTTGGGGCAGCCCGCTCCCTGCGGGGAGAAGGCGGTCTCGGCGGCGAACCCGGCCTGCGGGCAGGTGCCGAGGCCAGCGCCGACGGAGGGGTTGACCGAGACGCCGGGGGGAAGGGAGACGACCGCGGTCTTCACCGGTGGGTGGGCAAATTGGCCGGGGTTGGTGAGGTTTGAGAGGTCCTCGCTGAGGCGGAAGTTGTAGCCCGAGGGCGAGGAGGCCTTGGTGTCGTTCAGTTGGCCGACCGGTTTGGGCGTGAAGACGAGGCCTTTGCAGGACATCGGCGCTTCGGCGCCGCCCGCGGTGCGGTTGATCGCTTCGGCTTTCACCTGCCCCGGCTGCTGCCAGGAGCTCGCCGTGGCGCTGAAGTAGAGCGGCCCCGAGCAGGCGGCAGGCAGGGTGAGGTAGGCGGCGGGAGGGAAGGTGGCGGGCTCCCCCACCGAGTGTTTGCACCAGGGGAGCTGTGGTTCTGCCTGGTTGAGGCAGTCGCCACGCTCGGCGTTGTGGGAGGCGCCCCAGGGCACTCCCCAGAGCTCGAGGTCGAGCCCGTGCATGTCGAGGCGTTGGGGCACGTTGTGCGCTTCCAAGGTGAGCACGTAGGAGCCGTCGGGATTGGGCCGCAGGCCCGCGTCGAGGACCAGCGGGGCGCCGAAGGGCGCGGCTCCGAGCTGGGCGGGGATGCCGGGGGCGGGGTCCAGGTTGAAGAGGCCAAAGCGACGGGTGGCACCGCCTCCCAGACTGGTGGCCACCTCCAGCGTGCCGACCTGGGAGCGGTCGGGGCAGCTCTCGCCCGAGCGGCTCGTTTCGAAGGGAGAAGAGCGGGGCGCGTGAAACTGGGCGAGCGTGCACTTATCCAGGGCCCCGGGATTGACGATCAGCCCCGGCGGCATCTCGACCGAGAGCTCCTTGAGGTCGCCGTCGGGGAACAGAGCGCCGGGCTGGTCCTCGAATTCTCCACCGGTGTTGAGACCGACGCTAAAGCCGAGCTGGTAGGGGTGTTCGCCGGCGCGGGTGGCGGGCGACCCACCGTCTGCCGTTGCGCGAGCGGCAAAGCCGGCCGCACCCGCCAGGAAGCCGAAGCCTTTGCTGGTTTTGAACGATGCCGAGGTCCCGGTGGTGGTGCCCGAGGAGTTGGTGGCAAGCAAGCGGAAGAAGTAGGTGGTGTTGGACGTGAGGCCCGAAATCGCCGCTCTAGCCGGACGCGGGTCGGTGCCAGAGCCCGCCGGCATGCTGAACGTTTTCACCGCTCCGGCAAAGTTGGAGGCGGTGCCGTATTCATAGAGGTAGGTGGTGGGCAGGCCTTCGGGGTCGACCGTTGCCACCAAGGTCGCGGAGACTCCCTGGATGTCGGTGGCGGTGGCGGGACCGAGGGCCGGGGCAACGGCCCGGGCGAGCGGCGCGGAAAGCAGCAGCACCGCGAAGGCAAGCGATGCAAGGACGGCGATGCGCCTCATCGTCTCCTCCCCCCTTTGCCTTTCTTCGCTTTGCCTTTGCTCCCCTTGCCCGCTTTCTTCACGCACTTGCCCTTGCGCTTGACCTTGCCTTTCGGGCATTTCTGCTTGGGGTAGCGCACGCCGGGGTTGCCGGGGCCTTTGAGCAGGGTGGTCAGGGTCGGGTCTTGGGGCGGGGAGGGCAGCGGCTGACAGGCATCGCCCTCGCAGATGATCGGCGGCGGCGGTTCGGGGAAGCCGCCCCCCACGCGGGCGTCATAGAGGTCGATCGCTCCGGGATCGGCTTTGGCCAAGGAGCCCGCCGTGAGGAAGAAGGTGTCTGAGCCGTCGGCGGAGCCGTCGATCAAGGTGGCCCCGCCGGCCGACTTGCCGTCTGAGATCAGGCTGAGGCAGCCGCCGGCCCGGTTGCAGCTGCCTTCTCCCTGGGCCTCCCACTCATAGACGTCCCAGTCGTTGTTGGTGTCGGAGAGGGCGAGGGCGTCGCGGGACTCGAAGAAGACGCGGCGCCCGCTCGCCGAGAGGACGCGGGGCTTGTAGGAGTTGGTCGAGCCGACGGCCGTGCCGTTGGGCCGCGAGCCGGGGATGCTCGAGGGACCGATCGGGCGGCCATTGGTCGGATTGCAGGAGAGGCAGGTGAGCGCGCCGGCTCCGCTCGTGTCATAGAGGAAGAGCTCTGCGTCGGCTTCGCCGCTGTTGAGGTCGGTGTTGTCATAGCCGGTGAGCCGTTCTTTGGAGCCGAAGAGGAGTTTGGTGGCGTCGGCGAAGACGCGGGCTGTTCCCGTCGAAGGCGGCCAGTTGCTCGGCAAGGCTGCCCCGGCGCCCGGCGCCACCGTGGTGGTCGAACCGCTGCTCCAGAGCTTCAGGGCGGAGGCGTCTTGGAAGTAGACGCGGTCGCCCGCCGAAGAGGCTCCGAGCACCCCTTTGACCCCGCCGGAGGGAGTGATGTCGGTGGCGGTGTCGGTTGCGCTCAGGTAGCGCCAGAGGTGTTCGCCTTTGCTGAAGAAGGCGACCGAGCCGTCGGCCGATGCCGTCTCGAAGGCGCCTCCTCCCCCGGCGTCCTGGTCTGCCTGTTTGGTCTGCCCAGCGGCGCGCAGGTAGAGGTTGCCTTCCAGGCTGAAGTAGACGCGTGAACCGTCGGCGGAGATCGATCCCGCTTGGCCGGCAAGGGCCGCGCCGGGCGTGCCCGTCGTATCGCCTGGCTTGAGGTTCAGCAGCGAGAGTCCTGAGCCGGATGAGTAGAGGTAGAGGTTTTGCTCTCCCGCGTCGCAGCCTTCACCTTCGGGCACTTCGGTGGCGGTGGCGGTGAGCGCCGCGCAAGTGGAGAGCACAGGGTGCCCCAGGTCGGGCGAGGTACCGGCGAGGTGCAGGTCGAAGTCCTTGGGATCGAGCGCGAGAAAGCCGGCGTTTGCGTTGCCGAGCAGAGCCGTATAGGCGCCGCCTTCGCGCAGGTAGTAGTCCTGGTAGCCAGCCGGGGCCTCGCTGCCGCCCAGCGGCGGGTTGGCGACGGCGCAGTCGTTCCCTTCGCCGCGGCAGTGATCGCCGTTCAGCAGGATCCCCCGGGCCAGGTCCGCCGAGAAGAGCTGATACGGGACCCCCTGGTCTTCTGCGTCATAGCTCCCCGAGAAGATCGGGGCGGTGAGGTTTTGGGTCGACCAGCCTCCCGTGGTTCGGGTGGCGATGTATTGGGAGGCCGGCGGAGCGCCCTGCCCGCCGGCAAAGGATGCAGCGGAGCCGTAGGTCACCGAGCCCCCCTGCGCCGCGGCCTGGGAGACGCCGCCGCCGAAGAGCCCGCCGGGCCCTGCCACCTCTCCCCCGTTCTTATCGACCGGGGAGACCAGCTCCCAGGCCCTGCCGTCGGCGAGGACGGGGCCGCCGCCTATTCCCTGGGTGATGAGGAGGAGCGGGTCTCCGTTGCTCGTCCCCGAGCTGTTTTTGGCCACCACTCGGTAGCGGTAGGCGGTATCGGGGGCGAGGCCACTGAGCAACTGGGTGACCGCCACCGCGGCGGAGCCCGAGCCAACGTTTGCGTCGCTCACCGCCGGGATCCGCGCGGCGCCGCTGAAGTTGGCGCCGTTTGCGTCATAGGCGGCTTTGGTGAGGTAGTCGAAGTGGTAGGTGGTGAAGAGAGAGTTGGGGTTGACCTGGGCCGAGAGACGGGCGGTGGAGGAGAAGACCTGGGAGGCCCAGACCTGGCCGATCGAGGGGACCACGGCCTGCGCGCTGCCCACGCTCGAGATCGAGGCGGCAAGCAAGGTCAGCGCGAGCGCGGCGGCTCTCCTGCATCCCCTGGCTCTCCCCCGACTCCTGTGCCGGGGGTCGTCGAAGTCCCTTTTCACTGCCGAAGCGGTCTCGTATCGAAAGTCAAGGCGCCCTCCGCTTCCCCTTGCCCCCGCGCCTCTTCGCCTTCCCGCACTTGGAGTTCTTCAGCACCGGTGCAAGGTCTGCGACCTTGCCGTTTTGCGCATCGAACTCAGCAGTCGCCTTGTGGGTGCCTTTGCAGATGTTGGTCGAGTTCTGCAGCAGGCCCTTGCGGCCGCCTTCCATTTCCAAGGTGAAGGAGGAGACCGGCAGGTCGGGGACTGCTTCGAAGGTGGAGCGGATGCCGCCTTTGACCGTGTCGATCCTTGCCACCGCATCTACCTCGATCGGCTGGGAGGGCGGCCCCTTGAGGGCAATCACCAGGTCGGGCAGCTTGTTGTTGGAGCTGCGTAGGTAGGCGGGGCCTGAGAGCGGATAGTCGACCAGCGGGCTGGTCGCGGTGGCGCGGCCGTAGACCGATGCCGCAGGGCACTCAGCGGCGGCGAACTGCACCCGGGTGCAGACGGTGCCGATGTGGGCTTGGTCGAGGAACTCTGACTTCGGTAGGGCTACCGCTGCTTTGGCGATGTTGGCGCCTTCTGGCATCGTCAGGGTCGCCTTGAGGGCGGGATGGGCACCTCTTTTGGTGCCGCCGATCAGGCGGATGCCCAGTTTCGGTTTGAAGGCGAGGCGTCCGCACTCGCCGAGTTGGAAGCGCTCTGCGAGCGGTGCGACCTGGCCCAGGGTCGAGGTCAGCTGCCCGTTGAAGGCAAGCGGGTCACAGCTGGTGCCGTTGCGGGTGAAGTCGGCCCTGTCGATCGCGATCCGGGCCGATCTGACGTCGAGGGGGATGCCCTGCAGGATCGCGGGGATCCGATCCGACACCGCGGTGATCTGGCCCGTATTGCGATCGAGCTGCAGGGCCGCCCTGACGACCACGGTGCCGAGGTCGAAGGGGCCTGCGGTTGCCGGGGTCACTATCGCCATGCCTAGTGGGGCGCCTTTGTAGGGGGGGGTGAGGTAGGCGGTGCCCTGGGCGTGGTAGGGGGCTGGGCCGGCGCCGGCGCTCACGTCTACGGTGCCGATGCGGCTCGAGGCGGGGCAGGAGGGAGATGCTTTCTCCTGCTGGCCGCTCTTCGATGCAGCCGCTGCCAGGGCCGCATCGGGGCACTGTCCGATGCCGGCCAGCTTGCCGGTTAGGCCCGGGGGCAGGGTGAGGCTGACGGTGGAGAACTCCTGGGAGCCGTCGTTGCGCCTCAGGTTGACCACCGTGGGGGTGGCGGTTCCCGCGATCGGGCTGAGCGAGCCAGCGTCGAGGTCGGGGGAGTTGGGCAGGGCTCCCGCCGATGCCGGGCACGTCCCTCCACCCGGGGCTTGGCTGATCGCCCAGACATCCAAGGGGGTGGCCGGCGGGCCGGAGTCCGGTGCCGACCACGGGGTCATCGACGAGGTGGTGGTGAAGTTGCCGCAGGTGGCCGGTGTCCTCAGGGCTCCGCCGGCACCACCGAAGAAGTGCAGCCTGAAGTCTTCGAAGGGCAGCTGGGGGTTGTGCTGGACGGTGGTGGTGAGCCTTCCCGTATTGGGGTCGGCGTGGACCTCTCCCGCCAGCTTCACCACGATGCCGGTGACGGGATCATCGAGGGTGATGTAGAGGGCGAGGAGGGAGTTGAAGGGGTTTGCGTAGGGGGTGGCGATGTGGACTGAGCCCTTCAGCGGGTGATCGATCAGAGGGGTTTCGACCGCGACCGTCCCCAGCTTCGATGCATCGGGGCAGGTGGCCGGGTCCGCCGTGGTGTGGATCACGTCGCCTTCCTTATCCGTGAAACCGAACTGGGCAAGGGAGCAGCCGCCGAGGCCGTTGGCCGAGGAGGGGTTGACGACCAGGCCCGCGGGGAGGGCGACCGTGGTGTCGCGCAGGTGGGCCTGGGCGTTTTCGCAGCTGACCGGCGGGCCCGGGTCGCAGGTTTCGTGCTGGGGAATATGGAGGTCCACGTCCAAGCCCGAGGCGGAATCGGCGACCGTGGTGGTCGGGCGGGCTTGCAGCGTCGGTTCGAAGGGAACCGAGTTGCAGCCGTTGTTGCCGATCGGAACGGGATCCGGTTCTGTGTTGTCGTGGGAGAGGAAGCTGGCGCTGCCGGAACCTCCCGCCCAGCTGGTCATTTCAAGGAAAGTCTGCACCGGGCCCAGGCAGGACGTCGGCAGGCTGAGGAAGGGCCTGGGGGGCGGGTCGACATAGGGTGGGCTACAGAAGCCAACGCCGGGCGAGCCGAAGTCGTTGCCGGCACAGAAGCGTTCGGGGTTGTGACTGGGATCAGCGGGCACTCCCCAGAAGCCGAAGTCGACGCCCTCGAAAGGCAGGGTCTGGGGGGAGTTCTTCTGGATCACCGTTACCCCGTAGTCCTCGCCGGTGCGCACCTTGGCGTAGATCTGGATAATCGCGCTGAAAAGATTGAGGGCAAACAGCGCAGGGGTGCCCTGTGGGGTGTCCATTCTGTAGACACCTACGGTCAACGGAAAATAGGCGAATTCAGGCAAGAAAGAGCCTTCTTCGCCGTCGAAGTGGATGGTGGCAGTACCAACCTGTGACTCGGGTGGACATTGCTGCGCAGAGCCGTAGCCCAGCAACAGCGTCTCGCTACAGGGAGGCACCGCCTGTGGGTTGCCAACCAGCCCGGGTGGCAACTTGACGGTAGCGTTCTTGATGTCCTCCGTCGAGTAAGACTGTCCGAACCCGCCTCCGATCGGGTTAACCGTAGTGGTGACACTGAACGTCGTGGAGGCACTGTAAGGATGGGAGCCGGCCTGGGTGGCGGGATCGCCGTTTTCTTTGAGCACCTTGCCGTCGAAATCGGTGACACCGAAGCCGAGGCCCCGGTAGTAGTCCCCCGCCTTCGAGCCGCTGGCGTTTTCGGCGACGAGGCGAAAATAGTAAGGCGTTCCCGGCGTGGGCAAGGAGATCTCGGCGCTGACCGCCTGGGGTGAGGAATCGGCGGGAATCGAGCCGAGCGCCTGGGCGCAGGGCACGCTGCCGCCGGAGGAGAGGTCGCCAAACTGGGTCGCTTCATAGGCGGCAGGGCTAACGTATTCGAAGTGACAGCCGGTCAGGGCCGAGTCGGTTTCCACCGCGCCGTTCAGGGTCGCCGCGGTATCGGTGACCGGCGAGGCGAACTTATTGGTGACGCTTGGGACCGCTGCGGTCGCCTGGGCGACTCCGGCGGCGAGCAGGGTACAGCCGATTAGAGCGGAAAGAACGAGGAGCTTGAGGCCTACAGTGGTCCTAACGGTCATCGTCCGGCCCTCCGGTTGTGCTTGGCCGCTCGGCTGTGAGCGCGCTTGTGGTGGCGCTTTTTTTTGTGATGCTTGCGGGCGGTTTGGTGTTTGGGCACCGGGTTGCCGGGGCTTTCGAAAACGGCGGTGCCGGCCCCAGTGACCCCCGGAGTGCTAGTGCCCTGACCGCGGCACGATTCGCCTTCGCAGGTCGGCGGCTGCGGCGGCGGCTCGGGGAAGCCGCCGCCAATGCGGGCGTCGTAGATATCGATACCGTCGTCGCTGTCCCAGCCGACTAGGCGGTTGCGGGTCATGAAGAAGACGTCGCGAGCGGAGTGCGTGGCGCCGATCAAGACGGACGGTTCTGCGCCAGTGCCACTGGAGACGAGGCTGAGGGTACCGTCGGTCCACTCGTATACGTCGTCGCACTGATAGACGCGAAAGGACGAACCGCCGACGGGTTTGGGGCAGCTCACCTCGCCGTTGACGTCAGCGGGAACGAGCGCATCGGGAGTGGTGAAGAAGACGTGCCTCCCGTCGTCGCTGATCGAGGCCTCGGGCTCCTGGGTGATCAGCACGTCGTATGGGTTGGTCCATATTACGTCACGGTCAAGGCTTCCAGCAGAGGGCACTCCCGGGACCTGACAGGAGACGCACATCCAACCGTCGGCCGGGCCCCAGCGGTAGAGGTCGAAGTCGGTGTCTCGGTCGAATGCGGGCCGGATCGCTGCCGAGGTTTCGATCAACAGGTACTGACCATCTGGAGTGACGCGGACATGGCGCCCGCTCAGATTTGAATCGTTCCCAAAGTCTCCATAGTTGTAAGGCCCGAGAAAATCGACGCTTGGGCTGCCGCCATTCCAGATCCAGCGGTAGATTCCCCCTGCGGCAGGCTTCCCCGCAACGATCTGGCCTTTGGAAAAGAAGTAGACGGTGTCGCCATTGTCACTGGCTCCAAAGATGTCGACCGCTCCGGGCTCTTCACCGTCACCCGGTTCCTCATCGACTGTCAGATCCGTCAGCCTGTGGCCGGGAGCGCCAGCCAATTCCCAGCGATAGAGCTTATAGCCTTCGCTGTCCGTAGTACCACAACCAGCCGCCGGGGGAGCGGAAGCATCGGTGAGCTTGTCGCAGCTTGTAAAGAGGGCCACCGTGCCATCAGGACGAGCCCAAACAAAACGGTCGGGTGAGGAGTCCGAGCCGCAGGTAGCGGGGCCAAGCGTGCACTCCGAGGCGGAGACATCGTAGGTAGTAGCGTCGTCTTCGCGCATGTAGAGATGACAGGCGGCCTCCACGCAGTAGATGTTATTTGCTTCATTTTGAAAGAAGATGCGACTGCCATCCGTGGAAAGAGCGCTTTTGACGGGTACCTGACCGCCTACGTAGTACGCAGTTGGAAAGGTTGATTCGGTCGTGAACGGGTTGCCAGCAGGATCTTTGGAGACCAGGCTGAGCGAACCCTCATCCCAGTGGTACACCTTGCGGAAATTCCCTTCAGGCGGCGAGTCGGGGGGGTCGGTCTGGTTGTGGTTGCTGCGAATAACGAGGTTGCTGAAGTCGTCGGTGCCGGTCATAACGCCGCCGTTAGAATTAGCAAGCCAATCCGAGTTGGATTTAGTAGTAAGCAGGTCGTAGCTGGACGGAGTGGTGGTGAGGTCCTGCCTGTAGAAGTTGGCGGAAAGGTTCAGTGGAGCCGCAGGGTCGAGTGGAGGAATCGGGCAGGCGGCGGTCTCGGGAAACGTCAGAGCCGCATATTCGAAGTTTGAGGAGAGGAGCACCCTCATCAAGCTTTTGGAGCCGGCGCGGTCGCTGGGGCAATACGGTGGAAACGGGTTCGTCGTCTGCCAACCGGTCGGGGTTCGCCTGCTGATGTAGGGAGCGCAGTCGAAGCCCATCTGACCGGGCGGTTCACCGAAGAGGGCAGTTGTGCAGAAAGCGGCGGCGTTACCGTCGCGGGAGAAATCCGCGTTCGGGTGTTCGAGGTACTGGTCCACGCCGCCCTGGTTCTTGTCAGGCGGGCTGACCATCTCGTAGGCGCGGCCCTCCGGCAGGGGCAACGGATCGGTGCGGGTGGTGAAGGCTTGGCTGGCGCTCGTGGTGTCGCCAGCTAGGTTGGTGGCGAAAAGCCTGAAGTAATAGGTGGTGTTCGGGGCGAGGCCGCCGACGACTTGGGAGACAGTGATTGGCGTAGTCCCACCGCCGATTGCGAGCGCCGTGGTGGAGGAGCCCAGGACTGGCGTGGTGCCGTACTGGAAGATGTAGCCAGTTTCCGAGTTGGCTGGATCGATCGTGCCGACCATGCGGACCGAGGTGTCGGCAATGTTGACCGCTCCGACGTCGGTGATGACCGGTGGCGCAGCCATCGCGCTCGGTGCCACCGCCAGCAGCGCAAAGGCGGCGGCGAGCAGACCGGTTGCGAAGGGGGTAGAGCGCTGTGAAGGCGCACCAAACCCGCTGTCTCCAGACGGGCGCGCACGGGTGGTGAGGGCACGGCGAATCGAACCGAGGCGGCTGGCCCTGCCCGAAGTCGATCCCACGGACGATGCCTTCACGTGGCGTTTCACGTAAGTCTCCCTAGTCCCATGAGCCCCTCTGCCAGTCGCTTCCCTTGCGACGTCCACGAGACTCGGTTTGTCCCTGTTAGTCCCCGCCCATGCGCGCTACTGAACTACTGCGTACATGTTCGTGCGTCGAGTGAACCAGAGGTAGTTCAGGAAGTCAAGGAAAACTTCTCGTTTACGAAGGCTGGAGGCAGGGTCGACTCGGCGGCGGCAAGCCCGACTACCGGTCTTTTTTCTTAGTTATCACATAATTGTGATATTCTTTTTTTGTGACGCCAGGGGAACTGATCAAGTCCACACGCGCACGCCATCGCCTTAGTCAAGCCCGTCTGGCGCGACGGGCCGGAACGCAGCAGTCCGCGATCAGCCGCATCGAGGCAGACGAGGTCTCACCCACCATCGAGACCTTGACCCTGCTGATGCGCTCGATGGGAGAGCGCCTCGATATCTCCCCGGCTCCTCTCGAACGTGACTATGACCCGGTCCATCGCAGGACCGCCGCGGCCCGTTCCCCAGCGGAGCGCCTGGCTCTGGGCATCTCCTGGAACCGAATGGCCGGGCGCTTGCGAGAGGCCGGGCGCATCGCCCGTGGCTGATCCCGACACCCCCCTCGACGCGGAACGCATCCTGCGTGCCCTGGCCGAGCACGGGGTGGATTACGTCCTAATCGGCGGCCTTGCCGTACAGACGCACGGTCATGTGCGAACGACCAACGACGCCGACCTGATTCCGGCGCCCGAGCCCGCCAACCTCAAGCGACTCGCCGCCACGCTGCGCGAGCTGGAGGCGAAGGTGCTCAACCCCGGCGAGGAGGAGACCACGGTGGACGCGAAGATGCTTCCCCGGGCGACGATCTGGCAGTTCGCCACCCGCGACGGGGGAATCGACGTCATGCACGAGGTTCCGGGGGGGCGCCCCTATGAGGAGCTCCGGCGCCGGGCCCTGCGCGTGCAACTCGGTGACATCGAGGTGCCCGTCGTCGACCTCGACGACCTGATCCGGATGAAGCTGGCCCGCGGCCGCCCCATCGACCTCGCCGACGTCGCAGCCCTCACCGATCCCGACGTGGAGTGAGCTCACCGCTGCTTTGCCCGTTTGGCGCCTTTGCGCCCCTTCTTCGGGCACTTGCCGTTCCTCAGCACCGGGCTTAGATCGGCCACCTTGCCGTTTTGCCCGTCGAACTGCGCCGTCGCCTTGTGGGTGCCTTTGCAGATGTTGGTCGAGTTCTGCAGCAGGCCCTTGCGGCCGCCTTCCATTTCCAAGGTGAAGGAGGAGACCGGCAGGTCGGGGACTGCTTCGAAGGTGGAGCGGATGCCGCCTTTGACCGTGTCGATCCTTGCCACCGCATCTACCTCGATCGGCTGGGAGGGCGGCCCCTTGAGGGCAATCACCAGGTCGGGCAGCTTGTTGTTGGAGCTGCGTAGGTAGGCGGGGCCTGAGAGCGGATAGTCGACCAGCGGGCTGGTCGCGGTGGCGCGGCCGTAGACCGATGCCGCAGGGCACTCAGCGGCGGCGAACTGCACCCGGGTGCAGACGGTGCCGATGTGGGCTTGGTCGAGGAACTCTGACTTCGGTAGGGCTACCGCTGCTTTGGCGATGTTGGCGCCTTCTGGCATCGTCAGGGTCGCCTTGAGGGCGGGATGGGCACCTCTTTTGGTGCCGCCGATCAGACGGATGCCGAGTTTCGGTTTGAAGGCGAGGCGTCCGCACTCGCCGAGCTGGAAGCGCTCAGATAGGGACGCCACCTGCCCTAGGGTCGATGCCAGCTGCCCGTTGAAGGAAAGCGGGTCACAGCTGGTGCCGTTGCGGGTGAAGTCGGCCCTGTCGATCGCGATCCGGGCCGATCTGACGTCGAGGGGGATGCCCTGCAGGATCGCGGGGATCCGATCCGACACCGCGGTGATCTGGCCCGTATTGCGATCGAGCTGCAGGGCCGCCCTGACGACCACGGTGCCGAGGTCGAAGGGGCCTGCCGTTGCCGGGGTCACTATCGCCATGCCTAGTGGGGCGCCTTTGTAGGGGGGGGTGAGGTAGGCGGTGCCCTGGGCGTGGTAGGGGGCGGGGCCGGCGCCGGCGCTCACGTCTACGGTGCCGATCCTGGAATTGGCCGGGCAGCTGGGGCTGGCCTTCTCCTCGTTGCCCGACTTCTGCGCTGCAGCGGCAAGCGCGGAATCGGGGCATTGGGAGACCCCGGCAAGCTTGCCGGTCATCCCCTGCGGCAGGGTGAGGTTGACTGTGGAGAACTCCTGGGAGCCGTCTGGGCGTCTCAAGTTGACCACGGCGGGGGTGTAGGAGGCGGCTATCGGGCTGAGCGAGCCGGCGTCGAGGTCGGGGGAGTTGGGCCTTGCGCCCTGGGAGGTGGGGCAGGCGCCGCCGCCCGGGGCCTGGGTGATCGCCCAGCTGTCTTGGGGAGCGGCCGGGGGGCCCGAGTCCGGTGCCGACCAGGGGGTGAGGGAGGAGGTTGTCTGGTAGGTGCCGCAGGTCGCGGGGGTGCGCAGGGCGCCCTGGGCGCCACCGAAGAAGTGCAGCCTGAAGTCTTCGAAGGGCAGCTGGGGGTTGTGCAGGACGGTCGTGGTGAGGCGACCCGTGTTGGGATCGGCGTGGACCTCGCCCGCCAGCTTCACCACGATGCCGGTGGCGGGATCATCGAGGGTGATGTAGAGGGCGAGGAGGGAGTTGAAGGGGTTTGCATATGGGGTGGCGATGTGGACTGAGCCCTTCAGCGGGTGGTCGAGCAGGGGGCTGTCAACCTCGACCGTGCCGAGCTTGGAAGCATCGGGACAGGTGGCCGGGTCCGCCGTGGTGTGGATCACCTCGCCTTCCTTTGCCGTGAAGCCGAACTGGGCCTCAGAGCAGGCGCCGAGGCCGTTTGCGCCAGACGGATTGATCACCAGGCCCGCGGGGAGGGCGACCGTGGTGTCCTTGAGATGTGCCTCGGCGTTTTCACAGCTAACCGGGGGACCTGAATCGCAGGTTTCGTCCTGGGGGACGTGCAGGTCGACGTCGAGGCCCGAGGCGGAGTCGGCGACGTTGGTGGTCGGGCGTGCCTGCAGGCTCGGGGAGAACTCGAGCGCGTTGCAGCCGTTGATGCCAATCGGAGCCGGGGTCGGCAGCGTGTTGTCGTGGGAGAGGAAGCTGGCGCTGGAGGAGGATCCTTCCCAGGTGGTCAGCTCGAGCGAGGTCTCCAGCGGATCGCCGGGGATCCCGTCGCTGCCGATGCAGGAGGTGGGCAGGGTGATGAAGGGCCGCGGCGGCGCGCTTGAGGGACAGCCGGTCCCACCCGTGCCGCAGTAGCGCTCGGCGGTGTGGCTGGCATCGGCCGGCACGCCCCAGAAGGTGAAGTCGGCGCCCAGCACGGTCAGCGTCTGCGGCGTGTTCTTCGCGATCACCGTCACTCCGTAGTCCTCTCCCGTGCGCAGCTTGGCGTAGACCTCGACGCGAGTGCCGAACACGCTGAAGGCGAACAGCCCTGGCGTGCCGATCGGGCTCGCCGCCGATCCAGCCGGTCTCTCCATGTTGTAGACGCCGGCAGTTTCCTCGGAGAAGCCGCTGCCCCCAAAGCGAACGGTGACGACGCCGACCTGGCTGTCGGCCGGGCACTGCGTGCTGGGGTCGCTATTGAGGGTCCCCAGTTGCTGCTGGGTGCAGGTGGGGTAGGCCTGCGGGTTGCCGATCAAGCCAGGGGGAAGCTTGACCGTGGCGTCCTTGAGCTGCTCGGTCGGGTATTTCCGCCCGTCGCCGGCGATTGCGCTGTTGAGTGCAAACGTGGTCGAGGCGGTGTATGGGTGCGAGCCCGCCTGGGTCGCCGGATCGCCGTTTTCCTGCTGGAGGGTGCCGTCGAAGTTGGTGAGGTGAAAGTCGAAGGGAACGACCTCGAACGGGTCATCGGCGCTGGCGCACGTCGCGGCTCCACCGCCACAGGCTTCGATCGTCGGGTGATAGGTGCCCGCCGCGGCGTTTGGGTCGGCCTTGACCTCGACGACGATGCGGCAGCTGGGGATGAAGCCGAAGAAGGCTTCCTTGCAGGCTTCTTTGCCTGGTTCGATCGGCAGCGGCCCAAAGCCTTCGATTCCGGGCCCCGAGCAGATCGCCGTCTGGGAGTCGGGGGTCGAGCAAGCCCACAGCGGGAAGCCGGCGAATTCTTCGGGCGCAACGGAGGTTATCTCGAGCCCCGCGGGAACGCTGAATTCGACCTCGACCGGCGCGGTGGTTTCTTCGTCGCCGCTGTTGGAGATGGTGAGCGTGTAGTCCGCGTAGGTGCTGGCTGGCACCGGCGCTGTCTCGGGCACATGGCTGGACTGAAGGTCGAGCACGGGAGCCGCCAGGGCGGTGGCCGGGCCCGCCAGGGCGATCGCGGCGAGGGCAACGGCAGCGACCAGGGCGGAGCGCAGGCCAAAGAGCGCGCCTCGGATCGAGACGCTGTTGGTCTTCTTGCTCATCGTCCCGCCCTCCGGCTGTGGTTGGCTCGCTGGCTTTTGTGTTTGCGGTGCTTGCGCGCTTTGCGGTGCTTGCGCGCTTTGCGGTGCTTGCGCGCTTTGCGGTGCTTGCGCGCTTTGCGGTGCTTGCGCGCTTTGCGGTGCTTGGCGGGCGGATTCCCGGGCCCCTCGAATACGGCGGTGCCGGCGCCGGCGGCCGGGGCAGCGATGCTGGCGGCACCGAGGCAGGCTTCGCCTTCGCAGCCAGGCGGCTGGGCCGCGGGCTCCGGATAGCCGCCGCCGACATGGACGTCGTAGATGTCGATGCCGTTGTCGCCGTCGCGGCCGAGCAGCCGCTGGGCGGTGGCAAAGAAGACGTCCTCGCCGCTGTTCGTCGCCCCGAGCAGGATGGAGGACCCGGTGCCGGTGCCGCTGGAGAGCAGGCTGACGGTGCCGTCATGCCACTCATAGACGTCGGCGCAGCTGTAGACGAAGACATAACCATTTTCTCCAGCTTCTTTACCCGGCTCCGGGGCGCAGCCCGACTCGCCGTTTACGTCCTGGGGGACGAGGGCGTCGGGCGTGGTGAAGAAGATGCGCCGGCCGTCCTCGGAGATCGTGTGCTCGGGCACGTGGCCGCCGAGTTCGTGGAACACGCTGCTGTAGAAGCTGAGGTGGGGTGTGTAGGTGCTGGCATCGCCCGCGGAGGGCACGCCGGGGAGCTGGCAGGAGACGCAGAGCCAGCCCTCGGCTTCCTCCCAGCGGTAGAGGTCGGCATCGGAATCGCGGTCCGCGACGGGGTCGAGCGCCAGCGCGGTGCGGATCACCAGGTATCGACCGTCAGCGCTGACGCGGACGTGATGGCGGCTGACGTTGGCGTCGCCGGCGAGGTTGCCCTCCGGGTCCGGGATTCCGAGTTGTTCCTCTGAGCTGGGGCGATAGGGCCCCAGGTAATCGAGGCCGGGGCTGCCTTCGTTCCAGCGCCAGCGGTAGAGCTTCAGGCCACTGGGTGCCGGTGCCCCGGAGACCAGCTGGCCGCCGGCGACGAAGTAGACGGTGTTGCCCGCCGCCGCGTTGCTATCGGGCGCCGCAGCGGCGTCCGTGCTGGCGCCGACGATGCCGAGCGCGTTGGGCTGGCTGCCGTCGGCTGGTTCGTTGTCGACGCTGAGGTCGACGAGCCGGTGCCCGGGCACGCCGCCGCGGTCCCAGCGGTAGAGCTTCCGCTCGTTGGCGGTACTCGGGCACGTCGTCGCTTCGGCGGAGGCGTCGGTGAGCTTTGCGCAGCTTTCGAAGAACGCCTTGTCGCCCGCGGGTGTGGCCCAAACAAGTTCCGCGGGCGAGGAATCCCCCCCACAGGCAACCGTGCACTCGGATTCCGACACATGGAAAGTGTCCGTTCCCGCTTCGCGCAGGTAGAGATCGCAATCGGAATTGTTGCATCCTCCTTCGGGATAGGATCTGGGTTCGCCGGCCAAGGCGTTAACGAAGTAAATGCGCGTCCCGTCAGCAGAAACGGCGCTGGGGAGCGGCACCGCACCTGCTCCCCTGTCGTATGCGGGAATGTTCGAGCCGGTTTCGAAGGGTTCCCCGTTGGGGTTCACCGAGACTAGGCTGAGACAGCCGCCGGGCTGAACGCAGTCGCCGGCTCCCTCTTCCTCCCAGTCATAGAGCTTGGTGAAATCGCCGGGCGGCGAGTCGGCGGTCTGGCTGATCGGCGTGGCGAAGACCACGTGGCTGAGGTCTTCGCTGCCGGCGGTGGCACGCACGGTCTCGTGTTCGGCGTTCCCGGTGCCGGCATTGGGCGCCAACAGGTCAAAGGAAGCCGGATCGCTCCTCAGGTCCTCGCGGTAGAGATTGATCCGGTCGGCGGGGGCGGCCGGGTCCAGGGGGGAGATCGGGCAGGAGGCGAACTCGGGCACGTCGACCGCGATGCGGTCGAAGCTGCGCGCGGAGAGCAGCGCCGTGAGGCTTCCGCCGCTGCCTTCTTCACCGAGGTTGAGGCGGCAGAAACGCGGGAACGGGCTGCTCGTGGTCCAGCCGCCAGGCTCGCGGCGGCTGATGTAGGGGGCACAGTTGTTTGTCATCTGCCCGGCCGGCTCGCCGAAGACGGATGTGGCGCAGAAGGCGACGGCCGTGCCGTCAGCTGAGAAGTTGGCAATTATCGAATTACCGGCGGCGATGTCGCTCTGGTTCTTGTCGGGCGGGGTGACCATCTCATAGGCGCGGCAGTCGGGCAGGTAGGTGGAGCTCTGTTCGGTGCGAATCGCCTGGTTGGCGCAGCTGCCGGGATCGGCGGGCGGGAAGGGAATTGAGCGGGTGTGCAGCGTCTTGCTGGCGCTGGTCGTGGTGCCGGTCAGGTTCGTGGCGACCAGCCTGAAGTAGTAGGTGGTGTCTTTGCTGAGGCCGCCGACTACCTGGGAGACGGTGATCGGTTTGGTGCCGGCACCGATGTCGAGCGGCGCCGTGGAGGAGCCGAGGGCGGGCGTCGCGCCGTACTGGAAGACGTAGGCGGTTTCGGTGTTACGCGGGTCGATCGTGCCGACCAGGCGGGCGGAGGTGTCGGCGACCTGGACGGCGCCGATGTCGCTGACCACGGGAGGCACGGACTCGGTATCGAAGGATTGGACAAGGGAGGTGGCGGTCGAACTCGCCACCAGGGGCCGGGAGACCACGAGGCGGACGAAGTAGTGGGTATGGGGAGTTAGGCCAGTGACATTCTGGTTGAGCGCCTGTGAGCCACCGGTGGGAAACGAGGCACAAGCTGGCGCCGGAACGTCGGTCCAGGTGATCTGATCGGTGGAGTACTGAAACTTGCAGGTGACAAAACCGCCCGGGTTGACGGTGGCGGAGAAGGTGGCGGAGGTGTCGGTCTTGACGGTGACCGGGTTGAGCGCTATGGCTGGGGCAGGCGGCGGCGTTGAGCTGAGGACGAGAACCGCACGCGGGCTGGCTGTGGAGGTTGTGGTCGCCAAGAGGGTGCCGGCAGCATCGTTGGCAGCCAGGCCGCTGATGTCGTTTAGGCCGCCGCCGACGAGGCTGGTGCCTTTGACGCTGGCGTCGGTCGGATCAAGCTCGACGATCTGTTGCTCCCCGCCGCCGGTGACGTCATTTTTGACGGCGAAGTCGAGACGGGTGCCGCCCTGAGAGGAGGTCACCTGGGTGGGTGCTGTGGTGGTGTAGTTGGGGAAGGTGGATGCGCCGAAGTCGGTCACCGAGGAGGTCAGGGTCGGGTCGAACTTCTGCACGCGACTATTGCCGTCGTCGATCGCGTAGAGGTTGTCGGTCGAGTCGAAGGCAATTTGAGTAGGGCTGCCGAAGGCAAACTGACCAGGACTGCTGCCCGAGCTGCCGGCTTGGCAGGCGCCCGAGGCGGTGCTGATGCATTTCTCCAGAGCGCCGCCGCCGCCGAGCGCGTCGACGTCGTAGCCGTAGGCTGCGACGAAGTTCCCCGTGGAGTCGAACTCCTCTATGCGGCGGTTGCTGGCGTCGGGGATCCAGATGTTGTTGGAGGAGTCGGTGACCGGGTAGCCGATCCTTTCGCCGAACTCGCCGCCGTTGGCGCCTGAGATGCCCTGCTTGCAATCGGTGATGGCGTTGCCGTTGGTGGTGTCGCAGACCTCGAAGCCGGTGCCGTTGTCGTTGGGCTGGCCGGAGGAGATCACGTCCCAACCCCAAGTGCGGATGAAGTCGCCGTTGGCGTCGAACTCCGAGACGCGGCGGTTGCCGGCCTCGGTGACGTAGACGTGGCCGTTGGCCTGGTTGACGGCGACGCCCTGGGCTTCGTTGAGCTGGCCGCCGTTGGCGGTAGCGCCGACGGTCGAGCCCTCCCTGCAGAGGCTGGCAACGGTGCAGATCTCAAAGCCGGCGAAGCTGCCCCCAGCGCCGTTCTCCAGGGTCGAGGCGGAGAGCGACAGATCGGGCAGCACGTTCAGGCCCGAGTTATCGACGACGATCGGGGGTACATCGGTGCCGCTGAGCGCGCCGATGAACCTGATCGTGTTTCCTTCCTGGGGGTTGCCGGTGATGCTGATGTTGCCGGCTCCGATAGACGGCAGCGCTTCCAGTTGGGGAAAGTGTCCTTCGACGTTTTCGAGGCGAATTTCTCCGTTGTCCGACGTGAAGACGTTGATGGGCGAAGTCGATTCGCCGGCGAAGCTGAGCGTGATCGTCCCCAAGGAGGCGATGCTGGGTTCGGCGTGCGACCTACTCAGTTTGAGAAACTGCCGCTCGTCGCGCCCGGAGACGTTCTGGCCCCAGACCAGGCCGAAGGCGCCCTGGGGGCTGAAGCGCTCGATGCGATTTCCCCGGCCGTCGACAACGTAAGAGGTTCCGGCGGGCGCGCCGTTGCCCGTGGAGTTGACGGCAACGCCACGTGGAGCCGTCGACCCGAAGGATGTGACGAACTCGCCGCCGAGAGTGCCGGGAGTGCCGAAGCCGCTGACGACGAACTTGGCCTGGGAGAGCGAGGCGAGAGCGAGAAGGGCGAGGGTCGCGGCGACGAGGCCGAGCCCCAAGCGGGTGCGGCGATGCAGAGGCGCACCACTTCCGAAGGCTCCACGGAAGTAGCTGCCGAGGCGGCTGCCCTGGCGCTGGATCGATCCCGCGGACGATGCCGTCACGTGACGTCTCACGTAGCTCTCCTTGTCCCGTGAGCCCCTCTGCCCGCCGCTTCCCTTAGCGGCTTCCGCGAGGCTCGGTTTGTCCCTGTACTTCGATCGACGTGTGCTACTAAACTAATACGTACATAAATCGTGCGTGAATTGAACCAGCAGTGTTTCAGGATGTCAAGAGAAATGATGCGTTTATAGGACGGCAGGCATGCCTGCCGTCCGCGGTGAGTTCCCGCCGGGCAGGGTCACTGTCGGCTGCCTGGTCGAAGGCGAGCGAGCCGGAGCTGCCGTGTCTTGCCTGCCGTCCGCCGTAGATGGGTTCTAGGGCAGGAAGAGCTACAAAGCCGAGCGCGCCAGCCGCTCGGCTTCCTCGTTGCCCAGATAGGGCGCGAGGATCAGCTCGACGAGGTCGGGGAGGAGCTTCTCCAGCTCCTCGGTGCGGCCGGTGGAGATCTCGCGGACGATCAGCGAGACGATGCCGCCGACGAGGGTTTCCTCGGTGGCATCGGGCAACGGCCGCTCGCCGCTGTGCGACGGGCGGCCGGCCTTGAGGATCGCGACGAAGTCCTGCATTGTCGCCCGGTAGCGGGCGGCGATCTCCCCCCCGGCCGCGACCGGCTCGACCATGCAGAGGCGGGCCAGCTCGGGCTCGGCGGCGAGGAAGCGCAGCATCGTCGCCAGCGCCGCGCGCACCTGCTGCGGCCAGTCCGAGAAGGACTCCGCCGCGGCGCGCATCGAGGCGCGGATGTGGTCGGCGACCATGTCGTAGGCGGCGAGGAAGCAGGCTTCCTTGTCGGCGAAGTGCTCGTAGAAGGTGCGCCGCGAGACCGAAGCGGCTTTGGTGATGTGGGCGACCGTGGTCGCGTTGTAGCCGCGCTCGGCGACGGTGTCGACCAGCGCCGTGATGATCCGCTCGCGCTGGTTCTGCTCGATGAACTCACGCGGCAAGCCGTGGCGGCCGGCAGGAAGGCGGGGTGAGCTGCCCGCCGGCGCGGTCTCTTTTTTCGCTTTCTTGCCCTCTTGCGCCGTCCCCTTTGCCACGCACCGACGATACCCGCTGGTGCAGCGGGGGGCGAGCCTGCACGCCCGGACGGCAGCGCTTCTACCGCGCATGGGTTGGACCGAGTCGCTGGCTGCGAGTGATCGTAGACTTCAATCAACGCCCAGCGCTGATAGTAACCGCGCACGGCTATCGCAAGGAGCTCCCGACGTGATCCACCTTGGCCCATACACGTTCGACGATGTCGTCTACGACGCGGAAGGCGACGTTCTCTATATGTCTATTGGAAAGCCGCGCCCTGCTTACGACTCTCCCGAGACACTCGAGGGACACATCGTGCGATACGACGAGAACTACAGAGTGATCGGCGTGACGATCGTGAGCGCGAAATGGTGGCTGGAGACGAAAGGTGAGCTCAGGGTGACCCTTCGGGAGACTCCCGCAGTGGCCGACACGCGCGAGGTCAAGGCGGCGCTGGCGGCCTGAAGCGGGGTCGCTCAGCGCAGCGTCTGGACCAGCAGCTCGTCCTCCGCGGCGCGCGAGCCGAGGTAGGGCATTACCGCCATGTAGACGAGCTCGGGGAGGAAGTCCTCGCCGCGCTCGAGGAAGCCGGCTTCGATCCGGCTGAGCACGGTGCCGTAGATCGCGCCGGCGACGATTTCGGCGGTGCAACGGGAGACCTTCTCGGGCTGCTCCAGTTCGTCGCGGCCGCCGTCGAGAATGTCGGCCATCCGCTGCAGGGCACGGTCGCGGCGGGCCTGGGCGCCGCTGCCGGTGCCGTTCACCTCTACGACAAGGAAGCGGGCGCGCGTTGGGTCCTCCTGGAAGAAGCGCATCGCCGCCCAGCCGGCGGCCCAGACGCGGTCATGCCAGGTGGACGCATTCCCATAGGCGGCGACCACGCTCTCGCAGAACTCAGCCGCGACCTCGTCGTGGACGCTGAGGAAGCAGTCCTCCTTGCCGGCGAAGCAGCGGTCGAAGTGGGACCGCCGCGTGCGCGCCTGCTCGCAGATCGTCTCGACGCTGACCTGGCCGTAGCCGCGATTGCCGACCAGGTCGACCATCGCGGCGGCGATCCGGGCGCGAGCGGGATCGGCCGGACCCCGCGGCGGTCCTCCGTTGCCGGTGCTCACATCGGCCCGGCCCCTCCCCCTGCGCTCGCTCTCTCCCCCGCGCCGGTCCCGTTCATGCAGCGGCGGCGCGCGCCTGTGCCGCGTCCGCCGCGCGTCCCGCCTCGACCTCGCCGACGTACGGCGTCAGCGTCACCTGAAGCATCTCGGGCAGCAGGCCCTTGATGTCGTCCTCGCGACCCGCGATCAAGCGCTGGTGGACCAGCCAGATCAGGCCGCCGACGATCGCCACCTCGAGCCCGTCCGGCAGCCTGCTCGCCCGCGGGTTGTGGACGCGCCCCTCCCGCAGCTTCGGCGCGATCCGCTCCAGCATCCGCTGGTAGCGCACCAGCGCCTCGCCGCCCGCGGCCTGCGCCTCGACGATGCAGAGACGCGCCCGGGCCGGCTCGTTGACCACCATTTCGAGCGCGATCTCGAGCCCGGCTGAGACCTGCTCGGCCCACGGTTGCTCGTCGTCGAGCAGCTCGGCGAAGACCGCGGCCGCCGCCTCCATCGTCTCGTCGAAGGCGGCGAGGAAGCACTCCTCCTTGCTGGAGAACTGCTCGTAGAAGGTCGAGAGGGCGACGCGCGCGGTCTTGGCAATCAGCTCGATCGTGGTTTTCTGGTAGCCGCGCTCGGCGACCAGCTCCGCCGTCGCCAGCAGCATCCGCTCGCGCTGGTTCTGGGTGACGAAGTCGCGCGGAACCAGGTGTCGTCCGGGAGGAAGCTTGGCGAGCCTTTCGGAGAGCGATCGCGAGTCCGCCATGCCGCCAAGGTACCAAAACATACATCTGATGTCTACTTCCTTGCTTTACAGAAAACATTACGTTCTGGTCATTCATTGTTTTTAAAAGCTGCTATACCTAGACAGAAGGTCACTGTTTGCAAAACTGGTAGGACCCATGTCGGAAACCCCTATCGCGCCCGACAGAGACGAGGAGATCGCCCCGGTCGTTCCCTTCCCGGGACTGCGCTCGCGGGCGCCGCGGGAGCGGCTGCTCGAGGCGATCCTGCTGGTCAGCGGCGAGCTCGGCTACGAGCAGGTCGCGGTCAAACACGTGATCGAGCGGGCGCGGGCGAGCCGCGCCACCTTCTACAAATACTTCGAGGACCGGGAGGACTGCTTCGCGGTCGCCTACGGCGACGCCAGCGAGTGGCTCTACCAGCGTCTGGTCGGCGCCGCCAAGCGCCAGCCCAGCTGGCGCGAGGGCCTGCGCTCCGGGATGGCCGAGCTGCTCGAGTTCTGCGCCAACCAGCCGGCGATCGCGAAAGCGCTCTTCGTCGAGGTCCATGCGGCGGGTGAGCGGGCGCTCGCCCAGCGGCGCGATTTGATGGAGCGCCTCTCCCGCGCACTTGACAGCGCGCGCCGCGAGATTCCCTCTCGCCAAGCTCCACCTCCAGTGACGTCGACCTTCATGGTAGGGGCTATTGACACGCTTGTGTGCGCGAAGCTGATGGACGGCGACGCGGCCAAGGCCCCAAAGATGCTTCCGGGCCTTCTCTACTTCGTCGTCATGCAGTACTTCGGCGAGGACGCCGCCTGGGAAGAGATGACCGCCGCCTCCGTGGCCACCTGGCACTCGCGGCGCGACGCGGCGTCTCAGCTTCCCTGATCGACCAGGGTAGTGGCGCGGCGGGTCCTGTCGCCGTTTTGGTGCCACCATCCTGCGGGGGCGGCTACGCCGCCTCCTCGGACGGTCCCCCAAAACCGCGCCACCCCCCGCGAGTTACGACCCCGGTTGAGCAACCAAGCTTAAAGCGAAGCGGGTCACGCGAGAGCCACCTAGCCGTATGGGGACGGTCATCCCGTCCTTGCTTTGAGCTTCCGGGTTCCAACCGCCCGGTTTACCCTCCCGCTTGGGGGAGCTTGGTTGCTCCACCGGCAGCGTCTCTCGCGGAGGGTGGCATCGAATGGGGGGACCACCCTGAGGAAGCTTTAGCTACCGGAAGGGTGGTGGGCCCCATTCGGTGACAGGACCCGCCGCGCCAGAAACGCTACAGGGGAATATTCCCGTGCTTGCGCTTCGGCTGCGCAACCCGCTTGGACTGCAGCATGCGTAGCGCCTTGATCAGCTTGGGGCGCGTCTCGCGCGGCTCGATCACGTCGTCGATGTAGCCGCGCTCGGCCGCCGAGTAGGGGTTGGCGAAGTGCGCCTTGTAGTCGTCGATCAGCTTCTGGCGGCGCTCGTCGGGCGTCGGCGAGGAGGCGATGTCCTTGCGATAGATGATGTTGACCGCGCCCTCCGGGCCCATCACTGCGACCTCGGCGGTCGGCCAGGCGACGTTGTAGTCGGCCAGCATGTGCTTTGAGTTCATCACGTCGTAGGCGCCGCCGTAGGCCTTGCGGGTGACGACGGTGAGCTTCGGCACGGTCGCCTCGGTGAAGGCGTAAAGCAGCTTGGCGCCGTGGCGGATGATCCCGTTCCACTCCTGGTCGGTTCCGGGCAGGAAGCCGGGCACGTCGGTGAAGGTGACGATCGGGACGTTGTAGGCGTCGCAGGTGCGGACGAAGCGGGCCGCCTTCTCGGAGGCCTCGATGTCGAGCACGCCGGCGAGGAAGGCCGGCTGGTTGCCGACGATGCCGATCGGGAAGCCGTCGAGCCGCGAGAAGCCGCAGACGATGTTCTTGGCGAAGTGCTCGTGGACCTCGAAGAAATCGCCGTCGTCGACTACGCGGGCGATCACCTCGCGCATGTCGTAGGGCTTGGAGGGATCGTCGGGGACGAGCGTGTCGAGGTCCTCGTCTTCGCGCTCGGGGTCGTCGGCGGGCTCGAAGCGCGGCGGCGCCTCGAGGTTGTTCGAGGGCAGGAAGCTGAGCAGGTAGCGAGCGTCTTCGAGACAGCTCTCCTCGTCCTCGGAGGCGAAGTGGGCGACGCCCGACTTCGAGTTGTGGCTCATCGCGCCGCCGAGCTCCTCGAACTCGACCTCCTCGCCGGTCACCGTCTTGATCACTTCCGGGCCGGTGATGAACATGTGCGAGGTCTCTTTGACCATGAAGATGAAGTCGGTCATCGCCGGCGAGTAGACGGCGCCGCCGGCACAGGGGCCCATGATCAGGCTGATCTGCGGAATCACGCCGGAGCACTGCACGTTGCGCACGAAGACGTCGCCGTAGGCGCCGAGCGAGACGACGCCCTCCTGGATCCGCGCCCCGCCGGAGTCGTTGATGCCGATCACCGGCGCCCCGACCGCTGCGGCGAGGTCCATCACCTTGCACATCTTCTCCGCCATCACCTCGCCGAGGCTGCCGCCGAAGACGGTGAAGTCCTGCGAGAAGACGAAGACGGTGCGGCCGTCGATCGTGCCGTGGCCGGTGACGACCGCGTCGCCCCAAGGCCGTTTCTTCTGCATCTCGAAGTCGTAGGTGCGGTGCCGCACGAAGGTGTCGAGCTCCTCGAAGGAGCCCGGGTCAAGCAGCTTCTCAACCCGCTCGCGGGCGGTCATCTTGCCCTTCGCGTGCTGCTTTTCGACCGCCTCCTCGGAGGCCGAGTTGATCGCCGCATCGCGCAGCTCGCGCAGGTAAGCGAGCTTCTCCTCGTGGGTGATCGGGTTCTTCTCGCGCATCGGGCGCAGGAGTCTATTTACCCGCGCGTCGGGAAGCCGCGATGCCTCAGGCGTTGCCGAACGGCTGCTTCTGGGGTTCGGCAAGGCGATCGAGGAGGCGCTCGAGGTCAACCTCGGCGAGTCCGGAGTCGTCATCGGCGCGAAGCGCGACCCGAGTCCCAAAGCCCTTCTCGGCCATCGTCACCTCGACGCCTTCGACATCGGCAACCAACTCCAACAGCTCAGGCTCGGACTTCATCAGCGTGCGTGAGGCCTCGATCATGCGGGCCGTTTCCACCCCGATTCCCCCGTTCCTTCCCACCTTGGACGCTTGGGCGAGTCCGTTCAGGGGGGAGAGTGGGCGCCCTTCCGACATTGACCCACTTCAGGTGTGGTCAATGTCGGAAGGGCGCGACTACAAGCGGAGCAGGGCGGCATGGGAGCTGGCAGGACGGCAGCACGGGGTGGTTGCTCGAAGGCAGCTGCTGGCGCTGGGGTTCAATTCGCGGGAAATCGAGCATCGGGTGGCGCGCAGGCGCCTGCATCCCGTGATGCGCGGCGTCTACGCGGTGGGCTGGCCGAGGCTGACGCGGGAGCGGCGCTGGATGGCGGCGGTTCTTGCATGTGGAAAGGGGGCGCTGTTGAGCCATCGCAGCGCCGCAGTCCTCTGGAAGATCGGGACGGACGAGCGAGGCGTGATCGACGTCAGCGTGACGCGGCGTGCCGAACTGAAGCGGCAGGGGTTGCACGTCCGGGGTCGGCCGTCGCTCACGACCGAGAGAATCACGACCCATGACGGCATTCCAGTCACGACCCCGGTCCAAACCCTCATCGATCTTTCCACTGAGCTCGCTCCAATCAGAGTCGAGCGCGCGGTCAACGAGGCGGACAAGCGCGACTTGATCGATCCAGAGACGCTGCGCGCCAAACTCGACCGCTACGTCGGCGAGCCTGGCGTCAAGGCTCTGCGCAGTCTCCTCGACAAGCGCACCTTTCGCCTCTCCGACTCTGATCTCGAGTCCCTCTTTCGACCAATCGCAATGGAAGCCGGCCTTCCCCTGCCCTTGACCAAAGAGACCGTCAACGGCTTCGCGGTCGATTTCTTCTTCCCCGACCTAGGCCTGGTTATCGAGACCGACGGCCTGCGCTACCACCGCACACCTTCGACTCAGACGCGGGATGCACAGCGCGACCGCGCCCACGTCCTCACCGGAATGACGCCGCTCCGCTTCACCCACTACGAGGTCAAGTACGAGCGCACTCGCGTCCGAACCGAGCTGGCAGACGCCGCGGCGATGCTCCGCAAGCGCATCCGATATTGACCACACCTGAAGTGGGTCAATATCGGATGCGCACTCCTGGGACCGCCCTAGAAGAACGCCCCGCCCTTGTATTCGCCGAAGACGTCGCGCATAGCGCCGCAGACCTCGCCGATCGAGGCGTCGGCAGCTAGGGCGGCGCGGATTGGGTGGAGGAGGTTGCCCTCGCCGCGGGCTACGTCGCGCAGGGCATCGAGCTTGGCCTCGACGGCGGCCCGGTCGCGGCGCTCCTTGAAGGCCGCCAGCCGGGCCAGCTGGCGCTGCTCGGCCTCGGGGTCGACGCGGAGGATGTCGACGTCGTCGACCTGGTCGGTGACGTACTTGTTGACGCCAACGATGATGTCCTGGCCGCTCTTGTAGCGCTCGTGGTAGCTGTGCGCCGACTCCTCGATCTCGCGCTGCATGAACTCCAGCGCCTCGACCGAGCCGCCCAGCTCTTCGACCTTCTCCATCAGCTCCCAGGAGCGGGCTTCGACCTCGTCGGTGAGCGACTCGACGAAGTAGGAGCCGGCGAAGGGATCGACGGTGTCGGCGGCGCCCGACTCATGGGCGAGCACCTGTTGGGTGCGCAGGGCGATCCGGGCCGAGCGCTCGGTAGGCAGCGCCAGCGCCTCGTCGAAACCGTTCGTGTGCAGGCTCTGAGTGCCGCCGCAGACCGCGGCGAAGCCCTGCAGGGCGACGCGGATGATGTTGACCTCGGGCTGCTGGGCCTGCAGCGTCACCCCCCCGGTCTGGGTGTGGAAGCGGATCTTCATCGAGTTGGGGTTCTCGGCCCCGAACCGCTCGGCGACGATCTTCGCCCACATCCGCCGCACCGCGCGGAACTTGGCGATCTCCTGGAAGACCTGGTTGTGGCCGTTGAAGAAGAAGGCGAGGCGAGGGGCGAACTCGTCGATCTTGAGGCCCCGCTCGAGCGCGGCTTCGACATAGGCGATCGCGTTGGAGAGCGTGAACGCCACCTCCTGCACGGCCGAACAGCCCTTCTCCCGAATGTGGTAGCCCGAGATCGAAATCGTGTTCCACTTCGGCACGTTCTCGCGGCAGTACTCGAAGATGTCGGTGGTGAGCCGCATCGTCGGCACCGGCGGATAGATGTAGTTGCCGCGCGCCATGTACTCCTTGAGCACGTCGTTCTGGACCGTGCCGCGCAGCTTCTCGGAAGGAACTCCCTGTTCCTCTCCGACCAGCTCGTAGAGCAGCAAGAGGATCGCCGCCGGGGCGTTGATCGTCATCGAGGTCGAGACGCTGTCGAGCGGGATCTGGTCGAAGCAGATCCGCATGTCCTCGATCGTGTCGATCGGGACGCCGGTGCGGCCCACCTCACCGTGGCAGAGCGGGTCGTCGGAGTCGCGGCCGAGCTGGGTCGGCAGATCGAAAGCCATCGAGAGCCCGGTCGAGCCGTGCTCGATCAGGTAGCGGTAGCGCTCGTTGGTGTCCTCGGGGGTGGCGAAGCCGGCGTACTGGCGCATCGTCCAGAGCCGGTCGCGGTACATCCCCTCGTGGATGCCGCGCGTGAAGGGGGGCGCGCCGGGCTCGCCAAGCCGCTCCTCCAGACCGGGAGCAACGTCCTCGGCGTCGTAGACGCGTTCTATCTCAATGCCGGAGTCGGTAAAGACGCGCTCGTCGTCAGGACCGACCACCGGCGCGATCGTGCGGTGGGTCTCTTCGGTGGCCATGGCGACAGGATATGGGTGCGAGGGCCGGTGCGCCCAACCGGAACATTGCGGCCAAATACGGTTTGTGGGATTACAAGCCGGGAATAATCTGGCCGTAATCGACATGCCGTAAGTCGCCATGAGGGGCAGCAGGGGGCGGCAGCAAACGGAGGATCGAAATGAACGATGTGACCCAGCCAGCACGGGGCCGGGGGTTGATGCTGTCAGTTGTAGCGATGGTTGCTGCGCTGGTCGCGTTGCTCGCCTTTGCCCCCTTTGCGTCCGCCACGAGCGACCCCGTCGCCAGCGGCACTACAAGCGTCACCCTCAATAAGGGCTTCTTCAAGAAGCTGAAGAAAGCCGGGGTCAAGGTGCTCAAGGTGAGCCCCGGCACGGTCAAAAATCGCAAGGTGACGCTGCCGGTGAGCGGCGGCTCGATCGACCCGACCAACGGCCTCGGCAGCCTTGAACTGAGCGGCGGGATGAAGTTCAAGCGGGGCAAGAAGACCGCCACGGTCAACACGCTCGTTCTCGATACTGCCAAGAGCTCGCTGAGTGCCAAGGTCGCCGGCAAGAGCATGAAGTTCGCCGGCGTGGCCAACCTGACTTATTCGCGCAACGGCTTCGGCGTCAACGTCAATGTCGCGAAGCTGAAGCTGACCGGCAAGGCCGCCAAGCAGCTCAACAAGAAGCTCGGCTTCACCGGCCAGAAAAAAGGCAAAGCGAAAGGCAACAAACGGGCCTCGGCGAGCAAGGTCGTACAGCCGCCCTTCAAAGGCAACCAGGTGCTCGGCGGCGCCTTCAGCGAAGCGCAGCCGAAAACGGTCGCGGTGCTGCCTGGTGGCGAGGCCTCGCTCGTGCTCAGCGCATCGGCGCTGCAGAAGCTCAAAAAAGTTGGTCCGCCGCCCGGAGAAGCGGCAGGCCCGTTTGAGGTGAAACTGTCGACCGTCGCGCCGACCACCGTGACCAACCCCGGTCCTCCCCCGACCGTTGCCTTCCCGATCGGCGGCGGCACGATAGGACCGACGGCCTCGGCGGGCATTCTGCAGACCGCCGGCGGCCTGCAGCTGACCCAGAGCCTCGAAGCGGTCGGCCAGGGCACCACGGTCCTCACGATGGGGAACATCTGGGTGGATCTGGGCGCGAAGACCGCCACCGTCGAAGTGACGATCCAGAACGACAAAAACGCGGAACTCAACAAAGGCAACCTGGGGCGGGCATCGATTGCCGACATCCAGATGACCGGAGCGACGATCACGTCGGACCCGGCAACTCGGACTGTCAGCGTCCAAAACGCCTCGGCGACCCTGCAGGCGATAACCGCCGAAACGCTGAACTCCGTGTTCATCGATCCGATCGAAAAAGCGACGATGGAAGCGCAGGAAAAGTTTGCCGGCGGAGACCCGCTGGGCGTCTTCTCCTTCACTGCGCATACGCAGTAGCGCAAAGGCAACATCACGCAGTACGCGAGGGCGGCCATCTTGGCCGCCCTCGCTTCTTGAAGTGGCCGCTGCCCCGTGGTCTAATTTACTCAAGCATTTAAGTTGCATTTGCGTGTTCCCTTCTGTACCTTCGCCCGTACCGGAGAGGTAACGAGCGGTATCCGGATCGTGGACTCAACGCGCGCATGGCGCCGAGCCATGCAGGAGGGGAAGGGAAAGGGAGATGTCGCAGCTGGCCAGTCGCAAGGCTCCGCAACTTTTGCCGCCGTTCTGGCCGATCGACGACCAGCATGGTGTCGGCCACGTTCTGCTCGACGGGCAACCGCCGACGAACGCCGACGAGGTGATGCCGCTGCTGCTCAGCCTCGCTGCGCAGAGCGAAGCGCTGCGCAGCCTGCAGACCTGCGAGGGCGAGGCGGTCTCCGAGAGCGCCGCCTCGGCGCTGCGCGGCGAGCTGGCCGAGGGGATGCGTGAGCTCGCCGACCTCGTGGACGAGGAGAGCGCCGCGATCGTGCGCCTGCGCGCGAAGGGGCTTGCGGGAGGGATCGAGCATCGCGAGATGACCCTCGAGATCGCCCGCAGCGGGCCCCCGCCTGCACTCGAGATCGTCTGCGGACCGCTCTGTACCTGGCGGATGAAGACGCGCGTCGGGCTGCACTCCTTCCTCGCCGCCGCCCGTGACGAGCGCCAGCAGAAACTGCTGGACGAACTCGACGCCTCGCTCGAGCGGGCCCTGGCGTCAGTCGAGGCCGAAATCGGCGCGAGCGGGCTGAGCGTCCCCTTCAAGCTGCCGATGAACGTCACCAACCTGCTGGTCTCAGCCGGCGAGGCGGCAGGCCACCCCAAGCACTTCGCTTACTTCATGCCCGAGGACGAATGGGTGGACGGGCTGCCAATCGAGGAACAGCGCACCCTCTACATGCGCAACGTCCACCTCGCGCGTTACTCGGAGATCACGATCCCGCTCGCGGAAACGCTTTTGAACGGGCCGATGCGGGCTGCCGATGCGCCGGTCTCCGAGACGCTGATGCCCTGGATCCGCGGCCACGACCACGGCCACAACGTCGTCGTGCCGGCCACTTGTTACGACGATTGGATGGAGACGCTCGGGATCGAGCCCTTCATGGCGCTGCAGGAGGCAATTGCCGACGTCTACGGATTCCTGATGACGATCTCCGACGCTTGGCTCGAGGTCACCGGCGTCAGCCGCCTTGACATGTGCGCCACGCACATCGCCGAGCTGCTCCACTACCTGCGCCGCGGGCCCAAGTACTACGGCGATCCCGGAGCAGCCTACGTCGAACTCAGCTTCCTCGCCGAGAACGGCTTCGTCGAGATCGACGACGCTGGGCGGATCACCTGGAATGAGGAGGACTTCTGCCGCGGCATGGCCGCCCTGGCCAGCGCCCTCACGGACTCGACCGTCGCCGCCCCCGACGAGCGCGGCTCCGAAGCGCTCCTTGCCCGCTACGGCTGGCCGGCCGAGACGGCGGCAATGCGCACCTGGAACGCAATGCGCGAGGAGCTGACCAACGTCCCCACGTCCATAGCCTTCTACCGCAGCAGCGACGTCGCGGCGGCGGAGAGCGTTCCGGTCCCGGCCTAGTCCGAGGCGCCGGCGAGGCGCTCGACGCCCGACTGCTCGATCGTCATCTTCAACCCCTCGCGGAGCTCGATGCTGGGCTCCCAGCTGAGCAGGTCGCGGGCGCGGCCGATGTCGGGGCGGCGCTGCTGTGGATCGTCGACCGGCAGCGGCTCGAAGATGATCTCCGAGCGTGACTCGGTCACCTCGATCACCGTTTTCGCCAGTTCGAGCAGGGTGAACTCGTTCGGGTTGCCGATGTTGACCGGCGTGTGCACGTCCGACTCGGCGAGCGCGACGATGCCGCGGATCAGATCGTCGACGTAGCAAAAGCTGCGGGTCTGCTCACCCTCGCCGAATACGGTCAGCGGCCGGTCCTCGAGCGCCTGGCGCAGGAAGGTCGGGATCGCCCGCCCATCGTGGGCGCGCATGCGCGGGCCGTAGGTGTTGAAGATGCGCACGATCGAGGTGTCGACGCCCTGCTGGCGGTGGTAAGCCATCGTCATCGCCTCGGCGTAGCGCTTCGCCTCGTCGTAGACGCCGCGCGGGCCGATCGGGTTGACGTGGCCCCAGTAGTCCTCGGTCTGCGGATGGACCTGGGGATCGCCGTAAACCTCGCTGGTCGAGGCGAGCAGGAAGCGGGCGCGCTTGTACTTGGCGACGCCGAGCATGTGGTGGGTGCCGTGAGAGCCGACCTTGAGCGTGTGCAGCGGCAGCCGCAGATAGTCGATTGGGCTGGCCGGCGAGGCGAGGTGGTAGACGAAATCGACGTCCTCGGGGACGGCGACGTGCTCGATGATGTCGATGTGCCGGAAGTCGAAAGCCGGGTCGCGGATGTGCTCGATGTTCTGCAGCGAGCCGGTCTCGAGGTTGTCGATGCAGATGACTCGGTGCCCCTTGCCGAGCAGGTGCTCGCAGAGGTGGGAACCGAGGAAGCCGGCGCCGCCGGTGACCACACAGGTGCTCATCGCCGCTGATGCTATCGGCGCTCTCTGCCAGGCGTGTCTGCGCTTGACGGTCCATACGGAAGGTAAAGCTCAGACGCGGCCCTGGCGATCTGCGCAATTTGCGGGAACTGAGCCCGGTCAAGCGTCCAGCGAGGGGGCGAATTCGCCGCCGTCCGGCAATTCGCTTGCCATGTTTCGGACGGGAGAGTTGAACCGGTGCAGGGGAACTCAGTGAGCGAGGGAAGCCAGGTCGTAGGGACGAGTGAGGCCGCGCGCAAGCGCGCCGCGGTCGAAATGATCGCCCGCTACGAGACCGCCTTGAGGAGGACCGCGCGGCGCTACTCGTTCGATGCCGATGACGCGGAGGACGCCTACCAACGGGCGCTGGAGATCGCGCTGACCAAAGCGCCGACCACCGACTTACGGGAATTGATCCGCTGGACGCAAACTGTCACCAAGCACGAGGCCCTTGCCGTCCGCGCGAGCAGAGAGAAGCTGCTCGGCTACCAGCGGCGCCGTAGCGACTCCGCAGAGGATCCCGTTGCGCTCATTCCCTCCAGCAGCGACGGCCCCGCGGAGCAGGTCGAGCGGCGCGAGAGTATGGCGCGCAGCCGCGAGGCGCTGCAGGCGCTGAAGCCAGCCGAGTTGGAAGCCCTGGGACTGCTTGCGGAGGGCTACTCCTACGCTGAGATCGGCGCCCGGACCGGCTTCAGCCAGACAAAAGTGAACCGCCTCCTTGCCGAGGGCCGGGCCCACTTCCGCAGCCTGATCGCACGCAGTGAGGATGGTCGCCGCTGCCGCGACCTGCAACCGCTGCTCTCCGCGTTTTGCGACGGTGAAACCAGCCCGCGGGACACGGCAGCGGTGCGTGAGCACCTGCGCGCCTGCACCCAGTGCCGGGCGACGATGCGGACCTACCGCGCGGCGCCGAGGATCGCCGCGGCGCTGATCCCGCTGGCTCCCCCCTCGCGCTCGCTGCTGGGGCGAGCGCACGAGCTCGTCACCAACCTGGCTTCGCGCTTACCGGGAGGCGGCGACTCGGTCGCTACGCAGGTGGCTGCCGCGGGCGGTTCGCGCGGTGCCGGCATGACCGCAATCGCCAAGCTCTTGACCCTCTGCGCGGGCGCGGCCGGCGGAGCCGCCTGCGTGGCGACCGGTGTGCTCCCGACGCCCCTGCACATAGCCCACCACGAAGTGCGGCCGGCAGCTGAGCGGCCGGCCGCGGGTGCTGCCGAAACGGCGGAAGGCGGCTCGGTGGACTACGCGCCGGCGGCCCTGCAGCCCGAACCCACGAAGCCGGGGTCCCAGCCGGTCAAGAAGGGTCCGGACCCAGAGGAGACACGCGAAGCCAGTCCGGAACCAGGCGCCTCAACGGCCGACGCGATCGAATACGAAGCGCCGCCGCCTGAACCCGCCGCCGCGCCAACGGCGGAAAGTGGCGGCGAAGCGACATCCGTGCCCAACTCGACCGGCTCTGCGGCGGGGGAGTTCGGGCCGTGAGGAACCAACCCAGCAGAGGTGCAACGCGTTGTTCTTTTCACAGAGGAACAACGCGTTGCACCTGGATAGTTGGCGGGATTTTTGTGGCCGTGGCGTTTGTGGTGGCCCTAGCCGCAACTCCTGCTCAGGCCGTACTCCCACCACTCAACCTGCGCGTCGATGGCGATGAGGATCGTTGGCACCCGGGGACGCAGTTCGGACTGCGCTGGACCAATCCGCCGGGTCCAATCGTGGCCGTTCACTACCGCTTGCTCGACCCTCAGGGCAAAACACTGGCTAGCGACAAAACGCTGCCGTGGGCGGCAACCTCACTAGACCACGTCAGCGTCCCGCCGACCCCGGGTGAATACACAGCCGAAGTCTGGCTGGAGGACAGCAACGGCGAGCACGGACCGGCGGCGAGCGCCAAGCTGCGCTTTGACAACTCTCCTCCCGGCGAGGTCGAACCCCTGACCCAGCCGGGCTGGATCGGCCGCACCGCCTTTCCCTACGCGATTCGCTTCAGCCATCCAACCGGGCCACAGCCGCTTTCTGGCATCCGCGGCTACGCGGTTTCGATCGACCGCTCAGCGAGCGGCGATCCCTGCCCGTCCGGGACCTGCAGCGAAGTCGAAACCGATTTGCAGGCGGGCGTTGGCGGGGATCGCCTCTGGGTCGGCGAGCTTCCCGAAGGCACGAACTACGTTCACGCGGTGGCGGTCTCCGGCTCCGGCATGCCCTCGGCGCTCGCACGGACCGTGATCCTCCGCGTCGACAAGGACGATCCGCAGACGGCGATTACGGGCGTCGTCGATGGCTGGTCGAAAGCACCGGTGGCCCTGACCGTCCAGGCCAACGACGCCGAGTCAGGGATGACAGTGGACGGACCCGGGAGTCCCTTTACCGCGATCCGAATCGACGGCGGGGCGCCGACTGCGGTCGCCGGCAACCGGGCCGCGGCGACCGTGATCGACTCCGGCGTGCACACGGTCGACTACTACGCGCGGGACGCCGCCGGCAATGTCAACGACGGCAGCGTTTCCAACGGCTTGCCCAATCATCCGCCCGCGACGGTCCTGGTCAAGATCGACCGCGAGCCACCCGCGCTTGCCTTCGCCGCAGCTCAGAGCCCGCTCGACCCGGAGCGAATCGAAGTCAGGGCGGCCGACTCCCTCTCCGGTCTCGACCTCAGCCGCGGCTCAATCGCAGTGCGGCGCTTGGGCTCCGGAGAGCGCTTTGCGAAGCTGCCGACGGAGCTTTCGGCGGGCCAGTTGCGCGCTCACTGGAACTCGAGTGCCTACCCGGCGGGCGAGTACGAGTTCCAAGCGACCGCCTTCGACCGCGCCGGCAATTCCACCACGACCTCCACTCGCGCCGACGGAACGACGATGCGCCTGCGGGGGCCGCTCAAGTCGGCGGTCAGGCTCGTGATCAAGACCCGTCCACGAACCGTCCGCTACGGCCGCGGAACGTGGTTTGGCGGCCGCCTGATTGGCGGGCGGCACACGCCTCTGGCGGGAGTGGTGGTGCGGGTGATCGAGCGCTTCTCCGGTGGCAGCGCTCCTGCCGAGCGACTCTCCACGGTGCAGACCGATGCGAACGGCAAGTTCGGCCTGCGCCTTACGCCCGGACCGAGCAGGCAAGTGACTGCCGAGGTTGCGCCCACGGCAACGACCAGGGGAGCAAGCAGCGATCCGCTGACTGTGACGGTGCCGACCCGCCTCGTCCTGCGGGCCTCCGAAGCGACGGCGAGGATCGGGGGCATCCCCGTCGTCTTCCACGGCAAGGTCGCGAGCGGCGGCACCGCCGTGCCGGCCGACGGCAAGGTCGTGCAGCTTCAGTTCCGCCTGGCCGGGCTCCCCTGGTCCGAGTTCAGGACGGTGCGCACCGATCGCCAGGGGCGATTTCGCTACGCCTACCGCTTCGCCGACGACGACAGCCGTGGCGTGCGGTTCCAGTTCCGGGCGTACGCGCCGGCGCAAGCCGACTGGCCCTACGAGCCAGCCGGCTCACTGCCGGTAGTAGTGCGCGGTGTCTAAGGCCGCCTGACTTAGACTGGGAGGAGCTCGACGGCTTTGCGTACGCGCTGCTCGAGGTCGTCGCGGTTGCGCTTGAGGGTCGTCTCGACCGTGCGTTGACGCTTGCGCGCCTCGCGCTCGACCCGGTTGCGGGTCTTGCGTGCCTCGGTGGTGGCACGGCGACGGGCAGTGGCGCCGCGACGCTCGGTGCGCTTGACCCGGCGTCGCAACTCGGTGCGGTAGGACTTGAGCTGTTTTTCGGCGGCGCTACGGCCGCTGAACGGCTCGAACAGCTCGGTGACCCGGTCGGTCACCGTCAGCACGGCGCCGACGGGGATGTCAACGGCAGTCTCGGCGACGGTGCGGGTCTGACTCTTCTCTGCGGTCGTGGTCTTTTTAGCTTTGGAGGCGGAGCTTTTGCTCCCGTTGGTCGATGCCATGTGAAAGATGATCCCTTCGGTCTGCGGGTTTCCTGCCTCGAAGGTTCGCGAGTGTAGCGAACGTACGTTCTTAGCGAACAGACGTTCTTAAACCCGAGCCGGGCGGTGGTTACTGGGCGGCGCGGGCGATCGACAATCCGCGCTCGCCGGCAGCGGCGGCAAAGGTGTAGCGGGCCTCGAGGCCGAGCGGTGCCTCCGCCAGCGAGCCGTCGGCGAAGGAAACCTCACCGCCGGCCTCGCGCACAATCAACTGCGTCGCGGCGGCATCGACTGAGCGACACGGCCGCAGTCCGATCATCGCGTCGAAGCGGCCGGCGGCAACGTAGGCGGCGGTGATCGCGATCGAGCCGACCACGCGGATCCGGTACACACGACCGTCGAAGGCCTCAAGCGCCGGTACGGCGGCCCCCGGCTCGGCAGCCTCCAGTCCGAGCAGCTCGAGCTTGTCGCTGTCGGCGGCCACCTCGATTGGCTCGCCGTCGAGAGTTGCGCCCCCGCCCCGGCTCGCCGCGAACTCCTCGCCGGCACCGAAGTCATAGACGTAGCCGAACTCGACGTCCGCCATCGAGTCTCCGCTGGCGACCGCGACGCTGAGGCTGTGAGAGGGGAGGGTGCGGCGGGCGTTGAGCGAGCCGTCGATCGGGTCGATCACGACCCGCACCGGTCCCCCGCCGCCGAACTCGACCTCGCCGCGCTCCTCGGAAACGGCGGAGAAGGAGGCGCCTTGCTGCGCCAGATCGTCGAGCTCGGCAAAGACGATGTCCTCGCAGCGGCGGTCGATGACGAGGGTGCGGTCGCCCCCCTCGCCGATCCCCTCATAGACGGTGCGGGCCTCGATACCGCGCACCTGATCGAAGATCTCTCGCTGCGCGGTTACGGCTCGGCGGCAGATTCCCAGCCAGTCTGCGGAGAAAACGTCCACGCGGCTCATCCTATGGAGGCCGCGCACTCGCTAGCGTTGGACCATGCTCGCCCTAGCCGAGACACAGCAACGCGCGGTCGCCCATGACGGCGGTCCGCTGCTCCTCGTCGGCCCGCCCGGGAGCGGCAAGACCGAGGCCCTGGCGCGCCGTTTGGCGCGGCTGGCGGACGACGGCCTCGCACCTGACCGGGTGTTGGTCCTCTGCTCCACGCGCGCCACTGCCAAGCGGCTACGGCAAAGAGCCGAGGTGCTCCTCGACGTGCCCTATGAGGAACTCTGGATCGGCACCTGGGAGACGCTCTGCGAGCGACTGCTGCGAACTCACTCGACGGCCGCCGGCCTTGACCCGTTCTTCGATGTCCTGGGACCGGCCGAGCGACTCGCGATCCTGCTCGATCACCTCGACAACCTGCCACTCCGCAATCAGGAAATCCGCGGCAATCCCACTGGGCTTCTCGCCCGACTTTTGTCACAGGTTGATGAGCTGAAGACAGGCACCGAGCCGCCCGAGCCTGAACTCGCCGAGTTCTGCGCCGCCCACGATCGCATCCTCGCCGAGTCGGGAAGCCTCGACCGGGCCGACGTCTTCCTGGCCCTCGGCAAGCTCCTCGAAGAGCGCCCGGACGTCGGCGCCGAGATCGCTTCCCGCTTCATCCACGTCATGGTTGACGAGTACGAGGACACGACGGCCGCGCAGCGCTCGGTTCTGGGGAGGCTTGCTGGCGAGAATCGGAACCATGTTTACGCGCTTGAGGTCAGGGACGAGGGGCGCTTGGCCGCGGGTCCTGTCGCGGGGGAGGGGGGCACTGCGGGCAGTCCACGGGCTGTCCTCGACCCCCCTCCCCCGCGCCACCCGCGGACGAAGCGCGACTTCCATGACTTCGAGTTCGATGGCGAGGTGCTGGAGCTCGGGGAGCGGTTCCGGAAACCGACCGTGCGACTTTGGCGATGTAGCAATGAGCGGGCGCAGGCGCAGGCGGTGGCCCGGGAGGTCGAGCATTTGCTGAGCGAAGGGGCGGCGCCGGAGTCGATCTCCGTACTGGTCGACGATCCGGCGGTCGAAGGTGGGGCGGTTGCGGCGGCGATGGAGGAGCGGGGAGTTACGTTCCACCTCTCAGGGCCAGCGGCGCTGTTCCAGCGGCCCGAGGTGCGGGACGCGATTGCCTGGCTGCGCGTGCTCGCCGATCCCGAAGACTCTCCCGCCGCGGCGCGGGCGCTGACACGGCCACCGATCGAACTGCGAGCTGCCGACCTGGCGCGACTGACGACGATCGCGAGGCGGCGCAAGGTCGACATGGTGTCGGCCTGTGAGGCGGCATTGGAGAGTCCCCAGATCCCACCCGAGGGACGCGAGCGGATCCAAGGCTTCCTCAAGCTCTACGGGGAAGCCTCGGCTGCGATCGAAGAACGCCGCGCCGATGTTTTTGTGCGGCGATTGATCGAGCGGGTCGGGCTGCGGCGGCAGCGGCTTTACGCCGCCGAGCCGGAGGTCGCGGAGCGGCTGCTGGGGCTCTCGCGGCTCGCTGACCTCGCCACGACCTGGACGCGGCGCGAGCCACATGGGTCGACCCGGGACTTTGTGCGCTACCTGAGCGCGGTCGCCGAGGCCGGGGTCGAGCCGGCCGGAGGTGAGGAGCCACCGTCCCCCGGCGCGGTGCAGGGACTGGCGCGGTCGGCGGCCAAGGGGACGAGCTTCGACCACGTCTTCGTGCTCGGCCCGGACTCCGAGCAGGTCCAGGCGTGTTCGACCCTGGTCCTCTCGCGAGTCGCGCGCGAAGGAGACGAGGGAAGCGAAGAGGAGGAGTTGCAGGAGGAGGAGCTGTTCGGGCCCGCCGAGGGTCTCCACGCCACCTACCGCAAGCTGCGCGAGGAGGTGCTGGAGGCGTCCTGGCGGGCGGGCCGCGAGCTCTCGGAGCCGCGCCTCGACACCGTCGTTGACGTCAACCGGGCGATCGCCCGCCACCTTGAGCTGCTGAAGCTGGCGGCGTTGGCGCAGCGGCCGGGCGAGGAGGCGACGGCGGAGGCGATCGAGGCGGTCAACGGCCTGCTGCGGCAGGTGGCGACGCCGGAGCAGCAGGCCGAGCTCGATGCCTCTCCCCTCGACGCCTACCTGCTCGACTCCGAGCGCGAGCGCGACGGTCGCCGCAAGCTGATCGCCGCTCGCCACGAGCCCTCGCTGGAAGCCTTCCTGCCGCGCCGCGGCGACGGCGCGCTCAGCCTCTCGGCCTCCGACCTCGACCTCTACCTGACCTGCCCGCTGAAGTACAAGTTCGCGCGCGTCTTCGGCATCCCCCAGGAGCCGACGATCAACCAGCGCTTCGGCATCCTCGTCCACAACGTGCTCGAGCGCTTCCACAAGGAGTCGAGCGAGGGAGGCGAGGACGACGTCGAGCGGCTGATGGAACTCTTCGAGGCGGGCTGGCGGCGTTCCGGCTTTGGCTCCAGCGACGACGAGCTGCAGTTCCGCGACCGCGCCCGCAACGCGATGCGGCTCTACTGGGAACGCGAGCAGGAGTCCGAAGGGGAGCCGGTCTGGCTCGAGCGCAAGTTCGACATCCGCATCGGCCCCCATCACGTGCGCGGCCGCATCGACCGGGTCGACCGCCTCCCCGACGGCACCCACGAGCTGATCGACTACAAGACCGGCGAACGCAAGAGCGAAGCCGATTTGGAGAGCGACCTGCAGCTCGCCCTCTACCGCCTCGCCGCCCGCGAGGCGTGGGGCTTGGAGGCCGGCAGCGGCAGCTACTACTACGTACTCGACGCGGAGAAGGTCGCCGCACCGGTCAGGCCCGACGACGCCGAGCGCGTGGAGCGCACGGTGCTGGAGGTCGGCGAGGGGGTCCTCGGCCAGGACTTCGAGCCGCGGCCGGCGCCTACCACCTGCGGATGGTGTGACTATCGGCTGATTTGTCCGGCGGCTGAGAGTTAGGGACGCGACGCTTCTGGGCCGCGGGTCCTGTCATGTGGGAGGGGGGCCTGCGGGCAGTCCACGGGCTGTCCTCGACCCCCCTCCCACACGCCACCCCCGGCAGAGGCGTCGTCAGCCGGCTTACTGATCTCCCTGCTGGCGCAAAAACTGTTGGAAGTCCCGCGCGATGGAGTCCGCGGACGGAAGGTCTTCGGGACTGTTTAGCTGCTCGGATTGTTCGGCCTCTATGCGGTCGACGAGTTCCTCGATCTCGGGGTTGGCGGCGATCGCGCGGTCGATCTGTTCTTCGTAGTTGTTGGTCTCCTCCTCCAGCTCAGTCGCGTCGACGGCGATGCCGGTGAGGCCCTCGAGGCGGCGTAGCAGGGCGAGGGCCGCCTTGGGGTTTGGGACCGCGGCGACGTAGTGCGGCACCGCAGCCCAGAGTGAGGCCGAGCTCATGCCGACCTGACGGCAGCAGTCGTGGACGACGCCGACGATCCCGGTCGGCCCCTCGTAGTTGGAGCGCTGCAGGTCGAGTTCCTCGACCAGCTTCTCGTCGGAGGCGAGGCCGGTGATCGGCACCGGCAGCGTGTGCGAGACCTCGGCGACCAGGGCGCCGAGGGTGATCACCATCTCCACACCGAGCGCATCGGCGGCGGTCGCGATCGTCTCCGAGAAAGTGCGCCAGCGCAGGTTCGGCTCGGTGCCGTCGAGCAGGACGAGGTCGCGCTCGGCGGCGGGTATCCGCACCGCGATTAGGTTGTTGTGAGGCCAGTCGATGCGCCGCGCCTGGCCCTCGCTAAGGACGATCGTCGGCCGGGTCGCCTGGAAGTCGAAGTAGTCCTCAGCGTCCACCTCCGCGATCAGCTCGGAGTCGAAGGCATCGCCGACCGTCGTCACCGCCGTCGAAGCCGCCGCGGCGGCGTCATTCCAGCCGCGGAAGGAGCAGACCAGGATCGGCCTGCGCAGCTGCGGTACGTCCCCTTCCCATCGAAGCGATTCCACGCTTTTGAGGTTACCGATGGCCCTCTGTCGCGCTGGTCAGGCGGGGGTTGAAAGGGCGCGGCGGACTAGGGTGGCGGCGAAGAAGAGGACCAGAGCGGCGAAGGCTAGTTCCAGAGTCCGGGTTGGGACCTCGTTGGAAATTGCTACCCCGAGCAGAACGCCGAGGGGCGAGAGCACGCCGATCACGATGGCCTCGCGCACCCGGACGTTGCCGTAGGAGTTCTGCCTGAGAGCGCCGACGAGGGCGACGATCACGATCATCAGCAGCGAGGTCGACTCCCCCTCGACCTGGGTGAGGCCGAGGAAGATCGTCAGCGCCGGCACGAAGAGGACGCCGCCGCCGACGCCGACCAGCCCGCCGGCGAGGCCGCCGGCGAGGGCGATCAGGATCGCGGCGAGCTCGTTCATCGCACGATCAGCTCGATCGCCACCGCCACCAACAGGGCAGCGAAGAGAAGTGAGACCGCGCGCTGGGGGATGCGCTGCTGGATCGCCGTCCCGGCGATGACCCCGACGACCGCCGGAATCGTCAGCAACAAGCCGGTGACGACATGGACGTTGCCGTAGAGGCCTCCCTGGGCGAGCGCGCCGAGCAGGCCGATCAGGACGATCGCGGCGAGGCTGGTGCCGGTGGCCAAGCGCTCCCCGTAACCGAACCAGAAGATCAGCAGGGGCACGATGACCGTGCCGCCGCCGACGCCGAAGAGGCCGCTGAAGATTCCCGCCAGGGTGCCAATCACGGCGAGCTTCAGCGTGCGGTGGGGCGGCATCGCTAAGTCCTGGGGCATCGTGCCGCGATACTAGAGCCGTGCCTCCCGCAGCAAAGACAGGGGAGGGCGGCGCGGGGCGCTCCCTGCTCGATCCCTTGCTCGCCGATCCGAACCACGCGGCGATCCTCACCGACGTCGACGGGACGTTGGCGCCGATCGTCGAGCGGCCCGAGCAGGCGGCGGTGCCGGCGGAGGCCACCCGCCTGCTGGAGAGGCTGAGCGAGCGTTTCGGATTGGTCGCCTGCATCTCGGGACGCCAGGCGCTGGAGGCACGCCGCCTGGTTGGAGTCGACCACCTCGCCTACGCCGGCAACCACGGCCTCGAGCTCCTGCTGCCGGGGGAGGAGGCCCCCCAGCTCGATCCGGCCCTCGCCGGCGACGAGCGGGCGGCGGCGGAGTTCATCGACGGGCTCGACGCTGCCGCCCTCGCCGCTGCCGGCCTGCGCCGCGAGGACAAGGGCCCGATCCAGTCCCTGCACTGGCGCGGCGCCGCGGACGAGCGGGGCGCCGAGGCGCGGGCGCACGAGATCGCCGCCGAGGCCGGCCGGGCCAAGCTGGAACCGCGTTGGGGCCGCAAGGTTCTGGAGCTGCGGCCACTGGGGGGGGGCGGCAAGGACGCCGCGGTGGCGGCCCTGCTTGCCGAGGACGGAATCGTCGCGGCGGTCTACGCCGGCGACGACCGCACCGACCTAGACGCTTTTCGCCGGCTGCGGGAGCTGCGCGAGGAAGGCCACCTGCAACAAGCGATCTGCGTCGGTGTGATCTCGCCGGAGGCGCCACCGGAGCTGACCGAAGAGTGCGACCTCGCCGTTGACGGGCCGGAGGGCTGGCTCCGCCTGCTGGCGGAGCTGGCTGCCTAGCGATGCCCTTCAGCGATCTGCTGCGGGTCACGGTCCTGCTCACCGGCGCCGAGGCGACGGCCCTTGCCGGGATCACGGCGATCACCACCAATCGCGACGCCGACACGACGACCCTCGTGGTTGCGGCGGCTTGGTGGCTCGTTGCGCTGGTAGTCGGGCTCTACCTCGGTCGGCCGTCGCGCGCTGCCGACAGCCTCCGTGATGCCCTAGCCGCTGCGCGCACCGCCACCTCCCTCCCTCCCGAGTCGCCGGCCCGAATCTCCTTCGCCCGCCTCTGGCCAATCGGCCTCACTGCGGTTGCCGCCGGAGCGCTAGGCGTCTTTTTCCCCGGCGTCGCCGCGATCGGCGCCGGCTATGCCCTGCTCGTCTCGCTTGCCTGGCACTCGCGCGAGGCCGCGGTGCTGGCGATCGAGCAGCGCGACGGCGTCAAGTTCTACGTCGTCCCCAACTCAGCCCTCCGCCCGATCCAGCTGGTTCGTGCCCCTGGCCTGCGCAGCGACCGCCTGCGCGACTAACAGGTGCAACGCTTTGTTCCTCCATGGGGTGCGCAAAGCGTTGCACCATGGGATGATCGTGAGGTGAGGCAGGGGAGGACTCGGCGAATGAGGTCACTTTCGGCGCTCGGTGCGCTGGCATTCGTCCTGTCCTTGCCCGCGACGGCGAGCGCCGTCGAACGAACGGTCACCGTCAAGGGCTCCGCCACCCAGCAGGTCCCCAACGACGCCGCCAAACTCGGCTTCTCGGTAAGCAAGGAACGCAAGTCGCGCGAGGCCGCGCTGCGAATCGTCGCAATCCGCCTTCGCGCGGTGATCGCGGCGGTGCAAGCCACGCCCGGCATCGGCCCAGGTGATGTCACCACCGGCGAGATCTCGGTCCGCAAAACTACCCGCGGCAAACACACCATCTTCCGCGCCTCCGAGGGCATCGGCGTGGTCCTCCACCAACCCGAGCGCTCCGGCGACCTGGTCAACGCCGCCGTAGCCGCCGGCGCCACCAGCACCCGCGGCCCCGACTTCTTCCCCAGCAACCCCGAAGCCGCCTACAACAACACCCTCTTGGCCGCCTTCGACCAAGCCAAAGCAAAGGCCGCCGCGTTGGCCATTCGCGCCGGAGCCATCCTGGGACCGGCCCTGACCATCGAAGAAGGCAGCGAAGTAGTCCCGGCCCAGCCCAAGTCCGAGCGCGGCGAACTCGAATCAAGCTCTCCCGCTCCGCCCGTCAAGCCCGGAGCCTCCACAGTCACCGCCACCGTCCGCGTCGTCTTCGCTCTGGAATAAGCGCCAGTCGCGGCGGGTGGCGCGGTTTTGGGGGACCGTCCGAGGAGGCGGCGCAGCCGCCCCCGCAGGATGGTGGCACCAAAACGGCGACAGGACCCGCCGCGCCTAGCCCTTAATCAATCTCTTGAAGTCCCCCCACCCACGAGTGTTGGCGATGTCCTGCGGAGTAAGCCAAGCCCTCCTGGCGGTAGCCACCGCATAAGACATGTTGTTGAGCGTCTCCACCCCATGCGCATCGGTATTGAGCACAATCGTCACCCCCGCATCGACAGCCAGCCGCGCGTGCTGCTCAGACAGGTCACGCCGGTTGGGGTTGCCGTTGATCTCGATCATCGTGCCGGTGCGCGCCGCCGCCTCGGCCACTGCCTCGACGTCGATCCCGTAGGGCTCGCGGCGGCCGATCAGGCGGCCGGTGAGGTGGCCGATGCAGTCGACGTGGGGATTCTCGATCGCCTCCAGAACCCTGGCGGTCATCTCCTTTTCGGAGATCGCGAATGACGTGTGGATGCTGGCGACGACCCAATCGAGCGCGCTCAGCACGTCCTCGGGATAGTCGAGGCCGCCGTCGAGACCGATGTTGACCTCCGAGCCGGCGAGCAGTTGGAAGCCGCGCTTGCCCTTGTTCCAGTCGGCGATCTCGTCAATCCGTTCCCAGAGCCGCTCGGCGGTGACGTGGTCGCCGAAGCCGTGACTGGCCGAGTGATCGGTGATCGCCATGTAGGCGTAGCCGCGCTCGCGCCCCGCTTCCGCCATCTCCTCGAGCGTGTTGCGGCCGTCGGAGAGGGTCGTGTGGGAGTGCAGGTCGCCGCGGATGTCGTCGAGCGAGATCAGCTCGGGCAACTTGCTTTCGCGCGCCGCCTTCAGCTCGCCGCGCCCCTCGCGCAGCTCGGGCTCGATGTAGGCGTAACCGAGGCGCTCGTAGACCGCCTCCTCGCTGGCGCAGCGGTCCACCTCGCCGCTCTCGGTCTCGGTGATGCCGTGCTCGGAGACCGAGAGGCCGCGGGCGACGGCCTCCTCTCGCAGCTGCACGTTGTGCGCCTGTGAGCCGGTGAAGTGCTGCAGCAGGTTGCCGAAAGCGTCGGGCGCGACGATCCGCAGGTCGACCGAGATGCCGTTCTGGGTCTGCGCTCGCACGCCGTTGGCGCCCGGCGTCCCGGCGGCCGCGATCAGCGGGCTGGCGACGAAGTGCTCGGCGAGTGCCTGCGGCTGATCGGCGGTGGCGATCAGGTCGATGTCCTTGCAGGTCTCGGCCCAGCGTCGCGCCGAGCCGGCGACCTCGACCCGCTCGGCGGCCGGATGTTCGCGCAGCGTGCGCACCAGCTCGTCGGCGATCGGGCGGGCCATCGAGAGCAGCACCCGACCAGTTGCCTCACCAGGTTCCCCGAGCCGCTCGAGCCCAGCCAGGACGTTCTCCTCGACCTTGGGGCCGAGGCCTTTCATCTCGCGGATCCGCTCGCCCTCCGCCGCCGCCTTTAGGTCCTCCAGCGTCGCCACGCCGAGCTCGTCGAAGAGGCGGCGGGCGGTCTTCGCCCCAACCCCCGGCACACGCGTCACCTCGATCAGGGTCGGCGGGAACTTCGCCTTCAGCTTCACCGCCGCCGGGATCTCGCCCGTCTCCAAGAGAGCGACGATCTTTTCCCCTAGCGTCTTGCCGACGCCGGGGATCTCGGTCGCGCGCCCGGCCGTTGCCAGGTCGGCCACCGAGAGCGGGCTTTCGCGGATCGCCTTGGCCGCCGTGCCGTAAGCGAGCACGCGGTATTTGACCGCTCCGTCAAGCTCATAGAGGACCCCCAGCTCTTCGAGGGCGGCGGCGATCTCGGCATTGGTCACACCAATAGCATCGCGCAGGCAGATGTCAGCAAGCAATCCCGAGCGAGGGCCGGCCTGGCTCGTCCTCCCCACCTACGAAGAGGCGACGAACATCGAGCGGTTGGTCGCGGAGGTCCGCGGCAAGCTGCCGCCCGACTCGCAGGTCCTGATCGTCGACGACAACTCCGCCGATGGGACGGGCCGAATTGCCGCGCGGCTCGCCGAGCAAGAGGAGGCGGTGCACTTCCTGCACCGCAAGACCAAGGAAGGACTCGGCCCCGCCTACATTGCCGGGTTCCGCCAGGCGCTTGCCGGCGGGGCCGGGCTGGTGATCGAGATGGATGCTGATTTCTCCCACGAGCCGGCTTACCTGCCGCGGCTGCTCGAGGCGGCGCGGCGCTCCGACGTGGTGATCGGCTCGCGCTACGTCCCCGGCGGCGGGGTCAGCGACTGGGGCGCGCTGCGCAGGGCGATCAGCCGCGGTGGCAGCGCCTACGCGCGGCTCGCGCTCGGCGTCCAGGTGCGCGACCTGACCGGGGGTTTCAAGTGCTTCCGTCGCGAGGTGCTCGAAGCGGTCGACCTCGAGGCGATCCGCTCCCGCGGCTACGCCTTCCAGGTGGAGGTGACCTATAGGGCGATCCAGCTCGGCTTCGAAGTGGTTGAGGTGCCGATCGTCTTCCGCGACCGGCAGGCTGGAAGCTCAAAGATGAGCCGCTCGATTGTGCTGGAGGCAATCTGGCGGGTACCTCTTCTACGCTTTGGCCGATGAAAACCCCCTTGACTTACCTCGCTATACTTTTTGAAGTATTGAGCGCCGAAACTCGATTCCCAGGAGAGAGATCCAAGTGACAGGCAAACTCAACGACGTGACCGATGCCACCTTCAAAGCGGAGGTCCTCGAGGCCGAGGGCCCTGTGCTCGTCGACTTTTGGGCTCCCTGGTGCGGTCCCTGCCGCGTCGTCCATCCCGTCCTCGAGGAGATGGACGCCGAGCGCGACGACCTCAACATCGTCAGCATCAACGTTGATGAGAACCAGCAGACCGCCGCTCAGTACGAAGTCCTCTCGATCCCGACCCTGATCCTCTTCAAGGACGGGGCGATCGCCAAGAAGGTGATCGGAGCGATGCCCAAGCGTCGCCTCGAGGCCGAGCTCGAGCCGGCGCTCGCCGCCTAAGGCTCAGACCACCATGCCCTTCGTCCACGTCCACTGGTTCGAGGGTCGCAGCGACGAGCAGAAGGCGGAGATCGCCAAACGCATCGAAGCGGCGCTGGTCGACGTGGCCGGCGCCGCCCCTGAGCATTGCTGGGTCAAGTTCTCCGACTCGAAGAAAACTGACTTCATCATCGGCGAGCCGACCGGGGAGTAAACCGGGCGCCTTTCGCCCTGCCGACTTCAGAGCTGAGTGGCGATCGCCGCGAATCCCGCGATAAAGGAGGCGGAGAGGGCGACGAACCCTTGAACCATCGTCCTGTGAACCGATTCGAACCCAAGTTTCATCTCAGCTCGCAGCTCTTTCACCTCAACCCGCAGTTCGCGAATTTCGCCTTCGACCTTGTCGAAGCGGCGATCTACTCCAGCCCGGAAGTCGTCTAGTCGCGCGTCGGTCCAGCTCTCCCTCATCAGGTGCATGATTGCACCGTAAACATTTCGGCCGCGCGCGTGGCGCGCACAATGTCAAATCTTTGCAACGTGAATGTGGAGGTCACGACCGTCGACGCGGACCGGCGCTGAGTCGGCCGCGTCGTAGGAGACAGACGTCGCCAGGACCTCACCGGTGACGTAGCCCTCGTGCTCGCGGGCGGCCGCGATCAGCTCATCGTCGCCGCCGAGGGTTAGCTCGATGCGGTCGGAGATGTTTAGACCGGCGGCTTTGCGAGCGTTCTGGACGGCGTGGACGATCTCGCGGGCGAGGCCCTCACGGCGCAGCTCGTCGTCGAGCTCGAGCTGCAGGGCGACGGCGTGGCCGGCCTCAGCCTCGACCTCGTAGCCCTCCAGCGGCTGTAGGGCGAGGGTGACCTCGTCGGCGCCGATCGTGTGCTCGTCGCCATCGACGTTGATGCCAACCTCGCCCCCGTCCGCCATCACCTTGGCGACGTGGACGGGATCGAGCGACTCGACCGCGGCGGCGACCTGCGGCATCCGCTTGCCGAAGCGCGGGCCAAGCGAGCGGTAGTTGGGCTTGACCGCATAGCTGACCAGGTCGGCCTCTTCGGAGACGAAGTCGAGCTCCTTGACGTTGAGCTCGGCGGTGACGAGGTCGGCGTGGGTCTCGATCGCGACGCGCTCGGCGTCGTTGGCGACGATCACGGCGCGGCGCAGCGGCTGGCGCATCTTGGCCTTGGCCTGGGCGCGGGCAGCGCGGCCGAGTTCGACGGTAAGGCGCACGGCCTCGATCGCGGCCTCGAGGTCGAGATCGGCAAGCGCGGCATCTACCTCGGGGAAGTCGCGCAGGTGGACCGAATCGGGACCGCCACCCAGGTCTTCGCCCTCGCCGCCGGCGAGGTTGAGGTGAATCTCATCGGCGAGGAAGGGAGTGAACGGCGCGAGCAGCGCCGCGACCTCGAGCAGGCAGTGGCGCAGAGTCGCGAAGGCCGCCCGGTCGCCGTCCCAGAAGCGACGGCGAGAGAGCCGCACATACCAGTTGGAAAGTTCCTCAACGTACTCAGTGATCGCCCGGCCGGCCGCAGTGCAATCGAACTCATCCATCCGCTCGCGGACCGTCGCGACGGTGGACTGGAGCTTTGAGAGGGCCCAGCGGTCGAGGTCATCGGTGACCTCAAGCCCATCGCCGAAGTCGGCGGGACCCAAGTTCTCGGCGTTGGCGTAGAGGACCCAGAACGAATACGTGTTCCAGAGGGTTAGGAGGAACTGGCGGACGGATTCGCCGACGGTGTCGACGGAGAAGCGGTAGCCCGACCAGGGCTGCTGGGCGGTCAGGTAGTACCAGCGGAAGGCGTCGGCGCCGTGGGCGGAAATTACGTCCCAGGGCTCGACCACGTTGCCCTTGCTCTTCGACATCTTCTGGCCCTCGGGGTCGAGGATCAGGCCGAGGCAGACGCAGTTGCGGTAGCTGGATTGGTCGAAGAGCAGCGTCGACTCGGCGAGCAGCGTGTAGAACCAGCCGCGCGTCTGGTCGATCGCCTCGCAGATGAAGTCAGCCGGGAAGCGCTCTTTGAACAGCTCCTCGTTCTCGAACGGGTAGTGGAGCTGGGCAAAGGGCATCGCGCCGCTGTCGTACCAGGTGTCGATAACCGAATCGACGCGGCGCATCTCGCCTTCGCACTCGGCGCAGTCCAGGACCACGTCGTCGATGTAGGGGCGGTGCAGGTCCTCGTGAACCTCGCCCTTGGCGCGCTTGCGGAGGTCCTCGACCGACCCGATGCACTCGAGGTGCCCGCAACCGTGATCGGTGCAGCGCCAGATCGGCAGTGGGGTGCCCCAGTAGCGGTCGCGCGAGAGCGCCCAGTCGACGTTGTTCTCCAGCCACTTGCCGAAGCGACCGCTCTTGATGTGCTCGGGGTGCCAGCCGATCTCCTCGTTGTTGACGAGCAGCTGATCGCGCACCTGTGAGGTGGCGATGTACCAGCTCGACTTGGCGTAGTAGAGCAGCGGCGTGCCGCAGCGCCAGCAGTGCGGGTAAGCGTGCTCGTAGACCTGCTCGCGGAAGAGCAGGCCGCGCGCGTCGAGATCGGCGATCAGTGCCGCAGTGACCTCAGGGTCCTTGACGAACTTGCCCTCGAAGCCGATCACCTGCTTCGTGAAATTGCCTTCGAGGTCGACCGGGTTGAAGAGGGCCTCTTCCGGCGAGTGGACCCCGATGAACTCTTCGGTCATGACCGCGTCGTAGTCGTCTTGGCCGAAGGCAGGAGCGAGGTGAACGAGGCCGGTGCCGTCCTCGGTGGTCACGAAGTCGGCCGTGATGACCGAGGCCATGCCTTCCAACCGTTCTGCCAGGGGGAAGACCGGAGCGGGGTAGAGCACACCGACGAGATCCTTTCCCTGGACTCGGGCGAGGATCTCGTCGGGCTCACCGAGGACCTTCTCGACCAGGCCCGCGGCCACGATGAAGATGTCTTCGCCAACCCTTGCGCGCACGTAGGTGACGTCCGGCGCGACTGCCACGGCGTAGTTGCCCGGCAGCGTCCAGGGAGTCGTCGTCCAGACGAGAAGCCTGTCGCCGAGCTGCAGCGGTCCGGTGTCGGCCGGCGATTTCTTGCTGAAGCCGGAGACTTCGAGCTTGATGAAGATGCTCGGGTCCTCGACGTCTTTGTAACCGAGCGCCACCTCGTGCGAGGAAAGGGCAGTACCGCAGCGGGGGCAGTAGGGGACGACCTTGTGACCCTCGTAGAGGCGCTCCTCGTCCCAGAGTCGTTTCAGCGACCACCAGACCGACTCGATGTAGTCGTCGTCGAGGGTGACGTAGGGGTTGTCGAGGTCGATCCAGAAGCCGATCCGCTCGGTCAGCCGGTTCCACTCCTCGACGTACTCGAAGACCGACTCGCGGCAGCGCTGGTTGAACTTGTCGATCCCGTAGTCCTCGATCTCCTGCTTGGAGGCGATGCCGAGCTGCTTTTCGACCTCGATCTCGACCGGCAGGCCGTGGCAGTCCCAGCCCGCCTTTCGCGGCACGCGGTAACCGCACATCGAGCGGTAGCGCGGGTAGACGTCCTTGAAGACGCGGGCGAGCACGTGGTGGGATCCGGGCCGGCCGTTGGCGGTCGGCGGGCCCTCGTAGAAGTTCCAGATCGGTGCCCCCTCGCGCTGGGCGAGCGAGCGGTGGAAGACGTCGCGCTGGCGCCAGCGCTCCAGCATGCGCTCCTCCAACTCGGGGAAGGACTGTTTGGTGTCGACGGGGCGGAAGCCGGGCATGGACGGGTGATTCTAGGAGCGGGCCCGCGCTTTGCCCGCGACGGGGGGAATCGGTACTCAATAGTCTTGCCTCATGCCTGCCTACGACCTGAACGGAAAGGTGGCGCTGGTCACCGGAGGCGCGCGCGGGATCGGCTTCGAGACGGCGCGGCAGATGCACGCGCGGGGCGCCTCAGTGGCGATCGTCGACCTCGACGCCAACGAGGCCAGCGAGGCGGCCGAGCGGATCGGCGAACGGACGATCGGGATCGCCGGCGACGTGACCGATGCCGGCGCGATGCGAGCGGCGGTCGCCGAGGTGGTCGAGCGCTTCGGCGGGCTCGACGTGGCGATGGCCAACGCCGGGATCGCGCCGCCCTCGATCGCGACGATGCGCTCCGTCTCCTCGGAGGAGTGGGAGAAGGTGATCGACGTCAACCTGCTCGGCGTCTGGCACACCGTGCGGGCGGCGCTGCCGCAGGTCTCCGAGCGCAAAGGCCACATCGTCGTCGTCGCCTCAGTAGCCGCCTTTGCCAACGGAATGCTGGGCAGCTCCTACATGGTCTCCAAGGCTGCGGTCGAGCAGCTGGGGCGCGCCCTGCGGACCGAGCTGACGCCGTTCGGCGCCAGTGCTAGCGTCGCCTACTTCGGCTGGGTCGACACGCGGATGGTCCAGGAGACCTTCGCCAGGCCCGGCGCCAGCGTGCTGGAGGAAATCGCACCTGACTTCTTGATGCGACGGATCACGCCGCCGCAGGCAGGGGCGGTGGTCGTCAAGGGGATCGAAGAGCGGGCGCCGCGGATCTTCGCGCCGAAGTGGTGGCGCTACCTGTCTGCACTGCGTGGGCTGCTCAACCCGCTGCTTGACCGTCGCAGCGAGCGAGACCGACGCGTCGCCGCGGCGATCCGCGACGCCGAGGCACGCGGAGCGGGCGACGCGGACGCACCCGCCCCGACCGCGCCGCGTTAGGCTCCCCGCCGCATGCCCCCCGCCTATGACTTGAACGGCAAGGTGGCGCTGGTCACCGGCGCCGCCCGCGGCATCGGCTACGAGACGGCGCGCCAGCTGCACATGCGCGGCGCCTCGGTCGCCGTCGTCGACATCGGCGCCGCGGAGGCGCGCGAGGCGGCCGAGCGGATCGGCCCGCGCGCGATCGGGCTCGCCACCGACGTCACCGACCACAGCGCCGTGATGCAGTCCGTCGCCGAGACGGTCGACCGCTTCGGCGGGCTCGACGTCGTCGTCGCCAACGCCGGCATAGCTCAATCCTCGGTGGCGACAGTGCGGGGCATCGGCGGCGAGGAGTGGGAGCGGGTCTTCGAGGTCGACATGCTCGGCGTCTGGCGCACGGTGCGGGCGGCGCTGCCGCAGGTCGTCGAGCGCAAGGGCCACATCGTCGTCACCGGCTCGGTCTACTCCTTCGCCAACGGCGTGCTGAACAGTCCCTACGCAGTCGCCAAGGCGGGGGTCGAGGCACTGGGGCGGGGACTGCGTGCCGAGCTGATGCCGCTCGGCGCCAGCGCCGGCGTCGTCTACTACGGCTGGGTCGACACCAAGCTCGTCCAGGACGGCTTCGAACGCAAGCACTCCGACCGCCTGCAGGAAAACGCACCCGCCTGGCTGTTCAAGCGCATCCAGCCGAGCGAAGCGGCAGCGGCGACCGTGCGCGGGATAGAAGAACGCGCGCCGCGGACCTTCGCGCCGAAGTGGTGGCGTTACGTCTCGGCCTTGCGCGGCATCATCAACCCGATCCTCGACCGCCGCTTCGACAAGGATCCGCAGATGTTCGAGACGATCCGCGCGGTCGAGGTGGAAGCGGACGAGCAGGGCGCCGCCGCGGTCTCAGCCGCTACGCGTTAGCCGCTCGAGCAGGATGACTGCGGACTCGTAGGGCTCGCCGGTGGCGCGGCTGAGGCCGATCTCGCAGGTGCGGTTGTTGGAGAGGTGGGCGTCGAAGTCGCGGCTGGCGAGCTCTTCGGCCTGGGGACGGGTCGCGGCGGCGGTCAGCTCGGGGTGGGAGATGCCGCGGTCGCCGGCGAAGCCGCAGCAGGTCGCCGAGGGAGCGACGTAGACGTCCTCGGCGAGGGCGCCGGCGAGCGAGCGCAGCCGCGGGGCGAGGCCCATGTGACGGGTGGCGCAGGTCGGGTGGACCGTCGCCGCGTCGACCTTCTCGCCGACCTCGAGCCAGGGCAGCAGGCGATCGTGCGCCCAGGCGACCGAGTCGACGATCTCCAGCTTGGTGAGCCGCTCCGCGTTCTCCTCGCTCAGCACTCCCTCGCCCGGATCGGCGGCGGCCTGGGTGCACGAGGCGGCGTCGATCACGATCGGCAGGGCGCCTTCGCCGCTCCACTCCCAGAAGCGCTCGACCATCTCGTTTGCCTTGTGCCGGTGGGCCTCGCCAAACCCCTTCGAGCTCCAGGGCAGGCCACAGCAGCTTCCGGCGATGTCGTCGGGAATCCAGACCGGCATCCCGGCACGAGCCGAAACCGCCACCAACGCCTCGACCGGGTTCCCGCCAAAGATGCGATTGGTGCAGCTGGGCACGTACACGGCGGCGGCGGCGCTTCGAGGAGGAGGGGGTGCCCCTCTCCCGACACTCCCCGCTTTTGTCGGGCGAGGGGCACCCCCTCCTCCCCACCGCGCGGCCCCGGGCAGTCCCCCCCCGCGCTTGGTCCGGCGCGCCAACGGTCCACCCAGCCGCAGTCCCAGACGCGAAGCCGCCTCGACTGCCTTCCAGCGCTTCGCTGCCGCCAGTGCCGCCCGCTCGGCGCGCTCGCTGTGGCGCTCCTTGCGCAGTTCCTTGACCAGCTGGCCCGTGTCGATCCCGACCGGGCAGGCGAGCTGGCAGGAACCGTCGGCGGCGCAGGTCTCGAGCGCGTCGTACTCGTACTCCTCAAGCAGCGCCTTCTGCACCGGGGAGCCGTCGGGCTGGCGGGCGATCTCGCGGCGCAGCACGATCCGCTGCCGCGGCGTCGTGGTCAGGTTGCGGCTGGGACAGACCGGCTCGCAGAAACCGCACTCGACGCAGGTCGTCGCCGACTCCTCGATCGCGGGGGTCGTTTTCAGGTTGCGCAGGTGGACGTCGGGGTCGCGGTTGAGGACGACACCCGGGCTGAGCACACCTTCGGGATCGGCGAGCTGCTTGACCCGCCACATCAGCGCAGTCGCCTCCTCCCCCCACTCGCGCTCTACATAAGGGGCCATGTTGATGCCGGTGCCGTGCTCGGCCTTGAGCGAGCCGTCGTACTTGCCGACGATCAGCTCGACCAGCTTGGCCATGAAGGCCTCGTAGCGCTCGAGGTCCTCCTGCTTGGCGAAGTCGGGGGTGAGCATGAAGTGGAGGTTGCCGGCGGAGGCGTGGCCGGCGATGCCGGGCAGGAAGCCGTGCTCGCCGAGCAGCGCCTGCAGGTCGCGGGCGCCCTCGGCGATCCGCTCCGGCGGCACGCAGACGTCCTCGACGATCAGCGCCGTGCCGGGCAGGCGCAGTCGGCCGATCAGGCCGTGCAGTCCCTCGCGCACGCGCCAGGCGAGCTCGATCTCCTCTTCCTCGAGGGTGAACTCGATCGGCCGGATCGTCTTGTGGCTGGCGAGGATCTGCTCCGCCTTGGCTACCTGAACGGCGAGCTCGTCCTCGCTGGCGCCGCCGTACTCGACCAGTAGCACCGCTGACTCTGGCGGCAGCTCCTTCCACTCCTCCGGCGCACCAACCATGTTCCAGGCGGCGGTGATCAGGGCGGGTGCGACCATCAGCTCGACGGCGGTGGCGCCGCTGTCGACGAGGTCGCGCACCGGCGCGATCGCCTCGTCGATGCCGGGGAAGTGGATCCAGGCGGTGGTCGTGTGAGAGGGCCGCGGCACGGTCTCGAAGACCGCCTCGGCGACGAAGGCGAGCGTGCCCTCGGAGCCGACGACGAGGCGGCGGAAGATCTCGAGCGGCTCCTCAGCATCGAGGAAGGCGCAGAGTCGGTAGCCGGTCGTGTTCTTGATCGCGAACTTGCGGCGGATGCGCTCGCTCAGCGCGGCGTCGGCGCGGATCTCGTCGCGGATCGCAGCGAGGCCGGCGGCCAGCTCCGGCTCCTCCGCTTCGAAGCGCTCAGCGGCGCCGGGCTCGGCGGTGTCGATCGTCGTGCCGGAAGCGAGCACCAACGTCATCGAGCTCACGGTCGAGTAGGAGTCGCGGGTCACCCCACAGCGCATCCCGCCCGAGTTGTTGGCGATCACGCCGCCGACGCAGGCGATGTCGGTGCTCGCCGGGTCGGGGCCAAGTTTGCGACCGTGCGGGGCGAGCACGCGGTTGGCGTGGCCGAGCACGGTTCCGGGCTTGACCCGGGCGCGCTCGCCGCCGTCCTCGACCGCGATGCCACCGAAGTGGCGGCGCACGTCGACGAGGATGCCCTCCGTCTGGCCCTGGCCGTTGAGGCTGGTGCCGCCGGCGCGGAAGGTGACGGGAATGCTGCTGCGCTTGCCGTAGACGAGCACCTTGGCGACGTCGGCGGCATCGTGGGCCATCACCACCGCCTGTGGGAAGAGTCGGTAAGGGCTGGCGTCGGAGGCGTAGCGGACGATGTCGCTGGCGCGGGCGAGGACCCGGTCGGACCCGAGCAGCTTCTCCAGCTCACCGCGCAGCGGTTGCGCCACGCCCCTGGCCAGCAAGTCTGGGGCGCGATCGGGGGAAGCCATCAGAACAACGACATACCGGGCGTGACGGGAACTTCGACCAGCTCCGGCTGCGAGGAGGCGAAGGCCTTGGCGAGCGCGTCGCGCACCTCGTCGCGCTCCTTGACCCGGGTGGCGTTGATGCCGTAGCCCTCGGCGACAGAGGCGACGTCGAGCTTCGGCAGGTCGAGGCCGGGCGCGCCTGCGACCTGCTCGACCTCGGCGAACCACTTGAGGATCGCGTATTCCTCGTTGCGCACGACCAGGAAGGTGACCGGCACCTTGTAGGCGACCGCGCTCCAGAAGGCGCTGACCGCGTACTGCACCGAGCCCTCGCCGATCACGCAGACGACCGGACGGTCGGGCTGGGCGATCTGCACGCCGATCGAGGCAGCGAGGCCAAAGCCGAGGCCGCCGCCGGCGGCGAAGTAGTAGCTGCCGGGACGCGAGAGACGCAGCTGGTTGCGCAGAGCGAGGGTGCTGGAAGGCGACTCCAGCACAACGATGCCGTCCTCGGGGAAGACCTCGCCGAGCGCGGTGTGCACGGTCGAGGGGTTGAGCGGATCGCTGGGCGGGATTTCCTGTGGGCCCTGGTTGGGCTCGGGCACGGGGCGGGTTGACTCCGGTACCTCGGCGAGCAGCGCCTCCAGGGTCAGCTTCACGTCGGCGACCAGAGCGTCGCCCATCGGCGCCCGCGCGGCCTCGTCGGGGTCGCTGGTGATCGCGACCAGCTTGGCGCCGTCGGGAAGCAGCGGGCCGGGGATGTAGGGGTAGTAGGGGAAGACCGAGCTGCCGACGACGAGGATTAGATCGTGGCCCTCGAGTGTCTGCGCGACCGGGCCGATCGCGGGCGGCAGGACGCCGCGGTAGTTGGCGTGATTCTCGGGGAAGCCGAGGCGGCCCCCGCCTGGGGCCGGCGTCGCCCAGACCGGCAGGCGCTGGCGCTCGGCGAGGGCGATCGCGTCGTCCCAGGCGCCGGAGGCGTCGATGTCGGGACCGGCGACCATCACCGGGTTGGTCGCCGCGTTGAGGCGATCGGCGAGGACGCGGACCGCGGCCGGGTCGGCGACGGCGCGGCCGCTGACCTTGCGCGCAATCGCCTCGCGCGCGTCGGCGGCATCGACCTCGGCGTACCAGTCGTCCATCGGCAGCGAGACGAAGGTCGGGCCCTTGGGCGGCAGCGAGGCGAGGTGGGCGCCGTGGGCGAGGGCAAGCGGTACGTCCTCGGCCCGGGCCGGCTCGAAGGACCACTTGACCAGCGGGTGCGGCATGCGGATCGCGTCGCGGTTGGTCAGGTTCGCCTGCAGGGTGATCTGCGCCCGCGCCTGCTGGCCGGCGGTGATCAACACCGGCGAGTGGTTGGCCTGGGCGTTGAAGATCGCCCCCATCCCGTTGCCGACCCCGGGCGCGGTGTGCAGGTTGGCCATCGTCGTGTTGCCCGAGGCCTGGGCGTAGCCGTCTGCCATCCCGACCACAACCGCCTCCTGCAGGCCGAGCACGTAGCGGAAGTCGGAGGGGAAGTCGCCGAGCATCGGCAGCTCGGTCGAGCCGGGGTTGCCGAACATCGTCGTCATCCCCAACTCCCGGAAAAGGTCGAAACTGGCCTCGCGAACCGTCGGCATACCGAGCGGAACCCTACCGGTGCAGTGCTGTTCTCAAGGGATCGCCCCTCCGATCCGATGAGGAGAGCCATGGCACCGGCGGCAGAGAAGACGGGACGGTTCCTGCTCGCGCTCGCGGCGGTGCTGGCGATCTGCCTGCTGGCCGCCAACTCGGCCAGCGCCGGGCCGGCGACGACCAGGCTCGCTTACGCGACCGGCGAAATCGTGCCGCTGCCGGCCTCGATCCCGCACGAAGAAGGCGACATGGTCGACAAGCGCATCGTCGCTGACCTGCGCTGGATCGCCGCCCGCTATCCGATCTACGTCACCGACGGCTACTCGGGACCGCTGCCCAGCGGCGAACACGTCGGCTGCAACCAGTGCCACGTCCGCAACTCCGACCACTACAACGGCCTCGCCGTTGACGTCATCCCGCTCAATCCGAGCAGCAAATGCGACGCCAACTGGGCCGGCATCACCCGCCTCGCCGAATGGGCCGAGCCGCTGCAGAACGAGCCGGTGCCCCCCTTCCGCTGGGTCGGCTACGACGGCGACGCCGGCCACGGCTGCGGCCACCACCTCCACCTCTCCTGGCAGCACTCGCCGGTGCCGCAGTTCCAGCTCGCCGAATGGGTCGAAGTCTTCCCGGTGGGTCCTGCCACCGGCCGTAAACCGCGCCCCAAATCGCCGCCGCAGAAACTCCCCAACGGGCCTCCCGGCGGCTTCGGCACCATCCACTCCGGCGGCGTCTCCGCCCGCGGCGACTAGCTCAGCCCTCGTCCGTAGGATGGTGCGCCGATGGGGGCTCGGATTGCCACAGCGTTGACGGTTGCCGCGGTTCTCGTGGCGGCTGGATGTGGGCGGGCGGACGACGCGACGCCGGTCGCCTGTTTGGAAGGGAGCGGTGCCTACCTACGTGCCCTCCCGCGTGCGCCCGGCCCGGTGATGTTGGCTGGAGAGACGCCGATCAGCGATTGCCTTGCCGAGAACCAAAAGGCCGGTGATCTCGCCGCGGTCGGCACGGCGATGCTGGCAGCGGCGACGAAGCTCAACGCGGAAGCGCGCACTGAACCCGGCGCTGCCGCGAACCTGCGGCTCGGCTACCTGCTCGGCGCCGCGCAGCGGGGCGCCAACGGCACCAGCGGCATCCACGCCGAGTTGATCCGCCGCCTCACCGCCGCCGCTCGCTACAACCCGGACAACCGCCCGCTGCCACCGGCCTTCCTCCGCACCTACCGCGAAGGTTTCGACGCGGGCGAAGCACGCGGCTGAGCGCGGTCACTGCTCACATCCGCTCGCCCGGGCTCGTGTTAGGGTGGCGTCGACTCATGGCGCGGGGAACTCCGGTGTGAATCCGGGGCTGACGCGCAGCGGTGTGGGTGACGACTGACCGGTAGTCCCACTGGGCCGACAAAAAGGTCCGGGAAGGGTGGTCAGGAGGACGATCCCGAGCCCGAATATCCGGCCGAGAGTCGTAAGGAGGTTCGCCTCGCGACTAGGCGGCCGGCTCACTCGACACGGTTGTGCGCGTGCGTCGCCGCCCTTGAAAAAGGAGATGGCGATGAATACGCCACAGAGAATCACCCCCCGATGGTCCCTGCGCGCGCTCGGCGCGTTGGGGATCGGCATCGCGGCCCTGCTCACATGGACCGCCAACGCCAGTGCCTACGTAACGCCCGCCCAGGCGGAGCATGCCGCCGACCGCGGCGCCAACTGGTTCCAGGCCAACCAGGAAGAGAGCGGCAGCCTCGGCAGCGACTGGGCAATGACCGCCCTGGCGGCCGCCGACATCAACGCGGCAGACGTCAACACCTCGCTCGCCGACCCAAGTGCCCAGGATTTCTACCTGGACGAATGGCAAACGGCGGGTCCCGGCGGTGCCGGCACCGACGCGGCGCGCGGAATCCTCACCGGGGTCGCCGGCGGCATCCAACCCTCGCGGCTCTCGACCGCGAGCGACGCGACCAAGAGCAACCTGGTCGCCCGCATCGCCGAACTGTTCGACGGCACCCAGATCGGTGAAACGGGACTGCTCAACGACGACATCTTCGGAGTGCTGGCGCTGCGCCAAGCCGGAGCGCCGCAGCCGATTCTGCGGCGGATCGTCGAGTACCTGCGCTCCCATCAGCACGCCGATGGCGGCTGGACCTGGAACGCCTCTCCCAGCGCACCGGCCGACACCGACATGACCGGTTCGGTGGTCGCGGCGTTCTGCGCGGCGGGAGTCGGCGCCCGACGATCCCGACCTGCAGCAGGCCTTCGCGCTTCTGCATTCGCTGCAGGACCCGGCGACGGGAGGTTTCATCGCGCCGCCCGAGTCGTTCGGGATCGGCGTCAACACAGACACGACCGCGTGGGTGACGAGCGGGCTGATCCAGTGCGGGATCGACCCCCAGAGCCCGCAGTGGACGACCGACCAAGGCAAGACCCCGCTCGACTACCTCGTCTCCTTGCAGCGGCCCGACGGCCACTTCGACTGGACCGAGGAATTCGCCGGCGGGCCTTTCGAGACGTTTGACGCGGTTCGGCCGCTGGGCGGGATCGCTTTTTCAACCGCGCCGCCCGCGCGGTTGGACGGTGTCAGCTCAGCGGTGCGCGCCGCCCCAGCGGTCGCCGAGGGAACGGATGTGCCGATCACGCTCGTGATCGATCACGGACCGGGTGCCGACGACGTCCGCATGTGCAGGGTTGATGTCGAGTCGGGAACCGATCTCGAGACGGCACTGGGCGACGCCGCGACCTCCTCGGCCCCGGCCGGTTGTGTCGATGGGTTCGAGACCGCGGCTAGCGGCGCCGGGGTTCGCATTACCTCGCTCAACGGGGTCGCGGAGACGCCCGAGTATGGCTGGCGGATCGGCCTCGACGGTGGTGCGCCGCAGAAGGAGACAAACGAGCCGATCGGTTTCGGCGATCTCGTTTTCCTCAAGTTCGCGGCAACGGTGGCAGACCCCGCTCCTGCTCCTCGGGTCGAGGTGTCGCCGCTGGAGCAGGCGCAGCGGCAGCGAGCGCGAGGACCGCGCGTAGTGGTCCTACCAAGGGCTCGGTGGAAGGACGAGGCGATCTCGGTGCGACTTCGCTGTCCGCGCGGCAACGGGGGGCAGGGCTGTCGCGGCACCCTGACGATCCAATTCCGAACTGGGCAAGCAGGTGCGCCGTCGCTGGCCGGCTCGGCGCCCTTCGAAGCCCCCTCGGGCGGCAGGCAAACCGTCGCGGTCCCGGCATCGGCGGCCCTCCAGCAGGCATTGGCGCAGCAGCGAGGCGGCAGATGGCTGCGGATCACCGCCGCGACCCGGGATGAAAACGGAGCGGTCCGGCTCACCCACGCGAGGCGGTTCCTCGCCGGGTGAATCGGGCACTGACAGCACTCGCCACCACGGCCGCAGTCGCGGTCGTGGTGGCGGTGGCCGCACACGGGGCCGCGGGCACGGTGGTCTCAGTCCAGGTTGAAAGCTCGGAAGCGCCGGCGCCCCTGTTTGCGGGAACGGTCGACTCCCTCCCCCATGCCGTCGATGGCGGCGACGGCAGCGGCGCCCACAGCTGCTCAGGTCCGCCTGGCGCCACCCCTGCAACGACGGCCACCGGGGCACTTGACGACGCCCTGCGCGGCGCCGGCATCTCCTGGCGCGGCAACTGGAACCCCAGCTTTCGGGACTTCTTCATCGACCGGATCGGCCCCTTTGCGTCACGGGCACCCGATCGTTACTGGTCGCTGACGGTCAACGGAGGCTTCTCGGCCGGCGGCTGCCTGACCCAGGTGGAGGCGGGCGACTCGATTCGCTTCTTCTACGGGCCCCTGTTTGGTGCGGATCCAGCGGCGCCAACCGATCCGAGCGGCGACCCTTCTGCCGACCCAAGCGGCAGCGGCGGCTCAGGCGGGAAGCGACTCACCACCTCACGCCGGAAGCTCCGGCAAATCGCGCGAAGAGCAGCCGAGTTCCTGCGCGCACACAGCGGCGTGGGAGAGGACTGGGCGGCGCTTGCCCTCTCCGTGCGCGCAGGGGGCAACCCGGCCGAGGCGGCGCGGCAGCTGCTCGGCGCCAAGCTCGATTCGCAACAGCCGGACGGCTCGCTGGGTGGAGACGTCAACGCCACCGCCCTCGCCGTCCTCGCCTTGTGGGACAGCAGACCGCGGGCCTCCACCCGTGCGGCGGACTGGCTGGTCCAAGCCCAGTCGCCAAGCGGCGGCTTTGGCTACCGGCCTGGGATCGCGCCAGACTTCGACACAACCGGACTCGCAAGCTGGGGGCTCGCGCTGGAGGGACGGCACGCGGCTGCTGCCCGGGCCGCGAGATTCATCGGTTCGGCCCGTTCCTCCGATGGCGGCTTCGCGGCGCTCCCCGGAGGCGACTCCAACGCACAGAGCACCGGGCTCGCGCTGATCGCCCTGCGGGTCGCGGGGCTTGGGCCCTGCGTCCTGACAACCGGCACGACGCCCTGCTCGCTCGACTACCTAGCCGGATTGAGCCGCCCCAACGGCTCGATCGCCTATCAGCCGCACAGCACGCCGACGCCCATCTGGACGACCGCCCAGGCACTGCTCGGGCTGACGGCCCGCGCCAGGCTGCTCGACTTGGAAGCCCCGGAGCGCGCTGGCTGAATACCCTGAGATCACAACGACTTCGATGGAGGCACAGACCTTGACTGAGCAGCTCTGGGGTGGCGAGACCACCAAGGCCGTCGACAACTTCCCGGTCTCGGGCGAGCGCGTTCCCGTTCCGGTCGTCCGCTGGCTGGGCCGACTCAAGGCCGCGGCGGCGCTGGTCAACGGCGAGCTCGGCGAGCTCGACTCGGCGGTGGCCGAGCGGATCGCCACGGCGGGCGACGCGGTGGCGGCTGGCGAACACGACGACCAGTTCCCGGTCGACGTCTTCCAGACCGGCTCCGGCACCTCTTCCAACATGAACGCCAACGAGGTGCTCGCCAACCTCGCCGGCGACGGGGCCCACCCCAACGACCACGTCAACATGGGCCAGTCCTCCAACGACGTCTTCCCCTCCGCCGTCCACCTGGCCGCGCTGGGAGAGGTGACCCACGACCTGCTGCCGGCGATGGGCACGCTCGAGGCGGCGCTGGAGGCGAAGGCCGAGCAGTTCGCCGACGTGGTCAAGGCGGGGCGCACCCACTTGATGGACGCGGTCCCGGTCACCCTCGGCCAGGAGTTCGGCGGCTACGCCGCCCAGGTGCGGCTCGGCGTGCAGCGGGTCGAGGCGACGCTGCGGCGGGTCGGCCAGATCCCGCTCGGCGGCACCGCCACCGGCACCGGCCTCAACACCCACCCGGAGTTCGCCGTCAAAGTGCGCGAGCGGCTCGCCGCCGAAACCGGGCTCGACATCTCCGCCCCGCTCGACCCCTTCGAGGCGCAGGGCAACCGCGACTCGCTGGTCGAGCTCTCCGGCGCGCTCAAGGTCTACGCGGTCTCGCTCAACAAGATCGCCAACGACCTGGCGCTGATGGGCTCCGGCCCGCGCGCCGGCCTCGCCGAGCTGCGCCTGCCGGAGCTGCAAAAGGGCTCCTCGATCATGCCCGGCAAGGTCAACCCGGTGATCCCCGAGGTCGTGATCCAGGTCGCCGCCCAGGTGATCGGCAACGACGCCGCGATCACCGTCGCCGGCAGCCAGGGCCAGTTCGAGCTCAATGTGCGGGTGCCGTTGATCGCCCGCAACCTGCTCGACTCGATCAAGCTGCTCGCCTCGGCCTCACGCCTACTGGGCGAGAAGTGCGTCGCCGGTATTGAGGCCAACGAGGAGATGACCGAGCGCCACGCCGAGGCCACCTTGGCCACGGCGACCGCGCTCAACCCCCACATCGGCTACGACCGCGCAGCCGACATCGTCAAGGCCGCCGCCGAGTCGGGCCGCTCCCTGCGCGAGGTCGCGCTCGAGCAGGGCGTCGAGCCTTCGGTGCTCGAGGAAGCCTTGGATCACCGCCGGATGGCAAGACCCCACGAGTAGAGGTGCTGGAAGGGCCTCCCGTCCCCCTCTGCCACACGCCTGGTGCCCCCCTAGATGATTGATTCCACGCCCCCGGTGCGTGGAGGGCGCTCTCGCGAGGAGGCATAGGACAGCGGGTCGAAGTCGGCGGTGTCTAGTCGCACCTTCGACCCAAGGAGGGCCACGATGCTCGCGGACCTCGACCTGCTGCTCACTGCGGTGTTCTGCACCGCCGACGATCTCCTGCCCGAAGGCAACAAGAACGCCCGGCGAAGCCTGACCGACGCGGAGGTCGCCACCCTCTGCGTCGCCCAGGCAGTGATGGGCATCTCCTCCGACCGCGAGTTCCTCGTCGCCGCCCGCCGGCGACTTGGAGGGTTGTTCCCGAAGCTGCCCCACCAGCCCGGCTTCCACAAGCGTCGGCGGCGGCTGACCGAGACGATCGAGTGGCTGATCGGCGTCTTCGCCGCCGAGTGCCCGGCTACGACGATTCCGTAGTGCTCTTGGACTCGACCCCGGTGGAGTGCGGGCGCTCGGTTGAGACGGTGCGGCGCTCGGAGCTCGCCGACGCCTGCGGCTATGGCTACTGGCGCTCACACTCGCGCTGGTTTTGGGGGATGCGCCTGCACCAAGCCCGAGACCTCGCTGCTCGACCCCCGACGAGCCCGCTCAGGCCCCCTTCCGCGCCGGTTAGAGCTCCGCGCATCCGACATTGACCCCCCTCTGGTGTGGTCAATGTCGGATGCGCCGCACGCCGAAGCAGCGCCATTCCCGCCGGCTGAGGACGCGCGCCGCGCCGCGGCCGCCGTCCGCCAGAATTGCGGCCGGGGTCGTGGAATCAATCATCTAGCGTGGATCGGCAAGCAGCAGCTCCACGTTGCGGTCGTCAGCCTGGCCTTCGCCTTGTGGTGCGCCGGACTGGAGGTCGTTGAAGCTCATGGTCCGTCCTGCGGAGGCGAGGTCGTTGAAGTCCATGCCGCTCGCAGCGGTGCCGGGGGCGGGTGCTTTCGACTGGCCGACGTGGTCGACGATCGTGCCGAAGATCGAGAGCGTGCCGTCGTGGTTGTCGAAGACCTCGAGCAGGCGGCCCTGCTGCGGCCAGTCGGCCTCGGCGGCGACGCGGATGCTCCAGAAGCCCGAGCCGCCGGGGGCGGAGAACGGGTTGACGATGTTGTCGTGCGAGTGGCCTGAGACCCAGGCGATCGCGTTGGGGAATTCGTGCAGGAGGCTGACCAGGTCGGCCTCGAGGTGGATCGGCTGCGAGCTGCGCGGGTCGAGGTCGCAGCCGGGGTTGACGTCATGCCCGTGCGCATCGTTGATCAGGCAGAACGGTGCCAGCTCGTCGGCCGCGTCAGCGGTGAGGCTCTCCGGCGCGTGGTGGCTGAAGAGGACGACCAGTTCGTCGGCGGCGGTCGCCGCTTCCAGCTGGCCCCGCAGCCATTTGAACTGGGGATCGTCGATGTTGCCGTCGGCGGTGAAGTGGCCGGTCGGAGTGACGATCGTGCCCGCCTCGGCGACGGTGTCGAGGGCGATGAAGCGCATCCCCGGGTCGGGGCTCCAGGAGTAGTAGCCGGCGGCGCCTTTCGAAGCCGACTCCTGCGCCGGGTCGATCAGGCCGAAGCCGTGGCCGTCGGCCTGGGAGCCGGCCTTGAAGACGTCCTTGTACTGCTTCTTGGAGACGAACTGGCGTTTCGGGTCGCCGGGGACGAGGACCAGGTTCTGGGGGTTCGTCAGCAGGGTCCCCAACAGGTTCGTCGGGTTGAGCAGCGAGGTGATCAGGGCCTGCGCGTTTTCGGGGTTGGGGACGGGGCCAATCGGCTTCAGGCAGCCGGTCGCGACCAGCTCGAAGGCAGCGTTGGCGGCGGCGTTGCCCTGCACCAGAGCGTCGTGGTTGCCGAAGGCAACGTAGGAGGGGACGTCCAGCCCTTCAGCCGTGAACGACTGCTGCGCCTTGTCCATCAGCCCCGGGTATTTGGGCCAAGCGGCATGCGGGCCCGCCGGGCTGTTGGGGTCGTAGAACTCCGGGAAGGTTCCCTCGAAGTAGTCGTTGTAGTCCTGAACGCCGGTGTAGCGGGCGGCCTCGGCGGCGCCGGGGACGAACAGGTTCGGGCAGAGCAGGTGCGAGTAGGTTTTCTTGTCGACACCGCTGTTGGGGTTGAGCGTGCCGCCCTCGAGCAGAGTCCGTACCCACTGCGTCTCGTTGAGCTGCTGGCTGTCGGCCGAGTCACCGGTATCGATCGTGAAGTCCATCGCCCGGTGCGAGCCGCTGCCGTCGGCGACCGGGCTGGCCGCCGCGAACTGGTTGAACTGGCGGATCATCGCCTCGTCGATCTGCGGCTCGAGCGCCTCCCAGGGCCGCCAGGCGGCGCCGAAGGGGAGGTTGAGCGGGGTCGAGAGCGGGTCGATGACCTCCAACCGAGCGGGAGACTCCTCGTCTGCGAGTTGGAAGTCGGAGAGCTGGCCGAAGTAGGTGAGCGAGCTGCGGGCTGCGGCTCGACCGGCGTTCGCGGTCGCGAGTTCCTGGCGCACCGTGTACGGCTCGCCTTCGCCGAGTTGCAGGAAGCGGTAGGCACCTGGAGCAGCCGGGACGACCCGCTGTTCGAGGGTGCTCTGGCCTTCGGTATCGGACACCGCCGCGGTACCCGCGGCCGCAATCGTCAGTGACGCGGCAAGAACCGCCAGGGTGATTCCGGCTCCACGCTTCATTCGTCTCTCCCCTTTTGCTCGCTCGATGGCCGAGGAAGAGACTACCCAATTTTTACTACCTAACGCCTTGAACTACTGGAGAGTGACGAAGCGCTCCTCGGTCAGCTCCTGAACGGCAAAGGCGGGGCCCTCGCGGGTGTTGCCGGAGTCCTTGACGCCGCCGTAGGGCATCTGATCGGCGCGGAAAGTCGGCACCTCGTTGATCAGGACGCCGCCGAACTCGAGCGCGTTGGCCGCGGCGAGGCCACGGCCGATGTCGCTGGTGAAGACGCCAGCCTGCAGGCCGAACTTGGAGTCATTGGCCGACTGGAGCGCCGCGTCGAAGTCGGCGAAGCGGTCGATCGTCGCCACTGGGCCGAAGATCTCCTCGCACCAGACCTTGGCGTCGCGGGGCGGTGAGCCGAGCAAGGTCGGTGCCAGACAGCGACCCTCGTCGACCAGCTCGCCGCCTGTGAGCAGCTCGGCACCGGCGGCGACCGCCTCGTCGATCCACTCCTTGACCCGGTCGCGGTCCCCCGCGGAGATCAGCGGACCGACGTCGGTCCCGGCGTCAAGCGGATCGCCAACCCGCAGCGCTTCGGTGTTCGCAACCAGGCGCGCGGTGAAATCGTCGGCGATCTCCTCGTGGACGAGGATGCGCTGGATCGAGATGCAGCTCTGCCCGGCGTGCGAGAAGGCGTGCAGCTTCGCCTTGTCGGCGGCGGTCTCCCAATCGCCATCGGCGTTGACGATCAGCGGCGCGTTGGAGCCGAGCTCGAGGTTGACCTTCTTGTGAGGGACGCGGCTGCGGATACCCCAGCCGACCCCGGCCGAGCCGGTGAAGGTGAGGGCGCGGGTCAGCTCGTGCTCGACGATCGCGTTGCCGACCTCCGAGCCGGGGCCGGGTATGACGCTGAGCCAGCCCTCCGGCAGGCCTGCCTCGACCAGGATCTCGGCCAGCTTCAACGCCGATATCGGCGTCTGGCCGGCGGGCTTGAGGACGATCGCGTTGCCGGCGGCGATCGCCGGGCCGAGCTTGTGGGCGACGAGGTTGAGGGGAAAGTTGAAGGGGCTGATCGCGCCGACGACGCCATAGGGGACGCGCAGCATCACGCCGAGCTTGCCGGAGCCGGCGGGGGAAGCCTCCATCGGCACCGTGCCGCCGGTTAGCTTGCGGGCCTCGGTCGCCGAGAAGGTGAGCGTGTCGACGCAGCGTTCGGCCTCGACCGTCGCCGTCTTCAGCGGCTTGCCCGCCTCGGCAGCGATCGTCAGGGCGAGGTCGTCGACCCGCTCGCGAACGAGGGCTGCGGCGCGATCGAGCAGGGCAGCGCGCTCGTGCTGGGGAAAGTCGGCGGTCTCGAACGCCTTCTGGGCAGCCTTCGCGGCACGGTCGACGAGCTCGGCATCGCCTTCGGCAACCCGGCCGATGACGGTCCCGTCATAGGGGCTGCGAACCTCGCCCCACTCGCCGGTCTCTAGCCACTCCCCGGCGGCTAGGAGCTTGTGGTCGGCGGCTTGCATTCAGGTTCAGGGTAGAGCAGGCCGAGACTCATCCATCGCGAACCTGTTGATCGAACATGCGGATTCGCCTCACAGCCCTGCTCCTCTTTTTCTGCCTCACGTCGAGCGCCAGCGCCAGCGTCAACTGGGTTGTCCGCGGCCACGGCTTTGGCCACGGCGTCGGCGTCAGCCAGTACGGCGCCTACGGCTTCGCCCTGCACGGCAAGGGCTACCGCTTCATCCTCGCCCACTACTACCGGGGGACGGCGATCGGGCAGGTCGAGGGGCTGCGAATCGTGCGTGTCCTGCTCGACATCTCGCCCGGCGACATCGGCTTCAGCGGCGCCACCAGCGCCTGCGGTGTGGCCCTCGACCCGGCGCGCGCATATGCGGCCCATCGCAACGGCTCCCGCGTCAAGCTGCGCAACTCCAGCGGCATGCCGCTGGCCGACTGCGGGCGAAAGCTGCGTGCGGCCGGCCGCGGCAAGGTCTCGATCGCCGGGCTCGGCACCTACCGCGGCGCGCTCGAGGTTGTCCCCACCGAAAGCGACGTCGGCTCGCTCAACGCGATCAACGCGCTGGCGCTGGAGCAGTACGTGAAGGGAGTGATCGCCAACGAGTCGCCGCCCTCCTGGCCACAGGCGGAGCTGCGCACCCAGGCGGTGGAGTCGCGCTCCTTTGCGCTCACCGGCGACGTCGGCGGCAACGGCTTCGACCTCTACGCCGACACCCGCAGCCAGGTCTACGAGGGACTCTCCAGCGAGACCGAGACGACCAACGCCGCCGCCGACGCAACCAAGGGGCAGGTCGTGACTTACGGCAACCAGATCGCCCAGACCTTCTTCTCCGCCTGCTCGGGCGGCTTCACCGAGAGCGTCCAGAACGTCTTCTTCGGTCCCGCGGTCCCCTACCTGACCGCCGTGCCGGACCCATACGACTACTACTGCCCGCTGCACGACTGGACGCTGCGCTTCAGCGGCCCCGAGATCAGCGCCAAGCTCGGCAGCTACCTCGACGGTCGCCTCAAGAAGGTCGTCATCACCAAACGCGGCGTCTCCCCCCGGATCGTCTCGGCAAAGCTCTTCGGCAGCGGCGGCGTCACCACCGTCAGCGGCGAACAGCTCCAGGTCGCGCTCGGCGGCTACAGCACCTGGATGAGCTTCCAGAGAGTGGTCGACTAAAGAGGAACCGGCGACCGCTTAGAGCGGTGCGCCGTCAACGAAGGCAGTCGCTGCCTCTCGCACTTTGCCGAATTCGCCTCGGCCCAGAGCCTCCAGGGGCCGCTCGTAGTCCAGATAGCGATTCCGCGAGCGAAGCCACGACCCGATGGCCTCCTCGCGCATAGTCGCGGAGAGAATCTCGGCCACGGCTCGAAGGTCATCGAGTTGGCGCCGGTAGCGGGTCGGGGAGGAGCCGCCATTCCACCAGCGTCGAACCGTGCGCTGGTCGGCCCCGGTCGCAGTGGCGATCTCTTCAGCGCTCAGCGCCAGAAGCGCATGTGCCATCCGTGCGGCGTCAGCCGGATCATGCGCCTGCTCAATCTCTCTCATGACGTGGGGGTTCACACCGAACTTTCGCTGGAGGCCTGACCTCTTGTGACGAGGATGCAGCTTACTGTATGTCAGTTTAAATGTCCACAGCAAATACGCTCTGGACGTCGGTCTAAACGCCATCTATTTTGCCAGGGATCAATTCGCAGCACCAAGTACTGGCCACGGAAAACCCCTCCCCCTCTACGCATCAAGTTCGGAGCTCGCCACGCTGCGCGAGTTGGAACTGCATGCCGCCTCTCCACTCGAGCCGTCCAGAGAGATCCTGCGTCGTGTCACCGCCATAGGTCTCGCCGCTGGATCGAGTCTTCTGGCCGCAGACCATCGCGACACCCTTGCCGCCACCGGGTTCAGTCTCGGCCAGATCTATGACGGATCAGACTATGAGGCCTGCCACGCCGTAGCGGAGTATGCGGCAAGCCTTCCCGGTGTCGTGGGGATCACCACCCAGTCCAATGGAGAGCGAGAGCAGAGGACGATAGCCATCCTTTCCTCGCAGGCCGACAAGGCCACCGCCATGGTCGACTATTGGGAGGGCTCGCTCAATCTGCTGAGACGGGCATTCGCCTATCCCACCGACATTTAGCCGTCCGGGTAGGGCTGGATCGGGATGCCGTGGTCGGTCTCGCGCATGCCGAACTCATAGGCGGCGCCGCCGCTGAGGGTGAGCTGGCGGGGGGGCTCAGCGGGGCGTTCGACGGTCAGCTCGAGGTCGGAGACCGAGCAGTTGACGGTGTTGTGCTCGGGGCCCTTGGGGTCCGCATAGACCCAGCCGACGAAGTCCTTCTGGGGAGCAGAGACGCGGCCGTGGACGACGATGTCCTTGCCGGGCAGGGTGAACTCGCAGGCGGTCGGCTGGGGCTCAATCGATGCGTTGCGGATCTGGCCGAAGCCGCCGAGCCGGTGCTGCTCGCCGTCGAGGACGAGCATCCCCGAGGGCAGCCAGGGGGTGGTCCACGGCCCGGCCTTGACCCGGGCGGCTCCGGCGTCGAAGTAGGTCCCGGAGTCGCCGGCGAAGCCGGTGCCCTCGAGCCAGACCCAACGCTCGGCGTGCTCTGTGCCCCAGTTGTGGCCGATCATGCCCGGCCAGCCGCTCAGCTCGATGCTCTCGCCACCGACGACGAGGCGCCCGTTGAAGCTGGCGTTGGGAAAGGGGGCGACGAACTTCGTGCGCGGCAGCGGCGCCTCGTAGAGCCAATCGGCCGGCAGGTACTTGCAGGGCTCGGCATCGCCGGAGAAGGTGAGGTCCCAGCTGGCGCTCAGTGCCTCGGTCTCGATCGAGCCGCTCGCCCGGCCGGGACCGATTTCGGCTTTGTCGACCCTGATCCATAAGCCGACCGGCGCCGAGAGCTCGGCGGCGGGCACGGTCAGCTTCGTCGCCCGGGGACCTTCGGCGTCGCGGTCGAAGAGGACGAACCAGATTGAGGCGGTCGGCTCGGCCCCGGGCCGCTTGTGGACCGTGTGGCGGATCCAGACCCCCTGTCCGCCTCCGGGCCGGCAGGCCTTGATGTAGAAGCTCTCGTAGTGGCCGGCTTTCGTCGCCGCTTTCGGGAAGCGCGCCCCTTCGTCCATTCCCAAACCCTAGAGCCCGCGAGCTGAGCGGGAGCTAAACCTTGATCGTGATCACGTCGCCGTCGCGGACGACGTAGTCGCGGCCCTCGATGCGGAGCAGCCCCTTGTCGCGGGCGGGAACGTAGCCGCCGCACTCGACTAGCTCCTGCCAGCCGATCGCTTCGGCCTTGATGAAGGCGTCCTGGATCTCGGTGTGGATCGTGCCGGCCGCCTCCCAGGCGGTCGAGCCACGGGCGATCGGGCGGGCGACCGCCTCCTTGCCCTCACCCGCGGTGAAGAAGGTGAGCAGGTCGAGCAGGTCGTAGGCGGCGCGGACCAACCGCGCTAGGCCCGAGCCCTCGACCCCGTAGGACTCGCGCATCTCCTCCGCTTCGGCCGGATCGAGCTCGGCCAGCTCACCCTCGATCCGGGCGCTGACGGCGACGACGCCGGCGCCGACCGACTCGGCGTGCGCGACTACGGCGGCGGGCGCCTCGGCGTCACCCTCGTCGACGTTGGCGACGTAGAGGATCGGCTTCGAGGTGAGCGCCTGCAGGTTGCGCGGGCCGTGCGCGGCGGCCTCGGGAACCGGCACGGAGCGAGCCGGCTTGCCCTCGGCCAGCGCGGCGACGACCTGCTCGAGCCAGTCGCGCTCGGCGATCGCCTCGGCGTCGCCCGCCTTGGCGCCCTTGCCAACCCGGTGCAGGCGACGCTCGGCCTGCTCGTAGTCGGAGAGGACCAGCTCGGTCTCGATCGTCTCGATGTCGGCGAGCGGATCGACGCGGCCGTCGGGGTGCGGCACGCCGGAGTCGGCGTGGCAACGGACGACATGGCAGATCGCGTCGGTCTCACGGATCGAGGCGAGGAACTGGTTGCCGAGCCCCTCCCCCTCCGAGGCGCCCTTGACCAGGCCGGCGATGTCGTGGAAGGCGATCGTCGCCGGTTCCAGCTTGGAGCTGCGCAGGGTCTCAGCGACTCGCTCGAGTCGCTCGTCTGTCACCGGGGCGATCGCCACGTTTGGCTCGATCGTGGTGAACGGGTAGTCGCCGGTCTGCGCCCCGCCGCTGGTCAGCGCGTTGAAGAGGGTCGACTTGCCCGCGTTGGGCAGGCCCACGATTCCGACCTTCACAGCGAGAGCGGCACAATCAGGCCGAGAAGGACGCCGAGGACGGCGCCGGCGAGGACGTCGGATGGGTAGTGCATGCCAAGGTAGGGACGGCCGAGCGAGAGGGCGAGGGCGGCGACGAGTGCCCCGGCCGTCGCGGGATCGACCCGGAACATCGCCGTCGCCACCGCGAACGAGGAGAGGGCGTGAGCTGAGGGGAAGCTGAGCGAGCTGGGCGCGCCGCCAAGCGGTGGCAGCCCCTCGAGCACCGGACGCGGGCGCTTCACCAAGAGCTTGATCCCGTAATTGAGCCCAATCGCGATCGGCCCAAGCGCCGCGCAGATCAGCCAAGATTCCCGCCGCTCTGGGTCGAGGAGCGCCAGCGCCAGCCCGATCGCGACCCAGACGGTCGCATTGTTGCCGGCCTTGCCCAGCGCCTGTGCAGCTTTCTCCAAGCCGGGCGTGTGCCAGCGCGTCCGCATCGTGCGGAGAAGCTTGAGATCGATCTCGTGCATGGGCGGGAGCAGAATAGGTCCCTCGGGCGGGTGGCGTGGGTGAGGGGGGTCGAGGACAGCCCGTGGACTGCCCGCAGTGCCCCCCTCACCCACGACAGGACCCGCCCGCCGGAACCTCTCCGTCAATATCCCGTCCGTGCCCATCGTCCCCGGCTACGTCCACACCCCCGGCCACCACTGTGGTTCGACGGCCCTCCGCAACCTGCTCGCCTTCCACGGCGCCGAGATCAGTGAGGAGATGGCGTTTGGGCTCGGGGCGGGCGCCTGCTTCTATTACGTCGCCCTCGAGGACGCCTCGCCGACGCGCTGGTTCAACGGGCGCACGGCGCGGCTGGAGGAGAACTTCGGCGAGCTGACTGGGGCGGCGCTGCAACTGCGGACCTTCGAGGAGGGAGACGACGGCGCTTGGGATGCTGCGCGAGCCGAGGTCGATGCCGGCCAGCCGGTGCTGCTGCTCACCGACCTCTACTACCTCGACCACTACGGCAACTCGGCCCACTTCCCCGGCCACGCTGTGGTCCTAGCCGGCTACGACGAGGAGTACGCCCACCTCTCCGACACCGGCTTCGAGCAACTTCAGACGACGACCCGGATCGAGGATCTCGACCGGGCGCGGCACAGCCAGCATCCCGCCTACCCCCTGTCCGGCCACATGTTCACCGCCTCGGGCTCCGTCACCCGGGAGCAACTGCAAGCCGCGATCCCGGCGGCGATCGGGCGTGCCGCCACGGCGATGGTGGAACCCGAGTTCCGCCAGTTCTCCGGCCTCGATGCAGTCGAGCGGCTCGCCGCGGAGGCGGGCAGCTGGCCGGAGGTCGCCGAGGACTGGCAGTGGTGCGCCCGCTTCGGCTATCAGGTGATCGAGCGCCGCGGCACCGGCGGCGGCGCCTTCCGCCTCATGTACTCGCGCTTCCTCGAGGAGGCTGGACGACCCGAGGCGCCCCTGGCTGCCGAGGCGGCGGCGCGCTGGACCAAGTTGGCTGAGGCATTCCGCACCGCCAGTGAGCGCGACGATCCCGAGCCACAGCTCTGGCGCGAGATCGACTCGGCCGCCCGGCGCGTCGCCGAGGCCGAGCAGCAGCTCTGGACCGCCCTGGCTTAGGCGGTGCGGGTTGCTGGTGCCCTACCTGCCAGATGGCCACCGAGGCGTCTGCCAGCTAGACCAACCCGTTTGCGGATCTAAACCGGGGGTAGTCGGCCCCCATGACTATCGCCGGAGCCATATTCCTGATCGCGGTCGGAGCCATCCTCCGCTACGCGACCAACATCCACGTCGAGGGCGTCAGCATCGACACCGTCGGCCTGATCCTGATGATCGCCGGAGCCGCCGGCCTGGTCCTCTCCTTCTTCCAAGAGGCGATCTGGTCCGACCGCGCCCGTCGGCGCGAAGCAGCTGTGGTCCCGGAGGAGCGAGTCGAACGGGTGCCCGAGGAACGCCGGGACCTGCCGCCGCGCTACTGACAGCGCCGCCCGTCAGCCGGACTCACGGCGACCGGATTGCAGCCCCGCTCCCGCAGCCGCTCAGCGACCTTGCCGCTGATCTGCTCGTCGAGGAGGAGCTTCACGCCAAGGCGGCCTGTTCGCGGCGCCAAGCAGCTTCGGCCGCGTCAGCCTCCTCGACGTTGCGCCTGATGCGCTCGTCGATCTCCTCGGGATAGTCGCTGTAGCAGCGCGCCCCAGTCCGAACCTGAAGCTCGGTAAGGCCGGGATTTGTTTGTACCGGCCTGGGCACTCTGTCGCTCAAGCCGTTCGACCACGCCAGCGTCCCAGCGCGCCGAGAAAGGCTTTGCTCGGCGAGCCATATGTAAGACGGTGTAGTGCGCAAGGCTTTTTCGATATATAGGGTTGCTAGACTTTTGAAAAGATGGCAAGGGAAACGAGGAAGGGAAGCACGGAACACACACTATCGAAGCAGCTCAAGGAGCTCATTGAAGAAACGGACATCGACGAGAGTCCTTTGGTGGTGGCCGACGGCGCCAGGCTCTTGTCTGAGGTCCACCAGTGGGAGGAGAAGGGCGAGCGCCTGCAAAAGCGAATCTCGGCACTTAAACAGGCAGCCGCAGCCCCGAGCAAGGGGACTGGAGCGAACAAGAGCCTCGCTGACTGGGCTTACGAGGTACTACTCGACGAAGGGGCCGCCATGCCCTACCGAGAGATCGCGGCAGTGATCAAGTCTCGAGGTTTTCAGCACGCCCGCGAGCCAAAGAATCCCGAAAGGCAGCTACCCGACTCTGTCTGGAGTGCGATGTATGAAGACGACCGCTTCACAAAGGTCGGCCGTGGCATCTTCGAGCTCACCGATCGCCTGTAGGAAATGGCTAGCCCAGCCGAGCGAAGTAGGCGAACCAGTTGCCAGAGTGGTCCTGCCAGGCCAAGCCGGCTTCGCCCGCTTGACGCTTAAGGGCAGCTTGGGTGGTGAAGTGGGGGTCGCCGAAGAGCTCGCCTACCACCAGGCGGCCACTGGGTTTGAGAACCCGTCGAATCTCTCGCAGAGCGGCAACGGGGTCGGGAATCTCCCCGAGGACGGCGGTGAGAACCACGGCGTCCATCGAGTCGTCCTCGTAGGGAAGCGCGGTGGCGTCGCCCTGAGTGGGGACGACGTTGGTGAGGCCCTGCTCGGTGGCCCGACCGCTGGTGTGATCGAGGAACTCCTGTTGGAGGTCGAAGATCTCGACCCTGCCCTCGGAGCCGACCCACTTGGCGATGTCGAGGGTGTAGTAGCCGACGCCGGGACCGATCTCGAGGAGGCGCTCGCCGGGCTCGGGGCGCAGCACGGAGCGCAGGCGGTCGCGGGTGATGATCGGGTGGGGGGCTTCGACCCAGAAGCGCTGGCCGTAGGGACAGGCCGAAGGGTTCTTGCGCCACCAGAGCGCCGCGCCCAGCGTCGCCAGGGCGGCAGCGCCGAGCAGCTTGCGGGCGCGCATCAGTCGGAGTTCTTGAGCGAGAAGCCGACCCGGTGCTCGCCGGAGTCGATACGCAGGAAGGCGACCTTGCCGACGTAGAGGGCGAGGACGCCGTCCTCGGTCTTGACATCGTGCCAGCCGCCCTTATCGAGCTGCTTGCGCAGGTCCTTGAGCTCGTCGTCGTTGAGACGGACGGCGATGACCTGGCCGCCCTCGAAGCCAATCTCCACCTTCTGTGCGTCCGCCATCAGTGCCCTCCTTCGGGGGGTTCGACGATCTCTGTAAGAACGGAGCCGGTCGAGCGTGGGTGCAGGAAGGCGACGCGACTGCCGCGGATGCCGGTCCTGGCCTCGCTGTCGATCAGCTCGATCCCATTCGCAGCTAGCCGCTCCAAGGTCGAGTCGATGTCGTCGACCGCGTAGGCGACGTGGTGCAGGCCCGGGCCCTTGCGCTCCAGGTACTTGCCGACGGGGGTATCCGGGCCAAGCGGGGCGAGCAGCTCGACGTGACCGTCGCCGACATCGAGCAGGACCGCCTCGACGCCTTGCTCCTCGACCGTCTCGCGGTGGGCGAGCTCCATCTCGAAGCTCTTTTCGTAGAGCTCGATGCCCGCCTCGAGGTCTTCGACGGCGACGCCGATGTGGTCGATCCTTCCAAACACCGGCGGCAGTCTACGCGCCGTTCTCGGCCCGGAGAATCTCGGCCAGCGCGGCGACCCCGACCTCGAGCTGCTGCGGCGTCGGCTCCTTGGTCGCAATCAGGCGCTGAATCTCGCGGCCGGGCGTGTGGAACGCCTCGGCGAGGGGATCGCCGTGGTGACGATCGCTCCAGGCGAACATCTCGACCGCGATCGAGGCTCCCGCCAAACCAACCGCGGCGCGGGCCGCCGGGCTGGGCCGATCGACCAGGCGCTCGAGCAGCAGCGTCCCTCCAATCGAGAGCAGCATCATCGGCGTGATCAAGTTGGAACCACAGCGGTCGTGCTCCTTCGGCACCCCGGCCGGGTCCTCGATGCCCTGCTCATAAGCGGCGATCGCCTTGTGCTCGACGCCGTGGTAGGCGGCGAGGTCGCGATCGAGCAGGGCCACCACGGCGGGCGCGGCGCCGACGACCTGCACGACACCCTCGCGCAAGGCCGAGCTGCCGAAGCGCTTGCGCAGAGCCGCGGTCGCCAGCAGGGTGGCGCCGATCGTGCCGAGGACCCGCCAATCCTCAAACGGCAGCCGTGCCGCCGGCATCCGTCGCCGCACCAGCGGCAGGACCGCCAGCGCCTCGGCCAGTTTCAGCGGCCCGCGCAGGCCGGGAAGTTTCGCCGCGAGCCCCGGCGCCAGCTCGGGCTTGCGTTCGGAGGCGACGTGAACCGTTCCGTCGGGGTCGCGCACCGCAGCCGCCCAATGCGTCGGCCCGTGGATCAGCAGGCCGTTGCGCAACGCCATGCCGCCAAGCCGAAGACGCTCTTGATCCTCAGTGGCCATGCAATCACGATAGGCGATCCTCGCTACCGTGCCGCAGCGATGGACCTGGCCCTTGTAGCGACGTGGTCCTTCCTGGTCGCGGTCGCGGGCGGGATTGCCGGTCTGGTCCTCGGCAATCTGCGGCTGCCGCTGGTGCTGCAGTTCTCCTCCTCGGCCGCGGCGGGCGCTGGCGCCAATGTGGCAATCAGCGCAGCCTCGGCCTTCACCGCCTCGATCGCGCACTGGCGCGGCGGCCGCATCGACTGGCGCCTCTTCTGGCTGATGGCGCCGCCGTCCCTGCTCGGCGGCATCGCTGGTGGACTCGTCTCGGGCCTGCTGCCACAGCGGCTTCTCCTCTGCGTGATCGCGCTGGTTGTCCTCTACGGCGCGATCGAGATCAGCCGCCACACGCGCCGTCTTAGGGGCAACCAAAAAGAGTCCGCAATGCAATCCGACTCCTCGCAGAAGCACGGAACCACCTATGACCGTGGCGTGGCGATCGGCATTGCCTTCGCGGTCGGAGTACTTGGAGGGCTGGTCGGCTTGATTCTCGGCACGCTGCGCCTACCGGCAATGGTGCGATGGCTGGACACGGCGCCGAAGGCGGCGGTGGGGACCAATGCGGCGACCGGGGTCGTCGTCGGAATCGGCGGCCTGATCGGCCACATCGCCGGCGGAGTCGACTGGGACCTGCTCGCCGCAGGCTGTGCTGGCGCGGTCCCGGGCGCCTACCTCGGGGCCCACCTGACCGGTCGGCTCGACGACGACACTCTGCTCAGGACGATCGCCGCGATCCTCTTCGTCGCCGGCATCTCACTCGCCCTGCAAGCGATCCTGGGCTAGCCGAACTGCATCAACTTCTCCTCCTCCCAGAGGGAGAAGTTGATGCAGTTCGCAAAAGATGGAGCAGGACGGAGCGGCGGCGATGCCGCTCCGGCGCAGGCCCCGAACGCGGTGACAGCGCCCTTGAGCTAGGCGCGGTCACCGTTCCCCCCTGTGTGTCCCTTTTAGTGCCGGCCGGAGGCCCCCAGTCCAGGCCTCCGGCCGGTGTGTCGGCTCTCCCTGGCTCTAGCTTGGAAAGCCGCCCTTTAAAACACCGTTTCGCGAAGAAGTTGCGGTTGCCTCAATCGCCGCGAATCGTCTTGCGGAGGACCTCCAAGCGGCGACCCAGCTCGGCCTCGAAGCCACGATCGGTCGGCTTGTAGAAACGGTGGTTCTCCAGCCCCTCCGGCATCAGCTGTTGCTCGCTGACGCCGCCTGGCTCGTCGTGCGCGTAGCGGTAGCCGGCACCACGACCGAGCGTCTTGGCGCCGGGGTAGTGGGCGTCGCGCAGGTAGTCCGGCGGGGTCTTGGCGCCGTTCTCCCGAACCTCCGCCCGGGCGGCGCCGAGCGCTTTGTAGGAGGCGTTGGACTTGGGTGCCAGCGCCAGGTAGACGGCGGCCTGGGCAAGGTTGAGCGCGCACTCGGGCAACCCCACCCGGTCGACCGCCCGCGCCGCCGCGTCGGCGACGAGCAGCGCCTGCGGATCGGCGTTGCCGACGTCCTCGGAGGCGAGGATGACCATGCGGCGAGCGATGAAGCGCGGGTCCTCGCCGCCCTCCAGCATCACCGCCAGGTAGTAGAGCGAGGCATCGACGTCGGAGCCCCGCGTCGCCTTGATCCAGGCCGAGACGAAGTCGTAGTGGCGATCGCCCTGGCGGTCGTAGTCGAGCGCCTTGCGCTGCAGCGCGTCCTCGATCGCGGCGACGTCGATCGCATCCGACTTTGACCCACCTCCAGTGTGGTCAAAGTCGGATGCGCGCTCTACCGCCCGCTCGAGTGCGGCCAAAGCCACCCGCGCGTCGCCGCCGCTGCGTTCCGCGAGCATCGAGAGCGCCGCGTCCTCGACCGGCGGGGGGTCCACCAGGCCGCGCTCGGGATCGGCGAGCGCTCGCAGCAGCAGCACTTCGACCTGCTCTGCCTCTAGCGGCCGCAGCTCATATATCTGGCAGCGCGACAGGAGCGCCGAGTTCACCTCGAAGTAGGGGTTCTCCGTCGTCGCCCCAATCAGCGTCAGCAGGCCCTCCTCGACCGCCGGCAGCAGCGCGTCCTGCTGCGCCTTGTTGAAGCGATGGATCTCATCCAAAAAGAGCACCGTCGGCCGCCCATTGGATTGCCGCCGCTCCCGAGCCCGCTCGATAACCGCCCGAATCTCAGCCCGCCCCGCATTGACCGCCGACTCCTCCTCGAAAGCCCCTTCCGCCCCGCTCGCAGCGATCCGCGCCAGCGTCGTCTTCCCCGCCCCCGGCGGGCCATACAAGATCGCGCTGTGCGGATGCCCACCTTCGATCGCAGTGCGCAACGCCGACCCCTCCCCCAGGATGTGCTCCTGCCCCACAAGCTCTCCGAGACTCCGCGGACGCATCCGCACCGCCAGCGGAGCATCCGAAGCTGGGACTCCAGACTGGGCGGGTTCACCTGTGTCGAATAGCCGATCGGCCACTGCGGCTGAGTATGAGGCCATCGGGGGAGGTCTCGGCGTGCCTCCCCGCTGTTGCACGCCGAGACCTCCCCCGATGGCCTCTACCCACCTACAATCGCCCAATGGAGATCGCAACCCAGTCACCCCCCGCCCAGTCCACCCTCGAGTCCTTCAACCCCGCCACCGGAGAGCTAGTCGGCTCCGTCGCCACGATCACGCCCGACGAAGTCCAGTCCGTCGTAGACGACGTCGCCCGCATCCAGCCCGCCTGGGCCGAGCTCTCCCTGCAGGACCGCGCCCGCTACATGAAGCGCGCCGCCGACGCCCTGCTCGACGAGATCGACGAGATCGCCGAGCTGCTCGTTCGCGAGCAGGGCAAGCCGCGCGCCGAGGCCTACACGATGGAGCTGCTGCCAACCGTCGACGCTCTGCACTGGTGCGCCAAGGCCGGCCCCAAGATCCTCGCCGACGAGAAGGTACGGATGAGCCAGTCCTTCTTGATGACCAAGAAAAGCCGCTTCACCTACGAGCCGATCGGCGTAGTCGGCGTGATCGCGCCCTGGAACTACCCCTGGTCGATCCCCTTCGGCGAGGTGGCGATCGCGCTGATGGCCGGCAACGGGGTCGTCCTCAAGCCGGCCAGCCTGACGCCGCTGCTGGGTGAGGCGATCCGCCGCGTCTTCGAGAAGGGCGGCCTGCCCGAGGGCCTGATCCGCGTCGTCCACGGCGGCGGTGCCGTCGGCGATGCGCTCGCCCGCTCCAGCGCCGGCAAGATCTTCTTCACCGGCTCGGTCGAGGTCGGGCGCAAGGTCGGCGCCGTCTGTGCCGAAAAGCTCAAGGGCTCGGTGCTCGAGCTCGGCGGCAAGGACCCGATGATCGTCTGCGCCGACGCCGACCTGCCCAACGCGATCTCCGGCGCCGTCTGGGGTGGCTTCGCCAACGCCGGCCAGACCTGCTCGGGGATCGAGCGCGTCTACGTCCTCGAGGAGGTCGCCGACCGCTTCGTCGCCGGCGTCGCCGCCGAGGCGGAGAAGCTGCGCCTCGGCGACCCACTGCAGTGGAACACGGAGATCGGCCCGATGACCTCAGACGGCCAGTACGAGATCGTCGTCGACCTGATCGAGGATGCAGTCGCCTCGGGCGCGACCAAGCTCTGCGGTGGCCCGACCGAGGTCGCCGGCCTCTCTGGCAAGTTCGTCGCCCCCACCGTGCTGACCGGGGTCACGCACGAGATGCGGATCATGCGCGAGGAGATCTTCGGTCCGGTGCTGCCGATCGTCGTCGTCTCCTCCGAGCAGGAAGCGATCAACCTCGCCAACGACTCCGAGTTCGGCCTCGGCGCCTCGGTCTGGACCAAGGACCGCCAGAAGGGCGAGCGGATCGCGCGGCGGATCGAGTCGGGCATGGTCTGGGTCAACGACCACTCCTTCAGCCACGGCGCCTGCCAGTGCGCCTGGGGCGGGGTCAAGGACTCGGGCGTCGGCCGCTCGCACTCCAAATTTGGCTTCTACGAGTGCGTCAACGTGAAGATGAACTCCTGGGAGCCGGGTTTGACCCGCGACTTCTGGTGGCACCCCTACGACGAGACGCTGGGCGAAGCGGTGCGCGCCTCGGCCAAGCTGCTCTATGGCAAGGGTGCGACCCGGACCAAGGCGCTGCGCGAGGGCGCCGGGCCGCTGCTCAAGGTGGGCCGGCGCACCCTGCGCAAGCGGGGTGGCTGAGGGCCTGTCCCGGTAGGGTTCCACTTAACTTTTTCGGTGGGGCGGCGCCTGCTGTCGCCCGGAGCGCGTGCCGAAAAAGTGCAAGACGTTCCACCCCTACCGGGACAGGCCCTCAAGGCTCGAAAGCTCCTTCAGCTCGAAAACACTGCCCGCTGCGTCGAGCTCGCGGATGTGGTCGTAGTCGGCTTTGAGCTGGTCGCGGTTGGGATCTACGAGGTAGATGATCCCGGGGCATGAGAAGAGGTCGACGGTTTTTTTGAGCTGGTCGCCTGGGCCGAGCATTGAGATCGTGCCGGCGAAGGAGGGCAGTGCTTCGATCTCGCGCATGCCGGCGTCGGCGACGATCCGTCCTTCGTGCTGGGAGATCAGCATCACGCAGTAGGCGCCCGCCATCAGTTCGTAGGGCCGCGCCGCCCGCCGGGCCACTGAGCGGGGTTCTAGGTAAGCCTCGGCGGTCAGGGTCTGGTGGCTGGGGGTGCAGCGGTCGACGATCTCGTCCGGGACCGAGCCGTGCATGCGCGCCCCGGACTCGACCAGCACCGGGCCGGTCTCGGTCAGCATCACCTCGGTGTGGGCGGGGCCGAAGCGGATGCCGAGCGCATCGAGCACCGATTCGACGTAGGGGACCACCTGGTCCTGCTGCTCACCGTCGCGGGGCAACAGCTCCTCGTAGTCGTAGATGAAGTTGGCGCCCGCGCGCAGCTTGTTGTCGCGCCAAACCTCGGAGACGTGGTGGACACCCTCCCAACTGACCGAGTTGACGAAGAGCTGTGTGCCCTGCAAAAGCTCCTGGACGAGCAGCTCCTCGTTGGCACCATGCAGCGCGTTCGGCCGGCCGAGAATCGCAGCGAAAGCAGCTTCGATCGCGGCCGCGTCATGGCAAATGCTGACCCCGTCGGTACCGGCGCTGTCGAGCGGTTTGACGACGACGGGGGCGCCGCCCCGCGCCTGCGCCCAGGCAACCGCCTCGCTTGCCTCGCTTGCCTTCAGCGCCTCGGCGGTCCGCAGACCAGCGTCCCGCAGCGCTTCGGACATCGCGTTCTTGTCACGCCGCGCGGCGCTCTGGGCGCTGCCGTTGGAGGGCAGCCCAAGCCGCTCGCTGAGCGCATCGGCCAGCGGCACACCCGGCTCGGCGCCGACGACGACGAAGGCGGGGTCATGCGCCGCGAGTCGCGCTGCGGTCGCTTCGAGGTCCCCATCGTGGACGACGTTCTCGACGAAATCGCCGGCGCGGAAGGCGCGGGCGTAGAAATCCGGCAGCCGCGGGCTGCTCTGCACGTGAACAACGGGCAGCCCGGCCGCGGCAAAGCGCGGCGCCAGCCGCGCCCCGGTCGAGTAGGCGTCGACCACAACTGCCGCCCCGGTGTAACGCTTTGTGGTGCCGTCAGCGCCCATATGCGTTGCACCCATCTGGGCGCCTCCGGGGTGTAACGCGTTGCAGTCCCATGGGAGCCGTTACGCGTTGCACCTCATGCGGTGGCCACGAGGACGAGGCGGTCCTCTGGGCGCTTCGGGCCGCCGGCGAAGTTGCCGTAGCGCTCGATGTCGTGGAAGCCCGCTTCGACCGCCATCCGTTCGAGGTCGTCCGCCTCGTACATGCGAATGCGCGAGTCGACCACGTCTTCGCCGTAGACGTAGTGGACGTGCAGCATCCCGGTGGAGAAATCAACGTCGAGCGTTTCCTGCACTCCGTTCGTTTCCCGCTCGACCACGCCCTCGTCGGTTTTGAGCCGGAAGCGGGAGCGCTCCAGGTCGGAGAGCTCCATCGCCATCTTGCCGCCCGGCCGCAGCGCATCGTGGTAAGCGCGCAGCATCGCTTCGTCCTCAGCCACGGTCTCCCCGAAGCCAAAGCTGGAGGAGAGGCTGACCAAGCCGTCGAAGCCGCGCAGCTCCGGGGGCAGCGGCTGCATCAGGTCGGCGACGTAGTAGGTCGGACCGGGATAGACCCGCTTGGCCTCGGCGATCGCGATCTTGGAGATGTCAACCCCAACCGCGTCGATCCCGTGCTCGGCGAGCGCGGCGACGAAGCGGCCCAAACCGCAGCCCGCGTCGAGTACCCGGTCGCCCTCCGAGAGGCCGAGCAGCTCGATCGCCAGCGGCGCCTCCTCCTCGTTGCCCTCGTAGCGGCCAAGCTGATCCGCAACCCGCATATATGCGGGCCCATAGGTGTCGACCTCGTTGAGGATTGGCGGTTGATCGCTCATGAAACTCAAAGCGTACCGCGAGCAAACCGACGTGCGCCAGGACGGTACGCGGGCGATTACGACCGCAGCGGGAGCATCCGCGCCGCCCTCCTGGCGGGACCTTCACAATCCCCGCAGTGGAGCCCCGCCAGGCGACAGATGAAGCGGCGCTGAGCGTCGCCGGGCTGCGGCGCGACTACGGCGAAAGGACTGCCCTCGACGGGGTCGGTTTCGAGCTGGGCCGGGGCGAGACGCTGCTGGTGCTGGGCCCAAACGGGGCGGGCAAGACGACGCTGCTGCGCATCCTCGCCACCCTGCTGCGGCCCAGCGGCGGCGCCGTGCGGGCGCTCGGCTGCTCGCTGCCCGGCGAAGCCTGGAAGCTGCGCGGGCAGATCGGCTTCCTCGGCCACGAGCCGCTGCTCTACCGCGACCTCAGCGGCCGCGAGAACCTGCGCTTCCACGCTCGCCTGCACGGGCTGCGGGGGGACGCTGAGGAGCGCCGAATCGTCGAACTGCTCGCCGCGGTCGGGATGGAGCGCCGTGCCGAGCAGCGCGTCGCCGAGCTCTCGGCCGGGATGCGCCAGCGGCTGGCGATCTGCCGTTGCGTCCTGCACGAGCCTGCGCTGCTGCTGCTCGACGAGCCCGACTCCAACCTCGACGCCGAGGGCCGCGAGCTGGCGCGAACGCTGATCGGCCCGGACACGGGCCGCACCCGTGTCATCGTCAGCCACGATCCCGAGCGCTTCGAAGCCGAGGCCGACCAGGTGCTGCGCCTCGAGGCCGGTGGGCGGGTGGCGGTGGCATGACCCAGCCGCGAGTAACGCCCACCCGCGTCGCCTTCGCCACGATCCTCACCAAGGACCTGCGGGCGGAGCTGCGCACCCTGCAGTCGCTGCCGGCGATGGCGCTCTTTGCCACCACCACCTTCGTCATCTTCCGTTTCGGCCTCGATCGGACCTCGCTCTCCGGCAGTCTTGCCGCCGGTGTGCTCTGGGCGACGCTGCTCTTCGCCGCCCTGCTCGGCGTCAACCGCCTCTTCGTCACCGAGCGCGAGGAGGGCGGCTTCGACGCGATCCGCCTCGCCCCGATCGACCGCAGCGCCCTTTTTGCCGCCAAGGCGACGGCGCTCTTCACCTACCTGCTCGTGCTCGAGTTGGTCGTCGTGCCGATCTTTGCCCTCTTCTTCCTCGGCTCCGCGGCGGCGCTCGGACCATTGCTCGCGGTGCTCATCCTCGCCGACCTCGGCCTCGCCGCCACCGGCACCCTGATCTCCTCGATGGCGGTGCATTCACGCGCCCGCGATTTGCTCGGCCCCCTGGTTCTCCTGCCGTTGGTCGTGCCGTTGATGATCGCCGCGACAGGCGCCAGCGAGCCGCTGCTGGCGGCGGGCGGTCCCGGTTATCACCGCTTCGGGACATGGCTGGCGGTGCTCTCCCTATACGATCTGATCTTCCTCCTGGTTGGCTACGCCGTCTTCGACTTTCTCCTGGAGGACTGAGCGGGCAGGCCGCTTCCCATCGCCCAACACGCATGTACGGCAAAGGACTGAGACCCCTCTCGATCGCGACCGTCGTGGGGATCGCGGCTGCCTTCTCGCTGGTCTTCTTCTACGCGCCGCTGGACGCCGACCAGGGCTTCATCCAGAAGATCTTCTACCTGCACGTGCCGCTGGCGATCATCGCGCTGCTTGGCTTCGTCGTTGGCGGCGTCTTCGCGATCTTCCACCTGCGCAGCGGCAACCGACGCTGGGACGCCTACTCCTACGTCTCGATCCACATGTCGGTGATCTTCGGCGTCGCCGTCTTGATCACCGGCTCGATCTGGGCCAAGGCCTCCTGGGGGCACTGGTGGGTCTGGGACGAGCCGACGCTGGTCAGCTTCCTGATCGTTTTCCTGATGTACGCGACCTACTACCCCTTCCGCTACGCGATCGAGGACCCCGAGCGCCAGGCCCGCTACGCCTCGGTCTTCGCCGTCACCGCGGGCGCCTTCGTGCCGCTCAACTTCATGGCGGTGCGGATGGCCCAGAGCCTCGTCCACCCGCGCACCTTCGGCACCGCCAACGGCGGCCTGCCGGGCTCGATGATGTTCACCTTCCTGGTCTGCCTGGCTGCGACCGCGCTGCTCTGGGTGACACTGGTCAAGCTGGAGCTGACGGCGAAGAGCACCTCGGGCCAGCTGAAGCGCCTGCGCCGCGCCCTCGACGCGCCGGCTCCGGGAAGCGGCGGATCGCGGATCGCGCCGGAGGTGAGCTAGATGATCGGCCTGCTCGTCGCCGCCCCCGCCCTGCCGCTCGATGAGGCCGGCAAGTATGTCGCCGGTGCTTACATCGTCTTCCTGGTCTTGATCATCGTCTACGTCGCGATCATGGCGAGCAAACTGCAGCGGATGGAGAGGGAGCTGCGTGAGCTGGCCGGCTTCGCCGAGAACCGCGCCAACGGGGAGGTCGCCGCAACGGCGGACCGCGAGGAGGTCAGCGCCGATGTCTGATCTGCTCGCCCTCGGCGTCTCCCACAAGACCGCGCCGCTCGACCTGCGCGAGCGTCTCTCCCTAACCGAGGGCCGCGCCGCCAGCGCCCTGCGCGAGCTGACCGAGGTCGCCGGCATCCACGAGGCGGCGGCGATCTCGACTTGCAACCGCACCGAGCTCTACCTCGTCGTCTCCGACCCGGTCGAGGCCGAGTCGACGGCGCTCGGGGTGCTCACCCGCCAGGCCGAGATCCGGCCCACTGAGCTGCTCGGCCACCTCTACTCGCTGCGCTCGGGCGAGGCGGTCCGCCACCTCTTCCGCGTCACCGCCGGGCTCGACTCGATGATCCTCGGCGAGGCCGAGATCCAGGGCCAGGTCAAGCGCGCCTACGAGCTCGCCCTGGTCGAGGGCGGCACCGGGCCGATCCTCAATCGCCTCTTCCGCGGCGCCCTCGCCGCCGGCGGCCGCGCCCGCGATGAGACCGGGATCAGCGAGAAGAACGTCTCGATCCCCTCGGTCGCGGTCGAGCTGGCGCGGCGCACGCTCGGCGACCTCAGCGAGCGCCGCGTGCTCGTGATCGGCGCCGGCGAGACGGCCGAGCTGCTCGCCCGCGCCCTGGTCAGCCGCGGCGTCACCACGGTCTTCGTCGCCAACCGCCACTACGACCGCGCGATCGGTCTTGCCGAGCAGTTCGAGGGCAACGCGGTCCGCTTCGAGGAGCTGCCCGAGCAGCTCGAGCAGGCCGACATCGTCGTCTCGGCGACAAACTCGCCCCACCACATCGTCGAGCGCGACGAGCTCGAACACGTGATGGAGACCCGCGGGGGCCGACCCCTGCTGCTGGTCGACATCGCCGTGCCTCGCGACATCGAGCCCGCCTGCCGCGAGATCGCCGGGGTCAGCCTGCACGACATCGACGACGTCCAGCAGATCGTCGAACGCAACGCCAGCGGCCGCGAGGCCGAGGCGCGACGGGCCGAGCGGCTGCTCGACGCCGAGCAGGACCGTTTCGAGCGCTGGCTTGCCTCGCTCGAGGTCGTGCCGACGATCGCGGCGCTGCGCGACCGCGCCGATGAGATCGTGCGCCGCGTGCTGGCCGAGAACGAGGGGCGCTGGGAGGACCTCAGCGAGGCTGACCGTGAACGGCTGAACGTGATGGCGAAGGCGATTGCGTCGCGCCTGCTGCATGAGCCGACGTTGCGGATGAAGCGGTCGGCGGGAAGTGACGATGCCTACCTATATGTCAGCGCCTTGCGCGAGTTGTTCGGACTGGACGTCGAGACTGAGCCGGAGGAGGGCACTTCGAAGGTGACCCCACTGCGTAGGGCCGATCCCGGTAGGGGTTCCACTTAACTTTTTGGGTGGAGAGTTAGCTGCTGACGCCGCAAGCGCGTGCCCAAAAAGTGCAAGACGTTCCACCCCTACCGGGATCGGCCCACCACACGCGCTGATGATTCGAATTGCGACACGCGGCAGCGCACTGGCGATAGCCCAGGCCGGTCAGGTGGCCGAGATGCTTGGGGGGGCCGAGCTGGTGGAGGTCGGAGCTGATGGTGGAGCCGAGGACAAGGCGCGGTTTGTGCGGGGGGTCGAGCGGGCGTTGCTGGATGGCGCGGCGGAGATTGGGGTTCACTCGGCTAAGGACCTGCCGGCCGAGCTGACTGAGGGGTTGATGCTCGCTGCGGTGCCTGCGCGGGAGGACGCTCGGGACGCTTGGATCGGGGTTGGCTCCTCCTTGGAGGAGGTGCCCGAGGGTGCCAAGGTTGGGACCGCCAGCCTGCGGCGGCGGGCTCAGCTGCTTGCTGCCCGGCCGGACCTCGAGGTGAGCGAGCTGCATGGCAATGTCGATACGCGACTGCGCAAGCTGGCCGAGGGAAAGCTCGATGCGATTGTGCTCGCGGTCGCCGGGCTGCGGCGGCTGGGCCGTGCTGAGGAGATCGCCTTTCCGATCCCGGCCGAGTTGATGACTCCCGCCGCTGGCCAGGGCTCCCTGATGCTGCAGGTGCGCAGCAACGACGCGGAAGCGCTGGCTGCAGTCGAGGGGCTGGTTGATGGCCCAGCGCTGCGCGAGGTGACGGCGGAGCGTGCCGTGGTCGCCCTGCTCGAAGCCACCTGCAACAGCCCGCTCGGCGTCCATGCCAGCGTCGATCCCCAAGGGGATCGGATGCGCGTCGAGGCCTTCGTCGGACTGCCCGACGGCAGCGAGTGGCTGCGCGACCGTGTAGAAGGCGACTCGACCGAGCCCACCCTGCTCGGCGCCGAACTCGCCAAGCGCCTCCTCGACACCGGCGCCCGTGAGCTGCTGAGTAGAGCCGACAAATGGAATTTGAGTGCCACTTGAAATGGTATTCTCGATGCCATGAACGTGACCATCGACAAGGCGGGGCGCATCGTCGTGCCCAAGGAGCTTCGTGACCGCCTGGGTCTGCGGGCTGGAGATGAGCTCGAAATCGAGGAATTCAACGGCAAGATCGAGATCTCGAAGCCGGTTCGTGAGCGCAAGCTCGTGGAGATAGACGGACTGCTGACCCTCGAGCCGGATCCAAATGCGCCGCCTATTGATCCGGATGAGGTGCGTCGCGAGCTCGAACGGGTCCGCGAGTGGCCACACCACTAGTCGCCGCCGATAGCTCGGTGTTGATCGCAGGCTTTGCTCCGGAGCATCCGTTCCACGGTGCCGCTAAGGCACCCCTGCGTAGAGCCCGTACGAACGGGAGGCTGATCGCGCACACGATGGCCGAGACCTATTCGGTTCTGACGGGCCAGGCCTACGGCCAGCCACCTGCCGAGGTCCTGGAATACCTCAAACAGTTTCTCGGACGACCGGCGCTTGGACTCTCGGCGAACTCCTACTTCAAGGTGTTGGGAAAGCTTGCAGACGGGGGAATCGTGGGTGGCGCCATATACGACGGTCTCATTGCCGCGACCGCGGCACAGGCGAGTGTCCGCCTGCTCAGCCTCGACGGACGGGCAGCAAGAACCTACGCGGCGCTCGGCGCCGACTACGAGATCCTGATTTGAGCGCGGCCCGTCGCGGACTCGTCTATCTCGTCGGCGCCGGCCCCGGCGATCCGGGGCTGATGACAGCTCGATCGCTGGAGTTGATTGACACCGCCGACGCGATTTACTACGACCGCCTGATCCCGCCGGGGGCGCTTGACGGCGCACGCGAGGACGCCGAGCTGGTCTACGTCGGCAAGGCCCCCGGCAAGCCGTCCGTGCCGCAGGGGGAGATCGGCGAGCGGCTGATCGCAGCTGCTCGGGAAGGCAAGAGCGTGGTGCGGCTCAAGGGCGGCGATCCGTTCGTCTTCGGCCGCGGCGGTGAGGAGGGCGAAGCGTTGCACGAGGCCGGGGTCGAGTTCGAGATCGTGCCGGGCATCACCGCCGGGGTCGCCGCGAGCGCCTACGCCGGCATCCCGGTCACCCACCGCGACGATGCCTCGGCCGTCGCCTTCGTCACTGGCCACGAGGATCCTGACAAGGACGAGAGCGCGCTTGACTGGGAGGCGCTCGCCCGCTTCCCCGGCACGCTCGTCTTCTACATGGGGGTCAAGCGTCTTGCAGACAACGCCGCGGCGTTGATCGCAGCAGGTCGCGACGCAAACGAGCCTGCCGCCGCGATCGAACGCGGCACGATGGACGGCCAGCGCACCGTCGTCGCCACGCTCGGCGCACTGGCCGAGACTGTGGAGCGGGAGGGCATCGGCGCCCCAGCCCTGATCGTCATCGGTCCCGTGGTCGAACGTCGCCAGGAGCTGGCCTGGCTGGAGCGCCGTCCACTCCACGGGCGCCGCGTCGTCGTCACCCGCGCCCGTGCACAAGCGAGCGGCCTCGCCACGACCCTGCGCGGGCTCGGTGCCGAAGTGGTCGAGCTGCCGGCAATCCGGATCGAGCCGCGGATCGAGAGCGATGAGGTGCAGGGTGCTGTCGAGCGAATCGGCGACTACGCGTTGATCTGCGTAACCAGCTCAAACGGCGCGCACCTGCTGTTCAAAGCCCTGCGCGCCGCCGGGCTCGATGCGCGGGCGCTTTCCGGGCCTGAAAAACAGCAGGTAAGACGAGTAGGGACTGTCGCGAAGACTGGCACGGCTGTTGCGGCGATCGGCCCTGGCACCGCGCGGGCGCTCGCCAAGCACGGCGTCGCCGCTGACATCGTCCCCGAGCGCTTCGTCGCCGAGTCCCTGGTCGAGGCGCTGGCCGAGGTTGAGGTGAGCGGCAAGCGCGTGCTCCTCGCCCGCGCCGCCGACGCCCGCGACGTCATTCCCGAGCACCTGACCGGCCGCGGCGCCGAAGTCGACGTCGTCGCTCTCTATGAGACCGTGCGCGAAGAGCCAAGCCCCGAGGCCGTTGAGGCGGCCCAGAGCGCCGACTACGTCACCTTCACCTCGTCCTCGACCGTGCGCAATCTGACCGACGCCCTCGGCGACCGCTTCCCAAAAGAGGCCCGCATCGTCTCGATCGGCCCAGTCACAAGCGAGGCTGTCCAAGACGCCGGCCTCGAGGTCCACGTCGAAGCCGAGCGCCACGACGTGGAGGGCCTAGTCGCCGCCCTCCTCACCGACGCCGCCCGCTGACTTTGGTTGCCTTCGGGGCACCCCACCGGCACTTCAGGGTCACCGACTCGACCAACAGCCGCGCTCGCGAGCTGGTCGAGGCCGGCGCGCCCGGCGGCGCTGTGGTCACCGCTCGGGAACAGACCGCAGGGCGGGGACGGCAGGGACGGGTCTGGACAGCGCCCGAAGGCAAAGCGCTGCTCTACTCGGCGATCCTGCGGCCGCTCGACGAGCGCCACCTACTGCTGCCTCTCTCGGTCCCGCTCGCGGTCTGTGCCGCTGCCGAGGCCCTTCGACCCGACTGCAAGTGTCAGGTCAAGTGGCCCAACGACATCTGGCTCGAGGGGCGCAAGCTCGCCGGCATCCTGATCGAGGCCAAGCCGCAGGACGGCTGGGCCGTGATCGGCATCGGCCTCAACCTCACCATCGCTCCGGAGGAGTTCCCCGCCGACCTCCGTCAACCGGCGGTCTCACTCTTCGCCGCGACTGATGGGACTCGGGGGGAGTCCCGACGGAGCCTCCCCGCTGTTGCTCCGACGGGACTCCCCCCGAGTCCCTACACCGCCGCAGCAGTGCTAAGCCGCCAGCTCGACCACTGGGTCTGGGCCGAAGACAAGGAGGTGCTCAGCGAGTGGCGCAGCCGCGACGGCCTGCGCGGGCGGGAGGTCTCCTGGGAGGAGGGCTCAGGAGTCGCCGACGGCATCGACGACCGCGGCAACCTCGTCGTCGTCGTCCCCGGCGGCGACCGCGTCAGCCTCGGTGCCGGCGAGGTCCAGCTTCGGCTCTGAGTCCTCGCCCGGATCAGCGTCCTTCTTCGTCTCACGGCCTTTTCTCGCCGCCGCTCCGTCCTTCTTCGGCGGCCGCTTCTTCCCTCGCTTGCCGCGTCGCTTGCCGCCCTTGGGGAAGTTGCGCAGCAGCTCGCGGGCGATCGCCGAGGGCTTGCGCGCCATCCGCATGCGGGCGCCGCGCAGCACCTCTTCGCCCTCCGGCGTGTGCGAGACGGCACCAGCCAGCAGTGCCACCGCGAGGCGGCGGTCCTGTTTGCGCGCTGCGTGGACGAGCCGGCGGGCGTTGCGGCCGTGCGCCCGCCCCGACGAGTTGACCAGCAGGCCGAGCAGCCGCTTCGTCTCCGGCCAGCGCTGCACCGCATACTCTTCGTGCAGCTCGCGCGTGTAGGAGGCGAGGCGCCAGACCCAGGCTTGGGCCTGATCGCGGCGGCCGATCCGCTTGTCGACCAGCGCCTGCAGCAGCGTCCGCGTGCCGGCGCGCTTGTCCTCGCGGCTCCAGGTGCCGACGATGTCGATCGCGTCGTCGAAGGCCTCGGCGTCGCCAAGGTCGGCGATCTCGCTCAGCGCTTTCAGCTTCAGCTGCGAGTTGCGGTTGCGCTGCACGCAGGTGAGCAGGAAGCGCCGCTTCAGCTCCTTCGAGCCAGAGCCCTGCAGGATTGCGCGCCCGCGGCGCCAGCCCTGCGGGTTGACCCGCGCGCCGGCAAGCGCCGCCCAGGCGTGCTGCTCGGCGTGGTCGAGGTTCTCTACCGCGATCCGCCAGAGCTCGCGTTCAAGCACCTGCATGCGGCGATCCTCTTCCCCGGAGACCGGCACGATCCGCCGCTCGACCCGGATCCGCCGTCCGCGTGAGCGCCGCACCGGACCGATCACGATCGCGCCGCCACGGTAGACGTCGCGGTCGAGCAGGCTGTGCAGGGTGATGATCGTCTCGTCGTGGGTGGTCGCCGGGTGGACGAAGTCGATCACCAGGCCGGCCTCCTTGCCCGGCGCCCGCCGGGTCACGCGACCGACCCGCTGCTGGTAGATGCGCCGCGAGGCGGTAGGCGCCAGGTGCATGCAGAGCGTCGCCCGCGGTGAGTTCCAGCCCTCGGCGAGCAGCATCGCGTTGCAGAGCACGTCAACCTCGCCGCGCTCGAAGCCGGCGAGGATCTCGGCAAGTTCGCGCTTCGGCGTCTCCCCGGAGACGGCGCGCGCGGTGACGCCAGCGGCCTGCAGCGCCCGCGCGACGTTCTTGGCGTGCTGCACGCCGGCGGTGTAGAGGACGCCGGGCATGCCATCGAAGCGCGTCTTGTAGAGGTCGGCGATCGCGACGTTGAAGGGCTCCTGATCGAGCAGCGCGGCCAGCTCCTCCTGGTCGAAGTCCTGATCGACCTCGCCTTTTCGCAGCGGCACCTTGGCGATCGTCCGCACCCCCGGGCCCGGCGGGATGCGCATGCAGCGCAGCGGCGAGATCACGCCGCGGCGCGCCGCCTGGATCAGGTCGAAGCGCGAGGTCTGGGTCGGGAAGAGGTCGGTGACGTGGCGGGCGATCAGCGCCCCGGTCGCGGTCATGCCGATGAAGACAGGACCGACCCAGGCGCGAATGCAGGCGCTGGTCTTCTCGCCCAGCGCGGTGTGCGCCTCGTCGCAGATCACGATCGAGTAGGCGTCGGAGATTTTCTTGTGGTTGCGGACGAACCACTGGTAGGTCTCGACCGTTACCGGGCCGTCGGGATCGTCGCGGTCGCCGAGCAGCGGCGGGCGCAGGCGCTCCTTGTAGCCGCGGTCGGAGATCTCGCCGATGAACTGGTCGACGAGGTTGCGACGGTGGGTGAGGATCAGCACGCCGCCGGTGCGCGAAGCGTCGATGAAGCCGACCGCGGCGACGGTCTTGCCGGCGCCGGTCGCGTGCTCGAACCAAAAGCGCCGCTCGGCGCCGGGGTCGTCGGGCGCCTCCTCGATCGTCTCCTCGTCGTCGGCAGCCTGCTCTTCCCAGTCCTGCGGCTCCTCGTCAGGCGCCAGCTCCTCGTCCTCGAGCTCCTCGTCGCCGTTGCTCTCGGCGTCCCCAGCGCTCACCTCCTCGGCGTCGCTGGCAGCCGCGTCCTTCTCGGCGACCGCGCCCGAGCCCTTGCCGTTCGCCTTGCCGTTGGCTTCGCCGTCGGCGGCGACCTGCTGCTCGGCCATCAGCTCGGTCAGCGTGCCCGAGAGGGCATCGACCTGATGGGGGTTCAGTTCGGCGCCGTCGCGCAGCTTGGGCGGCTCGTCGGCGAGCAATCGCTCCAGCCCCAGCAGCAGCGAGAAGTCGCGGCGCCACTGGATCGAGGGGTTCTCGGAGCCGTCGTCAAGCTCGGCCAGGGCGGCGTCGAGGGCGCGGCGTCGCGCCGTTCCGGGCGCAAGCGCCTCCGGCCCCTCGCCGTCGAGCAGGAAGGGCTCGCGGGCGAACTCAGCTGCCCGATCGATATCGGCGCTAGATGGAACTGCCGCCGGCGCGGCAACTTCGCTGGTCTTGGCCATAAAGGCTTTCGGATTCCGTCCCCGCCGCGATAGATGACGGGCGGGGGCACTTAGACGAGGAATGCCGGGCGTCAGTCTTCTACTTCCCCCCGGCGCTCTCACTGGCGGCTCGCAATGCAGCGAACCGGACATACGTATTGTAATCAGAGAATTGATGAAAAAGGGACGACAGTTCGCGATCGGTCTGATCTCGGTCGCGGCGGCAGGGTTGGTGGCGGCCGGTTGCGGCGCCAATAGCGACGGCGATTACGGCGGTCAGCACCCCGACTACGCCACGGCGCTCGCCGGCGCACCGGCGCCGTTGGCCGCTCTATATGAGGAAGGCAACGAGCTGCTGCCCGGCGGCAGCGATGCCTTCGAAGAGCGCATCGCGGCCTTGAAAGGGTTCCCGGTGGTGGTCAACGTCTGGGCCTCCTGGTGCGGGCCCTGCCGCTTCGAGTTCCCGACCCTGCAGAAGCTCTCCGCTCGCTACGGCAAGCAGGTCGCCTTCCTCGGCGTCGACAGCCAGGACTCCGACGACGGCGCTGAAACCTTCCTCGAAGAGGCGCCGGTCCCGTATCCGAGCTACAGCGACGGCGACCAGGGGATCGCCGAGGCGATTGGCACCGGGGGTGGCCTCCCCGACACCGCCTTCTACGATCGCAGCGGCGAGCTCTGCTTTCTCAAGCTGGGTCCCTACGTCGAGCATGCCGAACTGGGGAGAGACATCCGCCGCTTCGCCCTGCACGAAGAATGCGAAGGCGGATAATCGGAATATGGACGCCGCCGTCGTCATTGCCCTGATTGGAGTCGCGCTGCTCGTCGCCGAGCTGCTGCTCTCGACGGGCGGCGTGCTGGCGGCCCTTGGCGCGCTCGGTCTGGTCGCCGGCGGTGTGCTGGCCTTGGAGTCCGACAGCAGCGCCGCCGACTACGTTGGGCCGGCCCTGATCGCGCTCGGCGTGCTCTCCCTCGTCGCCTTCTACTTCATCACCCGCAAGGTGGTCGAGGCCCACCGCGATCAGCCAGTGCGCACCGGCTCGGAGGAGCTGGTCGGCTCGATCGCCGAGGCGCGCAGCACGCTCGACCCCGAGGGTCAGGTCTGGGTTGGCGGGACGCTTTGGGGCGCTCGGCTGGCCGGCGGCGATGGCCCCGTCCAGCTTGGGGATAGAGTCAGGGTCGATGCGGTGGAAGGGCTGACGCTGGTGGTCCGCCCCGAGCCGACCCCCACCGGCAAAGCCGAGGAAGGAGCAAGCTGATGGCAGCGGCACTCGGAGTCCTGGTCATCATCGCGTTCTTCGTCGTGGTCGCGCTCGGTACCTCGGTGCGGGTGCTGCGCGAGTACGAGCGCGGCGTCATCTTCCGGCTCGGCCGGCTGATCGCCCAGAAGGGTCCCGGCCTGATCCTGCTGATCCCGCTGATCGACCGCATGGTCAAGGTCGATCTGCGCACGATCACACTGAACATCCCGCCGCAGGAGGTGATCACCCGCGACAACGTGCCGGCCGGCGTCAACGCCGTCGCCTACTTCCGCGTGATCGACTCCCGCAAGGCGATCGTCGAGGTCGAGAACTTCCTGCTCGCCACCTCGCAGATCTCGCAGACCGCGCTGCGCTCGGTGCTCGGCAAGGCCGAGTTCGATCAGCTGCTCTCCGAGCGCGAGCGGCTCAACGAAGAGCTGCAGAAGATCATTGACGAGTCGACCGAGCCCTGGGGCGTGAAGGTGACCGCGGTCGAGATCAAGGACGTCGAAATCCCCGAACAGATGCAGCGCGCGATCGCCCGCCAGGCCGAGGCCGAGCGCGAGCGGCGAGCCAAGATCATCAACTCCGAGGGCGAGTTCCAGGCAGCGCAGAAGCTCACCGACGCGGCCGACATCATCAGCACCAACCCGGCCTCGCTGCAGCTGCGCTACCTGCAGACGCTCTTGGAAATCGGCAGCAACCAGAACACCACCGTCGTCTTCCCACTGCCGATGGACGTGCTTGAGCCCTTCGTCAATGCGACGAACCGGAGTAACGAGCGGCCCAAACCGCCGCCGCCTCCAACGGATGCTCCAGCGGCACCCGCGCCCGATCCGGACCTGCCACCTTCCCGCTCCTGAGCTCCCCCGAACTACGCATCGACCAGCTCTCGGGCCTGCCGGCGATCCTCGCCCCGGGGCGCGCCGATCGTCCCGAAAGCTTCAACCCACCCAAGAGCGAGCCGAAGGGAGCGGACAACTGCCCCTTCTGCGAGGGGCGCGAGGACCGCACGCCGCCGGAGGTGCACGCAATGCGGCCGGGGGGTGGCGAGCCGGATAGCCGCGGCTGGATGACGCGCGTCGTGCCGAACCTCTACCCCGCGCTCGCCGACGAGCGGGTCACCGCGCCGGCCGGAGCGACGAAGGGCGAGGCAGGCGCCTTCGCAAGCGCCGGCGACCCCCTGCTCGAGTCGCGCCGCGCGGGCGAGCCCGATCTCTTCTCCTCGCGCCCCGCCTCGGGTTGTCACGAGGTGTTGATCAACACGCCCGCCCACGTCACGGCGATGAACGAGCTGAGCGTAGAGCAGCTCGCCGCCGCGGTCACGACCTGGCGTGAGCGGATGCGCGCCCACGGCGACGCCTCCTACGTGCAGCTGATCGTCAACGAGGGCGGCGGCGCGGGGGCGTCGCTCGAGCACTCCCACGCGCAGCTCTACGCGCTCGATTTCGTCCCAGCCGCGGTCGCCCGCGAGCGGGAGCGCGTCGGCGCCTACGCCGAACGCACCGGCGGCGGCGGGCTACTCAGCGAGATCCTGGTCGAGGAGGTGCGCCGCCGCGAGCGCCTGGTGGCAATCGACGACGAGGCGGCGCTGATCTGCCCCTGGGCCTCGCGCTCCCCTTTCGAGCTGCGGGTGGTCCCCCGCACTGAGGCGGCGAGCTTTGCCGACGACACGACCGGCGCGGCGATGATCCACACCGCGCTGCGCCTTCTCGCCAAGCGCTTCGACGGCTCGCCCGAGCTGAACCTCTGGGTCCGCACGGCGCCCCGCGGCACCGATCACTTCCACTGGCACGTCGACATCGCCCCCCGTCTCAGCATCAAGGCGTCCTTCGAGTTCGCGACAGGAGTCGACATCAACATCTACCCACCCGAGCGCGCGGCAGCCGACCTGCGCGAGGTGCTCAACGCAGAGGTGTAACGCGCTGGGGATCCCTGAGACCCACAACGCGTTGCACATCGTCGTAAGGTCCGCCCAATGCCCCCCAACCCCCGACCAATCCCCCGCTTCATTGCCGACTCGACCCAGGAGGGGATTCCGCACGGGCGGTTCGCCGAGCGGTTGGGAGAGGCTTTCCGTCAGGCCTGTGGGGAGATCGACGGCCTGCCGACCGGGGTCGAGCTGCCCGCTGAGCTCGATTGGTACCCCGAGCGTGCCTGGGGCGGGCGGGTCTGGGTCCCCTGCACCGCCCGAACCGAGGGGCCCGACGGTGCGCTGGAGCTCTTCGGGCACGTCTCCTACGTCCAGCCCAAGCAGGGCGAGCCGTCCGAGTTCCGCGCCACCGCTGACTTCACCGACGTCCTCGCCGAGGACAACCCCGACTGGAGGATCGACCTCAACGACGAGGTGATCGGTCGCTGGCGCGGTGAGAACGGGCGGGCGGGCGCGGTCACGCTGGTCTGGGGCCGACCGCTCGTCCAGGGCGCGGTCGCGGCCAGCGCCGAGCTCGACCGCGAGACCGTCGATCAGGAGGTCGTCTCAAACGGCCGCTTCACCCTGCTCGCGCTCGACGCGCTCGAGGCCTACGGCGACGACATCTACATGCAGGTCAAGCTCTGGAGCCGCCGCGCGCAGGAGCTGGCGTCGGAGAGCCTCTACGCCTGAAGTCATCCCGATGAGCCCTCAACCCATAATCCGCGAGCTCTTACCAGGAGAGACCGGCCTCGCCTTCGAGGCGATGCGGGCGCTGCGCACCGATCTCTCCGAAGAGCAGGCGTTCGTCCGGCGGGTGGACGAGGCGCAGCGGCCCGAGGGCTACCGCCTGCTGGCCGCCTTCAAAGGGGAAGACGCCACGGCAGTAGCCGTAGCTGGATTCCGCGTCTGCAACAGCCTCGCCTGGGGTCACTACCTATACGTCGATGACCTCTCGACGAGACCGGAGGCGAGGCGCCAGGGACACGGCCGAGCGCTGCTCGAATGGCTGCACGATGAGGGTAAGCGCCTTGGCTGCGACCAGCTCCACCTCGACTCCGGCGTCGGCATCGACCGCGCCGACGCCCACCGCCTTTATTTGAACACGGGCCTGGTCATCTCAGCCCACCACTTCGCACGCTACGTCGATTAGGTCAGCCGGATACCGTGTCTTCATGACATCGATCCAGCAGCCGGGCGAAACCTCGAAGGGCCCTGCGGCGGCAGCCGAGGCGGTTCGCGTCCGGCGACTGCGCGAAGACGCACAACGCCCCATGAGCGTGAACTTGGCCGAGACGATCGCGCTGAGTCACGCGCTGCTGAAGATGGCCGCATCTGCCCAGCGGCTATGACGTCAGCCGCCTTCGACGAGATCCTACGGAGACTGGTATCCGCAGGCGCGGAGTTCGTGGTGATCGGTGGGCTTGCTTTGGGAGCAAGAGGCGTAGTGCGTGCCACCAAGGACATCGACATCGTCGTCGCGTCCAATGTCGAGAACCTAAGGGTGATTGCAGAGGTGGCGGTAGAGGCCGGTGGGCACGTGCAGCGAGGCGAGGCGCTGCTCGGAACCCCCTTCTCGATCGCGGCGGAGCTGGCCAGCGGGGAACAGATGGCAATCGATACAGAGCTTGGACGCCTCGACATCGTGCAGGGACTCGAGGGCGTTCCGAGCTTCGACGACCTTCGATCGCGTGCAACCGAGACCGAAGTGCTCGGAGTCAACGTGGCGGTCTGCTCGGTGGAGGATCTGCGTGCGATGAAGCAAGCCGCCGGCCGCGGCCAAGATCTCGTGGACTTGGAGAACCTCGACGCGGCTGAAGGTTGACCAGCGGAAGACCGTGACCGGGCTCTACCCTTGTCGGAATCCCGCCCCGATAGCTCAGCTGGATAGAGCGACTCCCGCCTAAATCAACTTTGAAAGTCGGGTTTTCTGGCGCTAGTCCGCCCACCAGTCGCGCCGGCCATCGACGTCGTCGCGCGGAGCCTCGCCGAGATTGGGCGCGCCGATGACGAGGATCTCGAGGCCCTCCGGTCCGGCCTCGTAGCCCCGCCACGTACCGGGCGGGACGCGCACCGCGTCCCATTCCTTGAGCTCGACGATCTCGTCGTCGAGCTTCATCCGGCCGCTCCCGCGCAGGACCACGTACACCTCCTCCTGCTTCTTGTGCATGTGGCCGTACGGAAAGCGATAGCCGGGCGGGACGCGCTGGTAGCCCAGGCCGGATTTCTCGAGCTCGAGCGCCTGGGTCGCCAAGCGAAACTCGAGGTCTGGCGAGCCGTCGAAGTTGGACCCGAGGTCCTCCAGGTCCTCCTTGAGGTTCCTGAGAGTGAACGGCACGGCGCAATCCTATGGCACCCCTGGCTGGAGTCAGCGCCCCGGGCCGGAGTCGAACCGGCGGCCTGCCGCTTAGGAGGCGGCTGCTCTGTCCTCTGAGCTACCGGGGCGGAGAGCCGATTATCCCGGGTCCGGGGTTGGAGCAAAGGTTGGAACAAATCTGCCCCCCAGAGTCCCCCAACGTCCCCTTGTGCCCCCTCAGAATCGAAATAATCAAGCGGCCGCCCCGGGCAGTCGGTGAAGAGGGCCAGGGTCAAGGTGAGGTGAGGTGGCGTACGTGCAGCTGCACTTCGCCGATCCGCGAGGAGTCAGGGCACTGCACCGGGTCGTTGGTGCCCAGCTGCATCTGGGCCAGGGTGCGGGACTTGAGGCCGTCGGCGAAAGACGAGCGCGAGGGCTTCGAGCTCGGCTGGGCTGGGGTTCTTGCCTTCCGCAACCCGCTTGCCGACTAGAGCGACCATCGCCGCTATCGCTGCCCAGGCGGCATCGGGGGTTCGCTGCGCGGCGGCGGCTGGATCGCGCAGCAGGGCGGCCATGCGCTCGATCGCCCCGTGCTGGGCCCGGGCCCCCTCGGGCCCCACGGCGAGGATCTCGAGGCTGAGCAGCCGCGCGGTCGGCGGGTCGGCGGCCAACAGTGCTCCGGCGACGGCCGCCCCGGCACGAGCCTTCGCCGCCGGCTCCTCACCCGCACAGGCCCGCTCGATCTCCGCCAGCAGCCGCCCGAAGAGCTCCTCGAAGCTGACCAGCATGCACTCACGGCGATCTTTGAACTGGCGGTAGAAGCTCGCCGTCGAGACGCCTGCCCGCTTGGCCACCTCGGCGACCGAGGTCTCGGCGTAGCCCCGCTCCCCGCAGACCTCGGCCATCGCCGCGATCAACCGTTCGCGCTGGTTGCGCTCGACCAGCTCGGGCGGCAGGCCGTGAGGGCCGGGTGGCAACCGTCGCATCCGCTTCGCCTCGGCCTCGTCCACCCCACAAGGATAGGTGGAGTTCCCGAAGGGCTCGTTACGTACCGAAGATGTCCGCGGCGGTGACCGCGAGCATGTTGCCCGCGCCATCGACCCGCTCCCGAGCGCAGGCCGCGTAGCGCGGCTCCGCGGCGAGGCGCGGCAGGGCCTGGGCCTTGCGTTCCAGCTCAGCGCGGAGGCGACCGGCGTCCACTCGTTTGCTCCACTTCGCCTCGCCAAGTAGCACCGCCTCGCGGCGGCGGCCCGCGAGGACGACGGCGTCGATCTCGGTGGGATCGGCGGCCGCGGTCCAGAACGGGCCCACGGCGACGGCGTCAGGGGCGAGATCCCCCTCGGCGGCGAGCCTTCGCAGGTGCTCCCGAAAGGCGTTCTCCCACGGCCCGCCCATGTGATCGTCGACTGACTCGAGCAGGACCGGGAGGATGCTGTCACCCACGCCGCGCTCGATCTCCGGCCGGTAGCGATCTAGCAGGCCGAGCCAGAAGGCGAGGAAGTTGTCGGCGATGCGATAGGTACGCCGCCGCGTGCGCCGCGGGTCCTCGGTCACCGGCACCAAGCGCTCGACGAGGCGCAGCGCCACCAGCCTCTCCAAGGTCCGCCCGGGATCGGCCCGGACGGCTTGCTCGATCTCGTTGAACTTGGTGCGGCCGGCGGCGATCGCGTAGAGGGTCTGGCGCGCCAGCTCGCCCCCCTCCCCCTCGGTCGCCAACACAAGCTGGCCCTCGGTGAGCAGCTGGCCGCCCGGGGTGCAGGCGAGGCGCAGGAGGTTGGCGCGCACGCTCGCGTTCTGATCCCACCAGCGCAGGTAGAGCGGCATGCCGCCGACAAGCCCCCATACGAGGGCGCGGCGCTGTGGGCTCAGGGAGGGAAGCATCCGCGCCGCCTCGTGCGGGCGGAAGGGATGAAGCAGAAGAGCGAGGTCAAGGCGCCCATAGAGCGGGGCGCGCTCCTCCTGCATGGCCTCCATCACCCGCACGGCGGAGCCGCAGAGCAGCAGCTTCAGCTTGGTCCTGGAGCGCAGCCGGTCCCAGGCGGCGCGGATCATGCTCGGCAGCTCGGGGGCAGTCTCGGCGAGAGCCGGCAGCTCGTCGAAGACGAGGAGCAGGCGCCGGTTGCGGGCGGCGAGGGCGAGCGTCTCGAGGGCGTCGTCCCAGTCGGCGAACGATCGTGCGTTCAAATCCCTTGCGCCGCCGGCAAGGACTGGCGCGGCGGCGCGCGAGAGCGCGGCAAGCTCGGCGGCGGCGGGACGGCCACCGCCGGTGTGGAAGACGGTGGGACGCTGGTCGGAGAACTGCTCGATCAGCGCGGTCTTGCCGACTCGGCGGCGGCCCCAGACGATCGCGATCCCCGCGCCCGGGCGCGACCACCACCCCTCGAGCTGCTCCAGCTCACTCTCCCGATTGACGAAGGGCACAGGCCAACGTTACCAGCGATACGGGTCGGCGACATTGAGGGTCGGCGACATAGAGCGTCGGTAAAGATCCCTTCGCCCGAGCCTCGGAATCCGCCCTAAGCGCTCACCCGACAGCTGCGCGTCAAGGTGCTGGACAGCCGGCGGCCGTCGGCGAACTTCATCGAGGCGCGGGCGAAGGGGAAGGTGGCGATGCCGAAGCCCGCCGGGGCGGCGCAGGCGGCGCTGATGTAGCTGCGCTGTTCGCCCTGGTAGGCGTAGCGGCGGAAGAGCTTCAGGTAGATGCCGACCACGTAGCCGTAGTGGTTGAGCGAGTCGGTCAGGTTGCCGGTGAGGATCGTGCCGAAGGTCCCCGCCGTCCTGCGGATGTGGAAGACGACGATGCGGGTGATCGGCACCGGGTTGCCCCCATATATATGGGCGAGGATCGCTTCGCGGCCTTTATAGAGACCGTTGAAGGCGAGGATGCGGCCCTCCGATGGGAACGTCGCCTGTTCGGGAAAGGCCGTCCTTGCCAGGTAGGCGCCGCCGCCAACCAGCGCTTCGCCGCACGCGTCCATCGCCTGCTTGGGCGAAGCCGCCCGCAGGTCACGGTAGTGGCAGACCGCCAGCCCGCGCGAATCGAGCACCCCGCCGCGATTCAGCTCGATTCTGATCTGCCGCAGCGACGGCGGCCGCTGCCCAGAGAGCGTTTTGATCGTGCCGGCGACGCTGACGGCGATCGGCGCCCGATGCGTGCGCGGCAGCGCGTTGGGATCGATCCCGCCTTTGAAGGCGACGAAGAGGTCGCCGCGCTCGATCAGCTCGGCGTGGGCGACCGGTGCGCCCAAGCCCAAAGTCGCAGCGACGACCATAGCCACGATTGCCGTCTTCCCCAGTGCCATCCCCTGCTCAGGTTAGCGATGGAAAAGTCGTGCGCCAGAGAACCCCTACGTGTACATTCAGGTGAGGAATGGCGACAGGGAGAGCCAAACCACAACAGGCAGGGCGCGCGCTCGGCCTGGCCTTGGCGGCCCTACTTGCCGCGCTGGCCTGGACGCTGCTCGCCGCGGTGGCAGCCGCGGCCGAGACGCCGTATGAGCCGAACGACGCGACCCTGGCCGCGGCCGGCCCCCTGGCCGCGGGGCAGTCCTACTCCGCGACCATCGAGTCGACCGGCGATCGCGACTTCTATTTCTTCTATGTCACCTCCCCCGCAGCAGCCCGGGTCGAGCTCACCGTCCAGAACCTGGGCGGTGGCGACAAAGCCTCGGACCTCGAGGCGACGATCCTCGACGCATCCTCGACGCCCGTCGCCTCCCAAACCTTCATCCGCGACGGCGAATCGAGGGTCGTCTCAGCGGAGCTCGGGCCGCAGAAGTACTTCGTCGAGGTCGTCGCGAACGAAGGCTCGGGCGACTCCTACACGCTGACGCCCGCCGGCGACGAGGGCGCATTCGGTCCCTTCTCGCTGATCTCCGGTAGGTGCGAACGAGCCAGTGCGGCCCGCGAGAAAGCCGAGCGCGGGCTGCGTCGGGCCAAATCGAAACTGCAGCGGGCGACGGGACGGGTGCGGCGCAGCCGCTATGCCCGGCCGAAAGCGCGGCTCGAAGCGCGCCGCGCGCATTCCGCCGCGAAGCGGAACGTCCAGGCGAAGCGGACCGAACTGCGGACGGCGCAGAGGTCGATGCAACCTTGGTGCTCGATCGCGCCATGAAGTTGGGGACGAGCCGCAATCGACGACTCCGGGTGGTGCTGGGCGGAGCGGTGCTCGGCCTGCTGCTGACGGTGCTTGCGCCCGCGGCGCTAGCCGAGCTAACCCAGCACGGCAATCTCTTCATCCGCTTCGACGGCGGGATCTCCCCACGCGCGCTGCCACGGCATGAGCTCGCACCGGTCTCCGTGCGGGTGGAAGGCACCATCCACATCCCACACGGCGAGGACCCACCGGCTCTACGGGAGATCGAGGTGGCGGTCAACCGCGCCGGCAAGCTGAGCACGATCGGCCTGCCCAAGTGCCGCCGCGGGCGCCTCGAAGGCGCGACCCCGCGCGAGGCGCTCGCGGCCTGCGGAACCGCCCTGGTCGGCTCCGGCGGAATCGTCGGCCAAGCCTCGCTCGCCGACGATCAGACTAGGACCGAGCTGCGCGCCGAAGTCCTCCTCTTCAACAGCAGCGACAGCGGTCGCCCCACTATCCTCGCTCACGTCTACCAGGCCCAGCCGGTCCCGGTAGTGCGAATCTTCGCCTTCCAGATCCGCCGGCCCGCCAAGGGCACCTTCGGCACCGTCCTCACCGGCAAGCTCCCCGAGTCGCTCAACCGCAACGGCTACCTGCAGTCGATCTTCCTCAACCTCGAGCGCCGCTACCGCTACCACGGCGAGGAGCGCAGCTACCTCAGCGCCGCCTGCTCGGCACCGGCCGGATTCAACGTCGCGACCTTCCCGTTTGGCAAGGCCTCGATGACTTTCGAGGACGGCCGCACCCTGGCCAGCACCCTGGTCCGCAGTTGCCGGGTGCGGTGACGGCCCAGACCAAGAGCAGCTGAAGCTCTAGTCAGCCCGTCCCAGCAGCTCAGGCAAGTCACTGGACTGCTCCATGCGTTGGCGCGCCCGCTCGATCGAGCGTTTGGCGCGCCCACGATCGTCTCCGAAGCCAACGAAGAGGTTGATCCCCATCGCCGAAAAGTGCTCGGCCACCTCTTCGATCGTCAGCAGGCGGGCGAGGGCTGCGGTGATCATCCCGTGAGCCCCGGCCCAGGTTTGCACGGCGAGCGATTCAGGATCGGCGGGCGCGAAGCGGCCTGCGTCAATGCAGCGCGCCACGGTGTCGATCGGCTGCTGGACGGCGGCGGCGCCGATCGCTTCGTCGTCGGAGTCGATCGGCGGCTCGAGGAAGACGGCGCGGTAGAGCTGCGGGTTGGCGACCGCGTTGAAGCAGTAGGCCCAGCCGAGCGCGGCGAGGTCGGCGACTGGGTCGCGCGTCGGGGTGACGGAGCTGAAATAGCCGGTGAGGCGAGCGAAGCCCTCCTCGCGGACGGCGCGGTGCAAGCCGTCCATGCCGCCGAAGTGGGTGTAGACGGCCATCGTCGAGGTACCGAGCTCAGCCGCAAGGCGGCGGGTCGAGAGGGCGGCGGGGCCCTCGCGAGCCAGTATCCGCGCGGCCGCTTCGACAAGCGCCTCGCGAACCTGGGGATCGGCGACTTTGGGACTCATCCGGGTTTGACAGTTTGGCATAGCGTCGTTATGGTTCGTTCAACAACGCCGTTATGGAACATCGCTTCGCTAAGAATCCTGAAGAGCTGCCACAGCTCTTCGCCGAAAGGGTCAACGCCGGGGACCTGAATGGCTTGCTCGCTCTCTATGAGGAGGGCGCAGAGATGGCAGGGCCGGGGGGCGCCAGCGTCACCGGCACGGAAGCGATCCTCGCGCAGCTCGAAGGCCTGCTGGCGATGGAGCCGGAGGTGAGCGCAAGCGAGCCGCGGGTCCTCCGCGCCGGCGACATCGCCTTGCTCTCGAACAGCTGGCGGATGCACTTTGGGGAGGCGGGCGCGGGAACAGGCGGCCTGCGGGGCAGCAGCACCGAGGTGGCGCGGATCACTCTGAACCGCCCCGAGCGCCACAACGCCCTCTCGATGCGACTCTCAGACGAGCTGATGCAGGCGCTCGAGCAGGTGCGGGGCTCGGAGCAGATCAAGGTGGTGGTGATCGCCGGCGCCGGCGAGACTTTCTGCGCCGGCGACGACATCACCGAGATGGGACTTTGGGGGGATGCCAACCAGATAGTGCGGCGGGTGCGCGGCTACCAGCGCATGGCCGACACGCTGGCTGGGCTCGACAAGGTGAGCATCGCGGCGGTGGACGGCTACGCGGTCGGCGGCGGGCTGGAGATCACGATGGCCTGCGATTTCGTGATCGCGACGCGGCGCTCGAAGTGGGGAATGCCCGAGGTGGACGTCGGGATCACCCCCGGCTGGGGCGGGACAACGCGGATGGCGCGGCTGATCGGGCGGCGGATGACCAAGGAGGTGAACCTGCTGGGGGCGCTGCACCCGGCCGCGCGGGCGGCAGAGTTGGGCCTTTGGAACCGGGTCGTGGAGGACGATCAGCTGGGGACCGAGGTCGACGCGCTGGTCGAGGTGGTTCTGGCGAAGAACCAGCAGGCAGTGCGGCAACTCAAGTTCATCATCGACAACGGGGTCGAGGCGGATCTGCAGACCGCGCAAGGCTTCGAGGCGCTCTCGGCCGGCCTCAGCGGAGCGGTCAATGGCGCCTGGCAAGTGCCCGACGCCGACCAGGCGGCGGGGATCGTCAGCTTCATCAGCAACGGCGATCGCTGGCGTGAGCGGCGCGACGCCTCGCGCGGCTTCTGGAGCGACGGACCGCTGCCCGATCCCGTTGCGGAGGACGATCGCCAATGAGGTGGTTCATGGACCTCTTCTACCCGGTGATGGAGCGGGGTCGCCACAGGAAGGCGGCCGAGATCGCCAACCAGCCGCCCGCCGCCGCGGACTTCGAGGAGCTGCGGGGCGCCCGCCAGGCGCTAGTCGTCAGCTTCAAGCGCTCCGGCGAGCCGGTCCCCACGGTGGTCAACTGCGCCCTCTCCGAGGAGGGCAAGCTCTACTTCAGGACCGAGCCCCAAACCGCGAAGGTGAAGCGAATCGCGAACGATTCGCGGGTGCTGGTCGGTCCCTGCAACCTGCGAGGCAAGCCGCGCGGGGAGCTGGCAGCAGGTAGGGCACAGGTCCTGCCGGAGGCCGAGAGCGAAACCGCCTACGAGCTGATCAGGGCGAACTGGAGCGCGACGATGCGTCCCGGCGAGCTGATCATGGACGGCGTCGGCGTGGAGGTCGTCTACGTCGAGGTCCAGGCCGAGACCGGGGTCGCTCAAACGGCGTGAGCGGGTCTCCCGAGCGCCACGAAGTCATCGTGATCGGCGCTGGGGCGGCGGGGCTGGGTGTCTCCGCCGAACTCCAACGGCGAGGCATCGACGCGCTCGTGCTGGAGCGCTCCGAGCGGGTCGGAGCCAGCTGGCGAGGGCGTTATGAGGACCTGCGGTTGAACAACGACCGCTGGAGCTCACGGCTGCCGCGGTCCTGGATGCCGCGGCGCGCCGGGCGCTGGCCGGCGCGTGACGACTTCATCGCCTACCTGGAGGACTATGCGTCCCGCCGCGACCTCAGCGTCCGCTTTGGCGTGGACGTGCGGCGGATCGAGCACGAGGCGGCCGATTGGCGCCTCGACACATCAGCCGGTCCGCTTCGGGCGCGCTTCGTCGTCGTCTGCACCGGCCACGATCGCGTTCCGCGGCTTCCGGACTGGCCTGGCTCCGAGGAGTCAAGCATCGAGCTCCTCCACGCCGCCGAGTTCCGCAGAGCGGAGGACTTCCGCCATAAAGACGTGCTGGTCGTCGGCCTCGGCACCTCCGCGACGGAGATCGCAACGAGGCTGGCTGACGGGTACGCCAAGCGAGTGCGCGTCGCGGTGCGGACCCCGCCCAACCTGATGCCCGCTGAATTCCTCGGCCTGCCGATCACGGTCTTCGCCCGCCTCTTCCAAGCCGCGCCGGCGAGCGTCGTGGATCGCGTCGCATCGCTGGTCAAATGGCTCACGATCGGCGACCTCAGCCGCTACGGCCTGGCCCCCGCCCCATATGGAGTCGCAACCGAGCTTGCCACCAAGGGAATGGGCCCGGTAATCGATCGAGGCATCGTCGAAGCGCTCAAGAGCGGTCGCGTGGAGCTGGTCGCCGCAGTGGAGGGCCTCACCTCCGACGAGGTCACCCTTACCGACGGCAAGCGCATCCGGCCGGAGGTGATGATCGCCGCGACCGGCTACCGCTCAGGGCTGAACGAGATAGTGGGACACCTCGGGGTCCTGAAGGACTCAGGCGAGCCGGCGGCACTCGGAGCCCAGCCGCACCCGGCAGCACCCGGCCTCTACTTCTGCGGATACCGCCTCCCCCTCTCAGGCGAGCTGTCCGGCATGCGGCGCGACTCCCACCGGATCGCCAAGTCGATTGCTGCCGAAACACCGGTCAGCGCATAGCGCCCCTATTTCCCGACCCGCCCACTCACCGACCGCCACCCCTTCATCGCCAGCACTGACCAGGGCCACGTCAAGCCGGCACCTCACCGGTGCTCCTCACCTGTCGGGCGCCAAAGGCGTGCCCTTGGGGGCGACTGAGCAAAGGTGCACAGCCGCAGCCAGGCTAGAGCGACCCATCATCCCGCCTCTCAGCCCAGGGTTGCGGCTCGAAGAGCCACCCGGGCGTCACCCGGGCGCATACTTCCCGTGACCGCAGTACTCCTGTGCCGTCAAGTCGAAGCTCTTCGTTTGGTTTTCGGCCACGGACCCTTTATGTTTCCCCTTCCCAGTCGCTATCACACCAGCGACAGTGACCAGGGAGACCGTGAGCGTCACGTGCATCTGATACTCGGTATCAGCATCACAGACGAAGGACTCATCGAGGGAGTAGTGACGCGGCGAGTGCTCCGGCAGGTTCACGTCGACGTCCTCGCAGTCGCTTTCCATACCGCAATAGGGCCCCTTGCAGAATGTTTTCCCGAGGCATTCGCCACCGCGCGCCTTTTCGAAAGTGACGTGCATCTTGTGGATCGTGATGACAACGGCCTTGCTCTTCATGCAGTTGACCCTCAAGCGAGAATACATACGGCCCTTGCCCCCATGCGTGCGCTTCTTGGAGAAGACATGGAGCTTCACCCCGCAGCCAGCGCCGTAGTCGTTCTCGTAGGGCTTTTCCCCGCTCAGGTCGAACTGGTTGACCGGATCGGCGTTTGAGTAGTCATAGGCGCTGGCAGAGCCGCCTGCAACTGGATCCGGCGAGATGAAGCGCCCCATCTTCGGCACATAGCTGCGCACGCCCATCTGGATGATGCCCGAGGGGAACTCTGTCCTTCTGCCTTTGCTGCCCAACCAGCCGAACTTGGCTGCTCCCGATTTCAGCGGGGTGCCGAACTCGTCAAAGCTCTGAGTGGAGAGCAGTTTGGTTTTGGTGGGATCGATGTCTGCGGTGGCGACGACGTCGCCGTGCATGTCGGCCAGCTGCAGGGTGACGCTGCCTGTGCTCGACTGGACCGCACCCAGGGCTCCGCCGAGGGCAGAGATGTTGCGGGTCCAATTGGCGCCTTCCTGGATCCAGACGGGCATGTCTGAGCCGCTGGCGTAGTGGTAGACCTCGGTCCCTGACTGGCTGCCGCTTCGGGTCCGCTTTCGCTGGCGCCCGGCGGAGTCGAGTTCGTAGGTATTGGTCAGCCCGTCCTGGATTTGGCTTTTGATCTGGTTGTTGACGTAGTAGCTCGTCGTGAGGGCGCCACCGCCCGAGTAGGCCGAGGGCAGGCTGGTCATGCGCCCGAGGCTGTCATAGACGATGCCCGAACCGATCAAGCGATCGGCGGAGTCATAGGTGCTGCTCTGTTTGGTGCCCGCCGAGGTCATGTCGCAAGCGCCTTCTTTCGGTGCGCGGGTCGTCACCGAGGTGCGGTTTGAGTCTTTGTCATAGACGTAGGCGCGGGTGGTGCAGCCTTCGAGGTTGGGCGTCTGCTTTGCCAAGGTCAGCCTGCCTGCCCTGTCGTAGGCGTATTCCTCGCTTGTCAGGTTGCTTTGCTGCTTGGTGACCTGACCCCGGATCGACTTTTCCTGGCTGAACTGCAGCCAGGTGCAGCCCGAGGAGCAATAGCTTTCCTTTTGGTAGCGCAGGGAGACGGCGGTTCCCGCCTCGTCGTAGGTGATCTGCTGGGCGAGGCCGTTTGGCAGGAGCTGTTGGATCATCTTGCCGTCGGCGTTGTAGCTGGCGGTGAAGGTCCCCGCCGCGGAGTCGACCAGTTTGGTCGCCACGCCAGTTTTTTCGTCGTAGGTGAGCGTCTGGGTGCCTTTGCCGTCAGAGGCAAGCACCACGCGTCCCATCAGGTCATAGGTGGTTTCCGATTTGCCGCCGTCTGCGTCTTCGTATTTGGTCGGCCGGCCGAGTTTGTCGTAGGTGGTTTTGACTTCTTGGGTGTCGAATTCGCTGCAGCTTTCGGGGGATTCGCATTTGAAGCGCTGCGCGATCACCGCCCCGGTGGTGGTGCTGTAGGTGGGTTCGACCGCTGGAACCGACGTGCTTTCGCCGGCGACGCCGGTCTGTTTGGTCTTGATCACGCGCCCGGCGGAGTCATAGGTGATCGTCGTCGTGCGCTTCAGCACGCCGTTGGTTTTCTCCTGGATTTCTTCCGGCTGGTCGAGGTTGGAGTATTTGGTGAACCAGGTCCAGGGCAGCTTCGGGTTGCTTTCCGCTGGGCTTGGGTCAGCGGCCGGGTAGGTCACGCAGGGCAGGCCGGCCCAAGGGGCGTTGTTGCCGCAGGCGGTTTGATCTGTGTTGGCTTCCTTGGTGTAGTAGACGGTCTTGGTCGTGCCATCGCCGCTGCTAGTGGCGCTCGGCTGGCGTACTTCCTTGACTAGACCGGGAGATTGAGATTCTTTGGGGTAGTAGACGGTCTTGGTGATCAGGTTGAGGTGTTCGGGTTCAGAGCCCGGGTCGACGATCGATTCGATCGGGGCTTTCAGCGTCCAGTCGTATTTGGTTTCGGTGACGCTTTGGTCGTAAATGCCTTCCTGCCCAGGAAGTTGGGCGCCGACGCGTTCCTTGGTCGGCAGGTGCGGGAATGGAGCGCCTGCCGCTTTTTCTTCTGGGGTCTGTACGAAGTCTTTGTCGTACTCGATCGTCGTCTGGGTGCGCGCTTCGACTGTTTCACCCGATTCCAGGCGCACTTTGTGCAGCGGGCCCCAGGACTGCAGCATCTCGGTGCCGTCGGCGTTGTAGGTGGAGTGGGAGTCGAGCTCTTTGGAGCGGGCGACCGTGTCTGTGGCCGCCAGCGCCGTGAGTCGGTTCTGAGCGCCGAGGCTGCGGATCACGTTGCCCTTTGAATCGATTTCGCTGGTCGAGATTGAGGGGCCCGAGGCGCCTGGCAGCTGTGGGCTGGCCGTGTTGACCTCATAGCCATCGGGGTCCATGTAGTGGACCATCGCCCGGGAGAAGTCGGTCGGGCGCGGGCTGCTAGGCACCTGCGTCGGTGGGAAGATCGCCGTGGCGTCAACCGGGTAGTCGCTTTGTCCCCATTTGGCGACGGTCGCCGGGCTCATGTCGTAGGGAGCGCCTTCGCCGCTTCGTTTCACTTGATAGGCGATCGTGGTCGTGGCCGTTGAAGGACTTGTCAGCGTGGCGCGGCTAACGCTCTTCAGGCGTTCCATAACTTCGCTGTCTTCGGTTGACGAATAGCCCCCTTCGCCCGCTTTGAATTCGCCGCCCTGGTAGTAGCTGAAGCTCCATGGTTCTTCGCCAGGAGGCGTCAGCGACGTCATCCTCCAGATGTGTCCCGGGTCATAGCTGTATTTCTCCTTCAAAGCGGGAGAGATGCGCGGATCCCACTCGGCAATCAAGCGGTTTTGGGGGTCGTATTCGTATTCGGCGACTTTCTGTTTCAGTGCTTCATTGCCGGAGGCGTTGTAATAGTCGATCGAGGAGAGGCGCATCGAACCGCCGCAGTTGCATGGTGAATATTGGAAGGTGAGAGTGCGACAACCCGCTTCTTTGGTCGAGCTAGCATCAGTGCAAGGGACGCCTGAGGGACCGGGAGCGATCATCCTCCCAAGCACGAAGAAGAGCGAGCCACCTTCTTTGAACTGAAGGAATTCGTAGACCATCCGTGCCGATTTGGACGTCGCCTGCCAGGAGATCGATTTGGGAACGAAGGAACCGCTGATGCTGCTGTTTTTCGTGAAGACCGTATGCGTGCCTTCGGGGCTGGCGAGTTCGAAGGCTTCGCCCGGTTTGGTGAGCACGTATTCCTTCATGTATTCGGGGGCGATGTAGTTGCTGCCGGAGATGTCGAATGCTGCGCCGCCGCCTTCGTTGTCGAGCAGTTCGATCCAGTCGGCGGCGGGAATCGCTTCTTCGACCATGCATTCATCTTTGGGAAATCCTTCTTGGATGCATTCGTCGTCGTACTGGGCTTCCACCGCGTTTTCGTGGCGTTCGCGCAGTTCGGTCCAGGCTTCTCCTGGATATGCCTGTTCCATCGGCCCCGAGGGCTGCCACATGCCGCCGAGCACATAAGAGGTATTGGAATGGCCAGCCCCGTAGTTCGATTCGTAGGTACGGTTGAATTCGAGGCTTGCCTCGGAGCCGGGAATCGGAATCGATACGTCAGTGCGGCTGATCGTGTAGTGGCCGGTCAGCAGGTCGAGAGAGGTGGGTCCGATCTGCGCGGTGGCGTCGGTGGGGGCACCCACTCCTCCATACGTTCCGCCGTATACATATAGGAATTCGGTCGTCACCGGTTCGCTTGCGCCGGCGGCATTGACACCGCCATCAAATACGGCGCGGAACTTAATGTTTACTTCGGGATAGCCTTTTTCGGCGAACGGTTTGCAGCCGCTAGGCTTGAGGAAGACCGGTTCTGTCTGGCCCGGGTTGCTAGTTGCCGCAAGAGGCCATTTGACCTGTTTGCCCTGGCCGTCGATCACGCATTCGGCCGGAATGGTCCTGAATTCTTTCCATGAAAAAGAATCGAGCTTCATCTGGAAGGTAACGCCGCTCACGCCACCGCCCGAGGGCGGGTTGCCCCATTGCGCCTTCAGCGTGTAGTAGCTGACAGTCTTCTTACCCTCTTCGGGCGAGGTGAGCTTGCTGGTCGAGGGAGCCGGGGGGTAGATGTCGAGGTTGAACGTGTAGCTCGCCGGCGTCGGGTCGACGTGCCCGTCTTTGTCGGTTGCCGTGACCGTGAAGGTGTGCCAGCCCGAGCCCATTCCCGCCGGGAGCGCGTAGGGGCTGGTGCAGGGCGTCGCCGAGATTTCGGGGTTTTTGAAGGTGCATTTGTAGGTCACCCCGGACTCCTCCGAGCTGAAGGTGATCGGCGATTTGTCGCCGCTGGTGTAGCTCGGCATTAGCGAGGTGATCGTCGTTTCCGGCGTGTCGATCAGCGTGAAGCTGCGTTCGGCCGGCGTTTCGTCTTTGTTGCCGGGGACGTATACGGCACGTGTTTTGAAGAGGTGGGCGCCCTCCGCGAGTCCTTTGTAGGAGATCGGAGAGGTGCAGGGCGTGTAGGGGGCGCTGTCGAACGAGCACTCGAGCGTCGAGGTCGACTTGGTCGCGTTAAACGAGAATGAGACGTCGGGTATTGGCTGGGAGACCGTCCCGGACGGTCCGCTGGTGATCTTCGTGTCTGGGGGCTGGGAGACTCCCGTGAGGGTTGGTTTGCCACTGATCGTGCCGGTGCCCGGCCCCGCTCCGCAAGCGCCGGTCCTTTCCCACTGCACTCCTTCGATTTTGGCGTCTAGTGAAACCCTCCGGTTGGCGCCCGAGCCGATGCCGGAGAGCGTGACGCCGCTGAGTCCCGTCTGCGGACCGACCGTGACGGTGCATAGCAGCGACCCTCCCGGGCCGTAGGCTTTGTATTCGATCTTGTCGCCGCCGGTGGTACAGCCAACCCCGAAGAGACCGCTATATGGCGGACCGGCGTTTTTCAGATCGAGCGTGTAGTAACAGCTTTTCATGCTTACTGTCGTGTCGAGTTTGTTGCCTTTGCCGTCGATGGTCGTGCAGCTGTCATGGCTTGCATCCAGGGTCAGCTGTTTGGCGGATTTGGTGATTTTGTCCTGCAGGCTGGTTTCGCAAGTGGTCGTATTGGTGAGAAAAGTGAACGTCTGAGGGCTACCCCCGCTGATCGAAAGCGGATAGCTTTCGGCTTCAAAGCGCGGCTGTTCGGATTCTTTCGCTGATTCTTTGCCTGCCATATAGAGGCCGAAGGGAAGTTCGGAGACGACTTCGATTGGCTGCGATACCCCAGCCACCATCTGGCCTTTGACTTTCCAGCTCGGATTAAAAGAGGCTTCGCCGTTCATCGTGCAAGCAAACCCGCTGGTCGTGTAGTCGAGTCCCGTGACGTTGCTGAAGATTTCGACGACTCCCGAGTTGTTTTTGAAGGTGGCCGTAGCATCGAAACCGCTGTGTGGATTAATGGAGACTGTGCATCCCGAAAGTTTTTCGATCGTGATCGGGCCGCATCCAGGAGGACCTATGCTGAGTGTGCCTGGGAAGTTTTCGGAGGCTTCAGCGCCGGGGTCGAAGGTGAAATGACAACCATGCATGTCCATCGTTGCGTTGCCGTAATTGCACGATCCGGTCGAGTCAAATTGCTGCGTCGTCAAGGTCGTAGAAGGGCTGGACTGCGTGGCGGAGAACGACGGTGGTTCACACTGGTATTCGATGCCGAAGATTTTAAGGCGGCTGGTTCCACTGGTTTCCCCAGGCGTGAGTTTGAAGGTGGCCGGGTAGGGAAAGGCGCCTTTGGCGAGGAATCCCGAGGGTGAGGCCGACGCGACAGTGGCGTTGAGAAATGCCGTGAAGGCCAACACTGCAATAACACCTAGGCCCAGTTTGTGGATCCTCTTCACTTTGCTCCCCCCTCAGCGTGGCTCTAGCCACTGGTGTTAATCCCCGGCAAACCGAGGCTGCTGTTACTGAGGCTCTCGTATCCCTTTCAGGCTCGCTTCACCAATGTGGTGAGAAAGGCGATGCTCGCTAACCAGTGTGGTGAACGACAAGATGGAGTTCCCGCAGGCGCAAAGCGGTCTCCAGATCGGGCATGCAGGAGTCGAGCGGCCTGCCGAACTTCTCTTCGGCCATGCGCAGGCGAGCGGTGAGTGTGTGCCGATCGATTCCCAAGGCCGCGGCAGCCGAGGAGACATTCCGCCCCGCGGCAAGGTAGGCGCGCAGCGCTTGACGAAGGATCTTCCCGCCGTCTCGTTCGGTCTCCAAGGGCTTCAGGTAGAGGTGGCGAAGGGAGGCGGCGAGTAGGCCGTCGCGGAGGACCGTGGCGAGCAAGGCGACATCGGAATAGCGCACGCAGGCCTGTGGACCGCTTAGGGCGATCGGTAGAGCGGCGGCAGCCTGGCGGTGTGAGAGGCGCCAGCCGGCGAGACCTTCAGCGGGCTCGCCGATCGCGACTGCGGTCTGTTCTGGCCAGGACCTTGCGAGCAGCGAGCCGATCTCGCCTGAGTCAAACTTGCGCCCGCCACCTAGCCAGGCCCAGGCGGTGCACTCCTCAGGTTGAACGAGCAGCAAGCGACGGTCGAGGGCGTCGCCGAGCCCTCGGACGGCCTGAACAGCGTCGGGCCCGAAGGCGAGGAGACCAAGATGCTGAGCATCGAAGTCATAGCCGAGCTCGGCGACATCCACCAGCTCGCCGCTGAGAATCCTTCGCGCGCAGTCGGCTCGACGCTGCTCGGTGGAGTTGACGCGGAATTCGGACTCGCGTGCATACTCCTCGCTGACGGCGTCGAGGAGACGATCGAGGAGGACCGCCTGCGAGCGAAGGACTGCCTTGAGTTCGATTTTATCGAGCAGTTCGCCCTCCTGGACCAAGAAATCGCCGAGGATCGAGTAGCCCGCAAAGTAACGGCGCAGGACGGTGTCGAGACTGACGCCGCCGCGAGCCGCGAGTCGGGCCTGGACGAGAAGCGCCGGCGGAACCGGCAGGTTTGCTGAGCGGCCCTCGATCGCACTGAGGCCGTGATCGAGGGCAATGGAAACGGCTGTTCGCAGGCCTTCTGCGTAGGCGGGATCGGCAACCTCAGTCGGATCGGAGATCGAGTAAACGCGGGTGAGGGTCGCGTGCTCGATATCTGCGCGTCGTTCCCGAAGCCGCGCGGCTAAGGCGGCCCGGCCCTGTTCGAGGTGCATGCCTGCGCGTGCCACCCGATCACTCCGGATCTGTGCCGAGGATGGTGCTCACCCCCGCACTCGACAGTCACCCACAACTGTGCTGGAGAGCTCCTTCCCCCCAAGAAAGCTGAACTCAGTCCGCGCCAGCTTGAAGGATGCGAGCCCAAAGCCTTTGGGCGCCGGGCAGCCCGCCGAGATGTAGGAGCGCTGTTTGCCCTTGAAGCCGTACTTGCGCGATAGCTCCATCTCGATCGCGGTCAGGTTGCCCCAGCTCCTTAGGGCCTTGGGGAGGGTCGTCCTCAGGACGGTGCCATAGGTACCTTTTGAGATCTTCTCCACCTCGAAGGTGATCACGAAGGACGTGGCGAAGGGGCGGGCGGAGTAGATCTGGCCGAAGAGGACGGGCTTGCCTTTGTCTTCGCCGTTAAAGACGAGGAGGCGTCCCTTCGCCTCATAGGATTCGCCTTCTTGGCCTTTGAGGGCGATCTGGGCTGAGAAGCTGCCCTGGCCGACCAGGGCGCTTTTGCAGTTCTTCAGCGCCCTTTGGGTCGTAGCCGGCTGGATCTTGGCGTAGGGGCAGGTCGGCAGGCCGGTGTAGTCGAAGCGGCCCTCCTTGTTGATCTCGATCGAGAGGCCCTTCAGCTTCGGTGGGGCGCTGCCGTCGGTGGTGGCAATCTGCCAGCCGACGGTTACCGAGATCGGGGCTTGTCCTTCCCTTGGCAGGCGCTTGGGGGAGAGCTTGCCTTCGACCGAGACTCGAAGGTTTTCTTGTTGGGTGATCGTCGAAGGGGTGGCTTGAGACCCCGGCGAGGGTTGTGAGGCTTTGGCGCTTGAGATTCTGCGCAGCGACTTCGTCGTTGGAGGTCGTGGTGGCCCCGCTGCTTCCTGGAGCCGGCAAGCCCGAGCCAAGCGGCGGCAACGGGGTGGCCGAGGTCGCAGACCCCGGCCCGTAGGCATAGATGCTCGCTTTGTCGGTGTTGCCCGAGGTGACATAGACGCGGCCCTGAGTTGCGCCTATGGAGTTGTCAACCGCAAGCCCCGGCGGCAGCGCGTCGATCACGTTGTATTTGAGACGGCCTTTGTAGGTGTTGGTGGAGGAGTAGACATAGACCGAGGCCTGCGGGCGCTCGGTGTGTAGAGGCTGCAGGTTGTCGGCGAAGTAGACGTCGCCGGTGACGCGGTCAACAGCAATCGCCGAGTCGCGCAGGCTGACGAAGGGTTTTGAGAAGGGGTCTTTAAGTTCGGCGACCGGGTTGGCTTTGTCGACCGCCGGGTTATAGACCTTGACCGTGTTGGTGGCGGCGTCGGGGACGTAGAGGCGACCGAGGGTCGCAGGGAACTGCGATACCGCCACGCCGTAGGCGTTGCCGAGGCTGCCCGCGCCGATCACCAACGGCTCGCCCGCTTCTTCGACCGGAATTCCATTGGAGTCGAAGACCGCGACGTAGGTGCGATGGTTGACGAAGACGTTGCCGCTGGTCGTGTTGACCGCAACGCCGGTGGGCAGGTGCTCTTCCGTGTCTGCTGCCGGCAGCGGGAAGATCGGGCCTGGGGCGAAGGAGGGCGAGGGCCCGAACTTGGCCACGTTGCGGTGGTAGTTGTTGACGTAGAGGTTGTTGGCGGAGCCCAGGGCGAGGCCGCAGGGGCCGTCTTGGGGGTCGACGTTGGCCAGCTGGGTGACGTAGCTAGCCCAGGGTTGGGCGGGGTCGACCGACGAGTTGAAGACGTCGACGGCATGGTGGTAGTAGTCGGCGACGTAGAAGCGGCCAGAGGAGTCCACCGCGAGCCCACAGGGGCCGTTCAGATAGCCGGTCGGCGGCGGCACTATCGGCGGTGGAGGGACGGGTGGGGGTGGCGGCGGCTGCGGGCTCGGCGTGAAGACGAAGAGCGGGTCGGTCGCCGCTTGGGCCGCCGGGGCGAAGGCGAGAGAGCCAAACACCGCGCATAGAGCCACCAGCCATGTCCACCTCAGACCGATCACCGCCCTCATCGCCCACCTCTCTTTTTCGTCTTCTTCCCCTTGCACTGCCCTCTAAGCACAGTCGTGAATTTGGACCCCAGGTTGGTCTGCCCAAGCGCCTCTACGGTTGCTTCGGGCGGCAGCTTGCAGACGTTGGCCGAGTTGGTCAGAAGCCCTCCGCGCCCTCCGTTCAGCACCATCACGAAGCGATCGACCGGCTGGTCCGGCAGATCCCTGAACAGGGCGCTGATGCCGCCCTGTTTGGTCGGGCCGATCTTGCCCTCCAAGACGATCCGGATCGCTCCCGACCTGAGCGAGGCGACCAGGTCGGGCAGCTTGTTCTGGGAGGAGCGCAGGTAAACGTTGCCGGTCAGCGGCTCGTCGAAGAGCGGGGTGTAGGCCGCGGCTTTGCCGTAGGCCGATGCCGAGGGGCAAGCCTCCCTTGCGAACTGGACTTTGGTGCAAATCGCGCGGATGTGGTTTTGGGCGAGGAACTGGGACCTCGGCAAAGAGACTTTGATTTCCTTCAGATTGGTGTCGCCCTGTCCCCTGGCGGCGAAGGTGGCTCTGAGCGAGGGGTAGGCGCCTCGCCTGGTCGGCCCCCGCAGGCGGATGCCCAGTTTGGGCTCAAAACCCAAGGTGAGGCAGTTCAGCAGCTGGAAGTGGCGCTGGGTGGTCGAAGAGGCGTCGTCGCCCTCGCCGATGAAATCGAGGCCGGCTCCGGTCATGGTCGAGATCAGGTTGCCCGGCGCGCAGCTCGAGGGGTTGTGGGTGAACTGGTAGCGGTCCATGTAGATGCGGACGTCTCGCAGATGCAAGGGGATCCCCGAGAGGATGTGGGGGATGCGGTCAGAGGCCGAGCGGTCGATCTGCAGCTGGGCGGTACGTTGATTGACCGAGAAGGCGGAGCGGATCACGACAGTGCCGACGTCGAAGGGACCGACCGTGGCGGGGTTGATCACGACCAGGGAAAGGGGCTGGCCGTTGTAGGGGCCGGCCAGATAGATGCGGCCGTTGGTGTAGGTGAGGGAAGAACCGACGCCGTAGCCGGTTTGGACATGGCCGACCTCCGAGGCCGCCGAGCAGGAAGGGCTTTGTTCCTCGGCGACTCCGCTCTTGTGGCGTGCCGCCTCGATCGCTGCATCCGGGCAGAAGGGGATGCCGGCAAGCTTGCCGGTGATCCCCTCGGGCAAGACCAGGGAGTAGGAGGTCAGCTCCTGTTCGGTGTCCTGCCTCGTTATGTGGATGAAGTAGGGGGTGTAGGAGTTGACGTTGGAGTTGACGCCGCCTGCAACCACGTTGGGAGCGAAGGGCGGGTTGCCGGAGGGACAGGGCCCACCGCCTATTCCAGAGGTGATCTGGGTCTCGGTTGAGGTGCGCACAGGGGTAAAGGGGCTCGCCGTGGCGTGCCCGGCCGAGAAGGCAAGCGCCCAGGGGCTCGAGTCGGTGGTGCTGGTTGCCGCTCCGCAGGAAGGCGGAGTGACGAGGAAGGCTCTTTGCCCGGTTCTGAAGGTGAGGTCGAGGTCGGTGTAGGGGAGTTGGGGCAGGCCATCGAAGGTCGCGACCAGGTTGCCGGTGCTCTGGTCGGGGTCGATCCTCCCCGCCAGCTTGACCAGGACCCCTCGCTCGGGCAGCTTGGCAACCAGATAGACGGCCACCAGCGAGTTGAAGGGGTTCTCATAGGGGGTGGCGAGGTAGATGCCGCCGTCGACGATCCCTTCGAACAACGGGGTTCGGACTTCAAAGTCGCCGAGCTTCGAGTCATTGGGGCAGCCCGCGCCCGGTGGGCTGAAGGCGGTCTCCGCGGCGTATTGGGCAGAGGAGCAGGTGCCGAGGCCGGCGCCGACCGAGGGGTTGACCGAGACCCCGTTGGGCAAGCTGACCACGACCTTCCTGACCGGCGGGCGGGAGAACTGACCGGGGTCGGTGAGGTTTGCCAGGTCCTCAGTGAGGCGGAAGTTGTAGCCCGAGGGCGAGGAGGCCTTGGTGTCGTTCAGCTGGCCGACCGGTTTGGGCGCGAAGACGAGGCCTTTGCAGGACATCGGCGCTTCGGCACCGCCCGAGGTGCGGTTGATCGCTTCGGCTTTCACCTGCCCCGACTGCTGCCAGGAGGTGGCAGTGGCGCTGAAGTAGAGCGGTCCCGAGCAGGCTGCGGGCAGGGTGAGGTAGGCCCTGGGCGGGAAGGTCACCGGGTCGCCGACCGAGCATTTGGCCCAGGGGAACTGCGGCTCCGCCTCGTTTAGGCAGTTGCCCCGCTCGCCGTTGTGGGAGGCGCCCCAGGGGGTGCCCCAGAGCGAGATCTTCAGGCCGTGCAGGTCGAGCAGCTGGGGGATCTCGGTGGCTTGCAGGGTGAGCACGTAGGAGCCGTCGGGGTTTGGCCTGAGCCCCGCGTCCAAGACCAGGGGCGCGCCGAAGGGGGCGGCGCCGAGTTGGGCGGGGACCCCCGGCGCCGGTTGGAGGTTGAAGAGGCCGAAGCGGCGGCCTTGGCCGCCACCCAGGCTGGTCGCCAGCTCAATCGTGCCGACCTGGGTTCTGTCTGGGCAGCTCTCGCCCGAGCGGCTGGTTTCGATGGGGGACTCCCTGGGGCCGTGGAACTTGGCCAGGCTGCACTTGTCGAGCGCCCCGGGGTTGAGGATCAGGCCGGGCGGCATCTCGATCGCGACTTCTCTGATGTCGCCGTCGGGAAAGACCGCCGTCGGCTGGTCCTCGAACTCCCCGCCCTGATTCAGGCCGAGCGTGAGGTCGAGTTGGTAGGGGTGGGCGCCCGCCCTGGTCTCCGGACCGCCGCCGTCTTTACTGACAGCGGCGGCGAAGCCAGCGGCTCCGGGGAGGAAGCCGAAGCCCTTGCTGGTTTTGAACGAGACCGAGGTTCCCGTGGTGGTGCCCGAGCTGTTGGTGGCGACCAGCCTGAAGAAGTAGGTGGTGTCGGGTTTGAGGCCGGCGATCGCCGCTCGGGCGGGACGGGGGTCTGTTCCCGAACCGGCGGCAGAGGAGACGGTTTTCGATGCCCCGGCGAAATTCGAGGCGGTGCCGTACTCGAAGAGGTAGGTGGTCGGAAGCCCTTCGGGGTCGACCGTTGCCTTGAGCAGGGCCGATACCCCTTGGATGTTGGTAGCCGAGGCGGGGCCGAGCGCAGGGGCGACCGCCTCGGCGCTTGGCGCGCCGAACAGGATCGCCCCCAGAGCGAGGCTTGCGAGGATGCCAAAGCGCCTCATCGCTTCCTCACGCACTTGCCCTTGCGCCTAACCTTGCCCTTGGGGCAGCCCCGGCGCCTCTCTTTGGGGTAACGCACCCCGGGGTTGCCCGGCCCTTTGAGCAAGGTGGTCAGGGTCGGATCGACCGGCGCCGAGGGCAGGGGCTGGCAGGCGTCGCCCTCGCAGGCGATCGGCGGCTGCGGGAGCGGGAAGCCTCCCCCCACCCGTGCGTCATAGAGGTCCACTCCGCCGGGGTCGGCTTTGATCAGCGAGTCATCGGTGACGAGGAAGGCGTCGGCGCCGTCGGTGGAGGCGTCGATGAAGGTGGCCCCTCCGGCCGAGCGCCCAGAGGAGATCAGCGATACGCAGCCGCCCGCCCTGCTGCAGCTGCCTTCGCCTTGGGCCTCCCACTGGTAGGCGTCGGCGGCGTTGTTGGTGTCCGAGAGCGCCAGGGCGTCCTCCGAGTCAAAGAAAACGCGTTTGCCGTTGGCGGAGAGGACGCGGGGCTTGTATGAGTCGGTGGAGCCCTCGGCCGTGCCGTTGGCCGCAGAGCCCGGGATGGTGGAGGAGCCGACCGGGCGGCCGAAGGTCGGGTTGCAGGAGACGCAGGTGAGCGTGCCTGCTTCCGAGGCGTCATAGAGGAAGACCTCGGAGTCCGCTTCGCCCGTGTTCAGGTCTTTGTTGTCGTATCCGGTCAGGCTCGCCTCGGAGAGGAAGAGCATCCTGGCGCCGTCGGCGCTCACCCTGGCCGTGCCGGTGGTGGGCTGGTAGTCGGACGGCAGGGTGGCGTCGGCGCCGGGGGCGACGGTCGTGGTGGCGCCCGAGCTCCAGCGCTTCAGCGCAGCTCCGTCCTGGAAGTAGAGGACCGCGCCGCTCGATGAGGCGCCGAGCACCCCGACCACTCCTCCCCCCGGCGTCAGGTCGGTGGCGGCGTCGCTCGCGGCCAGATAGCGCCAGAGGTGCCCGCCCTTGGTGAAGTAGGCGACCGAGCCGTCGGCGGAGGCGGTCTGAAAGGTCCCTTCTCCCCCAGCTGCAGTGTCGAGCTGTTTGGTTTGTCCTCCTGCCCTGAGGTAGAGGTTGCCCTGCAAGCTGAAGTAGACGCGGGCGCCGTCGCTGGACACCGCGCCGCTCTGGGCGGCAAGCTCGGCGCCGGGGGTGCCGGTTGCCTGGGCGGGCAGGAGGTTGACCAAGGTCAGCGCTCCCCCGGGCGAGTAGGCATAGAGGTTCTGCTGTTCGGGATCGCAGCCTTCGCCCGCCGGCACTTCGATCGCGTTGGCGGTGAGTCCGGCGCAGCTGGAGATGACGCCGTATCTGAGGTCGGGAGAGGATCCGGCGAGGCGCAGGTCGAAGGCTTTGGGCTCCAGGGCGAGAAAGCCGGCGTTGGCGCTGCCGAGCAGCGCCGTGAAGGCGCCGCCCTCGCGCAGGTAGTAGTTCTGATAGCCCGCCGGGGCGCTCGTCCCCGCCAGGGGCGGGTTGGCGACCGCGCAGTCGTCTCCTTCGCCGCGGCAGTGATCGCCGTTCAACAGCACTCCCCTGGCCAGGTCGGCGGAGAAGAGCTGGTAGGGGACGCCCTGGTCGCTTGCGTCATAGCTGCCCGAGAAGATCGGCGCGGTCATGTTCTCGGTCGACCAGCCGCCGGAGCCGCGGGTGGCCAGGTACTGGCTCACCGGCGGCGCCCCCTGCCCGCCGGCAAAGGAGGCTTCTGAGCCGTAGGTAACCGACTGGCCGTTTGCGGCTGCCTGCAGGACGCCGCCGCCATAGAGGGCGCCGGGGGGCTCGACCTGGCCGCCGTTCTTGTCCACCGGGGAGACCATCTCCCAGCCGCGATTGTCGGCAAGGGTGGCGCCGCCACTCGATTGGGTGTGCAGGCTCAGCGTCGGGCCGGTGGTCGTGGTGGTGTTTTTGGCCACCACGCGGTAGCGGTAGGCGGTGTCGGGGGCAAGGCCCGAGGTCTGTTGGGAGACGTTGACGGAGACAGAGCCCGAGCCGACGTTGGCGTCGCTCAGCGCCGGGATGCGCGCGGCGCCGGCGAAGGGGTCTTTGGCGGCGGCCAGGTTGGCGTCGTAGGCAGCCTTGGTGATGTAGTCGAAGTGGTAGGAGGTGAAGAGGGCGTTGGGGTTGATCTGGGCGTGCAGGCGGGCGGAGGTGGAGAAGACCTGGGAGGCGTAAACCTCGCCGAGGATCGGCGGGCCTTCTGCTTGGGCGCTGGGCGTGCTCGGCAGCGCCAGGGCAAGCAGGGTCAGCGCAGTCGCGCGCCCCCACCTGGTGTGGCGGCGCTTTCGGGCATGGGGCATCGTCGCCGACGCTCCCGGACTATCTACCGCGGCCTGCGGCGCGGCGCTTTGCTTTTGCCTTGTTCTTTTGCGGACCGCACTTGGGGTTCTTCAGCAAGGGCCGCAGGTCGGCGATCTTGCCGTTTTGGCCGTCGAACTCAGCGGTTGCCTTGTGGGTTCCCTTGCAGATGTTGGTCGAGTTCTGCAAGAGGCCCTTACGGCCGCCTTCCATTTCCAAGGAGAAGGAGGAGACCGGCAGGTCTGGCACGCCTTCGAAGGTCGAGCGGATGCCGCCTTTGATCGAGTCGATCCTGGCTACGGCGTCAACCTCGACCGGCTGGGAGGGGGGGCCGTGCAGGGCCACCACCAAGTCGGGCAGCTTGTTGGAGGAGGAGCGTAGGTAGGCGGGTCCGGTGAGCGGATAGTCGACCAAGGGACTGGTGGCGGTGGCGTGGCCGTAGACCGATGCAGCCGGGCATTCGTCAGCGGCGAACTGCACCCTGGTGCAGACGGTGCCGATGTGGGCTTGGTCGAGGAACTCCGACTTCGGCAGGGCTACCGATGCTTTGGCGATGTTGGCTCCCCCCGGAGGCATCGTCAGGGTGGCCTTCAGAGCGGGATGGGCTCCTCTTTTGGTCCCGCCGATCAAGCGGATGCCCAGTTTCGGTTTGAAGGCAAGGCGCCCGCACTCCCCCACCTGGAAGCGCTCGGCCAGCGATGCCGATTGGCCCAGGGTCGAGATCAGCTCGCCGCCGAAGGTGAGCGGATCGCAGTTGGTCGGGTTGAGGATGAAGTCGGGCCTGTCGACGTGGATCTCCACAGAGCGCACGTCGAGCGGAATTCCCTGCAGGATCGAGGGCACCGGGTCGGCCCGGGCGGTGATGTGGCCGTCGGTGGGGTCGACGTGCAGGGCAGTGTTGACGACGACGGTTCCCAGATCGAAGGGCCCGGCGGTAGCCGGGGCGATGATCGCCAGGGAGACCGGGGCGCCCTTGTAGGGGCCTGCGAGGTAGGCCTCAGCGCGGGTGTGGTAGGGCGCCGGGCCCGCCCCCACCGCAACCTCGACGCTGCCCACGTGGGAGTTTGCCGGGCAGGAGGGGTTCGCCCGCTCGGCCTGGCCTGAGCGCTGGGCTGCGGCAGCCAATGCCGCGGCGGGGCACTGTGAGGTGCCGGCGAGCTTGCCGATCAGCCCCGGCGGCAGGACCTGGTCGATGACCGCGAACTGCTGGCTGCCGTCGGCGCGGCGCACCGAATCGACCAGCGGGCTGTAGGCGCCGGCGATCGGGCTTACCGTGCCGGTATCGAGGTCCGGGCTATGGGGCAGGGCGCCCTGGGAGGTCGGGCAGGCGCCGCCGCCGGGGGCCTGGGTGATCGCCCAGGTGTCAGATGGCGTGTCGGGCGGGCCCGATTCGGGCGCCGACCAGGGGGTCAGCGAGGAGGTGGTGGTGTACTGGCCGCATACCGCGGGGGTGCGCAACGAGCCGCCGGCTCCGCCGAAGAAGTGCAGGGTGAAGTCTTCGAAGGGCAGCTGGGGGTTCTCGTTGAAGGTGGCGGTGAGCTGGCCCGTGTTGGGGTCGGCCGTGACTTTGCCTGCCAGCTTGACCACCGTGCCGGTCTGCGGATCGTCGAGGGTGATGTAGAGGGCGAGGAGGGAGTTGAAGGGGTTTGCATAGGGGTCGGCGATGTGGACCGAACCTTTCAGCGGGTGATCGAGCAGCGGGCTGTCGACCTGGACCGTGCCCAGCTTCGAGGCGTTGGGACAGGTGGCTGCAGCGGGGGTAGTGTGGATCACCCCGCCTTCGGTGTCGGTGTAGCCGAACTCTGAGAGTGAGCAGCCGTCGAGGCCGTTTGCCCCTGCCGGGTTGATCACCAAACCCTCAGGCAGCGTGACGGTGGTGTCCCTGAGGTGGGCCTGGGCGTTTTCGCAGCTGACCGGTGGCCCTTCCACGCACCCTTCGCCGCGGGGAATGTGGATGTTCACGTCAAGGCCAGAGGGTGAGTCGGCGACGTTTGTCGTCGGCCTTGCCTCGAGCGTCGGCGAGAACTCGACCGAGTTGCAGCCGACGTTGCCGATCGTGTTGTCGGGTTCGCCGGGAGCGTGGGAGAAGAAGCTGCCGGAGTCCGAGCTGCCCTGCCAGCTGGTCACTTCGAGGAACGTCTCCACCGAGTTGTTGGGGCCCGGGCCCTCGCATGAGGTCGGCAGGGTGAAGAAGGCCTCCAGCTCTCCTTCCTTTGGGCAGTCGAATTTCGGGAAGCCGATAGCGCTGCCTGGGCAGGCGCGCTCGGCGTCATGAGTGGGATCGGCCGGCGTCCCCCAGACCGTGAAGGTGACCCCCTCAAAGGAGATCGACTGCGGCGCGTTCTTGGTGATTACCGTCACCCCATAGTCCCCGCCGGTGCGCAGTTTCACGTAGACCTGGACAACGGTGTTGGCGATGTTGAAGCCGAGCAGCGCCGGTGTGCCGTGCGGCGCCGGCATGTTGTAGAGGGCTGCTGTCAATGGCCCAAACTCGCCGACGAACCAGACTTTGACCTTGCCGACCTGGCTCTCGGTGGGGCACTGGATGAAACCCTGGTCGCCGAACAGTTGCTCCTGGGTGCAGGTTGGGAGCGCCAGGGGGTTGCCAATCAGGCCGGGTGGCAGCTTGGCGCTGACGTCCTGGACGTCCTCGATCGACAGGATCCTCCCATCGGGGTCGACGACGGTGGGCACGAAGAACTCGGTCGCCCCGGTATAGGGATGCGAGCCGGCCTGGGTGGCGGGGTCGCCGTTTTCCTCCAGGACTTCGCCGTCGACCTCGGTCAGGGCGAACCCGGCGGGGACGACCTCAAACGGGTCATCGACGCTTGCGCAAGCGGCCGCGCCGCCGCCGCAGGCTTCAATCGTCGGGTGCACCGTGCCCGGGGTGGCGCCCGGTTCGGCCCTGACGGTGACGAAGATGCGGCAGGGGATGAATTCGGCGAATTCTTCTTCGGTGAAGTCCTGACAGGCCTCTTTGCCCGGGCCCATAGGCAGCGGGAAAAAGCCAAAGACCGCAGGGCCTTCGCAACTGGCCGACAGGGAGTCAGGGGCAACCGAGCAGCTCCAGGTTTCTAGTTCAAAGGGGTCTTCTACCGAGACCGAGGTGACTTCGAGGCCGGTTGGAACGTCGAAGTCGACGTTGACACTGCCGCTGGTCGCCGTCGTCCCTGCATTGGAAACGGCCAGCGTGTATTTCGCATAGCTGCCGGCAGGGACGGGGCCGGCGCCGGGCACGTGAGTCGACTGCACTTCGAGGGCCGGGGCGGCGAGGGCAGAGGCCGGGGCGGCGAGGGCGAGGGCGGCAATCGCCGTCGCGAGCGTTGCGATTCTCTTCGTCCTCATCGTCCCGCCCTCCGGTTGTTGTTGGCAGCTCGGCTGTGGGCCCGATCGCGCTGCCGTTTGCGGCTTGTGGCTACGCAGCGGACCTTGCCTTTGCGGCGGACCTTGCGCTTGCCTTTCGGACAGCTCTGCCCGGTCGGCCTCGCCTCGGGATTGCCGGGGCCCTGGAAGACGGCGGTGCCCGCACCGCTGCCCGGCAAGCCAACGTTGGGCGCACCACGACAGCCTTCGCCTTCGCAGATCGCCGGCTGGGCAGGCGGCTCAGGGAAACCGCCGCCGACCCGTACGTCATAGATGTCGGTGCCGTCGTCGAGATCCCAGCCGACCAGGCGCTCGCGGGTGACGAAGGCGACGTCGCGACCGTCGGCGCTGGCGCCGATCAAGGTGAAGCCGCCGGTTCCCTGGCCGCTGGTGAGCAAACTGAGGGTGCCGTCGTGCCATTCGTAAATGTCTTCGCAGGCGTAAGAGGCGCCGTTGTGGTTGGTGACCTTCACCCGCGGACAGCTCGCCTCGCCGTTGACGTCGGCGGGCACGAGGGCATCGCGGGCGCTGAAGAAGATGCGCTGGCCGTCCTCGCTGATCAGGTGGTTGTGCTCACCGCGCACCAACATCGTGCTGTTGACGACGTTCTCGCAGCACTCGGTGTTGACGCCGTTGACGTTGCCAGCCGAGGGTGTGCCGGGGAGCTGGCAGGAGACACAGGTCCAGCCTCCCTGCTCATCCCAACGATAGGCGTCGAGGTCGAGGTCGCGGTCGCCGGCGGGGTCGAGCGCCAGCGGCGTGGTGATGGTCAGGTACTCGCCGTCGGGGGTGACGTTATCGAGGCGCGAATCGGCGTTGGGATCTTCACGCAGGGTTAGGGTGTTGCGTCCGTAGCCCACCCCATCGCCGCGCCCTAGCTGGTGGGAAAAGTAAGGGCCCAGGTAGTCGGTTGTCGGGCTACCGTCGTTCCAACTCAGGCGGAAGAGCTTCCAGTCCTGACCGGTAGGAGCGCCGGAGACGAGCTGTCCGGTGGCGGTGACCAAGTAGACGACAGAGCCATTGTCGCTGGCGCCGAGAATGCCCACTGCATCGGGCGCAATGCCGTCGCTGGGTTCGTGGTCAACGGTGAGGTCGGTGAGGTGGTGGCCGGGAGCGGCGTCCTCATCCCAGCGGTAGAGCTTGTCTCCATCGCCCGCCCGACCGGCACATGGCAGCACGGAGGGGGCAGGAGCGGAGGCGTCGGTGAGCTTGTCGCAGCTGAGGAAGAGGGCGACGTCGCCGACGGGGTTGGCCCAGAGGAAGGTCTCTTCTGAAACGCTGGTGCCGCAATCGGCGGGGACGGCGCACTCGGGCACCGAAAGGTCGTAGGTGACCGCGTTGTTCTCGCGCATGTACAGCCCCCTCGAGCCGGCGGAGCCGTTCTGAAAGTAGATGCGGCTGCCGTCCTCGGAGATGGCACTGGCCGCTGGGCGAATGACAACTCTTTCGACCCGGGCGAGATTCGAATCGGTTGTGAAGGGAACGTTGGCGGGGCTCTTGGAGACGAGGTTGATACAGCCGCCGGGCGTCGCGCAGGCGCCGTGGCCCTCGCGCTCCCAGTCATAGATCTTGTTGAAGTTGCCCGGCGCCGGCGAGTCGTCGGTCTGGTTGCGGTAGTCGAGGAAGACGACATGGCTGAAGTCCTCTGAGCCGCCCATGATCGAGCCGCCGGTCAGATTGTCTTCGATCGGAGTGGTGGTGAGCAGATCGAAGTCGTATGGGTCGGTGGTGAGGTCCTGGCGGTAGAGGTTGGCCGCCTGGTCGGGGGCGCCGGGATCGACAAGCGGGAAGGGGCAGAAGCTCGACTCGGGCTGCAGCAGTACGGCACGGTCGAAGTTGGGGTTGAGCACTATCTTCTGGATGTAGCCGAAGCCGTTGCGGTCGCGTGGGCAGTAGCGCGGGAAGGGATCGCTGGTCTGCCAGCCGGTGGCGGTGCGGCGGCTCAGGTAGGGCGCGCAGACAGTGGACTGGGCCGCCGGCTCGCCGAAGACGGCATTGGTGCAGACGGCGGCGGCTTCGCCATCGGCGGAGAAGCCGACGCCGTACTCGCCGGCGATGATCTGATCGACGCTGCCCTGGTTCTTGTCGGGCGGGGTGACCATCTCATAGGCGCGGCAGGCGGGCAGGTAGGTGGAGCTCTGGGCTTGGCGGATCGCCTCGTTTGAGCAGTTGCCCGGGCTGGCCGGCGCGAAGGGGACGGAGCGAGTGCGCAGGGTCTCGCTGGAACTGGTGGTGGTTCCGATCAGATTGGTGGCCACCAGGCGGAAGTAGTAGGTGGTGTCTTTGCTGAGACCGCCAACCACTTGGGAGACAGCGATCGGTTCGGTCCCGGAGCCGATCTCAAACGGCGCGGTTGAGGAGCCCAACCCTGGGGTGGTGCCGTACTGGAAGACGTAGGCGGTATCGGTGTTGCGCGGATCGATCGTGCCGACCAGGCGCGCCGAGGTATCAGCGACCTGGACCGCACCGAGATCACTGATCAGCGGCGCCGAGGCGACAGTTTTGAAGGAGAGCGAGAAAGAAGTGACCGCGGTCGCCGGGAACGGGCCCTTGTTGGTGACGAGGCGAAATTTGTACTCGGTGTTGGGATCGAGACCGGTCGCCGCGGCGGAGACTTTCTCTGGCGCGCCGACCAGGTTGAGCGGGTTGCCGCCGATCTGGCTGACCGCGGCCCCGCTGAGCGCCCCGGTGAAGGTGACGTCATAGGGCGCCGAGCCGCCAGGGCCGCCTTTGACATCGACGTTGCCCGCGCCGATCGTCGAGAGAGCCTCAAGCGCCGCTTCGACGCTGGCCGCGGAGGCGTTATGGGCGAGCGGCGGCGTGGTCTTGCCCTGGAAGGCCAGAGTGAAAGTGCCCCCGGCGGCTTTCACGGTAAGCGTGCCGATGCTGAGGCCGGTGGAGGTCGCGGTGACGCCCCTGCTGGCGGTCTGGCCGCTCTCGACCGTGCTCCAGCTCGAGCCGCCGTCGCTGGAGAGCTCCAGGCGCCAGCTGGTCGGCAGCACGTTGTTGTCGGAGATCGTGCCGCCGATCTCAGCGCTGGTGTCGGTGATGGCTTTCGCCGCCGTCGGGGCCGCGGTGGCATCGCCATAGCTCTGCGCTGGGCCGAAGACATGGACCTTGTCCTGGCCAGTGGCGGCGTCGGAAAGGTAGACCGTCCCGGTTGCCTCATCGATTGCGATGCCATCGAAGGACCGGCTGCCGCTAGAAACCGCCGGACGGACGTTGCCAGCGAATTCGTAAAGCAGAGCGCCGGTGGTGGCGTCGAAGGCGGAGACCCGGTTGAACTCCGCGAGATAGAGGGTGTGCGAGGTGGTGTCGACGGCGATCGCGTTGGCTCCTATTCCGGGGAATTCCTGACCCAGGTTGACTTTGGTGAAGGAGGCCTGGCTGTAGCCGCTGGCTGCGGTCGCCTTGTAGACACCCACCTTCTCCTGTGCTTCCTCTTCGGTCAGGCCGAGCGGAAAGGTGGTGAAGAAGAGGTCGTCGTTGGCGTCGAAAGCAAGCCGTCTAGGACCCCCCACGGTGGAGGTGCTGATCGTGCCGAGGAGATTTCCTGCCGGGTCGTATTTCCTGATGTTCCGGGCGCCAACTGAGTAGTCGCAGACGTAGATGTTGCCGGCGGAGTCGACTGCCGCGCCGGCGTAAAGCCCTTCGGAGGGAAGTGAGACAGGGAAGTTGCCGCCGAGCCCGGCTCCGCTCGAGTCGTAGCCATGGAGAACGCCTTGGGCAGCGTAGAAAGTGTGCCCCGCCGTTGCGCCGGCTGTGTTGTCAACCGCAATCGAGGGTTCGAAGCCGGTCGCCGTAAGTGTTTTCGGGAAGGCTCCGCCCGGCAGGGTGATTGCCGGGGTGTCGAAGGCATGGAGAACGTCCGGAAAGGCCTCGTCGAGAGCGTAGAGCTTGTCGGCAGCCTGGTCGAAGGCGAGCGAACCGGGAGTGGAGAAGGTGCCGAGCACGGTGCCCTCGGGGCCGAAGGAGGCGGTCCTGGCGCGGGTGAAGACTGACGCCATCGAATTCGGTGCGAGCACAGCGAGAGCAAGCGCAGCGACGAGCAGGGCGACCGCGAAGCGGGCGCGACGACCCGAGGGCGCACCGCTCCCACCGGCATCGCCGGTGGTGCCCCTACCCGAGGTCGGTCCCGCGGACGATGCCTTCACGTGGTCTCTCACGTAGCTCTCCTTGTCCCGTGAGCCCCTCTGCCAGCCGCTTCCCTTGGCGGCTTCCGCGAGGCTCGGTTATGTCCCTGTGTTCCGGTCCTGAAAACGCAGACATCTGCGTCTCTGGATCGTGAAAGGATTAAGACACACGGTTGTCTGATTGTCAAGACACGCGCGTCTTGCCTGCTAATTGCGGCTTTGCGGGAGAGTGCCTTTGATCAGGGCGGGGCGGCTTCCATTTGAGGCCGCCCCGAGCAGCCGGGCGCATAGGTCTCCGCGAAATCGTCTCCTCGCCCGGGCTTGCGTAGGAGAAGTTTGTATTGATATTCGAACAAGCAGCTTCTGCAGTGGGATGTTTGGATATTCAGACATACTCTCTTTTTGTGCTACTGTATGAATATGCTTACAACTCGTAGTGGACGGCGCAATGCCACCCCTTCTCGCACCTGGTCCATTCGCAGCCCAGCCGACTTGGGCCGGGCGATCGCCGGGGTCCGAGCCGCAAGGGGGCTGACCCAGAAGGAGCTCGCCGGGCAGATCGACGTCGACCGCGTCTACCTGGCGACGCTCGAGGCAGGCAGCTCTCCCCTGGTTCTGGAGAGAAGCCTGCGGGCGTTGCGGCGGATGGGTGCGACAGTCACCATCTCGTTGCCGGCTGACGATGAGCCCGGCGAATAGCCTCGGCGCCTGGCTCGACGGCATCCAGATCGCTGAGCTGGAGCGCCAGCGCGGCGGAGGGATCGCCATCCGCTATACGGAGGATGCCCTCGGCCTCTGGCCGCTGAACAGCCCGGTCGTCTCCTGCAGCCTTCCGCTCGGTGAGCGCGCGCAGGACGCGCTCGCCTTCTGCAAGGGATTGCTGCCCGAGGGCAACGCCCTGCAGACGCTGGCAGAGCAGGCCGGCCTGGCGACGAACCAGACCTTCGACCTCCTCGCGCGTTATGGCCGCGACGTCGCGGGAGCGCTGGTCATCGCCGAGGAGGAACCGGAAACGAGGGAATTCGGGGTCGAAGACCTCAGTCCGGATGGGCTCGAGGCCGCGGTCGAGGACCTCGACGAGCATCCGCTGGGATCCCACGACGACAGCGAGCTCTCGCTTGCCGGGCTCCAGGACAAGCTCCTGCTGGTCGACCTCGGCGAGGGAAAGTGGGGGCGCCCCCTGCGCGGGCGACCCTCGACCCACATCCTCAAGGTCGATGACCGCGCCCGGCCCGGCCTGATCGAGGCCGAGGCGCAATGCCTGGCGCTGGCTCGAGTCGCCGGGTTGACCAGCATCGAGGCCCAGCTCGAGACGTACGGGGAGACGCGCTGCCTGATCGTCTCCCGCTTCGACCGAGTCGCCGGCTCGGAGCCCCTGCGGCGGGTGCATCAAGAGGATCTCTGCCAGGCACTCGCGATCGACCCCGACGACCAGGAACGCCGGGCCAAGTACGAGTACCGCGGCGGACCTCGACTGCGGCAGGCGGCGAAACTGCTCGACGCCTACGCACGGGATCCGGCCATGCAACTCGATCGCCTGGTGGCGGTGGTGACCTTCACGGTCCTGACCGGCAACGCCGACGCCCACGGCAAGAACCTGGCGCTGCTGCATCCGGACCCCGAGTACGTCGAGCTTGCACCCCTCTACGACACGGTGCCGACCGCGCTTTGGCCGAAGCTGCGAGCCGAAGCGGCGATGTCGATCGGCGCTCAGGTCAGCCTGCCCGACGTCGGCTTTGCCGACATCCTGCGCGAGGCGCGAGTCTGGCGCCACCCGGAAGAGCGAGCTCGCGCGGCTGCGCTGGCGACGATCGAGTCGGTGCGGAGCGCCCTGAAGGATGAGCTGATCCCGCCGCGGTCGCCGTTGGCGAAGTTCGTGCGCAAGCGGGCCGCAGGGCTGCTCAAGCAGAGTCGCGACGCCGAGGGCGCGCGAAACCTCTGATCAGTCGCCGAGCTCGGCACGAAGGGCTGCCAGCTCGGCCCGCAGCTCGGCAACCTCGCGCTCCAGGCGGGTGAGACGATCCTCGGCCGGGATGAGCTCCGGCTCGCCGCGCGAGTCATCGTCGCTATCTGAATCCAGGCTCGATTCGCCGTCCGAAGGTGCGGTCTGACTACTTGCCGATGCCGCGCTTGGGCCCAGGAGCTGCTCGTAGCGGTCCTCCTTCTGGCCGGGTCGGCGCTCATGGCGGGCGACCTGACCGCGCTCGACGAGGCGGTCGAGGGTCTCCTGAACCGCCGTCAGATCAGTGAAGTCGTGCAGGCGCTGGCCGCGCTGCTTCAACTCGCCGGGAGTTTGCGGCCCGCGCAGCATCAGCACCGCGAGCAAGGAAACCTCGGTGTCGTCGAGGCCGAAGGCTTCGACGAGCAGGTGGCGGTACTTGCGGGCGCGGCTGCCGGCGCCGCTGGCGAGGCGGGTCCAGCCGCGCAGGGCGAGGCGGCGCAGGGCCTCGACCACAGTCTGCTCGTCGTAGTCGACCACCGGCTCGCGGTTGGTTGACTGGTTGCAGGCGAGGCGCAGGGCGTTGAGCGAAAGCGGATAGGCGTCGGGCGTGGTGCGCTGCTTCTCGATCAAACAGCCGAGCACGCGGATCTCTACGGCGTCGGGCTCCACCTCAGTCGCGGTCGGGCCGGTCGGGGTAGATCTCGTCGATGGTGACGAGGGCGCGGTAGGGAGCGGTGGTGGTGGCTTCGATCCTCTCCGCCCCACCGGCGAGACGGTCAACCACCGCGACCACACCGACGACTTCCAGGCCCTGCTCGACGATCCGCTCGATCGCCTCTGCGGTCGAGCCACCCGTCGTCACCGTGTCCTCGACCACGAGGCAGCGGGCTCCGGGCTCGACCGCACCCTCGACCCAGCGCTGCAGCCCATGCTGCTTGCGCTCGCCGCGCACGAAGAAGCCGAGGAGATCCTTCCCCGCCGGCACCGCCAGGGCGGCGCAGGACGGGGGGATCGCCGCTGTGGCGGGACCGCCGACTGCGTCCGCCCCCACGTCGGCCGCTGCGGCGGCAATCAGCTCGCCTGCGGCAAGGAAGCCCGCAGGCCGCAGCAGCGCCCGGCGAGCGTCAACGTAGTACTGAGCCGTCGCACCGCTCGACAGCGTCACCTCGCCAAGGATCAACGAGTGCTCGCGCAGCTCGGCGAGCAGGGTCCCCTTGGCAGCATCGAGATCGGCCACGCGGAACCCATCCTATGGGGTGAGAGCTGGAATGTGCCGATAGTGAAACGAGATCGTAAGTTGAGTGAAACATGCCTTGATGCAGGGAAATCCGCGGCTACGCTCGGCCGCGGCGGAGGAGGACGTCACGAGGTTGTGGCTCCCCGGTTGACACCCGGGAGTCCGGGTTCGAAGCCCGGATAGGGTTCGAGTCCCTCCCCCTCCGCTGAAATCTGGAGTGGTATCTTCTAAGTCCGGGTGTCAGCTGGAAAGGGATAGGACCCTTCGGTTTGAAACGGTCCGCTTCGGCGGGCCGTTTCTTTGCGTACTTGGCTGCTATCCCCTCGTTTCGGGATCGCGAAACCCCGCCCGCCAGCTCGCGTGGTGCGGCTGCCAGCCAAGCTCACGCTTGGCCTTGGCGTTGGAGGCGCCACGCAGCTGGGTCGCCGAGGCGACGGCTGCCGCGCCAGCAATGAGCCGGGCGATCCAGACGGGCACCCGCAACGGCTTCCTCGCCCCCACCGCGGCGCAGAAGACCGGCACCCACTCGTGCATCGGCGCCGGCTCGTCGTCGACCACGTTGTAGGTGCCGGGTGCGCCGCGTTCAATCGCGGCCGCCGTCGCGGCGGCAGCGTCCTCGACGTGAAGGAAGGAGAAGGTGCCCTCACCCTTGCCGACGATCGGCAGGCGGCGCTTCAGCGCGTCCTCGGTCTGCGAGCCAGCGCGGTCGAAGAAGGTGCCGGGGCCGTAGAGCCAGCCGTAGCGCAGGACCACACCTTCGATACCCTCAGCCGTGGTCACCTGCCGCTCGAGATCGGCGAGCGCGACCGCCGCGGTGCCGAAGTTGCCCGGCGCATCGAGATTGAGGGGCGCCTCCTCGCCCTTCACCCAATCACCCTCCGGCTGGTAGAAGAAGGCGACGCTCTCGGCCACGAACCGACGCGCCCCAGCCGCCTTTGCGGCCGCGAGCAGGTTTCGCGTGCCCTCGGTGCGCACGCGGTTGGTGGGCGCCAACGGGTCTTCCTTGGCTTTGTAGTCGAGCCGTGGTGGCAGCGCCGTGAGCAGGTGCACCACCACCTCCGGCTCGGCCTGGTGCAACGCGTTGTGGATCTCCTGGAGCCGAAAGACGTTGCACCTGACCGGGGTGGCACCGGCGGCGGCGATTTCCTCCATCCGCTCCCCGCGCCGGGTCATCCCGGTCACCTCATGCCCGGCCTCGACCAGCCGGCGCACGGTCGGTCGGCCGATTGCGCCGCTCGCTCCCGCAACGAAGACCCTCATCGCCAAGACCTCCTAGTCGTCGCTCCGCGCTTGCCCACCGCCCCCGCCCAGCCGTTCCGATACCCGCGCCAGCCAGGCAGACGCCACAGCGCCGAAAGCAATCAGCAGAGTGTCGCTCCACCCCCGCACCTCGCTCTTTGCCTCCCCCGTATCGAAGGCATGGTTGATCGCGTGGAAGCCGTACCAGAGCGCCCCCAGCCAAAGGATCGGCGCCCGCCAGGAGGGCCGCACCACAGCGATCCCGACAGCCACCCCGAAGGCCAGTATGAACGCCCCCACATCGCCGACGTAGTGCGAGTTCTCGATCCCGTAGTGACCGATCTGATCGAAGAACGTGTCGGGCGCGACCAGCGCCAGCATCCCGGTGACGACGTGGTAGGCGGCGATGACGACGAGAACCGCTTTCAGGGCTCTCTCGCTGATCACCATCAGGTCCTCAGAAGACGAAAATGCTCTCGCCGTAGTTGATCCGCTCGTAGATCTCGGGCTGGTCGGCGATAAAGGTGCGGATGCAGCCGTGGCTGGCCGGGTAGTCGGGCACCGATTCGTAGCCGTGCACCGCGTAACCACCGTAGAAGTAGAACGAGTAGTACATGCCGTGGGAGTTGTAGCCGGGTTCCTGGCGGATGAAGGTGAAGTGGCCGGTCACGGTCGGGGTCGAGCTCTTGCCCGAGGAGATCGGGTAGACGGCAAACGGCTTGTCGCCCTTGGCGAAGACGAGCACCTGCTTGGAGAGCGGCGCCTCGACGTGTTCGCCCGCGGCCGGGTGGACCACGTGGTATTCGCCCTTGCCCGAGAAGACGCTCTTGACCAGGCCGGCGCCGGCCTGGTAGCTGCGCGCCTTGCCATTGACTTTGCGGTAGGCGAGCACGCCACGCGCGGTCTTGCCGCCGAAGCAGCGGCCGCTGTTGGCGATGTAGCCCATCTTCCGCATCGCCTTCTTGAAGCCGACGACGACATCACCGCACTGGCCCTGGCGAAGAGCCGGGTAGCTGACCTTCCAGCTCTTGCGCACCGTGCTGTCGCCGCCGAGCACCGCGGTCGCCTCGTGCTTGGCGCTGACCGCGTACCTACCCCCCTCGCGCAGCAAGACGCTGGCGCGGAACGTGCCGGAATCGCCTTTGCCCTTCTGCACCGCGACCTTGCGACTGAGCAGCGGCTTGCCGTCGAGGAAGAAGGAGACCTCCACCCGCTGCCCCGGCGCAAACGGCGAGATCGACCCGACCACCGGCACCTTGCTGTAGATCTGCGCCTTACCCCCATGCAGGTGCCCGACCCGGATCTTCACCGTCGCCTCAGGCGGGCCGGTTTCCTTGGGCGCTTTCGGCGCAGCGCCCAGCGCGGTCGGTGAAACTGCGAGAGCGCAGAGAAGAGCCAGGAGAGGGACGAGGCGGCGATTCACGGCGTGGATTCTTACCGATAGCGCGGTCGTGTGACGAAAAGAGCCAACTCTTTGTCAAGGTGGCGACGAGTGATTGACAGTCATGAGTCCGGTCTCCAGCCGGATGGGGTTCAAGTCCTCCTCCCTCCGTCATTCGCGTCGCAAATGCGAAGGGAAGTCGAGGTGCAATTGTCATGCGGCCTGCGGTTGGCTTCCGCCCCAGCGACTTGCCTTCGCAACGCGACCGAATCCACCCGCTGGGCTGTTAGCCTGCGTAGCGACTGTCAATCACTCGCGGTTATCAATCGCTTCGTCGCCTGAGACGGCTTCGAGAACGGCCCGCCCTGCGGGCCGTTTCTTTGACCGCTACTGCCCGATCAGCGCCACCGAGTTGTTCAGCATGTGCAGCAGGATCCCGGGCACGATCGAGCCGGTCTTCTCGTAGAGCAGGGCGAGGATGAAGCCGAAGGCGATCAGCGGCGGCACGGCGCTGAGGCCGGTGAAGGCGTGCAGGGCACCGAAGATGAGGCCGCTGAGGAGCCCCGCGAACAGGCGCGGCCAGCGCTCGCGCAGGCCGCCGAAGAGCATGCCGCGGAAGCAGACCTCCTCGCTGATCGGAGCGGCGATCACGATCAGCAGGACCTGGACCGGCACGGTGCCGAACTCTTCGGCGATGTCCTTCTGCTCGGGCGTGCCGAAGATCGCCGTGTAGACGATCGCGAAGAGCAGGTAAGCGCCGATCGCGGCGAACATCCACTTGATGGCCGAAGGCCGGAAACGCCGCAGCCCCAGCTGCGACAGCGCCTGCCGAGCCGTCGCGCCCCGTCCCGCCGCAATCGCGATCGGAACCAGCAGGAAGCCAAGCGCCGTCGCCAGCTGCACCAGGGCATTCGCCGCGTCGCTGAGGTCCTCCCCACTTGGCGGCTTATCGACGATCGCCACCGGCACCGAGAGAACGATCCCGGTCCCGAGCGCCAGCAGCACCCCCAGCACGGCGGCGAGAGGCCCCCAGTTCGCGTAGGGGAAACCAGCGGGCTTTGCGGATACCGTGGCATCCATGACGCCGGCAGTCTCACAGGTCTCCAGGTCCACAAAGACGCGCCTGCGCTTCCTGCGCCGCCTGCTGATCCTGATCGTCTTCCTCGTCCTCGTCGCGATCGCGCTCAGCCAGTTCACCGAGCTGAAGCGCCTGGCGACGGGGATCCTCGCCTCGACCGCCGTGCTGGCGGCGATCGTCGGCTTCGCCGCCCAGCATACGATCGGCAACATGGTCGCCGGCGTTCAGCTCGCCGTCTCACAGCCGATCAAGATCGGCGACCGCATCTCCTTCGAGGAGGTCGAGGGCCGGGTCACCGACATCACCCTCTCCTACACCTACATCAGCCCCGGCGACGGCACCGCCGTGGTGATCCCCAACCAGATGCTCGTCGACGGGATCATCCACAACCTCTCGACCGAGGACACGCAGGCCTGAGCGGGGACGCGGCCGAAGTACCCTCTGCCCATGGCCCAGCGCAATCGGCGACGTCAGCGGCGGCGCGGGGGAATCGGAGGCAAGCTGGCCCTGGTCGGCGGCACTCTTTTCGTCGTGCTCGTCTTGGCGGTCTTCGCGGTCGCCTCCTGGGTGCTCGACGTCGCCGCCGAAGCCCCCTCCCTCGCCGCCTGCAAGAAGGTCGACCGCACCGGCAACTCGGTGATCTACGCCGGCGACGGCAGCAAGCTGGGGCTGATCGAGTCCGAGGAGGCACGCGCGCCGGTCTCGATCGAGCGCATCCCCATGCAGTTGCAGCTCGCCACGGTCGCGATCGAGGACCAGCGCTTCTACGAGCACGGCGGCATCGACCCCGAGGGAATCGCGCGGGCGGCGCTGAAGAACCTGGAAGCTGGCAAGACGATCGAGGGCGGCTCGACCATCACCCAGCAGCTGGTCCGCAACCTCTGCATCCGCAACCCCGAGCGCGACCTCGAACGCAAGATCATCGAGGCGAAGCTGGCGATCGAGTACGCCGAGCGCCACTCGCGCAAGCAGATCCTCGACCAGTACCTCAACACCGCCTCCTACGGAACCGTCGAAGGCTCGACCGCGATCGGCGTCGGCGCCGCGGCGAGGATCTACTTCTCCAAGCCCGTTTGGAAGCTGAACCTGGTCCAGACGGCGCTGCTGGCCGGCCTGCCGCAGGCGCCCACTAACTACAACCCGATCCTCCATCCGGACGAGGCACGCCAGCGCCGTAACGCCGTGCTGGCGAAGATGGCCAAACTCGGCTACCTGACGCCCGGGCGAGCGACTGCCGCCGAAGCGCGCGGTCTCGAGCTGAACGTCTCGGGCTCCTACTTCGCTCACCACGAGCCCTTCTTCTTCGACTACGTCGAACACGAGCTGATCGAGCACTACGGCGCCGAGCTGGTCCGCGACGGCGGGCTGGAGATCCACACGACGGTCGAGCCGCGCCTGCAGGAGATCGGACTGGGAGCGATGCGCTCGGCGCTGCCCTACTCGACCGACCCGTCCTCCGCCCTGGTCTCGATCAATCCCAGCAACGGCGAGATCGAGTCGATGGTCTCCAGCAGCGGCTACGACTCGAGTCAGTTCAACCTCGCCGCCCAGGGCCACCGCCAGCCCGGCTCGACCTTCAAGGCCTTCGTGCTGACGACCGCGATCAAGCAAGGGATCGATCCCTACAACACCTTCTACACCTCCAAACCGCTAAATCTCGACCTTCCCAAGTGGGGACACTGGGAGGTGCACACAGCCGACGAAGGCTACCTCGGCACCGTCAACCTTCAACAGGCAACAGTCGCCTCCGACAACACCGTCTTCGCCCAGCTCGACCTCGACGTCGGCCCCCGCCAGGTCGCCGAAACGGCGCACTCGCTCGGCATCACCAGCCCGCTCGACGGCATCCCGGCCGAGGGCATCGGCGGCCTGCGCGTCGGCGTCTCGCCGCTGGAAATGGCCGACGCCTACGCCACGCTCGCCGCCGGCGGCATCCGCCACGATCCGGTCGCCATCAAGCGCGTCGTCTTCCCCGGCGGCAAGACGGAGCGACCCGAGCGCGAGCCTCCCCGTCGCGTCATCTCCGAAGCGGTCGCCTACGAGGTAACCAGGCTCCTACACGACAACATCACCGAAGGCACCGGCACCGCCGCCTACACCGGCTGCCCCGGGCAGGCCGGCAAGACCGGCACGACCGACCGCGAGACCGACGCCTGGTTCGCCGGCTACCAGCCCAACCTGGCGACGGTGGTCTGGGTCGGCTACCCCGAGTCCAACGCGATCGAAATGACCAGCGTCCACGGGATCACGGTTTTCGGCGGCACCTTCCCAGCCGAAATTTGGCACTCGCTCTATTCCGGCGCCGAAATCCCCTGCGAGGAATTCGACCAGCCGAAGACGCCAATCAGTTGGGCTCCGTTCTTCGGCCAGTTCACCGGCCCCGCCCCTCACAGCAAAAAAGGCAACGGGCCCGGCGGCGTCGGCGGAAACGAAGCCGACCGAGCTCGTGAACTCGGCGAAGAAGCGACCGGCGGCTACAACCCAGACGCCTACGCGCCAGGAGCCGGCCAGGAGCCGACGCCGGTTCCTCCCCCTCCGCCGGAAGCAGGCGTCGGAGGCGGCGGCGCGCCTGAGCCCGGGAGCAAATAGCTGAGCCTCTCGCCGGGGGTTGCGTACAGCCTGGTCTGGGCCGGCTTCGCCGCCTACCTCGCCGTGCTCGCCTTCGCGCCGCGGCTCGGCAGGCGGCCGATCTGGGTAGCGATCGTCGTCCTCCTCATCCTCTTCGCCTGCCTCCCCCCGCTGCTCTCCCACGACGTCTACAGCTACGTCGACTACGCCCGCCTCGGCGCGCTGCACGGCCTCGACCCCTACGTCAATCCGCCCGCGAGCGTCCCGACCGACGCCGCCTTCGCGCAGGTCAGCTGGACCGAAACCACGAGCGCCTACGGTCCCCTCTTCACCCTGGCGACCTACCCGCTTGCCTGGCTTCCGGTCGACGCCGGCGTCTACGTCCTCAAGGCAATCTCGGCCGCCGCCGTCCTCGCCACGGTGCTGCTCGTCGCGCGCCTGGCCCCAGCGCGCGGCATCGACCCAACCAGAGCCGCCGCCTTCGTCGCCCTCAACCCACTGGTCCTCGTCCACGTCGTCGGCGGCCCCCACAACGACGGCCTCGCCGTCCTCCTGATGACGCTCGGCATCGCCGGCATGCTCACGGCGCGAGAGGGCTCCGGCGCCAGCGCTCTTGCCGCAGCATGCGCGACAAAGTCAACGGCCGCAATTGCCATCCCCTTTTCCCTGCTCGGGACACGGCAGTGGACCCGGTTCCTGCTCAGCGCCGGCGCAGCCTTGGTCCTCCTGACCCTAGCCTCCTACCTCGTCTTCGGCTGGAACTGGCTCCACGCCTTTGCCCTAGCGGGCGAGAACCAAGGCCGCACCAGCCACATGAGCATCCCAATCACCACCGCCCGCCTGACCGGCCTGGACCCAGACACAGCCCGCATCGCCGCCGGAGCCCTGTACGCAACCCTGGTTGCCTATCTCCTCATCTGGACCTACCGAGGCGGCGACTGGCTCCGCGCAGCCGCCTGGGCAACCGCAGGATTGCTCCTTGCCACCGCCTGGCTATTGCCTTGGTACCTCCTCTGGCCATTGCCCGCCGCGGCTCTCTCCAGGGACCGCGTGCTCAAGCTTTTGCTCCTCGGACTTACCGCGTATCAACTCGGTGCCCGCATCCCCCTGTAGCAAAAGCTCGTCAGCCAGTGGGGTGTGTCGGGTGGGTGGCGCGATGACAGGACCCGCCCGCCTATACCTCTTCGGCCGCCGCTTCCTCCTCGGAAGACGGATGAATGACCCCGGTATGTATGGACCACCCATCCCGCCGTCCCATGGCAGTCACGATCCCGACATAGAGAATCTCGACCACCGTCAGCACCCCCCGCACCACAATCGCGACCAGAGACGCAACCGCAAAGCTGTTGCCAGGCGTCGCCACCTTGAAGGCCCAAGCAAAGGCCGCATCGCGGATGCCGAGCCCGGCCGGGGCAACCAGAGTGACCAGGGCCGCGACGTAGCCAAAGGCCTGAGCGGCGCCGGCGACGACGATGTCGTCCGCCGAAACACCGCTGACCGAGCGGGCGACGCACCAGATGCCAACCGCGATCACGCCCCAGTTGAGCGCGTAGAAGGCGAGCACGGCGATGACGCCGCGCAGGGACATCACTTCGGGCAATGGCTCGCGCCCGAAGGCCCGCAGCACCCGGTTGGCGAGCGGCCCGAAGACGCGCGGTTGCAGCAGCGCGATCGCCAGCGGGATTAGCAGCAGGATGCCCCAGCGCCACGGCTGTCCCTGCAGGTCGGGATGGTCGATCAGGAAGTAGGCAGCGACGATGATCGCCGAGGTCGCCTGCAGCGCCTGTTCGTAGACGATGCTGGCGACGGTCAGGCGGCGCGGCACGCCGGCCCGTTCGGAGAGCAGCACCCGGCCGAGGACGTAGAGGACGCTGCCGGGTACATAGCGGGCCAGCAGCGGCTGCCCCCAGGCGACCTGCGCCCGCCGCGCTCCGAGCTTGTAGCCGAGGAAGCGCAGGATCAGGTCCCAGCCGAGCGCGTTAAGCGCGTAGAAAATTGGCAGGACGATGAAAGCCGGGATCAGCCAGACGACGTGGAAGTGGACGCCCTTGTCCTGAATCTCCGCCCACTGGTCGACGACCGTGAGGACGAGGAAGCCGAAGACCAGCACGGCGATACCGAGCTGAATTGCCAGCCGCACGCGTTTGCTGCGCGGCGGCTTGGTGCCGAGTTTCGCACCGGCCTCGCCGATGCGATGTAGAAGGGGCTGCGGGCGCTCCACGTCCGCCGTCACCTTAGTGACGTGCTCGGGGACAATGAGCGGATGGGTGAGTTTGAGCTCTTGGCGCGAATACGGGGGCGGCTACCCGCTCCGGGCTCGCGTATTCGCCTTGGCAGCGGCGATGACGCCGCGGTCACCGTGCCTGAGGGAGCTACTGCGACCTCGGTCGACGCCCTCGTCGATGGCGTCCACTTTCGCCGCGCTTCGGCGACGCCAGCCCAGATCGGCCACAAGGCGCTGGCGACGGCGCTCTCGGATCTGGCTGCAATGGGAGCTGAGCCTGGCGAGGCTTACGTCGTCCTTGGCATTCCCCCCGACTTCGGCGAGGACGAGTGCATCGAGCTGCTCGACGGCATGCTGGCCCTGGCCGCAGCCACCGGCACCGACCTTGCCGGCGGTGACCTGACTCGTGCCGGAGAGCTCTTCCTGGCAATCACGGTCGTCGGCCACGCTGCCGACCCCGACGCGCTCGTACATCGCGGAGGCGCCCGAGCCGGCGACGCGCTGGTCCTGACCGGCGAGATCGGCGGTGCCGCCGCGGGTCTCGAGCTGCTCGACCAGCCAAACCTCGATGCTGACTTCGCCCTTGAGGGGGATATGGAGCGCCAAAAGACGAAGTCAGCACTGGTGGGGCGGCAGCTCGAGCCGATGCCGCGATTGCAGGCGGGGCGAGCGCTCGCGGGCGCTGGGGGCACGGCGATGATCGACCTCAGCGACGGGCTCAGCGGCGACGCCGGGCACATCGCCGCGGCAAGCGGCGTGGCTCTGCGAATCGACGCCGCGGCGATCCCGCTGGCGCCAGGCAGTAAGGAGCTGATGGTGGCCGCGGGACGAAACCCCTGGGATCTACTCGGCGGCGGCGAGGACTACGAGCTGCTCGCCAGCATCCCGCCCGAGCGGGTCGCCGCAGCGCGGCTCAGCGTGCAGGAGGCGGAAAAAGGCGTTGGACTGACAGTGATCGGCGAGGTCCTCGCCGGATCGGGGGTCGAGATCAGGCTGCCCGACGGCCGGTTTCTGGCGTCGGCGGGGTTCGACCAGCTCGCATGAAGCTCTCGCTCGTGAGCAGTTCTCGCACCCCGCGCCGCTGCAGCATCGCATCGGCGACCAGCGATGGCTCGGGCTTGTAATGACCCGTCTCGACCAGGCTCTTCAACTGTCGTGGTTGCATCCTGCGCTTCATATCGGCTTTCTACCCGTCAACCTTAGTACTTGGTACTCGCACATCTGTCCAAGCTAGCCGAAGATACGCTTTAGCAATGCCTAACGGATCGACCCGCATCCTCCTTGTTGACGACGAGCAGTCGATCCAGACGCTGCTCTCCTACCCATTGCGCAAGGACGGCTACCACGTCACCTCCGCCCAGGACGGCCGTGAAGCGTTGCAGCGCTTTGAAGAGGCCCGCTTCGATCTGGTCATCCTCGACCTGATGCTGCCCAAGCTCGACGGGGTCGAAGTCTGCCGGGAACTGCGCTCGCGCAGCCAGGTTCCGATCATCATGCTGACCGCGAAGGGCTCGGAGACCGACAAGGTCGCCGGCCTCGAGGTCGGCGCCGACGACTACATCACCAAGCCCTTCTCGATGCGCGAGTTCCGCAGCAGGGTCAAGGCCGCCCTGCGGCGCTCGCGGATGGCCGGCGAACCGCCGGGGGAGGAGACGATCGACCACGGCGAGCTGAAAATCGATTTCGGCCGCCGCATGGTGACGCTGCATGAGGAGGAGATTCGCGTTACCTACGTCGAGTTCGAGATCCTCGGGGCCCTGGCGCGCTCACCCGGGCGGGTGCTCAGCCGCGAGACCCTGCTCGAGCACGTTTGGGGCGATTCCGAGTATCGCGATCCGCGCACCGTCGACGTCCACATCCGTCATCTGCGCGAGAAGCTCGAGAGCGACCCCAAGGACCCCGAGTTCCTCTTCACCGTGCGCGGCGTCGGCTACCGCTTTAGGGAGTAGGCGCGCGTGCAGCGGTTCAGGCCCCCCAACCTGGGCAACCGGATCGCCTTGATCGCAGTCGGCATCGCGGCGGGCACCGCCCTCCTGATCTACGTCTACACCGTCGCGATCGGCGGCGCCGCCAGTGGCCTCGACAGCGTCAAGGGCCAGATCTTGATCGCCGGCCTGCTCGCGGTTTTGATCTCCGCCGGCATCGGCATCTACTACGCGCGCCTCGCGGGCGCCAACATCCACCGTCTCCAAGACGCGGCGCGCAAGGTCGCCGATGGCAACTTCGAAACGCCGATCCCGATCTCGTCCGCCGGACAGCTGGGACAGCTCGCTCGCACCTTCAACGAGATGCAGCGCCGCCTCGCCGAGCTCGACAGCGCTCGCAAGCAGTTCATCGCCAACGCCTCGCACGAGCTGCGCACGCCGATCTTCAGTCTCGGCGGTTTCGTCGAACTGCTCGAGGAGGAGGACCCTAGCCCCGAGGAGAGGGCCGAGTTCGTCCACACGATGCGGGAACAGATCGTCCGCCTGACCAAGCTCACCGCCGACCTCCTCGACCTCTCTCAGCTCGACGCCGGCGCGGTGGCGATGAAGAGCAGCAGCGTTGACCTCGGCTCGCTGGCCCGCGAAGTCGCGCGCGAGTTCGGCCCCCGCGCTGACAGCCACGACTCCCGCCTCGAGCTGCGCACGCCCGAGGAACCGGTGATCGCCAGCGCCGACCCCGACCGGGTGCGCCAGGTCATCCGTATCCTGCTCGACAACGCCCTTACCCACACCCCCGAGGGAACCAAGGTCACCGTGACCACCTACTCCGTCAACCGCCGTGCCGAGCTGACCGTCTCCGACGACGGCCCTGGCATTCCGCGCCGAGTGCAGGGCCGCATCTTCGAGCGCTTTTACACCGCCGACTCGGCCGGTGGCTCCGGCCTTGGCCTGGCGATCGCCCGCGAGCTCGCCCAGCGCATGGAGGGCCGGGTGGCGATCGCCTCAAGCAAGCGCTTCACCGCCTTCACGCTGGACCTGCCCCGCTCGCGCACCGGCGTGGCCGAGCCCAACAGGGCGGCGATACCCAGAGCGGCCGCATGACGGGTGCAACGCGTAGCGGTGCTCCCAGCGCCGAAAAACGTTGCACCCGCGGAAGGGGCTGGGTTGCGGCTGGGTTGACGATGGCACTTCTCCTGGTCGGCTGTGGGGGGAGTGACGGAGGGGGTGGCGGCTCGGCGGGGCCCACCACGACCGTCACCGAGACCACGCCGCAGGTAGCCGTGCAGACCGCCGAACACGGTTTCGACGCGGCCAGGGTCTACCGCGAGGCCGCCCCGGGGGTGGTCACGATCCGCTCTGTCTTCAAAGGCGAAGGGGGAGCCGCCGAGGGGTCCGGCTTCGTGCTCGACACCGACGGCCGCATCGTCACCAACGCTCACGTCGTCACCGACGAATCGAGCGGCAGCCGCAAGCCGGCCAAAGAAGTCTTCATCGAGTTCCCCGACCGCAACGTCCTCGCAGCCGAGATCATCGGCTTCGATCCCTTCGCCGACGTCGCGCTGCTCGAGGTAAAGCCGGACGGCTTCAAGCTGCATCCGCTGAAGCTTGGCGACGACAACGAATTGGTCGTTGGACAGCCGGTTGCCGCGATCGGCAGTCCCTTCGGCGAGCAGCAGTCGCTCTCGGTCGGTGTCGTCTCAGCGACCGATCGTTCGGTCGAATCGCTGACCAAGTTCCAGATCGAGGGAGCGATCCAGACCGACGCCTCGATCAACCCTGGTAATTCCGGCGGCCCGCTGCTCGACGCCGGCGCCCGCGTGGTCGGCATCAACCAGCAGATCGAGACCAGCTCGGGCGCCAATGACGGCGTCGGCTTCGCCGTGCCGGTCTCGTCGATCAAGCGCTCGATCGCCCAGCTCGAAGAGGACGGCGAAGCTGAGTACGCCTACATCGGTGTCTCCACCCAGCCGATCTATCCACAGCTTGCTGAAAAGCTTGAGCTGGACACAGACCACGGCGGCCTGCTCTCCGAAGTGGTGCCCGGCAGCCCAGCCGACAAGGCCGGCCTGCGCGGCGGCGACGGCAAGCTGAGCTTCCAGGCAAATCCGTATCGCACCGGCGGTGACGTGATCCTTTCCGTCAACGGCCAGCCGGTCGTGCAGCCCGACGATCTCGCTCGCTACATCTCGCTGCAACAGCCCGGCAAGACGGTCGAGCTGGAGGTGCTGCGGGACGACAAGCGCGAGCAGATCGAAGTGACTCTGGGCAAGCGCCCGCAGGGCTAAAGAGCGGGCGACCGCCGGGCGATGTAGAAATCCCGGATGCTTCAGGAAGTCACCCTAGGCCAGAAGTCCCTCGCCGACTACACCCATATCGCCGGCAAGGAGACGATCGAACGCATCCGCGAGCTGGCGGAGCCGATGAAGGGGCACCGCGTCCTCCACGTCAGCGCCACCGCTTTCGGCGGCGGGGTCTCGGAGATCCTCTACACGATCGTGCCGCTGATGCGGGACATCGGCATCGATGCCCACTGGCACGTGATCTTCGGCAAAGAGGAGTTCTTCAACGCGACCAAGCTGCTGCACAACTCGCTGCAGGGCGCCGAGGAGACGCTGAGCGCCGAGCAATGGGAGGTCTTCGACGAGATCAACGCGATCAACGCCGGGGGCCTGGAAGGCGAGTGGGACACGGTGATCGTCCATGACCCGCAGCCGATCGGCCTGCGCCGCGGCGCCAAGGAGAAGGGCCGCAACTGGATCTGGCGCTGCCACATCGACCTCTCCGAGCCCAATCCCGAGCCGATCGCCCGCCTGCTGCCGATGATCGAGGAGTACGACGCGACCGTCTGGCACCTGCCGACCTACGTGCCGAAAGGCGTCAACGGCCACAACGGCGTGCGCATCATCCCGCCGGCGATCGACCCGCTCTCGCCGAAGAACATGGCCTTCTCGCCCGACGACGCGGCCTTCGTCGCCCGCCAGTTCGGCATCGACGTCGACCGGCCGCTCTTGACCCAAGTCTCTCGCTTCGACCCCTGGAAGGACCCGATGGGCGTGATCGACGCCTACCGGATCGTCCACGAGCAGGTCCCCGAGGTGCAGCTCGCCCTGGTCGGCTCGATGGCCACCGACGACCCGGAGGGCTGGGAGTTCTTCCAGCACACCTTCGAGTACGCCGAAGGCGACGAGGACATCAAGATCCTCAACAACCTCAACAACGTCGGAGCGATCGAGGTCAACGCCTTTCAGTCGCAATCGGACGTCTGCCTGCAGAAGTCGATCCGCGAGGGTTTCGGCCTGACCGTGACCGAGGCACTCTGGAAGGGACGGCCGACGATCGGCGGCAACGTCGGCGGCATCCCGCTGCAGATCACCGACGGCGAGACCGGCTTCCTGGTCGACTCGCCGGAGCAGTGCGCGCAGCGCTGCCTGGAGATCCTCGCCGACCCCGAGCTCGGCAAGCAGCTCGGCCGCGCGGGCAAGGAACACGCCCGCAAAGAGTTCCTCTCGCCGCGCCTGCTGCGGGACTGGGTCGAGCTGCTGGCCGAGCTCGACACCTGAGCCTTTGTCTTAGGTGGCCGCCTCGCGCAGCTCGCCGATGTCTTTGAGCTGATCGTCAACCCAGTCGCCTGGGTTGCGCGAGAAGACGAGCTCCTTGAGGTGCTGGGCGCGGATGCGGCGCTCCTCGGGGTCCATCGTCAGCGCCCGGTAAATCGCGTCGGCCTGCTCCTGGATGTCAAAGGGATTGACCGTGAGCGTGCAGTCGGAGAGCTCCTCGTGGGAGCCGGTGTTCTCGGAGAGCATCAGCACGCCGTCGCGAGTATTGACCGCCGGCGCCTCCTTGGCGACCAGGTTCATCCCGTCGAAGAGCGAGTTGACCATCAGCAGGTCGAAGTGCTTGTAGCGGGCAACCGCGTCGTAGAAGTTCTCGTAGATCTTCAGGTCGATCGGCATCCAGTCGGTGGTGCCGTGGCGATGGTTGACGACGGCGACCAGGGCCTCGATCCGCTCCAGGTACTCGGCGTACTCGGGCACGTCCTGGCGGGAGGGCTGCAGATGGGCGATGAAGGTGACCTGTTCGCGGAACTCGGGATGCTGGGTGAGGAAGGTGTCGAAGGCGGTGAATCCCCGCAGCACGTTCTTGGAGAGGTCGGCGCGGTCGACGCGGATGATCAGGTGCTTGCGACGGCGCTCAAGCACCTCGCGCTCGGCCACCGCCACCTCGGGTGACTCGGCAGCCCTGCGCAGCCGCTCGGCGTCGATCGAGAGCGGGTAGGCGCGGGTGCGAGTCTCGCCGCCGGCGTGACGGACGATGCCGGCTTCGTAATCGACATCGGCCTCGAGCAGTTCGTCGCAACAGCGCAGGAAATTGATGCAGTAGCTGCCGGTGTGGAAGCCGATGATGTCGTTGGCGAGCATGCCGCGGAAAATCGCCTCGCGGATCCGGCCCGGCAGGATCCGCCAGCTGTCAGGTTGGGACCAGGGGATGTGGACGAAGTGGTGCAGGAAGGCGTCGGGGCGAGCTTCGCGGATCATCCCCGGAGCCGTGTAGAGGTGGTAATCGTGCAACATCACCAGCGGCCGCTCCCGGCCTTCGATCTGACCCAGCACGGCGTTGGCGATGTCGCGATTGACCGCCTGGTAACCGAAGTCCCAGGCATCGAGCTCCTCCTGGCGGATGTCGGGAGCGTTGGAGAGGTCCCAGAGGTAGTGCTGGATGAACCAGAAGGATCGGGTTGGCGATCACGTTGTAGAAGCGGTCGTAGGCCTCGGCGTCGGAACCAACCAGCAGCACCCGATAGTCGATGCCGTCGATCGAGAGCTCAACCGGCCCACCGCGCTCGGCGCTGACGGCCACGTCCTCGTCGGTCATCGCCGAGGCGATCCAGAGGGCGTCGCGGTGGGAGACCAAGCCGGAGAGGGCAGTGACCAAGCCTCCGCCACCGCGTTGCACCGTGCGCTCGCCGGACTCGTCTAGTTCGAACTGGGCAGGACCGCGGTTCGAGACGATGATCAATGGATCTGAGTCGGACACGCGATGCTCAGACTACCCAGGGGCTCGATTAATTCCCCAAAAAGGTGGGGGGTGGGACGGGTTGGGCGCCCCTCCTCTCTCACATTTTCGGCCTTTAGGTTGATCTTCTCTCGTTGAGTGGTCTGTGCCGAAAAGTGCAAAACGTTCGGAGGGGCGCCCAACCCGTCCTGCCATCGTTTCGGGGGAGACAACCTGGGGACACAGGCTTAGCCTGGGATGCGTGTCCGGATCCGGTGGTCTCAAGCTGGGGTGATGCTCGTGGCCGCGGCTGGAGTTCTGCTGGCGCTTCGGATCGCCCCAAGCTTGCTGACGCCGCCGGCGCCACCTCCTCTTCCCGCCGACGTTGGTCTGCCGCACGCTGAAGCTTCCGCGCCGGGACTTGGTGAAGCTGCTGAGGCCTCGAGAGCGGGGCCGGGGTTCGGACGGGGGATTGCTCGGGATCGGGCGCGTCTCGGGCGGGTGGTGTCGGGTGGGGGTGGTCGGCGCCGTGCGGAGGCTGCGAAGGGCAAGGCTTCGAAGCGCCAGGCGCAAGGTCCCGGCGCCCGAAGCAGCGCGCAGCACAAGCCGAGCACCCCCACCCGGCGACAGGACCCGCCCGCCACTCCGCCGATCTCGCCCCCTGTCCCTGCACCGGAACCCTTGCCACCGGTCGCTCCCGCCCCAGTTTCGCCCGACGACGGGTCCATGGAGTTTGCGCCGCACTAGCTATAGTCCCTCGCCGCTTTGGCAGCCCCACGCGAATACGAGCTTGTTTTGATGTTGGACCCCGGCCCCGACGAGGCCGGTCGCGACGTGCTTGCTCAGGACGTGAAATCGCGGATCGAGGGCAAAGGGACGCTCAAGCATGAGAACAAATGGGGTCTTCGCAAGATGGCCTACGAGATCGAGCTGCGCAACGAGGCTGACTACCGCTGGTTCCGCTTCGAGGGTCCATCTGAGCTACTCGACGAGCTCAACCACAACCTGAGGATCGCCGACGGGGTGCTGCGTTTTCGCATCTTCAAAGTCGACGCCGACTCGCCCGTGATGGTGCCGCCGGCCGTTGCGGCACCGGTCCCCGGAGCGTCGCGTGATCGCGACCGCGGTCCCCAGGGCGCGCCGCGCGCTGCCGTTGCTGCCGAGCCAGCTGAGTCGTCTGAACCAGCTGAGTCGGCCGAGTCGTCTGAGTCAGCTGAGAGCGCTCCCGAGAGCGCCGACGCTCCCGTCGCCACCGACGAGTAGTCGGTTTCCCCCGCAGATTGCGGGAGCGAAGGGGGGAGTCGCGCCGCCGACGCTCTTAGACTGGAATCCAGACAACGATTCAGAGGAGTTGAGAGCTGTGGCAGCGTCGAACGTGAACGTAGTGGTCATCACCGGAAACCTGACTCGCGATCCGGAGCTGCGCAGCACGCCGGGCGGGACCTCGGTCTGCAAGCTGCGCGTCGCGGTCAACAGTCGTCGCAAGGACGGCCAGACGGGCGAATGGGTGGACAAGCCCAACTACTTCGACGTCACCGTGTGGGGCGCCCAGGGCGAGAACTGCGCCAACTACCTGGCCAAGGGCCGGCCCGTCGCGATCGAGGGCCGTCTCGACTGGCGCGAGTGGGAGAAAGACGGGGTCAAACGGCAGACCGTCGAAATCATCGCCAACTCCGTCCAGTTCCTTGGTTCCCGCGACGGCTCAGGTGGGGGCGGCGCTAGCGAAGGCGGTGGCTTCAGCCCCAGCAGCGACGTGCCAGCCGACTCCTCCGATTTCGCCGGCGCAACTGCCAGTGGCGGCAGCGACGACGACATCCCCTTTTGACGGCCCTGGCCTAATCGCTAGAAAAGCTGCTCGGGGGCGGTGGGACCAAGCTTCTCGCTGAGAGCCTGCATTTTGGCAACCAATTTCTCATCTATCTCCCCTCGGGCAAGTCCACTTAGGATCACAAACGGCTGCAGGAGAGGGTCTGCAAAGCGGTAATACCAACTGCGCTCCTCGCCCGATTTCTCGAGAGCTCTGCCCCGCTTTTCACTGGCAAATGCATTTAGGTGGCGAATGAACTTGGAGATGTCGACCTCTTCGCCGAGGATGCAAGACATCGGCTCTCGGACTGCCCCTGCGGTGAAATAACCCAACGGCCCCTTGGGGGCCAACGCGCTAGCAAGCATCACCTGATGGAACAATGTGTCTTTGCGAGGGCTCCGAGTCGCTTTCTCGTAAGCGGCTCGAATTGAATGCTGGGTTTTGCTCACGACCCGCTCCACGCCCCGGCTCACATCAGCGTCTTCGATCACGCCTCGATCATCAGCAACCGCATGTTGGCCGGCATGGAGGGCAAGAGAATGCGTATAAAACGGCAAGCCCTCCGAAAGGCGTGCAATCCGTCGTCGAGCATCGGGCTTGATTTCGAGATGAAGCTCCGAGAGGCCCTTGTCGACGATTTCTTCTAGCTCGGGAGTCGACATTCGCGGCAGATGGACCTGAGTCAAGGCCCGCCCGACCGAGTAGTGACCGCCAAGCAGGTCGTCTACGGAATCGGCGACGCCAACGAGGACGAGCGTCACGGGCACGGCGTGATCCGAGAGGGTCTTGATCGTGTCGGCCAAGAGCGAAAGCGCCTCGTCATCCTCAAGCCGATCAAGCTCGTCAATGACGATCAGGGCTTGATTTCCCAGATGCTCTAGGGCGTAGCGAATCTCCTCTGGCTCCCGAGGAGTTCGATCCTTCCACTCGCCATTGCCGTCCCACTCAAGCTCGCGGAAGACGTTGCTCCAAACCGAGGCGAAGTCGTCCAAAGTCTGGCAGTTAACCCCGATTGATTTGAGCTTGAGATCGTCGAATCCCTCGAAGACCTCGGCAAGGACGTTTGCAAGAGAGGTCTTTCCGACTCCCCGCTCGCCATAAAGGATCACATGCTTGCCCTTCTGGCCGACGGTATTGATCACATCCATCACCTGATCCATCCGGCCGCCAAACAACGAGTAGTCGTCGATAGGGGCGCCCGGCGTGAAGACCGAGCCCACTTGTGCGATTCGACGGAGCTTGTCTGTTGGACGAGGCGTATCAGCCATACGTAGCTCGGCCTAAGTTACAGTAAACACCCTAGAAGTGCAAGTACCTTGTCGCCAGTTGGATTCTTTTCAGTTCGTGTGAATCGCACTCAGCAGGCACCCACGCAGCAGGGCCAAGGCCCTTGTCAGCCATCAGGTCTGTAGGATTCCCGATCCGCATGGCCCGAACCAAAGATGCAACCTCTTCAACGCCCAGGCGCGGTCGCCGAGACGACCGCGCTCGGCCGCGCAAATACACCCGGATCAACTCCGAGGCGGTCGACTACAAGGACCTCAACCTGCTGCGCCGTTTCCTCTCTGACAAGGGGAAGACCCGCGGCCGTCGGGTAACCGGGCTCTCACGCAAGCATCAGCGCCAACTCTCCGTCGCGGTCAAGCGGGCGCGTGAGATCGCCCTCCTGCCCTACGTCGGAGAGCGCTGATGACGCAGGCGATCCTGCTCGAGGACGTCGAGCAGCTCGGCCAGCGCGGTGACCCGATTGACGTCTCGCCTGGCTACCTGCGCAACTACCTGATCCCGCGCAAACTCGCCGCCGCGGCTACGCCCGGCGCGCTCGAGGAGGCGCAGCGGCGCCGCGCTGCCGCGGAGAAGGCGGAGGAAGTCCGGGCCGAACGGGAAGAGCAGGCGGCATCGCTGCTCTCCAAGACCGTCTTGACGATCTACCAACGGGCCGGCGAGGACGGCAAGCTCTTTGGTTCGGTGGGTGTCAAGGAGATCGCCGACGCGATCGAGGACGCTCGTGACCTGCGCATCGACCGGCGCAAGATCCGCCTCGATCAGCCGATCCGCGAGATCGGCACCCACATGGTCGAGATCGAGCTCGCCGATGGCACCACCGCCTCGGTGAAGACGATCATCACCGAGGAACGCTGAAGCCGACGCTAGGCTGCGGGGCATGGGTGCGCCTCGCTTGCCGACTCGCCTGACCCGTCGCGCCAAGGCGAGAGCCAGAGTCGGCTGGGGTCACTCTGAGCGTGCCACGGTCGGGCTTGCCGCCGTCGCGCTGGGCGGCGCTGGCGTCGTCCTGGCTGGGCAGTTCGGTCGCATGCTGCAGCGCCGCTCCCACCAAGACGACGACGGGGAGGGACTGGTCGAAGCGGCGCCAGCAGCTGCGCTCGACACAGTCAGCGTCGCCGTGGGCGGCTACTACGAGGCGCCGCGCTCCGAAACGGTCCTCTTCAATCTGCTCGCCGGCTTCCTCGGCTCCTTCGCGCTGGTGCGCCTCTCGACCCTAGGCATTCGCGACGAGTGGTGGCCGTTCCGCAATGTCAGCGTCGGTGGCCGCCACATTCACCACTTCGTCCCCGGCATCCTGCTCGCCTTCGCCTCGGGGACAACCGCTCTACTGACCGACGACGAGTTGCTCGAAGAGCGGCTCGCCGTTACGACCGGTATCGGCATGGGACTGACCTTCGACGAGGCGGCGCTGCTGCTCGACCTGCGCGACGTCTACTGGACCCGCCAGGGCCTGCTCAGCGTGCAACTCAGCCTCGGCGCCACCGCGATCCTCAGCATCGCCATCCTCACTCAACGCATGCTGCGGCGCGGTGAGCGTCGGCGCGAAGCGGAGGGCTTGATCCCGCCCGTCAGCCCTTAGGCGTGCAGGAGCGGACCAAGCTGCCCGCCAGACGGGTGCCATCGCTGAAGACGCCAACGCCTTTGGCATTGAGGTGACCGTCGGGACACTTGGCCAGCAGGTAGCTCTGCTTTTTGCCTTTGTAAGTAAAGGTGCGGCCGATCCTGAGGCTGAAGCTCACCGGTGATCCGTAGCCGCCGGCAATCTTCGGCACCGTCGCGACCGACTTGAGGCCATAGCGACCGTGGTGAACTTTCGAGACTTTGACCGTCGTCACGACCGCGGCCGAGACCGGGGCCGTGAGAAACGCGTGAACAAAGATCGTTGTCGTGCCGCCCTTGACCCCGCCGTTGAAGGCGAGCAGCTTGCTTTTCGCGATGAAGGGGTCCTGTTCGGGGAATTCGACCTCGACGTCGGTTTTGCCTTCGCCGACGATCGCCGCCTTGCAAGCGGCTTTGGCGTGCGCGGTGTCCTGCGCCTGCAGTTTGCCCGAGGTGCACACCGCTAGCCCCTTGGCGTTGATCGCGCCGTTCTTATCGGTTTCTACAATGAGTTCTTTCAGTGCCGGCGGGTGTTTGCCGTCGAGGGTCTCGAGCTTGCCGTTGACGTTCAAGGTGATCGGCGCAAGTTTGTTCTTGGGCAGCTTTTGGGGAGAGAAGGTGCCGTTGGCAGTGATCTTCAGGTTGCCTTGAATGATGATTATGGGCTTGTTCAGCTTCGCGGCGATCGCTGCTCCGCCGATCGTCAGCGCGAGTATCGAGGCAACTGCAACGGCAGTTGTGAGGCGTCTGCCCATGATCCATCTCCTCCCGGTGGCCTAATCCATTACCTTCCGGGAACTTAGAGTACTTAAATCGTACCGACTATTTACTTTGTGTTGAGGGCAAAAGAAAGGGCGGCCCGATGGCCGCCCTTTCTTCCCCTTTTCGTCCTGAGTCGAGAAGTGCTCGTTAGCCCTTCGGGGTGCAGGAGCGAACGAAGCTACCCGTCAGCTTGGTGCCGTCGGTGAAGACCGACGTCGCTTTCGCGTTGAGGTGGCCGTCCGGGCACTTGGCGAAGAGGAACGGTGTGTTTTTGTAGCCGCGGTCGAAGGTCAGGGCGAATTCCCTCACCGAGCCGTAGCCTCCGGCGATCTTGGGTACCGAGGCGATCGACTTGGTGCCGTAGCGGCCGTTGTGGATTTTCGAGATTTTGACCGTGGTGACGACCGCCGCCGAGACCGGTGAGGTCAGGTAGGCGTGGATGAAGATCGTCGTCTTGCCACCGCTGGTGCCGCCATTGAAGGCGACCAGTTTGCTTTTTGCGATGAAAGGCGCCTGTTCGGGAAATTCGACCTCGACGTTAGTGATGCCGCTGCCGATGATCGCCGTCTTGCAGATGGCTTCAGCGTGGGCGGTGTCCTGCGCCTGCAGTTTGCCCGAGGTGCACTTGGGCAGGCCCTTGACATCGATCGAACCGTTCTTGTCGGTTTCGACGACGACTTCTTTCAGCGCCGGCGGGTGCTTGCCATCGGTCGTCTCGATCTTGCCGCTGACGTTCAGGGTGATCGGCGCGGGCTTACCGCTCTTGGGCAGCGCCTTCGGCGAAAAGCCCCCGTTCAGCGTCAGCTTCAGATTGCCCGCCTGGACGACGGTGGGCTTCTCGGCTGTCGCGATTCCTGCCACTGCGACGGCCAGGGCCGCCCCCAGGGCGAGTGTCGTAATCAAGCGCTTGCGCATGTGCTCTATCTCTCTCCTTTGCGGCCTGGCCGTTCTGAGCCCCGGCCATAGATAAGCCTTGGACAATCCCTCCACTGCCCAAATTATCAGTATCCCAATCTAGATAAACCCGGACATTCACAGAAAAGAGCGGCTTAACAGGCGGCGTCGCTAGTCCTCGAGCATCGAAAGCCGGGTCCGCTCGCGCTCCTCGGCAGCTCCCTCTGGGCCCAGGAACGGCAGCGTGATCCAGAACATCAGGTCGGGGAGACGGCTCGGCAGGCGAGAGGCGGCGCCGTGCAGGATCTCGCTGTAGAGCAGCTCGTTGATGCCGCCGGCCAACGAGAGCGAGGTAATGCCCGGCAGCTCGACCGAGGTCTCGGCCCGGCCGGCGTCGAGAAAGCCGGTGAACTGGCGCAGCGCGGCGTCGCGGCGGGCGAGCGCCTTGGGCCCCGCGGCGAGGACCTCGACGATGGCGAAGCGGGCCTCGTCGGGGTGCTCGGCGAGGTGTTTGAGCAGCTCGCCGAGGCCGGCTGCGACGCGCTCGGCCCAGGGTGAGCCTGGCCTCGACTCAAAGCCGCGAGCGGTGTCGCCGAGCAGGTTGCCCAGGAGCACGTCGTAGGTGGCGAGGAAGCAGTCCTCCTTGCTGGAGAAGAGTTCGTAGAAGGTCTTGCGCGAGACCCCGGCGACGCCGATCACGTCGACGACCCGCGTCTCTGGATAGCCGCGCTCAGAGACGACCTCGATCATCGCCTGGAGGATGCGGGTGCGCTGGGATTCCGTCACGGCCTCCCGCGGCAACCCGTGCCGGCCCCTTGGCAGCCGCTCGCTCAGCCTAGCCGTGCGTCTACCTGAAGCCACACTCAGACTGTAGTGGAGAGGGCTGCATTGCGCGACTTTCTGTACCGCCGAGTCTCTCACTGGGCGAGCGTCATAGAATCGGCTCCGGTGAATAGGGAGGCCCGGACATTGCTGCTCTCGGCGCTTGTCGGCGGCGCGCTGTTGGCGCTGCTCGGCGGCTGCGGCGACTCGAGCGAAGCGAGCGGATCCGACCAGTTCCGCGATCAGACAAAAAGCGCCCTGCTCGACTTCGGCGTTGAGGGAAGCGACTCGGAACTCGAAGAAGCGGCCGATGCCGCAGACGCGTTTCTCAAAGCTCGTTCCAAGGAAGACTGGGAGGCCATGTGTTCCCAGCTCTCCCGCCCGATGGTCGACAAACTCGAAAACCTCGCCACCAACTCGACTAGCCTGAGCGACCCCTCCTGCGCATCGTTGCTCGAAACCTTTACCCAACTCTCGGCGCAAGAGTTGGATGAAACGAGCGTCGATGCCGGCAGCCTGCGGCACGCCGGCAAGCGGGGCTACCTCATCTACAGCGGTGGCAACGAGCTCGTCTACGCAATGCAGATGGACGAGGAAGGCGGAGAGTGGCGCGTCGCGGCGATCTCCGCCAAACCCCTGAGCTGAGCGAGCGATCCGATCGAATACAATCCCTGCCGGTGACCAGGGTGGGGACACGGTTGTTGGCGATGCTCGTTGCCGCTGCGCTAGCGGCAGTGCTCCTCGCTGCCTGCGGTGGCTCGGACTCGGAGGATTCAACGAGCACAAGCGGCAACTCCACCGCGCCCAAGTCCCAGGCCGAAGCGAAAGCGGAGCTGAAGGAACGCGTCGAAGAGGCGAAGAGGAAACTGGAAACCGAAGGCGGTGGCTCGACCCAGAAGCAGGGCGGCGGCAGCGGCTCGCCGAGCTCTGGGAGCAACGCCGGGGGACCCAGCACGAAAAACGTCGAAACACCGCTGAAGGTTTCAGGCGGAGGCTCCGAGCAGTTCCGCGCCAAGGGCGGCGACAACAGCATCCAGGAATACGGCGAGGAGGGTGACGAATCCGAACTGCAGGAAGTCGCCGAAATCGTTCATGGCTTCTACGTCGCGCGGGCCGAAGAGAAGTGGGACGAGGCCTGTTCTTACCTGGCGAAATCGAACGTCGAGCAGCTCGAACAGCTCGCTTCCCAATCACCCCAGTTCAAAGGGAAGGGATGCGGCCCGATCCTCAAGGCCTTCACGCGTCCGCTGTCGGCTGAGGTTCAACGTGAAATCACCACCGTCGACGCGGGCAGCTTCCGCCATGACGGCGAACAGGGCTTCTTGATCTATTACGGCGCCGAAAAAACCGTGTACGCGATGCCGTTGCGCAACGAAGACGGCACCTGGCAGGTAGCCGCGCTCTCGGGCTCAGCTATCGGCTGAGCCCCGCCAGACCACCTGCTCCCGGCCCGGCCCGACACCAACCAGGCGGATCGGCACGCCGACAAAGTCGGCGATGTAGTCGAGGTAGGAGCGCGCCTCCGCGGGCAGATCGGCTTCGCTGCGGCAAGCCTCGATGTTAGCCTCGAAGCCCGGCAGCTCTTCGTACTCCGGCGTGGCGCCGTGCAGAATCGACTGGTGGTAGGGAAAGCTGTCGAGCAGGGCACCCTCACGCGAGCGGTAGCGGACCGCGACGCGCAGGGTCTCCAGGCCGCTGAGCACATCAAGCTTGGTGATCGCCAGCGAGGTCATCCGGTTGAGCCGCACCGCGTAGCGCAGCGCGACCAGGTCCATCCAGCCGCAGCGGCGCTCACGGCCCGTGGTCGTGCCGTACTCGCGACCTTTTTCCACCATGTGGCGGCCAATGGCATCCTCGAGCTCGGTCGGGAAGGGGCCGGCGCCGACTCGCGTTGCGTAGGCCTTGGCGACCCCCCAGACCTCCTCGATGTCGGTCGGTCCGACGCCAGCGCCAACCGTGGCCGCGCCCGCGATCGGGTTGGAGGACGTGACGAAGGGATAGGTGCCGTGATCGAGGTCAAGCAGCGTCGCCTGGGCGCCCTCGAAGATCACCGTGTGGCCGGCGTCGAGCTCGTCCCAGCAGAGTCGCGAGGTGTCGGCGATGTGCGGCTCGAGCCGATGGCCGTAGCTGACGTGCTCCTCGGTCATCGTGTGCAGATCAAGGCGGGGATCCGGTGCGTCCTCGATCGCGGCCTCGGTGACGCTGCCCTCGCCGGCCTCCTTGCGCAGCTTGCGGCGTTGGACCGAGAGTTCGCGCAGCGCCTGCTGCTTGGGCTCCAGCGCGGTGCGGATCTTGGCGCGGAGAATCTTCTCGTCGAGCAGGTCCTGAACGCGGATGCCGAGCCGCAGCGCCTTGTCGGCGTAGCAGGGGCCGATGCCACGGCGGGTTGTACCCAGCGAGAGCTTGCCCAGCTTCACCTCACCCGCCGTATCGAGCAGCACGTGGTAGGGCATGATCAGGTGGGCGTTGGCCGAGATCTTGAGGTTGTTCATGTCGACGCCCCGCCGCCGCAGACCGTCGATCTCGCCGAGCAGGATGCGCGGATCGAGCACGACCCCGTTGCCGATCACGCAGGCCTTGTCTGGGTAGAGGATCCCGGAGGGAATCAGGTGGAACTTGAACTCCTCGCCGTCGCGGACGATCGTGTGGCCGGCGTTGTTGCCGCCCTGGAAGCGCACGATCGCGTGGGCGCGCTCGGCAAGCAGGTCAGTGACCTTGCCCTTGCCCTCGTCGCCCCACTGGGCACCGACGATTACTAGCCCTGGCATGACCGGGGCATTGTGGCGGGTCCGTCGGCTAGGCGGCCTTGCCGTAGCGACGGTCGGAGCCGAAGAGCGGCACCTCGTCGCAAATCTGGCTAAGGCGGGAGACGGTGCGACTGCCGATCTGCTCCTCGAGTTCCTCGTGCGGGAGGTTGGTCGTGACGAGGACCGAGCGCTGCGCCTCGTAACGCTCGTTGATCAGTGCGTAGAGCTGCTCCAGCACCCAGTCGCTGCGTTTCTCGGCTCCGAGATCGTCGATGTGGAGCAGGTCGACCGAGGTGAGCCGCTCGAAAAAGGCGAGGTAGGAGTCGCCGCCGGGCTCGGAATCGTAGGTGCGACGGATGTGGGCGAGCAGCTTCGGCAGCGAGTAGATGGCGACCGAGTGGCCGGACTCGAGCGCCATCTTGGAGACGAGCATCGCCAGCGTGGTCTTGCCGGTGCCGGTGTCGCCGAATATCCACAACCCCCGGCCCGACTCCAGCCGTCCCTCGAGGTCGTCGATGAAACCACGCACCTCGCCGACGGCAGCCTTGGTCTGCAGGTCGCGGGCCATGTCTGAGACAGGCGGCCGGTCGAAAGAGACCCCGCGGTAGCGCGGCGGGATTACCGAGGCGACGCCTTTGCTGCGGCCCCGCTTGAGCCGTGGAGCGCGACACTCGCATTCGCGCGCGACGTCTTCGGGACCGAGGATCCAGCCCGAGCCGTCGCAGACTCCGAGCGGACATGACTGTTGGCGGAAGGGTTCGCTGCGCGCGATTGCCATCAGAACTCCGGCCCGGCGGCGGCGACGTCGTCGATCGGCGCACCCTCACCGGCGGGCTGCTCGATCGGCTGCTCCTGGCCGGCGAAGTCGGCGAACTTGGGGAAGCGGTCGAGGAAGACCAGCTTCGGCGAGGCGATCGGGCCGTTCCTATGCTTGGCGATGATCAGGTCTGCGAGCCCATCGGGGTCCTCTTCGGGATCGCGGTAGTAGTCCTCGCGGAAGAGGAAGGCGACGACGTCCGCGTCTTGCTCGAGGTTTCCGCTTTCCCTCAGGTCCGAGAGCATTGGCTTGGGCGGGTGGCGTTGCTCGGGGGCGCGCGAGAGCTGGGAGATAGCCAATACCGGTACCTCCAGCTCGCGAGCGAGGATCTTCAGCCCGCGGCTCATCTGCCCCACCTGCTCGACCCGGTTGGCGCGCGGGTCATCGGTGCGCATCAGCTGCAGGTAGTCGACGATGATCAGGCCCAGGCCGCCCTTGTCCTGTTCCTGGGCGTGCAGGCGGCGCGCCTTTGCGCGCAGGTCGAGCACGCCCAGGTCCGAGGAGTCGTCGAACCAGAGCGGCGCTTCCTCGAGCTCGTTGCACGCCCGCACCACCTTCGGCCAATCTTTCTGCGACACCTGCCCCTTGCGCAGCTTGTCGCCGGAGATCCGCGCGCGACAGGCGATGAAGCGCTGGGCAAGCTCGACCTCGGACATCTCGAGCGAGAAAAAGGCGACGGGCAGGTCCCGCTTGACCGCGACGTTTTCGGCGATGTTGGCGACCAGGGCGCTGTTGTGGACGATGATGTCGTCAGCGACGAAATTGCGCAGTCCGGGGACGTCGATGTCGTATGTCTCTTCTTCGCCTACGTACTCGACCGACTCGACTTCGTCCCACCAGATGTCGGAATCGCAGAGCTCCTCGAGGGCGGGCGACGCTGTCGCCGTCGCGAGCTCAGCCACCAGACCCGGGGAGGGGCACCGGCCTCCGACATGCCAGTTGTGGTTGCGAGACCGACCGGTGAGCTCGCTGACATCGGCCCACGACCGATTGCCCTTGGCGAGGAGGATCTCGTCCCAGATCTCCGCGGGCAGCGTGTCTGTATTGGTCATGCGTGGCGTGGCGGCAAGTCGCTCCAAGACCTCTGCCTGTTTCTCCTCCTTGCCGGGAACGGGAACCAGCTCGCAGAACCTGCGCAGGCTGTCCTGCGACGTGATCCGTATCTCGCGCGCGACTTTCCCTGTCCCCTCATAGATGGGACGCTTCAGCGTCCGGATCGTCGCGACGATTCCGAGCCTCAGCAGCAGGTGCTGGACATCATGCGCAAGCCGCTCGCTGATCGTCGAGTAGCCAATCTGCGCCAGCCGATCGCTGCAATAGACGTGACCGTCGCAGGCATACATGACGCCGAGGAAGCGCGCCAGTTGCTCATCGCTCAACCCGAAGATCGCATCCGGCACGAACTTCTCGGCGGAGCGAAGGCCCATCAGGCCATGACTGCGCAGCATCTGCGTTACTGGATTTGGTCCTGCTCCCCGCCCTGCGCTGATAGTTGCGGTGCCATGGCTGCGCGCTCCAAGCTTCAGTCGCACGCCATAGCTATGCGCAGCCCTTTCGACCTCCGGCAGCACCGGCGAGCCCTCACCAAAGCAGAAGCAGGGAGTCCGCCCCCCGATAGCGCCATCGGCGATTAGAGCCCCAAGTAGAACGACCTCGTGATCGGGCAACTCGGTTGGGTTAGTAGGCCGGGGAAGTCGGCGAGGAACCGCGATTCGATCTCCGGCGTTGACGTCGCCGAGCTCCTGCCACCCCACGTTTGTGAGCACTGGATGGTTTGCGGTCGCCTCAACTCGACGGCCGAGGCGGGTCGTCAGCCGATAGACGCGCTTGCGCCCGTTACGGGCCACAGCCGCCGCCTTGGCCGGCTTGATTTTCAAGTCAGGCCCCAGGGACGCGACCCAGATCTCCTCGCCTCGGATAAAGGCCTCGTGCAGCTCGCCAATTGAATGTCGCGCACCGGTGCGCGGATCATAGATTTGCTCAAATTTCCCCAAGCACTTCCCCATAGCAGGCCTCGCAGCGACGATGACCAGGTTCCCCGGCTGGAACCCGCCGGTGATTGAGTCGATGTCGCGGAAGCCGGAGGGGGTACCAGTCAGCTCGAGCTCGCCGGTGGAGAGCTTCTCGAGGCGGTCGACCTCGAGGTGGAGGATCTCCGAGAGTTGTTTGAAGTCGCTCGCTTGCTCTTTGTGGGCGACGTCGAAGAGCAGCCTCTCGGCCCGCTCGGAGAGCTCGCGCGGTTCGCCGTCGCGCTCGTGGACCCAGCCCTGGATCTGCTGTCCGGCGCCGAGCAGGCGCCGCAGCAGCGAGTTCTGCTGGACGATCTCGGCGTAGTGCTTGGCATTGCCCGCGGCGGGGACCTTGGCGGCCAGCTCGGAGACGTAGTGCTTGCCCCCCGCCTCCTCGATCTGGTTGCGCTGCACCAGCGCCTCGGTGACGCTGAGCTCGTCGACCGGCTTGGAGGCGGCATAGAGATCGTGAACGCAGGTGAAGATCGCCGCGTGCTTCTCCAGGTAAAAGTCCCCCGCATTGAGCTTGACCTCATCGATCACCCGCGTCAGCGTCGGCTCGGCGACCAGCATCGCCCCCAGCACCGATTCCTCCGCCTCGATGTTCTGCGGCGGAACGTGGGCTGTGGGAGCGGATGCCATCGACTTAGTTAAGGACCGGAAGCGGCGGAAGCGCCCCGGAGCTCAAGCTAACCAGAGGCCGTCCCTGCTCATCGGGGACCTCCCTGCAAAGTCCGGCCGAAAGAATCGCGGGACTATTTGCTCTGTTCGAACGTGTGCTGGTAGGTGGTCGGACTGCCGCTTCTGCCGATCGGGTTGAAGGGGGCTTGCTGGTAGCAGCTGGGGGCCGGAACGGCGGCGGAGTCGGTCTGTTCGGCGAAGGCGTAGCGCTTCAGGCTTTCGAAGAAGGCTTTCGAGAATTTTTCGTTTTCCGCGGTTGTCTTCTTTTTCTGTGCCGTACGGGCGGCGAAATCGGGGTTGCCGAGGGTCGCTTCTTCGTTGAGCGTCGCTGTCACGCCGGCGGTGCAGCCCCGGGTGTCAAAGCTCGGCAGGCCGGTGGCAAGACTCTTCGCGGCAAGCGGCTGCGGATAGGCGTTGGTCCGGTTCGTCGTCATGCGACTTGGGTAGGTGGACAGCGATTCCGGGTTGAAGGGCCCGATCGCGCGCAGGTAGTGGGCATGTTCGCCCGCCGCGTTTTCGGTTGTCAGTTTGGCGTTGGAGATCGCCGCGACATTGGCCATCGAAGCGGTCAGCTCGTGCTTGTAAAGACCTAGGCCCGTGATCACTGGGTTGAGGTTGCGCAGGAAGGGATCAACCGCGCGCAGCAGCGGCGGGAACTGGTCACGGAAGAGCTTGCGGACGGCGGGGAAGCCGGTCGGGGCGCGGTCGATCACCGGTTCTAGCCCTTCGAAGAAGCCCTTTGCTTCCGGCGCCAGCTTGGAGAACGCGATCAGGGTCGGCGAGAGCTGTTCGGCGACAGGGACGAGCTGCTTCATCACCGGGTCGGAGTTGATCGAGAAGCTCTTCAGGCGCTCCAGGGTAAGCCTCGACTCGTCCTGGAAAGTCGGGAAGGCGCGGAAGAGTTCTTCGATCTCGCGGTCACGGATGGCGGTCGTGCTGAAGACGGCGTTGGAGCTCTGGATCAGGCTGGCGAGCTCTCCCTGGCGGCCGCGCAGGGCGCGCAGCGAGGTGGCGCCGTTGCGGAAGAGTTGTTTGACGGCGAGGCGCTGGCTGTCGAGGACGCGGAAGAGGCGATCGAACTGGGTGAAGGTCGGCTCAAACTCGCCGAAAGCATAGGAGAGGCTGGCGCCCTGGCCCTCGATCGAGAGGGCCGCTTCTTGTTGCCAGCTCTGGAAAGCGGCACGAGTGTCGGCGTTGAAGGTGCGGAAGATCTCGTCGAGCTGGACCGATTCGGCGATCTGCGCCTCGGGCAGAATGCCGCCGTCGGCAAGCACGGGGCCATCACGGTCCCCCGGTGTCAGTTCGATGTAGGTCTCGCCGAGCAGCGTCTTGGTGCGCAGCACGGCGCGGGTGCTGGCCGGCAGCGGCCCGTACTTGTCGTTGATGTCAACTTTGGCCATCGCCTGTTCGCCGTTGGGGGCGAGGACGATGTCCTGCACCTTGCCCACCGAGACGCCGGAGATCCGCACGTCCGACTGCTGGGCGAGCTGGGTCGCCTCCTTGAAGGGGACGTTGATCTCGTAGGGCTTTGCCTTGAACGGCGTCGGCCCGCCGAAGGTGATCCAGAGGAAGAGGAGGATGCCGAAGCAGGACAGGGCGAAGCCGGCGATGACCAGGAGCTGGGATGTGCTGGGAGCGCGCTTGCTCATTCTGTTTCCGGACCGCAGCCGGTTGCGGTCGGCGTTTCTTTGTCCGGCGCGATCGGCGGCAGTTCGCCCTTGCGCGGCACGTTGGTGGCGCGCAAGGTTGTTTGGATGAAGGGGTCCGCCGCCGCAGCGCCGGCCGCCAGTTCGGTGCCGTTACAGGAGATCAGGACCAGGCCACGGCTGATTGGGCCCGCGGGATCGTCGAGGTTGAAGGTGGCGTTGACATTGTGGTTGAACCACGGCAGGTAGAACAGGTAGCTCTGCTTCGACCCTTTCGGCTTGTAGGCGAGCTCGTTGAGGAAGCTGTTGAAGGCTTTGAGCGAGTTGCCGAAGCCGCGCACCGTCTTGCTAAAGGCGGCCGAGCCCTGCTTGGCGTGGGTGAGCACCGGGCGGACTTCGCGCGTGAAGGGGCGGATCTGATCGCGAATCGGCGCGGTGGTCTGTTCGAAGAAGCGCTCGTTCGCCTTCAGCGCGGGCTTCAAAGCCTGGGCCTGGGGGATCAAGCCGAGCAGGGCAGGACGAGCGGCCTTGGAGAAGCGGTTGGCGCTTGTGAAGGCCGACTCAGCCGCGGTCAACGTCGAGGGGAATTCGGTGAGGATCTCTTGAATCGACTGCTGCTGGTTGGCGAAGTTGCCGAGGGCGCCCTTGGAGGAAGTGACCCAGCGTTCGATCTCGGCGTCGTGACGGCCCAGTTCGGTGGTGAGCAGGCCGAAGTTGTGAATCACCTTCGCTATCGCGACCCTGCGCTGGGCCACCGCCCGGTTGAGGTCGGCGATGTAGTGGGAGAAGGGCTGCAGGCGGCGCAGGGCGTTGCCGAGCTGGCGGCCGCGTCCGCCGATCCCCTGGGCGCCGCCGGCGACGAGCAGCTGGATGTACTGCCGCGTGTCGGCGTCGAGGGTGGCGAGGAAGGCGTCGAGATTGACGTTCGGTTCGGTGCGCGAGAGCGGGAAGTTGTAGCCGTCTTCGACATGGCCCTTTGCCTTGCCAGGGTCGATCTCGACCACCATGTCGTTGAGGTTCGTTTTCGGGCGCAAAAGCAGCGTCGCGTCAGGGTGGATCAGCTCCATGTACTGCGGCTCGATGTCCATGCCGACGACGGCGTGGCCGTCTTCGAGGTCGACCGAGGTGACCTTGCCGACCTGGATGCCGGCGATGTCAACCGCCTGGCCCTGCCCCGGAGTAACCGCTTGCGCGGTCGCGAACTCGCCCGTGACGTGTTCGAACTCTTCGCCGACGACCGGCACCCATGCCGGCAGCGAGGCTTTCTGCTGGGTGAAGATCCAGAGTGTCATCACGATCCCGGCCGCGACGAGGACGATGATCGCGATCGTGTCCTTGCTGCGCCCGCGCGACTGGCGGGAAAGCGAGGCGCGGAAGTGCGACCAGCGGCTCATGGGCTCACCACCGTCGGGCTGGGCGCGCCGACCCCGCCGAGGCCGGCGTTCAGGTCGGGGACCGGGTTGCCGTCGCAGCGCTCTTCGGGCTTCTTCGGCGGCCGGCCGCCGAGTTGCGGCTGGGTGCCGATCGGCGGGGTACTCGTGTGGGCGAAGATCTGCTGGTCAGTGCTCAGGTTGCCTTTGGGATTCTTCGCTTCAACCAGCAGGTTGCCGCCGCCGGGCTGGACGCGCAGGAACGGTCCGTTGCCATCGAAGTTCTGACCCCAACCGGCGATGTTCGTAAAGCTGTACAGGAACTCGCGGTAATTGGGGCCGCCGGTGCTGAACTGGTCGTTGAGCGTCTGGTTGAAAGTCGGCGAGAGAACCCTCGTCGTGCAGAGGCTGATCCGGTTGAGCTGAGGCAGGGCGATCGCCTTGCCCGCCTGAGCCGCGCCGGCGAGCCCGGGGGTCGCTTCGCGCAGCAGCTTGGCGATGCCTCCCGCCTCCTTGCCGGAGAGCAACGGGCGGGCCTGCTTGATCCAGGGGCGCCCGGCGGCGATCCAGCCGGGCAGTTCGGCGACCGCCGGGGTCAACTCCAGCGCCCAGGCTCGGAGCGGCGGCAACGCGCGGTTGAGGTTGACCAGTGAGCTGTGGAATTCGTTCAGCGTCGGCGCCAGGCGATGGATCGTGGTCGAGAGATTGGCGGACTGCGAAGCGAGGGCGCCGGTGAAGACGTCGAAGTTGACGATCAGGCCCTTCAGGTCCTCCTCGTTTTGGGCGAGGGCGGCGAAGGTGCGGCCGGTGCCGGCAACCAGGCGCGACAGATCGTGGGGCTCGGTGCCAAGCAGGGCGTTGGTCACCTGGGCGCTGTAGCGGCCGGCGTCGCCGCCGTAGCGGAGGGCTCCGTTGAGGCCCTGAGCGCCGCTCTTGCCGTGCACCTCGGGCAGTTGGGTCGCGTCTTCAGCGGCGGTCGGCTTATGGGTGAGCGCCGTGCCGTAGCTCTCCAGCAGGCGGCTGAGATCGGCCCGCACCGGCGCCTGCAGCGCGCTCAGCACCTCGTCGATCTGGACCCAGGTGGAGGTGTGGCTTACCGGGATAGTCGCGTCGCTGTCGAGCTCCGGAGCGCTGGGACTGCCCGGCGAGAGGTCGATGAAGAAGTTGCCCTCGAGGAAGATCCGTGGCCGGATCGCGGCAAAGGCGTCGTCGTGGATCGGCCGGCCTTTGCCTTCGACGGTGAAGGTGACAGTGGTCGCATCGCCGTCGCGTTCGGCCGCGATGACGCGGCCGACATCGACGCCGGCGATCCGCACTGGCGAGTTGGCGGCGATGTTGACGCTGTTGCTGAAGGTCGCCTTCAGCTGGTAGCCGTAGCTGGTGAAGGGAACGTGCCCGGTGAATGCCAGGTAGGGCCCGATCGTGAAGATGAGCAGAAAGATCACCGCGATCATGGCGTTGCTCGGACGCCATTTGAAGCGACTGTTGGTCGCCCCCGCCCTGGTGTCTCGCTCCGGTAGCCGGCCCATTACTTTTCGCCCTCTTCCCGCTGTTTTTTGCTCTGTTCGGCGGTTTTGACGCCATCATTGCGGGGCGTGTTGCCGATCCGGGTTATGCCGGTTTCGTAGCGCTCATTGCCAGCCTCGCACTCCTTGGGCTGACCGGGGGAGGCCGTGTTCGGGTAGGGGTTCGAGTGCAAGTGGTTGAAGCGGTCGTTGAAAAATTTGCCTTTCGCGGGATCCGAACCACCGTTTGCGGGCGCCGACGCCTGGCCGCCCTCGGAGTTGGGGCCTTCGGGTGGCTGGAAGGTCGTCGCGTTGAACCAGCCGCCCAGTCCGTTGTTTTCGCCAGAGGCATTTGCGAGGTTGCGGAAGGCGATGCTGAGGTAGTTGCAGGTTGTTTGCGCTGGCGCGATGAAGCGGATCGCCGGGCCGAGCAGGTTGTTGGTTTCGATCAGGAGATCGAGGCCGTTGAAGACTCCCGTCGCCTGCTGGAAGGCGAGCAGCGCGTCTGCGGTCGGGGGTATCTGGGCGTTGAGGCTGGGGGAGCGGTTGAGCGCGGGGATCCCGGCCCGCAGCGCCGCCGCAATGGTCGGCGACGTTTCTCCAAGCACTTTCGCACCCGGCTGCAGTGCGACAAAGAAGCGTTCCGAGTCATGCAGGAAGGGCCGCAGGGCAGGAAGGTCGGCCGTGACCGTGTCGAGCGTCTCGGGACCCTTGGAGATCGTTTCCTGGATGTAGGGACGGGAGACCCGGGCGAAGGCGGCGAAGGTACGGTCGAGCGCGGCGAACATGCTGGCCTGTTCCGCCGCAACCGGGGCGACGGTCGCCGAGAGCGCCTCGAGCGCGCGCCAGAATTCACCGAAGCCGGTGCTCGGCGCGACCAGGGTGGACAGAGTCGGCTGGCTGTCTTCGGCCAGCATGCGCAAGGCGACGAAGGCGTTGTTGATCTGCGGCCCGCGACCGGCCAGGGCGTTGCCGAAGCCGGCCAGGTTGCGCTGGATCGCCTGCCGCGTGCGCTCGTCGAACATGTCGAAGAACTGGTCGATGTCGACCGGTTCGGGCCGGGCGGCCGCAACCGGGATCGTGTCCCCTGCCGCGAAGCCCTGCTTCGAGTCGCCGGGGACGATCTGCAGGTACTTGAGGCCGAGCGGAGATTTGGGCCGGATGATCATCGTCGAGTTGTCCGGCAGCGGCTCGACGTTCTTGTCGAGGCTGAGGCTGAGTTCTGCCGCTACCTCGCCGTTACCGGTCTGCACCGGCACCACCGACTTGACCACGCCGACGCGAGCGCCGCCGATCCGCACCTCGTTGCCCTTGACCAGGGCGTTGGCGTTCGGCACTCGTGCCTTGAGGTTGTAGGTGGAAACGAAGGGCAGGCCGTTGTTGGCGTTGTAGGCGAGGAAGACGGCGACGATGATGACCAGCACGGTCACCGCCCCGACAATCACCGGGCTGCTCGCCACTCCCTGTATGCCGCTGCGATTTCTCATGGGCCGAGGAGGTAGTCGAGGAGGACCTGCTGGCGCGACTGCGGCAGGGAGGACTTGACACCGAGCTGTCGTCCTTGGGCGATTTCGGGTGCTTCGGGAGTCAGGGGCTGCGATGGCGCAAGCGTGGCGTCGGGGGCGCCCGGGCGGGCCAGCGTCGCCCCGGACTGCTGGGCTTCAAGCGCTTCCTGTTCTTCGTACAGTTCACGCAAGGCGGCGCCGCCGAGTGACGAGCTCGAGGCGAACTGCCCAGTGAATTTCGCCGAGCAACCGCTGGCTTCGAGTTCGTATTCGAGGCAGTTGGTCAACGTGACGAGCACGCGGTTGAAGTGACCGTATGTGTCAAAGCCATTGGTCGCCGCCGTACCGTTGTAGATCAGGTCGACGAGCCCGTCGAAGCCCTTGGTTTCCTCGGTGCTGGCGAAGAATTCCGCCAGCTTCGTTGTCGGGGTGACGCCGCTGCGCGCCAGGTCGGTCGTCTTGCGCACAATCGGGTCGGCCGCGCGCAGCGTCGGGCCCGCTTCTTCGCCGGTCGCGCCGAGCGACTTCAGCGACACCGTCGACGCGGCCGAGAACGGCGTCAGCAGCCGGGTGGCTTCGGTGAACGAGGGCGCTGCCTTGCCGAGGGCGGAGAAAGTCGGCGTCGCCGCGTCGGAGAAGCCCTGCAGGCTGCGCATCGTCAGGCGGAACTCACGTAGAAAGGCGGGGAACTTCTGCAGCGAGGCTTCGAGGTCCTCTCCCCGTTCGGTGGTCGCCTGTGCTGCGGCCCCCGAGTTGGTGAAGAAGCCGGCGACGTGGGCGCGTTCGCGCGAGAGTGGCTCGAGGATCTGGTCCGAGTCGGTGGAGAGCTGGGCGAGCTGGTCACGCTGCGCATCGAGGATGCCGATCAGATGATCGACGTCGCGCAGGACCGGGTTGGCGCGCTTGACCACCTCCTCGATGTCGGAACCGCGGCTGGCGAGGCCGGCGCCGAGTTCGTTGAAGATCAGCCGGAAACGCTGCGCGTATGGCAGCTTGTTGATGTCGTTGATCAGGTCCGGGTCGACGCTGGTGCTGTTGTTCTCCAGCGGCAGCAGCAACTGGCCGGCTCCGGGTTGCCCGTCGGGAATCTCTTTCAGCGGCGGCGCCGGGGGCGAGTCAGGCGCCCGCGGCAGGGTCGGGCGGCAGTCGACGAACTTCTCGCCGATCAGCGACTGCGGCCGGATCTGACAACTCGCATCGCTGCGGAAGTCCTGGAAGCCGGGGTCGGTGATCTTCATCGTGATCACCGCCTTGCCCTCAACCGCCTGTTCCTTGCCGCCTTCGTAGCTGCTGATCTCGCCCGGCATGGTGATGTCGACCGACTCGATTTCACCGACGTTGGCCCCCGCCACGCGGACCTGCTCGCCTTTGACCATGAAGCCGCCGCTGTCGAAGACCGCGCGGACGACATAGTCGTTGCTGCTGCCGCTACCGCCGGAGGAGATCAGCACGATCGCGACGATCGCCGCCGCGACCAGCGCTCCTATGACCAGTGCCCTCCTCATGGGCCGGGTGGCGCGTCGGCCGGGTTGCAGTCGGACGTGGTCACGCCGGAGCCGCTGTGGGGCGGTTCGACGAAGGGGCTGGAGCCATCAGCGGCGGGCTGGCTGGCGCCGCCGGGGCAGGGACGCCTCACGCCAGCCGAGGAACCGAACGCGTCGTACTGTTCGGAGGGAGCGATCGGTTCCAGGGCGCGGCTTTCCCCGTTGTATTTGAAGAGGTTGAGATTGCTGAAACTGCTGCGCACGTAGTGGCCGTTGCCGTCGTACGGGGCGCTGACCTGGCCCAACCTGGCGAAGCCGTTGAAGAGGTCCGGCGTGTAGGCGCGGATGAAGTTGAGGTTGGGCTGGAAGGCATCGATAGCTTCTTCGGAGTGCGGGAAGGCCTTGGCGGCACGCTGCTGCACCGCCGGTAGGGAGGCGAGCAGTTCGGCCGAATCGTTGGCGAAGCCCTTGCGCTTCACGGTGAGGCGGAGGTTCTTGAAGACCGGGACCGCTTTGGAGAGGACCGGGCGCAGTTCAGCCAGGAACGGGGCGAGGTCCACGGTTGCCGTGCCCGATGTTTCGATCAGCGGTTCCACGTCGTCGAGGGCGGCGCGCAGATTGACGAAGGTCGTGTTGGCCTGCCGGAAGGTCGGGGGCAGCAGGCTGAGGCTGGTGCTGAGGGCGGTGTTCTGGCTGGCAATCGCACTGAAGGCGGCGTTGGCGTTGCCGATCGCGCTGGAGAGCTCCTCGCCGCGTTCGGAGACAGCGGTGCCGAGGCGGCTCGAGCTGACCAGGAAACGGGAGAAGAGCCGTTCGTCGGCGTTGAGGTCATGGGCGAAAGCGCCGGCCCTGTTGAGGCCCACTCCGAAATATTTGTAGGTGTCGTTGGCGCTGCCGTCCCTGCCGCGACCCGCGTACCACTGCGCGTTGCCCTTGATGAACTGGGCGAGACCGCGCCGCACCGGGGCCGGGAAGGTGTTGAAGAGCTGGTCGATGTCGACCGGCGTCGTCGTCGAGGCAAGGCCGAGCGTCGCGTCGTCCCCCAGCGGTGGATTGCTGTTCGGGCCGGGACTGATCGAGACGTAGTGATTGGCGACGCCGGAGAGGGAGGTGGCCCGGATCGTCGCGGTGGTCCCCTCGTGCAGCTCCTGGCTGACGCTGACGATGACCTTGGCGAGGTTGTCATCGGTCAGCTCGATGCTTTCCACCGAGCCAACCGGCTGGCCGCCGATCAGGACCTGGTTGTCTGGCACCAGCTGGCTGGCGTTTTGAAAGATGAGGTTGTACTTGTGTTCGCCGTTGCCGTTGAAGATCAAGTAGCCGAGTGCGATCACGGCAATGCCCAGCACGACGATCGCCGCAATTCGCCCGGGGGTGACCCCCCGGCTTTGCGCCGAGCTCTTCTCCTCGCCTGATGGGTTGGCAGCCACGGATCGTCGCTTGCGGTTCCCCGGCCTCCGATCCGGTGGAACGGCTGCAGAATCGTATCCGAGCGACCCGCCGCCACAGCCGCGTCCTACCGGGACTTAACTGGAATTCAACGCGCTACTCTGAGCCTGGGGGTCGGTTTGGGTAACAGGAGGCGCTAGGCAAATTCGATAGAGGAGCTGAAGCCAATGCGCAATCGTCTGACCCTTGTCGTAGCACTGGCGCTGGGGGTAGCCGTGGTACTCGCCGGAATCGCCGGCGCCGTCAAATCCCCAACCCTGCAAGGACCGAACGGCAACACGCAGAGCATCGCCGCCGTCTACAAGCCGACCAAGCTTTCGAAGAAAAGAGCGGAACCGATAACGCTCGAAATCCAGACGGCGACGACCTCCACCAACCCGAGCGCCAACAACGGTGCTCCAATCCCAGCGGTCGAGGCGATCGTCGACTTCGCAAAAGGGGTGCAGATCTTCAGCAAGGGTTACCCGACCTGCGATGCCAGCCTGCTGCAGAACACCTCCACGGAAGCGGCGTTGGAAGCCTGCAAAAAAGCGAAGATCGGTGGCGGGAGCGGCACGGCGGACCTCGTGGTCGGGGCGAAAATCTTCCCGGTGGCGACGACGATCACCGCCTTCAACGGGGTCCCTTCCGGCGGCAAGCCCGTGATCCTGCTCCACACCTACAGCCAGTCGCCGATCCAGACGACGCTGGTGCTGGTCGGCACGGTGAAGAACTTCAACAAGGAAGGCTTCGGCCCCCGGCTGGACGTGACCATCCCGCTGATCGCAGGAGGGCAGGGCGCGGTCACCGGCTTCCAAGTGAAGATCTTCAAGAAGTTCCGCTACAAAGGCCAGCTGCGCAGCTACGTCAGCGCTTCCTGCCCGACCAAAACCATGAAGACGCGAGGCGAGTTCATCTTCAGAGATGGCGAATCACTGACTCCCTCGGTCAAGCAGTCTTGCGCTCAGAAGCCTGAAGCAAGGAAATAACTCCTTGGCGGAGCGCGCCGCGGCTCAGACGTTGAGTCGCGGCAGCGCCCGCTCCAGCGGCCGCGGCAGCCACCAGACCTTGTCACCGACCAAGAGCATCAAGGCCGGCAGCAGCACGATGCGGACCACGGTCGCGTCGAGGATGACGGCGACGGTCAGGCCCACCCCGAGCTGACTGACGGTCGCGATCGGCGCCCCCGCGAAGGCGATGAAGACGGCCATCATGATCACCGCGGCGCCGGTGATCACCCGCGCCGTCTTCTCCAGGCCGAACTCGATCGCGGCGGCGTTGTCGCCGTGTTTGTCGTAGTGCTCACGCATGCGCACGAGCAGAAAGACCGCGTAGTCGATCGAGAGGCCGAAGACGACGCCAAAGATCATCACCGTACTCACCGCGTCGACGTAGGTGCGCCCGCCGAGCGGCCAGCCGTCGGGGACGTTTGTGAGCAGCATCAGGACGCCGAAGGCGACCGCAACGGAGGCCAGGTTGAGCCCAATCGCGATCGCCGCCAGCGGCAGCGAGCGAAGCACGAGGACGAGGACGAGGAAGGTGGCGAGGGTGATCGCGGCGATGATCAGGGGGATGCGATCCCTCGTCACGCGGCTGAAGGTGTTGAGCGTGGCGGGGCCGCCGGCGACGCCTGTGACCAGGTTGGCTTCCTTGCCCAGGGCGTCGGCGTCTTCATCAAGACCCTTGTTGAGCGCGATCGAGCCCGGCGAGTTGAGCGGCTGGTTCGGAATGACGAGAAGCGTCGCGGCCTGACCGCCGTGTTCGAGGTCGACCGCTTCCGAGGCCCGTTCGCGGGTGCGGCCGCGGGTCCCGTCGAGCGCCGAGAGCACAAAGTAGCCGGAGTCGAAGATGCCGGGTGAGGTGCTGCGCAGGTTGTCGACACGCCGGTTGAGGGTCCGGCCCTGGGCAAGAACGCGCACGGTCATGCGGCGCAGGCCGCTCTGGAGCGGGTAGGAACGCCCGTAGGCTTCGCCGAGGCGCTGTTCGAGCTCGGTCGTACCATCGGTGAGGCGAGCCAGCCCGTTGACCAGTTCGCCCACAGCCGACTGAGCGGGCACGAGCTGGGCGGCCTGCTTCGAGACTTCGCGGTCGAGTTCCGCCGTTCCGCGGGCGAGCTTCTTGCTCGCTGACGAGATTTGGTTGAGCCCATCGGAGAGCTGTTTCGAGGCGTTGGCCAATGCTTTCATCTGGTCCAGCGTGCTGTCCAGGTACTGCCCTACCAGCGTGACATTGTCCTCGTCTTCGACAAGGCGCTGCTGCAGGGCGCTGAGTTCGCCGGGCAGCGGCGCCGAGGCTGCCGAAGCCTGATTAAGCGCTTCCAGCGCGGCGGCGTAGTTGGGGTCCGACTTGCCTACGGTCATCGCTTCGACCTGTTGCAGCGCCGCTTTCAGCTTTTCGTCAGTTGTCTGGGCGGCGCTTTGCAGCTGCGGGGTGGTGACCGTGGAGTCGTGCTCCAACGACCGCCTCGCCCTGTTCGCCGGCGGAACCGCGTTTCTAAGGGTGGGGATGAGGTCGTGACTGCCGAACTTGACCCTGAGGGCGCCGAGCGCCGCTCTTTCGTTGGCCACCGAGAGCTGTTTGGCGCCTTTGTTGATCTGACCAATCCCGTCGATCGCTTCCTGGCTGCCGGCGGCGGCCTGGCCAAGGCCGGCCGCCAGTTCCATCGCGCCTTCTTCGGCCCGGCCTGAGCCTTGGGCAAGAAGACCGGCGCCGTAGGTGGCGCGAGAGATCCCGCCGCGCAGGATCGCGACTCCGTTCGAGACCCGGCCGAGATTGCGCCCGAGCCGGCCGATACCCGCCAGAGGACCGGTGTCCTCGTCTGAGGAAAGAATGCCGGAGAGGCCCCGGCGCAGCGGTTCGACCGAGCGCGAAACCTGCTCGGGACCGACGACGCTCTGTACTCCCGGCCGCTTCGAGATGCGGCGCTGCCAGCGGGACAGAGCGGCGAGCCGATCGGCTTCGGTGATCGTGCCGCTGGGCGTTGACGCGACGACCACGAAGGGAGCTTCGAGGCCGCCCCCGGCCTCATTTTGGATCAGTTCGGCGTCCTCACGAGCGGGATCGTCCTTGGGCAGCTGCCCAACGCTGAAGGGCCCGGTTTTGAGGGCGATCGCCGGCGCAGCGAGCAGCAGGACGACCGCGCTGATCGCCGCGGCGACCGGGACCGGACGCTTCAGCGCCGCCCCGACGACCGTCATCAGCCTCGAGCGTTCGCCGTTGGGCGCTGGGCCGATTCGCCAGCGATCGATGTTGGTTCCGGCTAGAACGAGGACAGGTGGTCCGAGAACCGTTGCCACGATGACGGTGAGCACGACTACCAGCGCCAGGGTCCCGGCCAGCGACGCAAGCAGAGCTCCGGGCACGACGAGGATGGCGACGCCCATCGAGAGCACCAGCGTGCTGCCGGCAAAGATGACCGTTCGGCCGGCGGTTCGCCGCGTGGTCCAAGCGGCATCCAATGGATCGGCCCCTGCCGCCAGCTCCTCGCGAAAGCGCGAGACCAGCAGCAACGCATAGTCAACGCCGAGCGCCAAGCCCATCATCGAGCAAACCGTGAGGGCGAGGGCGCTGACGTCGAAGAGGTTGGTGAGGACCGCGAGCAAGCCGCGCGAAGTGAAGACCGCGATCGCGCCAAAGCCCAGCGGGATCGCCGCGGCGATCGGCGATCGGAAGACGAGCAGGAGGACTATCAAGAGGATCGGCAGCGCGATCATCTCGGCGTGCTCGGTGCTCGAAATTGACTGGTCCTCGATCGACTTCGAAAGCGTGGCGACCCCCGTCTGGGTGCCACGGACAGGCGCGTGGATCTCTTCTTCGAGCGTGCGGTCGAGCACGCCCACCTTCTCGTCGACCGCGGTGTCGGCGCTGACGTGGAAATCGACGAGGATGAAAGCTCGGCGTGGAGCCGGCCGCAGAGGTTCTACGGCGCCGCGGTCCCAAGGCGAAAGGGTCGTCACGTTCGGGTCCTGCCGCAGGCTGCGGATCAGGGCTGGGCCCTGTGCGTCGATCGCGGCGGGCGGTCCTTGTAGGAAGACGACGAAGGGCGCCGATTCACCGAAGTATTCGCCCAGCATTTCGTTGGCCTTGTGGACCGGGGTGCCGGGAATATCGATCGTGCTCGGCTTCAGCCGCTCTTCCAAGCCGAAGCCAAAGGAGACGAGCACGGCGACGAACAAGGCGGCGACCGCCAGCGTCCGGAGCGGATGGCGCAGCATCAGCGGTGGGCGCTTCTCGCCCTCACGCGTCCCCCGCGGATCATCACTCCGCCCCCTGCTCCTCCTCCTCACAGGCACGAGCATAGTTTGGCGGGCGAAGCGGCTGAGCGGGGCGAATGTTGCAGAAGACTGTGTTAAGGATCGAAACCGCGGGCCGCCTTGATCGACCCGCTAGCCTGGTTCCGGAGGAGATTCTTTGAAGCGGCTTCTTGCAGCTGGGGGTTTGATCTGTTGCATCCTGTTTGCGGGCGCGGCAAACGCCGCGCTGGTGAAGGTGGGCAATCTTGTCCTTACCGCGGACGGCGGCTTTACCCCGCACCGCCTGCCGCGCAGTTCCTATGTGCCGATCAACTTCAAGGGTCGCGCCGACCTGAAGGCAGTCGACGGGAGCGTCCCTGCGCCGCTGCAGCAACTGATCATTGATTTCGATCGGGATGGGCGGCTGAGCACGGGCGGGCTCTCGGTTTGCCAGCCCGCTTCCTTGCAGGAAGCCACGCCCGAGGAAGCTCGCAGCCGCTGCCCCGATGCGATCGTTGGCACCGGGAGCGCCAGCGCAATGATCGCGCAAGAAGGCCAAGCGCCCCTTGTCGCCAGCTCGCTGCTGACGCTCTTCAACGGCCCACGTTTGGGCGGCAAGCCCACCGTGATCCTGCATGCGCGCACGACCGAGCCCGCCGTGCAGAGCTTCGTGATTACGGTCCCAATCGAAAAGCGTCGCGGCCTCTTCCGCTACCGCGCCACCATCGACGTGCCGCCGATCGCCGCCGGGCGCGGCTCCCTGATCCACCTCGATGCTGCGATCGGCAAGCGCTACCTTTCCGGCGGCAAGGACCGCAGCTACGTCAGCGCTCGATGCGGCGACGGCATCTTCCGAACCCACGGCCGCTTTACCTTCGCGGACGGCACGATCATCGACGGCAGCGTCGAAAAGGCCTGCACGGTCCGCTAGCGGCGCCGTCTTCCTATACTTGCCCGCTCCGGGCCGCTAGCTCAACTGGTTAGAGCAGGAGCCTCTTAAGCTCAAGGTTGAAGGTTCGAGTCCTTCGCGGCCCATTTCGGATGGTGTGATGCGCTATCCGCCCAGGCTGCCGCCGGCGCCGCCAAGGCCACCCAGGGGATTTTGGAGGCGTTCTTTGCCCTGTTCTTTTTCCTGCTTGGAAAGTTCCTTCTTCTGGGCTTCGAGCGCCTTGCCGCGCTTGCGGTATTCGGCCATCTGTTTGCCGATTTCCTTCGCTTCGGCTTTGGTCGTAGCCTTCGCTTCGGCTTCCTTGACGACCTTGTCGCCGGCAGCGAAGTTGCCGCCGTAGAACTCGTAGATGGCCAGGGTGGTCAGGGTGCCGATCGAGGGCTGCGCTTCGGCGGCGAGGCGCTGCGTCTTCGCCGCCTGATCGACGTTTTCGATCGCTTCCTGGAGAGTGGTCGCCGTTTCGGCGAGGCCGAAGTAGCTGCCCGAAACGAGTGCGGCGGCGGCAGGCTGCGGTTCCTTGGTCTGCTTCAAGTAGCGGTTCCAGGCTTCGATGCCACGTTCCAGTTCCTGTCGACCTTCGACGGTAATGAGCGTGGCGCCGGTTTCCGAATTGACTTCCGTCATCGCGTTGGCGGCGCCGATGCGACTGCGAGTCAGCGAGAGCAGCAGCGCTTCGCTCTGCGGTTCGCGGTTCAGCTTTTGTTCGGTCCGCTGCGCCTGTTCCTGGAGGACCTTGGCGGCGTCGGTGGTGCTGCCGTTACCAACCAGGTTGCCGAGGTTGAACGGGCCGACGACGAGGAAGAGGCTGGCGCCCATCAGCAGGGCGAGGATCGCGTAGACGACCCGAACGACGTGCTTTCGTCGCCCGCGGATGTCGAACAGCATCCGTCGCTCGCCGCTTTCTGCCAACTCGAATCACCGCTCCTGGGTTGAGGGCCTTGCCATTCCTCCCGCCGCCTTCGGCGTGCCAAAGGCGCGAGCAATCAAGATACTCAACTCGAACAGAACAAGCAGGGGAACCATCTCGATCAGCATTGAGACCGGGTCGATCCCCGGCAGGGCCGCGGCGAGCACGGCGATGATCAGGTAGGCGTAGCGACGATTCCGCGAGAGCTGCTCGACCGTGACGATGCCGAGCCTGGTGACCGCGAGGATCGCCAGCGGTAGCTGAAAGACGAGGCCGCCGGCGAGCAGAGTGGTCGAGAAGAAGCTGTAGTAATCGCGGGCGCGAACCTGGACGTTGAACTGGGTGTCGTTGAAACCGAGCAGGAACTCGACCGCCGGCGGCATCACGACGAAGTAGGCGAAGGCGACGCCGGCGAGGAAGAGGACCGGGACGAAGAGCAGAATCGGCAGGATCGTGCGGCGCTCGTGGTCGCTGAAGGCAGGCAGCACGTAGGCGTAGACCTGGTAGAGCAAGATCGGCATCGAGAGGATCAACGCCCCGTAGGTGGCGACGGTGAGAGTCGTTGTAAAGGCCTCGGTGACGCCGAAGGTGAGCAGCTTGTCGTGATTGCCTGGCAGCGGCCCCGAGGCGATTTCCAGGAGCAGGTGGTTTTGCCAGAAGCAAAGCGCCAGGGCCACGCCGAGGACGACGATGCAGACGACAATGCGGGCGCGCAGCTCATCGAGGTGCTCGACGAGAGTGAGCTGGTCCTCGTGGGAGACCGCCCTCATCCGGGCCATTGCGGGCTCCTAGCGGCGGTCGTGAGCGACGGTCTCGGCCTCGGCGCTCTTCTCAGCCTCGGCGCTCTGCGAAGGCTCGGGCTTCGGCGGCTCGATTGCCTCGGTGCGCTCCGGCTCGTTGTCGTCGCCGCTGACCGAGCCGCGGAACTCGCGGATGCCCCGGCCAAGTGACCGGCCAAGCTCAGGCAGCCGTTTCGGCCCGAAGACGACCAGGGCAATGATCAGGACGATCGCGAGCTCAAGGGGTCCAATGTTTGGCATTGACCCATGGTAACGGCCGCGATGGGCGATCGGATCACATTTGGCGTCACATCTAATTGGGGGAGTGGCCTACCCGGTAATTGGGTTTTCTCGGCCCTCTACGTGAAAGTGCGGATGGAGTGATCGTTTCGCGGGTTCGATAGTGCAAGACATGCGAGACGCCAGCACTAGCCAGACCAAGACCGCAGCGGGACTGCACGTCTGCCCGCACTGCAGCTCGGCGCTGGTGCAGCCGACTTGCTGGGAGCAGGCCGGCGACCGAGGCCACTGGCGACTCTGGCGGCGCTGCCCCGAGTGCGACTGGCATAGCGATGAGGTCCACGCCGAAGCGGAGATCGATGCCTTCGACGAAGAGCTCGACCTCGGCACCCGGGCCTTGAGCGGCGTGCTGAAAGAGCTCGAGCACGAGAACATGCAGTTCGTCGTCGACACCTTCAGCGCTGCGCTCGACGCCGACCTGATCACGGCCGACGACTTCCGCTAGACCCGGCTCAGCTGTAGCGCTGGACAACGCCGTCGGCGACGAGACCGAGGAGTTGGAGCTGCTCGGCATCGAACGCGGCAGGATCCAATTGGGCCTTTGCCACGGTCACCATCTCCAGCGCCCTGGCGCGAACCCGGTCCAGGGCCCCGGTTGCCGCGATGCGGTCGCAAAGCCGCTTGGCGGCGCTCGGATCGAGAGCGCGCAGGTCTACCTGCCGCAGCGAAGGCTCGGACTCAGCCGCGACGATCAGCGGCAGGGTGACCGTGCCATCGAGCAGATCCGTGCCGCGAGCCTTGCCGGTTCGCTCGACCGGGCCCGAGACGTCAAGGACGTCGTCGAGCAGTTGGAAGGCGAGGCCAATCCCGGCTCCAAACGAGCCGAGCGCGTCGACATCCTGCCCCATCAGGCAAGCGCATTCGAACAGCGTCGCGGTCTTCAGCCGGCAGCGACCGAGATAGCGCTGTTCTGAGACAGCGGGGTCGAAGGCGTCCTGGCGCTGGGCCAGCTCCCCCTCCGCCAGCGCGACCGAGGCAGTGGAGAGGAGGGAGATGGCGCGAGCATCGCCGTGGTCGGCGAGCAGCGCGAAGGCGCGTGAGAAGAGCAGGTCGCCGACGGCGACTGCTCGCTGGCGTCCGCCAGTGGCGGCGACGGTCGGCACCCCACGCCGCAGCGGCGCACTGTCCAGTACGTCGTCGTGAACCAGCGTCGCCATGTGGACCAGCTCGATTGCGGCTGCGGCTCGCACCGCTTCAGAGCCGCCGTCGGCGCCGGCGCAGAGCAGGACCAAGAGCGGACGTAGGCGCTTGCCCCCCGCGGCGAGCGTCGCCGAGGCGTCGGCGCAGAGCAGCTCGCCGTGGCCGCCGCTCTGCTCGCGCAGAAGATCCTCGACCTCGCCCAGCCTCGCTGGCAGCCAGCGACTCGATGCGTCAAGAACCGCGGTGACGGGCGGCGGTACCGATGAGGGACGGGTCACGCGGCTATGCCGCTGTGGATCGTGACGATCCCACCCGCGAGGACCGTGTAGCGGATCTGAGCGAGCCCGGCGGCGTCCATCTTTTCCGCAAAGCCCTCCGGGGCCGGGAACGTGTTGAGCGACTCGGTTAGGTAAGCGTAAGCCTCTGGGTCGTCGGAGAGCCTGCCCAGGATCGGCGCCAGACGGTCAAACCAGAGCGAGTAGAAAGTGGAGAAGGGTGGTCGGCGGGGTTTGCTGAACTCGAGCACCACCAGCTTGCCGCCAGGGCGGAGTACGCGGCCCAGCTCACGCAGGCCGCGGTCGCGGTCGGCGAAGTTGCGGACGCCAAAGCCAACCGTCGCGACGTCGAAGCGATCGGCGTCGTAGGGCAAGTTGAGGGCATCGGCCCACTCGAAGCGGACGCCGCTCACCGAACGGGCAGCTGCCTTGTCGCGAGCGAGATCGAGCATCGGCTCAGAGAAATCGCAGCCGACGACGTGGCCGCCGGGGGCAACCCGTTGGGACAGCTCGAAGGTGAGATCGCCGGTGCCGCAGCAAACGTCGAGGACCGAGTCGCCGACAGCCGCGTCGGCGATATCGGCAGCTCGCTCGCGCCAGCGATGGTGGAGGCCGGCGCTCATCAGCGAGTTGAGCAGGTCGTAGCGCGCCGCGACGCGGTCGAACATGCGATTGACCTGCTCCGCGAACTGGGCGGAGTCCCGGGAGGGCTTAGTCGAGCGAGGAGAGGAAATCGGCGAGCTCGTTGAGCTTCTTCGGCGGCAGGTCGCGGAAAGAGGGCATGATACCGGGGCCAATCTCGATCGAGCGGATGATCGCTGCGCGCGGAATGCGCTGGGCGATGTGGGTCAGTTCCGGCCCGGGACCGTTGTTGCCGTTCTCACCGAGCTTGTGGCAGGCGAGGCAGCCCGAGGCGGCGACGACCTCCTTGCCCGCCTCATATTGGGGCGCGACCTTCATGTCGATCTCGGTCGGCGAGCCACCGGTCGCGCCGAGGAAGCTGAGGTAGGCCATCGCGGCGATCGTCAGGATGCCGGCGGTCGTCGCGATCGGGCGGCGAATCGGGTTGCGCTCGGGGCCGCGGTCGTAAAAGGGAAGCAGCAGGAGCAGCACCATGCAGATGGTCGGGACGCCGATCGTCGCCAGCGGCACCAGCTGCCAGGGCTTGATCACGCGCAGAACCTCGAAGAGGAAGAAGAAGTACCACTCCGGCCGCGGCACGTAGGTGGTCGTCGTCGGGTCCGCCTTGGGACCTTGCTCGGCGCCGAAGAGGACCGCCATCAGGATGATCACGCCGACGACCAGCACCATCATCGCCGAGTCCTTCAGCACCGCGTAGGGGAAGAAGGGCTTGCCCTTCTTCTTCAGCAGCTCGTATTCCTCGAGGTATGCCTGCTTCTCACTCGGCTTCATTCGGGGCGGCCCCCGTTGGAGCCCGCGTCGAGCTGGGATACCGGAGCGGCGACCTTCGGCTTGTCCGCTTTGAGCCAGGGCGGAGCCGTCGTGCCGAGCTTGACGACGAGGTAGAGATGGGCGCCGATCAGGGCGATGATCGCCCCCGGCACGAGCAGCATGTGGATCGCGTAGAAGCGCGAAAGCGTCGTCGCCCCCAGCTCGGGCCCGGCGCGCAGGAAGTCGCTCAGGTAGGGACCGATCACCGGGCCGGTGCCGTTGATGTTGATGCCGACCACCGAGGCCCAGAAAGAGCGCTGGTCGAAGGGCAGCAGGTAGCCGGTGAAGGCCATCGTCATCGTCAGGATCAAGAGCACCACGCCGATCACCCAGTTGAGCTCGCGCGGGTACTTATAGGCGCCGAAAAAGAAGGTGCGGCCCATGTGCAGGAAGACGAGGATCACCATCAAGCTCGAACCCCACTTGTGCATGCCGTGGACGAGCTGGCCGAGGAAGACGTCGTTGTTGATGTGGGCGATCGAGGCGTAGGCCTGGGTGGTCGACGGCGTGTAGAACATCGCCAGGAAGACACCGGTGATCGCCTGGGAGACGAAGGCGATCAGGGTCGCCGAGCCGAGCGTGTAGAACCAGTTGGTCCCCTTCGGCACCTTGCGGTAGAGCATCCCGGTGAGGAAGCCGGTGGCGGCGGTGCGTTGGTCGACCCAGGCGAGGACGTCGGCGGGGGCCTCCTTGGCGCGGTCGCCGAGGCGCTGCGCGTCGGAGGGTCGCTCCGGCGGCGCGGACTTGAGGTCGGCCGGGGCTGCGCCCTTGGCGCCGTTGCCCGTGCCGGGCTTGGCCGGTTTGCGCAACGGTGCGGGGATCAGGGAGTCGAGCTTCATCTGCGCCTAGCCGATCACGGGGGTGGGAAGGTGGACGGACGCGGTGGATACAGATATTCCCAAATGCCGCCGGTGAACTCGCCGGGATCGCGGGCGCGGACGGGCTCCAGCTGCGAGGTGACGCTGAAGCGCGGGCCGACCTCGACCTGACCGTCGCGAACGCGGGTCTGGAACTGGTCGAGCGGCCGTACCGGCGGGCCGCCGATGCGCTTGCCCTGGAAGTCGTAGACGCCGCCGTGGCAGGGGCAAATGAAATTACCGGCGGCCTCGACGAAGCGAACCGGGCAGCCGAGGTGGACGCAGCGGTTGGAGACGGCGACGAACTTGCCCGCTTCCTCGCCGAGCTCCTTCGAGCTCTTGCGAATGTAGGCGGTGGTCTTGCCGGCGTCGCCGATCCCCTCGGTTTCGGTGAAGACGACCTGGCGGTAGGTGTCCTCGACGAAGTCGTTGAGCGGGCCGACCGACTCCCAACGCTCCTTGCCGCGGTGGAAGATCGGTGCCACCGCAAAGCCGACGGCGGGCAGCACGATCGCCGCGCCAGCCACTCCGCCCAGACCCTGCACGGCGACCGTGAAGGCCTTGCGGCGAGTCATCGACTCGCCCTCGAAATAGCCGGGTGGCTCGGGCTTCGGGCGCTCCGGCCGTCCGGCCGTCTCGGCCCCGTTCTGCTTGTCCGCGTCGTCGCTCAACAGCTCAACCTCAGAAGTGTGGAGTCTATTGACTCACGCCACGTCACGGTCGCCATGGTCCCTGCCGCCGACGGCGAGGGCGGCGGTTCGCCACAAGGCCGGTACCTCTCCGGCGCGCCCCTCGGCGTGGAACTGGGCGCAGCGGGCGATCAGCCCCGCCAGCACCGCGACCGCCTCGGCATCGCCGAGCGCGGCGAGGCGCTGGATGCCGAGCGCGTAGAGATAGTCGCCCGCGAGTAGGGAGAGGTCTTCGTCCTGCCCGCGCAGGAGACGGGACTCCCCGTAGTGGAGCAGGTAGCCCTCGCGCACCGCCTCGACAACGAAGGCGTACTCGGCAGGGGCAGTGGCCGACCGCGGACCGAGTGCAGCGAGCAGGCCAAAGACAGGGCGCTCAGTCGAGTTGACCACATGAGCCGAGATCGGCGTCGCCGCCTCACGCAGGCGCGCCGCGAGAATGCCCAGTGCATCCTGAGGACTGGAATCCATCGCTTTCAACAGTGCAACGTTTTATGGCTCTGTGGGCGCCGAAAAGCGTTGCACCTCTTCATCGGAAGGCCTCGACCAGGGAAATTTCGGCGGCTTCGAGGGTGCGATCGATGGCTCCCTCATCATGGGCGAGGGAGACAAACCAGGCCTCGAATTGAGACGGAGGCGGGTAGACCCCGCGCGCCAACATCGCGCGGCAGAAGCGAGCATGGGCCTCGAGGTCGCAGGCGGACGCGGCGACGAAGTCATTGACCGGCTCTGTGCTGAAGAAGAGGGTGAGCAGCCCCGGTGCCGCTGCGATCTGCAGGGGCTTGCCCTCGGCGAGGCTCGCAAGACCGGCGCGAAGACACTCGGTCAGCTGGCCGAGGCGCTGGTAGGCGGGCGCGTCGAGCTCGCGCAGGGTTGCCAGCCCCGCCGCGGTTGCGAGCGGGTTGCCGGAGAGAGTGCCCGCCTGGTAGACGTCGCCGGCCGGGGCGATCCGCTCCATCAACTCGCGTGAGCCGGCAAAGGCGGCCGCGGGCAAGCCGCCGCCGAGGATCTTGCCGAGCACGGTCAGATTCGGCTCGACCCCGTAGAGCTGTTGCGCGCCGCCGCTGGAGACGCGAAAGCCGGTGATCACCTCGTCAAAGATCAGCAGTGCGCCGGCGTCGCGGGCAGCTGTGGCAACGTGCTCGAGAAACCCGTCCTCGGGCGGAACCACTCCCATGTTGGCGGCAATCGGCTCCAGGATCACGGCGGCGACCGAGTGTTCCTCGACTGCTTGGGTGACCGCGGCGCGATCGTTCCAGGGCACCACCACCGTGCCGGCGGTTTGGGCGGCCGTCACCCCGGGAGTTGCCGGCAGGGCCAGCGTCGCGATGCCGGACCCCGCCTCGGCGAGCAGGCCGTCGGAGTGACCGTGGTAGGCGCCGGCAAACTTGACAATGACCTCGCGGCCGGTGGCGGCGCGGGCGAGGCGAATCGCGCTCATCGCCGCCTCGGTGCCGGAGTTGGTCATGCGGATCATCTCGGCTGCGGGGACTCGGGCGACGACCTCCTCGGCCAACTCCACCTCAGCCGCGGTGGCAGCACCAAAGCTGGTGCTGCCAACGGCGGCGGACTCGACCGCAGCCAGGACGGCGGGGTTGGTGTGGCCGAGGATCAGCGGTCCCCATGAGCCGACCCAGTCGACGTAGCGGTTGCCGTCAACATCAACGAGCTCGCAACCCTCGCCACGCTCGATGAAGATCGGCTCACGCCCGATCTGCCGCATTGCCCGTACCGGCGAGTTGACGCCGCCCGGGAGGACCTTCAGCGCACGGCGATAGAGCTCCGCCGAGCGCTCGTCGCTAGGAATGCTCTTCCTCCCAGCGCGAGTACTCGTCGGTGAAGTAGTGGAGGCGGATCTTCTTGTACTCGGTCGAGGAGTAGAGGGTGGCCCGATCGTCGGGCCCCATGCCACAGTCGTCGGCGATCGAGTCGAGGACTGCGTCGCACTCCTCCTTGGAGCGGCCGTGCGCCATCGTGAAGACGCTGTAGGGCCAGTCCTCGTAGGTGGGGCGCTGGTAGCAGTGCGAGATGCCGCGGAAGGAGGCCATGCGGCTACCGGTCTCCATGATCTCCCCCTCCGGCACCTTCCAGACCCCCATCCCGTTGGCCGAGAAGCCGGCGCGTCGGTGGAAGAGGATCGCCGCGACGCGGCGCAGAAGCTTGCGGTCGACCATGCCACCGAGGTGCTCGAGCAACTCCTCGGTCGTCATCCCCACCTCCGCCGCCGCGGCGTCATAGGGACGCTCGACCGCGTCCATCGGGCCCTGTAGGGCGCGGATCACGGCAATGTCGCGATCGTCGTAGGGCTGCGCGTCGAGCTCGCGCGGCGGCGAGGCGTCGATCGCGGCGGCGAGAGCCTCGGTGCCCTTCTCCATCTCCAGGTTCATATTGATCTTGAACAGGGTCAGCGTGGGCAGCTGCCGCATCGACTCGGCACCGGTCTCCCTCATCAGTACATCGAGCGTGCCCGCCAAGCCGAGCTCGGAGTCGGGTGGCGTCGCGATCGTGAACCAGAGGTTGAAGTCGTGGGTGCGCAGGTAATTGTGCGAGACGCCAGGGTGGGAGTTGACGACCTGCGCGGCGCGGTGGGGATGCTCGGCGTCGACCTTGGCCGCGACCAGCATCGACTCGTAACCGAGGGCGCGGGTGTCGAAGATCGGCGTGATCTCGCGGATGATCCGCTCGTCGAGCAGGCGCCGGGTGCGGGTCAGCACGTCGTCGAGGTCCAGCTCGGCCTCGGAGGCGACTAGGGCGAAGGGCTCGGGGTCCAACGGGAAGCTCGACTGCAGCAGGTTCATCAGCCGCTTGTCGGTCTCGTCGAGCGGGATCGCGGCGCCGTCCTTGCGCGAGCGAGCCTTCGACTGGGGAACCTTTACCGAAGCCATCCGGCCGCCTCCTTGGCGTAGTAGGTGACGATCGCGTCGGCGCCGGCGCGACGGATCGAGGTCAGCGTCTCGAGCACGGCGGCACGCTCGTCGATCCAGCCCTGCTCGGCGGCGGCCTTCAGCATCGAGTACTCGCCGGAGACGTGGTAGGCAGCGAGCGGGGCGCCAGTGGCGTCCTTGACCCGTCGGACCACATCGAGGTAGGCAGTGGCGGGCTTGACCATCAGCATGTCGGCGCCCTCCTCGAGGTCCAGTTCGGCCTCGCGCACCGCTTCGGCGGCGTTGGCGGGATCCATCTGGTAGCCGCGCCGGTCGCCAAATTCGGGGGTCGAGTCGGCCGCATCGCGGAAGGGACCGTAGAAGGCGGAGGCGTACTTCGCGCTGTAGGCGACGATCGGCACGCCGGCGTGGCCCTCCTCATCGAGCTGGTGGCGGATCGTGCCGACGCGCCCGTCCATCATGTCGCTGGGGGCGACCGCGTCGGCGCCGGCCTCGGCGTGGGAGATCGCCACTTTCGCCAGCAGCTCGACCGTGATGTCGTTGTCGACCTCGCCGTCGCGGAGGAAGCCGCAATGGCCGTGCGAGGTGTACTCGCAGAGGCAGACGTCGGTGATCACGGTCAGGTCGGGGTGGGCCTCCTTCAGCGCCCGCACCGCCATCTGCACGACGCCCTCGTCGTCGTAGGCGCCCGAGCCCGACTCGTCCTTGGCGGCGGGGACGCCGAAGAGGAGGACGGCGCCGATGCCGGCTGTGGCGATCTCGGTGGCCTCGGCGACTAGCTCTGAGATTGAGAAGCGCTCGATGCCGGGCATCGAGTCGATCTCCTCGCGGACGTTCTCGCCGGAGACGACGAAGAGGGGTTGGATCAGGTGCGAGGCCGACAGGTTGGTCTCTCTGATCAAGCCACGCAGGGACTCCGTGCGGCGGAGGCGGCGCATGCGTGTGGAAGGAAACGGCATTCAGAGCGAGTTTAAGGGAGGTGGCTGGGAGGAGGGACGGGGAGACCCTTGCCCGGACGCACGGCTGCGCCGTGCTTGAGTGTCCGGGCAAGGGTCTCCCCGTCCCTCCCCCACAAGCTCTAGATACATCGGGTGCTCAAGCGGTGGCTAACAAAACCGATTTCATCCGATGGGTAGCTTTCGGCGGCATGGAGGCAGGGAGTGGGACTGGCGAGGCGGTGCTGGAGGCGCGCGGACTGGTCAAGCGGTTCGGAGAGCGAGAAGCGCTGCGGAGCGTGAGCTTCGAGGCCCGTGCCGGGGAGCTTGTGGCGGTCATTGGGCCCAACGGCGCGGGTAAGACGACGCTGCTTTCGATTCTGGCGGGGATCTCCAGGGCCGATGAGGGTGAGGTTCATGTTCCCGAAGGAGGGGTTGGGTGGGTGCCTCAGCAGGCGGGGCTCTATCGGCGGCTGACAGTCGAGGAGAACCTGCTCTTGTTTGCTCGGTTGGAGAAGCACGGCGATCCGCATCGCTCGGCTGAGGAAATGCTCGAGTTGACCGGGCTCGGGGAGCGGCGGGGGGAAATCGTGGCTCGGTTGTCGGGGGGGAACCAGCAGCGGATCAATATTGCGATCGGGTTGCTGGCGCGGCCGTCGGTGTTGTTGTTGGACGAGCCGAGCGTGGGGCTCGATCCGCGGCAGCGGGCGCGATTGTGGGAGTTCGTCTCGGCGCTGGCTGCGGATCGGGGGACGACGGTGATCTTCTCCACCCACGACATCCAGGAGGCCGAGCGGTATGGGCGGCGGCTGCTCGTGCTGGCCGATGGCGAGGCGCTCTTTGACGGCTCTGCCGACGGCTTGCGCGAAGCGGTGCGGCGCGAGGCTCCCGAGGCCGCTGATCAGGACTTTGAGACCGCCTTTGTCGCCTTCCTCCACCACAGGGGGCACTGATGGGCTGGCTCTTGCTCAAGGATCTGCAGATCCTGCGGCGATCGCCGCTACAGGCTGTGCTGCTGGTCGCCTACCCAGTGTTGATCGCCGTTCTCGTTGGCTTCGCGATCTCGAGCTCGCCGGACAAGCCGCGTGTTGCTTTCCTCAACGAAGTTCCCGCCGACGCTCGGGTCAGCGTTGGCACGCGCGAGCTGCCCCGGATCGGCGTCGGCGACCGAATCTGTGCCCGGGTCGAGTGTGTCCACGTCAAGAGCCGCGACGAAGCGGTCGATGAGGTCAGTTCCGGCGACGTGCTGGCGGCGCTGATCCTGCCCGCCGACTTGGTCGATCAGCTCAATTCGCTCTCGACGCCGAATCCCGGCACGCCCGAAGTCGAGGTGATCGTCAACGAAGAGGACCCGGTCAAGGCTCGCCTCGTCAACGACCGGATCAACTCGCTGCTGACCCAAGCCAATCTCGTGATTGCCCGGCGGATAGCCGGCGAAGGGGGCAAATTCCTCGGCCTCGTCCTCAACGGCGGGCAGTTCAGCGTGATCGGGCAGACGATCCAGATCCTCGGCCTGCGCAACAGCGCCCGCATTCTCGAAGCGGTGCGGCCGGTGCTTCCGCCAGGACCGATGCGCACCTCGGTTGACCAGGTGATCCAGTTCACAACCCTGGCGAGGAGCAACCTCGACAGCGCGGCTCCACTGCTTGCCCGTCTGGCTCAACCAATTGCCGTCGACAAGCAGGTCGTCGACGCCTCCGCCCCGCCGCTCGAAGTCTTTGCGATCGCCGTCGCCGCGACCTTCACGCTTGCCTTCGTCACGGTGCTGCTCGTCGCCGGCTCGCTGGCGCTGGAGCGCGAGGAGAACGCCTTTCCGCGCTTGACCCGGGGATTGGTTTCACGTTCGGCGCTGCTCGCTGAGAAGGTCGGGCTGGGAATCGTCGTCGGCCTGGCGGTAACCCTGCTGTTGCTCGCCGGTCTGGCCCTCTTCGTCCCCCTGCATTGGAGCCGCTTTGGGCTCTGGCTATTGGCGATCGTCGCAGGGGGGGCCGCCCTCGGCACTGCCGGCGCGGCGCTCGGAGCGGCGGCCCGCGAGGTGCGTGCCGTCTCGCTGCTCGCCTTCATGGTCACCCTGCCGGTCGCCTTCCTCTCCTTGATCCCCAGCGGCACGGTCGGGCCGGAGCTGGGCGACGCGATCACTTTGATCACGTCGCTCTTCCCTTTCAAGCCGACGCTGCAGGCGATCTCCGGCGCCCTTGATCCCGCTGGGCCCAGCATCGGCTCGGCGCTGGCACACCTGGCGGTCCTGATCGCCGCCTACGGCCTGCTCGCCCGCCTCGCTCTACGCCGCTTCTCCTCTGTCTGAATTCAGCAGAGGGCGGCGGGGGAGCTGGGCGGAGCGGGACTGGGAGAGGCCGGGATCGGTGACGTTGGCGAGGACGAAGGACTCGACATCGTCGTCCGGGCAGAGCGTCAACCGGACGTGTTCGATCGCTTCAGGCTCGCTCAGCGCCGCGAAGGCCCGGCCGCTTGCCTGCACCGCCGAGAGCGCCACCTCGGAGCCGTCGATGAGTAGGCAACCGTGGCGACTCAGATACGCGGAGGGATCGACGGCCGTCTCGCCGTCATCGAGGCGGCAAACCGCCCCCTCGATCGCCGCCGCCTCGTAGTTTGGCTCGGTCGCGGAGACAAGGCCGACCTGGGCGCTCGTCATGTAGACGACGTGGACCCGCGCCTTCGTGCCGAGGCTTCGCTGCAGGGTTGCGGGGATCGCCCCGTACGGTGAGATGTGGGCCGAGTAGACGACGTCGAAGTCATCGAGCCAGGCAGGAACCACGAGCACCGGTTGATCGCTGAGCGCCAACTTTCGAGCGAGAACTTCGGGCGATGCGTTCGAGCCGTAGGCCAGCATCGCCGTCCGCTCGTCACGCTCGATTTCCACCTCGTCGGGATCCAGCGTGCGGTGGCCGAGCTGGGCGAAGGAGCGCCAGGGGGCCGTGTACGGGTAGCCCATGGCGCGCTGGACCACGTCGCTTCTCTCGTTCACCCTCCACACCCTTTCGCAATTCCGCAGCTAGGGTCACGTGACCATGAAGGTCCTCTTCATCGGCGATGTCGTCGGCGGGCCGGGCCGTCGCGGTCTCGCCGCGGCGATGCCGGGACTGCGCGAGCGCTTCGCCCCCGAGATGGTCGTCGTCAACGGCGAGAACTCCGCCGGCGGAATGGGAATCACCGAGAAGACCTCGAAAGCGATCCTCGAGGCCGGCGCCGACGTGATCACCACCGGCAACCACGTCTATCGCCACCGCGAGGTCTACGGCTACCTCAACCGCACCGACCGCGTGGTTCGGCCCGCGAACTATCCCTATGCCAATCCCGGGCGCGGCTACACAGTGGTCGAGATCGGCGACCGCAGGGCCGGGGTGATCAACCTAAGTGGCGCGATCGGCCTGCGCGTCGCCCGCTCTCCTTTCCACGAGGTCGACAACATCCTCGAGAAAATCGACTGCGACTTCGTGATCGTCGACTTCCACGCCGAGGTGACGAGCGAGAAGGTGGCGATGGGCTGGCACCTCGACGGTCGCGTGGCTGGGGTGCTCGGCACCCACACGCACGTCCCGACCGCGGACGCCAGGGTGCTGCCGCAGGGCACCGCCTTCATCTCCGACGTGGGAATGACGGGGTCGCGGACCAGCGTGCTCGGGGTGAAACCGGAGCTGATCTTGGAGTCGATGATTACTCAGATGCCGGTTAAGTTTGAGACGGCCGATGAGGACGTTTGGGTGATGGGGGCGGTGGTCGACGTGAACGACCAAGGGTTGGCTGACTCGATTGAGTCGGTGATGGTTCCGGCGCCCTCCTAGTAGGACGTAACCGGGTAGAGCATCCGGTACCCCTCCTCACTCAACATTTTCGGCCTTTAAGTTGATCTTCTCTCGCTGAGTGGTCTGTGCCGAAAAGTACAAGCCGTTCGGAGGGGTACCGGATGCTCTTTCCAAGGACACCATGGCTACTAGGAGTAGGGGGTAGAACCAGACTATGTAGAGGTAGAACCAGTGGTGCATGGTTAGCTGGACGCCGATCAATAGCGCCGCCGCCAACGCAGCTACTTGGAAGAGCTGCTTTTCCTTGGGGCGGAATGCAAAGAGCACGGCCATCGCGGCGACTGCAGCCAGAATCGCGATACGTGCGGGCTCTAGCCAAGCTACCTGTCCCCAGATGCTGAATGGTGAATCCCTCCCCGCCTGGTAAGCAATCGTTCGGTCGTAAAAGGTGTGTAGGCCGGGGTCGATCGCAGGCCATGCCAGCAGGGCGACCGTAGTTAGCACGAAGGCAATCGCGAACGTGGCTCCCGCGGGTGGCGTCGCAGGGGGGACCGCCCCCGAGGACGCTTTAGCGACCGCAGGGGGTGGTGGGTCCCCTGCGGTGACAGGACCCGCGGGCCTGTACGTAGCGAGCATTGGGACCAACACAGCGGGTGCGAACTTCGCAAGTGTGGCCAAGGCCGCCATTGCTCCTCTTGCGACTGGTCGGGCCACGACCAACAGGGTTGCCACCAGCAGCATCGCCACCAGGGTGTCGTTGGAGTTGGAAAGCAGGGCGAAGGCGGTGTACGGGTAGGCCGCCCAGCCGAAGGCGAGGGTGGCGGCGAGCTTGTTGCCCGCAGGGCCCGGGCGGATTCGGCGGCCGAGCAGGATCAGCAGGGCGAAGGTCGCCAGGTCGAAGAAGACGGCGGCGGCGTGAGCAGCTGGAAGGTCATTCCAGCTGCCGGACCAGGGCCAGATCCGCTCGAAGGGAACGTAAGCGAGGTAGTTGACGGGGCCGTAGGTGTCTCCCTGGGAGACGTCTTCGGGGAAGTTGTCGTAGATCGGTTCGCCGTGGACGATCCGACTGGCCCCCACCTCGCTGGCGTAGCCGACGTCGATGACGCCCGAATCGGTCATGTTGAGTCCGACCCGAAAGCCGAGCAGGAAGAGGGCGGCGATCAGCAGCCACGCCGCGGGCCAGGTCGGTCGGATCCCCTCTCCCCCGCCCCGCAGCCCGATCCACAGCGCCCGCCCAAAAAGGTAGGCCAGCGGGATGTACTGGAGCGGCACCGAGACACCGATCTCCCCCCGGTTGAAGAAAACGTGCGAGACGCCAAAGGAGAGCAGGACGAGGAGGTCAAGGTTTGCCACCCGGCGCAGTCGGCGCCAGTCAAGTAGCCCGAGCAAAAAGATCGCGCAGATGGGCAGGAAGACGTAGGGCGCGTTGAGCTTGTGGCCAAACGCTCCGGAGTAGCCACGCGCCATCTTCCAGGCGACTTGGTAGCCGGTCCAGGACTCCCGCACCAGCCCGGTCGTGGGATCGACGATGACCAGCGCGACCTCCTTGTCGTCGGCGAAGTAACCGACCTCCCAGTTACCGTCGACCTTGTTGGCGACGTGGGTGAGCCCCCCGTTCTCGCGCCGCTGCTCTTGAACCTTCGAATCTTGATCGGCGCTTCGAACTGCCTCAGAAGCCCCCAACTGAGCGTTCGCCGTGGCGGGCTGCAACCACCCGATCGCAAGAATGAGGCAGAGGGCGGCTACTCCGGCGGGTGGCATGGGGCAGGGGGGTCGAGGACGTACACCTCGCCCGCAGGCCCCCCTGCCCCGTGACAGGACCCGCCGGCAAGTCACGTCAGTCCAAAGTGCTCTCGTACGGCAGGGGCCACGTCGGACAGGGTCCACTGCGCTCGCTCGCTCGCATTCTCTGGGCCGCAGCCGACGAAGAGCAGCGGGCCGAGTGAGTCGCCGGCGTGCAGCGAGCCGTGGCTGCCGCCGCCGGCATGGGTGACGCCGCCCCAGTCGACCGCCTCGAAGCCGGGCGCGAGGGAGAGGATGAAGTCGCCGGCGTGCGGGCTGCTGAGGGCCGCCCAGACGCGGGCCAACGGATCGGGGTAGCTCTCGCTGCGCAGCAGGCCGTCCTCGACGCTCGCCTGCAGTGCTTCCAGATCTCCCTCGACCTGCCAGCGAACGCCCCGCAGGTCGCTGGCCGGGCCATCGGGGCGAAAGCGCAGCCGCGAACCGTCCCGTTCGACCACGGCTGTCGCCCCGGCGGCTGGTGGTCCGGGCTCGCGCCGACGCAGGGGCGTCCCCGCCGAGTCCTCCAGGCGGCAGACCAAGTCGACGCCCTCGATGACGGCGAGAGCCTTCCGCACCGCTTCCGGATCGGGACGCTCGGTAGCGCCGGGCAGAAGGTAGATATGCGCCGCACGTCCGGTCGGGCTGACCGCAAGCTGGGCGGGCTCGGGACGCGACTCCGAGGGTCGCAGGACCGACCACTCGCGCCCGAGCAATTCAGCCAAGGGGAGGCCGCGATGCACCGGGGTCTGAGCGTGATCGGCAACCAGGATCAGCGCGTGGTGCTCGAGGAAAGCGTCGAGCCCGCCGGCAGCGTCGACGAGTTTTCCGAAGCAGTGGTCCGCCTTGGCGATCGACTCGGTACTCGCCTCTGGGCCGAACCGGTGCGAGTAGTTGTCGTTGTCCGGAAGCGAGAAGAGCAGGAAGTCGAAACCCTCGGCTTTGACGAGCTCGGCCGCGCAGCAGGCCGAGTAGCCGTCGCGGCTGCCGGGGATCGAGGTCGACTTGCAGGGAACCTCGCGACTGGCGTAGAGATCTCCGTAGAAGAGCTCCCCCGGCCCCCACGTGTGGTGGCGGAACTTGAGGCGGGTCGCGTCTACCGCTCGCCGCAGCAGACCATCAAGTGAGACCTGGTGTCGATGGCGCCCGCGGTAGATCAGAAACGGTGTGCAGGCCGTGCGCAGGCCGGCGTCGTCGAGCTGCTCGAAGAGCGTCTCGACGCCCGGGTTGAGGTGCGCCAGGTTCATGTTGTAGACAAGGTCGTAGAGGGCGCGGAAGACGCCGACAGCGCGGCTCGCCTCCAACGAGGAGCCGTACTCGACGTAGCGCCGCTCGAGCCGGTGGTACCAGTTCATGCCGCTGATCCAGTGCCCGTCGGAGCCGAGGCCGGTGACCATCTCGGCGCTGGCAACGGGGGTGACGGAGGGAAAGCTGGAGACGCAGTCGGGCACGAGGACGCCGCGGTCGAGCAGGGCCGCGAAGGTAGGCGCTCGGCCTTCGGCGATCGTGCGCTGCAGCATGTCCGTGCGCAGAGAATCGACGTAGGTGAGGATCAGCTTCTTCGGCACGGCTGCCAATCATCCTCAAACTGCGCGGGCGGGGCCCAGAACCCATCCCGGTAGGGGTTCCACTTAACTTTTTCGGTGGAGCGGATTGGGCTGTCGCCCGGAGCGCGTGCCGAAAAAGTGCAAGACGTTCCACCCCTACCGGGATGGGTGCTAGCGGAGGACGCGGAGGCCGGCGTGTTTGCGCTGTGCCCGCCTTCGTCTAGAGATGCCGAGCCAGAGAAGGGCCGCTACTACCAGCAGAATGGCCGGGGAGATCAGGATTGCGATCGCTACGACGACGAGGGCGGCGAGGGAGACGAGGAAGCCTAGGGCGCCGGTGCCGCTGCCCTCGCGGCGGCCGGCCGAGCTGACCACGTCGCTGACGATTAGGCAAGCGAAGACTGCACCGGCGAGGCAGAAGAGGGCGCCAACCGCTGAGCTGACGTCGGCGGTTCCAGCCAGCAGGAAGCCGATCACAATGGCGATCACGCCGGCGAGGATCGTCATCCGGCCACGGGCGGAGCCGTGCGTGCCGGTGGTGCCGGCGAGCATCCCAATCGCGATGCCGATGCCGAGCTCAACGCAGATGCCGGAGAGGGATCCCACGTTGAAAACCTAACTCGCCTGGCGGCACGGCGCGGATTCGGCACACTATCCCCCATGCCCGAACCCCCCCACCGGCGCCGCGCCCACGCCAGCAGCAGCGATCTGGAGCGCTACGCGGGACTCTTCGCCGAGCGGACGCGAGTGATGCGCTCTTCGGCGATGCGCGACCTGATGGCGGTGACGGCGCGGCCAGAGGTCATCTCCTTGGCAGGTGGCCTTCCCGACACTTCGACTTTTCCTCCCAAGACCTTCGCCGCCCAAATGACCCGCATCGCGCAGGAGTCCGCTGCGGAGGCGCTTCAGTACGGGCCGACCGAGGGCTTCCGCGAGACGGTCGACTGCATCATCGAGGTGATGGGTGCGGAGGGCATGCTCCCCGACCCCGAAGACGTTATCGTCACCACCGGCGGCCAGCAAGCGATCGACCTGCTCTGCAAGACCCTCGTCGATCCCGGCGACGCGGTGATCTGCGAGGCGCCGACCTACCCCGGAGCGATCCCGGTCTTCTGCAGCTACCAGGCCGACACGATCCAGATCGAGTGCGACGGCGAAGGAATGAAGATCGAGGAACTCGAGGACACGCTGGAGCGGCTCGAGGTCGAAGGTCGCCGTCCCAAGTTCATCTACTCGGTGCCCACCTTCCAGAACCCCGCCGGAGTGACGATGTCGCTAGAGCGGCGACGGCGGCTGGTCGAGCTGGCCCGTTCGCGCGAACTGCTGGTGATCGAGGACAACCCCTACGGGCTGCTGCGCTTCGACGGCGAGGCACTGCCGCCGCTCTACCAGCTCGACGGCGGCGACTTCGTCCTCTACATCGGCACCTTCTCCAAGATCCTCTCCCCCGGTATCCGGCTCGGCTGGGCGGTCGTGCCGCCGCCGGTGATGGAGAAGGTGGTGCTCGGCAAGCAGGCCGCGGACCTCTGCACCTCGACGCTGACCCAGTACTTCGTGCGCGAGTACTTTGGCGGTGGCGGGTGGCGCGAGTACATCCAGAGTTTGGTCGAGATCTATCGCAGCCGCCGCGACGCGATGATCGAGGCGCTCGGTCGCTACTTCCCGCCGCAGGCGAGCTGGACCGAGCCCGATGGTGGTCTCTTCATCTGGGCGACCCTCCCCCCCTTCATCGACACCAGTGACTTGCTTGCCAAGGCGCTGCGCGAGGACGTCGCCTTCGTTCCCGGACAGGCCGCCTACGTCGACGGGCGCGGGCGCAACTCGATGCGGCTCAACTTCTCCGCCGGCAGCGAGGATGAGATCCGCGAGGGCATTCGCCGCATCGGCAAGACGGTCGAGGAGCAGGTCGAGCTCTATGGCGCTTTGACAGGCGAGCGGCTGGCGGCACCTGCAGCAGCCGAGGACGAATCCGGCGAGGCTGAGAACGTAGTCCCGTTCAGGAAGGCCGAGGGAGCTTGAAGGTCGCGGTCCTCAAAGGCGGTCGCTCGTTGGAGCGTGGGGTCTCACTGCGCTCCGGGGCGCGAGTCGAAGACGCGCTGGAGCGCCTGGGGCACGAGGTACTTCCCCTCGAAGCAGATGGCGAGCTGGTCAAGAAGCTGGCGGCCAACCGACCCGACGTCGCCTTCGTCGCCATGCACGGCCCAGGCGGCGAGGACGGCACCGCGCAGGAGCTGCTCGAGATCCTCGGCATTCCCTTCACGGGGCCCGGCGTCGCCGCCTGCGTGCGTTGCATCGACAAGGTCCTAACCAAGCACGAGCTGCGCTCCGCCGGCATCCCGACTCCGGATTGGTTTGCCTTCAACGAGACGGCCTTTCGCGAGCTGGGAGCGGCCGATGCGCTCGGCGGTCTGGAGGAACGGCTCGGCTTTCCGCTCGTAGTCAAGCCCAGCCGCGGCGGCTCGGCTCTGGGAATCAAATTTGCAGAGAACTGGTTCGACGTTCCCGAGGCCCTTGTCTCGGCCTTCAGCTACGACGACCGCGTCGTGCTGGAACGCTTCGTCGAGGGGCGCGAGCTAGCGGTCAGCGTGCTTGGCAACGAGCCGCTGCCGGTCGTCGAGGCGATCCCCCAGTCGGGTGACAGCTACGACTTCGAAGCTCGCTATGAGATCGGGCGCACTTCCTTCGTCTGCCCCGCTCAACTCAGCGACGAGGAGGCAGGCGCGGTTACTGCGGCGGCGCTCGGCGCTTACGAGGCCCTCGGCTGCTCGGGTTTCTCGCGGGTTGATCTGATCCTTGGCGGCGGCGGGCCGCAGGTGCTTGAGGTCAACGCGATTCCGGGGCTGACAGACACCAGCCTCCTGCCGCAAGCCGCCGAGGCGGCTGGGATGACATTCGAGCAACTGGTCGAGAAGATCCTCGACCTCGCTCTGGCGCCGGCGAGCGCCTAAGAATCCGTCCGCCTAAGAGTCGTTGCCCTGGGCGAAGTCGTCGGGGGTGACCTCGTCGAGGAACTCTTTGAATTTGTCGACGACCTCCTCGGTGTCCTCGACATCGTGCTCGAACTCGATCGCCGACTCCTCGATCACGTCCTCGTCGGCAAAGATCGGCGCCGAGACGCGGACGGCGAGGGCGAGGGCATCGGAGGGTCGCGAGTCGATCTCCATCTCGGTGCCGTTGATCGAGACCGTGATCGAGGCGTAGAAGGTGTTGTCACGCAGCTCGGTAACCGAGACCCGCTCGCATTTGGCGTCGAGCTGCTCGAGCACGTCGGAGAGCAAGTCGTGGGTCATCGGCCGCGGCGTCGAAGCCCCCTGCAGCTTCATCAGGATCGCCGCCGCCTCGGGATGCCCGATCCAGATCGGCAGGAACTTGTTGCTGTCGACGGTCTTCAACAAGACGATCGGCTGCTTGCCGACCATGTCAAAGCTGACGCCATAGATCTGCATCTGTTGCACGAATGGGCGATCCTGGATTCGAACCAGGGACCTCGTCCTTATCAGAGACGCGCTCTAACCAACTGAGCTAATCGCCCGGAGCCAAGCGAAGGATAGCGGGGGAATTCGACTGGCTAGAAGTCGCGTCTGGTCGCATCCTCGACGTGAATTCATCAAGATAGGGTCCGTGGACGCCACGATCCCAGAGGGCTACGCCTTCCGCAACATCAACTACGGGATGGAGCTGCTTGTTCATGCTTTCCCGGACCATCACTCAAGCCTGATTCGGGCTCTTGAGGCATGGTCTATCGCTTGGCCGGAAATCGAAGCTGGCGGGGGGAACAAGAGCACAATCAGCCGTCACTTCGAGGAGGCGTTTGAGGGCGAGGGCTGGGAAGAGACCGGACTTGAGCTTGAGACCCGACTCGCTGGAGTAACCACTATCGCTCGCACTCACAAGATCGACCTGTTCAAGCGCGGGCCAGGGGGAGAGCTACCAGGCGTTGGAATCGAGCTTGAGTGGAACAACAAGGATGAGTTCTTCGACCGCGACCTAATAAATTTCGAGGCCATCCATAGAGCCCGGGGGCTCGCGGTTGGAGTCATTATGACTCGGGGACCGAGGCTCCAAGAGGAGCTCCGAGCGCGTGGCCTGAAAAAGTTTGGGGCGCGGTCCACTCACTGGGAAAAGCTCATGCCTCGACTTGAGCTGGGTCGCGGGGGAGCAACTCCAATCATTGCTTTGGGAATCGAGCCCGAGCGTGTTCACGTTTCATAGCGCTTCACTAAGATTCTGGCGTGCCGGTACGCGCGGGAAGCATCCCATCCGATATTTGCGATCTCTTGAGTCAACGCAATGGCTCAGCCGCCATTGAGGAACTGGTCAAAGCCCTAAACGAAATCCGGCGATTCCCAGTCCCTGCTCATTCGGTTCGGTCAGCCCTCTCGGAACACAGTGGAGATAGAGGCGAGCGCCTTTTTGTTTGTGTTCGCCGGGGACACTACGCACTGCGCAAATAGGCCTATTAGGAGGCCTTTTCTGCCGGATCAGTGGTTAGAGCAGAGGCTGCCAACTCGTCGCCCCATTGATGCCAGCCAGGTCTTCCATGACGGGCGAAGAGCTCCAAGTATGGACCGGGGGAGCACGCTTCCACGATGTCATATATCTGCTCTGGCTTGCGTGAATGCTCTCGCTTACGCTCGGGAAACAGATTTACCTGTCGCCGGCCCGGCGCGAGGGTACGACGTGAACCCTTTACGCCAAACAGGATCAACTCTGTGACATTGCGAAAGTAAAAGCCAACCCCTCGACCGTCCGGCCCTCCGTCCTTTCGAACCTTGAACCAGACCAAGTTTGTCTTGTAGGTAAAACCCCATTCCTGCATTACTTTCAGGCCCTCTGCCAAAAGGGCGTTCGGGACCCAAAGGTAAAGGTGAGCGCAATCACCGACCACATCGCCAACGGGCAGCTCTCCGATTTCGTCAAAGCCCATCGTTCTGTAGCGCGCGAGCCTTAGATGCTCCGGAGCCATCTTGCCCGTCCTATTCTGGAATCGCCAGGGAGGGTCCGCGAGCACAGTCTCGAATTTATTTGTTCGCGCAAAAGAGAGCAGCGACTGACTGGCGAGATCGTTCATAAAAGATCTACTAGATCTTTTCAGATAGCGCGGCGGGAAGAAGTGCAGTTGCCTATCTGACACACCACGTTCAAGGTGCAGGCGCGATCTCCCTCTCCCCCTTCTGCGAGGAGAATTCGTAAGAACCTACGCAGAAGTAGGTCTCCTCGCGCAGACCTATCGGCGGCGGCTGAGGCTGCGGGCCAGGTCGAGCGCCTGCTCGAGGTCGTCGAGGCGGATCTCAAGCGCGATCTCCCCTCCCTTCAGTCGCAGCTTGACCTCGTGGCCTAGCGCGGTCTCAAGCTTGTCCGCGGCCTGGCGCAGAGCTTCCGCCTCCTCGGGTGCGAGCGGCATCCGAGGGCTGTTCGCCTTCTTTGGCTGGCTGGCCAGCTTAGCCCGGTTCTCAGTCTCGCGAACCGACCATCCGCGCCGCGTCGCGTCGCGGGCGAGGCGTCGCCTCACGTCGTTGCCGTCTGCCGCAAGAAGAGCCCGGCCGTGGCCCTCGCTCAGTTCACCCGACTCGAGCAGCTCCAGCGCCTCGTCAGGAAGGTCGAGCAGACGGATCAAATTGGAAACCGCGGGGCGGCTGCGGCCCACCCGGCGGGCCAACTCCTCCTTGGAGAGGCCCAGTTCGTCGACCAGCGCCGCGCAGGCACGGGCCTCGTCGACCGGGTTGAGATCCTCGCGGACCATGTTCTCGATCAGGGCAACCTGCAGCCGCTCGGCGAGCTCTTGGTCGCGCACGACCGCGGGCACCTTGGCCAAACCGGCAGCTTGCGCCGCTCGCCAACGCCGCTCGCCGGCGATCAGCTCATAGCTGCCGTCGGCAAGAGGGCGGACCAACAGCGGCTGCACGATCCCGTTGGCCTCGATCGAAGAGGTAAGGCCGGCCAGTGACTCGGGGTCGATCTTGGTCCGTGGCTGATTCGGATTTGGCTTGATCAGCTCGGTCGGCAGCTCGCGCAGCTCGCCGGCCTGCTCAGCGGCGGCCTCCGGCAAGATTGCCGAGATACCACTGCCGAGGCCTCGCTTTGCGCGCTTGGTAGCGCTAGCCACGCTCGCTGAGCTCCTTGGCAAGGGCGCGATAGGCATCTGAGCCGCGCGAATGGGGCGAATGATCGATCACGGGCAGACCGTAGCTTGGCGCCTCGGCGACCCGGACGCTGCGCGGTATGACCGTCTCGAAGACCATTTCGGGGAAGTGCTGGCGCAGTTCTCGCTCGACGTCCTGCGCCAGGCGGGTGCGCTCATCGTGCATGGTGACCAAGAGGCCCGACACCTCCAGCGCCGGGTTGAGCTCGCGCCGGATCATCGCCAGCGTGTCGAGGAACTGGACCAGGCCCTCCAGGGCCAGGTACTCGGCCTGCACAGGGACGATGACGCGATCGGCTGCAGTGAGGGCGTTGACGCTGACCGGACCCAGCGAGGGAGGGCAGTCGAGCAGCGTGTAGACAAAGCGCTCGCGCACCGGCCCGAGACGCTCGCGCAGGCGGGTCTCGGACCCCTCGATTCGCGGCAGCTCGACCGCGGCGCCGGCGAGGTCACGGTTCGCGGGCACGAGCCAGAGGTTGTCGGGGCCGGCGGGACGCGCCGCCTCGGCGACCGAGACGTCGCCAATCAGGCAGTCGTAGGAGGAGGGATGCATGTCGCGCTCGCCGCCTAGGGCGACGGTTGCGTTGCATTGGGGGTCGAGGTCGACGAGCAGTGTCTGCGAGCCAGCGGCGGCGACACAGGCCGCGACGTTGACCGCGGTCGTTGTCTTACCAACGCCGCCCTTCTGGTTCGAGATCGCGTAGACGACGCCCATGGGGTCGCAGACTATTTCGCGGCGCGATCAGCCACGCGGTCGCTTCTTGGCCATTCCCGCACGGCGCGGCAAGTCGGTGGGCGTAGGACCAACCTTTCGGATCAAGTGCAGATGCCGGTGCTCACTGCCGGCGAAGGGGCCGACGTGGAGGATCTCCTCAGGGCGCATGGCCAGCTTCTGCGCCGCGCGGCCAAGCTGGGACTCCTCCTCGGAGTCGCGCTTGCCCTTCCAAGCGACCAGGACGCCGTTGTCCTTCAGCAGTGGGGCGGCGAGCTCGGCGAGAGTGGAGAGACGACCGACGGCCCTTGCGGTGACCGCCTCATAGGTCTCGCGACCCTCGCCTTGCGCGAGCTCCTCAGAGCGAGCGTTGAGGACGCGGGCGTTGGACAGACCAGACACGTCGATCGCACGCCCGATGAAGTCGCACTTGCGACCCACCGACTCAATCAGATCGACCTGAGTAGCAGGGAGCGCAACAGCGAGAACAAGACCGGGAAAGCCAGCTCCAGAGCCAATATCCGCGATGGTCTCGGCTTCCCGGAGCTGTGGGAACTCGAGTCCCGTGAGGCTGTCGGCGACGTGGACGCGCCAGGCGCGGGCTGGGTCGGTGACAGAGCTCACGGACGCCCGCTCTTTCTCGAGAAGCTCCAGGACACGCGTGATCGCCGCCCTCTGCGCCTCGTCTAGGAAGCGGTCCGGTAGGGGTGAAGCGTCTTGCACTTTTTCGCCGCCAGCCATTGTCTACAGCCGCAAACGCGACTCGAAAAAGTTAAGCGGAACCCCTACCGGACCGCTTCCTACTCGGACACAAGTGGAGCGACGACCACGCAACGGCGCGGCTCGTCCCCTTCGCTATAAGTCTCGACCCCCGAGCGCTCCTTTAGGTGCTCGTGGACGACGCGCCGCTCCTGAGCACTCATCGGATCCATCTCGACCGTGTGGTTACCGGTCAGGGCCTGCTCGGCAGCCCGATCAGCCCGAGCGGTAAGCGTCTCCCGCCGCCGCTGCCGATACCCAGCCGCATCGACCACGACGCGCTTGCGCTCCCGCATTCCCCGAAAGGCTGCCTGGTAGGCAATCAACTGCAGCGCATCGATCGTCTGCCCACGCTTGCCAATCAGCAGCCCATAGTCGTCGTCGCCGGCGACGGAGGCGGTAATCCGATCGCCGTCCTCGACGACATCGACGTCGCCATCCAAGTCGAGCTCGTCGAGCACCTCCTCAACAAGCTCTCTCACACGCTCAGCAGGCTCCGTCGGCCAGTCGTCAGCAATCTCACCCACAACGGCACCCTATCCCAGCCAAGGACCAAAGCGGAGGGCCAGGCCCTCCGCTTTCTACCGCCGCTTCTTCTTCTTCCTCGGCGGCGGAGGCGGCGGCTTTGCTTCAACGGCAGCAGTAGCCGTAGCCATCTGTGGTGGCGGAACAACCCGCTGGATTACATACTGCTGGCCAATCGTCCAGACATTGGTCGTGATCCAGTAGAGGATCAGACCGGCCGGGAAGTTGATGATGAGCGGGACGAAGATGAAGGGCAGCAGCAGCATCATCGTCCGCTGGCTTTTCTCCGCCGTAACCGCCATCACAAGGCCCGAAACCAGCTGCGTGCCCACGTAGAGGACGAGAAGTGCGACCAGCACCCCACCAGTGGCCTTCGCGGTCAGGTCAGGGATAAAGAGGAAGCTCTCACCCCAGTTACCCGGCGGAACTTCGCTGCACACCTTCGCGGTCTGTCCGCAGATGTCGTAACGCAGGTCGTGCTGCAGCACGTAGAAGAGGGTGATGAAAACCGGCAGCTGCGCCAGCAGCGGGACACAGGAGGCGAGCGGGTTGACTTTGTTCTCCTGGTAGAAGCGCATCATCTCCTGCTGCATGCGCTGCCGGTCGTTTTTGAACTTCGCCTGGATCTCCTTGATCTGTGGCTGCAGCGCCTGCATGGCCCGCATGCCCTTCAGCTGCCTGTAGGTAAGTGGGATCAGCAGCGTGCGCATCGCAATCGTGAGAGCGATGATCGCGCCGCCCCAGCTGAGTCCAGCGTCGTGGAAGAAGTTGAGGATTTCGTCCGCGATGTCGACCAGGAATTGGGGGGCAAGCTGAAACGCAACCGGCAACATCAAGAGTGCACCTCACCGTGGTAGGCAGCGGGGTCGACGGGCCCAACCTTGAGCGTGAAGTCCTTCGGCACTGGGTCAAAACCCCCATGGCTGAAGGGATTGCAACGCAGAATCCGCCAGGCGGCAAGCAGCGACCCGCGAATTGCGCCGAAACGGCGGATCGACTCGACCGCATAGGAGGAGCAGGACGGCTCGTAGCGACAGCGGCGTGGAAGACCCGGCGAGATCCAGCGCTGGTAGGCGGTGATCAGGGCCAGCAGGGCGCGTTTCACGTGGAACGCTCCTTCCCTGGAGAACCCGCCAGCGCCTCTTCGATGCTGGTCCGCACGCCGGGAGAGCCTTCGCGCTCGATTAGGTCGCTGATCTCAGGGCGAGCTACCAGGACGAAGTCGTGGCGGGCGGGAAGACGATCGGCAAGCCCCCAGAAGGCCTCTCGCAGGACCCGCTTGACGCGATTGCGGTCGACGGCGCCGCCGATCTTCCGACTAACCGAAACGCCGAGCCTCACTTCGTCGTCCTCCTCGTCCTTGCGAGGGAAGCTGTAGAGAACGAGGTAGCGAGTGGCATGTGATGACCCGTCGCGATAGACGCGGTCGAACTCGCCGCTACGCGAAAGGCGGCGTCGTTTCGCCGCCATCTAAGGGGTGAGGCGCTTCCGGCCTTTGCGACGGCGGCGCTTGAGGATCGCTCGACCTCCGCGCGTGCTCATCCGCGCCCGGAACCCGTGCGTCTTCGCCCGCTTCCGCTTCTTCGGCTGATAAGTCCGCTTCATCGGGCGTCGCAGTATACGGATGGTTCAGCTAACAGTGAGGCGTGTCTCGCGCGGGTGGCATATGGGAGGGGGGTCGAGGACGTAAACCTCGCCCGCAGGCCCCCCTCCCATATGACAGGACCCGTGCGCCACTCCGCTGAGCAAATGATTTTGGCGGCATTTGCGGAGGGACCAATTTCAGCCCATCCAGGCGCCGCTATGGTCGGCCGCCGGTGCACGATGACGCGCAAAGACAAGATCTCGAGTCCCTTTGGCGGGACGTCCGGGGCCGCCTCCAGGCCTCTGTCCCCCCGTCGACTTTCCAACTCTGGCTGGAACCACTGGGGGTCGTCGGCGTCCAGGGCGAGACCCTCCTCCTCAGCGCTCCGGACGGCATCCGGACCTGGACGGAGCGGCGCTATTCCGGGCTGATCGAGGAGGCCCTGGCAGGCGCCGGAGCACAACTGCGCGTCGTTCGCTTTGTGGCCGAGGGCGACACGGCAGGAGGCGGGCCTGCCTGCCGACCGGGCCTGGACCTCAACGTCAACTACACCTTCGACCGCTTCGTTATCGGCGCCGGAAACCGCGCTGCGCATGCTGCGGCCCTGGCCGTCGCCGAGGCGCCCTCAGAGGCCTACAACCCTCTCTTCCTCCACGGCCCCCCGGGGCTCGGCAAGACCCACCTCCTAGTCGCGATCGCCAACTACCTGGAAACCTCGGCGCCCGGCTTGAATGTCCGCTACACGACCGCGGAGTGCTTCACCAACGAGTTCGTCACAGCCCTGCGCAGTGCTGGCGCCGAGGGATTCAAGCGGCGCTACCGGGATCTCGATGTTCTGCTCGTCGATGACGTTCAGTTCCTCGAGGGCAAGCGCCATACCGAGGACGAGTTCTTCCACACCTTCAACGCGCTCTACGAAGGCGGCAGCCAGCTGGTCCTGTCCGCCGATCGCATTCCAAGCGAGCTCTCGACCCTCGAGTCCCGCTTGCGTGATCGCTTCGAGTGGGGGCTAACTGTCCCCGTCGAACCACCCAATCTGGCGACCCGCTTAACCGTCCTGCGCCGCTTGGTCCGGGAGGCGGGGGTTGATACCGAGGGAGATGTACTCGGCGAGCTCGCCCGCCGCATCGACATCAACGTGCGTCAGCTGCACGGTGCGCTGACCCGCGTTATCGCCCACGCCTCGCTTACCGCCAAGCCGCTCAGTCCCGAGCTCGTCGACGCCGTCATCCCCAAAGCGGTGCGCTTGCCTGAGCGAACTCCAGTCGAGGAGATTCAGCAGCGGGTTTCCGCCGCCTTCGGGATCTCCCGGGCCGAGCTGGTTGGCTCCACCCGTGCCGCCACCCCCCTCAGCGCCCGGCAGGTCGCGATCTACCTCACTCGCGAGATGACCGACCTCTCACTGCCGCAGATCGGCCGACTCTACGGCGGACGCGACCACTCCACCGTCATCAACTCGATCCGTCGTGCCGAAGCCCGCTTCAGCGAGGATGCGACTCTTGCCGCGCAGGTCAAGGAGCTACGCACCGCAATCCACAACGGCTCCACAGGTCGGTCCTAACGGCCGACGGCACTGTAAGAATCAATGCTTTCCCACAGATCTCTCCACAGCCCGCTAACGGCTAGCTGATGCGGAGTTCTCGCCGTCCTCGCGCTTTTCCACAAGTCCTATTCCAACTCAAGAAGGCATCAATCACTTGAAGCTGACAACCAAACGTGACGAGCTCGTCGCAAAGCTCTCGGTGGTCTCCCGAGCTGTATCAACGCGCGCCGCGACCCAGTCGCTTTCCGGAATCCTTCTCAGTGCGGATGGAGATGGCGTCAGCCTCTGCGCAACCGATCTCGAGATGGGCTTGAAGACAAAGCTTGCCGCTGAGACCGACGGCAATGGTTCCGTTCTCCTACCCGGCCGCCTCGTCGCCGAGGTCTCGCGCTCACTGGGCGATCCGACGGTTGAGATCGAGTTGCGCGAGTCAGAGCGCGACGTTGAGATCCGCAGCGGCGGCTCCAGCTTTCACCTGCGAGTGCTGCCAAGCGAGGACTTCCCCACGTTCCCGGAGGAAGAGGGCGAGCCACTTTCGATTCCGGCACCAGCACTGGCGGCGACGGTTGAGCTGGTTGCCCGCGCGGCCTCGCGCGACGACATGCGCCCGGTACTCACCGGGGTGCTGGTCAGCGCCAGTGGCTCGGAGATGACGATGGTCGCCACCGACTCCTACCGCCTCGCGGTCAAGCGCACTGAGTTGGACGCGGCGATTGGCGGCGAGCTCGAGGCAAACATCCCGGCCAAGGCATTGCGCGAGTTGGGCAGGATCGTCTCTGCTGACGGCGTCGAGACGGTTTCGGTTGCTCTGCAGCGCAACCAGGCCATTTTCAAGGCAGGGGAGATCGTCCTCAACACGAGGCTGATTGAGGGGCAGTTCCCCAACTTTCGACAACTCCTGCCGGAGTCCTACGAGCACGACGTCAGGCTGCCGCGCCCCGAGTTGCTGGACGTCACGCGCCGGATCAGCCAGCTCGCGCAACGCAACGCGCCGTTGCGGCTTTCCTTTGTCCCGGGGGAGCTGACGATCGCTGCCTCGACACCCGATGTCGGCGACGCCGAAGAGACGATGCCGGCCGCCTTCGAGGGCGAGCCGCTGGAGATCGGCTTCAACCCCGAGTTCCTGCGCGAGGGGATCGAAAGCGTCGAGGGCGACGAGATAGTGCTGCGCTTGATCTCGCCCTTGCGGCCCGGTCTGCTGCAGCCGGTCGACAACGAAGACTTCCGCTACCTGGTGATGCCGATCCGCCTCAACGTGTGAGGCCGCGGTGTTGGTCTCCGCCGTCGAAGCGAGGCCGCTGCGGAGTCTGACGCAGGCTCAGATCGAGCTGGGCCCCGGAATCGTCAGCCTCGTCGGCCCCAATGGGGTCGGCAAGACGAACTTGCTCGAGGCTCTCTACTTCGCTCTGACCGGACGCTCGTTTCGAACTTCTGACCGGCGCGATCTAATCCCCTTCGGTGGGTCCTTTGCCCGCGCCGAAGCGACGATTCGTGATCAGGACGGGATCGAGCGGCGCCTGCTTGCCTCCGTCAGCCGTGGCGAGGGGCGCCGGCATTTGCTCGACGGCAACGCCGCCGATCCGGCCACGCTGGCGCGCAGCAGACCGCCCGTCGCGGTTTTCTCGCCGGACCGGCTCAGCTTGATCAAGGGACCGCCGGCCGAGCGCCGTGCCCATCTGGACGGTTTTGTCGTTGCTCGCTGGCCACACCGCGCCGAGCTGCGCCAGCGCTTCGGCCAGGCGCTGGCGCAGCGAAACGCTCTGGTCGCTCGTTTGGCAGCGGGCCACGGGGCACCGACTCAGCTGGATACCTGGGACACAACCGTTGCCGAGTCTGCAGCGGCGCTGATTGCGGCTCGAGCGGAGGCGGTCGCCGAGCTCGCCGAGCCGTTCAGGACAGCCGCGGCGGAACTAGGCCTCGAGGGAGGCGGAGAGATCGAGTACGCACCGCGCGCCGTCGGCTCCGCCGAAGAGATCCGTGCCGGCTTGGCCGAGCGCCGTGAGTCCGACCTGCGACTCGGGCGAACTTCCTGGGGTCCTCACCTAGACGAGCTCAAGATCTCCGCCGCCGGACGCTCCCTGCGCCGGTACGGCTCGCAGGGCCAGCAACGCGCGGCGCTCCTTGCCTTGCTTTTCGCCGAGCGTGACGCCCTATTGGCGGCCCGGCAGGTCGTGCCACTGTTGCTCCTCGACGATGTGATGAGCGAGCTTGACCCGGATCGACGCCAGCGATTGGTCGAGCGGCTGGCCAGCGGCGGCCAGGCCTTGATCACTGCCGCCGCCGAGGACTCACTGCCGGCAGCGTCGCTGCGCCACGTCGTGCGGATGCCCCTTTTCTCCGAGCGGGCGGCTGCGGCATGAGCCGCCGCTCCGCCCCGCGACCAGCCGGAACAGCCCTCCGCGCGGCGCTCGAGCGGGCGGCCCCGAAGACGCCCCTCGCCGCCCTGCAGGCAGCCTGGTCGGAGGTCGTCGGGGAACGCATCGCGACGGTTGCCAGTCCGGTCTCGGAACGCGCGGGAGAGGTCACCGTCAGCTGCTCGGATTCCGTCTGGGCGCAGGAGTTGGATTTGATGCAAGCGCAGCTCATCGAGCGGCTAGAGGACAAGCTCGGCGAGCAAGCGCCGAAGAGTTTGCGCTTCCGTGTGAGTGATGACGAAAAGTAATTTCAATTATCGTGATTTGCAGGGCTTTTATTTCCTCCGAGGCGTCCGGCGGAGGGTCCAAACTGGTATCCTTATGTCAACTTGCTTTTCTGCCCCGACCCTGGGCGGCAACAGCCCAAACGGTCGGGGTTTTCTATGAGAGCGGGAAGGGATTAATTGCCTGAGAAGATGAAGCCGGCCGCGGCGCAGAAAGACGGAGCTGCCTCTTATGGGGCCAAGGACATCACCGTCCTCGAAGGCCTTGAAGCGGTCCGCAAGCGGCCCGGCATGTACATCGGCTCGACCGGACCACGTGGTCTGCACCACCTGGTCTACGAGGTCGTCGACAACTCCGTCGACGAGGCCCTGGCGGGCCATTGCGACCACGTCCGCGCCGTCCTCCATCCCGACAACAGCTGTACGGTCGCCGACAACGGCCGTGGCATCCCGGTCGACGAACTCAAAAAGGAGAAGCGCCCCGCTGCCGAGGTGGTGCTGACCACCCTGCACGCCGGCGGCAAGTTCGGCGACGGCGACGGCTACAAGGTCTCCGGCGGCCTACACGGAGTCGGGATCTCGGTCGTCAACGCCCTCTCCGAGCGCCTCCATCTCGAAATCTTCCGCGACGGCGCGGTCTGGACCCAGGACTACGAGCGGGGCAAGCCGCAGGCGGATCTCGCCAAGGGCGACTCGACCGACTCGACCGGGACCACGATCACCTTCCAGCCCGACGACGAGATCTTCGACGAGCTCGAGTTCGATTACGCGGTCCTGGCTGAGCGGCTGCGCGAGACGGCGTTCCTCACCCGCGGCTTGAAGATCGAGCTGATTGACGAGCGCGCTGGGGGCCAAAGCGACACCTTCCACTATGAGGGTGGAATCGTCGACTTCGTTGCTCACCTCAATGAGAACAAGGACGCCCTGCACCGCAAGACCGTCTACTTCGAGGGCGAGACCGATGACGGCCAGGTCGAGGTGGCAATGCAGTGGAACTCCTCCTACCAGGAATCCGTCTTCAGTTTCGCCAACAACATCAACACGCACGAGGGGGGCTCCCACCTCTCCGGCTTCCGCTCGGCGCTGACCCGCACGCTCAACGCTTATGCGCGCGGCAAAGGGCTGCTCAAAGAGAAGGACGAGAACCTGACCGGCGACGATGTTCGCGAGGGGCTGACCGCGGTGATCTCGGTCAAGCTCGCCGATCCGCAGTTCGAGGGCCAGACCAAGACCAAGCTCGGCAACCCACCGATCGAGGGCCTGGTCAAGGAGACGGTCAACCGCAAGCTCGGCGAGTTCTTCGAGGAGAACCCGGGCGAGGCGAAACGTATTGTCGGCAAGGCGGTCGACGCGGCAAGGGCGCGGCAGGCGGCGCGCAAGGCCCGCGACCTGACCCGCCGCAAGTCGGCGCTGGAGAACTCGACCCTGCCGGGCAAGCTCGCCGACTGCACCGTCCGGGATCCGGCCCTGGCCGAGCTGTTCATCGTCGAGGGTGACTCCGCTGGCGGCTCCGCCAAGCAGGGGCGCGATCGCAACACTCAGGCGGTACTGCCGCTGCGCGGCAAGATCATCAACGTCGAGAAGGCGCGGATCGACAAGGTGCTCTCCAACCAGGAGATTCAAGCTCTGATCACCGCCGTCGGTACTGGCATCCGCGAGGAGTTCGACGTCAAAGAGGCGCGCTACCACAAGGTCGTGCTGATGACAGACGCCGACGTTGACGGCGCCCACATTCGCACCCTGGTACTCACCTTCCTCTACCGCGAGATGCCGGAGCTGATCGAGGCCGGTTACGTCTACATCGCCAAGCCGCCGCTCTACAAGCTGAAGAACGGCAAGCAGGAAACCTACGTCGAGAAGGAGTCCGAGCTCGAGGAGCTGCTGCTGCGCGACAAGCTCGAGCAGATGGAGGTCAGCGACGCCGAGGGTGCTTCGCACAAGCTGACCGCAACGCGCTGGCAGCGTTTCAACCGCCGCCTAAAGGAGCATGAGGGGTGGGCCGATTCGCTGCAGGCGGACTTCGGTCACGAGCTGGTCCGCTTCCTCGGCGAGTCGGAAGTGCTCGATCGCGGTGTCACCTCGCTGGCCGAGGTAAAAGACGTGATCAACGGCGACGCCGGCGAGGTCGAGCCCTTTGACACCGAGATCGTCTCCGAATCCGGCGATGAGATCCTCGTCCGGGCGGTCCACCGCCGCGACGGGCTGGCCAAGGCCTTCGAGCTCACCGCCGGCCTCTTCGAATCGCACGATTACCGCCGGCTGATCGAGTCGCACGCCGAGCTGCTGAGCCAGGTAGGGCGCCCTCCTTTCAACGTGTCGCTCGATCAGAAAGAGCGCACGGCTGAGTCGTTCGCGGAGCTGCGCCGGATGGTGATGGAGCTGGCTCGCCAGGGCGTGACGATGCAGCGCTTCAAGGGACTGGGCGAGATGAACGCCGAACAGCTGCGCGAGACGACGATGGACCCGGCGAGCCGAACGTTGGAGCGGGTGCGGATCGACGACGCTGCGATGGCCGAGAAGATCTTCACCGACCTGATGGGCGACAAGGTCGAGCCGCGTAAGGCGTTCATAGAACGCCACGCCAAGGAGGTTAGGTTTCTTGATGTCTAACGCGGACGCTGCAAACCGGCGCATCTCGGGGTCTTCGGTCGGTTCGAGGGACGTGGTTTAGGTGGAGGGCGCCGAAGCACTCACGGGAGGACGGATAGAGGAGCGCGAGCTGACCAACGAGATGCGCTCGTCGTATCTCGATTACGCGATGAGCGTGATTGTCGGCCGGGCGCTGCCCGACGTGCGTGACGGGCTCAAGCCGGTCCACCGCCGCGTGCTCTACGCGATGCACGACCTCGCTCTGCAACCGAACCGGCCCTACCGAAAGTCCGCCTTCATCGTCGGCGAGGTGATGGGCAAGTACCACCCCCACGGCGACAGCGCGATCTACGACACCCTCGCCCGCATGGCGCAGCCGTTTTCGCTGCGCTACATGCTCGTTGACGGCCAGGGCAACTTCGGCTCGATCGACGACGATCCACCAGCGGCGATGCGGTATTGCGTTGCTGGGGATACGCGCGTGGCAACCCCCAACGGCACGGTTCGGATCGATTCGATCGTCGCTGATGCCAAGCCCAACTCGGACAACGAGATCGATTCCGAGGTGCTCGACAGACTTGGCCGCCCTGTTCCCGCGTCGAGACTCTTCCACTCTGGTGAGCATCCGACTCTTCGACTTCGCACCGCACAGGGCCACGAAGTCACCGGAACGCATAACCATCCCCTGCTCTGCCTCGTCGACATGGCAGGCGTGCCGATCCTTCTCTGGAAGCTGCTGGAGGAGATTTGCCCAGGCGATCGAGTTCTGATCTCCCGAACGCCGCACGAGACCGATGAGCGCCTAGATGAACAGGATCAAGCGCTGGCCCTTTTGGCTGGCGCGTTTGTCTCAGAGGGTTGGATTAGTGCTTCTCGGGCGGGATTCAACAACATCGACCAGGACTTCTTCGACCAGGTCGTAAGGGCGTACGACGAGGTGGTGGGAGGCCGCAGGTATTTGTCATCGCGCGAGATCGCCTCGGGGAGCTTGCTCCACGAGCTCGATGTGCAGAACCTCGATCAGCTTCGAAATAGCCCGCTCGCAGAATTGACGGGTCGTGCAAGGGAGAAGCGGGTGCCCGAGTTTGTCTGGCGTTCTGGCGCCGCGTTCAAGCGGGAATTCCTGCGCGCCCTGTTCACGGGCGACGGATCATCCTCCCGGCTCCCCCGAAACACAATCCAGATCTCCTACTCGACCTACAGCGACCAACTCGCTCGAGACGTGCAGCTGCTGTTGCTCGAGGCAGGTGTCGTGTCGCGCATCTGCCGCTACGAGAAGGGCGAGTTCAAGATTGTGATCAGCAACCGGCGCGACGCGAGGATCTTCTCCTCTAACGTGGGGTTCCTCGGCCAAAAGCAGGCGAAGCTCAACCGGGACCTCGCGATGATTCCAGAGAGCAGCCGGGCGCTCAGCCGCGACCACGTTCCCTTCATGGCGGACTACATCCGCTCGGACAGCGAATCGCCGTGGACCGACCGGGACTGGCTGCAGCGACACAACGTCGATCGGATAGAGCGCTGGGAGCAGGGCGGTACCGCGATCCTCGAGCGGATCCAGTCGCAGGAGGTCCGCGACGTTGTCACCCCCTTGGTCACCGGCGACTATTTCTACGCCGAAGTTGAGTCGGTAGTTGACGCGGGTGTGCAGCCGGTCTACTCCGTTCGCGTCGACACGGAAGATCACTCTTTCCTGACTAACGGGTTTGTCAGCCACAACACCGAGGCGCGCTTGGCGCGGCTCTCGACCGAGCTGCTGCGGGACATCGAGGCGGACACGGTCGAGTGGGGTCCGAACTACGACGAGTCCCAGCAGGAGCCGCTTGTCCTGCCTGCCCGCTTCCCCAACCTGCTGGTCAACGGCTCCTCCGGGATCGCGGTCGGAATGGCGACCAACATCCCACCGCACAACCTGAGCGAGTCGATTGGCGCGGTCAAGGCCTACATCGCGAATCCCGGCATCGACCTGGCCGGGCTGATGGAGTACGTCAAAGGCCCAGATTTCCCCGGTGGGGGAATCATGAGCGCGGAAGGGATCCGCGACGCCTACGCCTCAGGCCGTGCAACGGTGCGGATCCGCGCCCGCGCCCATGTCGAGCCGCTCAAGGGAGGCCGCGACGCGATCATCGTCACCGAGCTGCCGTTCATGGTCAAGAAGGGCGGCGAAGGCGGCTTGATCACGAAGATCGCCGACCTCGTCCGCGATAAAAAAATCACCGGCATCTCCGACCTGCGCGACGAGTCCGACCGCTCCGGCATGCGCCTTGTGATCGAGACCAAGCGCGGTGGCGACCCGCCCGAGGTCGTGCTCAACCAGCTCTACAAGCGAACGGCGATGCAGAGCACCTTCGGCGTCAACATGGTTGCCCTGGTCGATGGCGTACCGCGCACGCTCAGCCTCAAGGAGCTGATCGAGCACTACGTCAGCCACCAGCGCGAGGTCGTGATCCGTCGCACCCAGTACGAGCTGCGCCGCGCCGAGGCCCGCGCCCACATCCTCGAGGGGCTGCTGATCGCGCTCGACAACCTCGACGCCGTGATCGAGCTGATTCGCGGTTCGGCCGACACCGAGACGGCAAAGGCCGGCCTGGTCGAGCGCTTTGAGCTATCCGAAGAGCAGGCGCAGGCGATTCTCGACATGCGCCTCGCCCGCCTCACCGCGCTGGAGTCCGACAAGCTGCGCGAGGAGCACGAAGAACTGGCCAAGCGCATCGCCGAGCTGCGCGCGATCCTCGGCGACCCGGCTCGGATCGACGCGGTGATCGTCGAGGAGCTCGACGAGGTCGACAAACGCTACGGCGACGAGCGCCGCACCGAGGTCACCCACTTCGAGGGCGACATGAACATCGAGGACATGATCGCCGACCAGCAGATGGTGATCTCGATCACCCACTCCGGTTACGCCAAGCGGCTGCCGCTGGCGACCTACCGTCAGCAGCACCGCGGTGGGCGCGGGGTGATGGGAATGGACCTCAAGGAGGACGACTACATCGAGCACCTCCACATCTGCTCAACCCACGATTTCTTGCTCTTTTTCACCAACCGCGGCAAGGTCTACCGGCTCAAGGTCTACGAGCTGCCCGAGGGGGCGCGGACCGCAAAAGGCCGCGCTCTGGTCAACGTCCTGCCCCTGCGCGACGGCGAGAAGGTCACGGCGGTGATCCCCACACGCGACTTCAGCGAGAACAGGTACCTCGTCTTCGCCACCGCCCAGGGACTGGTCAAGAAGACCGAGTTCAAGGCCTACAACACGCCGATCCGCGCCGACGGGATCATCGCGATCAAGATCCGCGACTCCGACGAGCTGGTCCAGGTGCGTCTCACCTCAGGCGACGACGACATCCTGCTGGTCTCCAAGTCCGGCCACGCTTCGCGCTTCTCCGAGGAGAAAGTGCGGCCGATGGGTCGCGACACCAGCGGCGTCAAAGGGATGAACGTCTCGGCCAAGGTCAATGGTGTGGAGAACCGCGTGCTGGCGATGGATATCGCCCGCGACGATTCCGAGCTCTTCGTCGTCACCGAGAACGGCTACGGCAAGCGCACCTCGGTCTCCGAGTACCCGGTCAAGGGGCGCGGCACTAAGGGAGTGTTGACGGCAAAACTGACGGAGAAGAAGGGCGGCCTCGCCGGCGCCCTGATCGTCCGCGAGCACCAGGACCTCCTCTTCATCTCCCAGAACGGCATGGTCCAGCGCACCCGAGCTGGCGGCATTTCTCAGATGGGCCGTCCCACGCAGGGTGTCCGCGTCATGAACATGAAGGACGACGACTGCGTCTCAGCAGTGGCCCTCGTGGTCGACGACGACTCACCGGCGGATGAGCCGGACGGGCAGGAGCAGCTGGCGGAGTAGGCAGGCACTTCTTTCACGGCCCAGCGGGCCAGTATGAGGCGGCGCAAAGCGGACATGCTACTTTGATGTACATGAGCGGAACAGTTGGAGTTGCCGAGTTGCGGCAGAACCTGAGCGTCTACCTGCGCCGCGTGCATGAGGGCGAGCGGCTGGTGATTACGGACCGCAACCGGCCGGTGGCCGAGCTCGGCCCCGCGCCGAGCGCCGGACCCGATCTTGATCGGCTGATTGCGGAAGGGCGGGTCTCCCGACCGCGCCGCTCGGGACTGCCGAAGCCCCTCGAGCTCTCGGGCGATCCGTACGCTCTCAGCCAGGCACTCGACGAGATCCGCGGCGATCGGTGAGCCCTTGTCGGTCTTCTACGCCGACGCCTCTGCATTGGTCAAGCTTGTTCGAGAGGAGCCTGAGTCTCCCGCGCTTCGGGCGTACGTTGACGGCGCCGACCTGGTCAGTAGCGAGCTGGTACTGACCGAGATTCCCCGGGCCGTATGTAGGGCGGCTGCACAGGACCCAGGACTCCGCCTCGATCTGCTGCTTAATCGCGCGGAAGCCGTACTCGACGTACTTGCGCTTCGGCCCGTTGACCGAGGCCTGCTGATCGGGGCAGGAGCTCTCGCCGAGCCGGTGCTACGCGCCCTTGACGCGATTCACATCGCGTCCGCCGTCAACCTCGGCCCGGTCGATGCGTTCGTGACCTACGACGAACGCCAAGCGGCCGGCGCGAGACTCGCCGGCCTTCGCACGATGGCGCCGATGTGACGTCGCCCTACGCAGCCGCCGGCAAATACTGCTCCCAAGCCGCTGGAATGCTCGGACTCGCCACCTGGATGAAGACAGTCGGCCCCGGCGCCTTCGGTTTGTTCTTCGGATGCATGTGGATTTCCCGGGGGAGGCGGTTGCCCTTGCGGCGGTTGCAGGAGGCGCAGGCGGCGACGATGTTCTCCCAGACTGATTTGCCGCCGCGGCTGCGGGGGATCACGTGGTCGACCGTGAGGCCCGATTTGCGCGAGCCGCAGTATTGACAGGTCCACGAGTCCCGCGCGAGCACTGCCCGGCGGGTGATCTTCCTCCTGTGCGCTTCGCGGGGGATCCGCACGTAGTTGACGAGGCGGATCACGTCGGGGCGCTCCATCGTCATGTGCTCGGAGTGGATCGCCCCTTCGCGGCGCTCGAGCAGCTCGGCCTTTTCCTTCAGCAACAGCACAGCAGCCCTTCTCAACGTGCAAACGTTGATCGGCTCATACGTCGCATTGAGAACAAGGACGCGTGCCATATTGCTCGGGAATTCTACGCAGTCGGGTACGACCCCAAGATTCGCACCGAATCTGCCTTGCTTCGCAGCGCTTCCACAGCCTCATTTACGGTCTGCTCGGAAAGCGCTCCTTCGAGGTCGCAGAAGAACATGTAGCGCCCCAATCCCTGCCGCAGTGGCCTCGACTCGATCCGGCTCAGGTTGACCTCTCGACTGGAGAACTCCCGCAGCGCGTTGACCAGGGCTCCGGGATGGTCTTCGCCCAGCTCGGAGAAGACCAGCGACGTCTTCCAGGCTTCCCCGGCCTCCGGTTCGGTGCCTTCCGGCGCGATCCAGACGAAGCGGGTGACGTTGTTGGGCTCGTCCTCGATCCCCTCGCGCAGGATCGTGCAGCCGTAGAGCTCGGCGGCTGCGTGCGCGCCGATCGCGGCCAGGGGAGCAGCGGATTCGCTGACGGCCTTCACCGCAGCCGCGGTGCTTTCGACGCTCTGGCGCTCGGCGCTGGGGAGGTTCTCGCGCAGGAAGCGAGCGCACTGGGCCAAGGGTTGAGGATGCGACAGGACCCTCTCGATCTGGTTCAACTCAAGCGGCTCGCGGACAATAAGCATCGCCCGCACGGCAAAGTCGTACTCGCCGACGATCGTCACCCCTCGGGCGTCAAAGGCAAGCGTGTCGAGGGTGGTGCGAACGGAGCCCTCGATTGAGTTCTCAAAGGGCACCAGGGCGCGCTCTACCTTCCCCTGCTCGACCGCGAGGATTGCGTCGCGGATCGTCGGCGTCCGCAGCGGCACGTACTCCGTCGCCGCTTCCAGCGCCTCGCCCAGGGCGTCCTCGGTGAAGGTCCCGGCAGGTCCCAGATAGGCGATCCGCACGGCCGGTCCCTATTCGAAGGCGACCGTGTAGCTGGCTTCGTTGTTTTCGGAGACGCGCTCGCCCGGCACCGTGTCGACCTTGACTTCCAGCGTCACTTCGCCGCTCGGTGCCGGTGTCAACGGGATCGAGACGGATTGGGATTCGCCGGCGGCGATGCTGTCGATCGTCCCCGAGAGCGTCGTACCGCCGCTGACGCTGACCGAGACGCTGACGCCGTTCTCCGTCGATTCGCCCTGGTTGGCGACTTCCACTTCCACTTCCGGCGTGCCTTCGCTGCTGACCGAGCTCGCCGATTCCGCCACCAGTTCGGCGCCGTTGACGCTGGTGCTGATCAGGCCCAGACCGTGTACACCGCTGACGGAGCCGCTGCTCGAGCCGCTTACAGAACCGAGCGCCGCGCTGACTTCAGCTTCGTCGAGCCAGCGGGTTTCGTCGGGCAGGAAGACGCTTTTCGGCACGTCTGAGCCATCGATGCCGTTTGTGGCGAGGACCCCGTTGATCTCGGGCCGCACGACCGCGGCGTAGATCACGTCGCTGCCGAGCAGTCCTCGCATCTGCTCCGCGATGCCTTTTGTTGCTTGCTCGGAACCGACGTCGCCGAGCGCCGTGCTCATCTCTTCGGCGATTTCATTCATCGCGCTGGCGCGCAGCTCGTAGACCAGCTCGAGCGCGTTTTGGGCGCGGCTCATGTCACCCGGCGTGTCGAGCCCGTCGACGCGGCTTGCGTAGTTGTCCATCGCGCTGCGATCGGCGCTTACCTGGTTGATGAATTCGGTCACCGAGAGGCTGCCGGGTTCGTCCAGCTTGTCGAAGAAAGCCTTGCTCGTCTGGTCGGTCTCTTCGACGATCTGAGTGACGTTACGCGCGTAGTCGCTGAGGGCACGATCCTTGCGCGCGTCGAGGCAGCCCTTGACCCCGAGCACGATCAAGATCAGCAGCAACAAGCCACCCGCGAGCGCGAGGCCGCGGCGCTGCAGGATCTGCTGCCGTTTAGGGCGCCGGCGGGGCCGGGGCCGCCGGCCCGGCCGGGTTGAGGGGGAAGAATCCTCCAAGAAGCAGGGAGTATGTCGCAGGAGGAAGCGGATTCGCGGCGAAGCCGGAGAGTGCATTGGTCGGTTCGCTTGTCCTCAACCGCTTCCTGATCGAGCGCCGCATCGGCAGCGGCGGTTTTGGCACGGTCTATGAGGCCTGGGACGGCCGCCTCGAGCGCTCGGTCGCGGTCAAGGCGATCGAGTCGGGCGGCAGGCAGGGATCGGACCGGGTCCTGCGCGAGGCCCAGGCCGCAGCGCGGCTCAACCACCCTGGAATCGTGACCCTCTATGAGATGGGTGAGGAGAATGGCAACGCGCTGCTCGTCACCGAGCTGGTCGACGGCTCCACCCTCGCCGAGCTGAATCGCGAGCAGACGCTCAGCGACCGCGAGATCGGCGAGATCGGCGCCGACCTCTGCGAGGCGCTCGATCATGCCCACGAGCGCGCCGTCGTCCACCGCGACATCAAGCCGCAGAACGTGCTCGTCACCGAGGAGGGCGAGCCCCACGCCAAGCTGATGGACTTCGGCGTTGCCCGCCTCACCGACGCGGCGGCTCTCACCGCTCCCGGCGACGTTGTCGGCACCCTCGCTTACATGGCTCCCGAGCAGGCCGAGGGACGAGCCGCCGGCCCGGAGTCGGACGTCTACTCGCTGGCTTTGATGCTGTACGAGAGCTGGGGCGACGAGCACCCGACGCGGCGGGCGACGCCCGCTGCGACCGCGCGTGCGATTGGGGCTCGGATGAGGCCCTTGCGCCGGTTGCGTCCCGACCTGCCGCGCGAGCTCTGCGAGACCGTCGACGCCTGCCTGCAACCACGACCGGACCGGCGTCCATCGTTGGAGGAGTTGGGCGGCGCGATCGAGGATTCACTTGAGCTTCTCGCCGAGCACGCCCCCCGCCGCGATCGCGCGCTGCCGCTGCGGGCAGGCGCGGTCGCCCTCGCCGCTGCCCTGGGCGCCTGGCTCGCAGTCGGTCACGGCGTCCTGCTCCCCTGAGATGGTGCAGCCGAGGGGCCCGCACATCCGGATGAGAGGCGTGACGCGGCGCATCTCTGCGTCCTCGGGAGGCCAAATGGAAACCACCATTTGGCCTCCCTGCGTCCTTGACCTGCTTGGTCACGCCTCTCCCCGGCCGCACGTTCCCCCCGCCCGCACCATCTAGGATTTCAGCGGCCTTCCCGCCACCCGGGCGTTGGCGCGTCCGCGAAAAGGAGCCACCGATCAGCGTTCTACGTAACCTGGAGAGTCGGATCGAAGGCCTTGTCGAGGGGGTCTTCAGCCGCGCCTTCAGTTCCGAGGTGCAACCGGTCGAGCTGGCCCGCAAGTTGGCCAAGGAGATGGACGCCCACAAGACCGCGGGGGTGGCGCGCGTCTACGTCCCCAACGAGTACAGCGTTTACCTCTCGAGCAAGGATCGGGTCAAGCTCGAAGGCTACGAGCGCTCGCTCGAGCAGGAGCTCTCCGGTTATCTGCTCGAGCACGCACGCAGGCGCAACTACGATTTGCTCACCCGTCCTGCGGTCGAGTTCCAGACCGACGAGCGGCTGCGTCTCGGCGAATTCGGTATCCAGACTCGGCTGGTAAAGCCGCCGGCGCGCGAGGGCGAGGCACCGAGCCAGGGGGAGGAGGGTCACACGATGGTCTACTCGGCGGTCAAAGAGCGCGGCGCCCAGCCGGCGAGCCCGGAGCAGCGAGCCGCGGCGATGGTCGCCACTCGTGCGGTCGTCTCGCTCGACGACCGCCGCTACGTGCTCGAGGGGCCGCGGGCGACAATCGGCCGTTCCAAGGAAGCCGAGTGCGTGCTCGGCGACCCCAACATCTCCCGCCGCCACGCCGAGCTGCGGCGCTCACCAACCGGCGACTGGACGATCGCCGACCTCGGCTCGACCAACGGCATTAAGGTGAACGGTCGGCGCGTTTCCTCGTCCCGCCTCAGTCCCGGCGACCAGGTGACGCTCGGCACCACGACCTTCGTGTTCGACATCGAGCAATGAGCGCCCGGCGCTAGTGGACTACGAGCCCATTTCCGTCGCCCTCAAGTTCGGCTTCCTCGCCGTCCTCTACCTCTTCCTGCTCTGGATCGCCCGCAGTGCCCTCAAGGACCTGCGCCGCACGGCCTCGCCCGCGCCCGACGCCACCGGCTTCCACCAGGCGCCGGGCTTCACCCCGCAGCCCAGTGCGACCGATGCATGGCTGATCGCCGAGCGCGGTGGCGGCCTTGATCCGGGCGAGCGCTTTGACCTAATCGGCGGCCTCTCGATCGGCCGCTCGGCCGAAGCCGACGTGCGGATCGACGACCGTTATGCCTCCGGCGTGCACGCCAGGATCTTCAGTCGCGATGGCCGCACCTACGTCGAGGACATGAATTCCACCAACGGCACCCTGCTCAACGACGCCACCCTCAGTGGCGAGGCGGAGCTGATCGACGGCGACGTGGTGCGGATCGGCGACACCGAGTTCCGCTACGAGGCCGGGCCGTAATGCTGCGGATCGAGGACCAGGCATTCCGCTCCGACACGGGGCGGCAGCGCAACGCCAACGAGGACTCCTTCTTCGTTCGCGCGCCGATCTTTGTCGTCGCCGACGGTATGGGGGGTGCGCAAGCAGGGGAGGTCGCCTCCAAAGCCGCCGCCGACGCCTTCGACGTCGATCTGCCCGAGGGCCCGCCGGAGCGGATCCTGCGCGAGACGATCCTCGAGGCCAACCGCAGGATTCACGACCTGGCCCGCGCCGATCCCTCGCGGGCCGGCATGGGGACGACGCTGACCGCCGCGATCGTCGATGTCGGCGGCGAAGAGGTGGCGATCGGCCATGTCGGCGACAGCCGCGCTTACCGCTTGCGCGACGGCAAGCTCGAGCAGCTCACCCGCGACCATTCGCTGGTCGAGGAGATGAGGCGCAAGGGCCAGCTCACCGACGCCCAGGCAGAGGATCACCCGCAACGCTCGATCATCACCCGGGCGCTCGGGCCAGAGCCGGAGGTCGAGCCGGACATCCAAACGGTGCCCGCCGCGCCCGGCGACGTCTTCTTGATCTGCTCGGACGGCTTGACCACGATGCTGGGGGAGGACCAAATCGCCAAGCTGCTCGTTGGCGCCACATCGATGAGCGCCGCGGTGCGCGCCCTCGTTGACGAAGCGAACCGAGCCGGCGGCCGCGACAACATCACCGCGCTCGCCTTCCGGCTCGAAGACGCGGCTGCACCGCAGCGGCAGGGGCACGAGGACGCAACGCTGATCGGCGGCAGCGCAGCAGAGGCCGGCCTGACCGGCACCGAGGTTCGCCGCCGCGCGGCTGCAGCAGCCGCGCGCGACCGGCGCGAGCAGCTCGTCGCCAAGCAGCCCCGCCGCGGCCTGCGGCGGGCACTCAAGGTGCTTGCGGCGGTTGCTGTTCTAGGAGCCCTCGCCTTCGGCGCCTGGTACGGCAACCGGCAAGTCTGGTTCCTCGGCACCGACGAGGGCGGCCGCGTCTCCCTCTACCGCGGCCTTCCCTACGAACTCCCCTTCGGGATCGATCTCTTCGAGGAGCGCTACGCGAGCCCGATCCAGACCTCATCCCTGCCGCAGCGACGCCAGGGGGCGGTCAGCGGACACGATCTGCGCTCACGCGACGACGCCGTCTCCCTGGTCGAGGACATAGAAGAATCCCAGGGAGCCCGCTGAGGTGAGCGCCAGGAACCGAGAGCTGATGGCTCTCGTGCCGGTGGCGCTGTTGCTGACCGCCGGCTTCGCCGCGGTTTTCGCCCAAGAGAGCTCGCGGCTCGATGACGCCAGCCTGATCTACGGCGCTTATTTCTTCGCCGTCTGTTTGGCCACCCATTTCTACCTGCGCGTCCGCCTGCCCAACGCCGACCCCTATCTCTTTCCGTTGGTGGCGCTGTTGATGGCCTTTGGCTTGGTGATGATCTACCGGATCGATGCCGACCTCGCCCGCGACCAGGCGAACTGGTTCGTCCTCGGCCTCGTCCTTTTCGCCCTGACGATCCACTTCTTGCGCGACTACGACGTGCTCGAGCGCTATCGCTACACGATCGCGGGGGTGGGCCTGCTGCTCCTATTGGCGCCGCGCCTGCCGGGGATCGGCCAGCAGGTCAATGGCGCCTACCTCGGCATCAAGATCGGTCCACTCGCATTTCAGCCGGCCGAGTTCTCGAAGATCTGCCTTGTCGTCTTCCTCGCCAGCTACTTGCGCGAGCACCGTGAGGTGCTGATCGTCGGGGCCCGCCGGGTGCTCGGCGTGACCCTGCCGCCGCTGAAGCACTTCGGGCCGATGCTGGTCGTCTGGGGCGCCTCGATGTTCATGCTCGTCTTCATCCGTGACCTGGGCAGTTCGCTGATGTTCTTCGCCGCTTTCCTGGCGCTGCTCTACGTCGCTACCGGTCGCTTCTCCTTCGTCGCGATCGGCATGGCGATGTTTCTGGTCGGCGCCTGGTTCTTCGCTTCGACCGTTCCTCACGTGCACGACCGGGTGGAGATCTGGCTCGATCCCTACGCCCACCCGCAGGCGAGCGGGTACCAGATCCTGCAGTCGATCTTTGCCCAGGCCGACGGTGGTCTCTTCGGCAAGGGCTTCGGCCAGGCGCTGATCACGATTCCCGGCACCGATAAGGCGCTTCTACCGGCGGCGCAGACGGACACGATCTACTCGCTGATCGTCAACGAGCTGGGACTCTTCGGCGCCTGTGGGGTCGTGCTGATCTACCTGCTGATTTCGGCCCGCGGTTTCAAGATCGCCCTACTCGCTGACGACGGCTTCTCGAAGCTGCTGGCGACCGGCCTCACCGCCGTCTTCGCAATCCAGGCCTTCGTGATCATCGGCGGCGTCACGCGGGTGATCCCGCTGACCGGCGTCACCCTTCCCTTCATCAGCTACGGCGGCAGCTCGATCGTCGCCAATTTTGTCCTCTTGGCCCTGCTGCTGCTGATCTCCGATCGGGCGCGGCGCGAGTCGGGCGCGGCGGGGAGAGCAAGTGGCCTGCTTTTGGAGGGTGGTCGGTGAACCGCCAGATCGTCAAGCTTTTCGGCCTCGTCGTCGTGCTCTTCGCCGTGCTGATCGGCTTCACCTCGTTCTGGGCTGTCTTCGACGCCAAAGCATTGAAGGAGAAGACCGCCAACAAGCGCCCCCTGCTCGAGCAGCAGCAGATCCGCCGTGGCCGCATTCTCGCCGCCGACGGAACCGTGATCGCTCGCTCTGTGGCCAAGGGCCGGGGCGACTCGCTGCGCTACGTGCGCCGCTACCCGGAAGGCTCGCTCTATGGCCACCCGATCGGCTACAGCTTCGTCCAGCAGGGCGACAGCGAGTTCGAGCGGTTCCACAACGACGAGCTGGTTGGCAACGACTCCGAATTCACCTCGATCCTCGACGAGCTGCGCGGTCGCCGCCAGGAAGGCAACGACATCGTCACCAACCTCGACCCCGCGGCGCAGTCGGTGGCGCTTGCTGACCTCGAAGAAGCGGGCTTCGGCGCCGTGGTGGCGATCGAGCCGCAGAGCGGCCGCGTGCGGGTACTGGCTTCGAACCCGCCGTTCGACCCGAACCGCGTGCCCTACGAACTCTCGAAGTTGAACACGAACGAAGTCGAAACACCGCTCTTCAACCGCGCGACGCAGGGCCAGTACCCGCCGGGCTCGACCTTCAAGGTGGTCACCGCGGCCGCAGGTCTGGAGAGCGGTGCGATTACACCGGACACGCCGATCGATGCGCCGGGCAGCCTCGAAGTCGAAGGCACCCCGCTCGAAAACGATTTTGGCGAGAGCTTCCCGGGAGCGACCCTGGACACGGCGCTGACCAACTCGGTCAACACCTGGTTCGGCCAGCTCGGCCAGCAGCTCGGCAACGACACCCTCTTCGAATACATGGAACGGTTCGGCTTCAACTCAACTCCGGCGATTGACCTGCCGGCCGAAGAGGTCTCCAAGAGCGGTGTCTTCAATGAAGAGGGCGAACTGCTCGGTGCCAATGACCCAGTTGACCTGGCCCGCGTCGCGATCGGGCAAGAGCGCCTCGCGGTGACGCCGCTGCAGATGGCCGAGGTCACCGCGTCGATTGCCAACGGGGGCAAGCAGATGAAGCCGCAGATCTGGAGCCGCGTCATCGATCCCGACGGCCGGGTGACCAAGCGCCTCGATCCCTCCGAGTACAGCCAGCCGATCAGTGCCGAGACCGCAGCGGAGCTGACGACTGCGATGGAAGGCGTGGTCAGCGAAGGCACCGGCACCAACGCCGAGATCCCGGGTGTGGCGGTGGCCGGCAAGACGGGCACGGCGGAAACTCCCGGCAACGCGGCCTGCGGCGGCGGAGAAGAAGAGAATCAAGCTTGGTTTATTGGCTTCGCTCCCGCTGATGACCCGAAAATCGCGATCGCGGCGACGGTCGAGTGCACGGAAGAATTCGGCAACGACGTTGCGGCGCCGATCTTCCGTGACGTCGCGGAAACGATCCTCAACGGTGAATGAGATAGAACAGCCGCGTGGCTGACGTAACGCAAGGCTCGGTGGTCGACGGGCGCTACACCGTGTTGCAGCGGATCGGCTCCGGCGGCATGGCCGACGTCTGGCTCGCCGACGACTCCCACCTGCAGCGGCGAGTCGCACTCAAGGTCCTGCACCCGCGCTTCGCCCAGGACCGCGAGTTCGTCGAGCGCTTCCGCCGCGAGGCCGAGGCAGCGGCCGGCCTGCAGCACCCCAACGTCGTTGCCGTCTTCGATCGCGGCGAGGTCGAGGGCACCTACTACATCGCCATGCAGTTCCTCGAGGGGCGAACCCTGAAGCAGCTGATCGATGCCGGGCTCACTCCCGAGCAGGCGGCGGGACTGATCCGCCAGGTGCTCGAGGGGGCTCGTTTCGCTCACCGCCACGGCGTCGTCCACCGCGACCTCAAGCCCCAGAACGTGATCGTCGACGACGAGGGCAAGGCGACCGTGACCGACTTTGGCATCGCCCGCGCCGGTGTCTCGGAGATCACCCAGACGGGCTCGGTGATGGGCACGCCGCACTACCTCTCGCCCGAGCAGGCCCAGGGCTTCGAGGTGACCGCGGTCTCCGACCTCTACTCGATCGGGGTGATGCTCTACGAGGCGCTCACCGGGCGGGTGCCGTTCGAGGCCGACTCCGCCGTCGCGGTGGCGATGAAACAGGTCTCCCAGGCGCCGCAACGGCCCAGCTCGATCAACCCGCAGGTCTCACCCGCGCTCGACGCGGTGGTGATGAGGGCGCTGGAGAAGGAGCCCGGCCAGCGCTTTCAGAGCGCCGACGCCTTCATCGCCGCGCTCGACGCAGCGCTCAAGGATCCCGGCGGGGGGGCGGACAACACCGCTGCCTTCGCTCCGCTGCCTCCCGTCGTCGCCACGCCGGAGGAGCCCGTGGCAGAGGGGACGACGGCGGAGGAGGAAGCACGCCGGCGCCGGCGCCGCATCTGGGCACTGATCGCCGCTGCGATCCTGATCGGGCTCTTGATCGGCTTCGCCTTGACGCGCGACACCACTACCGAGGTGCCGAACGTCACCGGCAACGAGCTCAACGTGGCGATCGCCCTGTTGCAGCAGAACGGCTTCAGCGTCGGCGACGTCAAGCGGGTCGAGCGCGAAGCTCCGGCAAACGAAGTGCTCGAGCAGGACCCCGCGGCCTCGCCGCCAGCTGACGAAGCCTCGCTCGACTGCGCCTTCCTCAGCTTCTTCTGCTCGAAGCCGAAGGTGATGCTCACCGTCAGCGCCGGGCCCGGCACCGCCAAGGTGCCCTCGACGGCGGGCCTCTCGACGGCCGCTGCCGAAAAGGCGCTCGAAGAAGCGGGCTTCGAAGCGAAGACGGAAGCGGTGCACTCCAAGGATGTCGAAGAAGGGTTGGTGCTCAAGTCCGAACCTTCGGGCGGCCAGACTGCGACCAAGGGAACCGAGGTGCTGCTTAAGGTTTCCAGCGGCCCGAAGCTCGCCAAGGTGCCGGTCTTGGTCGGCTCCCAGCGCTCTCTCGCGGTGCAGCAGATTCGCGGTCGCGGCTTCACGCCCAGCGTCGAAGAAGTCGAAGACACGGCGCCCGAAGGGCAGGTGATCCGCCAGGCCCCGAGCGCAGGCTCGCAGCTGCCGCCCGGCTCGACCGTCTCGATCACGGTCTCCAAGGGGGAAGAAAAGGCGACGGCGCCGAACGTGATCGGCAAGGAGCGCGCGGAAGCCGTCGAAGCCGTGCGGGAAGCCGGCCTGAAGCCCATCGTGCAGGAACAGCAGACGGCAGTGCCCTCCCAGGTCGGCCGGGTCACCGACCAATTCCCGCCGCCGGCCTCAGAAGTCAAGCCGGGCACCACGGTGACGCTCGTCGTCGGCAAGGCGGCGAGCGGGTCCTCTGAAACGGAAACAGGCGAAGAAGAATGAAGGTGGCGGTCCTCTGCGGCGGCCGCTCATCCGAGCACGATGTCTCGTTGCGCTCCGGCGAGGCGGTGGCGCGCGGCCTGGGGGAGGCCGGCCATGAAGCGCTGCCGGTGACGATCTCCCGCGAGGGTGCCTGGAGCTGCGACGCCAGGGCAATCCAGCTCGTCCCTGGTGAGGGCCTGCTCGGCGCCGACGTCGCCTTCCCCGCCCTGCACGGCCCCTTCGGCGAGGACGGCAGCGTGCAGGGGCTGCTCGAGTGGCTGGACGTTCCTTACGTCGGCTCCGACGTGCTCGCTTCGGCGGCCTGCATGGACAAGCTGACCCTGAAGCGCCTCTTCGCCCAGGCCGGCATCCCCCAGGTCGATTTCGTCGATGCGGCCGAGCCGAACTGGCGCGAGCGCTGCGCGCAGCTCGGCTCGCCGCTCTGGGTCAAGCCCTCACGCCTCGGCTCCAGTGTCGGGATCAGCAAGGTCGCCGGCGTCGACGCGGAGCTCGACGAGGCGGTCGCGCTCGCCCGCCGCCACGACCCGCGCGTGATCGTCGAGGCCGCGGCCGCCGGCCGCGAGGTCGAGTGCTCACTGCTCGGCAACGAGGACGTCGACGCTTCGCAGCCGGGCGAGGTCCTCGCCAACGCCGATTGGTACGACTACGAGACCAAGTACCGCGAGGGTGGCATGGAGCTGGTCGTTCCCCCCGTGATCCCCCCGGAGCAGATCGCCCGCGTGCGCGAGCTTGCCGTTGCCGCCTTCAAGCTCGGCGGTTGCTCCGGCCTCGCCCGCTGCGACTTCTTCGTCGAGCCCGACGGCACCGTCCTCGTCAACGAGATCAACACCATGCCCGGCTTCACTCAAACCAGCGTCTACGCCAAGCTCTGGCAGGCATCGGGCCTCGACTACCCAGCCCTCTGCGACCGCCTCATCACCCTGGCCGTCGAGCGCCACCAACGCGCCCGCTCCTACGAGTTCTGAGCTAACGCAACAGCTCGATATCGCTGACCTCGACCTGGTAGCGACCGGCCTGATCGCGCGCTTCGGAGGCCTTGTTGAACCAGATCAGGAAGTAGCGGGAGGGGGAGGGGACTGTTAGGTCGATCTCCTCTGTGGTGGAGGCGTTGACGGCGATGCCGACCGGTTCGCCCCATTCGGCGAGTTCTTCGGGCGGTCCGGAGTCGGTGGCGAAGATCTGGGCGTCCCAGCCGGGGGTTGGGCTGCGCACGATCATCTTGGCCGGCTTCGCGGGGGCGCTGGTGGTGACGTAGATGCCGACGCCGGGATCCGGGCCGGTCTTGGTGCCGGCGAAGACGTCGGAGTCGTAGTGCTCGGTTTCCCAGGCGGTGCCGGTCGGATCGCCGTCGGCGGCCAGTTCGACCTTGCTGCCCACCTCTTCGCCGTCGCCCTGTGGGTCGTAGTCGGTTGCCGAGTCGATCGAGAGGGGCTTGCCCTTGTCCTTGTTGGCGCCACCGCCACCGAGATCGCCGCTCGAAATCACGAACACGACAAGGAGGATGCCGCCGACGATCACCAAGAGACCGATGATCGCCGCCCAGTTGCGCCGCCCTCGCCCGGAGAGCTTGCGCTTCGGCGGCGGCACCGCGTCGAGCACGCTGGTCGCCTCGCCGGTGGTCGAGCCGGCCCGCGCTGCCTCCACCTCCAGCGCGGTCGAGAGGTCGTCGATCATCTCGCCGACCCGCTGGTAGCGCTCGGCTGGGTCCTTGGCGGTCGAGCGCTCTACCACGAGGGCGACGGCGGCGGAGACCTCGGGCCGACGGCGCTGCACGTCGGGCAGCTCCTCGTTGACGTGCTTCATCGCCACGCCGACTTGGCTGTCGGCGGAGAAAGGGACCTGGCCGACCAGCATCTCGTAGAGGACGACGCCGAGCGAGTAGATGTCGCTGCGGGGATCGACTTTGTGGCCCATCGCCTGCTCAGGGGCGACGTAGTCGGTGGTGCCGAGCACACGGCCCGTCGCCGTCATCCCGTCTTGCTCGAGCTGGCGCGAGATGCCGAAGTCAGTCAGCTTCGCCCGCCCCTCGGCGTCGATCAGGATGTTCTGCGGCTTGATGTCGCGATGGACCATGTTGCGGGCGTGGGCCATCGAGAGGCCGCGGGCGATCTCAATTGCGTAGGCGATCGCCTCCTGCGGCTCCAGCGCCCCGTCCCGGTTGATCCGTTGCTTAAGGGTTTCCCCCTCGACGTACTCGAAGACGATGTAAGGGTGACCGCCGTCCTCGCCGGCGTCGATCACCGAGACCACGTTGGGGTGGGAGAGCTTGGCCACCGAGCGCGCCTCCTGGCGAAAGCGCTCCAGCTGGTCGGCCTGCTCGGACATCTCGCGGTGCATCACCTTCACCGCCACCGGGCGGTCGAGCGTCTGGTCGCGGGCAAGGTAGACCGTCGACATGCCACCGCTGCCGAGCTTCGCCTCCAGCCGGTAGCGGCCGGAGAGCACAGTTCCGATCATCGCGCTGCTGGAGCGGGCTTCCATTCAGTGGCGGCGGATCTCGCGCGGCCCTTGCGCCGCCGAGCCGATCCGCTTCGCCCCAGGGTAGTGGGGGCGGAGGAGATCAAGCGCGCGCTCCTCGTCGCTGGCGGCGACTATGCAGCAGAAACCGCAGCCCATGTTGAAGACGTCGTGCATTTCCTCATCCGCGGCGCCCGAGCCCTCCTGGATCAGGGCGAAGACCGGGGGGACTGGGAGCGGCTCCTCGATCTCGTAGGCCACCTCCGCTGCGAGGCGGGTCAGGTTGCCGAGGCCGCCGGAGGTGATGTGGGCCAAGCCGCGGACTTCGACCTCCGAGCGCAGCAGCTCCAGCACCGGCTTGACGTAGATCTCGGTCGGCTCGAGCAGCTCGTCGCCGAGTGGCCGGCCCAGTCGCCCTCCCGGATCCTCATCGAGAGGAAGGCCCTCCAGAGCCGAGCGGGCCAGGGTGTAGCCGTTCGAGTGCAGGCCCGAGGAGGGCAGGCCGATGATCGCATCGCCCGACTGCACGGCCGAGCCGTCGACGATTTCGTCCAAAGCGACGGTGCCGAAGCAGGCGCCGGAGACGTCAACGCCCCGCACCATCTCGCCGAGCTGAGCCAGCTCGCCGCCCGGGATCTCGACCCCCGCCAGCTCGGCACCGCGGGCCAGCCCGACGCCGACTTCCGCGCAGACTGCGGGGTCAGCCCGATCGATCGCGATGTAGTCGAGCATCGCCAGTGGCTCGGCACCGACGCAGATCACGTCGTTGACGTTCATCGCCACGCAGTCGATCCCGATCGAATCGAAGCGCCCCAGCTGCTCGGCGAGCAAGAGCTTCGTCCCGACCCCATCGGTGGAGAGCGCGATCCCGGTCCGCTCGTCGAGCTTGATCACGCTGGCGTAGTGGCCGGGCAGCGGCACCTGCCGCGAGGGACGCCCGAGCTGGATCGCGCCCAGCGCCTTGACCAGCCCGCTAACCGCGGAGTCGGCAGCTCCCTGGTCCACCCCGGCCTTGGCGTAGGCGTCACCGCTCATATTTGGACTTGTTTCTCTTGGTTTGCAGGGAAATCCAAATCAATTCCAAATTTCTCCAAATTTTGGAATTAGCTAGCGTCGCAGTTTGACCAGCACCGCGGCGGCGAGGCCTGCCCGGTAGGCCGCATAAGGCCACAGCGCGCGATCTCGCTCGACCAACTTGATCAGGCGTTGGGAGGCGAGAGTCGAGGCGAAGGAGGCCGTGACGCCGAAGGCCATCGAGCGGCGCAGCTGTGGGGGGGCTCCACGGCGCGCCAGACGCACGCCCTTGAGGCCGGTGGCTCCGACGATGATCGGCAGGGCGATCGTGCGCGAGAGCAGGTTGGCCTGGTCGCGCGAGAAGCGCCGCCAGCGGGCGGCGGCAAGGGTGATGCCGTTGCGGGAGATGCCTGGGGCCAGCGCACCCGCCTGGGCGACGCCGAGCGCCAGACCGTCGGCTGCGCCTGCCTCACCTCGTCCGCGCAGCTGGGGCCGCGTGTCGCCCACCACCATCGCCGCCGCGCCGGCGAGTAGGCCGAAGGCGGTGGCGCGCGGTCCGCCGAGGCGCTGCTCGATCGGCCGCTCGAACTTGTAGCCGACTATCGCCGCGGGCAGGAACGAGAGAGCCAGGACAACGGCGCCGCGCAGGTCAAAGGCGCGCAGCTCTTCGGCGATCAGGCGGCGCTGGCCGACGATCAGGGCGGCCGCGGCGCCGGCGTGAAGCGCCACCTCGAAGCTCTTGCGCACCTCCGGGTCGATCTCCTCCCAGTCCCAACCGGCCAGCCAGGGGACGAGAACGATGTGGGCTGAGCTGGAGACCGGCAGCAGCTCCGCCGGGCCCTGGACGATGCCAAGCGCCAGTGCGCGCCCGGCGGGAATCCGTCCTTCGCCGCCGCCGCTCAAACGCTCGTCGTGCGGGCCGGCTCCGCGGCGGGCGTCGAGTCGTCCTCTTCCTCGCCGGCCCCGCCTTTGCGCCGCCGTTTCACGATCAGGTAGATCGCCCCGCCGACGATCGCAGCCAGCACCACGTAGTCGAAGTAACCGAGCTTGTGGCGCCAGTCCTCCCAGTTATCGCCGACGCTCTGGCCGATCAAGGCCAACATCAGCACCCAGGGGATACAGCCTGCGAGGGTGTAGACGGTGAAGCGCCAGAACGGCATCTTCGCCACCCCGGCGGGGAGCGAGATGAAGGTGCGGACGATCGGCAGCATCCGCGAGAAGAAGACGGTTGCGGCGCCGTAGCGCTCGAACCAGTCGTCGGCCCACTTGAGATGTTTGGGACTGATGTGGATCAGCTTGTTGCGCTCCAGCAGGTCGAGCCGGCCGTAGTAGCCGACCGCGTAGGCGATCCAGGAGCCGACGAGGTTGCCGAGCACGCCGGCGGTGACGATCCCGAACATCGTCAGTTCGCCTTCGGAGACGCTGAAGCCGGCGAAGAGCATGATCGCCTCGCTGGGCACCGGAATGCAGGCCGACTCGAGCGCCATCAGCAGGAAGACCGCGCCGACACCGGCGGAGCCGATGAAGTCGGTGGCGACGTTGACGATCGGGTCGACGATCTTGTCGGTGACGCTGGCGAAGAGGAAGAGAGGCATTCGTGAAGCGGAGATTGTAGGCGGGAAGCCAGGCAGCATCTAAACTCGCCACGTTCCATGCGCCGTCTGAACCATCCCGTCTACCGCAACCGGGTCCTCCAGGTATGCGCTGATGCGATCCTCGTCGCGCTCTCCTTCTACCTGGCGTTCCGGCTGCGCTTCCTCGACGACCCGCATGGCCTGCCGGACCGCTACGCGACGCTCTTCGCCCAGTCGGTCGGCTTCGTCGTCGCCGGCAAGCTGATCGTCTTCGCCGCCTTCGGCATGTACCAGAAGTGGTGGCGCTACGTCAGCGGCCGCGACTTCCTGCTGATCGTCCGCGCCGTCACCGTCGCGAGCGCGATCCTCGTTGTCGCCTTCACGGTGCTGCGGCCCTTCGCCCACAATTTGCCGCGCTCGGTCGCAGTGATGGATTTCTTGCTCACCCTGATGCTGATCACCGGGGCGCGACTGGCGGTGCGCCTGATCGTTGAACGGCCCTCGCGTTCGGCCCGCGTCCCCAAGCACAGGGTGCTCGTGATCGGCGCCGGCTCGGGCGGCCAGATGGTGGTCCGCGAGCTGCAGCTCAATCCAGATCTCGGAGCCACCGCGATCGGCTTCCTCGACGATGACCCGCGCAAGCGCGGCATGCGCATGCTCGGCCTCAAGGTCCTGGGCTCGACCAAGCAGATCGACAAGGTCCTCGACGAGACCCAGCCCGACGAGGTGGTGATCGCGATTCCGTCGGCTCCCGGCACGCTGCGGGCCAAGGTCGTTACTGCCTGCCGCGATCGGGAGATTCGCGTCCGCACCCTGCCGACGGTGTTCGAGCTGCTGCGCGGCGGCGTACAGCTCAACAAGCAGCTGCGTGAGGTGCGGGTCGAGGACGTGCTCGGCCGCGACCCGATCGTGCGCGAGCTCGACCGGGTCGGCGCCTACCTGCGCGACCGCATCGTCCTCGTCACCGGCGCCGGCGGTTCGATCGGTTCCGAGCTCTGCCGCCAGATCGCCCAGGTCAAACCGCGGCTGCTGGTGATGCTCGACCACGCCGAGGACAACCTCTTCCAGATCGACCGCGAAATGGTCGAGGAGCGCCATTTCACCAACGTCGAGTCGGTGCTCGCCGACTGCAAGGAGCCGGGCCGGATGCTGGAGACGATGCAGCGCTTCAAGCCCAGTGTCGTCTTCCACGCCGCCGCCTACAAGCACGTGCCGCTGATGGAGGCCAACCCGCTCGAGGCGGTGCGCAACAACGCGATCGCGACCCGGATCACGGCCGAGACCGCCGCCGCCTCCAACGTCGAGCGCTTCGTACTGATCTCAACCGACAAGGCGGTCAACCCGAAAACCGTGATGGGGGCCTCGAAGGCGATGGCCGAGTGGATCGTCGAGTCGGCCGGCCGCAAGCATCCGGGGACCCGCTTCGCCAGCGTCCGCTTCGGCAACGTGCTCGCCTCCTCGGGCAGCGTCGTGCCGATCTTCCGCAGCCAGATCGAGCGCGGCGGGCCGGTCACCGTCACCCACCCGGAGATGACTCGTTACTTCATGACGATTCCCGAGGCGGTGCAGATGGTGATCCGGGCGGGTGACATCGGCGCCGGCAAGGGCGAGGTCTTCGTGCTCGACATGGGCGAGCCGGTGCGGATCGTCGATCTCGCCCACAACATGATCCGCCTTGCCGGCTACGAGCCCGAAACCGACATAGCGATCGAGTTCACCAAACCGCGGCCGGGGGAGAAGCTGCATGAGGAACTCTTTGGCTTCGCCGAGAGCGGGCAGCCAACCGCGGCAAGACGGATACAGCGAGCCGTGCGCGAGACCCCGCTCGATCCCGACTGGATCGAGACGACGCTGAACTCGCTTGAGCACCTGGTGCTGGCCGGAGACGAGGCTAATCTGGCCCAGCGTGTCGTCGAGATGATCACCGCCCCCGGCGGTGACGCGGCGGCAGTCGTCTACGACGAGTAGCCTCTCGCAGCCACCTGATGCCCTGCCTCATGACGTCAGACCGCAAATGACGGACCCAGCTCACCGCCATACTGCGTCCTCAGTCGCCCGAATAGCGTTGCTATTCGGGCTCCCTGCGTCCTTGTCTGGCGGCGCCTGGGTCTCGTCATTTCCCGGCCCACGTCATGAGGCAGGGCATCAGTGGAGTTGATCAAGGAAATCGGCGCCTTCGCAGGCCTGGCTGCGTTTCTGGGCCTTGCCGTCCTTGCCATGCTCGCCTTCTCGCAGGGGCGCGACCTACGGCGCCTGCGCGAGTGGGCCGGCTCAGCGCCGGAGCGAGACAGCGAGCGCAAGGACTCCACGTCGGCTGCCGCCGCCAAACGCGCCGAGGAGCTGCGCGCGCTCGAGCAGGCGCGCACGGCCGAGCGCGAGGCGTTGGACGAGCGCGAGGAGCGCCGCCGCCGCCGCGACGCGGGCTTGCCCGAGCTGACCCGCGGGGAGCGTCTTCGCGCCGGACTCTCCAGCTTCGGCAGCCACCTCGCCGAACCGCGCTACCTCATCGCCATCTTCGTCGTCGGGCTTCTCGTCGCCGCCGGCGCGGTCTACCTGGTCACGCAGGGCTCCGACTCGGCCGACGGGAAGGGTGGCAAGACGAAGTCGGCAAAGGCGACCAAGCCGGCCGAAATCGAAGTGACGGTGCTCAACGGCACCGCCGTGCCTGGACTCGCCGCCGAATTCGGCGACGAAGTCGAGGGCAAGGGATTCCAGCTTGGCGCCGTCACGAACAGCAGCACCAGCTTCACCGACAGCGTCGTCATGTTCGCTCGCGGCCATGCGCCGGAGGCGCGTCGGGTCGCCAAGGCGCTTGGCATCTCGGAAGTGCGCTTGATGACGTCCGACATCGAATCGGTGTCCGGCGGCGCACCGGTCTCGGTAATCGTCGGCGAGGACAATGCCGCGAGCGGCTAGCCGCTGGGCCGGCCTCGTCTTCGCCCTCCTCGTCCTCGCCACGCTCGCCGCCTTCGCCTGGTCGCAGCGGTTGAAGCGCGACCCGCTCGTCGTCGATCGCGTCACCTTCATCCCCGTGCCGCGCCTCCATCCCCAGGCGCCGCCGGTCCACGGCTTCACCCCAAACGGCGACTGCCGCTACGACCGCATTCGCATCCGCTTTCGCACGACGCAGTCCGATCGGGGCACCGTCCAGGTGGTGAAGCCCGGCGGCAAGCTGATCGTCACCCTCGCCCGCGACACCTACCTCAAGCGCTACCGCTTCCACACCTTCTACTGGGACGGCCGCAGCCGCAACGACGGCATCGCTCCCCCCGGCCGCTACAAGCTCCGCGTCAAATTGCTCGATCAGGACCGCGTGCTGGTGCCGCCGGGATCGATGCATCTGCACCGGGCGCAGCAGAATCCGCGTTCGAGTTGCCGGCGCTCCGGGGCGGAAGGCAAGCGGTGAGCGACGTCCTCGCCGGCTTCGGCCTGGTCGTCGCTGCCATCGCCGCGGCAGGCGCGATCCTGCTCCCCGCTGGCCGCCCACGCTCGCTGGCGATGCTCGCCGCACTCATCCTCTTCCCCGCCCTCATCCTCGGCGACCAGTGGCACTCCCACCAGATAGCCGACCTCCGCGACCACCCCTCCCGCCTGATCGCCCTCGGCCTCCTCGCGATCGCCGTCTCTGGCGCGCTCGCATATGCCTTCAACCGCTGGTCCTTGCTGCTTCCGCTGGCCATCGTTGCGGCCCTGCCGTTTCGCGTGCCGCTGGAGGCGGGAGGAGATACCGCGAACCTGCTGGTGCCGCTGTACCTGGTGATCGCGGGGGGAGTTCTCTCAGCGGCATTTGGCGAGTGGCAGGAGGGCAGGGGGGTCAATCTGGGCGCTGGGTTTTTCGCCGGGCGGGGGTCTTCTCTCGCCGAGTCAGCTGTGCGAAAAACAGGACGCCGCACCCAGATTGACCCCCCTGCCCTGCTGCCATACGTCCTTGCCGGGTTCGTTCTTCTCTACGCGCTGCAGGTTCTCTACTCGCCCGATTTTTCGAAAGGGTTGCAGAACGTTTGCTTCTTTTTCGTTCCGTTCAGCTTGGTGTACGGGCTGCTGAAGGATGTCACTTGGGATCGGAGGCTTCTGACCCTGACGCTTTGGGTGATTGGGATCGAGGCGGTGTGCTTCGTCTTGATTGGCACGGTTGAGTGGGCCACACGGAGCTTGTTCTGGAACGACCAGGTGATCCGCTCGAACGAATTCCACACCTACTTCCGGGTGAACTCAGTGTTCTGGGACCCGAACGTCTACGGCAGGTACCTGTCCCTGGTTGCTGTCGTGACGATGAGCACGCTGCTTTGGGCCCGCGAACGCCGAACGCTCTCACTGCTCACCGCTCTCATCGCAGTGCTGTGGATCGGGCTGGTGCCAACCTTCTCGCAGTCGAGCTTCGCCGCGCTGCTGGCAGGCCTGGTGGTGCTGGCAGCACTGCGCTGGAGTCTCAAGTGGACGGCCATAGCTGCTGTAGCTGGCGTTGCGGCCACGATGCTCATTGTCACCATTGCGGGAAGCTTCAGCTTCGATCGAATCAACATCGACACCAGCGGCCGCGCAAACCTCGTCTCCGGCGGCATCCACCTCTTCGCCCAAAGACCTCTGTACGGCTACGGATCGGGAAGCTTCCCCAAGGCTTACCGCGAGCACGTCGAGACCCGCAAAGCTCCAGTCTCCATCTCCCATACGGAGCCCGTGACAATCGCCGCCGAGCAGGGGTCGCTCGGCGCAGCCGCCTATCTAGCTCTCGTAGTAACAGCGCTCTGGACGATGGCCTCGAGCCTACGTCCCTCTTTGCTCGGCGTAACGGCGTCTCGCGCGGGTGGCGTGGGGGTGGGGGGGGTCGAGGACAGCCCGTGGACTGCCCGCAGTGCCCCCCCCACCCCCATGACAGGACCCGCGCGCCACTCCCCATCGCCCCCTACGGCGACAGGACCCGCGCGCCAAACACCAATAGCCCGAGCAGCAGTACTCGCAACCTTCGTCGCCCTAATCGTCCACACGATGGCCTACGCCGGCTTCTTCGAGGACCCCATCACCTGGGTCCTACTTGCCGTCGGCGCTTCCCTGGCAGCCGCCCGTCAACGTAGTCTCGCCTGACGCGTGTCGGGATACCTCCGCCGCCTAGCAACGACCGGCGCTGCCTACACGGCGGCGAGCATCGTCTCGAAGCTGATCGCGGTAGCGCTGCTGCCGCTCTACACGCGCTACCTGACCCCGCTCGACTACGGCGCCGCCGAGGTGATGTTCGCCGGGGTCGTCTTGGTCAGCATCGTCGTCCGCCTCGGCATGATCGAGGCGCTGCTGCGCTTCTACTACAAGGAGGACGAGGACCCGGCCCGCGTCGTCGCGACCTCCTTCGCGGCGCTCTTCTGGTTCGCCACGGCCGCGGCGCTGATCGCCTTGCCCTTCGCCGAGCCGATCTCCGAAGCGCTGCTGGACGAATCCGCGGCGGACCTGGCGCGGATCTCGATCGGCGGCCTCTGGGTGCTGACGATGATTGAGTACCTGCTCACCATCTTCCGCCTCGAAGAGCGCGCCCGCGCCTTCTTCGTCACCACGATCCTCAACGTGCTGGCGGCGATCAGCCTCACGGTGATCCTTGTCGTCGGCGCCGAAGAGGGAGCCCGCGGTCTCTTGATCGGCAGCTACGCCAGTGGCGCCGTCTTCGTCGTCGCGCTGATCTTCGTCCACCGCCGCCGGCTCTCACTCCGCTTCGAGCGTCCCCTGCTGCGGCGCCTACTGCGTTTCGGCCTGCCGACGATGCCAGCCGAGCTCTCGCTCTACGCGCTCAACTTCGTCGATCGGATCATCATCGTCCGCTCCCTTGGCCTCGCCGAGGCGGGTCTCTACTCGCTCGCGGTCAAGTTCGCCCAGGGCGTCAACGTCCTCGTCCGCGGCTTCCAGCTGGCCTGGCCGCCGCTCGCCTACTCGATCCGCGACGACGGCGAGGCGCGCCGCGTCTACGCCGCTGTGGTCACCTGGTTCGTCGCCGGCTGCGCCTTCGTCGTCGCCGGCATGTGGCTGCTCTCCCGCTGGATCGTCCGCATCCTCGCTGACCCCAAATTCTTCGACTCCTACGAAGCGATCGGCCTGATCGCCACCGGCGTCACCCTCTACGCCCTCTACATGGTCCTCGTCGTCATCCTCGGCCGCATCGGCCGCACGGAGTTCAACTTCCCCGCAACCGCCGCCGCCCTCGCCGCCAACGTCGCCCTCAACCTCATCCTCGTCCCGCCCCTGGGAATCGTCGGCGCCGGCCTCGCCCTAGTCGCCTCCTACCTCGTCGTACTCACACTGATGTACAGCTTCACCCAACGCCTCTTCCCCGTCCCTTATGAATGGGGCCGCCTCGCCAAGGTCGTCTTCGTCTCCGTGGCCCTCGTCGGCATCGGCGAGCTCTTGCTCCCCACGGATGGTTTCGCCGGCCTGATCCTTCGCGTCGTCCTATGGCTGGTTTACCCCCTCGCGCTTCTTGCAACCGGCTTCTTCACGTCAGGCGAGCGCCGCTTGCTCGCACGTTTGCGTCACCCCAGCGAGTTGGTCGCTGCCCTTCGTGCCCTGCGTCCTACCGGGGATGCTGCCGCCGGCAGCATCCCCGAGACCTACGAGGCTGAGCTGATGGACGAGGACGCACGCCGGTAGTGGGCCGATCCCGGTAGGGGTGGAACGTCTTGTACTTTTTCGTCGCGCGCTCCGGGCGACAGCCCAATCCGCTCCACCGAAAAAGTTAAGTGGAACCCCTACCGGGATCGGCCCGGTCCCGAATGCTCGTCCCTCGGCCCGGCCAAAGCGCTTGCCGCGCATGGGCCCAGTAGACCTTGGCGGGCTGGCTTGGCAAAACCGTTGCCACCAGCGCCCGAACCCCGTAGGACCACGCGGTGAGAATCCGGACCATCAGCGCCGCTGCGACCCCATGGTGCTTGCGCATGTAGAGATCGCGGTTGCGGTGGAATTCGACGATGCGGGGGAGACCCTTGGCGAGGTCGGTGGAGAGCTGGTCGTGGTGGACGGCTGTGGCGGCGGGGACGAAGAGGCTGTGCCAGCCTGCTTCGGCAAGGCGCTTGGCGAAGTCGCACTCGTCGTAATAGACGAAGAAATCGGGGTCCATGTAGCCGACCGCGGCCGCCGCTTCGCGGCGGACCAGCAGGGCACTTGATTGCGCCCAGTCAACCTGGCGGGCCCGATCGCTCTTGCTCTGCACTGTTAGCCAGCGGTGCAGGAAGAGCGCTCCGGCAAAGGCCGTGCCGACGCCCGGGAAGCGCCAGGCGCAGGGGACGGGGGCGCCGTCGGGGTTCAAGAGTTGGGGTGTCGCGGCGGCGGCTCTCGGATCGGCGTCAAGGGCCGCCAGCAGCGCGGCTGCCGCCCCCGGCTGCAGCTCAGAGTCCTCGTTGAGCAGCAGGCAGTAGCGGCCGACCGCCTCGCGCATCAGGGTCGAGTCGTTCTCGGCCTTGCCGGCGCGTCGCTCCAGCGCAATCAGGCGAATCTCGCCGCCCCGGGCGCGCACGGCATCCGCCGAACCGTCCGTGGATGTGTTGTCGAGAACCAGGATCTCCCGCTCGACCCCCAGGGGATGCGTGCGCTCGATCGCGTCGAGGCAGGCGAGCAGGTACTCGCGGCCGTTCGTGTTCACGACGCAGTAGGAGAGCGTGGGCGCCACCGCAGTCACGATAATCGTCGGCCTGATGCGGGTACAGCTCGTTGATCCTTCTGCCTTCACGCCGCCATACGACCGCGCCCTAGCGGCGGCGTTGGCCCGCGGCGGCGCCGCGGTTGAGCTGTTGACCAGCCGCTTCCTCTACGGCCCGGTGCCCAGTCCGGAGGGCTACCGCGTGCGGGAGTGCTTTTACCGCCGCAGTGCCGACCGCGGCCTCGACGCGCCCGGCCGCCGCGCCTTCAAGGCGGCGGAGCACCTCGCCGACATGCGTCGCCTGCGCGGCATGCTCGCCGGCGACGTCGTCCACTACCAGTGGCTGACGATGCCGGAGCTCGACTCCCGCATCCTGCCGCGGCGCCGGCCGCGGGCGATGACTGCCCACTACGTCCTGCCCCCTGTGCCCACTCGTCGGCAGGTCGCTGTCGCTCGACGCACATTCGGCGCCATGGACGCGGTCGTCGCCCACTCGGAGCACGGCGCTCGCCGATTGCGCGAGGAGGTCGGCATCGACCCCGGCCGCATCCGCGTGATCCCCCACGGCGCCTTCGACTACCTGACCCGGCTGCCGCGGGAGAAGCCGCTGCCCACCGAGCTGGAGGGCGCCGAGGGGCCGGTGATTCTCTTCTTCGGGCTGCTGCGCCCCTACAAGGGAGTCGACACGCTGCTCGAAGCTTTCCGCCGCGTCGAGGGCGCCGAGCTGTGGATCGTCGGCAGCCCCCGCATGCCGGTCGAGCCGCTGCAGCGGCTCGCCGATGAGGCCCCCGGCCGCGTCCGTTTCCTCACCCGCTTCGTCGAGGACGCCGAGATCCCGCCGATCTTCCGCCGAGCCGACCTCGTCGCCCTTCCTTACCGCGACGCCGAGCACTCCGGCGTCCTCTACACCGGGCTCGCTTTCGGCAAGCCGCTGGTGCTGAGCACGGTCGGTGGGTTTCCCGAGCTGGCACCGACCGGCGCCGCGCGGCTCATCGCCCCCGAAGATCCCACGGGCCTAGCGGCTGCCTTGGCCGAGCTGGCGGCCGATTCCGCCGCCAGAGAGCGTCTAGCCGAGGCGGCGCGAGCGGCCGCAGCGGGCCCCTACTCCTGGGACGCGGTCGCCATGCAGACCCTCTCGCTGTACGAGGAACTCACCGGAAGCAGATAATCGCCCGATGCTTGCCGCGCTCTTCTGGATTTCCGCCGCGCTGATCGTCTACACGCACCTGGGCTACCCGCTGGCCCTGCGCGCCCTGGTCGCGCTTCGGCGCTCCCCGGCGGCACCGCCGGAACCGCCAACGCAGGACCTGCCGCACGTCTCCCTGATCGTCGCCGCCTACGATGAGGAGGAGGTGATCGCGGCGAAGGTCGCCAACGCCCTAGCGCTCGACTACCCGCGTGAGCGCCTCGAGTTGATCGTCGCCTCGGACGGTTCGAACGACGCCACGGCTGAGCGGGCTCGGACGGCCGGCGCCGACCTGGTTCTCGAGCTGCCGCGAGGCGGCAAGCTCGCCGCCCAGAACGCCGCCGCGGACGGTGCCTCGGGTGAGATCCTCGCTTTCTCAGACGCCAACAGCGCCTGGGGCGCCGACGCCCTGCACCGACTCGTCGCCCCCTTCGCCGAACCCAAGGTCGCCTACGCCTGTGGGCAGGTGCGCTTCCTCGACGCCGATGGCGACAACCTCGAGGGTGCCTACTGGCGCTACGAGATGGCGGTGCGGGAGATGGAGTCCTCGCTGGCGGGAATCACCGCCGGCAATGGCGCGATCTACGCCGTGCGAGCCGACGACTACCTGCCGCTTGACCCGTCGGGAAGTCACGACCTCTCCTTCCCCTTCGCTCTCGCCAAGCGCGGCAAGCGTTCACTCTACGTGCCCAGCGCCCGGGCCGAGGAGAAGATGGTGCCAACGATGGAGGGGGAGTTCGCCCGCAAACGACGGATGATGGTCGGCCTCTGGGACATCGTCGTCGGTGAGCGGATGATCTCCCCACGCGGCTACTCACCCCTCTATGCCTTCGAGTTGTTCTCACACCGACTGCTGCGCTACCTCACGCCGTTCCTCCACGTCATCGCCTTCCTCACCAACCTCGCCCTACTCGGCAGCGGCGACGTTTATGTCGTCACCTACGGGATCCAAGTCGTTGCGATCGCCGCCGCCCTGCTTGGCGGCAGCTTCCCGGTTGGGCCGCTGCGCATCGCCCGCTACTACGCACTGACAACTGCTTCGATCGCCGCCGGCCTCTGGGACCGCTTCCGCCGCGGACGTCCCGCTGGGGCCTGGGAGAAGGCGCCGGGAACCCGGTGACGCATCGTGACCGGCGCATATCGGCATCCTCGGTCGCTCGCGTGCAGAAGCACGCCACGCTCCCTGCGTCCTTGATCTGCTTGGTCACGATGCGTCATCGATAGCTGAAATGCCCAGATTTTTGGACATAGTCATTGCTCTACTCGCTCTCGCGGTTCTGTCGCCTGTGCTCTTGCTCGCAGCCGTCGCGATCAAGTTGGGAAGTCGCGGCCCAGTCTTCTACCGCCAACGCCGCGTTGGCTTGCACGGCGAGGAGTTCGAGATGCTGAAGCTGCGCACGATGGTCGAGGGCTCTGACCCGGTGGGCGTAGGGACGATCGTCACCCGCGACGATCCGCGCGTCACCGGTGCCGGCCGCATCCTGCGCCGCACTTCGCTCGACGAGATTCCCAACCTGCTCAACGTCCTGCGGGGCGAGATGGCGATCGTCGGCCCCCGTCCGACCATCCCCACCCAGGTCGCCGGCTACACCCCCCGACAGCACCGCCGCCACGAGGTCCGCCCCGGCATCACCGGTTGGGCCCAGGTCCAGGGCCGCGCTGGCATCCCCTGGGAGGAGCGAATCGAGCTCGACGTCTACTACGTCGACCACCGCAGCTCCGCCCTCGATGCTCGCATTCTGCTCAGGACGCTCTGGCTGCTGGTCACCGGTCATGGTCTCGCCCCGGACTGACGGGTGCAACGCTTTACGTCGTCACGGGAGCCGCAAAGCGTTGCACCCGGCCGAGGGGTTGACGGCATAAGGTTTCGCCGTGATCGATCGTCCGCATGTGAGCCTTCGGGGATTCGAGCCGGGTGACTCTCCCGCCGTTCACCGCTGGTTCAACAACCCCGCGGCGACGGCGTCGCTGATGGAGCAGCGGGACGGGTTCTCGGAGAGTGAAGCCGAGGCCTGGGTCAGGCGAGCAATGGACGACTCGGGCGAGGATCGCAAGTACGCGATCGTGGTCGAGGGCTACGACGAGCCAGTCGGCTTCACCGCGCTCTACGGCCTCTTCCGCCAGACCGCGCCGGAGCTCGGCGCGCTGATCGGCGACGATGTGCGCGGCAAGGGCGTCGGCCGCCGGGCGGAGGCGCTGACCCTGGCCAAGGCGTTCGACGAGTTTGGCGCCCACCGTGTCTACGGGCGCATCCCCGCCCGCAACGAGGTCGCGAAGAAGACCGTTGCCGGGCTTGGCTGGAAGCACGAGGGGACGATGCGCGCTCACCTGCGCCGTGAGGGTGCTCCGGCGGATGACTGCGAGGTCTGGGGCGTGCTGCCGGATGAGTTCCGCGCCGCCGCAGCGGATCTGCTCTCGTGAGCGCGCAAAGCGCCCGGGCTGAGCTGATCGAGGACCGCGGCGAAGCGACAACCGACGAGGAGTTCTTCCGCTCGCGCCAGTTCCTCGACGCCGAAAGCGTCACCCACACGCTCCGCATCGAGGCCGGTGGCGACGAGCTACTGGCCCCCCTGATCGTGCGCGAGATCAGCGGCGGCCCCGAGCGTGACGCGACCTCCCCTTACGGCTACCCGGGAATTTTCCGCGCATCCGACATTGACCACACCAGGACGGGGTCAATGTCGGATGCGCTAATCGACCCCGGCTCGATCGACTTCTCCGCTACCGGCCTGGTCACGGTCTTCCTCCGCCATGGTCTCGCCGAGCCGCCCCTTCGCGGCGCCAGCGAGCGCAACGTCGTCCAGATCGCCGACCCGGCGCTGCCGACGAAGAGCCGTGGCAGCGACCGCAACCAGATCAACAAGAACCTGCGCCGCGGCTACGAGCTCAGCGTCGTCCCTGGCCCACAGACGAGCGCCGACGAACGGGCCGGCTTTCTCGCCGCCTACGAGCAAACGATGCGACGCACCGGCGCGGCCGCGCGCTACTTCTTCGGCGCCGCCTACTTCGAGCGCATCCTCGAGTTTCCGCAAGCCTGGTTGGCGATCGCCCGCGCGCCGGACGGGACCGCTGCAGCCGCCTCGATCGCCGCGGTCAGCGATGGCTACCTGCACTACTACCTCAGTGGCAGCGCCGACTCCCACCTGCGCGATTCGCCGATGAAGAACGTGGTCGCGCGCCTGATCGAGCTCGCCTCCGAGTTGCAGCTGCCACTCAACCTCGGCGGGGGCATCTCCCGCGGCGACCCGCTCGAGGAGTTCAAGCGAGGCTTCGCCAATCGCGAGCTCCCCTGGTGCACCTCGGAGATCGTCGCCGACCCGGTGGCCTACGCGCGGCTCTCGGCCGGCCGCGATGCGGCCGGCTTCTTCCCCGCCTACCGGGCGCCTAGCTAGTTGACGGTCGGTTCGACCGGCGTCGGCGCGGTCGGGTTGAACGTGTTGACCGGCTCGCCGCCGTAGCGGCCCCAGGTCGCTTTGCCGAAGTCGCGGATCGCGTCAAGCGTGATCGAGCCCTTGTATTCGTTGCAGCCGATGAGGTTGGTCCAGGTCGTGGCCGCGACTTTGTAGGGCATGTTTTCGTTCGGGAAGATCACCGTTCCGCCCCACATCGTCTCGTAGAGGCCGAGCAGTTCCAGCTGATCGCTTTCCGGCAGGTCGGGCGCGTACTGGATCTCCATCCGCCCGTGCTCGAGCGTGTGCACGAAGTCGATTTCCCTCGGCATTTCGCTGTAAGCGCCGTCTGCCTGCTGGTAAGGCGGTTCGACGTGGTTGCCCGAAGTAGGCGGATTGGTTTTGTATTCCGGTGTCGGCGCCGTGACCGGCAAGTGGTTCTTCCCCTCGTTCTTGAGGTGGAGGCGCAGGTCGCAGTCAGCCTTTTTCGCCGCCTCCTTGAGGTTCTTGACCTTGAGCGGCGGCGGCTTCGCTCCGCTGCGTTTGTCTGGCTGGATTCCGTTGGTCGAGCCGGTTGCCTGGTCGATGTGGGCTTCGCCACTGTCGTTCTTGCTGGAGGCGGAGACGATCACGGTGATGATTCCGATCAGCACCGCGAGGCCGACCAGGCCAGCGACGCCATAGCCGATCATCAAGCGACGTTTCTCCGACCCGGCCTGCTTTTTCTCGCGCTCTTGCCGGGCCTGGCGAAGCCGCTCCCTCTCTTCCTCCCTGCGATTAGCCATCAGCCGTCGGTCAGTTTACTCAGAGCGACCTAGCCAGGTCGCCGCTGTCTGTGCGCCGCCGCTCCCAGGGCCGCGCCGCTCGCAACGCACCCAACACCGCACGCGTCGCCGGCGCCCGGTTGAGCGCGTAGAAATGGATGCCCGGCGCGCCCGCCAGCAGAAGCTCAGAGCACTGCTGGGCGGCGTAGGCGATGCCGAGCTCGAACTCCGCTCCTTCGTCGCCGCCCGCAGCCGCAAAGGCTGCCTCTAGTCTCGGTGGGATCGCGGCATCACAGAGCTCGCAGATGCGCTTTGTCTGAGCGAAGCTGGCCACCGGGATCACGCCGGCCAGGATCGGCACGTCGATCCCGGCCGCCCGTGCCGCGGCGACGAAGTCGAAGTAGACCTGGTTGTCGAAGAAGAGCTGGGTGATCAGGAACGACGCCCCTGACTCGACCTTGGTCTTCAAGTAGGCGAGATCCGTCTCTAGGTCGGGCGCCTCCGGATGCACCTCCGGGAAGCAGGCGCCGCCAATGGTGAACCCCCAGCGCGAGCCGATGAAAGCCGTCAGCTCGGCGGCGCTGCCCAATCCTCCCTCGGGCTGGACGAAGTCCTCTTGCCCTCGCGGCGGATCGCCGCGCAGGGCAAAGACATTCTCTATCCCGGCCGCCTCGATTTGGTCGAGCGTCTCCGCCAGGCCCTCGGTTGTCTCGCCGACGCAGCTCAGGTGGGCCATCGTCTCGTAGCCGAGATCGTCCTTCAGCGCGCTCGTGATCTCGACCGTTCCATCGCGGGTCGAGCCGCCAGCGCCGTAGGTCACCGAGACGAAGTCGGGCTCCAGCTCGCGCAGCGAGCGCGCCGTCGCAAATAGGTCGGCTCGCGACTCCTCGGTCTTCGGCGGGAAGAACTCGACCGAGAAAGTCGGCTCTTTGGCAGCGATGATCTCGTCTATACGCACCTGGGGGAGGGTAGCCGCCCCCGACTTACGCGGATGCGCCGCGGTCCACTCGCTCCTGAAAATACGCCTGGATGTCCTCGAGGCGCTTGCCCTTGGTCTCCGGGACGAACTTCCAGCAGAAGGCGAGCGTGAGCAGGCCAATCGCGCCGTAGAACCAGAAGGCGAGATGTCATCCGGTGACGCCGATGAAGAGCGCGTCCGCCGCGGCAAGGATCGAGCCAGCCGAGGAGTCGACGCCGGTGAATTCGACGATCGTCGGTGCGTAGTAGATGGCCGTGTTGATGCCGGTCACCTGCCGCAGGACCGCCAGCCCGACACCGACCACGAGCGCTGCTTTCACCAGAGGTTGCGGCGTGCCCGCCTCCGTGACGCGTCAAGGCCGTCGCTCATCCCAGAGGGAACGTATTCGCCCTCTCAGACGCAGGCAATTATCGGAGTTTGCGGGAACGTATTCGTTGCCCCTCTAGCGCCGCCCCAGAGTGCGCGCTAAGTTGATTTTGCGACTGGAAGAGACGGGGTCCGCGGAAGCCCACCGGACACCGCCTCGAAGGTGGCGCGACGAGCTTCAGTGTGCGAAGGCTACGCACGCGGCAGGCAACCGAGCGCCACCGCCGGTCGCGTTTTGCGTTCTAGGCCGGGTCGCGTCCGATGCCCCGCTTAGCTTGCGGTCCCAGGCCGTCGAGCACCTGCCCTCGATCGCCGCGCGTGCCGGGGCGCACCACCCGGGAGCTGGGCGTCGCCGCGAGACCCGGATGGCCGCCGCGACTAGCCCGCCCGCTCCCACCCTCAAAGGGGTCTGTGGGAGGATGGCCCTCGATGAGCGGGGAGCTTCGCTACGAGCGGGTTGGCGCCGCCGCCGTACTGACGATCGACCGGCCCGAGCGGCGCAACGCGATCGACGCCGCGGCCGCCGAGGCTTTCCGCCAGGGCTTGAAGGATTTCGAGGCCGACGACGACGCCCGCGTCCTCGTCCTCACCGGCGCCGGCGGCGTCGCCTTCTGCGCCGGCGCAGACCTGAAAGCGATGAACCTCGACGTCAGCCATTCCGATGGGCCGATGGGCCCGACCCGATTGACGCCTTCCAAGCCGGCGATCGCCGCCGTCGACGGCTGGTGCCTGGCTGGCGGCGTTGAGCTGGCGCTCTGGTGCGATATGCGCATCGCCACGTCGCATTCGACCTTCGGCCTCTTTGAGCGTCGCTGGGGCGTTCCCCTGCTCGATGGCGGGACCCAGCGCCTGCCCCGCGTCGTCGGCATGGGCCGAGCCCTGGAGCTGATCCTCACCGGCCGCCCGGTAGAGGCTGAGGAGGCTCACCGGATCGGCCTCGTCAACGAGGTCGTCGAGCCAGGCAGGCACCTCGAGCGGGCCCTGGAGCTGGCCGAGCGCATCGCCTCTTTCCCGCAGGAGACGATGCTGGCTGATCGCCGCGCCGCAATAGAGGGCTTCGGCCTTCCTCTTGCTGAGGGCCTCGACTTGGAGAAGCGCCTCGGCAACGAGGTCCTCGAGGTAGCAGTCCGCGGCGCAGCCCGCTTCGCTTCAGGCGAGGGACGCCACGGCGAGGGCGTCTAGTCAGCGGGGTGCTCGCGGATCACGCGGCGCATCTCGTCTTCGGCCTCCTCCGGTCCCAGGTAGGGCATCAACACCGCGAAGACGAGATCGGGCAGGATCCGCCGCAGCTCCGGGCCCCGCCCGGCACGGATCTCGTCAAAGATCATCGAGGTGGCGCCGCCGATCGCGAAGCGGGCCGTGTCCGCGGGTAGTTCCTCCCCTTGGCTTGCGTAGTCACGCCCTTCCTCAAGGAAGGGCGTGAAGCGGGATAGCGCCGCCCGGTAGCGAGCCCGGGCGTCGTCGCCAGCCGCCGTCACCTCGACCATCGACAGCCGGGCGATCCCGGCCTCGATCGAGAGCAAACCGACCAGAGCGCCGAGGCCGGCGGTGATCCGCTCCGGCCAGGGGTCTCCAGCTGCCGCCTCGAAGGCGCTGGTCACGTGGGCGACGAGGACGTCAAAGACCGCGTCGTAGGCCTCGAGGAAGCAGGCGCCCTTGTCCTCGAACATTTCATCGAAGGTTTCGCGGGAGACCCCGGCCACCTCGATCACGTCGTCGACCGTGGTCGCCTCGTAGCCTTTTGCGGCCGCGACGCGCAGCATTGCCTCCAGGAGACGCTCTTTTTGAGAGCGGACGAGGTAGGCGCGCGGGAGGCTTTGCGTACCGGATTGTGTTTGCCTGGGATCCGAAGTCGAGGGCGAATCCATGCGTTCAGAGTAGGGCAGTGTTCTCGAACTGTCCAACCGATTACGCGCCCGGCGCTCCACCGCTGGCCGCGGCGTCGAAGTGCTCGGCGGCGGCGCCTACCCCGTCGTCCTGGCCGCCCGCATCTCGGCATCCGCAACCTCGGAGCCGAAGTAGGGCAGCACAGCGAAGTACATGAAGTCGGGCAACAGCTCGCGGAATCCCGACTCCTCGCCCGCCGCCAGCTTGGCGTGGACGACCGCGTGCATGCCGGCGACGATGCCCTCGGCGGCGATTGGCGGCGGCGACTCCGTCCCGGTTGAGGCGCGCCGTGCCGAATCGATGAAATCGGTGACCCGTTTCATCGCTTCGGCCCGAATTTTCAGCGCCGGTGGGCCCGCGGCGTGCACCTCGACGACCAGCGCCCGGCCTATCGCAGGGTCGATGTCAAGCGCGTCGAGGACGGCACCGAGGCCGGCCCGCAGCTTGCCCCGCCAGTCCTCTTCCAGGGCCGCCGCGGCGCTCGCGATCGCCTCCATTTTCGCCACGCCGAAGTTGAGCGCCTCGAGGTAACAGGCGTCCTTGTCGGCGAACTCGTCGTAGAAAGCCTGCCGGTAGAGGCCGGTGTGATCGAGCACCATACGCACGGATGCGACCTCATAGCCGTTGTCGCCGACAACCTCGAGCATGCCTTCGAGAATTCGCTGACGCTTGGGGGAACTCACCAGTCTGAGTGCGGGGGCTTGGGGGAGGAAATTCCCCATTGCGCCGGTCCCCTCAGCCCCTGCCCGGACGTTGGTTGCGGCTTGCTTACCCATCCGACCTTCCTTAAATCGATCAAGGGAACAGGTTGTCTGGAATAAGGAACAGTAGCGGTATCTGGTCGATCCGTCCAGCTTGGAAACGGATTCCTATCGAGGTACTCTGGCGTTCGTGCCCGATCGCGCTCCGCAAGCGACAAGAATGCCGCCGGGTAGGCATCAGCTGCCGCGAGAGTTCATCGCCCAACACCAGCGGGCACGCATAATCGCCGCCCTCGCCGAGGAGACCGTGGAGAAGGGCTACCGCGCCGTCACGGTCGCCGACATCGTCCGCCGCGCCGGGATCGCCCGCAACACTTTCTACGAGAATTTCTCCTCCAAGGAGGATTGCTTCCTCGCTGCTTCGGAGTTCGCGGTCAAGGAGGCGCTGCGCCGCGTCGTCGACGCCGCCAGCAAGGTCGACACCTGGCCGGCCCGCGTCAACGCCGGCCTCGCCGCCTTCCTTCACTACGTCGCCAGCGAGCCGGCCCTCGCCCGCACCTGCATCGTCGAGGCGCTCTCGGCCGGCCCGGCCGCGGTCGACCGCTACGAGCGCTCGATCCAGGCCTTCGTGCCGCTTTTCCGCATGGGTCGAAAGGTCTCGGCGAAGGGCGAGGAGCTGCCGCTGACGCTCGAGGAGACGATCGTCGGTGGAATCTTCTGGATCCTCTACCAGCGCATCATCATGGGGCAGGCCGAGCAGATCGAGGAGCTGCTGCCTGAGCTGGTCGAGTTCTCCCTCACGCCGTACCTCGGCGCCGATGCCGCCAAGCGGATCGCCGCCGAAGAAGCGCCGACAGCAACCGCGGGTTGAGCCAGGGGCGGGGATTGGGGGTCCCATGAACTAGTGCTTGACCTGGAGACTCGCGAGCGCGCCGCCAGTCCCGAGCGCGAGCGCATCGTCGAGGCCCTGATCGAGATCGCCGCCGAGCGCGGCTACGCCGAGACCACGATCGAGCTGATCATTGAACGGGCCGGACTCGACCGTCCCGCCTTCGACCGCCACTTCCGCGGCAAGTACGACTGCTTCCTCTCCGCCTGGCAGGAGATCAACGAGGGCTGCATGGCCGAGATGCTGGCCGCCTACAACAGCCAGGAGAGCTGGCCCGACCGCCTGCGCGCCGTCGCCTGCGAGATCGTCGACAACCTCCGCAACGATCCCCGCCGTGCCTCCTTCGCGGTCGAGGTGCTGGCCGCCGGCGACGCGGCTCGCGCTCGGCGCGACATGACGATGCGCGTGATCGCCTCGCTGATCGACGCCGGCCGCAACGAAATGGACGACCCCGAGTCGGTTCCGCATACGACCGCGGAGGCGCTCGCCGGCTCCGCCTACGGTCAGGTCTACGCCAAAGTAGTGCGTGGCAGCACCGACGAGCTGCCGGCGCTTGTTCCCCAACTGATGTCCGCGGCAGTAATGCCGTATCTGGGAATCGAGGCCGGGCTGGCCGAGTTGTCGAGGAGCTTTGACCCGCCAGCGCGATATCGTCGGGGTGTGGCCAAAAAGAAGCCCTCCTCCCGGGAAACGGGTGAGCCGGGAGTGTCAGCGGAGGATTACCCCCCCGAGCTCGCCCGCCTGCCCCCGGGTCGTCATGGCCTGCCGCGCGAGTTCGTCATCCATAACCAACGTGAGCGCCTGATCGCGGGCCTCGCCGAGGCGATCGCCGAAAATGGCTACTCGGGGACGACGATCGCCCACATCACTCGTCACGCGGCCGTTTCACGCCGCACCTTCTACGAGCACTTCTCCAGCAAGGACGAGTGCTTCGTCGTCGCCTATGACACGGTGATGGAGGAGCTGCGCAGCCGCGTCTCCGCGGCCTTCGAGGCCGAGGCCGACTGGCCGCACGCGGTCAAAGCGGGGATCGGCGCGATGTTGGAGTTCCTTGCCGCCGAGCCCCATCTGGCCCGCCTCTGCATGGTCGAGGCCTTGGTCGCCGGCCCGGTCGTGGTCGAGCGCTACGACGCCGCGATCCAGAGCTTCGTCCCCTACTTCCAGACCGGCCGCGAAGGCCGTCCCCCCGAGGTCCTCGCTCGCCTCTCGCCGACCACCGAGGAGGCCCTCGTCGGCGGCATGGTCTCGCTGATCTCCCGCCGCATCATCGCCGGCAAAGCCGAGCAGCTCGAAGAACTGCTGCCGGACCTGGTCGAGTTCACGCTCACCCCTTATGTAGGGAGCGCCGAGGCGGCGAAGCTCGCGCAGGAGTCGGACTGAGAGCCGAGAAAGCGCCGCTGCGCGTCTTGCGGGCGCAAGAATTTGCTCATCTGACACATTCAGCGCACCACAGACAACACACTTCGGCCTAGCCTGCCATCATCGTGGAGGCGATGGCACAGGAATGGACGGACGGGCGGCTTGATGACCTCAGCAAGAAGGTCGACCGGGGGTTTGAACACGCCGATTCGGAGGCGCGCGCCCTACGGCTGGAGATGAGGACTGAATTCACTGCGCTGCGCGGGGAGGTGAAAGAGGGCTTCGCTCGGCTCGATCAGCGCTTGGATTCCGTGCAGCGGACGATGGTCCAGGGGGTCATCGCCATGGCTGGCGCGACCTTGGCCGGCTTCAGCGGGATCATCGTTCTCATCGCCACTCAGCTCTGAAAGGGGACGGCTCAGCTGGCAGATTCGACTGGCCCGAGCTCAGGCGAGCGCAGCTCCAGCCAGGCCTCGTCCTCGCCGAAGTAGTTGAGCACGGCCAGGTGGGCGAGGTCCGGGAGGAGGCGCTCAACCGTGGCGGTGCGGCCGCCGCCGATCTCCGTCGCGATCGCTTCCTCGACCGCTCCGACGACGAACTGGGCGGTGAGGGCGGTCGTTGAGGCTTGGGCGCCGGGCTCGTGGCGGGCGGAGTCGACCGCGCCGGCGAAGCGCTCGATCAGCTGCTGGTGCTTGGCCCAGGCCTGGCCGCGGGCGGCGCGCACCTCGATCAGCAGGGCCTTCGCCAGCAGCGGCTGCTCGGCGACCGTGCGCAGCAGGCGGGCGAGGGCGGCGCGGAAGCCCGCCCGCCAGCTCGCGGCTGAGCGACCCGCCTCGAGCACTTCCGCGCAGAGTCTGTCCGCCGCCATCTCGTATGCCTGCGCGAAGCAGGCCTCCTTACTGCCGAAGCCGCGCTGGAAGCGATCGCGGGAGATGCCGCTGCGCTCCAGCACTTCCTGCACCGTCGCTTTGTCGTACCCCTTGGCCCCGACGCTGAGCAGCATCGCTTCCAGCGCTCCCTCGTCCGACGCGCGCTCCGGGATGGCCTCGTCCCATGACCTCACAGCGCGCAGTGTGGGTGGAGCATCCACTCGGGGTACCTTAGCCCATTTTTGGGAACTTATGACACTTCATATACTGCCTTCGTACCAATGGGAACGCGCGCTATCCTGACCCGGTGCGTGCATTGCCTGGAAAGGCCTCCCGGCAGCCGCCCGGCCCCGAGCCGGTAAGTCGTGCGGCGGCCGCGGACGACCAGCGCCGCCGCATCCTCGAGGCAACCGCCGACCTGGTCGCCGAGCAGGGTTACGCCGAGACGACGATCGAGCAGATCGTGCGCCGGGCGCGGGTGGGCTACGCGACCTTCTACAAGCATTACGCCGATAAGGACGAGGCCTTCTTGGCCCTGCTCGACGCGGCGGTCGAGCGCACGGCTTATGTAGTCGAGGAAGCCTACGACGGGGAAGACGGGCCCTGGACGGACAAGGTGGGGGCCGGGCTCGGGGCGTTGCTGGCAATCGCCGCGGCGCATCCCGGCGTCGCCCGCGCCTGCCTGGTCGAGGCGCCGACCGCCGGGCCAGAGGCCGCGGCGCGCCACGAGGCAGCGCTGAAGCGCTTCGCGCCACTGCTGCGCCCGGGCCGCGAGCTCAATCCGCGCAGCGACAAGCTGCCCGAGAGCCTTGAGGAGACGCTGGTGGGAGGGGTGCTCTGGGTGATCAACCAGCGCCTGATCGCTGGCGAAGCCGAGCAGCTGCGGGCGCTCCTGCCCGAGGCGCTCGAGTTCCTGCTGAGGCCGTACGTCGGCGAGGACGCCGCGGCGCGCGAGGCCGGCGGGGCGGGCGCGGCCTCGGCCTGAGCCGCGACTGAGCGATGGCAGACGAGGAAACGCTCGGCCCACTCCCCGCTGGCCGTCACGGCTTCAGCCGCGAGCAGGTCGCCCACAACCAGCGTGAGCGCCTGATCGCCGGCCTGGCGACGGCGGTCGCCGAGAAGGGCTACCGCGCGGTGACGATCACCGACATCACCAAGGAAGCGCGGGTCTCGCGCCGTGTCTTCTACGCCAACTTCGAGGGCAAGGAGGAGTGCTTCCTCGCCGCCTTCGAGGTGGTCGTCGACCACATCCGCGATCTCGCCGCCGAGGCCGCCACCGGCGTCGAGGCCTGGCCCGAGCGCGCGATCGCCGCGGCCCGAGCCGTCCTTGCCTTCTTCGCCGAAGAACCCGACCTTGCCCGCCTCTGCCTGGTCGAGTCCCAGGCCGCCGGCCCCGCTGTCGCCGCCCGCTTTCACGAGGCCGTCCACGAGGTGACTCCTTACCTGGAGCAGGGCCGCGCCGAGCGCCAGGGCGAGCGCGAGCTGCCACCGACCACCGAGGAGTCGACCCTCGGCGCCCTTGTCATGCTCGCCAGCCGCAAGGTCGCCGCTGGCGAAGCCGAGCGTCTCCAGGACCTCCTCCCCGATTTCACCGAATTCATCCTCGCTCCTTACGTTGGAGCAGAGGAAGCGGCCCGCCTGGCCCAGCGCCAAGCCGACTAATTCGGTACCCCCATATCCCTCTCAGGAACGCCTCTGGGAACGCACCTTTTCTTTTGGGAACTTTTCCTTGACAACCCCCAAACGGGGTGCTTCACTGGCGCCAGCTTGTTGGTACAACTAGCAACTTCTAGGAACTAGCTGCACCTCAGCAAGCGATACAGGGAACAGGAAGTACAGGGACAACCGAGCCTCGCGGAAGTCGCTAAGGGAAGCGGTCGGCAGAGGGGCTCACGGGACAAGGAGAGCACTACGTGAGACGCCACGCGGAGGCACCGTCGGCGGGATCGACCTCGGGCGGAGGTACCAGCCTCAACAAACTTGGCCTGCTCGCCCTCGCGCTTGCGCTCGCTCTCGTTGCGCTCGCGCCGAACGCGAACGCAACGATCCTCACCCGGGCCAAGACCGCCTCATTCGGTCCCGACGGCACTGGGCTCACTTCCTTCGGCAGCTCTGGCTCACTCGCCTTCGACCAGGCGGCCGACAGGCTCTACGTCCTCGATCGGGTCGAACCGGCGGTGCTTCACGCCTTCAACGCCCCGGCCCTGACCCTGCCCGGCGGTGCCTTCCCGAAAACGCTGGGGACTCCCGGCTTCAGGCCCCCGATCGCGGTCGACAACACGGCGGGCGCCTCGGCAGGCCACATCTTCTACCTCTCCCACCCGGGGGAACTCTCGGGGGTGGGAACGGTCGATGGTTTCGACTCGGCCGGCACGGCGCTCGGTGGCAACTTTCCACTCTCACTTCCGGCCGAAGGGGTTGCGCTTGCTGTGGCGGTCGACTCGGCCGGCAACCTCTACGTCGCCGAACGGGACAACCAGCTGGTGAAGAAGTTCGACGCCGCCGGAAACTTGCTCGGCACGATCAGCACTTCCACCGTCGGCGGGCCCCTGGGAATTGCCTTCGACTCCAACGACGATCTCTTCTTCACGGTCAGCTCGTTCGGCGGCGGTAGCGCCGGCGTCTACAAGGCCACCGCCGCCAGCGGCTACAGCCAGGCTTCCTTCACCAAGCTGCCTTGGGCTTCCCAAGTCCCCGGAGAGGCGTCCCGCGGGATTGCCGTCAACACCGTCTCCCACACCCTCTACGTCGCCGACGCCAAAAATGTCTCCGCCTACAACGCCACCACCGGCACCTTCCTCTACGAATTCGCCGGGGGCATAGCGAACGCGGATTTCGAAGGCGTCACCGTCGACCAAGGCACCGACGCGGTCTACGTCTCCGATCGCGGAAACGACAAAGTCCACGTCTTCAGTGCGGCGCAGAACTACGCCGATGCCACGGCGATTCCGGCCGCGGCGAAAAGCATTACCGACACCAGCGCCGAAATCGGCGCCACGATCACCGACAACAACGCCCTGCCCACGAGCTGGCGACTCGAGATCTCCGCCGACGGCGGCGCGACCTGGAGCACCGCCAAAACCGGCCAGACGCTTGGCGGCCAGACCGGCGTCGCGGTCTTCGCGTCGCTGAGCGGCCTCGATCCCAACACCAACTACAAGTTCCGCGCTGTCACCAACAAGGGCATCGGCGCAGCCACTGAGGCCGCCTCCAATGCGCTCTTCTTCACAACCGTCGCCCCACCGCCGGTGATCAGCGACTTCGGCGCGATCCAGGTTGCCGACACCTCGGCCCGCCTGGTCGGCACGATCGACCCGCGCAACACCGACACGGGCTACGTCTTTCAGTACGGCACCACGCCGGCGCTCGGCTCCTCTACGGCGCCACTCGACATCGGTGCCGGCACCAAACCGATCACCGTCTCCCAGCTCGTCGGCGGCCTTACACCGGATACGACCTACTACTTCAGGCTGGTCGCCACGAACCTGACCGGGACGACTACGAGCTCCAGCAGGACCCTCCACACACGCACCGTGCCATTCCCACCTCCGGGTCCCGGAAATTGCCCGAACGGGACGGTCCGCACCGAACAGAGCTCCACCTTCCTGCCCGACTGCCGCGCCTATGAGATGGTCACCCCGCCCGACAAGAACCAGGGCGATATCACCAACGGCCAGCTATTCGCCAACTTCTCAGCCGATGGCACGGCCGTCGCCTTCTGCGCCAAATCGATCTTCGGCGAGCCGGCCGGGGAGATGGCCAACAACTGCGCCCCCTACATCAGCCGCCGGGGAGCTGGCGGCTGGAGCACGAGCAGCCCCTTCCCCCGCTACTGCCGCCTCAACCTCGGTGAAGAAGGCAGCGGCTCGAGCCTCTCGATGCTCCTCTCCTCGCGCAGCTTCGATCGCGCCGCGATCAGCCTGCCCGAGTTTGCGTCCTGCCCGTTTCCCCCCCTCGACCCCGCCGCGCCCACGAGCAGGGTCAACACCTACCGCGAGGACATGAGGACCGATCCCTTTTCCTATGACCTGATTGCGCCCAATGGGACCGGGGTCTTCGAAGATACGAAGCTTCCGATCGGCGGCAGCGAAGATCTCAGCCACGTCGTCTACGCCAGCACGACCAGCGAAACCCCCGACTCGCCGGCCGGCGACTTGGTGAAGCTCTATGACTGGGAGGAAGAGGGGCACGGCGACTGTGCTCAGCCCGGCGGCTGTCTCAGCCTGGTCTCGGTGGACCCCAACGGAGATCCGTTCGAAACCAGCTCGAACGTCCCCCCCTACAAGATCGGCGGTTCTCCGACGCCTCTCCCCAGCGCCGTCTCGGCCGACGGCGATCGCATCTACTTCTACAACGAGGTCCCCAGCCCCTACACGTGGCCGGCAGGATGCTCGATTGCCGGTTGCGAGCTCTACCTGCGCGAAGACGGGGCGACCACGATCCAGGTCTCCGAATCGGAGTGCACCGCGAACTGCGGCGGCGCCTCCCCGACCGACTTTCGCTGGGCCACGGCGGCCGGCGACAAGGCCCTCTTCGAGAGTTGCGCAAAGCTCACCGACGCCTCGACCGAAGCGAAAACGTGCCAGCTTGGGGGCACCCCGAAAACCTCCCAGCAGCTGAAGCTCTATCGCTGGGACCGCAGCGGCCCCCTGGGCCATCGCCTCGTCGACCTCACCGTTGACGATGAACCCGCCGACGGCAGCCAGCCCGAGGCCGTGGACGTGATCGGCGCGAGCACGGACAAAGGCGCCGACCCCGAAAGCGACGCTGCGCCCGGCAACACCGTCTACTTCGTCGCGGGAGGACAGCTCGTCGCGGGCGAGCCCGCGCCCGCTACAACCTTCGAAGGCATCCCTACCCCGGTCGGCCTGAAGCTCTACCGCTGGCGCTGGAACGGGGGCAGCCCCAGCCTCGATTACCTGGGCTCATACAGGACCACCGCAGAGGACGGGCTCCCCGCCAATGACGGTGAAATGCAAGAAGACCCCAATGCCAATCGCCTTCACGTCCGCGTTACCCCCGACGGCCGCTACGTCGTGATCCGGACCGCGCTGGCGCTCGATCCCACCGCCGACCGCGATTCCGACCCCGACATGTACCGCTGGGACGAAGCGGGGGGCTGGCTCTGCGTCTCCTGCCAACTCCCCGGCCTGCCCTCGGCGGGCGCCGCCAGCACCTTCACACCCGTGCTCCGCTACTACAACCTCGTCTCTCACGAACTCGGCGGCCATGTGCCGGAGCACACGATCTCAGACGACGGGCAGCGCATCTTCTTCACCACACCCGATGCCCTCGTTCCCCAGGACGTGAACGGGGAATCCGGCTGTCCCAACGACACCAACGACGAAAATTTCTTTCTCGTCTATCGCTGTGCCGACGTATATGAGTGGCACGACGGCACGATCAGCCTGCTCAGCAGCGGCACCGGAAGCAGGCCCTTCATCCTGCTCGGTGCAACCAGCGGTGGCGAAGACGTCTTCTTCGCCACCGCCCAGCGCCTGCTCGGCCGCGACGCCGACAACGGCGTCGACATCTACGACGCCCACGTCGACGGCGGCTTCCCCGAGCCGGCGGCGCAGCCGCCCAGCTGCGAAGCCGAAGCTTGCCGCGGCGCCAGCAGCGCTGCTGCGGTAGCCGTCGGAGCAGGCACCGCCGTCTTCGAAGGACCGGGAAGCCCGCCCATTCAACGCCACAAAACGCGCAAGCACCACAAAAAGCGCCATCACAAACACCAGCGAGCCAACCACAACCGGAGGGCGGGACGATGAGGACGAAGAGAATCGCAGCGTTCGCAACGATCGTCGCGGCCTTCGTGCTGGCCGGCTCCACCTCAGCGCTCGCTGCTGCGCCCGCACTCGACATTCAATCGACCCACGTGCCCGCCACCGCCCCCGTCCCGGCCGGCACCTACGCCAAGTACACCCTCGTCATCTCCAACACAGGCGACGAAGAAACCACGGAACCCGTAACCGTCGACTTCAGCGTTCCTGCCGGCCTCGAAGTCACCGCCGTCGCGCCCGAAGAAGCTTTCGAATTGCCGCTCTGGGATTGCTCCATCCCCGACTCCCAGACCGCCAGCTGTGAAGGCCCAGAACTCGAAATCTTCGGCCCCCTGCCGATTGAACCGGGCAGCGAAGCATGCAAGGAAGCCGTCTTCGGCCTCGTCCCCAGCTGCCGCATCGAAGTCACCGTCAAGGCCGACCCAAACGCCGCGCCGGGCACGCTGCATCCGACGATCGAAGCCTGCGGCGGCGGCGACGCGAGCTGCGCCAGCGCTGATGACCCGCTCGAAGTGGTCCCCTTCGACTTTCACCTCACCAGCTTCGACGGAGCCGTGCTGCAGGAAAATGGCGATCCCGCCACCCAGGCGGGCTCCCATCCACACACGGCCTCGACCGAGTTCTCCTTCAACAGCGCGATCGCCGGCGACGGGCTCAGCTACCCCACCGCGCAGCTGCAGGACGCCACGGTCAAGCTGCCACCCGGCCTCCTCGGCAATCCGCTGGCCTACCCCACCTGCACCCAGCAGCAGCTGCAGATCATCTATACGACTCGCAGCACCAACTGCCCCGCCGATAGCCAGCTCGGCGTCGTCACCGTTCACTTCGGGGGCACCGGCTTCGGCGAGGAAACTGTCGGCGTCTACAACATGGAGCGTCCGTTGGGCTCCGCCGCGACGCCGATCGGCACCCCGGCCCTCTTCGGCTTCAACATCCTCAGTGTCCGCATCGAGGTCTACGCGAAGCTGCGCACCGGCGGGGACTACGGGGCAACTGTGATCACGAAGAACGCGGCGCAGACCCTGACCGTCAAGGGGGTCGACTTCACCTTCTGGGGCGTTCCGGCAGACTCGGCTCACACCCCCGAACGCTTCTGCCCGGGCGGGAACCCGCAAGGCCAAAACGGCGGGGGAGAACCCTGCGACTCAGAAGTCCCACTCCGGCCCTTCGTCAGCCTGCCGACCTCCTGCGTGGGAACCGGTCCCAACAACTCGGTCGAGACGTTCCTCGACATCACCACCTGGGAAGGCCTGTCGGACTCGGCCAGCTTCCTCTCCCACGACAACACGCTGCCGACCCCGACTCCGATTGGGATCAACGGCTGCAACGCGCTCGAGTTCTCCCCGAGCCTGCAAGCCCGCCCGACCACCAACGTCGCCGACTCCGCCTCGGGCCTCGACGTCGACCTGCACGTCCCCCAGGACGAAACCTGCGATTCAGGTCCCCCGGTTAGCTGTGAAAACGCCGAGGCACATCTCAAGGACACCACGGTCGCCCTCCCCGCGGGCCTGGTGATCAATCCGTCTGGCGCAAACGGCCTCGGCGCCTGCTCTGAGGCCCAGTTCGGCTTCACGGCAAAGGAAGGCGAGGTGATCCACACCACGGCGGACCCGGCCACCTGTCCCGATGCTTCCAAGCTCGGCACGGTCGAGGTTGACAGCCCCCTGCTCGACCACCCGCTGAAGGGCTCAGTCCACATCGCCACCCCATATGCAAACCCCTTCAACTCCCTCCTCGCCCTCTACATCACCCTCGATGATCCCGCCACCGGCATCGTGGTGAAGCTGGCGGGCGAGGTCCACGCCGATCCCAACACGGGTCGCCTCACCACGACCGTCCTGCACAACCCCCAGCTGCCCTTCGAAGACTTCAGGCTGCACTTCTTCGGTGGCGCCCAGGGCGCCCTGCGCACCCCCGCGACCTGCGGCACCTACCAGACAACCTCCTCCCTCACCCCCTGGTCGGCACCGGACTCGGGCCCCCCGGCCGCTCCCCAAGACAGCTGGGCGATCACCCAGGCCCCGGGCGGCGGCGCCTGCCCCACCTCCCAGGGCGCAAGGCCCAACTCCCCCGACCTCGACGCCGGCTCGCTCAGCCCGATAGCCGCCTCCTACACCCCCGCCGTGGTCAACTTGAGACGCCCAGACGGCTCCCAGGAGTTCTCCACAGTCAACCTCACCCTGCCGCAGGGGATGACCGGCAAGCTTGCCGGGGTCTCCCAATGCCCCGATTCCGCGCTTGCCGCTGCAGCGCAGAAGTCGGGCAACGAGGAGAAGGCCAGCCCCAGCTGCCCGGCCAATTCCAGGATCGGCACCGTAGACGTGAGCGCCGGCGCCGGCCCCGCCCCCTACCACGCCCAGGGCACCGCCTACCTCACCCCCCCCTACAAAGGCGCCCCACTAGGCATGGCGATAGTGACCCCGGCAACGGCAGGCCCCTTCGACCTCGGCACCGTGGTCGTCAGGGCGGCCCTGCAGCTCGATCGCAATACCGGCCAGATCACCGCGACCTCCGACCCGATCCCCTCGATCCTGCAGGGCATCCCCCTCGACGTGCGCTCGGCCCGGATCGCGATCGACAGGGCCGACTTCACCCGCAACGGCACGAGCTGCGACCCGCTTTCCTTCAACGGGCAGCTGGCATCGACCCTAGGGCAGGTGGCGTCCCTATCTGAGCGCTTCCAGCTCGGCGAGTGCGGACGCCTCGCCTTCAAACCGAAACTCGGCATCCGTCTGATCGGCGGCACCAAAAGAGGTGCCCATCCCGCCCTCAAGGCGACCCTGACGATGCCAGAAGGCGCCAACATCGCCAAAGCAGCGGTAGCCCTACCGAAGTCAGAGTTCCTCGACCAAGCCCACATCGGCACCGTCTGCACCCGGGTGCAGTTCGCCGCCGCTGAGTGCCCTGCGGCATCGGTCTACGGCCGCGCCACCGCGACCAGCCCGCTGGTCGACTATCCGCTCTCAGGACCCGCTTACCTGCGCAGTTCCAACAACAAGCTGCCCGACCTGGTGATTGCCCTCAAGGGGCCGCCCTCCCAGCCGATCGAGGTAGATGCGGTGGCAAGGATCGACACGGTCAAAGGCGGCATCCGCTCCACCTTCGAAGCAGTCCCCGACCTGCCGGTCTCCTCCTTCACCTTGGAAATGGAAGGCGGCCGCAAGGGCCTGCTGCAGAACTCGACCAACATCTGCAAAGGCACCCACAAGGCGACTGCTGAGTTCGATGCGCAAAACGGCAAGGTTGCCGATCTAAGCCCGGTGCTGAGGAACGGCAAGTGCCCGAAGAAGGGGCGCAAAGGCGCCAAACGGGCAAAGCAGCGGTGAGCTCACTCCACGTCGGGATCGGTGAGGGCTGCGACGTCGGCGAGGTCGATGGGGCTCAGAAGTCATCGTCGACCTCGAGGGGCTGACGCATCCTCTGCGGCAGTATCGCGAGGCGATCCTGGATCCGCCCGGCCTCCAGAGCGCGGCGGGAGCGGTCCTCGTCGAAGAGCGGGACGCCGACGAGCGCCGCCGCCTCGAAGGCGATGCCGAGCCGCACGCCGGGGTTGCCGTGCTCGACCTTCAGCATCGTCGCTTCCGTGACGCCGACCCGCTCGGCCAGCTCCGCCACCGTCCAGCGACGCTGGCGCCGCCCGAGGCGCACGCTGGCGCCGAGCAGCTTTACTGCTTCCGAAGTGAGGGGAGATAGGACGTGGCTACCGTGCATTTCTATAAATTAATGTAGCTTAAGTACTAATAACTATAAAAGAATATTGATTATCTCAGGAAGGAATATTCACGCCGGACCTTGAAATTGCAAGCTAGATATACGAACATACGTTCGTATGGAGGTCGCTTGCATCCTAGTCCCTGAGCCCGCGCTCGCCGCCCCGGTTGAAGCCGGTGAGCTGACCGAGCGGTTGCTGCGCCGACTGGAGAGGATCGGCGCAGCGGTCGAGTCGGAGCGGGTTGGGGAGGCGTTCTTTGTCCTCGATGGGTTGCGTGGGATCCACGGGGGAGAGAGCGCCGGGGTGCTGGCGGCGGCGCGGTGCGCGGCGGAGATGGAGGTGCGGATCGGGGTTGCGCCCACCCGCTTCGCCGCCCACGCGGCCGCGCAACGGGAGGCGATCGTCCCGTCGCCGGCCGCAGGCGACTTCCTGGCCGGGCTCCCCGTCTCGGCGCTGGCCGGCAGGCTCGCGCTGCCGCCGCGCGAGGCGGGGGGCCTGGTCGAGACGTTGCGACGGCTGGGGATCGGCACGCTGGGGGCGCTCGCGGCGCTGCCGGCCGGCCGTGTCGCCGATCGCTTCGGTCCCGCCGGGCTGGAGGCGCTGCGGTTCGCTCGCGGCGAAGAGGGACCGCTGCGCCCGCGCCACCCGCACGAGGAGCTTGCCGTCTCGGTCGAGCTGCCGGAGGGCGCCGCGGGCGGCCAGCTCGAGCACGCCTTGAAGCTGCTCGTCGATCGCCTGCTCGCTGCGCCTCGGCGGAAGGGGAGGACCGTGCTGGGGCTGCGTCTTGGCGCCGTGCTGAGCGGCGGCGGCAGCTGGAGCGTCGATCAGGGACTGGGGCGGCCGACCGCCTCGGCGCGGACCCTGCACACGGTGCTGCTGCCGCGGCTGGAGCTGCTGCCGGGGCCGGTCGCCGCCCTGCGCCTGCGCGCGCTTGGTCTCGGCCCCTCGGTTAGCGACCAGCTCGAGCTCTCGGTGCGCGGCGAAGAGCATCGGCGGCGGCGCCTGGGCGACGCGATCCGCGAGGTCCGCGCCGCCCAGGGCGCCGACTCGCTGCTCGAGGTCGTGCCGCTCGATTCCGCTTCGCGCTTCCCCGAGCGCTGGGCGATGCTCACTCCGACAGCGGGCCGCTGATGGACGGGCTAGGAGACCTTCGACGAAGGTTTGACGACGCGCAGCTTGTCGAGGGGGGCAAATACGATCCGGGCCGCGGGGCCCAGCTCCGGCTCGAGCACCTCGATCATTGCGACCTCGGGGGTATAGAGCTCCAGAACCCCCCCCCGCGCACCGGCAGGCGCGTCGTCAACGCTCTCAGTCAGCTCGACGATGTCGAAGGGAGATATCTCGTGCGCTATCGCCATTGTCTCTCCATGCTAGGGGGTCGGATAAGCGGTGACCAGCCTTGGCGCCGCGATCTCGAGGGTGTAATGCCAAGAGATGAGTGTCTGCCCTCTTCGGTCACCGATTGTCAAACCGACTTGAACTCCGCAGGTAACGCCGTGCGGCGACCGCTTGCGAACCTCTTTGATGGTGGCCCCGAGCGTCGCTTCTTCGATAGCTCTCCAGACAAGCTCCCAGTCTCGGGAATCGACGTGGAATACACGTGCCCATTCGCGACCGTGCCCCTCGGCGCTGAGGATCCACTCCAACTTGCCCTGCTCAAACCAGATGCTTGCGGCACGGGGGAGGGGCTCGCCGGCACTCGGTGGCCAAGGCATGGACTCGACGCTAGGGGTCGGGATTTCATGCGTGTGCAACGGAGGTCAATTCTTCGATTTATCAATCGCACGAAAGGCGCGCAGCGATGACTCCCGGCTTGCGGCGGCTCTACGTGCCGCGGCCGGTGAAGGTCGAGGACGATTCGGCGGGGAAGCCGACCTCGGTCGACGGTGTCGCGGTCGAGGCGGTGCGCGAGGAGTGGGTGGTCGAGGATCGTTGGTGGACGCCGCAGCCGTTGGGGCGCCACTACTTCGAACTGGTGCTCGCTGACGGGCGCAACTTGGTCGTCTTCCGCAGCATCGTCAGCAGGCGCTGGTATCGGCAGCGTGGCTGATGGTAAGCGGGGCTCCCTACGTCGAGCTGCACGCTCACTCGGCCTTCTCGTTCCTCGACGGGGCCTCGACGCCGGCGGAGCTGGCGGGCGCCGCGGCGAAGCTTGGCTATCCAGCGTTTGCTCTGACTGACCACGATGGGGTTTGGGGGTCGATGGAGTGGGTTCACGCTTGTAAGGGATTCGGGGTCGAGGCGATCACTGGAGCGGAGTTGACGGTGCGCCTGGGGCAGCGGGTCCTGTCACGGAATGGGGCCCATCAGCCCTGCGGTGCAGTTGCTCCTCGGGCTGATCCATCCCATTCCGCGCCACCCCCTGCCAGAGACGTTCACGTCACACTGCTCGTGGAGAACGCGGTCGGGTACCGGAACCTCTGTCGTCTTCTCACAGCTTCGTATTCCCATACGCGAGATAACTCGCAGAGGAGTGCCGAGCAACCGTGGGTGAGCTTGGAACAGATCGAAGAGCACGCCCAGGGGTTGGTTTGCTTGTCGGGATGTGCGGGCGATGGGGCTGTCGCTGCTGCCTGGGAGAGGGACGAAGTGGCTGTTGGCGCCGAGATGGCCCGGCGACTTCTCGGTGCTTTTGGGCGCGAGCGCTTTCGGGTCGAGTTGCAGCGGCCTTACTGGCGGCGAGACCGGAGCAGGAACCGTTGGCTTGCCGGGCTGGCGGAGCGGCTCGGCGTCCCCGCGGTCGCCACCGGCAACGTTCACTCGCACGCACGCAGACGGTCTCACCTCCAGGACGCCTTCGTCGCGGCGCGGTTGGGAATGACGCTGGAGGAGTCCGAGCCGCTGCGGCGGGGGAACGAATCGTCCTCGCTGGCTTCGCCGGCGGCGATGGCGGCTCGCTTCGTCGAGCACCCGAAGGCCGTTGCCGAGACCCTGCACCTTGCCGAGCGGCTCGAGTTCGACCTGGGCAAAGAGCTCGGCTACCGCTACCCGCGTGAAGGGGAGCCCGGGGTCGATCGCGAGCTGGCCGAGGTCTGCCGGGCGCTGCTGGCCCAACGCTACGCCGGCTCCTCCTACCGGCGCAAAGCCGAGAGTCAGCTCGAGAGCGAGCTGCAGACGATTCGGGCCCTCGGTCTCTCCGGCTTCTTCCTCCTCCACCGCGACCTGCTGGAGCTGGCTCGCGAGGTCGCAATCGAGGTGCGCGGCCGCGAATCGGCCCGCTCGATCCTCCCGCCCGGCCGCGGCCGCGGCTCCAGTGTCAGCTCGATCGTCTGCTACCTCACCGGCCTGTCTCACATCGATCCGGTCGAGAACGGGCTCAACTCCAGCCGCTTTCTCAACGAGGAGGTGGGCAAGCAGGTCGCGGCGACGATGCCCGACATCGACCTCGACTTCCCTCGCGACATCCGCGAGGTGCTGATCCCGCGAGTGCACGAGCGCTACGGGGCCGAGCACTCGGCGCTGGTCGCCGCCTTTCCCACCTACCGCCCCCGCAGCGCCGTGCGCGACCTCGGCAAGGTGCTGGGGCTGCCGCCGGCGGAGATCGAGAAGGTGGCCGGCATGGTCGGCTTCCACGAGCGCAAGGGGGACATCGAGAAGGACGTCGTCGCCGCGATCGGGGCGGAGCGGGCCGCGACGCCGCGCTGGAGCGAGCTGCTGCAGCTCTGCCCCGAGGCGATGGGCCTGCCCCGCCACGCCTCGCAGCACCCCGGCGGGATGGTGATCTCGACCCGCCCGCTGATCGACGTCTGCCCGGTCGTGCCGGCGGCGATGGAGGGACGGCAGATCGTCCAGTGGGACAAGGACTCCTGCGGCGACGCCGGCTTCCTCAAGATCGACCTGCTCGGGCTGGGGATGCTCTCCGCGGTCGAGCGCTGCGTCGACGAAGTGGGGCGGACGCGGGGCAAGCCACTCGACCTCTCGCGCATTCCCTTCGACGACTCCGCGACCTACGAGTCGATCCGCGCCGCCGAGACCACCGGCGTCTTCCAGATCGAGAGCCGCGCCCAGATGTCGATGCTGCCGCGCACCCGGCCCGAGAATCTCGATGACCTCACCGTGCAGGTGGCACTGGTCCGTCCCGGGCCGATCCAGGGTGGCGCGGTGCACCCATATATAGAGCGGCTCAAGCGGCGACGGGAGGACCCCGGCTTCGAGATCCCCTACGAGCACCCGCTGCTCGAGGAGGTCCTGCGCGACACGCTCGGCACGATCGTCTTCCAGGAGCAGGTGATCGAGGTGGCGATCGCGCTGGCCGGCTTCAGCGCCGCCCAGGCCGACTCCCTGCGGCGGGCGATGAGCCGCAAGCGGTCGGTGGAGGAAATTGAGAAGCACCACAAGGACTTCATCTCCGGTGCCAAGGAGCGGGGAGTCACCGAAGCGGTGGCGGAGAAAGTCTGGGGCCAGATCCAGGGCTTCTCCGGCTTCGGCTTCCCCAAGGCGCACTCGGCCGCCTTCGGGCTGCTTGCCTACCAGTCGGCCTGGCTGCGGGTCCACCGCGCGCCGGAGTTCCTCTGTGCCCTGCTCAACGAGCAGCCGATGGGCTTCTACCCGCCCGACGCGCTCGTCCACGAGGCGCAGCGGCGGGGAGTGCGGTTGGCCGGTCCCCACGCCAACCGCAGCCGCGTCCTCTGCCACGTCGAGCGCGAGCGGGGTGGCCTCGTCGTGCGGATCGGCCTCGGTTACATCAAGGGCGTGCGCGAGGAGGAGATGGAAAGCTTCGTCGCCGAGCGCGAGCGCAGCGGCGACTACGCCGGAATTGCCGACATCGCCTCGCGCTCTGGAGCGGGGCGCGACGGCCTCGAGCGGCTCGCCTGGGCCGGCGCGCTCGACGAGCTGGTCGCCCCCATCAGCCATAGATCACTTTCAGTCCCGTCGGCGGGGCTGCCGGGGCGGCGGGAGGCGTTGTGGGAGGCGGGCGGCGCCGGCACTGGGGTGCGGCATGGGGAGGACTTGCAGATGGCGCTGCCGCTGGAACCCCCACGGGCACCCAAGCTGCAGCCGCTCGACGAGTGGGAGCGGGCGATCGCCGACTACCGCTCGATCGGGATGACCCTCGACGAGCACCCGATGGGCCTGATGCGCGAGGACCTCGACGCCGAGATCCTGCGCAGCTCCGAGCTGGCGAAGGCCGAGAACGGCGACACGGTGGAGGTGGCCGGCATGGTCGTCGCCCGCCAGCGCCCCGAGACCGCCAACGGCATCGTCTTCATGCTGCTCGAGGACGAGCGCGGCACCGTCAACCTGATTGTCCCCCCGCCCGTCTACGAGCGCTGCCGCGCCGCCGTCCGCGCCGCCCCCCTGGTTCGCGCCAAAGGCAAGCTCGAGCGCCACGAAGGCACCACCAACGTCGTCGTCTCCGAGGTGGTCGAGCTCGACCGGCCCGCCCCGAAGCCCAGCCGCGAGCGTCGCGGTGGCCCCGCCCCCCGTCCCCCGCGTCGCCGGGTCCGCGAGCGCGCAGTCGCCGAGTTGCGTGCTGTGGCTCCGGCGGGCCACAGCTTCGGCAGGCGCCGCTGAGCTTCCTCGCGTGGATATGGTCCAGAAATGCCGTTTAACCGTAAGCCCACCAACTAGACGCGCGCGTGGCGATCCTTCGCTGGTTGGGCGACCATCTATTCGCCGCCGTGCTTGCCTTCTTCGTCGCGTTTCTGCTCGGTGTCCTGATCGGAAACCCGGGGAATGTGCTGCAGAAAAGCACTGGGAGCCGCACGCCTCATGGCTGGCCGGACGGGCGCAGCGCCTGGACCGCAATTCTCGCCTCGGAAGCGACGCGAGGGCTGGCGGAAGTCGCCCTCGAACGGGCGAGGCGAGTTCCAAGCCGGGGAGTAGCCCTGGGGGTTCTGCATTCGAACGACTACTCCAGCCTGCGGCCCGGCTACTGGGTTGCCTTCGCCGGCCAATTCAATGACGCCGCGGCAGCACAAGCGACGGCCGACCGGTATCGCTCCGAGTTCCCCTCCTCCTATCCGCGCTTCGTCGAAAGGTAGGACTGCTATCCGAGTCCTAGCCGGCTCCGGCTAGGACCTCATCTGCGGCCGCGATCCCCTCGCAAGCACAGGGTTCTGGCATCGGAAAGAGGCGGAGGAAGCGCTTGGCGGCTTGCTTGGAACCGTCGACCCGAAGGGCGCCGGAAGCAAGGGCCTGCTCGAAGTCGAGCTGGCCCGTGAGGACTGCGGCCGTGGTGGGAGCGTCGGGGAAGCTGAGCGTGACCTCGGAATTTTCAGCGCCACCGCGCGCGAGCTCGACTCCGCCATCGGCAACCTCAACGCGGAAGCGGTCCTCGCCGACCTGGAGGTTGTAGCTGGCGCTCAGGTCGCCTGCCCACTCGGCGTCGAAGAGGGAGCCGAGAGCGAGGACGATCGAGTCGGGGCCGATCTCCTGCGAGTCGGGCGGGATCGGCGAGCGAGCGCCCCAGGCGCCGAGCTGGGTGACCACGGGCTCCAGCTCGCGGCCCCACTCGGTCAGCTCGTAGACGGTTGAGCCGGCGGGGGGCGGCAGCTTGCGGCGGCGGACGATCGCATTGTGCTCAAGCTCACGCAGCCGGTCTGAAAGGATGTTCGTACTCGCGTGAGGGAGACCCGCGCGGAGGTCGGTGAAGCGCTTCGGGCCGAGCAGCAGTTCGCGCACCACGAGCAGCGCCCAGCGCTCCCCGACGAGGTCCAGTGCGTAGGCGAAGCGGCACGCCTCGCCGTATGTGCGCTGGGTCGCCATAAAAAGAAGTTTACAACCAGTTAATGCGGATATACAAGTCAGCAGTTGTTTTTATGAACTATTTGCTAAGGTGGCCGACATGACGAAGACGAACGAAAATCGCTGGTTCGCCCTCTACGTCCTCTGCGCGGGGATGCTGATGATCGTCCTCGACGTGACCATCGTCAACGTCGCCCTGCCGACGATTCAGGACAGCCTCGGCTTCTCCCAGAGCGGTCTAGCCTGGGTCGTCAACGCCTACCTGATCCCCTTTGGCGGCCTGCTGCTGCTGGCCGGGCGGCTCGGCGACCTGCTCGGGCAGCGGCGTATGTTCCTGATCGGCCTCGGCGTCTTCACCGCCGCCTCGCTGCTCTGCGCGGCCGCCGAGAACCAGGCGATGCTGATCGGCGGCCGCTTCCTCGCCGGCGTCGGCGGCGCGCTCGCCTCGGCGGTGATCCTGGGCATGATCGTCACCCTCTTCCCCGAGCCACGGGATCAGGCGAAAGCGATCGGCGTCTACGGCTTCGTCGCCTCCGCCGGCGGCTCGATCGGCCTGCTTCTGGGAGGCGCGCTGACCCAGGCGATCAGCTGGCACTGGATCTTCATCATCAACCTGCCGATCGGCATCGCCACCGCCTACGGCGCCCTGCGCCTGGTCGACGGCAAGCCCGGCATCGGCTTCAAGGCGGGGGCGGACATCCCCGGCGCTGCCCTAATCACCAGCTCGCTGATGCTCGGCGTCTACACGATCCTCGGTGTCAACCAGCACGGCTGGGGATCGGCCCAGACCCTGATCCTGGGAGCGATCTCATTCGTGCTCGGCGCCGCCTTCATCGCCCGCCAGGCGCGGATTGAGAACCCGCTGATGCCGCTGCGGCTCTTCCGCTCCCGCAACGTCGCCGGCGCCAACGTGATCCAGTCGCTGCTGGTCGCGGGGATGTTCGGCATGTTCTTCCTCGGCGCGCTGTACCTGCAGCGGATCCTCGGCTACGACGCGCTCGAGGTCGGCCTCGCCTTCCTGCCGGCGACGATCGTGATGGGCACGCTTTCACTCGGCTTCTCGGAAAAGCTGATCATGCGCTTCGGGCCGCGGACCACGCTAATCCCCGGCGTGATCATCGTCGGCGCCGGGCTGCTGCTCTTCGCCCGTACCCCGGTCGACGGCGAATACCTCCGTGACCTCCTGGCTCCGATGCTGCTGGTCGGGCTCGGCGTCGGCACCGCCTTCCCGGCGCTGATGACGCTGGCGATGTCGGGGGCGACGCCGGAGGACTCGGGCCTCGCCTCCGGCCTGGTCAACACCAGCATGCAAGTCGGCGGCGCGATCGGTCTCGCCGTCCTGGCGACCCTGGCGACCGAGCGCACCGACAGCAAGCTTGCCGACGGCGCCGGTCAGCTGGCGGCGCTCAACTCGGGCTACCACCTGGCCTACGTGATCGGCGCGATCCTCGTCGCGATCGCGACCGTGGTCGCCGTCACCGTCCTGCGCGAAGTCCCGATGCCCTCACCGGAGGCGATGGCCGAACACGGCCAGGAGTCCGCCGGCGAGCGCGAGCCGGTCTACTCCGAAGCCTGAGTCCTGGACTGGGTGTCGCCAGCGTGGAGGATGCGACAGCCATCCGCGGCGGGGAGCGCCGTGATCGTGAACGGTCCGACCACTGCTGAGTTCCCTTTTATTCGTGCTATACGCGAAAAAAGGGGAAGTCAGCGGGGGAGGGAGGCGAGGCGGCGTTCGATGAAGCGGCGCTCGACCGGGTTGGCCGCGAGAGACAGGGCACGCTCGTAGCTCGCCGCGGCTTCCTCATCCTTGTCCAGGCGGTGGAGCAGGTCGGCGCGGGCGCCGTGCAGCTGTTGGTAGTCGTCGAGGCCGTCGATCGCTTCGATCAGGTCGAGGCCCGCCTGCGGGCCGTCGCGCATCGCCACTGCAGCGGCCCGGTTGAGCTCGACGATCGGGCTCGGTGCGATCTCGGCGTGCCACTCATAGAGGCGGGCGATACGGTCCCAGTCGGTCTCGGCCGTGCTCGCCGCTTCGGCGTGGACGGCGGCGATCCGGGCCTGGATCGTGTACGGACCGGCGGGGCCGCCCGCCGCCGCCTCGCGTGAGAGCCCGAGACCCTCGCCGATCTGCTCGCGGTTCCAGAGCGAGCGGTCTTGGTCTTCGAGCAGGACGAGCTCGCCCTGCTCATCAACGCGCGCCGGCCGTCTCGCGTCGGTGAGCAGCATCAGCGCCAGCAGCGCCCGTGCCTCCGCCTCGCCCGGAAGCATCGCGACGAGGATGCGGGCCAGCCGAATCGCTTCGCCGCTCAGCTCAGTGCGCACCAGCTCATCGCCGGACGCAGCCAGGTAGCCCTCGTTGAAGATCAGGTAGAGCGTCGCCAGCACGGCCGGAAGCCGCTCCGGCATTTGCTCGACGACGGGCACCTCGTAGGGGATGTTGTTGGCGGCGATCTTTCGCTTGGCCCGCACGATTCGCTGCGCCATCGCGCTCTCGCTGCTGAGGAAGGCGCGGGCGATCTCGCCGGTGCTGAGGCCGCCGAGGCTGCGCAGGGTCAGGGCCACCCGCGCCTCGATCGCCAGCGCCGGGTGGCAGCAGGTGAAGATCAGCCGCAGGCGGTCGTCCTCGATCTCGCCCAGCCGCTCGCCCGGCTCGGCGTCGGGTTCCGCGTGGAGGATCTCCAACGTTTCCAGCGCCGCGATCTTGTCGCGCAGCACCCCCTCCCGGCGAAGACGATCGATCGCCCGGTTGCGGGCGACCTGGGTGATCCAGGCGCCCGGGTTGGCCGGCACCCCTTCGTGCGGCCAGCGCTCCAGGGCGACCACGAAGGCCTCCTGGACCGCCTCTTCGGCGACGTCGAAGTTGCCGGTGACGCGGATCAACGTCGCCACCGCTCGTCCCGCCTCCTCGCGGAAGGCGCGGCTGGCGACGCTGTCGCGAGCGCCGGCTACGAGCGTTCCGCCTTCTCCAGCAGTTCCTTGCCGCCGGTTACCAGTGGGCGGATTTCTACGTGGCCGCTCTTCAACGGGACCTTCTTCGTCCAGGCGAGCGCGTCGTCGAGGCTCTCGACCTCGATCACCCAGAAGCCGGAGAGCTGCTCCTTGGTCTCGGCGAAAGGGCCGTCGGTGACGAGCGGCTCCTCGTCGCCGTAATGCACGGTCGTGCCGGTGGCGCGCTCCTGCAGCCCGCCGCCGAAGACAAAGCCACCCGCCTCGGTCAGCTCGGCGTTGAACTGCCCCCATCTCGGCGAGGTTCTTCTTCACCTCGTCCGGGGTGACGTCCTCCCAGCTGCGCTCCTCAGCGATCAAAGCAAGCATGAACTGCATCTCGATTCCTCCTGTCTCGTGAGCAGCGCCGTTCGCCGCCCTCACCCTAACGACGAACCGGAGCTGCTCAGATCGACAGGGCGGCCAGAAGTGCCTGTGGGTCTTCGAGCTGCGGGTAGTGAGCGAGCTCCGGCAGCTCGCTCACCGGCACCTCGGGGCGGAGCTTCCGCAGCGCCGCCAGCACCGCGGTCGTTGCCACCGGGTCCTTCAGCCCCCAGGCGAGGTTGAGCGCGCCGGGCCAGTCGCGGATCGCACCGTGCCAGCGCTCGGCGTGCGTTTCGCGCTGGTCCATGTAGGAGATCAGCCGGTGGCCGAGCGTGCGGCCGTCGTTGTGGCAGATCAGCGACCACTGGTCCTCGGCCTCCTCCTCGCTGAGCGGGTGCGCGGCGGAGAAGACCGAGCCGAACTGGTGGCGGAAGAAGCGCTCGCTGGAGAGGCGGGCGACGAGCGGCCCAAGGCGACTGCGCAGCGCCCGCTGCGCCGGGGTCGGGCTGGCCACTTCCAGCACCATGCTGCCGTTGAAGAGCACGACCCCGGCGACGTCCATCTCCAGCCGCCCCTCGAGCTGGCGGGCCATCAGCTCGTTGGCGACTGAGGTGCCCATGTCGTGGGCGATCACGAAGACGGGACGGCCATCGCCATGTCGCCGCACCAGCTCTTCGGTCAGGTCGGCCTGCCAGAAGAGGCTGTAGTCGTGATCGCGCGGCTTCTCGGAGAGGCCGAAGCCGAGGAAGTCGAAGGCGAGCACGTTGCGCCCGGGGATCTCCTCCAGCAGCAGACGCCAATCGTAAGAGCTGGAGGGGAAGCCGTGCAGGAACAGCAGCAGCGGACCCTCACCCTGCTGGCGGAAGGTGTGGATCGAGTAGCCGCAGAACTCCTCGCTCCCGCCGCGTCCCTCCCAGGCACGGACCCTTTTAGTCAGCGCATCCGACATTGACCACCCTCCAGTGGGGTCAATCTCCGAAGCGCTTGACGAAGGCGAGCGCGTTCTCGGCGACCTCGCGCCAGCCGTGGTCGATCGTCAGCGAGTGGCCGCGGTTGGGCATTTCGACGTGCTCGGTCACACCCGGGTTGCGGCTCTGCACCTTGTAGGCAGCCTTGCTCATCGCCGGCGGCACCGCGTGGTCGGACTCGCCGGTGAAGATCAAGAGCGGCCCGCGCTCGGGATTCTTCGTGTCCGCCTTGGTCTCGGAGCTGGGGTTGAAGTTCGCGATCGCCGCCTGGAAGATCGGCTTGCCCGGAGCCGCGACGTGGAACTCCTCGTACAGCTGTCGCGCCTCGTCCTCATCGACCGCGTTGGCCCAGCCATAGCGGAACTGCTCGAAGCTGAGCGTCACCGTACGGCCGCGGTTCAGCGGGTTGCCCAGCACCGGCAGCGTGGTTCGGATTGCGGCGATCGGCAGCGGCAGCACGCCTTTGAACGGAGCCGGATCGATCGCGACCGAGGCGATCGAAAGTCCCCGCCCGGCGAGGATCTGGGCGATCAGGCCGCCGAAGGAGTGGCCGATGATCGCCGGCTTCTTCTGCAGCCCGCCGATCGCCTCGGCGAAGTGGTCGGCGACCGCGACCACGCCGACCCCGGCGAGGGCCTGCGGGTTGGCCCGCGCCGCCACGACTGTGTCTGGATCGCCGAGCCAGCCGGGCGCCAGCGGCGCGTAGCCGGCCTGCTCGAAGAGGTCCATCCAGTTCTGCCAGCTGCTCGGCAACAACCAGAGGCCGTGAACGAAGACGACGGGAGTCCGCCCCGACGCGTTCGCCTTCTCGATCTGCTCTGCCTCGCCGCCCGTGATCGTCGCCATGTGCCTGTCCTTAGGTGAAACTTCTTTCGCATCGTCAGATAGACGAGCGCTGGGGTCGATGAAGCGTCCATGTTCTCACTCCGAAGCAAGTCCGAGTCAGCGCGGATCGCCTCCGCGGCCACCCTCTTCCTCGCTGTCTGCGTCTTGCTCGTGGCGATTCCCGCCCTGGCGGTGGCGGCGCCCGAGGGAGGAGAGGAGCCCGCGGCCCCGCAGCTCGCCTTCGAACCGGGCAGCCACGACTTCGGGCTGGTCGAAGCCAACCGCTCCAATGGCGAAACGACGATGCAGCTGCGCAACGTCGGCGCGGTGGTGGCCCCCATCTTCTCGATCGAAATAACCGGCCCCGACTCCTGGGCTTTCTCGAGCAGCAGCAGCAACTGCTTCAGCCATCCTCTTGATCCCGGCGAAGCCTGCTCTGTCCAGGTCTACTTCCATCCGCAGGACGCCGGGCCCTTCTCGGCTCAACTGCGTGCCGTCACCGAAGGGGGTACCGGCTTCACCGCCGAGCTCAGCGGCGAAGGCGGCCGGGCGATCCTCTCCGCCGCCACCGACCCGACGAACTTCGGCTCAGTGCCGGTCGGCTCGGGCGGGATCGTCAAGACGATCGACGTCACCAACAAAGGCAACATGCCCGGCGGCGCCTTCATCGCCGTGATCTCCGGCGGCGCGGTCGGCAGCTTCCACCTGCTCGACGAGAACTGCACCGGGGTCATGCTCAGTCCGGCTGCGACCTGCAACCTGCAGGTCAGCTTTGAGCCGATCAGCACCGGCGCCAAGACGGCGCGCCTCTTCCTGGTTGGAGATGGGGACGGCGGCACCCAGATCACCCTCTCCGGCGTCGGCCTCGAGCCCGAACCAGACGAGCGTGGGACGCTCCCTGGCTCGGCGTTCACCACAGGCGGCAAGCCACATCGCAAGCACCTCGGGCGATCAAGGGCACAACACCGCCGCGCTCTGCGCCGCCACCGGATGGGCATCTCCGCCCAACAGCGACCGCGTTAAAAGCTCGCCTCACGGGCGGCGCGGACCGCCGCCCGTGACGAAGCTGGGAACCTCAGCGGATGGCTGAGGCGTCGAGCTCCACCCCCGATCGGGTTCGCCTCGCCTGCGCTTGGGTCGCGGGCCGGGCGCGATCGGTGAGGATCGAGGAGAGCGCGATAGAGGCATACGCCGGCGGGCTGCCGCCGAACGCCGCGAAGCCGCCGCCCGATCCGGCGACCGAATTGACCGACGGTGACCGTGAGACCCTCGCCGCCTTCGTCATCTGCCTCGACGCGATCAACTTTGGCTCCGGCTGGTGGTCGACGATCCGCAAGCGTCCCGGCCACAGCGGCTACTTCACGATCGCGGCCGGGCTGACCGAGCGCTTCCGCAACGGCGGGCCATGGACGGCCGGCGAGTTGAGCGAGCTGACGGCGACCGAAGTCGCCGAGGTGCTCGAACAGGACGCCAAGCACCCTCTGATGGAGCACTACGCAAACGCCCTGCGCGACGTCGGCGAGCACGTTCTCACCGAGCACGACGGCCTGTTCGAGGCCGTGATCGAGTTGGCCCGCGGCTCGGCCGTCGCGCTGGCGGACCTCCTAGCCGGCTGGGACGCCTTCGCCGATGTCTCGACCTACGACGGCCGCCCGGTCCCCTTTCTTCAAGCGCGCTCAGATCGCCGCTGCCGACGTCGACCGGATGGGCCTCGCCGACGGATGCGTGCCCCGCTCGGGTCGCCCCGGCAGGTTCCTCGATACCGACCGCCTCACTGCCTTCGCCGACAACCTCGTCCCACACGTCCTCCGCGTCGACGGCGTGCTGCGATTGGACCTCGCCCTGGAGGAGAGAATCGAAGCTGGCGATCTGCTCGCGCACGGCTCTCCGGAGGAGATTGAGCTGCGCGCCTGTACCGTCCACGCGATCGAGCAGCTGGCCGCTGAGGCGCTGCTCACCCCCGCCGAGATCGACGGAGTTCTCTGGAACCGCGGCGCCGGCGAGCGCTACAAGTCCCACCCGCGCCCCCGCTCTCGCAACACCGCCTACTAGCTCCCCCGCAGTGCAACGCTTTTCGGCTCTCGTAGCGCCGCAAAACGTTGCACGACAACAACGCCCACTGAGCTTCCTCGCGGTGTAACGCGTAGCCGCTTTCTCAGGGCCGTAAAACGTTGCACTTGTTATTGGGGGTCAGCCGGCGGCTTCGGCACGCTTGAGGCCGCCCCTTGCCCAGAGGGCGAAGAGGATTGGCAGGGTGACGGCTAGGGCGAAGGCGAGGGCGACGACGACCGGTTCGCCGGAGATGAAGCCGCGCCCGGCCTCGAGCAGGGCGGTCACCGGGTTGACCGAGGCGACGGCGTGGATCCAGCCGCTGAGCAGACTGAGCGGGACGTAGACCGGGGCGAGGAAGAGGATCAGGAAAACGGGGAACTGCATCAGCGGCCCGCCCTGGATCGAGCGCACCCGCATCGCCACCCCCGCCGCCCACAGCGTCGCCGTCAGGTTGGTCAGGATCGCCAGCCCGTAGAGGCCGAACAGTTCGACCCCGCCCCCGCCGACCTCCATTCCCGCGATCAGAGCGATCGTCGTCAGCACGGTCCAGGTGATCGCCGCCCGGGTCAAGGCAGCGATCGCGTAGCCGGCGACGATCCCGCTGCGGTTGGCGGCGGCGAGCAGGTAGCGGTTGGCGAAGCCGATCTCGAAGTCGCGGGCGATGCCGAAGCCGGTGAAGACACCGCCGAAGGCAGCCGACTGCAGCAGCACGAAGACGAACTGGAAGGCGGTATAGCCGCTGGGGAAGTCGAAGCCGGGCACGTTGCCGATCGCCGAAAGGCCACCGGCGAAAGCGACGAAAAAGAAGAGCGGGAAGACGATCGCCGGCGCCAGGAACGCCGGGTTGTTGAGGAAGTTGTGGATGCTGCGCCAGGCGACCGCACGCGCGATCGCGCTGAAGCTCGCCGTGGCGCGCCCCTCCCCGCCGCCGCTCATGTCCGCACCAGCCGCGTCTTCATCGCGCTGCTCGCCGCGAGCATGCCGACAATCAGCACTGCGGCGGCGATGCCGAAGCCCAGCGCCAGCGCGCCCGTGTCCCAGCCTTCGAAGAGCAGCGAGCGGAAGGCCTCGAGCAGGTAGGTGACCGGGTTGGCCGCGGCGACGTCGTGGAACCACTGGGTCTGCAGCAGTTCCAGCGGCAGCGCCATCGCGGAGATGAAGAGGAAGACGAAGAAGACGGGGAAGAGGCTCTGCACCGCCTCGCCCGAGCCGGTGCGCAGGGCGGCGAAGAGGCCGATCGAGCCGAAGGCGACGGTGATCGAGACCGAGAGGGCGACGATCACCAGCGCCCCGGTCACGCCGGTCACCAATTCGGCCCCGGCGATCAGCCCCACGGTCAGATAGGTCACGGCCTGCACAAGGCCGAGCAGCACGGTGCCGGCGAGCAGGCCGCTGAGCAGGGCGGCGCCGCGCAGCGGAGTCAGCGCCAAGCGGTTGAGGAAGCCGGTCTCGATGTCGCGAGCGAGGTCGGTGCCGGTGTTCATCACCGAGAAGAGCGCTCCCTGAATGAAGGGCACGGCGAGGGCGAAGGTGAGGTAGGAGTCAGTGGGGAAGCCGGGCAGGTTGGTCGTGTCTTTCAGCCCCCCCGAGTTGACCGCGAGCAGGAAGAGCGGGAAGACCAGGGCGGGGACGATCTGCGCCGGCTGTCGCAGGGTGCGCCGCACCGAGCGCTGGGCAAGCTGACCGACCTGGGTGCGCAGCCCGCTGCTCACGCCGCCCCGACCGCCTCGGCCTCCGGCTCCTCGGCCTCCGGCTCCTCGGCCTCATCGCCGGCACCCTCGAGCGAGCGCCCTGTCTTGGCGAGGAAGACGTCGTCGAGCGAAGGCGCGTGCAGCTGCAGTTGCTCGATCGAGATTCCTTCCGAGTCGAGCGCCCGCACGACCTCGGCCAGCTGTGCCTCGCCGCCCGCCAGGCGCGCAGCGGCGGCCCGCGGTCCCGAGCCGGCGCGCTCGCCGAAACGCTCCAGTACGGCGGCCAGCCGCTCGCGGTCGCCGGCCTCATGCGGCACTGCTTCGACCGTCGGGCGGCCGATTTCGGCCTTGAGCTCAGCCGGGGTGCCCTCGGCGACGATGTGGCCGTGGTCGATGATCCCGACCCGGCCCGCCAGCGCGTCGGCCTCCTCCAAGTACTGGGTGGTGAGGAAGACAGTCACCCCCTCGTCGGCCGCCAGCCGCGCCACCTCGTCCCAGAGCGCCGTGCGGCTCTGGATGTCGAGCCCGGTCGTCGGCTCGTCGAGGAAGAGGATGCTCGGCCCGTGGGCAAGCGCCAGGGCCAGGTCCAGGCGCCGCTTCATCCCGCCCGAGTAGCCGCCGACCTTGCGGTCCGCCGCTTCGGAGAGGCCGACCCGCTCGAGCAGTTCCTGCCCCCGGGTTTCGCGCTCGGGCTTGCCGATCCCGTGCAGGGCGGTCTGCAGGCGCATGTGCTCGCGGCCGGTGAGCAGCGGATCGAGCGCGGCCTCCTGCAGCGCCGCGCCGATCGAGGAACGCACCTGCGGCCCCTCCTTGACAATGTCGAAGCCCGCCACCCGCGCCGTGCCTTCGGTCGGCGGCAGCAGCGTGGTCAGCATCAGCACCGTCGTCGACTTGCCGGCTCCGTTGGGGCCGAGGAAGCCGTAGATCTCACCGGCCTCAACCCGCAGGTCGATCCCGTCGACCGCCCGCGGCCCGTTCTTGAACTCGCGCACGAGCGCTTCGACTTCGATGCCCTCTTTCCGGTCCGTCGCCATCGTCACTCCAGACTGTCGATTCCATGAAACGCGATCTTGACGATACCAGATAGTTGACGTTGTCAAATATTGATACTAGAATACATTTTGATAAGCTATGAGCAAGGCGACGGAGAAGAAGGGCAGGCCCCCGACGGCCGCCGATTCCACGGCCAGCGAGGCCTGGGACCTACTCGCTTCGCTTGTCTACCCGCCGCCCTTCCTGGCAATCGCTCAGGAGTCGGGTTTGCGCCCCGCCACCTTCGGCGCCCTGCGCGTTCTCGATCAGCCGCGGACGATGAGTGAGATCGCCGGCTTTTTGCGCTGCGACAACTCCAACGTGACCGGCATCGTCGACGGTCTCGAAGCGCGCGGCCTCGCCGAACGGACGGCATCTCCGGGCGACCGCCGCGTCAAGCTGATCGCCCTCACGGCCGCCGGCCGCCGCCTGCGCGCCCGGCTGATGCGCGAGGCGCGCAAGCCGCCCGCCTGGCTGAAGGGCCTCGCCCCAGCAGACCAGCGCACCCTGCGCGATCTGCTCAAACGGGCGCAGTCGGCGTAGGATCGCGCCGGTGAAGCCGGTGACCGTCTCCGTCGAGGTGCCTCAACCCGCCGAGGAGGTTTTCGACTACCTCGCCGTGCTCGCCAACCACGAGGCCTTCCTCGACCACTTCCTCGTCGATTGGAAGTTCTCCGGGTCGAGGCGGGGCGTTGGTGCCAAGGCCGAGGCGCGTGCCAGCGCGCCGATGTCGCAGGACTGGACCGACTTCGAGATCGTCGAGGCCGACGAGCCGATGCGGATCGTCGAGGAAGGCGTCGGCATGAAGGGCAAGCGCCGCACCCGCGGCACCTACCGACTGCGGAGCCTGCCGGATGGCGGCACGGAGATCTCCTTCACGCTGGAGTGGCTGGCCGCGGCGCGCGCCGAAAGCCTGATCCCGCCGATGACCCGCGCTTTCATCCGCCGTCCGAACGCCAAGGCGATGCGCCGCCTTGCCGCCAAGCTCGGCGAGGTCTGATTCGCGGCAGGGCCCACGGCGTGCCTAAGTCAGCGGTGGATCGAGGATGAAGACCTCGATCGCCATGTCTGGATCTAGGTGGTTGTCGGACATGAAGGCGACCACCTTGCGGCCGGTGAGCCGTTCGACCTCGGCCTTCATCTCAGCGGCCATCGCCCGGTGGGAGAGGCGCCGCACGGCGAGCACGGTGTCCCCCTCGCCGAAGGAGACGAGGTTGCGCTCGGCGCGGGTCAGCACCTCGAGCATCACCGTGATCAGTGTGTCGCCATTGTGGAAGGAGTAGGACTTTTTCGGCCCCCGGCCAATCGCCGCCGTGTGGATGCGGACGATCTCGCGGGTTACGGCGGCGTTCAACTCGCCGCCGCTCAGCATTCCGTTTGCCTCACTGGGCTTTTCGGCACTCATCGGAGGTGAAACCGGTCGCTGAGGAAGTGGTGGGCGGCGATGATCATGCCGCCTTCGAAGCGCTCCAGCGCCCAAAACGAGGCCGGCCCGGCGGGGTCCGCGATTTTCAAGGTGCCGGTGGCGACGAGTTTGCCGTCGCTGGAGACGCGTACCTCCGACAGCTCGATCCGGTGCCGGTGCTCCAACCGCTGCAACTCGGCGAACCAATCCCGCACGCCCTCGTGGCCGTGGTAGGCGCTGTCGAGGCCGTGGAGCCGCAGTGGATGGAATTCGACATATGGATGCATGCAGGCGAGCATTCCTTCGAGGTCGCGGGAGTTGAAGGCGTCGAACCAGTGCCTGACGGTGGCCTCTTCGGCATGAGAGGGCATGATTCGGCTCCTCGGGAGGTCCCCGATAGGCCGAATCGCCGCCGCAAAAGCTGCCATCGCGCCCACCGCTCTGATGCCGACGCCTGCGCGGGCTCCTGCGAGGTGCGCCAGCGTCGCCGGCGATGGTAGCCAACCCCACTCAGGCGTGGATTGGCGCCGCTGTGCCGCCCGGGACCGCTCGCTCGAAGAGGTACGACGAGGGAATCCCGATTACCTCGCCCTTGAAGCGCTTCTCGTGCCCGTAGACGACCCAGGTGGTGTCGATTTCGCCGATGTCGAGATCGAGCCGCAGCTCGTCTGCGTGCTCTTCGACGTGCTCCATATGAGTGAGGCCGGAGTCGTACTCGCCACGCAGCAGGCCCTCGCCGACGATCGGCTTGGAGGCGACGTCGATGACCTCCTCCCACTGGGAGAGGTCGACGTAGCCCTTGGTCGCCGGCACGATCCCGATCGAGCGCGGCGTCTCCACGTCCTTGCGGCTGAGCAGGACCAGGTGCTTAGTCGGGAAGATGAAGGTGTCGACGACGAAGATCTCCGTCCAGTACTTCTCGGTGATCTCGTGCACCTTGGGGTGGGCGCTGCACTGGACGAGAAAGCCGTTCGGCGTTTCCCGCAATATCTCCAGTCCATCGAAGAAGTCGGTGATCAGCTCGATCCGATAGTCCTCGACCCCCTGGAACTCGAGGTAGCGCTGAACAGCTCGCTCGTGGCAGGTCCCCTCGGGCCCGAGCGTAATTACCGTCGTCTTTGAGCCTGCCTCGACTGCCATACCTAAAGGCAGCGTAGCGAGTGAACAGGAATCCTCAAGTAGTGGGGGAGAGGGACTGGACTTCGCGGCCACGATGCGCGAGCGCGTGGCGGGCGTTGACCGCGATCGCCCGCGGGAGGATCGCGGGGAAGGCGCGGCTGGGGCCGATGCAGCGCGTACCGAAGGCGTCGAAGGTTTCCGCCACGCGCTGATCCCGCGCGGCGGCGGAGAAGATCAGCCGCTCTCCCGGACGCATCTTCCTGCCGCTCGCGTACTCGTTGATCAGCGTCGCGTGCCCACGCAGGCCTCGCCGGTGCCGTCGCCGGTAACGGGCCAAGCCCGCCTGCAGCGGCTCATCGTCGCGCAGTGCAGGCGCCACACTGTCGGCGAGCCACTCGGCCGATTGAAAGGCCCAGCCGCAGCCGACCCCGAAGAGCGGGTCGACCGCCATTGCGGCATCCCCCACCAGCGCCAGGCCCGGCGCTACCGGCACCCGCACTTTGTTCGGCATCTCGATCTTCCCCAGCACGGGACTGACCAAGCGTGAGACCTGGATCGGCGGCGCCTCAGGGACATTGCCGACGAAGGAGACCAGGGCTGCCTCGGGGTCGCGGCGGAACTCCGGCAGCCGGTCCTTGGTTGGCATCGCCGCGTAGAAGACGAGCCCGCTGTCGGTGGGGAAGGCGGCCGCCCAGTTCGGGTCGAGCATCCAGATCGTGCTGGCTCCGTCCGCAACGGCCGGCGGCCCGTCGAAATAGGCGCCGTAGGCGAAACGGCCGTGCGGGGAGGTCTTCGTCTTCACCGTTGCCAGCTCGGCGATGCGGGAGTCGCGGCCGTCGGCGCCGACCACAAGCTTGCCGGCGAGCGTGGTCTCCTCGCCCTCGCGATCGCGCACGACGACACCACGGACGTCGTCACCCTCGCGGACCAGCTGCTCGGCGCTGCGGCCGAGCAGCAGCTCGACGCCCGGTGTCGCGGCCGCCGTTTCGCGGATCAGAGGGTCGAGCAGCTCGCGGCGCAGGTTGACTGCCTCACGGGCTTTGGAGGGCGGCGCTTCGATCCAGCCCCACTGGGTCCAAGCCCGCATCCGCGAGCGCAATCCCCCCGCCTCCATGATCGGATCGAGCAGGTCGAGCCGTTCCAGCGTCGGCACGGCGGAGGCCTGGATGAAGTGGGAGCACATGCGCTTGAAGGCAGCGGGGTCGGGTTGCTTCTCCACCAGGGCGACGCTGGCCCCGGCGCGGCCGAGCGCGATCGCGGTCGCGCAACCCGCCAGGCTGGCGCCTACGATCACCGCGTCGTAGTCGGATCGCTTGCCGTTGCTTTGCTTGTCGGGCATCTCGGCCTCCCGTGCGTTCGCTTTGACCAGTAGAATATTGGATACTTCGTTCCGAACTATACGCATCGAACTATGAAGCGCAAGTTAACCCGCCTCACCTCGACCTCCTATGCCCTGCTTGCCCTGCTCGAACAGCTCGGCGAGGCAACCCCTTACGAGATTAAGCAGGCGATGGACATGTCGATCGAGAACTTCTGGCCCGTCCCGCACACGACCGCCTACGAGGAGCCGGCGCGGCTGGCGGAGGGCGGCTACCTCTCGGTGCACCAGGAGGAGGGCGGCCGCCGCCGCAAGACTTACTCGCTCACCGAGGAGGGTCGGGCCGCGCTCGCCGCCTGGGCGGCTGACCCGGTTGCGGCGCCGCCGCAGGTGCGCGACGAGGTCATGCTCAAGGTCTTTGCCGGAGCCGACCCAAGCGCTTTTCTGGAGCCGCGACGCACCTATCACCGCGAGAAGTTGGCCGAGCTGCAGGGTTATCTGGACGAAGTGCGCGGTGAGGAGGCCTGGCACCCTTCGGTGCTGGCGCTGACCGCCGGCGTCGTCTACCACCGCAAGATGCTCGAGATGCTCGACGAGTTGAACGGAGGCTCCTCAGCGGCCCGCCCGGGCTAGGCGGGGCTGGGGCGGATGGCGAGCAGGACCATGTCATCGCGCAATCTGCCGCCGCTGCGCGCGATCGCGTTCTGGCGCAAGCACTCGGTCATCTCGGCGAGGTCGAGGTCGGCAAAGGAGTGGGCCAGCTCGGCGAGGACCTCGGGCCCGACGTGAGTCTCCGGCGGGCCCGCCTCGAACCAGCCGTCGGTGGAGAGCACGAGCGTCTCCTCGGGCAGTAGCTCGGTCTCGTGCGCGGGCAGCGGTGCGTCGGCCCAGGCGCCAAGGACGGTGCCGCCGCCCAGCTGCACCGAGCCCTCGCTGGTGACGTGGATCGCGGGCGGGTGGCCCGCGGCGGCGAGGGAGACGCTCCAGCAGCCGGCTTGGCGCCGCAGGCGCAGCAGCAGCGCTGTGGCGAAGTCGTTGAGGCTGTGTCCCTCCAACAGCATCTCGTTGAGCCGCCCGAGCAGCTCAGCCGGGTCGTCGAGCTCGCGGGCGAGGCCGCGCATCGAGTGGCGCAGCGCGACCGAGACTCCGGCCGCCGCGCTGCCCTTGCCGGTTACGTCGCCGATCATGATCCAGCAACCGTCGTCGGTGGGCAGGATGTCGTAGAGGTCGCCGCCGATCTCCATCCCTTCGCCGTAGGCGTCGAGGACGACGGCGATATCGAGCCCGTCGACGAAAGGTGGCTCCGGCGGGCGCAGTCCGCGTTGCAAGTTCTGGGCGATCCGGTCGCGTTCCTCATAGAGGCGGGCATTGTCGAGCGCCATCGCCGCCCGGTCGGCGAGCTCGCTGAGCAGTTGAAGGTCGTTGGCCTCGTAGCGCAGGTCAGTGCTGGCGTGCAGGAACGAGAGTGCGCCGAGGGTCGAGCCACGCGCCACCAGCGGCGCCACCGCCGCCGATTGGTAGCGGGTCTCTTCGATCAGCTTGCGGTGAGTCTCACTCTGAACAACGTCCTTCATTACGCTCGGCGAGGTGAGATCGCGCCAGACCATCGGCCGGCCGGCGCGCAGCACCTGAGCGACGGGATGCTCACAGCGTGGGTCCAGTGGAGTGCGACGACGAATCTCCTCGAGCACCCGACCCGCCGCAGGGTTGGCCGCGCCGACGACGCTGTCGCCGATCCAGCCGTCGCGGCGGATGAAGTCGAGCACGCAAACCTCGGCCAGCTCCGGGACTGCCGTTTCGACGATCGACCTCGCGGTGCGGTCGAAATCGAGCGATGCATCGAGTCCCCGCGTCGCCGCGACGAGAAACTCCTGCGCCCGCCGCCGCCGCATCTCTTCGGTGATGTCGCGGGCGATCACCGAGGCGCCGACGATCCCGCGCTGGGGATGGTTGATCGGGGAGACCGTCAGCGAGACGTCGATGCGGACGCCGTCCTTGCGGATCCGCTCGGTCTCATAGGTCTCCACAACTTCGCCCCTGCGCACCCGGGCGAGGATCTCCTGCTCCTCGTTTTTGTGGTCGGCCGGGATCAGCAGGGAGATATGGGAGCCGACCGCTTCCGCCTCGCTGTAGCCGTAGAGGCGGACCGCCGCCGGATTCCAGGAGGTGATGACGCCGTCAAGATCCTTGCTCAACACTGCATCGCGGGTGCTGCGCACCACCTGGGCGAGACGGTAGAGCTCCTCGTCCGCGTCGCCGCCGGCTGTCGTCTCTGCCCGGGGAGACTTCACCGGCCAAAGCTACTCCAGCGCTGTTCCCGCCGCTGAAGTACGCCTAAGTTCCGATATAGAACCACGCGAAACTACATACCCATCGACTTAGTAGGCTGGTTTTCGACCTACCACACGGGCCAGCGCGCATGACTTGCAAGAGCTGACCGGGCTGCGGGGGATTTCTATCCAACGCCGCCCGTGCAGAGGTCGCGCGAGGAGCGATTGAGGTTGGCGACTCTGTCGAAACCCCGAGCCCGTGGAGCACTCTCATGGCTGGAAAAGAGACACCCAAAGGTGGTCAAGCACTGGTTGAGCTCTCCAACGCAATGGTTGGGCTGCATCGCGAGTATTTCGGCCGGGGGCCGGGGGCGGCGAAGAGCTTCTTCAACGACGAGATGGTCGTCTGTGTGCTCACCGACATCTACACGGCGGTCGAGCGCACGCTGATTCGCGCTGGCCAAGCCGAGCACGTGCGTCGCACCCGCAGCTTGCACCAGGAAGCGCTCGAGGACGAGTACAAAGCGAGCGTCGAGCAAATCATGGGCCGCCCCGTGGACGCCTTCCTCAGCGTCGTCCACGTTGACCCCGATGTGGCGGTCGAGGTCTTCCTGCTTGGCGAGGCGCCGGTCGCCTAGGGCCCGCCGTCTTCCGGCTCGGCAAAGATGAAGAACTCGAGAGCGAGGTTGGCGTCGACGTCGACCTGGCTGAGGAAAACCTTGACGGGCCGGCTGGTGATCCGTTCGACGACGTCGATGAACTCGTCTTTGACCGCCTCCTGGAACTTCTTGCGGGTCTCGCTGACGTGCCCGCTCGAGCCGGCCCCGATCAAGGTCCGCTCGGCGGTGGTGAAGATCTCCTCGAGGATGCAGACCGCGTAGTCGTTCTGCAGGTAGCTGCGCGCCTTTGTCGGCCCGCGGCCGTAGAGGCGAGCGTGCAGCTGCACGATCTCACGCGAAAGTTGAGATACCAGCGCCCCTCGCGCAGCGGGGCTTTCTTGGGAATCAGGACGATCCAAGTGACGGCTCCTGTAGATGTTGCTTGAGCGAGTGGTGCGCAAAGCTCTTGCGCCCGCTTACCGCCGCGGAGCCGTTTGCCCTGGCTTCGTATCTTTCGCACCCTGCCCGGCGGCCTCTGGGACCCCCGAACCTGGCTGACGCTCGGCGCCGCCAGGGCACTCGAGCGCGAGAAGCATATCGGTGGGCAACGCGACCGGGCGAGGAAGGTTGAGGCGCAGGTGTCGATCGCGTGTCTGCCCGTTCGTCGTAGGGGTAGAGATTCGACAACGAACAAAGGAGAGCAGGATGGGCAAGATCGTCGTAACCGAGTTCGTATCCCTCGATGGCGTGATGGAGGACCCCGGTGGAGCCGAGGACTACAGGCACGGCGGCTGGACCTTCGAGATCGACCGTGGCGATGAGGGCAACCAGTTCAAGCTCGACGAGGTGATCGAGGCGGAGGCGCAGCTGCTCGGCCGGACCACCTACGAAGGCTTCGCCGCTGCCTGGCCGTCGCGCGAAGACCCCGGCGGTTTCGCCGAGAGGATGAACTCGATGCCGAAGTACGTCGTCTCCTCGACCTTGCAGGAGGCGAGCTGGAACAACTCGACGATCCTGCGTGGCGATCTCGCCGACGAGGTCGCGAAGCTGCACCGCGAGATCGACGGCACGATCCTCGTCGCCGGCAGCGCCCAACTGGTCCAAGGCCTGCTCGAGCACGACCTCATCGACGAGCTGCACCTGATGGTCTTCCCGGTCGTGCTCGGCGATGGCAAGCGCCTCTTCGGCGACGTCAGCGAGAAGAAGCCCCTGCGCCTGCTCGATTCGAAGACGGTCGGCGAGGGCGTCACGATCCTCACTTTTGAGCCGGCGGCTCGCTGAAGAACAGGAGGCGCTCTACTGCATGCGCGCGAGCCGGCGCAAGCAGGATGCCGAAGCCGCGCTCGCAGAGCATCGGGCCGCGAGCGAGCCGGAGCGGTTTGCAGTGCCACTGCTCTCCGCGATCGTGAAGCCCGCCTCGCAGGTCTGGGGGCACCCAGATTCACCCGCCGGACGCCCGCAGAACGACTGCTTCAAATAGGCTTTGGTTTTCCTTTCCAAAGGGCGGGTATCCGGCCCGCATGATCGACACCAAGCCGATTCCCGAGCCCGGTGAGCGCTGGCTCAGTTGCCCTCCCTACGTGCTGATCGCGCACGTCTTGTGGGTTGAGCGAACCGCCGAGCCTCCCCTCGTCAGCTACGAGCTGCAGGACGACGACGGAGTCCCGATCGAAGTCGTCGAGCACGCTGTGCTCGACGACGGCTGGTGGAAGGCGTTCCAGCCGATGCGCCGTCGCTTCGGCTAGGAGACCGAGTCTGGACTGGGTTGGGCGATCGGCTCGCGACGACCCTCGCCCGCTCGTTTTGAGGCCACGGTAAGCGGCACGCTGCGCAGCTTCGGCCGCGTCCCCTCGGGGAATTCGAAGGGCTTGAAAGCAAGTCGCGAGGTGACCTGATCGCGAACTTGACAGCGGGGACAGTTCTCGATCGCCACCGCATGCATCGCGCTGTAGCTGCTTCCGCATCGCTCACACCTGAACATCGGAGACCTTCCGTAGACAACCCAAGTACTTAAAACTTACTACGCCTAGCTAATTGGACAACCCGAACGAATGATCTCTACCCTGATCGACGGATTGTCTAACGCGAGTTAGACCTCGGCTTTGTCCTCGCCGGGCCAGCTGCCCGTTGCCGAAGCGAAGCCAAGGCGGGCTCCGCGATCGACCATCCCTTTGACGAGGCGGAAGATCGCGCCCTCGATCGCCAGCGCCGCGACCAGCTTCGGATAGGAGACCTGGCGGTCCTCGACCTCGGGCGGGTCCTCCTCGTCGATCACCGCCCAGACTCGCTCAAAGCCCTTTTGGGCAGCGAAGCCGGCGGCCAGGCCAGCGAGGATCCCAATCGGGGTAAAGAGCACCTTCACGCTGGCGAGTTACCCGCGCCATTGCGGCGGCAAACTGTGCCGGCCAGGCACGCTGCTTGCGTCCCCAGACATTCGTGTTTACCATTGGCCGCTCCAACGGCAGCGGGGCGGGGGATGGGCGAGGGCGCACAGCAATCAGATGAGTTCGCGTTTGCCTTCGATTCGGCGTTCGCGGCTTTGCAGGTGCGCATCGAGTCGGCATGCGTCGCCGCACGCGATTGGCCCGTCGGCGTGGCCGCCGGAATTCGCGTTGCCTTCGAGTGGGTCGCCGCCGAGCCCGGCGCGGCGCAACTGCTGACCAACGAGGCCCTTGCCGGCGGCAGCGCCGGCTTCGAGCGCTATGAGCGCATGGTCTCCTACGTCGCCGGCCTGCTGGCTCCCGGTCGCGAGCAGGCCAACCACGGCGAGCGCCTGCCCGAGCTCACCGAGCGGGCGATGGCAAGCGGGGTCGCGATGCTCGTCGCCCAGCGGCTCTCGCTCGGGCAGGAGGCGGAGCTTCCAGCTCTCGCGGTCGAGGCGACCCAGTTCGTCCTCACCCCATACCTGGGCGGCTCCGAGGCGAGAAGGATCGCGCTCGGCTGAGCAGATTTGACATGTGACTATTTAGTCACCTATAGTCTCGTCCATGGACGAGGTGTTCAAGGCGCTTGCCGACCCGACCCGGCGCAGCTTGCTCGACGAGCTCTTCGAGCGGGATGGGCAGACGCTCAGCGAGCTCGAGCAACGCCTGCCGATGACGCGCTTCGGCGTTATGAAGCACCTGCGAGTGCTCGAGGAGGCCGGTCTGGTCAAGACCCGCAAGCGCGGCCGCGAGAAGCTGCACTTCCTCAACCCCGTCCCGATCCGGCTCGCCCACGACCGTTGGGTGAGCAAGTACGCCGAGCCCTGGGCAGCCGCCCTGAGCGGGCTCAAGCACGAACTGGAGGAGAAGACGATGGAGAAGGTTTTCGAGATCTACATCAAGACCACGCCCGAGCGGCTCTGGGAGGCGATCACCGATCCCGAGTTGCGGGCCAAGTACAGCTTCGGCGTTGGCGTCGCCTCGGATTGGTCGCCGGGCTCGAGCTACGAGGCGGCGCACGCGCAGGCCGGCATCGCGATCAGCGAGGGGGAGAACCTCGAGGTCGATCCGCCGCGCCGGCTGGTGCAGAGCTTCACCGCGCTGTGGAGCGACGACGTCAAGAGCGAAGGCACCTCGCGGGTGACCTGGGAGATCGCGCCGGTCGGCGATTCCTGCCAGCTGACCGTCACCCACGACCAGCTCCCCGAGGGTGCCAATTCCGAACTGTACGGCGGCTGGCCGATGATCCTCTCCGGCCTCAAGACCCTGCTGGAGACCGGCGAGGAGCTGACCACGCCGGGCTCGCTGCGCTACAAGGAGGGCTGGGAGTAATACTTGATTTTTCTTTACTAAAAGATATGATTTCGCTATGCGGAGGCGTGTTCTTGCCATTTTCGGCAGCGTTGGCGTTCTGGCGTTTACGGTTCTGGCCGCCTCTTGGGCCGCCGGCGCGCCGGGGTCGCAGGGAGGCTGGTCGGCCGACGTGTCAGCCGGCAAGGCGGTCGACGGAAAGTCACATCAGGGAAAGCGCGCCCGCGGCAAGGGACGGCTGTTGTATGACGATTTCGGCCGCCACCACGGCGCCAAGGCGAGCTGGAAAATCACCAGCCAGTGGCAATGGCCGGCAGACCCGCCCGTCGGCACCCTTACCTACTGCATAGTGAACGGCACCCCCGACATCATTGGCAGCGCCGAGTACTGGGCGATCGAATCAGCGCTCGAACTGTGGGACAACAACGAGAAACGACTCGCCTTCGTCAAAGAATGCACCAACTCCAACCTCGCCTTCAGCTGGGCCACCGAAAGCCACGGCGACAAATCTCCCTTCGATGGGGAAGGCGGAATCCTCGCCCACGCGTTTCCTCCGAAAGAAGCACTGATCCATTTCGATGACGACGAGACCTGGACGCTCGAAGAAAGGAAAAACGCCGAACAGCCGATTGACCTGGAGACCACTGCGATCCATGAGATCGGTCATGCGCTCGGTCTGGATCACTCGACGGTCGCGGGCTCGGTTATGAAAGAAAACTACACCGGGACTCAGTGGACCCTCGGCAAAGACGACCTGGAAGGTCTTGCGGCCCTGTTCAAATCCCTGACCGACTAGCGGCAGCGGGCCCCTAGCCCTGCTTCACCATGCTCCGCGCGGTCTCGACGATCGTCTCCTCGACCGGGCGGGGAGACCAGTCCAGCATCGTCTTTGCCTTCTCGTTCGAGTAGGCCAGCTTCTTGCCCAGCTGGTTGGTGATCGAACGGATGCTTGAGTCGAAGAGCGCCATCGCCCGCACGAGCAGGTCCGGCACCTTGCGCGTCGGCACCTTGGCCGCATCGGCGCCGAGCTCGCGGCGCAGCACGGCGGCGACCTCGGCCATCCAGAGGAACTCGGTGACGGCGATGAAGCGCTCGCCGCCGGCCTCGGGTGAGAGCATCGCCTTGATATGGAGATCGGCGACGTCGCGAACATCGACGAAGCTGAAGCCGATTCGGGGCACGCCCGGCATCCCTTTCAGCAGTCGCTCGATCGCCTCCAGCGAGTAGGAGCCGTCGCGGCTGAGCAGGGGGCCGAGGATCGCGCCGGGGTTGACCGTGGCGAGCCGCTCCGGTTCGCCCGCCTCGCGCACCAGGTCCCAGGCGGCCTGCTCGGCGATCGTCTTCGAGCGCACGTAGGGCGAGAGCGCCGGGAAGTCGAGGTTCGTCCAGTCCTCCTCGGTCAGCGGTCCGGGCGACTTGGCGCCGCCGGCAATCGCCGCCACCGAGGAGGTGACCACGGTGCGCTTTACCCCGGCCGCGAGTGCCGCGCTCAGCACCCGTCGCGTCCCTTCCCGCGCCGGCACGATCAACTCGTCGGGATCCTTCGGCTGCACCGGCGGGAAGGGGGAGGCGATGTGGAGAACGTAGTCGCACCCCTCGACCGCGGCACGCCAACCATCATCGCTGCCGAGATCGGCGGCGAAGAACGAGAGCTTCTCGCCGGGCTGCCCAGCTGAGGAGACCGCGTCCCGGACCTCACCTTCGCGGGCGAGATCGCGCACGGTGGTCCTCACCTCGTAGCCGCGCTGCTGCAGTTCGACCAGGCACCAGCTGCCGAGAAATCCGGAGCCGCCGGTTACGAGGACCGTCTCAGCCATGCTTGCGCCTTTCTAGCACTTCGCCGAAGGCCTTCTCGATCTCGGCGGTGAGGGTGAGGCGGAAGGTGGCGTTGAGCGCCTCGGAGGCGAGCGGGCGCAGCTGCTCGACCGCCTCGGTGATCTCGGGCCAGCGCTCGTCGGGACGGCCGGCTTCGTCGAACGGCTTCCAGAGCTCCTCGACGAAGAGCTTGACGAAGGCGCGGGCGGAGGACTGGGCGTTGCGGTTCAGCTTCTCGATCGCGGCCAGGGCCGCAGCAAGCGGGATGCCCCGCCCGAGAACGTCTTCGGCGGCGCGCAGCAGGGCCGGGCTAGGGGCTTCGTAGCGGTCTTCGCCGAGCGGGATCAGCAGGCCCAGCTTCTGCGCCTTGGCGAGCAGCTTGTCGTCGTCGGTCTCAAAGCGCTCGGCCAACTCCTCGCGGGTCAGAACCTCGGGCGCCTCGGCGGCGAAGGGGGCGGTGATTGCCTGGCGCAGGCCGACGAATCGGTCGGCGTCGACACCGTGCTCACCGATCAGCCGCTCGATCGCGCTCAGCTTGAAACCCTCCGCCTGCATCTCCTGGATCAGCCGCAGCCGGGCGACGTGCTCGGGGCCGTAATAGCCGATCCGCGCCCGCACCTCGGGGTGGGGAAGGAGGCCCCGCGACTGGTGGTTGCGGATGTTGCGCACCGACATGCCTGTCTCATAGGCGAGCTGCTCGATCGTCAGCTCCGCCTGCTCGGACTCAGTGACCGGCTTCACATTGCGCGCCATCGCTCCAATGCTACCTTGCCTTTGTAACCTCGTTTGAGGTAACGGTTTACAGGTAACCAAGAACTTGCCGTCTATCGAGAGGTAGCCCAAGATGATCTCGACCTTCGCGACACCCGTGCTTGCAGCGGCGCCCCCCGCCGGGGGGGCGACGCTGGGCCAGGTGGCAATCGCCTCGCTGGCGGCGATGCTGCTCACCGCCGCCCTCCTCTACATCGGCTTCGGCTACCGCGCCGGCCGCCTCACTTGGCTGCGGCGCCTTGCCGCTCACGTTGAGCGGCGCAGCGGTTACCCGGCCTGGGTTGGGATCCCGGTTGGGATCGCGACCACCTCGCTGCTCGTCGCGCTCTTTGGCATGTACTGGGACATCTCCCTGCACATCGACGTCGGCCGCGACCCCGGGCCGCTGGCCAACCCGGCCCACTACTTCATCCTCGCCGGCCTCTTCGGCATCTTCACCGCGGGCTTCTTCGCCATGGTCCTGCCCGAGGGCAAGCCCAGCGAGACCGCGGTCCGCCTCGGGCCCGACTGGTACGCACCGCTTGGCGGCGTGCTGATCTGTGCCTGCGGCGCCTTTTCGCTGATCGGATTTCCGCTCGACGACGTCTGGCACCGCCTCTTCGGCCAGGACGTGACCCTCTGGGGGCCGACCCACTTGATGCTGATCGGCGGCGCGGCGATGACCCTGATCGGGATCGGCGTGCTCACGGTCGAGGGGATGCGGGCCCGCATCCGAAGCGGCGCCGTCGGCGATCGCCGTCAGGTCGTGCTCGCTCGCGCGATTGCCTCGACCGGCGGCCTGCTGCTCGGCCTCTCCACCTTCCAGGCCGAGTTCGACTTCGGCGTGCCCCAGTTCAACTTCCTCTTCGAGCCGATGATGGTGATGCTCGCCGCCGGCGTGGGGCTGGTTGCCGCGCGCCTCTACGCCGGCCGCGGCGCGGCGTTGGGCGCCGCCCTCTTCTTCCTCGTAGCTCGCGGCGGCCTGGCGCTGGTGATCGGCCCGATCCTGGGCGAGACGACCCCGCACATGCCGCTCTACTTGGTCGAGGCGCTGGTCGTCGAGGTGGTGGCGATGCGCGTGTCAACCGAGCGGCCGCTTGCCTTCGGGCTCTGGTCGGGAATCGGGATCGGCACGGTCGGCCTTGCCTCCGAGTGGGCCTGGTCACACTTCTGGATGCCGATCCCGTGGCCGGCGTCGGCCTTCCCCGAGGCGGCGCTGGTGGGGTTGGCGATCGCCCTGGCCGCCTCGCTGCTGGGCGCCTGGATCGGCACCCGGCTCTCGCCTGAGCCGGGCAGGCGCCGGCCGGGCCTGCGCTTGGCTGCCTGCGCCGGTGCGGCGACGATCGCCTTTGCCACCGTCCTCGCCCTGCACACGCCGGCGGACGAAAGCGTGCGGGCGCAGGTCGCGCTGCGCGACGTCTCCAGCGGTCCGCAGCGCGAGGTGAGCGCGACGGTCAGGCTGACCCCGCCCGACGCTGCCGAGAACGCCCGCTGGTTTGACGTCACCGCCTGGCAGGGCGCCGGCCTCGTCGTCGATCCGCTCGAGCGCGTCGGCCCGGGCACCTACCGCACCACCGAGCCGATCCCGGTCGGTGGCAACTGGAAGACGATGATCCGCCTGCACAGCGGCAGCTCGCTGACCGCGGTCCCGATCTTCCTGCCCCGTGACGCCGCGATCCCAGCGCCGGAAGTCCCCGCCCGCGCGAGCTTCAGTCGCGGCTTCGTCGACGAGACGCAGCTGCTGCAGCGCGAGAAGACCGGCGGCTCGCCGGCGCTCGTCGCGATCGCCTACGCGACGGTGGCGAGCATCTCCCTCTCACTCCTGGCCCTGCTCGCCTGGAGCCTGCACCGTCTCGCCTTCCCACCGCGGCCGGGCCTGCGCCGGAGCAAGGTGGCAACGCGCTCAACCCCGGCCCTGCAGCGATAGACGTGCTGCCGCTCGCCCACCACAGCCTCGTCGTCGCTCTGCCGGCCTTCGGTCCAGTGCTATTGGTCAGCCTCGTGCTTGCGGTGCACGCGTTCCGCAGTCGTTAGCCGCGTACAGCTTTGCCAGCGATGTTCTTGATCCGGGTGCGGTCGCGTTGCGGGAGCGTGCTGGGACGGCCCTTTGACTTCTTCAGCAACTTCCAGAACTCGGCTTGCTCGCGGTGGTTGAGGTTGCGCTCGACGCGCTCACGCCCCTTGTTGCCGAGCCATAGGACAACGGCCCAGACCATCTTCCAGGGACCCGTTTCCAGATGGTGGGCGCGGCGCGTCGGATGATCCAGAAGGGCATGCTTCTCCTGGTTACTCCGCGTCAGCGGTAGGCGCGGTGGCCGGTGGTCCGGTTGCCGACGGTCATTCGATAGATGAAGAGCAAGAGCAGCGAGCCGGCGATCGCGATCAGCCAGGTGCCGATGTCGAAGAACTCGTCCAGGTCGCCGATGTCGAGGGCGCTGGCAATCAGGCCACCGACGATTGCGCCCGCGATGCCGATCAGCGTGGTCACAATGATGCCGCCGGGGTCGTCTCCGGGCATGATCAGCTTTGCGATTGCGCCCGCGCACAGGCCGAGCACGATCCAACCGATGATTCCCATGAAGTTCCCTCCTTCTCACTCCCTCATTTACCTGCCGAGCACTCTGTACCCGGCCTTGGCAGCGCCGAAAACGAGGACGGCGCTGAGCCGGCTCTAGGATGATCGCGGCATGACCAAAGAGGAGAAGCGAGTCAACTGGCGCGCCTGGATGGTCGGTATCGCCACGGCGCTCGTCCTCATTGTTGCCCTGCAGAACTCCCAGGAGGTGCGGGTCGACGTCCTCTTTGTCACCGTCAACGCGCCGCTCATCGTCACGCTTCTGGTCGCGGTCGGAGTCGGTGCCGTGATTGGCTACGTGGCTCCGCTGATCCGCCGCCACCGCCGTGACCAGTGAAGACGCTTCTGGCGCTTGCTCTCGCTGCTGTCCTGACTCTCGGCGTGACACCGCCGGCGCAGGGGAAGCGCGGCGAGGTCGAGGCTTTCCGTGGTTACGTCGAGCGCATCGATGCCAGCACGCGTGCGCGGATGACCGGGGTCTCCTGGCATCGCGGCTGCCCGGTCGGGTTCGCCGACCTGCGCCTGCTCACGGTCAGCCACTGGGGTTTCGACGATCGCCGCCACCGGGGTCGGTTGGTGGTCAACCGCGATGCCGCTGCGGCGATGCTGAAGGCGCTGCGCTCGCTGTACCGGCTGCGCTTCCCGATCCGCCAGATGCGCCTGGTTGATGCCTACGGCGCCGACGACCACCGCAGCATGACGGCTGACAACACCTCGGCCTTCAACTGCCGTTTCGTCGCCGGCAGCGGCGGCGTCTGGTCCGAACACGCCTACGGCAGGGCGCTCGACCTCAACCCGCTCGAGAATCCTTACGTAACCGAGTCCGGCTACGTCTCGCCGCCGGCCGGGGCTCCCTTCGCGAATCGCTCACGCCACCGCCGCGGCATGATCCACCGCCGCGGCCCGGTGGTCGCTGCCTTCGCGGCGGTCGGCTGGGAGTGGGGCGGCAACTGGCCCTGGCCCAAGGACTACCAACACTTCTCGGCAACCGGCCACTGAACGCGCCTGGCCACCGAGCTGGCGAGCGAGACGTTGACTCAGCCGGGCTGGGGGACGGGTTGCGCGTCAGTCACCTCAACCGTGTCCGCGGGGGCGTTCTGTCGCCTGGACAGGGCCAGGCAGGGCAGCGCCAGGATCGAGATCCCGGCGCCGATCAAATAGGACGGCGCGTATCCCCAGGCGTCGGCTGCGCGGCCGAGCAGGGGCTGGGTCCAGACCCCGCCGGTGGAGGACATCATCGAGTCAAAGGAGAGGATCGTCGCCCGCTGCCGCGAGGGGATCAGGCCGTTGAGGTAGGTCTGGCGGATCGGCAGGGTGGCGGCGAACAGCAGTCCCCAGACGACAATCAGCCCGATCACCGCCCAGAAGCTCTCGACCAGGCCGATCAACCCGAGCGCGACGACGCTGAGTCCCGCCGTCGCGATCAGCGCCGAGGTGCGGCGGCGGAAGAGGCGGCGGATGCGGGGAGCGGCGATGCCACCGGCGATCTGGGCGCCGGCGACGATCGCCGCCACCAGGCCGGCGACTTGGTAGGCCCCCGGGTCGCCGTAGAGCTCGAGCAGGTACGGCTGCAGGGCGTAGAAGGCGTAGATGCCGACGCCGCCGGTGAAGAGCGACTCGACCATTAGCCACTTGACCGCCGGCACCCGCCAGCCGTACTCGACCGAGTTGGTGGCGATCTTCCGCATCTCGACCAGCGGCCGCCCGCCCTTCTCGGGTTTGAACCCGACGTCATGCATGAGCCTGAAGGCGAGCCCGAACATGACGATCAGGACGAGGCCGCGGAGCACGAACGGCACGCCCAGGCTGGTCTGCCGGGCGATGAAGCCGCCGGCGACCGAGCCGACCAGCATTGCCGCGCCGCTGACGATCTGGCCGCGACCGAAGACCGTCTCCAGCTCCCCGGTGAAGCCGGTGGCGGTGAGCGCGTCGACCAGCCATGCCTCGACCGCGCCGGAGAAGAAGGTGAAGCCGAGGCCGAGCAGCATCGAGGCGATCGCCCACTCCCAGAGCGGCGCCCCGATCTGCCAGAGGAGCACGTAGAGAAATGTCGACGCCATCAGCGTCAGCGTGCCGAGTAGGTAGGAAACGCGCCGCCCGATTGTGTCGGCGACGATCCCGGTCGGAACCTCGAATAGCACCATCCCCGCGGTGAAGAAGGCGTTTGCCGCGAACGCTTCCAGGTTCGAGAGGCCGGCGTCGAGCAGGAAGATCGTGTTGACCCCCCAGATCAGCGACGCCGCCAGTGTGTTGCCGAGCAGCAGCGTCAGGTAGGTGCGCTGGATCGAGCGGGGAGTTGGCATCTCGTCCCTAGGTTTCCACCTTCGCCGTTGGCGGCGGCAGGTGCCGCATGCATTCAGGTAGTGGCGACGAACGCGCGTTTCGTGTCACTGAATTGTCGGTTCCGGCATTCCCAGGTCTTGCTCCTCGGGCAGACTTCTAGGTATGGCGCCGCCTTGAGATCGCGAGTAACACCGAGGAGTTACACTGCTCTCACGATGCCTTCCAAGCACCCTCGAATCGCCGTCACCGCTGACCCCGAGTTGGGGGAGGCGCTTGCCCGCGTGCGCGCGGCCACCGGCACTCGCGAGGCCGATGCGACGCTGCTGCGCCGCCTCGCCGTCGAGGGGGCAGAGGCTGAGCTCGAGGCCGGGCGCAACCGGCGTCTAGCGGCAGAGGCGCTGTTCGAGGCGATGGACCGAGAGCGGTTTGACCTCGACCTCGACGCGGTCGATCGCTTGAACACGCCACCCGCAGCTTGATGTCCGTCCGGATCTGGGAAGGGACCGGCCCGGTGCTGGCAGATACCTCCGCCTGGATGCAGGCTCGCCGTGACCCGAGGGCACGCAGCCTGTTGCTGGACGCGGTCGAGCGTGGCGACATCTGCTGGTGCTGGCCGGTGCGCTATGAGCTAATGGTCGACGCCCGAGGGCCAGAGGGAATCGCGGCGGTCGAGCGCACGCTGGAGGGCTTGCGCGAAATCCCGGTCGATCGCGGCGTTCAGCGCGCGGCCCTGGCAACGATGCGCGAGTTGGCAGCCACTGGCTCCCACGGTGCACATCGTTATCCACTCACCGATCTCACGGTAGCCGCAGCAGCCCAGGACGCCAGTATCGGCATCGTGCACTTTGACCAACATCTCGAGCGACTAGGCGACTACCTTGGCGTCGAAGCGCACTGGATTTCAGATTCCTCCTGACCGAAAGTCGTGTCCACCACGGCGCTCATGGCGTCCATCCGCTAGGAGAGTGGCTTGTCGTAACAGGCGTAGAGGATTCGGCCCTTGCCACCGAACGATTCCGCGAGTCGTCGAGAGGCCAGATTGCTGTCATTTACCGGGTAGTAGAGGGCGCCTGTTAGGCCGATCTCCTCATAGCGCCGGTACAGAGTCGCGGCGAGGGTCTGCCCGATGTGCTTTCCACGGTGGGCGTCGGGCACGCCGATGGCGAGCAAACCCGCCCTTTCATAGCGCTTCGCTCTCCGCATCAGTCGCACGATCTGAATCGGCCCCAGCTTGCCTTTGAGGGAGCGGAACAGTGGCGTCCAGTCCGGAAAGCCGAAGCAGAACCCGGCCGGTTCGCCGTCGACCTCGGCGAGCAGGAACTGGCTCGGGTCGAGCACCGGCTTTATCTGGTCGAAGAACTCGTGGAACTCCTCGCTGGTCATGGCGTGGAACTCCCACTCGGTGCGGAAAGTGTCATTGAGCACCGAGCGCAGCCGCTCGATCTCGGGCTTCCAGCGCTTCTTGTCGAGCTGCCGGACCTCGCAGCGCGGGTCGTCGAGCGCACGTTGGGAGACGGCCCGGTAGCGCTCGGTCGAGAAGTCGATCTCGTAGAGCCAGAACGGGTAAGTCGGGCGGTAGCCGGCGCCTTCGAGCATCTGGGGGTAGTGCGGTGGCTGCCAGGGAAACGGAAACATGGGCTCCTCGTCGAAGGCGTCGGTCTGCGCGCCGAGGCCATGGAAGATGGCGCCGTTGTAGGGGGCGATCACCCTGTCCGCCCCGCGGCCCGCCAGCCACTTTTCGGCCGCCTCGAGCATCTCCTCGACCGCGACGCCAGCTCCGGGAGCCGCCGCGAAGTAGCCGATGAACCCAGCCTTCTCACCCTTGTCGCGCTGCCAGCGGCGGTTGACGAATGCGCCACAGCGAGCGACGTCACTTCCGTTGGAGGCGATGAACAGTGAGTGCTCCATTTCCTCGTAGAAGGGCGAGCGACCGCGCAGATGCTTGCTTACATCTGCCGCGATCTCAGGCACATAAAGCGGCTCATTCGCCAGGAGCTCGCGCTCGAGCCTGACGAACCGCTTTCGCTCGCGCCTGTCATTGGGATCGATTTCCCTGATCGGCATTGCCGCCATGCTAGTTCCCCCCGATAGGCTGGACCGAGCGTCGCCGTAGCGTCGTCTCGTTTGTCAACGGCGATTCATCGCACGAGGATGAGGAGGCACTTCAATGTCGGCTGAGCAGGGGGACCCGCACCGACTGGCCGCGCTCGCGGCGCTCGCGAGCGCCGCGGTCCTTGCAGTCCTCAGCATCGACATCGTCCTTTCACAGTTTCCCAGGGGACTGATCGTCCTCGCCGGCCTCGCGCTTGCGCTCACGGCAGCTTGGTACGGCCTGACCCGCACCGGGGGAGCGAGGCTTCTGGGATCTGGAATCGCGACCCTGGCAGTGGCGGGAATCGTGGCCGTATTGATCTCTGACGGCGATCACGTCGCGCAGGCTCTCGTGATCGTGGTGGGCCTGGGGCTGATGTTCCTTGCGACGCGATCGGCCTTCAAAGTCCATGCCACGCTCCACCGGGCGCCCGACCCCCGGCACCCGGTGCTCTTCTACAACCCCAAGTCGGGCGGAGGAAAGGCCGAGAAGTTCCACCTGGCCGAGGAGGCGCGGGCCCGGGGCATCGAGGCGATCGAGTTGAAGCTCGGCACCGACCTCGAGCAACTCGTGCGCGGCGCGGTGGCCGATGGAGCCGACGCGCTGGCGATGGCCGGCGGCGACGGCTCCCAGGCCGTCGTGGCCATGGTTGCTGCCGAGCACGATCTGCCCTATGCCTGCATTCCGGCCGGGACCCGCAACCACTTCGCGCTCGACCTCGGCGTCGACCGCGACGATGTCATCGGCGCCCTCGATGCCTTCGTCGGCGGTCGTGAAAGGCGGGTCGATCTTGCCGAGGTCAACGGCCGGGTATTCGTCAACAACGTCTCGATCGGCCTCTACGCCGAGGCCGTCCAGCGCGAGGGCTATCGGGAGGCGAAGCTGCGAACCATCCTCGACACGCTGCCCGAGGTGCTGGGGCCCGAGGGCAAGGGGCTGGACCTGCGCTGGACCGGGCCTGGAGGGCATGAGCATTCCTCCGGCGCGGCGATTCTCGTCTCCAACAATCGCTACCGCCTCGGGCGCGCGGTCGGCTCGGGCACCCGACCGAGGATCGACGACGAGCTGCTGGGGATCACCGTTGCTTCCGCGCCGGCTGCGGGCCGGCGTCTCTTCCAGCGGCCCTGGCGAGAGTGGTCCACGCCCGCCTTCGAGGTTGACGCAGACGGCCCGATCGCCGCGGGCATCGACGGCGAGGCCGTAACTCTGGACGCGCCGCTGCGCTTCAGGATCTTGCCGGCGGCGCTGCGGGTGCGGATCGCCGCCGCACACCCCGGAGCCTCCCCGTCTGTGGCGATGCCCGAGGGCGCCCGGGAGACTGTTCTCGCGCTGGCGCGGATCGCCGCATGGGGGACGCCGGAACGCTCGAGATCATCGTCCCGATGAGTGATTGGCTCAGCGAGGCGAAGGCGGTCGATACCGCCGTGTATGGAGCGATCGCCGCCGCCGACACTCCCTCGCTGGACATCGCCATGCGCGGTCTCTCCCGCGCCGCCGACCACAGCAAGCTCTGGTTCGCCATCGCGGCCGCGTTGGCCCTCCTCGGCGGGCCCAGCGGCCGGCTTGCAGCTCGGAAGGGCCTCGTCTCGCTCGGCATCGCCTCCGGCTTCGTCAATTTCGTCGCCAAGCCGTTGACCACCCGGCGGCGCCCCGCGAGGAAGGAGACCGAGGAGCTCGCGAGGCGCCATGTCCAAATGCCGCGCTCGAGCTCCTTCCCCTCCGGCCACGCCGCCTCCGCCTTCGCATTCGCCACCGGCGCCGCCAACGCGCAGCCGATGCTCTCGGCGCCGCTACGGGCCCTGGCGACCCTGGTCGGGTATTCCCGAGTCCATACTGGTGTCCACTACCCCGCGGACGTGCTTGCCGGCGCGTTCATCGGCGTTAGCGCGGCGGAGCTGGCCGGCCACCTGCGAAGCGTCTTTCCTCGCGGCGGCCGACGATGAACATTCGGATCGTCTGGCGCGCCCTGCTGGTCCTGCTGTTGGACGCCTTCTCCCTGCTGCTGCTTTCCGCGCTCCTCTCAGGTTTCGTCCTCGACGGCGCCCTCGCTGCGTTTGGCGCAGCGGCAGCGATTGGCTTGCTCAACGCGCTGATCTGGCCGGCCCTGGCGCGGATCGCGCTGCCGCTCACGGTCCTCACCCTCGGTGGCGCGGCCCTGCTCCTCAACGGCGTTCTCGTCACCTTCGCCGTCAACCTCCTGCCCGGCGCCCACCTCGACGGAGTGCTCGAGGGGATCGTCGTCACGGTCGCTATGACCGCGCTCACCGCGGGCTTTTACGCGCTGCTGGCGATCGATGAAGATGACTCCTGGTACCGCAACGTCGTCCGCCGGCAGATGCGGCGACGCGGGCAGCGGGTGGAGAGCGAGGTGCCGGGCGTCCTCTTCTTGGAGATCGACGGCCTCGCCCACGACGTCCTGCACCGGGCGCTGGCCGCCGGCGACGCGCCCAACCTCGCCGCCTGGCTGCGCAGCGGCTCCCACCGGCTGAGCAGGTGGGAGACCGACTGGTCTTCGCAGACCGGCGCCTGCCAGGCGGGCCTGTTGCACGGCTCCAACGAGGACATGCCGGCCTTCCGCTGGTGGGAGAAGGACCGCGGCGCGGCGATCGTCACCAACCACCCTCGTGACGCCGAAGAGCTGGAGCGGCGGCATTCGGACGGACGCGGGCTGCTGCACGCGGGCGGCGCCAGCCGTGCCAACATCCTCTCCGGCGACGCGCCGCACTCGATGCTGACGATGAGCACGGTGCTGCACCGCCGGCGGCCGATCGGGGTCGACTACGCGGCCTATTTCGCTCGTCCCTACGCGGTTGCGCGCACGCTCGTGCTGGCGTTCGCCGACGTCTTCCGCGAGCGCCGGGCGGCGCGCCGACAGGCTCGCGACGACGTCCGCCCGCGGATCGCCCGCCCGCGCTCCTACGCTGCCGTCCGCGCCTGGGCCACCGTGGTCCAGCGCGACCTCCAGGTCGCCAGCGTCGTCGGCGACGTCCTCGCCGGCCGCCCACTCGTCTACACGACCTTCCTCGCCTACGACGAGGTCGCCCACCACTCCGGGATCGAACGCGACGACGCCCTCGCCGTGCTGCGCGACCTCGACCGCCAGATCGCCAGGGTCGCCCTCGCCTGCGCTGAGGCCCCGCGCCCCTACCGGCTGGTCGTGCTCTCCGACCACGGCCAGTCGCAGGGGGAGACCTTTCGCGACCGCTACGGAGCGACCCTCGAGGACCTGGTGCGGTCGGCCTGCGACCCGGAGAGCACGATCGCGGTCGAGGAGGGCGAGGACGACGCGCTCGCCTACCTCAGCGCCGGCCTGACCGAGGTCGCCCGCGACGACACGATCGCGGCGCGCACGGTCCGCACCGCGACCCGCAGCCGCCGCGACGATGGCGTGGTGACGCTCGACGCCGAGGTCCGCGAGGAGGTGGACCAGGCGCACGGGGGCGAGGTGCCGGAGCTCTCGGTGATGGCCTCGGGCTGCCTCGGCCTGATCAGCTTCCCGCGCGAGCCCGGCCGGGTGTCTTTGGAGCGCCTCGAGGCGCTCTACCCGCTGCTGCTCCCGGCCCTCCGCGACCACCCCGGAATCGGCTTCGTCCTGGTCCGCTCGGAGCGCTCCGGGGCGATCGCGATCGGCGCTGGGGGGACCCACTTCCTCGAGGAGCGGCGGGTCGAGGGCGAGGACCCGCTCGAGCCGTTCGGCCCCAACGCCGCCGATCACCTGCGGCGCACCGACGGCTTCCCCCACTGCGCCGATCTGATGGTCAACAGCACTTACTGGCCACAGTTCGGCGAGGTCGCCGCCTTCGAGGAGCTGGTCGGCTCGCACGGCGGCATGGGCGGGACTCAGGCGCACCCCTTCGTGCTGCACCCGGCCGAGCTCCCCTGGCCGCAAGAGGACGTGGTCGGCGCCGAGCGGGTCCACCGGGTGTTCCGGGAGTGGCTGGCCAGCCTCGGGCACGAAGGCTACGCCAGGGAGGTCGCCTCGCCCGGCGCCAGCACCCGCAGCTCCGACTGAGGCGCCAGCTCGCGCATCCAGTTGGCGAACTGGCGCGGCGGCGCGCGCAGCGGCTCGGGACGCAGCCGTGCCAGGCCGAGCGGGTAGAGCGTTCCCCAGTGGATCGGCACCACCGCCCGCGGCGAGAGCAGCGCCGCGGCTCGCGCCGCCCGCTCGGGGTCGAGGTGCCCGGCGCCGATGCTCGTGCCCCATCCCCCGATCGGCAGCAGAGCGAGGTCGAGCTCTCCGGCGCCGATCTCCTCTATGCCGTCGAAGAGGTCGGTGTCGCCGGCGAAGTAGATCCGCCGCTCGCCGCTTATCTCGAACCCGACCGCCCGCGAGGCCCGCTCGAGCCGCCGGCCGCCGGCTGGGTGGTTCGCCTCGGTGGCGGTGACGCGGACCCCGCCGACGGCGCCGGAGTCGCCCGGGGCTAGCTCGCGGATGTCGCCGAAGCCGAGCCGCGCGAGGAAGTCCCCCGCTCCCGGTGGGGCGAGCACCGGAACCGTCCTGCTCAGCCGCCGCAGCGAGGGCACGTCGGCATGGTCGTGGTGCAGGTGGGAGATCAGCACCGCGTCGACGTCCTCAGCCAGTCCCGGGTCGGGCGGCGCCCCGTGGCGGCGCAACGGGCCGACCCGGCGCCGCAACACCGGATCGGTGAGCAGACGGACGCCGTTCATCTCGACCAGGACGGTTGCGTGGCCGACGTAGGTGATCCGAACCGCCTCGGTCATCGCGCCGCTCCGCGGCCGTGTCGGCGCCGCCGCGTATCGTCAGGAGCTCCGATGACTCCGAGGCGCGCGATCCGAGGGCGGCTGTGGCGGGCCGGCCGCGAGAGCGAGCCTCCCGAGGAAGAAGTGATCGAGATCGATCCCGCCGAGCTGAGCGGGATGTTCTCGGCGCCTGCCTGGCTGCGCGACCTCGGCTTCAGCGCCTGGCTGCTGGTCGGGGTGGGCGCGGCGCTGGTCGGGGCGATCTTCCTGCTGGCGCAGACGCAGACGATCGTGATGCCGGTAGTGACGGCGGCGATCATCGCCTCGGTCACCGTGCCGATGGTCGACTGGCTGAAGCGGCACGGGGTGCCGAGGGGAGCCAGTGCGGTGCTCGTCTTCCTCGGGATCGTCCTGATTGGCGTCGGCGTCGGCGTCATCGTCATGAGCGGCATCGCCAGCCAGGCTGACAGCCTCAGTCAGAGGCTCCACTCCGGGGCGGACGAGATCCAGTCCTGGCTCCAGGGCCTGGGCGTCGGTTCCTCCACAGCCAGCGACGCGAACGAGGAGGCGAGCGCCTCGATCAGCGCCGGCTTCAGGGCTCTGACCGACGGCCTCCTCGGCGGAGTCGACAAGCTGGCCTCGCTGGCCGTTTTCCTCTCCTTCGCTGCAATCAGCCTCTTCTTCATGCTCAAGGACGCGCCCACACTCGGCAGGTTCGTCGAGCGCCACCTCGGCATGCCGGTCCCGGTCGCCCGCACCGTGATGGGGCAGGTGTCCCGCTCCCTGCGCGGCTACTTCGTCGGCGTCACGATCGTCGCCGCCTGGAGCGCGCTGCTGGTCGGTGCCGGGGCGCTGCTGCTCGGGGTGCCGCTGCCGGGGACGATCGCCGTCGTCACCTTCCTCGGCGGCTACGTGCCCTATCTCGGTGCTTGGGCAGCGGGCGCGTTCGCGGTCCTGATCGCCCTGGGCGGCCAGGGCCCCGAGGCGGCGCTGGCGATCGCCGTAATAGTCCTCCTCGCCAACGGCGTGCTCCAGCAGCTGGTGCAGCCGATCGCCTACGGCGCCGCTCTCGACCTCCACCCCCTGGCGGTCCTGATCGCCACCATCGCCGGTGGCTGCCTCTTCGGCACCATCGGCCTCATCCTCGCCGCCCCCCTCGTCTCCGCAGCAGTAAGGATTTCCGCCGAGCTCACCGCCTCCCGCTCGTCGGCAGAGCGAGGCGAGCCGGGGCCGGCCCACCCCGCCACCGAGCAAAGCCCATGACGCGGGCGGTGGGCGCCACCGCCCCGGAGGAGGGAGACGGCAGCACGCGGCTAGCCTTCGTGCTCGCGATGGCGATGTTCGTGCTCGTCGTCGACACCTCGTTGATGAACGTCTCGATCTCGGCCGTGGTCGGGGATCTCGATACGACCGTCAGCGGCGTCCAGTCGGCAATCGCGCTGGAGGCTCTGGTCTCCGCGGCGTTCATCCTGATCAGCAGCAAGATCGGCGACCTGATCGGGCGAAAGCGCGCATTTGTGCTGGGCCTGCTGGGCTATGCGACCGGCGCCCTGGCGATGACGCTGGCGCAGGGCCTCGGCGTGATCATCGTTTTCTGGGCGATCGTCGGCGGCCTGGGCGCTTCCTTGTTGCTGCCCGCAATGCAGTCGCTGATCCGTGGGAACTTCGAGGGTAGGGCGCAGAAGAAGGCGTATGCCTTGGTGGGCGCGTCGGCGGCCGTTGCGGCGGCGGTTGGGCCACTTCTTGGCGGCTTCGTGACGACCTTCCTCTCATGGCGGGTCGGCTTCTTCCTCGAGCTGGTTGTGATCGCGGTCGTCCTGCTCAACATCAAGCTCGTCCGCGACGTGCCTTACACCGGCTCCCGCCAAATCGATGGAACGGGGGCCGCTTTCTCGGTCATCGGCATGGGCGGCGTGGTCCTGGGGATTTTGGTCTGGCAGGAGGGGGGCGAGTTCGTCGGGCTGACCATCACAGTTGGTGCGCTCGCGCTCTGGGCGTTGGCCCGTTGGCTGGTGCGGCGTCACCGCGAAGGAAAGGCGACCCTGCTTGACCCAGACCTCTTCCGGCACCCCAACTTCAGGATCGGAATCTCCCAGCAGGCGCTCCAGAACATCACCCTGGGCGGTGCGATGATCGCGCTGCCGATCTTTCTCCAGATTTCGCTCGAATACAACGCGCTGGAGACCGGCCTGACCCTCGCTCCGCTCTCTCTGACCATGTTTGGGGCAGCGATTCTCGCGGGGCGGAGGGCCGGGGATCGCCGCCCCGCTTCGATCATCCGCTTCGGCTTCGCGCTCAGCACCCTCGGCATGGCCTTGCTCGGCCTGATCGTGCCCAAGGTGAGCTCCGGCTGGTATCTGGTCATCCCTCTGGCGCTGGCCGGAGCCGGACTGGGGCTGCTGGTGTCCCAGCTCAACAACTACACGCTCGCCCCGATCGACGAAGAGCGGATCAGCGAGGCGGCCGGGGTGAACTCGGCGGCGGGGTCCTTCGGGCTCTCGTTCGGACTGGCGATGGCCGGGGGCGTGCTGTTGGCGGTTCTCTCGCTCAGCTTCACCAACATGACCGAAGCGAGCACCGTGATCCCGGCGAACCAGCAGCAGCAGATCGCGGACAAGCTCGACGAGGACGCGGAAGTGACGAGCAATGCGAAACTCGAACAGCTGCTCGCCGAAGAGCCAGAGGCGGTTCAGGATGAAGTCCTCCGCATCAACACGGATGCGACGAACCGCTCCCTGCAGGTGGCTCTGTTGGTTCCGATCATCGCCAGCCTGATCGGGCTCTTCAATTCCTCTCGGATGATGCGGCTGCGGGAAATCGAGCCGCGCACCTCGATCGAGGCGGCGACGTTGGGCTAGCCTCTTCCGGCGCCGCCCTCCAATCGAATCGCAGCGATGGTCGCCTCGATGGAGGGATAGAAGTGATCTTTGTCGAGCGTGTCCATCAGCCCGTAGCGCAGAGTCAGCTCTTTGAGGCGGTCGCGCAGCTCGACGAAGGCGAGGTGTATTCCCGACGCGTTCAACTCGCGGTCGAGCTGCTCGAGCATCTCCGCCGCGGTCACGTCAACGTCGGTGATGGCCTCACACTGCAGGACGATCCAATCAGGCTCGCGCTCGCGCGCAAGCCGCCTGATCTCGTCGCGAAATCTTCCCGCGTTGGCGAAGAACAGCGGCGCCTCCCAGCGGTAGACGACAACGCCCGGGACCTCCTTGGCGTCGGGGTAGGCGGTGACGTCGTGCCATCCCTCCGTTCCCTCGGGGCGTCCCAGAACCGCACCATGCGGCCACCAGTTGCGACGAAAGAAGAGGATGATCGCCAGCAGGACCGCAACCACGATTCCCTGCAGGACGCCGAGGAGCACGACCCCGGCGGTGGCCACCAGGGACACGCCGAGCGCGCTTCTGCGCATCTCGTAGTAGCGGCGCAGCAGGGGCAGGTTCATCAGCGATATCGCCGCGGCGATTACCACCGCCGCGAGCGCCGCTTGCGGTAGGTCGGCGAGCAGTGAGTTGAGGAAGAGAAGGAGAGCCGCGACCAGTCCGGCCCCGACCAGTCCGGCCAGCTGGGTCTTCGCCCCCGACTGCTCGGCGACGGCGGTCCTCGAGCCGCTCGTCGAGACCGCGAACCCCTGAAAGAAGCCGGCCGCCACGTTCGCCGCCCCGACGCCGATCATCTCCTGATCGGGCTTGACCTCTTCTCCGCGCCGGGCCGCGAAGCTGGTCGCGGTCGCGATCGTGTCGGTCAGCGACACCAGGGTGATGCCAAGGGCCGCCAGAAGCAGCGCCGGGACGTCGCCGGCGTCCGTCCAGGGGAGTCCCGGGGTCGGCACTCCCTGGGGCAGGGACCCGACCGTCGCGACCCCGTGGTCGGCCAGGCCAAGGGCCGCCGAGACGACGGTGGCCGCCACGACTCCCACGAGGATCGCCGGCAGACGCTTGCTGAAGATCGGCAGCAGGAGCAGGATGCCGAGGACCGCGAGCCCGAGCACGAGCGTGGTGGTGTGCGTCTGACCGAGACCTTCCACGAACGCCTTCACCTCGCTGAGGAACGAGTCGGCGTCGGTCGAGAACCCAAACAGCTTCGGTAGCTGTCCGACGATGATCGTGATCCCGAGGCCGTTCATGTAGCCGACCTGCACCTCCTTCGAGAGCAGGTCGGCGACGAACCCGAGCTTGCCGAGGCCGAGCCCGATCTCGATCAGGCCGACGAAGATCGCGAGCATGCCCGCCAGAACGATCGCCGACCCCGGGTCTCCGACGACCAGCAGGGGCGTGATTGAAGCGAGGATCAGGGGCGAGATCGAAGAGTCGGGGCCGAGCACCAGGACCCGTGAAGGCCCGAAGAGGGCGTAGCCCACCAGGCAGGCGATCGTCGTGTAGAGGCCCGTGACCGCCGGCAGGCCGGCAAGCTCTGCGTAGGCCATTCCCTGCGGCACCAGGATCGCGGCCAGCACGACTCCCGCCACCAGATCAGGTCGAGCGGATCGGCCGGGGTACTGTTGGATGAGTTCGACCCCGGGCACCCAGCGTTGTAGACGGCCGGAGCGGTCAAGTTGCCTTCCTGAATCCACGGATCCGCTCCTCTGCATAGCTGTCCCGTTCGTTGGTGCCCCCCGAGAAGGGACGATTATGCGCATCTTCCTTTACTTGTCCCTAGAGGCGAATAGAGTGATCAGGGCAAGCAGTCGCAAAGCTGCCGGCTCGGAATGAGAAACGGAGCTTGGAAGGAGATTCCAGTGGAGGCTAGTCAGAGTTCGAGGCGACCTGTCGGGAGCGAAAATTCCACCTGGATCGCGTTCGCCGGGGTAATGATGATCATCCTCGGAAGCCTGGATGTGATCTGGGGGCTGGCGGCAATCCTCAACGACGAAGTGGTCGTGGTTGGCGGTCACGGCGCCTTGATCTTCGACCTCACCACCTGGGGCTGGGTTCAGCTGATCATCGGCGCCGTCGTCGGGCTCACGGGCCTCGGCCTGATCGTCGGCAACGAAGTGGCTCGCGTCCTAGGAATCTTCCTCTTGGCGATCAACGCAGTTCTGCAGGTCGTCTGGTTCCCGGCGGCCCCGCTATGGGCGTTCCTGATGATCATCCTCGACGTTGTGATCATCTACCAGCTGACCGTCAACTGGACTGAGAAGGAGGTATGACGGTGTTGCTCGCAGACATCAGCTTCGGCGAAGGACTGCTCTTCATCTTTGAGTTCTTTCTGCTCTTCGCCTGGATCTGGATTCTCATCTCGATCATCTCGGATCTCTTTCGCGACCATGAGCTGTCGGGCGTGGCGAAGGCCGTTTGGGTGTTCTTCTTGGTCTTCCTGCCGTTCCTCGGGGTGCTGCTCTATCTGATCGTTCGTGGCAACGGTATGCGCGACCGCACGATCAAGGCCCAGGTAGATGCCAAGAAAGAGTTCGACAGCTACGTTCGAGAGCAGGCCCAGGCCGGCTCCCCCGCCGACGAGCTCCACAAGCTCGCCGAGTTGAAAGACAAGGGAACGCTTTCGGCTGAGGAGTTCGATCAGGCGAAGGCCAAGTTGCTGGGCTGAGGGCCCCCCGAAGAGCTACCCCAGGAAAGCGCATGGATTCGGCGAATCCGTCTCCATGCTCCCCTTGGCTCTCGCGTTCCGGGGACTCGCACGGGCGATCGTCGCGGTTTGGCGTGACCCCGAAACCAAGGCGCTGCCGTTCGTCGCCGCCGCCCTCGTTCTCACGGGGGCAATCTTCTACTGGCGCTTCGAGGACTGGACCATCATCGAGGCGCTCTACTTCTCGATCGTCACCCTGACGACCGTGGGCTATGGAGACCTTGCCCCGACCACTGCCGGCACCCAGATCTTTACGATCTTCTACATCCTGACCGGGATCGGGGTGTTCGTCGCACTGCTGGCTTCGATCGCACAGCAGTACATCGCGCAGAAGAACGAACGCACTTCGGCCCGAGAACGTCTGAGCGCCCGCCGAGGTAGCGGCCAAGCCGACTGATCAGCGTCGTGCCCCGGGGCGTTTGCGCGCCGCCGAGTAAGCGGGGCGGCTGCTTTTCTGGATTTATGGCCTCGAAAAGCATACGCAGCCATCAAGGGTGCCGCGTAGGATGAGCGCCATGGTGCCCGAGACCATCCGCGATGCTTCCACGGCCAGCCAGGCCTTCAAGTCCGCACTTGAGGTGGTCGGCGGTGTGGCGCCGGAGGTGGCCGCCGCGATCCGCAGCGAACTTGAGGATCAGCGGCACGCGTTGAAGCTGATCGCGAGCGAGAACTACAGCTCGCCGGCCGTCCAGCTGGCGATGGGCCAGTGGATGACTGATAAGTACGCCGAGGGCGCCACGGGCAAGCGCTGGTACGCGGGCTGCGAGAACGTCGACACGGTCGAGGGCGCCGCCGCATCGCTGGCTCAGGAGCTTTTCGGGGCCGACCATGCGTACGTGCAGCCGCACAGCGGCGCCGACGCCAACCTCGTCGCCTTCTCGGCGATCCTCGCCGAGCGCGTCGAGAAGCCGTACCTCGAAGAGCAGGGCGTGCGGGACTCCCGGCTCCTTTCCGAGGAGCAGTGGGAGGAGCTGCGCCAACGCCTCGTCAACCAGCGCATGCTCGCGATGGAGCTGACTTCCGGCGGCCACCTGACGCATGGCATGCGGGCGAACCTGTCCGCCAAACTCTTCGAGATCGTTCCCTACGGGGTGGATCCGGAGTCGGGCCTGATCGACTACGACCGAGTGCGCGAGCTGGCGCTGGAGACCCGCCCGCTGCTGATTCTCGCGGGCCACAGTTCCTACCCGCGCAAGATCGACTTCCGCCGCTTCCGCGAGATCGCGGATGAGGTCGGCGCTGTGTTCATGGTCGACATGGCCCACTTCGCGGGCCTTGTCGCCGGCGGCGTCTTCGAGGGCGAGTTCGACCCCGTTCCGTACGCGCACATTGTGACCTCGACGACGCACAAGACGCTGCGCGGCCCGCGCGGTGGTCTCGTGCTGTGCACGAGCGAGTTCGCGGACGCCGTCGACCGCGGCTGCCCGATGATCCTCGGAGGCCCGCTGCCCCACGTCATGGCGGCGAAGGCCGTCGCGTTCCACGAAGCGCTTGCACCGGAGTTCCGCGACTACGCGGCGGCGATCGTCGAAAATGCGCGCGCGCTGGCCGAGGCGCTCGTGGCCGGCAGTGAGGTGCTGCAGACCGGCGGCACCGAAAACCATCTGCTGCTCGTGGATGTGCGCCAGCATGGCCTCAACGGTCGACAGGCGGAGGCGGCCCTGCGCGAGTGCAACATCGTGCTCAATCGCAACGTGCTGCCGTACGACCCGAACGGCCCGTGGTTCACCAGCGGCATCCGGCTCGGGACCGCGGCTCTGACTACCCGCGGCTTTGGCGAAGTCGAGATGGGCCGAATCGCCGAGCTGATCTCCACCGTCCTCGGGGCGGCAGGGCCGATCGAGGACGTCCGCGGGAAGCCGGAGCTCCCGCAGGCGTTGGTCGACGAAGTGCGTGCCACCGTCGAGGAGCTGACGGAGGCGTATCCGCTGTATCCCGGCCTCGTCGTCTGACCCGCGGTGCGGAACGAGATGGGGGCAACCGGCCAGAAAAGTCCTGGAAGGAATGCTCGCGCGAGGCGCTGGCCGGTTCGGCTCGCAGGTCGCGGCCTCCAGCGCCCGCTGTCAGCTCACCTGTGCAGGAGCTTCTGGCGATGGAGATAGGCGGATTCGAACCGCCGACCTCCTGGGTGCGATCCAAGTCGGTCGTGCAGCTGCAGGGAGTCGGGCACTCCTGGCGAGAAGTGCCCGAAATTTGCCCAAGACGGCTGGAACGCCATTGCCGCGCCTCCCAAGGAAGCTTTGGTTGCATATCGGCTATCCCAAGGAAAACGCCTAAACCTTTGGTAACGTCGCGTCGATCCCAAGGATCCCAGGGACATGAGCGACGCCTTCACGAACAGCCAAGCAGGCAGGGCCGGGCACTTCACGCCCGTGTCCTCTGGGGGTGGCGCCTACTCGGCGTTCTCACCGAAGCCCCTGCCGCCAGATCCTCCGCTTGCGATCGATGCGGAGATGCAGCGTCTGCTGGATCGAGCGAATCAGGCCCTGGGTCGCCTCGACGGAATCACGCTCCTGCTGCCTGACGCCGACCAGTTCCTCTACAGCTACATCCGCAAGGAGGCCGTGCTCTCTTCGCAGATCGAGGGCACCCAGTCCTCGCTCTCGGACTTGCTCCTCTTCGAGCACGACGTCGCGCCGGGTGTCCCGGAGGAAGACGTGCGCGAGACCACCAATTACCTCGCTGCGCTCAACCTGGGGCTAAGGACCATGGAGGAGGGCCTTCCTCTCAGTCTGCGGCTCCTCAAACAGGTTCATGGTGAGCTCTTGCGCAGCACTCGCGGCGGCGAGACCGGCCCGGGCGAGTTTCGCCGCATTCAGAACTGGCTCGGTGGACCCGAGCCCGCTGCGGCTCGCTACGTTCCTCCGCCCCCAAACGAGGTGCCGCCCGCCATGGCCGACCTTGAGAAGTTCTTGCACGGCGAGCCCGTTGCCATGCCCGTCCTGATTCGAGCAGCGCTGGCCCACGCCCAGTTCGAGACGATCCACCCGTTCCTCGACGGCAATGGCCGACTCGGTCGACTCCTGGTGACGCTCATGCTCTGCAGCGAGACCGCCGACGGCGAAGCGCGCGTCCTCTCGCGACCCCTTCTCTACCTGAGCCTCCACCTGAAGAGCCACCGAGACACTTACTACGAACGGCTCCAGGCGATTCGGACCGACGGCGATTGGGAGGGCTGGCTCCGATTCTTCCTAGAGGGAGTGATCTCAGTTGCCGGCCTCGCGAGTGAAACGACCAAGCGGATCGTCGAGCTGATTGAGCGAGATAGAAAGCGGATCAGCGCCCTCGGCCGCGCAGCGGGCTCCGCCCTGCTCGTCTTCGACCATGCCATCAGGGAGGTTGTCCTACGGATCCCCGAAACCGCCGAACAACTGCCGGTCTCCGAACCGACGGTCGCCACGGCTATCGGCCAGCTCGAGCGAATCGGCATCCTCCGCGAGCTCACCGGCCGCCCGCGCAACAAGATCTTCGCCTACGACGAGTACCTCAAGATCTTGAGCGAGGGGACCGAGCCGCTGTAGAACCATCGGAGAGCCCATGTCAGATCATCCACATGAGAAATCCCAAGGTACCCGTGGTCTTCCAAGAAGATTCAGACGTGGTGGAAGCTCAAGAGTTCCTTGCCGAAGGACGACTCGATCTTTTGCTAATTACGCCTGGATCTCGTGGGGCGGTGGGGCAACCGCCATTGATCGGTTACCTGCATCACCATCTACAGTCCAGTGCAGACAAGAGCTTGACTAAAGGAAAGAACGGGCCCATATCCTCCACGCGAACGACTCTGAGGCGGCAAATGACTGACGTTCTCTCTTTTGAGGATGCGCTTAGGACTGCTGCGGAGGTCCACGCTAATCGTCATCTGCTTCTGGGCAACGGACTTAGTATCGCCTGTCGCCCGAATTGCTTCACCTATGGACGTTTGCTGGACGAAGCGGATCTGAGCAAACTCTCGGTCGACGGTTTAGCTCTCTTTGCCTCTGAGGGTACGACGGACTTCGAGGAGATCGTCAACTCCCTGCGAGTCGCTGGGCGTATGGCGACTTTCTATGAAAGCAGCGATCCGGACCTAACCGTCCGACTAGCTGCCGACGCCGATCTAGTCAAGGCAGCCCTGGCCGACACCCTGGCTCGCAATCACCCCGACAACGTCGGTGACATCGAGCCAGAGGAGTATGAGCAAGCTCGCCATGCCCATGTCTTCCGCGCGGTCGGGTCGGAGGGGAAGTACAAGGCTCTTCGTCAGCCTCCACGGCGGTCCAGACTCGGCCGCCAACAGGGAGATCCAGACCCGAGCAAACGCTGTTGCCGCAGGGCGGCCGACAGACAAGCGCCCCACCGTTTACTTCTACGACGCCGACTCGGCTTCGGTCTGGGGTAAGTTTGTAGATGGCACTCAAGCGACTCGGACCTGGGTTGACCAGCCCGAATAAGCGAGGATCAGGCACTCTTGGCGAGAAGTGCCCGAAAATGGCGGCGCGACCTCCAACCGCTCACAACGCAGTTCGATCTCTACTGACATATCGCTCTCGAAGTCGTCAGAGGAGCGTCGCAGATACGGTGCATCCATGACGGTTGCCGGTGCCCACCCGAACCTCCGTAGACTTCCCGAGCGCTGGCGTCGCGCCCCTCGCCGCTGGGGACATCCGTTGCACGCAGTGTGCTCGTACTTCGCCATGTTTCCGCCCCAGCTCGCGCACGTCTTTGTGCGCTGGCTCACCGAGCCGGGTGAGGTCATTTATGACCCGTTCAGCGGGCGTGGCACGGTGGGGCTTGAGGCTACGCTGACTGGCCGGCAGGCCATTCTCTCGGATGCCAATCCCCTCGCGGTAGCGCTTTCGGCAGCCAAGGTTCGGATCCCCTCGAGGACTCGCGCTCTCCAACGTTTGCGCGAGTTGCGCCGGGCCTATATCCCCGGAAACGAGGATCTCGATGAGGCTCCACCGTCGATCCGGATGCTCTACACGGACGAGACGCTTCGCCAGCTGCTTTACCTGCGACGCGCTCTAGGTCACGGACCAGCAGATTCGCTACTGCGGGCCACGACCCTCGGAATGATGCACGCTAATCACTCGCAAAAGGGCGCAACCCGGGGCTTCTCCGTCAGCATGCCCAATACGTTCGCGATGGGGCCTGCCTACGTCGAGCAATACATCGCCAAGCACGGGTTGGTGGCCCCGGAGTGCGACGTTTTCGCCATGCTTGCTGCTCGTCTCGACCGCATGGAACTTCCGTCTAGCAGTCGGACAGCCGGCCGGGCCTGGCAGCAGGACGCAACCCAGCGCCTCGGGCTTGGCACGAGTCAGCCGCGCCTCGTGCTTACCTCACCGCCTTATCTGCAGGTCATCAAGTACGGGAAGTACAACTGGGTTCGCCTTTGGTTCTTGGGCGAAGACCCTAAAGACGTGGACGCGTCTCTGACCACCACGAGCTCTCCGGCGCGCTACCTGCGATTCATGACCGACGTACTCACTCAACTGCGCTGTGCCCTCGCAGAGGATGCGTTTGTTGCCTTGGTTATCGGTGACGTACGTCGTGGTGATGAACAACTCAATCTGGCGCGTTCCGTCGCGGATCAGGTTGCCATACCGGGGGGCTGGCATTGTCATGGCACCGTCATTGATCGCCTGCCAACTCAGCACAAGGTTAGCCGCATTTGGAAGACCCAGCCCGGCCGGGCCACCAAAGTTGATCGAGTGCTGCTGCTTTCTCCTCAACCAAGATCTCTGCCGCCGCTGTCGCCGATACGGTGGACCACGCCTTCATTCGCACCGTAGGAGGACTCGTGTCATTTATCAAGCAGTTTGCTGAGCTTGCGAAAGTCGATCCGTTTGCAGAGATGCGCAAGCCGGCGGAGTCGCCACTGGTCGGCTACCCCTTTTACCTGGACTTCGACTTCTTGCGGCTGATGAGCAATGATCACTGGAAGCGGCAGGCGCACGGAGTCCCGGCCGGGACGTTTCTGCTTTGCCATTACGCCAACCCTGCTGAGCAGGTCGACGAGGCAATTCTCGTTCGCGTACTGCGACCCACGTCGCTCCCCACTGATTCGGACATCGTGGCCGCGATGGTTGACTTCTACAAGGAGGGTGATGCAGCACTGGACCAGTACACGCGCTCCGAGTTTCAATTCTCAGGCCTCGAGTGTCGTGTCCTTGGCACTTTCTATCGTGAGGGGGGTGCCGTCCGGTTCGGTGGAGACATCGAGAATTTCGAGTCGCCTCACAACTATGAATGCGTCAAGCCTTCACCTCGGCTGCTCGAGTACATCGTCAACTTCCGTGAAGATGGCATCGTCGGTGGCCCTGGAAACGTCCGGATCGGCAGCGTTCGTTACAGCGCGTCACGACGCCTTGCGTCGATTGAGCCAGAGGTTCCCGTTTTCGTGTCGACCTACGACTTTCTAGGCAAGCGCACGGCGCTGTTTGGGATGACGCGTACGGGCAAGTCAAACTCCGTCAAGAAGATCGTGCAGGCGACCCGGGAGCTTAGTAGTGGCGGAGAGATACTCGACGGTGAGCCCGTCGCCCCGATTGGGCAGATTATCTTCGACGTTAACGGCGAGTACGCCAACGCTAACCAGCAGGACGACGGAACCGCAATTTTCGAGGAATACGGCGACGCGATTCGCTACAGCGTCCAGCCCAAGGACGGCTTTCGAACGATGAAGCTCAACTTCCACAGGTCGATTGCCGAGGGCCACAGTTTGCTTGCGCGCTTCCTTGGAGAGGACACTGCCGACTATACGCGGGCCTTCTGCGCAGTTGAATGGGAGGAGCCCGACCCTTCGGATCGAAGTGCGAAGACTCGCTTCGAGCGTCGAGTGGCCTGCTACCGAGCCTGTCTGGAGGCTGCGGGGTTCAAGAGTAGTCCCGGGGAAAAGGTTCGCTTCGAGTCCAGTAAAGAGATTCGTGATAGCGAAATTGGGGGCCTCGATGGGATCGACCCCAGTAAGGGAGTTACTCTCGAGGAAGCAGTGCGCTGGTTCAGTACCGTCTGGGAAAACTACGAAAAAGAACCCCTTGCAGCCTACTTTACCGACTATAAGGTCAAAAAAGGCCGTGAGTGGGCCGACGACGATTTGAAGATCCTGATGCGTTTCCTGACACGGCGCGCCAAGCCCGGGGGTGCGGCAAACGAGTCCGGCTTCCGCAAGTTGGTGCCACATCGCGAGCTGCATACGCCAGATGTCGGCGAATCGTTTGAGAGAGACATCGTCGATCTGCTGCGAGCCGGGCGCATCGTGATCGTCGATCTCTCACAGGGCGACCCCATCATCCAGCGCACTTTCAGTGACCGGTTGTGCCACGCGATTTTTGGAGATGCGATGCGACGCTTTGTCGCTAACGAGTCCCCGAACTTCGTGCAAATGTACTTTGAGGAGGCCCACAATCTCTTCCCGAGGCGGAACGAGACCGATTTGACCCTCATATACAACCGAATCGCCAAGGAGGGTCAGAAGCTTCGGTTGGGCCTAGTCTATGCGACCCAGGAGGTCAGCTCGATCTCAGCAAGCATTCTAAAGAACACCCAGAATTGGTTTGTGTCGCACCTCAATAACCGCGACGAGCTGCGCGAGGTAGAGAAGTATTATGACTTCGGAGATTTCATCGACAGCCTGCGACGGGCAAACGACAAGGGGTTTATCCGTCTAAAGACCGACTCCAATACCTTCATTGTCCCGATCCAAGTGGATCGATTCCAGGTGCGTGTGGGCTCAAATAACGAGGCTGGAGAGCCCGTTGCGGCGAGCTTGGATGGATCTGGTGGGCAAGCGGATTAATGTCCTATAACTCGGCTGGTCGCAAGCCCTTCGAGCGCGCGAGCAAGATCTCTCACGCCCAGATCATCAACAATCCCACGGTGAAGGCGCTCCTCGATCGATGCACCCTCCCGGCACCTACCTCACCGAGTGAAGTTGAGCAGTCTCTCATCGCCGTGCCCGAGCAGGTGCCTTCTCACATCGACAAGGTGGTCGCCGTCGACGGTTCGCTGTCGGAGGCACAGGTGCGGCCCGAGTACCCCTCAGCTGCAATTACCTTTTTCACCACCGGGCCGCTTCTGTTTAGCCTCCGCGATCTCGATCATCTTGCCGAGCAGCCGACGATCGACCCCGCCGATATCGCAAAGTTGAAGAAGATGAGCCGCCACAGCTTGGCGCTGCCAACGAATAACGTCAGCCTCGACGGCCGCGATCTAGCAAGCTCTGTGCGCCGGGCTCTGCACGAGTTTCTTTGCGAGGAACGGGTTGCCACGAGGTTGCAGGACACTTTGCGCTGGCTCCTGTTCGAGGAATTCCACACGACTGGACCAGATAAGTGGGATGTGCCCTCATGTCCCTACGACTGCAGTCAGGCCCCTCTTACGCTACGCGCGGCGGATCCAGACGAGACCGTCTGTCCTTCCTGCGGGGGACCCATTTGGCTTGTGGATGCGCTGCGGTTGCACGAGCGTATCGATGACGAGGCCGGAGCTGGCGCGGTAACTTCCTATGTGCTCGCCGCTCTTGAGACGCTCGTGCTGGTAGACGTGATTCGTCAGATCAGTCAGCACTACGGGGCCGAACAGCTCCGCACGACGGCATTTATTAAGGACGGTCCGCTGGCGGCCTTTGGGGTGACCTCTGGTCTGGTCCGTCCGCTGCGCTCCTTGAGCAAGCACCTCATGACCTCTCAGGGATCTTGGTCGGTACTCAACTTGGCCGGTCTTGAGAAGTCGGGGCCGTTCGTAGAGCATGCACAGCAGATTGCCGATCATGTCCCGCCGGGGCATGCATTGCTGCTCACCGACGAATACATCAAGAGACACATAATTCCCGGCAACCAATCGCCCGACGTATATGGTCGGACCACTTATTGGGGTAACAAGCTGATCTTTAGGGCATCGGATCACAGCATGTACGTTGTGTCGGTGCCCGCCGGCGACCTGCGCGCGACCCCCACCGCCGCCGACTTCTCCAACTTGTTCGACGCACTGGCTATCATTGGTCGTCTGCGCTGTTCGATGTACGACAATGCCCTGCTGCCGGTCGCGTTGGCCAACAAGCTTGTGTCGTTGTCCGAATATCCCAGCACTGAGATTCTGCGGATTTTCGCCAAAGACATCGTTACCTAGCAATATGGCGATAGCGATGGCTTGGAATCGCCGATGCCCTTCGGAGACAGCGCGACCGATCACGATCCGCCTCCGCACAATTGGTGAGTCCGTAGGGGAATTCGCGACGGTGATGATCTCGCGCCCCGCTGATGGTTATAGGAGCGGCGTCGACGTTCAGGCGGGAGCAAGGAGCATGAGCCTGCTTGGCGGATTCGCGGGCATGTGTAGGCTGCCATGGGATACAGCGCCTGCTGGAGCCGGAAGTCTTCGCTGACTTGAGGGATCCCGGGCCTGCGAAAATCCGATGTCTTCGAGACGTTCCCGGCCCCGAGGGCGCCAAAGTCAGCGCCCGGGCGAGCTGATCCACGTCGACATCAAGAAGTTGGCCCGAATCAGCCCCAAAGGCGCCGGTCACCGGGTCACCGGCGTTCGAGGCCCCAGCGTCGCTCGGTGCACCGAGAACGGCAAGCAGCGCAACGTCACCGGCTGGGAGTTCGTCCACGTCTGCGTCGATGACGCCACGCGTCTCGCCTACGTCGAGGTGCTCGCCGACGAGCGTGGGCCTACCGCAGTGGGCTTTCTGCGCAGGGCGGTTCGCTGGCTTGCCTCGATGGGAATCACGGTGGAGCGGGTGATGAGCGACAACGGTGCCTGCTACATCTCAAACGCCCACGCCGAGGCCTGCGGGGAGCTTGGCTTGCGCCATCTGCGCACCCGTCCCTACAGGCCCCAGACCAACGGCAAGGCCGAGCGCTTCATCCAGACGCTCACCAACCGCTGGGCCTATGGGGCGGTCTATGGAACTTCTGCCGAGCGCACCGCGGCACTGCCGGGCTGGCTAACCCACTACAACTTCACCCGACGACACGGCTCTCTCGGCCACCGCCCGCCCGCAGCTCGGCTCGCCGAGCTGGAACAACGTGGTTAGGAACTACAACTAGTGGCTCAAATGGAGCGCGATGCTGGGGGATCGCGGTGGATTCCTAAAAGACAGAAGCCCGCGACGTGCAGGCGCTTCTGTTAGTGGAGCTAGGCGGATTCGAACCGCCGACCTCCTGGGTGCGATCCACGAAGGCCATTCTCCGTGTAGGTGTCAAAAACAGGCTTATTTACAGGGATATTTGTAAGTCCCACCCAAGCGGTTGATCTAGTCGGATGCGCGGGGATTAGCGGGGATATGCGGGGAGTCAGCCACTTCTGGCGAGAAGTGGCTGAAATTTGCGCAGGGCGGTTGGAGTCATCCGATGGGCTGACCTCGGCGCCGCTGACGCGGCCACTCTCAGCGGTCGAAGCCCTGGCGGCGCTGCTCGGCTTCCTCGTCTCCACGTCGCGCGTCGCGACGATAGCTCGCCGCCAGATCGCCGAGAACGGCAGCGCTGCGCGGCCAGCGATCGCGGAAGTCCTTCGCCTGTTTTTCGAACCCGTCGGCAAGCTCGTGCTCGGCCTCGCCGCCGGCATCAATCGATTTGGAGACGACGCCCCGACTGTTGTATTTGGCGGCCGCCATGTTGCGCTCGATGATCCTGCTGTCGAGGTGCTCGAGGACGTTTCGCACCGGCTCGGGCGGCCAGGCGCCGTTGGCATCTTGATGGGCGTAGGCCAGGATTGCGCCGATCCGGCCTTCGCCTGCCTGTAGCCGGTCGGCCGCGGCGAGGAGCTCCCGAGCCTTCTCTGCCCACGCCTTGAGCGCCTCCTCATCGACTATTCCGTCGTCAGCTTCGCCGGGCACGCGATGCCAGGCAGAGAGCAGATGGAAGCCGTTCTCGGCGGCCCGTCGGGCGGCCTCGTCCGGTTCGGCGGCCTCGGCGGAATGTGGCTTATAGATCGCCGAAACCACCCCGACGAAAAAGGCGGGATCGTCGGCGAGGGCCTCATAGAGCGTGGGGACGGAGGGCTCGTGGCCAAGGGCACCGAGGTATGCCCACTCCAGCTGGCCGAGGCGCTGGATGCCGAGCGTCTCGCGGTGCTGCTCGAGAAACTCGAAAAGCTGGCCAAAGTCGTAGCTGCCGAGACCGTCGAGCTGGCTCTCGGCGTCGGCCCCGGACAAGGGGACGAGGAGCGCGTCGAGCGCCTCGGCCACAAGCGGCACCAGCTCGCCGGCGGCGACGTCCTTTCGCAGGTAGAGGCCGATCAGACGGAGGGCGGTCGCCGGGCGGTGGACACCGAGGAGCTTTTCGGCGGCGAAGGCAAGCCGGGCGAAGTCGGCGCCAAGACCGTAGGGGGAGAACTCCGACCAGTAGGCGTTCTCGACCTCGGGACCGCGGGAGGAGGCAATCTCCCAGGCCTCCTCCCGCTTGCGGCTGCAGAGAAGGATGCGAGCGGTGAGCGCCGGCTCGCGAGGGTCGGTGCCGAGGACGTCCCAGCCACCCTGGAGCAGGCGCTTCTCAAAGTAGGCGGCGGCGATCGTCCGGTCCGCCGCGTCCTCTGAGCCCATTAGCTCCATCAGCGCCTCGTCGTGGCGCCCCTCCGACCCCGCCGCGATCGCCCAGCCGACTGTGCCGGGCTGCTGAGTGGAGCGCGCCAGCTCGAGCAGCGCGTCGAGTCCGCCCTCGGCTTCGATCTCGGTTGCGGCGGCGGTGCGGCGCTCCTGCAGCTCGGCCTCGAAGGCGCCCAGATCCTCGAGCCCGGCGCTGGTCAAACCGGGGTGGTGTTCGTCGAAAAGGAAGCGCAGACGCTCGGTGGCGGTGGTAGGGGAGAGGCGCGCCAACACGGCCTCGTACTCCTCGAGCTCGCTCGCCGGCAGCGCCCAGTCGGCGTCCGCGTGCTCGCGGTGGCTGGCAACGAAGGCGCGGAGCTCCTCCCAGAGGTCGGCGCGTTCGGCGGCGTCGAAGTCGGCGCTTCGGGTGGCGATACCTTCGCGGATCATCCCGCGGCCCTCGGGCGGCAGGTCGGCGCCCTTCTCGATGAGTTTCGCCCAACGCGGCGCCTCCTCGCCGGCGTCTTCAGCAAGCCGCTCGGCGACCGCCTCCACCAGCTCGAAGTACTCGGCGCCCCCAACCTGCCGGCGCGGTGGAACCCAGTTGCGGTAGGTGGGCTGGGCCGTCGGCATGTGGAAGCCATGGCTATCGGGCAGCATCGACAGCATCAGCCCCCAGGCGACGGTGGGATGACGCTCGCGCAACGTGTCGATTACGGCTATCCGCCGCGTGTTATCGACGCAGTTCTCGGGATACCAGGGGCAGAAGACCCGGACGAGGCTCTCCGTTGGCCGGTTGGAGAGGCTGCCGCCTGGGTCGATCTCGGCCAGGCGGGCGAGGACGTCGACCGCCGCCCCGAAGTGGTCCGTCGACCAGGCCAGCGTCTCCAGCGCCCAGAGTAGGTGGATGTGGGGAGACCCTGCGGTGAAGAGGGCGCTTTCGCCCTTCGGGTCGGCGAAGAGCGCGGTGACCACTGGCTGCTCGCCCGCCAATCCGGCACGCACGGCCTCTAGGAAGGAGTCTGGGGCGGCCTCGGCGAGTCGCGGCAGCTGCGGCGCGAGGCTAGACCACAGGGTGCCGGTCTCCTCCTTATTTGCCTCCTCGCCCAATAGATGGACGAGGTAGGAGGCGCAGTCGCCTCCGCGGCCGTTGCCGGCCTTATCGCCGTTGATCGCGAGCAACAAGATCGAATCGGCGAGGCCGTGCTTGAGGGCCGGGCTGTAGGCGCTGGCCTTGTCCTCGAGGCCCGCCTTCCAGCGCTCGCCGGGGGGCAGCGTGAGGGCCGGATCGACCTCGAGCAAGACGCTCCGCACCGCCTTCTCGAGGCGATCAAGGTCCTCGTCGCGGAGCTGGTCTGCGAGCTGCAACCAGGCGTCGTATGGCGAAGTCAGCGCCCACGATCGGCCGAGCCTGACCACGAGCGGATCCTCAGCGGCAGCGAGCTGCTCGAGTGGTTCGCGCAGGTCTTCGCCTACCAGGGCGGCCAGCTCGGAGATCACCTCCAAGTCTCCAGGGACGGCATCGTTCCAACGGCCTGCCAGGAGGGCGGCGCGGGTAGTGCGGTCGGCGGGCGAACGGGCCCAGGCGGGCGAGTGGAGGCCGGGGGCGACAGCGAGGCTGCGGCGCAGGGCGAGGACGCTCCGCCGTGCCAGGTAGGCGAGCTCGCGAGAGCGGTCCTCATCTGCGATCCCGACCTCGGTCAATGCTTCACGCGCTCCCTCGGGGTCGATCGCGGGCAGCTCGTAATCGACGTCGGCGCTGCCCGGCAGCGGCACCAGCACGTGGTGGCGCGACCCGCCGGCCGCCTCCTTTCGTACCTCCTCGCCCCTCGGCACCAGGACCAATGAATGCTCGATCCCCTCGAGGGCGCGCCAGGTCGCGACCTGGTCCACGAAGGCCAACCGGGCGAGGACCCCACCGGCATCCTCGGCCAAGGAGACGGCGAAGGCGGCGAGGAAGGCCTCGGCCTCTTCGACGCTCGGACCGGAGATCGTCGTGATCCCGGCCGAACCTGCGAGGCGCTCTTCCAGTGCCCCGGTGACCTTCTCGCGGCCGGCGAGCAGCAGCTTCGGCGGCATCGCCGGCTGGGTCGACCCCGCCCAGCGCCGCCACCATGGATCGGCCGCCTGCAGGCCGGAGGAGGCGAGTCCGAGCAACTCGGCCAACCACGCGCTGGTGACCGGTGCTGCTTCGAGCCAGGTCTCGACGTCGTCGACGCCGAAGGCATGGACCGCCGCCCAGCGCCCCTCGTCCGCTTTCTCCTTGGCCCAATCGGCCCGTTTGGTCCAGGGCCGCAAGATCGCGGCGACGTAGGTGGCCTCGGCGGTCGGGGTGCCGTCGGGCGTCGTGGTCCGCTTCGCGTAGTCCTCGTCTGCCTTGGCGCCGGAGTTCCTATTGACTGAGAGCTCCCAGACGGAGAGGCCGGCGGGAATGAAAGGGGTCGCGGCGCCGGAGCGAACCGAGCCGTCCCAGTCGCCCGCTGAGACGCCCTCGCCAGCGGGGAAGTTGAGGCCGAGGACATCCTCACCCGTCTCGAGGATCAGGCGGCGGAGGAGACGCGGGAACTCGCTCTGAGCTGAGACCCGGTCGGCCCAGGCGAGCAGCGCGGCGCGCTCGATCCCAAACGGGTCAGGCATTGCGTGACCGAGCCTGTGTCGAGCGGCGTGCGGCGGTGCGTCCGTGTCTCCCTGTCACAAAGCCCCCTGACCCGCCCGGCGGACGGCTTTCATCTCATCATCGGGTAGGTCGACCGGTGCGACGGCGACCGCGTCTCACCGTAGATGCAGTGCGCCGATCGCGCAATCTGCGAGACGCTAAAAGCGGAGGTTTTCGCTCGGGCGATCAGATGGCAGGTGCGCGGCTATTCCGAAGCCATTCGCTGTCGTCGGACGCCTGCGAATCGGGTGGGCGGCCGCCAGCATCGCAGGCGCTCGGTGCCACCGAAGACGGCCAGCCGCTCGACCAGCAGGGCACTCGTCGTCTGTAGATCAGATTCCCACGGAGTTCCGCGTCCGTCGAGCACCCAGGCCCTGGCTAGGTCCGCAGGTGGGAGCGCGCTCGCGATCGCGAGCTTGTAACGAAGCTCGCCGAAGAAGATCGCCGTGAAGACGAGCGCCTCGGGGGCGCGAACAACCGAGAGAAGATGCTCGTGGGGACAGAGAAGATCACGCTCGATCGCGTCGGACTCGAGTTTCTCCGGCACGACGCCTAGTTCGAAGCCTGGTGCGAGCAGGTCGGCATGGAGACGGCCTCGTAGTAGCCAGCGAAGCATCTTCGCCTCGCTCGACTCGTCGAAGTCGTCCACGGCGAGGTGGCCGAGCCCGAGGCTGACCTTTGCCATGAATCGAGGCCACATCTCGGGCGTTATGCCCCAGCCATGCTCAAAGGTCACTTGGTTCGTGACGACCTCACTAGTGACGAGCGAGACGGTCTTGCCGGGGTTCTCCTTGCGCATGCGCTCGAGGCCGCGCTCGAGGTGCCGCTCGGCGTCCTCTACGGGCGTCACCAGCGTGAAGGTCCCGTCCTCCTCCAGCACTGGCTCGGCGGCCTCGACGGCGACCATCTCGCCGCCGCCCGGCCCCGGCCGCCAGACCGCCTTGACCCCCTGGCCAGCCAGGGTGCCGGCGAACTGGTCCCGGGCACGGCGGTTGCGCCGCCGCGGACTGCGGACGTCGTAGGTCGCCCGCAGGACCCGTACGTCGCCGTCGCCATTCAGGATCGGGTTGTCGACAGCGAGGGCGCACTGCTCGTTGCACGCGGAGCAGGCGGGTATCTCAAGGTTTCCGCCCATGCGAGCAGGGACGGTGTGCTCAACCGTGCGCTCGGCATGGTCCTTCTCACGACCGCAGTAAGGACAGAGAAAACTCATTCCCCCAGGATAGGAATATGGCCTAGCCCGCCTCCCCTGAGGTGGGTGCGCCGCTCCTGGGCGCCGAGGGTCACGGGCAGGGGGCCGTGGCCTCCGGCCTTGCGTGAGCTCGATGGCTTTGTCGACCGCGCACCCCTAGCGGCGCCGCCTTGGGCCGGGTGAATCGCCTTGCCGACCTGGCGGAGTCCCGCCAACTCAACGGTCCACCTCGCTCCGCTCGACCACCTCTCTGAGAACAAGGGACGTTTCCTCATCGACGCCATCCGGATCCCGGCACCCTCGCTCATCGAAGAACAAGGTGGCGTTGACGCCGCCTGAAGACCGAGACGACCGGTAGAGCAGCCCGTCGAGCCCACCTGGAAACTCGCTCGCGAACCACTCCGTGACGATCTGGGTCGGGACGTACTCGATGTGAATCACTTTGTCGTGTACGAATGGCTTGGCAATCTCCTCCACGAAATGCCGCAGGAAAATGTGGCCTGGCCGCAGGGCGCGCTCGGGATCGAGAAGGCTAGGTACGTCCGGCTGCCGGGAGAGATCGACAACACGCAAGGGCCTCGCGACTTCCAACCTGCCGACGGTGATCGCATTGCGTTCCGGGTTCGCGCTGCGTGCCTCCTCTCGTGCGGTGGCGGAATCGAAAGCCCCGTAGAACATCGAGACCCCCGCCGGGCTCATTCGGCTTGCGTTGTGAACGCAGTCGGCTTCCGGTGCCCCTAGGTCCGTGGCGCCGTCCAAGGCTTGGTCACGGCCGTGGGCGCGGGCCCGAAACAACTCCTCACCGGGACCGAGAGTGCGGACCAAGCCTGCCTCGATGACCACCTCGCCGATCGCCGTGAGCATTTTTCCGGGCGTCATCTCATCCCGGTCGCGGGGCGCTTCCGCTTCCTCCGCGGAGTAGTCGGAGAAGAAGTAGCGGCGTTCATGTTTGACGACCCGCACGAAGTCCGACCAGGCGAACCGCAGTCGCTCACTCGGAGTCAGCCGATAGAAGTCTCGCTGCACCCACGCCTGTTCGGGCAACGCCCGAACGACGTCCCGAATCAGGTCGGAGTCGTTGAGAGGCCAGTTCAGCCCGTCCGTGACCAGGTTCCAGGTATCGAGGGGCTCCCATACATAGCCGCCCTCCCAAGGGACCATTTCTTCATCCGCTCCGCCCCACTCCTGCGGCAGGCTCTCCGCGAAGCGCTCGACGATCAGATCGACAGCCGCGGCAAACGGCTCCTCCACTTCGCGTCCGCAGTAAGAACAAACCGTTGACGTCGCCTCATCCGCAATCAGCACTTCGAGTGCATCGTCCTCGACATGATCGGCGCAGCACCACTTTTCTCCCACACTTGACCAGCCACGCTCTTCGTCCTCTTCCATCTGGCGCTTCGCGAACCCCATTCTCGGATCCTCGCACTAAAGCCAAGCTCCAACGCCGCGACTGCTCAACTTTGCTGCCGGAGTTCCCTGCAGCGAGATAGTCTCCGGCCGGATCGGCCGGGCCGATTAGCTTTCAGTAATGACAGTTATCGGGCTCTATACGGAATGACTGCAGCGGGTCTATCGAGCTCGAGTTCGAGCAAGCCGGCGAACTGACTCGCTGCCATTCGCTCACGGATCTCGCGAGCGTGGCGGGCATCATCGAAAAGGTGTGTGTAGACGTCGAGGGTGATCGTGATGCTGGCGTGGCCGAGAATGCGGCTGACCTGGGCTACGTCGAGGCCGAGGTCGACGATCAGGTGGCTGGCGAAGGTGTGGCGGAGGTCGTGGAAGCGGAGTAGGGCTTGTCCGTCGTCGTTGAGTCTCGCATCGTCGGCGGCTTTCTTCAGGACCCGCCTTGCGACGTTCCGCTCTCCGAACGGCGTGCCGCGTGAGGTCACGAAGACCCAGTCGGTCGGCGCCGCGAATGGAGTGGCGCGACGGTGGGCAGCGAGGCGGTCGGAGAGTTGGGGGACCAACGGCACCTCCCGGACTGAAGCGGGCGTCTTGGGTGCGACGCGCCGGGCCGGTTCGCCGTGATGAGGGCGGGAGAGTTGCGCCCGCACCCGGATCAGCCCAGCAGCGAAATCGATGTTTGCCCAAGTAAGTCCGAGGAGCTCTGAGATGCGCAGGCCGCTAAAGAGAGCGGTCTCGACCAGGATGCGTCCTCGTGACGGGCAGGCATCCAGCAGCCGCTCGATCTCCGCCTGTCCCAGCACCCGACCCCGAGGGCGTCGCGGCGGGCGTGGTCGCTCTGCGGGCTCAAGCAGCTCAACGGGGTCGTTGAGGATCCAGCCGCGGCGGCGCGCGAAGCGCAGCACGCTCTGCAGGGTCGACAGTGCGTTGGCCGTCGTCTTGGGCGATCGACCCGCAGTTCGCAGTTCGGTAATCAGGCCGGCTACGTCTTCAACCCCGATCGAGGCGATCCGACGAGAGCACAGTCGGGGCAGGAGGTCGTGGTCGAGGTGGAAGCGGTGGGCCTCGTAGGTACGCGGGTGACGATCGCCGGCCACCACCCTCGCCTCGAAGCGCTCGCTCCATCGTGCCGCGACGGTGTCGAAGCGCAGCCGGGGTGAGGCTGGCACCCGACCCGCCTCGAGGGCGCGATCAGATCTTCACGGGCGCGCCGGGCCGCGGCCAGGTCGTTGCCGGCGGTGCGGAAGTGAAGGCGCCCGCCGCGGCGGGCGCAGACCGCGAAGTTGCCGTTCGCCTGTCTGTAGATGCCGCGCTCCACACGGGTCCGGCGCTGCTTCGTCCCGTCTGCCATCGGTGTCCTCCCGCCACTGCGGGGTTGACCTACGGTTGACTTCCGTAAAAGAGGCTGACGACAAGACGTTTCGCTGTCAAGCGGAAAGCCGTGATGTGCAGGGAGACTCCGATGGAGCTAGGCGGATTCGAACCGCCGACCTCCTGGGTGCGATTTTTCCAGGGCTTTACGGTGATCGCTGGTTTTGCGCAGCTTCACTAGATGAGCAGGGATATGCGGCGATATGCGGGGAGTCGGGCACTCTTGGCGAGAAGTGCCCGAAATGAGAGAGGGCGGTTGGAGAGCACCGCTCTTTCGCCTTATCACGGCTGCACACCCTGATCACTCGGGCAGTTCCTATTGAAATAAGGTGCCGCGCGTGGCGAGGGGCGCGGGAGCGAAATCGAAAGGCCAGAGCAGCGAAGCCGTAGCGGGTCGCAGATCTAAGCAGAACGAGAAGCCACCCCGCTTTCCTCGCAGTCGACGTCTGCGGCTCGCGATTGCGGCCATGCTCGCGCTGCTGGCAGGCGTCATCTACTACGTCGGGGGCAACTACCCCGTCGAACAGGACGTCGAACTCGCCGTCAGCGCCGACCAAGGCGAAGCGACGGTGGCGATCGCGGCAGAGAAGTTCGGAGTCAGCCCCGGCTGCGGTTGCCAGAACCCGGAAGGCGGTGATCTCGACTGGACCGGCCTCGCCCTGCCTTCAGAACGGTTCCGTCTCGGCGTCGAGGCTGCGCCCGCGAACAACGTCGCCAAGGGGGTTTGGCACTTGACCGTGATGGCTCCCGATGCCGACCACATCGATTGGTACGCGCCCCCTTACGCGACTATCGAGATGCGGGTAACGGTCCATCGCGGGAGCCTCGACTGGCGCCTGTTCGAAGGTCGTACCACCCTCCTGGAGATGATCGGAACCGGACCGATCGGGGTCGAACAGGACCCCCGATTCCCCTATGCGGCACTGCTGCCCGCCGCTGGCGGAGAGACCACGGCGATCTCACGCGCGCCGGTTCGCCCGGGTGCGGGAGGCTCACTCGACCTGGCCAGCTCCGCGCCCAGCCGTGGGTGGGTGACCTTTCCCCGGGGCGTCGATAACTCCGAAATGAGCGTCGAGGCCACGCAGCGCGGGCCGATGATCGACGTGATCGGCCCGACCACCTTTAGCCTCGGGCGGGCGGAAGGCGCGCAGATCTATGCCGGCCAAAAGCTGCTCCGAGGCATCCGGCCGAGCGACAGGGTGACGGTGCGGTTGCGGACTCCCTACTCGCTGCGCCTTTTCCCGAGCCCGGCGCCGCGGCCCTGGGTCGAGGTCCAGCCGACGGTCTGGCGCGAAGAGCTTTCTGCGCTCGACAACGCGGCCAAAGTGCGCCGGGCAGAACGGCGCGGCCCAGCGATAAGTGGACGCAGAATCATCGATTATTCCCTGCCCGCATTCACTGTCCACCTCTCGAACCTCTCGGTTCCCGATGAACGGACCTGGTCCACCTTCGCCACTCGCTCGGCGAGCAGGGTGACGATTCACCGCATGATCCCCGTAAGTTTCCACGACACCTACGTCCATGGCAGATTCGGGCTGCCGCCGGTCTCGGCCCAGCCCGAGGTCGGTGTCTTCGGCAACGTCACTCACTATGAGTCCGACGCCGTGCGCGGGGAGCTGATCGCTGATTCAGATAGCTCCCGAATTAGCGACGGCGAGACGATCTCGGTGGACTCCGCCAGCGGACTCGACGCCGGTAAGTACCGCTTCACGCCGCTGATCTCGGCGGGCGTCCCGACAGAACAGGCGAACGTCGCCGGCGAGGGCAAGGTGGCGGTCGACGGCGATCCGCGGACTACGCTGGGCTGGCTGCGCTGGGTCGCGGCGGCGATCGCGGCGGCCGTGATCGGTCTGGCGATCCACGCGCTCGCCTCCTGGGTCAACCGCGGCCACCCGACTGACAGTCACTCGGTCTAGCGATGCGGGGAGCCTGGAAGGATCTCTCTGCCAAGGAAAGGCTGCAGTACGTCTACATCCCGCTAGGCATCGCGATCGTCGCAGCGCTAGCTGCGGTGGCGATCGGCAAGGGTTGCTCTAGCCTCGAATCTCATGGGGCAGAGCTCGAGGTGGTCGACGTCGTCCTTGGCAACAAGCCCGGCTACAGCGAGAAGGCGAAAGCGCACGTCGAGGTAAGCTTCACAACACCGGGGATAAAAGGGCGATTTTGACCCGGCTACACACCAAGGTAATTCGCTCGGCGCTCCTGCCTTCCTGTCTCGTCTTCGGAGGCGAAGGGACGTATGAGACGGGCCGCTACAGCGTTGTGCTGCCAGCCTTCGCCCCCGATGGGTATCAGCGGGAGAACGTTCTAAATCAGGAGCTCGGCCCGGATCGAGTCGATCGCTTTCGCGCGACCTTCGAGCCGGATGACGTCGATGTCTTCACCGCAGTCCTATATGAACTTGACCTCGCTGTCGAAGCGAGCGACGGCTCCTCGATCGAGCTCGGTCGTTTTTTGGTGATGACTCCTTTCGCTCTTTTTCGGCCGGCTTGGCCATTCTTCATTGCAAGGCCGCTCAAGCAGAGGCAGCTCGAGCACGAAGGAGCCAGCCCCTCGTGGCTGCCAAAGCAACTTGGGAGGATAAGTACGAGGGGCTGCTACCAACGAAACCTGCGGCTCGTTGCGGGGTTCGCCAACAGCGGTGCCGAGGCTTCCGGTTCAGTCGACGCGCTTCTACGCCACGCGAGGGGGGTGTCGAGTTGACCGCAAGGGATTCGTAACGCCTCTTATCGGGCGTCAGGTGTCACGTCTGGTGCAGCTGAACTCGCTCGATCGCGGTATCGGAGTCGCCGTCCCAGGGTTGTCCGTCATGAACGAGTGCGATCTGGAACCTCTGTGCGCTCGCGTTGTCACCGCTGACGACGAGGTCGAACCTAAACGTACCCGGCCCAAGCCGATTCATATGGTTCCCCGGCTCGGGCTGCGGGCGGATGTCGACGATCAGCAATCCGGGAGCGATCGGATTCAGATGGGCTACATCGATCTGCAGCGACGAATTGGCCGCGATCACTTTCGCCTTTGGAGGGACATTGGGGTTCCCGCGGTCGTCGTTAGCCCAGGCGAGCTGCCAGGACTCCAGGAAATTGATGCTCTCGCGATCAACCTCCGATTCCGAGGTAACCCTCTCTATGCGAACCGTGACACCCGTCGCTGCTTCCTTGCCTGGCGCATTCCTAATCTCGAGCCTTGCAAATGCGCCCGGTCTGCCGTTAATTCGAGCGAAGGAGAGATGCTCCGTGACCGCCAGGCTCAGTTTGGGCCTCTTGCGAAGGCGAAGCGCCTCCCCGAGCACGGTCCCCCCTACGCCACCGATCAAACCCAACAAAACGCCTATAAAGGTGATGTCCACGGCCGCAGCATAGGGGCCGGTTCGGAAACTCGCGTGTTCGAACAGTGCGAGTTCATCGACTCAAACGGCGCCGGCATCACCGCTGCTCTGAGGACGACAATGGGGAGGAAGGCAGTCGCCTGCCTCACATAGCGCCTGCTGTCCTCCGCCTTCTTCAGATCGTCAGCCTCGACGAGTTAGCAGCCCAATCGAGAGAGCGGCATTGCAAGGACCTCAGGTCTCCGTAAGAGGGGGTTATCAGGCGGTGGGTGGGCGACTCGGGGGTGAAAGTTGACCTACGGTTGACTCCGCAATTCAGGTTGACGACGGAAGGTTCTGGAATCGATCGGAAACTCGTCCCCTGCAGGGAGGCTCCGATGGAGCTAGGCGGATTCGAACCGCCGACCTCCTGGGTGCGATTCGGCCATGATCGCGGTGGGGGCGGAAAAGTAGATGATTACCAGCATGTTTTGCGGATGCACCCGCAAACCCCCGTCGTACACGGATGCGCGGGGATTAGCGGCGATTAGCGGGGAGTCAGCCACTTCTGGCGAGAAGTGGCTGAAATGAAGAGGAGCGGTTCGAGGTCGCTTTACCCCCCCAGGAAACCGCATGGATTCACCGAATCCCTCTCCATGCTTCCCTTGGCTCTGGCGTTCCGGGGACTTGCACGGGCGGTCGTCGGTGTATGGCGTGACCCCGAAACCAAGGCGCTGCCATTCGTCGCAGCCGCGTTGGTGCTCACGGGGACGATCTTCTACTGGCGCTTCGAGGACTGGACCATCATCGAGGCGCTCTACTTCTCGGTCGTCACCCTGACGACCGTCGGCTATGGAGACCTCGCCCCGACCACTGCCGGCACTCAGATCTTCACGATCTTCTACATCCTCACCGGGATCGGGGTGTTCGTCGCGCTACTGGCCTCAATCGCCCAGCAGTACATCGCGCAGAAGGGCGAACGCACTTCGGCCCGAGAACGGCTAAGCGCCCGTCGAGGGCACGACCAGGCCGGCTAGTCAGGGCCTCTGCGAAGAAGCTCCACGTGACTCCGGCGTTGGCCGGTGAGCGGTCAAAGCGCGCCGCTATTCTGAGCGGCGCGCGGTCCCTCCAGCGCATCCTCTTAGCCGCAGCGACCCACGCTCGAGCGGCGAAGACGGGCGCCGAGACGGTTAAAGGTCAGGGCACCACCGCTCGATGAGGAGATGCGTCAATTGCTCGCCGCGCAAGGCGAGCATGTCGATCTCGGTTTGGGCCATCGGCGCGAAGTTGGTCGGGTAGGAGGCCACCTGCTCTCGCCGGACGAGATCGGGCGGAATCCAGGGCAGAGCCGCGTCCTGCTGGCCAAGGTATGGCATGGCGAAACCAGCAAGGCGGCCATCTGCGGCGAGGCTGTGCAGCCGGCCGCGGCCGGCGTCCTGCACCTTGCGATGGGTGGCCTCGAAGGAGCGGCCCAGGCGAGCGAGGCCGCTGACGGGGAAGGCGTCGTCGAGCAGCCCGCGGCCGGCATCGCAGGCCACGATGTAATCGACGTCGAACACGTTGTAGGAGTGGTCTTTCGAGCGGCCGGGCTCCAGGCAGCTCGTACCGAGGTTGTCGAAGAGACCGCCATCGCTAAGGACGACTCGCTCTCGCCGGCGTTCGCCATCACGACCCTCGAAGTCGAACTCGCGGTCGATGCTGGGGAGGAGCAAGGGGTAGGCAGCCGAGGCGGCAACAGCCGTGGCGACTGGGATCGGGTCCACGAAGCGCCCGAGGTGGGCTCGCCAGATGCCGCTTTCGCGGCTGCCGAACCGCACAGCAGACCCGGTGCGCAGATCGCAGGCGTTCAGGATGATGTCGATCCCGTCTCGGGGCGGCCCCTCCAGCGTCGTCTCGCCGAAGAGCTGCTTGGCGAGCGTCGCCTCGAGCGCATCGGCAGGAGTTGCCCAGCGACGAATCGGCGAGCCTGACGGCGAGCGGCCGCGCACCCGGGCCGTCGCCCGCGCGCCGAGGGCGGCGCCGCCGGAGACAGCCCAGGCGGCGAGCGAGTTGAGCGCCCGCGGGCTGAGGGCGGCCCGGCGCATGATCTCTCGCTGAAGGCCACGGCGAAGCAGCTCTTCGAGGCGAGCGTCGAGGTCCGCGAAGCTCTCCTGGCCATAGGCGTAGGTGGCGGCGGCGATCGCACCGCCCGATACCCCCGAGAGGACCCGCACTCGCTCAAGCGCGCCGCGGTCGTGGAGGGCTCTCAGGCAGCCGAGATGAAAGGCGATCGCACGCGAGCCACCCCCGGAGAGGGCCAGGCCGACGTCGCGTTGCGGCGGGGACGGCTCAGGCGTCGGCTCGGTGCGCACCTCGATCTCCAACACGCCGAAGGGCTTGGGGAGATCCTCGCGGGCGAAGACGTAGGCGCCAAGCTCCTCCTCCCCGCAGATCACCATCAGGACCTCGGGCAGTGGCTCCATCGAGACGAGTTCGGCCATGCTGGCGACATCGCGGGGGCTCGGGATCGCCGGTCCGCCGGGGTGGGTGTGCCACATGCCGACGAAGCTGGTCGCCCGCCGCGTCTGTTTGCGGATCTTTTCGTTGCGGTCCTTGATTCCCTCGGTGCCGCAGACGAACTCCTCTGGGCTGGCGATGCTGTCGGGCGGTGGGCCGGAGGCTTCATCGACCCAGAGCACGCCCGCCGCGGGGTCCCTCCACCCGAAAAGTACGCCTCCGGTCTCCGAGCTCGGATCGTCGAGGCGCCCGTTGCGCGCGATCCAGGCCCGAATGCTGCGATGCGCCTTCGGGGAGATGCGGACCTCGTAGCGATCGAGGCCGTCCTGCAGGATGGTGTCGGGCTCCCAGCCCAGCTTCACGCTGCGCGGTCCGCGATGCGGGGCACTTGGCAGGACATGGAGGTGGCCTGACGCTTGTGAGGGGCTCTTGGTGATGGCCGCCGCCGCCGAGGTGAGCAGGGTGCCGGCAAGCGCCGCCACCTCGGCCCCGGAGCCCCGAAACGTAGGCGCCGAGCAGCCGGGCTCGGGCTGGAAGACGTCGACGCGAGGAGGATCGGGCCAGAACTCATTGGCGAAATCGCCGAGCCCGGCCCGGCCGGTGCAGTCGAGCATCGTCTGTCGCAGCAGGTCAGCAGTTCCGCCCGAGCGCCCAGGGGGCGCGACAACGCAGAATCCCGTGCTCGGCGGTGTGGCCGAAGATCATGCCGAGCGCGGTGGCATCGCCGTTGCCGACTTTCCGCCTCATCGCCTCAAGCTTGGAGGCGACAGCAGGGGCGGCCGTCGCGTCGATCACGAAGTCGGCGCCGTCGTGCCAGTCCTCGCGCGCCAGCGGCCCGGTCAGAACATTGCCAAAGAGGGGCGTGACCTCCAAGTCGGTAGAGATCGCTTTCAGACGCTCGCCCAGGGCGGCGACCTTCGTCTTCCCGATATCGGCGTCGGTGTAGGGCTGGCGGGTAAGTACCCCGGCTGAGACCTCGTCGTTGTCGTAGAGGATCACTCTGGAGACTTCGGCCCGCGCCAGCCACTCGGCCACGTATCCGCCGATCGCTCCGCAGCCCCACACCGCGACGGTTTTGCCGGCGAAGGCACGGTGGATCGACGAGAGCGAATCCCGCCGCTCAGTCACCTCCGGGCGCATCTCGTCGATCCAGCACCAAGCGACGCTGGCGTCCTCGGCCCATCCGGCGATGATCTCCTCCAGCTTCTCGCCGATCTCCTTCAACTTGGCGTCATCGGAGTAGACCGCGAGAGAGGCGCGGATCCCGTCGGCAATAACCGGCGGCAAGTACCAGGCGGTCAAATGCTGCCTCACCTCGCCGTCAGCACCACGACGCATTGGCGTGCCGACGATCAGTGGCATTCCGGACTCCTTCGGCCTTCGCAGCGAACCGAGCCGAAGGAGTGCCAGCAGCCGATCCCAGGGAATACCGCGCGCCGCCAAGACGCCAAGCAACTCTTGGATCGTCGTTGGGTATTCCCAATCCATCGGAGTCGGCAAAAGCAGCGCCGGGGAAAGATCCTCAGAGCCCGAGAGATTCTCGGTCCAGCCAAGAACGTCGACCCGCTCCTCACTGATGCGGTTCAGGCGAGCCATTCCGATCCACGGCACCTCGCCGACCTCGGGAGCGTCGGCACGGATCACGAGCCGCGGTGCTGCTCCGCTCGGATAGGCAACCGGAGGATGAAGCGGTGCGTCTGCTGGGTCGAGTTCGCCGACCGCAGCTTTCCCAAGCCAGAGCGCAAGCCGGTCGAGCAGGCCAAACACGCCGTCCTCGGGGCGCCATTCGCTGGTTGAGGATGCGTATAGGCAGAGGTAATTTCCCCACTGCACATGGGGAGTCCCTGCCCAGTCAAGGTGATTTACATAGACAGACAGCGGGCTCCAGGGGAAGCCGGAGTTGACGTAAATCCGGAGGCGCTCGCGTTCGTGGACCCTTACCCCCTGCGGGCGATGCGCGATCCCCGCGCAGTCAAGGGAGACTTCGACGCACAGCCGCGACCGCTCCTCGTTTGGCTCCAGCACCCTGATGATCTCGAGGGCATCGCCTCCAGAGGCGACCGCTTCGAGCTGGCGCAGGGCGAGCCGCTCACCCTCGGTCATGGCTACCCAAAGCTGACCCGATCAGCTGGCACATCCTCCTCGCCCCGGGCTTCGCTGATTTGCTTCGCGAGGGCCGAGGTGCTGGCCTCGACGAGTTGCGCGTCACGCATCGCAGTGCCCTCGCTGGACACCTCGAAGACGAGCGGCTCCGGCGCCTCGGCATTGGGGTGCTGGCCGGTGCAGATCACGCCGTCTGGGGCGATCTCTCGGTAGCGGTTGGCGGCTTTGGCGTGGGGCGGGTTGTCGCCGGCTTTGTTGCCGGTGGGAATCTTGTCGGCCGAGACGACGACGATTCCGGGCGAGTCGGCGGCCTCCTTCATCGCGTCGAGGATGTCCTGGCGGAGCTTCGGCTCTTCGCCGTCCTCGTCGGCCCAATACATCGCCCCCTTGGCGCAGTGGTGCGGCGCGAGCAGAGCGTTCCAGAGCAGGTCGTCGGCTTTGGACCGATCGAAGATGTTCTTCAAGTCGGGGTAGCAGAGGTCGCCGAAGGTAAGCGCGTTCAGCGTCTCGTCCCCATCGCGCAGGGTGATCTGAAGGGCGAGGCTGGTGTCGTTTCGCTCCTTGGAGCCATCGTCTTTGAACGGCGCGTGGATGAAGGCCCGGAAGACGTCCTTGTGGTCCTCGCCGTCGAGCGCGGTCAGGAACTCGCCGGGGAAGACGAAGGTGTCCTCGGGCAGGTCGGAGTAGGGCGGCTCGGAGAGCAGCTCGTCGTGGCCGATGATGCGGATCCGGTCTCCGGAGCCCACCTCCGTCTTGTCCTTGACGGCCTTGATCCGCCGTTCAGCCTCCTTGGCGAAGACCTTGCCGTCTTCGCAGAGCGAGTCTTCTTCGACGTCTCGGAAGATCCGCGGCGTGAACCACAGGTCGCCGATCGTCACCCGATCGAGCAGCTCGGCGAAGCCGAGGACGTGGTCTTCGTCGAGATGCGTGGCCGCGAAGCCGGCGAGATAGGGCTTGCCGTCGCGGGTCGGCAGGAGCTCGACCAGCCGGTCGACGATCGGCACCCGGGGGTCGTCGTCCTCGTCTGCGGCCTTCAGATGGTGGAGGTCGATCTGCAGGACGGTGTCCTCGTCGACGACCACCGTCGTGCTGTCGCCGACTCCGACGGGCCAAAAAACGATGCCGCGTTCGGGAAACTCGAAATCACTCATGGCTGGGGAAGCCTCCTCGCAGTAGCCTCACGTGTACCTGAACAAAGGTAGAGAGGGACCCGGACGGTGTAGCTACCGTATGTACGGAGACTGCGGAGTCAGAGAAGTGCCGGTCTGCCCAGTGCGGAGTTCGACCGGAGAAGCGGAGGCTTAGGCGGGGCAGAGCTTGTGCTCGGCGCGGCGCTTTGATCGGCCCCGGCCTTGCCTCCGTCGATTACGTAGAGGCCGCTTCGCCGTCCCACCGAGTGGACCTGTGGTGAGCGGTTGATCGACGAGAGGAAGGTGGCTTGAGGGTCTTTGCCGCCGATCGAGTAGCCGGCTTCCCGCAGCAGGGCGTACCACTGCTTGTAGTGGATCGGCTCTCCATTGGGATGGCGGTCGGAAAGAACTTGAACGGCGATCTCCTGCAGGCGCTGCCCACCCAAGCGGGCATCGAGCTGCTCCAGCCTCAACTGCGGGTCGATTCCCACAAGCTCCCCAAGGTCTTGAAGCGCGGCTTCTTGGGCCTCCGCCTGAGTGCGGGCATCATCGGCGAGTCCCTGAAGACGCTCTGCTCGATCGCGCTGCTCGGCGACGTTGGCCGCCATCTCTCGGTACTCAGCGAGAAGTGCCTCTTGGCGAGGATCTGGAGCAGCTGGATCGGGAGCGACCTTCACGAGTTCAGCGTATGACGCTGCACGGACCGATCTGCACACAGGGGAGCTCGCAAAATCGGACCAACGAGGACTCATCCTCGGCCGGGGGACTTTGTCCGGGTCCTGATCAGCCCAGCTCGGCCAGCTTCCCGTCGATCTGCTCGCGCGCTGCGTTGCAACCGCTTCGACCTCGGCGTTGTAGCGCTCCGCGGACAGCACGCCCAGCAGCACCTCGGCATCTGCCTTCGACAGGGTCAGGGCGATCGCCTCGTCAGGCATTGGAACCTCCCTGTGGTTATCGGTTGGTCATGCGGTCTGGTCGGCCCACTTTGGGGCAGTGGGATCGGGTGTATCTGGGCGCCGAGGGCCGGAGTGCGCCCGCCGACCACACCGCCATGCAGCCGGAAGCTCCTGTCGGTCACCTTTCTTCCTCCAAGAGTGCGCGCCGCAGGGCCTCGTCAAATGACTCCGGGGAGATGCCGAACGGCTCGGCCCCTGAGGGATCGGTGACCACAGTGGCGGTGGTTAGACCCTCGACCAGTGGCCGCGCCACCTTCACGTCGACCGGCGTCACCAAGCCAAGCCACAGCGCCGACAGCCACGGGGTGATGAAGGGGACGGGGACCTTTCGCCGCGGCCGCATCCCCATCGCCAACGCCATCCGATCCAGCATCTCCGAGTAGGAGAGGACATCGGGGCCGCCGATCTGGACCTCCCGCCCCTCGGACTCGGGAACCTCGGGAGCGCGGAGCAGATACGCAATCGTCGCGTCGATGCCGATCGGCTGCGTGTCTATGCGTAGCCAGCTGGGGCCGATCATCACCGGTAGCCGGCGGACCAGATAGCGCAGGGTCCGGTAGGACTCGCTGCCGGCACCGACCACCATCGCCGCCCGAAAGTAGGTGAGCGGTGGGCCCTCGGCGGCGAGGATGCGGGCAGTCTTATGGCGGCTGCTCAGGTGCTTCGACTTGCTCTCCTCGCCTAGCCCCCCGAGGTAGATGACGCGCTTGACGCCTTCGCGCTTGGCCATTCGGGCGAAGTTCAGCGCTCCGGTTTCCTCTCGCTTGGCGAACCCCTCGCCACCTGCCATCGCGTGGACGAGGTAGTAGGCGACCTCGATATCTTGACCCGCGCCCGCCAGGCTCTGCGCGTCAGTGACGTCGCCGACGTGGAGATCGAGGCCCGCTGCCTCCAGTGTGTGGGCCTTCGAGCGATCGCGAACCAGGCACCGGACTAGCGACCCCGAGTCTGCCAGTGAGGTGGCAAGCCGAGCACCAACGAAACCCGTTGCGCCAGCGATGAGAGTGCTTGCCGCGATCCTCTAAAGGTAGCCCCCACCAACCGGGCTGCAAGACTGGAACCGTGTCCATACACGTCCTCGAGCGCAGTCAACGGGTCGAGGTGCCGGTCGAACAGGCATTTGACTTCTATGTGGATGCACTCAATCTGGAGCCGATGACTCCACCCTGGCTTCACTTCGAAGTGACGACGCCGGGGGAGTTGAGGCTGCGGCAGGGCACGCTGCTCGACTACAAGCTGAGGCTGCACGGAGTGCCGGTGCGCTGGCAGACCCGGATCGAGACCTGGGAACCGCCGCTGCGCTTCGTCGACACCCAGCGCAAGGGCCCGTACTCCCTGTGGGAGCACACCCACCTGTTCGAGAAGGACGGTGAGACTGCGACCATCATCCACGATCGCGTCCGCTACGCAATCCCGCTAGGACCGCTCGGCGCGCTCGCGCATCTCCTCTTCGTTCGCCGCGACCTCAGGCGGATCTTCGACTACCGCCGGGAGGCCGTCTCCGAGCGCCTTGTCCTCGGATAGTCCCAGTGGCGCAGCGGACCTCGGTGCGTCCCGAGAAAGCGGTCTCTGGTGACGAGTCCTGCGGCAACAAGCGGGCAATGTGGTGACGGTCGGACTCGGCAGTGTGCTGTCCGGCGCTGGCCTTGAGTTCGGCTCGGCCGTTGCCGGCTTTGCCAACGTCTGGCCGCTGGCGCTGCTGTTCGCCGGGCTAGGCGTAGTTGCCACCGGCTGGTCCCTGCGCACCAGCGTCGTCACCGGATCCGTCGCAGGAGTCCTGGTCTCAATGTATGTGATCGACCTGATCGGCAGGCTTGACGACGACGTCTCCGGTGTGCGTTACATCTCGGTCTTCAAGTACTACGGAAACGCGATCGAAGACGGCATCGAGCCGTTTCTTCTGTGGTGTCGCAGGCGCCGCAGTGGTCTTTGCAGCGCTTGGCGCTTGGCTTTTTGACCGGCGCGACCTATCGAGATAGTGCCAGTGCCTGCTGGGTCGACTACCGACGACACGCGCGAACGCGAGGACGACCAGCAGGGTTATCCAGCGCTCCCGCGTCACCGGATGGGGAGCCTGCGTTAGTCCCGGTCGAGTTCTTCGACCAGCGCTTCGACGCGCTCTGCGATCTCGTCCCGCTGCTCGGCAGGGTGATCGGGATCGCGGTGATCCGGGTGCTCTCTCTCCCGACGAGGCGGCGGAGGTCATGCTGCCGCATCGGGAGTCGAGCGAGCACGCATCGGCTCCGACTTTGCCGAACTAGCTGGATGTAGCCGCTGGCGGCATACGCTTGGTGCAATGCGCCGACGTCAGCTCAGTCTTGGCATCGAGCCACCACCCATCTGGCTCGGGATTGTGGCGACGATCGCTGAGGTCTTCGTTGGCACGCTGATCGTGTACCCGCTTAAGTCGGTGGCGCCAGTGGTCTCGCTCGGGGTCGTCTACCTGCCGGCGATATTGCTGATCTCGACGGTGTGGGGACTGCGACTCGGACTGTTCGCCTCGGTCGCCAGCGCTGCCGCCTTCAACTTCTTCCACATCCCGCCGCTGTATCGCTTCACGATTGCCGACGAGGAGAACTGGGTCGCCTTGGCGGCGTTCGTAATCGCGGCGATCATCAGCAGCACGGTCGCCGGCCTCGCGCGTGCCCGCGCGGTCGAAGCGGAGCGACGCCGCGAGGAGGCCGACCGGGCGCTTGCCGAGCTGGAGGCGTTGACTCGTGAGCGGGATCGAATGCAGGCGGAGGCGGTGCAGGCGGAGGCGGTGCGACGCAGCGACGAGCTGAAGACGGTGCTGCTGCGCTCGATCTCCCACGACCTGCGGACGCCGCTGACCTCGATCATCGCCAGCGGCTCTGCGCTCGGCTCGGAGACCTTGACCGCTGAGGAGCGCACCGAGCTGAGCGAGGGGATCGTTGGCGAGGGCGGGCGGCTCTCGCGGTTGGTCGAGAACCTCCTCGACATGTCCCGGCTGGAAGCCGGCAAGGCCGAGCCGCACCGGGGGCCGGTCGATCTCGCCGAGGTGCTGGAGGCGGCCCGGCAGGGACAGGGCAAGGCGGAGTCGATTCGGCTGGCGTTCGATGCGGAGCTGCCGATGGTCAACGCCGATGCCGCCCAGCTTGAGCGCGTCTTCGCGAACCTGCTGGAGAACGCGGTCCGCTACGGGAACGGTCGGCCTGTGCAGGTCCGCTCGCGGGTGGTGGGCGCCAATATCGTCGTCCGCGTGGTCGACCAGGGACCGGGCATACCCGAGGGCGAGTGGGAGCGGATCTTCGAGCCCTTCCAGCACGGGGACGCCACCAACGCCGGCTCCGGGCTCGGCCTGGCGATCGCCAAGGGATTTGTCGAGGCCAACGGAGGCGAGATCGCAGTCGAGTCTCTGCCAGGACAGGGGACCAGCTTCGTCGTCACCCTGCCGCCGCACGTAGGCGGGGCATGAACGGGGCGCCCCGCGTCTTGGTCTGCGACGACGAGCCGCAGATTCTCCGCGCCCTGCGGGTAATCCTGCGCGACGCCGGCTATGAGGCGGTCACCGCCTCCACCGGCGAGGAGGCCCTGGACCGGGCTGCGGTGAAGCCGCCGGCAGCGGCGATTCTCGACCTGATGCTGCCCGACATCGACGGGGTCGAGGTGACGAAGCGGCTGCGCGAGTGGAGCGAGATGCCGATCATCGTCCTCTCCGCCGTCGGCGAGGAGGAGGAGAAGGTGCGGGCGTTGGCGGCCGGCGCCGACGACTACGTGACCAAGCCCTTCGGGCCGCCGGAGCTGGTGGCGCGGCTCGAGGCCGTGCTGAGGCGGGCCAAGCCCGAGACGTCGGAACCGCTGATCGTCGCCGATGGCTTGGAGATCGACCTCCTCGCCCGCGCCGTGCGCCGCGACGGTGAGGAGGTCCACCTGACCCCGACCGAGTTCGAGCTGCTGCGGGTCCTCGCGCAGAACCGTGGCCGCCTGATGACGCACCGCGCGCTGCTGGTCGAGGTGTGGGGGGTGGAGTACGAAGACGACGTCCAGGTGCTGCGTGCCCACGTCGCCAACCTGCGGGGCAAGATCGAGCCCGAGGATGGCCCCCGCTACATCCGCACCGACCCCGGCGTCGGCTACCGCTTCGCCGGCTAGAAGCGACCTTTACGAAATCTGTATACGGAGGCCGCATTCCTTCATGCGGCCTTGACGGGGTGAGGCGCACGATCGCTGCATGGATCTCGTCTCCATCGCATTGGCGCTCGCCGCCTTCGGGGCGATCTACGCGCTCGTCGAGGCGATCGACCGCGTATGAGCGGCGCTGAGCTATTCGGCCTGGTCGTCGCCGCCGCTGTCTTCGGCTATCTCAGCTACGCGCTGTTCCGGGGAGAGCGATTGTAATGGCCCAGGGCTGGGTGCAGATCGTCGTCTTCCTGCTCGTGCTGACGGCGCTGGTGCCGCTGGTCGGCTCCTACATTGCCGCCGTCTTCCGCGGCGAGCGGGTCTTCCTCTCGCCGGTCCTCGGTCCGGTCGAGCGCTTCGCCTACCGGGTGATGCGGGTGCGCCCCGAGGAGGGCCAGGACTGGAAGGCATACGCCCGCTCGATCGTCGTCTTCAGCCTGGTTTCCTGGCTCGCGCTCTACCTGATCCTTCGCACCCAGAGCATCCAGCCGCTGAACCCCGAGGGCTTCGGCTCCGGTCCCTGGAACCTCAGCTTCAACACCGCCTCCTCCTTCGTCACCAACACCAACTGGCAGTACTACGGCGGCGAGACGACGCTCTCCTACTTCGTCCAGATGGTCGGCCTGACGGTGCAGAACTTCGTCTCGGCCGCCGTGGGCATCGCCGTCCTCGCCGCCGTGATCCGCGGCTTCGCCGCTCGCTCGGGATCGGCGCTCGGCAACTTCTGGGCCGACCTCGTTCGGATCAACCTCTACGTCCTGCTGCCGATCGCCTTCGTCGCGGCGCTCGTCCTCGTCTCCCAGGGCGTGATCCAGACTCTCGACGGCTCGACCACCTTCAGCACGATTGCCGGGGGCACCCAGACCCTGGCGCTGGGCCCGGTCGCCTCGCAGGAGGCGATCAAGGAGCTCGGGACCAACGGCGGCGGCTTCTTCAACGTCAACAGCGCCTACCCGTTCGAGAACGCGAGCAGCTTCACCAACATGATCGAGCTGCTGCTGATCCTGATCGTCCCGGCCAGCCTCACCTACGCCTTCGGCCGCATGGTCGGGAACCGCCGTCAGGGCTGGGCGCTCTACGCGGCGATGATGGCGATGTTCCTCGTCGCGGTCGCCGTCGTCTACGCCGCCGAGCAGCACGGCAGCCCCGCGCAACACCACGCCGGCGTCGTCACCCACGCCTTCGACGGCTCGACCGGCGGCAACATGGAGGGCAAGGAGCAGCGCTTCGGCATCGCCGAGTCCTCGCTGTGGACGGCGGTGACGACCGTGACCTCCTGCGGCGCGGTCAACGCCTCGCTCGACTCGCTGACCGGGATCGGCGGCCTGGTGCCGCTGGCGAACATGGGGACCGGCGAGGTGGTCTTCGGCGGGGTCGGCTCGGGGCTCTATTACATGCTGCTCTTCGTCCTGCTCACCGTTTTCATCGCCGGCCTGATGGTCGGCCGCACGCCGGAGTTCCTCGGCAAGAAGATCGAGTCGCGGGAGGTGAAGCTGGTTCTCGTCGGCGTGCTGGTGACGCCGCTGCTGGTGCTGTTCGCGACGGCCTGGGCGGTGGCCAGCCCGGACGGCACGCAGTCGATCTACAACCACGGCCCGCAGGGCTTCTCGGAGTCGCTTTACGCCTATATGTCGCAGGCAAACAACAACGGCTCCGCCTTCGCCGGCTACACCGGCTTCACCCAGCCCAACGCGCCGGGCAACGCCGGCGCCGAAACGTTCAGCTTCGCCACCCTGCTCGGCGGCGTGGTGATGCTGCTCGCCCGCTTCCTGCCGATGATCGCGGCGCTCGCGGTGGCTGGGTCGCTGGCCGGGAAGCGGGTCGCCCCGGCGGGCGCCGGCACCTTTCGCGCCGACTCGCCCACCTTCGTCGTGCTGCTGATCGGCGTCGTCGTGATCGTCGCCGCGCTCACCTTCTTCCCTGCCTTCCTGCTCGGCCCGGTCGTGCAGGGACTGACCGACCAGCTCTTCTGAGATGAACGGACTGCGAAAAGACCTGACCACCGCGACGATCGCGATCGTCTTCTTCACGCTGCTGCTCGGCGTCGCCTACCCATTGGTGACGACGGGGGTCGCGCAGCTGGTCTTCCCCGGTGCCTCCGACGGCAGCAAGGTCGAGGTTGACGGAAAGGTCGTCGGCTCGAAGCTGATCGGACAGGACTTCAAGGGCCTGCCGCGCTACTTCCAGAGCCGCCCGTCGGCCACCGAATACAGCGGCAACGTCACCTACTTCAACAATCTCGGCCCCAACAGCCGCGAACTCTCGGATTTCTTCGCCGAACAGCTCGCCGCCTACCTGAAGCGCGAGCGCCCCTATGACCCGGGCCTGCGCGCCGACGAGGTGCCGGTCGACGCGGTGACGACCTCGGCCTCGGGTGTGGACCCGCATATCTCCGAGGCCAACGCCCGCATCCAGGCCCGCCGCCTCGCCGAGGTCCGCGGCCTGCCCCTTGATCGGGTCCTCGACCTCGTCTCCGAGCGCACCGATGGCCGCTTCCTCGGCCTCTTCGGCGAGCCGGGCGTGAACGTCCTGCAGCTCAACCTCGCCCTCGACCGGGAGGCCGCCCGATGACCGACGAGACGCTTCGCAACGAGCCGCGCTCGCTGGTCGACCGAGCGATCATCGCGCGCGCCCTGCTCGACTCGCTGCGCAAGCTCGATCCGCGCCACCAGCTCCACAACCCGGTGATGTTCGTGGTCGAGCTCGGCGCGCTGATCGTCACCGGGGGTTGGCTGATCCAGGTCTTCGGCGGCCCGCCGCTCGGCGGTGGCGATGAGCCCGCCTGGTTTGCCTTCTCGATCGGCGTCTGGCTCTGGCTCACCGTCGTCTTCGCCAACCTCGCCGAGGCGATCGCCGAGGGACGGGGCAAGGCGCAGGCCGACGCACTGCGCTCGATGCGCAGCGAGACCGTCGCCTGCCTCCGCGACGGAGGCGAGAAGCCGGCCTCCGAGCTTCACCGCGGCGACGTGGTCGTGGTCGAGGCGGGGGAGACGATCCCCGGCGACGGCACCGTGATCGAGGGCATCGCCTCGGTCGACGAGTCGGCGATCACCGGCGAGTCGGCACCGGTGGTGCGCGAGTCCGGCGGCGACCGCTCGGCGGTGACCGGCGGCACGCGGGTCCTCTCCGATCGGATCGTGATCGAGATAACCCAAGAGCCGGGGCAGAGCTTCCTCGACCGAATGATCGCCCTGGTCGAGGGGGCGGAGCGGCGCAAGACCCCGAACGAGATCGCCCTCAACATCCTGCTCGCCGGGCTCACGCTGGTCTTCCTCGCCGTCGTCGTCGCGCTGCGACCCTTCGCGGAGTTCTCCGGCACCGACGCATCCGTCGTTACCCTGGTCGCACTGCTGGTCGCGCTGATCCCGACCACGATCGGCGCCCTGCTCTCGGCGATCGGCATCGCCGGCATGGATCGCCTCGTCCGCCACAACGTCCTCGCTCTCTCGGGACGGGCGGTCGAGGCGTCCGGCGACGTCGACGTGCTGCTGCTCGACAAGACCGGGACGATCACGCTCGGCAATCGCGAGGCGACGCAGTTCATCCCGATGCCGGGGATCGAGGAGGCCGAGCTGGCAGAAGCGGCGCAGCTCTCCTCGCTGGCCGACGAGACGCCCGAGGGCCGCTCGATCGTCGTCCTCGCCAAGGAGTTCGGGATCCGCGAGCGCCAGTTGGAATCTCACGAGGCGCACTTCGTTCCCTTCTCCGCCGAAACCCGGATGAGCGGGGTCGACGTCAACGGCAACCAGTTCCGCAAGGGGGCTGGCGACGCGATCATCCGCTACGTCGAAGAGCAGGGCGGGCGGCCTCCCGCGGAGCTGCAGGAGCAACTCGACCTGATCGGCCGCGAGGGCGGCACGCCGCTCGCGGTCTGCCGCGACAACCACGTCCTCGGCGTCGTCTACCTGAAGGACATCGTCAAGGAGGGGATGCAGGCTCGCTTCGATGAACTGCGACGGATGGGGATCTCGACCGTGATGGTCACCGGCGACAACCGCCTCACGGCGGCGAAGATCGCCGAGGAGGCCGGGGTCGATGACTTCCTTCCCGAAGCGACGCCGGAGCAGAAGCTGGAGCTGATCCGGGGGCACCAGGAAGAAGGCCGGATGGTCGCGATGGCCGGCGACGGCACCAACGACGCCCCGGCCCTGGCGCAGTCAGACGTCGGGGTGGCGATGAACACCGGCACCCAGGCCGCGCGCGAGGCGGGCAACATGGTCGACCTCGACTCCAATCCGACGAAGTTGATCGAGGTCGTGGAGATCGGCAAGCAGCTCCTCATCACCCGCGGGGCGCTGACCACTTTTTCGATCGCCAACGACGTCGCCAAGTACTTCGCGATCCTGCCGGCGATCTTCGCCTTCACCTACGCGGCCAACCCCGGCGAGCGCGGCCCGCTCGACGCGCTCAACATCATGGAGCTGGGCACGCCGACCTCGGCAATCCTCGCGGCGATCGTCTTCAACGCCCTGGTGATCCCGCTGCTGGTCCCGCTCGCCCTGCGCGGAGTGCGCTACCGGCCGATCGGCGCGACGGCGCTGCTGCGGCGGAACATGCTGATCTTCGGCCTCGGCGGCTTGATCGTGCCCTTCATCGGGATCAAGCTCCTAGACCTGGTGATTCACAACCTGCTCGGAGCATGAGTCGATGGCCGGCCGCCTCAAGGTCTTCATCGGCATGGCCGCCGGGGTCGGCAAGACCTACCGGATGCTGCAGGAGGGCCACGCCGAGCAGGAGACCGGCCGCGACGTGGCAATCGGCTACATGGAGCCCCACAAGCGCCCGGAGACCTCAGCGCTGGCGGAGGGCCTGGAGGCTATTCCTCGGCGCCGCCTCACCTACCGCGGCACCGACCTCGAGGAGATGGACCTGCCGGCGCTTCTGGCCCGCGCGCCCGAGCTGGCGCTGATCGACGAGCTTGCCCACACCAACGCTCCCGGAGCCGAGCACGAGAAGCGCTACGAAGACGTGCGCGCCGTCCTCGCCGCCGGCATCGACGTCTTCTCCACGGTCAACGTCCAGCACCTGGAGTCGCTGAACGATCAGGTGACCGAGCTGACCGGGACGCGGGTGCGGGAGACGATTCCCGACGCCGTGCTCGGCGAGGCAGACGAGGTGGTGCTAATCGACCTCACTCCGGAGGCGCTGATCGAGCGCCTTCGGGCGGGCAAGGTCTATCCGGGCGAGAACATCGAGGCGGCGCTCGGCAACTTCTTCACCGTGGAGAACCTGTTGGCCCTGCGCGAGGTCGCGCTGCGCCAGGTCGCCCAGGAGGTCGAGGCGAAGCGGCTGGTGGTCGAGGCGCCGCTCGGCACCCGCACCGAGCGGGTCGCCGCTGAGGTGCCGAAAGCGGTGGGCGAGCGGCTGCTGGCGCTGGTCCGCCCCCTACCCAGCTCGCAGCGACTTGTGCGGCGAGCCTGGCGCTCGTCGCAGAGGCTCGGCGCACCGCTCGACTTGCTGTGGGTGAAGCCGCCGGGCGAGGCGATCGAGGGAGAGGTCGAGCGCCAGGTGACGGCGCTGCGCCATCTCGCCTCCGTCCTCGGCGCCACCTTCCTGATCGAGGAGAGCGACAACCTCGTCGATGGCGCCGCGCGGGTGGCCCGCGAGCGGGGCACCACCTACATCATGGTCGGGGAGTCGCTGCCCCGCCACGGCCTCTCCCGCCTACGCGAGCCGCTGCCGCAACGGTTGATGAACGCCACGCCCCACGGTGTGGACGTGCGGATCGTCTCCCACCGCGGCCTCAAGGAGGAAGCGTGACCGTCGAGCGCCTGCTGATCGGAGTCGCGCTCCTCGTCGGGCTGGCCATCGGCTACCTGATCGCACGCGCCCGCAGGCGCGGTCGCCGCTCCGAGCGGCCACAGCCCGTCCACCAGATCCTTCTGCCGTTCACCGGGACCGAGATCTCCCGCCGTGCCGTGGACGCTGCGCTGCGGCTGGCACGGGCCGAGGAGGCGACGCTGATGCCGGCCTATCTCGCAACCGTGCCGAAGCAGCTGCCCCTAGACTGCGCGATTCCCAGGGAGGCCGCCAAGGCGATGCCGATGCTCGAGGCCATAGAGCAGCGGGCTGCCGCCCAGGGTGTGGCGGTGGATGCCCGCGTCGAGCGCGGCCGCTCCTACCGCCACGCCCTGGCCCGCCTGCTCGACCGGGAGCGCTTCGATCGCGTCGTTGTGCCCGCCACCGCCGAGTCTCGCGCCGGGCTCTCCGGCGACGACCTCGTCTGGCTTCTGGAGAGGGCCCCAGCCGAGGTTCTGATCCTTCGCCCAGCCAGCGAGGACAGGAGGATCCTGACCCTCTCGTCCGGCTAGACTCGCGTCTCGAGCGATGAGGCTCGCTCCTTCATAACCGCGGCTGCGGGCCGCTGATGGCCTCTATCCACGTCCAGCGACGCTGATAGGAGGCCCGTGCGATGAAACCCCAGTTCGACCTTCGCCAACTGGCGGCGATCTATGTCGGCGGCGTGCTCGGCGCGTTGGTCCGCGTCGGTCTTACCGAGGCGCTTCCTCACAGCCCCGGCGGATGGCCGTGGGCGACCTTCGCGGTCAACATGGTGGGGGCGCTGGCCCTCGGGTACTTCTTCGCCCGGCTTCGCGATCACCCGGAGGACAGCCTCGCCCATCCTTCTTGACCACCGGCATCTGCGGCACGCTCACCACTTTCTCCACGGTGCAGCTGGAGCTGTTCGAGATGATCGAGGCTGGCTACCTGCCGCTCGCCGCCGGCTACGTCGCGGCCACCTTCATCGCAGGCTATGCCTGCATCCGCCTGGGCATCGCGGCGGAGCGGCGACCACGTTGGAAGACGGCGGCATGAGTGCGGCGACCTGGGTCTTGGTCGGATTGCTGGGAGGAGGTGCGGCGACGGCCCGCTTCCTGATCGACGCGACCATCGCGAGTCGCAGCGACCATCCATTCCCGTTGGGGATCCTCGCGATCAACCTCGCGGGCGCCTTTGCGCTCGGCCTGGTGGCGGGAGCGGCGCTCAGCGGCAAGGCGCTGATCGTCGTGGCCGGCGGCGGCATCGGATCCTTCACCACTTTCTCGACCCTGATGCTCGACTCCCACCGCCTCAGCGAGGCCGGCCACACCCGCCTTGTCTGGCTGAACGTCGGCCTCTCGCTCATCGTCGGCTACGCGGCGATTGCGCTCGGGCACTGGATCGGAGCGCACTAGAAAAGCCGCTACTGTGTGACGCGGTGAGCCGGGAAGACTGGTCGGCAATGCTCGTCGCCGACCCCGAAAGGCTCCCTTGGCAATCGCCGTCGCCACCTTCCTGATCGCCCTGGCGATCATCGCCAGCGAGAAGCTGCACCGCACCAACGTCGCCCTGCTGGGCGCCGCGATCGTCGTGCTGTTCGTCGGCGACTTCTCCCAGGAGCAGGCGATCGAGTCGGTCGACTTCAACACGATCGGCCTCCTGGTCGGGATGATGATCCTCGTCTACCTGACCCAGCAGACCGGCGTCTACGACTACGTCGCGATCCGCGCCGGCCAGCTCTCCGGCGGGCGCTCCTTCGCGGTGACGATGAGCCTCGCCGCGATCACCGCGGTCCTCTCCGCCTTCCTCGACAACCTGACGACGATCCTGCTGATCGCGCCGATCACCTTTCTGCTCGCCGACGCGCTCGACATCGACGCGGTGCCGTTGCTGATCATCGAGGTGATCGCGTCGAACATCGGCGGTACGGCGACTCTGATCGGCGACCCGCCGAACATCATCATCGCCGGCGCCACCGGGCTCAGCTTCAACGCCTTCATCGTCAACCTGGCGCCGATCGTAATCGTCACCTTCGCTGTCGTGATGCCGTTGCTCTACCTCGTCTTCCGCCGTCGCCTGCACGTTGAGGAGCGCAACCGCAGGGCGGTGATGGAGCTGGATGCCCTCGCCTCGATCCGCGACTCGGCTGAGCTGCGCCGCACCGGCCCCGTGCTGGCGCTGACGATCCTCGCCTTCTTCGCCCACCAGGCGCTTCACGTCGAGCCCGCCACCGTCGCCTTGGCGGGCGCCTCGATCGGACTGCTGGTGACCAGGGTCGACCTCGACAAGGCGCTCTCGGGGATCGAGTGGACGACGCTCTTCTTCTTCATCGGGCTCTTCGTGATGGTCGGGGCGCTGGAGGAGACCGGGGCGATCGGCCACATCGCCGACGCTGTCAAGGACCTGACCGGCGGCGAGCGCTCGGCCGAGCTGATCGGGATCGTCTGGGTGGCAGCGCTCGGCTCGGCGGTCGTCGACAACATCCCCTTCACCACGGCGATGATCCCGGTGGTGCAGGAGCTGCAACAGGACGCCGGGGCGACTGGCGACGACGCCTACTGGTGGGCGCTTGCGCTCGGGGCCTGCTTCGGCGGAAACGCGACGATGATCGCCGCCGCCGCCAACGTCGCCGCCGCTGGGATGGCTGAGCGGGCGGGGACGCCGATCGGCTTCATGACCTTCCTGCGGATCGGCCTGCCGGTGACGATCCTCTCGATAGCCCTGGCCACCGCCTACGTCGCAATCCGCTACATCGCGCTCTGAGGAGGAGACGACCATGCCCGATTCGATCGTCAACAAAGCACTGCGGGGAATAGAGCCGCTCGGCGCCGATGAGCTGATCGGCCCGGCCGCCCGGCGCGTGGTCGAGGCGGGCCTGCCGGCGCTGCCGGCGGTGGAGGCCGACGGCATCTTCGCCGGCATCTTCGGCGAGCGCGAGTTCATGGCGGCGCTCTTCCCGAGCTATCTCGGCGACCTCGCCTCGGCGGCGATGGTCTCGCGCTCGGTCGACGAGACGATCGAGCGCCGCGGCAGCTGCGCGGCGGAACCGATTCGTCGCTACCTGACCACCGACCACGTCGTGGTCGAGGACAACTACTCGGACACCCAGCTCGCCGAGCTCTTCCTCCACCACCGCGTCCTGATCGTCCCGATCGCGACCGCGGGCAGAGTCCACGCGGTGGTCACTCGACACGATTTCTTCAGCGAGCTGGTGGGGCGATTCGGGGAGATCGCTGAGGAGGGCGCTCGGTAGGTCGGCTCTTCCAGGGTGGGGATCGGGCGATGGTGGGGGGCAAGGATTTGGCGGCACACCTGAGGTGTAGAGTCGGGCTTCCAGATGGCAGTTGCTGAACCCGTCGGAACACCCGTGGATTCCGCCGGAGCCTGGGCTGACCTGACGACCTGGCTTCCCGTCATGCTCGAGCAGCTCCAAGCCTCAGAGGTATTTCATGCCGAGTGCCGTCCTCCCAGGGACCAGCGAGGGGTCTATCTGTTCTCCGAGGCAGGGCAGCATCTCTATGTCGGTCGAACGGGTATCACGGCTCGATCGCGTGCGAAGGGCGGGGAGCCGATCACGAGCTTTCGGCACCGGGTTCGACCAGCACGTTCAGCCAGGACGCCCTCCGGGCGCGTCGTCATTCGCCAATCGCCTCATGCTCGAGCACGCGACTCAGCTCGACCTCGTGGTGCCCGGCAATTGGTGGGCTGATCGCCATGCAGCCACCTTGGAGATTTACGATCTCTATAAGGCGGCGAAGACACGGATCGGCGGCATGGAATGCCGCGTCGTACCGTTCGAGGATGACATTAAGGGCGTTCGGTCCACCGTCGCCGAGGTCTATGCGCATGTACATCTGGAGACGCCGTATAACGACTTTTCGACCTCATGAGTGATCCGCTATGCCGCCAGTGAGCAGGCTGAAAGATCACGTATGTATCCAGCTGGCGATTCGTGGCGGTAGGAGCTCTGGGGGCTCGTGCAAGAAGGCCAGCAGCTCGTCCTACTCCACGGGACGCCGACGGCTCCGCTCGGCGTAGGCGTCCCGTTGGGCGCAGGCGAGTTGGTCCGCGCGCTCGTTCAACTCGACCCCGGTGTGACCGGCGACCTTCACCCATTCCACGTCGCGACGGGCAACCTCGGTGGACAGCTCCTCCCACAGGTCGCGGTTCTTCACCGGCTTCCTGTTCGCCTTCCGCCAGCCGTTGCCTTGCCAGCGCTCAAGCCAGCCCTGGAAGTTCTTCATCACGTAGGTGGAGTCGATGTGGATGCACACGCGCGCGGGCGCGGGCAAGGCGCGCAATCCGGTGATGACCGCCATCAGCTCCATCCGGTTGTTCGTGGTTTCGAAGTCGCCGTCGGAGAGCTCCCACTGCTCGGCGATGCTGCCATCGGAACGGCGGGCGACCAGTACTGCCGCGTACCCACCGGCGCCGCTGGTCTTGTGGGCGCAGGCGCCGTCGGTCCAGATGTCGTATGTGAGGTCGCTGGGTGAAGCCACGATGCCCGCAGTCTGCCTAACGACGTCGACAGCGCGCTCGCACAGGCGCACTAGACCGGATACCCCCTTTGCCTTTAATCGGGCCAGCTAACCGGATACCCCCCTTTTCTCCAAAGCGCTCAAGCCTGCCTCATTTAGGTCCACTCAAATCGAGTAGGTCGCTCCTATGTCAAGCGAACACCTCTGAGAGACAACGGGTGTTGCTGGGGATATCCCTTGAAAAATGGGAGCAGCAAAACAGAGATTCACTTGCACCCATGCGGGTAGACGGCAGCAACGGCCCGCTGGGAATTCGCTCGTCGGCCGTGCCCAGCGAGCAAAGCGACTCCACCGAAAACCGGCAGCGCGAAGCCCCGCCCTTGGCATGCGAGGGGCCGAGCGGGCTGTCGGCGACCTAAATCTGGCCCAGCGAGCCGTATCTAATGAGCTGGGGGCGGCTATGGAGAACGAACGCCCTGCGAGACTGGGTTTGCGGGGCTCGGCCGTCGCTCGCGCTACTTGGGGTCGGCTACGCCGGAGGTTCCCGGGCGCCACATCTGCCAGACGCGCGGGGATCGCGACAGGCCGAGTTCGCCGATCTCCTCGAAGCCGAAGCGGCGGTAGTAGGGAATGTTGCGGCGGCGCTGAGTCTCCAGGTAGCAGCCGATTCCTTCGGCGTCCGCCTGTTGCAAGCCAGGCTCGATCAGCGTCGTGCCAACCCCTGAGCGCTGCGCCGAGGGCCGCACCGCGAGGCTGTTCAGCCGCCAGTGCGGCACGGCGGGGAGGCCCTCGTGGATCAGGCGCTCCCAGCGGAGGCCCTTGATCAAGCTGCCGGCGCCCTCGGGCAGCAGCGCCAAGCCGGTCCTCAATTGCTCGCCGATGCCAAGGGCCTCGGTGCGCGGTGGGAACCAGAGCGCGCCGCCTGCCGCGTCTGGAGTCGTCCATGCCCCCCCGCGCGGGATGAAGACGTGGTTGATCAGGGCCTCGTAGTAGCGAGGAAGCACGCGGCGCAACTGCCAGCCCCGCGGTAGCAGCCACACCCAAATCTCGTCATCGTGGAAGCCCTCGGCAAGAGCTTGAGCGGCGGGCGAAATCAGGTTCGCTTCCACGCGGACGGCCTCGGATGGCATCGCGCGAGCATATGGGCAGGCGGGCAAAGCCAGGGCGTGTCGCCTATGTCAAGGAACACTTCTAAGAGACGACGGTGTTCTGGGGAAATCAATCAAGAAAGAGCAGGAGGAGAAACAGCAACAGCCGAGGGCTCCTGCAGCGCCCGGAAGACCACCCGCACCAGGTGCCGTTTGAGGCAGCGAAACGCCTCCTTGTTGGACTTGCCCTCCGCGCGCTTCTTCGCCAAGTAGGCACGAGCCGGCGGGTGGACGCGGGCCTGGGTCAGACGACTTGATGAAGGGCAGCGTTCAGCTTGCGGTTGCCAAGTCGCGAGAGGCGGTGGCGACGAACCCGGCCGGAGGAGACCTCGATCGGCGCGCAGCCGGCATGACGCGCAAGCGCTGCCTCGCTGGAGAAGCGCTCGGCGCCACCGATCTCGACCACCAGGCGAGCAGCGATCAGGTCACCGATCCCGGAGACAGCGAGCAGGCCGGGTGCCAGTGGCCGGATCATCACCGCGATCTCGGCTTGCAGCGCCTCCTCGGCACGGGTCAGCTCACCGATGCGGACGAGGAGCTCGCGGTGGCCTTTCTCTGTGCCGGGCACGGTCAGTTCGCCGAGTAGCTGGCCGGTGGCGTCTTCGACTGCCGCCGCTGTGTGGGTGTCTTTGTGGGGGTCGATGCCGATCGTGATCACTTCTTTGGGTTGTCGTCAGTTCGGATCGGCGGCGGACAGAACCGGGTGGGGCTGAGCAGGCTCCTATTAGGTCACGCCGTCGGTCCTCGAAGCACGGCGGGCGACAGGACCCTCTCGGTCAGCCTCCAAAGGCGACGAGATAATGCGGAGTCAGCCCGCCGCGCGGAGGACGCTAGGCCGACGGCTGGATGTCATCGCCGCGGCTTCGTGAGGCATGGAACCACCCGGTCTGTAATGTGAGGCATGGTCCGAACCTCATCGCAGAGCGCTTCCAGGCCGAGGGTTCTCATCGTCGGCGGGGGCGTTGGCGGGGTCGAGGCAATGGTCGCTCTGTACGACCTCTGCGGAGACCGCGTCGAGATCGCAGTCCATGCGCCGCGCCGCGAGTTCCTCTACCGACCCCTGGCTGTCACCGAGCCCTTTGGCGTTGGCGAGGTGCTCAAGTTCGATCTTCAGCAGCTGACCGAGCGCTGCGATGCTTCCTTTTCTCTCGACAGCATCGTCTCCGTGGACACGGACGGGCAGCGCGCCACGACGCATGATGGGGACGACGTCAACTACGACTATCTGATCGTGGCCTCCGGCGCGCGGATGCTTTGGACCGTTCCCGGCGCGGCAACGTTTTGGGGTGCTTCAGATGAAGACGCTTCCGCTGAGGTGGTGCGCGAGCTCCAAGCCGGCACGCTGCGGAAAGTGGTCTTCACGATGCCAGCGGGACTCGGGTGGCCGTTGCCGATCTATGAGCTGGCCCTCCTCGCCGCAGCGCAGTTGAAAGATGCAGAAGCCCCGAGTGCGGAGCTGAGAATCGTCACCCCCGAGGATGCACCCCTCCAGTTGTTCGGGGTAAGCGCCAGCGAGCAGATGGACCAACTGCTTGCCGAGCGTGGGATCGAGATTGTCACCGGTGCTAGTCCCGTCAAGTTCGAGAACGGGCATCTGGACATCGCCCCAGGGGATCCCATCGAAGCCGACGCAGTAGTGAGCGCGCCGAGTTTCGAGGGAAGGTCCGTTGAGGGTCTTCCCAACGACGAGGACGGCTTCATTCCCGTTGACGAGCACAGTCTGGTTCGAGGTCTCCAAGACGTCTTCGCCGTTGGAGATGTGACGAACTTTCCCGTCAAGCAGGGCGGCATCGCCACGCAGCAGGCAGACGCCGCCGCGGAGGTGATCGCGGCTCAGATCGGCAGCCCGGTCGAGCCTCAACCGTTTGAGCCGGTGCTGCGCGCGGTACTGCTGACCGGCGAGGAGCCCAAATATCTCTATGGGAAGCTGGGCGGCGGCCACGGTGAAACTTCGACCTTCAGCGACGCACCCTCCTGGCGCGACGAAGGCAAGATCGTCGGGAAATACCTGGCGCCATTCCTGGCTTCGACCTCTGATGCCGCCGCGCGATCTCTTAGGTCTTCCCCGGATAGCAGCTGACCCGCTGACATGCCGGAGGTTGTCGTCTTGCTGCTGGCCGCCTGCGGCACGACCCTTGCTACCGGGCTGGGTGCGATCCCGGTCTTCTTTCTTGGTCATCGCGCGGCCCAGCTAACGCCCCTTCTTCTCGGCTTCGCGGCTGGGGTGATGGCGGTGGCCTCGATTGCGGGCCTGTTGATCCCGGCCACCGAAGAAGGCTCGACCTTGGCGGTCCTCAGCGGGCTCGCGGTGGGAGCAGGGCTGCTGGCCGTAGTCCGCTCGCGGCTGGACCCTCACACCACCTTCATGGGGCGCTCCGGTCCCGGCGCTAGCACTTCAGCCCTGGTCTTCCTCGTGCTCTTTGTCCACAGCCTCCCCGAGGGGTTTGCGGTCGGCACGGCCTTCGCCTCTGACCGCGCCGGACTGAGCCTGTTCGTGATCCTCGCAATCGCGATCCAGAACATTCCCGAGGGGACCAGCGTCGCTATTCCGATGGCAGCAGCCGGCTTCAGCCGCACCCGTCAATTCTGGGCTGCGGTCGGGACCAGCGCTCCTCAGCCGATCGGCGCCCTGATCGCGTTCGTCGCCGTCGAGCAGATCAGCAGCCTGTTGCCATTCTCCTTCGCTTTCGCTGCAGGGGCGATGCTTGCGCTGATCGCAGTCGAGATGCTTCCCAATGCCTACTCGGGGCTGGCTCGCACCGCGCCGAGCGTTGGCCTGGCCTGCGGCACCGCGCTGATGCTGACCCTGAGCCTCCTGCTCGGTGTCTGATCGCTAGAAGACGGTCAGCACTCCGAGCGCCAGCACCGAGACTGCGATCACGGCCAGGGCGATCCCGGTCACGAGCCTGCCCCCGCGCCCCAGGGCGTGGCCCCCCATTAGCTCCCGGTCGCGGCCGAGCGAGCGCATGAATGGGAGCAAGACCAGGAGCAGAATGGCGTTGAGGGCCTGGGAGAGGAAGAGGATCGGGATCAGCGGGGCGCCGGGAATGAGTACAAAGACGGCGGCAACGATGACAACGATGCCGTAGCTGACATAGAAGGACCGCGCCTCCTCGAAGGTGTCGTTTATGTCGGCCTTCCTGCCAAGGGTCTCCGACACGGAGTAGGCAGTTGAGAGCGGGACGATCGCCGCCGCAAGCAGGGCGGCACCGAGGAAGCCGAGACCGAAGAGGGTCGCCGCCGTGTTCCCTGCCAACGGTTCAAGAGCCCGAGCGGCGTCGCTGGCGTCGTTGATCGTGACGTCCTGGACATGCAGCGTCGCCGCGCAGGCGATGACGACGAAGAACCCGATCACCCCGGTCAGCACCGCGCCGACGATCACGTCGATCCGCTCATAGCGAAGGTCCTTGACGTGCAGCTTCTTGTCGACGGCATAGGACTGGATGAAGGCCAGCCCCCAGGGCGCCAGGGTGGTACCGACCGTTGCCACGGCGACCAGCAGGGCCTCACGATTGAGCGGCAGACTTGGCACCACGAGGCCCTTGGCGGCAGCACCCCAATCGGGATGGGCGAGAACTCCCGAGATCACGTAGGCGACGAAGACCGAGCTCAGCGCCAGGAGGAAGTGCTCGACGTGGCGGAAGTTCGCCCGCAGGACGAGGGCTGACACGCCGATGGCGGCGAGCGGCACGCTGAGATAGCGGCTCATTCCACCAAGCAGTTCCATGCCGGCTGCCACCCCGGCGAACTCCGCGCAGAGCGTGCCGGTATTGGCGATGACCAAGGCACCGAGCACGAGCGTCGCGGCCCGCCTGCCGTAGCGCTCGCGGACCAGCGTCAGCAGTCCCTTTCCGGTGACGATCCCGAGCCTCACCCCAAGCTCGTGGAAGACGATCAATGCCACGGTCGACAGGCCGAGAACCCAAAGCAGCTCGTAGCCGTACTTGGCGCCGAGGATCGAGTAGGTGGTGATCCCGGCCGGGTCATCGTCGGAGAGGCCGGCCAGCACGCCAGGGCCGACCACGGCGAGCAGCGCCGCGACCCCGCCGGCACGGAGCAGGAGGGGGCGACGCCGGGTCAGGTGCCAGTGCAGGTGGCGACCGGGGAAGCGGTGGGCTCGGGACTCCGGCACGGGCATGTCCTTACCTTGACCGCCAGCTCCGATGCCAGGCGATGTCTACAAGGACGTTGAAGTTACGTGGCGGAGTGCTTCGGTGTTGGGGACGCGAGCCGCTCGGCACGCTGCCTGATTCCTCGCAGCATCCTTCGCTCCATCACCAGTGAGCCAGGCTCCATCGGAAGCATGCCGATACGCGCGCCGAGCGTCGGAAGGCGAAACCGGTTGCGACTGATCAGTCTCGTCGTGCCGTCCCGTTCCGCGAGCACAAACGTCCAGACCCAGTTGTCGTCTTCCGAGCGCCAGGAAAGTACCCGCTGGGGCTCGACCCGCTCGACCCGCATCTGATTTGAGCCGAAGCCGATCGTGTCACCGACCTGGGGGTGCTGGAACTCCGGCAGAACGCGGTCGACGCTATGCATATTGAGGCGGAGCAGGTTCTCGATCCAGTCATAGGTGTAGGCGCCCCCGCGTGGGGAGGGGCCCATCTGCGCTAGCCAGGGCCATACGTCAGCGGCAGTGGCGGCGATTTCGATCGCGCGGGTCGATACGCCGTCGGCGTCCTCAAGCAGCTCGTCCCCCGGTAGCCGGGACGTGGCCTCTGCTTCGGTCGCGCCCCAGGTGAGGATAGGTTGGCGCAGCAGCGCCCTGTAGAACGCACAGGCGATAGCAGCCAGGGCGAAAGTGACAAAACGCGGCCTCACGGAGCCGAGTCTTTCAACCCGAAGCTGCCTGAGCGTCCGAGGAGCACGACCAGGCCGGCGAGCATCGCCAGCTGCAAGGTCACTCCGACCGGTGAGGTCAATGAGTCGATAGCTACCGAGCCGAGGTTGCGCTCAGCTACGGAGGCGGCGGTGACGTAGAGCGAGTAGGAGACGAGCCGCCCTGCGAAGAACGCCGCGGTCAGCGGCACGAGGGGAACGGTCATCAGGCCGGCGGCGACGAAAAGCTGTCCCGAAGGCAACGGCGAAAGGGCAAAGAGCCCGAGCCCGGCCGCGGAGCGCCTGCGGTTGGCGGTCAAGGCTGCCTCGGCGCGATCGAGGCGCTCCAGCCGAGCGACCGAGAAGTGTGGGCGGAGCCAACGCGCGCCGCTGGCCAGCAGGAACCGCCCCGATGCCGCAGCTATCGCGCCGCCCACGATCAGCGGCACTGCCGGCAGGTTGAAGTCGAGGCTGAAGAAGACCAGCAGCGCCCAGGTTGGCGGTCCGAATGCCGGGAGAAGGTTGATGCCGAAGACAACCCCAAGCGCAATTGCGTATTGGGCTGCGACGGACACCGCACCTACCGTAGTCCTCGCGTTACTCCCCCTTGACTCGGGGTGGATGCAGATATGCATCATTGGTTGTGAGCCTGCGAGCATGGCGCCGTGCCAGTGATTGAGACCGAGCGGCTGACGAAGTCCTACGGAAGCGCACGGGGCATTGAGGATGTGACGATCTCAGTCGAGGCTGCTGAGGTCTTCGGCTTCCTCGGCCCCAACGGGGCGGGCAAGACGACGGCGATTCGCACCCTGCTCGACCTGCTTCACCCGAGCAGCGGCAGCGCCCGCATCTTCGGCCTCGACAGCCACCGCGACAGCGTCGCCATCCGCGCTCGCCTGGGCAACCTCCCCGGTGACTTCGGCTATGGAAAGCAGGCAACGGGCCGCGAGGCAATTCGGCTCCTCGCCCGCCTGCGGGGAATCGAGGGCCTCGGCCGCGCCGAGGTTTTGGCCGAGCGCTTTCGTGCCGATCTCGATCGCCCGCTCGGTCAGCTCTCGCGCGGCAACCGGCAGAAGGTCGGCTTGATCCTCGCCTGCTTTCACTCGCCTGAGCTGCTGATCTTCGACGAGCCGACCAGCGGGCTCGATCCGCTGATGCAGGAGGAGTTCTTGGCGTTGGTTGCCGAGGAGCGAGAGCGCGGCTGCACGGTCTTGCTCTCTTCCCACGAGCTTGACGAGGTCGAGCGGGTCTGCGACCGGATAGGCATCGTGCGGGCGGGGAAGCTGATCGCGGTCGAGCGGATCGACGAGCTGCTCGGCAAGGCGCTGCGCACCGTGACCCTTGAGCTGGCCGACCCCGGCGATCTCGCGGGCCTGCGGGCGCTATCCGGCGTCAGTGACCTGCAGGCCTCAGACGGCAAGGTCTCCTTCAAGGTCGCCGGTGACCTCGACCCGGTGATCAAGGCGATCGCCCGGCGCCACGTCCTCGATATGGAGCTCACTCACCCCACGCTCGAGGAGATCTTCCTCAGCTACTACCGCGAGGGGGAGGGATGAGCTCGCAATTGGGGGCGCTCGTCCTCACCCACCTCTCCGACCGGCGCCGCTCGCTGCTCGCCTGGGGCGTGCCGCTTGGCCTCTGGTCGGCCTTCATCGTCTTGATCTTCCCCTCGGTCGAAGGTGCGCTCTCCAAGGCAATCAAGAACTACCCGCCGGCATTGAAGGAAGCGTTCGGGATCGGCGAGCTGACCAACGTCGAGCAGTACCTACATGCGGAGATGCTGAGCCTGATTGTGCCGCTCGCGCTCGGCTACCTCGCCGTGCGCGCCGTCTCCAGCGGGCTCTCCGGCGCCGCCGAAAGCGGCCGCCTCGACGTCTTGCTCTCAGCGCCGGTCTCGCGCTCGCGTCTCGCCGCGGCCAGCTTCGTGGCGACCGCTGTCGAGCTGGCGATCGTCCTGGTCCTGACTGTTCTTTTCACCGGACTTGGCAGCCTCGTCTCCGGCGCCGACCTCTCCTTCGGCGCCGCCCTCGCGGGCTACGCGAACGTCTGGCCCCTGGCCCTGATGTTCGCCGGTTTCGGCGTGATCGCCACCGGCTTCTCGTTGCGCACGAGCGTCGTGACCGGAGCGGTCGCCGGGGTGCTGGTGTCGATGTACGTGATCGACTTGATCGGCCGCCTCGATCCCGACCTCTCCGGCATCCGCTACGTCTCGGTCTTCAGGTACTACGGCAATGCGATCGAAGACGGGATCGAACCGCTGGCCTTCTTCGCTGTCACCGTCGTCGCGATCGTTCTCGCGGCATTTGGCGCTTGGTTGTTCGAGCGCCGCGATCTTTCCGGCTAGGAGTCAGTCCTGGGGGCAGATCACCGCTCGGCCGTCGAGGGTTCCCTCCCGCATTCGCGTATAGGCGTCCTCGACCTGGTCGAGCGGGAAGCGCTCGACGTGGGCGCGGATCCGGCCGGCGCGGGCGAGGTCGAGTACCTCGATCAGCTCGATCGCGGTTCCCCAGTAGGGAATCGTCAGTTGCGACTCGAACGGCAACGCACCGAAGGCGAACTGCAGCTTGCCGCCGGCCAGACCGACCACGGTCAGGTGCGCCTCGAAACGGGTGATCTCGCGGGCCAGCGAGAGGGTGTCGTCGGCGCCGACGTCATCGAGGACCAGCTCGGCGCCGCGCCCGCCCGTCAGCTCGCGAATCTGCTCGGCGGCGTCCTCGCCCGATTCAATCGTCTCTTCGGCACCGACCTCGCGCGCCAGGGCAAGCTTCTCGGGCGACGTGTCGACCGCGATCACCTGGGCCGGGCTGAGGGCGCGGAGGATCTGCACCGCCATATGGCCGAGCCCCCCGACGCCGATCACTACCGCGGTCGAGCCGGGCACCAGCAGGTGCAGCGAGCGCTTGATCGCGTGGTATGGGGTTAGCGCGGCATCAGATAGTGGCGCGGCGTCGCGGGGATCGAGATCGCCCAATGGCAACAGCAACCGCGAGTGGGGGACAAGCATGTACTCGGCCATGCCGCCGTCGAGGCCGAGCCCGCCGCCGAAGGCGCCGATCTCGGCCTGCCGTTCGCAGTAGTTCTCCGCCGAGCGACGGCAGGCGCGGCAGCGGCCGCAGCCCCAGGGGCCGTAGACGGCAACTGCTTCACCGGACTCCAGCCCTTCGACCCCGGCGCCGAGGGCCTCGACCCAGCCGGCGTTCTCATGGCCGAGGGTGAAGGGCAGGTCGAAGTCCATCGTCCCCTCCGGCCACTCCATCAGGTGAAGGTCGGAGTGACAGGCGCCTGCTCCACCTACCTTGATCAGGACCTCGTCCGGGCCGGGTTCGGGAACGGCGACCTCGCGCATCTCCGGGGGCGACTGCCAGGCGGTCAGCTGATAGGCCTTCATTTGCCTTCTCCTTCGTCGGGGCTCGCTCGGGCGCGCACCGCCAGCACCGGACACGCAGCCCTGTGAATGCTCATCCCAGCTTGGCCAGCTTCTCGTCGAGTTGTTTGCGCACCGTGTCGCATACTGCCTCGACATCGGCGTTGTAGCGCTCGGAAGAAAGAACGCCCAGCAGCACCTCGGCATCAGCCTTCGACATCGTCAGAGTGACCGTCTTGTCAGCCATTGTGAACTCCTTTTGGTTTCGCTTCTCGCTTGCAGCTGCGGCACGACTAAGGATGAGCTAGGTGCAGAGGCCCGGCGATTACCCGGCTCAGCCTGGATTTCTGGCGACGGAATGTGATAGGCCTCGTTTTGCAAGGTGGAGAGCAGGGTCCCAGTTTTAGCTACGTTGGGAGGCTGAAGATGAGATTTCGGATTTACGGGCCAGCGGGAATGATGGTGTCGGTGGCGATTGCCGGGGTTCTCTTGGCGGGTTGCGGCGGCGGCGGCGACACGACGAATACGACCCAGGCCGCGACCGAGACCGAAGCGACTAGCGGCACGGGGGGAAAGACCCTGGAGATCAAGATGGGTGAGTTCTACTTCGAACCGAGCAGCGCCACGGCCAAGGCTGGGCAGACGACGATCGAAGCGCCCAACGAAGGTTCGGTCGAGCATGAGCTGGTGCTCTTCAAGACGAATGCCGATCCCGCCAGCCTCCCGACCGAAGCCAACGGCGAGGTCGACGAGGAGAAGCTGGACAAGGAAGCGGAAGAGGCCGGCGAGATCGCCGATATCGAGGCCGGCGACACCAAGTCCGAAGAATTCGACCTCTCTCCGGGCAAGTACGTGATGTTCTGCAATCTGCCGGGGCACTATGCCCAGGGCATGTATGGAACGGTCACGGTCACCAAGTAGAGGCGATCGGAGTAAGAGTCCCTGCGCCCACTGACGGGCCGCGATTCACGCCGTCATGGGAAAACCGTTTCTCCGGTCTGATCATCGACCACCGAGATAGCCACCGCAGGGCATGCCTCGGCGGCTTCGAGAATTTTCTCGAAAGGGCCGGCGCCGATCACCACCGCGACGTCGTCGTCGAGGCGGAAGACCTCGGGTGCGATCTCGACGCAGTCGCCGTGGGCGCTGCACTCGTTGGGGTCCACCGCGGGTATGTAGGTCATGCAGCCTCCTCTGCTCTGTCTTGCGCAGGAAAATGGCCGTGCTCGATGCGCTTCTTCAAAGCTGGGATCGCGCGGGGACGGCCGACCACCAAGCCCGCAACCGGGACACCGCTGCGGCTGAAGACGGCTTCGAAGTCGCGCTCGCCGGGGTCGCCCTCGACCACGACGGCATCCGCGTGGTGGGCGTGACCGACGTACTGGATCCGCAGCCCGTACTGGTCACTCCAGAAGCTGGGCAGCGGTGGGGTGCCGGGATACTCGCCGAGCATCGCTAGCGCCGCCGCGGCACCCTGCCAGGCGGCGGCGTCCCAGTGCTCGGTGCGAGCGTGGGCGCCGAAGCGGGGGTCGAAGGGGACAGAGGCATCCCCGGCGGCGAAGACGTTGGGCATCCTGGCGCGCCCCGAGGTGTCGGTTCGAACCCCGGACTCGTCAAGGCCACTGCCGCGCAGCCAGGTGGTGGCGGGTGAGGTGCCCACACCGACCACCACCGCGTCGCAGGCGACCGCCTCGCCGCCGGCGAGGGTCAACTCCTCGACCCGCCCGTTGCCGCGGGCGCCTTCAAGCATCACGCCGGTCATCACCCGCACGCCCTCGCTCAGGTGCAGGTTGGCGAACCAGCCACCCACCTCCTCGCCGAGGATCGGCGCGAGCGGGGTCTCAAGCGCCTCGATCATCGTCACCTCGACGCCGAGCCGGCGCGCGGTGGCGGCGACCTCCTGGCCGATGAAGCCGGCGCCGACGATCGCCAGCCGCGCTCCCGGGACCAGCTCCTGGCGCAGCCGGCGCGCGTCGGCGAGGGTGCGGAGAGCATGGACGTTCTCGTAGCCCTCGAGGAAGGGAAGCCGCCGCGCAGCGCTCCCGGTCGCGATCAGCAGCTTCTCGTAGCGCAGCTCGGCGCCGGAGTCGAGCGCGACCGTGCGAGCCCCGGGGTCCAGCGCCTCGGCGCGGGTGCCGAGCAGCAGCTCGACCTGCTTCTCCTCATACCACCAGGCCGGGCGGTAGGCGACAGACTCCTCATCGACCGTTCCCGCCAGCAGCTCCTTGGAGAGCGGCGGGCGGTCATAGGGCGGGTCTGGCTCGGCACAGACCATCCGCACCGAGCCCTCGTACCCACGCCGGCGCAGCGTCTCGGCGCAGCGCTGCGCTGCGAGCCCACCACCGACGATCAGGACTCCTTGGTCTTCCATCATGCCTCCTCGGGAACGGGGGATCGGGAAATCGGGGCGCCATGCGGGCGGGTGGCGGGCAGGCTGGGGCGGTGTTCACGCGCTCCTTCATGCGCTCGGTCGTCCTCTCGTCCCCGCGAGCGAGCCCGCTTGGCGCCGCCGGAGAGAACGCGGTAGACGAAGAGCCCGCCGATGACCGGCGCCGTCATCAGCACCCACCAGCGGAACCAGACGGTCGAGGCGTCAGTGCCTGCACCGAAGGCGTGGATCAGGCCGAGCAGGTAGACGACGACCGTCGCCCGGTGCGTTTTGCGCCATAGCTTTGCGCCGATCCGTTTGCGGAAGTAGAAGCTGAGACCGAGCAGCGCTGCCAGGTAGCCACCGACGATGCCGAGGCCGGTGAAGAACGGGCGGAAGCCCATCGTGAAGGGGACTGCGATGCCGCCGAGGCCGGGGTTGAGCCAGGGGTCGCCGAGCAGGGTAATGCCGTGCACGGCGATCGCGATGATGCCGGCGAGCGCGGTGTGCTCGTGGATCGCCAGCAGCTTGCGCGAAAGCCCCGGTCTGCGCATCACCTTGCCGGCCATCATCAGGCCGATCCCGACCGAAATCGTCACCAAGACGAAGGCAAGCAGGCCCGAGGCGCGGCTGGCGATCCACCAGCCATGGGTCTGCAGGGTTTCGGAGGCGGCCGCGTTCATGGGCTCGCTGCAAGGTCAGGGATGCGAATGCGTGGGTGGGCGGCAAGGGGGCCGACGGTCTCGATCCGGCCGTTGTCGTGGACGAGCAGGCCGCCGCGCTTGGCGAGCACGTCACGGCCGCCCTCGGGGCCCGAGAGCAACGCCGCCTTGGCGAAGGTCTCGGCTTCGACCGCGGTGTCGCCGAGGGCGGTGGCGCCGATCAAGCCGGTCCAGGCCGGTTCGCCGCTTGCAGGGTCGAGCAGGTGGTGGGAGTAGCGGCCCTCCTCGTCGCGCCAGATCCGCACGTTGAGGCCCGAGGTGGCGACGGCGCCGAAGCCGAGCTTGAGCACGAAGGCGCGCTCCCCCGTGAGCGGGTGCTCGACGAAGACCTCGTAGGGCGAGACGAGGGCATCGGGGCCGCCAATGCGGATGTCACCACCGCAGTCGACGATGAAGCGCGAGTAACCGCGCAGCCGTTGGGCGATGAGATCGGCGGCCAAGCCCTTGCCGGCGCCGCCGGTATCGAAGCGCAGACCGGGGGGTCGGCTAATCGTGGCGCTGGCGTCGTCGACCTCGAAGCGCTGCCAGCTTGCGGACGGGTTCGGACGCGCTGGGCGCCGCGCCGGCGCCTCGTCCAGCGCGGCGCCCAGCGGCGCTCCCGGCACCCCCGCCCGCGAGGCGACGTAGCCAGCGGATTCGATCTCCCCGACCAGGGTCGGGTCGACCAGGCCGCCGCTGCGATCGGCCGCCTCGAGGCCAGCTTTGACTGCAGCGCGGAGCAGTTCGGAGGCGGGCACGCGCTCGCGCGGGTCGGCGTTGAGCGCACAGAGCTCGCTCTCGGGCTTGAAGCGCGACAGCGTCGCGTCGAACTCGACGATCAGTTGGCGCGCCTGCTCGGCCGCGGCCGGCGGCGGAGCCATCCCGGGCCCCGGCTCGCCGATCAGCAGCCGCACATGCGAACCCATTGCATCGAAGATGACGTCGTGCTCAGTCATGTCAGGAGGCTCCAGTCGTGACGGGGGCATAGGAGGGAGACGAGCTTTCGGTGGCGATCGCGCCGCTGCTGGAGATGCTGTTGCGGCCGGGGGTCGGCACGTACGTAGTGACGACGCGGCGCTTCAGCACCTTGCGCACCACGACGGGGCGCGGCGGCGGCGATTGAGAGGCACTGAGCTGGTAGGTAAGGAGCGCGAACAGCACTGCGAAGAGGACAATCGAGCTCCAGACCACCAGCGCGGGACCAGGTCGGCGCGATTTGCGAGCGGGCTCAGTCACCTCCGCGATCCCCTCCCTCGTGGTCGCCGCCCTCGCCACCACCGCCGGCCGCCCCACCGCCGCTGCTCGCGGTGGTGACCGGAGTGGTGCTGCCGCCACCGGAGCCGGTGCTTGCGCCGCTGGTGTGGGTGACCACCGGAGTGCTGTGGCTATTGCCCCCGGAGCCGGTGTGCGAGCCACTGGTGTGGGTCGTCACCGGGCTGTGGTGGTGGGCGCCGCCCGAACCGTGGTGCGAGCCACTGGTGTGGGTCACGACGGGGCTGTGGTGATGGCGCCCGCCGTGGGGACTGTGGTGTGAGCCGCTGGTGTGCGTGACCACCGGCGTCGAGTGCGAGCCGGAAGTAGGAACGGAGGTCGAGGCGCCACTGGAGGCGGTCGTCACCGGTGAGGGCGAAGCCGAAGGGGAGTAGGGGGCGGAGCCGGTCGAGGATGCGCCGGTGGTGGCGCTGCCGCTGTAGCCGGAGTTGCCTTCGCCGCTGGTGTAGGCGGCACCCGCCGCACCAGCGGCCATCGGGTGTTTCGGCTTGATGTGCTTGGTGACCCTGATCGTGCGGTGGATCACCTTGGTGCGGATCAGCGGCTTGACAGCGACCGGTGCAGACTTCTGGCCACCGGCGCTGAGCGCGATTCCGGTGAGGCCGCCCAGGCCGAGAATTGCGGCTGCTGCTGCGGCCCTGGCCTTCAAGTTCTTCACGTCCTCTACCTCCTCTGGATTGCACTGCGCAGTCTGGGGAAGGTCTGGTGAAGCGATCACAAGGCCTGGGTAAAGGGCTGGCAAAAACCTCACCGCGGGCGGCAATCGAAGCTCATGCACCGCGTACAGTGGCCAGATGGCGAACCACTCGGCGCCGGGCGGGCGCATCCTCGTCGTCGAGGACGAGGACTCGATCTCGGCGCCCTTCGCGGAGGCGCTGCGCCGGGCGGGCTTCGAGCCGCTGGTGACCCGCACCGCGGCGGGAGCGCTGGAGCTGGCTGCCGAGGCCGAGCCTGACCTGGTGATGCTCGACCTCAGCCTCCCCGACGGCGACGGCCGCGATGTCTGCCGTGAGCTGCGCCGCCGCTCCGATGTGCCGATCGTGATGCTGACCGCGCGCGGCACCGAGATGGACCGCATCGTCGGCCTCGAGCTCGGCGCCGATGACTACGTGGTCAAGCCCTTCAGCGCCCGCGAGGTGATCTCGCGGATCCGTGCCGTGCTGCGCCGAAGCTCCCCGCGCGATGGCGCCCGCGCCGAGGAAAAGGCGCTGCAGGTCGGCGAGCTGAAGCTCGATCCCGCGGCGCGCACGGCGCGACTCGGCGACGACGAGCTGGAGCTGTCACGCAAGGAGTTCGATCTGCTGGCCGAGTTGATGCGCAACGCCGGCCGCGTGGTCAAACGGGAGGAGCTGATGGCGAAAGTCTGGGACGTCAACTGGTTCGGCTCGACCAAGACGCTCGACGTCCACATCGGCTGGTTGCGGCGCAAGCTCGGGGACGACCGGAACAGCCCCCCCTACATAGAGACGATTCGCGGCGTCGGCTTTCGCTTTGCCGCGTCGGAGGTTGAGGTCCCGTAAGCCTCAGGGTCACCCTCCTCCTGGCGCTGGCCTACGTGCTGCTGCTGGCGCTGATTGCCCTCGGGGTGCCGCTGGCGGTGAGCCTGCGCGACCGCGTAGATGCCGAGGTGCGGGGCCAGGCGCGCAGCCAGGCCGATGTGGTGGCGGCCTCCTCGTCTGAGCTGCTGGATCCCGCCCAGCGCCCCGCCCTGCGCAACCTCGTCCACGTTGCCGCCGACAGCGTGCGTGGCAGGGTGATCGTGGTCGACAGCCGCGGTCGCCTCCTGGCCGACTCTGCGGGCGCGCCGAGTGGCCGCAACTACGCCGACCGGCCCGAGGTCCAGGCGGCCCTGAACGGACACGGCGAGCAGATCACCCGCGACAGCAAGACCCTCGGCACCTCGATCCTCGCCACCTCGGCTCCGGTTCTCGGTCACGGGCGCCCCGAGGCAGCGGTTCGGATCACCCAGGGCGTCGCCGCAGTGAACAGCGCCGTGAAGACGGCGATCCTCGACCTGGCGGCCCTGGCTGGGGTCGTGCTGCTGCTTGGTCTCGCGGCCGGGGCGGTTGTCGCCGGCCAGATCGCACGGCCGATCCGGCGCCTCGATCGAGCCGCGCGCCAGGTCGCGACCGGCGACCTCGACTCGACCGTTGCCGTCGAGGGCAGCACCGAGCAGCGCTCCCTGGCACGCGCATTCAACGAGATGACGCAGCGGGTCAAGCGGCTACTGCGTGGGCAACAGGACTTTGTCGCCGACGCCTCGCACCAGCTGCGTACGCCGTTGACCGGACTGCGGCTGCGCCTAGAGGCGCTTGCCGAGAGGGCAGGGGACGGTCCTACCGCGGCCGAGCTGGAGGCTTCATTGGCGGAGATCGACCGACTCTCTCTGATCGTCGAGGAGCTACTGGTCCTCAGCCGCGCCGGGGAGCACGAGCTGCCAGGCGAGCAGGTCGACCTGGGCAACGCGGCACAACGGGCGGCAAAGCGATGGCAGCGCAGCGCCGCGGAGCGCTCGATCGAGTTGGAGCTGCATGTGGGCGAGGGAGAGGCAGCAGCTTGGTGCGCGCCCCACGATCTCGACCGCGCCGTCGACGCCCTGCTGGAGAACGCCCTGCGCTACTCCCCGGTCGGCTCGGCGGTGGCGATCGAGGTGAGCCCCGCCGCGATCGAGATCCTCGATCGCGGCCCTGGCCTGGAGCCGGGGGAGGAGGAGGCCGTCTTTGAGCGCTTTCGTCGCGGCAGGGCCGGTCGTCAGGGGCCCGGAGGGACCGGCCTGGGCCTTTCGATCGCTCGTGAGCTGAGCAGGCAGTGGGGCGGCGAGGTGAGCCTGTCCAACCGCGAGGGCGGCGGCACCTGCGCCTCGATCCGCCTGTCGCCGGGTCCGCCCGAGGAGGACGGACGATGACTTTGCCGGTCCTTTACTCAGCGATCCCTAACGTCTCGGGCGTGACCCGGCTCGCCGAGAGAGGGGCCTGAATGCCGCCGACCTTGCGCTGGCTCGGCCTCGCCCTGCTCGGCATCTTGATCGCCGCCGGAGTCTCGATCGCCGCCAGCAGCCTGGCCAGTCAGCAGATCGGTCTCGCCTCCCAGCCGATCAGCGCTGGGGATGCCCTGGCCCCCGCGGCCAGGGAGAAGCCGAAGCAGCGCCGGCCCAAGCAGCACAACTCCAATCGGCACACCACGACAATTGCGCCGTCGTCCGAGCCAGAACCGCCGGCCTACTCGGAACCGCCAAGCACGACCCCGACCGCCCCTCCTCGCGAATCGACTGAATCGGGCAGCCACGACGGTGAGCACAGCGGCGGCGCCGATGACTGAGACTTGCCTACGAGGACACTCTCTCCAGCTCGCGTGGGCGTGGATCGCTCTGCTCTGAGCGAGGGTTTGCCGTCACATGGAGGACCGGGAGATCCGTCGCCCGGCGCAGGCGGTGAGGAAGACTCATGCGGAGCCAGCGGGAAACGCCTCGGGGAAGGGTCGAGACGACCAGCTCGTCGAATTCCTCGGCTCGCAGGGCGTCACCGACGGCGGCGAACGGGTCGGGGTCACCTATGACTGCAGCCTTTACCTCGAGGCCGGCCATCCTCATTCGGCGAGCGCCGACTTCGGCTCGCGGGGTGGCCTCGGGCCCACCCGCCTTCATGTCGGCCGCCCAGGCCAAACCGCGGGGAACCGCGGGGACGAGAAGGGTGAAGCAGGCCGGGGAGCGGGCAGCTCTTTGCCTGAGTGCCTCGATCAGCTCGGACGAGTCCACGGTGCGATTTGCCACAACCAGGACTCTCGCTTTGGGGGACATTGGCTTCTCCTCTCGGAATTTGAGTCTTGGCCTCAGTTTGGGGCCGCCGCATAACCGTGGTCTAAGGCGGCGGTGAGAGTTCTCTGAAGTTGCGCGATCAGTCATCGACCTGTACCGGCAGGCCGCCGCCGCTGGCGCGGGTAACGATCGGCGCTCGGGTTCTCGTGGTCGCAACGACCGGCTGGGCGGCAACCGCGCCACTGGCGCTGGTCACTACCGCGCTGGAGCCGTTGGCGGAGAGCTGCTGGGTGGCGGGGATGCCCTGGTTAGTGCTCATAGCCGCGCCACCAAGGGCACCGAGGCCGAGCACGGTGGCACCGGCCATGAGCTTCGCTCTACGGTTGTTCATGAATCGCTCCTTCGCAAGTCGGTCGATTCATTCTGCGCCGGGTCCGGCAAGGGGCCGGCCAAGCCAAGGCCAAGAGAAGGTGAAGATCCTCAGGAGGCTCTTTGCTGCGTGGCGACTGACTCGGGCAACGCTTGCCTGTCGGAAGCCCGTCCTGCCCAGCGCAGCGTCAGAAGCAGGGCTGCGGGCACGACCAGGGCGCCGCTCAGGAGCAAGAACCACCACTCGGCGGCGTCGCTGCCGGAGCCGATGGTGTGTGCGATCGCGAGCAGCCAGAAGGCCGCCGTCAGGCGGTGCAGGCGACGCCATCGCGCGGCTCCGATGCGCTCGCGGAGGTAGTAGGTGAGCCCGAGGCCGGCCAAGCCGTAGCCGGCCAGGATGCCGAGGGCGGTCCAAAGCGGACGATAGAAGCCGACGAAGGGGATCGCGATCCCTCTCAGGCCAGGGTTCAGATAGGAGTCGCCGAGCAAGGCAATGCCGTGGAAAGCGACCATCGCCAGGGTGGTGAGCGAGAGGGCCTCGTGGATCGCTCGCAGGTCTCGCTTGTTGGAGCCCGGCCGCTTCGAGCTCATCATCAGGCCGACGGCGACGCTGGCGCTGGCGAGCAGCAGCGCGGCGCCTCCGGCGGCGCGACTGGTGATCCAGAAGAGGTGAGGGGCGATGTTCACGCCGCCACTGCCTCAACCAGAGACTGCGTGGCCCCGATCACCTCGGCCTCGCCCTCGACCGGCACGAGGACGCCGCCAAACGGTAGCCAGCTCACGGCGCCCTCGGGCCCCGAGAGCAGCGCCGACTTGGCGAGGACCTCCGCTTCGAGCGCGGTGGGAGCGAGTGCGGTTGCCTGGACGATCCCGGTAAAGGCCGGGCGCCCAGTTGCGGGATTGAGGATCTGGTGGGCGAGGCTGACCCCGCTCTCGCCCCAGGAGCGGCGCGTGATCCCGCTGGTGGCGACGGCGCCCTGGCTGATCTCGAACTCGTGCAGCGGCTCCGTGCCGAAGGGATCATCGACCCGGATCCGCCGCGTCAGCGCGCTCGATCCGCCGAGCCTGATGTCACCGCAGCAGTCGACCGCGTAGGTCTTGGCTGCGGCGAGCTCTTCGCCGACGAGATCGGCCAACAGGCCCTTGGCGATGCCGCCTCCGTCGATCCGCACCCCGGGTGGGCGGATCACGGTCCCTGCTCGCGCGTCGATCCCGACCGCGCACCAGTCGGCAGTGGCGTTCGGTCGGGCCGGCGCCCAATCCTGCGCGGCGAGCTGTGAGCGGGAGACCGTCGGCGGCTTGGTGCCGTCCAACGAGCGCTCGTAGCCGGCGCGCTTGATCGCGTCGAGCAAGGTGCCGTCCACAAGGCCGCCGCTGCGCGATCCGGCGGTGAGGACTGCCGCGACCAGGCGGCGGAGCAGCGGCGAGGCCGGGATCTCGGCGCGGGGGTCGCGGTTCAGGCGCGAGAGCTCGCTGCCTGGCTCAAAGCGCGAGAGCCGTCGGTGGGCGTCGAGCAGCAGCTCGCGGCCCTGCTCGGCCATCCTGCGGCCTTCGTCCTCGTCGGCGGCGCGGACATGGAGGGAGACCTCGCCGCCAAAGCAGGCGAACTTGAGGTGGGCTTCGGCGCTCACGACTGGCTCGTCGTGACCGGTTCGGGTTCGACTTCGATCGCTTCGATTTCCGCGGCTTCGATTTCGGCCGCTTCCAGTTCGTTGGCTTCCGCGGCTTCGAGGGCTTCGCGTTCGGCCGCCTGCTGCAGTTCGAGTTCTTCGGGGTCGGTGGTTTCGATCGCTTCGCCTGCAGCCTGGCTCGAGTCGGTGGCTTCTTCGGCATCGGTTTCCGCCGCTTCGACCGGAAGTTCGGTCGCCCTGGCGCGGTGCTTCTTGGTCGACGAAGTGGCGACGACCGAGGATTTGTCGCCGAGGACGGGATCGTTACCCGTTGCCATCTGCGCGAAGACCACCCCCCACAGCAGGACGAAGCCGATCAGCGAGATCGCGACGACCCGGCCGCGCAGCTGTCCCGCCCGTTGGCGCTGGGCCCGCAGGCGGCGGCGGGCATCCTGCATTCGTTCATGTTTTTCGAATGAGTCCATCTGAATACGGTCCTTCCGAGCTCCAAACCGCCCCTAAGTGGAGGCTGAGAGTTCTCTTAGAACCACGGCTGGGCCGCGGAGAAGGTGAGCAGGGCCAGGACGACCCCCCCGCCGATCGCCCCCGCCAGGGCAAGGGTCCTGGTGCCAGCGCCGGCCAGCCGCGCCCCACGGGGCCCCTTGGCCCGCCAGTCGGCCAGCGCCAGCTTCGGGACCTCGAGCAGGTGCCCGAGGACGTGAAGCGTCATCAGCGCCACCCAGGCGATGAAGCTCAGCTTGTGGGCGAAGATCAGGGTGTTGCTCGGCGGCCCGGCGATCAACAGGGCGACGCCGGTGCCGAACAGCGCCAGCGTCGTCAGCACCACCCCGGGGGCCAGGACCCGGAGCGCGATCGGCGGCGGCCCCTTGGCGACGTAGGGACCGTCGTGCGTGTAGTAGCGGGCGAAGCGGTAGCCGGTGGCGCCGATCTTCAGCAGCACCGGTGGGATCAGCAGCATGCCGATGAAGATGTGGGGGCCGAGGAGCGGGCCAATGAAGGGAATCGTCGCTCCCTCCGCCGCCAGCAGCACCAGCAGCGCGGCGGCGACGGCTCCGGTCAGGCGAGCGTTGGCGGTGACGCCGTCGCGTATCGCGCTCGCCCGTTGCGGCCGCGAGCGGAGCAGAGTCACATCGGTCTCGTGCATCCGGAGAATGCTGGATCCGCCGGATAACCGGCCCCTAACTGTTCGCTGAGAAGTCTCTTATCGTCGGCGTGAACGCGGGCAGTTCGAAGCTGACGCGGGCGCCGCCGAGGGGAGAGTCCTCGACCCAGATCCTGCCGTTATGGGAAGCGAGGATCGAGCGGGCGATGCCGAGCCCGAGGCCGCTGCCCCCGGACGCGCGGTCCCGGCCCGCCTCGCTGCGGTGAAAGCGGTCGAAGACCCGCTCGCGCTCGGCCGCCGCAATGCCAGGCCCGTCGTCGTCGACATCGACGCGCAGACCGCCCGGGACCGCAGCCGAGGAGACCGAGACCCGGCCGCTCGACCCTGCGTGGCGGCGCGCGTTCTCGATCAGGTTGCGGAGGACCTGGGCGATCAGGTCGGGATCGGCGCGCAGGGTCCCTTCGGTGATCCCGCCGATCTCGACCCGCTCGTCTGTTGCGGTGATCAGCTCGCGAAGAAAGGAGTCCGCGGCCAGCTCGCGCGGCGAGGGCCCGACGCCCTCGTCGAGCCGGGCCAAGGCGAGGAGGTCCTCGACGAGGCGTTCCACGCGTGCCATCTCGGCCAGCACCAGCGCCTCCACGCGCTTCACCTCCGCTGCGTCGGGGGCGTCGCTGCGGGCGAGGACTTCGAGCTGGCCTCGGATCGCGGTGAGGGGACTACGCAGCTCGTGCGAGGCGTCGGAGACGAAGCGCCGCTGGCGGGCGAAGGCATCCTCGAGGCGGTCGAGCATGTGGTTGAAAGCGTCGGCCACGGTTCGCAGCTCGCTTGCCATCTCCAGGCTTGACTCCAGCCGGGGCGTGAGATCACCCGCGTCGACCTCGGCGGCGGTCTCGGCGAAACGCCGCAGCGGAGAAGCCGTGCGCGCCGCCAGCAGATAGCCGGCGAGCAGCGCGGCGAGCAGGCTGGCGCCGCCGACGAAGAAGAAGGTCTTTTCGACGTCGGACTGGGCGTCGGAGATCGGGGATACGTGGGAGCCGCCCTCGCGGCTGGCGTCGCTGGGCTCCTTGGCCTCCTCGCCTCTGATCACCGCCGACTCGTTTGCCATCTGCGCCCGAACGACGACAAAGACGGCGCCGAAGGCGAACACAACGATCGCCGCGATCGAGATCGCCAGGCGGCCCCGCAGCCCCAACTTCGACCAGACGCTCACCCCTGGTTGTCCCTCAGTCGGTAGCCGACCGAGCGCACGGTCTCGATCGGAGCGGGGGAGTCGGGCAGGCCGAGCTTTCGCCGCAGATAGCCGACGTAGACCTGGACCACGTTGGTGCCGGGGTCGTGGTCGTAGTCCCAGACGGCGGCGAGGATCTCCTCGCGCGAGCAGATGTGCCCGGCGTTTCGCAGCAGGTGGGCGAGCAGGTTCGCCTCGCGCTCGGGCAGTCGGACCTTCAGCTCGCCCCGGGTCGCTTCTCTGCTCAAGAGATCGAGACGGATCCCACCCGCTTGCAGGGTCGTCTCGGCGCTGTCGCCCAACTCTCGTAGGCGGGAGCGGATGCGAGCCAGCAGCTCCTCGAAGGCAAAGGGCTTGGTGAGGTAGTCGGTGGCGCCGAGGTCGAGTCCCTCGACCCGATCGGCGACCTCGGCCTTTGCGGTCAGCATGATCACCGGCAGCGTCGGCTTTTTCTCGCGGATCGCGCTCAGCACATCGATCCCATCGCGCCCGGGAAGCATGCGATCGAGGACGACGAGGTCGGCGGCTCCACTCAGCGCCAGGCGCTCCCCGGCGAGGCCATTGCCGACCACCGTCACCTCATAGCCCTCGGCCCCGAGCCCGCGGGACAGGAAGTCGGCGATGCCCTCCTCGTCCTCGACGACCAGGATCTCCACGGTGCGATGCTAGCCGGGCTTCCCTAAAGGCCCCGATGGGTTGAGGCAGGGAGGGTGCCGGGCGATCGAGCCGAGGTCCCCCGAAGAACGGATGATCGGATGTAGTGGGGCAAGAAATGGGGCAAGAAGCCCCACAGATTCCGGCCGATCCCAGCCGATCTCGATCTCGCGAAAACCGCTTGAAACCGTGCCCACGTAGTCCAGCGGGACTCCAGGTTCGGGCTCATAACCCGAAGGTTACGGGTTCGAATCCCGCCCCCGCTATAGGAAAAGGCCCCGGAAACGGGGCTTTTTTCGTATTTGGGGTCTCGCGGCCAGTCCCCGGCGGGTACTAAGTTCGGCAACTTAGGGGCTTGAGGCGCCGCCAGGCCGCGGGCAGACTCCGAGTCACCGAGCAGCTTCTCTCGTCAGCCGCGGTTGAGTTCTTCGACCAGCGCCTTTACCCGCCGCTCGATCTCGTCGCGAGTCGCGCGGACGACCTCGACCGGCCGGCCCTTCGGGTCGGGCAGGTCCCAATCGACGTAGCGGACGCCGGGCACGTAAGGGCACTTGTCGCCGCAGCCCATCGTCACGACCACGTCGGCCCATTCGGCGTCCTCGGTGGTGAGGAGCTTCGGGGTGCGGTCGGCCAGGTCGATTCCCAGCTCGCTCATCACCTCCACGACCTCGGGGTGGACGGCTCGCCAGGCGTCGTGCCCGCCGAGCGGCCCTCGTGGCGGCCGTCCGCGGCCCGCTCGAAAAGCGCTTGGCTCATCTGCGAGCGGCCGGCGTTGTGGAGGCAGACGAAGAGTGCGTGGGCCATCGTCGCCTCAGCTCGGCTTGCGGGCTCTGATGATGGCCGAGCTGGCGCAGTCGTGGACACGGTGGGTCTCGGTTATCTCGACGTCCTCCAGACCGGCGTCCAGCAGCGCCCGCTCGAACTCGCGCCGCGTCAGCGCCCCGGCGATGCAGCCGGTCCACTGAGCCATGTTGGCGCGCGTCGCCTCGTCCATGTCCTCGTCGGCGATCACGTCGGAGACGGCGAATCGCCCACCCGGTTTCAGAACCCGCGCCGCCTCTGCCAGCACGCGCGGCTTGTCGCCGGAGAGGTTGATCACGCAGTTGGAGATCACCACATCGACCGACGCGGCGGGGAGGGGAATCGTCTCGATCTCTCCGCGCAGCCACTCGACGTTTTCGACTCCTGCCTTGTGCTGGTTCTCGCGCGCCAGCGCCAGCATCTCGTCGGTCATATCGAGCCCGTAAGCCTTGCCGGTCGGGCCGACACGCTTGGCTGAGAGCAGCACGTCGATCCCGCCGCCCGAGCCGAGGTCGAGGACGGTTTCTCCCGCGCCCAGCTCAGCGACGGCGGTGGGGTTGCCGCAACCAAGCGACGCCATCGTCGCGGTGTCGGGAAGCTCGCCGCGCTCGCCCTCGTCGTAGAGGCCGGCACCGAAGACCTGGGCTTCCTCGTCGCTCAGGACCGTGCCGGTCCCGCAGCACGAGGCGCTGTCCTCGGCGGTGACGCTTTTGGCGGCTTCGGCGTAGCGGGAGCGCACCGCCTCGCGGATCTCCTGGCCCTCGCCCTGTCCGGCCGAGCAGCCGCAGCTCGAGGACTCGGCCTCGCAGCACTCGGCCTTCTCGGAAGGCTCACAGCAGTCGGACTGCTGCTCAGGGGCGCAGCAGGTCGAGGTCGCGGCGTCGTCGGGTGATTCGGTCAGCTCAGCCATGCGGAGAACTCCTCCAGGGAATCGGGGATCACGTAGTAGTAGGCCCAAAGCCCCTGTCGCTCGGAGCCGACGATTCCGGCTTCGCGGAGCTTTTTGAGGTGGTGGGAGACGGTGGGCTGGGAGAGGTCGAACAGAGGCACCAGCTCGCAGACGCAGACCTTGCCCGCGTGCTTTCGCAACACGTCCACGAGCTGTAGGCGGATCGGATCGCCGAGTGCCTTGGCGACCGTCGCCAGGCGCTCGGCCTGCTCGCGCGCCACGTCGGGGTAGACGACCGGCTCGCAGCAGGGCTCCCCGGCGGGGCGCTTGGTCTTCGGGGCGAGCTCCAGATCGACAGCCATCTATTTACATATATCTATTGAAATCACGTTTGTCAATACATTGGATCGCGCCGGATGAACCCCGCCCCGTTGTCCCGCCGCCTGTTCGCCGAGTTCCTCGGCTCTGCGTTCCTTGCCGCCACGGTGGTCGGCTCGGCCAAGAGGAGTGGGACGAACTGCTCCCGCTATGCCCGGATCACCACTACGAGATTGAGAAGCACATCGGCAAGGGCTACCCCGGCGTCACGCGGGCGAACGCCCACTTAGATTTCGTTAGCCAGAAGCCCCGAAGCGCCACTCTCACGCTCCAACGGGTTTAGTCGCGGGCGCCCAGGAGTACGTACTGGAACAATCTGCAGTCCTCTATCGAGTTCAGCTAGGCAGATGCCCGATCGGGTAAAGGAGGGGCTATGAAGATCAAGCTACGCCGCCCGTCACCAGCGATGGCCGTTGCGTTGCTGGCTCTCTTTCTTGCGCTCGGCGGCAACGTCGTCGCCTATGGGCTGGGCCGGAACTCAGTCCACTCCCGCGACATCGCGCCCGGAGCTGTGAGGGCGAATGACCTCGGCAAGCTCGAGTTTCGGAAGTCAGGCCCGATCCCCGATCGGGACACCGTGGCCCATGACGGCATCTACGCCGAGGCGGGCGGACGCGCGAAATGCAAGCGAGGTGAGCAGCTAATCACCGGCGGCTCGTCGGCGATTGCAGGGGAAGCCGCCACTCCGTACATGCGGATCGTGGACCAAGGGCCGGTGCCAGCCGAAGGAGCCTGGCAGGTGAGGTGGGCTTCTGACATGGGTGGAGCGACAGGCAAAGAATTCGTTGTCGTTGCCCTCTGTCTAGTCCGGTAGCTCGCGTCAGAGCTACTTTCGTTCGCAGTTCGCCACGACCAAAAAGTCACTCCGTGCCGCGCCGCCGAGATCGGAGTTCATCGAGACGTACCAGCCCCGCTTTGCCGGCACCGGCCCGGATTCGACCGTCCAGATATGCGAGATGGCTCCCGCTCCGCCGGCAATCTGGCGGATACCCCCGGAGATCACCCGCTCTCCCTTTTTGCAGGTCGCGTGGCCGGTCGCGAAGTTGAACGACCCATCGAGTGCCGTCGTGTCCCTGTCAACTAGTTTTCCGAAGCGGAGCGAGAGCTTGCCGCGGCTGGCCGAGCTGGTGGCCCTCTCGCCGCCGCCGCCAGAGACGGCGAGCGCGCTGCCGCCCAGAGAGGAGAAGAGGGCGATCATCGCGACGACCATCGCGGGGGAGGGGCGCGCAATCTTGATCTTCATGGGGATCTCCTTCGTTCAGCGCTGTGGCGATTTCCGTGGCGCTGTTTGTGCTTGTGGTGGTGCTTAGCCTTCTGGATTGGCGGATGCGGGCTGACCCGTATGTAGCGGTTTACCGAGCGGCCGGGACGGTACGGGTAGCCAGCCTGTTCAGGCACATAGACCCAGACGATGAACCTCGCGGAGACCGAGATCTTCGCGAAGGCGTAGCCGATGCGGAAGTGACACAGAGCATCCGTGGTTGCCTGCTGGACGAGGATCTTCCGCGTTGCGCCTCGCACGGTCGTCTTCACATAGGCGGTCCTTCCAGCGCAGCTCGGGCCGGGGAGTTCGCCGGAGAAGTAGACTTTCTTGTGGAACGGAGTTCGATGCGTGCTGAGATGGAGGGTTGAGCGCGAGCGAATCCGCAGCGCCAGGGTCTCCGCAACCTCGAAAGCGCCCGAGCGATAACCGACTCGGAAGATGCGCGACGGCCCACGGTTCGTTTTGTACGACCAGCCCCCGTTCTGGTTGGTCGTCGTGGTCGCGACAAGGTGGTAGGGGCGACCGGGAAGATCGGTGTGGGCCTGGATGCAGACCTGGGCGTTGGAGACGGGCTGTCCATTGCCGTCGATCAGCCGCCCCCGGATCAGCGCTTTGCGGTGGAACGAGAGCGTCCTTTCCTTGTCCTTGTTCCCGGCGAATCCCGCCGTGATCGTCTTCCCTCCGGCAACCGGGGAACCGGGGCAGAGATTGTTCACGAGGACTTCGTGCGAGGTGCAGACCCCGTTGGGAGTGCCGGTCTGGGCGTAGTCGTAGGCGCATACCGCGACCGTGTTCAGGCCCTCCTTGAAAGGCGCCTGGGCAGTTTCGAGCGTGTAGGTCTTGGTCACGGTCGGAGGGCACGGCGCCATTCGCGCCGTCAGCCCGCCGGGAAGCGGATTGCAGCTCGCGGAGAGATCGTCACCGGCGACTCCTTTCCCGTTGACGATGATCTGGATCGACTGGAGGCCGGCGCCTTGATCTGCTGCTCCGACGTCAACGGTCTGCGGCCCTCGAAGTTCGGTCCCAGAAAACAGAGAGCCGCCGTCTTTCAAGGTGGGCTGCGATACATCGGCGAGGGCGATCCTCACCTGCTTGACCGACGCGAGCGCGCTAGGGGCGGGGCCGGCGCAGCGGTTGCCTTCGTTGGGCTGGGTGCATTCCAGTCGAAGTACGAGAAAGCGCCAGTTGCCGACCGGGATACCCGTTTCGTGACCCTGATTGTCATTCTGGACAGCGAAGGCCGTGCTGGCTCCGGCGTCAGGGGATACCGCGAGGTAGCCATGCTGCCCGGATTCGGTGGCGAGGCGCGAGAACACCGAACCGCCGACGATGTAGGTGCCGGGGGGCGCCGTGAAGATCCAGGCGCCGAACGCGCCTTGGACGGTGCCGGTTTCTCCCGGCCCGAGCCCATGCACCACCGAGAGACCGGGTGCTCCCTGGCTGCAATCGGTGCGCGGCTGATAGTGGTTGGTCGAGTAGGTGTAGCCGACGTCCGGGGCACCGGGGTTGAGGCCGGGAGAGCACTCGGCGACGACGTAGTTGCCGGCGCTGGCCGGGGAGACGTTCAGCACGAGGAGGAGCGCCACAATCGCGAGGACGACGAACGCTCTGGGTCTGAATTTCATGGTCTGCCTCCAACTCGTTCGATGGCGAAGGTCAGAGCCGCTTCGGCATCTCCGCCGGGCGAGCTCTCTATCCATCTGTCGATCGAGCGCCGCATTTCCGGCATCGGATTTCTCATGGCTGCACCAAGCCGGCGTCCCCCTGGGAGCCCACGACGCCGTTCGGCGTCGATTCGCTCGGCGGGGAGGAGCTGCTTTCGACAGGCGCCGGTTCCGGGGTGGGTTCGGGAGACGATTCAGGCAAGAGCGCTCCCGTTCCTTGGCTTTCGACTTCTCTATTGGCTTCTCGCTCCCGCTTCTTGGCGGTGGCTGCCGGCGTCGACGTCCGCGTATCGGACCCCGCCGCCTGACTGGAGGAGCTGGTTGGGGCCGGCGGCGGCACAGATGGGGCCGTGACGACACGCGGCTCCGGGTTCGACTGCGCGTGCTGGATCGGAGCCTGGTTGCCTTGGTCGGGACGATCCGGGCTCCCGGTTCCGACCCCTGCCAGCTCGGCCCCGCCGACCGCAAGCAGGCACGCGCCTGCCACCGCGGCGCATTGGCCCAAGACCTTGCCTGGGCCGCTGCCGGCGACCGTTATGACCCGTTCGGTGTTCTCGCTGCCGCCGGTTCGGCCGACGAGTCCTTCCGCGAGCCTGGCCAGATGCTCGAGCGGGCTCTGGGAGATGGCGACCTTGGCCCCGCGGAGTGCGACGTAGGTGACCACCCCGATCTCGATCGCCAGCTCCGAGCCCGGCTCGGGGACCGGGGCGTCGAGCATCTGGCCTAGCTTGCGAAGCGCCTGCTTGAGGCGACGGCGATAGGTCCGTTCGCTGCAGAAGAGGGCTGCGGCGCTGGCTTCGGTGGTCTTTTCCTCGAAGTAGTGGAGGCTGAGCACCCGTTGCTCTTCGGGCGAAAGCTGTCCTACTGCCTCGCGCAGCTCCTTGGCCTGGAGGTACTCGATCGCCAACTCGTCAGTCGATGGCTCCGAGCTGCTGCCGCTGTCGATGATCGCGTCGACCACGGCGCCATCTGCCTGGCGAGCCTCGCGTCGCAGCTCGTCGATCGCCCGGACGAATGCTGCTCGCACCACGAAGCCGTTTCGGTTCTCAACGATCTCGCCCTTGCGGAGCGCTCGGAAGTATTCAACGAGGCCCTTCTGGACCGCATCCTCGATATACCGCTCGATGAATGACTCGGAGAGGTTGTATGCCTTGAGCTTGCCGCGGACGACGCTCTCGATCTCTGCGAGCGCCTCGGCCTCCAGGGGGCGGTCAATCTGACGAGTGCTCATGCGCCGAGCTCCGGGCCGCCAATACCCGATTTTTTCATTCGGACACCTCTTAAGCAAAGGATTGTTGATCGGGTAATGAGCATTGGGCTTCTACTTACCTGTCGAACGAGCAGCGGTTTTCCGGCAACTTTTCTCAAAGTTGGCCGACTACCCGCCGCTCAAGCGACGGGTAGGTATGAACACGGCAAACGAGCACTCATCGTCTGCTGGTCACACCCAACCGCGCGAGTCACTTCCCAAAGACGTAGTCGAATTGACTGCACAGCGTCTTCGGGTCATGGCCGAGCCAAACCGAATCGCTCTGCTTGAGGCGCTGAACACCGGCGAGGCCGGCGTTCAGGAGCTGGCCGACCTGATCGGCCTGCCCCACCAGACCGCGTCTCACCATCTCAACCTCCTGTGGCGGGCCGGCGTCCTCGCCCGCCGTCGGGTTGGGACGACGACCCTCTACTCCGTCTCCGACTGGAGCGCGTGGTGGGTAATCGAGCAGATCGCACGCTGGGTGCAGTCCTGCCAAGACGAACAGGGCGCCTCGGCGCCTACCAAATAGCGCAGCGCTGAGCGCGGGGAGCCTGCTGGCCCCGCGCTCAGAGCTGGCTCATAGCAATGACCAAGCCGGCGGCGCCGGCTCGATTACTCCTGCCCGAAACAGTGTGGCGGGGGGCCCCGCCCCGAGCTGTTACCGCCCTCTAGCACACACATTTCGCCAATCCGCGTATGCGAATAAGCGAATAAGTGTGTTTGTAGCCATATCGAGTTGACCGCAGTACTCCTACCTCACCAACGCAAAAACACACCCCGCCCCGGCGACTCACACAGTCACTTGGCGGCGGAGCCAAGGAGGCGATTGCAAGGTGAGGCACGAGGTAAGTACCAAAGTCAGATCAACCAACTCAAGCGTTAGGTCACTGCTGCGCGGGACCGGCCGGGTCGCGATCTGGACCGTACTCGGCCTCCTGCTGATCCGTGGGGTGCTGGTCGAGCCCTCAACGACGCCCCAGGCTCCGAATCGGGCGACCGTTGAGATTGACCCGAAGAGCGCCGCGTTTGCGGTGCGCTTCGCCCGCACCTATCTGGCCGACCCCACCGCGGCGGCCCTCTCTCCGTTCTTGGCGGAAGAGGTCAGCGTCGGGACCGGGAGCCCCCCGGAGGCGGGGTCGGCCGACGTCGCCCAGGCCGAGGTCAGCGAATCCCTAGATCTTGGTGGCGGTCGCGCGGTCTTGACCGTCGCCTGCGAACTCCGCGACGCGCGTGTCCTCTATCTCGCCGTCCCGATCGTCCGCTCGGAAGCGGGCGAGGTGGCGGCGTTGGGCGCGCCCTCCATAGTCGCGGCTCCCGGCGCGGCTGGGGCCGACTCGAATGAGCGGCCTCAGCCTGTCGCCGGCTCCGATGCCGGCGCGATCCAGGCGCTGGTCTCGAAGTTCCTGCCGGAGTATGTCTCCGCCAGCGACGGCGGCTCGCTCTCATATCTGCTGGCTCCGGGCGCCGTTGTTCAGCCGCTCGGCGGGGCGGTGCAGCTCGCGGGGATCACCGGAGTCACCCAACTCGGCTCGGGTGAAGGCCCTCGCCGCACCGTCCTCGTTGCGGCCCGCGTCGGCGATCCGGTGAGCGGGGCGACCTACCCAGTCGTCTACCGGCTCGAGCTGGTCAAGCACGGCCGCTGGTATCTGGAGTCGGTCGAGGGGGCGGCGTCGTGACCCGGCGGCTGCGGTTCGCCTTCGTAGCGGCCCTTTCGGCGATTGCTCTGCTGCTGGCGCCCGCCGCGGCGCTCGCCGCCGGCAACGACGTCGGGCAGAACATCGGCTCGCTGCTGCGGCACTACGCGAGCGAGGTGTACGGGGGCATCGTCGCGATCGTCGGCCTCCTCTTCCTCTTCAACAGGAAGTTCACCGACCTCGCGATGTTCTTCGTCGCGGCGATCCTGGTCGGCTGGCTCGTCTTCAGCCCTGATCAGGTGGCCAGCCTCGCCCGGGCGATCGGTCAGCGGGTGCTGCCGTGAGCGACGCCTGCGAGCCGATCCGCTCCTACCAGCGCATCTTCAGGCCGGAGCGGAGGATCTACCAGATCGAGGGGCGGGCGCTGCCGGTCCCCGGCGGTATCCCGCTGCGCTGGCTGGGTTATGCGACCGGCGCCCTACTCGCAGTGCTGGCGATCAGCTCCGGCTCGGCGACGGTGGCGGTTCTGGCCGCGATCGGGGCCGCGGGCGCCGGCCTCCTTGCCGGTGGCAGGATCGGCGCGATCCTCGTCGGGTCGAGCGCGTTTGTCGCCTTTTGGGTGGCCGGGCTCGTGCTCGGCCTGCTCGACTGGCCGCTACGGCTCGTGGTGGTTCCGATCGCGGTCGCCACGCTCGCCACCCAGGCGACGCCGGACGGCCGCCATGCCGACCGCTTTGCGGTGTCCTGGCTCGCCCTGCGCCTGGCGCCGAGGCGCAGATCGCTGGGCCGGGGGATGCCGCCGATGGGGATCGCGCAACTTCGGGACGGCACCTTCTGGGTGGCGCCCGACGAGCACACGCCGGAGCTGCGCCGCGGCCGAGTCCGTGGCGGCGCCACGGTTGCCTTCACCACCGAGGTGCGGGTGCGCCGTGGTGGGCTCCGGCAGCGGCGGCTGATCGCCCGGCCCGTCCGCGGGCGGAGGCAGCGGGGCGAGCTGGCGGCAAAGCGGCTCGCGGTGGGCCTCGGCGAGGCGCTGGAGGTACGACCGTGAGTGCCTTCCCCCTCCGCTACGCGAGGCGGAACGTGCTGATCGGCCCCGGCGGAGAGGCCGCGGCCCTCTACCGCGCGGAGCCGGTCTCCTATCCCTTCCTCCCGGTCAGCGAGAAGTGGGCGCTGCTGCACCGCCTTGAGCGATTCGGCCACCTCGTCGGTGCCGATTTCTCCGTGTGGCGGGTGCAGCGCTCCTATCCGGCGGAGCGCTACGCGGCCGAGCTGGCCGGCGCCGCCGACGAGCGCCACGCCGATCCGGAGGGCTGGCGTCGCTATCTCGCCGGCCACCAGGAGCGGATCGGCGAGCTGGAATCCCACCTTCCCGAGATCTACATCGCCGTTGCCCTCCGCGAGCCGGCCAAGGGGCGCCTGCGGACCTATGACCGCGCTCGGCGCCGGGTCGAGGAGCTGGCCGGCGTCGGAGGCCCCCGCCCGATTTCCGGTGCCGAGCTGGAGGGGCTGGCGAGCGCCGAGGAGCGGACCTTTCAGCGACTCGGGGCGCTCGTCGGCCTGCGCCGCGCGACCACGGTCGAGCTGCAGTGGCTCCTTCGCCGCGGCGGCTGTCGCGGTGTGGCCGAGCCCGAGCTGGAGGGTGCCTGGGAGCCCGACGCGCTTGTCTTCGAGGGCGAGGGCTCGCCCGCATACGAGCCGCTCGAACACGACCTCTGGCGCTGCGCGAACGCGCCGATGAGCGAGGACCCGGGCGAGCCGCCGTCGCTGGAGGTAGAGGCCGAAGAGGGCCGCTCCTTCCAGGCGATCCTGTGCGCGGGCTCGCTCGCCGAGGAGGCCGAGTTCCCCGGCCCGGCGGAGCTGCTCTTCGCCCCGCTGGAGGGCGCGGGCTTCGCGGCCGACGCGGTGCTCCACGCCCGCTGGATCGGCAACCGCGACGCCCTCGGCCAGGTTCGGAAGCGAATCCTCGACGTCGAGCACGCCTACCGCGAGCAGGCCGAAGGCGCTCACGCCGGAGCCGGCTGGCAGGCAGAGGACGACCGCGAGCTGGCCCGCGAGTACGAGGCGGTCCTGCAGTCCTCGGCGCACCCGCCGATGCTGCGGGCCTACCTCTCGATCGCGGTCGGCGCCGCCGATCGAGTCGAGCTGGAGCGGCGGATCGAGGCGCTGCGCGAGCGCTTCGGCGAGGTACGGCTCTACAGGCCGCGGGGTCTCCAGCACCGGCTCTTCTTCGACCACATTCCGCGCACCGACGGCGGCTCGGTGCCCGACTACCTGCAGCAAATGACCGTCGAGCAGTTCGGCGCGATGGTCGCGACCGCGAGCACCGAGGTCGGCTCGGAGGGCGGCTTCTACATCGGCCACACCCCGGCCGGTCGTCCCGTCCGCTACGACCCGACCGAGGCGCCGCGGGAGTCGCGGCCCTCCGGCGTGCTGCTCGCCGGCACGCTCGGCAGCGGCAAGACGCTCGCCGCCGAGGCGATTGCCTACGCCGCACAGCGCAGGGGCAGCCTGGTGGTCGACTTCGACCCCAAGCCCGACCACAACCTGCAGGCGGTACCCGAGCTGGCCGGGCAGGTCGAGGTGCTGGAGCTCTCGGGCGACCCGCGCCATCGCGGCAAGCTCGACCCGCTGCGGATCGGCCTACCCGAGCTGCGCGAGGAGCTTGCCTCCAGCTACCTGCTGGAGCTGCTGCGCGACCCGCCGGCCTCATGGGAGGTGGCGATCGACCGCGCGGTCCGCGACGCGGTGCGGGCGGGGGAGCAGAGCCTGCTCTGCGTGATCGCCCGGCTGCGCGGCAGCGAGTCGGCTTCCGCCCGGGAGGCCGGCGAGGCGTTGGAGGTGCTCTCCGACTTCGGGTTGGCGCGACTCGGCTTCGCGTCGGTCGATGGGGTCGTGGAAGACGAGGCCGCCCCGGAGGGAGGCGAGCCCTCGGTGATCACGATCCGCACGCCGGGGCTCTCGCTGCCCGACCCCGGCGCCTCCCGCGAGACCTATACCCGCGCCGAGCGCGTCTCCGTGGCGACGCTCACCTTGGTCGCGGCACAAGCTCTGCGCCTCGTCAGCAGCAACCGCAATCGACACAAGATCGTGCTGCTGGACGAGGCGTGGTTTCTCCTGGCCTCGACGCAGGGCCGGCTCCTGACGAGCCGGCTCGTGCGTCTTGGCCGCTCCATGAACACGACGATCCTGCTGGCGACCCAGCGGCTCGCCGATCTCGGCGACCTCTCCGAGCTGGTCGGGGTCTACTTCCTCTTCGGCCAGGACTCGATCCCCGAGGCCGAACGGGCGCTGCGCATGGTCGACCTCGACCCCGCCGACCCGGCGCTGCGCTCGCGGCTGACCGAATACCGCCAGGGGCTCTGCCTGATGCGCGACCTCGACGGCCGGGTCGGCGAGGTGCAGATCGACCTCGTCTTCGAGGAGCTGCTGGCCGCGCTCGACAACACCCCGAAGGCGGCTGCGGGATGAGGGCCGCGCTGAAGGCAGGGCGCTGGCGGCGCCGCGTCGCGGTGACGCTCGGGCTGGCGGCCCTGATCGTGGCGATGGCGCACCCGGTCGCGGGCGCGGCCAGCGACGTTTGGGGGAACGTCGGTCCAGCTCCTCAGCTAGGAGGCGGGCTCGCCGGCCGCTACCCGCTCAGCCACTACACGCTCGACCAGCACTTCGATGTCATCTCGGTCTCGGTGATCGGCGGCGACGTGGACGCCTCGGGCGTCCCGGCGATGATCGCCTACTTCCTCGCCTCGATCCTCTGGCTGGTCACGAGCTGGTTGTCGAACCTGCTCATCACCCTCTTCTCGTTCGCCTTCGAGTTGGACTTGGTCAACGGCTCGCAGGCGACCGGCGGCGCCGGAGCGCTGGCGCCGGTCTCCCGCGCGATCCACGCGATCTACTCCGACGTCTTCGGTGCGCCCTGGCTCGTCCTCGCGGTCGCGGTCACCGGCTGCTGGGCGATGTGGAAGGCGCTGGTGCAGCGCCGCTACTCCGAGACGGCGGGGGCGCTCGGGCTCTCGCTGATCTACGTCGTCCTCGCCCTGTTCTTCGTCGCCCAGCCGGGAGCGACGATCGGCAGCGTCTCGAAGTGGACGAACCAGATGTCGGGGGCGTTCCTCTCGATCTCCTCCCACGGCACTCCGTCGAGCGCCCGGCAGGCGAAGGAGGACACGGCCAACGAGCTCTTCAGCCTGCTCATCTTCCGCCCGTGGACCGTCCTCAACTTCGGCGGCCTCGAACACTGCACCCGCTCGGGCACCGGCTCGGAGGACTCCGATCCCGAGTCGGTCGCAGTGCGCCCGCTCTCCTCCAACCCCGCCCGCGACGCCGCCCTCGCCCGTCGCCTGCAGGCCGGGACCGAGATCACCGCGGACGGCAAGACCTGCATCAACAACGCGAACAAGTACGCGCCCAGGTTCCTCCGCTACAGCCTGAACGCCGCCGAGCACGACGAGCGGGGCAATGAGTACGAGGCGCTGAACGACGGCGACGCCTCCGACCTCCCCGACGCCGAGCGCTCCGGCTACCGGCTCGGTGTCGCTGACAAGCCCGCCACCGACGCGATGGAGGAGGGCGGCCAGTACCAGCGGCTGCTGCTGGCGCTCGTCCTCTTCTTCGGCTCGCTCGGCGCCGTCCTTTTGCTGGGGGCGCTCTCGATCGGGATCATCCTCGCCCAGGTTCTGCTGCTGCTCTGGCTCGCCTTCTCGCCGGTCGCGTTGGTGGCGGCGGCGATCCCCGGCCGCGGTCACGCATTTTTCCGCGGCTGGTTGGAGAAGCTCGCCGGGCTCCTGCTGCGCAAGGCCTCCTACTCGTTGGTCTTGGCCACCTTGCTCGCCGTCAACGGCGCCCTGGCGAGCGCGACCGCACAGCTCGGCTGGCTGATGTCCTTCGGCTTGCAGTCGCTCTTCTTCTGGGCCGTCTTCATCCAGCGGAAGACCCTCGCCGACAGCCTGATCGGGATCGCGACCGGACCGAGCGCGCCGGGGCGGGAGGGCACGCTGCGGGTGCTCGGGATCTACGCGGGCGCTCGCATGGGCGGCCGGACGCTGCGCTCGCTGCGGCGCGGCGGCGGCGCGGCGATGGGGACTCCGGGCCGTCTGTTCGGCCGCGGGGGACCGGGCGCCGGCCCCGGCAGCGCCGGCTCGAAACGGGCTCCCCTCTTGGGCACCCACTACAGCGCCCCGGTCGGCGGCGGCGTGCCTCCTCTCGACGCGCCGGGACCGGCGGCGGAGCGTCCGCGCTCGGCGCCTCCGACTGCAGACGCCGAGAAAGGCCGCTCCGCCGCCCCGGCGACGCCGTCCCCGAAAGGCACCCCGGCGACCCGGCCCGTATCCGCCAAAGGCGCGAGCAAACGCAAGCAACCGAAGCGGGAGGGAGCCGACCCCGAGGCGCCCTCGCGTGAGTCGCGTCCCGAGAAGGCGAAGCCCGGCCGCCCGCCCCAGCGTGAGGGCAAGCAGCCCGCAGGTCGAGCGCCCGTCCCCAAGCCCACCTCCTCGGTCGAGCCGGAGCCGAGCCTCGCCGAGGAGCTGCGGGCCGAGCGCGCGCAGGGCCGTGAGGTACAGAAGAAACCGCCCGCTGAGAAGAAGGCCCGGCCCGACTCCGGCCGTGAGCCCGCGCCGCCCAGGCCCAGGCGCCGGGGGCGGAAAGGTGGCGGGCGATGAGCGCCCGGCGACGTCGTGGCGCCTCTCTCGCGGCGCTCATCGCCACCGGCGCCCTGGCGATGGTGGTCGTGGCGCTGACCGGGACGGTGATGGCGATCCTCGGCTCGGAGATCGCCTGCATGGGAGGGGGAGGTCCGGCCCTCGCGGCCCCGCCGACCCGAGCCGCCGAGCGCGAGATCGAGCCCGGCCGTCTTCGCATCTACCAGGCGGCCGGTCGGCGCATCGACATCGACTGGAGCTTCTTGGCGAGCATCGGCGAGCAGGAGTGCGGCGAAGGCAACTGCGCCGGGGTCAACAGCTCCGGCTGCGCGGGGCCGATGCAGATCGGCTACGTACGGGGGTCGGCGTGCAGCCCCGGATCGGGGCCGACGATCTGGGAGCTGTACCGCGTCGACGGCGACGGCGACGGCGTCACCGACGTCAACAACCCCGCCGACGCGATCTTCACCGCCGCCCGCATCTTGCGCCAGGAGAAGGCCGCCCCTCCGACCGGCGGCTCCTATGCCGCCTACCGGGAGGCGGCCTGCGGCTACTACGGCGCCTGTGCCGACGGGGTGGCGAACTACGCCGACGAGGTGATGGCGCGGGCCGTCTCCTATGGCTTCGGCGGCAAAGGCACTCCGTCCTCCAGCGCCGAGGCCGCCGAGCCGGTAGCCGGCGGCGGCTCGGGCTGCGGATCAAGCTCGGGCGGCACGGCGAGCGGCAACGAGATCGTCCGCATCGCGCAGAGTCAGCTCGGCACTCCCGAGAGCCCGCCCGGATCGAACTGCAATCCCTACGGGCCGTGCGTGGAATGGTGCTCGCTGTTCGTCGCCTGGGTTTGGCAGCGGGCGGGGGTCCCGCTGGAGGGCAGCACCGCGACCTACGCCTACTCGGGCACCGTCTACGAATGGGCGCAGGCTCACGAAGGCGGTGGCCTGACCGGCGCCACGGCACCCGGCGAGCCGCCCTTCTCGACGGCTGAGCCGAACGGCGCCCGCGTCCTGCCGCCGACCGCGACCCCGGCTCCCGGCGACGCCGTCCTCTACGGCAGCGGCCCGACCGCCAGCGATCACATCGGCATCGTCGAGCGCGTCTTCCCCGGCGGGCAGATCACGACGATCGACGGCAACTTCGGCAATCGGGTCTCGCGCGCCGGCCCGTTCATGCCCTCGCAGGCAGCGGACTACGGGATGCCGGGGCCGATCTTCGGCTACGCCCATCCGCCCAGCACCGAGGACGGCGTCGATGGTTGACCGTCTCCGAGCCCTGCTCGAGGAGCCGCTCGATCCGCGCGCCGGGCGTGCGGTCCTTGTGCTCGCCAGCGCGATCCTGCTCGGCCTCGCTGCGCTGTTCGTCCTCACAGTCCGCGAGCCCGACGTCGCGGGTCCTCGGGGCCGGGCCCAGGCGGCGTCGGTCGCGCCGCCGCCAGTCCCCTCCGTGCCGCTGGCCGGCGGCGTCGAAGGGGAGCCGCTCGAGAGCCGCCCGCCCCTCCGCCGGCAGGACCCCCAGGACGAGGAGGGCAGTCCCGCCGCCCGCCGCGCCGCCCGCGCTCTGCGATCGCACCGGGCGCTCCAGCACGTTCCGTACCGAAGCGACGGGCTGACGGTCGAACTGATCGGGGCGCGCGGTCACCGCGCGGTCCTTCGCGTCAGCGCTGAGACGGTTCGTTCTGCCCGCCAAGGCTGGCACCGATTCCTTCGCCGTTATCGGGACTCGGGCCGGACCTACACCCCGATCTTCCGCGGCGAGCTCGGAGAGCGCGATGGCTGAACGGCGGGAGAACGACTGCCCCGGTCGCAAGCTCGGCGCCCGCTGGCGGCGGCCCGGATGGAGATTGCCTCGCCTGCGCCGGCGTCGAGGACGACGCGGTTGCGGTTCTCGATCAGGGCGGAACCGTGGCTAGTCGGCTGGCCACCCCTTGGGCCGCCCGTGCGGCCACCTGTGCGGCCACCCGTCGGGCCGCTTCGGTGGTTGCCGGGAGTGGCCGGATTACGCGGCCCGCCGCCGATCGCGGCCCTCGCGTTTTGCCGACATTCCTCCGTCACCCAAAGGTCGGTGCGTGATGGGTGGCGATCGATCTGACCCTCGCCCGATGCTGGCGATCTTCGCCGCCGCGGTGCTGTTCGCCCTCTGGCGGCTCATATCGAGCATCGATGTCGATCGACTCTTCGCCTCGATTCCCTCGCTCGCACCCTTCGCTCTCGGCGCCATCGCTATCGCCTCCGCGCTGGCTACGCATCGCTTCGTCGCCACCCGCCGCACGCTCCGATCGCGCCGTGCCGTCGCGATCGTACCTGCGGACGAGTTCGACGCCGAGCCCGACTCCGTGCTGCGCTTCGCGGCCCAGCTCGCTTCCAGCGAGCGCAGGGTCGCGGGCTGGGTTGACCGCCGCGCCAGCGCGATCCGCATCCGGCTCGCCGCCGACGCCGAGCGGCGACTGGTCTACGCGCTGGAGGCTCCCGAGCGGGCGGGTGAGGCTGTGCGCACGGCGCTTGCCAGCTTCGAGGGCGTGCAGGAGCGCCCCGCTGATGAGGTGCTGGGGGCGGGCGAGGCGCCAGAGGAGGACGAGGCATCGGAGGAGACTGCCGAGGCTGATGACGGCAAGCGCTCGGTGCTGCGCACCGAGCTAGTGCTGGCCCGCGCGAGCGTCGAGCCGTTGGCGCGGCTTTCCCCGAAGCCTGATCCGCTGCAGCCCTTCGCCGCAGCGGTCGGCCGGCTTCGCTCCGGCGAGGACGCGGGCGTCTGCGTCGACCTGCTTCCAGCGAGCGGCTTCCGCGCCGCTCGCCTGCGGCGGCGGCTACGGCGCGAGGCCCGCCGCATCCACGGCGAGCGTCGCGACTGGGCTGCCCTCCTGAACGGCGAAGAGCGCCGTCGCACCAGGCCCGACCCCCAGGAGCAGGTAGAGCGCCGCGGGGCGGTGCAGGCGGTTGACGCGAAGCTGCGCGACTCGGGCGAGCTGTTCGAGGCGCAGATCCTCCTGCGCGGCGAGGCGCCGACTCGGGGTCGGGCAGAAGCGGCGATGTCGGGTCTGCTCGCGGCCTTCCGGCCGCTGGCCGAGCGCAACTACCTGAAGGCCTCCGGGCTGCCGATCCCCGGCATCGCCTTCCTCGGCTCCGACGTCCCCCTGCGGCGGGGGAGTTTCGACCGCCGCTTCGCCACTGGCCTCTTCCGACCAGCGCGGAAGACGATCCTGACGGCGCGCGAGCTGTCCGGCTTCTTGAAGCCGCCGACCGTCCACTGCGGCGAGCGCAGCGTCCTGCGCTCTGGAGCGCTGCTCTCGCCGCCTCCCGACCTGCCCGCCTTCGAGAAGGGCAAGGGAGACCTGATCCCGCTCGGCAAGGTGAGCACCGAGTCGGGCGAGCAGATCGTCGGCGTCCAGACCACCGACACCTTCTTCACCTACATTGCCGGCCGCTCACGCTACGGCAAGACCGAGGCGGCGATCGCCCAGTTCGCCCATCTGGTCAGGGCCGGGCATGGCGGCCTCTTCCTCGATCCCCACGGCGATGGCCTCGAGCGGATCGAGCCCTACCTGGCAGAGGTCGCCGAGCGGGTGGTGCGGATCGACCTTGGCCCCGGCGCCACCTATGAGCAGCCCGGTTGGAACCTCTTTGAGCTCGGCGGCAACGCCGCGGAGAGCGAGGCACGGGTCGAGGCCGTAGTCGACGCCTTTGCCTCGGCGCTCGAATGGGGCGAGCGCTCCACGCGCGCGATCAACCTGACCAGCCAGGCCGCCGCCGCGCTTGCGGCGATCGCCGGGCGCCTGGACTCCGAGCTGGCACCGACGATCTTCCAGATCCCGACGCTGCTCTCGGACTCCAAGTGGCGCGAAGCGGTGCTCCCGTTCCTGCCGCGCGCCGACCAGCGCTTCTGGAACGATCGCTTTCCGCTGCTGGCCCCCGAGGCAATCACCCCGGTCACGAACATGGTCGATCGCCTGCGCCGCGTCGAGCGGGTCAGGGCGCTATTGGGCCAGAGCAAGAGCACCTACCGGGTCCGCGAGGCGATGGACGGGGGCAAGATCGTCCTCGCCTGCCCGGGTGCCGGCGGCACCCGCGATCGGCTGATCGCCAACCTGCTCCTTTTCGACCTGCTGCACGCCGCTCGCGGGCGCGCCGACCTGGCGCCCGAGCGGCGCAAACCGTTCTGGGTCTTCCTCGATGAGGTGCAGAGCTATGACGGTGCGGCCTCGGGCAACCTCGCCGCGCTCCTGGAGCAGAGCGCCAAGTTCGGCCTGCGGGCGGTGCTGCTGAACCAGAACCCTGAGCGGCTCAGCGCGGCGACCTTGAACGCGCTGACGACCAACCGCTCGCACCTGCTCGCCTCGACTCTCAACTCCCACGCCGCCGCTCTCATTGCCAAGGAGTGGGGCAAGCGGGTGAGCCCCGAGGCGCTGACCGAGCTGCAGCGCTTCCGCTTCATCGCCCAGGTCACCTACAAGGGCAGGCTCAGCACGCCCTTCGCGCTGGGCGGTGTCCGGGTCGAGGACGTCCTTGAGGAACCTGCCAAGAAGTCCGTCTCCAAGGGGCAGGCCGGCGTGACCGCGGGTGGCCTATCCGTTGCCGAGGTGACTCGGCACCTGGAGACGCTCGACGACCGCATCCAGGCCGAGCTGGAACGCCAGCACGGCGACGGAGAGGCGGAGGCGCAGTCGGCCGGCGGGCCGGAACCGCCGCCACACGCGCAGGAGGAGGACGAGAACGATGGGTGAGCGAGGGGCCGGCCAGTCTCTGCCCGCGAAGGGGAACGAGATCCTCGCCTCGCTCGCTGCCCACCGCGTGCTCTCGACGCCGCAGGTCTACGCGATCCACTCGCACGAGGTCGAGCGGCGCTGGATCCAGAAGCTGCTCGGGAGGTTGCGGGTGTCCGGGCTCGCCGACTACGTCCTCTCTGCGCACGGGCGGCGGCGCCTTTGGTTCGCGACCGAGCGCGGAACGCAGTTGGCACGCGAGGCGGGCGCGGTCGAGGGCAGGCCGCCGCTCGCCGCCGAGCTCGCCTCCGGCCCGTTGGCGGCCCACGCGATCGCCGTCAACGAGACGGCGATCTGCTTCTTGCGCGCCGCGGCGAAGCGCGGCGACGAGTTCGGACCGCTCGCCTGGCGCCACGAGGTCTTTCATCCGATCTCGCGCGGGCGGGGCCGGCGCCGACACTCGCTCATCGCCGACGCTGTCTTCACCTACCTGCGACAGGCAGGCGAAGGGATCGCGATCGATCAACGCTTCCTCGAGCTTGACCGCGCGACGCTCTCGGTCGACCGCCTCGCCCGCGAGCTGGCCCGCTACGCGGAGCTCTACCGGGCCAAGGAGGCAAAGGCGGGCGAGCCGCTGTGGCGGGAGAGCTATCCGGTCTTCCCGAGGGTCCATTGCGTCCTTGACGGCGCTCCGCGCCGGGCGCTCTCGCGCCGCCGCTCCTCCGTGAGCTTGCTGTTGGCTAGTAACCCGCTGCTCTCTCGTACGCCCGAGGTGGCGATCTCGGTCTGTCTGCTGGAAGACCTGCGCCGCGAGGGACCCTTTGCGCCGGTCTTCCGCGACGTGCGCGACCCGGGCCGTCCCGTCGACTGGCTCGGCAAGCCTGCCGAGCAAGAGGAGGCGTCCCGGTGAGCCGGCCGGCGAAAGCGAGTCGAGCGCCGCGCCGCCGCGGTAGCTGTGCGGGGGCATCCAAGATCGATGCGAGGCTGCTCGAAGGCGACTGCCTCGAGGTGCTGGGCACGCTGGAGGCCGAGAGCGTCGATGCGATCGTCACCGACCCGCCATACGGGATCGGCTTCCAGAACAAGCGCTGGGACTCGATCGCGATCCGCGAGGCGGTGGCGAAGGCCGGGCACGACCGGCTCAGCCCCAACGAGGCGTTCGAGGCTTGGTGCCGGATCTGGGCGACCGAGTGCCGGCGCGTCCTGAAGCCGGGAGGGTTCCTTGCGGCGTTCGGCTCGCCGCGGACCTTTCACCGGCTTGCTTGCGGTGTCGAGGACGCGGGCCTGGAGGTCCGCGACACGCTGATGTGGCTCTACGCCGAGGGGATGCCGAAGTCGCGCCACTACCCCGGCGGCCGGGCGACGGCGCTGAAGCCGGCGTTCGAGCCGATCGTGCTGGCCCGCCGCGGGCTCGACAGGACGACCGAGGAGACGATCACCCGCCACGGGACCGGCGGGCTCAATGCCGAGAGCTGCCGAGTCGAGGGCCGCCATCCGGCGAACGTGATCCTCGGGCACGACCCCGGATGCGACGAGGGAAGCTGCACGCCGGGCTGCCCTGTCGCTGCCGCGGACGCTTGCGCCAGTGAAGGCCGCACCCGCCTCGCGCCGAGCCGGTTTCTCTACTGCCCGAAGGCGAGTCGGGCGGAGCGGGATGCCGGCTGCGAGCGGTTGCCTCAGCGCGCGCTTGACCTTTTCCCCAACGCACAGGGAGGAAAGAAACCAGCCAATGCCCGGAACCCGCATCCGACTGTGAAGCCGTTGGAGCTGATGCGGTGGCTGGTGCGACTGCTCTGTCCGCCTGGCGGCCTGGTTCTCGACCCGACCGCAGGCTCGGGAACGACCGGGGCGGCGTCGGTGCTGGAGGGGCGTCGTTTCCTCGGCATCGAGCTGGAACCCGCCTATATAGAGATCGCCGCCGCACGCATCGCGCACCACTCGCCGAAAGGCACTCAGAAGCCGAAGGTGCGCCGTGCCCCTTTAGGGAGGCGACGGTGAGCGCCGGCCCGGCACCACAGGCCGGGGAGCTTCGCCTCGATCCCGAATCGATCGAGGCGATCGCGCGCCGCCTCGCCGAGCTTCTGGGGAGCGGCGAAGAGCAGCGACCGCGAAAGCAGTTGATCTCCGCCGAGGCGGTCTCGGAGTGGTGGGGGGTGAGTCGCCGCTGGGTCTACGAAAACGCGAAGCGCCTCGGGGTCCGCCGCATCGGCACTGGCCGCCGTCCTCGTTTGCGTTTCGATCCCGACGAGGTTGCCGAGCAGCTCGGCGAGCCGACCGGGTGCCCCGGCGGCCGATCCGATGCGCGGGGATTGCCGGCGATTAGCGGCGATTGCGGGTCCGACTCGCTTTCCACGCGCACCAGAGCTATGGTCGGTCGGCAAGCCAAAAAGCGGCCGGGGCGACGCACGAACGCCCCCCGGCCCGGCGCCGAAGGAGGACCTTCGGCACGATGAGAAGCCTAGCCCTGCCAGGCCCTCGCGCTGCCGCTGCTTCCCTCGCCGCCGGAACGCGAGGAGGACGGTAATGGCAGCGAAGTCCAAGAGGACCAAGACGACGCCCACTCAGCGCCGCGAGGCTGTGCGGCTGTTGCGGATTCTCGCTGAACGCGAAACGGACCCTGGCGGCAAGGGCTACACCGAAGGTGTCGCCGAGCTGATCGAAGAAGGGATCAGCCCGGTCCGAGAGTCCTATCTGGAAAGGCTGCGCCGCGCGGTCGCTGATGGCGATTCAGACAACCCTCCTGCCGCCGCCGGAACGCGAGGGAGGCGGTAATGGCGGCCAGGCAGAAGGGCGAAGTGGTGGAGCGCGACTGGAAGAGCGGGCGCGGTTATGCCTTGCGCTTCCGGGCCTACGGCGAGCGCGAATACCTGACCCTCGGCTTCGAACGCGACGGCTGGACTTACGAGCGCGCCGAAGAAGAGCTGGAAAACATCCTCGCCGACATCCGGCGCGGCATCTGGGTCTCGCCGAAGAAGAAGAAGCGCCGGACGGCGGAGGCCGATGAGGAGGGAGGCGAGGTGCCGATCTTCGGCCCCTTCGCCCGTCAGCTCGTCGCGTCGCGCAAGGGCCAGGTCAGCGAGAACCACATCGTCTTCTTGAACTGGACGTTGGGGCACCTGCTGCCCTACTTCGGCGACTGGCCACTTCAGGACATCGACGTCCAGGCCGTCGACGCCTACCGCCATCACAAGGTGCAGGAGTCCGAAGCGAGGCAGCGGGCGATCGAGCGGCGAAAGCCGCTGCGCAATGAGCACGACCAAGTTCTTCGCCCGCTCTCGGCGACCTCAATCAACCACTCGATCGACACCTTGCAGTGGGTTCTCTCGATCGCGCTCGAATACAAACTCGTCCCCGAGAACGTGGCCGCCGGGAAGCGGCGGCGGCTGAAGGCGCCACCGAAGCCTCCCGTTCACCTCGACACCGCCGAGCAGATCGAGGCGCTGATCGACGCCGCCGAAGAGCTTGATCACGACCTGCGGTTCAGCCTGAGCGAACGCAAGGCGATCGTCGCCACCTTCGTCTTCGCCGGGCCTCGCGCACTGGAGGTCGGCCACATGCTCTGGCGCGATGTCGATCTCGCCAGCGGGCGACTTTTCATCGGCCGCTCAAAGACGCAGGCCGGGCTGCGGGAGATCAAGATGCTGCCGGTCCTGCGCGACATCCTGGCCACGCACAAGGCGTCGGCCCCCAAAAGCGGTCCCGACGATCTCGTCTTCCCGACCTCCACCGGCGGGCGCCGAGACAAGGACAACCTCCGCAGTCGGGTGCTGGCCGCCGTCTTCAAGCGCGCCAGCGAGCTGCTCGAAGAGCGCGGGCGCGTCCCGCTGCCGAAGGGACTCTCCCCGCACAAGCTGCGGCATACCTTCGCCTCGGTCCTGATCGCCTGTGGTGAGGACCCGATCTCTGTGATGAAGCAGCTGGGCCACACCGACCCCGCCTTCACCCTGCGCATCTACGCTCACATGATGAGCCGCGAGCCCGGCGAGCGGGCGCGGCTGAAGGCGCTGGTCAACGGCGAACGGGTCGTCGCGATCCCCCGGCCTGCGGAGCCACCCCGCCTGTTGGACTGCGCTGCCTATGAGCTGCCGATCCTGCGGGCGCTCGCCGAGCGCGACGACCGCGCGACCCGCCGCGAGATTCGGGCCGCGGTGTCGGAGGACGTAGCTGATCTCCTCACGGATCTTGACCGCGAGACGCTGCCCTGCGGAGAACCGCGCTGGGAGGCCAGGTTCGACAAGGCGCGGTCGAAGCTCACGCGGGCCGGTTGTCTGAAGGCCGACTCGCCGCGTGGGGTTTGGGAGCTCGCCGGCCCTGGGTTTGAGCGGCTGCGAGCCGCCGGCTCCCCGCGCCGCCTCCGGCGGCCACGAGCCGAGGTCCAAACCGGGGCGTTGGCCGCATGAGCACAGAGCACGACACCCGCTGGATCAGCGCCGAGGACACGATCCAAGTGAAGACCCTCCGCGACTTCGTCTTGCAGGCCCTGCACCACGATGCGATCCGCGACGAGCTGATCGAGCGGATGGCCGTCTGGGCTGAGAACGGGCGGCTTGATGTCGACTACCTGGCGGCCTTTCTGCCCGGCCTGATCGACGATGTGCTCGGGGTCACGGTCAAAGAAGACTGGATGGCGATCGCCGCGCTGTTGATCGAGGACATGCGCGAGTCGCTGCTGGAAGGAGCCGAACAATGAGCCCGCAGTGGATCGAGGTCGACGACGAGGTGATGGCGATCGTCAAGGATCAGGCCGAGCCCTTCGTTGACAGCCCGAACGACGCGCTCCGCCAGCTCCTCGGCTTGAAGCCGGTTGAGGGCAAGGATTGCGCGCGGCTGCCATCGGCGCGCCCGCCAAGTCCGCGGCGGCGGCGGGCCGCAGCGGGAGACTTGCTGCCGATGTCTGAGTACGAGTTGCCGCTCCTGCGAGCCCTCTCGCAGTTGGGTGGCTCGGCACCTCGCTCGAAGGTCAGGGAGGAGGTCGAGCGGCTGCTGGCCGACAAGTTGACCGAGCTGGATCGGCAGCCGCTGGAGAGCGGAGAGGTGCGTTGGTCGAACCGGCTCGGCTTCGCCCGCATCCGGGCAATCGAGCGCGGCAACCTACGCTCGGGATCGCTGCGGGGCATCTGGGAGCTGAGCGATGCGGGCATCGAGCGGCTCGGCCAACTTGAGGTCGAGGCAGCATCGCGAGAGGGCGGGGTGCCAGCATGAGCGCGAGCGGATTCGCCTTTTGGCTGATCGTCGGCCTGCTCGCCTTCTGGCTCTTGGGAGGCATCGTTGCGCGCCTCGGCGGGCTGCTGTTCGTCCTCGCCGGCATCGTCAGCCTCGCCCTCTACCCGAACGCGGGCGCGGTGCTCTTGATCGCGATGGGCGCCCTCATGTGGCTCGTCGGCCACTGGCACTTCGCCCTGCGCCACCACGAATACAAGAGCCCCCTGGCCCGCTACGTCTTCTGCCGCTGGGGTCCGGCCTGGCTCGACCCCACCGCGAACTGGGCGAGCCCCGTGGTTGATCGAACCGAGGTGGAAGACCATCGTGGAAGCTAGCTTCCCCAAGACGCTGCGCGCCTGGCTGTGGCGAGCAAGGCGCCGCCGGAAATGTGTGGCGGAGGATCCGCCTGCTGTCCCCGAGCAGCGAGTGACCACAAAGGGCGACAGGATCGATGTAGCCATGCTTCGCGGCTTCCTGAAGCGGGCGCTGGAGGACGACGCCGTCACCGACGATGTCAATGATCTGCTTTTCGAGCACATCGTCGTCGGCAGCGTCTGCGCCTCCGTCCTCGCCGAGAGCCTGCCCTCCTATGTCAGCGAGATCCTCGACGCTGCCACGCACGAGGACTGGCGGGCGGTGGCCGACGAGCTGGTCGCCGAGGCGCGCGAAGTCAACGGAGAGGTCTAGTGGCCAGCGTGCGCGAGATCGTCGTCTATCTCCCGGCCGGCGGCAATCGCGCGACCGCCGACATCGCCGGGGGCTCGGCGATCGTCGGCCAACCCGAGCTCCTCTCCGACGAGGTGACGATCTACTTCGAGGGAGCCATTTATGACCAGCACAACGTCCGCACGCTCGCCGACCGGGCGAAGCACGCCGCCGGGCGGATGATCGAGCAATACCCGACCATCGCGACCCGGGTGGTTCCCCGCGAGGCGCTGATTGCCGTTGGGACCTTCGACCTTCGCGAAGGGCGAGTCATGCTCACCGGCCCCAGCTCCGAAAGGGCCGTCGCAGAGTGGCTCGGCACGGCCCAGCTCGACCCGGCTGAGCTTCAGCCCAGCGAGGAGTCAGGGCACAGATAAGCCGAGCTGCCGTCGCGCTCAGCTACGGCTCAGCTCGCGCTCAGAAGGTCATCGAAAAAGCGTCGAACAACATCCTCGCCATCGGCCTGCATCAGCTCGTAGGCGCCGAAGCGGAACACCTCGTAGCCGGCCATGCGGATGCGTCGATCCTCGCTCACCATCTCTGCGTACAGGCGAGGCGATGGGGTCTCCCCGCTGGAGCCGACGTTCTCTGCGTAGTGGTGCCTACCGTCGACCTCGATCACGATTCGCCTGCGGTCTGACGGCAGCAGAAGAAAGTCCATGCGCTGGCGGACCAGTTCGCCACCCGGCATCGCCTTCAGCTCGCGAGCCGTGTACGGGTCGTAGTGGAGATACACCTGTGGCACCAGCGCGGGCCCTGACTCGCCGCCGTCAGGCCCGTATCTCTCGCAGTAAGTCCGAAACAGAAGCCGCTCGACATCGCTTGCGAGGGACTGAGCGAGGCGCTTGTACAACTCCCGGTCGGGCTCATCCGGCCCCGGGTTCCGGTCTTTCCACCAGGCCACCAACTCCCCCCAGGTCAGCCCCGCTGGAGACAGCGGTCGGTCATAGACCAGGCAGCGATCGGCGCCCTCGACGATCTCGATGGTGTTGCTCACTGCGTCCGCCAGGACGATCCGGGGCTTCGGTCCGTCCGCGGCGAAGATCAGGTTCTTCATCTCGCCGTCGACTCCGCGCAGGCCACTGCCGGCGATCAGCTCGGCAAGCCCCTCCTCGTCTGGATGCTCGTCCAAAACCCGCTGGGCGATCTCGATCATCTGGGGGAGCTGAACGCCGCCCAGCCGGTTGCGGACATAGATCCGCTTCGAGTTATGAGTCCAGGCTCCCTCGACTACCGGCATCCCAAAGCGGTCGCATGCCGCCTCCAGTTCGTATTCCTTGTAGGCACCCCAAAGCACCTCGGCGATCGCATCTCGCAGGACATAGGCGGTCGTGCGCTGAGTTTGCTCGCTCATGGCTTCGGGGCCGGCGTTTCGTCGCGGCGCCGGCCATGCCAGCGATCACGGATCTGGATGATGGCGAGCACGATGGCCGCTGAGCCATTGGCCGTCGAGACGATCAGCGCGATCGTGGGCAACTCCATCGCGATCCACCCCTCTCACGCCGCGGCGTCGATGGAGACGATTCGCCGACCGTCCGGCAGGCGCCCACCGGGGTGACTCGCGGCCAGGCTCTGCGCCCGCGCCCGATCTCGCACACGTCCCAACCCGAGCAGCGCCGAGAAGAACAGGTCGTCGTCGTGGAGCTTCTTCTCCGCTTGGACCTTGTGGTTGTAGATCGTGCTCTCGCTGACCCCACGGCGATCGGCGAGGACGGGCACGGCGGCTTCCTCGAAGAAGTAGCCGGTGATCACCTCGCGCTGGCGTTGGGGCAGACGCCCCACGGCCGCCTGGCAGGCATCCCTGACGGCGTCGTTCTGGAAGAAGTCCTCGACGACGTCGAAGACGTCGCGCATGTGGACCTGGGTGCGCCAGGCGCGCAGCCCACCACGGTCACTCAGGACCGGCCCCTCCATCCGCTCGAAGCCGGCGAGGGCCTGCTGGATCGCCTCTGCCTCGGCGGCGGAGTGCTTGGAGGCGGCCACCTCCGGCAGGTCGCCCCGCAGCTTGTCGAGGGCGCGATAGGCGATCGTCTCCCGCAGCCAGGGGAAAAGCCGGTCCGGCGGCGGCGTCGGGAACTTGAACAGCGCCTCCAGCGCCGCCTCGCGGGTGACATCGAAGAGCTGCTGGCGTTCGACGTGCTGGATCATCCTCGCCTCGGCTCGGTTTCCCCAGTTCATGTCCTTGAGGCCGCCGTCGAGCCCGGAGCGCGCATCCATGAACGCCTTGCTGACGGTGCGGCGCACCGGCTCGAAGACGAGCATCAGGAAGATCAGAAGGTGCTCGTTGTCGGCGGGTTGGCGCTGGGCGGCGATGATCAGCGGTTCGAGGAAGCGCTGCTTTTCCTCGTAGCCCATCATCTTCTCGATCCAATCCCATTCGCCGACGAGGCGACTGACGGCCTCGCCGTGGGGAAGCCGCTCGAGGGCGGCCATGCGGCGGATCAGTGCCGCGGTCTGCCGGTCGTGCGCCTCGAAGGTCTTTTTGTGAGCTGGCGGGATGAGCGCGAGCTCGCGGCTCGTGACCTCCGGCTCGGCGTTTTCTTCGCGTACGCGCCGCTGGCTCGATTCGAAGTCGGGCCTCCAGCGGCTGTCTATGGTGCGGTCAAAGTTCGGCATCTTGTGCCCCTTCCGTTGTAGAGGATCAGGCGGACCCTTGTCCGCCCCTTCACCCGCACAAAGCGAGGCGAATCTCTAGTCGGGCGCAAAATCGGCGCTCCGGCAAAATCTGGGGGGCCGTGTGTGGCACGTGGCCGGAATCGAGGCCGCTCTGAGGCCCAGAGGTAAGGGTCGGGACGGCCTCGGCTGTGTTCGGCGCGTGTCGCCGCTCGCCGGGGCTAGCCCTCGGTGAGGGTGTAGTCCTGCGGATCGGACTCCAAGATGCGGCCCGGCTTCCAGATGATCCCCTCGACAAGCGCGCTGGGCGTGGTCGACAGTGCGCCCGCCATCCTGATTACGACGTCGAAGTAGGGCAGGACATTTCCGTTCTCCACCTTGCTGATCATGGCGGTGCTGACCGCCGAACGATCAGCCATCACCTCTTGAGAGAAACCGGCCTCCTCCCGGAGCCGCATGACGTTGCTGGCAAACCGAGTGTGGGCGGCGTCAGGGAACGTCATGGCTGGTCCGGCTCGGATACCTCAAACCCGCCCTCTACGACCACGGTGTAGCCGGGGTTCCAGCCGATGCCGGTGGCCAGTTCGTCGAGGGACACCGAGAGGCACCCGGCCAGCTTGACGGCGGTGTCGATGCGGGGGAGGCGCTGACCTCGCTCCAGCAGGCTGATCTCGGTCCGGTGGAGGGAGGCCCGGTAGCCCAGCTCCATTTGAGTGAGGCCAGCCCGCTCGCGCAAGCGCTCCAAGTTTTCTCCGAAGCGGGTCTTCATTTCGGGAGCCGGCGGGGCGACTGAGGTCACAATCCCACCTCCCACTCGGCGAGGCGCTTGTCGCCGACCACGAAGAAACCCGGTACCGGGCAGGCGGGTGGCTCAGGTCGATGCTCCCGCGGGGGTTGGTCTTTGGTCTCTTTGAATGCGTAGCGACCCAGGATGACCCTGCCGGGCCTCCACCGCATGCCTTTCAAGAGCTCGCGCATGGGGATCTCCAGCGCGGTGGCTACTTTGAGCAGCGCCTCCGCCTTGGGCATTCGCTCGGCGCGCTCAAAGTGACCAGCGGCATTCCGGTGCAGGTCGCCGCGCCACCCCATCTCTTCTTGTGAGATTCCGAGCCTCAGTCGATGTTGCTTCACGGTGTCCCCGAAGCGCCGAAGGATGATGATGCTGTCGCTCACTTGTCCCGTACCTCCACGCTGGGTTCGTCGGTTACTTCGTAGCGGCCCGGCTTGAATCCGCCCGGCCGATACCTGATGCCTTCGAGCAGTTCACTCGGCTCGATTTCAAGGCCGCCCGCGAGCCTCACTATTGAGTCAAGGCGCGGCTGCCTGTCGCCGCGCTCGAGGTGCGTGACCGTGGTCTTATGCATGCCGCTGAGGAACGCAAGCTCCTCTTGTGAGAGGTCGGCTCGCCGGCGCTGCCGGTCCAAGACGAGCGCGAAGTGTCTGCTTAGCTCAGACACGGTTGGCCTCTTGCTGGCGTCCCGCCCGTTGCCGAGGTTTCACGAGGGGCCGAGGCAGGTAGGGAAGAACCCCGGCGAAGACGGGATTCTCCATACCTCCCTGTGGCCTGCGCCTCGGCCCCTCGTGAAACCCCGGCGAAAGGGGCGTCATTTCGCCTTGGCCTCCACCAGCTCGTACTTGCGCGGTTTGGGCTGGACGAGCCGTACTTTCTTCCCTTTGTCCAGCCGGCGGAGGCAGTTCGCCACCGCCCCCGAGGAGCGCTCGATTCCTTTGGCCACCGCGCTCGGGCTGTGGGGGGCGTCCTGCTTGTGCCGGCGCATGTAGGCGAGGACGAGCTTGTCCAGCTCGCCGGGACCGAGGCGCCCGTTCTTCGAGCCCCCCGAGGCGCGTTTCGCCCGCTTGCCGGCTGGCTTCTTCCTTGACTGCTTTTCGCTCATGCTTGTCCTCCTGGTTCGCTGCTGTCCGGGCTGCCCCAGGCGGCGATCGTGCGCCGTCCTGGGGCTGGCCCCGGGTCTTCATCCACATCCGGCTCGCCGTCGTCGGGCTCGACCCACTCATTCATGCAGTGGATTGCGGAGCCGAGGCGCCAGGCCGCTTTGCCGAGGCGCTCGCCCAGGTCGAGCCACCTGTGCGAGAGCACCGGGTCCCACTGGCTAAGCAGGCGGTCGGTCTCTTCCCAAAGTTCCGCCACGTCCAATTTGAACTCTTCGATCCGAACGGCGGCTTCGACCCGCGCTCGTCGCCACGCTCGATGCTGAGGCGACTCGGGCAACTCGCAGACGGTCCCCTCCTCGCGGCGCTTGGCGATCTCCTTCTGGCCAAGGGCCGCCAGGCTCCAGCACTGCTGTCCCCCTACCTCGCTTTGGGTGAGCGAGCCGGCGTGGCGTAGGTCTTCGAGACGGGGATGGAGCGCCGCGGCTGTCCGAGGGGTGGCTTCGAAGCCGAGGTGTTCGGCGACGACAAGGACCGGGACCGCCTCGGTGCACTCATGGCATTCGGCCCGATCGATGGCCTCCACGATCAGCGCGTCGGTGACGGGGGTGTAGGGCTTCAGCGCCAGGCCCGACGTGGCCAGCGGGCAAGCCGGCGGCTGCCCGTCTGCGCGATGAGGGGAATCGACGGTCAAGCCCGCTCGCCCGCCCTCGGGTCGAGGCCCGTCAGCACCTGCTCGCAGGTCTCGTAACCACGCCGAAAGGTCAGAGTCGTTTCGGCGTCCTCGATGCTCTCCTCGGCCCCGGCCAGAACCAGTCCGGCTTCACCGTGAAGGCGCTGCAGCACTTCCATCAGGTCGTGCGGCGGCATCGTCAGCTCGAACTCGGTGCGGCCGTCGCCCTCGTCCCAGCCGATGTCCTGCAGCAGCCGGAAGTCTTCAGCGAGCTCCAGTCCGAGCTGCTCGGCCTTGGCGAAGTCCTTTTCCCGCTCCAGCGCGTCGGAGAGATCGCCTGCGGAACCGAGGTGATTGCGGACCAGTTCGTATAGCCCGCCGCGCTGCTCGCTGTTGATCTTGATCGTGGTGCCGGGCACAGGTGCCCCTCCTTCTCGGTAGGGCACCGAAGCCGGCCCCGATGCTGCCCCGGTGGGGGCAACGGCAGTACCGTTTCTGGTTGCATCGAAGTCTCTGGCTTCGGTGCCAGGCCCCGGGGCGTTCCACCGTCGCCGGGGCCACTTATGTCTTGGCGCTGGCGAACGTAGCTCCGCCGCCCCTAAAAAGCGAGGCGGAATAACCCGTAATCGCCGCTAATCCCCGCGCATCTACGCGATTTCAGCCACTCGTGGCTGAAATGGAGCGCTTTTTAGAGGGCGGTTGGAGTGGTCCTGAAAAAGCGAACCCGCCGACGTGCAGGGGGTTCTGCTGATGGAGCTAGGCGGATTCGAACCGCCGACCTCCTGGGTGCGATCCAGGCGCTCTGCCAGCTGAGCTATAGCCCCGAGTGCTTGGGTGGGAGGATCGTCCCACGGCCCTCGCAAGGGCAAGGATAACCGCATAGGCTTTAGGTTCCCGCTTTGGGACTCAGCCATGGGCATCCTTGACGAGGCAATCCGAGAGCATCTGGAGCTGAAGCGCCAGCACGGCGCGGGCGATTCCGAGCTGAAGCAGCTCGAGGACGAGGCGTTCGGTCAGGCGGAGCGGCCCGGCGACGAGCAGGCGGCGGATCCGCTTGCCGAGGCGCCGACCGAATTCATGACCCAGCCGGAGACGGCCGAGGGAGAGGGATCGCGGCGCGAGCCAACGATCGCCGATCTGCAGGAGCCGCCGCCGCCACCGGCGCCGAAGTCCGCTGCTGAGGACGAGCCGTCGGCGATGGAGCATGAGATTGTCGCCGATCCCGTTGAGGCCGCGGCGCCGGTCGACGAGCCGGAGCCCGCCCCCGTGGAGGCGGAGCCCGAGGCTGCCGGCCATTCCACCGAAGAGCGTCAGGCGATCGCCGAACAACCAACCGAAATGTTCGACGTCGAGGAGGAGCTGGCTGGTCCGCCGAGCCCCACCGACGAGGAGATCGTCGAAGAGGAGATCGCTGAGCCTCGCCTGGCGCCGACCGACCCGCTCGCCGGTCTCGAGGAGAGCGAAGGGGCCGAGGTCAGCGTCCAAGGCCCGGCCCCGGACGACGATGACGAGTACGACGATGAGGACGACGCCTTCTGGAACGAGCAGCGCCTCTCAGACGAACTCGATCAGGCGCTCGAGGCGCCGCGCGACCCTGAGCCAGAGCTCGAGGACGAGCGGGACTTCGAGGACGAGCCCGAGGCTGAGGAGCCTGAGGCAGTCGAGGCGCCCGAGCCCGTCGCAGAAGCCGAGACTGAAGTCCGGCACCACGAGGAGGATGTGCTGGAGGAGACTCCCGACTTCCTCGAGGAGACCCCCGAGGACGACCAGCTTTGGTTCGAGCAGAAGCCTCCCAAGGACTTCGACTTCGACGACTGACGGCGCTAGGCCAAACCCGCCTACACTTCCTGCACGGGGCCATAGCTCAGCTGGCAGAGCGCCGCCTTTGCAAGGCGGAGGTCGCCGGTTCGATCCCGGCTGGCTCCATTCGCTATTTCCAACGTCGTGGCGCCCCGGCCAGGTATTCCGTGTAGCCGCGCAGGGCAGCTGGCGAGACCAGCGCCCGATAGCCGAACAGGTAGCCGACGAAGCCCAAAACGTCGTGCCGGGGATGGAATCCGAGGCGACGAAAGACGTGCCGCTCCTGCCAGCGGCGCAGCAGCCCATAGATGAGGAGGGTGATCGGCAGGACTAGCATCGACCACCATGAGAACAACAGTGGATAGCCCGCGATGAAGAGGACGACGCCGGGGACCCAAAAAAAGACATAGCCGAAGTCGAGGAGCGGCACGAGGTAGTCGAGCCCGGAGACGAATCTGGCCAAGACTCTCGGCTGCTCGGCGGGCGGGTTGCGCTGAAGGCCCTCCAGCATCCCCTGCGCCCAGCGCGATCGTTGGCGCATCAGCAGGGAGACCCGCTCTGGCGCGGCAGTGGCGGCGAGCGCGCATGGCTCGTACTCGACCAGTCCACGGGATCCCATCATCGACCAGGTGAGGACGATGTCCTCGCCGATCGCGTCGGGCCAGCCTCCCACCGCGCGAACGTCGTCCGTCCAGTACGCGGAGAAGGCGCCCTGGGCGACCAGGGTGCTGTCGTAGGCCGACTGCATTCGCTTGACCCCATTGATTCCGAGCCGGTAGTCCCAGCTCTGCATCCTGGTCAGCAGGTTGCGCGTGGGGCTTTGAACTACCAGGGCGCCCGCGCAGGCGCAGACATGCTGCCCTCCCGGCTCGCGCATCAACCTGGTGATCAGATACTTCAGAGCCTCTGGGTGCAGAAGGGTGTCGGCATCAACCGTGACCACGATCGGAGTCTCGACGCTCTCCAGCGCTCTGTTCAGCACCCGCCACTTTCCCGCTTCCGGCTCGAAGGTGCGCCACAGCTGCAGACCACGTCGCCGCGCCGTCGCTTCGGCGACCTCGGCGGTGCGGTCGGTCGAGTTGTTGTCGGCGAGGATGGCCGTGAGTGCCCCGCCGTAGGAGAGGTCCGCGATCCGCTCCAGGGTCGGCCCGATGGCCGACTCCTCGTCCCGAGCGGCGATCACGACGGTCACCGGGGGCCACGCACCCTCCGGCCAAGGGCCACTGGGTGGATCCAGCGATGGGACGCGGTAGCGCAACGTGATCAACGTGAAGACCATGAAGCCGACGAGCACGGCCGGGACGTAGGCGAGGAAGATCGGGATAACCCAGGACATCAGCGGACCGATCGCATCGCGCAGCTCCGCCCGCCATGGAGATGACGCCCAGACGGCGAATGCCACGTAGACAGCGGTCAACCCGAATGCCACAGCGAACCTGAGCGTCGTCGAGGTTCCCTCGTGCGGCCAAGCACGCGCCTTGTGGCGGCTCGGCGTCCGTTTGGCGGACACGGCTTGCGACATGCCATCAGCGTTCCACAGGGGATGGACGACCGGGACCGCTCTCGAATGAACGTCTAAGCGCGCAAGAGGTCGACGGTCATCTGGAACCCGCCAACCCGCAGCGGGTCGAGCTCGTCCGCCCCGTTCAGCCGTTTGGCTCGAGCCCCGGCAGGTCGGTCGTCCCCGGCTCGGCAGGGAAAGAACCGGTCGCGTCGGCGGCCATCACCACGCCGCGCCGCAGCAGCTCGCGCGTCGTCGCCACAGCGTCGTTGCGCGCCCGTCCCTCGTCGATCTCGTAACGTCCCCGCAGGGCGCTGGCCGCGTCGGCCAACGTCCCCCCGTCGAGCGCATCCATCACCACCCCGCCCGACTCGTTCAACCTCAAATAGGTCCCGTCTCCGGCAAGCCGCACAAACCGCTGCCGCGCACTCCCGCCCCAACGCAACGGGGCATGCCGGTACCGCCGCCGCCCCGCCAAGTCCCTGACCTTCTCCCGAGCCTCCGCAAGCTCAACCTCCGGATCGACCTCCTTCGGCGCGGTTGGCTCCGGTACCGGCGCATCTCTGCCTCCCGACCTTTGTCCGTTGGTGGTCCCTTGTAGGGATGTCGGGGCCGACATCCCCTCCGACTGGGGACCGCCGACCACAGCTACCTCGTCGTCGAGATACGCCACCAAATCCGACTTCGGCAGGTCCTCAGGCCGCTTCATCGAGTCCGCCCAGCTGTTGATCCGCTCGTCGTTCCAGCCGTTCCGGATTGCCTCCCAGCAAGCGGCGATCCCGTCGCTCGCGGCGTTGCCGAAGCTGAACGGCCGCATCGAGTCCGGTCGCACGTCGCCATTGGGACGCACTAGGTAGCTGCCTGGTGCCACCCGGCCCTGCAAGCCGATGCCCCCGGCGGTGCCCGGCTGCAGGACAATTCGCATTGCCTCGCCGCGCCGGTTCTTGAACTCGGCCACCGCGTCCTGGAGCGCTCGGTAAGAGACTTGCCAGTCGCCGCCGCGTGCGGCTGCCCCAGTCACCACCACCGGCGTGACACGAACCCACGGCACGCCGAGCACCCACATCTGCTCAAAGAAGTCGGGCACCGCCGCCGCATTTGATGGCGTCACCACGTGGACGACGCAGACCCCCACGCCGGCGCCGAGCAGTTGGTCGATTCCCTCGACTGCGCGTCGCCAGCTGCCTGGCACGCCGCGCGAGCCGTCGTGCAGCCCCGCCCGCGCGCCATCGAGCGAGACGTGCGCCGTGACTCCCCGCAGTGCTCCCAGGCGCCTCGCGACCTCGTCGTCGACGAACCATCCGTTGGTGTTGAGCGTGACGCCGACGCCGGCTCCAGCCAGGTCCTCGATCACGCCGAGGGTGAGCTCCCTGCGCAGGAACGGCTCGCCACCGGTGACCACCGCCTCGACGATTCCCAACTCCAGCGACTGGCGCACCACCTCGCGCCACTCGGCGTCGCTCAGCTCAGGCGTGCGCTGCAGGGTGTGGCGCGGGGAATCGGTGTAACAGAAGCCGCAGCGCAGGTTGCAGGCGTAGGTGATCTCGAGCTTCGCCCCAATCGGCCTTTCGGGGCACTCGGTGAGCGCACTCGGGGGCCGCCGCCCCAACCTCCAGAGCAGTCGGCCCCACGTGTAGCTGCGATCGCGGCTCCTAGCTAGTGCTGAGATCGCTCTTCTTCTTAGCCGGGGATCTGGATGCTGCCGGCGCCGGGCTCAGTGTTGATCGGGAAGCCAGCGGTGTCGATCTCCTCGACGCTGGGTGCCTCGTATGGCGTCTGTTGCTCGCTCATCGTCATCTCCCTAATCGAGGCCGCTGATGATGCCGGCCGCCGTGCTGATCGGGTAACCCCCGCTGTCGATCTCCTCGACGCTGGGTGCCTCGTAAGACTCAGGCTTCTCGCTCATCTCTCCCCCTCTGTGGTGTAACCCTGGCCGGGAGTCTAGCCACCAACGCCGGTTACGTCGAGAAACCTTTGGCATGCCGCGGGTAGCGCGTCGAGGTTGTCGGGCAGCGAGACTTCAAGGGCCGGCACAGTGCCGAGGAGCGAGGCAAGTCGCTGAAACGCCCCGGCGATTGAAGCGCGCCCGCCGCTGTGGATGAGATTGGGCGTGAGCAGGGCGAGGGCCCGCGCCGGCTCGAGCGGCTCGACCTCGAACTCCGCTCCTCGCTCGCCGAGCAGGACGATCGTCGCCACGGGGCTGGGTCCGGGCTCCCCGGCGCCTGGATCTCCACGTAGGACCGAGCGCTGGCGCCCGTTGCCGTCGCGACTGCGCATGCGCACGCCACGCGCACCGGGATGAGCGACTGGCCCCTGTTCGCCCAGCTCGATCACTATCCCGTCCTCCGCGAGCAGGCTGCAACCCTCTTCGCCCAGCGCCTTCGCCAGCGTCGACTTGCCGCGCAGGGTTGGGCCGCAGAAGACGATTGCGCGGCCCTCCGCCTCGACCGCCGCTGCGTGGAGGACGAGATCGCCACGCTGAGAGAGCAACGTGCAGATCGCCGAAGAGGCAATGCGGTGCTCGCGCAGCTCGGTGTCCTCGTCGGTGGAGTCGACGACGACCCGGGTCTTGGCCGGCTGCAGCAGGAAGGACCCGGTCGGCGGCATCTGCAGGAGGCACTCGTCGTCGTCGAGCTCGTAGGAGGAAAACCAGCAGTAGCCGTCGTCGGTGACCTGCGATCCGGTCGGCTCCTGGTTGGGCGCCACGAGTGGCGTCGCAGCGACCTCAACCACCAGCTCCCCCCGCGTCCCCGCCGCCGAGTTCAGCCGTCGCAGGGGCAACTCGGTCTTAACCTCGAATCCATAGAGGCTGCTCATGCGGTCTTAGGGTATGGATCGTGGAGGGAACGAAGATCGAAGCCGGCACCATTCTGCGCCGCACGGACCGTGCCGTGCATGGTGACCTGCCCGAGGAGACGGTGCTGCTTGACGTCGATGCCGGCACCGCGGTGCGGCTGAATCCGGCCGGCGCCTGGATCTGGGAGCAGCTCGAGCAGCCGCGCCGGGTGAGCGAGCTGGCGAGCGGCATGGCCGAGCGATTCGAGATCGACGAGACCCGCGCCCTCGGCGACGTGGTTGCCTTTGCCCGCGAGATGGCCCGCCGCGAGTTGTTGGCGGCTTCGTAGCTAGCCGGCCAACGCCCGCTCGGGCAGGTTCTGGTCCGCGTGGTAGCTGCTGCGCACCAGCGGCCCCGAGGCGACCGACTCGAAGCCGAGCTCGTACGCGGCCTTCTCCAGCGCCTCGAATTCCTCCGGGTGCCAGTAGCGCACGACCGGCAGGTGGTTCTCGGTCGGCCGTAGGTACTGGCCCACGGTAAGCACTTGGACGCGATGCTCGCGCAGGATGCCGAACGCCTCGACCATCTCCTCGAAGGACTCGCCCAGCCCGACCATCAGCCCGGACTTGGTGACGACGTCGGCGCCACCCATCTCCTTCGCCATCTTCAGCACCCGCGCCGAGCGCAGGAATTTGGAGCCGCGGCGTGCCACCGGGTAGAGCCGGGGCACGGTCTCGACGTTGTGGTTGAAGACGTCGGGCCGCTCGTGGATCACCTTGGCCAGCGGCATCTCCTGGCCACGAAAGTCGGGAGTGAGGATCTCGACCTTGCAGCCGGGGGCCTGCATGCGGATCGAGCGGATTACGCCGACGAAGGCGCTCGCCCCGTAGTCGGGTAGGTCATCGCGATCGACCGAGGTGACGACCGCGTGCCGCAGGCCCATCTTCTTCACCTGATTGGCGACGCGCAGCGGCTCCAACGGATCGTTCCAGGTCGGCACCCCCGTCTTCACGTTGCAGAAGCCGCAGCGGCGGGTGCAGACGTCGCCAAGGATCATGAAGGTCGCGGTGCCGCGCTCCCAGCACTCGCCGACGTTGGGGCAGTTGGCCTCCTCACAGACGGTGTGCAGGTTGTCGTTGTGGATCATCGACTTGAGCCGGCGGTAGGTGGGACCGCCCGGAGCCGGCACCTTCAGCCAGGGCGGCTTGCGGGCGCGGCGGAAGGGAACGGTGTCGGCACTCTCGGCCGCCGTCCCGCCCGGCTTGGCGCGGGAGCGGGTGACGTGGACACGCTCGGTCGCGGGGGCGTCGCTTGCGGCGGGCTCTGCGGTCGACTCGCTCATGTGACGCCGAGCCTAGCGTTGTCGAGCCCGAGGTCGGCCGGGCTGGCCTCGCTGGGCTCGCGCTCAAAGACCTCGGCGTAGCGAACGGCGACGGTATCGGCGAACGGCGCGAGCTCCTGCTCGCTGCCGATCTCGCGGCTGAGCGAACTTGCCTGACAGCCCTCGATCCCGCAGGGCACGATCCACTCGAAGGGCTGCAGGTCGTTATTGACGTTGACCGAGAGGCCGTGGGTGGTGACGCCGCGACTGACGTGGATACCGATCGAGCCGATCTTGCGGGCCTCGCGCGCCGGCGGCCCGATCCCGTCGGAGCGCTGCACGCCCTCGGCGCCGCGGCTGGTCGATCCCGGCGGCTCGCCCTCGGTCCAGACCCCGGTCAGGTTCTCGATCGTCCGCGCGGCGACGCCGTGCTCGCCGAGCGCCGAGATCGCCACCTGCTCCAGGCGGCGCACGTACTCGTGGACGTCGTCGCCGTAGGCGCGCAGGTCGACGATCGGGTAGGCGACCAGCTGGCCCGGCCCGTGGTAGGTGACGCGACCGCCGCGGTCGGTGTCGCGCAGGTCGATCCCCTGCATCTCGTACCACTGCTCGGCCATCGGCAGCTCCTCCGGCGTCGAGCGGCGCCCGCGCGTGTAGACGGGGGGGTGCTCGAGCAGGAGCAGCACGTCCGGGATCGAGCCGTCCTCGCGTGCGTCGCGCAGCCAGCGCTGGGCGACGAGGGCCTCGTCATAGGGGACCAGGCCGCAGCGGACCACGAGGAGTTCTGCGCTCATCCTCGAAATCGTTGCACGGCGCCCCCTTATCCTTCGCGTCGTCTCCTATGGACCAGTCCAAGGCCCTCCGACCAGACTGGCTTCCCGCCGTCGCCCTCAGCTCCCTGCTCGCCCTCGCGATGCTGGTTTGGAACCCCCAGGTGGGGGACCTGGCCGCGCAGGTATTCCGCGCCGAACTCTTCCAACGCGCCGGCATGGCGATCTGGAACGGCAGCTGGTACGGCGGCCACTACACCCTCACCTACAGCTTCCTCTTCCCGCCCCTGGCCTCGCTGCTCGGGGTGCAGTTGCTCGGCGCAATCTCGGTCGTCTCCTCCGCCTACCTCTTCGACCGCCTCGTCCGCGACCACTGGGGCGAGTCAGCCCGCTGGGCCACCCTCTGGTTCGCAGCCGGCGTCGTCACCCTGCTCGCCGACGGCCAACTCACCTTCGCCCTAGGCGTCGCCTTCGGCCTCGCTTCCCTTCGTTGCCTGCAGACCGGCCGCGACAAGCTGGCCCTGGTCGCCGCGGCAGCCTGCGCCCTCTCCAGCCCAGTTGCAGCAGCGTTCTTGGCGGGAGCTCTGATCGTCGCGTGGGGGTCGGCGGTTGACTGGAGCGGCCTCTTCCGCGGGTGGCGCGGACTCGGGGGGGCCGAGAACGGAGGCGAAGCCCCCGCCCGCAGGCCCCCCCGAGGTCGCGTCAGGACCCGCGGCCGAGCGCTCTGGCTATCGGTCGGGACCCGCAACCCGGCACTCTGGGGAGCATTCGTCGCACTTGCTCTGACGCTAGGACCCAACCTGGTCTTCCCCGGCTCCGGCCAATTCCCCTTCGCCTTTTCCTCCTTCGTAGCGATCCCCCTCTGGTGCGGCTCGGCGCTGTACGTGACGCGCAGCCTTCGTGAGGAGGAGCGAGAGCTGCGCCTGGCGATCGCCGCCTACCTGATCGTCTCGGTTGCCATTTGGCTGGTGCCGAACCCGATCGGTGGAAACGCAGTGCGCCTCGGTGCCCTCTTTGGCGGCCCGGTGTTGGCCGCCGTGGTGCTCTCTCGCCGCCCGCAGGTGTCGGCCTGGTTCCTGGCGCTCTTCATGGCCGGCGGGCTCTACTGGCAAGTGACCGCGAGCGTCAGTCAGATCGTTCGCAGCGTCGGTGACCCCTCGACCTCGCGCAGCTACTTCCAGCCTGCTGCCCGCTGGCTGAACGCGCACGGCGGGACGGGCGTGCGGGTGGAGGTTCCACCGACCGCCAACCACTGGGAGTCCGCCTATCTCGCAACCCAGTTCGAGCTCGCCCGCGGTTGGCTGCGCCAGCTCGACACCACGCGTGACGACATCTTTTACGGCGAGGACGGCAGGCTCATTCCGGCTGCCTATCGCCACTGGTTGCGCCGCAACGCGATCTCCTACGTCGCCCTGCCCGACGCTCAGCTCGACTACTCCTCGGTGGCGGAGCGGAGGCTGATCGTGCGCGAGCCCTCCTATCTGGACCTGCGTTGGAGCTCACCCCACTGGCGGGTCTACGCGGTCCGCGATCCCGAGCCCCTGGTCGAGCCGATGACAGGTGCGGCGGCGCAAACGCTCTGGGTCGGCCGCCAGGGCTTCGGCCTCAACGTGACCCGACCGGGCGACTTCCTCGTCCGCGTCAACTTCACTCCCTACTGGTCAATCGACCGCGGCCAGGGCTGCCTGCTCCGCCACGGCGACTGGACCGTAGCCCGCGCTTCGCACCCCGGCATCCTCCGCGTCTCGGCGGATTTCTCCCTAGGGCGGGCCTGGAACGCCGTAACGGGGGCCAAGAAGACCTGCTGACCCTTTCCAGGTGCAACGCGTTGTGGCCCTGACAGAGCCAGAAAACGTTGCACCTCTATAGGGCGAGAGAAAGCGGCTCTTCCAGCAACGTTCGAACCCTTGCGAGGAATTCGGCAGCGGGGGCGCCGTAGAGGATGCGGTGGTCGCAGGCGAGGTTGACTCGCATCAGGTGGGCGGTTGTGGTCTGGCCGTCGCGGATGACGGGGCGCTCGGTGATCGCGCCCACCGCGAGGATCGCCGCTTGCGGCGGATTGATCACCGCGGCGAAGCTGTCGATGCCGAACATGCCGAGGTTGGAGACGGTGAACGTCGCTCCCGAAAGCTCCGGCGGTGTGATCTGGCCCTCGCGCACGCGCTGCGCCAGGGTCCTCGAATCAGTCGCGATCTGCCGCAGGTTCTTCTGATCCGCATCGAAGATCGTCGGCACCACGAGCGCATCCCGAGCTGCCACCGCAACACCTATGTTGACCCGCGAATACAGCTCAAACCGCCCGTCTCGATAGGCCCCGTTCGCGCGCGGATGCTCCCGCAGCGCCAGCGCACAAGCCTTGACCACCATGTCGTTGAAGGACGGCACCACGTCGCCATCCTTCGCCCCGGCCTTGATCTGTCCGCGCGCCGCAACGAGACGGCTCATGTCCACCTCCGCCTCGAGATAGAAGTGCGGCGCCGTGGCCTTGGACTCCGACATCCTGCGAGCCACGGTCGACTGAAGCTTCGACGGCTCTTCGTATGTGACTGTTCCCTTAGCTGTCTCGGGGCTGGGCGCTTCTTCCGCGGGTGGCGCCGTAGGGGGGCCCGCCCCCGAGGACGCTTTAGCGACCGCAGGGGGTGGGGGGTCCCCTGCGGCGACAGGACCCGCGGCCGAGGCGGCCTGTTCCACATCCGCCTTGACAATCCGCCCGCCGGGCCCAGACCCCTGAACTTGCGTGAGGTCAAGCTCCCTCTCCTTGGCAAGCCGCCGCGCTATCGGCGACGCCTTCGGACGGTCACTGCCGTTGGAAGCGGGAGCGGCATTGATCGCCTCTTCCGCGGGTGGCGCCGTAGGGGGGCCCGCCCCCGAGGACGCTTTAGCGACCGCAGGGGGCGGTGGGTCCCCTGCGGCGACAGGACCCGCGGCCGAGCGCTCGGTGCTTCCCTCATCCTGACCGGTGACCGCGGATGCATCCCCAACCCGCGCAATCGGTGTGCCAATGGCCACGGTCTCGCCCTCCTCGACCAAGATCTCGGCCAGCTTCCCCGCAACATCGGATTCGTAGGCCATGTTCGCCTTGTCTGTCTCGATCTCCACCAGCTCGTCCCCGACCGCAATCTCGTCGCCCACCTGCTTGAGCCACTGCAGGATCGTCCCCTCCTCCATCGAGTCAGACAATCTCGGCATTACGACGTCGGCCATGACCGTCCCTTCCGGAGCCATCCCTGTGAGCGGTTCCTCGCGGGGGGTGGCGCGGATTTGGGGGACCACCCTGAGGAGCTACTGCACCGCAAGGGTGGTGGCACCGAATCCGTGACAGGACCCGCCGCGCCCGAACCCCTCACAGCGATCCCTCCAGCGCCGCCAATGCCGCCGACACCACGTGCTCCTCGTGCGGAATGGCAGCTTGCTCCAATCGCCTGGAATATGGCATGTGGACATCCGCTCCGGTGACCCGTTGCACCGGGGCGTCAAGGTAATCAAAGGCCTGCTCGGTGATCAGCGTCGCCAGGTTTGCGCCGACGCCGCCGTGCGGCCAGCCCTCCTCGACGATTACCGCCCGGTTCGTCTTGCGCACCGACGCAAGGATCGTGTCGAGGTCGAGCGGGCGCAGGGTGCGCGGGTCGATCACCTCGGCTTCGACGCCATGCTCCTGCGAGAGGGTCTGCGCTGCTTCCTCGGCGATGTGGGCCATCTTGAGGATGCCGACGATCGTCACGTCACTTCCCTCACGCCGCACAGCCGCCTGGCCGAAGTGCAGGATCTCGTCGCCATCGTCAGCGACCTCCCCGCGAGCACCGTAGAGGCTCTCGTGCTCGATGAAGATCACTGGATTCTCGTCGCGGATTGCCGCCTTCAGCAGCGCTTTGCCGTCGGCTGGGGTTGAGGGGCAGGCGACGAGCAACCCTGGCACCTGCAGGAACAACGCCTCGAAGCTGTGCGAGTGGGTGGGCCCGAGCTGGTGTCCGCCACCGCCCGGCATTCGCACCACCATTGGCACCCGCGCCTGGCCGTTGAACATGTAGGAGATCGCCGCCGCGTGGTTGACGATCTGGTCCAGCGCCAGCAGTGAGAAGTTGACCGTCATCAGCTCGACGATTGGGCGCAGCCCGCCCATCGCGGCCCCGACCCCAGCGCCGACGATCGTGTTCTCGGAGATCGGCGTGTCGCGCACGCGCCGCTCGCCGAACTCGTCGAGCAGCCCTTCGGTCACCTTGAACGCCCCCTGGAAGACGCCGACGTCCTCGCCCATTACCAACACAGCCTCGTCGCGGCGCATCTCCTCGGCCATCGCGTCGCGCAGCGCTTCGCGCATCCGAAGCTCCGCCATCAGTCGCCGCTCCTCTCGGCCTCTTCGGCGACCTCCGGCTCGACGCCCTCTTGGGCGTCGCCGTGGGTCGCGGGATTTGGGCGCGGGCCGCCGTCGTCGCGTCCTGCATAGGCCGCGCCCGCTTCGGCCAGCTCCCGTGCCGCCGCCGGCATTTCGCCCTCCTGCTCGCCGCGGTGCGGCTCGGGGCTGCGCTCGTCGACCGCGTACCAGGCTTCGCTGTCGAGGACGTAGAGGTTCTCGTAGAGGGTGTCGAGGGCCGGCTCAGGCGAGGCGTCGGCGAACTCGACCGCCGCCAGCACGATCTCCTCGGCCTTCTCGCGCACCTGCTGCACCTCGCGCTCGCCCAGCACGCCGGCCTCTACACAGCGCCGCGCGAAACTCTCGATCGGGTCTTTCTCGCGCCACTCCTCGACCTCCTCACGCTCGCGATAGACCTCGGGGTCGGCGGCGGAGTGGCCGCGGTAGCGGTAGGTGAAGGCCTCGATCAGGGTCGGCTTGCGCTCCTCGCGTGCCAGCCGGATGCCCTCGGCGACGCTCTCGCGCACCGCGAGCACGTCCATGCCGTCGATCCGCTGGCCGGGGATCCCGTAGCCCTCGGCCTTCTTGGAGAGGTCGGTCTGGGCCGAGTGCCGCTCGACCGAGGTGCCCATTCCGTAGAGGTTGTTCTCGACCAGGAAGAAGACCGGCAAGCTCCAGAGGGCCGCCAGGTTCATCGTCTCGCCGAAGTTGCCGGCGTTGGAGGCGCCGTCGCCGAACATGCAGACGGTGACCGCGTCTTCGCCCTTGTAGTCGGAGGAGAGCGCCAGGCCGGCGGCGATCGGCAGGTTGCCGCCGACGATCCCGTAGCCGCCCATGAAGCGGCGCTCGGCGTCGAAGATGTGCATCGAGCCGCCGCGGCCGCCGCTGGTTCCGTCGATTCGGCCGAAGAGCTCGGCCATGACGCGCTTGGGGTCGGTGCCGCGGGCGATCGCGTGGCCGTGCGTGCGGTAGGTGCCGATCAGGTAGTCCTCCTCGTGCATCACCGAGGCGGTGCCGACGATCGTCGCCTCCTCGCCGATCGCCAGGTGGAGGAAACCACCCGCCTTGGCGCGCTGGTACTGGCGCCCCGCCTCCTCCTCGAAGCGGCGGATCAGCGCCATGCGGGCGAGGAGCTCGTAAGAGGTGGAAGCGTCAGGGAGATCGGCCACGCCCTGACATTAGCTCGCCGCGGCGACCGCCTCCTCGACCTGGTCGTCCCCCCAGAAGACCCGCTCGCCGACGACCAGCGACGGGACGCCGCTGACGCCCAACCCGGCGGCCCGCTCGGTCCCCTCGCGGAGGGCATTCTTGACGTGTTCGGTCTCCACCGCTTTGAGCAGCGCGTTCGGATGCAGCTCACAAGCGGCGGCGGCGATCAGAACGCTGTCGGCTTCGCTGAGGTCGCGCCCGGCGACGAAGGCCTGGCGGAAGGCGGCGAGGGCGAAGGAGACCGTGCGCCCGGTCTGCTTGGCGAAGGTCGCGGCCCGCATCGCCATCAGCATGTTGCCGGGCCACGGCTCCGGCCAGGCGACGGGCGGCAACCCGTACTCGGCGGCGCGCCGTTCCACCTCCGCCATTCCCGCCTCACGCTCCGGCCCGTTGCCCCAGGAGTCGCGCCCAAAGTGGCGGAACAGCCCCCCGAGCAGGATTGGCTGCCACTCGGGCTGCTCCAGCCCCGCTTCGGTGAAGAGCACGCTGACCCGCTCGGCGGTCAGGTATGCGTAGGGCGAGCCGAGGTCGAAGTAGAAGATCACCCGAGGGGAAGGATCGGCCACGGCAAGACCTTATGCGCAGGTGCACCGGCCACTGCGTGAGGAGTCTCATGGTAATTTCAATGCTCATGAAGAAGCGCATGAAAATCAGCAAAGGGGGTCAGGTCTCGATTCCGGCGCCGATTCGCAAGCGCTGGGGAACGACGACCGTGACGCTGGAGGACCGCGGGGAGGAGATCGTCCTCAAGCCCGTTCCCGACGACCCGATAGCCGCCGCGGCCGGGGCGTTCGCGGGCGAAGGCCGTGGGCCGGGTCTGGAGACGATCCGTCAGGAGGAGCGCGAAGCGGAACGCGAAATCGAAGAGCGCAAGTACGGGAAGTGAACGTTCTGCTCGACGCCAACGCCTTGCTCGCGGTATTGCTCGCCGAGCCGGCTATGGACCGCGTGCTGTCACTTTTGCGCGAAGGCAGGACCGCGATGACTGGAGCGAACATCGCTGAGGTCTTTGACGTTGGGATCAGGCGGAAGGGTTTCCCTCCCGCGCGGATGGTCGAATTGGTCGAGCCCTTGTTCGAGGGACCCATCGCCTCGATCCCAGTTGATCTGCCCCTTGCGCGAAGGGCGGGGGAGCTTCGAGCGGCCCACTATCACCGCTCTGAACGTCGAATCTCGCTCGCCGATGCCGTTCTTCTCGGTGCGGCTCGGCCCGGCGATCGAATCGCAACCGCAGATAAGCCCGTGCTTGACATTGCCGCCGAACTCCGCATCGAGACAATCGAGCTGCCGCCCAGCTCCGGCTGACGCGACCGCTTGCCGCTTAGGCGTGAATGGCCCAGCCGTCGACCGCGCGGGCGGCGTCGAGGATCGCCTCGGAGATCGTCGGGTGGGGGTGGACGATCTGGGCCAGCTCCTGGTAGCCGCCCTCCAGCGCCATTGTGGCGACCAGCTCGGCGATCATGTCGCAGGCGCGGTTGCCGACGATGTGGGCGCCGAGCAGCTCGCCGTACTGGGAGTCGACGACGAGCTTGACCAGGCCGTCCTTGTCGTCGTAGACGGTGGCACCGCCGACGCCGCCGAGCTTCTGCTTGCCGATCTTGACGTCGTGCCCTGCCCCCTTGGCCGCCGCCTCAGTGAGGCCGACGCTGGCCACCTGCGGGTGGCAGAAGGTCGCCCCGGCGACGAGGTTCTGGTCGACGGGGTGGGCTGGCTCTCCCGCCGCGTGCTCGACCGCGACGACGCCCTCCTCCGAGGCCTTGTGCGCGAGCGCCTTAGCGTTGACGAGGTCGCCGATCGCGTAGACCTTGGCGTTGGAAGTCCGCTGGTACTCGTCGACCTTGACCTTGCCTTTGTCGGTGAGTTCGACCCCGGCGCCCTCGAGCCCGAGGCCCTCGACGTCTGGCGCGCGGCCGCCGGCGATGCAGAGGTAGTCGACCTCGATCGTCTCCTCGCCATAGCTGAGCTTGACCGAGCTCTCGCTCGCCTCGACATCGGTGACGGGCGTGCCGGTTGAGATCGTCACCTTCTGCTTTTTGAAGGCACGCTCGACCACGCGGGCCATGTCCTTGTCCTCGGCGGGGAGGATCTGGTCGAGCATCTCGATCAGCACCACCTCGGTGCCAAAGCGGCCGTAAGCGGAAGCGATCTCACAGCCGGATGCGCCAGCACCGGCAACGGCAATCTTCTGCGGCTGCGCGGGCAGCGACCAGGCGCCCCAGGTGTCGACGACGCGCTCGCCGAACTCGACCCCGGGGATCGGCAGCGCGACCGAGCCAGTGGCGAGCACGACGGTGCCGGCCTCGTAGACCTCGTCGCCGACCTTAACGTTCGCCTCTGCGGTCAGTGAGCCCTCGCCCTCGATCTGCGTGATCTTGTTCTTGTCCCAAAGCATCTTCACGCCGTTTGACAGGGACTCGGAGACCGAGGCGCGGCGCCTGCCCAGCGCCTCCCAGTCGATCGAGACGTCCTTGGCGACAATGCCCAGCTCGGCACCCTCGCGCGCTTGCTCATAGATCTCCGCCGTGCGCAGCACCGTCTTGGCCGGGATGCAGGCGTAGTTGAGGCAACGCCCGCCGGCCTTGTCACGCTCGACCACGGCGGTCTTCTTGCCTAGCTGGGCAGCACGGATCGCAGCCACGTAGCCGCCCGGGCCCCCGCCGATGACGATCACGTCGAAGGAATCTGCCACTCGCTTGAGCCTATAGAACGGCCGAGGGTTACTCGCGCGTCGGCATCTGGATCCGGGCCATCGCCTTCACCATCAGCCAAAAGAACGTCCCGGAGACGGCGAGCAGGGCGAGCGTGGCGAGGACCTGGGTGACGGTCGCCGCCTGCAGCGCCAGGCCGTAGACAGCGCTGAAGATGAGGAAGACCAGGACCAGTTGGAAGCCGAGCACGGCCCAGTAGCGTGCCCGCCACATGCCCCAGGCCATCAGCCCGGTTAGCAGCGCCGGAGCGAGTGCCTGGATGAAGCGCGGTTTCTCACCGCTCACCTCGGTGCCGGCGAGGTAGCCGACCACGATCGAGATGGCGATGAGGGCAGAGACCACCGCGCCGATCGTCACCACCAACGGTCGCTCCCCCGCGGCGAGTGGCTGCAGCGCCTCGCGTGCCTCTTGGTTGCGCACCTCGGCTCGCGCGTAGCCGCGCTCCATGCGCTCGCGCGGTGACGGTGAAGCGCCGCGCTGCTTGCGCTTACGGGGATGGTCAGGCACCCGGGGCCGCCTCTCCAAGCGGGGCGAAGGCGCCGCGCAGCTCTGCGGCGATCGCGGCGGGATCGACGGCGTCACGGATTGCGCGCACCACGCAGAGGCGCTGCGCGCCGGCCTCGACCACCTGCGCCGCGTTCGATGGATCGATCCCGCCGATCGCGAAGAAGGGGTGCGGAGCGTTGGCCGCCGCGTGTGAGATCAGCTCGAGGCCAACGGCCGGTCGCCCCTCCTTGGTCGGCGTCTCCCAGATAGGTCCAGCACTGATGTAATCCACAGGCGCCTCGGAGGAAGCGGCGATTTGCTCTTTGGAATGGGTGGAAAGGCCGACAATCACGTCGGGTCCCAGGGCCTGCCTGGCCTCCGCAACGGACATGTCGTCCTGTCCCAAATGGACCCCGTCGGCGTCGCAGGCCCGCGCCAGGTCGGGATCGTCGTTGACGATGAAGAGGGCGCTGTAGGTGTCGCAGAGGCGGCGGAAGGTCTGCGCGGCGAGCTCGATCTCGCGCCGCGGCAGTGACTTCTCGCGCAATTGGACGATGTCGACGCCGCCGCGCAGCGCCGCCGCCAGCAGCGGCTCCGGGTCCTCGCCGCCTGGCCGAGCCTCACAGCAGAAGTAGAGGCGCGCCGTGCGCAGCCGCTCGCGCCGCAGCGGTCCCTCGCCCTCGGGTGGTGCCAAGCTCACCAGCGAAGTATCGCTCTGTAGCATCGTTGGCGTACGGGAGCCCATGAGGCTGAGAGGGTGGCAACGAGGCCACCGACCGTCTGGACCTGATCCGGGTAATGCCGGCGGAGGCAAGCTTGAGCGACAGAGGCAGCTATGACGCGGTGATCGTTGGAGGCGGAATCGTCGGGCTCTGCTGCGCCTGGCGGCTGGTCCAGCGCGGTGCCAGCGTCGCGATCCTCGATCGCGACGAGCCCCCTGCTGGCGCGACTCGGGTCGCCGCCGGGATGCTCGCGCCGATCGGCGAGCTCGCCTTTGGCGAGCCGGAGCTGCTGCGAATGACGGTCGCCGCCGCCGAGCGCTATCCCGACTTCGTCGCTGAGCTGGAGGCGGCGAGCGGACTGGTCACCGGATACGCTCGCCGCGGCGCCCTGCACATCGCGCTTGACCGCGACGAGGCGGCGGAGTTGCGCCGGGTCCACGACCTGCAGCGCTCACTCGGACTCGGCGCGGAGTGGTTGCCGCCGCGGCGTTGCCGCGAGTTGGAGCCGGGCCTGACGCCCTCCTTCAACGGTGGTGTCCACGCTCCGGAGGAGGCGGCGATCGATCCGCGCCAGACGGTTGTCGCGCTACTTTCGGTGCTGGCTGATGAGGGCGTCGAGGTGCACACCAACGCCGCCGTCGCCGAGCCCTTGCTCGGTGCGGACAGCATCGAGGGTGTGCGTACCCGCTCGGGAGAGGAGCTGCGAGCGAAGGCCGTCGTGCTCGCCAGCGGCGCTTGGTCCGGAACGGACGAATGGCTGCCGGCGGATGCCCGGCCGCCGGTCCGTCCCGTCAAAGGCCAGATCCTCGAGCTGCGCTCGCCGGAGGGCGAGGCGCCCTGCGAGCGGATCGTCGCCTCGGAGCGGGTCTACCTCGTGCCGCGTCCCGACGGCCGCCTGATCGTCGGGGCGACGACCGAGGAGCGCGGCTTTGACGCCACCGTTACGGCCGGCGGCGTCCACGAGTTGCTGCGCGAGGCTTACCGCCTGCTCCCCGACGTCGCCGAGATGGAGCTGGTCGAGGCGATGGCCGGCCTGCGGCCGGGAACGCCCGACAACCTGCCGCTGATCGGCCCGGGCACGCTCGACGGCCTCATCCTTGCCTGCGGCCACTACCGCAACGGCATCCTGCTGGCGCCAATAACCGCCGAAGCCGTCGCCGCCGCCGTCTCCGGCGAGCCCCTCCCGGATGCCCTGGAAGCCGCAAACCCACGGCTGACTTCCCGTTTTCTCACGCATACCACGAGAAAACACGAACTCACCCTATGGGGGGGTGGGAGATGAGGATTGAGCTGAATGGCAGGGCGCTTGAGGTGGATGAAGGGGCCAGCCTCGCTGATGTTGTGCAGGCGGCTGGAGCCGGGGAAGCCCGCGGCGTCGCAGTCGCCCTTGATGGTGAGGTCGCGCCGCGCGGCGAGTGGGCGCAGACGTCGCTTGCCGAGGGCAGCAAAGTCGAGGTGCTGGCCGCGATCCAGGGCGGCGCAGAAGGCTGGGAGCTCGGCGGACAGGCCTGGACTGCCCGTCTAATCGCCGGCACCGGCGGCTTTCGCTCGCTTGAGCAGATGGAGCAGGCGCTGGTGGCGTCTGGCGCCGAGATCGTCACGGTCGCCCTGCGCCGCATCGATCCCGATCTCAAGGGCTCGGTCCTCGACGTGCTCGACCGCCTCGGTCTCGTCGCGCTCCCCAATACCGCCGGTTGCTACACCGCCCGCGATGCGGTTCGCACTGCTCGGCTCGCCCGCGAGGCCTTCGAGACCGACTGGATTAAGCTCGAGGTGATCGGCGACGATCGCACTCTCTTTCCGGATGCGGTTGAGCTGCTCGACGCCGCCGAGACCCTGGTCGGGGAGGGATTCACCGTCCTCCCCTACACCAACGACGACCCAATTCTCGCCCGCCGCCTGGAGGAGGCCGGCTGCGCGGCGGTGATGCCACTCGGCTCACCGATCGGTTCCGGCTCCGGCATCCGCAACCCGTACAACATCGCGATCATCGCCGAGCGCGCTGGGGTGCCCGTTGTCCTCGACGCCGGCATCGGCACCGCCTCAGATGCCGCTCTCGCAATCGAGCTGGGTTGCGACGCGGTGATGGCGGCGAGCTCGATCTTCGGAGCAGCCGATCCGGCGGCGATGGCCACTGCATTGCGCCTTGGCGTCGAAGCGGGTCACGCCGCGAGGGGCGCCGGCCGCATTCCCCGCCGAACCCACGCCGAGGCTTCGACCCCAGACCAGGGCCTGCCAGAACTTTCCTGACCGCAGCCCCGACTCCCCGGCACCCGATTACCATTGACCGCCGAGCCCCTGTAGCTCAGCTGGTTAGAGCGGCGGCCTTTTAAGCCGCGCGGCGCCGGTTCGAATCCGGTCGGGGGCACTGACCATTGCCGCACTCGAACTGTAGTCAGGAGCGCGACGACCCTCGCCGCCGGCGCATCGAGAACTAGGATCGTCGCGTGGAAAGCGAGCGAGAGACGCGGAGACGTCGGATCGATCCCCGCTTGGAGGCCGCGGAATGGCCGGTCGTGGACCTCCCGAAAGCGACGCCAGAGACATTGCTTTGGCCGGCGGCGATTCCAGAGTTGCCGACGCACGATGGCCCAGCGGACTATGCACTATGCGTGGCGCAGCGGATTCAGGCAGTCGTGGAGGCCAAAAAACTGAGCGTTAGCCCACAGGGGGCGCTGACCCAGGCTGAGCGGTACTCGCGGGGAATCGAGCAGGTGCCGCGCTGGCAGGGTCAGTATGGCGTTCCCTTCCTGTACGCGACCAACGGCGAGGAGATCCGTTTCCATGACGTTCGGCGCGAGCGCAACCGATCACGCCGAGTGGCGGGCTTTCACACGCCACAGGCGCTGGCCGAGATGCTGAAGCGCGACATCGACGCGGAGCTGGCAACCCTCGAGGACCTGCCGCAAAGCGTGCAGATGCGCCCCTACCAAGCGGAGGCCAACCTGGCGATCGAGCAGCTGATCCGCGAAGGAAAGCGCAGGCTGTTGGTGACTATGGCAACCGGCACCGGCAAGACGGTGATGACGGTCAATGAGATCTACCGCCTGATGAAGGCCAAGGTCGCCCGCCGGGTCCTGTTCCTCGTCGATCGGCGAGCACTCGCGGCGCAGGCGGTGCGGGCTTTCGCCTCCTTTGAGGCCGAGCCGGGCCGGAAGTTCGACACGATCTACCCTGTTTATTCGCAGCGGTTTCAGAAGGACGACCTGGGTGACGAGTCGTTCGACCCCGCGTCGATGCCAGATTCGATGCTGACCGCGCCGAAGCTGGGAGATGCCTTCGTCTACGTCTCGACGATCCAGCGGATGACGATGAATCTGTTCGACGGCGAGAAGGCACTGACGGTCGACGGCGAGTCCGTCGATGCCGACGTCGAGCAGCTCGATATCCCGATCCACGCCTTCGACCTGATCGTCGCCGACGAGTGTCATCGAGGCTACACAGCGAGCGAACAAGCGATCTGGCGCAACACACTCGACTACTTCGACGCCATCAAGATCGGACTGACAGCCACACCGGCCGCTCACACAATGGCGTACTTCGAGAATCTCGCTTTCCGCTACGACTACGACGAAGCGGTTCGCGACGGCTACCTGGTCGACTACGACGTCGTGCGCGTCAGCTCCGACGTGCGCATCAACGGCGTCTTCCTTCAAGAGGGAGAGCAGGTTGACCAGGTCGACCCCGAGACGGGTGTCAGGACACTCGATCTCCTCGACGACGAGCGGACCTTCGACGCATCAGCGGTCGAGCAGAGATCACCGCGCCCGACTCCAACCGGCGCATCCTCAAGGAGCTCAAGCTCTACGCCGACGAACACGAGGCCGAGCACGGTCGCTTCCCGAAGACTCTGATCTTCGCCGCCAACGACCTGCCGCACACCTCTCACGCCGACCAGCTCGTCGGGCAGGCTCGCGAGATCTTCGACCAGGGCGACGTCTTCGTCGCCAAGATCACCGGCCGCGTCGACCGCCCGCTGCAGCGGATTCGCGAGTTCCGCAACCGACCCAAGCCGGGAATCGTCGTCACCGTCGACCTGCTGACCACTGGCGTCGACATCCCCGACCTAGAGTTCCTCGTCTTCCTGCGTCCGGTCAAGTCGCGCATCCTCTTCGAGCAGATGCTCGGACGTGGAACCCGCCTCGGTGATACGGCTGTCGACAAGGATCGCTTCGTCGTCTTCGACTGCTTCGACGGCACGCTGCTCGAGTACTTCGCGGGCACCACCGGCATCACGGCCGATCCGCCGGAGGGTGATGGCAAGAGCCTTGCTCAGATCATCGAGGAGATCTGGCGAAACCAGGATCGCGAATACAACACCAAGCGGCTCATCCGACGTCTGCACCGAATCGACAAGAGCATGACCGGCGAGGCTCGCGAGCTCTTTGCTCGCTTCGTCGCCGACGGCGACCTCGGTCGGTTTGCCGAGCAGCTGCCCATGCTGCTGCAGAGCGAGTTCAGCTCGACAATGAAGGTTCTGCGCGACGACGACTTTCAGCACCTACTCGGGGAGTACCCACGTCCACAGCGCACCTTCATCGTCGCCCAGCAGACCGCCGATACCGTCTCCTCCGAGTGGCTGATCCAGGGCGGCGACGGGCGCGAGTACAAGCCGGAGGACTACCTCAAGGCCTTTGCCGCCTTCGTCCGCGATGAGGCCGACGAGATCGACGCGATCTCGATCCTGCTCTCACGGCCCAGCGATTGGAAGCCCGAAACCCTGGTCGCCCTGCGCGACGCGCTCACGAACGCGCCCGAGCACTTCACCGAGGCAAATCTGGAGCGCGCCCATCATGCCGCCCACCACAAGGCCCTGGTCGACATCATCTCGATGGTTAAGCACGCTGCAGCCGACACCGCACCGCTGCTCACCGCCGAGGAGCGGGTGGATGCCGCCATGCGACGGGTCAGCAGGGGCCGCGATCTGAGCGGTGAGCAGGCAGCCTGGTTGGAGCGAATCAGGCAGCACCTGACTGAGAATCTCTCGATCGATCGCGAGGACTTCTCACTCGTGCCCGTGCTCTCCGACCATGGCGGCTGGGGAAAGGCGGACGAGACCTTCGACGGGCAGCTCGCCGAGCTGTTGGTCGACGTGAACAGGGAGCTAGTCGCTGCATGACCGACGTCGTCGCGCGCCTCTGGGGCTTCTGCCACACCCTTCGCCACGACGGCGTCGACTACGGCGACTACATCGAGCAGATCACCTATCTGCTTTTCCTCAAGATGGCCGACGAGCAGGGGATCGAGCTGCCCAAGCGGACCGACTGGCCTCACCTGCGCTCGCAAAGCGGCACCGAGCTGATCGAGACGTACGACGACGCCCTGCGCACGCTCGGCAAGCGACCCGGCATCCTCGGCGACATCTTCGCTGGCAGCCAGAACCGGTTCACCAACCCTGTCAACCTCGCCCGGCTGATTAAGTCCGTCGACGAGACGGAGTGGACGAGCCTCGACGTGGACGTCAAGGCCGCCGCGTTCGAGGGGCTACTCGAGAAGGCGGCCGCGGAGGGCAAGAAGGGGGCCGGTCAGTACTTCACGCCCCGCCTGCTGATCCAGTCGATCGTCCGCTGCATGAAGCCGGATCCTCAGGTAGCCAAGGACTTCACGATCGGCGATCCGGCCTGCGGCACCGGCGGCTTTCTCGTCGCCGCCTACGAGTGGCTCAAGGAGGAAACCGACGGCGCGTTCGACCGCAACGTCGCGAAGCGGATTCGCGCCAGGACCTACTTCGGCCAGGAGCTCGTCGCCCGGCCGCGCCGGCTGGCGCTGATGAACCTGTACCTCCACCAGGTCGAGCCGCACATCACGCTCGGCGACTCGATCTACGAGGCCCCGACCAGCCAGCGCTTCGACGTCGTCCTCACCAATCCGCCATTCGGGACCAAGGGCGCCAACCAGGCGCCGGACCGCGACGACTTCATCGTCCAGACTCGCAACAAGCAGCTCAACTTCGTGCAGCACGTCCTGACGATCCTCAAGCCCGGTGGCCGCGCTGCGGTCGTCGTGCCAGACAATGTGCTCTTCGCCGACCAGGCCGGCGAGGTCTTCAAGGTCCTGATGGAGGACTGCGACCTCCACACCGTGCTTCGCTGCCCGCGCGGCACCTTCACCCCTTACACCGCGGGTACGAAGACCAACGTCATCTTCTTCACCAAGGGCAAGCCGACCAAGACGCTCTGGATCTACGACGCCCGCACCAATGTTCCACGATCACCAAGAAGGCTCGTCCGCTCACCCCAGCGCACTTCGCCGAGTTCGAGCACTGCTACGGCGACGACCCCAACGGGAAGGCCAAACGGTCCGAGGCGGATTCCACCGAAGACCGCTGGCGCAGTTTCACCCTCGAGGAGATCAACGAGCGCGACTACAAGATTGACAGTTTCAAGTGGCTGCGCGACGAGGAGCTCGACGATCCAGACGAGATCCTCGATCCCGTCGAGCTCATCGCCAACACGATCACCGAGCTGCAGGCTGCTACGACCGAGCTGCACGAGTTGCAGAAGTTGCTCGGTGAGGCTGTGGTTGCATCGTGAGCGACTGCCCAGAAGATGGCCTGCCCGAGGGGTGGGTACCGGTCTCGATCAACAGGATCACGGCCGTCAATCCACCAAAGCCAAGGTATTCTCACGTTAAGTCCAGCGCGGTGGTCGGGTTCATCCCAATGGCGGGGGTAGACCAGAACTCTGGACGGGTCGCGACTGTGGAATCACGCAGATTTTCCGAGGTGCGTGCCAAGAGCTATCGAACATTTGCCTCAGGAGACATCTTGTTCGCCAAGATCACCCCCTGTATGGAGAATGGCAAGGTTGCGATCGTGCCTGACCTACCTAACGAACTCGGTTTCGGATCGACCGAGTTCCACATATTGCGTCCTAGCCGAGCATTGGATGCGAATTATCTGTGGCGATATATGCGACAGATCGGTTATCGCAAAGAAGCCGAGGCTCACATGACGGGATCGGTCGGGCAGCTACGTGTTCCGGTTGATTTCATCAAGAAAACCTGTATCCCACTTGCACCGCTCGCCGAGCAGCAGCGTATCGTCGAGCGCCTTGATGAGATAGAGGACTGCCGGGTGTCTACAAATGATCATCTCCAGGTCGCCCGCACCTGGCTAAAGCGCCTTCGCAAGGCTGTTCCCACAGAGGCTTGCTCTGGCCGATTGACTGCTGAGTGGCGGATCAACAACGAACCGGATTCATCTGCTGAAGCGCTCGCAAAGAAGCGTAAGTCTACTCGTAGGACGCACCTTGGGGGCAAGGAGGTGGAGTCGCAACCAGTGGACTCCGGTGCACTACCCGATATTCCGGAGAACTGGTGTTGGGCGCTGCTTCCTGAGCTTGGCGAGATGGGTCGAGGCAAGTCTCGACACCGTCCGCGCAATGATCCTCGGTTGTATGGCGGAGATGTTCCGTTCATTCAAACGGGCGATATAGCGCGGGCTAACGGTCGTGTTGAACACCATACCCAGACTTATAATGACGAGGGCCTTGCCCAGAGTCGCCTATGGCCTGCCGGCACGGTCTGTATGACTATCGCCGCCAATATCGCTCAGAGCGCGATTTTGTCATATCCGGCATGTTTCCCAGACAGCGTTGTGGGTTTGGTCTCCGATCCCTGCGTCGCCCTACCCGAGTATGTCGAGCTGTTCATTCGCACAGCACGCGATGATTTGGCCGCCTACGCTCCTGCTACGGCGCAGGCCAATATCAACCTTGCGATCTTGGGACGTGTTGCGGTTCCAATTCCGCCTGTAGAAGAGCAGGCCGAGATTCTCCGACTTGCTCATCAGATGCTGGCCGCTTCTGACAGCATTGAAGCCAAGCTTGAATCTGTCAATACAGTGCTCAGCGAGACGATTAGGTCCGCCCTCGCCAAGGCGTTCCGCGGTGAGCTGGTGCCGACCGAGGCCGAGCTTGCCGCTGAGGAGGGACGCGACTATGAGACCGCCGAGGAACTGCTCGCACGAGCCGCGAACAGTTAGTCCGCCCAAGGTGACTGGTTGGTGCCAATGCTAAATACAAAAGACCCGGTGAAGGCCCACCGTTCGGAGCTACATGGTTCGTTCCAAGTCTGGGCGGCTAGTGACGGAAATGCCGGTGCTTGGTGAAGACCATGGTGACGCCGGCGGCCTCGCAGGCCTCGATTACGTCGGCGTCGCGCTTGGAGCCGCCCGGTTGGATTACGGCGGTTGAGCCGGCCTGGAGGGCCAGCTCGGGACCGTCGGCGAAGGGGAAGAAGGCGTCCGATGCAACGGCGGAGCCGGCTAGTAGGGCTTCGGCGTCCTCGCCGCGGGCGTCGCGGCACTTTTCAACCGCTAGGCGGACCGAGTCGACGCGGCTCATCTGGCCGGCGCCGATACCGAGAGTGGCGCCGTCCTTGGCGATCACGATCGCGTTGGAGCGGACGTGGCGGACGACGGTCCAGGCGAAGCACATGTCATCCCACTGTTGGTCGCTCGGCTCGGCCTTGGTGACGACCTCCATGATCTCGCGCGGCTCAGGGTCGCCGTCGCGGTCCTGGATCAGCAGGCCGCCGAGCACTCGTTTGACGTCGCGTTCGCCGGGGTCCCGCTGGCGGCGCTCCTCCTCGCAGAGGATCCGGATCGCCTCCTTCTGCTGCAGGACGGCGAGTGCCCCGTGTTCGTAGTCGGGCGCGATCAGCACCTCGACGAAGTTCTTGTGCAGCTCCTCGGCCAGGGCTTCGGAGACCGGCCGGTTGAAGGCGATCACGCCGCCGAAGGCAGACATCGGGTCGCAGGCCAGCGCCTTCGCGTAGGCCTCGGCAGCGTCGGCGCCGATCGCCACCCCGCAGGGGTTGTTGTGCTTGACGATCGTGCAGGCCGGTTGCTCGAAGTCCTCGACCAGGCGCCGGGCCGAGTCAAGGTCGAGCACGTTGTTGAAGGAGAGGGCGCGGCCGTGCAGCTTCGAGACCCGCGAGAGGACGTGGCTGCGCACGCCCGCTTCGGAGTAGAGCGCCGCCCGCTGGTGGGGGTTCTCGCCGTAGGCAAGGTCGAGCACCTTCTCGTAGGCGACGGCGAGGTGTTCGGGGTAGTCCTCGTACTCGGCCGAGAACCAGCGACTGATCGCGGCGTCGTAGCGAGCCGTTTGGGCGAAAGCCTCGTTGGCGAGCCAGTGCCGCGTCGTCGCTGATACCTCGCCGCCGGACTCCTCCAGCTCGGCCAGCACCGCGTCGTAGGACTCGGGCTTGACCACGACGGCGACGCCGGCGTGGTTCTTGGCGGCGGCGCGAATCATCGTCGGCCCGCCGATGTCGATGTTCTCGACCACGGTCGCCGGCTCGACGTCGCGAGCGGCGACGGTCTCCTCGAAGGGGTAGAGGTTGACGCAGACCAGGTCGATCGGCTCGATCGACTCGCGTTCCAGCGTCGCCATGTGCATCGAGTCGTCGCGGCGTGCCAGCAGCGCCGCATGCAGGCGCGGATGCAGCGTCTTGACTCGGCCGCCAAGGATCTCCTCCTGGCCGGTGAACTCGGAGACGTCGGTCACCTCGAGCCCAGCGTCGCGCAGCGCCGCCGCGGTGCCGCCGGTGGAGAGGATCTCGACGCCGAGGTCGGCGAGGCCGCGGGCGAAATCGGCGACACCGGTCTTGTCGGAGACCGAGACGAGCGCCCGGCGCACCCTGATCGCGCCGTCGCTCACGGTCTCTGGTCGGGTGTCTGCAGGGGCCTCACTCATCGATTACGACCAAGCGCGGGTCGTCGGCATCGATCCTAACCCTGCCCGCCGCGATCATGCGGATCGCCTCGGGGTAGAGCTCGTGCTCGGTGGCGTGGATCGCCAGCTCGAGCGCCTCTCGGTCGCGGTCGGGGGGCACGCTCACCTCGCGCTGCAGGATCGCCGGCCCCGTGTCGATTCCCTCATCGACGAAATGCACAGTGACACCGGTGACTTCGACGCCTGCGGCAAGTGCCTGGCCAATCGCGTCGAGCCCGGGGAACGCCGGCAGCAGCGCCGGATGCACGTTGACGATGCGGTGGCGGAAGCGGGCGACGAAGGGTGCGCTGAGCAGTTGCATGTAGCCGGCGAGGACGATCAGGTCCGCTCCGAGCTGCTCAATCCAGTCACCCATCGCCGCGTCGCGAGCCTCGCGGTCGGGAAAGTCGTCGGTCGGGAAGACGCCGACGGAGATGCTGGCCGCCCGCGCCCGTTCCAGGGCCGGAGCCCCCGGCTTGTCGGACCCGACTCCGACGACCTCGACGCCGTCGCGCATGTGCGCCCGATCGAGGATCGCCTGCAGGTTCGAGCCGGTCCCCGAGGCTAGGACAACGAGCTTGAACGATTCGGCCACGGGCGGCATCTTCGCGCAGCCGGAAGTTCCGCGCCCGGGGAGCCGCGGCTTAGGATCGGTGGCGTGGAAATCCTCGAGCGAATTGGTTTGGAGCGGCCGGTCGTGCAGGCGGGGATGGGGGGTGGGCTGAGCCGTCACGAGCTCGCTGCGGTTGTCTCGGAAGCCGGTGGGCTGGGGACGGTCGCGGTCAACGGTGCCGCTGCGATCGAGCGGGAGCTCGCCGCCGCGCGAGCTTTGACCGAGCGGCCGATCGCGGTCAACGTGCTGCTTCCCTTCGCGCGTCGCGACTGGTTCCAGGCCGCCTCGCGCGCCGACGTCGTCGTCACCTTCTGGGGCGCCCCGAAGCGTCGGACGGACGGTGTCTGGATGCATCAGTGCGGCTCGGTCGACGAGGCGCGGGCAGCCCACGGCGCCGGAGCCGACGCTGTGATCGTCCAAGGGGTCGAGGCCGGCGGCCACGTGCGCGGAAGCGTGCCGGCCCTGGAGCTCCTCGAGCGGGTCAAGGCGGCTCTGCCACCCGGCTTCCCGCTGCTTCTCGCCGGCGGGGTCGCTGAGCGCGCCGACGTCGAGTGCGCTCTCGAGGTTGGTGCGAGCGCCGCTGTCGCCGGCACTCGTTTCCTCCTTTCGGACGAGAGCCGCGCGCATCCGGAGTACCGCCGGCGTCTGCTTGGCGCCGAGCAAACGATCCTCACCGAGCTCTTTGGCACCGCTTGGCCGGCGCCGCACCGTGTGGTGGCGAATGCGGCGACCGAGCGCTGGCTCACCGATGACCCGCGCGGGCCGGCGCTCAACCGCCTGCTCAACAAGCTCTCGGCGCCAGGCGCCCGCCACGCGCCTGCCGCCCTCCAAGGCCGCCTCGCACGCGCCCAACGCCCGGGCAGCCGCCTCCTCTCTCCCCAAGGACCGACAGATGACGGCCCTGCCAACCTCATTGATGCCGGCCCTCTCTACGCTGGCCAGACAGTGGCGCGCATAGGTGACGTTCGGCCGGCGGCCGAGATTGTTCGCGACCTCAGCCCGTAGAAGCCGGTACTACCGCGACATCCTCCAGCGCGAACTTCCCGTTCGCCTCCTCCGGATCGCCAAGCGGGTAGCGACCGCTGAAGCAGGCGTCGCAGTGGTCCTCGGGCGGCGTGCCGATTGCCTCGTAGACGCCCTCGAGCGAGAGGTAGGCGAGCGAGTCGGCGTCGAGCTCGTCGGCGATCTCCTGCACGGTGCGCTTGTGGGCGATCATCTCCTCGCGGGTCGACATGTCGACGCCGTAGTGGCAGGGGTTGCGGATCGGCGGTGCCGAGATCCGCAGGTGCACCTCGCGGGCGCCGGCGTCGCGCAACATGCCGACGATCTGCCGCGTCGTGTTGCCGCGCACGATCGAGTCGTCGACGACGACGATGCGCTGGCCGGAGACGATCTCGGGCAGCGGGTTGAACTTGAGCCGCAGCCCGTGCTTGCGCAGCTCCTGGCCGGGCTGGATGAAGGTCCGCGCCACGTAGCGGTTCTTGATCAGGCCGTCGTCGCGGGGCAGCCCCGAGGCGCGGGCGAAGCCGGCGGCGGCCGGGTTGCCGGAGTCCGGCACTGAGATCACCAGGTCGGCCTCGACGGGAGCCTCGCGCCAGAGAATCTCGCCCATCCGGCCGCGCACCTGCTGCAGCACCTTGCCCTCGAGGCGGCTGTCGGGACGGGAGAAGTAGATGTGCTCGAAGACGCACATCGCCGGGCGCTCGGCCTTGACCACCTGCCGCGTCTCCAGCCCGCGCTCGGTCAGCGAGACCATCTCGCCGGGGTGCACTTCGCGCATCAGCTTGGCGCCGATGATGTCGAAGGCGCAGCTCTCGGAGGCGACGACGAAGCGATCGTCGAGCCGCCCGAGCGAGAGCGGCCGCACCCCGTGCGGGTCGCGGAAGGCGACGATCGCCCGCTTGGTCATCACCACGGTCGAGTAGGCACCCTCGAGGCGCGGCATTACGTCGGTGACCGCGTCCTCGATCAGCTTGCCCTCGTTGGAGGAGAGCAGCGCCGCGATGATCTCGGAGTCCGAGGTGCCGCGGAAGGCGATGCCGCGCTCCTTCAGCTCGCTCCAGAGCTCGACCGCGTTGGTCAGATTGCCGTTGTGGGCGAGCGCCAGCTCACGGCCGTCGTCGCGCCAGACCGGTTGCGCGTTCTCCCAGGAGCCGCCCCCCGTCGTCGAGTAGCGCACATGGCCGATCGCCATGTCCCCCTCCAGCGCCCGCAGCTTCTCCTCGTCGAAGACCTGGGAGACGAGGCCCGAATCGCGCAGCGTGGTGATGTGGCCGCCCTCGGCGGTGGCGATCCCGGCCGACTCCTGGCCGCGGTGCTGCAGCGCGTAGAGGCCGAAGTAGGCAAGGCGGGCGACATCGTGCCCCGGTGCATATACGCCGAACACCCCGCATTCCTCGCGCGGGCCCTCGCGATCTATCGGCTGCCCCTGGGGCGAAGTCAAGCGCGTGCTTTCCTCGCGGTTTAAAGGACGTGACGCGCAGGCAGACTGCCTACCCCGGCAGGGTAGCAGCGGCAGGCGGGCGGTAAGCCGGACGCGAAAGGCCGCGAATTGCGCCGTTACGCCTGCAATCAGGCCCGTTTATTGGCCTTGACCCATCAGCTTCACATCCAGCCGCCGCTTTTTGATCCGTCCCGCCAGGTCGGCGCAGCTCACCGTCAGCTTCGCCGTCAGAAACTCTTTTGCCGTGAGCTTGCCGAGACGGCGCAGCACGGTTGTCGGCAGCGGCACCCGGAACGGCACCCGTTTACCGGGCAGGACGGTCTTTTTCGGGCCGCTCAAGCCGACGATCAGCCGGGTCGGCTTCGCCCCGGCGGTTTTCAGTTTCGGGCTCGGTTTGAACCCCCAGCCCACCTGCCCGTAGACGTCGATCGTGGCTTCCGAGCTGACGCCTACTCGCACGATGATCGATTTCCGCTTCGCCTCCGTTTTGCTCTTCACCGTCACCGGTGGGCATTCCACCTGCAGCGCCGCGCTCTGCGGGCAGTGGTCCTGCGTGTCGTCGCCATAGCCGTCTTCGTCCCGGTCGTCCTCGACGGTCGCCATCACCGGCACGCCGATGCCGATCGTGCTTTTCACCCTCCGCGTTTCACCCACGGCCGCGGCACCTTCGAAGTTACCCGCCAGCTGATACGCCGGGTTGCAGACCAAGGTCCCATTCGTGCCGTAGAGGGCGAGGTAGCCCGTAAAGGACCGAACCGGGATCCGGGTCGGGAAGACGTTGAGTCCTTCGCCGACCGTCACGGTCGCGCTCTCGGCTTCCTTGCGATAGTCCTGCTCTTCGTTGAGCACCCGGTAGACCTCGAGCCGCTGGGGGAGGGGGGCGATGCCGGGGCCGACCTGGACCTTCCAGCTGGTGATCACCTGTGCCGGTTCTTCCGGCACCACCGGCTGTATCGCCGGGCTGTTGGCGCCGTTGAAGACCAGCAGCGTTCGGTTTGCTTCCGTGCCGGTCGCGGTGCACGGCTCGCCGACTTCCTTCGTCGCCGAGGCCGTCGGGACCGCCGCCATGCTCAAGCAAGCCACTATCGCGCCTACGAGGAGAAGCTTGCGCATCCGCTGCAGCCTACTGGCGCAGTAGGCCGTCGAGGGCCTGACCTAGACCCGCAATCGCCGAATCGAGCGGCTCCTGACTGCCGGCCGCGCGGGCCCGCAGCAGCGCGCCCTCGACGGTGGAGACGACGAGGCCGGCGAAGGCTTCCGCGTCCCGCCTGCCCACCCCTTCGTCTCGCAAGGCCGCCGCAATCGGCCGTTCCCAGCTCTGGAATGCTGCGGTTGCGACTGCGGCGAGTTCGGGGTCCTCGGGCCTCGCCAGGGCCGCCGCCGCGACTGGGCAGCCGATCCGCTCGGGGTGGTCGGCAACGCGACGGCGGAAGATCTCGCCGAACATGAACAAGGTCTCCCTGAGGCCGCGCTCCTCGAGCGAGCGCTCGATCAGGTCGCGGATCGTCGTGCCCTCGAGCTCGGCGGCCTCGCGGGCGAGCTGCACCTTGCCACCGGGGAAGTGATGGTAGATCGAGCCGCGCGGCGCCTTGCCGCGCTCGGCGACATCGCGCAGCTCCATGCCCGCGTAGCCCTTCTCGGCCAGCAGTTGCCGAGCGCCTTTGAGCAGCAGCGCGCGGCCGTCGCGGCGCTTGCGCTCGGTCGGCTCCCCATCGGCAATTCTGGATATGCCCACGGTCATAGTCTATAGTCCCGGCCGATGTATGACCATGGTCATAGAAGGATCGTGGCGATTGCCTGTGCGGGCGCCTTCCTCGCCTTCCTCGACGCGACGATCGTCAACATCGCCTTCCCCGACATCTCGCGCTCGTTCACGGGCGCGGGACGTGCCGAGCTTTCCTGGGTGCTCGACGGCTACTTCGTCGTCATCGCTGCGTTGTTGGTCCCGGCCGGGGGGCTGGCTGACCGCTTCGGCCACAAGCGGATCTTTCTGTTCGGTGTTGCCGGGTTTACCGCGGCGAGTCTGCTCTGCGCCGTTGCGCCGTCGCTCGAGCTGCTGATCGCCTTCCGCGTCCTGCAGGGGGTCGGCGCGGCGCTGATTGCACCGACCTCGCTGGCGCTCGTCCTCGACGCTTTTCCGCCTGAGCGCCGTGCTGCCGGCGTCGGCCTCTGGGGTGCCGCGGCCGCCGCTGCTGCAGCCGTGGGCCCGACCCTCGGCGGGGCGCTGGTCGAGCTCTCCGACTGGCGGCTCGTCTTCCTCGTCAACCTGCCGATCGGGGCTGCCGTCGTTCTACTTGGCCGTAAGGCCCTGCGCGAGCGCCCGCAGCTCGACAGCCGCCTACCCGACCTGCCCGGCGCGCTGATGCTGGCCCTGAGCCTCGCCCTCGTCACCCTGGCGATCGTCGAGGGCAACGACTGGGGCTGGGTCTCGACCGCGACGCTCGGCTGCTTCGCCGCCGCGGCGGTCTTGCTGGGCGGGATGATCTGGCGCAGCCGCACCCACCCACGCCCGATCGTCGAGCCGGCGCTCTTCGCCCACAGCTCCTTCCGCCTCGGAAACTTCGGCACCCTGCTCTTCGCCGCCGCTTTCTTTTCGCTGATCCTCGGCAACGTCGTCTTCCTCACCTCGATCTGGGGCTACAGCGTGCTCCAGGCCGGCGCCGCGACCCTGCCGGGGCCGACGCTTTCCACGGTCTTTGCCGGGCCCGCCGGTCGCCTCGCTGACCGCTTCGGCCACCGCTCCGTGATCGTCCCCGGCACTCTCTTCTTTGCTGCCGGGGTGATGGTCCTGCGCTCAGCTGGAGCGGAACCCGACTGGCTCGGCATCTGGCTGCCTGGCTCCTGTCTAACCGGCATCGGCATCGGCCTCGCCTTTCCGACCCTCGGTTCAGCTGCCGTCCGTGACATCCCCGACAACCGCTTCGCTACCGCCAGTGCCGTCAACGCCGCTTTCCGCCAGGTTGGCGCCGTGCTCGGCACCGCAATCCTCGTCGCCATCGTCGGCGATCCGCTCGACCTCGCCGAGGCCCTATCCGTCTCCGACGACGCCTACCTCTTTGCCGTCTTCGCCGCACTGGCTTCGGGCGCGGTGACCCTTGCGCTCAGGCCAACGAGCGCCGAGGTGAAACGTTTTGTTCCCTCAGGGGCGCCGCAAAGCGTTGCACCGGCGGGCGACTAGAGCCGCTCGCCGCTCTCGGCGTCGAAGAGGTGCAGCTTCGAGGTGTCGGCCCACAGCTGGGCGGTGTCGCGGCGCTTGATCTTGCTCGCCGGGTCGAGGCGGGCGACGATCTGCTCCTGGCCCTCCCGCACTTCCGGCACGCCGGTCTCCTCGAGCCGTTCCTCGACCAGATCGGCGAGCTGGTCGGACTCGACCGCACCGGACTCGACGTGGAAGTAGGCATAGAGATCTGAGCCGAGCGACTCGACCAGGTCTATCTCCGCCTCGAAGACGGCGCCGCGCTCGTCGCGCAGGTCGCCAACCATCTCGGCGTCCTCGAAGCTCTCCGGCCGCAGCCCTGCGATCACCTCGCCGTCGCGACCGCCGCCTAGACCCTCGGGCAGATCGGCCTCGCCGATTGGCAGCTTCACCTTGCCGCCGTGCAGCTCAGCCGGCATGAAGTTCATCGCCGGCGAGCCGATGAAGCCGGCGACGAAGAGGTTGATCGGCTCCTCGTACAGTTCCGCTGGCGTGCCGACCTGCTGTAGGACGCCGGCGCGCATCACCGCGACGCGGTCGCCTAGCGTCATCGCCTCGACCTGGTCGTGGGTGACGTAGACGGTCGTCGTCTCCAGCCGCGACTGCAGGCGCGCCACCTCGGTGCGCATCTGCACCCGCAGCTTCGCGTCGAGGTTGGAGAGCGGCTCGTCCATCAGGAAGGCCTTCGGGTCGCGCACGATCGCCCGCCCCATTGCCACCCGTTGACGTTGGCCGCCGGAGAGGTTGGCAGGGCGGCGGTCGAGGTGCTGCTCGAGGTCGAGCGTCTTCGCCGCCTCCTCGACCTTGCGGTCGATCTCGTCCTTGTCGGTGCCGGCGAGCTTGAGCGCGAAGCCCATGTTCTCGCGCACGGTCATGTGCGGGTAGAGCGCGTAGTTCTGGAAGACCATCGCGATGTCGCGGTCCTTGGGGGCGCGGTCGTTGACGACGTCGCCGCCGATCTTCACCTCGCCGCTGGTCACGTCCTCGAGCCCGGCGATCATTCGCAGCGCGGTCGACTTGCCGCAGCCCGAGGGCCCGACGAGGATCATGAACTCGCCGTCGCCGACCTCCAGGCTCATGTCCTTGACGGCTTCCTCGCCGTCGGCGAAGACCTTGGTGATTCCTTCGAGAGTGATCTCAGACATCGGTGGCTCCTTTATCCCTTGACGGCCCCGGCGGTCAGGCCGGAGACGATGCGGCGCTGGAAGAAGAGGACGAAGACGATGATCGGCACGGTCACCACCACGGCCGCAGCGGCGATGCTGCCGGTCGGTTCGGTAAACGAGGACTCGCCGGTGAAGAAGGCGAGCGAGGCGGGCACGGTGCGCGAGGCATCCGAAGAGGTGAGCGAGATGGCGAAGAGGAAGTCGTTCCAGGCGAAGATGAAGACGAGGATCGCGGCGGTGAACATGCCCGGCGCGGCGAGGGGCACGATCACCTTGCGGAAGGCCTGGAACGGGGTCGCGCCATCGACCTGAGCGGCCTGCTCGAGCTCCCAGGGAATCTCGCGGAAGAAGGCGACCAGGCAGTAGATCGCCAGCGGCAGCGAGAAGGTCAGGTAGGGAATGATCAGGCCGGGATAGGTGTCGTAGAGGCCGAGCGCCCGCCACATGTCGAAGAGTGGGCCGATCGTCGAGATCGGCGGGAACATCGCGATCGCCAGGGCTCCGGCGAGGATCACCCGCTTACCGGGGAATTTAAGCCGCGCGATCGCGTAGGCGGCGAAGGAGGCGAGCACGATCGAGATCACAGTCGTCGAGAGCGCGATCAGGATCGAGTTGATCAGCGGCTTGATGAAGGGGCTCTCATCGATGCCGCCTTCGAAGAGGCTCTTGTAGCTGTCGAGGGAGACCTCGCTGGGGATGAAGCGCCCGTCGGTGATCGATTCCGGCGTCTTCAGCGAGACCGAGATCAGCCAGAGCACCGGGATCAGGGCGAAGATCAGCACGACGACGATGCCGATGCTCCAGAGGACGTACTCGCGGCTTCCCCGTTCCATCTACTTCACCGGCCTTCCTTCCTCGACCCTGGTGCCGAGCACCTTCACGTAGAGCGTCGCGATGATCAGCACGCAGATGAAGATCAGCACCGAGACGGCGGAGCCGAGGCCGAGGTTGAGTCGCGAGATCAGCTGGTTGAAACCGAGGATCGAGACCGATTCGGTGTCCTGCGCACCGGCGGTCATGATGTAAATCGTGTCGAAGACGCGGAAGGCGTCGAGGGTGCGGAACAGCAGCGCGACGAGGATCGCCGGCTTCATCAGCGGCAGGGTGATGCGGGTGAAGCGCTGCCAGGCACTGGCCCCGTCGACCTTCGCCGCCTCGTAGAGCTGGGAGTCGATCGTGACCAGCCCGGCGAGCAGCAGTAGCGCCATGAAGGGCGTCGTCTTCCAGACCTCGGCCATGATGATCACGGCGAAGGAGCTGAAGCGGCCGCCGAACCAGTCCATTTCGTCGGAGATCAGCGGCAGGTTGTTGACGAAGCCGCTGTCCGGGGCGAAGGCGAACTGCCAGGCGAAGGCGGAGACGACGGTGATGATCCCGTAGGGGATCAGCACCGCGGTGCGGACGACGCCGCGGCCGAAGATTGCCCGGTGCATGACCAGGGCGATCGCCATGCCCAGCACCAGCTCGATCGAGACGGTGACGACGGTGAGGAAGACGGTGTTGAAGACGTCGGTCCACCAGAGCTGCGAGCTGAGCACCGTGGTGTAGTTGTCGAGGCCGACGAAGCCGCCCTCGTCGGGGAAGCGCAGGTCGATCTGCTGCACCGAGAGGGCGATCGCGTAGGCGATCGGGTAGGCGGTGACGGCGAGCATCGCGATCACCGCCGGCGCGCAGAGCAGCCAGGCGAGTCGGTGCTCGGAGCGGGTGCGCTCGCTGGCGGCAGCCGGGACGTGCGCCTCCATCAGAGCAACCCTTCCCGCTTGACCGCGTCTTCGAGGTTGGAGCGCAGTTCGTCGTAGACCGAGGTGGCGTCTTCGGGGTCGATCTTGTCGGGCGGGTGCAGCGAGCGCTGCACGGCGAGGCTGACGTCCTGGTAGGCGGCGGTGCTGGGTCGCGGGCCGGCGCCTTCGATCGAGCTCTTGACCAGCGGGGCGAAGCCGGGGTATGCCTCGGTCACGACTTTGCTCGCGTAGAGGTCGGAGCGCGATGGCGGCAGGCCGTCGAGTTCGACCGCGGTCTCCTGGCTCTTGCGGCTGGCCAAACAGGCGGCCGCGTCGAAGGCGATGTCCTTGTTCTCCGAGAAAGAGCTGACCGCGAGGTTGAAGCCGCCGAGCGGTGGCTTGCTGGGACGGTTGGCGTCGATCCGCGGGAAGCGCGCGAAGCCCATGTTCTTGGCGATCTCGGGCGCTTCTTCCTTGGCGCTCGCGTAAGCAAAGGTGTAATTGGTCATGAAGGCCGATTCACCCGACTCGAAGGCGATCCGCGAGGTGTCCTCATTGGAGGTCGAGAGGCTGGGCGGCGCCGCGGAGGAGTTGGCGAAGCGGCCCATCACTTCCAGCGCCCGCGTCGTCGGCCCCTCGGCGAGGTCGACCGTTTCGGGCCCCGAGAGGAGTTGGGTGCCGGCACTCTCGATCAGCGCGTTGGCCCAGACGGTGAAGCCCTCGTAGCGGTTCGCCTGCACCTGGATCGTGCCGGCGTTGTCGCGGCCCAGCCGTTCGGCCTCATCGATCATCTCGTCCCAGGTCCGCGGCGCTTTTTTGACCAGGTCCTTGCGGTACCAGAGCAGCTGGGTGTTGGTGTTGAACGGCGCCGCGTACAGCTTGCCCTCGAAGGAGGCGGTTTCGATCACGCCCGGGAAGACCTTTTCGGTCACTTCCTGCTTGCGCTTGCCGGTCCACTCTTCGACCCAACCGGCATTGGCGAACTCGCCGGTCCAGATCACGTCCATACCGACGATGTCGATCGATGAGTCGTCGGCTCCCAGCCGGCGAACCAGCTGTTCGCGCTGTTGGCTGGCGTCGGTGGGGAGGAATTCCGGTTCGACCGTGTAGCGGCCGTTCGATTCTTCGCTGCAGCGTTTCGAGACTTCCTCGATCGTGCCGCCCGGCTGGATCGCAACGAAGAAGCTCAGCGTCTGTCCCTTGGCGGCGTCGGAGTCGCTTCCGGAGACCAGCAGGACGACGACCAGGGCGACCGCGCCCAAGAAGACAAAGCCGATGGCCGCCACGCGAGCTGTCAATTCCATCCCTCCGTCTCGGCCCCGCAGACCGCGGGGCCGCACCGGTAGAGATGCCCGAATCGGCTGCTGCTTAAACGCTGACGTCCAGCCAGCCCTAAGAGCTCAACCTTTCCCTCGCGCTACCCAGAGCGACGCTGGTGCTGCCAGAACAAAGCCGCCCGACAGTTCCACGTATTTGCCGCAGTATTTCGTGCTTCCTTCGAGGAATGGAATTTGGACCCCTTTGGCTTTCGCGCTCGGAGGATTGCCTCCGCTGAGTTCCAGCAGCGGTGCTTCGGCCGAGCCGTATACGCAGCGGACTCCGAAGGGGCATTCCGACCATTCGATCTGGATCCCGGAAGAGAGGCGGCCATCGCCCTTCAACGTCGATCTGACCGAGCCTTTGAGCGGAACGCCTTTGACGACGACACTGGCGCAAGGCTGGCATTCGGTCAGTTTCATCGTTTCGACTTCCGCGGCAAGCGGATTGCCGGCCCCCGCTTTGCTCGAGGCGACGATCGTGGCCCCATAGCAGGGCTGTTCGCCGAAATTCCCCAGCCCTACACTGAGCATCCCTTGGAGTTTTGCTTCGAGTTTGGTCCCTTCGGCGTAGACGTCCGTGGACAAGCAAGGACTTGTGAACGCTTTGCAGAGCACGGTTTCAGAAGCTTCGCTGGCGTAGAGCGGTTTGGGAGCCGTCACTTCGTAGGTTGCTGTCAGTTTGATGCTTTCGCCGCAGATGAATTTGCTGCCTTCTTCGAATTTCAGGTCGACTTCGCTGGCGGCAAGGCTGGCTGTGCTACTACCTTCAAGCGCGAGCCCGATTTCAGGAGTCCCGTAGGTGCAGGTGGCGCCGAACGGGCAGCCGGTGGCTTTGATTCCAGTGCTGCCTTTCCCGCTTTTGAGCGCGAGCGAGCCATTGCTTCCCCCTGTGCTTGCGAGGCCGGCAAGGTAAGGAAGGTTGCGTGCTTCGAGCGTTTTGCAGCCTCCGCTGGAGCAGCCCGCAACCGTCAGGGCGGTTACTTCGAGCGGCAGCGGTACCCCGGTATCGGCGGTTGATTTGCCGCTGATCGTAGATTCGCTGCATTCCTGGCTTATCGTGGGACCGGACAGTTTGAGCTTGCCAGTGCCTTTCAGTTTGGCCTGGATCAGGGTCCCCGCTGGGTAGCGCTGGCCGGCAGCACATGAGGAGCCAGGGACTTTGCAGATGGCTGTGGGCATCGGAGTTTCAAAAAGAGCTTTAGCCGTCGTGGTTCCTTCGCTGTTAGTCGCGACGATGCGCACGTGGTAAAGCGTCCCGGCCTGGAGGCCGCCGATCGTCTGGTTCACCGGCACGTCGCTTTCGCCTGTGCCGGCATCCCCGTCGGGTACAGGAGCGCTGGTGCCATAAACAAGGGTTGGCCCGTACTCGAAGTGATATTTGGACGGGAACCCCTTCGGGTTGACAGACGCACGCAGGGTAGCGCCCGTTCCCGAGACGGCTGTCGGTTCTTCGGCAATAACACCGGGCCGCCAGTCCGGGGTTTCAAATTCACGATCGGTGCCATAGGTTGTGCCAGCGACGTTCGACGCCACGAGGCGGTAGTGATATTTGGTCAGCCCTTTGACGTTGATCGCCTGGGTAACCGGAACACCTGCCCGTCCAGAGCCGATATCAGCATCTGGAATTGGAACGCTGTTGCCATACCCGGTGCTTGTGCCCCATTCGAAGCGGTAGTGGGTACTAGAGCCCCTAGGGTTGCTCGTTCCGTGCAAGATGGCTTTGCCGGCCGCTACGCCGCTCACTCCTTCTGTAGTGGCGAACGGCGGGGCCGGAGGGGTAGTGAATTCTTCGTCCACGCCGTAGCCGATGCCTGCGCTGTTCTGCGCACGGATCCGGAAGTGGTAAAGCATGGCGGGTTCGAAATTTGCCCATGTGCCGCTCACTGCAATCGTTTGCCAGCCTGAACCGGCACCCCATTGCCCAGTGGTGCTTCCATAGGCTGTGGTCGGCCCGTATTCGAAGGCGTAGGTGGCGGCGATGCCGTGCGGGTTGACGTAGCCAGTCAAGGTCGCTTCGGTGGGCTGGATATTCGTCGCTTCTTCCGTTTCCCCGTACGGAATCGTGCCGAGCCGAGGGCCGACCGTCACCCCTAGCGAATCGGCGACTTCTGTGATTTCCATGTAGAGCCCGTAGTCAGACCCGCAGCCCTGCGGTGGCAGTACCTTTGCGGAAAGTATGCCCAGCGCTACATGACCAGCAAATACCGGACCGCCACTGTCCCCCTCATCGGCACAGGTGGGCCCGAATTTGACGAGGTGATACTCCAAGCCAGCGCTTACTTTCGCGGTGACGTTCACCTGGACCACGGGACCACATCGACCGCCCGTTGTGAAACCGGAGTGGCAGACGTACTCGCCCCAGTAGCTGGCGCTTTCGGCTTCGATCGGCGTTTCCTGCGCTTCGGTGCCGTGTTCCCAGAAGGCCACCTGCGACGGCCAAGGGCTTTTGTCCCAGTAGGAGCCGTTGGCGTTGATCGCGGTCCAATCGCCGCCGGGATAGTTGGTCCCTTCGGCCAGGCCGATGGCCGGGGATTCAGCCAGGTTCGGTACTTCCGCATACCATTTATAGGTTCCTCCAAGAACGACGCAATGCCCCGCCGTCAATATGAACCTATTGCCAAACGTATTCCCAATTGCCTTGAAACCCGCAGTGCATTCAGGTCCATAGAGGCCACCTTTCCTAATCCCAACGCCGCCCCGCAGGGGGCGGGTGCACCGCTTGAATTCAAATTGGCAACTGGTGTTCTTCGCTTCGAGGTTTTCGGCCTCGAGGGAGCGTACTTCCACTCTTGTCCCAAACTTGCTCGCGGCCCCTTCGATTTCCGCCTGCTGCGGCTTGGTTGCACGGCTGGCAACACCGACCACGACGGCGTTGGCCCTGGGGTCAAGGGAGGTTTGGATCAGGCCTTCCTTGAGCTGATCCAGCAGCTCCAGATCGAGTTGTTCCTGTGTCGCTTCCAGCTCGAACCAGCTGTATGTCGCTGGCTCGAGGCGGGTGCTGGTCGCGATGCCAGCATCGGAAAGTGCTTTCTGCAAGGCCTCTCCCTCGGCCCCTTGCATTACCGGAACGACAAATTCACCACCCTCATTGTCGAACCAGACGCCCGCATAGTCGCCGCCCTGAACCGCCTTGAGCTCGTCCACCGCTCCGGCGCCGCTGCGTTGCAGCAATAGATTCTTTTCTGCCGTCTCGGCCGAAACGCCGAGGTCATCCCGATAGCTCTGAACTTCCAGCGGACGCAGCTCGCTGCCTGGCTGTGTTTCAGCGGCGGCGGACGCCGCGTGGATCGCAAGCAGCGCCGCGATGAAAAGGGACCAGGCCCACAGGAGACCTGTCCTGGACCGCTCGTCGTTCATTCCACCGGAGTGCACGAGCGGACGATGGTGGTTCCGTCGAAGAGCTCCTCGTTCAGCCTGAAGCTCGTCAGGCGGGCGTCGAGGTGCCCTTTCGGGCAGCGAGCCATGGCGAAGCTGTGCTGGTCTTCCCGCGCCCCCGCCAATCGCTTGATCACCACACTGAAGTCGAGAAGCTTGGCCGTGCCGTCCTGGATCAGCGGGATCCTCGTAATCACTCGAAGTCCATAGGGACCCTGGTCCAGCGACCTGATCTTTGCCACCGCGATCACCGGCGCGGAGACGGGTGCAGGGACATACGCACGCACGAAGGCCGTCGTCGTGCCCGTCCTCACCCCCCCGTTGAAGAGCATCAGCTTTATCGCCACCGGTTCCTGCCGAGACGGGAGCTCGATGTGAGCCAGTCCGGTTCCCACCTGTGCGTCAGCGCACCGCCTCATCACTTCTCTGGTTGAGGCGTTGACCAACCGCCACGAGCAGGCGGGTATGCCGGCGCCCTCCACCGCCCCGTTCTTGTCCAGGTCCAGGGTTATTTCCCGGAGCGCGGGCGTCTCAGCGGTTGTTTCTGTGACTCTTCCGCTCAGGCCCACTGCCACAGGGGTGAGGCGATGTCTCGATAGGGCCTTTGGCTGCAGGCCTCCGTTGAAGCTGAACGGCCCCCAGCCGGCTTCGACGATCGCGGGCTTCTCCGCCTTGACGTGTACGGTGGCGATCCCCGCCAGCGTCAACGCCAGCAGGCCGGCAAGCGCCAGCGCCTTTGCTCCTCCCTCGAGCTTCACAGTCAAATATTAGTCAGGAATTACTGATTATGTCCATATGGATGCACCAGGCCGTAGCTAAGCGATAGGTATTGTCTTACAGACAGAACATATCGCCATCGAGATCGCTTTAGGCCAAGCGACAGATTCGGCGGGTGGCTGGCTTAGGAGGAGGCTTCGGCCTGGGTCGCCAGAGACAGCCACGCACTTCTTGCTGCGCCGAGGCCGACGGTGAAGCTTCGGTCGCCGGCGGCGAGTTCGATCGTCGTGCCGCCGACCTCACCGAGCGGGATTGCGCCCAGCGATTCGAGTACCTCACGGTCGCCGCTGAGCAGGAAGCCGCCGGGTCCCTCGCCGAACAAGGCGTCCTCTGGTGAGCAGCCGCGTTCACGCAGCGGTTGCACGTCGACGCGACAACCAAAGCCGCTTGCGATCGCGCCCTCGGCCAGAGCGCAGGCGAGCCCGCCGTCGCTGATGTCGTGGGCGGAGGAGAGCTCGCCGGCGCGGACTGCCGTGCGGACCGCTGTGCAGGCGGCCGCTACGGCGGTGATGTCGGATCGAGGCAGCCCGATGTCGAGCTCGCCGCGCTGCTTGGCCAGCTCGCTGCCGGCGAGGCTTGGCGAGAAGGGGCCGAGCAGCCCGATCGCGTTGCCCTCGCGGAGGAAGGCACTGCCGGGGGCCTTGGCCGGATCGGGCAGTTCGCCGACCATGCCGACGACCGGAGTCGGATAGATCGGGCCTTCGGGCCCCTCGTTGTAGAGCGAGACGTTGCCGCCGACGACCGGGACGCCGAGCTGCTCGCAGGCGTCGGCGAGGGCACTGACAGCGCGATCCAGTTGCCAAGCAGGCCCCGGTTTCTCCGGGTTGCCGAAGTTGAGGCAGTTGGTCAGGCCGAGCGGCTCGGCGCCGACGCAGGCGAGGTTCTGGGCGCACTCGAGCACCGCCTCGACCGTGCCGGCGTAGGGGTCGCAGGCGACGCGGCGGCCGTTGCCGTCGATCGAGACGGCGATCGCGTTGCCGGCCTCGGGGATCTGCAGCACCGCGGCGTCGGCCGACTCGGGACGCCGCACTGTGCGCGAGCCGACCACCGAGTCGTACTGCTCGAAGGCCCAGCGCTTGGAGGCGATACTGGGAGAGGCGAGCAGGGCAAGCAGCGTCTCCTCGCTGGTTGCGTCGTCGCGCAGAGTCGCCCGGTTGCCGTAGGTCCAACCCTCGGGCTCGGCCGGGCTGAGGTCGTATAGCGGGCAGCCGTCGACCAGCGCCTCGACCGGCATCTTGCCGACGAGGGCGCCGTCGCGCAGGATCCTGATCTGGCCGCTGTCGGTGACGACGCCGATCTCGGCTGAGCCGGTCTGCCATTTCTCGCAGACCGCGATCACCTCGGCGACCTTGGCGGGCTCGACCACGGCGAGCATCCGCTCCTGCGACTCGGAGACCATGATCTCGAAGGGCTCCATGTCGGCCTCGCGCAGCGGCACCTTCGCCACGTCGAGGTCGATGCCGACGCCGCCGGCCGAGGCCATCTCCGCCGCCGAGGAGGTGAGGCCCGCCGCGCCCAGGTCCTGCAACGAGACGAGCAGTCCTTTGCCGAGTAGCTCCAGGCAGCACTCGAGCACCTTCGACTCCTCGAAGGGGTCGCCGATCTGCACCGTTGGCCGCTTCGCCTCGTCGCCCTCGCCAAGCTCGGCCGAGGCCAGCACCGAGGCGCCGCCGATCCCGTCCCGCCCGGTCGAGGCGCCCATCAGCACCACTGTGTTGCCGACCCCGGCGGCGGCGGCACGGACCATGTCCGCCTGCTTGGCGATCCCGAGGCACATCGCGTTGACCAGGCAGTTGTGCTCGTAGGGCCCCTCGAAGTAGATCTCGCCGCCGACGTTGGGCACGCCGATCGAGTTGCCGTAGTGGCCGATCCCGCGCACCGCGCCGTCGAGCAGGTGGCGTGAGCGGACCGAGTCGAGCTCGCCGAAGCGCAGCGAGTCGAGGATCGCGATCGGCCGGGCGCCGATCGCGAAGACGTCGCGGAGGATGCCGCCCACCCCCGTCGCGGCACCCTGGAAGGGTTCGACCGCGCTTGGGTGGTTGTGGGACTCGACCTTGAAGGCGATCGCGTGCCCGTTGCCGATGTCGACGGCGCCGGCGTTCTCGCCCGGCCCCATCACTACCCGCTCACCCTCGGTCGGCAGCTGCCGCAAAAGCTTGCGCGAGTGCTTGTAGGCGCAGTGCTCGGACCAGAGCAGGCTGAACATCGCCAGCTCGACGTCGTTGGGCTCACGGCCGAGCTTCTCGATGATCAGCTCGAACTCCGAGTCGGTCAGCCCCAGCTCGCGGTGCTTGGCGGTCTCGACCGTCATGCTGGCATCCCAGCCGCGGCAACGGCTTCGAAGACCCGCAACCCGTCGGTCGACCCGGTCAACGGATCGACCGCGTGCTCTGGGTGCGGCATCAGCCCGAGCACGTTGCCTGCCTCGTTGCGCACCCCGGCGATGTCGCGCGCCGATCCGTTCGGGTTATGTCCCGGCGCGTAGCGGTAGGCAACCTGTTTCTTGACTTCGAGCCAATCGAGCACCTCATCCGGCGCCCAGAACCGCCCTTCACCGTGCTTGGCTGGGATCGACAAGCGCTCTGTATCGGATCCATACACGGTGCCCCACGACCCTTCCGCCGCTCCGCCCGTGACCAGGTCTAGCTGGCGGCAGTGGAAGCGGAGATCCTCGTTGAGGAGCAGGGCGCCCGGCAGCAATCCGGCCTCGCAAAGAACCTGGAAGCCGTTGCAGATGCCGAGCACCGGGCCGCCGCCGGCCGCGAACTCGCCCACCGCCTTCATCGCCGGCGAGAAGCGGGCGATTGCGCCGGCCCGCAGGTAGTCGCCGTAGGAGAAGCCACCGGGGATGACGATGGCGTCGATGCCGTCCAGGTCGCGCTCTTCGTGCCAGACCAGCCGCGCTTCGCCGCCGCTTAGCTCGCAGGCGTGCAGGGCGTCCCGCTCATCGCAGGAGCCGGGAAACTGGAGCACCCCCCAGCGCATCAGGCGGCGCCGTCTAGCTGCTCGATCTCGTAGTCCTCGATCAGCGGGTTGGCGAGCAGCTTTTCGCAGAGCTCTGCCAGCCGCTCCGGATTCTCGGCCTCCAGCTCGACCATGCGGCCGACCCGCACGTGCTCGATCCCCTCGAAGCCAAGCGCCGGCAGCGCCCGCTCGACCGCCTTGCCCTGGGGGTCGAGGATTCCCTCCTTCGGGCGAATCAGGACCCGCGCCTTCGCCACTAGAAGGAGCGCTCCGTGATCCGCTCGTAGGCCTCGACGTACTTGGCACGGGTCTGCTCGACCACGTCGGGCGGCAGCTCCGGCGCCGGCGGCGTGTGGTCCCAGCCGGCCTCATCGGCCCAGTCGCGCACGTACTGCTTGTCGAAGGACGGCTGCGTCTTACCCGGTTCATAGCGGTCGGCGGGCCAGAAGCGCGAGGAGTCCGGCGTCAGCACCTCGTCGGCGAGGACGATCTCGGCTCCAGCGTGGCTGCCGAACTCGAACTTGGTGTCGGCGAGGATGATGCCGCGCTCCGCCGCGTGTTCCGCGCCGCGCACGTAGACCTCGATCGATATGCGCCGCAGCTCCTCCATCAGCGCCCGGTCGCCGACTATCTCGGCGGCGCGGTCGAAGTCGACGTTCTCGTCGTGGTCGCCGATCTCGGCCTTGGTCGCCGGGGTGAAGATCGGTTCCGGCAGCTTGTCGGACTCGAGCAGGTTCGGCGGCAGCTCGATCCCGCAGACCGCGCCGCCGTTCTTGTATTCCTTCCAGCCCGAGCCGGAGAGGTAGCCGCGCACCACGCACTCCACCGGGTACATCTCCAAACGCCGCACCCGCATCGCCCGCTCCACCACCTCTTCCGGCACGTCGGCCGAGATGAAGTGGTTGGGCACGATGTCGCCGGTCAGCTCGAACCAGAATTCCGAGATCCGGTTCAGCACCTTGCCCTTGTCGGGGATCGGCGTCGGCATCACTACGTCGTAGATCGAGATCCGGTCCGAGGCGACCATCAGCAGGTCGTCCTCCCACTCGTAGATCTCGCGGACCTTCCCGGAGGAGTGGAGCTTCAGATCAGTAACAGGCGGCATTGGCGCGATGCTAGCGGGGGGAGAGGCGGGGAGGGTCGAGGAGGCGGGGAGGGGTCGGGGGGTCGCTCCCGCGGCGCTGGGTTTTTCGCCTGAAGAGCTGTGGGCCGTCCGAGATGTCAGTGGGGCGAAAAAGAGGACGCCGCTTGCGGGAGCGACCCCCCGACCCCTCTACGTCTGCGATCCTTCCCCAATGCTTCCTCCGGAACCGAAGAGTTCCCCTCTTGTTCAGACGCTTAGGTGGAGCTTCCGGCCCCTGCCCTTCATGCAGGAGAATCGGGAAAAGTACGGCGACAGCTTCAGTGTCAAATTTCTGACGTTCGAGCGGCCGATGGTGATGATCTCCGACCCGGCCGCGATCAAGGCTCTCTACATGGAGCGCTCGCACGGCCTGCCGCCGGGACGCGACATCATCCTCACGCCGATCGTCGGGGCCCGTTCGCTGTTGGTCACCGAGGGGGCGGATCACCTTGCTCACCGCAAGGTGATGTTGCCGCCCTTCCACGGCGAGCGGATGCGCTCCTACCAGCCGATCGTCGAGGAGATCGTCGACAGGGAGATCGATTCCTGGCCACTGAGCGAGGAGTTCGCGATCCACCCGCGGATGCAGGCGATCACGCTCGAGGTGATCCTGCGCGTCGTCTTCGGTGTCGCCGACGGGCCCCGCTTGGAGCGCCTGCGCGGCGTCCTCACCAAGGTGCTGGAGGAGACTGCCTCGCCCTTCGCGCAGCTGACCACCCTCGCTTCCCGCCGCTTTGGCGGCCGGGGGCCCTGGGCCAAGTTCGAACGCCAGCTGAAGGCGGCCGACGAGCTGCTCTACGCCGAGATCGCCGAGCGCCGCGCCACTGGGGACTTCGAGGAGCGCGACGACATCCTCTCGCTGCTGATGCAGGCCCGCTTCGAGGACGACAGCGAGATGAGCGATACCGACCTGCGCGATCAGTTGATGACCCTCCTGCTCGCCGGCCACGAGACCACTGCAACGGCGCTCGCCTGGACCTTCGATCTCCTGCTCCGCCACCCCGGCCCAATGCGGCGCCTGCAGGAGTCTCTCGAGGCAGGCGAGGAGGACTACCTGAGGGCGACGATCAGCGAGTCGCTGCGCTTGCGTCCGGTCGTGCCGCTCGCCGGCCGTCGCCTCAACAAAGAGCTCGTCGCCGACGGGTTGACCTTGCCCGCGGGCACCGACGTAACCCCGGCGATCTGGCTCACCCACACTCGCGCCGACGTCTATCCCGAGCCCTTCGCCTTCCGTCCCGAGCGCTTCCTCGAGGACGCGCCCGACACCTACGCCTGGATCCCCTTCGGCGGCGGCATCCGCCGCTGCATCGGCGCCGCCTTCGCCGAGTTCGAGATGCGGATCGCACTGCGCGAGGTGCTCACTCGCTGCGAGATGCACAAGGCCAGTCCCGCGCCAGAGAAGATCGGCCGTCGCAACATCACCCTCTCGCCGCGCGCCGGCACCCCGGTCGTCGTCACCGCCCGCCATCCGGCGCGCGAGCTCGTCGCTGCTTAGCCTTTCGTCGCGCGGGCGACGGGATGCTCCTCGGCCCAGCGCGCGATCGTGCTCGAGCCGGAGATCACCTCGCCATCATCGAGGACGAGGATCGGCACCTCGTTGGTGCCGCTCAACTTCTTCACCTCGGCCCGGTCATCGCCACGGTTGCCCCAGGTCCAGGGCATCAGCCGGTAGCCGCCCACTGTCTTGATCTCGTACTCGTAGCCCGCGGCATCGAGCGCCTTGCCCGCCTTCCCGCACGGATGCGCAAATGCCGGGCCGTGGGTCTTCTGTCCACAGGTGTAGAGAACCATCGGTGCGAACCTTATCGGCCAGTGCCCCAGACTCAGATGCTACGATCGTCGCACTATCGTAGAAGTTGCTACACGAGAGCTGCGGAACAAAACCGCCGACCTGCTCAAACGCGTCGAGGCGGGCGAGAGCATGGTTATCACGGTGCGCGGCAAGCCGGTGGCCGACCTAGTGCCGCACAACAGCGGGCCTCGATGGCTCACGCCTTCGGACATTCTCGCGATTCGTGAGAACGCGGATGCCGACCCCACCTTTCGTGCCGATCTCGATCGGTTGGCCGGAGGAACGACCGATGACTTGGGACCGATTTGGTGACCTCTGAACGCCCGCCGGTCGGGCTCGTCGACACATCCGTGTTGGTCGCTGTCGAGAAGGGCCGTTCATTGCGAGAGGACGCTCTCCCCGAGCGCTCCGCGGTCTCAATCGTTACCGTTGCCGAGCTACGTGCGGGAGTGCTGGCGGCGCCCGATATCGAAAGCCGAGATCGACGCATCGTCACTCTCGAAGGGGTTACCGGCGCCGCGATCTTGCCCGTCGAAGCAAGGGTGGCTCGCGCTTGGGCGGCGATGCGGGCGTACCTTGCGGCATCGGGGCGGGCGGTCGGTGCGAATGATCTCTGGATAGCCGCGACGGCCGCGGCGCACGAGATCCCGGTCCTCACCCAAGACGGAGACTTCGATGCCCTCTCCGGCGTCGCCGGCCTGACCGTAATCCCGGTCTAACCGCGCAGCGCTTCGAGCCGCTCGAAGATCTCGGGCAGGTGGGTGAGGTAGGCGCTGTAGTCGAAGACGGCGTCGAGGTCTAGGTCGGGGGCGGCCTCGGCGAGCAAGTCGCGGAACTCGGTGCCGGTGTCCCAGGCTTGCTGGGCGTTCTCCTGGACGATGCGGTAAGCGTCGTCGCGGCTGAGGCCGGACTCGACCAGGGCGGTGAGGGCGCGCTGGCTGAAGAGGGCGCCGTGGGTGAGGTTGAGGTTCTCGCGCATGCGGTCGCTGCGGATCGTCATCCCGGTGGCCACCTTGGTCGCGAGGTCCTGCATGTAGTCGAGGCCGATCGTCGCGTCGGGGAGGATCACTCGCTCGGCGCTGGAGTGGGAGATGTCGCGCTCGTGCCAGAGCGCGACGTTCTCCAGGCCGGTTTGGGCGTAGCCGCGCAGGACGCGCGCGAGGCCGGTGATCCGCTCGGTGCGGATCGGGTTGCGCTTGTGCGGCATCGCCGAGGAGCCCTTCTGTTGGCCGGACGCAAACGGCTCTTCGACCTCGCGCACCTCAGTGCGCTGCAGGTTGCGGATCTCGGTGGCGAAGCGCTCGAGGCCGGCGCCGGCAATCGCCGTGCGCGAGGTCAGCACCGCGTGGCGGTCGCGAGGGATCACCTGGGTTGCCACGTCCTCGCGCTTGAGGCCGAGCCGCTCCATCACCCGCGCCTCGACTGCCGGCGGCACCGAGGCGTAGGTGCCGACCGCGCCGGAGAGCTTGCCGAAGGCGAGCTGTTCAAAGGCGTCGGTGAGGCGGGCGAGATTTCGGTCTGCCTCGAAGGCAAAGCCGGCCAGGCGCAGGCCGAAGGTCGTCGGCTCGGCATGGACGCCGTGGGTGCGGCCGACGCAGAGTGTGTCGCGGTGCTCAAGCGCCCGCTCGATCAGCGCGTCGCGATAGGCCCGGGCGCCCGCTAGCACCACCTCGCCAGCCTCGCGCAACTGCAGCGCCAGGGCCGTGTCGAGTACGTCGGAGGAGGTAAGCCCGTAGTGGATCCAGCGTCCGTGCTCGCCCACAGAGGCGGCGACGACGTCGACGAAGGCGGCGACGTCGTGATCGGTCACCTTCTCGCGCTCTTCGACCGCCTCGACCGTGAACGCCGCATTCGCCCGCGCCGCCTCAGCCGCCTCTCGCGGCACGACTCCCTCCTCGGCCCAAGCCTCCGTAGCCGCTAGCTCAACCTCCAGCCAACACTCGAACTTCCGCTGAGCCGACCAAGCTTTCCCAATCTCTGGTCGCGTGTATCTGGGGATCAACCGAGCACCTCCATCGGGCGGGTGCCCGCCTGGACCTTCTCGGTCATGCGTTGATGATCCGCGCCGCCAAGATCCCGGCGTTCTTTGCCCCGTCGATCGCCACGCAGGCAACCGGGATGCCGGGGGGCATCTGCACGGCGGAGAGCAGGGCGTCGAGGCCGCCGAGGCTCTTGCCGAGAATCGGCACGCCGATCACCGGCAAGTCACTGTGAGCAGCAGCGACGCCGGGCAGCGCCGCCGACATGCCAGCGCCCGCGATGATCACCTTCAGCCCCCGCATCCGCGCGTTGGTGCAGTACTCGCGCACCAGATCCGGGTCGCGATGGGCGCTCATCACCCGTACCTCGTAGCGGATGCCAGCGTCGTGCAGGGCCGTGCCCGCCGGCTGCATCTTCGGCTTGTCGTTCTTTGAGCCCATGATGATCCCGACCAAGGGCTCGTCGACATCGATTTCCTCGAAGGCCTCCTCCACGGCAGGCATCGCTGTTGCCCCTCCGATCTGTGGCTCGTCGGCTTCTCCTCCGGTGGGCTGGGGCCCTTCTGAGATCTCGCTCATCTCATCCTCTCTGTGTGACTGGCTAGCTGGCGACGCGGTCCACCGCTCGGGCGGCGATGTCAGATCGCTTCTGCATTCCATCGAACTCGATCCGACCTGCGGCATCGTATGCGCGATCACGCGCCTCGGCCGGCGTGGCACCGAGCGCAGTCACGTTCAGTACCCGTCCACCGGCGGTGACTATCTCGCCCTGCCGCTCAGCCGTGCCCGCATGGGTGATCTCGGCAAGCTCGGCAGCAGCCCCGAGGCCGGCGATGACGTCGCCCTTCGAAGAGGACTGGGGGTAGCCCGCCGAGGCCAGTACCAGCGTTACTGCCCAGTCCTCGGCGAACCCCGCCTCGGCTCCGGCCAGTCCGCCCGGCTCGCGCGCGGCGAGGCAGAGGTCGACTAGGTCCGAACGCAGCCGCGGCAGCACCGCCTGCGTCTCTGGATCGCCGAAGCGGGTGTTGAACTCGAGCACCTTTGGGCCGGCGGGGCCGATCATCAATCCCGCGTAGAGGACGCCGTGGAAGGGGCGGCCGCGACGCGCCATCGCGGCGACGATCGGCCGGTGCACTACGTCGAGGATCTCCTCCACCTCGGCCGCGCCGAAGCCCGGTACCGGCGAGTAGCTGCCCATGCCGCCTGTGTTTGGCCCCTCGTCGCCGTCGAAGATCCGCTTGTAGTCCTGGGCGGGGGCCAGCGGCACGACGTTCTCGCCGTCGCAGAGCGCCAGCAGTGAAAGCTCCTCGCCCTCGAGGAACTCCTCCAGCACCACCGTCGTCTCACCGAAACGCTGCTCGGTGAAGAAGACGTCGATTGCCTCCTGCGCCTCCACTTCGGAGGCGCAGATGATCACGCCCTTGCCGGCCGCCAGGCCGTCGGCCTTGAGGACGGTGGGGTAGGAGGCCTGGGCAATCTGGGCAAGCGCCTCCTTGCGGCTGCGTAGCAGCACGTGTGAGGCAGTCGGCACGCCGGCCTCGCTCATCAGCTCCTTGGCAAAGGCCTTGGAGCCCTCCAGCTCAGCTGCCGCCGCACTCGGACCGAAGGCCGGCACGCCGGCGTCCTCGAGCGCGTCGACGACCCCCGCCACCAGCGCCGCCTCCGGCCCGACCACGACCAAATCGACCCCACGCTCGCTCGCCGCGGCAACGATCGCCTCGACGTCATCGGCGGCGACTTCGGGCAAGCACTCGGCGTCGGCGGCGATGCCGGTGTTCCCAGGCGCGCAGAACAGCTCCGGCGCATGGACTGACCGAGCCAAGGCTCGCACGATCGCGTGCTCGCGCCCACCCCCGCCTACAACCAGAACCTTCAAGCTGACGGCCCCAGATCACCGCCATACGGCGTCCTCGGTCGCCCGAATAGCTCTGCTATTCGGGCTCCCTGCGTCCTTGTCTGGCGCCGCCTGGGTCTCGTCATCGTTAGAGCGAGCCGGAAAGCTCGTCAGCCGACATTGCCGCCAGCGTCTGACTGGTCATCGTCCCCCGCGATCCAAGCTCAACCGAGACCTTTGCCATCACCTTCTCGTCAGGCGCCTCGACCACGGTCACAAAGTCGTACTGGCCGAGCGTCGCGTACTGGGCAACCACCTTCGCCCCAATCTGCTCAACCTCTTTATTCACCTCGGCCACCCTGCCGGGGTTGTTCTTCAGCGTTCGAACGCCCTCGGCAGTCAGGTTCGTAAGCATCACGTAGGTAGGCATCGCGATCTCCTCTCGGATGGGGGCTTCGAGCCTACGTTACCGGCGGGGAGGGGCTAGCCGTCGTAGCCCGCGTGAACGTGATCGCAGTGGTCAGACCTGGCGAACGCCGGCCCGGGACCGTCGAGATCGAAGCAGTAGATGAGCTCGGTCGGGTGCGCCGGCGCTGGCAGGTAGGCGAGCGTCTGGCCCAACTCGGCACAGGGCGCCCCGACTGAGGTGTCGGTGCAGGAGACGCCGTCGACGGCGGCGATGTCCATCGCCCGTCCGAAGTAGTGGTTGGAGACGTTGCCTTCGACGGTGTACTGGGAGTGGTCGGAGCGCAGCGAGGAGATCGTCAGCTGGTGCTTCTGAGTAATCGCTCCGATCAGGGCCACGATGCGGGGGTCGAGCGCTCCGGTGGTGATGTCCTGCAGCTCGAGCTCGTTGGAGAGTGTCAGGTTGTCCCAGTTGATCGGTGCACCGGCCGTTCCTGGCAGGGCCAGGGGCCAATCCACTGCGGTGATCTGACACTTGCCTTCCAGCTGTTCTGCGTCGGCGAGCACCGCCTGCACATACCACTGCGCCTGGTTGTGGGCGAAGATGCCGGCCCGCAGGCTGCCCTGCGACCAGATCAGGCGGGCCAAGGTCGCCGCCGAGTCGGCCGGATCGCTGCGGTAGATGTGCCCGTCTTCGTTGCCGTCGACCGCGTATTTCCTCCACTCGATCGGTTCGAGTCCAAGCGGCCCGCGCAGCCGCATCTGGACATTGCCCATGCCGCGGCCGAAGTTCGACTCGAGGTGGGCCACGGCGGCGAGCGCCCAGACGCCTTGCTGCCCCAGTTCGTAGCGGCTCGCGGCTGCCTCGAAGGCTTCCATGTAGGAGTCGGGGATCTCGTCCCGCCAGTCCTTCGCCGGCTCGCAGCTAAAGCCGCGCAGCTGCGGCGTCAGGGCGAAGCCGCCGGCTGCGCCCGCCCCCAACGAGCCGTAACAGGCGGCGTTGGCGAGCACCTCGGCGACGTACCAGTCGGCGTGGTTGTAGGCGAAGATCGCGTTGTAGGTGTCGGCCGGCATGCCGGCGGCGTTGAGGTAGCGGGCGGCGGCGAAGATCGCGTCTTCGGGGTCGTAGGGGTCGCTTACGCCGTCGCCATTGGCGTCGACCCCGTACATGTCCCAAGTCGAGGGCATGAACTGCATCCAGCCGATCGCACCGGCCGAGGACGGGCCCATGTTGGTGCCGAAGGCGCTCTCGATCCCGTTGATCGAGGCGAGCACCGAGGGGCCCTGGGGGCCCAGGCCGTAGGTCGCGGCGGCGCGGTTGTAGATCGGGATCAGCACTGGCGGTACGCCAGAGGTGGCGCAGCTGGAGGTGGGGATCGAGGGGACTTCGAAAATTTCGGAGGGAGTAGGGGCGGGGGTGGCGCCGACGTCTGCCTCGGGAGCCGAGGCCGGTTCGGTCGTTTCCCCTTCATCCGACGGCGCTTCGACCGCGGTGCCGCCGCTCGGCTGCGGGGTCTCCGGAGCCAGACTTTCGGGCGCGGCCAGTGTTTCGTTTTCTTCCAGCGTCGGCGCCGCCGATGTCGCCGGGGGCGTTTCGGCCGCGCTCGCGTTCGAGGCGGTCAGCGCCGCCCCAACCGCCGCGACGGCAAGCGTGTTGCGCAGGCGGCCCATCAGCCGAGCGCTTCCGTCACGTGCCACTCGTGGGTTTTCGGGTCACGTTGGAGTCCCAGCCGCAGCTCGCTGGTGACGCCGACCCGCAGAAGCGAGACGCTGAGTGTGTAGGTGTCGCCAAGGTGAGGGCCGGCCACGACGTTGAGCACCTTAGCCTTGGGCACTTTCACCCCTGCGGGCTGGCGCGGCGGGCGCCCCAAGAGCGAGTGCCTCAGCTGGGGCGTCGTGGTTTCCGCGAAGGCATTGCGGACCTTGGCTGTTTCCCGGCCAATCTCATAGAGAACAAAAGCCCCCGAGAACTGGCGCGCGACTTTGATTGCCGCTGGCCCGGCCACCTTCGCCGGCGCAGCCGAAGAATCGCCGGTGTCCGCACCGCTGGAAGTTGCAACTTCTGAAGTTGAGTTGGCGGTCGCTGTCGAGCCGGTTGCCGCGGCGACTTCGGCCGCGCTCCCGGAGCCACCGCCATCCGCCTCGGCGGAAAAGTCCGGCTTTGCTCCCTGCAGGACGGGTGGAGCGGAGGGCGCCTCGGCGGCCGGGGCGGCTCGCGCGACCGGTGGCTCCGCCGGAGCCGCCGACTGGGCCAAGCTGGCATTTCCGTTGCTGTCTCCCGACGCCAAAACGAGCCCGAGCACGCCAACGCTGGCGGCAAGCAGCGCCAGCGCCGCCACGCCAACGGTCCGAACCGGTCCGCTCCAGCTCCCGGTCCGCTCCTGAAGCGGCCAGACGAGACCGCTCTCGATTGCCCAAACGATGCGCTCAAATGGCCATTTGACCACGTCGAACACGCGGCGGGCGGCATTAGCGCCGCCCCAAACCACGCGCTCCTCTACCGCGAAAGCGGCATTGGCAAGCGAAGAACGGAGTGGGGCGGTGGTATCGATGCGGCGGCGTCCAAGCATTGGAAAAGTTCGGGCTGAGAGCTTATGTCGGATTCTCACCCGGTTCCCTTAACACCACATAATGGGCTGTAGTTCCCATTTCCTCCAGCTCGGCGGCAAAATTGGGTCACGGAATGGGTTAGGCGGCCGCCACCGCGGCCGCGCGCTCAAACGTGAGTTCCCCGCCTTCGGCGCTGACTCGCACCGTGTCCCCCTCGCGGAACTCGCCCTCGAGCAGCTTCAGCGCCAGCTTGTCGACCAGCTGCTTCTGGATCACCCGCTTCAGCGGTCGGGCGCCATATGTCGGGTCGTAGCCAAGGTTGCCGAGCAGCGTCTTCGCATCGTCTGAGAGCTCGACCTCGATCCCCCGCTCGCGCACGCGGCCGATCAGCTGGTCCACCTGCAGCTCGACGATACGGCCGATGTCCTGCTTGGAAAGCCGGTGGAAGATCACCGTGTCGTCGATCCGGTTGAGGAACTCAGGCTTGAAGGTCGTCGCCAACACCTCCTCGATCTGCTCGCGCATCTTCTCGTCGACCTGCTCGGCGACGATACGGTCGCTGCCGACGTTGGAGGTCATGATCAGCACCGTGTTGGTGAAGCTGACAGTGCGCCCCTGGCCGTCGGTGAGACGGCCGTCGTCCATGATCTGCAGCAGCGTGTTGAAGACGTCGGGATGGGCCTTCTCGATCTCGTCGAGCAGCACGACCGCGTAGGGTCGCCGCCGCACGGCCTCGGTCAGCTGTCCACCCTCCTCGTAACCGACGTAACCGGGAGGGGCGCCGATCAGTCGCGCCACCGTGTGCTTCTCCATGTACTCGGACATGTCGAGGCGGATGATCGCCTGCTCGGAGTCGAACATCAGCCCGGTCAAACTCTTGGCCAGCTCGGTCTTGCCGACCCCGGTCGGGCCGAGGAAGAGGAAGCTGCCGATCGGTCGGTTCGGGTCCGAGAGCCCGGCGCGCGAGCGCCGCAGCGCATTCGAGACGGCGGCGATCGCCTCGTCTTGGCCGATCACCCGCTCGTGCAGGCGCTCCTCCATGTGGATCAGCTTTTCGACCTCGCCCTCCATCAAGCGACTGACCGGGATGCCGGTCCATTTGGCGACCACCTCGGCGACGTCCTGCTCGGTTACCTCCTCGGTCAGCATCGTGGCCCCGCCAGCATGCAGCTCGGCCAGCCGCGCCTCTTGCTCTCCGACCGTCTTCTCCAGCTCGGGGATCTCGCCGTAGCGCAGCTTCGCCGCCCGCTCGAGGTCGGCGTCGCGCTCGGCCCGCTCCGCCTCGCGGCCGGCCTCCTCCAGCCGCGCCTTGGCGGCCTTGATCGAGTCGATCGCCTCCTTCTCGTTCTGCCAGCGCGCCTTCATCTCGCCGGAGCGCTCGCGCAGCTCGGCCAGCTCGGCCTCGATCGCCTCCAGTCGCGCTGCCGAGGCCTCGTCGCTCTCTTTCTTCAGCGCCTCGCGCTCGATCTCGAGCTGCTGAATGCGCCGCTCGACCTCGTCGATCTCGGTCGGCATCGAGTCGATCTCGATCTTCAGCCGCGAGGCGGCCTCGTCGATCAGGTCGATCGCCTTGTCGGGCAGGAAGCGGTCGGCGATGTAGCGCTCGGAGAGAGTCGCCGCGGCGACGATCGCCGAGTCCGCAATGCGCACCCCGTGGTGGACCTCGTAGCGCTCCTTCAGCCCGCGCAGGATCGCGATCGTGTCGTTGATGTCGGGCTCGCCGACGAGGATCGGTTGGAAGCGCCGCTCCAGCGCGGCGTCTTTCTCAATGTGCTTGCGGTACTCGTCGAGCGTGGTGGCGCCGACGGCGCGCAGTTCGCCGCGGGCCAGCATCGGCTTCAGCAGGTTCGCCGCGTCGACGGCTCCTTCTGCGGCGCCGGCGCCGACGATCGTGTGCAGCTCATCGAGAAAGAGGACGATCTGTCCCGCTGCCTCCTGCACCTCGGTCAGCACCGCTTTCAGCCGCTCCTCGAACTCGCCGCGGTACTTCGAGCCGGCCAGCAGGGAACCGATGTCGAGTGCGATCACGCGCCGGTCGCGCAGGCTCTCCGGCACGTCGCCGTCGACGATCCGCTGCGCCAGCCCCTCGACGATCGCGGTCTTGCCGACGCCGGGGTCGCCGATCAGGACCGGGTTGTTCTTGGTGCGCCGGGAAAGGACCTGGATCACGCGGCGGATCTCCTCGTCGCGCCCGATCACCGGGTCGAGTTTCCCCGCCTCCGCCTCGGCGGTCAGGTCGCGGCCGAATTTCTCCAGCGCTTGCACGCTGTCCTCGGGGTTGGGAGAGGTGACTTTGTGCGGTCCGCGCACTTCGGCGATCGCCCGTTCCAGCGAGTCGCGGTCGGGGAGGATGGCGGAGACGCCGGAGTCCGTCTCGGTCAGCGCCATCAGCAGGTGCTCGGTCGAGATGTACTCGTCGCCGAGCTTCGCCATCTCCTTCTCGGCCTGCCGCAGCGTCGCCGCCAGCGCCGAGGACATGCGCGGCTCGGCGTCGTCGCTCAGCGTCGGCTGCGCCTCGATCGCCTCGTGGGCTTTGGCGCCGATGACCGTCGGCTCCTCGCCGAGCTTTTGCAAGATTGGCGCGACCAGGCCGTCCTCCTGGACGATCATGGCGACGAGCAGGTGCGCGGGAGCAATCTCCGGGTTGTGGCGGGCGGAGGCGAGCTGCTGCGCAGCCGCAACTGCTTCCTGTGACTTGACGGTGAACCTATCCGGCTGCATCGCCTTCTCCTTCCAGCTCTCTTAGCCTGCGTTCCAGCGCCAACACCCTCTCTACCCCCGCCAGGTTCAAGCCTTCGGCGGTCATCTGCTGGATACGGCGTAGCCGTTCGACGTCCCGTCGCGAGTAGAGACGGGTGTTCTTCGGCGAGCGCTTCGGTTGGATCAGCCCCCGCGCCTCGTATATCCGCAGCGTCTGCGGATGCATGTGAGCGAGCTCGGCCGCGACCGAGATCATGAAGACGCCCTGATCGGAGTCGATCGAGACCTCGATCCGTTCGCGCCGCATCGCACTCACCGGGTCGCCTCCGCATCCGACTTTGACCACACCAGGGTGTGGTCAATCTCGGAAGCGTTCATCGTGCTGCCTTCCGCAGTAGGTCTGCTCGCGGGTCCGAGCCGTTGAAGGCCTCGGCCAGTTTCTCCGCCGCCGCCTCCTGCTCTTCGGTCAGCTTCTCCGGCATCTCGATCTCGAGCCGGTAGCGGATATCGCCGCGACCGCGACCCCTCGCCTTTGGCGCACCCTCGCCTTTGAGGCGCTGGATCGAGCCGTGCTTCGTCCCCTGCCCGACCTTGATCTTCTTCGTGCCTTCCAGCGTCGGCACCTCGATGGTCGCGCCGCGCAGCGCCTCGGCGATCGTGATCGGCACCATCACCTCGAGGTTGCCACCGTCGAGCCGTTTGAAGACCGGCGAGGCGGCGACGCGGGTGACGACGAAGAGATCCCCGGGAGGGCCACCGCGCTGGCCAGCCTCGCCCTTGCCGGCGAGGCGAATCCGCGCTCCGTCCTTGACCCCGGCCGGGACGTTGACTTTGTAGCGCTTGGTCTGCTGAGTCAGGCCCGAGCCGCCGCAGGTGGAGCAGGGGTCCTCGATGATCTGCCCCTGGCCGCCGCACTGCGGGCAGGGCTGGCTGATCGAGAAGAATCCCTGACTCTGGGCGTCGATGCCGCGTCCTTCGCAGCGGGGGCAGGTGATCGGGCGGGTCCCAGGTTTGGCGCCGCTGCCGTGGCAGGTCGGGCAGCGTTCGGCCTTCGGCACGGTGACGGTGACCTGGGCGCCGTTGACCGCTTGGTCGAAGCTAAGGCTGATCTCGGTTTCGAGGTCGCGACCGCGCACCTGCTGCGGCTGCGCCCGCCCACCGGCGCCGCCGCGACCGAAGAGGTTGGAGAAGATGTCGCTGACGTCGAAGCCGCCCGCGCCGGGGCCACCGGGCCCGAAAGGACCCGTACCGCCGGGCCCACCACCGCCAAAGCCGCCGAACATCCCGCCGCCAGCATCGTATTCCTTGCGCTTCTCGGGGTCTGAGAGCGTGTCGTAGGCCCCCTGGGCTTCCTTGAACTTCTCCTCCGCCTTCGGATCGTCCGGGTTGCGGTCAGGGTGGTATTTGCGCGCCAGTTTCCGATGCGCCTTCTTGATCTCCTCCTCGGAAGCCCCTTTCGGGACCCCGAGCACCTTGTAGAGATCCTCAGCCACCAGCTACTCGCTCACCACCACACGAGCAGGCCGAATCAACTGCTCCCCCAGCCGGTACCCCTTCTGCATCACCTCAACGACCGTCCCCGACTCGACCCCCTCTGCCGACGCCGTGGAAAGTGCCTCGTGGGCCATCGGGTCAAATTTCTCCCCCTTGGGATCCACAGCCTCGACCCCGTTCCGACTCAACGAGTCCCGCAAGCTCCTGAACACGAGCAGCACCCCATGCGCCAACCCATCATCAGAGTCCCCCTCGGGGTCCAACCCCGCCGCCTGAATCGCCCTCTCGAGATCGTCCAAAACCGGCACGACCTCCCGCAACAGCTCACCCTTGCCGCGAGCGGTAGCCGCCTGAACCTCCGTCGTCATCCGCTTACGAAAGTTCTCGAAGTCAGCCTTGGTCCGCTTAGCGAGATCGAGGTACTCATCCCGCTCCCGCTTCGTGTTCTCGAGCAGCGCATCCAGATCTTGCTCGACCTGATCAGACGCCTCTCCCGCGGGTGGCGGTGTAGGGGGGACCGCCCCCGAGGACGCTTTAGCGACCGCAGGGGGCGGTGGGTCCCCTGCACCGACAGGACCCGCGGGCGGGCGCTCGGTCCCTTGGTCGTCCCGAGGCTTCCCGCTCATTTGTCGTCGCCCTCATCGACCACCTCAGCGTCGACGACCTCCTCGTCATCGTCAGCCGAGCCCTCCGCAGACTCCCCGTCAGCCGACTGCGCCTGCGCTTCAGCCTGCGCCGCCGCATAGAGCTGCTCAGACACTTTCTGGAACGCCACCGTCAACGCTTCCGTCTTCGAGTTGATCTCCTCGACGCTCTCGGACGTCAACGCCTCGCGCGCGTCCTTGATCGCCGCCTCAATCGCCTCTTTGTCCGCCGCCTCGACTTTGTCGCCCAGCTCCTCGAGCTGTTTCTCCGACTGGTAGGCGGCGTTCTCGGCGAGGTTGCGCGCCTCGGCCAGATCGCGCTGCTTTTTGTCCTCCTCAGCGTGGGCCTCGGCGTCGGAGACCATGCTCTGGATCTCCTCCTCGGAGAGGCCGGAGCCGGACTGAATCTCGATTTTTTGCTCCTTCTGGGTGCCGAGGTCCTTCGCGGTGACGTGGATGATCCCGTTCGGGTCGATGTCGAAGGTGACCTCGATCTGCGGCATGCCGCGCGGCGCCGGCGGGATGCCGGTGAGCTGGAACTTGCCCAAGCTCTTGTTGCCGCTTGCCATCTCGCGCTCGCCCTGCAGAACGTGGATCTCGACCGAGGGCTGGTTGTCGTCGGCGGTCGAGAAGATCTCCGACTTCTTGGTCGGGATCGTCGTGTTGCGCTCGATCAACTTCGTCATCACGCCGCCTTTGGTCTCGATCCCGAGGGTCAGCGGGGTGACGTCGAGTAGCAGCACGTCCTTGACGTCGCCGGCCAGGACACCGGCCTGGATCGCGGCGCCGACGGCGACGACCTCGTCCGGGTTGACGCCCTGGTGCGGATCCTTGCCGGTCAGCTCCTTGACCCGCTCGCGCACCGCCGGCATCCGGGTCATGCCGCCGACGAGGACGACGTGGTCGACTCCTTCGCCGGCGTCGTCAAGCGCCCGTTTGACCGGGCCGACGACGCGCTCCAGCAGCTCAGCGGTCAGCTCGTTCAGCTTCGAGCGGGTCAGCTTCATGTCGAGGTGCTTGGGCTGTCCCTCGACCGCGGTGATGAAGGGCAGGTTGATCTGCGTCTCCTGCGCCGAGGAGAGCTCGATCTTCGCCTTCTCCGCCGCCTCGTAGAGGCGCTGCAGCGAGTTCTTGTCGGCGGCGAGGTCGACACCCTGGTCGCGTTTGAACTCGGCGACCAGCCACTCGACGATCGCCTTGTCCCAGTTGTCGCCGCCGAGGTGGTTGTCGCCGGCGGTCGCCTTCACTTCGAAGACGCCGTCGCCGATGTCGAGCACGGAGACGTCGAAGGTGCCGCCGCCGAGGTCGAAGACGAGGATCGTGTGGTCCGCCGTCTCCTTGTCGAGCCCGTAGGCGAGCGAGGCGGCGGTCGGCTCGTTGATGATCCGCTTCACCTCGAGGCCGGCGATTTTGCCTGCGTCCTTGGTTGCCTGGCGCTGGTCGTCGTTGAAGTAGGCGGGAACCGTGATCACGGCGCTGTCGACCGTCTCGCCGAGCTTCGCTTCGGCGTCGGCCTTCAGCTTCTGCAGGATCATTGCGCTGATCTCCGGTGGGCTGTACTGCTTGCCGCGTACGTCGACGCGGACGTCGCCGTTGGGGCCGGCCTCGACTTTGTAGGGGACGATCGTCTCCTCCTCTTTGACTTCGGCCTCCTTGCGGCCCATGAAGCGCTTGATCGAGAAGATCGTGTTCTCGGGATTCATCACCGCCTGGCGCTTGGCGACGGTGCCGACGAGGCGGTCGCCGGACTCGCTGAATGCGACCACCGACGGGGTCGTGCGCCCGCCCTCCGCGTTCTCCAGTACGGTCGGCTCGCCGCCCTCCAGGACAGCAACGCAGGAGTTGGTCGTGCCCAGGTCGATCCCGATTGTCTTACCCACTATCAAGTACCTCCAGCTCTAGTTCGTCTGCCTAAGAAATCTAAGCGCGAGTATGGCAGATCACTCACCGAATGCAAATCATTGGTGCGTATAGTGGGTTGCGGGTATTGGAGGCGCCTCGACGACATCGATCTCGCTGACCGCAGATCGCCGACGAAGAGGAGACAACTTGAATCACGCTCGCGTAGCCACCCGGCGAATCGCCGTCTTGCTCGCCCTCGCCAGCGCGCTGGCCTTTGCCCTGCTGCCCGGCCTCGCGATGGCGAAGTCCGGCAAGCACCAGAGCCCGCCGAAGGAAGTCAACGTGATGACCCGCAACCTCTACCTCGGTGCGGATCTCACTCCGGCGATTACTGCCTCGGGCTTGACCGCGTTCACCGAAGCGACGGGGCAGATCCTGCGCGAAGTCACCGCCAACAACTTCCCCACTCGCGCCAAGGGCCTTGCTCAGGAGATCCTCAAAAAGAAGCCGGACTTGGTCGGTCTGCAGGAGGTCGCGCTCTGGCGCACCGGTCCGCCCAGCCTAGAAGTCTTCCTCAATTCGGGCGCCAAACCGACGGCAACCGCCGTCCGCTACGACTACCTCACCGAACTGCTCACCCAGCTCAACAAGGGCAAAGGTAAAGGCGGCAAAGGCAAGCCGCAGTACCGCGTCGCCATCTCCCAGGACGAGTTCGACTTCGAAGCGCCCGCCAACGAGAACGGCGTTGCCGGCGACGGTCCCAACGGGGCGATCGCCAACGCCGAGATCAACGGCAGGCTGACGATGCGCGACGTAATCCTGGTCCGCAACGGCGCAGGCGTCACCTTCAAACACCCGCAGGCGGCGCACTTCGCCAACCTCCTGGTCGTCACGGTCTCAGGTGTCAACCTCTCGGTTACCCGCGGCTGGACGGCGGTCGACGCGAAGGTGCGGGGCAGCCATACCTTCCGTTTCGTCAACACCCACCTGGAGGCGTTTGACCCCGCGACCCAGGTGCCGAGCATTCGGGCGCTGCAGGCGGGTGAACTGGTCGCCCCAGGCGGTCCGGCAACGACCAGCCTGCCCGTTGTCCTCCTCGGTGACCTCAACTCCGACGACGACACGGTGGAACCGGGCGATCAGCAGGCCTACCGCACCCTGCTCGGTGCCGGAATGCGCGAGCGCAGCACCAACGATCCGCTCAGCTGCTGCATCAAGTCGAGCCTGCTCGCGGTGGGGGCCGGCGGCAGCGTGGCCGACTTCGACCACCAGGTGGATCACGTGATGACGCGCGATCCCAAGGAAATCAAGCTGAAAGCCTCATCCGTAACCGGCCGCCAGCCGGCCAACGGCTTCTGGGACTCAGACCACGCCGGCCTCTTCAGCTCTTTGAGCTTTCGTCTCCCCCACTGATTACGAGTCAATGACATAGCCCATCACCGGCAGGGGTGGAGCGTCTTGCACTTTTTCGGCAATCCAACCTCGGACGGCCCAGCCGTTCCACCGAAAAAGTTAAGCGGAACCCCTGCCGGTGATGGGCTGCGGCTTAGCCCTCACCAGCAGTACGGGCGACGAATTCGGCGACTTCCTGCGCCTGCTCTTTGTTGAGGATGCCGCCCGGCATCCGGCCTGGCGTGGTGCTGCTGTCGACGCCAACTTCGACCGCGTTGAGAACACGACCTTCAGTTGCTTTGATCGTCGAGGCGGCGCTGGCGCCTTCCGGCGGGCCGGAGGGGGCCAGCAGTTCGTCGAGGTCGGGGCCGTAGTTGCCATCGGTCCCAGCCGCGTAGAGCGTGTGGCAGGTGCCGCAATTGGTCTGGAAGAGGCTCTGCCCGGATTCGAGATCCGCTGACACCTCTTGGGCACCCCGCGCGGCGTCTCCGTCAGAGCGGAAAGCGAGCCAAGGAATCAGGACGGCGAGGAATATGACCACCAGCCCGAAGACGATGAAGGTCTTTTTGCTCATTTGCGCCCGGCACGGTACCAGGGACACATTCGGCGCAGCTCGCACTCTGCGCAGCGCGGTTTCGGGCGGCAGACCTCGCGCCCATGTCGGATCAGATTCATATGCAGCTCGAAGGCATCCTCTGGATCGACCACGGCCATCATCTCGTCGTGAGCGCGCTCGAAGGAGGCTTTCTCGGGGAAGAAGCCAAGTCGCCCGCCGACTCGGTGGATATGCACGTCGACGGGAATCTCGGCGATGCCCCAAGTGAACATCAGCACGCAGGCAGCTGTTTTGCGGCCCACGCCGGGCAGCGAATCGAGGTAGGCCATCGACTCGGCCGGGGCCGCCGTCTCCGTCCAATCGAGGTCGGGATGCTCGCCAAGCTGCTCGAGGATCGCCTGGATCCGCGGCGCCTTCTGCTTGCCGAGGCCACCTGGGCGGATCGCCTCCTCGACCTCGCTGACCGGCGCGTCGCGCACTTCCTCCCAATTGGGAAAGCGCTCGCGCAGGGCGGCAAAGGCGCGATCGCGGTTGCGGTCGTTGGTGTGCTGCGAGAGCACCGTCTTGATCAGCTCTGCGATCGGGTGGCCATGCGGTTCATTGACCGGCTCGCCATACATCGCGCGCAAGCGGTCGCGGATTGCGCGCACGCGGCGTTTCGGCGGTCGCTTCCAGTCCATGCTTCGCGGACCCTAGTCCGGCATATGGTTCGGGTGTGGCCGGCGCGATCGAAGAGGGGGAGCTGCGAGTCGACGGCGTGACCGTCTTCTACCGGCGCGTCCCGGGCGAGGGCACGCCGACCGTCTACTGCCACGGCAACCCGACCCACGGCGAGGACTGGCTGCCCTTTCTCGAGCAGGGCGGGAGGCCGGCGATCGCGATCGACATGCCGGGCTGGGGCCGCTCGGACCGACCCGACCCGGCGCGGTTCGACTACTCGATGTACGGGCTCTCGGCGTTTCTCGAGAAGTGCCTCCGCGAGCTGGGAGTGGAGCGTCGCAAGCTCGTCGTCCACGACTGGGGCAGCCTCGCCCTGATCGGGGTGCAGCGGCGCCCCGAGCTGGTCGAGAAGCTCGTCGTGATCAATGCGATTCCTCTGCTGCCCGGCTTCCGCTGGCACTGGGTCGCGCAGATCTGGCGCCGCCGCGGCCTCGGCGAGATCGCCAACGCGACCACCACCAAGTCGTCGATGGGATTGGTCATGCGCCAGCTCTCTGGCGATCGCCGGGCGATGCCGCCGCAGTTCATCGAGACGATCTGGCGCCATATGGACCACGGAACCAACGAGGCCACGCTCGCTCTCTACCGCCACGCCGACCCCAACCGCCTCGCCCTCGCTGGCAAGGACCTCAACCGCCTGGAGTGTCCCTCCCTGGTCCTCTGGGGAGCAAATGACCCGTTCCTCCAATTCCGCTTCGGAGAGGCCTACGCTCGATCCCTCCCAAACTCCACGCTCCAAGTCGTCCCCGCGGCCGGCCACTGGCCATGGATCGACGATGTGCGGGTCGTTGACACGGTCCTTGACTTTCTCGCCCGTTAACCCGGCGATTACAATTGTCGGATGCGTCGCGCTTTTGCCGCACTAACGGCACGATTGCCCCAGGGCTGGGGCGATCTCGGTCGTCAAATCGGCCTCCTGCTGATCGTCGACCTCGTCTACGAGACCGCGCGGGGTCTCGCGGAGGGCCAGCACGGCCCTGCGTTTGCGCACGGCCAGGCGATCATCGACCTCGAGCGCGGCACCCACACCTTCTTCGAGCCGGCACTGCAGGAATTCTTCACCGGCGCGACCTGGGTGATCGACTTCGCCAACCAGGTCTATATGAACAGCCAGTTCGCGGTCGTCCTCGGCTTCTTCTTCTGGGTCTATTTCTTCCGCAACGACGCTTACTACTTCGTCCGCAACATGTTCATGGTGGCGATGGTCCTGGCCGTAGTCGGCTACACGCTCTACCCGACGGCGCCGCCCCGCCTCTTCCCGCAATACGGCTTCGTCGACACGATCAACGACTTCTCCAGCGTCAACCACGACTCGGCCCTAGTCAAGCTCTTCATCAACCCCTACGCGGCGGTGCCCAGCATGCACTGCGCCTTCGCCCTGATGGTCGGCCTCTCGGCGGCCAAGCTCTCGCGCCACTGGTACACGCGGGCGCTCTGGACGATGTGGCCGGCCCTGGTGATCTGGGTCGTGATCGTCACCGGCAACCACTACTGGGTCGATGCGGCGCTCGGCGCCATGGTCGCGGCACTTTCGGCGCTCGTCGCCAGCCGCCTGCTCGCCCGCGCCCGCCCCCACGCCTGGGCCTGGCGCTACTCCCCGCGGGAGGCCGAGGCCTAAACACCGCGCTCGGACCGTGCCGCCCGGTAGCCTCAGCAAGGATGGAGTCTTCGGCGCCCCCTAGGGCCCCCGGTGGCCGCCGCAACGGTCGCCAGGCCCGCAACGGCCAAGAGCTGCGCGCCTACGCACGCGACCGCCTGATCGAGTCGCGGCTGACCCCGAACGCGATCTCGGTTGCCGGCCTGATCGGCAACCTGGTTGCCGCGGGCCTCGTTACGCAGCGCCTCTTCTTTCTCGCCGGGGTCGCCTTCATCCTCGGCTCGGTGATGGACACCCTCGACGGACGCTACTCGCGCATGTCGGGCAAGGGCACGCTGTTCGGCGCCTTCCTCGATTCGACCCTGGACCGGATCGAGGAGGGAATCGTGCTCGCTGCCGTGGCTGGCTACTTCGCCGCGACGGGCGACGATTTCGCCGCCGCGATGTGCGTCGTCGCCGTGCTCGGATCGCTGATGGTCTCCTACACGCGGGCTCGCGCCGAGGCGCTGGGAGTCGAGTGCAAGGTGGGGTTGGCGACGCGTCCCGTGCGGGTAGTCATACTCTCCATCGGCTTGGTCTTCGCCAAGGGCGCCGGACTCGGCGATTTCGAACTGCTGGCGCCCTCGGTCTACCTGATCGCGGCGCTGACCATTGTCACGACGATCCAGCGTGTATGGCACGTCCGAAACCAGCTTTCAAACGAGGCGGCTCCCCCGCCTGACCTGTAACCAGTTCCGGGACTGGGTGTCTCTTGCCGCCTAGCCGATCGAGGAAGGACTTCGAATTTCATGAGCGATAGCAACGGAGCAAACGGCAGCAACGGCGCCGCCCGAACGGACGAGAAGGTCCGCGTCGCGATAGTCGGTGTCGGCAACTGCGCCAACAGCTTCATCCAGGGCGTCCAGTACTACAAGGACGCCGACCCCAGTGAGGAAGTGCCCGGCCTGATGCACGTCGACCTGGGCGGCTACCACGTCGGCGACGTCGAGTTCGTCGCCGCCTTCGACATCGATTCCGAGAAGGTCGGCAAGGACCTCTCCGAGGCGATTTGGTCCGGCCAGAACGACACGATCAAGTTCGCCGAGGTGCCGAACCTCGGCGTCAAGGTTGAGCGCGGCATGACTCACGACGGTCTCGGCAAGTACCTGAAGGAGAAGATCACCAAGGCTCCGGGGGAAACGGCTGATGTCGTCGGCATCCTCAAGGAGACCAAGGTGGACGTGCTCGTTTGCTACCTGCCGGTCGGCTCCGAGGAGGCGACCAAGTGGTACGTCGAGCAGGCGCTCAAGGCCGGCGTCGGCTTCGTCAACTGCCTTCCGGTCTTCATTGCCCGTGAGGACTACTGGGACAAGCGCTTCAAAGAGGCCGGCCTGCCGATCATCGGCGACGACATCAAGTCCCAGGTCGGGGCGACGATCGTCCACCGCCAGCTGGCCCGTCTCTTCCACGACCGCGGCGTCCGCGTCGAGCGCACCTCGCAGCTCAATGTCGGCGGCAACATGGACTTCTACAACATGCTCGAGCGCGAGCGGCTCGACTCGAAGAAGATCTCGAAGACCAATGCGGTCACCTCGATCATGGGCCACGAGCTGCCCGCCGAGGACGTCCACGTCGGCCCGTCCGACTACGTCGCCTGGCTGACCGACCGCAAGTGGGCGCACATCCGGCTCGAGGGCAAAGCCTTCGGCGACGTGCCGCTCAACGTCGAGCTCAAGCTCGAGGTCTGGGACTCGCCCAACTCGGCCGGCGTCGTCATTGACGCGGTGCGGTTGATCAAGCTGGCGCTCAACAACGGCATCACCGGCCAGCTCGACGGTCCCTCCAGCTACCTGATGAAGTCGCCGCACTCGCAGCGCCCCGACGACGAGGCGCGTGAGCAGACCGAGGAGTTCATCGCGGCTAACGCGCGCGCCAAGACGCGGGTCGTTGCCAGCTCCTGAGGCACTCTCCATAGTCCAGGTCACGCCGCACCGGCGTGACACCGAGAATCCGGTCAACCGCTATATCGCGGCGGTCTCGAAGGAGCTCGAACGGCGCGGGCACCAGGTCCGCGTCGCCGGCGTCGGCGATCAGGTCAAAAAGCTGCTGAAGGCGACGCCGGCGGACATCGTCCACGTCCACGATCCGTTCGCGCCGCGGGTTTCATCGACGGCCCTGCGTCACTCTTCCTCGCTCAACGTCGCCACTTTTCACGCTCCGCAGGAGCGGGTGCTCTCGACCCAGGTGGCTCGTCCGCTTGTCGAGATTTTCTTCGGGCGCCTCGACGCGCGCACCGTCACCTCGCCGCAGACGGGACAGCTGCTGGAGCGATACTTCCCGGCTTCCTATGAGCTCGTCGCACCGGCGGAAGCCCACCGCGATTGGTCGCAAGTCGCTGCCGAGCTGGAGGCGATCTACCTGCGATTGGTCGCGCGCCGCCACGATCCGACCGGCAACGAGGAGGTGCGCCGGCGGATCGCCAAGCGGCCGCTGATCGAGGTCGACCTGCACATGCACACCGATCACTCGCCCGACTGCGCGACCCCGGTCGAGGTGCTGCTGGAGACCGCTCGCGACCGCGGCCTCGGAGCGATCGCGATCACCGATCACAACGAGGTCTCCGGGGCCCTGGAGGCGCGCAAGATCGCGGAGCAGATGGGCGACATCAAGGTGATCGTCGCCGAGGAGGTGAAGACCGCCGAGCAGGGGGAGGTGATCGGGCTCTTCCTCGAGGAGAAGATTCCGCGCGGGATGACGATGGCTGAGACGATCGGCGCGATTCGCGAGCAGGGCGGGCTCGTCTACGTGCCCCATCCGTTCGACCGCTTCCACTCGGTGCCGGACTACGAGCACCTGCTGGATATCGTCGAGGAGATCGACGTGCTCGAGGTCTTCAACCCGCGCGTGGCCCTGACCGCCTTTAACGAGGAGGCCGAACGCTTCGCCCGCAAGTACCGCATCGTGCCGGGGGCGGGCTCCGACAGCCACGTCGCTCAGGGGCTCGGCAGCGTCCGGGTCCGGATCCACGATTTCGACGGGCCCAAGGAGTTCCTCGAGGCGATGCGGGACGCCGACATCACCCGCAAGCACAAGAACCTCGTCTACGTGCAGGCGCTGAAGCTGCTGCAGACGACGGGTCGGCCGAAGGCGCCGAAACGCAGGGTTCCCGACGCCAAACCCGTCCGCGGGGGCCGGCCGCGCAAACGCCGGCCGGCGAGCAAGAGCTGATGCAGGCGGGGCGAGTGAGAGGAGCCGAGGCGGGCTCGTCAAAGAGAGCGCTCAGCCCCATGCCCGCCACCGACGACGAGATCAAGGAGAAGTACCTCGAGCGCGCGATCCGCGAGCTCAACCAGCTGACTCACGACCTGCAAGCCTGCCCCCATTGCCCACGCGGCAAGCTGATGCCGGTGCTCGGCTCAGGCCACCCGCAGGCCGACGTCTTCATGCTCAAGCACGCGCCGGCGGCGGCGGAGATCGAAGAGGGCGTCGCCTTCTATGGCCGCGCCGGCAACGCGCTGATGAAGAGCTTCAAGCGGCTCGGCATCGACCCGCTGGTGGTCTACGGGACCCTCTGCGTCAAGTGCCCGATCGCTGAGCCCGATCTCGCCGCGGAGGAGTGCATGGGCCGCGTGGTCGAGGAGATGGCGATCGTGCAGCCGAAGATCATCGTCGTCATGGGTGAGCCGGCGCTGCGCGTCCTCAACAAGCTCGGGGTTCCGCTTTCGCGGCCGATCGAGGCACGGGAGGGTGAGGTCCAGGCTTTCACTCCTACCGTTGATGCTCTCTATACGCCGGATATCGACGATTCTCTTGACGAAGAGGACGCCAAGGCACGCTTCTGGCGCTCTTTCAAGATGCTCGGTGAGTGGTACGAGGATTTGCCGCCGTATTGAGCGGTGGGGAGGGACTGGGTGCCCCTCCGGCTTGCTGGGGTTTTCGCCTTTAAGTGAGGGGGCTCTTGCTGAGTGGTCTGTGCGAAAACCAGGACGCCGCTGCGCTGGAGGGGCACCCAGTCCCTCCCCCAAGCGTCCGTAACCGACATTGACCACACTCTGGCGGGGTCAATGTCGGATGCGCGTTTTGCTCAGGGCGCGGCTGCCTCGGCGACCGCGGTCATCGCCTCGGTCTTGGCGCTGGCGAGACCGCGGACGACGATCGTGTCGAGCGCCGTGTAGGCAGCGAGCTGTGCTTGCGCCTCGGTCGCATTGGCGGCGGCTACGCCGACGGTGCCCTCGGGCTCTTTTAGGCGGGTGAAGTGGTTGCGGTAGCCGTCGTGGAGGTTGCGGTAGAAGGATTCCTCTTTGGCTAGGCGCTCGGGGGCGTCGGGGCCTACGGCGGTGCGGATGTAGCCGAAGACGGGGGGCGTTTCGCGGCCGGCTTCTTGGGCTCCAGTCTCGACCTTGGTGCGGGCGCCGGCGGCGAACTCGGGGGTCATCCAGTTGAAGAAGGCGCCGTCGAACTCGGCGCCGGCGAGGGCGCACATCTTTGGGCCCATCGCGGCGAGGACGAGGCGGACTCCGGGCAGCTTTTCGCGCAGCTCCGGCAGCGACTCGCGCATCCGCGTCAGCGGCTTCTCCGAGAAGCCGGCGCCGACGCCGAGCCAGAGGCGCGAGGGATCGAGGTCGAGCCGCTCTATGTCCGCGGCGATCGCTTCGGGCGGGGTGCGGTCGAGAGCGATCACGGCGACGCCGAGATCGACCCCCGGCGCAGCGGCCCCGAACTCGGCCAGGGTCTCCAGGCCTTTGGCACCTGGATGGTCGTTCGACCACATCGATCCATAGCCAAGCTCAGCGCAGCGCTCGGCCAGCGGCCGCGCTACCCCTGAGTCAAGCCCGGCGGCTACTCCGAAGCCTCTGCTTTGCCCATTCGCCACGGCGGCGAAGCCTAGTGATTGGCTTTTGTGCGGATCTTGTGACTATTTCCCAACCTCAACTCAACCACAGACAACAAGTTTCTATCTAGCCTGGAGACATGAGCAAATGGACCGAAAGACGAGTGGAGAATCTGGAAAGACGAGTGGATCGAGAAGTCACCTGGATCAACGATGACATTCGTGGTCTCCGTCGAGAGCTGACATCTGAACTTCGCTTGTTGAGGCGTGAATTGAGCGACTTGCGCTTCAAGCGGAGCGAGGCAGGTCGCCGTCGAACCTAGTTCGCCTACCCAGACCTTTCCAGCAGCGCCACGCACTCGATGTGCGGGGTCTGGGGGAACATGTCGACTGGCTTGACGCGGCGCAAGGTGTAGCCGGCCTCGACCAGTTGGGACGCGTTGGGTGCCAGCGTGGTTGGGTTGCAGGAGACGTAGACGATGCGCTTTGCTTCGCACTCGATCACGCGGCGGACGATCTTTTGGGAGAGGCCGGCGCGCGGGGGGTCGATGACGACGACGTCGGGTTTGCCGGCCTTCTCGATCAGCGGTCGCACCCCGGTGCGGGCGCTGCCCGCCATGAAGCGGGCGTTCTCGATTTTGTTCTGCTCGGCATTGCGCTCGGCGTCGGCGATCGCCTCGGGGACGATCTCCAGGCCCCAGACCTCGCCTGCTCGCGCGGCCATCGTCAGGCCGATCGTGCCGATCCCGCAGTACAGGTCGAAGACACGCTCGCTGCCGCTCAGCCCCGCATACTCGGCAGCGACGCCGTAGAGCCGCTCTGCCATCTCGGTGTTGGTCTGGAAGAAAGCGCCGTGCGACATCTCCAGGCGCAGGTTGAAGAGCTCCTCTCGTAGTCGCTCTTCGCCGAGAGCCCCAGTCGGCCCATCGGTGCCGCCAGAGTCGCCTTCGATCACCGTGTGCAGGTCGACTGGGGGTTTCGGGAACCGCGCCGGGGAGGTGACCAGGCGCGTTTGGATCTGCCCCGTACGCCAGCCCTCGCGCACGACCAGGTTGCGCAGCACGCCGGTCCGCTCGCGCGCGTCGAAAGGGGGAACGGATTCGAGCCGCGCCCACTCGCGGACGGTGTTCCGCGCCGCGTTGCCGCGCTCGGAGGCGAGCTGGCAGTCCTCGACGTCGACGATCAGGTCCCAGCGACCGCGGGCGTGAAAGCCGAGGATCGGCTCGCCCTCGCGCTCTCCGAAGGAGTACTCGAGCTTGTTGCGGTAGCGCCACTGCTCGATCGCGGGCTCGATCTCCTCCAGCTCGAAGCCGTCGAGACCGCCGATCCGGCGCAGCGCCTCGTCGACCTGTTCGGACTTTTGGGCCAGCTGGCGCTCGTAGGGGAGCCCCTGCCAGGGCGCCCCGGGACAGGGCTCGCCGCCGTGGACGCAGCGATCGGCAATGCGATCGGTACCCGGCCGCAGCAGCTCGACCGTGCGGGCCTCGGCAAAGCGCTTCTTCGCTTTGGTGATCTCGGCCCGCACGCGGTCGCCGGGCAGGGCGCCGGCGACGAAGACGACCATTCCATCGGCGCGGGCGACACCGCGCCCGCCGAAGGCGAGCGATTCGACCTCGACCTCGAGCTGCTCGCCCCGGTGCCGGCGTGCTGCCGGTTTCTCACCGGTGGCGCGCTCCATCTAGCTCAGTTTCTTGCGCGCGCGCCGGGCGGCTTGGGTGGCCTGTTTGCGCACCGGCTGAGCCCGTCCGCCGACCTCGCGCCGCGCCTGTTTGACCAGCCGTTCGAGTTCCTTCAGCAGCGAGTCGGTCTGGCGACGGCCCTTTTTAACCAGTTCGGAAAGCATTTTCTCGGCGTCGCTGCGCGTCATCCGCCCGCGTTTGACGGCGTCGTCGACGACCTCCTGCAGCCGCTCGCGGCTCAGCGTGACGCTGCGCTCGAGGCTGTCGCGGAACTGCTCGACACTCTTGTCGAGTCCGGCAGCCGAGCCTCCCCGAGACGTTTTTTTAGCTTTCGCTTTCTTGGCAGCAGTTTTTTTCGGCGCTGATTTCTTGGCGGCCGGTTTTTTGGCACGCGTGCCGGCTTTTGCTTTTTTCGTCGCTTTGCCGGTGGACTGTTTTTTCGCGGCCATTCCGTTTCGCCTCCTGGTGGTTTGGGCGGTCTTCCGCCTGACTATCGCACTCCTGCCGGTCTCGCGGCTATCGACTACCCGTTTTGAAACGCGCTTGGACCGGGGCGTGATCGGAGAGGCGAAGACGAAGGCCGTGGTGGGACCGCTCGCGCTGCTCGGCGGGCCAGGCTGCCGGCGCGTCGACGACCGCCAGCCCGCGTGAGAGGAGGTGATCAATAGCGCGGGGGTGGATCGCGCCGCTGAGGTCGAAGCGCTCGCGCAAAGCCTCGAAGGCGGCGGGGTCCTCAGCTGGCCGCAGATTGAGGTCGCCGCCGAAGAGCAGCGGCGAGTTCCCCGCCCATTCGATCGCCGCCTCGGCCGCGCGCAGGACATCGGCGGTGGCGAGGTCCGGCCTGTCGTTGGTCGCGTGCAGGTTGGCGACGCAGAGCTCCGCCTCTCCGTCGATCCCTATGCGCGTAAATGCCATCGCTCGCCGCTCCGGTCGCCCCTCGTGAATCGTTAGCTCGCGCCGCTCGACGATTCCTCCGTTTCTGACCAAGGTCAGGTTCGAGCCGCCCTCGCCAGAGGCGATCAGGTCGGGATTGCGGCGGGCGATGAAGGTGCGCAGGGCGGCGAACGAGTTGCGGGAGGTGAACACCCGGTGCGCATCGGCATTACAGGCCTCGGCCAACGGTGCAGCAAAACGGGGCGGACACTCCTGCAGCAGCGCGACGTCCCACGCGGCTCCGGACAACGTTTCCGCGAACTCGTTGACCAGCCCCCGGTTGACCTGGACGTGGGTCGCGCCCCGCTCCTCGATCCCCAGCAGCCGCGAGCGCCAGGTGAAGAGTGCCGGGTCCGGTGGGAAGTCGCGACCGTGGAAGAGGTTCCAGCTGACAGCCGTGAATTCCACCGCCGTAGTATCCGCTGCTTGAAGAAGCGGGACTTCCTGACAGGCGAAGAGCTGGGGGCCTTCGAGCTCGGCAAGCTGCTCGACCGCGCCGCCGCGCTGAAAGCCGGCCGCGGGGATCGCCTCGGCGCCGAGGCTCTGGCGGGACGAAGCATCGCGCTCGTCTTCGAGAAGCCCTCCACCCGCACTCGGATCTCGTTCGAGGTCGGAGTCGCTGAGCTTGGCGCCACGCCGATCGTGCTGCGCGGCGACGAACTGCAGCTCTCGCGCGGCGAGTCGATCGGCGACACGGCGAGGGTGCTTTCCCGCTACGTCGATGCGATCGTGATCCGCTCCGGCTCCCACGAGGCTGTCGCCGAGCTGGCTGCGGGCGCCGAGGTTCCGGTCGTCAACGCACTGACGCCGCTCCATCATCCCTGCCAGGCGCTTGCCGATCTGCTCACCCTGCGCGAGCGGCGCGGCGATCTCTCCGGGCAACGGCTCGCCTACGTCGGCGACGGCAACAACGTCGCCCGCTCGCTAGCGATCGCCGGCGAGTTGGCCGGGGTCGAGGTCGTCGTCGCCGCCCCCGAGGGGTACCAGCTCGAGGAGGGGCACGAGGCAAAGCTGACTGCCGACCCCCGGGACGCCGCCGCGGGCGCCGACGCGATCTACACCGACGTCTGGGTCAGCATGGGTGACGAGGCCGAGGCCGAGCGGCGCCGCGCCGACCTGGCTCCCTTCCGGGTCGACGCCGACCTGCTTTCCGCCGCCAAGGACGATGCGATCGTCCTCCACTGCCTGCCGGCTCACGCCGGCGAGGAGATCACTGCCGAGGTGCTCTACGGCGAGCGCTCTGCCGTCTGGGATCAGGCCGAGAACCGCCTCCACACCCAGAAGGCCCTGCTCGAGATGCTGATCGCCGGCTAGCGATGTACCCCGAGCTGCACATTGGGCCGCTCACCCTGCAGACCTTTGGCCTGATGTTCGCACTCGCCTTCCTCGCCGCGGGGGCGCTGATCGCCAAGCGGCTGAAGGAGATCGGCAAGCCCGTCGACTGGGCGTACGAGATGGGCTTCGCGGCGCTGATCGGCGGCATCGTCGGCTCGCGCCTCTACTTCATCGTGGAGAACTACAGCAGCGTCAAGCACGACCTGATCGGCAACCTCTTCTCCGGCTCCGGACTGGTCTGGTACGGCGGCGCGATCGGCGGCGCAGCTGCCGTCCTGCTCTGGGCCTGGTACCGCGATTTCCTCGGGCCTGCTCTGTTCGACCTCGCCGCACCGGCCCTTGCGCTTGGTTACGCGATCGGCCGCTGCGGCTGTCAGCTCTCCGGCGACGGCGACTACGGCAAGGCCTGGGACGGGCCCTGGGCGATGTCCTACCCCGACGGCACGGTGCCGACTGACCAGACCGTTCACCCCACGCCGATCTACGAGACGTTGGTGATGGGGCTCGGTGCCTGGATGCTCTGGCAGCTCCGCGATCGCTTCCGCGCCGGCGTCCTCTTCGCGATCTACCTGATCTACGCCGGAGCCGAGCGCTTCGCGATCGAGTTCCTGCGGCGTAACAGCGACGTGGCCCTAGGTCTGACCACAGCGCAGCTGGAGAGCCTGGGAATGATCGCGATCGGCGCCGTGTGGATAGTCGCGGTCCGCCGCCGACACGGTAGCCTTTCGACCGTGGCTTCCACCGATCCGATCAGACCCGCAGCGGGGTTGTAGCCGTGGAAGCCCAGAAGGAGGGAGCGCCGCAAATGGCGAGCGCCGAGGATGTTCTCAGGCAAGCAACCGATGCGATCGCGGCGGCGGGCTGCGAAGCGCCGGAGTCCGACGCGAAAAAACTGGTGGCGAAAGCGCTGGCAATGCGGGTCGAGGACCTCGAGCTCGACGGCACGACCGTGGTCACGCCGGACGTGCAGGCGGAGATCGAACGGTACGTCGCCCGCCGCAGCGAGCGCGAGCCGCTCGAGTACATCCTCGGTAGCTGTCGCTTTCGTGAGATCGAGATCGCGGTCGATGAGCGGGTGCTGATCCCGCGCCGGGAGACCGAGCTGCTCGTCGCCGTCGGCATCGAGCTACCCGCGGGCGCCCGTGTGCACGAGGTCGGTACCGGCTCCGGCGCAATCGCCCTGGCGCTGCTCAGCGAGCGACCCGATCTGCGTGTCACCGCATCCGACCTTTCGCCTGAAGCTGCCGAGAAAGCTCGCGAGAACGCCGAGCGCCTCGGCATTGCGCTGGAGGTGACGGTGACCCGGGGGATCCCCGACCACGTCGACCAGGTTGACCTGCTGATCGCCAACCTGCCCTACATCACCGAGACCTCGATCGACGAGCGCTCGCCGGAGATCCGCCGTGAGCCGAAGATCGCCGTGCAGGGAGATTCCACCCAGGGCGACAGCGGCAAGGACGGTCTCGACATCATCCGCAGCTTGGTCGAGGAAACACCGAGCGGTTGGCGGATGGCGCTCGAGCACGACACGCACCACGGCCCGGCCATGCGTGAGGTGCTGCGCGAGGCCGAAACGCGCACCGATTACCGCGGTGACGAGCGGGTGACGGTCGGCCTGGCGCCATGAGCGGCGCCCCTGCGAAGGCTGAGCCTTCGGAGGGCTCCACCGAGAGCGTCCGGCGGGAAAAGCTCGAGCGGCTGCGCGCCGAAGGGATCGAGCCCTATCCCAAGGACGGTTTTCCGAACCGCGACAAGATCTCCGCGATCCTCGCTGCGCACGATCCCGAGCAGCTCAAGGAGGGGGAGCAGGCCGGCTTCTCCTACCGGATCGCCGGCCGGGTGGTGGGCCGCCGCGGCCACGGCAAGACGATCTTCCTCGACATCCGCGACCTGACCGGCTCGATCCAGGCCTATGCTCGCGTCGACGCCATCGGCGAGGAGGCCTTCGGCCGCATCGATGCACTCGATATCGGCGACGCAGTCGGCATCGAGGGCGATCTCTACGTGACCAAGCGCGGCCAGCTAGCGCTGGCAGTGCGGGAGTGCACGATGCTGGGCAAGGCGCTGCGCGACCCGCCCGACCTCTTCCACGGTATCTCCGACCCCGAGGTCCGCTACCGTCAGCGCGAGCTCGACCTGATGGCCAATGAGCGCTCGCGTGAGATCTTCGCGATGCGGGCCAAGCTGGTCGCGGCGATCCGCAACTACCTGAACGAGCGCGACTTCGTCGAGGTCGAAACGCCGATCTTGCAGACCCTCGCCGGTGGCGCTGCGGCGCGCCCGTTCACCACCCACCACCATGCGCTCAACCGCGAAATGTTCCTGCGCACCGCGACCGAGCTCTACCTGAAGCGGGCGATCGTCGGCGGCTTCGAGAACGTCTACGAGCTGAGCAGGTTCTTCCGCAACGAGGGCCTCTCGCCCAAACACAATCCCGAGTTCACGATGCTCGAGTGGTTCCTCAGTTGCGCCGGCTACGAGGGCGTGATGGCCTTCGCCGAGCAGATGCTCTCGACTGTGGTCGAGCAGGTGCTGGGGACGACGGTGGTCGAGCGCGACGGTCACAAGATCGACTTCAAGGCTCCGTGGAAACGGATCACCCTGCGTGACGCGATCCTCGAGGAGACCAGCGTCGACATCCTCGCCGCCAGCCGCGACGAGCTGGTCGAGCTGCTCGACGAGGACGTCGCCCCGGACGCGGACTGGGCCTGGATCGTCGACGAGATCCAGGGCAAGCTGATCGAGCCGAAGCTGGTCCAGCCCACCTTCCTCGTCGATCTGCCGCGCGAACTCTGGCCGACCGTAAAGCCGGTGCCCGAGCATCCAGAGCTGCTGGGCGAGGCGTTCGACGGGGTCGTCGACGGAATGGAGATCATCGGCGGCGGCACCGACACCAATGACGCGGACATGCAGCGCGAGAACTTCGTTCGCCAGCGCCAGCGCCGGCACCCCGAGAGCGAGGAGGCGCCCTATCCAAGCGACGACGAGTTCGTGCGGGCGCTCGAATACGGGTCGTTGCCAGCGGGCGGCTCGGGCATCGGCATCGATCGCCTGACGATGATCCTCGTTGACGCAGAGAACCTCCGCGACGTGATCCTCTTCCCCTCGATGCGTTCGTCCAAAGGCTGACCGTGAAGGCCGGTCCCGGTAGGGGTTCCACTTAACTTTTTCGGTGGAGAGTCGCTGGGCTGGCGCCTCTAGCTCATGACGAAAAAGTGCAAGACGTTCCACCCCTACCGGGACCGGCCTTCAAGAGGCGGAGTGGAGAAGGCCCCCGTCGATTGGGATGACAGTTCCGGTTATGTAGGCGGCTCGCTCGGAGCAGAGGAAGGCAACCAGGTCGCCGTACTCTTCGGGTTGGCCGAGTCGAGCGGCGGGGATTTCCTGCTTCGCAACTGCTTCGGCGGCGTCGAGTGAGCCGGAGGCGTCGGCGAGGCGCTCGGTGGCGAAGCGGCCGGTGGCGACGGTGTTGACTGTGATCCCGTCGGCGGCGACCTCGCGTGAGAGTGTCTTGAGGAAGCCGACCGCGGCCATGCGGTGCGAGTTGGAGAGGTTGAGACCGGGGATCGGCTCGCGGGTGGAGCTGGAGCCGACGTTGACGATCCGCCCCCAGCCGCGCTCCCGCATCCCGGGCACGACGGCGCCGGCGAGAACGCGGGGAGCAAGGACGAGCGAGCGGTAGGCGGCCTCCCAGTCGGCGAGATCGTGGTCGAAGGCACCGCCGAAGGGTGGTCCGCCGGTGTTGGCGACGAGAATGTCAACCGGGCCGAGCTTTGCCTCGACCTCGGCGGGCAGCGAGGCGAGGCGATCGAGGTCGGAGGCGTCGGCGACGAATGGCGTCGGGACCCCGTCGATCTCCGTTGCGGCCTGCTCCAGGTTCTCCGCTGAGCGGCTGGCGATCGCCACCTTCGCACCCTCCCGCGCCAGCGCCGCCGCGATCGCCCGGCCGATGCCGCGGCTGGCACCCATCACCAGGGCGACGCGGTTCTCCAACCCGAGGTTCACGCCTCCAGCTTGAGGCCGGTTTCGCGCTCGGAGACCTGCCAGAGCTTGTTGATCGCGCGGTTGTTGCCGAGGCGCAGAACCGGCTTGCGCACGGGTGGGCCGTTGCCGACGAAGAGCGGGCCGTAGAACTCACCGCTCTTGGCCTTCGGGTCGGTCGCCGCGCGCAGCTGCGAGAGGGCACCCTCGGCTGGCGACATGCCGATGTTGCGCGCGAGCGCCAGGAAGAAGCGCTGGGACAGGCCACCGTCGGTCTCTTCGACGCTGACCGCTTGCAGCTCAGTGTTGGAGAGGCCGGGGTGGGTGACCAGGCTTGCGGCAGACTTGCCAGCCTCGCTGAGCAGCCTGTGCAGGCCGAGGCCGAAATGGAAGTTGGCCAGCTTGGCCTGGTTGTAGGCGCGCCAGGGCCCGTAGCGTCCCTCCAGGTTGGGGTTCTCGGGATTGACCGCCCTGCCGAGATGGTGTGCGGAGCTGGTGACGGTGACGATCCGGGCTGCCGGCACTGCCAGAAGCGCCGGCAGCAGCCGCGCGGTGAGTGCGAAGTGACCGAGGTGATCGACGCCGAACTGCATCTCGAAGCCGTCGACGGTGCGGCGCTCCGGGATGCCCATCACGCCGGCGTTGTTGACGAGCAGGTCGATCGTCTCGTGCACGGCGAGGATCTCCTCGGCCGCGGCCTTGACGGAGTCAAGCGAGCCGAGGTCCAGCTTGACGATTGTCAAGTTGGCATCAGGGGCAGAGACGCGGATCTGGGCCATTGCCTCCGTTGCGCGCTCTTGGTTGCGGGCGGCCATCACGACGTTGGCCCCCGCCCCTGCCAGTGCCCGCGCCGTCTCCAGCCCGAGTCCACCGTTGGCGCCGGTTACGACCGCGGTCCGGCCGGACTGATCGGGGATGTCCGCGACGCCCCAGCTCACGCGCTCGCTCGATTCGACTCGCTCATTCGGCCCGCAGGCTACTCGTGCGAGCGTCGATGGCGCAGATATAGGCAAATAGCCCAACCGCAACGAGCGCTCCCAGCCAGTGCAGCCCGACAAGGACGGCGAGGGCACTGACGATGCCGGCCAGCACCGCTCGCACCAGCGTCGGCGCCGGTTCCAGCCCGACGATCCGGGCGGTGAGCCAGGCGCAACCGAGCCAGGTGAGCGGCCCAACCAGCCAGCCCCAATCCTCGAAGAAGCCGTGAGAAAAGATCGCGCCGAGCAATATCGAGAGCAACGCCACCGCCACCAGCTGCACGACGGCGACCCGCCAGAAGACCTCGAATCTCACGGCGAGGATTCTTCCACGCCTCGCACCGCGCTACCCAGAGGCCCAGTGTGTTCCATAATCAGTGCGATGTGCCCTGGGCGGTTAGCTCAGTTGGGAGAGCGCCTGCCTTACAAGCAGGAGGTCACTGGTTCGAGCCCGGTACCGCCCACTGTGAAGTGGATTCGCCACGAGCGGCAGATACATTGCGTAGCTTCGCACCCAGTTGGGGGGCCGCCCATCCTTAACATGGATTCATGCACACGTTCGCTATCTTGGGTCGTCGGGACAACGGGAGGGGAAGGTCTATGAAGAAGAGGATCGCTTTTGTAATCGTGCTCGCGCTGCTGGTCGGCGCGGCGACTGCCAATGCCTTCAAGGTGCACCTCGTCATCGGCAATCTCGTGCTCGATGCCGAAGGCGACTTCGCCCCGAAGGCACTACCGAAGCACAAAAACGCGCCGATCGTCACCCACGGCGGCGGCACGCTCTCGACGCTGAGCGGAGACCTCCCGCCGATCCTCGACAAGTTCGTCCTCGAATTCGACAAGCACGGGGCACTGGACACGACCGGGCTCGCCGTCTGCACCAAAGGCAAACTGGTCGCTACCGACGTGGCCGCCGCCCGCCGCGCCTGCGGGGACGCGATTGTGGGCCAGGGCTTTGGCAGCGCCGTGGTCAAGTTTCCCGAACAGGGCCCGATCAAGGTTGGCTCGCCGATCACCCTCTTCAACGGTCCCAAGAAGGGGGCTTTCGACACGATCATTGCCCACGCCCATCTCGACTACCCAGGGCCGACGACCTTCATCGTCCCGATCGTGATCGAAAAAATCCACAAAGGCGCTCTTGGCTACCGCGTCATCGTGAAAATCCCCAAGATCGCTGGCGGCTATGGCCATCCGATCTCCGGCTCGGCCAAAGTAGGCGTCAAATGGAACTACAAGGGCAAGCCGCACAGCTACATCAACGCTCGCTGCGAAACCGGCCACTTCCTCGTCCACGGCGATTTCAGCTTCAAAGGCGGGCCAGAAGAAACGGCGTCTCAGGCTGAAGCGAAGGACACCGTGTTCCGTGCCAACTTCATCTTGCCCTGTCAGGTGCTGAAGTAGCGGAAAGAGGAGATTTGATGCGGAGGCTGGGCAGGAAGAGGATCTTCTTCGGCGGCCTGCTTGTCGCGGCGGTCCTCGTCCTGGCCGCCGTTGCGGGCGCTGCGCGTGACGTCGAGAAAATCGAACTGCGGGCCGGCGACCTGGTCATTGTCGGGCACGGTGGCTTCAAACCCGAAACGCTGCCCAAGCACCACGACGCGCCGATCAAGATCTACGGCGGCGGCAAGGCCTCCACGGTCTCCGGCGCCCTGCCGCCGATCCTGGACACGATCGAATTCGAATTCGACAAACACGGCCACGTCGACACGACCGGAATCGAAGTCTGCACGGCGGGCAAACTGCAGGCGACCACCGTGCCGGCGGCTCGCAAGAACTGCCCGAACGCGATCGTCGGCAAGGGCTTCGGGAAAGCGATCGTCGCCTTCCCCGAACAGGCGTACATCCCCGTCTCCTCCCCGATCACTGCCTTCAACGGGCCGAAGAAGAACGGCAACGACACGATCCTCTTCCACGCCTACACGACGGTGCCGGTGGCCACCACTTTCATCGTCCCAGTGGTGATCGAAAAGATCCACAACGGCATCTACGGCTACCGGGTCAAGGCGAGAATCCCCAAGATCGCCGGCGGCTACGGCCATCCGGTTTCAGGTCAGTTGACTGTCAATCGCAAAACGAAGGTCAAGGGCAAGCTGCACAGCTACGTCAACGCTCGCTGCGAAATTGGCCGCCTGCAGGCGCGCGGCGAGTTTGTCTTCAAGGACGGCACTCGCCTGGCCGGGACCTTCTTCCGGCCCTGCAAGGCGATTCCCGGCACCTAAGAGGCAGAGAGCGGGGGCGACGCTCAGGCGCTGGCGTGTAGCTGTGGCGTCGGGGTGCCGCCGCGCTGACGCTCGGTCTTGCTGACCACGTCGAAGAAGACATCGTTGCGGCCCCGGCGCATCTTGCGGGGGAAGTAGCGCCGGGCGCGGCGATGGGTCGCGGTCATCGCGCGGAAGGTGGCCTCGTGCGCGCCGCTCCAGCGGATGCCGAAGATCTCCCGCACCCGCGGCGGCAGAGTGCCCTTGATGATGTGATTCTGGGCGAGGATGTTGCCCCGAGCCGCCGCCGGTACCGGTTGCTCGAATGCGACTAGCGGCGCCATCTCGAGACCGTGGGCGGTCGCCTGCAGGTCGGGCGAGGAGAGTCGCGCCTCCAACCAGGAGCTGAACTCGCGGTAGCTGCCCGGGACCTCGCTGCGGGGCAGGCCGAAGAGCTCACCAAAGCGAACGTAGTCCTGCCAGAGGCCCTCTCGCTCGGCCTCGCTCAGCGGTCGCACCATCGTCTCGTACATGGCGCGGCCTGAATCGGCGATTACCGCCAGCGTCCAGAGCATCAGTTCCGGGTCGAAGGCTGAGTAGGTGCTGCCGGCGGGATGGACGCCCGCTGCCTCGGGCAGCGTCCCCTTGACCTTTTCGTGCAACTTGTGCACAACCGCAAGCGCCTTGTCGGCTTCCTCGCGGGTGCCGAGCAGGATTGTCTCCTGGATCTTGGCGGTGCGGGCGAGGCGCTGGAAGGGCCGGTCGGCGGAGCGGGTGCTCATCATCGTGCCGGTGTAGGTGAGCGGCTCCAGGGCTCCAATCAGGAGCGCCCGCTGGCCGTAGAGCAGGCCGACGGAGCGCTCACCGTGCACCATCCGGGCGATCGAGCGACCCGGGGGGAAGTAGTGGGAGCTCGCGCCGTTCCGATCCGCCATCAGTGCCGGAAATGCTACTTCGGTTCCGGCGGCTCCGCTGAAAATGTCGCTACCGCGCGCTCCAGCATCCCCGAGCGCGAGGGACGGTGCAGCTCGTGTGCAGCGAAGATCTCGTCGAGGTCCTCACGGGTGAGCGTCTCGCGCTCGAGCGCGTTTGCGGCCAAGTTGTCGAGGCATTCGCGGTTCGCGGCCAGCAGGGAGCGGGCGCGGCGGTGGCCTTCGCGAGCGAGGATCATCGCCGCTCGGTCGACGTCGCGGCGGGTCTGATCGGAGACCGCGTAGTCGCCGGTCGGCAGTGCGATCGGCGGCGCGCCATCAGCGTCGATCGCCACCCCCATGCCGAATTCAGCCGCCATCTGCGTGCAGACGGCGTGCACGCGGGCGAGGTCATCCACTGCGCCCGAATAAGAGTTGCCGAGTACCTCTTCCTCGGCGGCCCGGCCGCCGAGCAGGGTCACGACCTCATCGAGCAGCTCGTCGCGGGACTTCAGGTAAGTGTCTTCCTGCGGCGAGTGGCCGACGAAGCCGAGCGCTGGGCCGCGGGGCACGATGCTGAGAATCTCCGGCGGGTCGAGACCGAGCAGGTGACGGCAGAGCGCGTGGCCGGCCTCGTGGTAGGCGACGATGCGTCGCTCTTTCTGGTTCAGGCGCCGTGCCTGCTGTGAGCCGACCGACTGGCGCAGCAGCGCCTCGTCGAGGTCCTCGCGCGCCATCGCCTTGCGCCCGGCGCGGCCGGCGATGATCGCGCCCTCATTCAGCGCGTTTGCAAGCTGCGCTCCGGTCATGCCGGTGGTCTTGCGAGCCACGTCGGTCAGGTCGAGGTCGGGACCCAATGGCTTGCCCTTTGCATGGGCGCGCAAGATCGCCTCACGACCGTTGCGATCGGGCGGCGAGACCAGCACCTGGCGGTCGAAGCGGCCGGGACGCAGCAGCGCCTTGTCGAGCTTGTCGACGTGGTTGGAGGCGGCGAGGACGATCACCGTGCCGGGATCACGCTCGAAGCCATCGAGCTCGACCAGCAGCTGATTGAGCGCCTGCTCGCGCTCACTAGAGCCACCATCGCCGCCTCCACCACCACGCGCTCCACCGACCGCATCGAGCTCGTCGATGAAGATCACCGCACGGCCGGACTTGCGCGCTTCCTTGAACAGCCGCCTGATGCGGGCGGCACCCCTCCCCACGAACATCTCTACGAAGCTTGAACCCGAGGCGGCGAAGAAGTCGACGCCGGCCTGGGCGGCAACCGCCCGCGCCAGCATCGTCTTGCCTGTGCCGGGGGGACCGAAGAGCAGCACTCCGCGCGGCGGCTGGGCGCCAAGCGCGGAGAAGCGCTTGGGATCCCGCAGCCACTCGGCGACGTCCATCAGCTCGTCCTTGGCCGCATCGACCCCCTGCACTTCCTCCCAGAGCACCGGCGCCGTCTTGCTCGCCTTGACCGTCTCCGGCTTGGTCGAGCCCACCGTCGTCCGCATCAGCTTGAAGAAGACGAAGAGCAGCATCGCCATGAAGACGACCCCGAAGACGGGATACCAGTCGAAAGCGAATTCCTGAATCTGGTTAGTGGTAAGCGCGAGCGTCACGTGCGTTGTCGGTGTTAATCGAGAGGCGTCGTCAGAAGAACTTTCTTAACTAACGATGGAGTGTGGGCACAAAGCGCACGGGCTCCTATCGCATATGCGTCCAGTTGCGCCCTATCGGCTAAAGATTGGAACGTGTTGGCTACAGATCGCGGGGGGAGACCACGCCGCTCTGCAACGCCCGCTCGACCAGGGCGACGCGCTTGCGGTTCTGCGGCAGGTCCTCGAGTTCGAGCTTCTCGAAGAGGGCCCGCATGTGGGTCTTGACCGCGTCGACGCTGAGGTGCAGCTCGTCGGCGATCGCCTGGTTGGTGGGCGGCGTGGCAAAGATCGAGCCGTCCTTGAAGGGGCGGCAGAGGGCGAGCAGGACGCGTCGCTGCCCCGGTGAGACCGTCGCCGCGTCGGGCACCTCGCTCGCCACCACGGTCGCTTCCGGAGCCGACTCGCCGGGCCGGCGGAAGAGCACGGTGGTGCGACCGAAGCGCAGCGTGTCGCCGTCGCGCAAGCGGCGCCGGCCATGCACCCGCTCGCTGCCAACGTAAGAGCCGTTGCGGGAGAGACCGTCGTCGAGCAGCGTGCACTCACCGGCGACGACCTCGATCTGGGCGTGCAGGGCGGAGACCTCCTCGTCCCAGTCGATGCGCAGTCCGGCGGCTTCGCCGCGTCCGACCCAGAGCTCGGCGGCGCCGTCCGCGATCGCGACGATCCGCTGCTCACCGGCGCCGTCGCGGAGGACGAGGAAGGGCTGGCCGCCCCGTTCGGCCTCGATCTGAGCCTTCAGCTCGGCGGCACTGGTCTGTCGCGGCTCGGCGCTCACCAGGCTGATCCTACGAGCCGGCCCACCTCAAATGGAGGCGGTCATCCGCTAACTCGCTGGCGCGCATCCGACATTGACCCCCCTCAGGTGTGGTCAATGTCGGATGCGTCAGCCGCGCTCGACCTGCGAGCCGCCGACGATGGCCTCTGTGCCATCGTCGGCGAAGACGATCCAGGCCTTGTTGCCGCCGTCGTAGTCGGGCGCCCAGAGCTTCAGCGTCGCCGGCCGACCCCAGACCGTCACGTCCTCGGAGCCGGTCTCCTCGTCGCCGCGCCATATCCGCACGAAGGGGTTGTCCTCGCGCTCGGCGCCGATCGTCGTCGGCTCTCGGTGGCCGGGGTGGACGACCGTCTCCGCCGGCAGTTCCATCAGCTTCATCACCGACGACCTGAGGTCGTCGAAGCCGCTGGCGCCCGGTGCCATCGTGCCGCCAACCGTGCCCTTGAAGAGGACGTCGGCGGTGAAGAGGTCGGTGCCGTTGACGAGCAGGGCGACGTGGCCGGCGGCGTGGCCCGGCGTCAGCAGCGCTTTGATCTCCAGGCCGCCGGTGCTGAGCACCTCCCCGTCGGCGATCGTCTGCGCGATCTCCTGGTCGATTTCCGCGGCGGCCTCGGCATGGGCGACCATCGGCACGCCGCCGAGCCGCTCGCGCGCCTCGGCCAGACCGGCGATGTGGTCGAGGTGGGGGTGGGTGATGAGGATGTGGGTGATCTCGATCCCGTCGCGCTCGGCGCGTTCGAGCAGGGGGCCGAGGTCGTCGTTGCCGTCGATCAGGACGCCGGTGCCGCCGGCTTCATCGGCGACCAGATAAGCGTTGGACAGCCACTGCGGGTTCTCGGTTCTCTCGACGATCACTCACTTCTCCTTCCGTTAGAGCACGTTCCCGAACTCTCCCAGACTCAGCCCGCGACCGGGACCGAGCTCCCCCGCAGCAGAGTGGCGGCGATCAGCTCCGGGTCGTCCCAGGTGGGTGTGTGGCCGACGCCGGGCAGAACGACGAAGCGAGCGCTGGCCGGCCGGCGCTCGGGCCGGGGTGGCGCGACGAGTTGATCGAGCTCACCCCAGGCCAGCGTCACCGGCAGGTCTGGGTAATCGGTCGGGTCGAAGACGTGGGTGCGCATCGCCCGGTTGGCTCCGTCGTAGCCGTTGGCGTCGATCCAGCCGAGGACCAGCTTGCGTCCCGCCGCGGCGGGGATCTGCCCTGGCTTGGCGGCGAAGGTGGAGAGTGCTCGCTCACGCACTCGCCGGTTGTGTAGCGCCAGCGCGACGAGCGGCCGCAACCGCCGCGCCCAGACGCGGGTGTTGACCCGCCGCTCGCCGATCGGCGCCCGCCAGAGGCCGGCGGGCGAGAGCGCCGTGACCGAGGCGGCCCATCCGGCCCGTCCCATCTCCAGCGCCACCCAGCCGCCGAGGGAGTTGCCGGCGACGTGCGGTCGCTCGATTCCGAGCTCGAGGCAGTGCTCGTGGACCGCGGCGGCAAGGTTGGCCGCGCTCGGCTCGACCTGTGCGGCGAGCGCCGGCGTATCGCCGAAGCCCGGCAGGTCGATCGCGATCGGCGCGCGCTCAGCCTTGAGCAGCCCGACCACCGGGCTCCAGAATCTCCTTCGAGCCGCCGAGGCCGTGGAGCAGGAGCAGCGGCTCGCGTCGTTCCTCGAAATGCTTCGGCGAGCTCCCGGATGTGGGCGGATGGTGCGCGATGATGTCGTCCATCCATACCGGATGCATGTTCGCGACGCGAGCAACGTACGATCGCCTCCAGTTTCGGTACGCAACTGGTATGGCGGGTCCTTTGCTCCCGACCAGATGCCCGATACGGTGCTTTCAGTTGGCCTGAAGAACAGCTCGTTTGCGGCGCCAGGGTTCCGCCCAGTGCTCTTCGCGGCCACCTTTTTCGCAATGGCGCTCCTCGCGTACATGCCAATCCCTGCCTGCGTAATTCCGGGAGGAACCGGGGGGACGACCGACGCCGAGAGAGATCCGGGTCCAGCTCCGTGAGCCGGCGCCCGGCGGGGGCGCTTGCGGGCATAGCCATGACCACGCTTCTCCTGGCGGTTCCGGGAGGGGCCGTCGCCAAGCATCCCAACCCGGGCCTCTCGCTCGAGGTGCCGCAACCCGCGGTACCGATGCGGGACGTGGTGTTGGGCGAGCCCGGCGCTGCGGCGGCGCGGATTTCGGCATCGGCGTCGTCGCAGCGCTACTCGATCAACGACGGCAGCGGCGCGACGATCGCCGTGTCGGTTACTCAGGCATGTGCGGAAACCTGCAACGTCACCGATCCGCAGCGCGTCGCCAACGTCATCGGCACGATGATCCATGGTGACGAGGTGGATCTGGTCTCGGTCCAGCTCGACACCGAATTCCAGCTCGGCTTCGACTGCGGCTTCGGCGCCGAGGCCTGCTACTTCTCCGGCGAGAACAAGATCGTCATCGGCGGCTACGAGGAAGCCGACGGCGACGGGGCGACCTTTGACTTCGTCCTCGCTCACGAGTACGGCCACCACGTCGCCCAGCACCGCGACATGCCGGCGCCCTTCGACAGCGCGATCGACTGGGGCCCGGAGCGCTGGGCCAGCCTCGAGGGCGTCTGCCAGGGCGAGCGTCGCGGCCGTTTCTATCCGGGTGACGAGGGCACCCATTACTTCGAGGATCCAGGTGAGGCCTTTGCCGAGGCCTTCGCTCGCTACCACTTCCCCGACCTCCCGATCACCTGGCGCTATAGCCCCGCATTGCGGCCGGACGCTGTGGCGTTCCGCGCTATCCGGGAAGACACCCTTTCGCCCTGGCGGGGGCGGACGAGCTTGACGCTCTCCGGGCGCGTTCCGGCCAGGGGGGAGGGCGCAGCCGTCGAGACCCTGCGTACGCCGCTCGACGGATTGGTCAGCCTGCGCCCAGCGAGCCTGCGCAGGCACGGCTACGAACTGGCCCTTCGTAGCCGTGCCGGCAGGCTTCTTCGCAGCTCCCGCAACGGCCTCGACCCCCAACAGCGTCTCGACTACACCGTCTGCGGCGAGCACCGCCTGCGCCTCATCGTCACCTCGACCCGCCGCCACGGCGGACCCTTCCGCCTCCAAATCCAGCGACCCTGAAATACTTGTCCCCGGGCGGCCACCCGCCCATCCCTAGGGGGCGTAGCTCAGCTGGTTAGAGCGCCGGCCTGTCACGCCGGAGGTCGCGGGTTCGAGTCCCGTCGCTCCCGCTTCCGCGGCAAACGCAGTGTAGTGCGCTTTCCGCAGCCGGCTCACGAATTCGAGGGCTTCCCAAATTGGCCTTGGGTACCAGATTTGGTACCAAACTTCTGAACACCGCCTTATGACGGTGCCGCAATGAAACCGGCTTCCCGTCCTGGCTCGCCCGAGTACTGAGCGCGGCAAGGGACAAAGGTTCATCTCCGAGGCGAACGAACCGTGTCGTCCGCAACTTGAGCGATGAAAAGGCGCTACGTTCACCGCGAGGGAGGCGAGCCAATTTGCATCACCTTGAACCCAAGAACTTTGGCAAAGCGTGTGAGTGAGAGTGACACCGAGGCGGTGCTTACCGAAGAAGCACCCGGTCTCCTCAACGAGCTCGTCCCAGATCACGCCCTCGCCCCGGGGGAACCGGACCTCCTCGACCACGTCGACTTCGTCAAGCGCCTCAAGGCGGTGATCGAGCAGGTCTCGGTCGCCCACAGCTCAGCCAACATCGCCCTCTATGGGTCCTGGGGATCGGGCAAGAGCGGAATAGCCAACCGCTTGCGCGAGCGCTTGGCCGAGAACGAGCGCTTCATCTATGTCGAAATCGACGCCTTCAAGTTCGGTCGCAAGCCGCTGCTCCGGAACTTCATCCGCCGTATCGCCGAGCAGGTTCCCGGCATCGATGACGTCGAGGAGCAGATGCGCCCGCTCTATGAGACGACGAGCCGCCCGCACCTTCGGGTTCCGTCGCTGCGGGAGATCGGCTGGCCGCTGCTCTTCGCTTTGCAGGCAGCAATCGCGCTTGCCACATTCCTAATCGTCTGCTGGGTCTTCGGTGAAGGCCGTCCCCACCAGATCGCCGGCCGCGTCTTGCCGAGCGCGGCGTTGATCGGCGCCATCGCGGCGCTGCTCGCATATTTCACGACCACCCGCACCACCGCTCCGCCCGAGGGAGATGAGCAGTTCGAGGAGATCTTTCGGAAGATGCTGGCCAACGGTCCGCGGATCGACGGCTCGAGCGAGCGCCGTCTCGTCGTCTTTATCGACGAGCTCGACCGCTGCGCCCCGAGTGAGGTGGCCTCGACCCTTGAGTCGCTCCGCACCTTTCTCGGCGTCGAGGGCTGCATCTTCATCGTCGCCGCCGACCAGCAGGTGCTGGAGCATGCCCTGACCCACCACCTGCGCCAGGCGACCCCGCCCGATCTCGCCAATCCCTACTACAGCGCCGGCAGCGCCTACCTCGACAAGATCTTCCAATACCAGCTGGCCTTCCCGCCGATCCGGTCGCGGCGGCTGAACCACTTCGCACTCGAATTGCTGGAAGGGCGCGGCGGGGTCTGGGCCGAAGAGGGGATCGAGGCTGAGGACATCGTCTCGATCCTGCTCCCGACCCACGTGCAGAGCCCCCGGCGGGTCAAGGTCCTGCTGAACGGCTTCGCGCTCACCTTCGGCGTTGCGCAGGCTCGGGCCGAGCGCAAGAACCTGCCGAGGCTGGCACCGCGGGCACGGGAGTTGGCAAAGCTCGTCTGCCTGAAACTCGAGTTCCCGCTCTTCGCGCGCGAGCTCGGCTCAGATCACCGCCTAACGGCTGCGGTGCTGCTTGCCGACCGCGCCGCGCGCGGCGACCGCGCCGCCGCGGCTGAGCTAGCCGAGCTGCCCCGTGACCTGCAGGCGCGGGCCGAGCTCTATGCGGCGGGCAAGCTGCCGGTCGCCCAGATCCTCTCCGGCGCCGGGGAGCCCGCACCTGGTGGCGAGGACTCCGGCGAAGGCGATGATGGAGAGTCTGACCCCCAGCCCGACGAAGAGGGCGAGGAGGAAGAGGGGGAGGACGCAGAGGAGGAGAGTGGCGAGGAAGGCGAGGAGGACGCCGAAGCGCTCAGCGCCGAAGAGGAGGCGAGCGTCCAGGGTCGCCACGCGGTGCAGCTGGTTCGCTATCTGGAAAAGACCTCGAATGTCGCCGGTCCCGGGTCCGACCTGATCCACCTCGAGTCTGCGGGCGCGGTCTGGGGTATCGACCCCCAGCTGGCCGAGGAACTCGAGCTCGACGCCCGCGACAACCGCGGGGATGAGGTGGCGCGGCGGGTCGCTGAGCTCGAGCCCGAGATGCGCTTGAACGCCTTGCTGATGCTGAGCAGGCTGGCTCGCGAGGAAGTGGGGCAGGACGCCGACAACGCGATTCGCTCGATGCTGGCCGCCGCCAGCGAGCTGGAGGAGATTCCCGCCACGGTTGCCGAGCAGTTGCTGGGCGAGCTCGAAGAGTTCGAGGAGCGGCGGGCGCTGTCCACCGCTGATCTGCGGGGCGCTCTCGACCTTGCGATCGCGGCGGGATCTGAGCCGCGGGTCTCGCGCTACCTCGAGCGAGTAGAGCGCGACTTTGACCATGACCTCTCCATGCATGTGCTCGGTCGTGCCGGAGCTTTGGTCGAGAAGCACCGTCTGCAAATGGCGCGGGTGACCGCGCGTTGCCTTCGCACCGACGGCAATGGCAGCTTTACGGCTCTCGAGGAGCTGGGCGAGGAACTGGCCTCTGGCCTCTTGGTCAGCGCAGGTCCCGAGGTCGTGCGCACGATCGACAGTCATTTCAGTCGAGCGGGAGAGCTCGAGGAGGCGGACAGCGCCTCCCAGGCAGAGGGCCACCGCCTAGTCGCCGAACAGTCCATCACTGAGTTGAGCAACCTGGCCGGCCTCTACCTCGAAACCGAGCAAAGCGCGATGGCCGAGCTGGCGTCGCTGCCGTTGTTCGGAATCGACAAGGCCTACGAGATCGAGTCGCGCTTCAAATGCCTGGCCGGACTCGAGCACCTCGAGACAGTCGAGCTCAGCGCAGCCGCCTTGGATCTGATCGACGAATTCGCGATGAATCAGACCCTGGAGCTGTTGCGTGCCCTCGATCCCGAGGTGGTCGCCGGTATCGAGGCCGCGCCGGCGGCCTTCGATCGGCTCGGCGCCCACATCTGGATGGAGCGGGTTGTCGGGGGTCGGGAGGTCGAGGCCGAGCTGCGCGCCGAGGTCGAACGCCTGCTCTCGGGCGGCGTCGAGGCAGAGGGCCAAAAGGCGGCGGAGACGATCAGCGAGGGCCTTGCCGAGCGCCTAGAGAGCGATGCCGACCTCGAGAGCCACGAGGAGGATCGCTCGGTGGCGCTCGATATCGCCGAGCTCGGACTGGTTTCCTCGGAGACGACTAATGACGGCACGATCAAGGCGCTGGCTCTTTCTCTCAGGGAACCCGCCCCAGCGGATGGCCGAGAGCAGATGGTCAGCGCCCTTCGCGACCTGACCGATGAGTTCGCCGCCGCGGCGGGTGCCGAGGAGCTCGAAGAGGCACTTCGAGTCCTGCAAGAGGAATCATGGCTTGCCGAGAGCGAGCTGTTGCCATTCGAATACCTCCTGCTGGCCGCGCTCCAGTCCGAGGGCGAGACCGAAAAGCCGACCCTCGCCGACCTTTGGGAGGCTATGAGCGAGGAGCGCGCCGGCCAGGGGACGGTCGGTATCTGGATCACTCACTTCGCCGCCTCTCCTCTCGATGCCTTCAGCGCCGCCGAGCCGTTCATCGAGGAACCCGCAGCGGAGCTGCTGGAGGGGATCGGCGCCTATGCCAAAGGGCTCCGGCCAAAGCAACTGGCCGACCTCTCCATATCGGCGATCGAAGCCCACTTCGATCGATGGCCGGCCGAGGAGTTCTTCCATGTCGCCGAAATTCAGCGGGCAGACGATCGGCGCCTGGCGGAGGCCATCGCCGCGCTTGCGCCAGAGGCGACGAATCCCGAGCAGCGTCGGCGCCTCTTTGATCTCTGGGAGTGGCTTTCGCCCACCTCCGGGCCAGCCCGGAAGCGCCTGATCGAGGCCGTCCTCCTGCCGATCGCCGCCACGGGGGCAACGGGCCATGAGCTGGCTCGACAACGGCTCGAGTTGGTGGCGAAGCCGCCGCGGGGGATGAAGGAGGAGATTGTCGAGACTCTGCGCCACTCGGCGCCCGACGAGCGGCGGCGTCAGACCCTTGAGCGACGCCTGGTTCGTGTCGGCCTGACCAAGAAGGGCTTCTTCGACCGGATGCTGGGAAGGTGAACACATGCGGGCCTCGGAGGCTCGGTTCATAGCCAGGGGAGACCGTCAAGGGCTCCTACAACGAGTTGGGAACCGAAGTCGAGTTTCAGTTCTTCTGCGAGATCGAGGGCGGCGCTCTACCTGCAAGACCACGAGGCCGAGCTTGGGCCAGTGGTGGCTAATGGATCGTCTCCTTAGGGCGCCTCTCTGAGCATTATAGTTGCAGTAAATATCTATTTTTTGCAACTATGGGGGGGTCTCAAAGTTGCAGGAAATTGCAAAAACCCGAAAGTTATTGCTAAGGTGCTGCATGGGACCCGCCGAGCGCACCAGGATCTTCGAGAACATCGCCCGCCTGCGCAGGGCCGAGCGCAACTCGCCCAATCCCGAGGTCGCCGCCGTTCGCCACGACCTTGAAGACTCGCTGGGCGGTACCGTCTCGCGAAATCTCGCCTCGAATCTGCTTGGGGTGAGCCACACCGCTCTCAATAACTGGATCAAGGCGGGGGACGTGCCGGTGGTGATCTCCGAGCGCGGGCGAAAGGAGGTCCCGGTTCCGGCCCTGCTCGATCTCCACGAACAGGTCAGCGAGGAGCGCCGCCGCGGCACCCGGCGCCGCCACGTCCTCGAGCCGCCACTGATCAAGAGTCGCAAGCGGGCCGAGCGAATGCGACCGGGGCGCGGTCTTGAGATCGATGAGGACACCGACCCCCATCGCCGCTCCGAGCTGCGCGGTCTTGCCTATCACCGGGCTCTGGCACCGCGCCTGCGGCGCCCGATAGTCGATGGGGCGGCCCGCAAGATCAGCCGCTGGCAGGAGGAGGGCAGGATCGACACCCGCTATGCCCTGAAGTGGGAGCAGGTTCTGGCCCAACCCGTGCCCGAGATCCGCCGGCTGATCAGCGCCGACGATGCTCGCGGGCGCGACCTGCGTCAGAACTCTCCCTTCGCCGGCATGCTCAGCGAGGCCGAGCGTCGCCGGATCCTCGAAGAGGTCCAGTAGCGCCGATGCGCAAAGAGAACTTCGACCACGTGATCGCCGCTGCGGTCGAGGTCTCCGGAGAGCGGGAGATCGTCGTGATCGGCAGTCAGGCGATCCTCGGCAGTGTCGAGGAGCCCCCCGAGGTGCTGCTCGAGTCGATGGAGGTCGATGTCTACCCGCTGGGCGACCCCGAGAAAGCGATCGAGATCGAAGCGGTGCTCGGAGAGGGCTCCTCCTTCCAGGGCCTATACGGCTATTACGCCCACGGAGTTGGTCCGGAGACGATGAAGGGTCCAGCGGGCTGGCGTGATCGCCTGATCAGGGTCAAGGTGGCGCCGCGGCCCGGCCAGAAGGCCGAGCCCATAGCTCTGTGCCTGGAGCTGCATGACCTGGTGCTCGCCAAGTGTGCGGCGGGCCGGGCGCGGGATTGGGACTATGCACGCGAGATGCTGCGCCTCGGACTTGTCGACTACGAGGTGCTGGTCGAGCGGATCGACGAAATGCCCGGCGGGGTCGATCATCAAGTTGGGATTCGCGAGATGTTGGCGGGGATCGCCTCCCGGATTGCTCGGGTTCCCGAGTAGTTCCGGGTGCCGTTTCGTATGCCCTGTGGCCGTGGGTACCAATTTGGGCACCAAACCCGCCAGGCGAGGCGTATCGTCGAGTCCGTCGCTCCCGCTGGAAAGTACCTGTGGCCATTGCCGCTGGGCGGGAGGAAGGCCATTTGGACTGCCACCATCCCAAGTTGTGCCCGGAGGACAGTAGATAGGCTTGCCCCCCGATGAGGGGACGAAGGTGTTGAACGGCGACCGCGGAGAGCTTGAGCGGCACGCTATTTCCCTTCGGGAAGCGTTGCGGGGGCTGCTGCAGTACGACCGGGGGGACCTCGATTTTGGCATCTACCGGATCCTCAATGAGCGACGTGAGGAGATCGATCGCTTCTTGGACAGCAGCTTGATCGGAGCGATCGAGGGAGCGATTGCCGAGGTAGGGATCGAGGGCGACGAGAAGGATGAGCTGGCGGCTCGGCTCTGCGCCGATCTGGCGCGGTTCTTCGAGCGCTACTACGACAGTGGTGACTTCCTGCCGCTGCGCCGCTACCGGACCGGGGCCTACTCGATCCCGTACGAGGGGGAGGAGGTGCTGATGCACTGGGCCAATCGGGACCAGTACTACATCAAGAGCGATGAGCAGCTCTCCAACTACTCCTTCGTGCTGCCCAGCGGCAAGGTGGTTCGCTTTTCTGTCGTTCCCGGCGCAGAGGGTGGGGGCCCTACGGCGGAGTCCCAACGACGCTACGCGCTCGCCGAGCCGGCCGTTGCGACTGAAGGCTCGGACACTCTCCTCGTTCGCTGGAACTTCGTCGAGAAAGAGAAAGGCATCAAGCAGGGGGACCTGAATGCAGCCGCTTGCGAGGAGCTTCTCGGCGGCGATCTGCTCGAGGAAGAGTGGCGTTTGGCTTTGTCGGCGCCTACGGAGGGCGATGAGCGCTCACTGCTGGCTCGCCACGTCTTCACCTTCACCGCGCGCAACTCTTACGACTACTTCGTGCACCGCGACCTCGGTGGGTTCCTGCGCGGCGAGCTCGAGGCATTCCTGAAGGCGGACCTGGTCCGCCTCGATGAGCAGAACGACCGCGCCTCCCTCGAACGCAATCTGGCTCGCCTTTTGGCAGCGAGGGCGGCGGCCCTGCCGGTGATCGAGTTCCTCGCCCAGGTCGAGGATTTCCAGAAGCGCCTGTGGCTGAAGCGGAAGCTGGCCCTCGAGGCAAATTGGCTCGTTCCCCTCGAGCTGGTCTCGCCGCAGCTGCTCGACGAGGTCGCGGGCTGCTCTGCGCAGCACGAGGCTTGGGTTCGCGACCTCGCCGTTGAGTCGCTCGAGGGCTGGACGAGCCCGCCATCGGTCGAGTTCCTCGCAGCTCATTCCGATCTGATCCTCGACACCGCCCACTTCGACCAGGACTTCACCCGCCGCCTACTTGCCGACATTCCCGACATAGACGCGGCCACGATCGGTTGGGCGATCAACGGCGATTGTTTCCAGGCGTTGCGTTTCCTGCAGCCTCGATTCGAGGGTCAGGTTGGCGCGAGCTACATCGATCCGCCCTACAACACCGGCGGGGGCGACTTCCTCTACAAGGACAGATATCCGCACTCCTCCTGGCTCTCGATGATCCACGACCGGATCGCGCTGGGCCGCTCGCTGCTGGCTGAGGACGGCGTCCAGGTGGCGAGCATCGACGACGACGAGCAACCCCGCCTGCGGCTCGCCTTCGACGAGGTTTTCGGAGCTGAGAATTTCGTCGCCAACGTCGTCTGGCAGAAGAAGTACTCGCCGGCAAACGACGCGACCTGGTTCAGCGACGATCACGACCACCTGCTCTTCTACGCGCGCAGCAAGGCCATCTGGAGGCCGCGTCGGCTGCCGCGCAGCGCCGAGGTCGACAAGGCCTATAAGAACCCCGACAACGATCCGCGCGGCCCCTGGCGAGCGGACAATTACACGCAGTCGAAAACGAAGGACGAGCGCCCTAACGGGTGGTACGCGATCCGCCGCCCATCCGACGGAGCCGAGATTTGGCCAAAGCCGACGCGGGTGTGGGTATACCCGGAAGACGAACACCTGGCGAATGTGGCGGACGATCGAGTCTGGTGGGGCAAAGAGGGGAAGAACGACGTTCCCGCCTACAAACGCTTTCTGACCGAGGTGGGCGACCTGGTGCCGCGCACGGTTTGGACCCATAAGGAAGCCGGCCACAACCAGGACGCCGTCCGCGACCTTCAGGGCCTCTTCGGTGCTAACCCGTTCCGCAATCCAAAGCCGCTCAAGCTGCTGCGGCGGGTGCTGGAGATCTGTCCCGGCGACCTCGTTCTCGACTACTTCGCCGGCTCGGGCACCCTCGGCCAGGCGATCCTTGACGAGCGCCGTGAGGGTGTTTCGGAGCGCCGCTTCCTGCTCTGCGAGCAAGGCTCCCACTTCGACTCCGTCTTGCGGCCGCGCTTGGTAAAGGCGCTGCACTCCGGCAGCTGGAAGGGCGGTGTGCCCGAGGACCGCGAGGCGGTCGGCGGCATCGTCCAGGTGCTGAGACTGGAGACCTACGAGGACGCTCTGGACGCGATTGAGCTGGTCCGAACCGAGCAGCAGGCGAACCTGCTCGAGTCGGCTGACGGGGTCGCCCGCGACTATTTCATGCGCTACCTGCTGCCGACCGAGGGCCGTGCCAGCATCGGCGACGCCGAGGTGTTTCGGGCGCCGTTCTCAGTCAAGTCGAAGGCCACGATCGGCGGCATTCGGGCCGAGGCGAACCCGGACCTGCCGGAGACTTTCAACTGGCTGCTCGGACTGCGACCCGCCCGCCTGTCGTGCGAGGCCGGACTGCTGGCGGTTCGCGGCGTCGATCGGGCCGGCCGCGAGACCCTGGTGCTCTGGCGCGACCACGATTCCGTCGACGAGGAAAGCTTTGAGAAGTGGTTTGCGGCCCTGCCCGCAGGGCTCCGCGACGAGCAGGTCGCTGTCGTCTACGTCAACGGCGACACCGATCTCGAGCGCCGCCGGTCCGACGGCGAGTCGTGGACCGTGCAGCTGACCGAGCGCGCCTTCCTCGAGCTGATGTTCGACGAGCTCGGCGCTCCATGAGCCTGATCGACAGGCTGCCGCTCTTCTCGTTCCTGCTCGACGAGTTTGGCGTCTCCACCTTCAGCCAGCTCGCGGCGCCGCTCTCGAACCCCGCCTTTGAGGAGCCGAGCCTCGATGACGCGAGCCGCTACTACCACGAGCTGGTCGCGCTGATGCCATCCGGCGCGGGTATCGACCCAACCGTGCTGCGCGGCTACGACGCGGCAATCGCCAAGCACACCGAGACGATCGGGCAGCGGCGGCCGCAACCGATCCGGTGGCGCTACTTCCAGTACCTGATGCTGCTCTTTATCGAGCGGTTCCTCGACCGCCTGTTCACCGATCAGGACCGCTTGCTGGACGATCTCAACGCGCACCTCGAGCGGTTCAACCAAGAGCGGGGGCGCGATCGCCCGGTGCCGGCGTATGAGCGGGCCGACCTGCGCAAGCTCGCAATCTGGAGTGCCACCGGTTCCGGGAAGACATTGGTCATGCACGTGAACCTGTTGCAGATTCTCGACCACTACGAGCGCGCCGGCCGCCGCAGCGATCTCAACCGGGTCCTGCTGCTCACTCCAAATGAAGGTCTCTCGCGCCAGCATTGCGAGGAGCTGTCACTGTCAGGGATCGAAGCGGAGATCTTTGCCAAGGATGCCGGCTCGCTCTTTCGCGGTCGCCAGGTCGAGATCATCGACATCCACAAGCTGCGCGATGCCGAGGGGGAGAAGTCGGTCGCCATCGACGCCTTCGGCGACAACAACCTTGTCCTCGTCGATGAGGGACATCGCGGTGCCGGCGGGGAGCACTGGATGCAAGCGCGGGAACGCCTCTGCCGCAGTGGCTTTTCGTTCGAGTACTCGGCGACCTTCGGCCAGGCTTTCGGTGGCCGGAAGGAGCTCGAGGATCGTTACGCGAAGTGGATCGCGTTCGAGTACTCATACCGCCACTTCTACGCCGATGGATATGGCAAGGATTTCCGTATCCTCAATTTTCCCAGCGCCGACGATCGCGCGGATCGCCGCGCCTATCTGCGCGGTGCCCTACTCACCTTTTACCAGCAGCAGCGCTGCTACGCCGACCTGGCGCCGGCACTGCGCCGTTTCCAAATCGAGAGGCCCCTCTGGGCGTTCGTGGGGTCGAGCGTGACGGCGCGGGTGGTTCGCACCGAGAACAGGCGAAGGGTCTCTGACGTGGTCGAGATTCTCTCCACCTTTGCCCGCTTCCTCAGCCAACGGGAAGAGACCGAGCGCGGGTTCGAGAGCCTTTTGGCGGGGGGCGGCGGAGTCCTTGACGCTCGCCAGGCAAACGTTTTCACGGACGCCTTTCCTTACTTGGAGCAACTCCAAATAGACGGCGAGGAAGTGTACGAAGACCTGCTGCGGCGGTTTTTCAATGCCGACTCACCAGGTCCACTCAGGGTAGTGCGGCTGCGCGGGGTTGACGGCGAGCTGGCACTTCAAGTGGGAGACAACCCACCGTTTGGCGTTGTCAACGTCGGTGACGCCGCGGCTCTCCACAAGCTTTGTGCCGAGCACGAGGATCTTCTTTTTCCGGACGAGACCGACGCCGAAGGGTCACTCTTCAACGGTATAAACGACCCTGATTCCTCGATTAACCTGGTGGTCGGCGCCAAGAAGTTCGTCGAGGGCTGGAGCAGCTGGCGGGTGAGCAGCCTTGGGCTCCTGCGGGTCGGGCAGGGCGAGGGACCACAGATCGTGCAACTGTTCGGCCGCGGCGTCAGGCTGCGGGGCCATGACATGTCGCTGAAGCGCAGCAGCCGACTGGTGCCCGAACCGGCCGGCCTTCCCGAGCACATTGGGCTGCTCGAGACGCTCACCGTCTTCGGCGTACGGGCCGACTATATGGCGACCTTTCGCGAGCAGCTGGCGTTGGAAGGTATTGCGGCCGAGCGTCGACTGATCTCGATACCGGTGACGGTTGCAGAGGACCGCTCCGACCTACGGCTGATTCGGCCTGAACCCGGCGCGGATTTCGTCCGTCAGGCGGATCGGATCGGGCTGCTGCCGGATTCCGGTGCGATCCCGAGCAAGGCCGTCGTCGACTGGTACGCGCGTGTGAACACGTTCGCCAGCGAGGAGATTGAGGATCGAGCCGACGCCGAGGTCCTCAACGAGGTCGATTTGACGCCGGCTCAGCTCGCCTTTTTCGACCCTGAGGATGCCTACAGGGAGCTCGTTAAGTTCAAGGGGGAAAGAGGGTGGAGCAACCTCGTGATCGCCGAGGACGACATCTCCACTTTGCTCGCGCGGCACGACTGGTACCAGCTCTTCGTCCCCCCCGAGCTTGTCTCCGTCGAGACCTTCGAGGATGTCGAGCGGTGGCGACAGATCGTGATGGCACTGCTGCGCGCCTGGTGTGAGCGCCGGGTCAAGGACGCGGCTGCGGTTTGGTTGCTGCCCCGCCTGCACTACGCGCCCCTGGAAAACAGCGACCCGAACTTGATCGACGAACACCTTGTCAGTGTCTCCGCTGAAGACGCCGATCTCCAGGACGCCTTCGCCAGGATTGCAACCGACTCGGCAGCGGGGGACGCGGAAGTGGCCTTCTACGGTCCCGGTGGGGTCATCGAGGCCCTGAATCTCAGCCAGCATCTGTACAGGCCGCTGCTTTACGTGGCCGACGACGAGGACGTGATCGTCAAGCCTGCACCGCTGAACTATGGCGAGAGCCGCTTCCTCAGCGACGTCAGCGCCTGGTGTCAGGGTCAGGGCCGCGAGCTGCTTGAGGATCATCGCCTCTTCCTGCTTCGCAACCAGACCCGGGGACGAGGGGTCGGCTTCTTTGAGGCCGGGAACTTCTATCCCGACTTCATTCTCTGGTTGCTCAGCGACTCCGTCCAGAGAGTCGTCTTCGTCGACCCCAAGGGGATCGTCAGGGCCAACGGTGTAGACAGCCCGAAGATTGCGTTGGGGAAAACAATCAAGAAGGTAGAGGCGCGGCTCGCGAACCCGGCGATCCGCCTCAGTTCGTTTATCGTCTCAGTAACACCGTTTAACGACATCCCGTGGTGGGACGGCGAGAGGGAGGAGCTCGAACGACACCATGTCGTTTTCTTGCACGATGACCCAAAGGAGTACGTGGAGAGGATGATTCGCCGGGCCTTGGCGGACACAAGCGAACCCGCGACGGAGACAGGGTGAGTATCGACCTCTCCATTTTTACGGAAAGCCAGCGTGAGGCGATCCTCCACGACAGCGGCAACCTGCAGCTAATCGCCTGTGCCGGCGCCGGCAAGACCGAAGTCCTTGCGTGCCGCGTGGCAATGCTGATCGATCGCGGCCGCGCTTCAGGACTGAAACCTAGTGGGATCGTTTCCTTCACCTTTCAGGACAAGGCGGCGGGCGAGCTCAAGCAGCGGATCGCCAACCGGGTCGCTGAGCAGGTAGGAGACGTGCTCGGTCTCGCCGAGATGTACGTCGGGACGATTCACGGTTTCTGCCTCGACTTTCTCAAGGAACACGCGCCCGAGTACCTCAAGTACGAGGTTCTCGATGAAGTACAGCAACGCCTGCTCGTCGACCGTAACAGCAGGAAGTCGGGATTGACGACGACTACAGACCTTAAAGGTGTGAAACTCAAACGCTTCGTCGGCACGAACAACTACACAGCTGCCCTTGACATCCTTCGGGAGTCTACGATCGATTGGGACGTCCTCGAGGGCTCGAGCGTCGTCGCCGGTCTGCGGTCGTATGAAGACTTGCTCGACGCCCATGCGCTTCTCGATTACCCGGCGATGATGGCGAAGGCTGTAGAGCTGTTGGAGAACGACCAAGCCGTGCGCGATACGGTCGCGACCCAAATCCGTCACGTGATCGTCGATGAGTACCAGGATGTCAACCCGATCCAGGAGCGCTTGATCAGGGCGCTACACGAGCTCGGGGCAAGCGTCTGCGTGATCGGCGATGACGATCAGACCATCCATCAGTGGCGGGGAAGTGACGTCCACAACATCCTCACCTTCGCCGACCGCTACGAGGGGGTTGTCCAGATCCGGCTCGACGACAACTTTCGCAGCACCGAAGGTGTGGTGAAGACGGCGCGCGAATTCGTCGAACAGAACCCAGACCGGCTGCCGAAGAAGATGGAAGCGGGATCGAGGCGCGCGTTTGAGCAGGGTGACATCTGCGCTCTTAGCTTCCAGAGCCCCGAGGAGGAGGCCGCGTGGATCGTCGAGCAAATCCAGCAGCTGCGTGGGGTCGCCTTCGCCGAAGCAGATGGCGACCGTGGGCTCACATACTCGGACATGGCGGTGCTGCTGCGCAGTGTGCGCCGCAACGCCAAGCCGATCACCGACGCGCTTCACGCGGCCGGGATCCCCTTTGTCGTCAGCGGCATGAATAACCTCTTTGGCACGGCCGAGGCACGGGCCGCCCGCGAGCTCTTCTACTTCGTCGCCGGGCCCGGAAACAAGCGTCCCGAGAGCACGCTCGACGACGTCCGCACGGCTTGGCTCGACGCCGATCTTGGCCTCGAGGGGGCACGGCTCGAGGAGGCGCTCGAGGCCGTTGCGCAAGCAAAGGGCGAGCTGGCCGACTCCGACCAAAAGCGCTGGGGTGTCTACTCGATCCAGCGTGTCTACCTCTCTTTCATCGAGGACTGCCAGCTGCGCGAGGAGGCGGTGCCGGATGGCCGGGGCGAGGTCGTTTTCTACAACCTGGGTAAGTTCAGCCAACTTATCTCCGACTTCGAGGAGATCCACTTCCACTCCAAGCCGGTTGACAAGTACGCCTCCTTCGCTGACTTCCTCGAGTATCAGGCCGAGGACGCCTATGACGAGGGGTGGCTCGATCACCAACATGCCAACCCAGATGCGGTCAAGGTGATGACCGTTCACCAGGCCAAGGGCATGCAGTGGCCGGTGGTGTTCGCGCCGGCCCTGCTGCGCAACCGGTTCCCCGCGGCCAAGATGTCGGGACGGACCGTCTGGCACGTTCTCCCCCGCGACGCGGTCGAGGGGCAGGAGCGTTACGAGAACAGCATCGAGGATGAGCGGCGACTCTTCTACGTGGCGATGACCCGGAGCCAAAAGTTCCTCTTCATGACTTGGGGCCGGGTCGACGGCTACCGGAACCGATACGCGAAAGCATCGGAGTTCTGGAGCAACGTGCTCGCCTCGAGGTTCGTCAAGAGGAGGCCAACTGATTTTTCCAAGCGCGTTCATATCGAGCCGCGGCAGCGGGCCAGCGTCACAGACGTCGTCCTTTCCTTCAGCGACCTCAAGTACTTCTTCGAGTGCGCCTACCAGTTCAAGCTGCGGATCCTCTATGGATTCAATCGGCCGATCCCCGAGGCGCTCGGTTATGGCAAGTCGCTGCACGACGCTCTGGCTGAGATTCACTCGCGCGCGATGCGGGGCGACCTCCCCGGTGACACTGAGGTCCCCGAGCTCGTCGATCGTCACCTCCGAGTCCCCTTCGCATACCCGGAACTGAAAGAGACCCTCACCAACAGCGCCCAGCGCGTCCTTCACAAGTACCTGACCGAGAATGCGGAGCTTTTTCCCTTGCTCGAGTATGCGGAGAAGAAGATCGAGCTGCCTCTCGGCGACGGGGTCAACGTTGTCGGCCGTATCGACCTGGTCCGCAGGACCGACCTCGACGAGACCTCAATCGTCGACTTCAAGTCAAACGAACGCTCCCAGGACGAGAACCTGACGGAGATGCAGTTGCACCTCTACGTGCTCGGCCACGAGGCGCTCACCGGAACCACCGCCGATTTCGTGGAGATCTATGAGCTCGACGATGGCACGCGCATTCCCCGGGCGGTCGACACGGAGTTCGTCGAGGACGTCAAGCAGCGCGTCTTCGATGCCGCTGATGCGTTGCGGGCGGGCGATTTGCAGCCGCAGCCTGTTCGCGTCACCTGCGAATCATGCGACTACTGTCGACTGTGCAGCGCCGGAACCGCGACTTTGGCGGCGTGAGCTGTGACCAACGCTTTCGAGACCTTCTCGGCGAAGGAGAAAGGGCATGAGAATCACCTCACTCGGGCCCTGCTCGTTCTGATTAGGCATTCGGCCCTTGCACACGAGGTGTGGCTTCGGGCAATCGGTCTGGGCGACCTCGGCCTGACGGGCGTTGGGGAAGCGCAGTACCGATTTCAGACGAGCTCCTTGGATTTGCTGGGACTCGAGACGGACCAGCCGCTGCGCGGCATCTCCGTGTTCATCAGCCGCGAGCAGGCGGAGAACCTTGGGCCTGTCGCGCAAAGCAGTAACCAGAGGATGATTCCTGATGCACTCATCACCTATCTCGGCCCCGACGAGCCGATTGTCGTCGTGGTAGAGAGCAAGGTGCATGCTGCTGCCGACGCGGCCCAAGCCAGGCAGATCAACCTTGGCCCATATGAGCCAACCTGGGATCCCGTCGAACCGGTGGCGTTGCGGTGGTCGACGCTGATCGACGACCTCTGGACGCTGGTCGACCTGAACATCACCAGCGGCTCCGAGGCTGAGCTTCTCTCTGATTTCTTCGACTTCGTCGATGCTGACTACCGCAGTGTCGGCCCGTACAGCACGCTTCGGCGCTGCAGCGACATACGCGAGAGGCTTCGTCGACGCTGCCGGACGATCCTCGGCGAGGCGACAGATAGAGAGGCGCATGGACCCAGTCGCGGCAACGGTCCCTACGTTGAGATGCAAGGGCCGGCGAGCCTTCCTCGGCGGGTCGCCTTCGATCTCGACGAACAGGGCTCCGCGCTGCACCTTTCGTTCTGGCCGGCGGACACCCCGAACCAGGCAAGAGCTTTCTACTCTGACCGGCCGCTGCTGATGCGCGTCGGATCCATGGCGGAGGAAGAGAATTGGACGATTGCCAACAACATGCACTTTGGCCATTTCCAAACCGGCTATGCGTGGTTGCCAATGCCGAGCAGCACTTCGATGGAGCAGTACCTCCGCTTCTGGCGTGACCACATCGAGCTGATCGGAACTGTCTACGAACCCCCCAAGCAGCCCGACTGGAGTGGTCTTCTGGAAAGACTGGAAGAGTCAGAGATCATCTCGTCTCGAGAGGCTTTCGACCGTGACTTCGTGCTGACGGGCCGCACCAAGGCGGATGTCCGTCCGGGCATCGAGCTCTATCGCTGGTGGGCGCTCGACGAAGCGATTGAGTTGGACGATCGTGGTGAGCTGGTCGGCCAGGTTCGAGCTGCGTTCGACCGGGTCTTGGAGACGTTCGACAGTTGAGTAAATTCGCGCTTCGCGCACCGCCGCCCTCAGTCGCGCGGCGCGTAGCGGTGGTGCAGCACCAGAGCGTTGCCGTCGGGGTCGGTGAAGAAGGCCATGTGGCAGACGCCGCTGTCCATCGTCTCGGCGGAGAAGCTGATGCCCTTTGACTCGAGCTCGCCGCGGGTTGCTTCGACATCATCGACGTGGAAGGCAAGTGGGTGGCCGTTGGGTCGGAACTCCTGGCCGACCGCGGCTGCGTCGAGGACCTGAAGCGTGAGGTTGCCGGTCTCGAACTCGCCGCCGGGGATTTTGCCGTAATCGACGGAATGCTCGAGGCCGAGGGTCTGGCCGTAGAACTCAACAGCGGCGGGGTAGTCCTTGACGAAGACGGTGGCGAAGTCGACGCCGGTGATGGTGGGAGTGGACACGGTTTCCTCCTAGCTGGTATTCAGGGCGGGTGGTCTTGGGAGACGATACGAAGGTCGTGCTGTTGCTCGCCGGGCTGATGTTCCTCTGGGCGCTGCTGCTGGGCGTGATGAAGTTCAGGCAGATGGACGCCTCCGAGGAGGGTCTCGCCCATCCATATACCGATATCGCCCACCGCGCGGCACTCCTCTACAGCTTCGCCCTGCTTCTGGTCGCGACCTTCGTCCAGCTGAGTGGCTGGGGGGAGCTGGTCAACCTGCTCGCCGCCGGTGCGCTCGCCTTCTATTTCTACGCGGCCGTCTTCGGCTACATGGTGCACGGCTGGAAGCGCGACACCGAGAACCAGTTCCACCCTCCGGTCCGTGGCCTCAACCTCTTCATGGCGAACCTGATCGTCGCCGAGATCGGCGGCTGGCTGGTCCTGATGGCCGGCTTCCTCGACGCGCAGATCTTCTAGCCGGAGACAACGCAGTCCCTGGAATCGGTCAGCTTCGGCGTCTCTTCGCTGTTGGGGAAGGCCTCGAGCAGGGCATCGGCGATCAGGCGACCACGCGCCGCATAGCCTTCCGAGGTGAAGTGGATCCCGTCGGGGATGAACCACTCGTCCTTGACGTCGGCTGCCCAGTTGTAGATGCGCATGCTGGGGTAGCGATCGCAGGCCTCGCGCAGCGCTTTGTCCCAGTTCTGCATGTTCTCCGCGGCGTAGGGGCCATTGGGGACCAGTGACTTGACGTTCACCCAGAGCACCGGTTCGCTGCCGATCGTCGACATCATCAGGTCGACTCGATCGTCGTAGGTGACAGTTGAGCCGGCGGCGACGTTGGCCGCCTCGTTGGTCCCCATCGCGATCACCCAGCAGCCTTTGAAGCCTTCGTTCTTCCAGGCTTCCGCCACTTCTTGGGCGTTCGGTTCGCCTTCGAAGTTCTCGTAGATCGAGCGGGCTCCGGAGACCTCGAGGTGCTGCGTGGTGGCGCCAACCCGTGTGTACTGGGCGCTGATCAGCTGGCTCGGATCGGGCAAATATTCTTCGGAGACGAGGCCCTCGGAGGTCGAGTCGCCGATGTGCACGACCCCTTCGCAGATCGTCGCCAGCGGCTTGCGTTTGACGTTCTTCGCCGTGATCGTCTTCGCCACCGGTTCGGCGCCGATCGCGTGCGCGTTCTTGGAGACGCCGATGCCTGCCAGGCCCGCGATCGCGAAGACGACGACGAGGCCGCCGGCGCCGATCAGCACCCAACCCTCGCGCGGCACCCGCTCGCGCCGCAGGCGCCCCGCCTTCCACTGCGCCCAGAGCCGGCTCAGGGCACCGTGACGGATCGGGTTCTCGACGTAGCGCCAGGAGAGCTCGGCCACCGCCATGATCGCCGCGACCTGCAGGATCGCCCGCAGCAGGTTGGGGCCGTGCGCGCCTTGCGGCGAGGTGAGCACGATGATCGGCAACGTCCAGAGGTAGATGCCGTAGGAGCGTTCGCCGATCCAGCGCATCGGCTTGCAGCCGACGATCGGTCCCAGCCGCGAGGCGGGATGGGCAAAGGCGGCGACCGAGAGGGCGGTGCCGATCGCCAGCAGGGCAAAGCCGCCGCGGTAGATGAAGGGCGAGAACTCGCTCGAGCGCCAGAACATCAGCCCGATCACGACCAGGCCGGCGAGCCCGGCGGCGTCGATCGTCCGCCGTGCCTGCGGCGTCACCTTGGCGGTGAGACGGCGGCTGGGCCAGACCATCGCCAGCGCCGCCCCGACCAGCAACTCCAGCGCCCGCGTGTCGGTGCCGTAGTAGACCCGCGAGGGATCGAGCGAAGGCGTGTAGAGGACCGCCATCAGGATGCCCGAGCAGAGCGCCCCGATCAGGGCGACGGCGGCAAGCCGCGGCCGCGGCCCGGCCTTGCGCCCCGCTTCCGGCACGAGGCGCAGCCCGAGCATCAGCAGGAAGGGCCAGACGATGTAGAACTGCTCCTCGACCGAGAGCGACCAGAGGTGGTTGAGTGGCGACGGCGGCGCGAAGCGGGCGAAGTAAGAGACGTCGTGGAAGATCAGCCACCAGTTGTTGAAGTAGCCGACGGCGCTGAGCTCGGCCATGCGGAAGTCGCTCGGCTGGTGCGGACCGATCACGGTCACCCAGGCCATCACCACGATCAGCATCAGGAAGAGGCCGGGGAGGAGGCGCCGTGCGCGGGCCAGCCAGAAGGACTTCAGTTTGATCCCGCCGGCGTTGACCTGGTTGAGCAGGATGTCGGTGATCAGGTAGCCGCTGAGCGTGAAGAAGACGCCGACCCCGAGCAGGCCACCTTCGGCCCAGCCGAACTTGAGGTGGTAGAGGACGACGCCGAGGACCGCGATCGCGCGCAGGCCGTCGAGGCCCGGCATGTAGCGGCGGTTGCTCTGTACTGGTTCAGGCATCGCCGGCGATGGGGAAGGGGAAGAGGGACAGGGTCGCGCCGACGATCCGGTCGACTAGTTCGGCCTCGCGCCGCGCCAGCTTCCTCGCCGGAGGCAGGTTGGGCCCGGACTCGAGCGCGGGTTTGCGCTGAGAGGCAGTGGCGATGCCGAGGCAGGCCTTGACCCCCTGCGCGATCAGCCGTGCGCGCAGGTCGGCGCCGCCAGCGGTCGGGTGCAGATCGTCGGCTTGCATCAGCTCGGGATGCGTTTCCTCCGCCCTCGCCCAGTCGGGCACTTGCGTTCCGGGTCGCGAGGCGGCAAACGCCGCGACGACCCTGTTCTTGCCGTTGTTGTCGATGCCGTTGACGGTAAAACCGTGGATGGTCGGCACGACCATGCAGCGGTCGCCGACCGTGGCGGCGACCTTGCCGAGGTTTTCAGCCAGGATCTCCGGATAGGCAGGGTTGTCGTTGGTGCCGGCGTCGAAGACGATCACCGACTGCGACGGGTCGTAGCTTTCCTCGAAGAGGTCGAAGATCTGGAAGCTGTTGTAGCCGCCGACCGCGTTGATCGTCAGCGGCACTCCCGGCAGGTACTTTTCGAGATAGGGCGAGGTCAACTCCTCGAGACTGTCGCCGACGACCAGGACGCCGCCGTTGCCGCTCGCGCTCGCCGGTGGAGCGGTCAGGGCGAGGGCAAGCATCGCCGCCAGGGTCGCGAGCTTGCGCACACTCGGCATCCGGGGAATTTCTACACTAAGCCGATGCGGCTCAGCACGGCGGCGATTGTCGGCACCCTGCTGGGCCTGGTGCTGGTCCTTGGTTCCTGTGGCGAGGAGGGGACCACGGCCGCCGATGGTCCGGGCACTACTCGGAACGCCGGTGGGAATGAGGGAGCGACCGCTGTGCCCCAGCCCGCGGGCAACGCCTGTCGCCGCCAACTGCACGGGTTCATCGGCTCGATGGTCGCCCTGCGCGACGACCTGGCGCGGGGGCTGAGCTATGAGGACTACCTGCCCAGGGTGCAGGCCACCCGCAGCGTCTACACGCGAATTCACGCCGGCAAGCTCACGGCGCCGTGCCTGCTCGCAAGCGGTGGCCTGAGCGAGCGCGCCTTCAATCTCTATATAGACGCCGCCAACATGTGGGGCGACTGCCTTGCCACCGTCACCTGCAGCACGCGGTCGATCGAATCGAGCCTGCAGGGCAAGTGGGCGCTAGCCTCCCGCCAGCTTGCCGCCGCCGAAAAGGGTCTACGCGCCGTATCCGGAGGCTGAGTTCGCTCGGGCGACGTATATCGCCTTGATGTGTGTGGATTCGTCGAGGGGCTGGCGGGGGACGCCGTCGAGGCCGAGACCGTAGACGTCGAGGCACTCCAGTCCCGCTCCCTGCAGGGCCATCCGCACCTCGGCCTCGGGGAAATGCCGCTGGCGGTGGGTGAGGACCGGCGCCTCCCCGCCCTCGACTTCCAGGCGCGATTCGCAGATCGAGCCCGGCGTGACGTCGGGCTCGGCCAGCCCCCGCCAGACGAGCCGCTTGCCGCCGCGCTCCACTACCTCCGTTTCGGCGAAGAAGGTGCGGTACGTGGGCAGGGTGTTGACGTCAAAGAGGAGCAGCCCGGTGGGAGCGAGATTGGCGCGCATCCCGGTCAGCGCTCGCTCCAGTTCCTCCGGACTGAGCAGGTAGTTGACCGCATCGTCAAGCGCCCAGACGAGGTCGAATTCACCGAACTCGGGTAGCGCGAGCATGTCGGCGAGGGCGAGCCGGACCTTGTCGCCAACCTTCGATCGGGCCAGGTCCAGCATCGCCGGCGAGATGTCGCAGGCGGTGACTTCCCAGCCGCGCGGCAGCATCTCCAGAAAGCTCTTGCCGGTGCCGCAGCCGACGTCGAGCAGGCGCCTACCCTGCAGGCCACGACGGTCCAAGAGCTTGAGCAGGTCAGCGATCCAGAGGTCGTATTCGTGGTGAGCGGTGAAGTCGTCATAGACCGGCGCCATCGCCTCGTAGGTCCGCTGCGCCGCGTCCCCACCTGTCTCCCGCGCGGTCGTCAGCAGCATGGAAGAAAGACCTAATCTATGATCAAAAAAGTTTCAGCACTAAAATTCACCTGTTTGATTTTGGAAGTAGTACGGTCGAGCAATCAACGTTTCGATCATTCAAGAATCGGATCACGGTGATGGCTGGGAGTGGGACGAGGCCCAGCGGTTCTGCTTGCGCATGGCCTACCGCTATGCCAAGAACCCCAGTGAGGCGGAGGACATTGCCCAAGACGCCTTGCTTCGCGCTTGGCGCCGGCGCTCAACCCTTCGCGACGGTGCCAGGCGCAAGGAGTGGTTGGGCACGATCGTCCGCAACGAGGCCTTTCGCCACCACGAAAAGCTGCGCCCCGACCCGGTCGACACGGTCGAGAGCTGGGAGGGAGTCGAGGACGAACGGATCGTCTCCACCGTGGAGCGCGCCGATCTGCATGCCGCGCTGAAGCGCCTCAGCGAGCGCGACCGCAAACTGATCGAACTGCGCTACGAAGAGGACCTGACCCAGGAGGCGATTGCCCGTCGATTGGGGATCCCCGACGGTACCGTCAAGGTTCGCCTCCACCGCGTGCGCCACCGGCTGCGCGCGGAGATGGACTCCGTGTCGGCGGCGACCACGTAGGCGATTCGCCGCCCGCGACTTCCGGACTCAGCTTGTCGCGGCGACGCGACGCATCTCTTCCGCCGCTGCCCCGGGGCCGATGTAGGGGACGAGCATCGCGAAGAGGAGGTCGGGCAGCATCGCCGGCAGCTGCGCCGCTCGCCCGGCGAGCAGCTCGTCGAAGATCAGCCCGGAGACGGCGCCCGCCGACATAAGCGAGATGTTCTCAGGCAGTTCGCGGCCGTCGGAGAGCTCGCGTCCATCCTCGAGGTACTGGGTGAAGCGAGCGACGGCGTCCCAGTGCAACTGGCGCGCCTCGGCGCCGGCGGCAGCGACCTCGACGATCGCGGTGCGGGCGAGCTCGGGGTCGAGGGCGAAGAGTTTGACGATCGTCTCCAACCCGTTCTTGACCCGCTGCAGCCAGGACTCGGCGCCGTTGCAATTGGAGGTCACCTCGGCAAAGACCTGCTCGACCAGCATTTCGTATGCGGCCAGGAAGCACTCGTGCTTGTCCTCGAAGTGTTTGTAGAAGGTGGTGCGGGAGGTGCCCGCCTCCTCGATCACGTCCGCGACCGAGGTCTCCTTGTATCCCTTGCTGCCGACCACGCGGATCATTGCCGCCAAGATGAGGTCACGCCGCGATTCGGATGCCATCAGCCCGTCCCAGGTAGGTTGAAAACTCCGGAGTACCTTCATCATAGCGGCTCGGTGTACGTAAGCGTTTATCTTGTCTTTTCGCCCACCTCCCTGGCAGCCGCGGCTGGTCCGATATAGGGGACCAGCGTGGCAAAAAGGACCTCCGAAAGCAAACCCGGTAGATACTCCGCGCGTCCCTCGCTCAGCTCGTCGGAGATCAGCCCGGCAACGGCGCCGATCGCCATCCGCGAGGTGTTTGCGGGCAGGTTGCGCCCCCCCGGCGCGAAGTCCCGCCCCTCGTCGAAAAAGGGCGTAAGGCGCTGCAGCGCGGCCCGGTAGCGGCGCTGCGCGGCGGGCCCGGCGGAGCCGACGTCGACTAGCGCCAGGCGGGCCACCTCGGGCTCTTCCGCCAGCGCCTCGAGCAGCGCAGCCAGGCCGGCGCGGGCACGGCTTGGCCAGCCCTCCTCGGCCTCGTAGGCAACCGTGATTCGCCGCACGAGCGCGTCGACGATGCCGTCATAGGCGGCGAGGAAGCAGCCTTCCTTGTCCTCGAACATGGCGTAGAAGGTCGTGCGGGAGATGCCCGCCTCGCGGGTGAGGTCGGCGACCGTGGTCGCCGCGTAGCCCTTCTCGGCGACGACGCGAACCGCCGCCTCCAGCAGCCGCTCGCGCTGGGAGCGGGCGATCACCTCAGGTGGGAGGCGGTGGCGTCCGCGCGGTGGCCGCCACCGCTCCCGTTTCTGCCCCCGCGCCGCTGACATACGTCAGCCGTCCGCGGGTACAGCTTCCCGCTCGGCCTCGCGCGCCTGCCGCAACGCCTCCTCTTGGCCGAGGTAGGGGACCGTCGTGATGTAGACGACGTCGGGAAGCAGCTCGCGCAGGCGCGCCGTGTTGCCGGCGAGGATCTGGCCAACGATCAGCGACTCGGCCGCCGAGAGCGCGGCGCGTCCGGCGCTGGAGGGAATTGCCTCTTCCTCGACCGGATCGTCGCGGCCACGTTCGAGCAGCGACTGTAGGACGCGCTTGCCGGAGGCGTAGAGCTCGAAGGCGCGCTCGCCCGAGGCCGGCGCCTCAACCAGGGCCATGCGGGCGAAGGTGGGGCGGCTGGCGAGCAGGTCGAGGAAGGCCGCCGCCGCGTCGCGGACCATCGTCGCCCAGGGCTTGTCGGGCGAGTAGACGGCGACTATGCGCCCCATCGCGTCGGCCAGGGCCACCTCCATCGATGCGTGGAAGCAGTCCTCCTTGTCCTTGAAGAGCTCGTAGAAGGTCGCGCGCGAGACGCCGGCGCCCTCGCAGACGTCGGCGATCGTGGTCGCGCCGTAGCCTTTCTTGGCGCAGCTGCGCGCCATCGCGTTGAGCAGCCGTTCGCGCTGGGAGTGTTCGATCAGCGGCTCGGGCAGACTGTCGAGGCCGGCCGGCAGGTGCTCCTGCTCCAGCTTCGCTCCGAGGTCGTCAACTGGCGCTGGAGAGGCGTTTCCGGGGCTTGAGGAGGGGGGCATCACATCAAAATTCTGGGGTAGACAACCGTGTTTAGGTAAACGCGATTGTACACCCTGAGGGCGCTCTGTGGACGTTCCGGTACCGATTTAACAAAGCCGCTGAGCGACTGGGAACGGCGGCGGAATGCGACTAGATCGACGCTGCGTCGGGACGAGCCGAGCTCAGCAGATGCGGCGCTGCGGTTCGCCCGCTGCTTGGGCCTGCGCCGAGGGCACCCCGTCCATCTTCTCGATCGCCCGCTCGATGTCCTCGCTGAGCATTTCGGCCATGTCGCGGCTGAAGTTCTCCTTGACCACCATGCGCAGCACGGCGACTGACTCGGCGTTGGGCGGCAGCGTGTAGGCGGGCACGATCCAGCCGCGCTCGCGCAGCCGCTCGGAGAGCTCGAAGACGTCGAGGCCGCCGTCCTTGTCGGTCGGCCGCACGACCACGACCGGCAGGTAGCGAGCGTCGTTGAGCAGCTCGAAGCGCCCCGAGGCGGTCAGCGCCTTCTCCAGCTCGGCGGCGTTCTCCATCAGGTTGGCGACGATCCGTTCGTAGCCTTCGTGGCCGAGCCGCAGGAAGTTGTAGTACTGCAGCAGCACCGCATTGGAGGCGCGCGAGAAGTTGAGGCTGTAGTTGGCCATCTCGCCGCCGAGGTAGTTGATCTGGAAGACCAGTTCCTCGGGCACGGTCTCGATGTCGCGGAAGACGACGGTGCCCATGCCGGGGTAGACGAGCCCGAACTTGTGGTTGGAGACGTTGATCGAGCGCACCTGCTCGAGCCGGAAGTCCCACTTCAGCTCCGGGTAGGCGAAGGGCGCGATGAAGCCGCCGCTGGCGCCATCGACGTGAATCGGGATGTCCCAGCCTTTCTCCTGCTTGACCCCGCGCAGCAACTCGTCGATTCCTTCGATTTCGTCGACCTGGCCAGTGAAGGTAGTGCCGAGGATGGCGCCGACCGCGATCGTGTTCTCGTCGATGTAGTCCTTGACTTCTTCGGGCCCGACGATGTGCCGGTCCGTCGTCAGCGGGATCACCCGCTGCTCGACGTCGAAGTAACGCGCGAACTTCTCCCAGCAGGTGTGCACGTCGGCGCCGAAGACGACGTTGGGCTTGGCGTTGTCGTCGCCGCGCTGCTTGCGCCAGCTCCACTTGTGGGCGAGCAGGCCGAGCATGATCGCCTCCGAGGAGCCGATCGTCGCCGTGCCGACGGCTTCGCCCTCGCTCGGGGCGTTGAAGAGCCGGCCCATCATGCTGACCACGCGGTGGTGGATCTCCTCGGTCTGCGGGTACTCGTCCTGATCTACGAAGTTGCGGTTGAGCGTCTCGGTTGCGAGGTCTTGGGCCTCCGGCTCCATCCAGGTGGTGACGAAGGAGGCGAGGTTGAGGGCGGGGTTGCCGTCGAGGTTGAGCTCGTCGTGGATCAGCTGGTAGGCAGCCCGAGCCGGCATCGAGGCCTTCGGGATCGCGTGCTCGGGGATCTCGTCTGTGAAGTAGCGGCTGCTGTAGGTGGTGTTGGTGAGACGCCCGGTGGAGCCGCTCTTGACCTTGCGCATCGTCATTGCGCGCACTGTACACGCGGGCGGGGGTTCCGGCGTGAACTTCAGACCCCTGTACAAGGGAGTTGGGGCGGGGTCAGGGGACCATTTGGGTATGGAGACTGCGCCTCGCCAGATCGTGGCCTTCGGCGGCGGCGGCTTCTCAATGGAGTCGGGAAATCCCCTGCTCGACGAGTACGTGCTCGGCCTCTGCCGCAGCGAGCGGCCCAAGGTCTGCTTTCTGCCCTCGGCCAGCGGCGACGCCGATCACTACGTCGTCCGCTTCTACCGCGCCTTCCCTGCCGATCGCTGCGAGGCGAGTCACGTCTCGCTCTTCCGCCGCGAGCAGGGTCCCGACGACTTGCGTGACCACCTGCTCTCTCAGGATCTGATCTACGTCGGCGGCGGCAGTGTGATCAGCTTGCTCGGAGTGTGGAGGGCGCATGGGATCGATCAGATACTGCGCGAAGCCTGGGAGGCCGGGGTCGTCCTCTGCGGCCTCTCCGCCGGTTCGCTCTGCTGGTTCGACGAGGCGGTCACCGGCTTCCACGGTTCGCCGCGCCGGGTCGAGGGCCTCGGTTTCCTGCCCTTCAGCAACTGCGTCCACTACGAGCCGACCTCGGAGCGGCGCCTCGCCTACCACGCGATGTTGCGAGAGGGGATGCGGCCGGGATTCGCGGCGGAGGACAGCGCCGCCCTGCACTTCGTCGGCCGTGAGTTGAGCCGCGTCGTCGCCTCACGCCCGGCCGCGCGGGGCTACCGGCTCGACGCCATCGGCGAGCGGGTCGTCGAGATGCGGTTGGCGACCGCCTACCTCGGCGACGCCCCTGCGGTCACCCGGCTGCCGGGGGCGACTTCGCCGTCGCTCTCGACGTCCTCGGCGGCCTAGCGATTGATGGTCTCCCGCATCCTCACCCTCGGTGGTCACGACTTCACCTCCCGTCCGCCGGACCGCGCGGTCAGCGAGCTGATGCTGCGCCTCGCGACCGAGCGGGCCGGCCGGCGGCCGAAGATCTGCATCCTGCCGACCGCCAGTGGCGACACCTCCGAGCAGATCGGCCGCTTTTACACCGCCTTTGGCGAGCGGCCCTGCGAGCCGTCCGACCTCTCGCTCTTCCGCCTCGGGCGGCGGCCGATGGCGCTGCGCGACCACCTGCTCGCCCAAGACCTGATCTACGTTGGCGGCGGCAGCATGGTCAACCTGCTTGCGGTCTGGGAAGCGCATGAGCTCAGTGCGATCCTCAGCCTCGCCTGGCGGCAGGGCATCGTCCTCGCTGGCCAGAGCGCCGGCGCGATGTGTTGGTTCGAGGCGGGCATCACCAAGTCGTCGGGAAAGCCGGCAGCTGAGGCTGGTCTCGGCTTGCTGCACGGCAGCCTCTGCGTCCACTACAACAACGAGCCCGAGCGCCGCGCCGCCTATCTCGACGCGGTCAGCAACGGTATGCCCGACGGCTACGGCCTAGACGACTACGCCGGCCTCCTATGGGAAGGCCCCGGCCCACCCTCAGCGGTAACTGCCCGCCGCGGCGCCCGCGCCTACAAAGTCACAAGCTCTGACACCGGCGTAATCGAGTCACCCCTTCCCGCACGCTTCCTCCCCGCCCCAGCTCCAGCAGCCCTGCGGGAGGACATTGCAGAGTTCAGGCGGATCAAATCAATGCGCAAAAGAGCGGGCTGGCTCGGCTAGGAGGAGGGGGTCTCCCCCGACACTCAGAGCGAGCGCAGCGAGCGAGTCGGGGGAGGCCCCCTCCTCCTAGCCCACCGACCCCCCGGCCATTGGCGGAGTGGTCGGATCCGACCCCTCTTCGCCCAGGTTCTCCCGCGCGATGTAGTCCTCGGCCAGCAGCAGGTTCTCGCTCGAGCGCTCGACCACGTTGAGCAGGTCGCCCATCAGCGCAACCTCCTCGACCTGCTCTTTGACGAACCACTGCAGGAACTGCTCGGCTCTGTAGTCCTTGACCTCGCGCGCTAGCTCGAAGAGGGCGAAGATCTCCTCGCTGACCCGTTTCTCCTGCTCGAGCGCCATCTTCACCGGCGAAACCCCGTCCGCGTATGTCGTCTCCTGCGATTTGATGTCCGGGATGTGGACCGACTCGCCTACGTCGAGCAGGTAGCGAATCATGATCATTGCGTGCTCGCGCTCCTCCAGCGCCTGCCGGTAGAAGAAGGCGGCGAGGCGAGGCAGCGTTTCAGCGTCGTAGTAGACCGCAGCCCCGACGTACTGCTGCGAGGCGGCAAACTCGTTGGCGATCTGCTCGTTGAGCGCGTCGGCAAAGCTTTTCTCGGCCATCTCTGTCTCCTTATGGCGGGGCTGGGTTGCCGCAACGTAGCCGAAATGAGAAATTCGGCCGGCCGAAGCCAGCGTCAGGCAGGCCTAACTCAGCCGGTCGCGGTGTAGCGGATCTCGACCAGCCGCAGGTAGGAGAAGGAAGGCATCGTGTCCGCTGGCGAGTCGGCGTTTCGGATTATGTGAAATGCCAATGACTGGCCGTTTACAAGCGTGCCGGCGGGGATGTCGAGTATCGGCGTCTCGATCGCGGTGGCCGCTTTCGTGGCGTTCACCGCGACATCCGTGCCGTCCTGCACGCCCGATCCGAGGTTGGCGCCGGCGGCGACCACCCGGACGCCGACGTTCCAGACGACGGCGCCGGTTCCCTGGGCGTCCCAGAGCAGGCTCACGTGCAGGCCCGACGCCGCATCCCGGTCGAGGGGCACCTCCGTCAGGGCGCCGGTGGAGCGGTCGGCATCGGGCACATAGAAGACCGCCGGGTAGCCGAACTGGAGGCCAACGTCGGGTTCTCCTGGGATCGAGGGAACGAGCTCGCCGGCGCTAATGACGATGCGGCGCTCGCGGTCCGCCAGCTCGCGCTCGCCGATTGTCTCCGCGCCGATCGGGATCGAAAGGGTCGACTCGTTGACGTCTCTGCCGGTTAGCGAGTCGTCGCGGACCTTGGCGCCGGTGACCGCGTTGGCGTGCAGCTTTGACTTGGTTACGGCGTTGCGGTGGAGGTCGAGGGTCTTCACCTGACCTTGCTTGATGTCGCCGGAGTTGACCTTGTTCTTGCCGGGCAGAGCGATCGCCGTGCCACCGAGCACGATGAAGATCGCCAACAGGCCGAGCATGTTCGAGCGGGCGAGCTCGCCGGCTCGCCGGAGCGGGGAACGACGTTGCTGCATTGCGTCTATCTATGCCCTATTCGGTCCAGCGGAAACCAGCGGCGGATAGCTGTGGCTCAAGCGGGCTGGCGGGCAGGCCCGGCGGCGGCTCCGCTTCGTTGTAGCCGCGTGGGGCGGTGTCGTTGGGCGTGTCGGGGTGGAAGAGTGAGGCGAGGACTTGGATCTGACCCCGTCCGACGCCGAGCTCCCATTGGCCGCCGCCGTAGGCGCCGATGCCGTGCTCGGCGCAGTAGTCGTAGGTCTCGCATAGAGCGCGCAGGCTGCCGATCCGCGAGGGCTTGACGTTGACCATCTTCGGCTCCCAGGGCAGCGCCTCGATGTCGGCGATCGAGTGGATCGGGGCGTCCCAGGTGAGGCGGTCGCGGACCGGCTCGAGGATCGGCCGGGTCTCGTCGTTGACATCAGGGTCCTCGAGCCAGGCGTCCGGGAAGGCCTCGATCAGCTTTGCGTACAGCTCGGGATCGGTTTCAACGTCGACCACGGTGCCCTTGTAGAAGCCCTTGAGGTCGAGCGAGTCGACGGCGCCGGTCTCGACCAGTTCGGCGATCAGCTCGTCGGTCCAGTCGTTGACCGGGTCGAGCTTGAAGCGCAGATCCGGATAGCGGTCGAGCTTGCGCCGCAGCGGCTCGATCGATGAGGCACCGCCGTCAGGCGACCCGAGGCGCATTGAGGCGACGAAGTTGACCGGACGAGCTTCGCGGCCGAGCACCGCCGCGAAACCCTTGCCCGCCTGGCGCAGCGCCAAATCAAGCGCGGCCGACTCGAAGGCCCAGCGTCGGTAGAGGCGCGAGACGTCGCGCTGCGGCTCGGCGGGGAACGTATCGAGGTCGCCGATCAGCTCGCAGAACTCGCCCAGCGTGGCGTAGCCAGTCAGGTCGAGGTTCGGACCCGCTTCCTGAAGGGCGATGTGATCGACGGGGTCATAAGTGACGTCCTCGCCGAGCCCGTCCTCGCCGCCACCCCACATATGGATCACTGTGCTCAGCCTTTCGAAGCTGGACAGGTGCAGCTCCAGAGGCTGCAGCTCGTAGCCCTCGATCTCCAGTGGCAGGTCGGCTAGGGCGTCGAAGGTTGGCACGCGCGGAGTGTATGAGGGCGCACGCCCTGGCAGACTCGGAGCCGTGAAGCACGACGCTCACGGGTACTGGCTTGGGGAGGCTCCGGGGGTTGAGGTTGTTCCGGAGCTTGTGGGGGCGCGAGATGCTGACGTCGTCGTCGTCGGCGGTGGTTACACCGGGATGTGGGCTGCCTGGCACATCAAGCAGTTGGAGCCTGAGGCGCATGTTGTCCTCCTTGAGGCCGATCGGTGTGGGTACGGACCCAGTGGTCGCAACGGAGGGTTCTGCAATCTCATGTGGTTCTCGTTGTCGAACATGAGGGAGCGGTGGGGGGACGAGAGTGCGCTGGCTATTGGGCGGGCGGCCGAAGCAGCAGCAGCGGGGATCGGCGAGTTCTGCGAGAGCGAGGGGGTGGATGCCTGGTATCGCCAGGAGGGGTACATGCAGGTCTCGACGGCTGCGGCCCACGATCGGATTTGGGCGGCGGCGCTTGCCGCCTGCCGCGAGCTTGGGGTCACCGATGCGATCGAGCCGCTCTCGCCGGCGCAGGTGGCGGAACGCTGTGCCTCGCCTGTCTTTCGCGGCGGGGTCTTTTACCCGCGGGCGGCGACCGTGCAGCCGGCACGGTTGGCGTTCGGGTTGCGCCAGCGGCTGATCGAGCGCGGGGTGGAGGTCTGCGAGCGCTCCGCCGTCACTTGCCTGGCTGGCTCATGGACAGGCGTCGAGGCGCACACAGATGGCGGTGTAGTGCGGGCGCGAACGGCTGTGCTGGCGCTCGGGGCGGCGGCTAAGGCAACCGGCGGGCCTTTCCACAATCGCCTCTCTGTTGCCTCCTCCCACATCGTCCTTACCGAGCCGGTGCCGGAGCTGCTCGAGGAGATTGGTTGGACGGGCGGTGAGTGCATCACCGATAGCCGCGCCCTGATCGACTACTTTCGCACCACGCCGGACGGCCGCATCGCCTTCGGCTGGGGCGGCGGCCACATCGCCATGGGCGCCCGCCTATACGGTCGCGCCGAGGTCGACCCCGAAGTGGTCTCACAAGCCGCCGCCCACCTCTGGGATTATTTCCCCGGCCTCGAGGGCCGTGCGATCACCCACGCCTGGGGCGGTCCGATCGACGCCTCGCCCACTCACCTGCCGGTCGTGCTGCCCCTCCGCGGCAACCGCGCCTTCGCCGCCGCGGGCTACACCGGCAACGGCGTTGGCCCCTCCCACATGGTCGCCCGCACCCTCGCCTCACTTGCACTCGACCGCCGTGACGCCCCCTCCCGCCTAGCCTTCGTCGATCCCGCCCCCCCACGAGTCCCACCCGAGCCCTTCCATTGGCTGGGCGGCGAAGCGATCCGAGCAGGCATCAAGCGCAAGGAGGACGCCGAGCTCGCCGGTCGCCGCCCGAACCCCGTGAACTCTCTGCTCGCCCGGATCCCTGAGCTAATCGGCTTCCACATCGGCCGCTAGCCAGGGCGAACCCTTGGAGGAGGGCGGGAGACCCCTCCCGCCCTCCTACCACCGAGTCGTAACAACCTTCTTCCGCGTATAAAAGTCCACCGCATCCATCCCGTTGGCATGCAGATCACCTGCCATTGAGTCCTTCCAGCCGGCAAACGGGAACCAAGCGACCGGAGCCGGGACCCCCACGTTGACCCCGAGCATTCCCGCCTCGGCGCTGTAGCGGTAGCGCCTCGCCGCTTCGCCAGAGCCGGTGAAGATCGCGCCGGCGTTGCCATAGCGCGAGCCGTTGACGAAAGCGAGTGCGGCGTCGAGGTCGTCCACTTCGATCAGGGTCAGCAGCGGCCCGAAGAGCTCCTCGCGGGCGAGCTCGGCTTCGGGGTCGGCGACCGCGACTATGCTCGGGCCGAGCAACGTCCCGCCCGTCCCGGCGTCGCCGCGGCCGTCGAGCAGCAGTTCGCCGCCGCCCGCTGCCCGCTCGATCGCGTCGACGACCTTCTCCCGAGCCTGGGCGGAGACCATCGGGCAGACGTCGGTGGCAGGGTCGTCCCCGGGCCCAACCGTCAGCCCCGAGGCGCCCGCGACAAGCGCCTCGCGGACCTTCTTCCGCCGCGCCATGTCACCGACGATGACGCAGACCGAGCCCGCCAGGCAGCGCTGGCCGGCGGCCCCGAAGCTCGAGCCCATGATCGCCGGCACTGCCTGTTCGAGGTCGGCGTCCGGCATCACCACCAGCGAGTTCTTCGCTCCGCCCAGTGCTTGCACCCGCTTGCCGGTCCGTACCGCCCCTTCGGCGACGATCCGTGCCGTCTCGGCGCGCCCGACGAAGGAGACGGCGTCGATCCCCGGGTTCTCGAGGATCGCCGTGACCGCGTCGCGGCCGCCGTGGACCAGGTTGAGTACGCCGGCTGGGATCTCCTCGACCGAATCGGCGATCTCCATGATCAGTGCCGCCGGCCGCGGGTCCTGCTCGGAGGGCTTGAGCACGAAGGTGTTGCCGCAGGCGATCGCGTAGGGCAAGAACCAGAGCGGGATCATCGCCGGGAAGTTGAAGGGGGTGATCGCGGCCGTCACCCCGACCGGCTGGCGCACCAGCTCGACGTCGACCCCGGAGGCGCCGCCCTCCAGCGTCTCGCCCTTGAGTAGGTGCGGGATCGCTGCCGCCGACTCGACCGACTCGATCCCGCGGCCGACCTCGCCGTTGGCGTCGGCGAGCGTCTTGCCCATGTCGGCACTGACTAGCGACACCAGCTCCTCGCGACGCGCTTCGAGCCCGCCGCGTAGCTCCATCAACGCCCGCGCCCGCTGCTGGGGCGGCACCGCGCGCCAGCCTGGCAGTGCCGCCCGCGCCGCCTCGACCGCGTCGCTCACCTGCGCAGCTCCGGAGAGCGGCACGAGTGCCGTCGTCTCGCCGCTGGCCGGGTCGACGTCGTCGACGGTGGCGACCGCGTCGGCGGGACGCCACATGCCCCCGACATAGTTGGCGAGGCGGACCGCCGTCGTCTCCTGGGTCGCCACTACAGCCTCCCTCCGGCCAAGGCGGGCACTTGGGCCTGTTCGGGACGAACCGCCGCCATTCGTTCGGCCCGGCGCTGCTGCCAGAGGACCAGGGAGACGGCAATCGTGAGCAGGAGGAAGAGCATGGTCGCCAGCACGTTCACCTGGACCGGGACGCCGCGCAGGCTGACTCCGTACACATAGAGCGGAAAGGTCACGGTCGTGCCCGAGTTGAAGTTGGAGATGACGAAGTCGTCGATCGAGAGCGAGAAGGCGAGCAGGGCGGCCGCGAGTATCCCCGGCGCCAGCAGGGGCAGGGTGACGGTGCGGAAGGTGGCGAGCGGGGTCGCGCCAAGGTCGGCGGCCGCCTCCTCGAGATGGCGGTCGAAGCCGATCAGCCGCGAGCGCACGACGACGACGACGAAGCTGATCGAGAACATCACGTGGGCGATCAGCAGTGTGCCGAAGCCGAGCGCGAACGTGTAGTAGATGAACATCGAGAGCAGCGAAGCGCCGATCACCACCTCGGGCGTCGCCATCGGGATCACGATCAGCAGGTTGGTCAACCGCCTGCCGCGGAATCGGTGGCGGACCAGGGCGATTGCCATCAACGTCCCGATCACGGTCGAGATAGCGGTCGCAATGGCGGCCAGCCGCAGGCTGGTCAAGAGCGCTTCGTTCAGCTCGGGTAGCGAGAAGGCGCTCGACCAGTACTCGGTGGTGAAGCCGTGGTCGAGGCCGAAGGTGAGTTTTCCCTTCGGCGTGGCGCCGAAGGAGAAGACGGCGATGACGACGATCGGGATCAGCATGTAGGCGACGGCGAGAACTGCGTAGATCGGCAGCGCGTTGCGCCGCAGCCAGACCCAGGCGCGAGACAGGGAAGCCATCTCAGGCTGTCTCCTCGTCCTCGTCGCCCATGAAGGCGCCGGTTCCCGCGAAGCGGATGTAGACGGTGACGATGGCGAGGATCAGCGCCATCATCAGGAAGGAGAGCGCCGCCGCCTCCGGGTAGTTGCGCTGGCTCAGGTAGAGCGACTGGATCACGTTGCCGACCATCGCCTGTCCGGTGCCGCCGAGGATCTGGGCGTTGATGTAGTCGCCGAAGGCAGGGATGAAGGTGAGCAGGACGCCGGCGACGATCCCTGGCATCGTCAACGGCAGGGTCACTTTGAGGAAGGCCTGCCGCGAGGAAGAGTAGAGGTCCTTCGCCGCCTCGATCAGGCGCAGGTCGAGCCGCTCCAGGTTGGCGTAGAGCGGCAGGACCATGAAGGGAAGGAAGTTGTAGGTGAGGCCGGCGATCACCCCGCCAGAGGTCGCCAGGACCCGGCCGTCGGGAGGGACGAGCGAGAGGGTCTGCAAGACGCTGACCACGGGGCTCGAGTCGCTGAGGATCGTCTTCCAGGCGATCGTGCGGATCAGGTAGGTGGTGAAGAAGGGCGCGATCACCGCGAACAGCAACAGCAGCTTGAAGCGGCCGGCGCGGAAGGCGATCGCGTAGGCGAGGGGGTAGGCGATCAGCAGGGCCAGCAGCGTCGCCGTGCCGGCGTAGAAGAAGGAACGAACGATTTGCTCGGTGTGGCCGGAGAGGGAGTCGGGGAAGTTCGACCACGCCCAGTCAAAGGTGTAGCCGGTGGTGAGCGAGCCCGAACGCAGTGCCAGTTCACCCATGAAGTACATCGGCACGACGAAGAAGACGACGAGCCAAAGCAGGCCTGGTCCCAGTAGCCAATAAGGGACCAGACGCTGTTTCAGGCTCATGCGCTCATCCAGTCAAGACGTCCTGCCAGGCTTCGTTGACCCGTTCCAGTTCCGGTGGCGTGATCTGGCCTGTGCAGTTGCGGGTGAACTCTTCGGTCGGGAAGACGATCTCGCTTTTCGCGAGTTCCGATCCCCGTTTTTCGAGGAGCTCCTTGACGCCCTGCACCGGCGAGATGTATTCGACGTATTCGGTTATATCGACCGCTACGTCGGGCCGGTAGACGAAGTCCATCCAGGCGAGCGCCGCGGCGGTGTTGGGGGCTCCCACCGGGATCACCATGTTTTCCGACCACCTCGTGCAACCCTCGGTCGGCATCCGCCATTCGGCGTTCTCGTTTTCGATCAGCGAGGCGTCGCCCGACCAGCCGATCGCCGCGACGAGGTTGCCCGCTGTCAGGTCCTCGGTGTACTCGTTGCCGGTGAAGCGGCGGATCTGCCCGGAGCTGGCGGCGTCGCCGAGTTTGTCGATCGCGTCGAGCCACTGCTCGGCGCTCGCCTGCGCCGGGTCGACGCCTTCGGCGAGCATGACCAGAGCCGGGGTTTCGCGCAGTTCGTCCAGCATCGTCACCTTGCCCTTGTATTTCGGGTCGAAGAGGTCGTTGACCGAACGAATCTCGGGTGCCTTGGAGGTGTCGACCCAGATCCCGGTCATGCCGCCCTGCCACGGCACCGAGAACTTGCGTTCCGGGTCGAACGCCGGACTCTCGAGGCTAGGCAAGAGGTTCTCGAAGACCGTCGGCAGGTCGCCGTGGTCGATCTCCTGCAGGTAGCCGAGGTCGTGCATCTGCTTCGCCATGTAGTCGGCGACGACGAAGATGCTGCGGCCGCCCGATTCGCCCTGTTCGAGCTGAGGCTGCAGCTTGCCGAAGAAGCCGTCGTTCGAGTTGATGTCCTCGATGTAGTCGACGTCGACGCCCGTCTCTTTTTCGAACTCGGCAACCGTCCCTTTCGGGCCGGGATCGATGTAGCCAGGCCAGTTGGAGATCGTCAGGGCGCCGCTTGCCGGCCCCCCTTTGGCTGTCGTCACCTCTGCGTCGCTGCCACCGCCCACGGTGTCGTCGCCGCAGGCGGCGATCCCGAGGGCCACAAGTGCCACGGCGATCGTCGTGGCAAGCCTCGCCAGACCGCTTTGCCTTGCACTTCTCATCTCAGTCACCTTCTCTCGTCGCCTGCAGCTCGGCGCCGCTCCGCTCGCCGCGCTCGTCACCGCTGAAGCTCGTACCCGCCCCCGATTCGCGCACAACATGCATGTGCTCGGGCTCCCAGGAGAGCGCCACCCGAACGCCGGCGCCGGGAAGCTCACGCCGCTCCGCCTCACTGGCGTTGGGGACGAGCACCGTCATCCGCACGCCCTCGCCGAGGTCGACGCCGATCTGCGTCGCAGTGCCCAGGTAGAGCGAGCTCTCGACGATGCCCTCGACCCGGGGCATGCCGTTGGCTAGCGGCCCGCCGCTTCCCTCGGTCGCGTCGATGTGCAGCTTCTCCGGCCGCACCACGGCGTGGCAGCGCTCCCTGACGGCGAGCCCGCTGGTTGCGGCTCGCACCACCGGCCCCTGGTCGAGCCGTACTTCGCCGTCGCCGTCGACGCTTGCCGGCATTAGATTGGAGACTCCGATGAAGCCGGCGACGAAGGTGGTCGCCGGACGCTCGTAGACATCCTCGGGGTCGGCGACCTGTTCGACCCTGCCGCGATCCATCACCGCGATTCGGTCGCTCATCGTCAGCGCCTCCTCCTGGTCGTGAGTGACGTAGACGAAGGTGATCCCCACCTCGCGCTGGATTCGCTTCAGCTCGATCTGCAGGCCCTTGCGCAGCTTCAGGTCCAGTGCTCCCAGGGGCTCGTCGAGCAGCAGCACCTTGGGAAGGTTGACCAGCGCCCGGGCCAGCGCCACTCGCTGCTGTTGGCCTCCGGAGAGTTGCGCCGGGCGCCGCTTCGCCTCGGCGCTGAGGCCGACCCGCTCGAGCTCGGCGGCAACGCGGCGGCCGATCTCCCGCCTGGGCACGTGCTTGCGCCGCAGGCCGAAGGCGACGTTGTCCTCGACGCTGAGGTGTGGGAAGAGCGCGTAGCTCTGGAAGACGGTGTTGGTGGGGCGGCGGTGGGGCGGCAGCCCCGCCACGTCGGCGCCCTCGATCCGGATCTCACCCTCGCTCGGCTGCTCGAAGCCGGCCACCATCCGCAGCGTCGTCGTCTTGCCGCAGCCGCTTGGCCCGAGCAGGGTGAAGAACTCGCCGCCGGTCAGCTCCAGACTGAGGCCGTCCACGGCTACCAAGTCATCGAAGCGCTTAGTCACGCCCTGTAGCTCGACGCTTGGGGTACTGCTTTTCATTTCACTCCCTCGACGTTTACACGACGGTGGAGCCTCCCACTAGAAGTTAGCGCTACCCGCTTGCGGGCACGACAAGCACGGGCCGCCGGGCGAGGTGCAGCAGCTTGTAGGGAGTCGAGCCGATGATCATGCCCTTCAGGGGCGCTTCGCCATAGCTGCCGACGACGATCATGCGCGCGTCGCGTGCCTCCGCGACATCGACGATCGCCTGCGAGGCCTTCTTGGCGACAAGCTCGACCTCGACCTCGGTCCCAGCCGCTTCTGCCTGGTGCTGCGCCTCGCTCAGCACCTTCGCGCCCCGTTCTTCGACCGCGTCCTCGTGTTCGGCGATCTCGCCGCCCCAGAGCCCCGGCGGCGAGTAACCGAAGACGACGACCACCTCATCGCCCAGCGCCTTCGCCGTGCGCAGCCCCTCGTCGAGCGCTGCCCGGCTGCAATCCGAGCCGTCGTATCCGACCACTATCTGGCTCATCTCAGTCTCCCTTCCGGTCTCCGGCGGCGATCGGCTCCGGCGGCAACTCGGCTTCGCCCTCGAGGAACCCGGCGGGAACCACCTCAGGCCTGCGCTTGAAGAAGGCCGGCATCTTGCGCCACTGCACGAACATCAGCAACACGCCGAGCACGAGGAAGAAGATCGCGATTACAAGAGGCGGTCCGATCCCGAACCAGGAGTTGCCCGATTCGGAGTTGGCCGGATCGGAGAGTTCGATCGCGTTCTTGATCAGCAGGTAGAAGAGGATCACGCCGCCCAGGAACGGCCCCGCCCCGATGAAGAAGAAGTTCTTGACGCTGCGCAGCAGCTCGCGCCGGTAATAGACCGCGCAGGCAAAGCCGGTGAGGCCGATGTAGAAGGAGATCATCAGACCCAGCGCCGCCAGCGAGTCGAAGAGGATGTCTTCGCTGACCAACGTGAGGCCGACGTACCAGAGGATCGAGGCCACGCCCATCAGCACGGTCGAGATGTGGGGAGTGAGGAAGCGGGGGTGGACCTTGCCGAGGCTCTTCGGCATCGCATTGGCGCGCGCCATCGAGAGCGTGGTACGGGCGGTCGGCAGGATCGTGGTCTGGGTCGAGGCCGCGGCTGAGGAGAGCACGGCGATGATCAGGATCTTGTCCAGTGGCGATCCGAAGACCTCGGTGCCCAGCGAGCTGAGCACGTCTTCCTGATTTTCGACCAGCTGGTCAACGCCGGCGTAGGCCTGGGCTGCGACCGCGACGATGATGTAGATGCCGAGCAGGATCAGCGTGCTGACCACGGTTGCGCGTCCCGGCGCCTCGTCGGGATTTTCGGTCTCCTCGTTGACGGTCGCCGTCGTATCCCAGCCCCAGTAGATGAAGACCGCCAGCAGCATCCCGGCGGAGATCTCACTGGGGCTGAGGCTGAACGGGTTGATCCAGGAGAGACTCGGATCGATTGAGCCGGCAAGGGCATCGCCGGAATAGACCTTGACCAGGGCGACCACGGCGAAGATCGCCAGGGTGATGATCTCCGCTGCCAGCAGGCCGACCTGGGTGCGCGCAGAGAGCTCGATCCCGATCACGACGATCGCGGTCATGATCGCGATCCAGACCACCCCGACCGCGGTCACTGCCGCGGTGGATTCGGCGGCCGAGGTCCAGCTGAAGAGTTCGAAGGTATAGAGGCCGGCGATCTGGGCTAGGTTGGCCATCACGATCACATCGGCGACGACGATTGTCCAGCCGGCGATCCAGCCCAGCTGCGGGCCCATTGCCTTGGTCACCCAGGAGAAGCTGGTGCCGCAGTCCGGGTCGGCCTTGTTCATGTAGTAGTAGCCGGCGGCGACCAGGAACATCGGGATGAAGCTGATCAGCAGGATCGCCGGCGACTGCAGGGCGACGGCGGCGGCGATGAAGCCGAGTGTCGCGGCGAGGCTGTAGCCCGGTGCGGTCGAGGCGACGCCGATGACGACGCTGGAGACGAAACCGATCGCGTTCTTCTTCAGGCCCTTGTCGCCACTGCTGGGGACCGGCGAGGCGTTTGCTCTGGACGAGGGGACCGCTGTGCTCTCCATTCCTCCTCCTTCCGTCGATCCGCCGCTCATATCCACGGCGACCGCTTCAAAGTAGGCCCGCCCGACGATCTGCACAAGTTGCAAATGCCCCAAATGTCCAAGCGGTCCTTGTACGATCTGTACATGTCAGTGTTCGTGACTCTCCCAAGCGAACATTGCAAGTGCGCTATACCCCATCTAGCGTTATCCATATCGTCGTAGCATGAGAGGAGACTGAGATGGCCGTTGTGTCGCGACCGGACTCGGCACCGGACTCGGCAAGCAGCTCCGGCCTGCAGGAGATGGCTCGCCGCCACCTCTGGCTGCATTTCTCGCGGATGGGTTCTTACAGCGCCGAGCACGAGATCCCGATCATCACTCGCGCCGACGGCTGTTACGTCTACGACGACCATGGCAACCGCTACCTCGACGGCCTCTCTGGCCTCTTCTGCGTCAACTCGGGTCACGGTCGCAGCGAGCTCGGCGAAGCGGCCGCGCGCCAGCTCGAGGAGCTTGACTTCTACACCCTCTGGAGCTACGCACATCCGCGCGCGATTGAGCTGGCGGCGCGACTCGCCTCGCTCGCCCCAGGCGACCTCAACCGCGTCTTCTTCACCTCGGGCGGCTCGGAGTCGGTTGAGTCGGCGCTGAAGCTCGCCCGCAATTATCACCGCGCACTCGGCAAAGGTCAGAAGCACAAGGTGATCGCCCGCGAGATCGCCTACCACGGCACCACGCTCGGCGCCCTCTCCGCTACTGGCATCACCGAGCTGCGCTCGCAGTTCGAGCCGCTCACCCCCGGCGGCTGCCACGTCCCCAACACCAACCTCTACCGCTGGCCAGCGGACCGTCACCCGCTCTGGGCGGCGACCGCGATCGAGGAGCGGATCCAGTTCGAGGGACCGGACACGGTCGCCGCGGTGATCCTCGAGCCGGTTCAGAATGCCGGCGGCTGCTTCGTCCCGCCTGACGGCTATTTCGAGCGTGTGCGCGAGATCTGCGACCGCTACGACGTGCTGCTGATCTCCGACGAGGTGATCTGCGCCTGGGGCCGCCTCGGTCACTACTTCGGCTGCGAACGCTTCGGCTACGTGCCGGACATCATCACCGTCGCCAAGGCGCTGACTTCGGCCTACGCGCCGATGGGCGCGCTGATCGCCTCCGATGCTGTCGCCGCGCCGTTCATGGAGGGCGACGCCTCCTTCGCCCACGGCTTCACCTTCGCCGGGCACCCCGTCTCCTCGGCGGTGGCGATGGCCAACCTCGACATCTACGAGCGCGAGGACCTCTGCGGCCACGTGCTCGCCAAGGAGGGCGAGTTCCGCCAGATGCTGGAGACGCTGCACGACATCCCGATCGTCGGCGACGTGCGAGGCGCCGGCTTCTTCCAGGCAATCGAGCTGGTCAAGGACCGCGAGACCAAAGAAACCTTCGGCGACGAGGAGGCCGAGGAGCTGCTGCGCGGGTTCCTCTCGGCCGAGCTCTACAAGCGCGGCTTGATCTGTCGCGCCGACGATCGCGGCGACCCGGTGGTGCAGCTGGCGCCGCCGCTGATCGCCGACACGGAGCAGTTCGAAGAAATCCACGACGTCCTGCACGGCGTCCTGAGCGAGGCCTGGGAGCGGGTCGGACGATAGGCGGCCGCGTGCTCACCGTCCAAAGCCTGCTTGACGAACTCGACCTTGAGCTTGCGGCGGGTGCAAGCGCGGCCGAAGCCCCGGTGCGCTGGGTCCACATCTCCGAGCTTGAAGACCCGACCCCGTGGCTCTCCGGTGGGGAGTTGATGCTGACCACCGGGATCCCCCTTGGCAGCGCCGCAAAACAACGTGCCTTCATCAAGTTGCTCGCCGATCACAACCTCGCCGGACTCGGCTTTGGCACCGGCTTCAACCACGACAAATTGCCGAAAGCGTTGGTCGAGGAGGCAAAGAAACGCGACTTCCCGCTCTTTGAGGTCCCCTACTCGACGCCGTTCATCGCGATCACCGAGAAGGCCTTTGCTCGCCTCGTTAACGAGCAGTACGAGGTGCTGCAGCGCGGCATCGCCGTGCAGCGGCGGCTCGAGCGCCTGGTCCTGGAAGAGCGCGGTTTGGAGGAGATCGTGGCGACGATCGCCTCTGCAGTGGGCGGCACGGTGGCGATCCTCGGTGGCCGCGGCGAGCGCCTCGCCGGGCGCGGCTTCCGCCGCCAGCTCTCCGCCGAGGCGGTAAACGCGATCCGCGAGGAAGCGCTGCGCCATACCGCTGACGGACATCCCTTCGTCCCGGCCCACCCAGCGGTCGCCGGCCGTGCCCTGGCCCACCCGGTGATCTCGCCGGGCGGTGGCCCGCCGCAGGCCTGGGTCGTGATCGTGCGCGACTCCGGCGGCCTTGGAGATTTCGAGCGGTTGATCCTGCAGCAAGCGGTCGCCGTCGTAGCGTTGGAGCTGATGCGCCGCCGCGTCGCCCGCGAGACCGAGCGCCGCCTTGCCGGCGACGTGCTGGCCGGTGCGCTTGGCGGACGCCTCGATCCGACCGAGCTGCGCCGCCGGCTCGAGCCTTTCGGCATCGGCGACGAAGCAGCCGTGCTGGTCTTCGCCCTCGATGATCCTGCTGCTGCTGAGGGAGCCCTGGAGCGGGCGCTGGCAGCCGATGCCTGTCCGGCCGTGGTGGCGCCGCACGCGAGCGGCCGCCGGGAGCTGCTCTGCGCAGTCGTCGACGCTGCCGACCGCGACCCGGTCGACCTAGCGGCCGATGCCCGCAAAGCGCTGATCAAAGACCGCGGCGTCGTCCGCGCCGCGGCAAGTCGCCCGGCGCCGCCGGAGGACCTGCGCCACTCATTCCACGAGGCCCGCTGCGCGCTCGAGGCGACCGCGATCGAGAATGGCAGCGCGCCGGAGGTCGCCTCGTGGCGAGACCTCGGCGCCTTCACCCTGTTGCTCTCGATTCAGGATGACGATGCGCTGAAGCTCTACTGCGACAGCGTGCTGGGTCCGATCGAGGGCGGGGACGAGGAGTACGGCGGCGAGCTGCTGCGCTCGCTGGAGGCCTTCATCGAGCAGAACGGCCAGTGGGAGAAAGCGGCCCGCCAGGTCTACTGCCATCGCCACACGCTGCGCTACCGGATGCGCAAAGTCGAAGAGCTGACCGGCCGCGATCTCTCGCGCGCCCACGACCGGATCGAGTTCTGGCTGGCGATCCGCGCCCGGGAGCTCGTCGCGTGAGGGTCGGGGTTCCCGCCGAGATCAAGCCCGACGAGTATCGCGTTGCCATAACCCCGGCCGGCGTGCGCGAGATGTCGGTGCACCGCCACGAGGTGCTGATCGAGGCCGGTGCCGGCCTCGGCAGTGCTATCACCGACCCCGAGTTCGAGGCGCAGGGCGCCCGCATCGTCCCTGACGCCGCGACGGTTTTTGCCGAGGCCGAGATGGTGCTCAAGGTGAAGGAGCCGCAGCCGGCCGAGGTCGAGATGCTGCGCGAGGGCCAGCTGCTCTTCACCTACCTGCACCTGGCTCCGGACCCCGAGCTGACCCGCGGGCTCTGCGGTTCCGGCGCGTCCTGCATCGCCTACGAGACTGTTGAGGACTCTCGCGGACGCCTGCCGCTGCTGGCGCCGATGAGCGAGATCGCCGGCAAGATCGCCACCCAGGCCGGCGCCTTCATGCTCGAGAAGCCCCTCGGCGGGCGCGGAATCTTGCTCGGTGGCGTGCCTGGCGTCGCCGCCGCCAACGTGATGGTCATTGGCGGCGGCGTCGTCGGCATGAACGCGGCTTTCATTGCGATCGGCATGGGTGCTGATGTCTTCGTCTTCGACAAGTCGATCGACCGGCTGCGCGAGCTCGAGGTGGACTTCGCCGGCAGTTGCTCGACGGTCTACTCGACCACGCTGGCGGTTGAGGAGATGCTGCCGCGCGCCGACCTCGTGATCGGCGCGGTGCTCGTTCACGGCGCTCGCGCACCCTTCGTCGTGCGCCGCGAGCAGTTGGCGCTGATGAAGCCCGGCGCGGTGCTGGTCGACGTCGCGATCGACCAGGGCGGTTGCTTCGAGACCTCGCGGCCGACCACCCACCACGACCCGACCTTTGAAGTCGAGGGGATCATCCACTACTGCGTCGCCAACATGCCCGGCGCGGTGCCGATCACCTCGACCCAGGCGCTGACCAACGCGACCCTGCCGTACGCGATCGCCCTCGCCGACGAGGGTGTTGCCGGGGCGATCCGCCGCGACCCCGGCTTGCGCCCCGGCGTCAACGTCGCCTCCGGCGCCGTCACCCACCCGGCGGTCGCCGAGGGCGTGGGAATGGACTGCGTCCCGGTCGAGGACGCACTTGAACTGGAAACCGCTGTAACGGAGAGCTGAGGAGGAGACGGGATGGCGACCGCGGCAAAGACGAAGCTGAGGAACTTCATCGGGGGGGAGGCAGTCGACCCGGCGGAGGGCGGCTACGAGGACGTCGTCAATCCAGCCAGCGGCGAGGCGATTGCCGAGGCGCCGCTCTCGACCAAGGCCGACGTCGATGCCGCTGTCGCCGCGGCCAAGGGTGCCTTCCCGGGATGGGCGGCCACACCTCCTGGCGAACGGGCGAGGGCGCTGCTGCAAGATCGCCGACATGATCGAGGAGCGCGGCGAGGAGATCGCCGACCTCGAGGCCGGCGACGCGGGCAAGCCGCGCGGCGCCGTGCTCGAGGACGAGGTGCCGGTGATGGCCGACAACCTGCGCTTCTTCGCCGGCGCGGCGCGGACGATGGAGGGCCGTGCCGCCGGCGAGTACATGGCGGGCCACACCTCCTTTGTGCGCCGCGAGCCGCTTGGCGTGGTCGGCTCAGATCACGCCCTGGAACTACCCGCTGATGATGGCGATCTGGAAGATCGGCCCGGCGCTGGCTGCCGGCAACACCGTCGTCCTCAAGCCGGCCGAGACCACCCCCCTGACCACGCTGCTCTTCGCCGAGTGGTGCGCCGAGTTCCTGTCGCCGGGTGTCTTCAACGCGATCGGCGGTCACGGCGAGCCGACCGGCGCCGAGCTGGTCACCCATCCCGACGTGGCGATGGCCTGCCTGACCGGCTCGCCGCCGACCGGCAAGTGGATCGCCAAGGCCACCGCGGACACGCTCAAGCGGGTCCATCTGGAGCTTGGCGGCAAGGCTCCGGTGGTGATCTTCGACGACGCCGATATGGAGACGGCGATGGAGACGATTGCCGGCACTGGCTACTACAACGCCGGCCAGGACTGCACCGCGGCGACGCGCGTTCTTGCCGCCAGCGATGTCTACGACGATGTCGTCAACGGCCTCTCCGGCGAAGCGAAGGGACTCGTCCTCGGCGACACGATGTCCGCCGACACCACGCTGGGCCCGCTCAACGCTGCCCGCCAGCGCGAGCGGGTCGAGGGCTTCCTCGAGCGCAAGCCGTCGAACGCCGAGGTCGTCACCGGCGGCACCCAGCCCGACCTGCCCGGCTTCTTCCTCGAGCCGGCCGTCGTCGCCGGCCTCGAGCAGGGCGACGAGATGATCCAGGACGAGATCTTCGGTCCGGTGATCACCGTGCAGCCGTTCAGCGACGAGGCAAAGGCGATCGAGTGGGCCAACGGCACCCGTTACGGTCTCGCCTCCTCGGTCTGGACCCGCGACGTCGGCCGCGCGATGCGCGTCGCCAACGCGCTCGAGTTCGGCTGCGTCTGGATCAACGACCACATCCCGCTCGTCTCCGAGATGCCACACGGCGGCTTCAAGCAGTCCGGCTACGGCAAGGATCTTTCGGTTTACGCGCTCGAGGATTACACCGAGATCAAGCATGTAATGATCAACCTCGAATGAGGACTGCCATCGCGGGGGCGGTTCTGGCCGCGGTGGTGTTCGTCGCTGCTGCGCCAGCACCCGAAGAAGAAGATCCGCGTTGCCACGGGCGACGCGCCAAGATCGTCGGCACTGCCGGCGACGACGTGCTGGCTGGAACGCCCGAGCGCGACGTGATTTGGGGCGGGGGCGGCAATGACACGATCACCGGCAGCCTCGGCAACGACCTGCTCTGCGGTGGCCCTGGCGCCGACCTGGTTCACGGCGGCCGCGGCAACGACGTCGCCGACGGCGGCGCCGGTGCTGATGATCGCGTGATCGGCGACCTCGGCGACGACAAGGTGATCGGTGGCTCTGGCGGAGCCGACGAGGTTGCCGGCAGCCTCGGCATCGACACCGTCAGCGGCGGCCCCGGTGACTTCGACTTCGTCCACGGCGACTACGGCTATGACCGCATGGACGGCGGCCCGGGCAAGGGCGACATCGCCTCTTTCGCCACCGACGTTGGCGCCGGCCGCAGCGGCGGCGTCAAGGTCTCGCTTGCCAGGCATCGCGCCAAGGGCGACGGCCACGACCGCCTTTTCCGCTTCGAGAACCTCGAAGGGTCGGCCTTCGACGACGTCCTCGTCGGCAACGGCGAGGCCAATGTCGATCGATGGCGGCGCCGGCGACGATGTAATTCGCGGCGGCGGCGGCGAGGACGAGCTGCTCGGCGGTCAAGGGACCGATCGCTGCAACGGCGCCAAGGGCCGCACGACTTCATGTGGCAGGGAAAAGAAGCTGAAGGCATCGGCATACGTGGAGCTCGACCCCGTTCTGGGCGAAGGCGGTGGCCTGCAACTTGTCGGTGGTGGGGGTGGCGATCACTTCACCGTCGCCTTCGATGAAGCGACCTCGACCTTCGGCATCAGCGCCGCGAAGGGCATCGCTCTTGGCCCAGGCTGCAACCGAGTCAGCGCAGTGCAGGCGAACTGCCCGAGCGAAGGCCCTGCCCGCTGGCTGATGGCCGACCTCGGCCCTGGGCGCGACAGCCTCGTCGTCGAAGGCTCGGTTGCGGGCGCCCAGAATGTCCGCCTCGCCGGCGGCCTCGGCAACGACACGATCCGTGGTGGTGACGAGGACGATCTGATCGAGGGCGGCTACGGCGCCGACAAGCTCTACGGTGGCGCGGGTGCCGACGGCCTGATCGGCAGTCGGCCGGGTCCGACCTTCATCTATGGCGGGCCCGACGGTGACCTGCTTGCTGCCGGGGGTGGCTGCGCCGGCGGCGCCCTGGTCGGCGGCCCCGGCCGCGACGACGCGTCCTTTGCGGAGACCCCCGCCCATCCCGGTGTTCTCCACGTTTCCTTCCCGGCCCACGCCGCTTGGATCGACGCAATTCCGAACTGCGACAGGGTCCACCTCTCGCCGACTAACGAGGACATGGAGGGCTCCTTCGACTGGGACGTCCTGGTCGGCGACGCCCGGCCCAACGCGATGCTGGGGCAGCCTGGAGCCGACCGCTTCTACGGCGGCGGTGGCGACGACGTGATCGACGCCCGCGACGGCACCCGCGACTTCTCAATCCAATGCGGGCGCGGCAGCGCTCCCAAGGCCGGCCGCCCGGCCCGCGGCACCCCGACCGGCCGCGCCCTCACCGATCCCTTCGATCCCGGCTCGGTGCTCTGCGAGATCACCAAATTCGGCAAGCCCGTCGACGGCCTCGGCGTCGCTGACGAGCCCTAAGCGTACTGTGAAACTGTGGTACTGTGAAACTGTGAAGAATCTGACGGTTTCAGTGCCAGACGATGTCTACAAGGCGGCAAGGGTTCGGGCGGCGGAGGCCGGCAGCTCCGTCAGCAGCCTCGTCGCGGGCTACCTGCGTTCTCTTGCGGACCAGGATGCGGAGTTCGCCCGCTTGAAGTCCCGGCAGGACGAGATCCTCGCCGAAATCGGCAGCTTCCGCGCTGGCGACCGCCTGGATCGCGACCAGGTTCACCGGCGTGCGGTTCGTTGACACGAACATCCTGCTCTACGCGGTCTCGCGCGATCCTGAAGAGCGCCACAAGGCCGAGATCGCGCGCGGTCTCCTTTCCGAACGAGACCTCGCTCTCTCGGTTCAGGTCCTTCAGGAGTTCTACGTCCAGGCGACCCGTGAGGGGCGTCCAGACCCGCTGACCCACGAGCAGGCATTTGCCCTGGTCGAGTCCTTCCTGCGCTTCCCCCTCGCCGATGTGACCCGCCAGATCATGCTCGCGGCGATGGCGACGCGTCGCCGCTTCCTGATCTCCTACTGGGATGCAGCGATTCTCGAGGCCGCCCGGGCGCTCCGCTGCGACACGGTGCTATCGGAGGACCTCAACGACGGCCAGGATTACGCCGGGGTCCGCGTCGAAAATCCGTTTCGCAAGACCTGACCGAGACCGGGTCAGCGGCCGCGGCCATCGCCGTTGGCGACAGCGCAGGCCTGCTTGGCGCCGATGAAGGGCGCCAGGGTGATGTAGCTGGCTAGCGGGGCGATCTCCTGCATGGTCTCGGCGCCGCCACGTTTGACCTGGTCGTAGATCATCGAGTAGATCGCGCCACCGATCGCCTCGGCGGCGATCGGGCTGACGTCGGGCTTGAGTTCGAAGCCGGGGACGAGCAGGCCCTCCATCGTCGTCATCACCTGGTCGCGCTGTTCTAGGGCGCGACGGCCGGCGGCGTAGACGTCGACCGCACCCAGGGTCGTGTACTCGGGCTCGGCGGCGCAGAAGGCGAACATCGCGCCGAAGGCGCCACGCACCGCGTGGGGCCAATCGGGAGCGCGGCGGAAGGCGGGCAGCGTCGTCGCCAACATCTGGGCGGAACCGCTGTCGACGGCGGCCAGCATCGCCTCCTCCTTGTCGGCGAAATTGGCGTAGAAGGTGGAGAGGGAGATCGAGGCGCGGGCAGCGATGTCGCCGATCGTCATCGCCGGGTATCCCTTCTCGGCAACGACCGCGGCGAGGGCGCGGAGGATGCGTTCGACTGGGTCATAGCCATTCCCCGGCCCGCCGTTCTGCGCCGCCCGGCTGCGCGGGCGGCGCAGCGGCTCGGGTGGGGGCGTGTAGGCCGCAAGCCAGTCCCACATCTGCCCGATCAGGTCCAGCAGCTCCTCCTCCTCGTGGCGGTAGAGGCGACTGTGGATCACCTTGCGAATCCCGCCGACCATCGCTCGCACGATCTCCGGCGGCATGTCCTGTCGGCCGGGGACCTGCTCCAGGGTGGAGGAGAGGAATGCCTGCACGCCGTCGGTCGTGCGGTCGATCTCTTCGACCGCTTTCGGGCCGGCGGCGTAGATCTCGACCAGGCACATCCGCGCCGCCGCCGCCTGTTCGACGATCAGGTGGATGAAGGCGTCAAAGGCATGGCGGGCGCGAAGTTCGTCGGGCGGCGGTCCGCCTTCGCCGAAGATCCCACCCACGGTCGGGCCGACGAACGCCTGCAGGGCGGCGAGCAGGCACTCCTCCTTGTCGCTGAAGTGGGCGTAGAAAGCGCTGCGCGAGACCCCCGAGAGCTCGAGCAGGTCCTCGACCCGCGTGCCCTCATAGCCCTTTTCGGCGACGACGGCGACCAGGGCGGCGAAGAGCCGCTCGCGCTGGTTGCGCGCGACCTCCTCGGCCGGCAAGCGCCGTCCCGGTTGAAGCTTGCGATCGCGCAGCGTGGCTGCATCCCCCCACGGCGTCCTGACCATCGCGACCGGACGATAGCCGGCCATCTCGATACCTCCGCGGTTGCTTGAATCTGCCAGAGCGTTTGATGGTATGTGCGATTCTTTTGGAACGCAAGCATTCGAAGTACCGATTTAGGGCTCTTTCCCTTCTTAGCAGCGAAGTTCCGATTGCGATTCCAAGCTTCTTAACATGGGAATATCGTTTGTGACTTGATTTTCTAGTAGGGCTATGTTTTTATGTGGGCGGCCCAAAAGATGCCGCAGCGGCACAGCCGGATCCCTGCCGGCGACCCCCCTGCCACCGGACCCCCTATCCGGTGGCGATCCCAAAACAAACATTGACCCGGGCAGGCGCCTCCCTCGCCGGCCCGGGTCGTTTGTTTGGTCTAGAGATGGTTCCTCTCGGCAGCTGGCCTTCTCGCTACGGCCGCAGTTCGGTGAATCCGACGGCGGCGAAGTCGCCGTCGAACGCGAGCGCCTCCGAGATCCCCTTGGCTCGCATGTAGGCGAAGCTGGTCGCATCGACGAACGAGTACTCGCGCTCGTCGTGCTGGCGCAGCCAGAGAAGGGCTTTGTCCTCGAGCTCACGCGATACGAAGTCGATCGCGACGTGCCCGTGGGTTGCGACCGCATCTAGGAACTCGACCGCTCTCCCGTGCCAGCGCTTGCGACAAAACCACGTCCAGCCCTCGCCGCGTATGTGATTGGTGGTGATCATCGGGCGACCGCCGACTTGCTCTGAGAGCTGGACAGCCTCGATGTGGTGTGGATCGCGTGTATCGAAGCCAGCGATTAGAAACGAGGTATCGACGAATATCAAGGGGGAGGCTTCAAGCCATAGACGACCTCGTCGATCGTCCGGGTGTCGTTTGGATCGCTGCTTACCGTGCCGAACATCTTGAACAGCGGGTCCTCCTCGATGGGTGGCAACGGCTCCACTCTCTCCCGCACGCAACGTCTGATCACCTCCGCCTTCGAGAGCCCTTCTGCTTCGGCACGTCTTTTCACGGCTAAATCCAGCTCGGGCTCAATCGAAATCTGCAGTCGCTTCATGCGGGCCACGTTACATCACCTCCATCGAAGTAATGTAACGCAAGAGCGACAAAAGTGCGCCAATTCGCAGTCATCTAGGCTTCAGGCATGGCTCCGACCCCGAGTGAGGACGAGGCCGTCGCTATCGCGGCGGTGATCGAGCGGTTTCGCGCGGAGACGGCGCCGGCGCCCGGTACCGAGGAGGACGCCATCGGCCCGTGGCAGCGGGCTGCGCTGATTGAAGGAGTCAGCGCCAAGGGCACTGTCAAGGAGTCAGAAGGAGGAGAAAGATGGCTGTCGTGAAGATCATCGAGCTGGTTGGCAGCTCGAAAACGTCGACCGACGATGCGGCCCGGCAAGCACTGAGCCAGGCGCAGGGGACCCTGCGCAACATCCGCGCGGTTGACATCGTTTCGACCGGTATCCGGGGCGAGAATCTCGATGAGTATCGCGCGCATGTTCGGGTGGCTTTCTTGATCGAGGGGACCGACATCGACTAGCCAAGGAGTTTGGGAAGGGGTGAGGTGCCCCCTCCCAAAACGCGCGGCGGGAGCCGCGCTTGAGTGTTTTGGGAGGGGGCACCTCACCCCTCTCGAGGCGGGTTGGCTAAATTCCGGTTCATGAGCGATGAGACACGCGAGGTTTCTCGCGAGGAAGCTAAGAAGCTGATTGAGGACGGGGTGCAGTTGGTTGATGTGCGCGCTGAGCATGAGTGGGAGATGGGGCGGATCGAGGGGGCTACTCATTTGCCGCTGGCTGAGTTGGCGGAGCGGGTTGGGGAGATCGACAAGGAGCGGCCGGTTGTTCTCTACTGCCGCGGGGGCAATCGCTCGACGATGGCGACCGAGGCTTTGGCTGACGCCGGCTACGACGCGGCGAAGCTGAGCGAGGGGATCGTTGGTTGGTCCGAGGCGGGGTTGCCGCTTGCGCCCGAGGGCGGCACGGTGGCCGAGTCGGGGGAGGCCGCGTCGATTCTCCATGCCCGCAAGAAGCTGCCTCCAGAGCTGACCAAACCTTAAATACCCTAATCCCTGTCAGGTTTTGCTATTTTCCACAGGGTGGAGGTAGCCGTAGACCAGCAGAAGGAGCAGCGAGGCAAGGGCCGCGCCGGGACTTTGGAGAACCCGGAGACCTACCGCAACGTCCCGGGCCACATCATCCCGATCATCGAGCGCGAGTTCGACGACTTCGAAAACGAAGCCGAGACCTTCCTCGCCGGGCAGATCCCCGAAGACGAGTTCATCGGCTTCCGTCTCAAGCAGGGCGTCTACGGCCAGCGCCAGCCCGACGTGCAGATGGTGCGGGTGAAGCTTCCCTTCGGCGGCGTCACCCCGCAGCAGATGGAGGCCTTCGCCAGCGTGGTCGAGCAGTACGCCCCGCTGAACAAGGGCCACATCACCACGCGGCAGAACATCCAGATCCACCACATCCCGCTGCGCGACATGGAGTCGCTGCTGCGCGAGATCGCCGAGGCCGACCTCTCCTCGCGCGAGGGTTGCGGCAACACCGTGCGCAACGTCACCGGCGACCCCTGGGCCGGCGTCGCCCCCGACGAGATCTTCGACCCGACCCCTTACGCCGGCGCCTACGCCCGCTACTTCGTCCGCCACCCGACGACGCAGCTGATGCCGCGCAAGATCAAGACCGCCTTCAGCGGCTCCGACGAGGACCGTGCGATCACCGGCATCCACGACATCGCCTTCCTCTCGCGCGAACGCGACGGGGTCAAGGGCTTCGAGATCCGCGTCGGCGGCGGCACCTCGATCATGGCCCGCGTCGCGCCGACGCTCTACGACTTCGTCGAGGCCGACAACGGCGACTACCTCAAGGTCTCCGAGGCCGTGCTGCGCATCTTCGACCGCCAGGAGTGGCTGCGCGCCAACCGCGCCCGCGCCCGGATCAAGGTCCTGATCGACAAGATCGGCATCGACGCCTTCCGCGAGCAGGTCGACGCTGAGCTCGAGGGCGACTGGGCCGAGGAGCGCGACTTCGACGTCGAGCGGCTGCGCTTCGAGGACGACGAGCAGGCCAACGCCCCGGCGGTGCCGCCTGCCGCTGCCTCGCCCAACGGCGACCGGTCTCAGTTCGACCGCTTCGTCGAAGGCAACGTGCAGGCGCAGCGGCAGGAGGGCTTCTCTGCGGTCGAGGTGAAGATCGAGCGTGGCGACCTGACCCCGGAGCAGTTCCGCGGCCTGGCCGCGATCATGCGCGAGTTCACCGGCGGCTACGCGCGCAGCACCGTGCAGCAGAACCTGGTCCTGCGCTGGGTCCGCGACGAGGCGCTCTACGACCTCTGGCAGCGGCTCGGCGAGCTTGGTCTCGACGAGGCCGGAGCCGACGAGATCACCGACGTGGTGAGCTGCCCCGGCACCGACAGCTGCAAGATGGGGATCACCAGCTCGATGGGCCTCAACAAGGCGATCAAGGAGCGTCTCCAGGCGATGGAGATCACCGACGAGCTGACCCGGCGGATCCACATCAAGATGAGCGGCTGCCCCAACGGTTGCAGCCAGCACCACATCGCCAACATTGGCTTCTACGGCGCCTCGCTGAAGGTCGGCGCGCGCCAGATCCCCGCCTACATCCCGCACATCGGCGGACGGTACGAGGGCGGCGAGGTCATCTTCGGCACGCGGCTGAAGTCGCGCCTGCCCGCCAAGCGCGTGCCCGAGGCGGTCGAGCGCTGGGTTCGTCTCTACGAGGCGGAGCGCTCCAGCGAGGGCGAGGAATTCAACGACTTCGCCGAGCGGATCGGCGCCGCTCGCTTTGAAGAAGAGGTCAAGGAGCTGACGATGCCGGCCGAGTTCAGCCTCGAGACCATGCAGCAGTTCATCGACTGGAACCGGTCCAGCCCCTACAAGGTCGAGAGGGGCGAGGGCGAGTGCGCGATATGAACCCAGTCGCCGATCCACCGAAGATCTCCGATCCGGAGGCGATCGCCGCCGAGCTTGAGGACCGCTCTGCCGAGCAGGTGATCGAGTGGATGTTCGAGACCTTTGGCGAGAGTCATTACATCGCCTGCTCGTTCCAGAAAACCAGCTCGGTGACCGCCCACCTGGCGAGCAAGATCAACCCGCAGGCGCGCTTCTTCTACCTCGATACCGACGTGCTCTTCCCGGAGACCTACGAGACGCGTGACCGCCTCGCCGAGTCACTGGGGATCGAGTTCGACCGTTTTCACAACCTGACCCTCGAGGAGCAGGCCGCCAAGCACGGCGATGAGCTTTGGAACCGCGACCCCGATGCCTGCTGCGGCCTGCGCAAGGTCGAGCCGATGCGCCGGGCGCTTTCTTCCGTAGACTGCTGGCTCGCCGGCGTCCGCCGTGAGGACTCAGCCAGACGCGCCAAGACGCCGAAGTTGGGCTGGGACAAGCGCTTTGAGCTCTGGAAGCTCAACCCGCTCGCGGACTGGACCGAGCGCGATGTCTGGAACTACATCCATGAGCACGACCTCCCGTACAACCCGCTCCACGATCGCGGCTACCCGTCGATCGGCTGCACCCACTGCACCAAGCCGGTCGAAGCGGGCGGTTCGCCCCGCGATGGCCGCTGGGCGGGACTCGAAAAGTCCGAGTGCGGGATCAACTAGCGGCGCCCAGCGCCTGAGATAGCCCCTTCGTAACCTCCCCCAACCGATTGGTGAGATTCAACGCATGAGCGAGACGATGACTGAGCTTTCCCTGACACTTTCCGAGCGCCACACCGCCGACTTCGAGATGATCGGCAACGGCGGCTTCGCGCCGCTGACCGGCTTCCAGGGCTCCGCCGACTGGGAGCGCGTCTGTTCTGAGATGCGCACGACCGGCGGCGACTACTGGCCGATCCCGATCACCCTGGCGACCGATCTCGAGTGCGAGGTCGGCGACGTCGTCGCGCTCGCCAGCGACGAAGGCAAGCCGCTGGGCCGGATCAAGGTCGAGGAGATTCTGGGAGCGCGACGCCAAGAGTGAGGCCGAGCGCGTCTACGGCACCACCGACGAGGCCCACCCCGGGGTCGCCGCGATCTACGCGGAGGGCAACCGCATGATCGCCGGCCCGATCGAGGTCGACGCGCTGCCGGACCACGAGGAGGCGTTCATGCGCCGCTACAAGACTCCGGCCGAGACCAAGGAAGAGTTCGAGAAGCGCGGCTGGAAGCGGATCGTCGCCTTCCAGACCCGCAACCCGATCCACCGCGCCCACGAGTACCTGACCAAGGCCGCGCTGGAGACCTGTGACGGGCTCTTCATCCAGCCGTTGATCGGCAAGACCAAGGCCGGCGACATCCCCGCCGACGTGCGGATGCGCTGCTACGAGGTGCTGATGGAGAAGTACTACCCGAACGACCGGGTGATGCTGGGCGTGAAGCCGGCGAAGATGCATTACGCCGGCCCGCGTGAGGCGATCCTGCACGCGATCGTCCGCCGCAACTACGGCGCCACGCACTTCATCGTCGGCCGCGACCACGCTGGCGCCGGCGACTACTACGGCACCTACGACGCGCAGAAGATCTTCGAGACGATCGACATCGACGAGCTCGGGATCGAGCCGCTGATGTTCGAGCACACCTTCTGGTGCAACGAGTGCGAGGGGCTTGCTTCCAACAAGACCTGTCCGCATGACCAAGAGGCGCGCCTCTTCCTTTCCGGAACGAAGGTCCGCGAAATGCTCGGCAAAGGCGAAAGGCCGCCGCACGAGTTCTCGCGTGATGAGGTCGCCGACATCCTGATCGACGCTTACAAGGAGGACTGAACGAGCATGGCTGGCGAGAAGGGCTTCACCCTCTGGTTCACCGGACTCTCCGGTGCCGGCAAGACGACCATCACCGGGCTGCTGGAGACGCAGCTGCGCGAGCGCGGCTCGAAGCTCGAGATCCTCGACGGCGACGTCGTGCGCGAAAATCTCTCCAAGGGCCTCGGTTTCTCGAAGGAGGACCGCGACACCAACATTCGCCGGATCGCCTTCGTCGCCGACCTGCTCAGCCGCAACGGCGTGCCGGTGATCACCGCGGCGATCTCCCCCTACGCCGAGATTCGCGACGAGGCGCACGAGCTGATGGGTGACCGCTTCATCGAGGTCTACGTCAAGGCTTCGGTCGACACCTGCGCCGAGCGTGACGTCAAGGGGCTCTACGCCAAGGCGTTCGCGGGCGAGATCAAGGAATTCACGGGCGTGTCGGACCCGTACGAGATTCCGGAGAACCCGGATTGGGTTTGCGATACCGAGAACGAGTCGCCTGAGGAGTCAGCGGAGAAGCTGCTGGCTTATCTCGAGTCGCGGGATTTGATTCCGGCGGCTGCGGTTACTGCCTAGAACTCTAAGCGGGGGGAGGGGGCGCGAACCCCTCCCCAAACGAGCGGCCGGAGGCCGCTCTTGAGTGTTTGTGGAGGGGTTCGCGCCCCCTCCGCTCAGGGTTCGGAAGTGCGGCCGAGCCGCCGGAATTTTCGCGGAGCTTTGGAGCTTGGACCCGTGGGGTGCCCTATGGTGGGCTGCGTGCGGTCGGGACTTCGAGCGGGGCTGGTCTTGGTTGCTCTACTCGTTGGCTTGGCGTTTCCCGGGAGTGCGCTTGGGTTTGGGCCGCTCTCCAGTGTTGGGGTGTTTGGGGAAGGAACGGCTGGGGGGATCCAAAGGCCGCGTGGGGTCGCGGTTGCGGCTGACGGGTCCAACTATGTCGTCGACTCAGGCAACTTCCGCGTTGACGTCTTCTCTCCCGATGGCGCATTCCTCCGTGCCTTTGGCAAGGACGTGAATCCTGGCGGAGGCGGTGTCTGCACAGCCGCTACCGGCTGCCAGATAGGTCTGGACGACGACTCGGCCGGGGGGATGGATGAGCCGTGGGGAGTGGCGATCGGCTCGGAAGGCAACGTCTTCGTCGCCGATCGTCAGAACAATCGGATCGATGTCTTCTCCCCTGAGGGTGCTTTCCTTCGCGCCTTCGGCAAGGAAGTGAACCCGGGGGGCGGCGATGTCTGCACGGTGGTGTGTCAGGGCGGAGATGGGCTTGCGGTGGCCGGCGACATGTCCGAACCGAGGGGGATCGCGGCCGACTCCTCGGGGGCGATCTACGTTGCCGACTACGGCAACGAGCGCATCGACGTCTTCTCCGTCGCTGGTGCATTCATCCGCGCTTTCGGCAAGGGGGTGAACAGCGGGCTCGGCGATCCCGATGTCTGCACGACCGCATGTAAAGCGGGGGTGGCAGGGGGCGCAGCCGGCGAGATGCGGCTCCACCTCGATGTCGCCGTCGCGCCCGGCAACCAGATCGTGGTCGCCAACAGCGCCAACAACCGCATCGACGTCTTCTCCTCCGGTGGAACCTTCATCCGTGGCTTCGGCAGGGAAGTGAACCTCAGGATCCGGAGACCCCAACGTCTGCACGACCGCCAGCGGCTGCCAGGAAGGCGAAATAGGTGTCGGGGCGGGCGAGCTGTTCAATCCCAGTGGTGTCAGAGCAGGCGCCGCAGGGAATATCTACGTCGCCGAATTCAACGACCGCGTCTCGGAGTTCACCATCGACGGAGCGTTCGTCCGCGCCTTCGGCGCCGGGGTTGTCAACGGCGCGGCGGTCTTCCAGGTGTGCACCTCGGCGAGCGGCTGTCAGAAAGGCCTGGAATCGACGATTCCGGGCGCGACGCCGGATCCCTTTGGCCTGGCGTTCGACTGCCGGGGCGCTCTCTACGTCGCTGAGGAATCCGGCGGATTTTCCCGGGTCGAGCGCTTCGGCGAGCCCGGCACGGCGTTGCCACCCTGCACGTCTGTGGCACCGATCGCAGCCCCGGCCACCAAGCCCTCCAACAAGTTCAAGTTCGGCAAGCTGAAGCTGAACCGCAAGAAGGGCACCGCGATCCTCGTCGTCAAGGTCCCCGGCGCCGGCAAGCTCGTCCTCAAGGGCAAGGGCATTCATAAGGCCAAGCGCGCCGCCAAGAAGGCCGGCAACGTCAAGCTCCCGGTCAAGCTGGTCGGCAAGGCCAAGCGCAAGCTGCTGGAGACGGGCAAGGCGACGGTGAAGGCGAAGGTGACCTTTACGCCGACTGGTGGGACGGCGAGGACGAAGGCGAAGTCGTTGACCCTGGCCCTGTAGAAGGGGGAGGGGCTACCGGCCCTTTTTCTCTGGGACTTGAGGGTCGCCCAAACCGAAGGTGTCGTAGGCGCCGAATTTGGCGAAGGTCTTGTGGGTCGGGCCGTGGTAGTCGGAGGAGCCTGTGGGGACGAGATCGAGCTCCTCACAGAGGCGCAGAAGGTGTTCGGTCTGCTCCTCGCTGTGGCTTGGGTAGAAGGTCTCCACGCCGTCAGCTCCCAGGGACCGGATCAGGTCCTCTACCTCGTCGGGATCTTCGATGTCCCAGTAGGGATGGGCTATCACGGCGGTGCCGCCGGCCTCGTGGATCAGGGCTATTGCTTGCTCGGCTGTGGGCCAGCGGCGAGGGACGAAGGCCTTGCCGCCGGGGACGAGGTACTCCTCGAAGAAGGGACCGAGGTCGCCGGTCGCGCCGGCGGCTCGGGCGATGTGGGGGCGACCGATCGAGAGGGCGTCGCCGGCCTCTTTGATCGCGTCCTCCAATTTCACTTCGAAGCCCCAGTTGCGCAGCCTCTCGATGATCTCTCCCGCCCTGTTGATCCGTTCCTTTTGGGCTCGCTCGCAGGCGGGCGCGATCACCCCCAGATCGACCCAGTAGCCGCAGATGTGCAGGTCTTCCGCGTACTCGTGTACGCACGACATCTCGATCGCGGGCACCAACTCGATGCCGAATCCCTTTGCCGCCTCAACTGCCTCCTCGACTCCCGCGATCGCGTCGTGGTCGGTGAGAGCCAGCGTCGTAACGCCGGCCTCCCAGGCCTGCGCGACGACTTCAGCCGGGCTGAGCTGGCCGTCGGAGACGGTCGAATGCGATTGCAGCTCGATCAACATCGAGGCGGGACCCTAGCTGTCGAGGATGTTTTAAAAGTGTTCGGAACAATTGCTTTGCCCTCAGCCCAAACAATTTCAATTTTGTTCGGTACAATTAATATGTGGCTAGCCCAAACAAAAATGAGACAAGCAGACGGGGTCGTCCATCACGTGCCGACGTCTATAAACGGCTTCAAGTCCAGATCGGCGAGCTGCGGAACAAGCTCGGTGGCCTGCCATCGCCGGAGGAGGCAGAAGGCATCTGGCGCGGGATCTGGCTGGAGGAGGCTCACCACTCCACCGCGATCGAGGGCAACACGTTGGTGCTCAAACAGGTCGAGCTGCTGCTCGCCGAGGGTCGGGCGGTCGGCAACAAGGAGTTGAGCGAATACCTCGAGGTCCGCGGCTATGCCGACGCGGCGGACTGGGTCTACGGGCACGGAATTCGACCCGGGGACTGGAGCAGCGGCAAGTTGCTCACTCTTTCTGAGCTGCGTGAGGTCCATGCGCTCGCGATGACCCCGGTGTGGGATGTCGCTCCCCATCCGCAGGCGAGCCCGGGAGAGCGCCCAGGCTCGTTTCGCGAGCACGATATTGAGCCGTTTCCGGGTGGAATGCGGCCGCCGGAGTGGCCAGAAGTGCCGGTTCTCATGCGCGATTGGGTCGCCGATGCGCAGGCGCTGCGCAAGGCTGACGAGGGTGATGTCGCGGAGTCCCTGGCGATCCTGCACGCCCGCTTCGAGCAGGTCCACCCCTTTCTCGACGGCAACGGCCGTGCCGGCCGGTTGCTCCTCAACCTGCTCCTGGTTCGCCTGGGCTACCCGCCCGCGATCATCTACAAGGGGGACCGCACCCGCTACCTGAACGCGCTGCGCCGCGCGGACAGCGGCGACCCGGGACCCCTGGGTGAGTTCCTCGCGCGGGCGATCCTCGACAATCTCTACAAGTTCGTCGTGCCGGCAATCGCCGGTCCGGCGCGGCTGGTGCCGTTGCCGGCGTTGGCTACGGACGGGCTCTCGGCGAACGCGCTGCGAGTCGCCGCCGTTCGCGGAAGGCTAAAGGCGGCGAAGGCATCGGATGGCACCTGGCGTAGCTCGACAGCTTGGGTCGAGGAATACGTGGCCAGCCGCTACAAACGGGACGCGTGAGGGAGACGGGGATGCCCCTGGGCTGGCATCCCCGTCTCCCCGTCCCCCGTCTGACTAGACTGCGCCGCCGTGTTCCAGAAGGTCTTGATAGCCAATCGCGGCGAGATCGCGATTCGGGTCGCCCGCACCCTGAAGGAGATGGGCATCGGTTCGGTCGCCGTCTACTCGGAGATCGATCGCGAGGCGCCGCACGTCCGCGAGGCCGACGAGGCCTTCCTGATTGGCCCGGCTGTCCCGGCGGAGAGCTATCTCAACATCGAGAAGATCATCGCGACGGCCAAGGAGGCCGGCGCCGAAGCGATCCATCCCGGCTACGGCTTCCTCGCCGAGAACTCCGACTTCGCTCGCGCCTGCGACGAGGCCGGAGTCGTCTTCATCGGGCCACCGCCGGAGGCGATCGAAGCGATGGGCTCAAAGACCCGCGCCCGCGAGATCATGGCCGAGGCCGGCGTGCCGATCGTGCCCGGCGCGACCGAGCCGGCTCCGGATGTCGAGGCGGCGCGCAAGCAGGCGGAGGAAGCCGGCTATCCGGTCGCCTGTAAGGCGGCAGGCGGCGGCGGCGGCAAGGGTTTCCGCGTTGCGATGACACCCGACGATCTCCAGGAGGCCTTCGAGGGCGCCGCCCGCGAAGGCGAGAAGTTCTTCTCCGACGACCGGGTCTACGTCGAGCGCTACCTCGAGGACCCGCGCCACGTCGAGGTCCAGGTGCTGGCCGACGGGCACGGCAACGTGATCCATCTCGGCGAGCGCGACTGCTCGGTGCAGCGTCGCCACCAGAAGGTGATCGAGGAGGCTCCGGGCCCGCACGTTGACGCCGAGATGCGCGAGCGGATCGGCAAAATCGCCACCGATGCTGCTGCCGCGGTCGGCTACCGCGGCGCCGGGACGGTCGAGGGGATGCAGGTCGGTGAGGAGTACTTCTTCCTCGAGATGAACACCCGCGTGCAGGTCGAGCACTGCGTGACCGAGATGGTCAGCGGCATCGACATCGTCCGCGAGCAGATCCTCGTCGCCACTGGGGAGCCGCTCTCGATTGGCCAGGATGACGTCGAGCTACGCGGTTGGGCGATCGAGTGCCGGATCAACGCCGAGGCCGCCCACAAGAAATTCGCTCCGGCGCCGGGCGCGATCACCACATACCGCGAGCCGGCCGGGCCCGGCGTCCGCGTCGACTCCGGCGTCGAGGCCGGTTCCGAGGTGACGCCGATGTACGACCCGATGGTCGCCAAGCTGATCGTCTGGGACGTCGACCGCGAGCACGCCACGCGCCGCATGCTGCGGGCGCTCGACGAGTACGAGATCGGTGGCCTGACCACCTTGATTCCCTTCCACAAGGCGCTGCTCGCCACCAATCAGTGGACAGGCGGCGAGACCTGTCGCGACCTGATGGAGGACCGCGACTGGCTGAAGACGACCGCTCCAGCCGAGGCCGCCGTGCCCGTCGAGGGTGAGGACGGGGCCGAGCTGGTGACGCGCGACTACAAGGTCGAGGTCTCCGGCAAGCTCTTCGACGTCAAGGTGATCGGCGAAGCCGCGTCCGGGGGCGCCGCACCCGCTTCGGGCGGTAAGAAGCCCCCGAAACGCGAGCGCAAATCGGGCGGCGCCGCATCGGCCTCCAGCGAGGCCCTCCCATCCCCCCTCCAGGGCACCGTCCTGAAAGTGGCCGTCGAGCAAGGCGCCGAGGTCGCCGAAGGCGACCTGATCTGCGTGATCGAGGCGATGAAGATGGAGAACGAGATAGTCGCCCACCGAGCCGGCAAGGTCACCGCACTGAATGTCACCGAAGGCGTCGCTGTCTCCTCCGGCGACACGCTAGCTGTAATCGAGTAGCGCCTCTCCGCCGGCCAGAGCCCTCCTACCGTTTCTGTTCTTTCTGCCTCTTCTGGTTTTCCCGCTGTTCCTTCTTCTTCTGGCGGATCAGCCGCTGTTGTTCCTTGCGGGTGAGCGGGATTTCGGAGGCTTCTTCGCGACAGCCCCGGCCGACGCAGTCCTCGAGGTCACGCAGTTCGCGGTGCAGGTAGTTCCGGATCGGGTAGTAGTTGGGGACGCGGACGATGTTGTTGAGCTCGTTTGGGTCTTTTTCTAGGTCGTAGAGCTCCTTCTCCCCGTCAGGCCAGGCGATGTACTTGTAGGGGCCGAGGCGGATTCCCTCGTAGTCCTTGGGCGGGGCGAGGAGCGAGGCCGTCGCGCCACCGCCCCTCCTGCTCCCACGCCGCGCACGCGACTGGCTGGCACGGCTGGTCGGTTCTTCGATCGCGCCATTCTGATTGACGTCCGACGTTTCGACGAAGGACTCGAAGAGGATCGGCCGCAGGGTACGCAGGTCGGGGTCGTGCAGGAACGGCACCAGCGAGCGTCCGTCGATGCTCTTGGTGGCTTCCACCCCAGCCAGCTCCAGAATCGTCGGCGCGACATCGATGTTGGCGACCAGCTCATCCGATTCGGTGCCGGCCCGGATGTGCGGTCCTCGGATCAGGAAGGGCAGGTGGGTCGCCGGCTCGTAGGCGAGGAACTTGCCGCCCGTTAGCCGGTGCTCGCCGAAGAAAAAGCCATTGTCGGAGGTGAAGATGATGTACGTGTTGCGCAGCCGGCCCATCGAGCCAAGGACGTCGTGGACCAGTTTCACCCCGTCGTCGATGTCGCGCAGCGACTCGAGCTGCTTGTTCCAGTAGATGCGATAGGTGTGGATCTCGCTGAGCGTGAGGTATTCCGAGCCGCGGATGAAGCTCGGCTTGTCGGTGACGTTGCCCTCGGCGAAGCCTTCGGATCGGTCGTGTGGAAATGGGGCTCCCTTGAACCAGTCGTAGTGACGGGGCGTCGGCTCGGGCCCGGCGGGCTTGCGGAAGTCGCCATGTGGCGCCGTGTAGTCGAGTTGCAGGTAGAAGGGCTGTTCCGGCGGGGTGGCTTGCAGCTCGGAGATCGCGAGATTGGACAGCATGTCGGTCTCGTGGAAGCACGGCAGCCCGTTGAGCGGGGCGTAGGGGCAGCCGAGGTCATCGCGCACCGTGTATTCGCGCGGTTCCCACGTGCCGGAGTCGCCGTAAGGACCTTCGAGCACGCCGTTGTTGTTGAGCGTGTAGCCGTAGTAGTAGTGGTCGGTGTCCGCCTTGAGCACTGAGTGCCAGGCGTTCCAGCCGGGCGGGACCGCGGTCCCATTGTCGTAGGGCTCGTCGCCATAGCCGTTGAGGAACTTGCCGATGTGGATCGTGCGGTAGCCGGCGCTCTGGAGCCAGGTGGCGAGGTTGTTGGCGGCCGCGGCGCGGAAGCTGAAGCCGAAGTAGCCACCGTTGGGCTGCACGTTGCCCTTCACCCCGTGGTTGTGCGCGTAGCGGCCAGTGAGCAGGCTGACCCGCGATGGGCAGCAGAGCGGGTACGGCACGTAATAGTCGTTGAAGGTCATGCCTCGCTTGGCGATCAGGTCGAGCGTGTTGGGCATCGCCCGGATCGCCGGCGTGCGGAAGGTGGCGTAGAGGCTGTCCAGCGTCTGGTCGTCGGTCTGGATGACCACGAAGCTGGGCGGCTGAGATTCGGCGGCTGCAGCGCTGGACCGGGTGCCAGCTGTGGCGAGCAGGCACAGCAGCGCCAGCATTCCGGTTGCGATGACGGCCAGCCGGATGCTGCGAGAGACCCTGCTTTGTCCGATTCGGTGCATGGAGAGAGCGGTCGCTGCGCGGGCGACCTATTGGGTCGAAACAACTACCCGCGCCGAAGTTGCGAAACGCTAGAGATCGTTCAGGACGCGCCGAGCTTTTTGGCGGCGTCGCGGAAGTTCTTCACGGTGGCGCTGGGGGCCTTGCGGCCTTCGAGTTTCTCGTTGTGGCGGTTGACCCAGATCACCGGCACGTTCATTTTCAGCAGCGGCGCGACATCGTTGGTGTAGTTGCAGCCGATGTGGAGCCAGCCTTTCTTGCCGCCGATCCGGCGCGCCGCCTCTTTGAAGTGGACGGGATCGGGCTTGTAGCTGCGCACCTGCTGGGCGGTGACGACGAGGTCGAGTTCGGTGCGCAGGTGGCGGCGGGAGATGCCGAGCAGTTTGTCGTCGATGTTGGAGACGATGCCGATCTCGTAGCGTTTGCCGAGCCGGTCCATCGCTGCATTTGCCTCGCGGAAGGGAAGCCAGTAGGCGACGCTGTCGGGCAGGAACTGCGCCCGCGAGGGCTCGACCTCCCAGCCCAACTCGCCCGCGACCTTGACGATCGTGCGGCGCAGCACCTCGGCGTAGAGCTCGTAGGAGCCAGCCATGATTTCAGCCTGAACCTCCATGAAGCGGGCCAGGAAGGGCTCCTCTTCAAAGCTGAAGCCGTCTTTCGCCGCCTCTTTCTTGCAGGCGTCGATGATGCCTTTCTCCCAGTCGATCAGGGTGCCGTAACAGTCGGTGGTTACCCATTTGACGGTTTTGAGACTGGGGAGGGGCATGGCGGCGGCGCATTATGCCAATCGCCCGGAAGGCAGGCGGCGCGCCACTTGAAAGGTCGGATAGGCTGCCGCCCCGCGCCAGCGCGGCGCGCCTCTCCAAATGGACCTCCTCGAGTATCAGGGCAAGCAGCTTTTCGCCAAGCACGGCGTCGCCGTGCCGAGCGGCGAGGTCGCGGCGAACGTCGACGATGCGGTCGCGGCGGCGGAGCGGATCGGCTACCCCTGCGCGATCAAGGCGCAGGTGCTGATCGGCGGCCGCGGCAAGGCCGGCGGGATCAAGATCGCCCAGGACGCCGATGAGGCGCGCACCTACGCCGACGCGATCCTCGGCATGGACATCGTCGGGCCGCACGGCGAGGGCCCCTTCCGCGTCGACCAGGTCTGGATCGAGGGCGGCTCCGACATAGCTTCCGAGTACTACGCCTCGGTGATCCTCGACCGGGGCGAGAAGAAGCTGCTGGCGATGGTCTCCGCCAAGGGCGGGATGGACATCGAGGCGGTTGCGGCGGAGGACCCCGAGGCGCTGGTGCGGCGCCACATCGACCCGACGCGACCCTTCGAGCGTGCGGCGGCGCGGGAGATCATCGACGCCGCCGGACTCGACGAGGACGTGCGCGACCAGGCGGCAGAGGTGTTGGTCAAGCTGGCTGAGGTGGCGAGCTCCGAGGACGCGACCCTGATCGAGGTCAACCCGCTGATCGTCACCAACGACCGCGACGTGGTTGCGCTCGACGCCAAGGTGACGATCGACGGCAACGCCCTCTTCCGCCACCAGGACCTGGCCGAGATCGCCGACACCGCGGACGATCCGCAGGAGGCGATGGCGAAGGAGAAGGGCCTCACCTACGTCAAGCTCGACGGTAACGTCGGCATCCTCGCCAATGGGGCTGGGCTCTGCATGTCGACGCTGGACGTGGTCGCCCAGGCGGGCGGCGCGCCGGCCAACTTCCTCGACGCGGGTGGCGGCTCGAAGGCGGAGGCGATCGTCGACGCGCTGACCGTGATCACTTCGGACGAGAAGGTCACGGCGATCCTCTTCAACATCTTCGGTGGCATCACTCGCTGCGACGAGATCGCCAAGGGCATCGTCACCGCTTCGCAGCAGATGGACCTGAAGCTGCCGCTGGTCGTGCGCCTCGACGGCACCAACTCCGAGGAGGGGCTGAAGATCCTCGCCGAGGCCGACCTTCCCAACCTCAACCAGGAGACGACGATGCTCGACGCGGCGCGCCGCGTGGTCGAGCTGGCCGGGGGCAACGGCTGATGTCGATCATCGTCGACAAGGAGACCAAGCTGGTCGTCTCCGGCCTGACCGGCCGCGAGGGCTCCTTCCACGGCTTGCGCAATCGTGCCTATGGGACCGACCTCGTGGCTGGCGTCACGCCCGGCAAGGGCGGCCAGGACGTCGAGGGCGTGCCGATCTTCGACTCGATCAAGGAAGCCGTCGATGAGCGCGGTGCCAATACCTCGATGATCTTCGTGCCGGCGCGCTTCGCCGCGCCGGCGATCGACGAGGCGATCGAGTCCGGCGTTGACACGGTGATCGCGATCACCGAGGGGATCCCGGTGCTCGACATGCTGAAGACCTACTGGAAGGCGAAGGAGGCTGGGGTTCGCCTGATCGGGCCGAACTGCCCCGGCGTGCTCTCGCCCGGCAAGGCCAACGTCGGCATCATCCCCGCCCAGTTCTTCGATCCGGGCAAGATCGGCGTCGTCTCCAAGTCGGGCACGCTGACCTACCAGATCGGCAACGAGCTGAAGCAGGCAGGCGAGGGCAACTCCTCGATCGTCGGCATCGGCGGCGACCCGATCATCGGCTCGGACTTCATCGACATCCTGACCCTGTACGAGGCGGATCTGGATACCGAGCTGATTGTCATGGTCGGTGAGATCGGCGGCGACGCGGAGGAGCGCGCCGCCGAGTTCATCGCCAGCGAGATCTCCAAGCCGGTGGTCGCCTACATCGCCGGCTTCACTGCCCCGCCCGGCAAGCAGATGGGCCACGCCGGCGCGATCATCTCCGGCTCCTCGGGCACCGCCCAGGCAAAGAAGGACGCGCTCGAAGCCAAGGGCGTCCGCGTCGGCGAAAGCCCGACCGAGACGGCCAAGATCGCGGTCGAGACGCTGCGCTCGCTCTAGCGGGTCAGTAGACGGGCTTCGGCCGCACTTCGAGGGCGCGGAGGATCGCCTTCATCCCCTGCACCGAGTTGTAAGGACCTTCGCCGCGGTCGAGGCAGAGGGTGCAGATCGCGAGGTTCACCCCGATCACCACCTCGCCGATGCGGGCGATGGCCCAATTGCGATCGGGCGGGTGGTGCGGGCAGGCGCCCTGGTGCCTGGCGCCGTAGTCGGCGTAGACGACCGCGCTGCCCTGCTCCAGCTCGACCTCGGTCGTGTGGCCGCAGCGTCCCTTTTGGTTTAGCTTTCCGAGGGCGGAGTGCTGGAACCGCTTCCAGCTCTGGCGAGTCCAGGTGTAGAGGGCAAATCCGCCGTACTCGAGCTTGAGCTTGGTGCCCGGAGGACCGGCGCCTCCCGCGGTCGGGAACGCGTCCAACAGCTCGGCGTCCGGCAGCCCCTGGCCGGGCACGAAGCTACGGCCCACCCAGTAGACCGGGAGCTTTAGGCCGGGGTCGTCGAGCCAGACCCCGGCGTCGTCCTGTTCGGCTTCGGTGTAAGGGGAGGGATGTTCGAGCCGTTCCTGTTGGACCTGTGCAAAGTGAAGGGCGGCCAGGTCGTTGCGGCGGGGGTTCAGGCCGGCCGCCTCGACGAACGAGATCAGCTTCTCAGAGCGCCAGAGGAGGAGGGTGGCCGGTTGGCCGCTTTCTCCTTCGACCAGCTCGTTCTTCGAGCGGATCAGCAAAGCCTGGGTCCCGCTCAACGGGATCGAGACCGTCTTGCGACGTTGCCCCTCCTTGAAGCGGCTGATTAGCGTGGCGAAGAGCTCAAAGCCGCTGACGGCGGCCGCTTCGCTAGGCGTGTTCAACGTCCCGGCTTCGACCAGCGGCGGCGCCGGTTCAAGGCCTGGTACCTCGAAGACCTGCTCGTACTGAAAGCCGCAGCCTTCGGGCCGATACCTGAGGAACCACTTCATGTAGCGCTTCTCGAAGCGTCCTTCGGACTCGCCCTCTATCGGGCCCAGCGGTCCGCAGCCGCTGTCGTCACCGATCTGGTAGCCGGGTGGGAGGTCGTGGAGGCGCAGCACGGTTTCTTCGCTGCCGCGGACCAGCTCGCCGGACGGTTTGGTGTACGCGCTCGCGCTGGGAGCAGCGAGCAGAATGAGCGCCACCGCGAGCCCCAGTGCCCTTGCCATGGAGGGCAGTATGTCCCAAAGGTCGCTAGACAACCGCCGTTGCTAGTGTCGGTGGCTGATGGCCGTCGACACGATCTCATTCGCTCGCGGGGCCCCCAGCGCCGACATCCTGCCGCGGGACGCGGTGCGGGATGCGGCCGCGATTGCGCTTGCCGAGGACTGGGAAAAGGCTCTCTCTTACGGGACGGGAATCGGGCATCCGGCGCTCTGCGAGTGGATCGCGGAGCGGCACGGGGGGCTCGATGCCGGTCAGGTGATGGTCGCCAACGGGTCGTTGGAGGCCGGCTGGATGCTCTTCGAGCACCTGCTGGAGCCGGGCGACCGGGTTGTGGTTGAGCAGCCGACCTATGACCGCACGCTGCTGATGTTGCAGCGGCTCGGGGTCGAGCTGGTGCCGGTCTCGCTGGAGGCGGACGGTCTCGACATCGCCGCCTTCGAAGCGGCGCTGGCGGATGGGCCGATCAAGCTCGCCCACGTCATTCCCAACTTCCACAATCCGGCTGGCTGCACGCTCTCGGCGGAGAAGCGGGTGCGACTGGTCGAGCTTGCCGCCGAGCATGGCTTCTGGATCTTCGAGGACGACCCCTACCGCGAGTTGCCCTTCGAGGGCGAGGCGATGGAGACGATGCTCGCGATCGACAAGGCGGACCGGGTGGTCCACGCCTCGTCCTTCTCGAAGACTGTGAGCCCGGGTGTGCGTGTCGGCTATCTCGCCGGGCCCGGCGCCGAGATCGCCAAGCTGGCCAAGCGGGCCAACGAGACTTACATCTCACCGAACATGCTGGCCGAGTCGGTGGTTCTGGAGCTCTGCCGCTCAGGCGGGCTCGACGCCAACATTGAGTTCGTCAAAGGTGCGCTTCGCTCCCGGCGCGATGCGCTGATCGAGGCGCTCCGCGAGCAGATCCCCGAGGCTGAGTTCGTCGTCCCGGGGGGTGGCTACTTCCTCTGGCTCGATCTCACGGAGGGCACCGACACCAGCGCCCTGCTCGCCGAGGCCAAGTCCGAGGGCGTCGCCTTCGTCGCCGGCCCGGACTTCATGATCGACGGCGGCGCCAACAGCCTCCGCCTCTCCTTCGCCAGCGTGCCGCCGGAGCGGATCCCCGAGGGGGTTGCCCGCATCGCTCGGGCGCTGGAGCGGATCCGCGCTGGCTCGCCGGCCTAGTCGCGTCCCACTGATCCGACCCGAACCGCCTCCCGTAGTCGTGGGCATGACCAACCCGCGAGCGAGGAGGAAGCATGGCCGTTGCAAACAAGGAGAGCGCACTCTCGCGCCTCGTCACCGACCCGGTATCGCGGCGCAAGCTGCTCGCCGTGACCGGTGGCTCTACCGCCCTGGCGGCCTTCCTTGCCGCCTGCGGTAGCGACAGCGACACGATGACCAGCGCGACCAGCGCCGCCTCGGCCAAGACCGGCACCGAGCAGTTCGGCAAGGGCGACGTCGGCATCCTCAACTACGCCCTCACGCTCGAGTACCTCGAGACCGCCTTCTACGAAGACGTCGCCAAGAGCGGGCTCTTCAAAGGCTCCGACCTGGAGACGATCCGCAAGTTCGGCAGCGAGGAGGCCGAACACGTCACGGCGCTGACCGGCTTCGTCAAGCAGTTGGGTGGCAAGCCGGCGCCAAAGCCCAAAACCGAATTCCCGCTGAAAAACGCCAAGTTGGTGCTCGAACTGGCTGCGACCGTGGAGAATCTCGGCGCCGCTGCATACCTGGGGCAGGCGCCGCACATCAAGGGCGCCTCGGTGCTCGCCGCGGCGCTCTCGATCCACAGCGTCGAGGGTCGCCACGCGGCGGCACTCAACACCCTGCTGGGCGAGTCGATCGTCCCCGACGGGGCCTTCGCGGTGCCCGCCGGCGCCAACGAAGTCCTCAAGTCCGTCGAACCCTTCATCGTCGGCTGACACCGGCGTCCAGAGCAAAGGAGAACGAGATGACCGACAAGACCTTCTCTTCCGCGCGAGACCGTCTCAGCCCGCCTAATACACGGGTTGAGACGGTCTCGCTGCCGGAGCTAGCAGCCGTGCACGTCGAGATGGAGGACAGTGAAGACCTTTCCCGCGGCGAGGTGATCCTCAAGGGAGCCCTCGCGGCCGGCGCGATCTACGGCGCCGCGATGGTCGGCCCCTTCGTTGGCAGGGCGCTGGCAATGTCGGAAAGTGGCGATGTCGGCATCCTCAACTTCGCCCTCACACTCGAGTACCTCGAGGCGGCCTTCTACAAGGAAGCGAAGAGCAGGGCGAAAGCGAGCGGCGAGCTGAAGAGCCTGATCGACACGATCGCCCGCGATGAGGACGAACACGTCGAGGCCCTCACCGAAACGATCAAGAAGCTCGGCGGCAAGCCCGTCGCAGAGCCCAAGTTCGACTTTCCCTACAACGGCACCAGCGGCTTCCTTAGCCTCGCCCAGACCTTCGAGGACACCGGCGTCAGCGCCTACAACGGCGCCGCGCCGCAGATCAAGTCGAAGGAAGTGCTGGAGGCTGCCGGCTCGATCGTCCAGGTCGAGGCGCGCCACGCGGCGGCGATCGCGCTCCAGAACGGCGCCGAACCGTCGCCGCTCGCTTTCGACCCGGCGCTGAGCGAAGCTAAGGTGCTGAAGGCGGTCGAACCGTTCATCGCCTGACGGGTTCGGGGCGAGGCGCTTGGGAGTTGAATGAAGATGCAAGCCGGCAAAGCTGAGCGCCTCGCCGACGAGGAGTTGATGCCCCTGATCGGCGAAAAGGACCCCGACGCGTTCGAGGTCTTCTACGACCGCCACGGCGGCGTCGCCTACTCGCTCGCCTACCGGATCGTCGGCGAGCGTGGCGCCGCTGAAGACGTCACCCAGGAGGCGTTCATCTCGCTTTGGCGCAGCGGCGCGCGCTACGACGCCTCTCGGGGCAGCGTGCGCTCTTGGATGCTCGGCATCGTCCGCAACCGGGCGATCGACACCCTGCGCAGCAGGGCGGGCCGGGCGCCCAAGCTTGACTTCGACGACGACTCGATCCTCGAGCACCGCCCGGCCGCCGAGCAGACCGAGTCCGAGGCGTTGCGCCGTGAGACGGCGGGCGAGCTGCGCGGCGCGCTTGGTGAGCTGCCCGGCGAGCAGTCGAAGGTGATCGAGCTCGCTTACTTTGGCGGCTTCAGCCACTCGGAGATCGCTGCCATGCTGGGCGTGCCGCTCGGCACGGTGAAGGGCAGAATGCGACTTGGCCTGGAGAAGGTGCGCGGACAGTTGGCGGAGGGATTGGCATGAACGAGAGCGATCACGGGCGCTGGCGCGACGAGCTGGCGGCCTACGCGCTGGGTGCGCTCGAGCCCGGCGAAGCGGCGGAGCTGGAGCGGCACATGGCCGGTTGCGAGGCGTGCCGTACCGAGCTCGAGTGGCTGCGCCCAGCGGTGCAGCTGTTGCCGGAGTCGGTCGAGCGGGTCGAGCCGCCGCCGGAGCTGCGCGAGGGTCTGATGGAGCAGGTGCGTGCCGAGGCGCATCGGTCAGCGCGGCGATCCTGGGGGTTCCAGAGCCTCCGCTCGCGCGGCGGCGGACTCTCCTGGCGGCCGCTGGCCGGTCTGGCTGCGGTCGTCCTGGTCGTGGCGGCGCTTGGCGCTTACGCGATCGGCGGCGGTTCCGGCGGCAGCGGTGCGACGACGGTGGTCGCCGGACAGGCCCCGGGGGTGACCGCGGAGATGGTCCGCGACGGTGAGTCCGGCACGCTCCACCTCACCCACCTTCACCAGCTGCCGCGCGACGAGGTCCTGCAGGCCTGGGTGCAGCGCGACGGCCGCGTCGTCTCGGCGAAGACGCTCTTCGTGCCCAACCGGGACGGCACGGCCTCGGCGACGATCGACGACATGGACGGCGTCACCACGGTGATGGTCACCGCCGAGCCGCGCGGCGGCAGCGTTCAGCCGACGAGCGAGCCGATCGTCAGCGTCTCGATCCCGCAGTAGGAATCAGCGGCCGTAGCGGTCGCTGGAGAGAACGAGCTGCTCCGGGATGGTTGCCCGCGGCGGCGGCGCCGGGTCGGCGCGGACCGAGACCGTCTCGGCGACGCTGCGTGATACCTGGTGGCTGCCGTCCTCGGAAGCGATCGTGACGCCCTCCTCCCCCGAGCTCTGCACCGTGCCCTCGAGGCCCGGGGCTAGCCCGGCGTCCTTGAGGTAGTGGAGCAGCTCCTCGGCCTCGTTCTCCAAGCGCAGCACATGGACCTTGGCGCCCGGCTCGACGTCGGAGAGGAGCGAGCCCTGCTCGCGGGCGCCCTCGACGATCGGGTGGCCGTGCGGGCAGGTGGTGGCGTCGCCGATCGCGGCGCGCATCCGCTCCTCCAGCACCGGCGACATCGCGTGCTCGATCCGCTCGGCCTCCTCGTGTACCTCGTCCCAGGGGATGCCGAGCACATCGGTGAGGAAGCGCTCGATCATGCGGTGGCGGCGGACGATGTGGCTGGCGTGCTCGCGCCCCGAGGCGGTGAAATCGAGCGACTTGTCGGGCTTGCGCTCGACGTAGCCGTCGCCGACCAGGCGGCCGATCATCTCGTGCACGGTGGGTGGCGAGAGCTGCATCGCGCGGGCGATGTTGGCACCGGTCATCGGCAGCCCGGCCTCCTCGAGCCAGAACATGATCTCCAGGTACTCCTGCTCGGCTACCGTCGCGGTCTCCTGCGACAAAAGGGCACTCCTTCCGGTCGAGTTCGGTGCGACCTCGATACTAGCCCGCCTGGAACGTTCGCCTGCGTGGCTTCGTCCCAAGCGAGCGGGTTAGGCTTTGGCCCATGGGAGGAGAGACCAAGGGCGCTGGCGGGCCCGACTGGGGCGGCGCCGCACCGGGGCTGCGTCGGCCAGGTCGCGATGGCTCAGCGCCGGGAGATGAACCGCGCAAGGACTTTCAGCTCGCGACCCAGGAGGGGGCCCACCGCGAGCCGATCGACGGGGTGCGGATACGCGAGGCGCGCACGATTCCAGACGATCGCGGCACGGTCTGCGTCGCCTATGACCCGCGTTGGGGCTTCAGCGAGGAGCCGATGGTCTACTGCTACGAGGTGACGATCCGGCCCGGCGCGATCAAGGGCTGGATCCTCCATGAGACCTACGACGACAGACTCTTCCTCGCGGCGGGCTCGGTTCGCTGGGTGCTCTTCGACGAGCGGCCCGACTCACCGACGCGGGGGAAGCTCAGCGAGATCTTCTTCGACGAGCATCACCGCAGCCTGCTGCGCATCCCGCGCGGCGTCTGGCACGCGGTGCAGAACGTCGGCGCGACGGACTCGCGGATGATCAATTTCCCGACCGAGCCCTATGACTACGAGAGCCCCGACAAGACGCGACTGCCGCTCGACACCGATCGAATCCCCTTTCGCTTCGAGCGCTGAGCGCTCGTGAGCGCCGTCGCCTCAGCTCGGCGCCGCGCAAGCGGGATCGCGCGGGCGGCGTCCAACGCGGTAACGGCGGCGCCAGCCGTTCCCGATCCGCCCCTCGTCAGCGTCGTGATCGCAACCTACAACTGGTCGGAGGTGCTGCGCTGGGCGATCCGCTCCGCGTGCGCCCAGTCCTACCCGCGCTGGGAGCTGATTGTCGTCGGCGACTGCTGCACGGACGATTCCGCGGCGGTGGTCGAATCCTTCGGCGACCCGCGGATTCGCTGGCACAATCGCGAGCGCAACGCGGGCAGCCAGTCGCTGCCCAACAACGACGGCATCGCGATGGCGCGCGGCGAGCTGATCGCCTACCTCGGTCACGACGATCTCTGGACGCCCGATCACCTCACCCGCCTGGTCGCCGCGCAGCGACGCGCCGCTGCCGACGTCTGCTTCTCGCTCAGCGAGGTGATCGGACCGCCCGGCAGCGGCATGCGCAACATCTCCGGCTTCAAGCCCGGCGGCTACCGTGGCGGTCACCTGCCGCCCAGCTCGGTTCTGCACAGCCGCGCGCTGGTCGAGCGCATCGGCGAGTGGCGCGACTACCGGGAGATCGAGCAGCCGCCGGACACCGAGTTCCTCGAGCGAGCGCTCGGGGCCGGCGCCTCGTTCGCCTCCTCATGGGCGCTGACGGCGTTCAAGCTGCCCTCGGCGATGCGTCGCAACTCCTACGTCGAGCGGCGCTGCGACGAGCAGGGGGCGCTGGCGCTGCGGATGGAGCGTGAGCGAGCCTTCCAGCTTCGCGAGTTGGGCCGCGCCGTCGCGAGCCGAGCCCGCCACCCGCGAAGCGATCCCAACCGCTTCGCACCGCAGGTCGGGCCGGGCGACGGGCCGGGGGCCTACGTTCGCGCCGCGCGCCGCGTCCGCGGCCTCGACCCGTGAAAATCGGCCGCCGGCAGCGCTTCCGACATTGACCCCACTCCAGTGTGGTCAATGTCGGTTACGTGGTTGAGGCAGCTGTCTAGTGTCGCTCCATCAAGGTGGAGACGACGGCTTCGTAGAAGCCGTCGCCCATCGCGCCCTCAGTGACGGTGGCGTTGTCCCAGGCGCTGAGCGCGGCGCGCAGGCCGGGGTCGCGCTCGGGGCCGTTGGCGACGACGAAGAAGCGGCCGACCGCGGCGGCCACCTCAAGGTCCTCGATCGAGTCGCCGACGGCGATGCAGTCGGCGGGGTCGTAGCCGCGGGCGCGGGCGTGTGCGGACACCGCTCCCGCCTTGCTGACCAGCTTGGGGACGAGGTGGTAGGCGTGGGTGGGGCCGTCGACGGCGGACATCTCGCGGCCGATCGCGCCGTTGTCGAGCAGGCGCAGGTCGTCATGCCCCTCGGCCTCCAGCAGCTGGTTGGCCTCCTCGACGTCGACCTTGCCACGGAAGAGGTGGGAGAGGACGCGACCGTGGTGCCAGGGAGCGTGGTACTCGAGCCGCCCTTCGAAATGAGCGAAGAGCATCTTCGGGATGCCCTGCCGCTCGATCTTCTCGTAGACCGTTCCGTCCTCATCGGGAACCATCTCCCCGGTCAACAGGGTCGTTTCGCCATCGATCGCGAAGGCGCAGCCGGCCTCGTAGATGTAGGAGGTCTGGCCCATCAAGCGCGCGGCCTCGTGCACCTGCGGCTCGCGGCGGCCGGACATGATCACGACCTCGACCCCGGCCCTGTGGCAGGCCTCCAGCCCGCGCGACTGGGCCAGCGAGAAGCCGCCCTCGGCGTCGCGGAACAGCGAGCTGCCCTTGCCGAGCAGGGTGCCGTCGAGGTCGGTGTAGACGCAACTCAGGGCCAAGGGGTTGGTTACGGTAGCGGCCATGCGGGGGAGTGGACTGACAAAGGTGGTTGCATTGCTGCTCGCGACGGCCGGGCTCTTGGCGGCTCCGGGCGCGGGCGCTTCGGTCGGCAAGTTCGGGATGGCGGTGCAGCCCGACGGCAAGATCGTCGTCGCCGGCGGCGCCGGGATCGCGGTCGGGAAAGGCCGCGGCAAAGAGCCCGGCGCGGTCGTCCGCTACATGCCCGACGGCAGACTCGATCGCAGCTTCGGTCGCAACGGGGTCGCGATCGTCCGCTCGCACAGCGATTTCACCGATCTGATGCAGCCCTTCACGGCGGTTGCCCTGCAGCCCGACGGGCGCATCCTCGTCACCTCGCCGATCGGTGAGCTCTCTCGCCTCCTGCCCAACGGAGAGCTCGATCACAGCTTCGGCGTCGGCGGTATTGCGCCGGCGAGCACGATCTCTGCCTATTACCCGACCTCGGTGGCGGTTCTGCCGGGCGGGTCGATCCTGGTCGGTGGCACCACCGGCTACCTGAACGATCCCGCCGAACATCTCTACGGCCGTCTCTACCGCTACTCGGCCGACGGCAAGTCGAGCACCTGGGTCGATTCGATGAGCCCATCGACTTCGGTCGACGACCCGAAGTCGGCGATGAGCGACTTCCTCGTCGATCGACGGGGGCGGGTAATCGCGGCCGGCAGCGTCGGGCCGAGGCCGCCTACGCCGCCGCGAATGCACGTCGCGCTCGCCCGCCTGCTCGCGGGGCCTCCCGAGCCCCGCGATGCTCAGGACCGGCCCGATCCGACTTTCGCCGGCGGCGCCGGACTGGTCGAGTCCAACTTCTTCCCCGGCAGCGCTTTGCCCGAAACGGCCAACGCCTTGGCCTGGGACAGCGGCAGGGTGCTGGTCGCCGGACAAGCCGAGGGGGGCCTCCTTCTTGCTCGTTATCGCCGCAACGGCATCCTCGACGGCGGCTTCGGCCACGGCGGAGCGATTCAGACCGACATTCACGGCCCGGCGCTCGACAGCGCCAACGCGGTGGCCGTGCAGCACAACGGTGGGATCGTCGTCGCCGGCAGCAGCGGCTACGGGTGCCCGACGGGAGATTGCGCCCGCCTCGTCCTGGCCAGGTACAAAGCCAGCGGTCGCCTCGACCGCAGCTTCGGCGCTAGAGGGATCGTCGGCCCCCGAGTCGATGCCGGTCGCTACGGAGCGTCGGCCACTGAAATCGCCTACGGCGTCGCCGATCTTCCCGGCGGACAGATTCTCGTCGGGGGGCTGCTGACCAGCGGCAAGAAGACGCGGCTCTTCCTGCGTCGTTACCTGCCCGACGGAACGCTCGACCAGACGTTTGGCCTGGACGGCGGGGTGACGACGCTGCCGCTGCGGGCCGCACGCCGAGGCTGAGGACGGTGGCCGGCTGGGCGTAAGCTCGTGCCGGATGAGTCGCTGGGCACTGGCCAACCGAGACCTCGACCTTGCTCAGCCGGTTGCCGCCGGGATCGTCAACGTGACCGCCGACTCGATGTTCGAGGGGGCGCGGAGCGGGACGCCGGAGCAGGCGGTCGCCGACGGGAAGGCACTGGTGGAGGCTGGCTTCGACATGCTCGACGTGGGGGCGGTGGCGGCGAAAAGCGGGCCGCCGGTGCCGGCTGAGGTCGAGGCCGCGGCGCTGGTGCCGGCGATCGAGGGACTGGCGGGGGCGGGCGTCCCGGTTTCGGCCGACACGTTCTCGGTCGAGGTGGCGCGGGCGGCGCTCGCGGCCGGGGCGGTCGCGGTCAACGACATCTCGGGCGGTTCGGAGGAGATGTTTGAGCTGGTTGCCGAGGCGGGCTGCGGCTACGTGCTGATGCACATCGAGGGACAACCACGGGTGGACCGGCCAGCGCGGGAGTACGGCGACGTGGTCGAGTACTTGAAGTCGTGGTTCGAGGGGCGAGTCGAGCTGGCGCGGGGACTTGGCGTCAGCGAGGAGCAGATCGCGATCGACCCCGGACTCGACTTTGACCTCAATACCGAGCAGGACCTGGAGATCCTGCGCCGCCTGCCGGAGCTGCGCGCGCTCGGACTGCCTTTGTACGTCTCGCTTTCGCGCAAGGACTTCATCGGCGCAGTGCTGGCCGGGTCCTGGGAGGAGCGCTGGCCGGCCGGGGAGCGCGAGTGGGGGACGGTCGCCGCTGTGGCGCTGGCGGTCCGCGGCGGCGCCGACGTGCTGCGCATCCACGACCGCAGTTCCCTGCAGGCGATGCGGGTCGCGGGGCGGATCGTCGGCTCACCCGGAGCGGACACCCCCGCCTGCCGGGCTTCGCTGCGGAGTGACGTCTGATGGCGAAGAGTCTGCTGGCAGAGCCCTGGGCGATTGCGCTCGATCCCGCTCGTCGGGACGAGCGCATCGTCGCCGAGAGCAGCGAGGAGGAGCGCAAGGCCAAGCTGGTGCCGCTGCCCAGCTCGCTCGACCCGGCGCTGGTCGAGCGGCTGAAGAGTGCGGGCGTCGAGCGGCTCTACTCGCACCAGCGCGAGGCGCTGAAGGCGGCTGCGGCATCGAACCTCGTCATCACCAGCGGCACCGCCTCGGGCAAGAGCCTCGCCTTCAACCTGCCGGTTCTCGATGGGATCGCCCGCGACGCCAAGCGCCGCGCCCTCTACCTCTATCCGACCAAGGCGCTCGCCCAGGACCAGGCGCGCAAGCTGGCGGCGTTGCGGCCACCGGGTCTGCGCGAGGCGATCTACGACGGCGACACGCCGCGCGAAGAGCGTCCCGCGATCCGACGCCGCAGCAACCTCGTCCTCACCAACCCGGACATGCTGCACGTCGGCATCCTGCCCCACCACAAGAGCTGGGGCGATTTCCTCGCCAACCTCGAGTGGGTCGTCGTCGACGAGGCGCACACCTACCGCGGCGTCTTCGGCTCCCACGTCGCCAACGTGTTGCGGCGGCTGCGGCGGGTGACGCGGGCCTACGGGGGAGAGCCGCGCTTCCTGCTCGCCTCGGCGACGATCGCCAACCCGGTGGGGCTGGCCGAGGAGCTGGTCGGCACGCCCTTCGAGCTGATCGACGACGACGGCGCGCCGCGGGCGGGGCGTGAGATCGTGATGTGGAACCCGCCGCTGATCGACAAGGCGACTGGGACGCGCCGCTCGCCCTTGGGCGAGGCGGCCGACTTGCTCGCCGAGCTCGTGACCCACGGCGTGCGGACGATCTGCTTCCTCAAGAGCCGGCGCGGGATCGAGCTGATCCAGCGCTTCGCCCGCGAATCGCTGGAGGCGCGAGGCAAGCCCGAGCTGGCAGCGCGGATCGCGCCTTACCGCGGTGGCTACACCGCGCAACAGCGGCGCGAGATCGAGGCACGGCTGTCAGCTGGGGAGCTGCTCGCGGTCGTCGCCACCGACGCCCTGGAGCTGGGCATCGACATCGGCGAGCTCGACGCGGCGATCTGTGTCACCTTCCCGGGCACCGTCGCCAGCCTGCGCCAGATGTGGGGGCGGGCGGGACGGCGCCGGCGCGGTTTGGCGGTCTACGTGGCCGGCCAGGACGCGCTCGACCAGTTCTTCTGCCGCCACCCCGACGAGTTCATCGACCGGCCGGTCGAGGCGGCGATCCTCGACCCCGACAACGAGCAGATCGCCTCGCGGCACATGATCGCGGCGGCGTATGAGCTGCCGCTGGGCGAAGAGGACGGCGAGGTTTATGGCGAGGGCTGGCGCGAGCGCGCCAATCGGCTGACCGCGGCGGGAGAGCTGCGCCAGGCAGGGGGGAGGGTGATGCCGCGCAGCAGCGAGTTCGTCGCCGCCAAGGTGCCGCTGCGCTCGGCCTCGGTCGACTCGATCGCGGTGATCGAGCGCGACTCGGGGGAGATGCTCGGTCTGGTCGAGGCCGAGCGCGCCTTCACGACGATCCACCCGGGCGCGATCTATCTCCACCTCGGCCGCTCCTACGAGGTCGAGCAGCTCGATGTGCAGGGGCGGCGCGCGATCGTCTCCCGCTTCGACGGCGACTGGTACACGCGGCCGAAGAAGGAGACCGAGATCTACATCGAGCGGCTGCGCGAGCAGCGCTCGACCAGCGGGGTCGAGTTGAACTTCGGCGAGGTCTCGGTGACCGAGCAGGTGATCGCCTACCAGCGCGTCTCGATCGCCGACCAGGAGCCCTTCGACATCGTCGCCCTCGAGCTGCCCGAGCAACAGTTCGCGACCCAGGCGCTCTGGTACGTGTTGCCGGAGCGGCTCAGCGGGGCGCTGCCGCCCGACGTCCTGCTCGGCTCGCTGCACGCGACCGAGCACGGCCAGATCGCGGTGCTGCCGTTGATCGCGATGTGCGACCGCTGGGACATCGGCGGCCTCTCGACCAACGTCCACTTCCAGACCGGCCGCTCGACGATCTTCATCTACGACGGCCACCCCGGCGGGGTTGGGATCACCCTGCGCGGTTACGAACAGTTCGAGCGCCTGCTCGGCGACGCCGAGCGGCTGATCGCCGAGTGCCCCTGCGAGTCCGGCTGCCCCTCCTGCGTGCAGAGCCCCAAGTGCGGCAACCTCAACGAGCCGCTGCACAAGGCAGGAGCGCTGGAGCTGATGCGCTCGATGAAAGACTCCGCCGGATGAGCAGGCCCCGGCAGGTTGCTGTGATCGGTCCGTCGCGGTGCGAGCCCGGCTCCGAGGCGGCGCGGCTCGGCGAGGAGGTCGGCAGGCTGCTTGCCGAGGAGGGTGTGACGCTGGTCTGCGGCGGAATGAGCGGGGTGATGGAGTCGGCTTGCCGCGGGGCGAGCGAGGCGGGCGGCGAGGCGATCGGCATCGTCCCCGGTCATGAGGTCACCGAAGCGAACGAGTTCTGCACGCATGTCGTCGCCACCGGGATCGGCTACGCGCGGAACTTGGCGGTCGTCTCCTCCGGGGAGGCGGTGATCGCGATCGGGGGCGAGTGGGGCACGCTCTCGGAGATCGGCCATGCTCGCGCGATCGACCGTACAGTGGTCGCCCTGCGCAGCTGGACCCTGAGTGGGCGCGAGCGCATGGAGAACGCCCCCGGTGTCCTCCTCGCCGACTCGGCCCGCGAGGCGGTCGACTTGGCGCTTGAGTCGCTCTAATTAAGATCACCCGATGTACGAGGACTCGATCCGCGCGGAGTTCACGCGCCAGTCGCAGTCGTTTGGCAACTCTGCGGCGATGACGTCGACGCAAACGCTCGGCGCGCTGATCGAGCTGGTGCCCGAGGATGGGCAGGCTCGGTGGATTGACGTCGCCTGCGGTCCGGGAGTTATCTCGCGGGCGATGGCAAGCCGGGTGGGCTCGGTGAACGGCGTCGACCTGACGCCGGCGATGATCGAAGAGGCTGAACGGCGGGCGAGCGAGGACGGAATCGACAACGTCAGCTTCGCGCTCGGCGACGCCACCGCGCTTGACTTCCCCGACGCCTCGTTCGACGGCGCGATCACCCGTCTCAGCCTGCACCACATTCCGGCCCCCGGAAGAGTCGTGGCGGAGATGGCTCGCGTGGTTCGGCCGGGCGGCTGGGTTGCGGTCAGCGACCTTGCCGCCGACGAGGACGGTGAAGCTACGGCTTGGCGCGAGGAGATCGAGCGACTGCGCGATCCGTCGCATTGGGCCTGCAAGACGCCGGAGCAGCTGCGGAGGATGGGCGCCGCAGCGGGGCTCATCGTCGAGCACGAAGACTTGGTGCAAGTCGACATCGACTTCGACGACTGGCTCGAGCGAGGCTCGGGCGGGCAAGCCGCCGCCGGGCTGGTCGCGCGACTGCTGGACGAACAGCCCCCCAGCGCCGAGAGCTTCCGAGTCGTCGAGAGCAAGGACGGCCGGCGGCTCCTGCAGAACTACTGGCTCGCCCGCTGGCGCCGCCCCAGCTGAGTCCCCACAGCAGTTCGAGGCCAAAGCTCCCGCAGGGCGAGGATCGCGAAGGCGTGGGACCAGGCCAGCGGCGTCGTCGAGGTGGGGATGCCGGTGTGGGCGTCGACGCGCTCGGGGAGCATTCCGGCGGGAGTGGCGGCGCGGCGAAGCGCGGCCATCAGGCGCAGCGCGGCCGAGCGCTCGCCGAGCGCGGCGAGGCTCCAGGCGGTCCAGGCTGTGGGCGCTGTCCATGGATCCACCCCGCCGTCCCAGTCCTCTGAGGGGACCAGCCCGAAAGGGCCGCTGCGCGCGGTAAAGCGCAGCAGCGTGCGGCGGACGAGCGGGTAGAGCACGGGATGGGGGAAAGGGCGCACCGCCCAGGCCGCGGCCGAGTCGATCCCCGAGCCGGGGTCATCGGTGCGGCGCGCAAGCGTTCCCGCGGGGGTCGCGAACGAAGCCCGGATGTCTGCTGCGCCGGAGGCGATCGCATTGCCGATGAAGTCACCCTCGCCACTCTCCTGGTAGTCGGCCAGCTTGCGCCACGGCCACTCCGCCGCTGTCTCCGGCAGTCTCGCCGCGCGAGCGGCGACGGCCACCCACCCCGCCGCGTCCCCCTGCGCGGCACGCCCGTCGACCGGCTCTCCGTCCGGCTGGAACCGGGCCGCGGCGCCGAGGTCGAGTCCCCGCAAGAAGCGCACGATGCTTCGTGCTTCACGCCGGTACCCCGCTGCGGCAAGTGCCAATGCGACCGTCCCGGCGTCGCGCGGCCAGACGTAGGCCCAGCCCTCGCGCGCCCCGGCGAGGACAGCTCCCGTGCGCGCGTTCGAGAGCGCATGCAGGACGAGCAGGGACTGGCGGTACATCCGCCGCGCCCACTCCGGCGCTCCCTGTCCCAGTGGTCGCGCGGCCGCAAGCCAGTCCGGATCGGGCTGCACAACGCCTGGGTCCCCGAGCGAGCGAACCGTGACGACCCGCTCCCTGCCGAAGCGAGCATCCGTCTTCAGCGCGTTGGAGCCCGGCAGATAGCGCTGTCGGATCGAGTCCGCCCCTGATCCACCGGAAGCAAGCGCCGCCCCAACCACGACGAGGACCACCAATCCCACCGCGCCGCGCAACCATTTCATCGAGCGAATGCAATCAGCCCCGTTCCCTCCCGGTCGCTAGCCTTCCCCCTTGCGCGGCCCACCGCGCTTCCCAGGCGAGGTAGCTCAGTTGGTAGAGCACACGACTGAAAATCGTGGTGTCGTGGGTTCGATTCCCACCCTCGCCATCCACGGACAGCCAGCCTCTCGCCACATGCCTGCGCATGCCCGGCCGCATCGCGGTCCCGCTTGCTCGACGAGCTTGGCGCGCCGGCTGAGTGAGCGCTCCGCGCCGTCATAGACTCACGCGGCGTTGGCCCGCAAGCGCGACATCAAGCAGTTCAGGCAAGCCTGCAAAGAGGTCGGACTGGCGCCTCGCGAGCGCTACGAGGCAAGTGAGGATCTGCATGCAGAGAAGGGGGAATCAGGCGTGCAGGCGCATATGAGCTATGGCGAGCTGTTGGCCTGGCTGCGACAATGGAGACAGCGCTAATGGCAACCGTCGTAGATCTAGATGCTTCGCCCGTCAATGTCCTACGCTCGATGCGCGGGTCGATCGTTGATGCCAAAAAGGCGTATCCCGATGTGCTTCATGTCGAGATCCGCGATCCCGCTGGCGAGTTGTGGCGACTCGCGACCCAGGACGCCGAGTGGTCTCCCGCTGATCCTCCGGAGCTGGTCGGCCAGGCGATTGAGGACGCGGAAATCGATGAGGACTCCGGCGAGCTGCGCTGCAAGCTCTCCGGCGGATTCTGTCCTTGACGTACGACCGGGAAGCGCCCATGAGGCGGACGACGATCCGCCGAATTGGGAGTTGATCACTCCGGGGGGCGTCCTCTTGGAGTTCGGACCCGGCGTTCGCTGGCAGATCAGCAGTGCCGATACTCCGGCGTCGTCTCGTCGCTGATCGCGCCTCGGGCCTCGCGTAGTCGAGGCGAGTTTGCTCATTTCGTTTGGGCGACGAGAAGTCCCTTCGTCGTCGCCGCAAATGGCGATTCCAGAGGTGATCGCTTCCGGCATTCGCCACGTTGGCGCGGCCCAGGCCGCGCCGTCCTTTTAGGACCTTTTTTCGTACTCAATGTCTAGAAGTCCAGCCGCGGGGCGGTCGTTCGTTTGGTGTGTGGGACTCACATATCGCCCGATCCACGATGCAGATTTGTCTGGGCGTATTCGGGCGCTTGCTGGTCGTGCTGGCGCTCTCCGCCTTTGCGCTGTCCGCTTTTGCCGGGCGGGCTGCTGCGGCGCCGTGCGACCCACCCGTCACCAATGTCATCGCTTGTGAGAACTCGAAGCCGGGGAATCCTCCGAGCGAATGGGACGTCAGCGGTTCGGGGGATTCGAGCATCCAGGGCTTTGCCACCGACATCAGCGTCGATCAGGGGCAGACGGTCCGCTTCAAGGTCGATACCCCCTCGAGCGACTACCGCCTCGACATCTACCGGATGGGCTACTACGGCGGCCAGGGCGCGCGCAAGGTGGCCACGGTCCAGCCCTCGGTGTCCTTGCCGCAGTCCCAGCCTTCGTGCCTGAGCCAGTCCGCCACCGGGCTGACCGATTGCGGCAACTGGGCCCAGTCGGCCTCCTGGGCGGTGCCCGCCGATGCAGTCTCGGGGATCTACTTCGCCAAGCTCGTGCGCGAGGACGTCAGCTCGGGTGGAAGCCACATCCTCTTCGTCGTCCGCGATGACGACGGGCACTCCAACCTCCTCTTTCAGACCTCCGACACCACCTGGCAGGCCTACAACCAATATGGCGGCAACAGTCTCTACGTAGGCGGGCCCGGCACCAATCCGGGCCGCGCCTACAAGGTCAGCTACAACCGCCCCCTCACCGTCCGCGGCACTACCTCCGAAGACTCGCCGTTCAACGCCGAGTACCCGATGGTCCGCTGGCTTGAGCGAAACGGCTATGACGTCAGCTACTCCACCGGAATCGACAGCGATCGCCGTGGCGCCGAGATCCTCGAGCACAAAGCCTTCCTCTCGGTCGGCCATGACGAGTACTGGTCGGGGACCCAGCGGGCGAATGTCGAGGCCGCCCGCGCGGCCGGCGTCAACCTCGCCTTCTTCAGCGGCAACGAGATCTTTTGGAAGACGCGCTGGGAAAACAGCATCGACGGCTCCAGCACCGACCACCGCACCCTGGTCTGTTACAAGGAGACCCACGCCAACGCCAAGATTGACCCGACCTCCACATGGACCGGGACATGGCGGGATCCCCGCTTCAGCCCGCCGGCCGACGGCGGTCGCCCCGAGAACTCGCTGAGCGGCACGATCTTCATGGTCAACTCCGGCACGACCGCGATCCAGGTCCCTGCCACAGACGGCAAGATGCGGCTTTGGCGCAACACGAGCATCGCCTCGCTGGCGCCGGGCCAAACGGCGACGCTCTCCGCGAACACGCTCGGCTACGAGTGGGACGAAGAGCTCGACAACGGCTCCCGCCCGGCTGGCTTGATCGATCTCTCCTCGACCAGCGCCAGCGTATCCCAGCGCCTCCTCGACCACGGCTCCAGCTACGGCCCCGGCACCGCGACCCACCACCTGACGCTCTACCGCGCCCCCAGCGGCGCCCTGGTCTTCGGGGCAGGCACCATCCAGTGGCCCTGGGGATTGGACGGAACCCACGACCGCGGCGGCTCGACGGCGGACTCGCGGATGCAGCAGGCCACCGTCAACCTGTTTGCCGACATGGGCGTGCAGCCCGGCACCCTCCAGGCCGGCCTGGCGGCGGCTGCGCAGACCAAAGACACCCAGGCGCCGGCGACGACGATCACCAGCCCGCTGGCAGGAGCTGAAGTCCACAGCGGGACGCCGACCACGATCAGCGGCACCGCCACCGACCCAGCGGGGGAGACGGAAGGCGGCCAGGTCGGCGGCGTCGAGGTCTCGGTCGACGGCGGCAATACCTGGCACCCCGCGATCGGGCGCGACAACTGGACTTACTCGTGGACGCCGGGAGCCACCGGAAACGCGACGATCAGGGTGCGCGCCACAGACGACAGCGGCAACCTCGAGAGCCCGGGCGCGCAGGTTGTCGTGAAAGTCGTCGCACAGAGCTGTCCTTGCTCGATCTGGGAAAGCTCTGTCACCGGCCCCCAGGATGCGGACACCCACGCGACCGAAATCGGGACCAAGTTCCGCTCGGACACCGGCGGCTTCATCACCGGGGTGCGCTTCTACAAGACTTCCGGGAACACCGGTACCCACATCGGGCGCCTGTGGACGGTGGGGGGGACCCAGCTGGCGCAGGCTACCTTCAGCGGTGAGACCGGCTCCGGCTGGCAGCAGGTCAGCTTCGGCACGCCGGTGGCGATCAGCGCTAACACCACCTACGTCGCCTCTTATCACGCCCCGAGCGGCCACTATTCCTCGCTCTCGAGCTACTTTGCGCTCGTCGGTGTCGACAACCCACCGCTGCATGCCTTGGCCGACGGGGTCGATGGGCCCAACGGCGTCTACAAGTACGGCGCCTCCGGTTCGCTCTTCTCCGGCACCGGGCCCGACACGTTCAAATCGGAGGCCTATCTGGTCGACGTCGTCTTCAACCCCTCCGGCGACACGACTCCGCCGACGATCATCTCTCGCACTCCCGCCAGCGGCGCCACTGGCGTTGCAAGCACGAGCGACGTCACCGCGACCTTCAACGAGGTGATGGATTCGACGACGCTCAACGGCTCCACGGTTTCCCTGCGCGGCCCCGCAGGAGCCCTGGTGGCGGCAACCGTGAGCTACACCCCGGCCCAGCAGCTGGTGACCCTTGATCCGACTGCCTCGCTGCAGGACTCGACCACCTACACGGCGACGATCAAAGGTGGCCCGAGCGGGGTCGCCGACCTGGCCGGCAACCGGCTGGCAGCCGATTCGAGCTGGTCCTTCACGACTTCCGGGCCCCCGCCGCCTCCCCCGGACGAAGGGCCCGGCGGCCCGATCCTGGTGGTCTCGACCGCCGCCAACCCGTTCAGCCGCTACTACGCGGAGATCCTGCGATCCGAGGGACTGAACGAGTTCAAGGTCACCGACCTCGCGAACGTGAACCCCGCCATGCTGGGCGCCTATGACGTCGTGATTCTCGGCGAGGCCAGCTTGAGCGCTGCCCAGGTCACGACCCTGAGCAACTGGGTCCAGCAGGGCGGCAACCTGATCGCGATGCGTCCCGATCCGCAGCTCGCGGGCCTCCTCGGCCTCACCGTCACGCCCAGCGCGCTGGCCAACGGCTATCTCAAAGTCGATACCACCACCGCCCCCGGCGCCGGCATCGTCGGCCAGACGATCCAGTTCCACGGCACCGCCGATCGCTACACGACAAACGGTGCGCAGGCGATCGCCACTCTTTATGCCAGCGCCGAAGGTGCCACGACCAATCCTGCAGTGACCCTGCGCAGTGTCGGGACGAACGGGGGACAGGCCGCCGCCTTCACCTACGACCTCGCCAAGTCAATCGTCTACACACGCCAGGGCAACCCCGCATGGGCCGGCGACGAGCGCGACGGCACTAACCCGATCCGCTCCGATGATCTCTTCTTTGGCGCCAAGCAGGGTGACGTCCAGCCCGACTGGGTCGACCTGAGCAAGGTCGCGATACCGCAGGCCGACGAGCAACAGCGGCTGTTGAAGAATTTGATCGAGGAGGTGAACCTGGATCGCAAGCCGCTGCCGAGCTTCTGGTTCCTGCCGCGCGACGAGAAGGCGGCCGTCGTGATGAGCGGCGACGACCATGGAAACGGCGGCACCGCCGGTCGCTTTGACCAGTTCATCGCCGACAGCCCGCCGGGCTGCGTGGTCGCCGATTGGGAGTGCGTCAGGGGGACCTCCTATATCTACCCGAGCACCCCGCTGCTCAGCAGCGCCAAAGCGACCGCCTACCAGAGCGCGGGCTTCGAGATCGGCCTGCACCTGTCCACCAACTGCGCAAACTGGTCCGACCGAGCCCAGTTGGAATCCCTCTACACCAGCCAGCTCACGGCGCTGGCGGCGAACTATCCGGGCCTCAACCCGCCCACCACCAACCGGACACACTGCATCGCATGGAGCGACTGGGCGACGCAGCCGAAGGTGGAGCTCCAGAACGGGATTCGCCTCGACACCAACTACTACTACTGGCCGCCGGAATGGACTCAGAACCGCCCCGGGATGTTCACCGGCTCGGGCATGCCGATGCGCTTCGCCGACCTCGACGGGTCGATGATCGACGTCTACCAGGCCGCCACCCAGATGACCGACGAGTCCGGGCAGTCCTACCCGTTCACCATCGACACCCTGCTCGATCGTGCCCTGGGCCCCGAGGGCTACTACGGCGTCTTCACCGCCAACATGCACACCGACAACCCTGTCTCCAGCGGCTCGGACGCGATCGTCGGCTCGGCGCTGGCACGCGGCGTGCCGATCGTCTCGGCGGCCCAGATGCTGACCTGGCTGGACGGCCGCAACGGCTCCTCCTTCAGCTCGGTCGCATGGAACGGGAGCAAGCTCAGCTTCGCGATCGACCACGCGGCGGGGGCCAACGGCCTGCGCGCAATGGTTCCGACCGCCTCCGCGGTCGGGCTCCTGACCGGTGTCAAGCTGAATGGATCTCCGATCACGACGACGACCCGGACGGTCAAGGGCCGGGAGTACGCATTCTTCGATGCGGCATCCGGCTCCTATGAAGCGACATACGCGGTCGACGACACGGCTCCCGCGATCTCCAACGTCGCGCATGCGGTCTCGGGTGACGGCACGGCGACGATCACCTGGGACACCAACGAGATCTCCGACTCGCGGGTCGATTTCGGCACCGACCCCAATTCCCTGACCGCCAGCGAGAGCAGTCCCACGCTCCTCACCTCCCACAGCGTGCAGCTCAGTGGGCTGAGCGCGAGCACGACCTACTACTACCGGGTCACCTCGGCGGACGCCGCGGCCAACTCGCGCACAGACCCTGCGCCGCCGGCCCAACCAAGGACATTCACGACCCCCAGCCTGAGCTTTGCCGACACCACCGTTGCCGATTTCACCGCGGGCTCCCCAGACGCGAACGCTCGGATCTCGCAGACCGGCGATGGCGAGCTGATCCTGAAGCCGACGGAGGGTGACGAGTTCTCGGCCGGGCCGGGCCTGCCGGCCGGTTGGGCCAGCTGCCCATGGACAGCTCCGGAGACCTGCGCCCCCGGGAGCGGTGCCACGGTCTCGGGCGGGAGCCTCCATGTCAACGGCACCTACGCCCGGACTGTCGCGACCTATGGGTCGGGACGCAGCCTCGAATTCGTCGCCAGCTTCGGCGCCCAGAGCTTCGAGCACGCTGGCTTCGGGGTCGATCTCAACAAATCGGCCAACTGGGCGATCTACAGCGTGCAGTCCAACGGCACTTTTGCCGCCCGCACCAGCAACAACGGGGCGGCAACGGTGACGCAGCTCTCCAGTGCTCTGCTGGGCTCACCTCATCGCTACCGAATCGAGTGGGGCGCGACCGATGTCCGCTACTACGTCGACGGGGCGCTTGTCGCCACCCACACCGCCAGCTTCGGCGCGACGCAGATGCGCCCGATCGTGAGCGACTTCAATGCGGCGATTCCGGAGCTCTCCGTCGATTGGCTCCGCATGAGCGCCTACGCCAGCTCGGCCACCTTCGACTCGCGCGTGTTCGATGCAGGGGCTGGAGAGAGCACCAACTGGGGAGCCCTCAGCTGGAACGCCTCTACGCCATCGGGCACCGGTGCCGCCCTCAGTGTCCGCACCGGCGACACGGCGATTCCGGACGCGAGCTGGACCGCGTTCAGCCAGGTCGCCTCGAGCGGCGACGACATCCCCGGCAGCTCGCGCTACCTCCAGTACCGCGTGCAGCTGACCACGGCCGACCCGGCACAGACACCCGCCCTCAGCGACGTCTCGATCGCCTACTCGACCACGCCCATAGCGACCGCGCCAGAGACCACGATCGACTCCGGTCCCAGCGGCGCGACCGAAGACTCGACTCCCACCTTCACCTTCCACTCCTCGCTGGCCGGCTCGACCTTCGCATGCTCGATCGACACCGGCACCCCCAACTTCTCGCCCTGCTCGGGCCCCGGCGCCGCCCACACTCCCGCGAGCCCGCTTCCCGACGGCTCCTACACCTTCCGGGTCCAGGCCACCGCTGCCGGGAAACCCGATCCCACCCCGGCGACGAGCAGCTTCACGGTCAACACCCCGGCACCGACTACGCCGATCCTGACCGGGACGTCTCCGGCATCGCCCGCCAACGCAAACCTGCCGCTGGTCCTGGGCAGCGCCGAGGCGGGCATGCAGGTGAGGATCTACTCCAGCCCCGACTGCAGCGGAGAACCGCTCGCGACGGGCACCGCCGCCGAGCTGGCAAGCCCGGGGATCACGGTTTCGGTGCTGGATAACTCGACCACCGCCCTCCTTGCCACTGCGACCGACGGCGCCGCGAAGACCTCCGCTTGCTCTGGCGCAGTCGCCTATACCGAGGACTCGGCTGCCCCTGACACCACGGTTACCTCCGGTCCCAGTGGCCCGACCAATAACTCAACCCCGACCTTCGGTTTCTCCGCGAGCGAGCAAGGAGCGACCTTCCAGTGCCGCTTCGACACCGCCGCGTTCGCGCCCTGCAGCGGCCCCGGTGCGACCCACACACCGACCGTGGCGCTCTCGGAGGGGGTCCACACCTTCTCGGTCGTCGCTGTGGACCAGGCCGGCAACACCGATGCCACCCCAGCCACTCGCTCCTTCACGGTCGATACCCAGGCCCCTGACACCACGGTTACCTCTGGTCCCAGCGGCACGATCAACAACTCCACCCCGACCTTCGGCTTCTCCGCGAGCGAGCAGGGAGCGACCTTCCAGTGCCGCTTCGACTCAGCCGCCTTCGCACCCTGCAGCGGCCCCGGCGCCACCCACACCCCCACCGCGGCACTCTCCGAGGGTGCCCACACCTTCTCTGTCGTCACCACCGACCAAGCCGGCAACGCTGACGCCACCCCGGCCACCCGCTCCTTCACGGTCGACACGCTGGCGCCTGACACCACGATCGCCTCCGGCCCAAGTGGTCCCACCAACGACTCAACCCCGACCTTCGGCTTCTCCGCGAGCGAGCAGGGAGCAACCTTCCAGTGCCGCTTCGACACCGCCGCGTTCGCGCCCTGCAGCGGCCCCGGTGCGACCCAGACGCCGACTACAGCGCTCTCCGAGGGGGCCCACACCTTCTCGGTCCGCGCCACCGACCAGGTCGGCAACGTCGACGCCACCCCGGCGACCCGCTCGTTCACGGTCGACACCCTGGCGCCTGACACCACGATCACTTCCGGCTCAAGTGGCCCGACCAACGACTCGACCCCCACCTTCGGCTTCTCCGCGAGCGAGCAGGGAGCAACCTTCCAGTGCCGCTTCGACGCCGCCACGTTCGCACCCTGCAGCGGGCCCGATGCGACCCACACGCCGACCGTGGCGCTCTCAGCCGGAGCTCATACGTTCTCGGTCCGCGCCACCGACCAGGCCAGCAACCTCGACGCCACGCCGGCCACCCGCTCCTTCACGGTCGACACCGTGGCGCCGAACACGACGATCACCTCCGGCGCGAGCGCTCCGACCAACGACTCAACCCCGACCTTCGGCTTCTCCTCGAGCGAGCAGAACTCGACCTTCCAGTGCCGCTTCGACTCAGCCGCCTTCGCGCCCTGCTCGGGTCCCGGCGCCGCCCACACGCCGACCGTGGCGCTCTCCGAGGGCGCCCATACCTTCTCGGTCGTCGCCGTGGATCAGGCCGGCAACATCGACGCCACTCCGGCGACCCGCTCCTTCACGGTCGACACCGCGGCGCCGAACACCACGATCACCTCTGGCCCCGCGGCCATCACCCTCGATCGCACGCCCACCTTCGCCTTCTCCTCGAGCGAGACGGGCTCGACCTTCCAGTGCCGTATGGACAGCGCCAACTTCGCCTCTTGCACGTCGCCGAAAACCTACTCAACTCAATCGTTGGGCTCGCACACTTTCCAGGTTCGGGCCACCGATGGGGCCGGCAACGTGGACCTGACGCCGGCGTCGCAGACGTTCACGGTCATTCGCTGATAGCTCGCGCTTTTTGACGATGGGTAGGTCGAGAGACGCTTGCTCGAGTTGTCTGGGCAAGCGTCTCTCGCACGGTTCTACCTTTTCTTCCCCCGCTCCTCGTACTGGTGGTGGAAGACCCCGTTGATCCTGGCCGCGGTCTTCGGGCCGACAACGCCGTCGACTTCCAATTTGTAGGCCTTCTGGAATTGACGAACCGCCTCCTCGACCTCCTCCGTGAATTTCTCGTACGGGCGCTCAAGGAAGGCTTTGCCGCCGTCCTCGTGGATGAAGGCGAGTCTTTTGGTCAGCCGCTCGACGCGTTTTCCGTGTGATCCCTTCTTCATCGGCTCGAAGGTGGGGAAGTCGACACCGCCGACGAAATTGAAGTGCCAGGGCTCACTGAAGGCTTCGGTCTTCTTCCAGCCGAACTCGGCACCGTGTTCTCTCAGCCACGCTGCCATCCCATCGGTGCGAACGTCTATGGCAACTCCAAGGCCGTGATTCGAGGTCCCCGGTTGCGCAGCGAGATTGCCGCGGCCGGCCTTGTAGTCCGCCCATAGTTCCTCCTGCTCGGCGTAGGTCCGATAGGACGAGCGAGGACCCGTCGGTACCAGGCCGGCATCGGCGGGCCCACCCGGTGCATTCCACGCTGCCGCAGCGGCGATGGCGAGCTCACCCTCTGGTATCGGTGCGAGTTCGGATTTCGAAAGTCGGCCGTTTGAGGCCATTTCGCGCTCCTTCCGTTTGTTAGGAATAGAGCACTAAACTAAACAGGTTTAGTAGATCAATAAGGATGAGAAAAGGCTAGTTTTGGCTTCACACCGCGGATCTGTCATACCCGGTTAGTCAGGCAGAGTCGCAGCGAGGTCGCCGCCAAAGTGCTGTCGCAAGCGTCGGTGGCGATGGCGAAAGAACCAGCCGATCACCGGTCGCAACGGGCGGGCGGGAAGGCCGAAACGCGGTTGCCAGCACACGCGGTCGGTGACTACGCAGCCGTCGGCCGTCGCCTCCAGGGTGCGTTCATGTTCCCAGGAGCGCTGGCTGAGCATCTTCGAGCGCTCGAGGAAGCCGCTTCCCGGGTCCAGCCTCACGAGCGTGACGTCGTCGTAATCGAAGGGGAGCACGCCAAAGAGGAGGATCCAGCTGCGTCCGATCGGCTTGCCCAGCTCGATGGTCTCCGGGTTCAGCTGCTCGACGCCGGGCGGAAGCGTCATCCGCAGGTACGGGCGCATCTCATCGTTGATCCCCTCGGGGCTGATCACTCGCTCCCAGACCTCGTCCGGCGAGGCAGTGAGGTGTGATGACACGGATATCTCCGCCGAGCGGGGGTCAGACGAGCTCAGAACGCAAAGCCTAGGCGCTAGGGTCGGCGGCGATGAGGACCGCGGTGATTACGGGTGCTTCGAGCGGCATTGGCGCCGCCACCGCACGGGCGCTCGCCGCGGATGGATTCCGCACGGTTCTCGGCGCCCGCCGCCTCGACCGGCTCGAAGAGCTGGCAGCGGAGATCGGCGGCGAGGCGATCGCGCTCGACGTCGCCGATCCCGCCTCAGTCGAGTCCTTCGCCGCCGCGGTCGACGCCTGTGACGTGCTCGTCAACAACGCCGGCGGCGCGCTCGGCCTCGACCCGCTCGCCGAGGCTGACGAAGAGAAGTGGCTGCAGATGTACGAGTCGAACGTGATGGGCTCGATGCGGATGACCCGCGCCCTGCTGCCCAAGCTCGTCGAGTCGGGCGACGGCCACGTCGTCGGCATCACCAGCATCGCCGCAATCGAGCCCTACCGGGGCGGCGCTGGCTACAACGCCGCGAAGCACGCCCAGCGGGCGACGCTGCGGGTGTTGCGCCAGGAGCTGCTCGGCCAGCCGGTGCGGGTGACCGAGGTCGCCCCCGGCATGGTCGAGACGGAGTTTTCGCTAGTTCGCTTCGACGGCGACGAAGAGGCGGCCGCACGCGTCTACGCCGGCATGCAGCCCCTGCGCGCCGAGGACGTCGCCGAGTGCATCCGCTGGGCGCTGGCTCAACCCGCGCACGTCAACGTCGACGAGATCATCGTCCGCCCCCGCGATCAGGCGACCGCGACCGACGTGCACCGGCGCTGAGCCGAACTGCATCAACTTTTACCCCCAGCAGGTGGAGAAGTTGATGCAGTTTGGGCTTCAGGACGGCGACTCAGCAAGGAAGCCGTCGGGCTCGGGCACCACCGTGTTGATCAGATCGCCGATCCGCTCGATCTCGACCCGGACCGTGTCGCCGACGTGCAGGACGTTCTCTCGGATCGGTTTGCGGCCAATACCGACGCCGGCCGGGGTGCCGGTGGCGATCACGTCGCCGGGCTCGAGGGTGAAGGCTTCGGAGAGGTGGGAGACCTGCTGGAAGCAGTCGAAGACCATCTCGGCGGTGCTCGCGTCCTGGCGCAGGTCGTCGTTGACGTAGCAGCGGACGCGCAGGTCCTGGGGATCGCCGATCTCCTCGGGGGTGACCAGCCAGGGACCGAGCGGGCCGTGCGTGTCGAAGGACTTGCCGATCGTCATCGTCTGCGCCCGGCCCTGCCAATCGCGCACGCTGAGGTCGTTGGCGCAGGTGTAGCCGGCGATTACCTCATGGGCGCGCTCGACCGGCACGTGGCGGCAGCGCTTGCCGATCACCAGCGCCAACTCGGCCTCGTAGTCGAGCAGGGTCGAGACCCTGGGCATGTGTACCTCCGTGTCCGGCCCGGTTACGCAGGTGACCTGCTTGTTGAAGAAGACGGGTACTTCCGGCGCCTCCATGCCCATCTCGACGATGTGGTCGGCGTAGTTGAGGGCGATCGCGAGGTACTTGCGCGGTGTGGCTGGAGCCAGGAGCTCGACGTCGGTTAGCGCCAAGCGGGGCGCACTTTCGGCGAGTCCCTCGAGGCCAGACCTGCCGACCGCGGCAAGCGCCGCCGTGGGTTCGGCCGGGGTGTCGGCCCCGGAGAGGTCAATGACCTCGCCGCCGTCGACGATTCCCAGCGAGGCGACCCTGCCGAAGCCGCTGAAGCGACAGAGCTTCATCGCGCCTGACTCTGCCAGATCGGCTGCAGTGAGGGTTCGAACTGTGGGGTCACTGGGTAGCGGTGGGCATGCCACTGATCCGAATGACCCTGATGCTCGTCCTCGTTTCGCTGACGTTTGTCCTCGCGGCTTGCGGCAGCGACGACGATTCGGAAACCAGCGATACCGGTGGCGGGGGTGCCGAAACCGCCACGACCGAACCACCCTCGGAATCGAGCGGCAACGCGCCGGCGCCGAGCGGCGAGGCGGTGCGCTCGGAAAAGGTCGAGATCGTCAACTTCGCCTACGACCCGGACCCGACCATGATCCAGGCCGGCGGCAAGGTGATCTGGATGAACGAGGACGCGGCGCCGCACACGGCGACCGCCGACGACGGCTCCTTTGACACCGGCACGATCGAGGAAGGCAAGCTCAAGTCGGAAAGCTTCAAGCAGCCCGGCACCTACACGTACTTCTGCACGATCCACCCCTCGATGCACGGCACCGTCGAAGTGGTGGAGAGCAGCTAGTCGTTCAGCTCGTCGATTAGCTCGACGACCCGTCGCTCGATCTCATCGCGCGTGGCGCGGACCTCCTCGATCGGGCGGCCCTTGGGGTCGTCGAGCTCCCAGTCGAGGTAGCGCTTACCGGGGATGTAGGGACACTCGTCGCCGCAGCCCATCGTCACCACCACGTCGGCCCATTCCGCGTCGGCGGCGGTCAGCTTGTGCGGCATGCGCGTGGCGAGGTCGATCCCCAGCTCGTCCATCGCTTCGACCACCTCGGGATGGACCCGCTCGCCCGGTTCGGTTCCGGCCGAGCGCGTTTCGTGGCTGCCCGCCGCGGCGCGCTCGAAGAGCGCCTCGCTGATCTGCGAGCGGCCGGCATTGTGGAGGCAGACGAAGAGGACGCGCGCCATCAGGCCGGATGCCCCCCTCTGACCAGCTGATAGGCGAGCGCACCGAGAGCGGCGCCGGCGATCGGCGCGGCGATGTAGATCCAGAGGTGGTGCAGTTCGCCGGAGGCGAGGGCGGGGCCGATCGAGCGGGCGGGGTTCATCGAGGCGCCGGTGATCGGGCCGCCGAAGAGGGCGTCGAGACCGACCGTGCCGCCGATCGCGATCGCCGCCCCCGCCCCGACCGCCCGCGTGTCGGTGGCGACGGCCATGATCACGAACATCAGGAAGGCGGTGAGTACCGCCTCGTAAACCAGCGCGCTGCCGGTGCCAACGGAGGGGAGGGTCGTGCCCAGCTCGGCCGGCTGGCTTGGCCAGACTGCGAGCAGCAGCGCCGCCGCGGCCAGCGCGCCGAGCAGCTGGGCGGCGATGTAGGCGAGCGCCTCGCGGCGCGGGAAGTGGCGGGTGAGCGCGAAGGCGAGCGTCACAGCCGGGTTGAGATGGGCGCCGGAGAGGTGGCCGGTCGCGTAGACCATCGCCATGATCACCAAGCCGAAGACGAGCGAGACGCCGACCGCGCCGAGCACCCCGGCGTGGACCGTGTCGGTGACGATCGCGCCGCAGCCGGCGAAGACCAGCGCGAAGGCGCCAAAGGCCTCGGCGGCGGCGCGACGGGGGAGGTCGGGGCGTCCGTCCACCGGCTCAGCAGAAGACCTCGCGCACGGCGTCCAGCGCGCCCGGCACGAGGCTGAAGTAGCTGTAGGTGCCGCGAGTCTCGCGCCTGATCACACCGGCCTCGACCAGCTGCTTGAGGTGATAGCTGACCGTGCCCTGGGAGAGACCGAGGAGCGGCTGCACCTCGCAGACGCAGACCGGCTCACCGCCGGCCCGCAGCAGCAGGTTGACGATCCGCAGCCGGTGGCGGTCGGCGAGCGCCTTGAGCACGGCCTCCAGCTCAGTGGCGCGCTCGTCTGTTAGCGAGGACCCCGCCAGCGGGGTGCAGCACTCGATTACGGGGAGCTCGGTGGACGCGATGGCGAGAGCCTAGCAATTCATTGATGAAATTCAATGAAGGAGCAAACTACGATCCCCGCCGTGAAGCCAGCCCAGTTCGACCTTCGCCGCCTCACGGCGATTTACGTTGGGGGAGTGATCGGCGCCCTCGCCCGCGTCGGCCTCGCGCAGGCGACGCCGCACGGTCCCGGCGGCTGGCCCTGGGGCACCTTCGCGGTCAACATGGTCGGGGCGCTGCTGCTCGGTTACGTCTTCGCGCGCCTGCGCGACCACCCCGAGGACAACCTCGCGCACCCATTCCTCACCACGGGGATCTGCGGCACGCTGACCACGTTCTCGACCCTGCAGCTGGAGCTGTTCGAAATGGTCGACGCCGGGCGGATCGGGCTCGCGGCTGCCTACGTCGGCGTGACGCTGGCGCTTGGCTTCCTCTCCGTTCGCGGCGGCATTGCCCTGGAGCGCCGCCCCGAGGTTGCGGCTTGAGCGCGCCCGGTTGGATCGCGGTCGGCCTGCTCGGCGGTGCCGCCGCCGCGGCCCGCTTCCTGATCGACTCGGCCTTCGCTGCTCGCACGGACCATCCCTTCCCGCTCGGCATACTGGCGATCAACCTCGCCGGAACCCTCCTCCTCGGACTCGTCGCCGGCGCCGCCCTCAGCGGCGAGGCCCTGATCATCGTCGCCGGCGGCGCGCTCGGCTCCTTCACCACATTCTCCACCTGGATGCTGGACTCGCACCGCCTGGCAGACGCCGGACACACACACCTCGTCTGGCTCAACCTCGGTCTCTCACTGATCGTCGGCTTCGCCGCCGTTGTCCTCGGCCACTGGCTAGGCACGGCGCTCTAGCCACCACACTCAGTGAATCGTCCGCCCTCGTCACTACTTTGGATTGCGATGGAACAGCAGGCTCTCACCGACACACTGATCGCGGCGAGGGTGCCGCTCGCCGACCTGCAGGACGGCCAGCGCGTCGGCGGCGTTTACGCGGTGCGGGAGCGTGAGTTGCGTCGCAAGCGCAATGGCGAGGCCTGGCTCCGGCTCGTCCTCTGTGACGGCAGCGGCAGCTGCGAGGCGGTCGCCTGGGAGGACGCCGAGGCGCTCTTCGCGCTGGCCACGCCGGGCGCCGCGGTTCACGTCAGCGGCCACCTCGAGACGAGCGAGCGCTGGGGCGCGAAGATCAAGCTGACGGGATTGCGCGTGGCCGCTGAGGGCGAGTACCGCGCCGAGGACCTGGCGCCGGCGTCCGAGGCGTCCTTTGAGAAGCTCGAGGGCGAGCTGCGCGAGCTGCTTGCGACCGTGCAGGATCGCCAGCTCCGCTACCTGCTCGACCGTTTCTTCGGCGAGGACTCGGAGATCTGGGCGCGCTTCCGCGACGCGCCGGCGGCCAAGGTCTACCACCAGGCTTACCGCCACGGCCTGCTCGAGCACACGATCTCAGTGGCGCAGGCGGTCAGCGCGGCCGCCGCCTACTTCCCCGGAATCGACCGTGACGTCGCGGTCACCGGCGCCCTTTTGCACGACATCGGCAAGACCGAGGCCTACAACGAAGACCCGCTGGCGATCGACCTCACCGACGCCGGCCGCTTGCAGGGCGAGATCCCACTCGGCTACTACAAGGTGCGCCGCCAGATCGAGGACATCCCCGGCTTCGATCCCGATCTCGCCCAGGCCGTCCTCCACATCATCCTCGCCCACCACGGCTCGCTGGAGCACGGCTCCCCGGTCACCCCTGCCACCCGCGAGGCTGTCCTCGTCCACATGATCGACAACCTCGGCGGCCGCCTCGGCAGCTTCGATCGCCTCGAGCGCCAGCTCCCCGCCGGCGAGTCCTGGTCCGGCTTCGACCGAGCGCTCTCAGGCTCCGCCTACTTCGGCCAGCGCGCCGCCGCTGCCTGACGGCGCCATGCGGTGTCAGGCGCGGCGTCCGCCTGACGGCGAACATAGACTGCTGCGCTCGATGGCTTCTGAGAGGTCAGAGCAGAGGCGCGAAGCGATGCCGGCTGTCGACCCGATCGGGTTCTTGGACGGGCTCGTCGCACGTTTCGCCGCCTGGGCCAGACGGGTCGGTGAGAACCGCGTTGCCTACGCGGTTCTGACGCTTGCCTTCGCGATCGCCGCTGTGCTGATCCTCGGCTGGGGGAAAGGTCAGACCTTCGTCAACGACGAGTGGAACTACCTAGTCAGCGTCCGCGGTTTCTCGCTGGAAACGTTGCTCCACCCCCAGAACGGTCACCTCATCCTGCTGCCCCTCCTGATCTACAAGGGCCTATTTGCCACGGTTGGCGCCGACTCGCACGTGCCGTACCAGGTCGTGACGGTGGTCCTCCACCTCACGGTCGCGACGCTTTTCTTCGGCCTGGTCCGCGGCCGTCTCCCGCTCGCGGCGGCCGTCGCACTAACGGTCCTCGTCGCCTTCTTCGGCGCCGGTTGGGACACGGTGATGGGCGCCTACGAGATTCCCAACTTGACCGGCATGGCCGCGGGCCTGGGGATGCTGCTCGCCTTGGAGCGGCGGACGCCGGCGGGCAACCTTACGGGCTGCCTGCTGCTGGCGCTCTCACTTGCCTCCTTCAGCGTTGGGATTGCCTTCGCGCTTGGCGGGCTGCTGGCGATCTGGCTCGGCGGGCGGGCGGAGTGGCGCCGCGCTTGGATCGTTCTGATCCCTGCCGCGCTCTACGCGGCCTGGTTCCTCTGGGCGCGCAAGTTTCACCAGTCAGAGGTGACGCTGGAGGCCGCCAGCAGCCTCTTCAGCGGGATGGCCGATCAACTGGCGGCGCTCTGCGCGGCGGTCACCGGCCTCTTCCGCGCTCCGGGCAGCGCTGAACTACCGGTGCTGATCAACATCCGGCCCGAATGGGGCTATCCGTTGGCCCTCGGGCTAGCGGGCCTCGTCGCTCTTCACGTCCGCCGTGCCCCTCGTTCTATCCGCTTCTGGACCGTCGCCGGCACCCTGGTCATCTACCTGGCCCTTGTCGCCGTTGGGCTCAGTCCAGCCCGGGCGCCCAACGCGAGCCGCTACGTGTACATGGGCGGGCTGCTGGCGCTGCTGCTGGTCGCCGAGCTGGCGCGGGAGATCCGCTGGACCACCACCGTGGGCCTCGTCGCCTTCGTCTTCCTCGGCCTCTCGCTGATGGCCAACATCGCCGAGCTGCGGGTGGGCGGCCATCTCTTCGCGGCCGAGGGAGACACCAATCGAGCCACACTTGCGGCGCTCGAGCTGAGCCGGTCCCACGTCGTGCCGGACTTCCCGGTTGAGGACGGCTCGACCGCTCACTCGCACCCCGACATGCTCTTTCCCGCCTGGGCCTATTTCGATGCGGCCGAGGACTTCGGCTCGCCGGCCTTCAGCGAAGCTCAGCTGCTTGGCAGCGGCGAGCAGGCCAGAGAAGCGGCCGACCAAGAGCTGGTCCGCATCTTCGACCTCTCCCCCCAGCCCTTCATCGGCAGGCTCGAACGCCACGGCTCGGCGCCGAAGCTGCTGGGGGCGGTCAACGGCCGGGCGAGGAAGCTCGGCGGCTGTCTCATTCTGATTCCGGGTCCCGGGCACGCCGCTTCCTTTCAGCTCGAGCTGCCGCACGGTGGATTGGCGTATCGCGCTCCGGCCGGCGCCGAAGTCGAGCTGAAGCTGGCGCGCTTTGGCGAGTCGTTCGCCACCGCCCTGCCATCGGTCTCGGGTTCGGCTCGGATCGATATCCCCTCCGACACGAGCGAGATCCCCTGGCGTGCCGACCTCGAGACGAGCGCGAGGACCTTTGCCTGTGCCAACTGAGCAGGTGTCTCCTCCCTCGCCCGGGCCGATGGCGCCCGACCGCTCTGATGGCGTCCTCGACCATGTCCGGGCCGCGCTGCTTTCGTCATTCTTCCTCGGCGCCCTGCTTGGCATCCTCACCTGGCCGGTCGGCGGCATCGAACCGACGGTGGGCCTGGACCCATCTTGGGTGGCGGGTCTCTATATGGCCGCGGAGCACGGCCTCGAAGCCGGCGCGCAGATCGTTTTCACCTACGGGCCGCTCGGTTTCCTCGGTCTACCCAACGTCTTCGGGATCTGGATGGGCCGGATCGCGTTCTTCTGGTACGTGCTCGTGCAGATCGCCTTTTGCAGCGGCCTGCTCTGGGCCTCGCGGCGCGCCTTCGGTCTCCCCATCGGCCTGGTCCTCACCTTCATCGCCGCTTCGGTGCCGACCGCGGACCCGATCCTCCTCGCCGCGACCGTGCTCTGTGCCGCGACCCTGACCAGCGAGTGGAGCTTCAGAGCGCGGCTGGCCGTGGCGGTGGGGATCGGCGCCCTGAGCGGGATCGAGCTGCTCGGCTCGCTGCGGGCCGGACCGACGCTGCTGGCGATGGGATTCGCCACGATGCTCGGCCTGCCGGACCGCCGCCGCACCTTCCCGGCTTTCTTCGGCACGGCAGTGCTTGCCTTCGGCCTGTTCTGGTTCGTCACCGGCCAGGCCCTTTCCAGTCTCGGCGATTACCTCGTCAACACCGCCGAAGTCGTCAGCGGCTACTCGGCCTCGATGGTCTTCTACGGCCCTCCCGGGCCCTGGTGGGAAGCGCCAGCGATCGTCGCCGGCCTCATCGCCGTCGCCGGTCTTTGCGTTGCGGCCGTTTGGCGGATGGACAACATGCGCCGGATCGGCTTCGTGCTGATGGTTGCGGCTGTCACGTTCCTGATGTTCAAGCACGCGGTTGTGCGCGAATCCGCGGGCAGCATCGCCGTCTTCGTCTCCGCGGCTTTCGGGATCGCCCTCGCCCTCGCGCCGTACGTCCGCCGCGCCGTCGCCGTCGCCGCGATCCTCCTGCTCCTCGCCACGACTTACGTCGCCAACAACGATCACCTCGACGTCAGCTTCGACCCGCGCTCGCGGGTCGACAGGTTCGGCTCTCAGCTGGCGGACATGACAGTGCCCGGTCGAGCCGAGGACGTTCAGCAGCGCGGTCGCGAAGCTATGCAGGCCATCTACAAGCTCAGCCCGGCAGAGCTGGCCCTGCTGCGCTCCGGGACGGTGCACGTGGCCCCCTGGGAGGCGGGCGCCGCCTGGGCCTACGACCTCGACTGGGACCCGTTGCCGGTCTTCCAGCAGTACTCGGCGTACACCAAAGGGCTCGACGAACTCAACGCCGAGAAGCTCGAAGCCGCCACCGCGCCCGATCTGGTCCTCTGGCAGAACACGACGACCTTCGACCCCAACGCCGTTAACTATCCCGGCGCAATCGACGCCCGCTGGCCGGCTTTCGAGTCACCGGCCCAGATGGTCCAGATGTTCTGCCGCTACCGGGCGGTGCGCTGGGACGAAGAATGGGCGATCCTGCGTCGTGCGCCGGATCGCTGTGGTCGCGAGCGCCCCCTTGGCAGCGTCGAGGCCGCCAACGCCGAATCAGTTCGCCTGCCGCGCACGGGGCCGAACGAGGCTCTGCTTGCCCGCGTCGACGGCCTCGCGGTCGACGGCATCGAAAAGCTGCGGTCGATGCTCTACCACGCCCAGAACCGCCACGTCCTCTTTCGCACTTCGGGCTGGAACATCGTCGGCGACACGGCAGCCGACAGCCTGCTTCTGCGCGTCCCGCGCTGGGCAGACTATCCGGGCAAGTTCTCGCTGAGCAGCAACTCGCCGACAATCGGCTTCGAGCGCGTCGGCGGCTTCATGACCGGGGTGGACGACTCGACCCGGTTGACTATCCGCTTCTATGCCTTGCCGCTTGACGCCCCGGCGATCGAGAGCGTCGAGACAACGTCTCAGAAGCGCCGCGTGCAGCGTTCGATCCGCTGAACGTCGCCGTTCGCTGCCTTGACGCAGCCGACCAGCTTCCGCTTGCGGGCGGCAGAGCCGGTTGCCTCGAAGGAGCGGTGGACCTGGCGCTTGATTTCCTTGCTGACGCCCTCTATCGACTTGCCGATCCGGTCGAAGCCGGAGGACTTGATCGCCTCGTTCGTCGTGTCGAGGACGGGCTTGACGATGAATAGATAGGCGAGGAAGAGGACCCCGGCGGTGACCGCAAGCCGGATAATGCCCGAAGTCAGGTTGCCGAAGAGGTTGCGCAGCAGGTCCATGAAGCTGGCCGCACACTATCCTGCGAGCCGTGGCGAAGGACACCGAGAAGCTGATCCGACAGCTCTCGCTGATCTCGTTCCTGATGGCTCAGGGAAGGCCGGTGTCGGCCCTCGAGATCAAGCGCGAGGTTGAGGGCTACAGCGACATGAACGACGACGCGTTCGCGCGGCGCTTTTACGCGGACCGGGCCGAGCTGGAGAGCCTCGGGATTGAGCTCGGGGTCGAGAAGCCGGGCGAGGGATTCTTCGAGGCCGAGCTCTACTCGCTGCCGCCGGAGAACTTCTACCTCGACGCGATCAAGTTCTCCGATGACGAGCTGGCGGCGATGAGCACGGCGCTGATGCTGCTCTCCGACGGGGAATTCGCCTACGCCGAGCCGCTGCGCCTGGCTCTGCAGCAGGTCGCCTGGGGGCACCCCAACCCGCTCAAGGAGGGCGAGCGCGCCCCCGTCGAGATGGCGATGACGGCCTCGGCCGGCGGCCGCGAGCTGTCCCAACGCCTCTCCAAGATCGAGACCGCGATCTCGCGCCGCAAGACGGTCGAGTTCACCTATTACACGATGGAGCGCGACGAGACGACGAAGCGCAAAGTCGACCCCTTCCACCTGGTCTTCCGCAGCGGCCAGTTCTACTTGATCGGCTATGCCCACGAGCGCGAGGCGGTGCGGGTCTTCCGTCTCTCGCGGATCCAGGGCAAGGTCGGCTACGCATCCAAGGCTGAGCACGACTTCTCACCGCCAGAGGACTTCGACCGCCGCGACTACGGCCAGCGTGCCGACTGGCAGCTCGGTGAGGTTCGCGGCCGAGCCCAGATCTTCGTTCGCGACCGCATCGCCTGGCTGATCGAGCGCGACTTCGGCGCTTATGGCGAGCTGCGGCCGGCCAAGAAATCCGATGGCGCCCCGGGCAAAGGCTCGGTCTACGAGACCGACTACGCCTCGCCCCGCGAGCTGATCGCCTGGGTGCTGCGCTGGCGCCAGAACGCTGAGGTGCTCGGGCCGGATGAGCTGCGCGAGGAGGCACAGAGCCGCCTCGGCCTTCTCCACGACCGCCATCGCAACGGCTTCGAGTCGGCTGAGATCATCGATCGTCCGCTGCGCGAGGCGCCGCGCCGCGCCCGCTCCAACGGCCGTGGCGAAGCGGCAATCCGGCCCGAGCGCTTCGCCCGCCTCGTCACCCTGGCCGGCTTGTTGATCGAATCGGCCAAGGGGGAGGAGCGGCTGCGCGTCAGCGAGCTGCGCCAGCGGCTCGAACTCACCGACGAGGAGCTGCGAGAGGACATCGATCTGCTCAACGTCGTCAACTTCGGCGGCGGCACCTACGTCCTCTACGCCGAAATCCAGGGCGACGAGATCGAGGTCGACTCCGAGCCCTACGGCGACAACTTCGCCCGCCCCGCGCGACTGCTGCCGCTCGAGGCGAAGGCATTGGTCGCGGCGATCGATCTCTTCGGGGATCACTTGCCACAGGGCGGCCTGCAGAGCGCTCGCACCAAGATCGTCACCGCGCTCGGCCACGATCCCTCCGAGGAGGGGCTCGAGATTGCCTCGGGCAGCGGCGGCGACGCCGAGGTGGCGCGCGTCGTCAACGAAGCGATCGGCGCCAGTCGCGTGCTCGAACTCCAGTACTACAAGGAGAACGAGGACCAGTTCACCAAACGCGCCGTCGAGCCCTACCGGCTGGAGAACGGCAAAGAGGGTTGGTACGTCGAGTGCTACGACCTGACCAAAGACGGCGTCCGCCACTTCAAGCTGGACCGGATCAAGGAGGCGACGCTCGCCAGCGAGACCTTCGAGCCACGCCCGGAGGTCGAGGAGCTGGCCGGGGTGGAGGGCTGGATGACCCACGGCGAGGTGCCGACCGCACACGTCGCTCGCGTCTGGGTCTCGCCCGAGCGCGCCCGCTGGCTGCGCGAGGAGCGCACGGTCGTCGAGGAGTTGGCCGACGGTGCCGTCGTCGTCGAGCTCCCCTACGCCGGCACCTCCTGGCTCGTGCGTGAGATTCTTCGTGGCGCCGGCGACCTGGTCGTGCTCGAGCCGGAGGAGGCGCGGGAGGCGATTGCCAAAGAGGTGGCGGCGAGCGCTGCGTGACCCGAGGGCCGATCCAGGTAGGGGTTCCGCTTAACTTTTTCGGTGAAGTGGCTGGGGTCGTCCGAGGCTGGATTGCCGAAAAAGTGCAAGACGCTTCACCCCTACCTGGATCGGCCCTCACGTGACGTACGCGCCGGGGCACGAAGAGATTTTCAGGGTCGTTGCGCCGAATCCGGGGCCGATGACGCTGGAGGGGACGAACACCTATCTCTGCGGGGCTGACCCCTGCACCGTGATCGATCCCGGGCCCGATATTGAGAGCCACCTCGAGGCGGTTCGGGCCGCTGCTGAGGAACGGGGTGGGATCGGGCTCGTTCTGCTCACTCATGGGCACGGCGATCACGCGGATGGTGCGGAGCGGCTCGCGGCGAGTGTCGGCTCTGTTGCTGAAACTCCCCCAGTTGTCCTTCCCGGCGATGGGGAGGAACAGGGCGGCCTGCGCGCGATTGCGACTCCCGGCCACGCTCCCGACCACGTTTGCCTGATGACCGCCGACGGCGTCTGCTTCAGTGGCGACCTCGTGCTCGGCACCGGCTCCACCTTTGTTCCACCCGACGGCGGCTCACTCGCCGCTTACATGGACTCTCTGCGCACGATGCAGGCCGAGCCGATCGAGTTGATCTGCCCCGGCCACGGCCCCTGGATTGAGGATCCCGCCGCGAAGCTGGCCGAGTACGTCGAGCACCGCGAGATGCGCGAGCGCCGCCTGCTCGCCGCTCTGGAGAGGGGGGAGCGCTCACGCGAAGCGCTGTTGGCCGAGGCCTGGAGCGATGTCCCGTCGGAGCTTCGCCCTGCGGCGGAGATGGTCATGCAGGCGCACCTCGACAAGCTCGCCACCGAGGGTCGAGCCCCGACCGAGCTCACTGACTGACGGTCCTGGCTGAGTAGCCAGTACGCTTGGGCGATGAGCGGGCGGGCGACACGAGTGGGCTTGTTGGCCGGGATTGCCGGAACCGGAATCGCCGCCGCAACAACCGCTGCCGCTTGGCACTGGCTGGCGCGACGGCCTTTGCCCAAGCAGAAGGGCACGATCGCGCTCGAGGGGCTCGACGGGCCGGTTGGGATTCGTCGCGATCGCTGGGGTGTGCCTCATGTCGAGGCCGATAACGCCCGCGACCTCTGGTTCGCCGAGGGCTTCTGCCACGGCCAGGACCGGCTCTGGCAGCTTGACTTCTACCGCCGCGTCGTCGCCGGTCGGGTATCGGAAATGGCCGGTCCGGAGGGGCTGCCGATCGATCGCCTGATGCGCACCCTGTGCATCCGCCGCACGGCCGAGCGCGAGGCCGCGAATCTCGACCCCGAGTTGCAGGCCCTGCTCGAGCGCTTCTGCGAGGGGGTAAACGCGGCGGCATCCGAGGCGAAGGCGATGCCTTTCGAGATGCAGTTGCTGCGGCTCGAGTGGAAGCCCTGGCGCCCGGTCGACATCCTCAGCCTTGGCAAGCTGCTTGCCTTCGGTCTCTCTACCAACTGGGAGAGCGAGCTTCTGCGGGCCGACATGACGCGAGCGCTCGGGCCGGATCTCGCGGCTCGCCTCGACCCTGCCTACCCAGCCGAGAATCCGATTGTCACCCAGGAAGCCTGGTCCGGCGACGGCCTCGCGATCGTCGAGCAGATCGACACGGTGCGGCGCTCGATCGGCCTCGCCGCCGAGGCGAGCGGCTCCAACAACTGGGCGGTCTCCGGCAAGCTCAGCGCCAGCGGCTCGCCGCTGATCGCCGGCGACCCCCACTTGCCACCGAGCATGCCGGGCATTTGGTACCAGGTCGGCCTCAGGCTCGGCGACCGCTTCGTTCGCGGCGCCTCGCTGCCGGGCATGCCCGGCGTTTACATGGGTCAGAACAACGACGTCTGCTGGACCTTCACCAACGTGATGGCCGACGTCGAGGACCTCTTCATCGAGCGGCTCGACGGTGACCGCTACCTCTTCGAAGACGAGTGGCGTCCGCTTGAAGTCGTGCGCGAGGAGATCCCGGTCAAGGGTCGCGACGCGCCTGAGGTGCTTGACGTCCGCATTACCCATCACGGACCGATCGTCAATGAGGCGCTTGGCGCCGACGACGCCGAGCCCTTGGCGCTGCGCTGGCAGACGCTTGACCAGCCGACTGCGTTCACGGGCATGTTCGACCTGCACGGGATCCGCTCTGGACCCGAGCTCGTCGCCAGCCTTGCCGAGCACAGCTCACCGGCCTCCAATCTGATCTGGGCCGACCGCCACGGCTCGATCGGCTACAAGCTGATCGGCCGTCTGCCGCTTCGAAAGGGCGGCTGCCCCGACCTGCCAAAGCCGGGCTGGACCGGCGGGTTCGAGTGGGATGGCGTGATCCCTTACGAGGAGCTGCCCGAGGAGGTCGATCCGGAGAGCGACTTCCTCATCACCGCCAACAACCGCATCGTCGGTGACGACTACCCCCACCACATCACCAGCGAGTGGCTGGACGGCTTCCGCGCCGCCCGGATTGAGCAGCTGCTGCGGGCCAGCGACGAGCACGACATCGAGAGCTTTGAGGCAATGCAGTCCGACAACCTCTCGCTGCCGGGGATAGAGGCGGCGCGCCGCTTGAGCCGGCTGAAGCCGCAGGGGCAGCGCGAGCGCAGCGCGCTCGAGCGGCTGCGCAGCTGGGATGGACGACTCGACCCCGACTCAATCGCCGGCACGATCTACCAGGCCTTTCTGCTGCGCCTGGCGCGCGAGGTGGCCCGCGCCGCGATCGGCGACCGCGATCTCTGCGAACGCTGGCTCGACCGTGCCGACAACGGCTTCACCCCGCACGTCACCTCACCCTGGCGCTGGCACTCGCATCTGATGAAGCTCTGGGAGGAAGCCGACGAGGAGCTGATCGGCCGGCCGTGGGATGACCTGGTGCTCGAAGCCCTGAGCGGCGCCCTCGACGATCTCAGCGACCGCTTTGGCCCGGACGCCGAGGGCTGGCGCTGGGGCGACGTGCACGAGATGGAGTTCCCACATCCATTGGGCGAGGCCAACCCGCTGTTGCGGCGCCTGCTCAACCGCCGTCTCAAAGCCGGCGGCGCCCAGGAGACGGTGAGCCAGATCGCCTACGACCCCAACGACCCCTACAAGGCCGTCTGGGCTCCGAGCTGGCGCATGGTCGCCGAACCAGCCGCACCAGAGCACTCGCGCTGGCAGATGTTCACGGGCCAGTCGGGCCACCCAGCCAGCAGCCACTACGACGACCTGCAGGCCGACTGGCTCGAGGGCCGCACCCAGCCGATGGCCGGCGAAGGCCCCTGGCGCAAGCTGGACCTCGTTCCCGCCTGACCTCAACCTCCCGCGAACTGCATCAAATTCTGCCCCTGGCAGGTAGAAAATTTGATGCAGTTGCTCGGGGAGGGGGCCGAATCGATCGGCAATTGCAATGGTTGGGACGGGTATGCGCCTGCTTCGTCCAGCCGTGGCAGCTCTCGGGCTGCTTGGTCTTCTCGCCGCGCCTGCGGCTGCGCGGACCGTCCATTTCGACGGGCGGACCGCCGTTGCGCCTGCCGCCTGGCCGGTCTACCGGTTGGCCGACCACCCGCGGATGTGTGTGCGGCTCGATCGCAAGGCCGTCTACCTGGGCGTGCCTGGGACCAGCCAGCGCTGCCCGGCTGAGGCAATCGGCGGCCGTCGCGCGATCCTGGTCGAACCGCGCTCGCGCCGACGCTCCCGAGCCACGACCAGCGCCGTCGCGGCTCCCGCGCCGGTCTCTGCGCCCGAAGCCTTCACCGGCCTCGGCTTTGACGCCTGCGCGGCTCCTTCCACGCGGACGATGACCGCTTGGGCGGCCTCGCCCTACCGCGGCATCGGCGTCTACATCGGCGGCACTAACCGCGCCTGCTCTCAGCCCAACCTGACGTCGGACTGGGTCGACGAACAGGTTGCGAACGGCTGGCATCTGATCCCGACCTACGTCGGCCTGCAGGCGCCGACCAGCGCCTGCAGCAGCTGCGCCGAGCTGAGCACCAGTCTCACCAAAGCGACGATCCAGGGAGCCGAAGAGGCCCGCGAGGCGGTCGAAGACGCGGCGGAGATCGGCATGGGCCCCGGCAGCCCAATCTACTTCGACATGGAGGCGTATACCCGCACTTCCAGCGCGAGCTCGGCCACGCTTACCTTCCTCTCCGCCTGGACCGATCAGCTGCACACTCTCGGCTACGTCTCAGGTGTCTACAGCTCCAGTGCCTCGGGGATTGCCGACCTCGGCCGCGCCTTCGGCGGCACGACCTACACGCTCCCCGACCACGTTTGGACCGCCAATTGGAACGGCCAGCAGAACACGCTTGACCCTTACCTACCGTCGACCGCCTGGGCATCTCACCAGCGCATCCATCAGTACCGCGGCGGCCACAACGAGACCTACGGGCTGATGACGATCAACATCGACAACAACTTCATCGACGGGGCAACCGTGGGAGCCAGCGTCGCCGCGCCGGAGCTGCCCCCGCTGACCGTCAAGCACGTGCGCGCCGAGGGCGGCGCCGTGCGCGTCTGGGTCCGCTGCGGCTGGCCGGAAGGCGAAACCTGCCCCGGCCAGATCATCCTGCGCACCCACGCGAGGCTGCCGATGCGGGCCCGCCGCGGTGTGCCGACGCGTGTCGTCCGCCTCAACGTCAGCCACCGCACCTTCCGCCTCGCCGGTGGCAGGGCCCACACGTTCCGGGTGCCGCTCGACTCGCGCGGTCAGCCGCTGCTGCGCGTCCGCGGCAGCCTCAAAGTGCAGTTGCTCGTAGCGATTCCCGACGTCCGCGCGCTGCGGGCGATCAAGCTCAGCCGCTAGAGCGATCTACCCACTCGGCGCCGTCGCCGGTTGCGGCGGTGACCAGCTCGACGATCGGCGCCGTTGCCTTCTCGGGAGAGCCGGAGTCGAAAGGGGGCTGCGGGTCGTACTCGATCCCGAGCTGGATCGCCTGCGCCACCTCGGGGGCGGTCTCGCGGCCGACGAGGTGCAAGGCCATGTCGATCCCGGCCGAGACGCCGGCGGCGGTGATGACCTTGCCATCCTCGACGAAGCGGCCGCCCACCGGGTCAGCGCCGAGCTCGCGCAGCTGCTCGAGGAAGAGCCAGTGGCTGGTCGCCCGCTTGCCCTCGAGCAATCCGGCCGCACCGAGTACCAGTGAGCCGGTACAAACCGAGGTGGTCCATTTGGTTCCCTCGTCGATGCGTCGCAGCCACGACAGCACGGCCTCGTCTTGTAGCAACGGTCTGTTTCCCTCGCCCCCGGGCACGAGGACGATGTCCGCCTCCGTCACCTCTTCGAGCGAGTAATCGACGCTCAAGCCCAGCGCTCCGCTGTCGGTGCGCACCGAGCCCTTCTCAGGGCCGACGAACTGGACCTCCCAGCCCGGGACGGAGCGCATCACCTCGTATGGCCCGATTGCGTCGAGGGCAGTGAGCTTCTCGAAGATCAGAATCGCGACGCGCATCGCTTTGATCCTACGGAGTTTCGGCGGCGCGACCGGTTGCGGGGTTCAGTCCCAAGTGGCCAGCGGCAGGTTGTCAAGGATGGTGCGATCCGCGGTGACGAGTGGAACGTCGGCGACGATTGCATGTGCCGCGATCATCCGATCGAAGGGATCTCGCGTCCAGGAGAGTCCCGCGGCGGTTTGAGCGAGTTCTGCCATAGAGACATCTGTGATCTCGAGGCCGATGCTCTTGCGCAGCGCGGCGAGCATCATCGAAGCTGGATCGCGAGCCCTGCCGATCTCGTGCATGTAAGCGAGCTCCAATTCGACGAGGGGGCAAGCTCGTGGCTCGCGCTCGCCTATCAGCGCGCGAGCAGCGCTGGGCAACCGTTCATGCAGGCCGGCATAGAGCCAGAGAGCGACATGAGTGTCAATTTGGATCAGGGTTCCACTCCGATGACCAGTCGATGTGGATCAGCTCGTCGGGATCGCCGATGATCGCCCCCTCGCGGCGTGGCAGGCGATCCCAGATCGACTGTTTCTCCTTTGGCGCGATCACCAGCGTCTTGCCGTTGCGCTCGATCTCCAGCGGCTGCCCCGTCTCGAGGACCTCGTCCAGCAGCCGGTAGATGTTGGCGCGTAGCTTGGAGGCGGTAGTTGCCAAGGTAGTTTCCCGATCTCTCGTACGTACGTAATAAGAAAGAAGCATACGTACGTTATCACGGGAAGTTGAGGGCTGCTGAGTCTGGGCTTGCACCGCCATAGGGGCGACGCTACAGATCGATTCCCGACGGGTGGTGCGCACAGATGCGCGGAACTTCAACGCATCCCGCGCACAGATCAGGCAGGCTCTCGGCGGTGAGTCGTCGCGACCAGATCAAGCTGAGCGAGGCCGAGCTGCTGGAGCTGCTTGGCAACGAGCGGATAGCCATCGTCTCCAGTCTCGGCCCGCGTGGATGGCCCCACTCGATGCCGATGTGGTTCGTGCCGCGCGAGGGGGAGGTCTGGATCTGGACCTACGCCAAATCGCAGAAGGTCCGCAACCTCGAACGCGATCCGCGCGCGACGGTGCTGGTCGAGACCGGTCACGAGTACAACGAGCTGCGCGGCGCGATGATCGAGGCGGAGGCGGAGATCCACCGCGACACCGAGGCCGTCCTCGGCTTCGCCGAAGAGCTGACGCTCCGTTACGCCGAGGGCATCTCCGCGGTTGAGGGCGATGCCAAAGCCGCACTCGAGGCCCAGGCTCCGAAGCGGGTGGCGATCCACTTCAAGCCGGTACGGGTCGCCACCTGGGATCACCGCAAGCTGGGCGGGACCTACTGACCCGTTAACGTCCTGGCGCTACCGACGTCGGCCTGGCGTGTTAGGAAGTGACCTTCATGCGCACCGCCGCCCGTACCGCACGAGTTTGAGACCCGTTAAGACCATCGCGCTTCTGCTGGCGCTCGCCGCCGCCCTGCTTGCGCCTGCCGCGGCGCAGGCGCTGCCTCGCACCTTCTTCGGCATCGTGCCGCAGACGGCGCTGACCGCCATCGACACCTCCTATATGAAAGCCGGCGGAATCGGCAGCGTGCGTTGGCCGATCAACTGGGCGACTGTCCAGCCCTCGGCGAAGGGCGGCTATGACTGGAGCAGCGTTGACCCGGCGATCTCGGCGGCGGCACAACGGGGCCTCACCTTCCTGCCCTTCCTCTACGGCGCGCCGCACTGGATCGCAGCTAAGCCGACGACGATCCCGGTCGACAGCGGCCGCGCCCGTAAAGCATGGCTTGCCTTCGTCGATGCGGCTGTCGCCCGCTACGGACCGGGCGGAACGTTCTGGGAGGAGCACTCGGCCGGGGGGATCGCGGCCAACAACGTGCCGATCATCAGCCGGCCGATGCCGGTTCGCACCTGGCAGGTCTGGAACGAGGCCAACTTCTTCTACTTCGCCTACCCGGTCTCGCCGAGCCGCTACGCGCGGCTGCTGAAGCTGACCTACACGCAGATCAAGGCCGACGACCCGATCGCCAAAGTCGTCCTCTCCGGCCTCTTCGGCGATCCAGACGAGGGCGGCAAGCGTGGCATGGACGCGGCGAAGTTCCTCGCCGCGCTCTACCGGGTCCCCGGCATTGAGCGCTACTTCGACGGCGCCGCCCTGCATCCATACGCCTTTCACGTCGACGACCTCGAAGAACTGACCGAGGACATGCGCGAAGTCATCGTCGACAACCACGATGAAAGCGCCGCCCTCTACCTCACCGAGATGGGCTGGGGCTCCCAGAACGACCCCAACGTCGTCGCCTTCGAGCAGGGCATCCAAGGCCAAGCTCGCGAACTGCGCAAGGCCTACGCCTACCTGATCGCCAACCGCCACGCGCTCAACCTCAGGGGCACCTACTGGTACTCGTGGAAGGACAACCCCGAATACACGGCGTGCTCCTTCTGCGACTCGGTCGGCCTCTTCCGCGCCGGCAAGGGGTTCAAGCCCAAGCCCGCCTGGCGCTCCTTCATCGCCCTCACTGGCGGCCGGGGGCGACCCTAGCTCGACCGCTTTCCCGCGGGCCCGATGCATAGACTCGCCAACCGTGCGGGAGCCATGGTGGCGTGATGAAGCGGCCGTAGAGCGGCTCGCGTTTGGTGGATTTTTGCTCGCGGCCGCGGCCGCGAGCATTCTGTTGATCTGGGAGGGCCGCGGCCTGACGCTGACGGTTGACGAGTGGTCGTGGGGCTTCGCGTCGCGGACCAACTTCGACCTGCACGCCTTCGTCGATCCTCACAACGGCCACTTCGCCGCCGTGCTGGTACTCCTTACCAAGACCTCGCTGCAGCTGTTCGGAGCCGACGCGGCGCTGCCACTGCGCATCCTCGCCGTCTCCTTTCATGTGGCCGCGGCGAGCTGTCTGTTCCTGCTCATGCGCAAGGCGATCGGGACCGTGGCCGCGGTGGTCCCGGCGATCCTGGTCTTGTTTCTCGGCGCCGCAAACGACGGGATCATCGGCTCCCACGGGATGTCGGTCACGATCACCGTCGTCGCCGGGCTGGGGGCCTGGCTCGCGTTGCAGCGGCGCCGGCTCGGTTGGGACGTATTCGCCGCCGCCCTGCTCGTGATCGGCGTGGCCTCGGAGTCGACGGCGATCCCGTTCGTGGTCGGCGCGGCGGTTCTGCTGGCGCTCGATCGCGATTCGCCCCGCTCGCGGTACTGGATCGTCGTCCTTCCACTCGCGGTCTACGCGCTCTGGTGGCTGGTCTTCGGACGGGACGCGGAGAGCGACATCGCGATCGCCAACCTGGCGGGACTGCCGTCATTCGCCTTCGATTCGCTGGCGGCGACGCTGGGCTCGATCGCCGGTGTCTTCACCGTGCCCGGTAGTCGCAGGCAGGGTTTCGATATCACCGCTGGCCAGGCACTCGCGGGCGGCTTCCTGATCGTGCTGCTCGCCCTTGTGGTCGGACGGCGTTACCGGCCCCGCCTCGCCAGCGCTGTGCCGATGAGCGCGCTCGTCGTCTTCTGGTTGATGATCTCGAGCGTCGCCAGCGCCGACCGGGCGCCGTTCGCGAGCCGCTACATCTACATCAATGTGATCCTGTTGCTGCTTGTCTTTGCGCAGGAGATCGGCGCCTCACCGCTGCGGCGGCAGGCATCGATCGCGCTCACGGCGATCTGCGCGTTCGCCCTGCTGCCCAACATCCGTGAGCTCACCTACGCGGGAGACAGCGTGCGGGAACAGGGCGAAATCAATCGCGCGGTGATGGGCGCCGCCAACCTCGTCTACGGAGAAGCGCCAGCGAAGACCCTGCTCGAGGACCCCGGTGATCTTGTCCCGGGCGAGGTCGGCGACCTCGGCTTTCCGCTCGAACGGTACGGTGCCTCTGAGCGGCGCTTCGGCACGCCGGCGTACTCTCCAGCCCAAATCGCCGCCGCCGGCCCGGAGGCCCGCGCCGCGGCGGACCACTTCCTCTCCCGAGCCCTCGGGATTGACGTCGTCCCCGCCGATGGACTGCCTCGACCGCTGTCGGCCCGAAGCGGAGTGGAGCAGACCGGGGGAGTGCTGCAGCGCCGTCATGGCTGCCTGCGGTTCGTGCCACTCGCCTCCGGGGCCCAGGTAAGCCTGAATCTACGCCCGGGCGGCCTCTGGATCCGCCCCGGCGCCGGAGCGACGGTCCCGGTGGGCGTCGAGCGCTTCGACGACTCCTTCGGCGTCGTCCCCGCCCCGATCCTGCCGGGTCGGCCATCACTGCTCGAGCTGCCAGCCAGCCGGGCGTCCGTCGGCTGGCGCGCGCAGTTCAAGCCGACCCAGCCGCTGATCGTCTGTGCCGCATGAGGGCCGGGCACCCGTCTTGACGTCGCTTTCGCTCGTAGTTCCCGCCTATAACGAGGAGGCCCGCCTGCCGGCGCTGCTCGACACCCTGGCGACGAGCGCACAGGCCGCGGTCGAGGCCGCAGGTATGGAACTGCTCGAGACCCTGATCGTCGACGACGGCAGCACCGATCGCACTCGCGAGATTCTCGCCAGCGCGAGCCAGCCGGGGCTGCGGCCGGTGCTGAACAGGACCGAGAACCGCGGCAAGGGCGCCTCCGTGGCCGAGGGCGTTCGCCCGGCCCGCGGCGACTACATCCTGATCGCCGACGTCGATCTCTCGACGCCGCTGGAGGAGCTGGGCAAGCTGAGCGCCGCGGTGCACTCGGGGGCCGACGTGGCGATCGGCTCGAGGGCGGTGCCCGGCGCGGTCGTGGAGCGGGGCCCCGCTCACCGCAAGCTGACCGGCAAGGCCTTTGCAGTGACCGTGCGCCTGCTCACCGGCCTCGCTGTCCGCGACACCCAGAACGGGTTCAAGCTGCTGCGCGCCGATGTGGCAAAGGAGCTTTTCTCCGCGCAGCTGTGCCCCGGCTTCGCCTTCGACATCGAGCTGCTGATCCGGGCGCGGCAGGCCGGCTTGCGCATCGTCGAGGTGCCGGTGCTCTATGTGCACGATCCGCGCTCGCGCGTTCGCGTTGGTTCGGACAGCCTGCGGATGCTGCGCGAAGTCGCCCTGCTCAGGCGCCGCCTCGGGCTTTAACGACCGAGGCGCTGCCCCGCGCGCCAGGTGCCCTGCGGTCGCCGTGAGGGGGTGCCGTCCCGGCGGTAGTCGCCGCGACTGAGGTGGTCCTCGAGGAAGACGTAGAGGACGATGAAGAGATAGCGGCTGCCCATCTCGTTGAGCGAGAGCTTGGAGACGCCGGCCTTGCGGTTGGTCCAGGAGATCGGCACGATGCCGTAGCTGTAGCCGCGGACCACCGCCTTCAGCGGCAGCTCGACGGTGAGGTTGAAGTGGTGCGAGAGGAAGGGCTGGACGTTCTCGATCACCTCACGGCGGTAGGCCTTGAAGGCGTTCGTCGTGTCGTTGTAGCCGTGGCGGAAGAGGAGGCGGATGCCGAAGTTGACGATCCGGTTCATGATCAGCTTCGAGCGCGGGTAGTCGACCACGTTGGAGCCGTGGACGAAGCGAGAGCCGAAGGCGCACTCATAGCCCTCTTCGAGCAGGCGCTGGTAGGAGACCAGGTCCGCGGGGCTGTCCGAGCCGTCGGCCATCACGATCGCGACCGCATCGCCCTCGAACGCCTCGAGACCGGCACGAACGGCGAAGCCGAAGCCGTTGCGGTAGGGGGAGGGAAGGCAGCGCACCTGCGGGTGCTGAGCGGCGATTGCTTCCACCACGGTAGCGGTGCCGTCGCTGCTCGAATCGTCGACAACGATCACCTCGTGCTCGATCCCCTCCCGCGAGAGGGTCGAGACGAGTCCTTCGACGGTCTCCGCGACCGTCTCCTCCTCGTTGTGAGCGGGGATTACTACGGAGAGCTTCATGCGGGGGCGGAGGCCCAGCGCTCGGCGTTGGCTTCGTAGATCTCGCGCAGGATCGTCTCCAAGTCGCGGCGCGGCCGCCAGCCACCGTACTCAGAGCCGAACTCGTCGAGGTCGCTGATCCACCAGCGATGGTCGCCGATCCGAGCCTCACCGCTCATCTCCCAATTCAGCTCGCGCCCGGCGATCCGCTCGCAGATCTCGATCGCCTCGAGCATCGAGCAGGCGTTCTCGCGGCCGCCGCCGATGTTGAAGACCGCCGCCGCACGCGGCTTCCCATGGAAGAGCAGGAAGGCGTCGACCAGGTCGGCGCTGTGGACGTTGTCGCGCACCTGCTTGCCCTCGTAGCCGAAGACGGTGTACGGGTCGCCGGTCACCGTGCACTTCATCAGGTAGGCGAGGAAGCCGTGCAGCTGGGCGCCGGCGTGGTTGGGGCCGGTGAGGCAGCCGGCGCGGAAGCAGACCGTGGGCATGTCGAAGTAGCGACCGTACTCCTGGACGAGCAGGTCGGCCGCCGCCTTCGAGGCGCCGAAGAGGGAATGCAGGGTCAGGTCGATCGACATCGTCGTGTCGACGCCGCCGAACCAGCGATGGTCTTCGGGAAGCTCCAGGCGGCTCTCCAACTCTTCCAGGGGCAGTCGGTTGGGGGTGTCGCCGTAGACCTTGTTGGTTGAGGTGAAGACGAACGTCGCCGTCGGGCAGTGCTTGCGAGTCGCCTCGAGCAGGTTGAGGGTGCCGTTTGCGTTGATCCCGAAGTCCGCCTGAGGGTCGCTTGCTGCCCAATCGTGGGAGGGCTGAGCGGCGGTGTGGACGATCAGCTCGATCTCACCGCCGTCGGCGGCAAAGACCCGCTCAATCCCCTCGCTGTCGCGGATATCGAGGTCGACGGTGCGGAATTGCGAGAGCTCGCGGTTGAGGCGCTCGGTGACGTGCGCGGTTGAGGCCTCCGGGCCGAAGAGCACGGCGCGAGTGTCGTTCTCGATCCCGATCACGTCGTAACCGGCCTCGACCAAGCGGGCAGCTGACTCGGAGCCGATCAGTCCACCCGATCCTGTGACTATCGCCTTGGGCATTGCTCTATCTGTCCCCTTCCACTATCGCTGGAAACCGAGTGCGGCTCGCAATGAGTCCTCGCGTGCAGCCGACCAGTCAAGCAGGTCGGCGAGGACATCGCGCGGGCCACGCCGCGGCCGCCACTCGGTCATCGAGTGCAACCGCGAGCAGTCGCTGAGGTAGACCGGAACGTCGCCGGGACGGGTCTCCGCCTCGGTCCCAATTGGCACCTCGTTGCCGGTCAGCTCGCGACAAAGCGCGGTCGTCTCCAGCAGCGAGAGACTGCACTCGCGGCCGCCGCCAACGTTGGCCGTGACGCCGCTCCAGCTCTCCGGGGCGGCGAGCTGCAGATCGACCAGATCGACCAGATCGTCGATGTGGAGGAGGTCGCGCACCTGCTTGCCGGAGCCGCCATAACCGATGTAGGAGAGGGGCCGCCCGAACTTGTGGCTGAGCAGCCACCAGGAGAAGACCCCCTGGTCGACCTTGCCCATCTGCCAGGGCCCAGCGACGACGCCGCAGCGGTTGGTCACCGCGTGCAGCCCGAAAGCGTCGGCGTACTCTTCGATCAACAGCTCGGCGGCGAGCTTGGTCGCGCCGTAGAGCGTGCGGGCGCCGGCCATCGGGAAGCCCTCGGAGATGCCCCGCTCGCTGGCGCCGGGGACCGGCTGCTCAGCGCTCAGCTCGAAGCGGTCGGCGGTCTCCTCCAGGCCCAACTCGAGTTGCGGCGCCACCGGGTAGACGCGGCTGGTCGAGAGAAAGACCAGAAACGCCCCTTGGGCACGGGCGAGCTCAAGGCAGTTGAAGGCGCCGACCAGATTCGTTTGGACCGAGTAGGAGGTGTCGGCGAAGCCGGCCAGCACCGAGGGCTCCGCCGAACACTCGACCATCGCGTCGAAATCGCCGGCGGCGGCCAGGTCAGTCGGCTCGCGTACGTCGCCGTGCACGAACTCGGCGCCTGCCTCGCGCAGCCGCGACAGGTTGAGCTCCGAGCCGCGCCGCATCAGGTTGTCGAGGACGACGATCTCCCAGTCTCCGTGCCGCGCTGCCAGCTCGACCGCGAGGTTGCCGCCGACGAAGCCAGCACCGCCTGTGACGAGGACCCGCATCCGATCAGATCAGGACTTCGCGGTCGATCACCAAGCGATGAACCTGCTGGCGCAGGAACCACTTGGCACGAATGCTCGCGCTGTTGTACGGGATGTCGATCGAGGCGCTGCGGCCGATGAAGTAGGGAAGCTCCTTGAACGGTCGGAAATCGTGTCCGGCGCCGAGCGCCCGAAGCATGCGGCGAGCCGCAATGTGCTCGAAGCAAATCTCCGGCTCTGCGATCTCCTCTCCCATTCCGGTGAAGTACTCGAGGAACAGGTCTCTTGATGCGCCAAAGAACCGGCTATCCATGTGAGCGAGGGATGGCACGATTGCGGCGCATATCCCGTCGGTGCCGTCGAGCGAGGGCAAGCATTTGCCGATGTTGTGAACGTACAGCCTTCCTGTGCACTTGAAGATCCAGTCGCAGCCTTGGGCGAGCTCGCTGGCCGCGAAGTCGTCGACGATTCCAGCCTCACCAACGCTCTTGCCTTCGTCGGACCCGCGGTCCTCGCATTGCAGAACATGAACGGGTCGGCCGAGCCGTTCCCCAACCTCGGAGAAGCCAGACGCGGGCCAGTTCGAGTTCTCGGCGACGACTATCGACCAGCTCTGGGGGAGCTCTTCGCACCAGCGAGCGAGCGCATCGAGGTATTTCGCCTCCCGTTCGTGCGGATCGCGGAGCTTCAGAGCCGGTGTGTCTCCGGGCGAAACGGTGGCCGTCAGCAGCAGTACGTTCAACCGGTTACCGCGAGCTCGCGCTCGACTTCAGCGCGAATCCAGGCATAGGTTTTCTCCAGGCCATCCCGGAGAGAGATCGAGGGCTCCCAGCCATACGTCTCGCGGATCAGCGTGTTGTCGGAGTTGCGACCGCGCACTCCCTGGGGCGCATCCAGCTTGTACTGGCGCTCGAGCTCGATACCGGCGATGCCCTCGACGACGTCGACGAGCTGGTTGATCGTCACCAGCTCAGAGCTGCCGAGGTTGATCGGCTCGACCGGCTGCCCTTCGGCAATCATCAGGGTGCCCTTCACGCAGTCGTCTATGTACATAAAACTGCGGGTTTGCTTGCCGTCGCCCCAGATCTCGATTTGCCCCGAGTTCGTCAGCTCCGCTTCGGCGACCTTGCGGCAGATCGCCGCCGGAGCCTTCTCGCGCCCGCCGCTCCAGGTTCCGTGCGGGCCGTAGGCGTTGTGGTATCGCGCCACCCTCGTCTCCAGCCCGAAGTCCTCCATGAAGTGCCTGCACATGCGCTCGCTGAACAGCTTCTCCCAGCCATAGCCGTCCTCGGGCATCGCCGGGTAGGCATCGGCCTCGGCGAGCGGCTGTACCTCCGGAGTGTCCTGCTTGCCCGCGGTGTAGACGCAGGCGGAGGAGGAGTAGAAGAAGCGCTCAACGCCGGCATCGCGGGCGGCAACCAGCATGTGGGTGGAAGGGAGCACCGAGAGCATGCAAAGCGCCTTGTTTCCCTCGATGAAGCCCATCCCGCCCATGTCGCAGGCGAGGTTGAAAACCTCTCCGGCCCCCTCGGCGGCGTCTCGGCAAGCCTCCAGAAGCGAGAGGTCGAGGACCCGATTGTCGGCCTCTGGAAAGACCTGGTACCAGTCCTCGAGCGGCTTGCAGTCGACCGAGCGGACATCGCGCCCCTGGCGCAACAACTCGCCGACCAAATGGCCGCCGATGAAGCCCCCTCCGCCGGCGACGACTACCGGCTTTTCCCTGCTGGATTCAGGCATCGCGCCATAATAAAGGTCCACGATGATGGGCTCGGCGCCCTCCGAGAGCCCACTATCCGGAGCGGTAGCGATGCCTGCGCAGCGAGAGCGCATCGACAAGTGAGATGTCGAGGACTCCGTCCGCGGGGATCAATCGTCGCTGGGTGTGCCTGCCGGCATGCCACCCACGCAGCCTTCCGCGCAGGCCCTGGGTCGTACGCCGCATGGCGACCTGGCCGGCGCAGATGAACGCCTCAGCGGCGAGGGCCCGGGCCAGCAGCACCGGCCGGTGGCCGAAGCCGTAGGTGCGCAGCAGGTAGCCGCGGCTCCAGCCGGTCATCGCGTACTTGCGCGCGCTGTTTGCCCCCAGCGTTTCCGAATAGGCGTGCAGGCCCCGCGCCGCGGGCGCGAGCCGGCAGACGCTGCCGGCAAGCCGCATGCGCAGGGCTAGATCAAGATCCTCGTAGTAGAGGAAGATCCTCTCGTCGAAGCCGCCGACCCGCTCGAAGGCGGCGCGCCGGTACAGCGCCGCGCCGCCCGTTGGTCCAAGCGGATCGGCTGCCGAGTCGAGGGCGGTCACCGCCTCTCCGCTCAGGTAGTCGAATCCAAGCAGGGTCCTGTCCGCGACGACCCCCGCTGAATCGATTCGCTCTGGCTCGCGCTCCCGCAGCAGCACGGCGGCCACCGAATCGACCCCCGGCTCGAGGGCGTCGAGCAGCCCCGCGACGAATCCCGGTTCGACCGTGACGTCGTCGTTGAGGAGGACGATCGGGTCACCGGGCTCTTCGCGGACGGCCCGGTTGAGCGCCGTCCCGAAACCCAAGTTCGAGCCGAGCGGCACCACCCGAACCCAGGGAAAGCGCTCTCGTACGAGGGTCGCGGCGAGACCCTGCTCGCTGTTGTCGGCGATCACCACCTCCGGCCGGGGATCCTGCCGCGCCAACGCCTCGATGGTGCGGGCCAGGCGCTCGCCTGCGTGCAGCGTCGGGATGTAGATGGTCGGCCGCAAGTGCCCTTGCTCAGCCGAGACCGAACGCTTCGCGGACCGAGACGGCGAACCTGTCGCCGTGTACCTCCTCGGCGTATCGGCGCAGATTGTCCTCGAAGCGAGCCGGCGCCTCCGGGTCGAGGGCAAGATCGAGAATGGCCTGGCGTATCGCCTGCGGATCGTCGGGATCGAGCGTAAGGCCCAGGCCGTGGCGCTCCACCAATTTCCCCGCGACGTTGTCGTTTCCGACCACCACCGGGGTGCGCGCGTTCGCTGCCTCGATCAGCACCCGCGAGCCGGGTGCCCTGCGCCAGCCAAAGGAGAGCAGCGCACACCTGGAGCGCCCCATCTGCTCCATCGCGCTCGCGAAGGGAACCCGGCGCTGGTCGGTCGCGAGGCGTATGCCGGAGTCCTCCAACTGCGCCAGGTATCCGTCGATCTGGCCACGGCTCTCCGGAGCGACGGCACCGAATATCGTCAGCGGCAACCCGTCGCAGCCCTCCGAGAGCGCCACCGCGAGCCGGTCAAGGCCCTTGCGCTCGTCGATGTAGCCGAACATGAAGCACCCCTCGCGCTCCGCTGCCGGGCGCGGCACCGGCTGCACCTCGAGACGGGGCTCGGCGAGCCAGCGGGCGGGCGCGCCGCGCTTTCGCTCCCACCGCTTCACTGCCTCGACGTCGAGTCCGAAGAGAACGTGCGCGTCGCGCCGGCGACGCCAGCGAGCCAGGCTCAGCTCCTTGACGAGCGCCTGGCCGCGCTCCTTTGGTGATAGCGGCAGGCCGTAGGAGCCCGGTAGCTGAGCGATGGCCAGCATCACGAAGATGCTCACCTTGCAGGGGAAGCGGGGCGCTCCGGCGAGCCAGCGCAAGATCGGGTCGGCGAAGAGCACGACGACGTGGTCCGGTTGGGTCTGCGCGACAGCTTCGCGCAGCAGCTCGAGCTCTCTTCGCGCGAGGCTGGCCTTGTCCAGCCCGGGCTCCGCACCGGGGCGCGGGCGGGGCTCGCCGAGCGAGTGCACCGCGAATCCAGTCGCGTTCAACTCGTCGATTACCGGATCGGAAACCGCCACCACCACATCGGCTTGCTGTGCGAGGGCGTCGGCGAAGGCCTGGGCGTAGAAGTTGTGGTGCCCGCCCGCGTTCCAATCGAAAAGACAGATCTTCATGCGTTCCTTCCCCTGCGCAGCACCGGACGGGCGAGGCCGATCAGGTCGCGCAGATCGCGGCGCGCGAATATCGCCTCGAGGGCCAGCCAGACGACAACGACGGTGACAATAGCTAGGGCCAGGCCCGCGAGGTTGTCGGCGAAGTCGAGCGCCTGCGCCACGCAGGCCGCCGCCGCCGCGATCAGCAGCGACCTACCGACGGAGGTCAGGGAGCTGCGGACCTGGGGATGTACGCCGAGGGCCATCACGATCGTGGCGGCAATGCTGGACATCGCGAGGGCAATTCCCACGCCGGTCTCCTGCAGCGTCCCCACAAGCGCTGCGGCGAGTGCGCAGAGAATGATCGTTTCGACCGTGGCGCTTGCGATCGTCACGTTCGGCTTCCCCTCGGCGAGCACGTAGCTGATCATCGTCGCGAGCGCGCTCGCCGCCAGCATCATGCCGATCGAGCCGATCGCGACGATATCCGTCGTCGGCAGCCACGTCTTTCCCAGCAGTACGACGATCAGCGGCTGAGCAGCCCCTGCCACCAGGGCGAGCGGCAATCCGGCCAAGGTCGCCGTCAGGACCATAATCTTGGCGGCGCGGCCGGGACGGCGGTCGCCATCGCGCGAGAGGGTGGGAAACGACACTCGCCCTACCGCGGAGGTGAGGGCGATGGGGAACGAGAAGAGGCGCTTCGCCATTGCATAGAAGCCGGCCATCGAGGTTCCGCCAATCGCTGCGAGCAGGCCGACGAACCCGAGTTCCTTGAGCAAATAGATGCCTTGCAGCGCGGTGACGCGCAGGCCAAAACCGGTGAGGGGTCGCACCTGCGCGAGATCGATTCTGGGCCGGCTCGCCAAAGGCTGAATCAGCCACGCTGCCGCTGCCCCCGCAGCCCCGCCTGCCGGCACCGCACCGGCCAAGCTGAACGCTCCCCAGCCCGCCAGGGCCCCGCCGAGCGCGAAGAGGTTGAAGGTGATTGTGTCGACCGTCTCGATGATCGCCACCGAGCTGAACTTCAACTTTCGCTCCAGCAGCACCATCGGGGTGGCACGAGCGGCGTAGAAGGGCATTGCGGCGAGGGCTACGGCGACTACCCCCGTTGTCTTGTCGGTGCCCGCTATAGCCGGCACCAGCAGGAACCCCACGGCCAGGGCTACGACCGCCAAGCCACTCGAAAGAACCAGCATGATCCCCGCGACAGCGGCCTGCAGCTCGACGGAGGGTTCCTCTTCGAGTCCGACCAGCGCAGCCGGTAGGCCGAGCTCGGCGACGCGCTGCCCCACCAGCTGGACTGCCAGCGCGATCGCGAAGAGGCCGTAGTCGGCCGGGGTCAGTATCCGTGCCAGTAGGACGGTTACGCCAGCCGTGACCAGCTGCAGGCCGAGGGTCCGTCCAACGAGCACGCCGACGCCCCGAGCGGCGGTTACGCCGAGGGCGGGCTCGGGCGGTTGCGCCGCCTCGAATTGCTCTGGATTGCCGGGTGCCTCTATAGGAGCCCCGCCGGCGACTGGATGTCAAACACCTTCAGCACGGGTCCTCCCACTGCTTCCGGAGCCACCTCGAAGATCGCCGGCGCCCCTCGGTAGGCGCCCTGCAGGAAGAGGCGGCTGGCCGGCAGGTCACCCGAGTCGTCGATGTCCCGCTGGTAGGAGAAGCCTTCGTAGGATTCCTCGCCCGGGATCACCTTCAGGTTCGCGTGTTCGCGGTCGGGGTCACGCTGGATGATCAAGAGATCGGGGCGGGGGGCGACCTGTTTGCCATTGGGAAGGGTCTTCCCGGCCAGTTCGCCGATCCCCACGGACCAGCGGTTGGGCCTGAGGCCGCGGAAGGGCAGGAAGGTGGCGAAGGACTGGCGGCTGAAACCCGACTCGCCGGAGAGGATGGCCAGTCGAACCCGGGTCGTGGAGAGGCCGCGATCGATGATGAAGAGATCGGAGCGGGGGGAGTTGAGACTCGCGACTTCAAAGCTGCGGTCGAGTCCTGGGTCGGGAGCGGTGATCGGAGTGGAGTAGGAATTGACCACGGCGCCGGTATCGCTCCTGCGCACCGTTACGTAGAGGCGCTTCGGCGCCTGGCGGATTTCGAACAGCGCCGGTACCCGCAGCGGCTGCCAATAGCCGATGTCGTAGGAGACTGCTCCCGGCCCCCTTTTCGGGACGAAGCGGGCGGCCAGCTGCGAGCGTTCGGTGGCGGGGTCGAAGATGCGCAGCTCGGCCGTTGGACCGGAGCGGTTGACCCACCAGACTCCGGTGTTGTCGGAGACGCGCTGGCTGTCGGTGAAGACCGACTCAGCGTTTGCGACGGAGGCAGGGAGCCGCATCGTGCGAGCGAGGGGGAAGGGGTCCGGCAACGTGCGCTGGATGATCAGGCCGGCGATGAGCAGAACTGCGATCGCAGCGATGCCCGAGACGATCGCCGCCTTCGCTGCGCCGCGCGGCTGGTGCGGCGATTCGTCCGCCTGCTGAACCCGGTCCGTGGCCTCGGATCCCCCCGTCGCGGTCGATGCGGATGCCTGCACTCGCCGGATATTCCCCCATGCAGTCCCGACGATGCCGGGCGGGGCCTGCGGGTCTTCGGCAAAGGCGCCGAATATGAGCAGCAGTGGCGAGACGATCAGCCAGTCGATCTGCTGCGTCCAGAAATTGGTGTAGAGGCCGAAGAGGGCGACGAAAGTCAGGTAGGCGGAGACGAGGCACCAGCGAAACGACCGGGTCCGCGCCGCCGCGGCATACGCACCGCACGCAAGCGCGCCGCCGGCGGCGACGCCCGGAACCAGGAGCGGGAAGCCACCGTCGGCCCAGAACGAGCCGGCGACCGTGCTTGTGACCCAGGGCGGCGTGAGTTCCCCCGAGACGTCGCCGATGTGGCGGGCGCCGGAGAAGAAGCTGTCGAAGGCCACCGCGTTGTAGACGCCGTGACCGAACGGCGCCGCGGTCGGGAAGTGGGTGACGATTCCCTCAAGGGCGACGAAGTTGGTCGTCAACGCCAGATAGAGCGGGATCAGGGGCTTGACGAAGAAGGGCAGCGCGGGCAGGACTTCGCCGAAGAGTTCAGACTCAAATGGCGTCCACGGGTGCTGATAGGTGCGCAGGTAAAACCCGGCGCAGATCGCCACGAAGGCAAGCAGGCCGCCGGCGGTGAGCAGGTAGGGGCTGGGACGGCCCCAGTAAAGCCAGCGGGCGATGATCACGACGACCAGGGGCAGGACGACGTTCCCCCTTCCGGCCTGCAGGGCAAAGGCGCCGAGGGCGACGATGGAGATGCCGAGCTCGAAGCGCGACTCGCGGCTGAAGGGGTTCCTTGTCTTGGTCATGGCGACGATCACCGCGACCGTGAGCAGGTCAGTGAGCAGGATCGTCGGGCCGCCCTGCGAGAAGCGGGCATCGTCGATGCTGCCGCTCAGCAGGGGTGGCCGGCCGGAGCGACTGAACTGGTAGAGGACGGCGAGCAAGCCGAGCCCGACGAGGACGAGCAGAACTCGCCGGAAGGTCCGATCGGAGATCCGCGTCTGAGATCGCGTTGCAGAGAAGCCGGTGGCCATCGACGCGATTCCCTCGCCGATCAGGCCCCCCGCGACGAAAGCCAGTGGCACAGAGATCACCACGGCAAGCACTACCGTCGACCAGGTGCCCTGGATGTTGAGCAGGTGAATCTGGGCCAGCAGGGCAACCCCCCCCCAAACAAGCGGGAAGAGCAGCAGCGGCGAGAGCACCGAGGCGTTGAGGCGGCGGAGTGTCACTTGGCCTCCGCCGGCCCGAGCCGGTAGCCACGCGCGTAGCCGCCACGGGTCATCGCCAGCCAAACGCGCTGCCGCAGCCCAGGGGGCAGCGGCAGCCTGGCGAGAGCCCCGAGCAGGGGAGCCGCGGTGCGGACTGCGGACCAAGCAAGACCCTGTGGGGGCCGCACCCCGGGGTGCGGGCGGTCGGGCCGCAGGCGGTTGTAGAGGGCAGCTGACCGGCCCACGGCGACCGAGCGCCGCATCGACTGGGCCGGGGTTGTCGGGTGGTCGTGGTGGACTAGCAGCTCGGGGTGGTAGTCGAGCTCGAGGCTGGCGTCGGCGAAGCGGACGCCGAGCTCGGTGTCCTCGACCGCGGCGGTGGGGAAGCGGACGTCGAAGCCGCCGACCTGCTCGAAGAGCGAGCGCTTTACTGAAGCGTGGGAGCTATAGAAGTAGCTGGCCGGGTCGACGGGGCCGGGGTCGAGCTCTGCGTAGTGGAACTGGGGGCCGCCGTTCTCGAGCCAGCGCATGAAAGGGGTTACTGGCTTGCGCGGGGTCCAGGTGATTCGACCGAGCACGCCGTAGGTCGACTCCGGCCTCGCTGCATGCAGGTCGAGGTGGGCCTGCAGCAGGCTCTTGTCCGCCGGCTCGGTGTCGTCGCCTAGGAAGAGGAGGACCTCTCCCGTGGCGGCCCCGACTCCGGCGTTGCGCGCCGCTGCCGGCCCCCCGTCGGGCTGCTCCAGGAGGCGAACCGGAACGCTCGTGCCGCCGGCGCGCCCTCGCACCAGCTCAACGGTGCCGTCGCTCGATCCGTTGTCGATCACGATCGCCTCGAGCCGCGCGTCCCCGGCCTCCTGCGCTTCGATCGCGTCGAGCGTTCGGGCCAGCGCTTCGGCGCGGTCCTTGGTTGGTATGACGACGGAAAGGGAGTTCATCGGGCGCCGCCCGCTCTAAGGCGCCGGGAGAGCCTAAGTAGCGGAGCGGCGATAGGCATTGCCCAGCCGTGATGGAGGCGAATGTACCGCTCGACCGAGCGCAATCGGATCGCCTGCTGCTCGCGCCGGTCGATCTGGACGAAGGCCTCGGCACCGGCGTGGCCGACACGGGCCGAGCCGGCGATGAGGTTGCGGTAGCCGGCGTCATGCAGGCGCTTGGCGAGGTCGACGTCCTCGTACCAGAGAAAGAAGCCCTCGTCGAAGCCGCCCATCTCCTCCCAGGTCTCACGCCGGACGACGAAACAGGCGCCCGATGGCTGACCGACCTCGGCGACGGCACCCGTCGCCGGGCTTGGCTGCGGGCGCTCCCCGAAAGAGCCAGCGAATATCCGAGCCAGCATTGTCACCGTGCCCGGCAGGGCCGCGTGATAGCGGTCGGTATCGCCGCCGAACACCGGTCCCACCATCCCTGCCTTCGAGTCATCTCTCGCCACCGCGGCGAGGGCCGTCAGTGCGCCGGGCTCGGGCAGCACGTCAGCGTTGCTGACGCAGACGAGCTCGCCGGTTCCTTTGCTCAGCATCTTGTTGGCTGCGCGCCCGTAACCGAGATTCCTTTCGCTCAGGTTGAGTCGAATCCCCTCCGGGCAACCGTCACGCAGCAACTGGCGTTGCTCTGGCCGCGACTCGTTGTCGATAATTGCCACCCGAGCCTCGACTCCTTCGGAGGCCAAATAGGCACGCGCTGCCGCCAGCGCTACCTCGGCTGTGTTCCAGTTGACGATCGCGATGTCGATTGCGGGCAGTGGGGCATCCGGGCTCATCTTCGGCGCGACGATAGCCTTCCCGCGACGTGCAAGACCTCAAAGGCCTGATCCTCTCCGGCGGGGCCGGGACGCGCCTGCGCCCGATCACGCATACCTCGGCAAAGCAGCTGGTCCCGGTTGCCAACAAGCCCGTGCTCTTCTACGGGATCGAGGCCCTGGTCGACGCCGGCGTGACTGAGATCGGGATCATCATCGCGCCGGAGACCGGCGATGAGATCCGCGAGGCGGCCGGTGACGGCTCCGCCTTTGGTGCCGAGATCACCTACATCGTCCAGGACAAGCCAGCCGGGCTCGCCCACGCGGTTCTCACCGCGGAGGAGTTCATCGGGGGTTCGCCCTTCGTCATGTACCTCGGCGACAACCTGCTCGCTGACGGCCTGCGCGGCCTCGTCTCCACTTTTCGCGCCGAGGAACCCGACGCGCTGATCCTGCTCACCCCGGTCGATGACCCGCAGTCTTACGGGGTCGCCGAGCTGGATGGAGAGCGGATCGTGCGCCTGATCGAGAAGCCCAAAGATCCGCCCTCGAACCTCGCCCTGGTCGGTGTCTACCTCTTTGCGCCACCGATCTTTGATGCCGCCCGCGCCCTCGAGCCCTCCTGGCGCGGCGAGCTGGAGATCACCGAGGCGATCCAGAGCCTGATCGAGCAAGGCAAGAGCGTGAAGTCCGAGGTCGTCAGTGGCTGGTGGAAGGACACCGGTCAGCTTGCCGACATGCTGGAGGCGAATCGCTTGGTCCTTGAGGAGATCGAGACCAAGATCGAGGGAGAGGTTGACGAGGCCTCCCGCGTCGAGGGGCGCGTCATCGTCGAGCCGGGCGCGGTGCTGAAAGGCTCAGTCGTGCGTGGCCCCGCCGTGATCGGCGCCGGTGCCCGCATCGAGGACGCCTACATCGGGCCCTACACCTCGATCGGCGACGACGTCTGCGTGCGCCGCTCCGAAGTCGAGCACTCGATCATCCTCGCCGGCTCGGTGGTCGAAGACCTGGGTACTCGCATGGAGGCCAGCCTGCTCGGCCGCGAAGTCAAGCTCACCCGCAGCGACGGGATGCCGAAGACGCTGCGGATGCTGGTCGGCGACAAGTCCGAGATCAAGATCATCTGATGGAGGTGCGGCGATGAAGGTCCTGATCACAGGGGCCGGCGGAATGCTCGGTCGCGATGTTGTGCTGGCTGCCGGCAACGCCGGTCACGATGTGGTCGGCTTCGGCCACACCGAGCTCGATATTTCAGATGCTGGTGCGGTTTCGACCAAGTTCGAGCTGGAGCGCCCCGACGTGGTGATCAACTGTGCCGCCTGGACCGATGTAGACGGCTCCGAGGAGGCCGAGGAGGCGGCGATGGCCGTCAACGGCACCGCCGCCGGGCACGTTGCCGCCGCGGCCGCCGCGGTTGACGCCAGCGTCGTCTACGTCTCCAGCGACTACGTCTTCGACGGCGCCAAGGGCGCCCCCTACGTCGAGACCGACCAGACTGCGCCGCTCTCCGCCTATGGTCGCACCAAGCTCGCCGGTGAGGAGGCGACCGCCGCCGCCAACAAGCGCCACTTCGTCGTTCGCTCCTCCTGGCTTTTCGGGATCGGCGGTTCCAACTTCGTCGAGACGATGCTGCGCTTGGCGGCGACCCAGAACGAGGTTCTGGTCGTGCGCGACCAGGTCGGCTCGCCCACCTACACCTGGCATCTCGCCTACGGGATAGTCCGCCTGATCGAGGGGATCGAGTTCGGCATTCACCACATGGCCGCCGGCGGAGCCTGTTCCTGGTACGACTTCGCCCGCGAGATCTTCGACCAGGCGAAAGTCGAGTGTCTGGTCCTCTCCGCCACCACCGACATGCTCGGACGCCCCGCGCCCCGCCCCGCCTACTCGGCCCTCGCCAGCCAGCGCGAGCACACGATCGAGCTGCCGCCCTGGCGCGATGGCCTCGCCGCCTATCTATCCCAGCGTTCTGCTGAGCAGGAGGCCGCCGCATGAAGCTCCTCGTCACTGGCGCAGCCGGTTTCATCGGCTCTACCTACGTCCGCCTCGTCTCCGGCGAGCACGAGGTGCGCGTACTCGACAAGCTCACCTACGCCGGCCGGCGCGAGAACCTGCCAGAGGGAACCGACCTCGTCGTCGGCGCGATCGAGGATCCCGATGTCGTTCGCGAAGCGATGGAGGGCTGCGATGCCGTCGTCAACTTTGCCGCCGAGTCGCACGTCGATCGCTCGATCGACGACCAAGACGCCTTCGCCCGTACCCACGTGATCGGCACCGGGACCCTGCTCGACGCGGCCCGCGAGCTTGGCGTCAGTCGCTACCTGCAGGTCTCCACCGACGAGGTCTATGGCTCGATCGAGTCCGGTTCCTTCACCGAGACCTCGCCGCTTGACCCCTCCTCGCCCTACTCGGCGACCAAGGCCGCCGGCGACTTGCTGGTCACCGCCCACGTCCACACCTATGGCATCGATGCCTCGATCGTGCGCGGCTCCAACAACTACGGCCCCCGTCAGTACCCCGAGAAGCTGATTCCGCTGATAACGCTTAATGCTCTGCATGGGGACTCGCTGCCGGTCTACGGCGACGGTAAGCAGGTTCGCAACTGGCTCTACGTCGAGGACTTCTGCCGCGGCATCCACACGGTGCTGACAAAGGGCCAGGCCGGCGAGGCCTACAACGTCGGCGGTCCCGACGAGTGCGAGAACATCGAGGTGATCAAGCGGGTTATCGAGCTGACCGGCAAAGACGAGTCGCTGATCGAGTACGTCACCGATCGCCCTGGCCACGACCGTCGCTACTCGCTCTCCTCCGCCAAGCTGAAGGAGCAGCTGGGCTGGGAGGCTCAGGTCCACTTCGCCGAGGGGCTGGGGAAGACCGTCGCCTGGTACCGCGAGAACGAGGACTGGTGGGGCCCGATCCGCTCCGGCGAGTACCGCGAGTACTACGAAAAGCAGTACGGCAAGGCGCTCGGCTGATGCTCGAGCGGCTGCCGACCGAGCTCGAGGGGGTCGTCCTGCTCGGGCCGACCGTCCACGGCGACGAGCGCGGCTTCATGGTCGAGACCTACCGCCGCGACCTCTGGGCCGAGCACGGAGTTGAAGTCGAGTTCGTCCAGCACAACCACTCGCGCTCCGCCAAGGGCACCCTGCGCGGCCTGCACTTTCAGACCGAGCCGGGCCAGGCGAAGCTGGTCCGCTGCCCACACGGCAAGATCTTCGACGTCGCCGTCGACCTGCGCCGCGGCTCGTCCACCTACGGCTGCTGGGAGGGCCATGTCCTCGACGACGAGAACCATCATCAGCTCTTCGTCCCGGTCGGCTTCGGTCATGGCTTCGCCGTGCTCAGCGAGACCGCCGACGTGACCTACCTCTGCTCCAGCACCTACGACCCAGCCACCGAGTCCGGCATTGCCTGGAATGACCCTGGCGTGGGAGTCGAATGGCCGGTCGACGACCCGCTTCTTTCCGAGCGCGACAAGGCCGCACCCACCCTCGCCGAAGTCGGCGAGACCCTGCCTTTCTGACCACGCGCTTTTCGTGAGGATGTTGGCCGGCAATCGGCACGCTGCGCGCACCACGCGTCGGCTTGACCCCGACAAGCTCCCGTGCATGAACGCAACCGCCATAGACATGTCCGCCACATGGCCTAATGTGGTCCACATGTCCAAAATGATCCAGATCCGCGATGTCCCCGACGAGGTCCACAGGACGCTCAAGGTCCGCGCCGCCGCCGAGGGCCTCTCGCTCTCCGACTACATCAAGCGCGATCTCGAAGAGCTCGCCAAGCAGGCCACGATCGAGGACGTCTTCGCCAGCGCTCGGGCCCGTGGCAGCTCCGGGATCACAACCGAGGAAATCGTTGCCGACATCCGAGCGTCCCGCGGGGAGTAGCCAACCATGCCCGTCATCGACGCATCGGTCGTCGTCACCGTGCTGGCCGACACCGAGCACGCTCCCTGGGCCGAGGCTCAGCTCTCGACCGGTGGCGCCTACCGATCCCTTTGGGTTCCTCACCTGATCGATGCGGAGGTCGGCCAGGCGCTGCGCCGCCGAGTCGCGGCCGGTCGGTTGGGTGAGGACAGGGCAGCCGCGGCGCTGCTGGATCTCGTGCGAATGCCGCTCCGCCGCATCGACCACATCGGCCTGATCCACCGGGCCTGGGAGCTGCGTCACAACCACAGCTTCTACGACAGTCTCTACGTCGCTCTCGCCGAGGTCTTGGATGTGCCCCTGGTCACGCTCGACCGCCGTCTCGCCAGGGCCGTCGGCGATGCTACGGAAGTGACTGTGCTTACCGCGGGTTAGCGCCCGCGTACCGCGGTGATCGCCAGGCTCGTCGCCAGCTTCGCCCCGATGCCGGCGTAGACAGCCGCGTTGACGAGCGGGTTGCGCTCGGCGGCGTCGAAGCGGCGGTAGAAGCGGCCCATACCGCGGTGGAAGGCGATCTCCTGTTTGGGCGCGCGGCGCTTGCCGCTGGAGCCGCCCTTGACGTGCAGCGCCACGGCAGCTGGCTCGTAGAAGACCTTCCATCCCGTTTGCCAAAAGCGCCGGCACCAATCGAGGTCCTCCATGTATAGCCAGTAGCCCTCGTCGAGCAGGCCGACCTCGCGCACTGCCTCGGCACGGCAGAGCATGAAGGCGCCGTTGACGGCGTCGACCTCTCCGGCCTCGTCATCGCCAAGGTGCGTCGCGCGATATTGGCTCAGCGAGGCTCCGGCACCGTCGTCGCGACCGATCCCGGTGAAGTGGGCGAGGGCGCTGAGCGGGGTGGGAAAGGAGCGCTTGCAGGCGTGATCCAGCTCGCCGGACTCGGTCACCAGCTTGCAGCCGACCATGCCGATCCGCTCGTCGGAGTACAGCCGCGCCAGCGAGGCGTCCAGCGTCCCCTCGTAGACCTCGGTGTCGGGGTTGAGCAAGAGCACCGCGGCGGCCTCGTCCTCGCGTAGGACGACGTTGTTGGCCGCCGAGAAGCCGATGTTCTCGCGGCGGATCAGTCGCACCGCCGGAAACTCCCGCTCGACCATGTCGGGGGTCGAGTCCGTGCTGCCGCTGTCGACCACGGTCACCCGCATCGTTCCCTGGGCGGGGTGCTCCCGGAGCGAGCGCAGACAGCGCCGCAGCAGCTCTTCAGCGCCGTGGCTGACGATCACTACCTCGAGGTCCAAGCTAGTAGGCCCCTTCGCCGCGAACGATCGCTCGTGGCGTGCGCAGCAGGATCGCCAGGTCGCCGGCGATCGAGAGGTTGTCGAGGTAGTCCCGCTCCATCGCCAATCGCTCCTCAAAAGTGAGATCGCCGCGGCCGTAGACCTGCATCGGGCCGGTCAGGCCCGGCTTGATCGCGAGGCGGATGCGCTGGCGCTCGTCGTAGAGGGCGACCACGGCCTCCTCCTCGGGTCGCGGCCCGACCAGGGACATGTCGCCCTTGAGCACGTTGATCAGCTGCGGCAGCTCGTCGAGGCTCGTCCTCCGCAGGAACCGGCCGGCGCGGGTGATGCGCGGGTCGTCGACGATCTTGAAGGCGGGCTCGTCGAGCTTCTCCAGGTCAACCAGCTCCCCCAGCCGCTCCTCGGCGTCGGCGACCATGGTGCGGAACTTCAGCATCGTGAAAGGCACCCCGTCCTTGCCCGCTCGTTTCTGGCGGAAAAAGACCGGCATGCCGGAGTCGACCACGATGACGAGCGCGATCGCAGCCAGCAGCGGTGAGAGCAACGCCAGCATCAGGCCCGAGACGAGCACGTCCAGGCCGCGCTTCAGCGCCAGCGTCGAGCGCGGCGGGTCGGAGAAACGGAAGTCGAGCACCGGCAGCTCGGCCAGGCGGTTGAGCTCGATGCCTGGTCCCAGCAGTCCATAGTGCTTGGGGAGGAAGGTGAGCCCCAGGCCGGCCGCCTTGCACTCCTCGATCAAATGCTCCGCGTCGCGCTGTCCCATCTCCTGCTCGGCGACGACGACCCGCTCGACGTTGTGTTCGCTCGCGACCCGCGAAATCTCCTCGACTGAGCCCAGACGGGGGAGCGAGGCCCGTCGGTCCTTGTCGCGCGGCTCCGAGAGGTAGCCGGCCAGGCGCAGGCGGGCCTCCGGGTGGGTGGCGATCCGTCGCGCCACCGCGTCTGCGAGGGTCGCTGGGCCGATCACGATGCCGATCGCGATGCCCGTCAGACGCTGCCAGACGAAGCGCAGCACGGCGCGGGCGACGAAACAGGCCAGGAAGGCGCCCATCCCGACGATGATCGCGCTCTTTGCCGAAAGCGCTCCAACTGGGCTCAGCCAGAGCAAGCCGTCGAGGACGATCGTGCCGAGGGCGCTGGCGGAGACAAGCGAGGGCAGCTCGTCAAGGGTGCTGTGGCGAATTCGGCGATGGTCGTTGTCGTAGAGGCCGTGCAGCTTCAGCACCATCAGCCAGGCCGGTGTGAAGAGGACGGCCCAAAAGAGCTTGGCCACGTCCGTCGTCGAAGTGAGGGCGGTTGCGGCGCAGAGCGCGGCGAAGATCGCGACCCAGTCGCCGACGGCAAGCAGGCGACGCAGCATTGCGCCACGCCTGCGCGAGCCGCTTGGCCCGGTGAGTCCGAGCCGGTTCGCCATCTCGGTTGGGGCGCGTGGGGCGGGCTCAACAGCAGTCGTGGTACCGCTTCCCGTGCCCCCGGTCATCTCCGCACTCATCAGCAGGTCCATTCCCCACGCAGGCATTCGGCCTGCGGATTGAGTTCCCGTGCACGCTCGAGGTCCGCCACCGCGGCTTCGTCTTCGCCGGCCTCGTGCTCAACCCGCGAGCGAAGGTAGTACCACTGCCAGTTGCGGTCCTCGCGGTCAATCGCATGACCGAAGTGGATCACCGCTGCGCCATAGTCCCCTTGGCGCTCAGCGAGTAGGCCGAGCTGGACGTAGGGCGATGCTGCCCAGGGCTCGATCGATCGAGCCGTCTCGGCGTCATCTACTGCCTTGCCGAAGTTTTCCTTGGCTGCCGCGGCTTGGCTGGAGTCGATCTCACGCTCGACCAGGAGCGGCCCGACCAGCGCAATCGCCGAGATCCAGGCCAGGACCACGGCGGTGACGGTCAGTCCGAAGCGGCGTCCCTCCACTTTCGAGTCCACCTCCCGACGTGGATCGGCGGCGATCTGGTTGCAGCGTGCGGCGACCACCACGCCGGCGGCAAGGAAGAAGACCGCTCCGAGCCCCGCGATCTCCCAGAACCAGTCGAAGGCCGCACCCACCGCGAAGGCGAGCATCGCCGCCAGCAGGACCGCATAGCGGTCGCGCTGCGGCTCGGCCGCTGCCCGCCAGGCAGCAAACCCGCACCAGAGCAGCGTGCCGATCAGCCCGAGGACGAGCAAGCCCCCGACCACCCCCAGCTCCGCAAACGCCTCCAGATAGACCGAATGCGCGTCGTGAACAGGCAGTTCAATTTCGCGCAACTGCTCCCAAGAGAATTGGTAAGTGCCGGCTCCGTGGCCGAGAAGCGGCTTTTCGCCGAACGCTTCGCCCGCCACCTTGTAGAAGTCGTTGCGGCCCGCTCCGGAGGGGTCGATGAAGTGCTCCTTGGGGTCGCTGGGGAACTGGATGTCGGAGCTCGAGAACTGTTCCCGGGCACGCCCGCCGACGGCGACGGCAGCGGCGATCGCAAGCAGCGTGCCGGCGAGGGCTATTGCCTTCAAGGTTGTCGAGCTTCGCGAGATCTCCAACATCCGTCCGCTCAGTCGCCCCTCGCGCCGCTCCTCCCAGCGCAAAGCCGCAAAGAGCAGCAGCGAGAGCGCGATGCCCGCGAGCAGGATCAGCAGCACCGTTACGCCCTGGTCGATCGCGGCCTGGTTGGCGACGTTGTTGGCGAGACTGTGACGCGCCTGAACGGCAAGGACCGCCGGCACGGCGCCGAGCACGCCGATGGCCAGAGTGGCCAGCAGCCAGAAACGATCCCGTGAGAGCGCGATCAAGCAACCCGAGGCGACGAGCAGCGAAAGCAGCCCACCCCGGGAATAGGTGAAGTAAAGGGCCAGGAGCGAGATGGGGATTGCGGCAACGGAAAGCCATTGCAGCGCCGTCGAGGCAGCCCGCCGGCTGGTCCAGAGCAGGAGCGCCACGCCGATGCCGAACAATGCCCCGTTGGCGTTCCAGTAGCCGAGCGGATACTCGAGTCGCGGCCCACTGCCGAGCGCGCCTGCAATATTGAATGCATGTGGCAGCAGGCGGCTGCCGAGGCCCATTACAGCGACGATTGCGACCGCAATTGCGAGACCTTCAGCGAAACGTTGGCGCCTTTCGTCGGTTTGGGCGATCAGGAACGCGGCAAGGAAGAACCCGAGGTAGACCGCCACGCGGTCCGCCTCAATCACGCTCAGCTCAACCGACCCCGACCAGAGGGATGAGATTGCAGACAGAAGCGACAGACAGACGATCAGTCCGCCTGCCCAGTACAGCGGTCGTTCTGGCTTCACGGCCGAGCCCGCTCCAAAGACCAGCAGGACAACCACGACCAGCCACACGGCGAGGCCCGCTATGTGACGGCCGCTCACATCGAAACCGCCGCCAGCCAGGGCCAGTCCGACGATCAGGGCGACTGGCGCAAGCAACGCCGCCGTTTGCTCTAACCTTGCGCGCGATGAACGTCGGGAAGCGCCATCCCCGGCCCCCAATTTCGGGCCGCCAAGTCGTTTGGTTGATGTCAGTGATTGCTCTGCTGGCATTGGCTTGCTTTCCGGTGCTCGCTCATGCTGAAACCTCGAGCGGCGTCCAATACGACGACTCGCTTCCTAAGGTCGAAGGCGAAAACACTCCCACGCATCACAAACAAACCCCGGCGAAGGCCTCGAAGACCGATGACGGTGGGGGGACGGCACCATCCCACTCGGACGGCTCGAAAGAAACTGATTCTGAAGAAGAAGGCGATTCATCTGCCAAGGGAGGAGCCGTGGGGGCGGGCCACGATGGTGGCACGGGGCAGGGTAGCCCAGACCACAGCGCCAACGGCGGGGCAAAAACTGCAACGCACCCCAATGGGCAGAGCGCTGCAGGGTCCCCAGCTTCTCAGTCAAGTGACGACGGAGGTTCCTCGCCGCTGGTCCCGATCCTGATTGCGATCGCCGTTCTGGCAGCGATCTCGGTTGCCGCGGTGATGTTCAGGCAGCGGCGCCAGCGCCGCGGACCGACGGCAACCGCCTCCCCCGAGGCAAACTGACCATGGTTCAGGAGCGGAAGCGCCCACTTGGGCAGGCGCGTGCCTGGATGGCCGCAATCGCGGTCTCCGTCGCAGGGCTGGCTGCACTCGCCCCCTCTGCGGGCGCGGTTCCCGGCGACTTCTGGGGCGTATCGCCCCAGGCGATCCCGAGCGTCGAACAGTTCCAGCGCCTGCGCAGCGGTGGCGTCGACAGCGTGCGGATCCCGATCTCCTGGGCATCGGTCCAGCCGGCCAGCGGCAGCGAAGCCAATTTCACCGCCCCCGACCAGTTCGTGGCGGGAGCAACGGCGGCAGGGATCAAGGTGCTGCCCTTTGTCTACGACGCCCCTTCCTGGGCAGTCAAGCGGACTGTTGTGCCCGGTTCGGGCGGCAATGTGAAGGCGGTGAAAACGCTGCCGGTCAAGACCGGTGCCCAACGCACGGCCTGGGCAAGCTTTCTCAAGCTTGTCGTTGCCCGTTACGGGCCCGGAGGTGCCTTCTGGGCGGCGAATCCAACCCTGCCCGAAAGCCCGGTCCGGACCTGGCAGGTCTGGAACGAGCAGAATTTCAAGTACTTCGTCGTTCGTCCGAGTCCGTCCGACTACGGCAAGCTGGTCAATATCTCCTATGCGGCGATTAAGGGTGTCGACCGGGGCGCCAAGCTGATCCTCGGTGGAATGTTTGCCCAGCCCAATGAGGCGAGGCTAAAAGTCAAGCCACCTCAGGCCTACTACGCCGCTGATTTCCTCGATCAGCTGTACCGCACGACGCCGGGGATCAAGAAGAAGTTTGTCGGTGTCGCCCTGCACCCCTACACGACCGAATACCAGCGGCTCACTCCCGACATCGAAGAATTCCGCGCGATTCTGAAGGCAAACCACGATGCCGGCAAGGGCCTTTGGATCACGGAGATCGGCTGGAGCTCGCAGCCGCGAGCGGGTCACGACGGTTTCGCCAAAGGTCCGAAAGGCCAGGTCACCCAGCTCAAAGGCGCCTTCAACCTCTTCGTGCGCAACCAGGTCAAATGGCATTTGAAGCAGATTTATTGGTTCTCGGTGGACGATCAGCCCGGGATCTGCAACTTCTGCGACGGCACGGGCCTCTTCGGCGAAGGGTTCGCCCCGAAGAAGTCCTGGTTCGCCTACGTCAAGTTCGCCGGCGGCAATCCCGGCTGACGCGTAAGATCGGTGGGTTGGCCGCCGATGCGAAAACAAGTGCGGGATCTGACCCGCTGGCGCCGTTCAGCCCCGCCGTCAGGCGTTGGTTCGAAGCGTCATTCGAGGGCCCAACGCCGGCACAGGTTGGTGGCTGGGAGGCGATCTCCAGCGGTGCCAACGCGCTGATCTGTGCCCCCACCGGCTCCGGCAAGACGCTTGCAAGCTTCCTTTGGGGTATCGACAAGCTCTCCCGTGAGGCCGATCTTGGCAACGGCGTTCGCCTCGTCTACGTTTCGCCGCTGAAGGCTCTCTCCTACGACATCGAGCGCAATTTGCGCGCGCCGCTGCGCGGCATCGGCGCCGACATCTCGGTCGGGCTTCGCACTGGCGACACTCCCCAGAAAGAGCGGCGGGCGATGCAAAAAAAACCGCCCGACATCCTGATCACGACCCCCGAGTCCCTCTACCTGATGCTCTCCTCCGGGGTCCGCGAGATCTTTGGTACGACCGAGGCGGTGATTGTCGATGAGATTCACGCGGTGGCCCAGAGCAAGCGAGGGTCTCATCTGGCGCTGACTTTGGAGCGGTTGGAGTATCTCGTTAGGGACCAGGGGGATCGGCCCGCGGGTCCTGTCGCCGCAGGGGACCCACCGCCCCTTCCGGTCGCTAAAGCGTCCTCAGGGGCGGTCCCCCCTGCGACGCCACCCGCGGGAGATGCGCCTGGTCTTCAGCGGATAGGCCTGTCCGCCACGCAGCGCCCGCTTGAGCGAATAGCTCAGTTCCTGGTGGGCCCGAAGCGCGAGTGCAAGATCGTCGACGCCGGTGTTGCCAAGGAGCTTGACCTGGAGATCGTCGTCCCGGTTGAGGACATGGCCGAACCCGGAGCTCCAGCTTTCCCAAGCGAGGACGGCCACCCGCCTGATGGTGAGCCCCTCGTCCACGTCCGCTCAATCTGGCCCGCTATCTACCCCGAGCTCCTGAAGCTGGTCCGCGAACACACGTCAACCATCATCTTCGTCAACAACCGTCGTGCCTCCGAGCGCCTGGCAAAGCGCTTGAACGAGCTGCACGCTGACCAACCCGAGCAGGAGCTCCCGGCCACAGAGCAGCTCGGCAATGCGGCTCCTCCCGCGGGTGGCGCTGTAGGGGGGCCCGCCCCCGAGGACGCTTTAGCGACCGGAGGGGGTGGGGGGTCCCCTGCAGTGACAGGACCCGCCGGCCCAGAAGCCATTGAGGAGATCGCCCGCGCCCATCACGGCTCCCTGAGTCATGAGGAGCGCACTGTCGTCGAGGAGTTGCTGAAGTCTGGCCAGCTGCCCTGCCTGGTCGCGACGTCGTCCCTGGAGCTGGGCATCGACATGGGAGCGGTGGACCTCGTGATCCAGGTCGAGTCGCCGAAGTCGGTGAGTCGCGGGTTGCAGCGGGTCGGTCGCGCGGGTCATTCCCTGGGCGAGGTTTCCCGGGGGCGGATATTCCCCAAGTTCCGCGCCGACCTGCTCGAGTGCGCGGTCGTCGCCAAGCGCATGCGCGAAGGGGCGATCGAGGAGACGGTGATCCCGCAGAACCCGCTCGATGTGCTCGCCCAGCAGCTCGTCGCGATGGCGGCCCTCGACGAGTGGGAGATCGACGAGGTCGAGCACCTCGTCACCGCCTCACAGCCCTTCCACGAGCTCTCCCGTGAGCAGTTGGAGAACGTCCTCGACATGCTCGACGGCCGCTATCCCTCCGACCGCTTCGCCGAGCTGCGACCCCGCATCGTCTGGGACCGCACCGCCGGCACCATGCACGGCCGCAAAGGCGCTCGCTCATTGGTCGTCACCAACGCCGGCACGATTCCCGACCGCGGTCTCTACGGCGTCCACCTGCCCGACGGGCGGCGTGTCGGTGAGCTCGACGAGGAGATGGTCTACGAGGCCCGCCCGGGCCAGACCTTTCTGCTCGGCGCGACCACCTGGCGGATCGAGGAGATCACCCGCGACCGCGTCATCGTTACTCCCGCCCCCGGTGTGCCAGGTGCTGTTCCCTTCTGGAAGGGCGACGGGATCGGCCGCCCCGCCGAGCTGGGCCGCGCGATCGGTGCCTTTGCCCGCGAGGCGGTCTCACGCGAGCCGAAGGAGCTGGCAGCGGAGTACGACCTCGACCGCCGGGCTGCCGAGAACCTGGTCGCCTACCTGCGCGAGCAGCAGGCCGCGACCCGGGTGGTCCCTTCCGATGAGACGATCGTGGTCGAGCGCTTCCGCGACGAGATCGGTGACTGGCGCCTCTGCATCCTCTCGCCCTACGGCGGCCGCGTCCACGCTGCCTGGGGCCTGGCGCTTGCGGCCAAGATCCGCGCCGAGCGCGACCTCGAGGCCGACGCGATCTGGTCCGACGACGGCATCGTCATCCACCTTCCCGACGCCGACGAGCCACCACCCGCGGACCTGGTCTTGATCGAGCCCGACGAGGTCGAGGACCTCATCGTCGGCGAGCTCTCCGGCTCGGCTCTCTTCGGCTCCCACTTCCGCGAGAACGCCGCCCGCTCGCTGCTCATTCCCCGCGCCTACCCCGGCAAGCGCACGCCGCTCTGGCAGCAGCGACTCAAGGCCCAGAGCCTGCTCGAGGTAGCCCGTGACTTCCCCCGCTTCCCCGTCGTGCTGGAGACATACCGCGAGGTCCTGCGCGATGTGCTCGACCTGCCTTCGCTCGGGGAGCTGCTGCGCGATCTGCACTCGCGCAAGCTCAGCCTGGTCGAGGTCGAGACGCCCACCGCCTCGCCCTTTGCCTCCTCGCTGCTCTTCGACTACGTCGCGACCTACATGTATGAGGGGGACACGCCCAACGCCGAGCGACGCGCAGCCGCGCTGGCCCTCGATCGCGACCTGCTGCGCGAGCTTCTCGGCCAAGAGGAGCTGCGCGAGCTGATCGATCCCGAGGCGCTGGAAGAGGTCGAGGCTCAGCTCCAGCACCGCACCGAGACTGGCCGGGCCGGTGACCGCGATGCCCTGCAGCAGGTGCTGCGCAACGTCGGTGACCTGACTGTCGCCGAGTGTGAGGAGCGCGTCGCCGAGGGCTACTCGGCCGCCTCGATGTTGGAGAAGCTCGTCGCCGAGCGCCGCGCCGCATTGGTTCGGATCAACGGTGAGGAGCGCTACATCGCCGCCGAGGACGCAGGGATCTTCCGCGACGCCCTGGGCGTGCCGCCCCCGGCCGGCCTGCCGGAGAGTTTTCTCGAGGAGCACCCGGATCCGCTGCTCACCCTCGCGCGCCGCTACGCCCGAACCCATGGGCCGTTTCCGACCGTCCAGCTCGCCTCCCGCTACGGCGTCGACCCGGTCCCGGCGCTGCGCGAGCTAGAGCGCTCGGGCACGCTCATCCGCGGCGAGCTACTGCCCGGTGGTGTCGAACGCGAGTGGTGCGACGCCGACGTACTGCGCCGGGTGCGGCGCGCCAGCCTCGCTCACCTGCGCCGCGAGGTCGAGCCCGCCGGTCGCGACCGCTTCGCCCGTTTCCTGCCGAGTTGGCAGAACGTCGACGCTCACCGCGCCGCTGGCGCCGGTCCCGACCGCCTGCGCGAGGCGCTGGTGCCTCTGCAGGGTGTTGCCCTGACTCCAAAGGTCTGGGAGGCCGACGTTCTGCCGCGCCGCCTCGGCGCCTACTCGCCGACCTGGCTCGACGAACTCTGCACCAGCGGCGAGGTCGTTTGGATCGGCGCCGGCGCCCGCGGCCGCAGTGATGGCCGTGTTGCCCTCTACTTCCGCGACGACGTCCGCCTCGCCGGCCCGCCGCCGGCGAACGCGAAACTCGAGAGCCCCGAGGGCGAGGTTCACGACGCGATCCGCGACCGCCTCGCCGCCGGCCCCGATTTCTGGCTCGACCTGCTTGCCGACCTCAACCACCCGCCCGAGGAGCTGCACAGCGCTCTTTGGGATCTCGCCTGGGCCGGTGAGGTGACCAACGACGCCTTCTCGCCGCTGCGCCAGCCGCGCCTGCGCGTCGTGCCCCCACCCGAGCAGCGTGGTCGCCGTTTCGCCAGGCGCCGTGCCGCCGGCGCTGCCGTCCAAGGCCGCTGGTCGCTGACGGGGCCGTTGTTTGAGAATGCCCCTGCTGCCGGCCCGCGACTGCGCGCCCAGGCCGAGCTAATGCTGGAGCGCTACGGCATCGTCACCCGCGAGACGGTCCTCTCCGAGGGCATCCCCGGCGGCTTTTCCACCCTCTATGCCGAGCTCGGCAACCTCGAGCTGCTCGGCACAGCCCGCCGCGGGTACTTCGTCGAGGGTCTCGGCGGTGCCCAGTTCGCCCTGCCCGGCGCGGTCGAGCGCCTGCGCTCGCTGCCGCTTGAGGATGGCTCCTTCCTGCTTCTCTCCGCCGTCGACCCGGCGAATCCCTACGGTGCCTCGCTGCCTTGGCCGAAGCCGGCCGCCAACGAGGGCCGCCGGCCGGCCCGGGCCCCGGGCGCCTACTTGCTGATGCGCGACGGTAGCCCCGCGATCTACGTCGAGCGCGGCGGCCGCGGCATTTTGCGTCTAATTGAGATGAGCGACGAGGAGCTGACGGGCGCAGTGGGCGCTCTCGCCGATGCGGTCAAAGCCGGCCGCCTGCCCAAGCTGGCCATCGAGCGACTCGACGGCGACCCCGTGATCGGCTCCGGCCAGGAGGACGTCCTGCTCGAGGCGGGCTTCAGCCGCGGGCCCCGCAAGCTGACTCTCGCCGCCCGCTGAGGCTGACGGGTCTCAGTCAGCGGTTGCGGCCGAGGCCGATCAGTATGCCGACCCTGTTGGCGACCGCTTCCACCGTGTCCGGAGAGGCCCGTCCGAGCCTTCGTCGCAGGCGAGCGGTCGAGAGTACGCGGACCATCTCGGGCATCGCAAAGCTGACCTTGTGGAGGCCCCCTTCAGGTGGGTCGAGTCGAGCATGCAACTCGCTGCCGCGATCGGTTGTTGTCAGCGGTACGGCGATAGTGAGCTCCGCCGGCGAACGATTCATCTGATTGATCGAGAGCAGGAGGAAGGGCCGCGTACCCCCTTGCTCGTGACCGACGACCGGGTCGGCATCGGCCATGTATATCTCGCCGCGTTTGGCCTCAGTCATCGGGCCACCCGTCGGGGAGCGCCAGCCAGTCCTTCATCTCCTCGCGGATCTCGTCCCCATGCTTCCGATAGGACTCGTCCATGGAGGCTAGAAGTCGTCGCTCCTCCAACAGGTCCACAGCCGCCTCGAGCAACTCAACCACGCTGGTCCCCGCACGCTCGGCCTCTTCGGCAAGGCGTTTGTGGGTGCTTCGCCGGAGGCGAATCGTGGTGGTCTCGACAACAGCCATGTCGGCAGTCTACAGATCTGTCTACACCCAACCTGAGTTTGTTCATTTCCGGCTAAGTCGCCGGTCGTCCGGAGTTCTCCCCCCAGCAGAGGGATAATCAAAGCGATGGCAGATCGTGAGGAGGGGTTGGGGCCAGTCGCACTGCTGCGCAGCGTGCCGCTCTTCGCCGACCTCGAGGAGGCTGAGCTGGAGCGCTTCTCGCGGGTTGCCGTTGCCCGCTCCTTCCCGGCGGGGACGCGCGTCTTCCACGAGGGTGACCATTCCGATGCCTGCTACATCGTCCGCGAAGGCAGCTTCCGGGTCACTCGCGAGCATTCCGACGGTCGCGCGATCACGCTGGCGACTCTCGGCGCTGGCGACATTTTCGGTGAGCTGGCAATGCTCGACGGCGAGGTTCGCTCGGCCAGCGTCGAAGCGCTTAGCGACGGTGAGCTGCTCGCCCTGCCGGCCGGCGAGGTGCGGGCACTGCTTGCTCGCCATCCCGAGATCACCGTGAAGCTGATCGCCGCTTTGGTGCGCCGCCTGCGCACCGCCAACGAGCGGATCTCGCGCCAGTCCTTCCAGACCGTACCCAGCCGCGTCGCCGGCGTGCTCTCCCAGCTGGTCTCCGAGGAGTCCCCGCGCGAGGGCGAGGGGGGCGAGGTGACAATTCGCATGAACCAGGCGGACCTGGCGCAGCTCGCCGGCACCTCGCGCGAGAGCGTTAGTCGCTTTCTCGCCGATCTCGACCGAGCGGGAATCGTCCGTCCGGGTCGCGGCCGGGTCACCGTGCTCGCGCCCGAGAAGCTGCGCAACTACATCTTTTAGGCGTTCAGCGGGAGGTCAGCAGCTGCTCGGCTGCGGATCGGATGGGTCCTTGGCGACGTCGTCGTCACCACCACCGCACTCAATCGCCTTATCGCGCTTGCCGTCGATCGCTTCGATCGCGTCGTTGCCGCCCTTGCCGACAAACGTGTCGGCTCCGAGATGGCCAAAGAGACTGTTGGCGCCGTTGTCGCCGATCAAGACGTCGGGTCCGTCGGAGCCCTCGAGGTCCTCGTTGTCGCCGAGGACGTGGTCCGGAGTGCCGCAGCCACCCGGGCCGCCGGTACCGTTGAGCTCGACACGCATGTTTGCGTTGGAGCGGCCGTAGGAGACGGTGTCCTCGCCCGGGCCGCCGCTGTAGGTATGGCCCTGGCAGACCTCGACCGAGGAGACGAGCAGGTCGTTGCCTGCCCCGCCGTTGAGCTGGTCTGAACCGGGGTCGGCGTAGAGCACGTCGCTGCCGACGTTGCCGACGAGGGTGTCGTGACCGTTGTCCGGACCGTTGTAGTTCTCGCCAGCTTCCAGCACGTCGTCGCCGGGGCCACCGCTGAGAGCGTCGCTGCCGGCGTTGCCGTTGGCGCGTACCTTGACCCCAGCGGGGACGCTTTCGGCGATGTCGATCGAGTCGTCGCCCCCGCCCCCGGTAATCACTACGAGCCCTGTCGCTGTGCTTGCTGGACAGGCGACGGCCGTAGTCGTCGCATCCGCCTGACAACCGTCGCCGGCAGTGACCGGGCCATCGGTGGTGACGCTCCAGCCGCCGTCGTAGAAGTGGACACCGATGTGGTTGGAATCGGCGTCGCCCTGGACGATCAGGCTGCTGCCGTCGAGGCCCTGGTTGAGGATCACAAAGGTCTCGTTGGCCGGTGGGGCCTCTTCGGCACCGCAGGAGTGCTCGGTGGCGAAGCCGTCGCATTCGTCGCTGCCGGCGCCGCCGAAGGCTTCGTCGGGCCCGCCCATCGCGTCGAGGTTGTCATTGCCGACGCCCCCGTCGATGCGGTTGAGCTCGCCGTTGCCGACGATGTCGTCGCCCTGCGGCGAGCCGACGACATCCTCGAAGCCCTGCATCGTGTCGTGCCCGTCCCCTTTAGAGAGACCGCTGGCCAGATCGACGATCACGCCGCTGCGGGTGGCGCTGGCGTAGGAGACGATGTCGCGTGCGCCGGGACCGCCGTCCAGCGTGTCCTCGCCGCTGTCGCCGCGGACGACATCGCCGTCGCCGTCGCCACCGCTGGCCTTATCGCTGCCCGCACCGCCGTAGACGAAGTCGTTGTCAGCACCGCCATTGAGATTGGAATCGTCGCCAGGCCCGCCGTCGACCTGGTCGGTTCCCGGGCCGCCGTCGATCTCGTCGTTGCCCTTGTCCCCCATCAGCATGTCGTTGCCGCCGCCGCCGTCCTCGTCGTCGCTGCCCTTGTCGCCGTTGATGAAGTCGTCGCCCCCGGCGCCGATCAGGTTGTCGGGCCCTTTCGCGCCGAGCAGACGGTCGTTGCCCGCGCCACCGACGAGGCTGTCCTTGCCCTTGGCGCCGCTGAGGTCGTCGTCGCCGGCGCCACCCTCGAGGTGGTCTGAGCCGGTGTCGCCGGCCACGCGGTCATTGCCTCCTTCGCCGTAGAGGGCGTCAAAGCCGCGTCCGCCGTAGAGCTTGTCGTCGCCAGGACCACCGCAGATCTTGTCATTGCCGTTTGGGCCACCGCTGATGCGGTCGTTGCCGCCGCCGCCGTAGATCACGTCGCTGGCACCCTTGCCAACGAGCACGTCGTTGCCGGGGGTGCCGACGATGGTCGCGTGCTTGCCATTGCACTGGGCGGCGCCGGCGCTCGTCGCGAAGGTGAGCAGAAGGAGCGCGGCGCAGGCGAACGCCGCGGCAATGGACATGCGGGTGCGGTTGGAGCTGAATTGGCTCACACCCCTCCATCGACCCGTTTTCGCCAGATCTACACCCCCCTTAGGACAAAGGTCCAAAAACTGAGTAAGCGTGGCTTGCACCGAGCTTCAAACCCATAGCGGTCACTGGAATCACGTCGCGCGTTGCGCCACCGGGCCGCGCGCGGCCCGGTCAGATACGCTCGCTGCCCGATGCGCGGCGGTATCTACGTCCTCAACTTCTACTCGCCGGTCTTCGTCGACCAGCTCAAGCGCGGTCGCAAGACGGCGACGATCCGCGTCGGTGACAAGAGCAACAAGTACGAGCGCGGCCAGGTCGTCTGGATTACGGTCGGATTCCGCCACAGTCCGCGCGAGAAGATCTTCACCGCCGTCATCGACGACATCGAGGTGAAGCGCGTCTCCGAACTCTCTCCGCGGGACATCGAGCACGACAACCCCGAGTTCCGCCGGCTCGAGGAGGAGATCAAGTTCCTCGAACAGATCTACGGACGGCCGGTCGCCCCCGACGAAACGGTCACTGTGATCCGCTTCTCGCAGATAGTCGAGCCCCCCGGCGCCCACTTCGGCAACGGTGAGACTCCCCACCACAACTGATCGCCCGATCCGGTCGGCCCGCATCTAGAGCCGTGGCCGACTACGAGTTCCTCACCACCTGGCTGCTGGAGGCACCGCGCGAGCAGGTCTGGGAGGCGATCTACGACCAGGCACGCTGGCCGCAGTGGTGGCGCGGCGTCGAGGAGGCCGAGGAAATCAGCCCCGGCGATGACGGCGGCGTCGGCACCGTCGCCCGCATGGTCTGGAAGAGCCTGTTGCCCTACCGGGTCGAGTTCGAGGTGACGACGACCCGGATCGAGCGACCTCACCTGCTCGAGGCCGACGCCGTGGGGGAGCTGAGCGGGATCGGCCGCTGGCGCCTCTATGAACAGGACGGAGCCACCGCGGTTCTCTATGAGTGGAACGTGGCCACCAGCAAGGCCTGGATGAACCTGCTGGCACCGCTCGCCCGCCCAATCTTCGAGTGGAACCACGATTGGGTGATGGCGCGCGGTGGCGAGGGAATCGCCAGTCTGCTGGGTTGCCGCTTGCTTGCCAACGGCTGAGTAGTCGTCGAGAGGCGCACCTCGCTATCTTTCTGGCGCTGGCACTCTCACATGGAGAGTGCCAATCCCAGTTCGAACTTCTGAACCACCCCTGACCCAACGATGGAGGTATACGGATGAAGCTGAAGCCCCTCGGGGACCGGCTGATCGTGAAGCCGATCGAAGAGGAGGAGACGACCGCGAGCGGAATCGTCCTTCCCGATACGGCCAAGGAGAAGCCCCAAAAGGGCAAGGTCGTCGCAGTTGGCGACGGCGCGATCAACGAGGACGGCAGCCGCCGCCCGCTCGACGTGAGCGAGGGCGATGAGGTCCTCTACTCCAAATACGGCGGCACCGAGGTCACCGTCGAGGACGAGGAACTGCTCGTGCTGCGCGAGTCAGACGTCCTCGCCAAGCTCGGCTAGCGGACCGCCAACCAGGACTTAGAAGAACCAAGGAGGACTGAAATCAGATGGCTCATAAGGAGCTGAAGTTCAGCGAGGAAGCAAGGGGGGCCCTGCAGGCCGGCGTCGATGCTGTCGCCGACGCGGTCAAGGTCACTCTCGGCCCGAAGGGCCGTTACGTAGTGCTCGACAAGAAGTTCGGCGCGCCGACGATCACCAACGACGGTGTCACCATCGCCCGTGAGATCGAGGTCGAGGACGTCTTCGAGAACCAGGGCGCCCAGCTCGTCCGCGAGGTCGCCACGGCGACCAACGACGTCGCCGGTGACGGCACCACGACGGCGACGCTGCTGGCCCAGATCATCGTTCGCCAGGGCCTCAAGAACGTCGCCGCCGGCGCCAACCCGCTGGCCCTGCGCCGCGGCATCGAGACCGCGGTCGAAAACGTGGTCGAGACCCTGCGTGAGAAGCAGTCCAAGGAGGTGGCCGGCAAGGAGCAGATCGCCCGCGTCGCCGCGATCTCCGCTGGTGACGACGAGATCGGCAACGTAATTGCCGACGCGATCGAGAAGGTCGGCAAGGACGGCGTCGTCAACGTCGAGGAAGGCCAGACCTTCGGCATGGAGCTGGAGTTCACCGAGGGGATGCAGTTCGACAAGGGCTACATCTCGCCGTACATGGTCACCGACCAGGACCGCATGGAGGCGGTGCTGGAGGACCCCTACATCCTCATCGCCAACCAGAAAATCGGCTCCGTGCGGGACATCCTGCCGATACTCGAGCAGGTCATGCAGGGCGGCAAGCCGCTGCTGATCATCGCCGAGGACGTCGAGGGCGAGTGCCTCGCGACCCTCGTCGTCAACAAGCTACGCGGCACCTTCACCGGCGTTGCGGTCAAGGCTCCCGGCTTCGGCGACCGCCGCAAGCGGATGCTCGAGGACATCGCGATCCTCACCGGTGGCGAGGTAATCACCGAGGAGATGGGTCTCAAACTCGAGAACACCCAGCTCACCCAGCTCGGCAAAGCCCGCCGCGTCGTCATCTCCAAGGACACGACGACGATCATCGACGGCAACGGCGAGGCCGAGGACATCAAGGGCCGGATCAACCAGATCAAAAACGAGGTCGAGAACACCGATTCCGATTTCGATCGCGAGAAGCTCCAGGAGCGCCTCGCCAAGCTGGCCGGCGGTGTCGCTGTGGTCAAGGTAGGCGCCGCCACCGAGACCGAGATGAAGGAGAAGAAGCACCGCGTCGAGGACGCGCTGCAGGCAACCCGCGCCGCGCTCGAGGAGGGCGTCGTGCCGGGCGGTGGCGTGGCCCTGCTCAACGCTCAGGGCAGCCTCGACCCGGACAAGCTCTCCTCCGATCCGGATGAGGCGACCGGTGCCCGCATCGTGCACCGTGCGCTTGAGGAGCCGGTCCGCCAGATCGCCGAGAACTCCGGCGAGGAGGGCTCGGTCGTGGTCAACAAGGTCCGCGAGCTGAAGGCCGGCGAAGGCCTCAACGCGGCGACCGGCGAGTACGGTGACTTGATCGCCGCCGGTGTGATCGACCCGACCAAGGTGACCCGTTCGGCACTGGAGAACGCGGCATCGATTGCCAAGAACATCCTCGTCACCGAGGCGATCATCGCCGAGCCGCCCGAGAAGGAAGGCGCGGCCGGCGGCGGTATGCCCGGCGGCATGCCGGATATGGGCGGGATGATGTAGCAACGCCTGCCCGGGCGTATCCTCGCCTCAACAGGCGAGTGGCTTTTCGAGAGGCCCGGCAATTGCCGGGCCTCTCTTTATTTGGCCTTCGCCGTTTTTGGCGGAGGCGGAGGCAGCGGCGGCAGGGTGCCGGCGTTGTATTCGGCGTACTGGAGGAAGGTTTCGCGGCGGACCTTGAGCCGCAGGGTGTTCGTCGTGCGCGGGTATAGATCCAGGTCGTAGGGGTTCGCGCCGGGGCCGAAACCGTTGTAGTAGACGAACATGCGCACGCGTGGGTGCTTGACGGTCCAGGCAACCAGCTGTTTGACGAAGCGGGGTTCGTCTTTGCCCGAGACGGCCCACTCGGTGATCGCGACCGGCTTCCCCTTCCACTGCTTGCCGATGTAGAAGCGATTTAGGTCTTTCCAGACCGGATATTCGGAGTAGAAGTCGGTGCCAGCCCAGTCGACCCAGCGGGCGCCTGGCCAGTAGTTGCCGGGGAAGTTGCCTTTCACCCGCGGCGAGCCGCCCGGCAACGGACTCCAGATGATGCTCACCGGCGCCACCGGCAGGCTGGTCGGGTTTGGGCCCTTGGTGCGGTTGAGTGGCGGCAGGCCGATTTCGGCCAGGGTCGCGTTGATTCCTTCCAGCGTCTGTCCTCCGCGCACGATCGCGACAATGCGGCGGAACGCCTGCTTGTACCAGCCCGTGGTGTGTTCGCCCCCCTTCTGGGTGCCGTCGCAGTTGACCGCCGACCAGGCGTTGAGGCAGCGATTTGGCTCACCCAGAGGTCTGATGTAGGCGGGCAATCCGCGTTTGGCGAAGAAGTCATTGACCTGCAGCAGGTAATCATCGCCGGCGCCAAGGGCGATCTGCTCGGGCGTAATCAGCTCGCCCAGCGTCTGGTCGTCCATCGTGGAGATCGCCAGAATCGGTCGCGTCGCGGTTTCGCGCCAGCGTTCGTAGGCCTGGTTGAGGCTGTTGCCCCAGGGATGGAAAGTCTCCATCAGCGCCGGGTGCTTAGCCAGTAGTTCGGCGAATTCGTTGAACTGCTGCGTCGTCCCTTGGTCGCTGGCACCGAAGAGGACTCCGGGCTTGGGGGGGACGAGCGTCAGTGCTCGGGCTTGGCTGGCGAAGATCGCGGTCAGCGCGACCGCCAGCACCACCGCCTGCTTAATGCTCCTCCAGTACATCGCCCATCCTTCTTGGCTCGACTCCAAGCTCCTCTGCATCGGCTGGCCCCCGCTCGCTCACCATCGGGACCTCCATCAGCTCCGCCTCCTCCCAGGTTGCAAACACGGACTCGCCGAAAAGGGAGCGCATCGAGATCAGTCCGGAACGAACGAGAGGAAGGGGGAGGTGAACCAGCGGACGCGGCCGGCCGGCGATGCGGCTGACCAGATCGGACATCTCGTCGTAGCTGAGGACCTCTGGTCCGGCCAGCTCGTAGCGTGAGCGCTCGCCCCGCTCGAGGGCTGCGATGACGCAGCGCGCCGCGTCGTTGGCCCAGATCGGCTCGAAGCGAGCTCGACCGTCGCCGGAAACGGGAAGCACAGGCAAGAAGGAGAAGCGGCGCAGCAAGGTTATCCACGGGTCTGAGCGGTCATAGACGATGGAGGGAGCGAAGATCGTCGTCCGCAGCGAAGAGGAAGCGACGGCTTGCTCGGCCAGCCACTTGGCCCGGAAGAAACGGGTCCGCTGGGCGGCTTCGGCATTGAGGGCGCTGAAGAAGACGAAGCGCTGGACGCCGCTGCGCTCAGCCGCGCGCAGCAGCCGCACCGTCGCCAGGCCGTTCAGCTCCTCGATCCGCCGCGGCGGCTGGTCGCGGATCGTCGCCGCCAAGTGCACAACCGTGTCGACGCCGCGCAGGGCTTGGCGGACGAGATAGGGATCGGACATCTCGCCCAAGTCGCCGAGCGCGATCTGCACGTCGACCCGCCGGGCGCCCAGCCGCCGCGGCTCGCGCACCAGGCAACGCACGTCCTCGCCGCCCTCGAGCAGCAGCGGCAGCAGCCGCGACCCAACGCTTCCAGTGGCCCCTGTCAGCAGCAACATCTATGGCCGATGCTAGTGGGGAGGCGCCCGCCGCCGCGCAATCCGTAAAATGTGCATCCGCGCTTTGGCGGGGGCGACGAGCCCCCGGCGGCACCGAAACGACGACTCAGGAGATAAGCCTCGAATGACCTACGTCATCGCCGAGCCATGCATCGGCCAGAAGGACAACTCGTGTGTCGAGGTCTGTCCCGTCGACTGCATCCACCCGACGCCGGACGAGCCCGACTACGACTCGGTTGAGATGCTCTACATCGACCCGGACGAGTGCATCGACTGCGATGCCTGCGTCGAGGCCTGCCCGGTAGACGCCTGTTTCGCCGAGGATCAGCTACCGGCCGAGTGGGCCAAGTACGCCGAGATCAACGCCGAGTACTACAAGAGCAAGGCCAGCGCCTAGTAGCGGGAGCGGTTGTGCACCTGCCGTGCCGAACAGGTGCGGATGACGGTGCCAGTGATCCTCGTGCCGTCTTTAAAGTTGCTCTCCACCCTGGCGTTCAGGTGGCGATCGGAGCATCTTGCGCTTGCGTAGGTGCTCTCTTTGCCGGCGTGCTCGATGTGCCGTTTGATCGTGAAGCGGTAGTCGAGTACTGAACCTGTTCCGTTGGCGATGCTCGGAATTTCCACGCTCGCCCGCAGGCCATAGATGCCCCGCTCGACTCGGTGGATCCGTACGGCAGCGATCAGCGGCGCGGGGGTGGGCTCTTGCAGATAGGTCTGGATGAACAGCGTTGAGGTGCCATCTCTCGCCCCGCCGTTGAACAGCGTCAAGGGGATGGAGATCGGTTCGGGGCTGATGATCGGCACCGCGACGTGGGCAATTCCACTGCCCACAATCGAATCTCCGCACGCGCGTCGTGCAGCTGAGACCTGCTGTGCGAGGGCAATTCTCGGGCAGACCGGGACACTCCGCGCGTCGAGGCTCACGTTCCTGTCGAAGTCGATCGCTACTTCTTTGAGCGCAGGTGGCTGGCTGCCGTCGGCATAGCCGAATTTGCTCCCGACCCTGAGACCAACCGGCGCCATCTTCTCCTTGGGCAGGCTTCGTGGCACGAAGCCCATTGCAAACCGGAAGTCGAGACGGGGAGGGCAAGGGGCGCTTGCAGCAGTCGTCCCCCCGGGTCGGAGCACGCATATCGCGCTATGTGAGGTCCCCGGGGAAATTGTCGTGAACCAGGTCCCCAGCACCACACTGAGAGCCGTGACCAAAACTAGATTTCGGCGCACACAGAAACTCACCTTATTTAGGAACCTTACACGTACCGAAATAACGACACTGAGCATACTGCGCAACTCTTTCGGCCACTTTGCAGCAAGGTTCGCTTGGGTTTTGTCTCTCACGTCCACTTTCGCAGCAGTGCACCATTTTTTAGCTTTAACATTGCTGTTGCGTCGGGTTTGCCGCCCACTGGGTCGTCAGCATGAGGCTCCTGGTTTGGCTCTCGATGCTTGCTCGATGGACTGGGAGGGCGGCCTGTATTGGCCGCCCTCCTAGCTGTCACCACTCCGAGTGACTGACCGGGGCTCAGCTTTGGACGACTGGAAGCGGGGTGCCGCTTACCGGGGGCGCTTCGGCAGTCGCCGGTGTCGCTTGTAGGACCGGGAGCTCCTGCGGGGTCGTGGCCACAATGCCACGGGCGGCTTGGCGGATCGCTTGTGCGGCCGGTGAGTCCGGTTCGGCGGTGACGAGCGGCGTGCCGGCATCGGCGTGCTCGCGTAGCGCCTCCGAAAGCGGCACCTTGCCGAGCAGAGGGATGTCGAGCTCATCGGCGAGGAGCTGCCCACCGCCCTCGCCAAAGATCGTCAAGCGCTCGCCGTCGGGAGTCGTGAAGCCGGACATGTTCTCGATCGTTCCGAGCAACTCGAGGTCGAACTTCGCCGCCATGTCGGCACCCCGCTTGGCGACACTCTGCGCTGCCGGTTGGGGGGTCGTCACGATCAGGAACTTGGCCTGAGGCAGCAGCTGCGCGAGCGTCATCGAGACGTCGCCCGTGCCCGGCGGCAGGTCCAGCAGCAGGTACTCCAGCTCACCCCAGGCGACGTCCTCGAGGAACTGCTGGATCGCCTTGTGCAGCATCGGACCCCGCCAAACAACGGCGGCGTTCTCCTCGACGAAGAATCCGATCGACATCACCTTGACGCCGCCGGCCGCCTCCAGCGGCAGAATTTTGCGCTCGGCATTTACCTCGGGCTTGCTGTTGACGCCCAGCATGCGGGGGATCGAGTAGCCGTAGACGTCACAATCGAGCGCACCCGCCGGGTGCCCTTCCGCGGTCAGGGCGGCGGCCAGGTTGGCGGTCATCGTCGACTTGCCAACGCCCCCCTTGCCGGAGGCGACGCAGATCACGTTTTTCACCTGCGCAAGGGCGCCGGCGGGCAGCTTGCCGCGGCCGAGCGTCTGCTGCAGAGTGGATTTCTCGTCGTCGGAGAGAACGTCGAAGCCGACCGCGACCTCGGTCACGCCCTCCAGCTCGGAGACCTGTTTGGCGACGGCCTGTTCGAAGTGGGAACGGATTGGACAACCGGCAGTGGTGAGTGAGACGACGACCTCGACGCGACCCCCCTCGTGGACGTCGATCGAGCGAACCATGCCCAGCTCGACGATCGAGCGGCGCAGCTCGGGGTCGATGACGGCTCGCAGCTTCTCGGTTATCTGATCCTGCGTGGGAAGTGGCATTGGGGCCATTCTCGCAAAGGTTGGGTGGCGGCAGTAGCTGGGCGGTCCTCGCCCTGGGGGAGAAATTCACTCGGCGTGGCCTTAGCGCCCCACATGCTGTCGAGCGAAGGAGGGGCAATGTCGGGAACTCGTGGCGGTATCGGCCGCATCGTGGCGATGGGGGTCGCGCTTGCGCTTGCACTCCTGCTGCTCGCGGCAAAGGAGGCGACGGCGGGCAAGTACTCGGTCGCGCAGTGCGGTTGGCACGTTGGCGCCGACGCCGGCTGGGCAGACAGTACGGGCGGTGCGAAGTTTCGGCCCGACGCCTACTGCGCTACCCCGCCAGGCGCAGACCCTTTTGATGGTGCACACCTGAAGAGCTTCACGCGGGACGGTCAGGGGACGGTTTCGGGCACCCGCTACGCACGCTGGCGCTGGGATGCGCCGCCGGGCACTGGCATCACCCGCGTTAGCGGTACCTGGTGGCACGCCTTGCATGACGGAATAGAGCAGCGCATCGGCATGGCGACATGGAGCGGCGGCTTCAACGCTTTTGCAAGCGCTTCCGGCACCGACACGACACCTCGCGAGTTTGTCGCCGGCTTCTCGCCCGCCCTGCCCGCGCTCGAGGACCGCCTGCTCTGCGCCAGGTCCGAGAGCAAATGGTGCAGCCTCGAATCCGGCTCCTGGTCGGCGGTTCGCGCCCTGACGATCACGGTTGAAGACAACTACCCGCCGGGGTCCGTCATCGATGGCGACATGCTTGTCGGTGGTTGGCTGCGGGGCGATCGCAAGCTCGGCTACCTCGCTACCGATCTGGGCGCCGGTCTGAAGCGAACAGAAGCGCTCGTCGACGGCAATACCGTCTTCGGCCACGATCATCCATGCAATGCGACGTCGATTGGCGGCGAGTGGCGGGCGACGACGATGCGTCCCTGCTCAACTGACAGGACCGGCTACTACTCGATCTCGACGCGCGGCTTCAGCGATGGTCCCCACAGCGTTGGTCACTGCGCCACCGATTTCGCCGACAATGTCAACTGCTTGCCCCCGCGCCCGATCCTGATCGACAACAACCCCCCGGCCCATCCGCGCGATCTAACCCTTACCGATGGGGACGGCTGGCAGCGCAGCAACGATTTCGACCTCTCGTGGGTGAATCCCGACCAGGCTCCTGCGAGTCCGATTGGTGGTGCCTCCTGGCGCATCACTGGCCCGGCGGGCTACGACAGTGGAGCAAAGTTCGTTGCCGGCCGCGATCTTCAAGGCTTTCAGAACCTCTTCGTCCCCCGCGCCGGCGCCTACTCGCTCGGCGTCTGGCTGCGGGATGAGGCGGGGAACGAGACCGCGTCCTCGGCGGCGGCGTTGCCGCTGCGCTTCGACGACGTGCCCCCAGGCGTCGCCTTCGAGCCAGCTGCCGCCGGGGACGCGGTTCCGAGTCAGGTTGCAGCCCAGATCACCGACGCTCATTCCGGCCCTGCTAGCGGGGAGATCCACTACCGCCGACTCGGCAGCGAGCAGTGGACCGAGTTGCCGGCGAAATTCCAGCGAAGCGCCTCGGCTGAAAGCGCGTCGCTTTTGGCTCGCTTGCCCACCGACTTGGGCGCGGGGACCTACGTCTTTCGCGCCGACGCAATTGATGCGGCGGGGAACGCCGCAAGCAGCACGCGTCGGGCAGATGGCACGGAGATGACCGTGCGCAAGGTTGTGGGGAGCCCTATCGCCGGCGTCAAGCGCGCTGAGCTTGCGCGAACCAAGGTGCGCATATTCGCGCGACTGCGTTGGCATCGCCACAGCGGAACGGAGCTGACGGTTCCGTTCCGTGTTGCCGCGACCCTTACTGGCCGACTCCTTGACGCCGACGGTGCCGGGCTGGCCGATCGCGCCCTGCGAATCGTCTCCCGACCTTCCAAGGGTGCGCTCGGCCGGGCAAGGGTCGACCGCGTGCGGACCGGCCCGCATGGAGGCTTCGTGCTGAGCCTCTTGCCTGGCACGTCGCGGCGGATTGCCATCGCCTTTCCCGGTGACACGCGGCTCGAGGCCGCTGAGCGGAGCCCGCTGAGACTCCGCGTACGTAGCGGCGTTGAGCTCCACCTCTCGCCCAGCGAGCTGCAGACCGGGGCGGCGATGCACTTCAGCGGTCGCGTGCGCAGCCTCGGGGCACCGCTTCCACGAAGGGGCAAGCTCGTTGCGATCCAGTACTTCGAGTCCTCCGCCAAGCGCTGGCGCCCGGTGCTGGTAACGCGCAGCGACCACGCCGGCCGCTTTCACGCTGCTTACCGCTTTCGCTACATAACCGGCTCGGCCAAGATCAGGCTTCGGGCCGCTGTCCTTCCTGAAGAGCGCTGGCCCTACGCTCCGGGCGCTTCGAGGCCGATTGTCGTTCGCGTAACCGGGTAATGTGAGGCGCGATGTCGCGGGCCACCCTTCACACGAGCGCCGGCGCGATCGTGCTCGAGCTGCACGACGACGACGCTCCCAAGACCGTCGAGAACTTCCGCAAGCTTTCGACCGACAAGTTTTACGACGAACTGGTCTTCCACCGGGTGATCCCGGATTTCATGATCCAGGGAGGCTGCCCGGAGGGCACCGGCCGCGGTGGCCCCGGCTACACGTTTGAGGATGAGTTCAACGACCACAAGGTGGAGCGGGGCGCGCTGGCGATGGCTAACGCCGGCCCTAACACCAACGGCTCGCAGTTCTTCATCGTCACCACTTCAGCGGCGCCTTGGCTCGATGGCAAGCACACGGTCTTTGGCCGCGTCGTCGAGGGCATGGACGTCGTCGACGCGATCGAGTCGGTTGAGACTGACGCCTCCGATCGTCCCCTCGAGGCGCAGATGATCGAGCGCGTCGAGCTCTCTGAGTAAAGCCCCGGTCAGCTTTCGCTGCCGCGCTGCTCGCGCCGGCGCCGGATCGCCTCGCCCGGACGCCAGAGACTGACTAGGCCGGCGACCAGGGTGACGAGGAAGATCTGCCCGGCCATCATCTCCAGGCCCGAGACCAGCCGCCCCGGCTGGCCGCCAGGGACCAGGTTGCCGTAGCCGGTCGTGGTCAGGGTCGTGTAGCTGAAGAAGAGGAAGTCGGAGCCCGCGGGGTTCGGGTGGCCTTCGAAGAACGGTCCCCCTTGCATCCTGTCGATCACGCCGTAGAGGAAGGTGAAGAGGATGCCCAGTGCGGCGTAGACGCTGAGCGCGCCGAGGATCGTGCGCGAGCCCACCTCCGGAGCCATGACGACGCGGCGCAGGACCGCCCCCATCGCCAAGGTCAGCAGGGAGACCTGGATCACCGTCGCCAGGTTGAGCCAGTCGTGATTGTCGGCGACGGCTCCGATCGCGGCGAGCAGGATTGTCAGCGCAGAGAGCGTCAGGGCGATGCGCACAAGGCGTGCATGCGCATGTGAGCTGGTTAGCGCCACCACAGAGGTAGCGCTTGTCGCCACCGTCAGCACTACCGCGCTCCAGCCTCGGCTATCCAGCAGCGAGGCCAGCACGTAGGTGACCAGGACCAGCACCAAGACCAGCCCGAAGGCGTCGCTGACGCGCTCAGCTCTCTGCATCCAACGCTCACGCCCGCGCGCGCCGCGCGATGCCGTCTCCATCCCCGCACGTTCGGTCGTCGGGCAGTGTTTCCTGCCCAGCGTGTTGATAGACCTCCATCGTGGGGCAAGAGACCTGGACCGCCGTCGATGAGTACGTGACTGGCCTGCTGGCGCCGCCGGACGAGGCGCTGGAACGAGCACTGCGGGATGGCGAAGTGGCGGGGCTTCCCCAGATCCAGGTCTCCCCGCCGCAAGGCAAGCTTCTCTATCTCTTGGCAAAGACGATCGGGGCACGCTCGATCCTCGAGTTCGGCACTTTGGGTGGTTACAGCACGATCTGGCTGGCTCGGGCGCTGCCTGCGGACGGTCGCCTGATCACGCTCGAGGCCGATCGGCGCTATGCCGAGGTGGCGGAAGCCAGCATTGCCGCTGCAGGCCTTGGCGAGATCGTCGAGGTAAGAGTAGGGCTGGCGCTTGACCAGCTGCCCAAGCTCGACTCTGATCGAGCCGGTCCCTTCGATTTCACCTTCATCGATGCCGACAAGGCCAATACGCCCGACTACTTCGCATGGGCACTGGAGCACTCACGTGCCGGCGCCCTGATCATCTCCGACAACGTTGTTCGTGACGGCGGGCTTGTCGACATCGATGACGAGGAGCCTGCGATAGCAGCCCAGCGGCAGTTCCATGAGCTGCTTGCCACTGAGCCACGAGTCGAGGCAACGACGATCCAGACGGTTGGCGGCAAGGGGTACGACGGCTTCAATATCGCCCGCGTCGTCGGCTAGCCGCAGGTCCCAGTTGTCCTTCCGGGAAAGCGGAGGGGGAGGGATTCGAACCCTCGAGACACCTTTCGATGTCTGCCGGTTTTCAAGGCGAGGGCGGCATAGCTGGATTTGGCTTGCCCAAGCGGTTTGCTGGTTTTGTGCCACCGTCTGTGCCACCGTCGTCTGCGCAGTCCGTGGGCGGCGTCAGGCGCTCAGGGCATGCCGCCCAATGTCCACGCGAACCGGAGGTATATCGGCAACTGGAAGAGTGTCCTTGTGGCGGTAGGAGACCTCGACCGCGATCCGATGGCGAAGCTTGTTGCACAGCCAAGCGAACCGACCCGTCCGAACTGGCTCAATCAGCATGTCGAAGTCATCTGTTCCGACGAGGACTGCCTCTCGCCGTTCGCTCAGGTAGCGCCAGAGAACCCGATCCGTTTTGGGGGTCTTCTGCCAGGGGATGAAAGCAGCGCCATACGGATAGCCGGGATCGGCCTCGCTGGTAGCGGCGTCGATGAAGGCCGACAGGGCAGCTTTCTCGGCAGGCGTTCGCATGTGCTCATGATCACGCTAGCCTGAAGTCTCTCGCTACCGCCTTCACGCGGAAGCGGAAGTCAAGACAGGCCTGTGTGCACCGCTGCGCTCAGCGACCAGGAAGCGCTTTGGTTGCAAGTGCGTCCGCTTCGGCATTCCATTTTCGCGGAATCCACGAAATCCTGATGTTGGGAAACTCCTGGAGCAGGGAGCACGCTTCCGCGTGCAGGGGTCTGATGTGCTCCTTGCCAACCTTCGCGCAGCCGTTTACCTGGTCGACCACGAGCTCCGAGTCAAGGAACACCCGGATGCGTTGGATTCCGCGACTACGGGCGAGCTTGAGTCCTTCGATGAGAGCCCGATACTCCGCAACGGTGTTGATGGCGGGTCCGATCGGTTTGGAGATCTCTTCAATTAGCTGACCATCGGGGTCCCTGAGGACGACTCCGATCGCACCTTGAGCTGGATTGTCGATGGTCCCCGTGCCGGAACCGTCTGTCTTCAGTAGATAGTTGCGCTTCGACGGCTCCGGATGGTCGCCCTCGTGCGTTTCGGGCACCGGCATGAAGCCAATCTATCTCACACCGAAGCGCGCACCGAACGGATGCATCCGTTCACTAGCGCTTTGCGCGACTAGGGAGCGCGCTGACTCCGAGTCGTAAATGCCCGCGCCCCGCGCAAGCTCCAATCATTCATGAAGAGTCCTGGATGACCTTGGTCTCTTCATAAACGATTCGGGCTAGGTCGGGCTCGGCTCCTTCGTCCGCCAGCCGATCTCAGACCAGTACGCAGGTTCGTTGGTGGCCGGATTCAAGTACCAACCAGGCGGGTTATCCGGGCTGCACCAACGAGGAGGGTGGTCCGGCTGCACCGGGGTCGGTCGTGACGCGTACTTTGCCTCCAATCGCTGTCGCCGACGCTCTTGCCCTCGCAGAGTGTTGTTTCTGAAGAGGGCGAGCAGCATCCACGCAACGCTCATTACTAGCCAGAAGGTGCCGGTGCCGTATTTGGCCTCAGCGAGTGCCCAGATGCCGAGGGCGGCGAAGGCCGCGGAAAGGACGAGCCCCCCGATGCGGAACTGGCGCGAAGTCATGCTTCGAATGGTACTTCTGATCCGCGGTGCTCGCCAACCCTTGGACCTTTGGGGAGACGACTGGTGTATCTAGGGAGGTGACATCGGGCGTGTTGGCGAAGGTTCGAGCACGAAGCGTGAACTGATCCACCGTTGCCGCATTGCGCGAGAAGCGTCTGTGCTCCACAAGAGAACTGCGACCATCGTCCCGTGCAAATCATCGCTGTTGACTGGTCTGGCAGGGCCAAAGGGCCGGCGGAGTCTCTGTGGCGAGCCGAGGTTCGGCACGGCAGGCTGACTGAGCTGAGAAACGGGCTTGGCCGCGGTGAGCTCATCGCGAAGCTTCTTGAGCTTGGTGAAGCCGAGCCCCGCATGGTCATCGGACTGGACTTCGCCTTTTCGTTCCCTGCGTGGTGGTGCGAGGAGAACGGTTGGTCCAGTGGGGAGGACGTATGGTCTGCCATGGGGCATGAGGGCGAGGATCTGCTTGAAGGATGCGAAGACCCCTTCTGGGGACGGCCAGGTAAGCGAAATCCCCATCCGAAAGCACGGCTCTACAGGCAGACCGAGAGAAGCGAGGACGCGGTGCGTCCGAAGTCTGTCTTTCAGATCGGTGGTGCTGGCGCCGTGGGCACTGGCTCAATTCGCGGGATGCCGCATCTGTTGACGCTTGCCAAGAACGGCTTCGGCATCTGGCCGTTCTCCGAGGGATGGCCGCGCGTGGTGGAGATCTATCCACGCGCCCTGACGGGTCCGGTCAACAAGGGCAGGTGGTCGGCGCGACACGACTATCTACTCGAGCACTTTCCCGAGCAGCCGAGAGACCTTCTCGAGCGGGCCGCCGGGTCCGAAGATGCCTTCGACGCGGCGGTCTCCGCTTTGGTCATGAGCGAACACGAAGAGGAGTTGCGAGCCCTCGGTCCGCCGGCCGACCCCCCGGACCGAGTCGAGGGGAAGATTTGGCGGCCCCAATGACCCCGGCGCTGCCGCTTGGCACGAAAAGCGAGGGCGCGGAGTGCAGTGGGGCGACACCGGCGCTATGCCGACAAAATTTGTCTGAGAGGCTTGTCAGGCGGGGACGCGCTCGCCCGCTGGAACATAGTGCTCCAACTCGGCGGGGTGCTCCAGGGCAAAAGGAATGCCCTCTTCGGCGAGTTTGACTACCTCGGCGAAGGAGTCGCCAGCGGCGGACCAGCTTTCCACGTCGGGGGACTCGGCCCACCAGCTATCGGCTTCGTGGATAGGGAAACCGTAGTTTGCTGATCGGCATTCGCTCCCCGTGTCACCCTCTGTGCCACCCTGTGCCACCGTCACAACCGGATTCAGCCGGAGCCAACCGGACTCGAATACAGCCTCCCCGGTCTTCTACAAACCGCTCTAGCAAGCCAGATTTAGCGCGATAAGCGGAGGGGGAGGGATTCGAACCCTCGAGACACCTTTCGATGTCTGCCGGTTTTCAAGACCGGTGCATTCAACCGCTCTGCCACCCCTCCGGGGAGTAGGCGATCTGCCGATGCTAGCCGCAGCGGCACAAGATCGGGATTGGTCTGGCAGTTCAGATCAATAGGTGATTGTATTGTCTGCATGCGGCGACTTCTCATACTTGCTTCGGCGATGGTCTTCTTCGACGTCGTCTTCTTTTCAGCCATCGCGCCGCTGCTCCCGGACTACGTCTCCGATCTCGGCTTGAGCAAGGCGCAGGCGGGAGTGCTTTCCGCCTCCTATGCAGCTGGGACGCTCGCCTTCTCATTGCCCGCCGGTCTCATTGCCGCAAGCTTCGGGCCCCGTCGCACGGTGATCGTTGGTCTGCTCATGCTTGGCGTTGCAAGCGTCGCCTTCGGCTTCGCCGACGAGTTCCTGCTGCTCGACGCGGCGCGCTTCGCCCAAGGCGGCGCAGGCGCCCTGATCTGGTCCGGGGCGCTGACCTGGCTGATCAGCGCCTCGCCGCCGGAGCAACGAGGATCGGTAATCGGCACCGCGCTTGGGACCGCCGTGGCGGGCGCGCTGTTCGGGCCGGCGATCGGTGCTCTGGCGGCAACCGTAGGCACGGAGCCGGTCTTCAGCGCTGTTCTCGGTGTGGCCTTGGTCCTCGCGGTTTTTGCCTCCCGCCTGCCGGAGGCCGAACCACCCGAATCCCAGGATCTGCGCGAGGTGGCGGAGACGATCTTCAGCCGGCCGATCGTGATGGCGACTACGTTCGTCGCGATTCCGTCGGTGATGTTCGGCGCGGTGGAGGTGCTGGTGCCGCTGCAGATCGCCGACCTCGGCGGCGGACACGCGCTGATCGCCGGTGGCTTCATCGCCGGCGCTGCCCTGGAGGCGGTCCTCGCGCCGATCGCTGGCCGCTACTCCGATCGGGCCGGGCGCCGGGTTCCCTTCATGGCCGGCCTCAGCATCTGTGCAGTGGCGATGGCGGCGGTTGCGATCGGGCAGGCGATGGGGGTCGTGATGGCGGGGCTGATCCTCACCTCGCTTGGCGGCGGCATCTGCTTCACGCCCGCCTTGACGATGCTCTCCGAGGCGGCCGAGACCAGTCGTCTCCACCAGGGCTTCGCGGCGGGGCTCTCCAACATGGCCTGGGCTTCCGGTCAGGTGGTGGGAGGTCTCGCGGGGGGCGGAGCCGCCAGCGTTGCCGGCAACGCCGCGCCGAGCCTGGCGATCATCGTGCTCTTGCTGGCCACCGTTCTGTACGCCTCTCACGCCTTGGCATCGCCCGCCATACGTACTGCTCAGGGCTAGCCGGGCTAGTCTCCCGAAGTATGTCTTCAGCGATCGGTGACGAGGTAGGGAACTCCGATACCTGGCGCAACTGGGCCGGGGATCAAGTGTGCAGCCCCTTCGAGCGGTTGCGCCCGGCGGGTCGCGAGGAGCTTGCCGAGGTGGTGGCCAGGGCCGCGGCGGCGGGTCGCAAGATCAGCGTCGCGGGCAGCGGCCATTCCTTCACCAAGACGGCGATGACGGGCGGGACGATGATCGATGCCGGCCAGCTCAGCGGGGTGATCGACGCTGACCGCGCTTCCGGCCTGGTCAAGGTCGGGGCGGGGACGGTCCTCGCCGATCTGAACGAGCAGCTCTACGCACTTGGACTGGCGATGGAGAACCTCGGGGACATCGACCGCCAGACAATCGCCGGTGCGATCTCAACCGGAACGCATGGCACCGGGGCCAAGCTGCGCAACATCTCCTCGCAGGTGGTGGCGATGGAGCTGGTCCTTGCCGACGGCTCATCGCGGGAGCTGACAGCGGATGCCGACCCCGAGCTGCTGCGCGCCGCCCGGGTCAGCATCGGCGCCCTTGGCGCGATCAGCTCGGTAACCCTGCGCTGCCTGCCTGCCTTCAACCTGCACCGTGTCGACAGCTCTCACCCGCGCGAGGAGGTGCTCGACACCTTCCAGGAGCGCGCCGACGCGCACGAACACTTCGAGCTCTTCACCTTTCCCTATGCGGATTCGGCGCTGGTCCTCGAACGCAACCGCACCGACGGGCCGCCGCGCCCGCGCGGCCGGACCGCTGCCTTCCTCAATGACATCGTGCTCGAGAACTGGGCGCTGGAGGCGATCTCGGCGGTCGGCAAGGCGCTGCCCCGGGCGATTCCCTCGCTCTCGCGCCTGGCCGCCTGGCTCGCCTCGGGTAGTACGGCGACCGACCGCAGCGACCGGATCTTTGCCAACGAGCGGCGTGTGCGCTTCACCGAGATGGAGTACGGAGTGCCACGCGAGCATGGCCCCGAGGCGGCGCGCCGCGTGATCGAGTGGATCCGTGACAACCGCTACCCGGTCTTCTTCCCGATCGAGATGCGGGTCACTGCCGCCGACGATGCGCTGCTCAGTCCCTCGCACGAACGGGATACCACCTATATCGCGGTGCACCAGTACCGCGGTATGGAGTGGCGCCCTTACTTCGAAGCGGTCGAGGCGATCATGAACGAGTACGGCGGTCGTCCCCACTGGGGCAAGCGGCACTTTCAGACTGCCGCCACCCTGTCCGAGCGCTATCCGCGCTGGGCCGACTTCCAAGCGGCGAGGGACGAGCTGGACCCCGGCCACACCTTCACCAACGAATACGCGGAGCGGGTGCTCGGTCCCTAGAGGAAGGTTTGGCCCTCGCCGCGATAGGTGGGGACCGTGTCGACGATCTCCCCGCCTTCGACCAGATGAAGGGCGTCGAAGCGCTCACAGAGCTCTCCCGCCTTGGCGTGGCGCATGTAGATGCGATCGCCGACGCGCAGGTCGCTGGCGGGTGCGCCGCTGAGCGGCGTCTGAACCTCGCCGGCGCCCTCCTCGGAATCGAGCTGGAGGCCCTGGGGGAGCCAGGGTGAGGGAACGCGCGAGGGGTCACCACTGCCCGAGGCGAGGTAGCCGCCACCGAGCGCGGTTGCGATGCCGTCGCTGGGCTTGCGCACGATCGACAGCGCGAAGCCGGCGGCGGGCGTGAGGCTGAAGCGGCTGTAGGCGTCGAAGAGGGTGGGGGCGTAGAAGCCCGAGCCGGCAGCTATCTCGGTCACCGCGTCCTCGGCTCCAGTCAGCTCGAGGCTGCCGGTGCCACCTCCGTTGACGATCGGCAACTCGGTGAACTCGCGGATCGCGGCGACCACGGCGGCGCGCCGTTCGGCCAGCTCGGCGGCTGAGCGGCGCTGCATCGAGCGGATCGCCGCGCCGCGGAAGCGCCGACCGGGCGGCCGGTCGCCCACACCGGCGATCTGGCCCTCGTAGGCCATCAGGGCAGCCAGTTTCACCTGGCTGCGGCGCTCGATCTCCCGGGCCAGCTCGACGGCCTGCTCGACCGTGTGCACGGGCGAGCGCTTCGGGCCGACCTTGATCCGCCCGCCCAGCGCCCACCAGCCGGCGTCGAGCTCGATGCAGACTCGCACCGGCGCTGCGCCGCCGCCCAGAACCGACTCGATCGCGTCAAGGTGCTCGACGCAGTCGACCATCACGATCGGTGCTCCCTCGGGGTTCGCCACCGAGCGCAGCGCAAGCTCCTCGAGCCCACCTGTGTCCGCGGTCGGGTAGGCGAGCAGCAGGTTCTCGAACCCTTGCTTGGCCAGCCAGAGCGTCTCCGGCAGGGTGAAGGTCATCAGCCCGGCGTAGCGCTCGTCGCGCCCCAGAATACGTTCGAGCAGCCCCCGGCAGCGCAGCGACTTGCTCGCCACTCGGATCGGCTTGCCCGCCGCCCGCGCCAGCATCGCGTCGGAGTTCGACCACATCGCATCGAGGTCGACAAAGGCAAACGGTGCCTCGACCTCGGCGAAGATCGCTTCGAATTCCGCGTGCGTGCGAGCCGACACGGCAACGAGACTAACCGCGCCGTACCCCGTGAGTTCCTACAATCGAGCCGAATGCCCGGAGAGGTGGCCGAGTGGCTGAAGGCACTCGCCTGCTAAGCGAGTAGGGGGCGCAAGCTCTCTCGAGGGTTCGAATCCCTCCCTCTCCGCTCTCAACGAAAAGTTGTTTAACTAATTCTGTCCGTGCCGCCGTGCAAGATTTCTCCTCGCTGACGGGATTGGAGACCCGGGGAGACGGTCTACAGCAGCAGACAGAAAGTGAGAGAGAGAGTGCTTAGGCACGCCACCAGTTCGTGGTGCTGAGCTCCGCCGTTCCCGAGCACATCGGGGACGGGGCATGGCCCCTTCTCTGGGGACTATCAGGCCTCATGGATGCTTGCGTCATCCATGGTCGAGCGTGGGTCCGAGGGCAGCACCCCGATCCACGCCGACGCCCCGTCCCCAGCTGCAACTTATATCTGCCCTGACGGCGGAACCGCTTTGGAGGAACTAGTCTTTTCCGAAGCACCCTGTGCAAAGGCTGCTATTTGCAGGATTTTTACTGGGCAAAAACGCTCAGTGCAGCGGACTGGTTTTCCTGCTCATTTTGCTCGGCCGCGCAAGACGACGCGGCCGCCGCGCGACGGGATCATCGTCACGTTGCGGTGCAGGGCGTGCTCGGGCTCGGGCTCGGCGGCGTCTAGGTCTAGGCGGCGGGCCATTGCCTCGAGGACGACGCGCATCTCGGCCATCGCCAGGGCGGCGCCGAGGCAGCGGCGGATGCCGCCGCCGAAGGGGATCCACTCGTAGGTCCCCGGTTTGCGACCGAGCCAGCGCTCGGGGCGGAAGGCAAACGGTTCCGGGTAGAGGTCCTCGCGATGGTGGACGAGGAGGATGCTCATCCCGATCGGGGTGTCGGCGGAGACTCCATACGGGCCGAGGCGCCAGGGGACGGTGACTCGGCGGCCGATGAAGGGGACGACGGGACGGGAGCGCATGCTCTCGACGATCGTCGCCTCCACCTGCTCGGCTGAGTCGTCGCCGTTGCGAGTCGCCTCGCGCAGCGCCTCGTGGGCGTCCGGGTTGCGCACCAGGCGCTCCCAGGTCCAGGAGAGCGAGTTCGCGGTCGTCTCGTGGCCGGCGAGGACCAGGGTGAGCAGCTCGTCACGGACTTCTTTGTCGTCCATCGCCTCGCCCTCCTCGGTGCGCGCCTGCAGGAGGAGCGAGAGGATGTCGCGGCGCTCGGCGAGGTGCTCGTCGGCACGGCGGGCTCGGATGACGGCGTAGGTCGGCCGGTCGAGCAAGGTGACGCCAACTTTGACGACGCCCACCGCGTCTTCGCGGCCGATGTTGAGCAGTTCTCCCGCTTGGCCGACCAGCGAGGTCGAGGCGTTGACGAGGCGCTTGACCGTGACGCGCATCTGGTTCTCCGGCGTGCCCCGTTTGGGCTTGCCCTCGATCCCGAAGATCCCGGCCATGATCACGTCGAGGGTGATCGCCTGCATGCGCGGAGCCAGCGTGAACGGTCGGTTCAGCGGCCAGCGATCGAGCTCGCGTTCGGTCGCTGCGGTGATCATTTCCGTGTAGCGCTCGATCGCCTCGCCGTGGAAGGGCGGCAGCAGCAGCTTGCGCTGGCGCATGTGGCGCTCGCCGAGCGAGGTGAGAACTGAGCCGGTACCGAGGATCGGCCGCAGCGGCGACTCGCCGGTCAGCGAGGGAGCCAGCTCGGGTTTGGCCGTGAAGAGAGAGCGGACGTGGTCGGGGTGGCTGGTGACCACCGGACCGCCGGGCATTGCGGTGCGCATGCGGAAGGTCTCGCCGATGCGGCGTTGGGCGCCGAAGACGTACTCGATCTGGCGCTGACTGAAGCGCAGCATCTGGGCGGCGCGCGGCAGCGGCACGACTGGTGGCTTGCCGAGGGCTGCGAGCTCCGTGGGCTCGATTGGTCCTGCGGGCGAGGGAGACGCCTCGCCGACCAGGTCCGGAAAGGCTGGCTCCTCGGTGCTGGCGGGACGCTCGGCGACGCTGCTCACCGGGCCATTGTCACAGAGATCAGTGTCAACGTTGCATTGTCGCGGGTGCGATTCGTCACGCTCTACAGTCATGTGGATGCAGCACGGAAGGCGCACAAAGATCATCGCCACGGTCGGGCCGGCAAGCTGGGAGCCGGAGACACTGGTGCGCTTGATCGAGGCGGGCGCCGACGTCTTCCGCCTCAACTTCTCCCACGCTGACCGCGATCGCCACGCGCGCACGGTTGAGGCGATCCGCGCCGCCGCCGAGCAGGCCGGCCAGGAGGTCGCAGTGCTGGGGGACCTGCCCGGGCCGAAGCTGCGGATCGGCGAGCTGCGCGGCGATGTTGCCGAGCTTGAGACTGGGATGCACGTGAAGTTGACCCCGCAGGAGGTGGAGGGGGATCAGGAGACGATTCCAGTCACCTGGCCTGGCGTGACGTCGCTGCGTGAGGATGAACCGGTCTACCTTGCCGACGGTTCGATCCGTCTGCGGGTTCGCGGTCAGGAGGATGGCGGGCTCGACTGCGAGGTCGAGGTCGGCGGCACGCTCTCTTCGCATAAGGGCATGAACGTGCCGGGCATCGAAACGCCGGCTGCTACTTCGGGGGACCTGAGCTGGGTCGAGTTCGCGGTTGAGCAGGGCGTCGACTTGCTCGCCGTGTCCTTTGTCTCGACGGCGGCTGATCTGGAGCCGGTCAGCGAGCGACTGCACGCGCTCGGTTCCGACATTCCCCTGATCGCGAAGATCGAGAAGCAGCAGGCGGCGGAGAACGCCGAGGAGATCGTCGCCGCGGCAACTGGCGGCATCATGGTTGCCCGTGGTGATCTCGGCATTGAGTTGCCGCTCGCGCGCGTGCCGGTTGTGCAGAAGCGACTGATCCGCGCTGCCGGACGCCGCTCGAAGCCGGCGATCACTGCGACCCAGATGCTCGCCTCGATGGTGATCTCCCGGCGACCGACCCGGGCTGAGGTGACCGATGTCGCGAACGCGATCTACGACGGGACCGACGCGGTGATGCTTTCCGAGGAGACGGCCGTGGGCCAGCACCCGATCGAGGCTGTGCGGGTGATGGACCAGATCGCCCGGGCCACCGAGCCGGACCTGCCCTACGGAGATTGGCTCTTTGGCAGGACCGACCAGGCCACGCAGGACGTTGCCGACTCGGTCGCCCAGGGCGCCGTCGGCGCGGTCTATCGACTCGGCTTGGCGGCGCTTGTGGTGCCGACGACCAGTGGGCGCACGGCGCGGCTCGTCTCTGCCCACCGCCCCAATGTGCCGGTGCTCGCTGTTTCGCCGCGGATCGAGACCGTGCGGCGGCTGAAGTTGCTCTTCGGCGTAACCGCTGTCCTCCACGACCACGAGACCGATGTGCGGGGCCTGCTCCACGATTGCGCGGCGCTGGCAGCCGAGCACGGGATAGCGAGCTCGGGAGACCTGATCGCGATCACGGCGGGCCTGCCGGAACAGGAGCTCGGGACGAACCTCTTCGAGGTCCATCGCGTGCCATGATCCCGGCCCGATGAGCCAGGCGCAGGGGCCAATACGAGTAGAGCGTGACGCGACCGGCCTGGCCGTGATGACGCTCGACAGCCCGCCGCTCAACCTCTTCGACCGCAGCATGTTCGAGGGCCTGCAGACTGCGATCGCCGCGGTCGAGGGCGACTTGCCGAGGGCGCTACTGATCCGCGCCGAGGGACGGGCGGTCTCCGGCGGCGTCAATGTTGCCGAGTTCGACGGGCTGACGCCGGAGCGTGCGAGCGGTCTCTGGGACGAGCTGATCGGGGTGGTCGAGCGGGTCGAAAGCCTGCCCCTGCCAGTCGTATTCGCCGCCCACGCGCTGACCCTGACCGCGGCCTTCGAGCTGGCGCTCGGTTGCGACCTGATCCTCGCCGCGCGCTCGGCGAAGTTCGGCCTGGTCGAGAAAGTGGTTGGGCTGACGCCGTCGATGGGCGGCACCCAGCGTCTCGCCGAGCGGGCGGGCAGCGGCCGCGCCCGCGAGCTGGTGATGACCGGCGAGCTGTTCAGCGCCGAGGAACTGGCCGGCTGGGGCGTGGTCAATCGCGTCTTTGAGGACGAGGACTTCGACGAAAAGGCGCGCGATTTCGCCACCGAGCTGGCGGCCGGTCCGACCAAGGCGCACGCGATGACGAAGCTGGTCCTACGCCGCTTCCGCGAGGGAGGCATTCCCGCCGCTGATGAGGCGATCCGTACCGAGGCGGGCGACCTCTTCGCCACCGAGGACCTGCGGCGGGCGGTCAAGACTTTCCTCGAGCACGGTGGGCCCGGCCACGCCACCTTTGAGGGCCGCTGAACGGCCGCGACGGTAGGGTCTGCGCACGATGACCGACTTCGACGCGATCGCCCAGGGGATGACCCAGGCCGTGCCCTTTGCGGGGTTTCTGGACCTCGAGATCACCAGTGTCACCGCGGGCGAGGCGGTTGTGGTCCTGCCCGAGCGGGCCGAGCTGACGAACCACGTCGGATCCCAGCACGCGGGAGCCCTTTTCACGGTCGCCGAGGCTGCCTCGGGAGCCGCCTTCGTCGGCGCATTCGCCGAGCGCATGGGCGACGTCACGCCGCTCGCCCGCAGTGCCGAGATCTCCTACGAAAAGATCGCCAAGGGCCCGATCGAGGCCAAGGCCACACTCGGCGTGCCCGCCGACGAGGCCCTCGCCACCCTCGACGCCGATGGCAAGGTCGTCTTCCCCTGCGAGATCGAGCTGACCGATTCCTCCGGCCAGCGCGTCGCAACCGCTACCGTCCAATGGCACGTGCGGCTGAACCAGCCCAGCGAGCCAGAAGCCGCCTAACCACGCCCCCAAGTCCCTAGAATCGCCCCTCCGGGCCACCAGCCCAATCCCGCGCCTGTAGCTCAGTTGGATAGAGCGTCGGTCTACGAAACCGAAGGTCACAGGTTCGAATCCTGTCAGGCGCGTTCCTCGCTCCCTCTGGTGCGAAATCCCGGACCGATCCGCGGCGTAACATGGCGCCATATGACCTCCAAGCCAAAGGTGGAGGTAGCGCGCGAGCACCTGACGAAGGCACAGGAGGAGGCTGGAGGCGGCGATTTGCGAGACGCTGTCCAGTGGAGTTTCGCCAGCCTCGAGGCAGCGATCGATGCACTTGCCGAAACGCGGGGCATCGCCATCGACGAAAAGCACTGGAAGCGAACTGAAGCGGCAACCAAGATGTACAAAGAAGGGCTGCTTCCTAAGGATCTCTCCGGTTTGCATCGACTCCTCAACGAGGAGCGGAAGGGGATGTTCTACGAGGGCGAGGATCCTGATCTCGGGGACTACTCGATCGAGGATGTCTTGGTTGAAATCGAAACAGCGGTCGAAATCGCGGAAACAGAGGGGAAATGAGCTCCGCGGCAGCGACATGGTCCGATCTCGCTCCGCGACGGGGCGAGTTGGCTCATGCTGGGGTTACCGACCCTGGCGTCTGGGCGGATCGGCTCCAGCGCGACCAGCGGCGGGCGGCGCGAAATCAGTCACGTGCGCTGGCTGCAATCAGCGCCGTGGTCGTGGAGAGGGCCCTGAAGTCTGGGGCTAAGGCAATCGTCCTTTCTGGCTCCACCGCTCGCGGTCAGAGGACACAGATAAGCGACCTCGACTTCCAAGTGATTGGACCAGCGCGCCCCTGGATCGCCGACCTGAGAGAGGACATCGACCTCTACGCCGACGACGTCGAGCGCTTTTGGGCAAAGCTCCGCGCCGGAGACGACTTCGCTCACTGGTCGGTTTGGTATGGCTGCATCCTCTTCGACACCGGTGTCATGCGCGACGCCGCCCTGTACGTCGCAGAGCAGGATGCCTGGCCGGACCCCGCTCGCAAGTTGCGGCAGGCTGCAAACGCTCTTGACTTTGCCGAGGAGATAGTCGCAAGCGGCGACTACAGCGCCGCCTTGGAGCAAGTGCGCGGTGCGCTTTCGCTGACAGCGCGAGGCCTACTGCTCTCCAGCGATATTTTTCCTCTCGCACGCGACGAGCTCTCTAACCAGCTGGAGGAGCTCGGCGAGGCCAAGCTCGCGACTGCACTTCAGCAGTCGATCCACAAGAGGCCAAAGCTGTCGGACCTGCACGAGTCAGTAGCGATCGCAAAAGCGGCAAGCCGACGCGGCAAGATTCTCGACGCGCCGAATCTCGAGACGCTTCGCCGCCTCGCAAGCTAGGGCGTCTTCCTCATCACTTCGCCGCCGCCTGAGCACCGGCCGGCTCAGCCGGAGAGCACCGCCTCCATCTCCGCCAGCTGGGCCTCGATTCCGGCTGAGATCCCGTCGCAGATTTGGTGGACGCCGGGGTCGGTGATCCGGTAGATCGAGCTGGTGCCGCGCTTGCGGCGCGAGACGAAGCCCTCTGCGTGGAGGGCGCCGAGGTGCTTGGAGACGTTCTGCTGCGAGCCCCCGACCAGCTCGGCGACCTCTCCTACCGAGGCCTCGTCCTGGCGGCGCAGGATGTCGAGGATCCGCAGCCGGGTTGGATCGGAGAGCGCGCGAAAACGGCGCGCGATCAGCTCCGCTGCCTCTGGGGTCAACTGGCTCTGCTTCATCGTGCTATTCTATCATTTACAACTGATAAGTTGGTCAATTGTAAAGTTGTTAATCGGTAGAGGAGCTGAAATGGACACGACGCGGAAGCTGGGACCGATCGGGCGGCTGGGACGCTACGCCGCGACCCACAGACGGAGAGTCTTTTCGCCTGGGCGCTGATCGCCGTGGGCCTCGGGCTGCTGGCGCCCCGGGTCGAGACTGCCCTTTCCGGCGCCGGCTGGGAGGCCAATGGCTCGGAGTCCGTCCAGACCCGGGACCAGCTCCAGCGCGAGTTCGGCGGCGCAGGCTCCTATGCCTTCCAGGTGACGGTCCACTCCTCCAGGGCCGGTGCGAGTGCGCCGCGGCTCCAGCGCACCGTGGCCGCGGTTGAACAGGTGCTGACCGCCGACCCCGCGGTCGGCACCGTCATCGCCCCGCACCCCGGCGCATCGATCTCCACCGATGGCCTGACCGCGATCGTGGTCGGCACCGCCGCCCGCGTGCCGAACGAGATGGTCGCCGCGGCCGATCGCCTCAGGCCCGAGATCGCCGCCGCGGGGGGACCGGGAATCGAGGCGAACCTGACCGGCGCCGCTGCCATGTGGGCGGACTTCAACGAAGCCAACCGCGAGGCGATGCTGAAGTCGGAGCTGATCTCCTGGCCGGTGACGCTGGCGATTCTCGTCCTCGCCTTCGGCTCGCTGGTCGCCGCGGGCCTGCCACTGATGCTGACGATCACTGGCCTCGTCGCCTCCGCCGGCGTTCTCTACCTCGGCAGCCTGATCTCGCCGATCTCGATCTGGGCGATGAACTTCGCGCTGATGTTCGCGCTGGCGCTCGGGATCGATTACGCCCTGTTCGTCGTCATGCGCTTCCGCGCTGCGCTCGCGCGCGAGCGCAGCGCGGTCGAGGCGGTTGCCGAGACGATGGACAGCGCCGGCAAGGCGGTCCTCTTCTCCGCCCTCACCGTGCTCGTCTCGATCTCGGCGGTGCTGCTCGTCCCCAGCCCCGCCTTCCGCTCGGTCTCGCTGGGGATCATGGTCTCGGTCCTGTTCGTGCTGGCGGCAACGCTGACGCTGCTGCCGGCGGTGCTGGCCAAGCTCGGGCCCCGGGTCGACAGGCTGTCCCTGCCCTGGGCCGGCAGCGGCGATCGCGGCTCGCCGCGGCTCGCTCGTTGGGGGGAACTGCTGTGGCGCCGCCCACTCCTGTTTGGCGGCCTCGCCCTGGTCCTCCTCGTCGGCCTCGCCCTTCCGGCTCTCAGTCTGAAGACGGGGATGCCGTCGATCAAGGTCGTCCCCAAGGACGACTCCTCGCGAGCCGGCTACCGGCACCTCAGCGCCGCCTTCGGCGCGGGGGCGCCGGCGACGATTCAAGTCACCGCGCCACGCTCCGCCCGCACGGCGGTGGTCGAGGGGCTGGAAGACGACCCAGGCATCGCTTCCGTCGCCGCCCCGGTTGCCGGTGCAGGCGACGCGGTCCTGATCGGCGCGGTGCCGACCAACGCTGCCGCGACCAGCGACTTCGGCGACACGGTCGAGCGACTGCGAGACACGCTGCCCCCGGCCGCGCTGGTTGGCGGCGCGGCAGCCGAGAACCACGATCTCGAGTCGGCGCTGGCGGCGAAGGCGCCGCTGGCGATCGGACTCATCGTCGGGCTCGGGTTCCTCCTCCTGCTGATTGCTTTCCAGGCGCCACTGGTGGCGGCGATCGCGGTTCTCGCCAACCTGCTCTCGACTGCCGCCGCCTTCGGAGTCGCCAAGCTGATCTTCCAGGACGGTCACCTGAGCGGCCTGCTCGGCTTCGAATCGCAGGGCTTTCTCGACGCCTGGGGGCCGATCTTCTTCTTCGCGATGATCTTCGCGATCGCTATGGACTACACCGTCTTCCTGCTCTCCTCAGTGCGGGAACAGTGGGAGCGGACGGGAGACGCCAAGCAGGCGATGGTCGGCGGGCTGGCCCGCTCGGGGCGCGTCGTCCTCGCCGCCGGCGCGGTGATGGTCGCGGTCTTCTTCACCTTCGCCCTCTCGGGACCGCTGCCGCCGAAGGAGATGGGGGTGATCCTCGGCGTCGCCGTCCTCCTCGACACCTTCCCGGTCCGCCTGCTGTTGCTGCCGGTGTTCCTGCGGCTCGCCGGCCAGGCGGCCTGGTCGATGCCTTCCTGGCTCAACCGCACCCTGCCCGAAGTCCGCTTCGGACACGGCGACTAGGAGCTTTTGACGCGATTTGGGCCGCTGCTGAGCCGCGGTAGCCACGGCCGCGAAACCGCTCTAGAAAGGGCTCCTCGGACCAAATTGGATACTGGCGTGGATGCGAAAGGTATCCTCAGCGTTCAAATGGCCCAGTCCATCCAGCCGGTTCAGGGCCGGCCTAAGCGGTCTTCCGCTGTCTCCCTGGCCGGCTGTAGCAGGCCTGACCGTAACAGCGAGGTACCGCTTTACTTCCAGCTCGCAGCCGCCATCAAGGCAATGCTGGAGGTCGGGACCTGGGAGTCCGGCGCCCGCTTTGCCTCCGAACGCGAGCTCGAAGAAGAGTTCAACGTCTCGCGGGCGGTGATCAGGCCGGCGCTTGACCTCCTCGTCGCCGACGGTGCCATCTTCAGGGTCAAGGGATCGGGTGCCTACGTCGCTCCGCCACGGTGCGAGGTCCAGGTAACCGGGCTGGTCAGGTTGTCGCTCGAGCGTCACGACGATCTGGCGATCACCGTGCTCAGTTCACGGGAGCGCCGACCCGATCCCACCGTGTCGCACTTCCTCGAGATCGAGGATAAGCAGACGCCGATCGCACACGTAACTGCGGTCGTCGACGTCGGCCAGCCATCAGTCTTCCTTATCGATTCCTTCTCCACGGTCTCTCATGTGCCATGGCTGCTTCCCACCGCGCAGGCGCTTGAGACCGGCGCGAAGCCGCCCAAGCCCAGTGGGCTCGACCTCACCCGCGCCACTGTCTCGATCGAGCACACCTTCTTCAGCGAGTGGGCGTCTTCCCAGGTTGGCGCCACAGCCGGCGATCCGGTCCTGATGGGGCGCTTCGTCCAGTTCGGCCGGCCGCAGGGGTCGCAGCGGGAGCACCCACTCGAGTTCGCCCGCCTCGTGTACCGAGCCGACATCGCCCAACTCGCCTTCGAGCTCAGCTGACGCGAGATTTTTTAAGCGCTATGGAAAGATCAACCGCTTGCCATGACCGAGCTGGGTCAGAACCTGATCGATGCGCTTGCCCTTGGAAGCCTCTACGCGCTGATCGCTCTCGGTATCACCCTCGTCTACACGGTGATGGGGATGATGAACTTCGCCCACGGCGAGTTCATCATGCTCGCCGCTTACGCCCTGTTCGTCTTCGATGGGCTGCCCTTCGCCGCTGCGGTCGCGGGCGCGCTGCTGGCTGGGATCGCGATCGCACTGCTTGCCGAGCGCGTGGCTTTTCGGCCTGTCCGTAAGGCCGACCTTTCATCCCAGCTCGTCACCTCGCTGGCGGTTGCGGCGATTCTCCAGAACGTCGTGACGGCGGCGGTCGACGCCCGTGCCCAATCGGTCGAGACGCCAGCTTCGATCAGTGAATCGACCAGCATCGGCAGCATTTCGGTGCCGAACTTGGAGTTCGTCACCCTCGGACTCACGGTGATCGTCCTGGGCGGCCTCGGGTGGCTGCTCTACCGAACCCGCACCGGGCTGGCGATGCGAGCGGCGGCGGAGAACTTCGACATGGCGCGCCTCCTCGGCGTCCGGGCCAATCGGGTGATTGCGATCGCCTTCGCGATCAGCGGAGCGCTCGCCGCCGCGGTGGGCGTGTTGCTCGTGATGCAAACCGGCCAGGTGTCGCCCACGATGGGCCTCACCCCAGTCCTGGTCGGGTTCGTGGCGGTGGTGATCGGCGGCTTCGGCAGGATGTTCGGTGCGGTGATCGGCGGCCTGCTGCTCGGGGCCCTCTCTGCCCTGCTCGGCGCCTACCTCCCTGAGGGACTGGTGCCGTTCCGCGACGCGATCGTGTTCACCTTCCCGGTGCTGATCCTGATCTTCAGGCCGCACGGCCTGCTTGGAGGAGAGATCGGAAGGGCTCGGGTGTGAGCGGCGCACGATTCCGCTCTCGCCCGTCTCTCGCAGCGTCGTTGCTGTTGCCGTTGGCCCTGATCGCGACTACGACCTTGGTCGGCATGAACGGCACGCCCTCCTTCCGAGGCACAGTCACCCTGATCCTCTGCAACCTGATCGTCGTCCTCGGACTGCAGGTCTTCGTCGGCAACAGCGGCGTCTACTCGTTCGGACAGCTCGGCTTCGCGACGGCCGGTGCCTACGTTGCGGCGCTCCTCACCTTGCCGGCAGCCTTCGCCCTGCTGCAGACGCCCGGCCTGCCAGGTTTCATCGCCGACGCTCAACTTGGCTCGCTGCTCTCAACGCTGATCGCCGCAGCAGTCTCCGGGCTCCTCGCGATAGCGGTCGGCCTTCCGTTGATGCGCACCTCCACCCTTGCCATCCCGATCTCCACCTTCGCCTTTCTGATTGTCGTCTACAACGTCGTTGCCAACTGGGACCGTGTAACCGGCGGTAGCAGCGGCTTGGTCAACATTCCGACGACGACCAGCGTCGAATCGGCCGGGCTCTGGGCAGCTGTGGCTGTCGTCCTCGCGCTCGCATTCAAGTGGTCTTCCAGCGGCTATCGCCTTCAGGCGACGCGCGAGGACGAGGTGGCTGCTCGCTCGATCGGAATCAACGTCATGCGGGAGCGGCTGATCGCCTTCGGCATCAGCGGGGTGCTGTGCGGAATCGGCGGCGCGCTGGCTGTGCACCAGTCCGGTGTTCTCAACCCGACCACCTTCTACTTCGGTGCGACTGTGACGACGATGACGATGCTGGTCGTCGGCGGTGCCCGTAGCGTCCTTGGAGCGGTGGTCGGGGCAATCGCGATCGCGACGGTGAACGAGATGCTCCGGGGTGTCGAGAACGGAGTCGATCTGTTCGGTGCGATCTCGGTCGCGGAGGCGCCAGGTCTCGCTGCGATTGGCCTCGGCCTGATCCTGCTGGCGACGATGATCGCGATGCCGGACGGGCTGACCGGCGGCAGAGAGGCGGGCGAGCTGCCCTGGATCCGCCAACTGGGCTTGCGGGTCTCCGGGCCGTTGCCGGATTCGCACAGCGCCGTGGCCAGCCGGCCACCGGTCAACCCTGCGGTGAAAGGCACCCTGCGCGCCGAGGGGATATCGCTCGCTTTTTCCGGCTTGCAGGTCCTCAGGGAAATCGACCTCGAGCTCGAGCCCGGCGAGGCGCTCGGCCTGATCGGCCCGAACGGCGCCGGCAAGACGACCCTCGTCAACGTCCTCAGCGGGTTTCAAGGGCCCGACTCAGGCACCGTCACGCTGGACGGGGTCGACGTCACCGGGCGGTCCCCGACGCGCCTCGCCAATGACGGACTGGGCCGCACCTTTCAGGCTGGCCTCCCCTTTCCCCAGCTGACTTGCCTCGAGAGCGTCGCCGCCGGCGCGATGGGGGTTGGGGTCAGCAGGCGGCGCGCCGCCACCGTCGCAGCCGAGGTGCTCGGTCGCCTGAACCTCCTCGAGCAGGCTGCGCTGCCCGCCGGCTCCCTCCCCCCGGGAGGCCAGCGCCTCCTGGGGGTCGCTCGCGCTCTCGCCATCCAGCCGCGCTACCTGCTCCTCGACGAGCCCGCCGCTGGGCTGAACGAAGCCGAAAGCGAGGAGCTGGTCGAGATCCTCCAAAGCGTGCTGGTGGACTTCGGCTGCGGGCTTCTGCTCATCGAGCACGACATGAGCACCGTCATGAAGCTCTGTCGTCGAGTCCAGGTACTCGACGACGGCATGACTCTGCGGGTCGGGACTCCAGAGGAAGTCCAAGCCGACCCAGCTGTGGTTGAGGCCTATCTTGGAAGCTCCTTCCTGGTGGCCGCCGATGCTTGAGCTGCGCGAGATCCGGGTTGGCTACGGACGCACCGAGGTGGTCCACGGAGTCGATCTCAGCGTCGGTCGAGGGGAAGTGATCGGGATGATCGGGCCCAACGGCGGGGGCAAGAGCTCGATCCTGCGGTCGATCTGCGGCCTGGTGCGCCCGACCTCGGGAGAGGCGGTGTTCGAGAACCGCGTCCTGAATGGAATGGCGCCGGAGCAGATCGCGCGCCTGGGGTTGGCACTGGTGCCCGAGGGCCGGCACATCTTCAAGACCCTCACCGTGGCGGAGAACCTGCGGCTCGGCGCACGCAGCGAGAACGAGGGCGCCGCCTGGATGGAGCGGACGCTCGAGCGTTTCCCGATCCTCCGCGAGCGTGCTCACCAGCGTGCCGATCGTCTCTCGGGGGGAGAGCAGCAACAACTCGCGATCGCCCGTGCCTTGCTCGGCAGGCCCAAGCTGCTGATCCTCGACGAGCCTTCGCTCGGTCTCGCGCCGAAGATGATCGACGTCATCTACGAGCTGCTGGGGGACCTGCGCGACGAAGGGGTGACGATGCTGCTGGTCGAGCAGAACGCCGCCCGGACGATCGACTTCTCCGATCGCTGCGTCGTGCTCAGCACCGGAAAAGTCCGAGCCCAGGGCTCGCGCAGCGAGTTGCAGCGCAACCCCGACGTTCTGCGCGCCTACCTGGGGAGGCAGCCATGAGTAAAAAAAGGCTCTAAAGTAATCGGGTCAGCACGATGCATGGCGAGAGCTCATCTCGAGTCCCGACCAGCGAGGACGTTTCCCTCGCGCTGCGCCGCTGCTGGCAGCCCGTCGCGAGGCTCCAGGATCTGGAGCGCGCCCCCCAACGGGCAGTGCTCCTCGGTGAAGCGCTCGCCGTTTTTCTCACCGAGAGCGGGGAGCCGGCCGTAGTGGCAGACCGCTGCGCCCACCGTGGCGCCTCACTTTCGATGGGCAAGGTCGAAGGCGAGTCGATCCAGTGCCCGTACCACGGCTGGGAGTGGGCGGGCGAAGATGGGGCCTGCACCCGGATCCCGTCGCTTTCCGACCAACGTCAGATCCCGTCACGCGCCCGGATCCCGGCCTATCCGGCGCGGGCACACTTGGGTCTCGTCTGGACGGTGCTGGAGGAGCCGCTGGGCGACCTGCCCACCCCGCCGTGGTTCGACGCCGAAGAGTGGACGTGGGGCCACGGCACCCCCTTCGAGCTGCCAGTCGCCTTCGGGCTGATGATCGAGAACTTCCGCGACGTTTCTCACTTCGCTTTCGTTCACCAGGCCACCCTGGGAGCGATGCCGGAGGTGATCGAGCCGCTTGAGCCAGAACGTCACGGCCTCGAGGTGACGCTTCGCCGAAAGATGGAATTCGGCGATGACGCGGAAGCGGTTTGGGGAACGTTGCGAGAAATGGCCTATCACGTGGTTGCCCCCAACTTCACCTCGGCGCGATTGCTCACAGAGGATGGCGAGCGCTGCGTGCTCCACGCCGCCCGCGCGATCAGCGCAACCGAGTCGGCGCACTACTGGATCGAGGGAGGCCTCGAGAATTTCGGTCAGGAGCGCCTCGAGCAAGCTATCGCCTACGACGGGCGCATCTACGCGGAGGACACGGCGATCACCTCGGCAATCGAGCCGCGCGAGCTGCCGCTGGATCCGAACGCAGACGTCAGTACTCTCGCCGATCGGTTCACGCTCGCCTATCGGCAGGCGTTCGTCGAGTTCGTCGATCGCGCCCTCGCCGAGCGCTCGGCCCCGGTCGGCGCGATCGCCAGTTGAGAGTCGTCGTTGCGCGTCGCCTATTCGCCGTATTCGGGGATGAACCGCGACTCGACTTCCGTGACCAGCTTCGGCTTGCCGTTCGAATAGACGTAGACCGGCCACCGCGTCCCGATTGGGAAGTGGTCTGCCTTCGTGTAGCTGACCCTGCCCATGATCGTCGCGCGTGGTTTTGCCTCGAGCGCATCGGCCAGGACGTTCCCGTCGACGCTGCCCGCTTCTTCGATCGCGCCCAGCATCAGCTGCCCGGCGGCATAGGCCGCCAGCAGGGCGCTCGAAACGTCGGTTTCCACGCCGGCGCGCCGGAGGCTCTCGAACAGCTTCGCCATTGCCTTGTCAGGCGGGTCGTAGGCCGAGCCGTTCGAGGTCACGTAGATGTTCTCGGTGTCCGGGATGCCCTTCAGCCAGAAGATGCCGTCGAAGGAGGCGGGTCCGAGGATCGGGACGTCGATCCCGGCAGCGCGGATCTGCTTTATTGCCGCGGCGCCCCCAGGCGGGTAGGAGCACATCACCACGGCGTCGGCGTCGGCGCTTCGCAGCTCGCTGACCTGGCTCGCGATCGACTCGTCGCTGTTCTCGAAATCGACCGAGCCCGCGATCGTGCCGCCGAGCTTCTCCCAGGTCTGCTCGAAGGCCGAGCAGTCGACTTTGCCATAGATCAGCGAGGTGTCGCGGAAGAGGAACGGACGCCTAATGCCCCTGTCGTCCAGGAACGAAGCCCCGCCGCTGGCTTCGCTGAGGAGGCTCGGGTTCGAGCTGAAGGAAAGGCGACCGGTCGTCGGAGGTCCCCAACCGGGTTCGTTGGCGATGGAGAAGTTCAGCTTGTTGTGTTCCTCGGCGAGCGGCGAGCCGGCTGCCGCGGTCAGCGCCTCACCGCTGAAAAAGAGGACATCGGCCCCTTCTTCGATCACCTTCTGAACCGCCAATACGGCTTGCTGAGGGTCCGAACGGGTGTCGGCTTGAATCACCCGCACCTTGTGCCCTTTGATCCCGCCACGGGCGTTGGTTTCTTTCACCAGCTGTTCGACGGCGGCAAAGGTGGCGTCGTAGGGCACCAAATAGCCGGTCTTGGCGATCGCGGCGCCGATCACGATTTCTTCCGGCAGGCCGGTCGCGGGCGACTCGCTCGCGCTGCCGCTACTGCCGCAGCCAGTCAGGGCCGCCAGCGCGATTGCCAGCAGGGCGAGAGGCGGTTTTGCAGGTAGACGTCGAGTTTTCAGCTGACACGACCTCTTGAAGAGAATTCGAAAAGATTACCTGAGCAACGGCAAATTGCCCAAGCAAATCCCGAGTGTCGGGAGCGCTCGCTGGGGAGCTAGGAGGCGAGGGAGGCGGCGGGGCGAGGACCGATCCGGCGACTGCGGTCAAGGTCCTCGATTGCCGCCATCTCCCGGTGGGAGAGCTCGAAGTCGGAGAGGTCGATGTTCTCCCGAGCTTGCTCCGGCGTCACCGACTTGGGAATGACGACGTTGCCGAGCTGCAGGTGCCAGCGCAAGATCACCTGCGCGGGGGTCTTTTCGCGCCGCTCGGCCAGTCGGACGATCGTCGGGTCGTGGAGCAACTCATCCTGTGTGAGCGAGCCCCAGGCCCCAGTGGTTATGCCGTGCTCGGCGTGCCAGGCGCGCAGCTCGGCCTGCTGGAAGTGGGGGTGCAACTCGACCTGGTTGATCGTCGGCCGGGTCTCCGTCTCCCGCTCCAACAATTCGAGATCCTCGATGTGGAAATTGGACACACCGATCGTGCGCGCCGCCTCCTCGCCGTGAATCCGCTCGAAGGCCCGCCAAGAGTCGACGAACTGGCCCTCCGTTGAAGCTGGCCAGTGGATTAGGTAGAGGTCGACGTGGTCGAGTCCGAGTCGGTCGAGGCTCGCCTCGAAGGCCATCAGGATCGAGTTGTGGCCCTGCTGTGAGCTCCAATGCTTGGTGGCGACGAAGTAGTCCTCTCGGGGCAGTCCCGAAGCGGCAAGTGCCGCGCCGACCTCTCTCTCGTTGCCGTAGGCAGCGGCAGTGTCGATATGCCGGTAGCCGGCTTCGAGGGCCAGCTCGACGGCCTTTTGGGTTTCCTCGGGCGGCAACTGGAAGACGCCAAAGGCCAGTTGCGGAATCTCGATGCCGTCGTGGAGGGTGAGGCTGGGCCCCGTCATCTGGTGGGTTCCATTGCTGTCATGATAGCTCCATGCTGTCATGAATAGTAGAGATTTTGGTAACTATTCAATGGTTCAGGACTATCGGGGGGGGTTAGGACCGCGCGACTTCCTCGGCGAGAGCCCGGCGAAGTGCCTCATCAAAGGGCTCGGGGGAGATGCCAAAGGCTTCGGCGCCCGATGAGTCGGTGACAATCGTCGCTGTGGTTAGCCCCTCGACCAACGGGCGGGCGACCTTGACGTCCACCGGTGTGACCAGTCCCAGCCAGAGGGCTGAGAGCCACGGTGTGATGAATGGCACGGGGAGCTTGGGACGGGGCTGCTTGCCCATGACGATTGCCATGCGGTCCATCATTTCCGAGTAGGAGAGCACGTCGGGGCCGCCGATCTGGACCTCCCGTCCGGCCGACTCTGGGACCTCTGGAGCGCGGCGCAGGTACTCGACCACGGCGTCGATGCCGATCGGCTGGGTTGCCGTGCGCAGCCAGGATGGAGCGATCATCACGGGCAGCCTGCCGACTAGGTAGCGCAGGGTTCGGTAGGACTCGCTCTCAGCGCCGACGACCATCGCTGCGCGGAAGTAAGTCAGTGGTGGTCCCTCGGCGGCGAGGACCCGCGCGGTCTCGTGGCGGCTGCGCAGGTGAGCGGACTCACTTACGTCTCCGAGGCCCCCCAAGTAGACGACGCGCTCAATCCCTTCGCACTTTGCCATGCGGGCAAAGTTGCGGGCGCCGCTCCGCTCTCGCTCGGCGAATCCCGCGCCACCCGCCATTGCGTGCACGAGGTAGTAGGCGACCTCGATACCTTGACCAGCGCCCTCGAGGCTCGCCGCGTCGGTGATGTCCCCGACGTGTAGGTCGAATCCGGCCGCCTCGAGGGCGGCGGCCTTCGAGCGGTTGCGGACCAGGCATCGCACGATTCCGTCGCGGTCGCCCAGCGAGGCCGCGAGGCGCCCGCCGATGAAGCCCGTGGCGCCGGCGATGAGAGTGCGGGGCGCGATCTCCACACGGTAGCCCTACCCGTCTGCACTGCAAGACTGAAGCCGTGTCCGTGCGAATCCTCGAACGGAGCCAGCGAGTCGAGGTGCCGATCGAGCAGGCGTTTGACTTCTACGGCGACGCGCTCAACCTCGAGCCACTGACGCCGCCCTGGCTTCATTTCGAAGTGACGACGCCAAAACTGGCCGCATTTGAGGTAGGAACCCTGCTCGACTACAGGCTCAAGCTGCACCGGGTTCCGATCCGCTGGCGCACGAGAATCGAGATCTGGGAACCACCGGTGCGCTTCGTCGACATTCAGGTCAAGGGCCCCTACTCGGTTTGGGAACACACTCACCTCTTTGAGCCGACGGAGGATGGCGCAACCGTGATCCGTGATCGAGTGCGCTACCGGATCCCCTTCGGACCGATCGGCACTATCGCCGACCGGCTTTTCGTCCGGCGCGACCTGAGGCGAATCTTCGACTTCCGCAGCGATGCCGTCGCCGAGCGCCTCGTGCCGGAGTAGCGGTAGGCCGCGAATTCGCAAGAAGGCGTTAGGGTGCGCTGAATGGCCGTCAAGCTCCATCGCTGCTCGACTATGTGGGTCAAGGTCGACGCGCATCCCTGCTGGCGGGTGCAGAAGGCACTCGACGAGCAGGGCATCGAGTACGAGGTGGTGAAGGGGCCACTTCGTCCTGGCAAGCGCGACGAGCTGGAGCAGCTTTCCGGACAGCGCAAGTACCCGGCGATCGAGTTCGAGGATGGCCGGGTCTACCGGGACGAATCAAAGGACATGGCGGCGCGGGTTCGCGCCGGAGAGCTCTTCGAGACTTAGAGCGTTCCGCTTGCTGTGTGTGGCCATGCCGGGCCGAGGGTGCGGGATGCAACACTGACGGCATCGGCAAGCTCAGGTTCCAGATCTCGATCTCGCTCGACGGCTACGTCGCCGGGCCCAACCAGAGCGAGGAGAACCCGCTCGGCGAAGGGGGAGAGCAGCTGCACGAGTGGGTCGTCAAGCTCGCCGCCTGGCGCGAGCCGCACGGCCGGGAGGGCGGTGAGGTCAACGCCAGCAGCGCCGTGTTCGAGGAGTCGCTCGACGGCCTCGGCGCGACGATCATGGGCCGCAAGATGTTCGGCGGCGGTCCGGGCCCGTGGGGGGAGGAGCCGTGGGAGGGATGGTGGGGCGATGACCCGCCCTTCCACCATCCGGTCTTCGTCCTCACCCACCACGAGCGCGAGCCCCTGGAGAAGGAGGGCGGCACCACTTTCACCTTCGTTACCGAGGGCATCGAGTCGGCGCTGGAGCAGGCGCGGGAGGCGGCGGGCGGCGGCCACGTCGCGATCGGCGGCGGTGCGGAGGTTGGGCGCCAGTACCTTGCCGCCGGCCTGGTCGACGAGATGCTGCTCAACGTCGCGCCGGTCTTGCTCGGCGGCGGCGAGCGCCTATTCGACGGCCTCGGCGCCGAGATCGGGCTCGAGCAGGTTCGGGTCGTCGAGGCGCCCGACGTGGCGCACCTCTTCTACCGGCCGAAGTCCTAGACCTCGATCCAGGCGCCCTTTGGGCCGAGGTTGCGGACCGGCGTTCCACCGATCCGGCTCTCGCATCCCCATGACTCGTGGATGTGGCCGCAGACCGCCAACCGCGGCGCCTTCTGCTCGATCGCCTGCAGCAATGCCGGGCTGCCGAAGTGATCGCCCGAGCCGTTGGCGTCGCAGTGCCCCTGCGGGGGCGAATGGAGGACCAGGACGACCCCCTCGGGGCAGGCATCGAGCATTGATGCCGCTTTCTCGTCGTCGAGGTCGAAGCTCCACTCCCAGGGGGTGACTGGGACGCCGGCGCCGAGGCCGTAGAACTCGACGCCGTCGATCGTGGTCCCGCCGCCGTGCAGAACCGTTGCTGCGCTCCAGCCGCCGGCTGCCTCGCGCAGCGCGTCCTCGGTCTCGTTGTTGCCGGGAACGAGCACGGTCGGTGTCTCGATCCCGGCCAAGGCATCGATCGTTTCGCCCAGCCCCTCGTGCACCGAGGCGAAGTCGCCGGCCCCGATCACCACGTCGGCCTCTGCCGACATCGCGACCAGCTCGGCGGCCTGGCCGAGGTCGCGGTGGAGGTCGCTGAAGGCGAGCAGCTTCACGCGCCGAAATCTAGCTGGCGTCATCCGGCGTTGCCAGCGTCTGTACATCGTCGCAGACAAAAGATTCACAATTGTGACATTCAGCCCGCAACGGTTCGGCCGGCCGAGGCACACTGAAGCATGGGGCGGTGAGAGTTGAATTGGATGGACGATCGCTTCGACCGTGTTGATGAGCGCTTCGATCAGGTCAGCGCCGCGCTGCTTGCGACCTAGCCCTGAGTCGTTCAGGCCCCTCAGTTGCCGTGCCAGCGCCAGCGATGTGCAACGCACTACGGCCCCGTCAAGGCCACAAAGCGTTGCACCCTAGTTCAGGGCGTGGGGGCCCCACCTCCGGCACGGTTTCCTCCACCTTGCCGGCGGCATCCAAATCTGATCGGCCTGTGCCTTCGGGACCCTCGGCACCCAGCGTCGATTCCAGGTTCGACTTGTTTGCTGCCTGGCCGCCAAATCCTCCCGCCCTGGCGGTTCGATAACCTCGCCCGCGCTCATGCCCGACGTCTTCTGGATCGGCCTCGTCCTCGCTGGCGCAATCTTCTTGATTGGCGTCATCTCGGGGCTGCGCTCGCGCACGACCAGCGTTCTCACCGGCGCCGCCGTCGGCGCCTACCTCGGGCTGATGCTGTCCTTCCCGCTGCTGGCCATCGGCCTCGCGACCAGCTAGCAACTGCCACGCGCGTAGCAGCGAGCCTGGCGGGTAGCTGAACCGCTGTACGGTTCGCGACAGCAAAGGAAGTCCCAGCCATGGCCGAGTTGACCATTCCCAGCCTCACACTCCACGACGGCGTCGAGATTCCCCAGCTCGGCTTCGGCGTCTTCCAGGTGCCGCCCGAGGAAACCCAGGAGGTCGTCGAGCTGGCGCTCGCCGCCGGCTATCGCCACATCGACACCGCGGCGGCTTACCGCAACGAGCGCGGCGTTGGCGCGGCGCTTGCCGCCTCTGGTCTGCCGCGCGAGGAGGTGTTCGTCACGACCAAGCTCTGGAACTCGCAGCAGGGCTTCGACTCGACGCTCGAGGCGTTCGAGGGCAGCACCCGGCGCCTCGGCCTCGACTACGTCGACCTCTACCTGATCCACTGGCCGGTGCCGAGCGAGGATCGCTTCGTCGAGACTTGGCGCGCTTTCGAGCGCATCCAGGCGGAGGACGGTGCGCGCACAATTGGTGTCTCCAACTTCCGCATCGCCGACCTGGAAAGGCTGGAGGCGGAGGCCGAGATCCAGCCGACGGTCAACCAGATTGAGCTGCATCCGAGTTTCCAGCAGGCCGAGCTGCGTGCCTGGCTTGCCGATCACGGGATCGCTACCGAGGCGTGGAGCCCCCTCGCGCAGGGGGAGGTGCTCGAAGACGAGGCGATCGGCCGGATCGCCGAGCGCCATGTCAAGACGCCGGCACAGGCAATTCTGCGCTGGCACTTGCAACTGGGCAACGTCGTAATCCCCAAGTCGGTGACCCCGGAGCGAATCCGCGAGAACCTCGAACTCTTCGACTTCGAGCTCAGCGACGCGGAGATGGAGGAATTCGAGAGACTCGACCGCGGTGAGCGCATCGGTCCAGACCCGGAGACGTTCGTCTCGCCGTAGCGCTCTCGTCAATGCGGTCGCGGCGACCGCATTCCTGATCGGCGGCACGCTCTTCGCGCTCGGCGCGGCTTTGGCCCAGGCGGGCGTCGATCCGACCGCCTGCGCGACGATCTACCTGGTAGGCGGCGTCTTCTTCAGCACCGGTGGTTACGCCTCCGTGGTGCAGGTCAGCGCCGAGCCGCGGCTGCAACGGCTGAGCGCAATCGTCCTCTTTGCCGGCACGCTCGTCTTCGCGATCAACCTGATCGATTCGTTTATCGAGGACCTGAGCCCGACAGTCGCGGATCGCCTGGTTTGGTCGCCGGACATGATCGGCTGCGCGCTCTTCCTCGTCTCCGGGCACCTGGCGATGGTCGGGATCGGTGGCGGTTGGCGGTTCTGGCGCCGACGCGACCTCGGCTGGTGGATCGTCGCAGTCAACCAGCTCGGCTCGGTTCTCTTCATGGTCTCGGCGGTCGCCTCCTTCGTGAGGCCGTCCTCCGGTGACCTGCTGGCGACGGGCATCGCCAACTGGGGCACGCTGACCGGCGCACTCTGCTTCGCGATCGCCGGCCTCATGCAGGAGTTCGAGCATCCGCTCGGTCCACGCCGCCGCCGCGATCAGTCCGCCGTCTGAGGCCTCCGCACCTCGTGGCGGCCCTCGCCGTAGAGGCGGGTCTCGTAGGCGATCATCGTCCAGATCAGGACATTGACGAGCGCGAGCGCGAGCAGGGCCGGCACGGCGGTCGCCACCGGGACGAGGATCAGTAGGACGATCGCGAGGCCGAGGCGCTGGCGGTTGATCGTGTGGACGTGCCGGTAGCGGAAGGCGGCGAGGCCGAGCAGGTAGGCGGCGACGCCGCCGAGCAGGGCGAAGGCTTCGACCGTGTGCAGGTGGTCGTCGAAGTGGCCGATCGTCTTCTTCATGCCTAGTGCGACCAGCACGATCCCGGCGACCATCGGCAGGTGCAAGTAGGAGTAGGAGTCGCGTGCCATCTCGTTCTGCACTTTTCCCACCTCCGCCTCAGCGAGGCGCCGGCCGGAGACGATCGCGACGATGTCGAAGTAAATCCACCACATCGCCGCAGCGACCGCGACGCCCAGCACCGCCGCCGTGCCGATGCCGAGATTAAGCGCACCCGAGGCGCCGACCCCGATCGCGACGATCGACTCGCCGAGGGCGATGATCACGATCAGGCCGTGGCGCTCGGCGAAGTGGCCCGGGACGAGTTTCCAGCCCTCCGAACCGAAGAAGTAGGGGCCGCCCATGTCGAGGAAGAGGGCCAACGCCCAGAGGGCGCCCTGGGCGACGCCGTCGAAGAGCGAGGCGACGACCAGCAGCAGCACCGCGATCGCCGTGCTGGCCGCCAAGCCCAGCACCGAGTGCCGCAGGCTGTCGTCATCGGGGCTGGCGAGCATGAAGAGGCCGATGTGGGCGACGCGCACGGCGCCGTAGGCGAGCGCGAAGACGAGCGCCAGGTCGCCGAACGCCTCCGGCACGCAGAGCGAGACGAGCAGCAGCGCCGCCATCGCGCCGAACATGACCAACCGCACGGCCCCCTCCTCGGGGTCGAGCACGCTGGTCAGCCAGGAGTAGCCGGTCCAGGACCACCAGAGCATTCCCAGCACCAGCAGGCCCTGGGCGAGTCCGCTCCAGGACGTGTGGTGCGACATCAGCGCCGTGCACTGGGTGATCGCGAGGACGAAGACGAGGTCGAAGAAGAGCTCCAGTGGCGTTACCCGCTCGCCTTCGCGCAGGGTTGCGCTGAGGCGGGGCTGGCGTGTTTCGCTGTGGGCGGCCACCAGCCGCCATCCTCTCAAGCGGCGGCGGCCGGCTTGCTGTCTTCGGCGTTGTACTGGGTGAGCAGCGCTTCCTCTTCGTCTTTCTTCGGGAAGCGGAAGTAGACGAGAGCAGCACCGAGCAGGATCGCGACGATCCCGGCCGCGTAGGCCCACTCGTCGCCCTGCAGGAAGGAGGCCTTGGCGGCGGCGATGATCTGTTCGCTGTGGCCTGGGTACTGGGAGGCGAGGTCGGCGGCGCTCGAGAAGGACTTGGTCAGCTCGCCTTCGACGTTTTCCGTGACCTTGCTCGATTCGCCCGAGGAGGCGATCGCCGCGCTGGCGGCGGCGGCGTAGCCGGCGGTGAGCAGGGCGCCGAAGATCGACTGCATGATCGCGCCGCCGAGGTCGCGCTGCAGGTCGGCCGTTCCGGAGGCCATGCCGGCGCGCTTGACCGGCACCGAACCGGTCAGCGAGTGCGAGGCGGGGGTACCGGCGAAGCCGACGCCGATGCCGATGAAGGCGTAGCCGAGGCCGACCTTCCAGTAGTCGATGTTGTCCTTCCAGAGCAGCAGCATGGTGAGGAAGCCGAGCACGCAGAAGACGTAGCCGACCAGCAGCGTGAAGCGGGCGCCGCGCGCCTCGATCAGCTTCGCCGAGCGGGGAGCGACGATCACCATCAGCACCGCAGCCGGCAGGATCGCCAGGCCGGCGTCGAGGGTCGAGTAGTCGAGCACGTTCTGGAGGAACTGCTGGCCGATGAACATCGCCCCCATCAGCGAGCCGAAGACGATGATCCCGGCGCAGGCCGCGACCCAGAAGATCCGCCGCTTCGCCACCTCGAGGTCATATAGAGGGGAGCGCACGCGGCGCTGGCGCAGGACGAATGCGCCGGTCGCCGCCAGGGCGACGATGCCGAGCCCGATCGCCAGCGCACCCTTGCCCGGCACCGGCGCCAGGTTGATCCCCAGCACCAGCGCCGAGACGAGCAGGACCGAGAGGATGCCGCCGAGGTTGTCGACGGGATCGCTGGTCTCGTTGACGTGGGCCGGGACATAGCGCCAGGCGAGGTAGAGCGCCAGCGTGGCGAGGGGCAGGGTGACGAGAAAGACCGATCCCCAGTCGAAATGCTCGAGCAGGGCGCCGGAGAGCAGTGGGCCGAGCGAAGCGATCGCCCCGCCGATCGCTGACCAGAGCGCGATCGAGCGGGTCCGCGCGGGGCCCGACCAGAGTGCGGTGATCAGCGCCAGGGTGGTGGGGAAGGCCATGCCTGCGGCGACGCCGCCAAGCAGGCGGGCGACGAAGAGGATCACGTCGGAGGGGGCGAAGCCGGCGAGCAGCGAGGCGGGGATCGAGAGCCCCATGCCGAGCAGAAGCATCATCTTGCGCCCGTAACGATCACCGAGCGCACCTAGGTAGAGGACCGAGGTCGCGAGGCCCAGCGAGTAGCCGACCGCGATCAGATTGAGCGTCGTCTGCCCGGAGCCGAAGGCCTTGCCGATGTCGGGCAGGGCGACGTTGGCGACGGCAAGGTTGAGGTTGGCGACCGCCGCGACCAGGATCAGCGCGGCGAGAACCAAACCGGCACGCTTGGGGCTGCTCGACTCCATCGGTCACAGCAACCTATCCGCATGACGGCGGTCACGCTCGCGATCGGTCGCTCCTGAGAGGATGCGGGCGATGGCAGAGGAGCGCAAGCGGCCCGAGGCACCGCGCAGCGAGAAAGTCCTGCCTGGTATTTGGAGGCTGCGGCTTGCCCTGCCTTGGCCGGGCGTGCCCCACGGCAACGTCTGGGCGGTCGAGGCCGACGACGGCATCGTCCTCTTCGACACCGGCATCGGCGGCAAGGGGCGGATGCGTCAGTTCGATCTCGCCCTCGCCCAGGCCGGCTTCGGCCTCGAGGACGTAAAGCTGCTGGTCTGCACCCACTCCCACACCGACCACTACGGGCTGGCGGCGCCGATCGTCGAGGGCGCCGGCTGCGAGCTCTGGATGCACCCCGCCTGGGAACACGTGCGCCTGCTCGCCGACGACCCAGCGGCGGCACTGGAGCAACGGCTCGAGGTGGCGCGCCAGAGCGGCGTCCCGGTTGCTGGGCTCGAACGCTACCGCGAGGCTCGCAAAGACGATGACGACAATGGCATCGACGCGATCGTCGAGCCGGATCGCGACTTGCTCCCCGGGGTCGAGGTGGAGACCGACCTCGGCACCTGGCAGGTGTACGAGACACCCGGGCACGCCCCTTCGCACGTCGTTCTCCACCAGCCCGAGCGCAAGCTGATGATCTCCGGTGATCACCTGCTCGGCCGCACGGTCCTCTTCTTTGACCACGGCCACAGCCCCGATCCAGTCGGCGAGTTCCTCGGCAGTCTCGACCGCGTCGAGCCGCTTGAGGTTGATCTCTGCCTGCCGGGGCACGGTCGCCCCTTCCGCGACCCCCAAGCCAAGATTGCGGAGGCGCGCAGGCAGGTTGGCGAGCTACTCGAGAAGACGCGCGATGCGCTTGGCGAGGGGGAGAGGACCGGCTTTGAGATCGTCGCCGAGATCGTCGGTGCCGAGAACGTCAATACGCCGGTGAGCGCTTGGGTGCTGCAGATCGTCCTCTCCTGTCTCGACCATCTCGTCATCTTGGGGGAGGTCACGAAGGTCGATGGGACTGATCCGCAGAGATGGAGGCTGGCGTAGGGAGGGCCGGGCACCCGGCCCTCCCTATAGCCTTCCGGTCTGTGGCTAGCTTCACTTTTACCCGCGAGATTGCGGCGGCGCCGGAGACTGTCTTCGAGGTGCTGACGGATCACCGGCGCTATTCAGAGCTGACACCGTTGCGGAAGTCTGAGCTGGAGCGCGAGGGTGAGACTGACGTCAATGGCGTCGGAGCCATTCGGAAGCTGACCGTGGCCGGGCCGCCGATGCGGGAGGAAGTGATTGCCTACGAGGCTCCGAGGCGGTTCTCCTACACGGTGCTGTCCGGGTTGCCGGTGCGGGATCACGTGGGGACCGTCGAGCTCTCTGCTGACGGAAGCGGGACCAAGATGGTCTACGCGGTGCGGACACAGCCGACTTTGCCGGTGGTTGGGTTTGCCGTGGTCGCCGCGGTCAAGCAGGCGATCAAGGGCTTGATCGACGGCGTTGCCAAGGAGTCGGAACGGCGCGCAGCCGCGGCGGGTTGAGCGAGCGCGGATGAGCCCGCGCGTCGAAGAGCAGGAGCTGCGCCGCTGACGGGATTCTGGAAAACGGCCCTGATCGGACTCTGGGGCGCCGTCGGCCACTTTTGGCACAGCCGGCGCGGGTTGGCGATTGGCCTGATCGCCGCTGGCGCGATCGCTGTCTCCGGCGCCGTCGTGCTCGCCTACGAGCTCTACAAGCGCCCCGGTGACGTCCACAACCCCAACGCCACCTTCAAGCCGCAGAAGCCGCCAAAACCGGAGGCGAAGACGGTCAACTGGCCGATCTTCGGCCTCAATCCAGCCCGCACGCGGTTCCTGGCCGCGAAGGGAGTCAAGCCGCCCTTCCGCAAGCTCTGGCGCTTCACCGAGCGCCCGCTGCTCGAGTTCCCGCCGATCTACGTCGGCGGCAAGCTCTACTTCGTCAACAACAACGGCACCGCCTATTCCCTCGATGCCGACACCGGCAAGCTGCTCTGGGAACGCAGCATCGGCCGGCTCAACGCCTCCTCGCCGGCGTACTATCGCCACCGCCTCTACATCGTCAACCTTGTCCCCGGTCACATCGTCAAGCTCGACGCTAAGACGGGCAAGACGATCTGGAAGCGTTCGCTGCCCGGCCGGACCGAGTCCTCGCCGGTGGTGATCGACCGCACGGTCTACTTCGGCTGCGAGGACGGCAACCTCTACGCGCTGAGCACGATCAGCGGCAACGTGCGCTGGGCGACCAGCCTCGGCGGCCCGGTCAAGTCGGCGCCCGCCTACTACGGCGGCACCCTCTACGTCGGCGACTACGGCGGCTACATGAACGCCGTCGACGCCGAGACCGGCAAGCTGAAGTGGCAGAGCGGCTCGCTCGGCCAGGGCTTCGGCACCTCGGGCCAGTTCTACTCGACTCCCGCGGTGGCCTTTGGCCGTGTCTACGCCGGCAACAACGACGACCGCGTCTACAGCTACGACATCAAGGACGGCACTCTCGCTTGGAGCTACTCGACCGGGGGGTACGCCTACTCAGGGCCGACCGTAGCCAACACCCGCCACAGCCCGCCGACCGTCTACATCGGCTCCTTCGACGGCAACGTCTACGCCCTCGATGCCAAGGACGGCAGCCTGCGTTGGAGCCACTCGGCCGGCGGCCAGGTGGTCGGCTCGCTCTCGGCGATCGGCGACATCGTCTACGTAGCCGAGTTCACCCACAACTCGACCAGCGGTTTCATGATGCGTAGCGGCCGGCGCGTCTTCCGCTACCGCCGCGGCACCTACTCGCCGGTGATCTCCGACGGCCACCGCATCTACCTCACCGGCTACTCGAGCATCACGGCCTTGCAGCCGTACAAGCTCAAACGCGCCGTAGCCCCCGCCATCGTCGCTCCCGAGGTCAAGCCTCGCCCGCAACGAGAGCCCGACAAGCGAACTGCATCAAATTCTCGGTCTGGCAGGTAGAGAATTTGATGCAGTTCGACTAGCTAGCCACGAGGGGCGATGCCGCCGGGTGGGGGCGGCGGCGCGACGGGCGGGTTGGGGGCGAAGGCGGGGAAGACGGGGTGGTGGATGGCGTCGCTGAGGGCGGCGAGGCTGGCTGGGTAGTTCTGGATCCGGTAGGCGCTGGTCGAGCCGAAGTCCTGGTAGTAGATGAGCATCTTGGTGCGCTGATGGCGCCGCACCCAGGTCATCAGCTTGGTCATGTATGCGGGGTCGTCGCCAACTGAGACGCCGAACTCGGGCAGTGAGAAGGGCTTATCGGGATAGCGGTTGTAGAGGCCGGTGAGCGCTTTCCAGTCCTGGTTATCGGAGTAGAAGTCGGTGCCCACCCAGTCAACCCAGTCATCGCCGGGGTAGAAATGGCGAGGGCGGTTTTGCGGCAGCGTGGGCGAGCCGGCGGGGAGAGTGCTCCACAGCACCGCGATCGGCGCGCGCGGCAGGCCGTTGCCGCCGCTGCGCAGCGGCGGCAACCCCGCTTCGCCGAGGCGGGCGTTGATCTTGGCGCGCGAGCCGCCGCCGTGCACGATCACGTAGATGCGGCGGAGGGCGAGCCGGTACCAGCGCGGCTTGTGCGCGGCGTCGCGCAGAGCGCCGGCGCAGTCATAAGAGGAGTAGACGTTGAGGCAGCGGTTCGGCTCGCCCAGCGGGCGGATGTAGGCCGCCATTTTCTTCTCCCAAAAGAGCCGGTTGAGCCGGATCAGGTAGTCGTCGCCGTAGCCCTGGGCGATCGTTCGCGGGCTGATCAGCTCGTGGCCGTCGCCGGTGTCGGCGGTGGTGATGTGGAGCACCGGTCGCGCTCGGGCGGCCTGCCAGCGTTCGATCGACTCGGGGAAGTCCGAGCCCCAGGTGCGGAAGCTCTCGATCAGCGCCGGGTGCTTGTTCAGCGCCTCGCTGAACTGGCCGAAGTCGGCCGAGTCGCCGGTATCGCTGACGCCGAAGAAGATCTTTTTGCCCTTGGGCAGCAACGCTCCCGCCTCGGCGCTCGCGGCTGTGCCAAGGCAGAGGGAGACCGTGGCGAGGGCCACCAGGGCAGTTCGCATTCGAGTCGCGCGCGCCATCCGAGCTTGATTCGACCGCTGAAGCGCTCGTCCCTTCCCGCCGGCGACTCGGATATCGGAGGTGTTGTGACACCGGCCCGCCGGCGGAGGGATCGAGTGGAGTTAAAACACGCCCGGCCGGGGTTCAGCTCGGTGTGCGAGAGGCGACGATCTGCAGGACCTCGGGCGCGTACTTGGCGACAAAGCTGGGACCGATGCCGCGGATTGCGCCGAGGCTCGTCTCGTCGGTGGGACGGGTAGCGGCGATCGCGGTCAGGGTCGAGTTGTGCGCGACCGTGTAGGCGGGCTTGCCTGACGCGGCTTTGAGGCGCCAGGCCTTCAGCTCCTCGAACAGCGGCGCATCGGCCTCGGCCAGCTCGGCCGGCGGGGTGGCGGCCGCCTTTGCGCGAGGGGCTCGCCTGATCACGATCGTCTCCGGGTCGGGCAGCCAGCGCTGCGAGTCACAGATGTCGCAGCAGCGTCCCAGCGGCCGCCCCGCCTCGCGGTCGCCGAAGTGGTCGAGGATGCTGCGGCGCCGGCAGCGCTCGCCATAGATGAAGGCCTTGATCGTGTGGTAGTCGCGCCAGCCGCGCTCGCGGGCGATCGCCAGCTCGGGGTCGCGTTGCTCGATGAAGCGCACGAGCCGGCCGAGGTCGGCCTTCATCGCCAGCAGCACCGCCTTCGCCGGCAGCCCGTCGCGGCCACCGCGCCCAGCCTCCTGGTAGTAGGCCTCGAGGCTGGTCGGGATCGCCATGTGCCAGACCGAGCGCACGTCGGCCTTGTCGACGCCCATGCCGAAGGCGTTGGTGGCGACGATGACTTCGGCATCGCCTTCCATGAAGCGCCGCTGCGTCGATGTGCGGTCCTCGGACTCCATGCCGGCGTGGTAGGCAAGAGCGCGCAGACCGGAGTCGCGCAGGACTTGGGCGATCTCATCGGTGTCGCGGCGGGTGCCGCAGTAGACGATCGCCGGCCGGTTCTCCGGGTCGGCGAGGCCGCCTTCCAGCAGCGCCAGCCGCCGCGCCTTGGAGCCTTTGCCCTCGAGCTGGACGACGTCAAACGAGAGGTTGGGGCGGTCGAAGCCGGAGCGCACCTGCAGCGGGCTCTTCAAGCCGAAGCGGGAGACGATCTCCGCCGCCACGGCCTTGGTCGCGGTTGCCGTACAAGCCATCACCGGGGGACGGCCGAGCCGCTCGGCGATCTCTGGCAGGCGCAGGTAGTCGGGGCGGAAGTCGTGACCCCATTCCGAGACGCAGTGAGCCTCGTCGACGGCGAGCAGGTCGATCCGCCGCTGGGCCAGCGCCTCGAGGAAGACCGGGGAGGCGAATCGCTCCGGCGAGCAGTAGACGATCCGGGCGCTGCCATCGCGCACCTGGTCGAGCGCTTCGCGGGCGCCTTCGGCGCTCATCCCGGAGGAGATCATCGCCACCGGATGCCCGGCCGCGGTCAGTCGCCGCCACTGATCCTGCATCAGCGCGATCAACGGGCTGACCACGATCGTCAGGTCCTCCGTCGCCAGCCCGGGCAGCTGGTAGCAGAGGCTCTTCCCCCCACCGGTCGGCATCACGATCAGCGAGTCCCGTCCTTCCAGTCCAGCTTCCACAGCCTCCCGCTGTCCCGGCCGCCAGCTGGAGAACCCAAGCTTCCCAAGCAGCTGGTCGGCGAGATCTTGCGTCTTGGGGTCTGCTGTTTGCATCTGGGTGGTCAAGGCGCCCAGGCTATGCGCTTCTCCGGCGGGTGGCGTGGAGATCTGGGGTCCTCGCCCGCAGCTTGCGAGGACGAGGACCCCATCTCCGCGACAGGACCCGCCGGCCGAGCGCTTTGTCTAGCTGCCTCAGCCGCCGACGATCTGAGCCGGCACCTGCGAGAGCTCCTCGGCAAGAGCGTCGATTTCCTGCGCCAGCTTGCGGGTGTCGGCCTTGCTCAGTTCCGTGTAGGAGACGAAGCCGTCGCCGCGCCGGTAGGGATCGAGCGAGGCGTAGACGTCTTCGAAGCTCGCTTCGATTTCCTTCGCCAGCTTCGGGTCCTTCTTGGCGAGCAGCGGCTCGACCGCTTCGAAGGCCACCTCTGCGCCTTCTACGTTGGCCTCGAAGTCGACCAGGTCGGTGTGCGAGTAGCGCTCCTCCTCGCCGGTGATCTTCGAGGCGGAGACCTCGCCGAGCAGCTCGTTGGCGCCGTTGGCGACCTGCACCGCCTGCAGTTCGACGTTCTTGACCTTGGCCTGCAGTTCTTCGACATCGGCCAGCAGCTGCTTTGCGACCGGCGTCATGCCGTCGGCGCTGTCTTCGACCCAGAGCGCCTTCTCGATCCGGTGGAAGCCTTCGAATTCGCTGGCGGGCACATCGTTTTCGCGGGCGTCGATGCGGGGGTCGAGACTGCCGAAGGACTCGGCCACCGGCTCGATCCGCTCGTAGGGGATGCGGGCCGCCGGATACAGGGCCTGGGCCTTTGCGACTTCGCCGGCGATGACCGCGTTGACGAACGGTTCGGTTGCAGCGACCAGCGCGGCGGTGTTTTCCTCGAGGTACTTGCGGTATTGGGCGATAGCCGCTTCCACTTCAGGGCTGTTCTCGGCCTTCAGCTCGCCGCTGACCGTCAGCGTGCCTTTCTCGTCGTCCCCGCCCGGGCAGTAGAGCGTGTATTCGCCCTTCTCCAGAGTCAGCGAGAAGCTGCCCGAGAGACCGTCGGAGAGGTTCTCGACCTCGCCCAGAATCGTTTCGCCGTCCATCACCTCGAGCTCGGTCACCGCGGAGGTACCGGCGTTTTCGACCTCGAAGTTGACCGGCCCGGCCGGTGCTTTCGCCGAGTTCGGCTCGCACCCCGCGTCGGTCAGCGTGAAGGCCATCTTATTGGCGCCCGCGGGCGCGTCACCGCTGGAGCCGCAGCCGGCGGCAAAGAGGGCGACGAGGCTGATACCCGTGGCGATCAGGAGGAGACGGAGGGCGAGTCGGTTCATCGGTTGAAGGCTCCTTGGTTCATTCCGGGGACGAGAGTTCGGGCACCCTAACAAAAACCGACAAAAAGAGTCGGAATAGCGGAGGGGCTCAGCCGAGCAGCGTTTCGCCGACGTAGCCGCCGCTGCGGGCACCGGGCGGGACCGCGAAGACGGCGCTGCCGACGTGCTTGATGTACTCGTTGAGCGCGTCGGAGGAGCCGAGCCGGCGCTGGATCGCGACGAACTGCCGTTCCGGATCGCGCTGGAACGCAATGAAGAAGAGACCGGCCTCGAGCTCGCCGAGACTCTCGTCGACGCCATCGGTAAAGGAATAGCCGCGGCGTAGGATCCGCTCGCCGTTATTGGCGGAGGCGGAGGCGAGGCGCACGTGAGCGTCCACCGGGATCACCGGTTTGCCGCCCTTCTCCGCCTCGAGGTCGAGCGATTCGAACTCTTCGCTGCCGCCGAGCGGGGCGCCGCGGTACTTGTCGCGGCCGATCGTTTCCTCCTGGTCGGCCAGCGCCGAGCGGTCCCAGATCTCGAGCAGCATGCGGATGCGGCGGGTGACCATGTAGGTGCCGCCGCGCATCCAGGCGGGGCCGTCCCCGCCGACCCAGACGAAGCGATCCATCGCCTCGCCGTCCTCGGCCTTGATGTTGGCGGTGCCGTCCTTGAAACCCATCAGGTTGCGCGGCGTGTCCTGGCTGCGGCTGGTGCTCGCGGTGCGGCCGAAGCCGAGCTGCGACCAGCGCATGACGACGGTGCCGCGGCCGATGCGGGCGAGGTTGCGGACCGCGTGGAAGGCGACCTGGGGGTCGTCCGAGCACGCCTGCACGCAAAGGTCTCCGCCGCTTTCGCCCTCGTTCAGCTCGTCGGCGGGAAGCGGTGGGATCTCGCGCAGGGCCCCCGGGCGCTTGCCGCTCAGGCCAAGCCCGCGCCGCTCGAAGAGGCTGGGCCCGAAGCCGATCGTCACCGTCAGTCGCGAAGGCAGCAATCCGACCGTCTCGCCGGTGTCGTCGGGCGGGGCAAGCTGGACGGAGTTGGCGTCGCCGACCATCTGCCCGACGGTCATCTCGGCCGCTGCCGCCGACCATTCCTGCAGCAGTTCGCGCAGTGCCGCGGGGTTCGTATCGATCAGATCGAAGGCGGCAAAGTGGAGGCGATCCTGCGCGGGCGTGGCGATCCCCGCCTGGTGGTCTCCGTAGAAGGGAACCGAGCCGGTCCCGTCGCTCGCCTCCGCCTTCTCGCTGCCGACCAGGTAGCCGGCGGCGCCGCCAAGCCCAATGCCGGCCGCCCCAGCGCCGGCCGATGCCAGCAGTCGCCGCCTTGTCAGCTCGGTCATCGCAGGTGCGGGGCCGGTATCAGGCCGGGCTCTCCGCAGGGGTGGACTGCGCCCGTGCCGGTGCCCGCTTGACCCGCAGGCGGTCTGGCCAGAGAACGTAGAGCGTCATCGGCACTGCGTAGAGCACGTAGACGAGCACCTCGCCGACGGTGGGCGTCGGCTGCAATCCCAACATCCCGGTCAGCAGCGATCCGGAAATGGTCCCTGGCTGGACCAGCCAGGTGAGGTCGAGGGCCTGCCCCTGCAGCGTGTTGAACCACCCCGCCTCATGGGCGGTGTGCAGTGAGGTGGCGAGCAGCCCGGCGGCGACGAAGACGAGGATCAGGCCGGTGAAGCGGAAGAAGCGGTTTAGGTTTAGTCGCACGCCACCGCGGTAGATCCCCAGCCCGATCGCGATCGCCGCGATCAACCCGATCGCCGCGCCCGCGCCCGCCGCGGTCGTGTCGCTCGAGTCCTGGAAGGCGGCGAGCATGAAAACGGAGGTCTCGAAGCCCTCGCGCAGGACGGCAAGGAACGCCATCGCGACCAGCGCCATCGCTGAGCCCCGCGCCAGAGCGTGGGCGGCGCTGCCTTCCAGCGCTTTTTTGATCCCGCGCGCATTGCGGCGCATCCAGACGATCATGTAGGTAACCGCCCCCACCGCGATCAGCCCGATCACGGTCTCCAGCCCCTCCTGCTCGCGTTGGGGAAGCTGTTCGCCGACGACCCTCAGCAGGACCGCGATTCCGACGCAGATCGCGACCGCGATCCCGACGCCGATCCACATCTGCTTGATCGCGTCGCCCCGCCCCTCCTTGACCAGGAAGGCAGCGATGATGCCGACGATCAGCGCCGCCTCGACGCCCTCACGCAGGGCAATGACGAGGGTGGGAATCATTCGTTCGAGTCTTTCCTCTGCTCTTGGGGCGCGAACATCGTTAGGCGCCCCTAATTAGGGCAACCAAACCTAGCACGCCGGTCGGAATTGCGTCCTGGGAAGGTGCTAACTCGGCAGCCAGGGCTCGTGCCACTGGGTGATGCCGCGGGTGAGCTTCTCTGCCTCGGGCGGCCCCCAGGTGCCAGGCTCATAGGAGTGCACCGGCCCCGGATCGTCGAGCAACGGCTCCACGATCCGCCAGGTCTCCTCGACCGTGTCCTGACGGGTGAAGAGCTGGTGCCGGCCGGCAATCGCGTCGCCGAGAAGGCGCTCGTAGGGCTCGGGCTCCTCACCCGGCACTTTCTCGAAGAGGACCTCCAGGTCGGCCGGCTCGAAGGCCTCTTCCCCGGCTTGCTTAGCGAAGAGTCGCATGCGCGCGCCGGGCTCGGGCTCGATTCGCACAGTCATCTGGTTCGGGTCCGGCCGCTTGCCGGGCCCGACGCCCATTGGCGGCGGTCGCTTGAAGACGACGCTCACCTCGCTTGACTTTGCTGGCATGCACTTGCCCGCCCGAATGAAAAAGGGCACGCCGCTCCAGCGCCAGTTGTCGACCGCCAGCTCGACCGCGGCGAAGGTCTCGGTGGTCGAGTCCGGCGCGACGTCCTTGACCTCGCGGAAACCCTTGTACTGACCGCGCACGTAGCGCTTCGGGTCCGCGGTACGGGTCGCCTTGAAGAATTCGAGCTTCTTGTCGCGGACCGAGTCGTAGTGGTTGCCCGTTGGCGGGCCCATCCCGACCAGCGCCAGCACCTGCAGGGCGTGGTTCTGGATTACGTCGCGCATCGCCCCGACGGCGTCGTAAAAGCGACCGCGATCGTCGACCCCGAAGTCCTCGGCGATCGTCATCTGCACGTGCGAGACGTGCTGGCGGTTCCAGACCGGCTCCAGCACCGAGTTGGCGAAGCGCAGGTAGGTGATGTCCATCACCGGCTCCTTGCCCAGGTAATGGTCGATGCGCAAGATCTGCTTCTCGTCGAGCACCTCGCAGAGTTCGGCATTGAGCGCCCGCGCCGACTCGAGGTCGTGGCCGAACGGCTTCTCGATCACGACGTGGGCGTTCTCGGTGAGCCCGGCGTCGCCGAGGCCGTGGACCACGGTGGCAAACAGCGAGGGCGGGATCTCGAGGTAGAAGACGGGCCGCTTGGCCTCGCCGATTGCTTCGCCCACTCGCTTGAAGGTATCGGCGTCGGCGTAGTCGCCCTGGACGTAGGTGAGCCGCGCCGCGAGACGGCCGAAGACGTCTTCGTCGGGATCGCTGACGGTCGCCGCGATCGAGTCGTGGGCGTGCTTGCGCAGCTGCTCGGTGTCCCACTCGTCGATCGCGACGCCGACGATCGGGCAGTTGAGCAGGCCGCGCGCCTCGAGCCGGTAGAGGGCGCGGAAGGTCATCCTCTTCGCCAGGTCGCCGCTGATCCCGAAGATCGTCAGGACGTCGGCGGTAGGGTCGGCGTCGGCCTTGGCCATCGCCCGCCAGGCTACCCGTTGGCCCTCTGGCCAAGCGTCGCCCGGCTCGCGTAGGGTTAGGCCATGGAGCTGGGAATGGTCGGACTCGGCCGCATGGGCGCCAACATGGCGCGGCGGCTGATGCGCGACGGCCACCGGATCGTCGCCTACGACGTCAATCCGGACGCGGTCACCGAGCTGGCCGGCGATGGAGCAGAAGGCGCCTCCTCATTGGAAGACCTGGCAGCGAAGCTGAGCGCCCCACGCTCCGTGTGGGTGATGGTCCCCGCGGGCGAGATCACCGAGAAGACGATCTCCGACGTCGCCGCCGCGCTGGACTCCGGCGATGCGATCGTCGACGGCGGCAACTCTTACTACCGCGACGACATCCGCCGCGCGGGGATTCTGCGCGAGCAGGGGATCGATTTCGTCGATTGCGGCACCAGTGGCGGCGTCTTCGGCCTCGACCGCGGCTACTGCCTGATGATCGGCGGCCCTGACGGGGCCGTCGAGCGGCTTGATCCGATCTTCGCCTCGCTGGCGCCGGGGGTCGAGTCGGCCGAGCGCACGCCAGGACGCAGCGGCGATCCGGGCCCGGCCGAGAACGGCTACCTGCACTGTGGCCCCAACGGTGCCGGACACTTCGTGAAGATGGTCCACAACGGGATCGAGTACGGCGTGATGGCGGCGTACGCGGAGGGCCTCAACATCCTCAAGAACGCCAACGCCGGCAAGGTCCAGCGCGAGGCCGACGCCGAGACGGCGCCGCTGGAGCAGCCCGAGTACTACCAATACGACCTCGACCTGCCGGAGGTGACCGAGGTCTGGCGCCGCGGCAGCGTGATCGGCTCCTGGTTGCTCGACCTGACCGCCGCCTCGATGCAGGAATCACCCGACCTCGCCGATTTCGCCGGGCGCGTCTCGGATTCGGGCGAGGGACGCTGGACCTCGATCGCGGCAATCGACGAGGGGGTGCCGGCGCCGGTCCTTACCACCGCGCTGTACGAGCGCTTCGCCTCGCGCGGCCTCGACGACTTCGCCGACAAGGTGCTCTCGGCGATGCGCAAGCAGTTCGGCGGCCACGACGAGAAGCCGTCCTAGGAGGACACATGGCGATCGAGCTCGAGGTCTGCGCCGACGAAAAGGCGGCGGCACGGCGTGCCGCCGAGTTAATCGCTGCGTTCGGTGCCGCCGCTGTGGCGGAGCGCGACATCTTCTCGCTGGCGATGAGCGGTGGCCGCACCCCTTGGGCGATGCTGGCGATGCTCGGCGAAGAGGAGTCGATGTCCTGGGATAAGACCGAGCTCTTCCAGGTCGACGAGCGGATCGCCTCGCCGGGCAGCGAGGACCGCAACCTCACCCACATGGTGCTCGGCCTCTCGATGGACCATCAGGCGGCCCTGCGGCCGATGCCGGTTACCCAGCGTGACCTCGAGGCCGCGGCTCGAGAGTACGAACGCACCTTGCCGGACCCGCTCGACTGCGTCCACCTCGGCCTCGGTCCCGACGGCCACACCGCCTCGCTGGTGCCCGGCGATCCGGTTCTGGAGGTGACCGACCGGCGTATCGCCCTCACCGAGACTGCCTACCAGGGCCACCACCGAATGACCCTCACCTACCCGGCCCTCAACTCGGCCCGGCAGATCGTCTGGCTCGTGACCGGCCCGAAAAAGCGCGAGCCCCTCGCCAAGCTCCTAGCTGGCGACACCTCGATCCCCGCCGGTCGCGTCGAGAACGCGAACATGTCCGTGGTTGCCGACGCGGCGGCCTCGCCTCAGTAGCTGTTGATCGAGAACTTCTCCTTCAGCTCACTCAAGCGCCGCAGTCGGAAATCCTCCACACCGACCATCCGCACCAGCCACTGTTCGATCTCGGCCACGTCAAGGTCTTCGGTGGCGAGCAGCATCTGCTCTATGTCCAGCCAGTCCTTCGGCCGGTCGAACATCGCCTTGCAGACGGCGAGGTGCTCGGGTCCGAGGATGGGGATGGTGGCGTCGGCAAACGGCGCCCGCCGCACCGCCTTGCGCATCGCCTCGTGGATCGGGGCGTTGTCGAAGAACAGATCAACTGGGTTGCTTCCCCACCACAGTCGACACTGTCCGTCCCGCAGGAGGGCGTCGGGGTCCATTTCGCTGGCGTTTACTCCCAGCAGGACCAGGGCATCGACAACCTTCCGCCATTGCTCTGTTGCCACGAAGAGATTGAGATCGATGTCGACCGTTGTCCTGGGCTCGGCGTAGTAGGCAAGAGCGAGCGCTCCTCCGATTGCGTGTGGCACTTTTGCCGCGTCGAGGGTTTCGTGGATGACGATCACCTTGTCCGGGAGCGACGGTTCGGCGGCAATCGCCTCGTGTGGACTCGGCTCGTTCATGAGTGGGTGGAGTCGAGTCGTGGGAAGCGAAGCGGCTCTTTTTTGCGCCGAGGCGGGAGCGCGTCGCTGAGCAGCAGCAGATCGACGAGCGCGTTTCCTCTTTCCTCTGGCGTTGCAGCCATCCATGCCGCAACAGAGGGCCCCGGGTCGCCGGCGGAAAGCTCGGGATGATCCCGCTGGTTCTCCCGGAGCAAGTCGATCAGTATGTGCCGCAGGGTCGGATCGAGCCTCCGGCCCTTGCCCAGTTCAGCGATCAGCTCCCTCGCCGCTCGATCGATAGGTCTGCCGGCAACTGGGGCGCCGGCTCTTCGTGCCGCCTGCCGAAGCTCCTCAGCGCCTGGCGGGTTGCCCGCCTTCGCTTGCGCTTTCTCGATGACCTCGCCGGTCAGCTCCCGGAACGAAGCCAACGTCTGGCTGCGAGGCCCCTTCGGGGTGTTCGTTGACTCCCGTACCTCGAATCCGCCCCGTTTGGTCGCGACGATGAACGCCATAGTGGGGCAACTGTACCACTATGGCGTTTTTGGATTCAGGCAGGGCCGATCGCAACCGCGTGGTTGGCGACGATCATGCCGTCGGGGTCATAGCGGCGCTTGACCTCGGCGAGTCGCGAGCAGACCTCGGCGGGCAGGATCGCGTCGACGTCGCAGGGGCGTTCGGTGAAGTTGAAGTAGCCGCCGTCGGCGGTCCAGGGGGACATCGTCTCCTCCAGGTGGCGAAGGTGGCCGTGGATCGCTTCGCCCAGCTCCGGCGTCATCGGCATCCCGACGCTGTACATGGCGAAGCCGGCATCGAGCTGGGAGAGCGCGCCGCCGTTCTCGGCCGGTCGGCCGATGGCGCCGCCCAGATGGCGCAGCTCGCTGAGCAGCAGCGGTGAGCCGGAGTCGGGCCCGGCGGCAGCCGTGAAGGCGTCGATCGCCTCGTCGGGCAGGGCGGCGATCGTGACCCCGCCGCCGAGTCCCGGCACCGGGTTCTCCGGATCCATGTGGATATGACTGAGCCCGGCCGCGGGCATCTGCTCGAAGGTGTCCATGATCGTCTCGCCGATCTCACGCAGCGGCGCGATCGTGGCTTCGCCGCTGGCTTGGTCGCCGATGCAGGCGGCGCCGATCGTCAGCAGCGGCACGCCGCGGATCGGCTCGGGCACGTCCGGGATCGGTGGTGGGGTGACGAAGCGGACGATCGAGGTGACCTCGTCGAGGAGGCTGGCCGCCCAGTCGCGGTAGGCGCGCACCGCCTCGCCGCCTACCGCCGCCGGGAAGACCAGGGCGCCGGCGTAGAGATCGGCGATCGGGAGCAGCTCGAGCTGCAGGGCGGTGACGATCGCGTAGCCACCGCCACCACCACGCAGTGCCCAGAACAGGTCGGGATCGTTCTCGCCATCCACCGTGCGTGCCTCGCCCTCGGCGGTGACCAGCTCGATCGCCCGCACGTGGTTGCAGGCGAAGCCGTGGGCGCGCGCCAGCCAGCTCATCCCGCCGCCGAGGGTATAGCCGACCGTGCCGACATCGGGCGAGGAGCCGGGCAAGGCGCTGAGCCGGTGCTCGCTGGCGGCGATGCCGAGCTCGGCGGCGAGCACACCAGCCTCGATCCGGGCAGTGCGTGAGCTCGGATCGACCTCGATCCCACGCATCCGCTCGGTCTTGATCAGGATCGTTCCCTCCAGCGGCCCGAGTGGCGCAGCTCCGTGCCCGGTCCCCTGGCCGGCGACGCGCAGGTCGTGCTGGGCAGCGAAGCGGACGGTTGCCGCAATGTCCTCGGCGCTCTCGACCAGTGCCACTGCCTCAGGGTTCTGATCGGCGACCAGGTTCCAGGCAGCGCGCGCCTCGTCCCAATCGGGGTCGCTCGGGGTTGCGACGCGACCGGCGATCGTCAGCTCGGTGAAGTCACTCATGCGGGTCTCCTTGCGGTTAGGTCAGCGTCAAGCTTTTGACGGTGCCACCGGCCCCCACCAGCACCGAGCTCACGATATCCGGGGGGAAGAGACCGTGAGCGGCGACGCCGGGGTCGGCTTCGAGCCGGGCGGCGAGCTGCGCCGGGTCATCGATCGCGCCGCTGTAGTCGGCGATCACACCCTCGTCGGGGCTGCGGGGAACGTCGCGCAGCTCGACCTCGGGGCCGAGCCGATCCAGTGTCGATGCGATTCCAAAGGCGAAGAGCTCGAGCGGCACAGGAGCGCTGAGCGAGTCGACCGGCTTGCTTGAGTCGGCGATGACAATGAAACGCTGGGCCGCCGCGGCGACGATCTTCTCGCGCAGGTGGGCGCCGCCGCCGCCCTTGATCAACCAGCCGTCCGGGGTCACCTGGTCGGTGCCGTCAATCGCGATGTCGAGCCGCTGCAGCTGGCTGAACTCCTCAACCGGGATGCCGAGCCCGCGTGCCTGCTCCTCGGTCGCGACCGAGGTGGCCACGCAGCGGATTCCGGTCAGGCCCCGGGCGGCGATCGCGGGCAAGAGGTGAGCGACAGTCGATCCAGTGCCGAGCCCAATCGTCATCCCGTCCTCAACCAGCTCCGCCGCGGCGATGGCCGCGATCCGCTTCTCATCATCCGCCTGGCTCACGCTGCCACTCTATCCACGGCAGGTGCAACGTTTTTCGGCTCTCACACAGCCACAACGCGTTACACCCCAATCGATCTATGCTCGCGGCGATGGACGCGCGCATCTGGTTGACCGTCGAGGGTGGAGAGCCCAGATCGGTGGCGCTCTCCGGCGAGCGCACCGTTGTCGGGCGCGATCCCGCGGCCGAGATCCACATCGACGACGAGGCGGTCTCCTGGAACCACCTCGAGATCGAGAACCGGGGCGGGGTGCTGATGGCAACCGACCTCGACAGCCGCAACGGCACCGCGCTCAACGGCGAGCCGCTCGACCGGCCACGCCGCCTGCGCGACGGCGACACGCTGATCGTCGGGGGGCATCGGCTCGAAGTCTCCGACCCGATCCCCGGGCGGGCCGGCGGAACCGTGGCCGCAAGCGGTCCCGGTGTGGCTCTGACCGAAGAAGAGCGGGCGACCGCCGCCGCCCTGGTCGCGCCCTACCGCAGCGAGGGAGCCTTCGCCGGCCGTCCCGCCACCCGGGCCGAGATCGCCGAGGCGCTCCACGTCAGCGAGCGCACCGCCCAACGCCGCCTCGACACTCTCGCCGCCAAGCTTGATGTAGCCGGCGAGTCCGGCCGCGAGCGCCCCCGCCTAATCGCCGCCCGAGTGATCGAGCTCGGCCTCGATCGCTAACCCCCGCCGACGGACCTCAAAGTCAACATATAGACCGTTTTGAGTCCCGTCGGCGGCGGCTCTTTGGCCCGGACCGGGCCAAAGCCGGCCCGGTGAGTGACGTCGGAGTCGTTGGCTCGTGCGCCTCGGGGGCGCAGGATCGGTTGAGCAATAGCAACCGACCCGAAAAGGGGAGTCCAAATGCTCAACCGTTCGATCAAATTCCTACTCACCGTCCTCGCTCTCGCACTGCTGCCGGTGGCGAGCGCCGCCGCCGCCGGGCACTCGGGCGCCGTCGTCTTCTCGCGAGTCATCGTCAGCACCGAAAAAACGGCGAGCGGCGAGGTCGAAAAAGTCGAAGGCGGCCTCTACGCCGCTCGCGACGGCCATCTCAACCAGCTCACCGAAAACCCTGCTGACAGCGAACCCGACTTCTCCGCCGACGGGCGCAAGATCGCCTTTGTCCGCGACGGCGACGTTTGGGCGATGCGCGCCGACGGAACCGGCCAGCACAAGCTGACCTCCGGAGGCGAGGTCGACAGCCGGCCGCAGTTCGACCCCGCCGGGCACTACGTCGTCTTCGAGCGACGCGCGGCAGCCGAAGGCAGCCCACATGACCTCTATCGCGTGGACCTCGGCGGCACGGCTCGCGCGCTGGTCGCCAGCGCCTACGACGAGCACGAAGCCTCGTTCTCGTCGGACGGCCGAACGGTCGTTTTTGTCCGCAGCATTCCGGAGACCGGCGGCGGCTTCGCCGACAACGTCTTCTCGGTGCGTCCTTCCGGGGCCGGCCTGGCCCGGCTGACGTCCACCGGTCACATCGACGAGTTCTCGCCCCGCTACTTCAAGGGCGGCATCGTCTTCAGCCGCGGCCAGAGCGGTGACGGGCCCGGCGCCTACGCCGACATCTTCACGATGCGACGCAGCGGCAGCAACGTCAAGGTGCTGGTCGCCGGCGCCGGCTCGTCCTTCGTCGAAGACGTCGCCCCGGCGGCGCAGATGCTGTTGTTCCGCCGCGACCAGGGCCTCTGGGTGAAGAAGATCGGACCGGGACGCGCCCACAAGCTGAGTGAGGTGGCCGACGGTTCCTCGACCAACTCGGTCTTCTCCTCGGACGGCCGCAAGGTCGCGGCCTTTATCTCCACCGACGAAGCCGAGACGCTCTCGGCGATCGACGTCGCCAGCCGCCGCAGCGCGCAGCTCGCCGAAGGCTTCGCGCTGGAAAGCGGCTCGGTTGCGGCGTCGATCGGGTCGGTGATCACCTGGCAGCCGGTGCGGCGCTAGGACTCCCCCCGGCTCCAGCGCGAAGGGCCCGCCCCGCATGGGGCGGGCCCTTCGTCGTTGTGCGGCGATATAACCGCCGCGTGGCAGAACCTTCGATCGGATCGACGCTCGCCGGCTACCGGATCGACGCACTGATCGCTCGCGGCGGCATGGGCGTCGTCTATCGCGCCACCCAGCTGGCCTTGGACCGCCCGGTGGCGCTCAAGGTAATCGCCCGTGAGCTCGCCGATGACGAGAAGTTCCGCCGCCGCTTCCTCAGCGAGTCCCGCCTTGCCGCTCGCCTCGACCACCCCAGCGTCGTGCCGGTCTACGACGCTCGCGAGGAAGATGGGGAGCTGATCGTCGCCATGCGCCTGATCGAGGGCGGCGACCTGCGCAAGCTGATCGACCGCGAGGGGCCGCTCGAGCCCGGCCGGGCGGTCCACCTGCTCGGCCAGGTCGCCGAAGCCCTCGACGCAGCCCACGCCGCTGGGATCGTCCACCGCGACGTTAAGCCGCACAACATCCTGGTCGAAGGTGAGCGTGCTTACCTCTCGGACTTCGGTCTCGCCAAGGCCTACGCGGAGACCGGCTCGGGCACCGGCGCCTCGATCGTCGGCACGGTCGAGTACATGGCGCCGGAGCAGTGGCGGGGCGAGCGGGTCGGCCCCGAGGCCGACGTCTACGCGCTCGGCTGCGTTCTCTACGAGGCACTGACCGGGATCGTTCCCTACGCCCGCAAGGAGGCGGACACCGAGCCGGAAGTCCCCAAGGGGATCGAGCGGGTGATCGAGCGGGCTGTCTCGAAGGACCCGAGCGATCGCTACCGCTCGGCGGGAGCTCTGGTGGCGGCCGCGGGAGAGCGCGAGGGCGCGACGCCGGCGGCCACCCGGGTGCTCTCGGTTCGCGAGGATCCGCCGACGCAGCGAATCGGCGGTTCGCCGAGGCGCCGCCCCCGTCTCTCCGCGAGGACCAAGCAGTGGCTGGGGGCGGGGGTCGCGGTGGCCGCCGGCGCGGTGGCGTTGGCCTTCATCCTGTTTGGCGGCAACAGTGTCTCCGTCTCCTCTCCGATCGCGGTTGGCGAGGGCCCGTTGCGGCTCGCCACCGGCGCCGGCGCGGTCTGGGCGACCAGCGGGCGCGACGGCACCCTGACCCGGATCGACCCGCAGGATCAGGCGGTTGTCAGCAAGCCGCTGCAACTGGGCACGGGAATCTCCGGCGTCGCGGTCGGCGGTGGCTCGGTCTGGGTATCCGATCCGCGCCGGGGAGAGATCCTGCGCATCGACCATGACGGCGGCCGCGTGCTCGACCGGGTCGAGGTGGGGGGCACCCCCGGGCCGCTTGCCTTCGGTGGCGGCCGGCTCTGGGTCGCCGATGAAGGCGGGGCAGGCATCACCGCAATCAACGCCCGCGGCGCCAGCGTCGTCAGGCGCGGCCTCGCCCCCCACTCGGCGCCCCTGCGGCTCGCGGTCGGCGCCGGCGGCCTCTGGGTCAGCAGTGCCTCGACCGCGACCGTGCGCCGCATCGACCTCGGCACGATGTCGGTCGATCCGCCGATCCTCGCCGGTCGCGGTCCCGCCGGCGTCACCGTCGGCCACGGCCTGGTCTGGGTCGCCAACAGCCGCTCGACGACCGTCACCCGCGTCGACCCGACGACGCACTCGATCCTTGGTGATCCGATCGAGGTCGGTGAACAGCCCGGCGGAATCGACGCCGGCACCAGCGCAGTCTGGGTCGCCAGCGCCGCCGACGATTCGGTCACTCGCATCGATCTGGCCAGCGCCGAGGTGATCGGCAGCCCGATCAGCGTCGGCCCGGAGCCGGGTGCAGTAGTGGTCGGCGAAGAAGCCGTCTGGGTAGCCAATAACGGCGACGGCACAGTGACCCGAATCGAACCGTAGGCCGAAAAAGCTAAGTGGAACCCCTACCGGAATCAGCTCTCGCCTAGGATCGAGCCAGTGAGCCGCGACCTCGACCAGCTCTGCATCAACACGATTCGCACCCTCTCGATCGACGCGATCCAGAAGGCCAATTCGGGCCACCCAGGCACGCCGATGGCGCTGGCCCCTCTCGCCTACACGCTCTGGCAGCGTTTCCTGCGTTTCGACCCCGCCGACCCGATCTGGCCCGGCCGCGACCGCTTCGTCCTCTCCGCCGGCCACGCCTCGATGCTGCTCTACTCGCTGCTCCACTTGGCCGGGGTCAAAGCCGTCGACCCCGACTACGAGGTCGTCGGCGATCCCGCCGTTTCGCTCGAGGACATCGAGAGCTTCCGCCAGCTCGACTCACGCGCTCCCGGTCACCCCGAGTACCGCTGGACCTCCGGGGTCGAGACAACCACCGGACCGCTCGGCCAGGGCGTCGCCACTTCGGTCGGCATGGCGATCGCCGGCAAGTGGCAGGGCGCTCGCTACAACCGCCCCGGCTTCGACCTCTTCGACTTTGACGTCTACGCGATCGCCGGCGACGGCTGCCTGATGGAGGGAGTCTCCAACGAAGCCGCCTCGATCGCCGGTCACCTCAAGCTCGACAACCTCTGCTGGGTCTACGACAACAACCAGATCACGATCGACGGCAAAACCCACCTCGCCTACGACGACGACGTCGCCGCCCGTTTCATGGGCTACGGCTGGAACGTCACCCGGGTCGGCGACGCCAACGACACCGATCTGATCGCCACCGCCTTCGAGGAGTTCAAGGGCGAGGAGGGGCGGCCGACGCTGATCATCGTCGACAGTCACATCGGCTGGGGCGCGCCGCACAAGGTGGACACCTCGGCTGCGCACGGAGAGCCGCTGGGGGAGGAGGAGGTGCGCGAGACCAAGCGCGCCTACAACTGGCCCGAGGACGTCCAGTTCCTTGTCCCCGACGGGGTGCGCGAGCACTTCGCCGCCGGGATCGGCAAGCGCGGAGCCGAGCTCAGCGCCGCCTGGAACGAGCTGGTCGCGCGCTACGCGGAGGAGAACGAGGGGCTCGCGGCCGAGATTGAGGCCCAGCGGAGGCGCGAGCTGCCCGACGGCTGGGACGCCGACATCCCCGGCTTCGATCCCGACGAGAAGGGCATCGCCACCCGCAAGGCCTCCCAGCAGGTCGAGAACGCGATCGCCGCGCGCCTGCCCTGGCTGCTGGCCGGCTCTGCCGACCTCACCGACTCGACCTCGGTGCGGCTCAAGTTCGACGGCGCCGAGGACTTCGAGCCCGGTGCCTACGCCGGCCGCCAGCTCCACTTCGGCATTCGCGAGCACGAGTCGGCGGCGATCTCCAACGGGCTCTCGCTCTCCAAGCTGCGCCCGCTCTGGTCGACCTACCTGACCTTCTCCGACTACGCCCGGCCGGCGATCCGCCTCTCGGCGTTGATGGAGCTGCCGGTTATCCACCTCTTCACCCACGACTCGATCGGCCTCGGCGAGGACGGGCCGACCCACCAGCCGGTCGAGCAGCTCGCCTCGCTGCGAGCGATCCCCGGCCTCGACGTGATCCGTCCCGCCGACGCCAACGAGGTCGCCGAGGCCTGGCGGGCGGCGATCGACCGCACCCACCAGCCGGTCGCCCTGATTCTCACCCGCCAGAACGTGCCGGTCTTCGACCGCTCCAAGTACGCCTCGGCCGAGGGGCTGCACCGCGGCGGCTACGTGCTCGCCGACGCCGAGGGCGGCGATCCCCAGGTGATCTTGATTGCCACCGGCAGCGAGGTGGCGTTGGCGCTTGCGGCATATGAGGAGCTGAAGGGTGAGGGCGTTCGCGCGCGTGTTGTGAGCATGCCCTGCTGCGAGCTCTTCGACCGCCAGGACGATGCTTACCGCGACGAAGTCCTGCCCCCAGGCGTGACGGCGCGGGTCTCGATCGAGGAGGCCTCGACCATGGGCTGGGATCGCTACGTTGGGTCTGACGGCGTCAAGGTCGGGATGCACACCTTTGGCACCTCGGCGCCGCTGAAAGACGTCCAAACCAAGTTCGGCTTCACCCCTGACCGGGTGGCCGAGGCCGCAAAGGAGTTGCTCTCATGAAGCCGACCGCCAAACTGCACGAGCTGGGCCAGAGCCTCTGGCTCGACAACATCACCCGCACGATGCTGGCCGACGGCACCCTGCAGGGCTATATCGAGGAGCTCTCGGTCACCGGCCTGACCTCGAACCCGACGATCTTCGACAAGGCGATCTCCGGTGGCGACGCCTACGACCAGCAGATCGCCGAGCTGAGTGCCAGCGCCATAACTGAGGAGGGGATCGGCGCCACTCCCACCGAGCGGATCTTCTTCGAGCTGGCGCTTGCCGACCTGCGGGACGCGACCGACCTCTTCGCGCCGGTCCACGAGCAAACTGCCGGGGTCGACGGCTTCTGCTCGCTGGAGGTGTCACCGCTGATCGCCGATGACGCCGCGGCGACGATCGAGGAGGCCGCCGCCCTGCACGCTAAGGCGGAGCGCGACAACCTCTTCATCAAGATTCCGGGCACCGAGGCCGGCCTCACGGCGATCGAGGAGTCGATCTTCGCCGGCATCCCGATCAACGTCACGCTGCTGTTCGACGCAGAGCAATACTTGGCCGCAGCCGACGCCTACCTGAAGGGAATCGAACGGCGGATAGAGGCCGGGCTCAGCGCTGAGGTCGCCTCGGTCGCCTCGATCTTCATGAGTCGCTGGGACGTCGCCGTCACCGACGAGGTGTCCGACGAGCTGCGCAATCGGCTCGGCTTGGCGATCGGCCTCCAGGCCTACCGCGCCTACCGCGAGCTGCTCGACTCGCCACGTATGCAGCGGCTGATGAACGAGGGGGCGCGGCCGCAGCGCCTGCTCTGGGCCAGCACCGGCACCAAGGACCCCAACGCCTCCGACGTCCTCTACATCGAGGGATTCGCCTCGCCCTTCACCGTCAACACGATGCCCGAGCCGACCCTGCACGCCTTTGCCGACCACGGCGAGGTCGGCGAGCTGGTCCCCGCGGACGGCGGCGACTGCAGTCAGGTGCTGGCGGAATTCGGAGACGCGGGCATCGACGTCGACGCGCTGGCCAAGCGGTTGCAGGAGGAGGGCAAGGACGCCTTCGCCAAGTCGTGGGACGAGATGCTGAAGACGATCGAGGCGCAGGTTGGGGCGCGCGCGTGACCGACACCCCGGGGCTGCGCCGGCAGCCCGCCTGGCAAGCGCTCGAAAAGCACTTCGCCGAGGTCGAGGGCCAGCACCTGCGTCACCTTTTCGCCGCTGACCCGGAGCGTGGTGAGCGGCTGGTCGCCGACGGCGCCGGCCTCCACCTCGACTTCTCCAAGAACCGGATCACCGACGAGACGGTGATGCTGCTCGGGCAGCTGGCCAAGGAGTGCGGCGTCGAGGAGCACCGCGAAGCGATGTTCGCCGGCGAGCACATCAACGTCTCCGAGGATCGCGCCGTCCTGCACGTGGCGCTGCGCATGCCGCGGGGGCGCTCGCTGGTCGTCGATGGTGTCGACGTGGTCAAAGAGGTGCACGAGACGCTCGATCGCATGGCCGCCTTCGTCGAGCGCGTCCACTCGGGCGAGTGGCGCGGTCACACCGGCAAGCCGATCCGCAACGTCGTCAACGTCGGCATCGGCGGCTCCGACCTCGGCCCGGTGATGGCGTATGAGGCGCTGCGCCACTACTCGCGGCGCGAGATGACCTTCCACTTCGTCTCCAACGTCGACGGCACCGACTTCGCCGAGAGCACTCGCGACCTCGACCCCGAGGAGACGCTCTTCGTCATCTCCTCGAAGACCTTCACGACGCTGGAGACGATGACCAACGCCCGCACGGCGCGCGAGTGGTCGCTGGCGGGGCTCGGCGACGACGAGTCGGCGGTCGCCAAGCACTTCGTCGCCGTCTCGACCAACGCCGACGAGGTCTCGAAGTTCGGCATCGACACCGAGAACATGTTCGGCTTCTGGGAGTGGGTAGGGGGTCGCTACTCAATGGATTCGGCGATCGGCCTCTCGACCATGCTGGCGATTGGCCCCGCCCGCTTCGAGGAGATGCTTGCCGGCTTCCACGCGATGGACGAGCACTTCCGCGAGGCGCCCTTGGCCGAGAACCTGCCGGCGCTGATGGGCTTGCTCTCGGTCTGGTACGGCGATTTCTTCGGCGCCCAGACCTGCGGCGTCTTCCCCTACGACCAGTACCTGCACCGCTTCCCCGCCTACCTGCAGCAGCTGACGATGGAGTCCAACGGCAAGCACGTCACTCTCGACGGAGCGCGGGTCGATTACGACACCGGCGCGATCTTCTGGGGTGAGCCGGGGACCAACGGCCAGCATTCCTTCTACCAGCTGATCCACCAGGGCACGCGGCTGATCCCCTGCGACTTCATCGGCTTCTTTCAGTCGAACAACCCGCTCGGCAACCACCACGACCTGCTGATGTCGAACGTCTTCGCCCAGAGCGAGGCGCTCGCCTTCGGCAAGACGCCCGAGCAGGTGCGCGCCGAGGGCACGGCGGAGAACGTCGTCCCGCACCGGGTGATGGAGGGCAACCGTCCCTCCAACACGATCCTCGCCGAGCGGCTCGATCCGCACACGCTCGGCACCCTCGTCGCCCTCTACGAGCACAGCGTCTTCACCCAGGGCGCGGTCTGGGGCATCGACTCCTTCGACCAGTGGGGAGTCGAGCTGGGCAAGGCCCTGGCGGTGGCGATCATTCCCGAGCTGCAGGCTGACGAGGAGCCGAAGCTCGCCCACGACAGCTCGACCAACGCGCTGATCCGGCGCTACCGCAGCGCCCGCCGGGGAGAGTAGGCTCGCCGACATGCCTTGGCTCGACCCGCTCCCACTGGCGGCGTCGGCGTCGAACCTGCTCGCCGCCCGCGAGCAGATGGCCTTCACGCTCGGCTTCCACATCGTCCTCTCCTGCCTCGGCGTTGCCCTACCGGCGACGATCCTGGTTGCCAACTACATCGGCCTCAAGCGCGGTGACGACGCGGCGATCGAGCTGGCGCGGCGCTGGTCGAAGGCGATGGCGGTCACCTTCGCGGTCGGCGCCATCACCGGCACCGTGCTCAGCTTCGAGTTCGGCCTGCTCTGGCCGCACTTCATGGACCGCTTCGGCGCCGCCTTCGGCATCGCCTTCGCGATCGAGGGGATCTTCTTCTTCCTCGAGGCGATCTTCCTCGCGATCTACATCTATGGCTGGAAGCGGCTCTCCGGCTGGGCGCACTTCTGGTCGGGAGTGCCGATGGTGATCACCGGCATCGGTGGCGCCTTCTCGGTCGTCGCCGCCAACGCTTGGATGAACCAGCCGCAGGGCTTTACCCTCGACGCCGCCGGCAAGGTCGTCGACACGAACCCGGCGCAAGTGCTCTTCAACCCGGCCACCGGCTACGAGGTGCCGCACATGATCCTCGCCGCCTACATGGTCACCGGCTTCCTCGTCGCCTCGATCTACGCCGTCGGCATGCTGAAGGGGCGGCGCGACCGCCTGCACCGGCTCGGCCTGCTGATCCCGCTGACGATCGCCTGCATCGCCACGCCGATCCAGCTCTTCGTCGGCGATACGGCGGCGCGCGAAGTGGCCGATCACCAGCCCGCCAAGTTCGCCGGCATGGAGTGCATCGAGAAGACCGGCACCCACCAGACCGAGTACATCGGTGGCATCTGCACCCGCGACGGCGTCAAGGGAGCGATCGGCATCCCCGACCTCGATTCGCTCCTGGTCGGCTTCAGCACCGACACCAAGGTGATCGGGCTCGACGACATCCCGGCGGACCAGCGGCCGCCGGCCAACACGCTGCTGCACCTCTCCTTCGACGCGATGGTCGGGATCGGCACTGCCCTGCTTGGGCTCGCCGGGTGGCTGGCCTTCGTCTGGTGGCGCCGCCGCGACATCCCGCGCACTCCCTGGTTCCTGCGCGCCGTCGCGGTCTCCGGAGCGGGTGCGATCGCCGCCCTCTGGGCCGGCTGGATCGTCACCGAGGTAGGTCGCCAGCCCTGGATCGTCCAGGGCTACATGCGCACCTCCGAAGCGGTCACCGACGCGGAGGGGATCTGGTTCAGCTTCGGGTTGGTGCTGCTGCTCTACGCGGTGATCGGGACCACCGCGATCCTGATCCTGCGAGCGATGTCGCGCCGTTGGCGCGAGGGTGGCCCGGAGTCCGAGGGCGACGTTCCCTACGCCCCGGCGACGGAGGCCCGGACATGACCAGAGCCGACATCTGCGCCGTCATCCTCTGGACGGGCGCCACCTTTTACGCCCTCTTCGGCGGCGCCGACTTCGGCGGCGGCTTTTGGGACCTAATCGCGGGCGGCGCCGAGCGCGGCGAGCAGCCGCGGGCCCTGATCCAGCGCTCGCTCACCCCCGTCTGGGAGGCCAACCACGTTTGGTTGATCTTCATCTTGGTCGTGCTTTGGACCGCCTTTCCGCCCGCCTTCAGCGCGGTGATGACGACGCTCTACGTACCGATCGCGCTGGCCGCGCTCGGCATCGTCCTGCGCGGCGCTGGATTTGCCTTCCGCAAGTCGATCGAGGGACTCTCGGGACGTCGCGCCGCCGGCGCTACCTTCGCGATCTCCTCGCTGCTCACCCCCTTCTTCATGGGCACGGTGGTGGGCGCGATCGCCGCGGGCAACGTGCCGGCCGACGGCAACGGCGCTGCCTTCTCGAGCTGGTTGCAGCCGCTGCCGCTACTCACCGGCGCGATGTTCGTCGCCAGCGGCGCCTACCTCGCGGCCGTCTTCCTGATCGGCGATGCGAGCCGCGGGGGCGAAGGGGAGATGCAGCGCTATTTCGCCCGACGCGCCCTCGCCGCTGCGGCGGTCGCCGGTGTCGCGGCCGCTTTTGGTCTGGTCGAGCTACACGCCGAAGCCCGCTACGTCTTTGACCGGCTGGTCGATCAGGGGCTGCCGCTGGTGATCCTCTCCGCGCTTTGCGGCGTCGGCGTCCTCGCCATCCTCCTCGTGACCGCCCGCCGTCCCGGCGCGCCGCCCTGGGCGCTGCGCCCGCTGGCAGGCGGGGCGGTGATCGCCGTGATCTGGGGCTGGGGAGTCGCGCAGTTCCCCTACCTCCTGCCGACCTCGCTGAAGATCACCCAAGCGGCGGCCCCAACCGACACCCTCGCCACGGTAATCGTCGTCTTCCTCGCCGCAGCGATCCTCGTCCTGCCGGCCCTCGGCCTGCTCTATTGGCTCTCCCAGAAGGAGATGCTCGGTGAGTGAGCCGAGCCCCGTCCACGCTGTTCTCTTCGATATCGACGGCACACTGCTCGTAACCGGGGGAGCTGGTGGCGTCGCCTGGCAGCGCGCCTTCGAGGAACTGCACGACGTCGAAGCCAACATCGCCGAGCACACCGACGCCGGCATGACTGATCCTGAGATCGCCGCGATCATCTTCCGCGAGGTGATCGGCCGCGAGGGGACGCAGGAAGAGCGCTCGAAAGCGATCGGCTGCTACCTCAAGCACCTTCCGGACAGCGTCGCCGAGTCGGCGGGGTACCGCGTGATGCCCGGCATCGAGGACCTCCTCGACCGCCTGATCGACGGCGGCATACTGCTCGGCCTCGTCACCGGCAACATCGAGGCAGCCGCCCACATCAAGCTCGCTCGCGCCCACCTCAACCGCTTCTTCAGCTTCGGCGGCTACGGCTCAGACTCGGCCGACCGCACCGAGGTGACCAAAGCCGCCCTCGCCCGCGGCGCACTTGTCTCCGGCGGAACCCTCGCCGTCGGAGCGTGCATCGGCGTCGGCGACACCCCCCGCGACGTCAAGGCCGGCCACGGAGCAGGCATCAAGGTCGTCGGTGTGGCGACCGGCAGCTATTCCGTCGAGGCTCTCCGGGACGTGGGAGCTGACTACGCCGTGGAGGATGTCGAGGATGGCTTTCCCGTCGGAATCACCGCCCCTCGTGACGAAAGTCCCCGCTCTTAGCGGCCGAGTTGGGGGGCGCCGCCGTCGGCGGGACCTCCTAAGCTGTTCCGCAATGTCGAATTCCGACAACAGCGTTCCGCTGCAAGCATCGATCTCGGCGTTTGAGCTGACCACAGATACGGAGCCGGAGGCGAATCCGTATCCCTGGGATAAGCGCTCCCCAAAGGTGCAGACCATCAGGGAGACGGGCGCCGTATACCTGTATGGCCCCGAGCTGGACATTGTCGACTCGCCGGAGTTCCAGCGCCTTGCAGGGAATCAAGCAGCTCGGCACGAGCTACTTCGTGTTTCGAGGTGCGGTCCACACTCGTTTCGAGCACTCCTTGGGAACGCTGCAGAAGGCGGAGCAGATCATCCAAGCGGTCAACCGTGAGGATCGCAAGATCGACGCGGTCGGTCGACGGATTGCGCGCCTCGCGGCGCTGCTGCACGACCTCCCCCACGTGCCATTCGGTCACACGCTGGAGGATGAGTTCCGCCTGCTTGAGCGTCACGATGAGAATCGGGCAAGGCTGAAGGTGCTGCTCGAAGAGAGCCGGGTTGGGGAGGTCCTTTCCAGCGCCCTTCCCGGGGACGAGTACCGGCTCCTTCGCCGGGTGCTTGGACTTGACCGCGATACACGCAAGGGAAACGCGTCCAAAAACAAGGACGAAGCGATCGCAAAGGCATTGGGTGAGTACACCTACGTTGCGGATATCGTCGCCAACACAGTTTGCGCGGACGCTCTCGACTACATAGTCCGAGATCTCAGCGCATGCGGGATGCCCGTTGCGATCGGCGATCGATTCCTGGACTTCTTCGACATCACCCCCAACGATGCTCCGGTGCTGGCCAACCGCAACCGTATGGCCTTGCGCCTGGACAAGCGGGGGATGCCTAGGCCAGATGTCGAGTCGGAGATCATCAAGCTGCTCACGTATCGCTACGAGCTGGCCGAGCGAGTCTTTTTCCACCACGCGAAGAACGCCGCTTCAGTGATGATCGGCGAGGCGGTTCGTTGCCTGGGCCTGGATAAGCACGACGCGAATTTCCACTGGCTCTCCGACGATCTGCTTTTGGCCGTGCTGGCCAATCCCAAAGTTGGGACTGCGCTGGGCCTGAAAATGTCCAAGAAAGACACGGGCCGACACGCCGTGGCAAGTGAGCTTGGCTCGCTAATTGGGCGCCGCCAGTTCTTCAAGCTGGCCTACCTCGGTGTTGCTGACGACGATGTCGACAGGCAGGCATACGACATCTATGAGAAGTGGGGAAAGCCAGAGGGACGCGCGGAACTTCAGGATGAGCTCGCGGCAAGAGCCGGCATCGAGGCTGGGCGGGTGCTGGTTCACCTCCCCAAACCGGACATGATGGCCAAGCTCGCCCAGGTTCGGGTCCTGCTGGATCAAGACACCGTCGTCACCTTCGAGGAGTGGGAGCGGCACCATGCCGGCCGCGTACAGGCCTTGAATCAGGCCCATGAACGTCTCTGGCGTGTCGCTGTGTACCTGCATCCAGAGGATCTCGCAGAGCCAGCAACCAGGCGGCTCGTCGGCAGTGCTGCACGCGATCTGCTGGGCATCCGATCTCGCTATGCCGAGCAGGAGGTAAATCAGCCCTACCTGGCGGCCGTATACGACTTGAACAAGGATCGCTGGCCGAATAGCGATCGGGAAGAGACGATCGAACAAGCCGCAGCCGCAGCGGCATCGGCGGTCAAGTCGAAGAGCCTGAAGACGGCGATCGAGCTGATCGAGCCATTCGCGCGCAAAAGCGAAGAGAATGCCGCACAGGAGGAGGGTCGCACGGGTGGACCCGAGAATCCCATCGGGCACCTGAGGACGTAGTGTTGGATCACCCGCTGGGGATGCGGCGGCTGGCCGAGGTCGATTCGCTGGTCGGGCTAATTCGGGGTCCGCGAGTGGAGCGCTTCAGCATCGAGAAGGCAGCCTCCCGAGCTGAGGTTCCGATCGCTTTCCAGAAAATGCACTCGCGAGTCCACGGGCTGACGCTCCGTATGGTCAGGTCGTACTCAACCGCGACCTGCGTGGCGCCCAGGCGAACTTCACCTTTGCCCATGAGCTCGCTCACGTCCTGCGACGTCGTGGGCGCTTCGTGGGTCTACGCCCGAGCGAAGAGGAGTGGTTCGCTGATTGGTTTGCTCGCGAGATGTTGTTGCCACGTGCTTGGCTGACGCTGAATCTGAGTGGCCACGACCTGGCTGCCCTTCACATCGATCGAATGACTGCCGTCCTGCAGATGGCCGCGGTTGGGCGGGCGCCGTCGATCATGCGAATGGGGGACCGGGTTCTCTGCAGAGTCTGCGGCGTTCACCATCACCGCTGGGGCTGTGGCTGCTCGGCGGCGCGCAGCACGTCTGTCCTCGAACGGCGATTTCTGCCGGAGGCACCAAGCTTTGAGAAAGCATCGCCGCGTCCCTGGTCGCAGCTGTCGATGGGCCTGGACGGACGCTGCCAGCGATCAGGTTGCCAGGCTGCACCGCGCCTGGTAGATCGAGAGGAAGCCGTTCTCGAAGCCGTTGCGCGCGGCGCGCAAGTATAGGCGCCAGACGCGCACTCGTTCGGAGCCGGCCAGTCGCAGCGCCTCGTCGAGGTTTTTATCGAGCCGTCGTGCCCAGTGGCGCAGGGTCTCGGCGTAGTCGACGCCGTGCTCGGAGACGTGGCGGGTGACGAAGCCCGCCCGTTCCAATGCCAGCAGTACCCGCGAGAGGTGTAGCGGTTCGCCGTCGGGGAAGACGTAGCGCTCGGAGAAGGCGCCGGCGTCGGGATCGGTGTGGCGGAGGCGGGAGATTCCGTGGTTGAGTAGACGCCCGCCCGGCTCCAGCAGCCCGGCCAGCGTGCGGGCGTAGACGTCGATCTGCTCCTCGCCCACGTGCTCGACCATGCCGATCGAGGCGATCGCGTCGAAGCGCTCGCCGCTTGCGGCGAGGTCGCGGTAGTCCATGATGCGAACCTCGACCCTGTCCGCGACGCCGGCCTCCTCGGCCCGCTGCCGCGCTCGCTCGGCTTGAGGAGGCGAGAGGGTGATGCCGAGGACGCTGGCGCCGTACTTGGTCGCGGCGCGCAGGGGGAAGGCGCCCCAGCCGCAGCCGACGTCGAGGACCCGCTCACCCTCTTGCAGCGCCAGCTTGCGCGCCACGGTGTCGAGCTTCTCTTCCTGGGCCTGCTCCAGGGTCTCGGCCCCCTCGGAGAAGAAGGCGCAGCTGTAGGTCATCGACTCGTCGAGGAAGAGGGCGAAGAAGTCATTGGAGACGTCGTAGTGATGGCGTACCGCCTTGGCGTCGCGCTCCTTGCTGTGGCGGCGGCCGCTGAGGACGAGCTCGGCATCGGGCCTGCGGGGTGGCCTTTGGATTCCGGCGGCGCGCACAGCGCCCAGTAGCAGGCGGCGCTTGTCGGCGCCGTCCAGCCGCGGCGGCTGCCAGCTGTCGAGCAGCTCGATCACCGCGTCGATGTCGTCGACCTCGATGTCGCCGCTCACGTAGGCGCGGCCGAGGCCGAGCTGTCCGGGTGCGCGCAGTGCGTGAGCAGCGGCCCGGGGCGAGCGTACGTAGAAGGTTGGTCCGGCACCGTCCGTCGACGCCAGTCTGGTCCCGTCCCAGAACTCGACCGCGAAAGGGCGCTTGGGAATTCGCGCTTCGATCTCGCGGCGTAGGGGAGCGGTGCTGGAGAACGCCAAGGACGCGATTTTACCTTTCCCGGACCCTCAGACCTTATGATCGCCACTCCGAATGGAAAGCAGCAGCGTTCTCCCCTCAGATATTCAGCCGGTCGCTAACGAGACCCGTGACCGGATCATCACCGGCCTGGTCACGTTGCTCCCGTTCGTGGCAATCGGCCTCGCTGGCTGGCAGGTCTGGGGCAAGGCCCTGCATTGGAGTGACGTCCTCCTCTTTCTCGGCATGTACTTCTTCACCGGGATGGGGATCACAGTCGGTTTCCATCGCCACCTCACCCACCGCAGCTTCAAGGCAAAGAAGTGGCTGCATGGCCTGCTCGCGATCCTCGGCTCGGCGGCGATCGAGGGCCCGGTGATCTCCTGGGTCGCCGACCACCGCAAGCACCACGCTTTCTCCGACGAAGAGGGGGACCCGCACAGCCCCCACGTCGATCACGGCCACGGCTGGTCAGGTGCCATGCGCGGCCTCTTCCACGCTCACATGGGCTGGCTCTTCATCCACACCCAGCGCGGCAACAAGGAACGTTTCGCGCCGGACCTGATCAAAGACCCGGTGATCAACTGGGTCGACCGGACCTTTCTCTACTGGGCGATCGGCGGTCTCCTGCTTCCCTTCGCGCTCGGCTGGATTATCGGCGGCACGCTCTTCGCGGCGCTCACCGGCCTGCTCTGGGGCGGCCTCGTGCGCGTTTTCGTCCTGCACCACTTCACCTACAGCATCAACTCGCTCTGCCACGTTTTCGGCAACCGCGACTTCGAGACGGCCGACGAGTCACGCAACCTCGCCTTGATCGCGATCCCGACCTTCGGCGAGGCCTGGCACAACAACCACCACGCCTTCCCCACCTCGGCCACGCACGGCCTCGGCCGCTGGCAGTTCGACCCCTCAGCGCTAGTAATCGATTCGCTGGAGAAGGTCGGCCTGGTTTGGGACGTCGTTCGCGTCCCCCCCGAGCGCATGGCTTCTAAGGCCGCCTGACCGGCGCATATCGGCGTCCTCGCTCGCTCGCGTGCAGAGCACGCCACGCTCCCTGCGTCCTTGATCTGCTTGATCAGGCGGCCTTAGGGAACTTCATTGGACTCGTACCAATCGACCCACCCTCCGCAGGCCCCGCTCAATGGCACGATGCGATGCGGCTTTGCCGGTACGGCGACCAGCTCGCCGAGGGTGGCCTTGCCCGAGTAGCCCGTCAGGCGCTGAAGCGTGCTCGGCTCCGCGGCGGTGACCGTGAAGCGGATCGGCGTGTTGTCGCCGCGGATCTCGCCGGAGGGCCAGAACTGGCCCTCGTTGGCGAGGCTGATCGTGTTCGGCCGCTGGCCGTCGAGCGCAGCCGGTAGCGATTGGCGGAAGCCGGGAGCCGCCAGGGTCAGGTCGAAGGGGGAGAAGTACTGGACCGAGAGGCGCCAGGGGCCGCTAGGCAGGCGCAGTGACTGGTTAGTGCTCTCGCCGGGTTCCAGGCTGGTCCCCGGGCGCCAGCGGCCCTTGCCCCCGATCACGACATCGGCGAAGAGCGAGGCACGGCCCGGATTGGCGGTGAGGATGCGGATCTCCGGCGAGGCGCAACTGGCGTGTGCGGCCGGCTCGGTCCCCTCGAGCAGCACGTGGCGATTCTTGGGCGGCGTCCCGGTGCGCTTCCAGAGGATGTAGGACGGGGTCGCGGCGACTCGCTTGAAGCCGGAGGGCGCTTCGCTGTTCCAGGCGGCATGGCCGGTGATCACGTAGGGAAGGCGATCGAGCGTGCCGTGCGAGAAGGAGTCGAAGTCGATCGGGCTGTAGGCGTCACCGGTGTCGAATGGCTTTTCGGGGCTGGGGGAGACGTCTGCGTCCGGGAACTCGACCAGCGGCACGTGCGTATCGGCCCCCATCAGCTCATAGGCGGCGTAGCGGTCTTGACCCGCATAGAGAACCGGTTCACCGCGCAGGATTGGCATGAACGCCCCCAGCTCAGACCCATGCCCCGGCGGCCCCACCGGCGCATCGCGCAACACCAACCAGCTCGAGTACAAGGTCCCCCCCATAAACGCCACCGCCAGCACAGCCCAAACGATCCGCGCTCCAGGGGCTGACTTCGTGTTTGGTTCCGCTATCCGGGACGAAACGCGAACTCGGCGGAGGGTGGACTCGTAGAGCAGCGGCCGGATCGCGATCAGCATCGCCAGCGGAGCGGCGATCATCAGCGCCTTGGCTTGGGAGTACTCGCCGCTGCCGGCGAGGGCGGCGAGATAGAGGAGGGTGCAGGCGCCGAAAGCGACCGGCACCGCATAGTCGCGCCGCCGCAGCCACCAGACGCCGCCGACCAGGACGGCGATCGCCGCGATCGTCGTTGTCAGCCCCGTCAGCTGGGCGCCCCCGGCGGAGTTGAGCCGGTAGTTGGACGTCGGCCAGATGCCGAGCGTCTCGATTGGCGAGACGGGGCCGTAGGTGTTCGTGCCAGCGACTCTGTTGAAGCCGTGGATGAAGGCGTAGGGGCCGACGACTGTGAGCACCGCCAGGGCACCCAGCCCGCCAACGATCAGCAGGGTGGCCGGTTGGCGCAGAGTTTTCAACCAGGCCCGTGGCGCCAGAGCGCGCCGCAACTGCGGCACCGTGAATGCCCAGAGAATGAAGATCAGCAGCGGCCAGGCGAGCCCGGCAAAGCTGTAGGAGAAGAAGATCCCGGTGGCCAGCGTCAGCCCGACGATCGCTGAGCCGACCGGGGGTGGGCCTGCCCTTGGTCCGTCACTGTCAGCAGCTCGGCGCCGCCGGTCGAGATCGAAGAGGAAGACCGCGAAAGCCAGGACGAAGAGCGCCTCGCCGGTCTCCTTGAAGGCGCCCTGGGCGAAATAGGAGGCTCCGAGGTAGGGGATCGCGACGAGCACCGCCGCAAGCACTCGCCGTGCCGGCCCGAGGTCCTCGACCGCGACCAGCGCGGTCAGCGCCGTGAGGATGCCGATCGCGAAGATCTCGCCGACGAAGGCTTGGCCGAGGCCGATCCCCGGCACGGCCGCGACCGTCGCCGCCAGCGCGTGTGGTCCCAGCGGATAGCCGGCTTCGGGCGCCGGCCCGAGGCCGCTGCGCAACCACTCCGCCCAGGCGAGGTGCAGGCCAAGGTCGTTGTTGAAGCCGACGCCGATGATCCCCCAGCGACCGCTGATCGCGAACGGGATCGAAAAGGCAAGTGCAACGAGCACGGCGACGGGCAGTCCCACGCGCAGCGACGGGGAAGCGGGCCCGTGACGAGGTGCTCGCCAGACCAAAACCGCAGCGACGAGGGAAACGGCAACCAGGCCGATGGCGGCGCTGGTCGCGTGGCCGGGCGCCCTGGCGAGGAAGCCGGTCACCGTCAGCACCGCCCCGAAGCCGACCGCGGGCGCCAGCCATCCGCGCGAATCTCCCGCGCCGGTGAAGCCGAGGATCGCCCGTCCCAGCAGCAGCGAGACGGCGCAGATCAGCGCCGCCGAGGCGTAGGTCCCGATCATCAGGGGCGGAAACTATGGCAGCGAGGGCCGCCGACGCCGCCTCGGCTCAATACTTCTCCGCCGCGCGCTCCAGGGCCGCGCGCAAGTTCTCGCCGCGAAGCGGCTCACCGTGCCCAGTGCAGACGACCGCCGGTTCCAGCGCCGCCAGCTTGCGCACCGACTCCTTGGCCTTGGCGTGGTCCCAGTTCCAGGCGGGATGGGGGACGCTCGCCTCACCGGGCGGGAGAGCCCGACCCATCTTGGCCGAGTCCATCAGGTAGATCACGTCGCTGACGATCGCGACTCGATCGCTCTCGCGCCAGAGGCCGATCAATCCGCGGGCGTGGCCAGGGAAATGGAGGACGCGAAAGCCCCCGACCTCGTTGCCCTCGGAGACCGTTCCGTCGATCTTCACCGCACCGTCGTCCCAGCGCCGCAGCAGCAGCGGGTAGAGCCAGCGCGCCGGGGCGGGCAAGGTCGAGATTTCCATGTAGGGAGCGATGGCGGCATCGCTTTCGGCGTCGGCGACGTCGTCGGAATGACAGTGGACGGGCACCCCCAGCGAGGGCGCCGTGCCGCGGTGGTCGGCGTGGGCGTGCCCGAGCACGATCCGCTTCAACCCGCCGAGCTCGTCGGCCGCAGCGCGCGCCTTCTTCACCATCGCCTTGGTGCCGGCGTCGAACTGCACCACCCCGTCCCCGTCCTCGAGGAAGTAGATGTTCATCGACTTGCGGGCATCCCCCCGCAGCAGCCAGACTCCGTCGGCAACCTTCTCCATGATGAGATCAGCCTAATGCCCATTATTTGGAAGGTGGGAATGGCGGTGCTGATCGCCTGCCTGATCGCCTCAATGGCGATCGCGATCGTTCGCCTGGCGACGACCCCCACCGAAGTCATCGGCGACGGCTTCCGCGGTCTCCCGGTTCGCGCCCACGACTCCCGTTAGTATCGGCCGCGTTCAGCGACCGAGCAGAGGAGGGGCGGCGTGTTCACTCGCATTGTGGTTGGAACCGACGGGTCGGATACGGCTGCCGAGGCGGTCCGTCAGGCTGTTGACCTGGCCAAACTCGCTAACGCCCAGCTCAGCATTGTCAGCGCCTACCAGCCAGTTTCGAAGCGCCAGGTCGAAGGCGAGAAGGAAGGCGCCCCAGCGGATGTCCAGTACGAGATCGGCCCGCGCGAGGACGTCAATCTGGTCCTCGACGCTGCCGCTGCCTCAGCCCGCAAAGAGGGGATCGAGGTGCAGACCCACCCGGTCGAGGCAGACCCCGCCGAGGCGATCCTCAACGTCGCCGAAAAAACCGATGCCGACCTGATCGTGGTCGGCAACAAGGGCATGACCGGAGCGCGTCGCTTCCTGCTGGGCAGCGTTCCCAACAACGTCTCCCATCACGCTCCTTGCAGCGTGATCATCGTCCGCACGACCTAGCCGGCGGCTTCGGTTGCCAGCCCGGCGTCGACCAGGCCGGCCCCTTGGCGGGTTTCGGGCTGACCCAGGTCGCGTGCGGTCCGGCGCAGGCGCTGGGTGACCGCGACCACACGGCCCTGTTTCCGCTTGCGTTCAACCGTGCCGCTGGCGAGCACCATCGCCGCGACGCCGGAGACGTGGGCAGCTGACATCGAGGTGCCGATGTAGTTGCCGGGCTCGGCGAAGCGTCGGGTCGTACCCGCTTTCAGGGTCACCTGGAAGATCGAGCCGGTCGAGATCGAGGGACAGCCCGGCGCGGCAGGGCCGCCTCCCGGGGCGAGGAGATCGACATCACGACCGGCCAGCGAGTAGCCGCCGAGGCAGCCACCCTCGGTGCTGCCGCCAACCCCGATCACGTGGGGGCTGGTCGCCGGCGGCGCAACGCAGCCCTCGGAGCCGAGATTGCCAACCGAGGCGACCGCGATCGCACCGCGGCGGTAAGCCTGGCGCAGCGCTTCATCGACGCTGGGCACGTCGCGCCCGCAGCCGAAGTTGAAGCTCATGTTGATCACGTCGGCTCCGTTGGTGACGGCGAAGCGGATGCCCTTGGCAATCTCGTCGGCACGGCCACGACCCTGGGCGTCGAGCACCCGCACCGGCATCAGCTTTGCCCGGAAGGCGAGACCGGTAAGGCCGATCCCGTTGTTTGTCTTCTCGGCGATCGTGCCCGCGATGTGGGTGCCGTGGCCGTTTTCGTCGAGCGGGAGGTGGTCGTCGTCGACGAAGTCGTAGCCCTTGACGAATTGCCCGTTGGTGAAGTCGGGGCTGCGGCGGAAGCGCTTGCCCTCGGCGCGGTAGGCGATCCCGGTGTCCAGCACGGCAACAGTGATTCCCTCGGCGCCTGGATGACCGGCCGCTTCGAGGTGTTCCCACGCGCCCACCGCGTCGATGCCACCCGGTGAGACCGGAAGCAGCGGGGTGCCCTCCCCCTCCCAGGGCAGGAAGTTCCATTGCTTCGTCACCCAGCCGCCGGGCGGCCCCGGCGGTCCGCTAATTGGCCCGGGGTCGTTTGGCACCGGGCTTGTGGTCTCCTCCGGCGTAGCCGACGCGGTCGCGATGAAGTTCGGCGCCGCGTAGGAGACTCTCGACTCGCTGCGCAGTGTGGCCACCGCTCGGCGGACGCTCGTCCCTTCCGGGAGGGTCACGGTGCGCGCCGTTTCGGCTCCGTCGAGCTTGACAATCAACTGACGGGGTGCGAAGCCGTGCGCCGCGGAAACCCCCACGGCGGCGGACGCCTGCGCAGGGGCCAGGGCAAGGGCTGTGAGCAGGGTCGCAGCGGGGGTCGAAAGGAGTCGATTCATCTTGCTTCTGCGCGCGCAAATCCCTGCATTCGTGCGAGCTCCCCCCTAACACCGGACCGCCAGCGAAGTTGTAGTGCCACATACTCCCGTATGCATGCAAGGCGACGCGGCAACGGCTCTCTCGGAACGGATGATGGCACTGGCGATTGACCGAGCCCACGAGGCGGAGAGCCACGGCGACGTGCCGATCGGCGCCGTGGTTGCTCGCGGGGACGAGGTCCTTTCCGCTGCGGGCAACGAGCGCGAGCTGCGCGCCGACCCCACCGCCCACGCCGAGATCCTCGCCATCCGCGCCGCCGCCGAGGCGCTGGGCGGCTGGCGCCTGCCCGAGACGACGCTCTATGTGACCCTCGAGCCCTGCGCAATGTGCGCCGGCGCGATCGTCCTCGCCCGCATCCCCGCCGTCGTCTTCGGCACGCCGGACCCCAAGGCCGGCGCCGCCGGCAGCGTCCTCGACGTGCTCGCCGAGCCCGCCCTCAACCACCGGCCGGAGGTAACGGCGGGAGTCCTCGAGACCGAGTGCGCCGAGATGCTGCGCGAGTTCTTCGCCGGTCGGCGCTGAGCTTGGGGGGAAGAGATTCGAGGCCCCCCGGCTTGACTTGGGATGCCCTCTCCAACGACAGCGGCAAGTGGTGTAACACCGCTGGTCATTGGTGTTACACTCCGTCAAATGCCGACCAACAAGCCCCGCTACATGCTCACCGACACCGGGGAGCTCAGCGACCTTCTCGACGCCGCGCAGCATCGATGGCCTGACGTCGCTGACCGCAAGGCACTGCTGCTGCGGCTCGCCGCCGCCGGGGTAGAGGCAATCGCGACCGATGCGGAGAAGCGGCTTGAGGACGTCAACGCGACCGCCGCCGCGCTTACGGGCCTGTATGAGCCTGATGAACTCGAGCGGCTGCGTGAGGATTGGCCCGAATGATCGTCCTCGATGCGAGTGTCCTGATCGCTCATCTCGACGGTCGCGATCCGCATCACGAGTCGGCCGTGGAAATGCTTCGGACCCACGCTATGGAGATGCTCGGCGCCAGTCAGATCAGCCTCGCCGAGACGCTGGTCGCGCCGGCGCGGACCGGTCGGCTGGAGGAGGCGCAGGAAGCGCTCGAGAGGCTCGCCGTCCGCGAGCTCGCTTTTGCGCACGGCGCCTCCAACCGCCTCGCCCGCCTTCGGGCCGAGACCGGCCTCAAGCTCCCCGATTGCTGTGTGCTGCTGGCGGCCGAGGACCACGGTGGCGGTGTTGCCAGCTTCGATTTGGATCTGTGCCAGCGCGCCCGCGGCCTGGGGATCCCCGTCGTCTGAAAGCGGAGAGGGTGGGATTCGAACCCACGAGGCGGGTTAACCCCGCCCACGCGATTTCCAGTCGCGCTCCTTAAGCCGCTCGGACACCTCTCCGTGGGTGAGTCAAGGGTATTGCCTGCCCCTGGTGAGCGGCTAGGCGGCGGCGGCTTGCGGGACCGCTTGCGGAGCCGGCAGGGGCAGCACGATCGCCTCGGTCTCGCGGGCGGGCAGCGCCGGGCGGCGGCCACGCAGGCGCTCGTGGCTGCAGACGACGTAGCACCACTCCATCAGGCGCATGTGGGAGGCGGGGTCTATTTCGGTGATCGTCGCGCCAACCAGGTGGCTACCCTCCGCTTCACGGCAGGAGCGCACCTCGACCTGTGCGGCGACCTCGTGTGACTGGCCGGCGGCGTCTTGCAGCTCGAGTAGGACCGCGGGTTTGTCGCCGACCTCGAGCGGCGCCTCGAGGACGAGTCCGACCCCGGCGGCGCTGGCGTCGATCAGTCGTCCTGTGACGTGACCCTCCTCGGAGTAGCACTCGGCAGGCGCGTCGCCCTCGAAGCGGTAGACGAGCCGGCGTTGCTGACGGCGGCCGACGGCGAACAGGGTGCGCAGGATGCGGCGCAGCTCGATCAGGCCGAGCAGCGGCACGATCACGGCGGCGACGCCGGGCAGGTCGGGCAGCGGGCCGACGCCGGCGAGGTCGAGCAGGCGGAGCAAGGTCCCCGCACCCACCAGCGCGGCGCAGGCCAGCACCAGGTGCAGCTTGCGGACTGACTCGATTCCGCCACCGCCGTCGCCCTGCTTCGGCGTCACCTTGAAGGAGGTGTGCCCGGGGCGAACAATGCAGCGCAGCGCTCGTGTGTAGATCTCCATCGTCAGCAGCTCGTAGTGGGCCGTCTCGCCGATCTTCATGTAGCCGCGGGCGAGGGCGGCGCCGGAGCCGAGGTTGAGTGTCACGTAGGGCAGCCAGAGGGCGGCGAGTGCCGGCACGCTGATCTTCATCGGCAACTCGCCGGTCCACAGCACCAAGCCCAGCGTCAGCATCAGCAGCAACCGCATCGGCGGCGCCAGGTAGGCGAAGAGGCTGGCGAAGTAGGAGAGGCGCTGCAACGGCCGCAGCTCTTTGGCCCGCAGGGGGGACTCGGGCAGGGTGAAGACGGCGAGGTTGCCGCGCGCCCAGCGGTCGCGCTGCAGCAGGTAGCCGTCAAGGTCGTGTGGCGCCAGTCCCTGCACCAGCACCTCGTCGTGGTAGCGGCTCTTCCAGCCGTGGCGCTGCATGCGGATCGTCGTGTGGAAGTCCTCGGCGATCGTCTCGGTGGCGACGCCGCCGATGTCGAGCAGCGCTTGGCGCCGGATCAGCGCCGATGAGCCGCACCAGTAGGCGGCGCCGTGGCGGTCCTTGCCAGGGCAGACGACGCGATAGAAGAGCGACTGCTCGTGACGACCGACCGCGTAGTGCTGGGCCGAGTCGTGGTTGAAGAAGTCGTGCGGGCTCTGCACCAGCGCCATCCGCTCGTCGTCGAAGTAGCCGACCATCGCGTCGAGCGCGTCGGGCATCGGCACGTGATCGGCATCGAGCATCAGCACCAGCTCGCCCTCGGTGCGGGTGAGCGCTGCGTTGATGTTGCCTGCCTTGGCGTGTGAGTTATCGGGGCGGGTCAAGTAGCGGGCGCCCGCCACCCCTGCCAGTTCCTCCATCTCCGCCCGCGGCCCGTCGTCGAGCAGGTAGGTCGTGTGGGGGTAGGTGAGGGCCCGGCAGCCGGCCAGCGTTGCCGCCACGACCTCTTTCGGCTCGTCGTAGGTGCAGACGTAGACGTCGACCGAGCGCCCCGGCGTCACCGGCGGTCTCATCATGGGCGGGCGAGACCAGGAGAACCAGGCAAGCGTTCCGAGCGCCCAAATCCCATAGATCTCAGTGACCAGCAGCATCCCGAATGCGACTGGGCTCGCCCCCTCGCCGCTCCAGCCGATTCGCCAGGTCAGGTAGCCGACGCCCCAGAGCAGGGCGACGATCGCCAGTGTTCGCAGCAGCAATGGCCGACGGTCGAAGAACCGTCCCACCCGGGTCTGAGCGCCGCTTTCCATGCCGGTCTCATCGGCGCACACGCCCGGGTTCTTGAACGCCGGCGCTCCTCTCCCCGCGCACCGGCGCCGCCCGCCCCTAAAATCAGCCCCTGACTAAGTCCCGGAGGGGTGCCGGAGTGGTTGAACGGGGCAGTCTCGAAAACTGTTGGCGTCGCAAGGCGCTCGTGGGTTCGAATCCCACCCCCTCCGCTCAGGCTGTGAGCTGTCCGTTCGCTAGAGATTGGGCAAGCATGTCGGCCGCTTCCTCCGGATTCCTGTCGGCCAGGTCAAGAGCGTTCTGCTCGGAATCACCGAGGTCCGAAAAGCTTCGCCAGAGCGCCTGGATGACGTCGGGCCTGGCGAGCCGCTCACGCTCGCGGTTCTGCGCCCGGTCGGTGCACACCGACAGCGGAGCGCGGAGCACGGCGCAGGCAACCAGGTGCCCGCTGTCGCGGAGCGAGTTCCGCAGGGGCTCGAGGAACCAGCCGGGAATGAAGATTCCATCGACGATCACGAAGTAGCCGGCCGCCGCGTATCCACTCGCCGCCCCGGCGACGATTTCCATCACGACCCGGTTTTGCTCATGGGACTCCGGTTTCCACGGCTCGACGTAACCCGAGCGGATCGAGCGGAAGAAGAAGTCCGATTCAAGGTGCACAGCGCGAGCCGAGCGTGCGGCGAGGATGTCAGCCACGGTCGTCTTCCCAACTCCGGGTGGCCCGGTGACGATCAGAACCGCTGGGCTGGGCGGGGTGGACATCCTGGCTTAATGATCGCCTAAGCTGGCGAGTCCCTAAGCACTCGCGTGTGTTTGGAAAGATGAGTGCCTGGGTCCACGGGAACGAGAGGAAGGTTGATGGTGGGGAAAAAGAGCTTTGCTGGATTGAGCGCCGTTGTTCTGGTTCTCTCGATGTTTGCTGCGCCTTTTGCCGAGGCGGCTGAAGTGACGCGCGAAAGCTACAAAGAATCGGTTGAGCCGATCTGTAAGACGAATACGGAAGCCAACGAAAAAATCCTCAAAGGCGTTCGTCAAAAAGTCAAAGCGGGAAAGCTGAAAGCCGCCGGGACGCAGTTCGAAAAGGCTGGAAAAGCGCTCCATAAGGCGATCGTGCAGCTCAAGGCCGTTCCTCAGCCCACGGCCGACGAAGCCAAGCTTGCCAAGTGGCTCAAGTACGTCGGCGAAGAGGAAAAACTCTTCCTCAAAGGCGCCAAGCAGCTCAAGGAAGGCAACAAGACCGGAGCTCAGGCGACGGTGATCCGCCTCAACCACAACGCCAATCAGGCCAACAACCAGGTCCTCGCCTTCGAATTCAAGTACTGCCGCTTCGAACCCTCGAAGTTCACCTGATCCAGGCCTGACGATCAGCCAGCGACGGCGGCGGGGGAACTCGTCGCCGTCGTGGCGATCTGTTCCGCGATCCAGGCGTAGATCCGGTCGATCCGCGTGAAGATGTCGGGCAGATGGGTGTCGCAGTCCGCGGCACCCAGGCTGGTGATTCCGATCTGAACTGGCGTTCCGTCTTCGCGGAAGGCCAGTGCCGGGCCACCGCTGTCGCCGTGGCACGTACCGATCGAGAAGCCGGGCGGCGTGGTCGTGCAGAGTTGCGAGGAGTAGTTGAAGAACGGGTAGTAGGCGCGAGCATGGTTGCGGCAGTAGAGACGCGGCTGAACGAAGGTCGCCGCGCGCCGCAGCACCGGCGTCCGTTTCAGGTTCCTGAGCGAGCCACTGAGCCCCCAGCCAGCGATCCAGACCGGGGTGTTCCCCGTCAACAAGGCCGCATCGGCCGGTCCCGCGAGCGCCACCGCGGGAGCCGTCGTCGGGGTGGACGAAACCAGCAGTGCGGCGTCGCCGTGGACCTTGAAGCGGTTGAAGTTTGGGTAGAGGATCGTCCGACTCACGCCGGAGAGCTGTCGCAGGGCGGGGTCTCGAACGTCTGGGCTCCCGGTGACCACCACGTACTGCCCAACGGGCGTCTTTTTGCCGGTGAGGATGTCCTGAACGCAGTGCCCCGCGGTGAGGATCAGATTCGGCGCCACCACCGTGCCGGTGCAACTGAATCCCTCTCCTTTTGCATTGGCAGTGAGGATGAAGGCCGCCCACGGCCATTCTTCGCTTGCCGCGGTCGTTCCGCCCACGATCGAGGCATGCGCTCCGCCCGAGGCCTGGCCTGGAGCCGCCAGCGCCAGGGATACGAGAAGCACCCCGAGAGCACTCCATGTTGCGGTCCATTTGCTTCTGCGCGCTAGCTTCATCGCTCCTCTATCGGCAGTTCGGCCCAAATCGGTAGCCCTGGTGCCGCCTCCCGAAACCCGCTCGGAACCCACTAAGATCGGACGCCGCGCCCAGGTAGCTCAGTTGGTAGAGCACATCCATGGTAAGGATGGGGTCACGAGTTCGAGTCTCGTCCTGGGCTTACACGGCCAGCTCGGCGGGCGCCAGCGCCGCCTCGCGGTCAGCCCTCAGCCTTTCTCGACCGTTAATCTGCCGCTTCGTGGACTTCGCGCTGACGGATGAGCAGGAGGACTTCGTCGACGCGATCCGGCGCTACTGCGATCACGAGTGCGGTACGCCGGATCAGCGCGAGCGCCTCACCGACGGCTATCGCGACCACCACAACGCGACCATCTACAAGGAAATGGCCGAGCTCGGCTGGCTTGGTCTGACTATCCCCGACGAGTACGGCGGGTCCGGCGGCACCATGCTCGATGCCTGCATCTTCATGGAGGAGACTTCGCGTGCGCTCGCCCCGATCGGCGGCTACGCGACGACGCTGATCGTCGCCGGCGCGACCAACCGCTTCGGCAGCGAGGAGCAGAAGCAGGAGATCCTCGGCGGGATCGCCGACGGCGCCGTCGAGGCAATCGCGATGACCGAGCCCGAGGCCGGCTCCGACGTCGGCGCGCTGACTACCTTCGCCGAGAGCGTCAACGGCGGCTACGTGCTCAACGGGCAGAAGGTCTTCTGCTCCAACGCTCATATCGCTGACCACATCCTGATCGTCTGCCGCACGACGCGCTCGGCCTCCAAGCACGAGGGCATGACGATGATCTGGATTCCGCGTGAGATCGACGGCCTCGAGGTGGTCCCGATTGACACGCTGGGCGGCCGAGACACCAATCACCTCTACCTGACCGATGTCGAGGTGCCGGCCGATGCGGTTCTCGGCCAAGTCGACCAGGCTTGGACCCAACTGATGGCCGGCCTCAACGTCGAGCGGCTGATCCTCGCCGCAACGATGCTCGGCATCGCCCAGCGCGTCTTTGACGATCTGATCGTCTACGTCAAGGAGCGCGAGCAGTTTGGCCGCCCGATCGGCTCCTTCCAGGCGCTCCAGCACCGCATCGCCGACATGGCCACCGAGATCGAGGCCGCGCGCCTGATGACGCGCTGGGTCGCCACGCTGACCGACGAGGACCCCGACCGCATGCTCCCCCGCGAGGCTTCGATGGTGAAGCTCTTCGTCACCGAGACCACCAAGCGCGCCGCCCTCGAAGGCATGCAGATGATGGGCGGCTACGGCTACGCCTCCGAGTACGACATGGAGCGCCTCGTCCGCAGCTCTCTCGTCTCGACGATCTACGGCGGCACTTCGGAGATCCAACGCAACATCATCGCCAAGACGTTCGGGCTCTGAGACCGGCATAATCTGCTCACGCAGGGATGCGTGAGCGCCCGTAGCTCAGTGGTCAACGGGGTTTTAACGAGCCCCAAAGAGCGCCGGTCTTTCAAGCCGGAGGTCGAGAGTTCGATTCTCTCCGGGCGCATTTCGTTGCTTTCCCGCGATGCCGTTCTATGCCCGGTGCAGAGCCAAACGCCGCGCTTCTCCCCGATTTGCCGTTCCGCGCCCGTCCGGGCGATTCCGACCCGTTCCGCAAGGTCGTGGTCACATCTTGGTCGCATTTCAGCGGCGTCGCAGGCGGCGAATAGGCTCCTCGCCAATGGCGGACAAGGCACGGCAGAAAGCACTCGCGGAGGTGCAGCGCGCCCAGGCCAAGATCGAGCGTGCCGAAGGCCAACTGGACAGTGCCCGCGAAGACCGACGAGACAGCTTCAAGCGAGCCCGGTCGGCCGGCTTGTCGTTGGGCGAGATCGGCAAAGCGGCGAATCTCCACCGCAGTCGAGTGGATCAGATCCTCCGCGGCAAGTAGTCTCGCGCGACTGTCTAGCGCCCTAGACAGTCTTGCTAGTCTGACGAGCGACGAAGACAAACGGCCCCCGGCCGGCGCGGTAACGCCAACCGAGGGCCTGACCACAAGGAGAACACGCTCCTCATGGCTGATCAGAACCCTACGGGTAGCGGTGCGGCCGTCGCCCTCGCACTCCCCGCCGATGAGATCCGCTTCCTGCGCAGCACTTTCGAGAAGGCGCGAGCCGGCGTCAAAGACGAGCTGGAGGAATTCCCCGACCGGCTAGACCCCGAACGCCTGCAACGGGAGGAGGCCGTCTATGCGCGCCTCCTGGCGGCGCTGGACGAGCTGGTGATCGTCCCCGATCAAGAAGCGCTCGACGTGCTTGGAGACCTCACCGGGATCATCGACCAGGCCAACGAGTACCGCCGCGTCCTCACCGAGCACGATGCCCTGCATGGTCTGCTTGCCCAGCTGCGGGGTGAGCGCCGATGATCGACATAGCGGCTCGCTTTGGCGACAACCTCGCTCGTGTCCGCAAGCGCGCCGATCTCTCCCAGGAAGAGCTGAGCGTCCGTGCCTCGCTTCACCGCACCGAGATCAGCCATCTGGAGCGCGGCCTGCGCATCGCCAGGGTGGACACCCTGGTCAAGCTGCTCGGCTCACTCGAAGTCTCAGCCGAGGAGCTGCTCGTTGGCCTGGACTGGACGCCGGGAGACGTTCGCTACGGCACGTTCGTGGAGCGAGAACCCCGATGAAGGTCACACCGAGATCCAGAGCCCCCCACATCCATCCGCTTCCTACAGCGACCAGGCAGCGACATCGAGGATCAGGCAGCCGACTCACCAGTCCGATCCAGGTCCATCTAGGAGGTTTCGTCCGCCGATCCAGGGGTCTCCAGAGAGCCTGTCGAGCCACCACCTCCTACGGCCCGACACACTACGAACCCCTTGGTTTCATGCCTGGGCCGCAGCTTGCTGATCCCAAACGTCAGAAAGGCTCCGGCGGAGTGGCGGTGGCGACTCCGGCCGTGCCTCCGGCGGCCGATTGTGGCACGGCTACGCCGTGCGGGGGCCGCCTGTATGGAGGCCCGGCAGTTGCCCTGACCTTCGGTCTTTGGCCGAATAAGTGGATCAACCAGAGCCCCAGGATTGACCTATGGACTGTGAGACGAAATCAACCGACGGATTTGGGTCTGACTTTTGACATAAGGGGCATGCAGAGGAACCCCGCCCCGTCGCCCAGCTTCTTCACCGAGCGAACCCTCGCCGCCTATCTCGCGGTCTCAGACCGCACGATCCGCAACTGGATCAGTAGAGGCGAACTGCCCTCTTACAAGCTCGGAGCCTCGCGCCGGATTGATCCGGCGGACGTAGACGTCTTCCTCGCCCAGCGAAGGGACGAGCCGACATGAGACGCCGTGAGGCTCCGACCAAGCGCCGCAACCCCTCCGGGGAGATCGTTTGGATGGCGCGCTACACCGGCCGCGATGGCAAGCGCCGCGTCGCCAAGCCTCGCTGGAACGGCGGCAAGGGCACCTTCGACCTGAAGCGCGAAGCGCAGCAAGCCATCGACGAGGCCTACGGGCTCTCCGATCGCCCCGACACCCTGGGCGAGTACTTCGCCACCTGGCCAACCAATCACCCGCGTTCAGAACGGACCAACGAGACCAACGAGCACCGCATCAGCCGCGTCCTCGAGGTGGAGGTCGAGGGCATCCCGCTGAAGCAATGGCCAATGCGCGAGCTGCGCCGCCGCCACGCCCTCGTCCTGGTCGACCACATGCTGCGGGTTCAAGGCAGAGCGACAACGGGAGTCGTCGGCATCCTCCGCTCGCTCTCGGCGATGGCCGAGGACGCGATCACCGACGAAGTGGCGGACCTCAATCCCTTCAAGGGAGTTCGGGTCCGAGCCAACGACCCGAGGGCCAAGAAGAAGCGAAGGCCGATCCGCGTCTTCAGCTTCGAGCAGATGCACGCCTTCGCCAAAGCTGCCGGCCGCTACGAGGCGATGGTCCGTGTCTTCACCGATACCGGCATGAGGCTGGGGGAGGTGCTGCCGCTTCGCGTCGAGGACTTCGACGGCGAGACGCTGAAGGTCCGCCGCACCGCCCACGAGGGCACGATCCTCGACGGCACCAAGACCGACCACAGCGAGCACGACGCGGGGAGGACCGTCCCGGTCCCGGCGACCTTGGCCTGGCTGATCGAAGCCCAGCTCCAGCTAAACGGCGAGAACTGCGAGCTGTTGTTCGTCACCCCGACCGGCCGCATGTGGCGCGAGCGCAACTTCTACCGCGACCTCTGGCACCCGACCCAGCAGGCCTCCGGCCTAGACATCCGCCCCCACGAGTGCCGCCACTCCTACGTCACGCATCTGCGAGCGGCGGGCATCAACGACGCTGATCTAGCCGAGATCGCCGGCCACCGCGTGGAGACGATGCTCGCGCGGTATACGCATCCCGTGGGCGGGAGCTTTGGGGCGATTTGTGCGGCCATCGATTGACGTGCTGACCCCAGGTCAGCACTGGCGCTACCATCGAGTCCATGACGACGCGCGAAAAGCTGCATCAGGTAGTTGACGAGCTCCCCGAGGAGGAGCTTGACGCAGCCCTGCAAGCAATTGAGTCGCGCGCCGATGACCCGCTGATTCGTCGCCTTGAAGACGTGGCCCCTGAGGACGAGGAGATTTCGGCTGAGGAGGAGGCTGCGGTGCAGGAAGCCCGCGACGAACTAACAGCGGGTGCTCCGCTGGTCTCGCATGACGAGATCAAGCGCGAGCTTGGGATCGAGTGACCTCCGACCCCTTGCGGGTTCTCTACACGTCGCGGGCGCGGCGCGATCTTCGCGGCCTGGATCGCCAGATCGCGAAGCGTGTGGTGGCGTCGATTGACCGGCTTGCCAGCGACGATCCGCGTAGCGATATACGCAAGCTGATCGGATCGGATGAATACCGACTTCGGGTCGGTGAGTGGCGGGTCCGGTTCAGTCGTGAGGAGGCTGGGCGGGAGATCAGGATCCTGCGGGTCTTGCCACGTGGTCGAGCATACGACCGCTGAGAATTTTCCGGGCAATTGGAACTTGCAGCGGGGGCCACGGGTGCTCGTATCAACCTGTCGCCCGACTTCCTTCGTATTGTGCATCGGATGCACGTTAAGGAACTGAAACTCACCGACTTTAAGGCGTTCTCCGAGCTAACGATTCAGCTCCCTGGTCGTCCCTCGCTAATAATGCTTTGCGGACCGAATGGCTCCGGCAAGTCGAGCCTGCTTGACGCTTTTTCAACATGGCGTCAACGCAACCGCTGGGGACTCAACGATCCGGAGTTCTTCCGTCGTGGCGGCGACCGTGGAGCCGGTGGTGAAGGCCAATTCGAGCTTGAGTTCCATGAGGGCCCGCCGCCGGACCCCCTCGCCAGCGTCTATGTCAGAACTGCGCAACGCATTACGGTGGAGTTCACCAACAACAACCTCCACCGTCTTGAAGCAGCAAAAAACCAGCAAGGACCCGTTCGCTCGATTGACCTTGATGACCGCGTAGCCGAGAACTTCCAACGCCTAGTTACGCAGTCAATCGACGCTCTTTGGGATCGCGATGGCCGGGAACGGCGCGCAGGAGAAATCGTTGACAGCTTTGTCGGTGCCATTGATGAGCCGTTGCAGAGACTGCTTCCCGGATTGCGCTTCGATGGTCCGGATAAGCCGATGGAGCAGGGCAGTACGTTTCGCTTTTCTAAGGACGGTCTAGAGAGGTATGGCTACAAGCAGCTTTCCGGTGGTGAGAAGGCTGTGTTCGATCTCCTTCTTGACACCGTGCTCAAGCGTCATGAGTTTCCAGAGGCAGTTTGGTGCATCGATGAGCCCGAGCTTCACGTCAATCCCAACATCCAGGGAGCCTTGCTCCGCGAGGTTTGCGCCTTGCTGCCGGAAACTGCGCAGCTCTGGGTCTGCACCCACTCGGCCGGTATGCTCGCCCAAGCTCGGAAAATTTACTCTGAAGATCATGAGGCGGTTGCGTTTCTAGATCTAGGCGCCGTCGATGCGACCCAGGCGGAAGTCCTTGAGCCTTCTACACCCGACCGACCTTTTTGGACACGCCAACTGGAAGTTGCCCTAGGCGACTTTGCCGCGCTATTGGCACCGTCGCGTGTGGTTCTTTGCGAGGGCTATCCGGCTGCCACAACTCGTGCCAGTGCTCAATGGGATTCAAGTGTCCTAGAGCGAGTCTTCTCGGATCATTATCCCGACGTCGGCTACTTCTCCGTCGGGGGTTCACACGAGGTCGTCGGTGACAAGATGCATCTTGGCGAAGCGCTCATCACCCTTGCAGACGGCGTCGAGGTTCTTCGAGTTATAGACCGGGACGCTCGCAGCGAGGAGGAGATCCAAGAGCTCAATGAGGACGGGTGTCGTGTCCTCCGCCGACGCCACCTAGAGTCCTATCTTCTCGACTACGAGGTCCTAGATGCTCTCTGCGAAAAGTTTGGGCAGCTTGACAAGACAACTGAGCTTCGTGCTGCGCTCGATAAGGCCCTCAAAGACAGCGTCGATCGCGGAAATCCAGCTGACGATTTCAAGAAAGCGTCATCTGAATTTGTAGCGGCTGCCCGTCGGCTTCTCGGGCCGGTTGCCGGGGGGAATACGCCATCTGTTTTCTTGCGCGACACAGTCGCCCCCTGTCTTCGTCCGGGTATGGCCACCTTTGAGGAGCTTCGCGAGGACGTTTTCGGCGGCTAGGTTTTGGCTGGCTGGTCCCTTCGGTCTATGGGAACTGCAAGCGGCGCTGTAGAGCCAGAGTCGTTCAGCCTTTCAAGGCGAAGATCGTGGCGGTTCTTCGTGCGTCGGGCTGTTCACGCTGCTCCTACGACGGCAAACTCCGCACCGACCGATTGGCAGTTGGCCGCAACGCCATTCAAAAGGGTGTCGAGACGTCGCAGCCGCGCAAGTTGAGGATGGTTGCCGTCTGATCGCACCTGGTTAAGTAGTGGCTCGCGAACGTGCGGCTGGACGATCACCACCCGCCGGCGCGCGCTGCCCGCGACTGCGTCGATCTGCGCAACGAATTGCTCTCGGCTCCGTGCTACCCCGTCCTCCCAGGCGAGAAGGTTCAGCGTCTCCGGAAACCTGGTTCCCAACATGTTCCCGGCTGCCAAGATCGAGTCGAGGTGGCGGAGATTCTTTACCGCCTGGGCACAGACCGTCTCATAGGGCGCAACTGCGATCTCGCGCCCAGCGCTGGCTGAGTGGGCACCCTTGGCATGGATCAACGTGAGGATCGGAACGCTTTCGGTGAGATCGAGATGGAGGAAGTCGGCCGTCTCCCCCGGGCGGTCGTCGCAGGCAAGCCAACTCTGGGCGCCCTCGATCCCCGCCCCACTTGGCCACTGGCTGTAAATCCAGCTGAACAAGGAGTGGTCGGTCCCACTGATCGCCTCGATGCCAATCTCCGGCTTCTCGCGATCGACTTCCCAGTTACCGTCAAAGGGAACCCACTTCCAGCCCATAAACGGCAGATCGCGATGGCGCATTGAGAAGGCTTGGCGGCCTTGGACCGAATGACCCGACTCAAAGTTCACCGTTAGCGACTCGGGGTCTCGTAGCTGATTGACGATCTCACTGAACTCCTCGACGTGCTCAGGGTCGGCCGTCCCCGAGAGAGAGGTCTCGATCTCACCGCCGACGGCAGTGAACGACAGCTCCACCGTCCCAAGGGTCACTCCGGCCTGACGCGTGATCGCCTTGAGAGAGGCCCCGTCTGATTCGGTTACCTCGAATGCCGTTGCGAAAGCGAGTTTCTCCATCGCCGCCAAAGTCTCGGCTTCGTGAGAGTCGAGCACCGGACCGGCTATGAGCAACTCGGGAGGGGTGATTGCGAGCTCGTAAGCACCCTCAACTCCGGAGAGATCATTCTGCGCAGCGGCTAGTACCGGCAGCGGCTCAAGACTTGACCCTTCGTTAGCCGCGAGCGTCTCAAGGATCGCGACGAGGGTCGTCTCAAAGTCGGCACGATCGGTTGAAGGGGACACCCATAGGCGAGACTCATCCACAGCTAGGCCCATTACCTCGCCGATGTCCGCGTTGTCGGGTTCGGCGCGGATCGCTGTGTAGCGATAGCTCTGATCCGCGAGCGGATCGAGGGCACTTTCTAGAGCGCGCCCGCCCATCACTTTCGTATCGGCCTTGTAGTCGGTCGAGTGGTGAGTGCCCCGTAGCCACAGCGTGCGGGCGCGGCCTTTCACGAAGGCGGCCTTCAGCTGCCCCGGGTCTGCGAAGGTGAGTGGGCCAAGTTCCCCCTTCCTAAGAGCTTTCTTTATGGCCCCTTTCTTTGACGTCTCGGTGATATGGATGGCGACCCAGTTCGCTTTCCGGACTACGAGCGCGAGATGATTCACTCGGTCAAGGATTGGCTCTCTTGACCATGCCACCGGGCGGCGGACGTCGTAGTGAACGAAGGAGATCTCAACTGGCTCGGTTTCATTTCCAACTGCAAGTACTCGTCGAGAGGCGCCCCCCTGTTTGATCTTCAGCACCTTCCTCAGCTTCAGCAGAATCTGCCGCGCGCTGACGTCTTTGCCCTCGTGCAAGCGAGCCACGAGCGCCGATTTGAAGGGCCTCAGATCGTCCAGAATTAGAGTTGCCGGCATCGTTGAGCGCTCCTCACCGCTTAGGGATGACCAGCGAGATCCCCGAATCGCGCTGGCCCGTCATAAGGTCATTTTTTGGTACGTCCGGATATCCTGACACTTAGGTCGGCCGCGGGCGGCCGCTACGTCGCACGTGCTGAGGGGCAGTGGTGGGGCGGTGTCGCGCGATTCGGTTACTGCGTAATCTCGAACACGCGGAGGACCAGCGGGAACGACCCGAGTTTCAACGCGAGTCAAGTCGCATATCTGCCACTGAATCGCCGCTAGCCCGCTTCGCGAGTTCTATTTCGCCGGGCGCATTCCGCTGTCTTTCCGACAGCGCCACGCTCCCATTGCTCGCCACCTTGGGCGTAGCATTGGTCTATGAGAGAGGCGGGTCCAAATAGCAACGTCCAGGCAAGGCGAGAGTCCCGCGACGTGATTGCTCGCATTGCCGCTGCGCACGGTGCCCTCAATGTGCGCGTGTTTGGTTCCGCGAGTCGCGGTGAGGCCGAAGGAAGCGACCTTGACCTCTTGGTCGATATGTCCGAGGGGTGCAACCTGTTCGATCTAGTCGCGTTCTCCAACGACCTGGAAGACACCCTCGAAATTGGTGTCGATGTCGTCACCGAGGGCAGTCTTTCGCCCTATCTACGTGAGCGGATTCTTGCTGAGGCGGTTGCGCTCTAAAGGACGAAGGCGTGTGCCTGCGTCGCGAGAGAGAGGATCAGCCTGGGGCTGATCCTCAGTGGCTTTCACGAGAGCGGCGAACAGCGGCGGCGACGTCAGGCATTGGCTGGCCGTTTGCCATCCAGCCCCAGCCCTTCGGCAGCCGCACCCTCTCGCCGCTTCGCTCCAACTCCTCAATCACGATCCGCGCCCGCGTAGCCTTCGCCTCGTCGAGGTTGACCACGTCGCGGATGAGCTTTTCCTTCGCCATCACCCCCAAATCGTACCCGGCCTCACGAGTCTTGACCTTCGGTCGAAACGACCGCAACTGTCATGTCCCATAAAAGTCACAGAGTCGCCGCAGATGGCTCTGCCATGCGGGCGCTGACCAGCCTTTCAAGCCGGAGGTCGAGAGTTCGATTCTCTCCGGGCGCATTTCGTTGCTTTCCCCGCGATGCCGTTCTATGCCCGGTGCAGAGCCAAACGCCGCGCTTCTCCCCGATTTGCCGTTCCGCGCCCATTTTGACGATTCCGACCCGTTCCGCAAGGTCGTGGTCTCAGAGGCGCGGTGGACTCGATCCGGTCGATCGGGCACGATGTGAGCAATGGTTGTCGTCAATGAGAAATCACGGGTTCCGCCAATCGACGAGGCCGCTCACGAGCGGCTCGGCCGTGCTTTCGACCGGGAGGGCGTGGTCACCGCGATGTTGATCGGATCGCAGGCGCGCGGGAACCCTGGTCCGCTATCGGATGTGGATATCGCGGTATGGCACGACCCCGACCTCGATTCTCGTGGTCGCTTCGATCTTCAACTGAGCCTGGCCGGCGATGCGGGGCGTGCTTTGGGAACCGACGAGATCGACATCGTCATGCTCAATCACGCTCCACCACTGATGCGCCATCGTGCCATCCGCGACGGCAAGCGCCTGATCGAGCGAGACCACGACGAACGGGTGCGGTTGGAGACACGGGCGATCTTGGACTACCTCGACACTGCTCCACTGCGCGCCGAGTTGGGACGCGGGGTGCGGCGGCGGATAAGGGAGGGGCGCTTTGGTCGACGCTGATCGAGTCGAAGCCCGAATACAGAGGCTCGAGGAGCTGATCGAGCGTCTCGACGAGGTGCGTCAAGCGGGGGAGGACACATATCTCGCTAACGAGCAGCAGCGAGCCGCGACCGAGCGCTGGCTTCAAGTTGCCGTTCAAATCTGCATTGACCTGGGCACCCAGCTCGTCGCCGAGCAATCGGCACGACCGCCGTCTGACTACGCCGAGGTCTTCAAGATTCTCGGGGAGAAGGCGGTCATTCCGAGTGATCTCGCGCGGCGCCTTGGTGACGCGGCGAAGCAGCGCAATCTCATAGTGCATCTGTATATGGAGATCGACGATCGCTCCGTGTTCGCCTCATTGGCCCATCTCGACGACCTACGCGAGTTCAGTGCCAGCCTCGAACGACTGACCGATTCGGAACCGTCAGAGCCGCTTTAGGTGCGGCCGTAGCGATCGCTCAGCCGTACGACGTCGTCGAGGTGGGGGGTGGAGACCTCTAGAACGACAGAGTCCTCCAGTGCCTCGATCGAGTGAACGGCGCCCGGCTCGTTCCGCCACGCGTGCCCTGGGCCGATCTCTTCCTGGGCAAGATCATCGGCGCTGGGTCCCCTCGTCAATCGCAGCCGGCCCGAGAGGAGATACGAGGTCTCATCCTTCTCTCGATGCATCTGGAGCGAGAGCTGATGGCCAGCTTTGACGTGAAGCAACTTTCCGGCGTAGTGGGGCGTGTGTGCCCACCACACCTCGTGCCCCCAAGGCTTCTCAACCCGTTGCGGTTCGACGTTCGTCATGGCTCGGACCGTATCGCTGCGCAGGCGTGTAGATGGTGTGGAGACGCTTTGGGAGACTGGTTCCGGTGCAGATCCGATCCGCATCTTCAGAGGACGTCGCTGCGGTTGATGGGCTCGTTCAGCGGGCCTATGGCCACTACGTGGAGCGCATCGGGCGCCGGCCGGGGCCGATGGACGAGGACTACGGCGAGAAGGTTGCGCAAGAGCAAGTCTCGGTCGCCGTTGAGGCGGGCGAGATCGTCGGCCTCATCGTCCTGGTCGAGGAACCGGATCACTTGTTGGTGGAGAACGTCGCTGTCGAGCCGACGCGCCAAAGCCAAGGAATCGGCCGCGCCCTGCTTGCATTTGCCGAGGGCGTTGCCGCCGGTGTGGGCCTCACGACGCTCCGCCTCTACACCCATGCCGCGATGACCGAGAACCGGGCCTTCTATCCCCGGCTCGGCTACATCGAGTTCGATCGCCGCACCGACAACGGCTTCGAACGCGTCTTCTTCTCAAAGCGCCTTGGACGCTGACTCCTCGCCGGTATCGCTATGCGGTGCTGGCGACTATCAACCGGAGCCCCACGTCCAGCTCCGAGCGCTCCCGCAGGTGGCCGTAGCGCTCGTCCCAGGCGCCGCTCTCGAGATCCTCAGCGAGGCGATCGCGGCCTTTCTGCCGTGCCTCCGCCGGGATGCTCTGCCAAACCCACATCGGTTGCACGGTCTCCTCGTCGAAGAGCAGCTCGGGTCTTGCCCAAAGCGCCGCGAAGAACCGGTCGGTGCAGTCCCGCGGCACCGGGATCGGGGTGCTGGTCGCTCCCTTCAGTCGCCCCATCAGGTTCTCGCTGGCCGCCCCCGCACGGCGCTTCAAATCGAGCATCTCGGGAAAGTAGTCGGCCGCGATCCAGAGGCTCTCCAGCGCTTGATGATCGAAGGTGACGATCACAATTCGGCCTCTTGCAACGCGCTGCATCTCGCGGAGTCCGGCGTCCAGGTCAGCCCAATGGTGGGCGGTCAGGACCGCCATCGCGGCGTCGAAGCTGTCGTCCTCAAATGGGAGCTCCCCGGCGGACGCCTGCACCACAGGTGCCGATCCAGCGGGGCGCTGGGAGATCATCTCGGCCGATGGCTCCGCCGCTGTCACCTCTCGACCGCTCGGCTCATAGGAGCCTGTGCCCGCGCCGATGTTGAGCACTGTCCGCGCATCGCCGAGCGCCGCGTCGATCTGTGCCGCGATGTGAGGGTCAGGCCGGCGCACCCGGCTGTAGCCTCGCCCGAGCTGATCGTAGGCCGACGTTCCCACGAAGCCACTCTAGTTGCCCAATCCAGATGGGTCGGCGCCCCCTTCGGACGGCGGGACCATCACATCCTCAGGGCGCTATTCTTCGCTTCAGCCTCGCGCCTCGGCCCGGGGTTTTTCTTTGTAACGGCGCGTAAGCAATCGAGGGAGTAAATGGCTCGCGGAGATGTCCGCATCGCGGTGACACTGGCTTGCGAAGACTGCAAGCGGCGCAACTACCAGACAAACAAGTCTCGGCGTAACTCGCCGGACCGGATTGAGCTGCGCAAGTTCTGCCGCTGGTGCGGCAAGCACACCGCGCACAAGGAGACGCGCTAGCCCCAATGGCGAAGACGCGCGCACAGCGCAAGGCCGAGCGGCGAGCCCGCGAAGAGCAGGAACGCAAACGCGTTGGTGCCGAGCGCGACGGCGAGTCGCACGCCCAGCACGACACACAGGTGCCCGTCTCCGGCGAGGTCGCCGAGGTCGAGGCGATGGAGATGGGCATGGGCGCCGGCGCCCCCGAGGCCACCCTCGAAACACCGGACGCGCCCAAGACCTCCTCTCGTGCCGAAAAGCGGGCTGAAGCGAAGGCGCTGAAGGAAAGCGAAAAGCGCAAGCGGACCGAGCAGAAGCGCCGCGAGAGCGAGCAGCTAGCGAAGAAGCAAAAGCAGGCACAGGCGCAGCGCCAGCGCGGCGGCGTCATCGGCTTCCTCGTCTCCTGCTGGGCCGAGCTGAAGAAGGTCCAGTGGCCCGACCGCGACACCTTGGTCCAGGCGACCGCGGTCACAATCATCTTCGTTGCCGTTGCCGCCACTTACCTGGGCGCGCTCGACGCGGCTTTCAACTATTTGGTCAAGCAGATCCTCTAGCGGATCTTTAAACAAAGGCTCCTAAAACGATGTATCGCTGGTACGTGATCAACACCTACTCGGGGCACGAGAACAAGGTCAAGCACAACCTCGAGCACCGGGTTCAGACGATGAGCCAGAACCGCAACGTGCGGCAGGTCGTCGTCCCCACCGAGCAGGTGATGGAGCTCGGCAAAGACGGTCAGAAAGAACCGAAGGAGAAGCGCACGATGCCGGGCTACGTCCTGGTCAACATGGAGATGACCGACGACGCCTGGGGCCTGGTCAAGAACACTCCCGGCGTGACCGGCTTCGTCGGCTCGCGCAACAAGCCGGTGCCACTCTCTAAACCGGAGGTGGACCGCCTGCTGCATCGCGAGACCGCCGAGCGTCCCCGCACCCAGGCCCAGTTCTCGATCGGCGAGTCGGTCAAGGTCGTCTCCGGCCCGCTCTCCGACTTCTCCGGCGAGATCGCCGAGATCAACGAGGACGCCGCCAAACTCAAGGTGCTGGTCTCGATCTTCGGTCGCGAGACCCCGGTCGAGGTCGGCTACGACCAGGTAAAGAAGATTTAGCCGGGCGACCGCTACCCTCTCCGATCCCGATGGCGAAAAAAGTCCTCACTCAGATCAAGCTGCAGATCTCCGCCGGCTCGGCCAACCCGGCCCCGCCGGTCGGTCCCGCGCTGGGCCAGCACGGCGTCAACATCATGGAGTTCTGCAAGGCCTTCAACGCCCAGACCCAATCTGAAGGCGGGACGATCATTCCGGTCGAGATCACGGTCTACGAGGACCGCTCCTTCACCTTCATCACCAAGACGCCACCGGCGGCGGTGCTGATCAAGGAGGCGATTGGAATCAAGAAGGGCTCGGGCGAGCCCCACGTAAACAAGGTCGGGACGATCTCGATGGATCAGGTCCGCCAGATCGCCGAGCGCAAGATGCCCGACCTCAACGCCAATGACCTCGACGCCGCTTCGAAAATCATCGCCGGCACCGCCCGCTCGATGGGCGTCGACGTCAAATAGGAGACCCAGTGGCTCACGGCAAGCGCTACCGCAAACAGCTCGACAAGGTGCAGCGCGACCGCGCTTACCCAGCGGCCGAGGCGATCTCGTTGATCAAAGAGACCGCCAGCGCCAACTTCGACGAGACGGTTGAGCTGCACGTGCTGCTCGGCGTCAACGTCCGCCACGCCGAGGAGCAGTTGCGCGGCACGCTCGCGCTCCCGCACGGTCTTGGTAAGGACGTGACGGTCGCCGTCTTCGCCCAGGGTCAACAGGCCCGCGACGCCGAGGCCGCCGGTGCCGACTTCGTCGGTGGCGACGATCTCGCCAAGAAAGTCGAAGAGGAGGGCTGGACCGACTTCGACGTGGCGATCTCGACGCCGCAGATGATGGGCACCGTCGGCAAGCTCGGTCGCGTCCTCGGGCCGCAGGGCAAGATGCCCAACCCGAAGGTCGGCACGGTCACCGACGACATCGAGAAAGCGGTCAGCGAATCGAAGGCCGGCAAGGTCGAATACCGCACCGACCGCCAGGCGATCGTCCACATGTCGATCGGCAAGGCCAGCCTCGATCCCGCCCAGCTGCTTGAGAACTTCACCGCAGTGATGGAGGAGATCGTCCGCGCCAAGCCCTCGGCTGCGAAAGGGCGCTACATCGTCACCTGCACGCTGACCACGACGATGGGACCGGGGGTCCGGGTCGACGCTTCCAAGATCGGCGATCGCGACGAGGTCACGGCCTCCGCCCAGGCGACAGAGGAACCGGTAACGGCCTAGACTGCGCCGTCCGCCCGAGACCATCGGCAGGGCCGCAGGCCCGCAAGCCCGGTGCAGGTGAACGAATGAACCGAGACGAAAAGGCAACAGCAATTGAGGAGATCGCCGCCGACATCGAGGCGGCCGAGGCGATCTTCGCGGTTGACTACCGGGGCATAAGCGTCCCGCAGGCGGCCGAGCTGCGCTCGAAACTGCGCGAGGCCGACGCCAGCTTCCGCATCGTCAAGAACCGCCTGACCAAAATCGCTGCTGACAAAGCCGGCGAGGGAGAGCGCCTCAACGCGCTGCTCCAAGGTCCGACCGCGCTCACCTTTGTGCGCGGCGACACCGCCCAGGCGGCCAAGGCGATCTCGAGCTTCAACAAAGAGCACGACGTGCTCACCTTCAAGGGCGGCTTCATGGACGGCATCGACCTCGATGAGGACCGCTTCAAGGCAATCGCCAAGCTGCCCTCGCGCGACATCCTCTACGGCCAGTTCGCCGGTGTCGTCGCCAGCCCGCTGACCGGCCTGGTCCGCGGCCTCGGCTCAATGATCCAAGGGTTGGCATTGCAGCTGGGGCAGATTGCCGAGAAGGGGCTTGTTACTGGCGAGGCACCGGCCGCCGAGGCCGCGGGTCCTGCGGACGAGGCGGAGGAGGCCTCGCAGGACGAAGCGTCCGAGGCTGGCGATCAGCCAGCTGCCGAGGCAAAAGCTGAGGAGCCCGCTGCCGAGGAGGCTGCGGACGACGACGCCGAGGAGAAAGCGGAGGACGACGCCGCTAACGATGAGACTTCTGAAACTGACGACGCGAGCAAGGAAGAGGAGTAGATGGCAACCAAAGTCAAGACTGAGGATTGGATCGAAGAGCTGAAGGGCATTTCCGTGCTCGAGCTCTCCGAGCGGATCAAAGCTCTCGAGGAGGAGTTCGGCGTTTCGGCCACGGCCGTCGCTGCTGCTGCCCCGGCTGCTGCTGGCGCTCCTGCCGGCGACGGTGCGGGTGGCGAGGAAGAAGCGTCCACGGTCGATGTCGTGCTGACCGAGGTCGGTGGCCAGAAGGTCCCCGTGATCAAGGTCGTGCGCGCAGCCACCGGGCTTGGCCTGAAAGAGGCCAAGGCAATGGTCGACGAGGCCCCCAAGGCAATTAAGGAGGGCGTCGAGCGCGAGGAGGCCGATAAGCTGAAGGCCGAACTCGAGGAGGCCGGCGCCACCGTCGAGCTCAAATAAAGTTCGCAACGACCGCGGTTGGAGGCCCGGCAGGGAGCCAAATCTGCGGTCGAGTGCGGCCGTGTGTTATTTTTCGCGGTCGCGCCCAGTTGTGTCCCCTGCCCCATATCTGCGCTGTACCTAACGTCCCTCTGACCTTCTGAGGAGTCGCCCGTCTTGGCACGTTCGAACGCTGCCCCCGTAACCCGCAGGAGTTTTTCCCGACTACAGAACCCCCTCGAAGTCCCCCATCTGATCGATATCCAACGTCGCTCCTTCGAAGAGCTGACGGATCCGAAGAAGGGTGGGCTGCGAGAGACCATCAACGACATATCCCCGATTGAGGACTACACGGGGAACCTCGCCATCGTCTTCGGCGAGTTCAAATTTGAGGAGCCGCCGCACACGATCGAGGAGTGCCGCGAGAAGGACATGACCTACTCGCGACCGCTCTCGGCGACGGTTGCTTTCCAGAACAAAGAGACCGGTGAGATCCGCGAGCAGGCCGTCTTCATGGGCGACTTCCCATGGATGACCGACCGCGGCACCTTCATCATCAACGGCACCGAGCGTGTCGTCGTCACCCAGCTCGTCCGCTCGCCGGGCGCCTACGTGATGGCGCCCAAGGACGCCGAAAAGCAAGTTTTCATCGCCAACCTGATGCCGGCACGCGGTTCCTGGCTCGAGCTGGAAATCGACAAAAAAGGCAAAGTCTTCGTCCGCATCGACCGCAAGCGCAAGCTGCCGGTGACGGTGCTGCTGCGCGCGATGGGCTATGTCGAGGACAAACAGCTCCTCGACATGTTCGACAACTCGATTTACATGCGGCACACGATCGAGGCCGACACGGAGGCGACCCGCACCGAGGAGGGCGCCCTGATCGAGCTGTTCAAGAAGCAGCGCCCGGGTGAGCCACCCTCAGTCGACGCTGCCCGCAACCTGCTCGAGCAGCTCTTCTTTGACTCCAAGCGCTACGACCTCACCCGGGTCGGTCGCTACAAGCTCAACGCGAGGCTCGACCTCGACATCGATCTCGACACCCGGGTCCTCACCCACGACGACATCATCGCCCTGGTCAAGGAGCTGGTCAGCCTTCCCAAGCTGCTCGGAATCCCTGAGGAGATCGACGAGGAGAATCCGATCAAAGACTACGCCGCGGAGGCAATCACCTACCCCCGCGAGCCGGTCAACGAGCACCTCGACGAGTACGAGCATTTCGGCAACCGGCGCCTGCGCACGGTCGGCGAGCTGATCCAGGAGGCCTTCCGCATCGGCCTCTATCGGATGGAGCGCGTCGTCCGCGAGCGGCTCACGACCGAAGACTCGGATGCGATCACGCCGCAGACGATCATCAACATCCGCCCCGTCGTGGCGGCGATGAAGGAGTTCTTCGGCTCCTCGCAGCTCTCGCAGTTCATGGACCAGACCAACTCTCTGGCCGGCCTCACCCACCGGCGCCGCCTCTCGGCGCTGGGCGCGGGCGGCCTGACCCGTGAGCGGGCCCCGATCGAGGTGCGCGACGTGCACCCGACCCATTACGGGCGCATGTGCCCGATCGAGACGCCGGAGGGTCCGAACATCGGCCTGATCGGCTCGCTCTCCTCTTACGCGGAGGTCTCCGAGCACGGCTTCGTCACGACCCCCTACCGGATGGTCAAAGACGGCGTTGTCACCGACGAGATCGTCCACCTCGACGCTACCCAGGAGGAGGACAAGATCATCGCTCAGGCGAACGCCGAGGTCGATGACTCCAGCGGCAAGCTGAAGGGCCCGACCGTGCTGGTGCGCGCCGGCGAGGACGAGTACGCGACCGCCTCTCCGAAGGAAGTCGATTTGATGGACGTCTCGCCGACCCAGATCTGGTCGGTGGCGACGGCGCTGATTCCCTTCCTCGAGCACGACGACGCCAACCGGGCGCTGATGGGCTCCAACATGCAGCGCCAGGCGGTGCCGCTGTTGAAGCCCGACCCGCCGCTGATCGGCACCGGCATGGAGCGCCGCGCCGCGGTCGACACCGGCGACGTCATCCTCGCCGAGTCAGACGGCGAGATCGCCCACGTCGACTCCGAGCGGATCGTGGTCAGCCACGGGGCGAAAAAAGTCGAGTACCCGCTGCACAAGTTCATGCGCTCCAATCAGGGCACGATCATCCACCAGCGCCCGATCGTGAAGAGCGGGCAGAAGGTCAAGCAGGGTGACGTGCTCGCCGACGGTTCCTCGACCGGCGGCGGCGAGATCGCCCTGGGCAAGAACTGCCTGGTCGCCTTCATGTCCTGGGAGGGCTACAACTTCGAGGACGCGATCATCCTCTCCGAGCGCCTGGTCAAGGACGACGAGCTCACCTCGATCCACATCGAGGAGTACGAGATCGACGCCCGCACGACCAAGCTCGGCGACGAGGAGATCACCCGCGACATCCCCAACCGCTCCGAGGAGAGCCTGCGCAACCTCGACGAGCGCGGCATCGTCCGCGTTGGTGCTGAGGTTGTTTCCGGCGACCTGTTGGTCGGCAAGGTGACGCCCAAGGGCGAGACCGAGCTGACCGCCGAGGAGAAGCTGATCCGCGCGATCTTCAAGGAGAAGGCGCGCGAGGTCCGCGACACCTCGCTGAAGGTCCCGCACGGCGAGGGTGGCGTCGTCATCGACGTGCTCACCTTCAGTCGTGACGATGGCGACGACCTCGCCGCCGGGGTCAATGACCTCGTGCGCGTCTTCGTCGCCACCAAGCGCAAGATCGCCGAGGGCGACAAGCTCGCGGGCCGTCACGGGAACAAGGGTGTGATCTCCAAGATCGTGCCCGAGGAGGACATGCCCCACCTCGCCGACGGCACGCCCGTCGACGTGATCCTCAACCCGCTCGGCGTGCCGAGCCGGATGAACATCGGGCAGATCCTCGAGACGCACCTGGGTTGGGTTGCGGCCAACGGCTGGTACGACGACGGCTCAGAGGCCTACAAACAGGCCCATTCCGACGAGGGCGACGGGCGCGTCTACGTGGCGACCTCGGTCTTCGACGGCGCCAGCGTCGAGGACGTCGACGAGGCACTCTGCAAATGGCAAGAGGAAAACGAGGAGCGCGGCATCGACCTCGGCATCCACAAAAACGAGCGTCCCGGCGCTCGCGCTGACGGCAGTGCCCAGCTCTACAACGGCCGCACCGGTGAGCCCTACGAGGGCAAGGTCACCATCGGCTACATGTACATCCTCAAGCTCCTGCACCTGGTCGACGACAAGATCCACGCCCGCTCGACCGGCCCGTACTCGCTGGTCACCCAGCAGCCGCTGGGCGGCAAGGCGCAGTTCGGCGGCCAGCGCTTCGGCGAGATGGAGGTCTGGGCCCTCGAGGCCTACGGCGCTGCCTACACGCTGCAGGAGATGCTTACGGTCAAGTCCGACGACACGGTCGGGCGCGTCAAGGCTTACGAGGCGATCGTCAAGGGGGAGAACATCCCCGAGCCGTCGATTCCGGAGTCCTTCAAAGTTCTGCTGAAGGAGATCCAGAGCCTCTCGCTCGACGCCAACGTTGTCTCCGAAGGCGGCGACGTCGAGATCGCCGAGGAGGACGACGACCTGCTCAAGGCAGCCGAGGAGCTCGGAATGGACCTCACCGGTGTCCGCGCCGATTCCCCCAATGGGGGCAGCACCGCGGCGGACGAGCAGGAGGAGCAGGTGGTCGCCGAGGGCGAGGGCGGCACAGATGGGGCCGGGGCAGAGAAAGAGACAGAGGCCGCTGAGGCCAAGGTGGAGGACTGATGATCGACATCAACAACTTCGACGCAATTGAGATCGGCCTCGCGTCGTCGAAGAAGATCCGCTCCTGGAGTTGGGGCGAGGTCACCAAGCCGGAGACGATCAACTACCGCACCCTGAAGCCTGAGAAAGACGGGCTCTTCTGCGAGCGCATCTTCGGCCCGACCAAGGACTGGGAGTGCTACTGCGGCAAGTACAAGCGCGTCCGCTACAAGGGCATCGTCTGCGAGCGCTGTGGCGTCGAGGTGACCCGCTCCAAGGTGCGCCGCGAGCGCATGGGGCACGTCGACCTGGCCGCCCCCGTTTCCCACATCTGGTTCTTCAAGGGCGTGCCCAGCCGGATCGGCTACCTGATCGACATGGCTCCCAAGGAGCTCGAGAAGGTCCTTTACTTCGCCGCATCGATGATTACCTGGGTGGACGTCGAGGCCCGCGACAAGGACCTCGGCATGCTCGAGAAAGAAGTCAAAAAGGTCACCGACTCCTACGAGGCGGAAAGGCAGAAAAGGACTCAGGAGCTGAGTGAGTCGCTCGAGCGCCGGATCAAGTACCTCGAGGACGGCACGCAAACCAAGTTCGACGACGACGACCACATCTGGGCGGACTCGCTGAAACTGACCGCGGCGCAGCTGCGCAAGTTGAAGGACGACGAGCGCACGAAAATGATCAAAGAGCTGCGCAAGACCTTCGAGGCCGAGATCTCCGACACCGAGGCCTACATCGACGAGGCGATCGAGCGGATGCAGGAAGTCTGGAAGATCTTTACGGAGATGAAGCCGAAGGACGTCGTCAACGACGAGACGGTCTTCCGCGAGCTCAAGGATCGTTTCGGCTCTCCGTTCGGCTGGGGCGAGTACTTCCGTGGCAGCATGGGCGCCGAAGCGGTACGTGATCTGCTCGAACAGGTCGATCTCGAGGCTGAGTGCGAGGAACTGGAGCAGGTGATCAACAGCTCCAAGGGGCAGAAACAGGCCCGCGCTGTGAAGCGGCTGAAGGTCGCCTCTGCCTTCCTCAATTCCGAGAACCAGCCGGACTGGATGATCCTCGACTGCGTGCCGGTGATCCCGCCGGAGCTGCGCCCAATGGTGCAGCTCGACGGTGGCCGCTTTGCCACCTCGGACCTCAACGACCTCTACCGCCGCGTGATCAACCGCAACAACCGGCTCAAGCGCCTGCTGGACCTGGGCGCGCCGGAGATCATCGTCAACAACGAGAAGCGGATGCTGCAGGAGGCCGTCGATGCGCTGTTCGACAACGGCCGCCGCGGCCGTCCGGTAACTGGTCCCGGCAACCGTCCGCTGAAGTCACTCTCGGACATGCTCAAGGGCAAGCAGGGGCGCTTCCGCCAGAACCTGCTCGGCAAGCGCGTCGATTACTCCGGCCGTTCGGTGATTGTCTCCGGCCCAAGCTTGAGGCTGCACCAGTGCGGCCTGCCAAAGCTCATGGCGCTCGAGCTCTTCAAGCCATTCATCATGGCCCAGCTGGTCGAGCGCAAGGCGGTGCAGAACATCAAGGCCGCTAAGAAGATGGTCGAGTCGATGATTCCCGAGGTCTGGGACGTGCTCGAGGAAGTCATCCACGAGCACCCGGTGCTGCTCAACCGCGCCCCGACCCTGCACCGCCTCGGTATCCAGGCCTTCGAGCCGGTGCTGGTCGAGGGCAAGGCGATCCAGGTTCACCCGCTGGTCTGCCACGCCTTCAACGCCGACTTCGACGGCGATCAGATGGCCGTGCACGTGCCGCTCTCCGCCGAGGCCCAGGCCGAGGCGCGGATCCTGATGCTCTCGGCGAACAACATCCTCTCGCCGGCTCACGGTGCGCCGCTGGCGACGCCGACCCAGGACATGGTGCTCGGCATCTACTACCTCACCTACGGTCCCGATGCCGAGGACCTGGCCAAGATCGACGAGGGTCTGAAGGCCGGCAAAGGCGCCAAGCGCAATGGCACGTCGCCGAAGGTGTTCCGCTCTGCGCAGGAGGCCGAGCTCGTCTACGAGAACGGCGGTTGCAAGCTGCACGACCAGGCCGAGTACCGCCGGGCCGGGCACGAGCACTTCCTGACCACGGTGGGGCGGATCATCTTCAACGAAAAGATCGAGCGGGCGCTGGCCGAAGCGCTCGGCGACGACTTCGATCCCGAGCAGTTCGAGTTCGTCAACCACTCACTGAAGAAGCGCGACGTCAACGAGATGGTCTCCGACTTGGTCGAGGCCTACGGTGCCCCGGCCGTCTCGCAGGTGCTCGACGCCTTCAAGGACCTCGGCTTCCACTACGCCAGTCAGGCGGGAATCACGGTCTCCAAGAACAACGTCGTCTCGCCGCCCGACAAGGAGCAGATCCTCGAACGGTACGAGAAGCAGACGGCCGAGATCCAGGGCCAGTACGACGACGGCTACATCACGGCCGAGGAGCGCCACGAGGCGGTCACGTCGCACTGGAACAACGCCACCGACGAGGTCGCGAAAGCGATGGAGGACAACCTCGACGAGCTGAACCCGATCTTCATGATGGCCAACTCGGGCGCTCGCGGCTCCTTCAAGCAGATCCGCCAGTTGGCGGGGATGCGCGGCCTGATGGCCAATCCGAAGGGCGAAATCATCGAGCGGCCGATCAAGGCCAACTTCATGGAGGGCCTCTCGGTGCTCGAGTACTTCATCTCCACGCACGGTGCCCGAAAGGGACTCGCCGACACGGCGCTGCGTACGGCCGACTCGGGTTACCTGACCCGCCGCTTGGTCGACGTCGCCCAGGACGTGATCGTCCGCGAGGAGGACTGCAAAACCAAAGACCACATCGAGATGGCGATCCGCAAGGACGACAACTCGCTCAACGACAACCTCGCTGGGCGCCTCGCGGCAAAGAAACTCGAAACCAAACGCGGCCGCGAGCTGCTCAAGCGCAACCAGGAGATCACCTTGGCCGACGTCGAGGCGATCGCCGAGGCGTTCGGCGACGAAGAGATCACGGTCCCGGTCCGCTCGACGCTCAAGTGCGACGCCGATTCCGGCGTTTGCCGCGCCTGCTACGGCGTCGCTCCGGCAACCGGCTTCACGGTCAACATCGGCGACGCGGTTGGCATCATCGCCGCCCAGTCGATCGGCGAGCCGGGCACGCAGCTGACCATGCGCACCTTCCACACCGGTGGTGTGGCTGGCCAGGACATCACCCAGGGCCTGCCGCGCATCGTCGAGCTCTTCGAGGCGCGTAAACCGAAGGGCCTGGCGCAGATGGCCGAGGCGGCCGGCAAGGTCACGGTCGAAGAAACCGACAAAGCGCTGAAAGTGCACGTCACCGAGTCCAGCGGCGAGGAGCACGCCTACAGCTTCCCGCCCCGCACCCGCCTGCACGTCACGGATGGCGAAAAGGTCGAGGTCGGACAGCAGCTCAACGAGGGCTCGCTCTACCCGGCTGACCTGCTGGCGATCCGCGGCCGCACCGCGGTCGAGCTCTACCTGGTGGCCGAGGTGCAGAGGGTCTACCGCGCCCAGGGCGTCGACATCAACGACAAGCACATCGAGCTGATCGCCCGCCAGATGCTGAAGAAGGGCCGGATCGAATCGAAGGGCTCGACCAGCCTGCTACCCGGACAGCTCGAAGACCGCGGTGCGCTCAAGCGCCTAAACAAGAAGACGAAGGAAGACGGCGGCACGCCGGCCAAGGCCGAGGAGGTCATCCTCGGAATCACCAAGGCCTCGCTCGCCACCGAGTCCTTCCTCTCCGCCGCCTCTTTCCAGGAGACGACCAAGGTGCTCACCGATGCCGCGCTGGAGGGCAAGCGGGACAAATTGGTGGGCCTGAAGGAGAACGTCATCATCGGCAAGCTGATCCCGGCCGCGACCGGCCTCAAGCACTACCGCACGCTCGCGGTGGAGCCGGCCGTGCCGATCGAGCCGCCGAGCGAGGAAGGCCTGCTTGACGAGGAAGAGCTGGCTGCCGAGCTGGGGCTCGACGATGGCGAAGCGGTGGAGAGCTTTGGGCCTTCGTTTGCTGAGGAGCTTGAGGAGTTGGCGCAGGAGATCGAGCAGACTTCTGAGGAGTCGTCGCAGCAGGGGCAGTCCTAGGAGGTGGGGAGGGGCCGGGGTGCCCCTCCCGCTTGCTGGGGTTTTCGCCGCGGAGCTTGTGCCACTCGCTGAGTGGTCTGTGCGAAAACCAGGACGCCGCTGCGCGAGAGGGGCACCCCGGCCCCTCTTTCAGATCCAGTCTCCCAGCGGCGACATCCGCCTCGGCGAGCTTGGCGCCTCAATGCGAAGCGGCCCGAGCTTTCGCCCGGGCCGCTAGGTGCTGCTGACTGAGGTGCAACGTTTTATGGTCGCTGTAGAGCCGTAAAGCGTTGCAGCCCCGGTTAGTTGCTGCTGCCGCCGGTGAGGCAGTAGGCGTAGGCGACCAGGGAGGTGTCACTGGCCGAGTTGCTGTGGGCGTAGGCGATCCAGCCGTTGCCGCTGCGGAGGGTGCCGACCAGGGCTACTGAGTAGAGACCCGGGAGGCCGCCGCCGCTGATCGCGGTCGTTCCTGCTGGGCAGGTGGCCGTGACGGCGGCGTTGTCGCCGGCTTTGATCGGCGTGCTGTTGGTGACCTGGATGATCGGGCCGAGCTCGGAGGCGCGGATTGAGCCGGCCTGCAGCTCGCTCGAGCCGACCGAGTCTGGGCCGAGGTCGTTCGCCGTCAGCGACTGATCGGCGACCTCCGAGGAGGTGACCGACGCCGGGCCGAGGTCGCCCGCTGTAAGCGTCTCGGGGGCGACGTCGGAGGAGTCGACGCCGTTTTCGGCGATCTCGGTCGTGTCGACCGCGTCGGGGGCGATCTTGCCGGCGGCAACCGCCTTGTCGCGGAGATCGACGGTGCGGATCGTGCCGTCAACGATCTGCGGCGAGCGCACCGTGTTCTTGCCGACGCCGGCGGCGATGGCGCTACCGGTGAGGGCTGCGAACAGGGCGATGCAGGCAATCACGAGGGCGGGGCTGGGGCGGAATGTGTTCTTCTTGGTCATCGGAGGGTTCCTTTCGTTTGGTTGGTAAATCCGATGGACCAAGCTTCGAATCGATTGGCCTTTCTCTCTACGGACCCCAGGGGTGGTCTTCCTCACCCCTTGGCAGCCGGCCAGGGCGATTTGTGCTCGGATAGATTTCCTCTCGTGCCAGCCGCTCAGAAGGTCTGCGTGATCGGTGCCGGTTCCTCCGGCATCGCCTCCTGCCAGGTCCTCAACGCTCACGGGACTGCCTTCGATTGCTTCGAGAAGGGCTCGGAGGTGGGCGGCAACTGGCGCTACGAAAACGACAACGAACTGTCGTCCGCATACCGGTCGCTGCACATCAACACCTCGCGCGGGTTGATGGCCTACAAGACCTACCCGATGCCGGATGACTATCCGGACTACCCCAATCACTTCCAGATCGCCCGCTACTTCGACGACTACGTCGACCACTTCGTCCTGCGCGAGCGGATCCGCTTTCGCACCGAGGTCGTCAGCGTCGTGCCGGTCGATGGCGAGTGGGAGGTGACGGTCTCCGAGCGCGACGGTGGCCGCGAGTCCCACCGCTACCGCGCCGTGCTTGTTGCCAACGGTCACCACTGGGACCCGCGTTGGCCCGAGCCGCCGTTCCCTGGCTCAGGCGAGTTCGAGGGCGAGCAGGTCCACGTTCACCACTACCGCGAGCCCGAGATGCTGGAGGGCAAGCGGGTGCTGGTGCTCGGGATCGGCAACTCGGCCACCGACATCGCCGTCGAGGCCTCACGGATTGCCGAGAAGACTTTCCTGGCGATGCGCCGCGGTGCCTACGTCATGCCCAAGTACCTGAACGGCAAACCGACCGACGAGGCCGCCTCGAAAGTGCTGACGATGATGCCGCTCGCCGTCCAGCGTTTCGTGCTCAACCGCATGCTCGGCCTCACCGCGGGCGACATGACCGCCTATGGCCTGCCCGAGCCCGACCATAAGCTGCTCGAGGCCCACCCGACCGTCTCGGCGGAGCTGCTCTCCCGGCTCGGCCACGGTGATATCGCGGTCAAGCCCAACATCGAGCGCTTCACCGGCGGCCGCACGATCCGCTTCGTCGACGGCGGCGAGGAGGAGATCGACCTCGTCGTCTACTGCACTGGTTACAAGATCAGCTTTCCCTTCTTCGATGAGAACCTCGTCGTGGCCAGGGAAAATCGGCTGCCGCTCTACCGGCGGGTCGCCTCGGTCGAGCATCCGGGGCTCTACTTCATTGGCCTGATCCAGCCACTGGGCGCGATTATGCCGCTTGCCGAGGCGCAGGCGGAGTGGGTCGCCGACTTGCTCGGCGGTCGCGGGACCCTACCCTCGCCGGCCGAGATGCGGGACGAGATCGCCGCGGCGGAAAAGAAGATGAAGAAGCGTTACATCGCTTCTAAGCGGCATACGATCCAGGTGGACTTTCAGCCTTATTTGCGGGAGCTTCGACGGGAGCGGAAGAGGGCTGCTCAGCGGGGGTGAGGTGGGGGAGGGGACGGGGTGCCCCTCCCGCTTGCTGGGGTTTTCGCCGGGCGCGTTCCTTCTCTCACTGAGTGGGCTGTGCGAAAACCAGGACGCCGCTGCGCGGGAGGGGCACCCCGTCCCCTCCTCACGACAGCACCGCCTGCGCCACCGCCGTGAGGTCCGCGGCGTGGGCCGCGGGGGAGCTTTGGCTGGGGGTTCCAGCGCTTGAAGCCGCCGTCGGAATCTTCTGAGGATCCTTCTGGCTCGGGTGCCTGGCTGGCCCACCAGACCAGCCAAAGGGCGCCGAAGACTGGGATCTTCAGGACGACCAGGAGAAAGAAGATTGGCCAGAACCCCTCCACGGGGGTCAGTGTAGAGAGACTGCCCACCGCCGCAAGGCCTCGACGTGGGCCTCCTCCAGGCCGAGGTGGGATTCGGTCGGGACCAGGAGGGTTGGCTCAGGTCGCTCCTCGGCCCAGGCGTAGCAGCTCTCGTTGAAGTTGTCGTCGATCCAGGCCAGCGCCCGGCCGCTGGCGTACTCGGCCAGCGGTTCCAGCTTCCAGTGGGCAGCCCCAGGGGTTACGTCATCGAAGCTCACGTGCGGCAGGTCGGGTAGTCCCAACAGGGCAGGGAGGTAGAAGTTCGCCTTGTCCTCCCAGCCGCTGGCCCAGACCAGCTCGAAGTGCTCGCTGAGCCGCACCAGCCGGTCCCCCACTGGCAGCGAGATCAAATGCGGCACCCCGTCAACCAACTCAAGCTTCGTAAACGACCGATCGGGCTTCTCCTCAGCCCCGAACAGCGAGATAACGCCGTCGATGTCTACCGCAAGGATTGGCCTCATTCCCAAGCTCCAGTTTCGCGGCTGGCACCGGCTCGGTCGGTGATCTTTGCTGGCGGCCGATGGAGGGGCATGGGATGCCTCTCGAACGGGCGGATACTCAAAAAGCCGGCCTAATTAGGCCGGCTTTTGTCCGGGCGAGAGGCATCCCATGCCCCTCTACCACCGGTAGTGAGCAAACGCCTTGTTCGCCTGCGCCATCCGGTAGATGTCGTCCTTGCGCTTCCAGGCAGCACCCTGCTGCTGGGTAGCGTCAAGGATCTCGCTCGCAAGCCGCTCTGCCATCGAGTACTCGCGGCGGTTGCGGGCGAAGTCGACTAGCCAGCGGATTGCCAGTGTGCGGGCGCGCCGCGCCGGTACCTCGACTGGCACCTGGTAAGTGGCGCCGCCGACTCGGCGGGAGCGGACCTCGAGCACCGGCGTCAGCTGCTTGATCGCCGCCTCGAGCGTCTCGATCGCATCCTCGCCCGAGCGCTCTCCGACCAAAGCGAGAGCGTCGTAGACGATGCGCTCGGCAAGCTGCTTCTTGCCGTCGCTCATCACCTTGTTGATCAGTTGCTGGACGAGCCGGTTGCGGAAGCGCGCATCGGGCTCGACGGGGCGGATCTGTGCGGCTGAGCGGCGCGGCATGGTTAGGAGGCCTTGACGCCGTAGCGCGAGCGGGCCTGCTTGCGGTCGGAGACGCCGGCTGCGTCAAGCGTGCCGCGCACGACCTTGTAGCGGACGCCAGGCAGGTCCTTGACGCGACCACCGCGGACCAGCACTACCGAGTGCTCCTGCAGGTTGTGGCCCTCACCGGGGATGTAGGTCGTGACCTCCATCCCATTGGTCAGACGCACACGGGCGATCTTGCGCAGCGCCGAGTTCGGCTTCTTCGGCGTTACGGTCGCGACGCGGGTGCAGACGCCGCGGCGCTGTGGGGCCGCGACCGCCTTCTTGCGGCCCTGCGAGGACTTGAGTCCCGGCGTCGCCGTCTTCTTCTTCGGGCGCTTGCGGCCCTTCCTGACAAGTTGATTCGTATTCGGCACGGCCGCGCATAGTAGAGCAGACCGGCAATGACCAGCCCCGCCGCTGACGCGAGCTCGGCGTAGAAGCCACTTTCGAGCACCGCCGTGGCTCCCGCGAAGCGCGAGGTCTCCGAGCCTGCGTCCAGCCCCGCGGGCAGATCGACGAGCAGGATGATGGCGATGGAGACGAGACCGGCGGCGAAGACGATGCGGCCCAGGCCGCGGCGCTCGCTCCGCATTGCGAGGGCCGCCGCGACGGCGGCGAGCAGGGCGAGCGGAATCAAGACATAGAAATGTGCTTCTCCCGCCGTTTCCGCGCCAACCGTCGGCGGCGACGCGGCGGGTAGGCCCGCGTAGCCCGGCTGTCCGATCTCGACGCTGCTGTAGGTGACGAACTGGGAGACGACGAGGCAAATAGCAGCGGCGATGGCTGTGCCCGCGAGCGCTCGCGCCGGTGTGACGGCGGCGCTGGTCCGAGCTGCCCCTCGCGCCGATGCTGCGCCTGCACGCCGCATCGTTCGTTCGCCGCGGAAGAATGTGCGCAGCACCAGGACGACCACCGGTCGTAGCCGCTTCGCCGCAGCTTTCCCGGAGCGCACGCCGAAGCCTCGCACCTGCCGCAGGCGCCGAAGCAGCACCGGACGCACCTTCTCGATGCGGCGAGCCAGCGCTCGGTCCACCTGACGGGTGCGCTTCGCGGCCGCTGTAGGCACCGCGCCGATGCGCCGGCGCGCCGCTGCTATCATCGCGCGTCGCTCAGGCAGTCTTTTCGACGTACGTTTCGAAGTTCGTTTGGCCGGGCCCGCGAGGGCCTTTTTCATGCGCCGATCTCGGCTCTTGCCAGATCGTTTGCGTTTGTCCCGTCCCTGTTTCACGACTAAACCCTTACCTTAGGAACCATGGCACGCACATTTCCCCTGGAGAAGACGCGCAACATCGGCATCATGGCGCACATCGACGCCGGTAAGACGACGACGACCGAGCGCATCCTCTACTACACGGGCCGCACCCACAAGATGGGCGAGGTCCACGAGGGCGCTGCCGTGATGGATTGGATGGAGCAGGAGCAGGAGCGCGGTATCACGATCACCTCCGCCGCGACCGCCTGCGAGTGGAAGGACCATCGGATCAACATCATCGATACTCCCGGCCACGTCGACTTCACGGTCGAGGTCGAGCGCAGCCTGCGCGTGCTCGACGGCGCGATCGCCGTCTTTGACGCAGTTGCCGGCGTCGAGCCCCAGTCGGAGACCGTCTGGCGCCAGGCCGACAAGTACCGCGTGCCTCGCTTTGCCTACATCAACAAGATGGATCGCACCGGCGCCGACTTCTTCAACTCCGTGCAGACGATGAAAGACCGGCTCGGCGCCAACCCGCTGCCGATCCAGCTGCCGATCGGCAACGAGGACAACTTCAAGGGCGTCGTCGACCTGATTGAGATGAAGGGCCTGATTTGGACCGACGAGCTCGGCGCCGAATACGAGACGATCGACGTCCCGGACGACCTCAAGGACCAGGCCGACGAATACCGCACGCAGCTGATCGAGGCCTGCGCCGACTACGACGACGAGCTTATGGAGGCTTACCTGGCCGAGGAGGAGATCCCGCACGAGCGGATCGCCAAGTCACTCCACCGCGCCTGTCTCGACACCAAGGTCACGCCGGTCCTCTGCGGCACCTCCTTCAAGAACAAGGGCGTGCAGCCGCTGCTCGACGCGATCGTCGAGCTGCTGCCCTCGCCGCTCGAGGTGCCGCCGGTGACCGGCGTCGTCCCGGCTGGCAAGGGCCAGGCCGAGGACATCGAGGACGAGCGCCCCGCCTCCGATGACGCCCCCTTCGCCGCGCTCGCCTTCAAGGTCATGACAGACCCCTACGTCGGCAAGCTCACCTACTTCCGCGTCTACTCGGGCAAGCTGGAAAAAGGCGGCCGCGTCCTCAACGTGAAAACGGGCAAGACCGAGCGCATCGGCCGCCTCTTGATGATGCACGCCAACAGCCGCGAGGAGATCGACGAGTGCTACGCGGGTGACATCTGCGCCGGCGTCGGCCTCAAAGACACGGGCACCGGCGACACGCTGGCCGCCCCGGACGCGCCGATCGCGCTGGAGAGCATCGAATTCCCAGAGACCGTGATCGCGGTCGCGATCGAGCCGAAAACAAAGGCCGATCAGGAGAAGATGGGCAACGCCCTGCAGCGGCTCGGCGAGGAGGACCCGACTTTCAAGATCGAAAGCGACGAGGAAACCGGCCAGACGCTGATCCACGGCATGGGCGAGCTCCACCTCGAGGTGATCGTCGACCGCATGTTGCGCGAGTTCAAAGTCGAGGCCAACGTCGGCAAGCCGCAGGTCGCCTACCGCGAGACGATCCGCAAGGAGGTCAAGAAGGTCGAGGCGCGTTTCGTCCGCCAGACCGGCGGTCGCGGTCAGTTCGGCCACGTCGTCATCAACGTCGAGCCGGCCCCTGGCGAGGGCTTCGAGTTCGTCAACAAAATCAAGGGTGGCGCCATCCCGGGCGAATTCATCGGCCCGGCCGAGCAGGGGATGAGAGAGGCACTGGAGAACGGCGTCAAGGCCGGCTACCCGATGGTGGACGTCAGGGTCGAACTGATCGACGGCTCCTTTCACGACGTCGATTCCTCTGAGATGGCCTTCAAAATCGCCGGCTCGATGGCGATCCAAGACGCCGCCCGCAAGGCAAACCCGGTCCTGCTCGAGCCCGTGATGGCGGTCGAGGTCGTCACACCCGAGGACTTCCTCGGCGACGTGATCGGCGATCTTTCCCGCCGCCGCGGCAAGGTGCAGGGCCAAGACCAGCGCGGCAACGCCCTCGCAGTCCAAGCTTTCGTGCCCCTCGGCGAGATGTTCGGCTACGCGACCGAACTGCGCTCGATGACCCAGGGGCGAGCGACTTACACCATGCAGTTCGAGCGTTATGAGGAGGTCCCCGGCAGCATCGCCGAGGAGATAGTTGAGCACCGCTCTGGCGAGCCGGTGGGAGCCACCTCCTGATTCTGGCTATATTTCCCAGGTTCGCCCGCAGGCAGACGAATAAACACGACTTCGAAAGGTAGAACGGAGAGAGATGTCCAAGGAGAAGTTCGAGCGCGATAAGCCGCATGTGAACGTCGGCACGATCGGTCACATCGACCACGGCAAGACGACGCTGACGGCCGCGATCACCAAGACCCTCTCCACGAAGGGCGGCGCTGAAGCGAAAAGCTTCGAGGAGATCGACAACGCTCCGGAGGAGAAGGAGCGCGGGATCACGATCGCGACCTCACACGTCGAGTACCAGACGGACAACCGTCACTACGCCCACGTCGATTGCCCCGGTCACGCCGACTACGTCAAGAACATGATCACCGGCGCCGCCCAGATGGACGGCGCGATCCTGGTCGTCTCGGCCGCCGACGGCGTCATGCCGCAGACGCGCGAGCACATCCTGCTCGCCCGCCAGGTCAACGTCCCGCACGTGGTCGTCTTCCTCAACAAGGTCGACCAGGTCGATGACGACGAACTGATCGAGCTCGTCGAGGAGGAGGTCAAGGACCTGCTCAACGAGTACGACTTCCCCGGTGACGAGACCCCGATCGTCAAGGGCTCGGCGCTGAAGGCGCTCGAGGGCGACGAAGAGGCCCAGAAGGCGATCTTCGAACTGGCCGACGCGCTTGACTCCTACATCCCCGAGCCCGTCCGCGAGCTCGACAAGCCCTTCCTGATGCCGATCGAGGACATCTTCTCGATTACCGGCCGCGGCACCGTTGCCACCGGCCGCGTCGAGCAGGGCATCGTCAACACCGGCGACGAGGTCGAGATCGTCGGCATCAAGGACACCACCACGACCGTGGTCACCGGTGTCGAGATGTTCCGCAAGCTCCTCGACCAGGGTCAGGCCGGCGACAACATCGGCGCCCTGCTCCGCGGTACCAAGCGCGAGGAGATCGAGCGCGGCCAGGTGCTCTGCAAGCCCGGCTCGATCACTCCCCACACCAAATTCAAGGCCGAGGTCTACTGCCTGAAGAAGGAGGAGGGTGGTCGCCACACTCCGTTCTTCTCTGGCTACCGGCCCCAGTTCTACTTCCGGACCACCGACGTGACCGGGATCGCCAACCTCCCCGAGGGGACCGAGATGGTGATGCCGGGTGACAACGTCGAGATGACGATCGAGCTGATCCAGCCGATCGCGATGGATCAGGGTCTGCGCTTCGCCATCCGCGAGGGTGGCCGGACCGTTGGCTCGGGGGTCGTCGCCGAGATCATCGAGTAGGCGATTCACCCGGGGCGGGCCGCGGGCCCGCCCTTTCGCTGCCCGCCGGGCGGCGAAGACAACTGCAAGGACATACGACCGGGGCGGCGCCCCACCAAAGGGGCCCCGCCCTTTATGCGCGGTAAGACGCGCGGGAAAGACGAGACAACTTCAAAACCGTGGCAGCGATAGCAGCACAGAAAATTAGGATCCGGCTCAAGGCGTACGACCATGACGCCATAGACCGGGCTGCCCGCGAGATCGTCGAGACCGCGGAGCGCACCGGCGCCAGCGTTTCGGGACCGGTGCCGCTGCCGACCGAGAAGAACGTCTACTGCGTAATCCGTTCGCCCTTCAAGGACAAGGACTCGCGCGAGCACTTCGAGATGCGCACCCACAAGCGCCTGATCGACATCCTTCAGCCTTCGCCGAAAACCGTCGACTCGCTGCAGCGCCTCGACTCGCTGCCGGCCGGCGTCGACATCGAGATTCGCCTCTAGGACGATGGCCGCGATTCTTGGCAAGAAGCTCGGGATGACGCAGGTCTTCGCTGAGGACGGCGAGGTCATTCCCGTCACCGTGATCGAGGCCGGTCCCTGCAAGGTGACCGCGGTCCGGGAACAGGAGAAGGACGGCTACGCCGCTGTCCAGCTGGCCTTCGGCGAGACCAAGCAAGGCAAGCTGAGCAAGGGCGAGGAAGGTCACCTGAAGAAGGCCGGAGCCCCGCCGATGCGCCACTTGGTCGAGTTCCGTGACGAGGATCTCGGCGCCGAGGAGGGCCCGAAGATCGGTGATGACGTGACCGTCGCCTCCTTCGAGGCCGGTCAGAAAGTCAAGGTCGCCGGGATCTCGATCGGCAAGGGCTTCCAGGGTGGCATTAAGCGCCACAACTTCAGCCGCGGCCCGGTCAGCCACGGCTCGCACAACGTACGGGCGCCAGGTTCGATCGGCGCCAGCACCTTTCCTGCCCGGGTCTTCAAGGGGATGAAGATGCCCGGGCAGATGGGCAACAAGCGGGTTACTCAGAAGGGTCTCGAGGTTGCTCAGGTCGACGCCGAGCGCAACCTGCTCTTGATCAGAGGCTCCGTGCCGGGGTCGCGCAACGCCGTGGTCGAGGTGAGGACCGATGGCTAAAGCAGCCGTGCTCGGCAAGACGACCAAGGCCGACCTGCCCAAAGAGGTCTTTGCCGAGCCCTTCCACCACTCGCTGGTCGACGAGGCAGCCCGCGCCGATCTCGCTTCGCGTCGCCAGGGCTCGGCTTCGACTCAGACCCGCGGTGAGGTCTCGATGACCGGGGCGAAGGCATGGCGCCAGAAGGGCACCGGCCGTGCCCGCGTTGGCGCCCTCAGCGCGCCAAGTCGCTTCGGCGGCGGCGTCGCCTTCGGTCCCAAGCCGCGTCACTACACGGTCAAGGTGAACCGCAAGGCGCGGCGCAAGGCACTGCGCTCGGCGCTCTCGGTGCACGCCGAGCGCGAGAGCGTTGCCGTGCTTGATGCGAGCGCCTTCGAGACGCCCTCAACCAAGACCGCCGCCGAGGCGCTTGGCAAATGGGGTGCTAAGCGCTCGACTCTGATCGTGCTCGCACCCGAGGAGGGTGGCGCCGCGAAGAGCTTCCGCAACATCCCTCGGGTCGAGGTCGCCGAGGTCAGCGCCGTTGGCGTCGCCGACGTGATCGGGGCCGCCTCACTGGTCGTCTCCGAGCAGGCGCTCGAGAAGCTGAAAGAGAGACTGGTCTGATGGATCCGCGCACGACGATCATCCGTCCCGTCGTATCGGAGAAGAGCTACGCGCTGATAGGAGAGGGCAAGTACACCTTCCGCGTCGACGATCGGGCCCACAAGACCCAGATCGCCCACGCGGTTGAGGAGATCTTCGACGTCAAGGTCGCCGCGGTGCGGACATCGAAGGTGCGCGCCAAGCCCAAGCGTCGCGGCCTGCACCAGGGCAAGACGCGGGGCTGGAAGAAGGCCGTCGTCCAGCTCGCCCCCGGCGAGCGGATCGAGTTGTTCGAGGGTGCAGAGACTGCTTAGGGAATAAGGATGCCGAACCGAAAAACAAAACCGACGAGCCCCGGACGCCGCTTCGCGACGTACCCGCTGCGCGAGCAGCTGACTGCCTCGACCCCGGAGCGCAAGCTGACTGAGGGCCTGCGCAAGTCGGGCGGGCGCAACACCAACGGCCGCGTCACCGCCCGCCATCGCGGTGGCGGCGCCAAGCGGCGCTATCGGCAGATCGATTTCAAGCGCCTGCGCGATGGCGTGCCGGCCAAGGTCGCGACGATCGAGTACGACCCCAATCGCAGCTGCTACATCGCCCTGCTCCACTATGCCGACGGCGCCAAGAGCTACATCCTTGCCCCAGCCGCGATCTCGGTCGGCGATGAGGTCCAGTCCGGTCCGGGCGCCGACATCCGACCCGGCAACGCGCTGGCGCTCGGTGAGATGCCGACCGGCACGATCGTCCACAACGTTGAGCTCACCCCCGGCCAGGGTGGCAAGCTCGGCCGCTCGGCGGGGACCTCGATCCAGCTTGCGGCGAAGGAGGGCGAGATGGTGACGCTGCGCCTGCCCTCCTCGGAGATGCGCTTGGTTCGCGCCGAGTGCCGCGCCACCGTCGGCGTGCTCTCCAACGCCGAGCACCAGAACGTCAAGATCGGCAAGGCGGGGCGCAACCGCCACAAGGGCAAGCGTCCCCAGACTCGCGGTGTGGCGATGAATCCGGTCGACCACCCGCACGGCGGCGGCGAGGCCCACCACACGCCCGGTGGCCACCCGGTGACGCCGTGGGGCAAGCCGACGCTCGGCTACCGCACCCGCAAGAAGGGCAAGCAGTCCGACCGCTACATCGTGCGCGGCCGTCGCCGCGGAAAGAAGAAGAGCCGCTAATGGGACGCTCGACCAAAAAGGGCCCGTGGGTAGAAGAGGCGCTGATGAAGCGCGTCAACGCTATGAACGAGTCCGGCACCAAGCAGATGCTGAAGACCTGGTCGCGCAGTTCGACCATCTTCCCCGACATGGTCGGCCACACGATCGCCGTCCACGACGGGCGCAAGCACGTTCCGGTCTTCATCTCCGAGTCGATGGTCGGCCACAAGCTGGGCGAGTTCGCCCCGACCCGCACCTTCCGCTCCCACTCAGGAACGGGCAAGGGTGAGTAGCGTGGCCGCACCGATCGTCGTTCGCGCCAGCTCCCGCTACGTACGGGTGGCGCCGCGCAAGGCGCGCCTGATCGCCGACCAAGTGCGCGGGATGCACATCGAGCAAGCCCGTGCGCTGCTCGAGTTCTCCCCTCGCGGCGCTGCCGAGGACATTCGCAAGTTGATCGATTCGGCTGCTGCCAACGCCGAGAACAATCACGACCTGATCGCTGACGAGATGCGTATTTCCGAGATCACGGTTGACGAAGGACCGACCCTGCGCCGCTACCGGCCACGTGCCCTCGGCCGCGCTTCGCGGATCAACAAGCGGACCTGCCACATCGCCGTGGCGCTGAGCCCCGAGGAAGAGGAGTAGAGGATGGGACAGAAGATCCATCCCGGCGGCTTTCGCGTCGGCTACATCCAAGACTGGAAGTCCAACTGGTTTGAGGAGAAAGACTTCTCCGATGTGCTCAACGAGGACCTGAAAATCCGCGATCACATCGAAAACAAGCTCGCCCACGCGGGGCTGTCCAACATCACGATTGAGCGCCATGGCGAGATCGCGGTGGACATCCACACCGCCCGTCCCGGCATCGTGATCGGCAAGTCGGGCTCAGAAGTGGACGCGCTGCGCAAAGACCTGCACAAGCTCACCGGCAAACCGGTCAAGGTGAACATTCGCGAGGTGAAGCGCCCCGAGCTCGACGCCAAATTGGTCGCCCAGTCGATCGCCGAGCAGCTGCAGAACCGCGTCGCCTTCCGGCGGGCGATGAAACGCGCCCTCACCTCGGCGATGCGCTCAGGCGCCAAAGGCGTGAAGGTCCAGGTGTCCGGTCGTCTCGGCGGTGCCGAGATGGCGCGCACCGAGGGTTACTCCGACGGCCGCGTGCCGCTGCACACGTTGCGCGCCAACATCGACTACGGCTTCTTCGAGGCACGGACGACGACCGGTCGGATCGGCGTCAAGTGCTGGATCAACAAGGGCGAGGTAATGCCCGAGGGCTTCCGCGATCAACTCACCGACGAGGACAGCGGGCCGCCGCAGGGTGGCCAGCGCGGTGGCCGGCCGGGCGGAGATCGTGGTGGCCGAGGCGGCGACCGCGGCGGTCGTCCAGGCGGCGGTCGTGGCGGCCCGGGTGGCGGTCGCGGTGGCCAGCGCGGCGGAGGTGGCCGCTGATGCTGATGCCGAAGCGGGTCAAGCACCGCAAGCAGATGCGCGGCCGGATGCGCGGCAACACCAAGGGCGGCAGCACCGTTGCCTTCGGCGAGTACGGGTTGAAGTCGCTCGATCGCGGCTGGATCACCAACCGCCAGATCGAGGCCGCCCGCGTGGCGATGACCCGCAAGATCAAACGTGGCGGCAAGGTCTGGATCAACGTCTTCCCCGATAAGCCCTACACCAAGAAGCCCGCCGAGACCCGTATGGGATCGGGCAAGGGCAACCCGGAGGGTTGGGTCGCCGTGATCAAGCCGGGCAAGGTGATGTTCGAGCTGGCCGGGGTGCCCGAGGATCTCGCCCGCGAGGCGCTGCGACTGGCGGGCCACAAGCTTCCGGTTCGGACAAAGTTCGTGATGCGCGAGGGGGCTGAAGGACAGTGAAGGCCGCCGAGGTGCACGACCTCAAAGACGATGAGCTGATCGCCAAACTGATCGAGGCCAAGCAGGAGAAGTTCAACCTGCGTTTCCGGCAGGCGACCGGCGAGCTGGAGAACACGGCTCGGGTCGGGGTCGCGCGCAGGGACGTTGCCAAGCTGCTGACGGTGGCTCGGGAGCGGGGGATTGACGTTGAGAAAGAGTTGAAGAGATGACGGACGACGAGACGAAAAAAGACGAGAGCACAGAGGCTGAGGGTTCAGAGGCCGAGGCTGCGGGTCCTGTCGCGGCAGAGGACTCCTCGTCCTCGCAAGCTGCGGGCGAGGAGCCCACCGCCACGCCACCCGCAGACGAGGCCGCTGAGTCCAAGGACGAGGCGCCCGCAGACGAGTCTTCCGACGCTTCTGATTCTGAGCAGGAGGAGCCCGCTGCGGCTGAGGCGAAGCCTGCTGCCGCCGACGAGGCTCCAGCCGCTGAACCAGATCCTGAGGATGAGTTGCCTTGGAAGGAGCGGCGGCGGTTGAAGCGCTCTCGGGAGCCGCATAAAGCTGGCCCCACGCTCACTCCTGAGGAAAGAGCTTCTAAGCGAGCTGAAGAGCGGAAGCTCAAGGCTGCGTCGCGGCGTAAGGAACGGGCTGCGGCGAAAGCTGACAAGACTGCTGGGACGGGCACGCCTGTAGCGGAGAAGGACGCTGTTGCTGCCAAGATTCGGCAGGGGATCGTTGTTTCTAACAAGGGTGAGAAGTCGATCACTGTGCGGATCGATATTGCTCGGCGGCATCCCACTTACGAGAAGGTCGTGCGTCGCTCGCGGACCCTGCACGCTCACGACGAGCGGAATGAGGCGGGCGAGGGCGACACCGTGCGAATCGTCGAGACGCGGCCGTTGTCGAAGACGAAGCGGTGGAGGCTGGTCGAGGTTTTGGAGAAGGCAAAGTGATCCAGCAGGAGTCCCGATTGAAGGTCGCCGACAACTCCGGCGCCCGCGAAATCCTCTGCATCCGCGTCAAGGGCGGATCGCACCGCCGCTATGCCGGCGTCGGCGACGTGATCACGGCGACGGTCAAACAGGCGAGCCCGCAAGGCGGCGTGCGCAAAGGCGAGGTTGTGCAAGCGGTCGTTGTTCGCACCAAGAAGCAGCTCGGCCGCCCCGACGGCACTTACATCTCCTTTGACGAAAACGCCGCGGTGCTGATCGATCCGGCGAGCAATAACCCGCGCGGCACCCGCATCTTCGGCCCCGTTGCCCGCGAGCTGCGCGATCGCAACTTCATGAAAATCATCTCCTTGGCGCCCGAGGTCCTCTGATGGCCAAGGGAATGCGAATCCGCAAAGACGACCAGGTGATGGTGATCGGCGGCAAGGATGCGGGCAAGACCGGCCGCGTCGTGCGGACCGAGCCGAAGCGCAACCGCGTCTACGTCGAGCACCTCAACATGGTCAAGCGCCACGAACGGCCGCGCTCTGTTAAAGACGCCCAGCGCGGCGGCGACGTCGGCGGCATCATCGAGAAGGAGGGGCCGATTCACGTCTCCAACGTGATGCTGCTCGACCCCAAAGACAACAAACCGACGCGAGTTGGCGTGCGCCGTGACAAAGGCGGCAAGCGCGAGCGTTTTGCAAAGCGAAGCGGGGCGACGTTCTAGTGGAGGCAACCGCCACACCGCAGTCCCAGGCAGCACCGCCGCCGCGCCTGCGCGAGCGCTACGAGCAGGACGTCCTACCGGCGCTGACCAGCAAGTTCGGCTATTCCACTCCGATGCAGGCTCCGCGCCTGCAGAAGATCACGCTCAACATGGGCCTCGGCGAGGCGAAGCAGAACGCCAAGATGCTCGAAGCGGCGCAGGGGCAATTGGCGACGATCGCCGGCCAGCAGCCGAGCGTGCGCCGCGCCCGCAAGTCGATCGCTTCCTTCAAGGTGCGCGAGGGGATGCCGGTCGGCCTCTCGGTGACGCTGCGCCGCGCCCGCATGTGGGAGTTCCTCGACCGTCTCTGCTCGATCGCCGTGCCGCGCATCCGCGACTTCCGCGGTCTCAACCCCCGCTCCTTCGACGGTCGCGGCAACTACTCGATGGGGGTCAAGGAGCAGCTGATCTTCCCCGAAATCGACTACGACTCGATCGACGAGGTGCGCGGCTTGGACGTGACGATCACGACCAGCGCCCAGACCGACGAGGAGGCCTTCGAGCTGCTCCTCGGGCTGGGGATGCCCTTCGCCAAAGAGGGTCGTCCCGGCAAACCCGATGCCGACATCGAGGCCAAGGAAGCCGCCGAGGAGGAGAAGCGCAAGGAGGAGGCGCGCCTGCGGGCAGAGGCCGAGCAGGCCGCGCTGGAGCAGCTCAAGGAGGAGAACCCCGAGGCATACGCCAAGCCCGAAACCGAGGAGGCCGGCGAGGAGGGCGCAGAGCCCGCCGCCGAGGGCGACGAGCAGGCCGAGAGTGCGGCCGGCGAGGAGAATCAGGAGAATGGCTAAGACTTCGCTGAAGGTGAAGCAGGGCCGCAAGGCCAAGTTCAAGTCCCGCGAATACAACCGTTGCCGCCGCTGTGGGCGGCCGCGGGCCTACTACCGGAAGTTCGGTCTCTGTCGCATCTGCTTGCGCGAGGCTGCACACGAGGGGCACATCCCCGGTATGACCAAGTCCAGCTGGTAACAGCGACCACCAACCAAACGATCACGAAGAGAAAATGCTTACCGACCCAATAGCCGACTACCTGACCCGGATTCGCAATGCGCTTGGTTCCGGCCACGACGAGGTGGAGATTCCCGCCTCGCGGCTGAAGCTGGAGATGTCGCGGATCCTCAAGGAGCAGGGCTACATCCTTGACTTCGGCAAGCAGCCGGCGCGCGTCGGCGAGGCGATCAAGATCCGCCTCAAGTACACGGAGGATCGCCGCCCGGTGATCGCTGGACTGGAGCGGATCTCGCGCCCGGGCCGACGCCGCTACGTCGACCACAAGGAAGTTCCCCGTGTGGACGGCGGTACCGGCACCGCGATCGTCAGCACCTCGGTCGGCGTGATGACCGGCCACGAAGCGAAGGCGAAGGGCGTCGGCGGCGAGGTTGTCGCCTACGTCTGGTGAGCGAGCAATGAGCCGGATCGGAAGAAAGCCAATCAGCGTGCCCGATGCCGTCAGCATCGAGGTCGCGCCTGGCCGCGTCGCCGTCAAGGGCCCCAAGGGGGAGTTGACGCAGGTTCTCTCGACCGACATGAAGGTCGAGCAATCCGACGGGGTCCTGACCGTCGAGCGCCCGACCAACCGGGGCGAGCACCGCGCCCTGCACGGGCTGACGCGCAGCCTGATCGCCAACATGGTCGAGGGTGTCACCGATGGCTTCGAGAAGCGCCTCGAGATCCAGGGCGTCGGTTACCGCGCCCAGCTGAAGGGGAAGAACCTCGAGCTGGCGCTCGGTTACTCGCACCCAGTTGCGATCGAGGCGCCGGAGGGGATCGAGTTCGAGGTTCCGCAGCCGACCGAGATCGTCGTGCGCGGCATCGACAAGCAGCTTGTCGGCCAGGTCGCCGCGGATATCCGCAAGCGCCGGCCCCCCGAGCCTTACAAGGGCAAGGGCATCCGCTACCGCGGCGAGCACGTGATGCGCAAGGTGGGTAAGCGCGCATGACGGTCGTCACCAAGAGGCAGGCCCGCCTGCGCCGCCGCCGCCGTGTCCGCGCTCGCGTGACCGGAACGACGGAGCGTCCGCGGCTGTCCGTCTACCGCTCGAACCGCGGCGTCTTCGCGCAGCTGATCGACGACGGCAAGGGCCACACGGTCGCCGCCGTCAACTGGATCGAGCCGGAGCTGCGCAAGCTCTCCGCCTCGGAGCAGGCCAAGCGTGCCGGCGAGCTGCTGGCCGAGCGCGGCAAGGCAGCCGGAGTCGAGACCTGCGTCTTCGATCGCGGCGGCTACCAGTACCACGGTCGGGTCAAGGCCCTCGCCGAGGGAGCACGAGAGGGAGGGCTGGTCTTCTAGTCCGCTACCTTGGACCGCTCGCTATGAAGGGAATGGACACAACCAACGTCGAGACGGTGAGCCCGCGCGGGCTTGACCTGCAGGAGCGCGTGATCGAGATCAACCGCGTCGCCAAGGTGGTCAAGGGCGGCCGGCGCTTTTCTTTCACCGCCCTCGTCGCTGTCGGCGACGAAGAGGGTGTGGTCGGGATCGGCTACGGCAAGGCGCGCGAGGTGCCGCTGGCGATCCAGAAGGGCGTCGAGAACGCCCGCAAGGACTTGATCCGCATCCCCAAATACGGCCAGACGATCACCCACAAGATCATCGGCCGCTTTGGCGCCGGGCACGTCGTGCTGCGCCCGGCAAGCCCCGGTACCGGGGTGATTGCCGGCGGCGGCGTGCGGGCGGTGCTCGAGCTGGGGGGCGTCAAGGATGTGCTGACCAAGAGCATTGGGACGCAGAATCCGATCAACCTCGTCAAGGCCACAATGGATGGGTTGATCCGTCTTCGAAGGCCTGAGGAGGTTGCCGAGCTTCGTGGGCTGACTGTCGCTCAGGTCCTTGGTGTCCAGAAGAGCAACGGGGCTTCTGCTGAGGGCTCAGAGGCAGTGCCCGCGGGTCCTGTCGCCGCAGGGGACCCACCGCCTCCTGCGGTCGCTAAAGCGTCCTCGGAGGCGGTCCCCCCTGCGACGCCACCCGCGGACGACACGTCTGAGGCTCAGGGGCAAAGCGCTGAACCGGCTACCGCGACGGCCGAGACAGAGGCCGCCGAGGAGCCGAAAGCTGGGGAGCCTGTTGCCGAGGAGGCCAAACCCGCTGAGGAGTCGTCCTCATGACGATCAAGCAGGTTCGGTCTGCTAACGGAAGCAATCCGGCTCAGAAAGCGACGCTTAGGGCGCTTGGGCTGGGGCGGATCGGGAAGGCTGTGGAGCGGAAGGATTCTCCGCAGTTGAAGGGGCAGCTTGCTGTTGTCTCCCATTTGGTTGAGGTGGATGGCTGATGGCTGAGACGCCTCGTTCTGAGGAGATTGGGCTGCACAACCTGAGGCCGAAGCCGTCTTCACGCAAGCCGCGTAAGCGGTTGGGGCGGGGCGAGGGCTCGGGGCTGGGGAAGACCTCCGGTCGCGGGCACAAGGGCGCGGGGTCGCGCTCCGGGTCCAAACGCAAGGCCAATTACGAAGGCGGCCAGAACCCGATCCACATGCGGATGCGAAAGCTCCGTGGCCCGCACAAAAAGCAGTCGATGCCGTTTGAGAACTTCAGGACCAAGTCGCAGCCCGTCAACCTCGCCGACCTCGAGGAGCGCTTCGATGCCGACGCCGAGGTCACGCCCGAGACCCTGAAGGAGAAGGGTCTCGCCAAGCGCTCGGATCCGGTGAAGATCCTCGCTCGCGGGGAGATCTCCAAGAAGCTGACGGTCAAAGCTCACGCCTTCAGCGCAGCCGCCAAGGAGAAGATAGAAGCGGCTGGCGGTTCCTGCCACACTCTGGAGCCCTAATGCTCCGGACTATTGCGAACGCCTTCAGCGTCGCCGACATTCGCAAGAAGCTTGCCTTCACGGCGGCGATGCTGCTGCTGTACCGGCTCGGTGCCTACATCCCGGCTCCCGGCGTCGATCTTGACGCGGTCAAGGAACTGGAGAGCAATTTCGGCGGCGGCGGCATCCTCAGCTTCCTCAACACCTTCTCGGGCGGCAGCCTTTCGCGCCTCTCGCTGTTCGCGCTGGGGATCATGCCCTACATCACCGCCTCGATCATCCTGCAGCTGCTCACGGTTGTGGTGCCCTCTCTGGAGAAGCTGCAGAAAGAAGGCGAAGTCGGCCAGCAGAAGATCACCCAGTACACGCGCTATCTCACCGTCGGGCTGGCTTTCGGGCAGTCGTTCGGCTACGTCTTCCTCTTCCGATCCTTCGGCCAGCAGTCGGGCGGCAATGAATTCTTCGGCACCCTCGGCGGCGCCAAGGTCCTCCTGATCGTGATCTCGTTGACCGCGGGCTGCACGCTGTTGATGTGGCTTGGCGAGCTGATCACCCAGCGCGGCATCGGCAACGGCATTTCGCTGATGATCTTCGCCTCGATCGTCTCCGGCCTGCCGCAGGGGCTGCAGGCTTGGTGGACGAGCCCGGACCAGGTCTTCGTGGTGATGATGCCCTTCATCGCCCTCGCCGTGATCGTCGCGATCGTCTTCGTCCAGGAGGGACAGCGACGCATCCCGGTTCAGTACGCCAAACGCGTTGTCGGTCGGAAAATGACCTCGGGCGGATCGACCTACCTGCCGCTGCGAGTCAACATGGCGGGCGTCATTCCGGTCATCTTCGCCGCCTCGATCATGGCCTTCCCGCCGACAATTGGCCAGCTGCTCAACACGCCGGCAGCGCTTGACTTCGCCGCCTTCTTCAGCCCCAACAGCTGGGCATACGTCGCCGGCGAGGTCTTCTTCATCGTCATCTTCACCTACTTCTATACGGCGGTGACCTTCAATCCAGTCGACCAGGCAGACAACCTGAAGAAGTACGGCGGCTTCATCCCCGGCGTGCGTCCCGGGCGACCCACCGCCGAGTACCTCGATCGCATTCTCTCTCGCCTCACCTTCCCCGGAGCCCTCTATCTCGGCGCCGTGGCAGCCCTGCCGACGATCCTGATCAACCAGACGGCGGCCAACTTCGCCTTCGGCGGCACCTCGATCCTGATCGTGATCGGAGTCGCGCTGGAAACCGTGAAGCAGCTCGAGGCGCAGCTGATGATGCGTAACTACGAGGGCTTCCTCAAATAGGCTGCGGCCGATGTCGGAGCTGAACCTAGTCCTGCTCGGCCCGCCCGGGTCGGGGAAGGGGACGCAAGGCGAGCGACTGCAGGAGGACCTGGAGCTGCCCTACTACGCCACGGGCGACATCCTCCGTGCTGCCGTGCGGGAAGGGACTGAGCTGGGTCGTGCCGCCAAGGACTACATGGATCGTGGCGACCTCGTCCCCGACGGGGTAATCGTCAACATGATCGGCGAGCGGATCGATTCCAGTGAGGCCGCCGACGGCTTCATCCTCGACGGCTTCCCACGCACGGCGCCGCAGGCCGAGGCGTTGGCGGACAAGCTCGGGGAGTTGAGTCGGGAGTTGACCGCGGTCCTGCTGATCGACGTCAGCGACGAGGAGGTCGTGCGAAGACTCGGTGGCCGGCGCACCTGCGTCGAGAACGGCCACGTCTTTCACGTCGAGTTCAATCCGCCCCAGCAGGAGGGGGTCTGCGACGTCGACGGCAGCGAGCTGATCGTCCGCGACGACGACAAGCCGGAGGTGATCCGCCACCGCCTGGAGCAGTACCACGCCAAGACGGCGCCGTTGATCGAGCACTACGACAGCCAGAGCCTGCTGCGGCAGATCGACGGCTCTGTGGCCCCCGATGCCGTTGCCGACGAGATTCAGCGCACTCTGGCGACGCTGCGCCTCGAGGCGGACGAGGCCATCTAGCGTCGGCCACTGCCGCGAGATTGGGGCCAATAGCGTGTACAGAATGATCATCCGCAAGACTCCCGAGCAGGTCAACAAGATGGCCGCAGCCGGCGAGATCCTCGTCCGCTGCCTGCACATGCTCGCCGCCAAGGCCCGTCCGGGCGTGACGACCAAAGAGCTGGACCTGGCCGCCGAGAAGCTGATTCGCTCGCAGGGAGCCGAGCCCGCCTTCAAGGGCTACCGGGGGTTCCCGGCGTCGATTTGCGCCTCGCCCAACTCGATGGTTGTGCATGGCATTCCCGGGCACTATGAGTGCAAGCGCGGCGACGTGCTCTCGGTCGACGTTGGCGTCATCAAGGACGGCTGGGTTGCAGACGCGGCGATGACCGTGCCGATCGGGCCAATCGAGCCAGAGGCCCGCAAGCTCCTCGACGTGACCCAGGCAGCTCTCTTCGCCGGCGTCGAGCAGATGCAGCCAGGCAACAAGCTCGGCGACGTCTCGGCGGCGATTCAGCGTGCGGTCGAGGTCGAGGGTCTCTCGATCATCCGCACTCTGGTTGGCCACGGGATCGGCCGCGAGATGCACGAGGACCCGCAGGTCCCGAACTTCGGCACGCCGGGCAAGGGGCCGGTGTTGGAGGAGGGGACCGTGCTGGCGATCGAGCCGATGGTCAACGCCGGCGGGGCATTGGTGCGGATGGGCGACGACGGCTGGGCGGTCTACTCCCAGGACGGCTCGCTCGCCGCTCACTTCGAGTTCACGGTTGCCGTCACCGCAGATGGTCCGCGCATTCTCACTCCCTGGCACGAAGAGGATTAGCCGTAGGTACTCGCGGGGTAGCCTGAGGAGGCGGTGGGCGCCGCAATGGACCCGGAAGGAGGGCCCGTCGCTTGCGCATCGCCAAGGCCGTACTCAGCGCCTCACTTCTTCTCCTTGTTTTCGCCGCGCCAGGCGCTACGGCGACTTCGCAGCCTTACGGCACCAATGACGCCGGTGGCTTCCGCAACGTCCTACCACCAGGCGAGAACGGCCTTGCCACGCTTTCCCAGATCTTTTCCTTCCGGGGCAACGGCGCGATCCCGCCGCATTTCTCCGATCAGCAGCCGCTCTACGAAAATCTCGTCTACGGATCACCCGAACTCAGCGACGACAAAATTCCGCTCTATTTCAAGGACGCCACATTCGGCGTGCAGGCTGGAGACGTCGCCTCGACGATCCAGCCGCGACCAGGGGTGACGATCGTGCGCGATGCCGCCTATGGCATCCCGCACATCTACGGCGACACCCGCGCCGACACGATGTTCGGTGCGGGCTACGCCGGCGCAGCCGACCGGCTCTTCCTGATGGACGTGCTGCGCCACACCGGCCGCGCCGAACTCGCCTCCTTCCTCGGTGGCTCCAACGCTGCTGCCGACGTGTCGCAGTGGAGCTTTGCCCCTTACAGCGAAGCCGACCTGCAGAAACAGCTCGACCAGCTGCCGACGCTATACGGACAGGCGGGCCAGCAGGCAGTCGAAGACGTGCAGGGTTACGTCGACGGGATCAATGCCTATATCGCGGCCGCCGGCTCCGATCCCAGTCTGCGCCCGGGTGAGTACAGCCTGCTCAACAAGCCGATCGAAACCTGGAAGCCCACCGACGTGGTCGCGATCGCCTCGCTGATCGGCGGCATCTTCGGCCGCGGCGGTGGCAACGAGCTCAACTCCGCCTTGACGATGCAGGCGTTTGTCGATCGCTTTGGCTTCAAGGCGGGACGCAAAGCGTGGCTCGGCTTCCGCGCCAAGAACGACCCGGAAGCGCCGACGACGATCTCCCAGCGCTTTCCGTATGAGACACGCAGCGCTTTCACCAAGCGCGGCCTGGCCCTGCCGGATCCTGGCTCGGTGCGCGAAACGGCCGTCGCCGCCGCGTCAGCGGGGGCGGCTGGAGGTGCGGGGAGCTTTGGCGAAACGATCGCTCGCGCCCTGCGCGAAGGCGGTCACGCGTCGAACTGGGAGCTCGTCTCGGCCAAGCACTCCGCGACCGGCCACCCGCTCGCGGTGATGGGACCGCAGGTCGGCTACTTCATCCCGCAGATCCTCATGGAGGAGGACCTTCATGGCCCCGGCATCGATGCCCGCGGCGCTGCTTTCGCCGGCGTTAACCTCTACGTCGAGCTCGGCCATGGCCGCGACTACGCCTGGAGTGCCACCACCGCGACCTCCGACAACGTCGACACCTTCGCCGAGGTCCTCTGCCGCGACAAGTTCCACTACTCCTACCGCGGCAAGTGCAAGCCGATGGAAAAGCTGGTCAAGACCGAGAGCTGGACGCCGAGCACGATCGACCCGACCGAAGCCGGCTCGCAGACGCTGACCGCCTACCGGACGGTTCACGGCATCGTCTTCGCCCGCGGCAAGGTCGGCGGCCGCCAGGTCGCCTTCGCCCGCCAGCGCAGCACCTATTTCCACGAGGCCGATTCGGTGGTCGGCTTTGGCCAGCTCAATGAACCGGGCTTCGTTACCGGCGTTGGGGGCTTCAAGAAGGCCGTGTCGAACATCAACTTCCTCTTCAACTGGGCCTACGTCGATTCCGACAACATCGGCTACGCCCTCTCGGGGGCGATGCCACAGCGCCAAGGCACCTCGCCGGACTTCCCCGTGCTCGGCACCGGCCAGTTCGACTGGAAGGGATTCAAGCCCTCGAGCCAGACGGCGGACTACCTGCCCTTTGCCAAGCATCCCCAGGCAGTCGATCCGGATTTCCTCGTCTCCTGGAACAACAAGCAGGCGCCTGGCTGGGGAGCCGCGGATGACCAGTACGCCTATGGGCCGCTGTTCCGCTCGCAGATGATCTCCGACAAGGTGCGAGCCGGGACCAAGGGCAAGCGGCGGATGACGATCTCCCAGCTCGTCCAGGCGATGGAGGAACCGGCGACGCAGGACCTGCGCGGCTACCGGTTGCTGCCGACCATCCTCAAGGCGGTGGGTAAGCCCAAGCAGCCGACCCTGCGCAAGGCGCTGGCCGCCCTGCGGGCCTGGAACAAGGCCGGCGCCCACAGGCGCGATCTCAATCGCGACGGCGTCGATGAGGAAACGCCGGCGATTGAGCTGATGGACGCCTGGTGGCCGAAGCTCATCACCGCCGAGTTCAAGCCGGCGCTGGGCGACAAGGCGTTTGTACGTCTACAGGGAATGCTCGCGATCGGTAGCCACACCGGCGGCTCGCCCGATGCCCCGGACTTCTTCGACGGCTGGTGGGGCTACGTCTCCAAGGACCTCCGCAGCCTCTTCGGCCCTCGCCCGAAGGCCCCCTTCAGCCGCACCTACTGCGGCAAAGGCTCCAAGCGCCACTGCCGCCAGGCCCTGCAGCGCAGCCTCGCCAGAGCGCTGAAAGTGACGCCGGCGGCGATGTACGGAGGCGGCGACGGCAAGTGCGCCACCAACCCCCAGCCCGCCTGCTTCGACCAAAACCGCCCCCAGGTCACCAGCGGCATAGACCTAGGCCCCTTCCCCTTCCAGAACAGGCCCACCTTTCAGCAGGTGGTCACGCCTACCCAGAAGCTGCCGCGGTGAACGGAGGCGGCCGTCTGCGGAGTTCCCTAACTACGAAGCGTCGCGTCGAGGGGTTGCGCGAAGAGAGGCGTGGTGCCCCCTCTCAAAACACTCAAGCGCGGCTTTGCCGCGCGTTTTGAGAGGGGACACCACGCCTCTCCCCACCAACGAGCCCCAACGCACGCCCCCTGCTATCTTTCCCGGTCGGCCCATCGGGCCTTGTTGTGCCTGCCGTCCAACTCCTGGGACGTGCAGGAGTCCTGTATTCGATACGAGACCGGAGCAATGAAGGTTCGAGCTTCCGTAAAGCCGATGTGCGAAAAGTGCAAGATCATCCGCCGCAATGGGGCGGTCTTGGTGATCTGCCAGAACCCCCGACACAAGCAGCGTCAGGGCTAGCGCATGGCACGTATCGCTGGAGTCAACATCCCGGTCGGCAAGCGCGTCGAAATCGGGCTCACTTATATCTTCGGGATCGGGCGCTCGACCGCCCAGAAGATCCTCGAGGAGGCAAAAGTCGATCCCAACACGATGGTCAAAGACCTCACCGAGGACGAGGTCATTCGCCTGCGCGACGCAGTCGAGCAGCGCGAGGTTGAGGGCGACCTGCGCCGCGAGCGCTCCCAGGACGTCAAACGACTGATGGAGATCGGCGCCTACCGGGGCTTGCGCCACCGTCGCGGCCTGCCGGTTCGTGGCCAGCGCACCAAGACCAACGCGCGCGGCCGCAAGGGTCCGCGCCGGATGAGCGTCGCCGGCAAGCGCAAGGCGCCGACGGCCAAATAGGTAGAGCAAATGGCCGCCGCTAAAAAACCCGCCAAAGGGCGCTCCCGCCGCCGCGTCAAGAAGAACGTCACCTACGGGCAGGCGCACATCAAGACTTCCTTCAACAACACCATCGTCACCTTGACCGACACCGAAGGCAACGTGATCGCCTGGGAGTCGGCTGGCTCCGCCGGGTTCAAAGGCTCGCGCAAGTCGACCCCCTTCGCCGCCCAGGTGACCGCCGACGCGGCCGCCAAGAAGGGCATGGAACACGGTCTCGAGAAGGTTGAGGTCTTCGCAAAGGGGGCAGGGTCCGGTCGCGAGACGGCGATTCGCTCGCTGCAGGCGGCCGGTCTTGACGTGACTACCGTCAAGGACGTCTCGCCACAGGCTCACAACGGCTGCCGTCCGAAGAAGCGGAGGCGCGTCTAATGGCTCGCGATACAGCGCCGCAGTGCAAGCAGTGTCGCCGCGAGGGCCAGAAGCTCTTCCTCAAGGGTGAGCGCTGCTTCACCGACAAGTGCGGGGTCGAGCGCCGCTCCTACCCGCCCGGTGAGCACGGCCGCGGTCGCATGCGCCAGTCCGAGTACCGGGTGCAGCTGCGCGAGAAGCAGAAGACGCGCCGCTACTACCAGGTGCTGGAGAAACAGTTCCGCGCCTACTACGACAAGGCTTCACGCCAGGATGGCGTCACCGGCGAGAACCTGCTGCGCCTGCTCGAGTCGCGCTTTGACAACGTGCTGGTTCGCCTCGGCTTCGCCGCTTCACGGCGCCAGGCCCGCCAGCTGATCCGTCACGGCCATTGGCTGATCAACGGCCGCCGGGTCGACATTCCCTCCTACCAAGTACGTCCTGAGGACGTGATTTCGATCAAGTCGAACTCAGCCGCCAGCGACACGATTCGCAAGGCAACCGAGCTCGTCTCCACCGTGCCGGCCTGGTTGCAGGCCGATCACGATTCCCTCACAGCCAAGGTCCTGCGCTACCCAGAGCGCGCAGAGATCTCGGCACCGGTGCAAGAGCAGCTGATCGTCGAGCTGTACTCCAAGTAACCGGACTCCGTTTCTGAACACGCATACGCAAGGAACACATGACCACTGATTTCCAGGTCCCTCGCATCACCTCTGAGAAAGTGGATGACCGCCGCGGCACTTTCACTGTCGAGCCCCTCGACAAGGGTTTTGGCTACACCTTCGGCAACAGCCTCCGACGCGTCCTGCTCTCCTCTCTCGGCGGTGCCGCGGTAACCAGCGTCCGCATCGAGGGCGTCGCGCACGAGTTCTCAACCGTGCCGGGCGTCAAGGAGGACGTCACCGACATTGTTCTCAACCTCAAGGACCTCGTCGTCCGCATGCACACCGATGCCGATGAGGTAGAGGCTCCACTGGTCGCCACTGGCCCGGGTGAGGTCAAGGCCAAGGACATCGATCTTCCTTCCGGCGTCGAGATCCTCAATCCCGAGGCTCCGATTGCGACGCTTGAGAAGAAAACCAAGCTCGAGATCTACCTGACCATCGGCCGTGGCCGCGGCTACTCACCGGCCGAGGAGAACAAGTCCGATGAGCAGCCGATCGGCGTGATCCCGATCGACTCGATCTTCTCGCCGATTCGGCGCGCCTCCTACGCGGTCGCGACGGCCCGCGTCGGCCAGCGCACCGACTTCGACAAGCTCACCCTGGACCTCGAGACCGACGGCTCGATCGAGCCGGGCGCGGCGCTGCGCGAGGCCTCGGAGATCCTGATCAAGAGCCTGGCGATCTTCACCGACGCCGACCGGGTGGAGGAGTTGACAGCGCGTGAGCCGGTGCCGACGCACAGCTCGGACGTGCTTCCGGGCCCCAGCGGCGACGGCATCGCTAGCAGCAACGGCCTTGACGAGATCCTGATCGAGGAGCTCGAGCTCGGCGTGCGCTCTTACAACTGCCTGAAGCGGGCCGGGGTGCAGACCGTCGGCGACCTAGTGCGCAAGACGCGCTCTGAGCTGAACGCAATTCCGAACTTCGGCCAGAAGTCGATCGAGGAAGTGATCGAGACCCTGCACGCACGCGGTCTCGATCTTCAGGGAGACTGAGCGGGGGAGCTGAGCAGGAGATGCGCCACCGCAAGAAGCGAAACAAGCTGAGCCGCGACGCGGCGCATCGCGAGTCCCTGCTCTCCAACCTCTCCAAGCAGCTGATCGAGCACGAGCGGATCAAGACCAGCCAGGCCAAGGCCAAGGCGGTCAAGCCCGAGGTCGAGCAGCTGATCACGCTTGCCAAGCGAGGCGATCTGCACGCGCGGCGGCAGGCCCTGGCGACGCTGCACAACGACAAGTTCATCGTGCACAAGCTGTTCGAGGAGGTCGCGCCGCGGTACGTGGAGCGGCCGGGTGGCTACACCAGGATCGTCAAGTTGGGTCCGCGGAAGTCGGACTCGACTGAGATGGTCTATCTCGAGCTGGTCTGACGTAACCGCACAGGGTGGGGGCGATGGGGACTCTCTCGCCCGAACAAAAGCCGGCCTAATTAGGCCGGCTTTTTGAGTATCCGCCCGTTCGAGAGAGTCCCCATCGCCCTCCGTCGGCCGTTCCATCAACCCGCATCCGACATTGACCACGCTCTGGTGGGGTCAATGTCGGTTACGCGTAGCTGACCGACTCCAGGTAGAGGCCGTGCGGTGGAGCTGTTTCGCCAGCTTGGCTACGGGGCGCTCCGCGAAGCAGCTCCTGAAAGCTCTCTAGGGTTCGGCGTCCTCCCGCAACCTCAAGCTGGGTGCCTACCAGGACTCGGACCATGTTTCGCATGAAGGCGTCGGCGGTTATGTGGAAGGTGAGGATGTCGCCTTCCGCGGCCCATTCGGCGGAGAGGATTTTGCGGTTGAAGTGGATGTGGTCGGTTTGGGTGGGGGTGAAGGCTGTGAAGTCGTGCTTGCCCTCGAGGGCTGCGGCGCAGGCGTCGAGGGCATCGCGGTCGATTCGGTAAGGCCACCAGAGGGCTCGGTTTTGCTCGAAGGGATTGGAGCTGGAGCGGGCGAGGATGCGGTAGCGGTAGGTGCGGGAGCGGGCGTCGCCGCGGGCGTCGAAACCGTCTTCGGTTGGCGCCGCCGCCGTGACTGCAATGTCACGTGGGCCGAGGCCGTTGAGTCTCTGCGCCAGATTGGCGGGCACCTCGGCGGCGGTGATGAAGCTCGCCACCTGGCCCTCCGCGTGCACGCCCATGTCGGTGCGGCCGGCCACGGTCAGCTCGACCGGCTCGCGCAGCACGGTGGCGAGCGCTGACTCGAGCTCCTCCTGCACCGTCCGCTGTCCCGGTTGCTTGGCCCAGCCGCGAAAAGCCGAGCCGTCGTATTCGATGTCGAGGCGGACCGTGGTCACTTGCCGAGCAAGCTCAGCAAGCCCGCTTCGTCGAGGATCTCGGTCTCGTATTTCTCTGCTTTCGCCAGCTTCGAGCCGGGGTTGTCGCCGGCGACGATGTAGTCGGTTTTTTTCGAGACGGAGTTGACGACCTTGCCGCCAGCGACCTTTATCATCGCCGCCGCCTCTTCGCGGGTGAGCTCGGGAAGGGTGCCGGTGAGGACGAGCGTCTTGCCTTCGAGGGGACCGCCGCTGGCGCGGCGTTCAGAGGCGTCCTGGCGGAAGCGAAGCCCCTTGTTCTCGAGCTTTTCGATCAGCTCCGCCGTCGGCGGATCGGCGAGCGACTCGGCGATCTGCACCGCCATGATCGGCCCGACGCCCTCGACCTCCTCGATCCTCTCGGGGTCGGCCTTCTGCAGGTCTTCGATCGAGCCGAAGTGGTCAGCCAGCGCCTCGGCGGTGACGCTGCCCACACCGGGCAGGCCAAGAGCGAAGAGGACGCGTTTGAACGGACGCGAGCGCGAGGCGGCGATCGCCGCGACCAAGTTGCGAGCCGAGATCTCTCCATACCCCTCCAACTGGGCGAGGCGCTCCTCGTCGAGGTCATAGATGTCGCCGACATCTTCGATCAGCCCTTCATCGAGGAACCTCATCGCGGTCTTCTCTCCGAAGCCGTCGATGTCCATCGTGCCGCGACTGGCGAAATGCTTGACCTTTTGGAATGCCTGGCCGGGGCAGTTCCGCCTGTTTGGGCAGATCGAGAAGACCGCTTCTGGCGCCTTTTCCACAGGAGTGCCGCAGGCCGGGCATTTCTTTGGGGGCTCAACGGGGTTCGTGTTGGAGGGACGGTGCTGCACCATCGGCGCCACCACTTGGGGAATCACGTCCCCCGCACGCATGACCACGACCTCGTCGCCGACGCGGACGTCCTTGCGCGCGAGATCCTCCTCGTTGTGCAGCGTTGCGGTGGAGACCGTCACGCCTCCCACATGGACGGGCTCGAGCATCGCGAAGGGCACCAGGTGGCCGGTGCGACCCACGTTCCAGACGACCTCGCGCAGTTTTGTCGTCGCCGTCGTCGGCGGGAACTTCCAGGCGATCGCCCAGCGCGGCTCGCGACCGACCACTCCCAGCTCCCGCCACAGGGCGCGCTCGTCGATCTTGACCACGACGCCGTCAATCTCATAGTCGAGCGTCTCGCGCTGCTCTTCCCATCCACGACAGCGATCGACCACCGACTCGACCCCGGGGTGGTGATCGGTGCCGGGGTTCACCTTGAAGCCACGCTCGCGCAGCCAGGCCACCTCCTCCATGTGGGTGGCGAGATCCAGATCGCGAGTCGCCGCGATGCCGTACCACCATGTCGATAGCGGCCGTTCTGCCGCGGCCTGGGGATCCAGCTGACGAATCGAGCCGGCCGCCGCGTTGCGGGGGTTGGCAAAGGCCGGTTCGCCGGCTTCAGCGCGCCGCTCGTTGATCTCCTTGAAGACCGAGATGGGCAGATAGGCCTCACCGCGCACTTCCAGGAAGGCCGGGGCACGGTCGATGCCGGGTGGGATTCCCTCGACGGTGAGAAGGTTGCGCGTCACGTCCTCGCCGTTCCTGCCGTCTCCGCGGGTTGCGCCGCGAACGAGGCGACCGTCTTCGTAGGTCAGAGAGATCGCCAGGCCATCGATCTTGGGCTCGGTCGTGTAGCTGAACTCCGCGGCGCTGATGTCGAGGCGCTTCAAGTGATTGCGGATCCGCGTCTCCCAGGCCCTCAGCTCCTCCTCGTTGCGCGCGTTGGCAAGCGAGAGCATCGGCTCGGCGTGTTCCACTTCGGGCAGGCCTTGGCTGGGCGGAGCGCCCACCCGCTGCGTCGGCGAGTCGGGAGTGCGCAGCTCGGGATGTTCGGACTCGATCGCCCGCAGCTCATCGAGAAGAGCGTCGTAGGCGTCGTCTCCGATCTCCGGGTCGTCGTGAACGTAGTAGCGGCGGTTGTGGTGTTCGATCTCGTGCCGCAGTTCGGCGGCACGCTCCTTGAACTCGGCCGGGCTCACACCGACGTGGGGGCGCTCGCCGCCAGCATCTCGTCGAAGCCCCAGCCGCGCAGTCGCTCGAGCCCGCCGTGGTCGGTTAGGTCGAAGTGGATTGGCGTCACCGAGATTCGCCCGTTGGCGACCGCATTGAGGTCGGTGCCCTCGATCTCCTCATATCCCGGCTGCCACCCGTAGATCTCGTACTGGCGACGGTCCTCGTCTTCGCCGACCAGCCTCAGCTCGTCGTTGTAGATCCGCTTGCCCAGCTTGGTCACCTCGACGCCCTTGGGTGCGCCGGCGGGACAGTTGACGTTGATCAGCGTCGCCTCCGGCATCGACTCGCTGATCAGCCGCTGCACCAGCTCGGCCGCGAAGGGGGCGACGTTGGCGAAATCGAAGCGGCCGCTGACGTAGCCCATGCCGCCGCCGGAGGACTGCTGGGAGACGGCCACCGCCGGGATGCCGAGCACGATCCCCTCGAATGCCGCGGCGACGGTGCCCGAGTAGGTGATGTCGTCGCCGAGGTTGGCTCCGTGGTTGATCCCGGAGACGATCAGGTCGGGACGGTGGCCGACCAAGCCCAGCTCGGCGAAGCGCACGCAGTCAACCGGCGTGCCATCCGTCGCGTAACCCTTGTCGCCGTCGCCGAACTCGACCTCCTCGACCGTCAGTGGCGAGCGGGTAGTGATGCTGCGCGCCGTCGCGCTGCGATTCGAGTCGGGCGCGATCACATCCACCTCGACCCCGTCTATCTTGCGCAGGGCCCGTCGCGCCGCTTGTAGCCCGGGGGCCGTTATCCCGTCGTCGTTGGTCAGCAGAACTCGCACAAGAGCGATTCTAGGTGCATGGTCGGGCTGTCCGCCCAACCGCCTCTTGCGACCCTGGAGTTCTCAATTTCGACATGTTCTGCGCACCATGCGTGAATCGGTTATCGGCAACCTTCCCGCATGGCATTCGCCCAGATCGGCCCGCTGACCACCCTGACCGAGGCCGGCGCCACCGCAGTCGGCGCTGGAGTTGTCCTCTTGAGCGTTGCTGCCGGGGCTTGGGGTCTTGCTACACGTAGGTCGCGAGTTGAGATCGAGGAGTGGGCTCTTAGAGGCGGGTATCTCGGCGGAGTATTCGGAGCAGCCGTCGCGGTCGTGGATGTGCTGTTCCGCTACGGTATCTGAAATGAATTGTCTGCAACGGAGGTGAGGATGAGGACCATGCGCTATATGAACATCGGCTTTGTGGTGGGCATGGCAATCATCATCGCGGGAGTTCTTGCCTTCAAGGATTCAAGCGAAGCCGCTATGCAGGGGACTGCCTTGGTTGGGATGCTCGTCGGTTTGGCTCTTGGGTTGTGGCTCGATACTCGCGCCAAGAGCAGAGCTGAGAAACGTTCTCAGTAGCCGGCTATTTCGGCGGCGATCAGGTCCTGCTCGAGGTGGGCGAGGCTGAGGTCGCGAACACTTGCCATCAGAATCGAGAAGATCATCACCTTGCCGCTGCGGTTGAAGCAGTAACCCGAGAGGTTGCTGACGGCGCGGATCGTGCCGGTCTTTGTGCGGCAGCGGCCGTAGGCGGCGGTGCCGTGCATGCGTTCGGCGACAGTGCCCTCGTGCCCGGTGAGGGCGAGGTCCTGGATGAACTCGTCGCCGACCGGCGTGCCCCGCATTGATTTGAGCAGGCCGACCACCTGTGCCGGGGAGGCGCGGTTGGATCGGGTCAAGCCGGAACCGTCGACCGCGTGGACGCCGGATTCGTGGCCGCGGGCGAACGCCTGGACCACCCGAGCCCCCGTCGCGGTGGTGCCGGCGCCGCCGAAGCGAGCGCCGAGGAGCTTGATCAGCATCTCGGCGAAGAAGTTGTAGGAGTAGACATCGGTGGTGTTGACAATCCTGGTCAGGGGCGGCGATTCGACACGGGCAAGCTCGGCACTGAAAGGGGGCGCTGTTCCGAGCACCGCCGTGGCGGCGATGCGTACGCCGGCTTCGCGCAAGGCGGAGGCCAGCGTCGCGGCGGCGGTGAGCGCCGGGTCCGCGGCGAAACTGGATGCGCTTGGCGTGCTGTAACCGGAGTTGAACGAGAGCCCGGAGAGCGGCCCGATTTCGGAGCTGGTTGCGTAACCCGAATCGGCGACCCCACGGAGCCGATCGAAGACGCTGTCGTCGGCGTATAGGCGGCCGGTCACCGCCTCGATGCCGGCCTCGCGGACCTGCCGCTTGAGCAGGAAGATGTTCGTGCCCAGGCCGCCGAGGAAGCGCCCGTAGAACGAAGGCGTCCCCAAGGTGGGATCGCCTCCGCCGGTCAAGTAGAGGCTGCCGTGCAGAGATCCCGTTGCGGTCGATCCCGCCGTCGGATAGCAAGGTCGTCGCGATACGCGAATCGGGCCCCAGCCGCGCCAGCGCGGTCGCCGTCGTGAACAGCTTCATGTTCGAGGCCAGCGGTCGTTGCCGTCGAGGGGCCCGTTGGCAGACCGTCTTCCCGGTGCTCGCATCGACCACCAAGAGGCCGCTGGCGCCCCCGCCGCCCTGCAGCAAGCGAGAACGCATGGTTGCGCAAACGTCGCTGCGAGTAGCCGCCTGTGCCCCCACGGCCAGCAATAGGGCCGCAAGCAGGGCACAAATCGCGGCAATGATTGCCGGGGTCCGCCTCACTTAGTGGGATAATGCATGTTTATGGGCAAAGTTGTGGACATAGAGTCGCAACCGCGACGGCGCCGCAACCGCAAACGCCCATCAAAGACCGCCCTCGTCCTTGGGGGTGGCGGCTTCACCGGCGGGGTCTATGAGATTGGCGCCCTGCGCGCTCTCGATCTGCTCGCGGTCAACAGCACGGTCAACAACTTCGACATCTACGTCGGCACCAGTGCCGGCTCGTTCGTCGCCGGCATGCTCGCCAATGGCGTCACGCCCGACGAGATGATGCAGGTGATCAACCGGCGCATCGAATCCGAGCTCGACGACCTCGATCTCGACAAGGTGCTGCGGCCGAACTACTTCGGCTTCCTGCAGAAGGCCGCGATGTTGCCCTTGCGCAGTGTCGAGCTATTGCGGAGCTTGGCACGGATGGGCGAGTTCTCAGCGATCGACATCGGCGTCGGCCTGGCCGAGGCGTTGCCATCGGGCTTCTACTCGAATGGCGGGGTCGCCGATTACGTCGCCTCGGCGCTCGCCGAAGACAACCGGATCGACGACTTCCGGCTGCTTGACAAAGAGCTCTACCTCACCGCCACCGACCTCGACACCTGCGAGCGGATCGTCTTTGGCGAGGAAGGCTGGAACGACGTGCCGGTCTCGAAGGCGATCCAGTGCTCGACGGCGCTCCCGATCGTCTACAAGCCGGTCGACCTGAAGGGCAGGCAGCTTGTCGACGGCGGCATCCGTTCGACCACCAACGTCGACATCGCGGTCGAAAAGGGTGCCAAATTCATCGTCGTTGTCAACCCGCTCGTTCCCTTTGTCAATGACTTCCAGAAGACGATCCCCACGGTCTTCGGAACGCGGGTGCGCCGCGTTTCCGACATGGGGCTACCGGCGATCGCCAACCAGACCTTCCGTTTGATCGCCCATGCTCGACTGCACGAGGCGGTGGCACAGTGGGAGGAGAAGTACCCCGGCGTCGACATCATCTTGGTCGAGCCCGAGCCCAACGATGAGCTGATGTTCGGCACGCCGATCATGGACTACTCGCGGCGGCTGAAAATTGCCCGTCACGGCTTCGAATCGGTTACTGCGACCCTGGCCCAGGACTACGACCGTTTCAAGGAGATCGCCGAGCGCCACGGCCTCGAGATCTCCGGCCGGCGGGTAAGCCGGGTTGTCGAGCGCGCCGCTGAAGAGGAGCCCGAGCAGAACTCGACCTGGCGCCGCGTCCTCGAGCAGACCACCTCGGTATTGCTCCGCCAGTCCGGCGAAGCGTCCTAGCTCCCGCACTGTCCAAATTTGGCACTTGCTGGTAGGAGCCCTATTGAATAGGTTGAATTTTCAATTTCCCTCAAGCTGGAGCGAGGAATGGTCGATCTAAACACCACCTGGAACACGGTGGTAATGCTTTTGGTTGCCGGCGGGGTTGGCTTGATCGGCGGCTTCGGGGCTGGACTTCTCGAGATGAGGCGAATCGCTGCCGCGACGACGGAAAAATTAGGGACGACGCCTCCCTGTCCGCGTGAATCCAAGTGGGCCGGTTTTTTGTCCAGTGTGGTTCTCGGCGGTATCGCGGCTGTCGCGATTCTCTACTTCTTTCCCCCGGTGCAAGAAGTGGTGACACCGGGAGCGGGGGGAGAATCGGTTGTCACTACTTCGTACGACCTAACCAAGCTGGTGGCCTTGGCGCTGATCGTCGGTTCGGCTGGGACAGGCTTTCTACAAGTGATGCAGACTCGGACGCTTGCTTTGGCGAGTGCGGATCGGGCTAAAGGCGCTCAGGAAGCGGGTGTGACGGCGCTTAAGGGCGTTCCGGCGGTAGTAGGAGAGCACGCCGAATCCAAAGTCAAAGAATCTCTGACCACGGAGCTTGTCAAAGCGGGGTTCAGCCCTAAGAAGGCCGACAAGGTCTCGGGCGAGATTGCTTCGGAGACGGGCGACTCTTTGAAGGAGAGCCTGGCCCCGTACGTCGAGAATGCGCAGGAGATGGTGGTCGCCGCGGGCCCCGGCGATCCTTCTCAGCTCGCGTAGAGCTGTTCGATCTCGTCTTCGTGCTTGCTGGCGACGACCGCGCGCTTGACCTTCAGCGTCGGCGTCAGCTCGCCGCTTTCCTGCGATAGGTCGCGGGGAAGGATGGCTACCTTCTTGACCTGCTCCACTCGAGCGAATTTCTGATTGATCGTGGCCACGTGTTCTTCGATCGCCTTCAACACGTCGGAGTTGGCGGCAAGCTGTTCGGGATCCTCCGGCAGACCGTTCTCCTTGGCGTAGGTGATGGCGTCTTCGGGGTCGAGCGTGACCAGCGCGACGAGGTACGGCTTGCGGTCGCCGACGACGACACACTGGGAGACGAGCGGGTGTTGCTTGATTTCGTTCTCGAGGTTGGCAGGAGTGATGTTCTTGCCGCCCGCGGTGATGATGATGTCCTTCTTACGGCCGGTGATCTTGATGAAGCCGTCGGAATCGATTTCGCCGATGTCGCCGGTGTGCAACCAGCCGTCGACGATCGTCTCGCGGGTTGCCTCCTCGTTCTTGTAGTAACCCTGGAAGACGTTCGGGCCCTTGACCAGGATCTCGCCGTCATCGGCGATTTTCACCTCGCAGCCCGGGAACGGCTTGCCGATTGTGCCGACCTTGAAGTCGTCGGGTTTGGAGATCGTCGCCGCGGTCGAGGTCTCGGTCATCCCCCAGCCCTCGAGAACGAGGACGCCGCCGGCGTCGAAGAAGCTGAGGATTTCGGGGCTGATTGGAGCGGCGCCGGAGACCGCCAGGCGGAGGTTGCCGCCGAATAGGCCGCGGATCTTGGAAAGCACCTGCTTGTCGGCGAACTCATACTGCTTGCGCAGAAGGAAGCCCGGCTTGCGCCCGGCGCGTTCGGCTGCACGCATCTTCTTGCCGATCCCGATCGACCAGTTGAAGATTGCCTTCTTGATGCCTCCCTCTTTCTCCATGCCGCTGGTGGCGGCGGTGTAGATCTTCTCGAAGATGCGCGGAACCGAGGGAAAGTAGGTCGGCTTCAGCTCACCGAGATTGGGCAGGATCTTCAGCGGGTCGCGCTCCCAGTAGGCGAGCGTGGCGCCGAGGTCGAAGCTGCCGAGCTGGATCAGCAGGGCGAAGGAGTGGGCGAGGGGGAGGTAGAGGTAGGTGACGTCTTCGGGCTCGATGACGCTCGACTCGTTGACCATGTCGAGCATCGCCCGGTAATTGCCGTGGCTGATGATGCAACCCTTGGGCGGGCCAGTCGTGCCCGAGGTATAGATGAAGGTGCAGATGTCGTCCTTGGTGACCGAGCCCCAGCGAGCTTCCCACTCAGAGGCTTCACGGCCCGCGCCGCGGGCGGCCAGGTCTTCGAGTGAGATCGCGTCCTCGCTGGAGCCAGTCATTCGCACCACTTGCTCGAGCAGCGGCAGCTGATCGCGCACCGCGCGGATCTTCTCCATCTGCTCGTCGTCCTCGACGACGACGATCTTGGCGTCGGAGTTTTCCAGGACGTACTGGCACTCCTCGGGCGAGTTGGTCTGGTAAATCGGCACGACGACCGCCCCGGCCGAGAGCGCCGCAAAGTCGAAGTAGGTCCACTCGGGCCGCGTATTGCCGAGGATTGAGACCTTGTCGCCCTTCGCTACCCCCAGGTCAATCAGGCCGAGCGAGAGCGAGCGCACGATGTCCAGCACTTCGTCAAAGCTACGGTCGCTCCAGCCTCCGTCTTGCTTGAAGCGCACCGCCGGCGCACTGCCGTAGAGCTTCGCGGAGAGTGGCAGCAGATCTGCCAGCGTCGAAGATTTCGTCCCCCGCTCCATGCGGGGTGGGAGTCTAGTTAAGAGCTAGTTTGTACGGACTTCGCGCTGCTGCTGTTGACCCGTCATGCTGCGCAGAGAGGTCTCGAAGAGGGACCTGTCGATGCGACCGTGGAAGATGGGTATGCCCATCTGCATGCACTTGCCGATCACCTCCTGCCGCTTCATGTGAAGCTCTTCGGCAAGCTCTGACGGGGTGAGGTGATTGGCCACGGCGGACCTCCCTTTGTCGTTGAAACTGGGTAGGAGATATTTACTCCTGGTCGCGGACGCTGTCAACTGCCCGTCCTTCGCGGACGGGCCGCCGGAGAAGCCCGGTCGCGATAATGCCCGGGTGCCCGCTACCGCCGAGACTTCTGATCATGAGCCCGCCGCAGTTCCGCTTCCGCGCCGGGGGCGGATCTGGATCGTGCTCGGCCTTGGGCTGGCCCTGCTTGCGATCGGCTACGCGATCGTCAGCATCTCCACCCAAGAGGCGGGACCGGAAGTCGTCCACCTCTCCGGCATCTCCGACGCGCAGCGCCTCTTTGGCGGGGTGCCTCAGGAAGGCGACCGGGTTGGCTCTGCCGACGCGCCGGTCTCGATCCAGGTCTTCAACGATCTGCAGTGCTCGAACTGCCGCGACGATTTCCTCAGCACCATTCCGGGCCTGGTCGAAGGGTATGCCCGACCAGGGGACGTGAAGCTGCTCTACCGCCATTACTCGAACAGCCAGCGTGTCGAGCAGCTCGGCTTCTACGGTGCGGAGGCGGCAGCCGACCAGGGCTACGGCTGGCAGTACATCTACCTCTTCTTCCGTAACCAGGACCAGGCCGAACGCTTCGGCATCGATCAGGACTACCTCGACTCGATCGCCGGCGGCGTCGAGGAAATGAACGAGCCGGAATGGCTCGCGTACCTGGAAGACAACGGTGGCCCCGGGGGGGCGATCGACGAGAAGCTCCAGGGCTATGAGGAACTCGGCCGTGATCTCGGCATCCGTACCCATCAGGCCGCGATCGTCAGCGGTCCGCGCGGGACCGAGACTCTGCAGGATGGTCCGTCACTCGCCGAAATCGAAGCCGCTATAGAGGCCGTTCAGTAGTCCCCGGCCCGGGTCTGGGATAATCGCCGACTCTCGGGGCGTGGCGCAGCCTGGTAGCGCGCACCGTTCGGGTCGGTGAGGTCCCCGGTTCAAATCCGGGCGCCCCGATGTAGGAATAGCGGCACGACAGGTTTCCGGCAGCCATTGGTTCGACATGGAGTTTTAGTACGGGCTGCGAAGGCCCTCGAACATCGGGAAGTGCTTGAGGTTGCGGGTCGCGAGTCTGGCATCGATCTCTTCCGCGGTGGCGGCGATTGCGAGGTCGGCCACGCCTATACCGGGATGGCTGCGACGCCACTGGCGCCCAAGCTCGCCGGCGCGGCGTGCAACGGCTTCGCTCACGGGTATCCAGGCAACGAGAGCGAAAAGCTTGTCGGCCGCTCTTCGCTCAGAGGAGCGAAGACCTTGGACCACCTCGATCCGGCTGATCTCAGAGCACGATGGGCGGTCATTCAGGCTTGCGAGGTATCTCGTTGCCGAAGTTGAGGCGCGGAGGTGATCGATGAGGACGCTGGTGTCAAGGACGATGGTCAACGCTCAAAATGCGAGAGGCGCTCAGCGTCATCGCGCCGAAGATCGTCGACGTACTCGGCGCCCTCTGCAAGATAGGGCGCAATGCCCGAGGTCCCATCAACCGCCTTCTTCCACTGCGCTTGCCATGTCGCAGCGTCCTTCTCCTCCTGTGAGAGGTACACGTCTACCGCACGGCGGATCACCATTGAGCGCGAAGTTCCCTCTGCGGCGGCGCGTTGATCAAGACGAGTTGTTTGATCGTCGTCAAGATAGATCTGGGTTCGATTCATGATGTATAAGCATACATCATTCATTTCATCCTTCGCTGGTCGGCAGCATGATTGCCGCGACCAGAGCGCACCCGCCGGCGGCCAGCCCGGCGGCGGTGATGCTCAGGGCTAGGCGTCCCGAGCTGCTGGATGCGACGACGGCGAGCGAGACGACCTCGCTGAGGACGAGTGAGAGGAGCGTTGCCACGGCGTAGGTTGTCGCGATCGGCTGGGCGTGCGCGGGGTTGCGGAAGCGTGCTTTCAGCGGCTCGGGAAGCTGTCTGCCCGGCGAGAAGTAGCGGAGCTCGATCGCCAGTGCCAAGATCATCACGGGAATGATCTGGGTGACCGCTTCGTAGTAGGCGATGCTGGCGTGGCCTTTGACCAGCGTGATCACGAGCAGGAAGGCCAGCAAAGGCGCGGCAAACAGGATGACGGTCACGATTGGCACCGCACGCGCCTGTATCCATGCGATCATTCGCCGATCGTAACCCGGGGGGTCGGACTGGAGCGCTACTTCCGCTCGTTCCCTGGGTCTGTGTTTGACGCATGCGCAGACTTCTGCTTATTCCGCTAACGGTGGCGCTACTGGCGCTGACGCCGGCTATGGCTGGCTCTCTGGTGCTGCCCCCGCGCGGCTTCATCGGCATCTCCCCCCAGGGCGCCACCGATGCGAGCGATTACCAGCTGATGGAGGAAGCCGGCATCAGCTCCGTGCGTCTGCCGATGAATTGGGCTGAAATCGTGCCCGAGGCCCACGACCGCTTCGACCCTCGCTGGGAAGGGCTCGACCTGCAGGTTGGCTTCGCCGCAGAACACCGCTTGCGACCCTTCATGTTCATCTGGGGGACACCGGCGTGGGTCTCGCCGCGCCTCGGCGGAGAACCCGTCGAGACGGCTCGTCAGCGGCAGGAGTGGCTCCGTTTCCTGCGTGCGGCGGTTGACCGCTACGGGCCGCGCGGCAGCTACTGGCGTGAAAACCCAGACCTGCCGCGCATGGCGGTCCGCATGTGGGAGATCTGGAACGAGGAGAACATCGTCACCTTCTCCAAGGAACCGGATCCAGAACGCTTCGGTCGTCTGATCCGCATCTCGGGCCAACTGCTCCATCGCCTCGAGCCCAACTCAACCGTGATCCTCGGTGGCCTCTTCGGCCGCCCCTTGCAGACGCCGCCCAACATCCAATCGGGCGGCTACCTCGCTGCCCTCTATCGGATCCCCGGGATCAAACGCTACTTCGACGGCGTAGCCCTGCACCCGTACGTCGCCGACGCCGGGGCGTTGGAAGGGGAGATCGAAAACCTCCGCCGGGTGATGAGCTTCCACGGCGACCGCGCCACGCCGCTTTACGTGACCGAGATGGGCTGGGGCTCGGATGGCTTCGAGTCGCGCTGGGAGCGCGGCCCGTACGGGCAGGCGCGCGAACTGGACCGCTCCTTCGCCCTGCTGGCGGGGAACCGTTGGCGCTGGCGGATCGGCGGCGTCTGGTGGTTCTCCTGGACCGACCAGTCCGGCTCCTGTCAGTTCTGCGATTCGGCCGGCCTGCTCACCCGCGGCCGTGAAGCAAAGCCATCCTGGTACCGCTTCAACGCTTGGACCGGCGGCGATGCCGCCGCCGTCCCCCGGGCCTCGGCCCGAGCGCTGCGCAGCGCTCCTTAAGTCGCTCAGCGTCGCCATCGCGGCAGGGGATTCGAGATCCAATTGCGGTGTGGACTTATGGCTCGGGTCGAGCTACGTTCTTTTAGGTACCACCTGCGATAGGGAGGCCGATGGTTTGGATCGACATATCCGCGGTTGCGGCCGCACTTGCCATTCTGTGTGTCTGGCTCGTCGTTGCCCTGACGCTGCGTGCGCGCAGATCACAGCGCCGCTTCGAGATCCTCGGTGAGGTTGCGGGAGTGTCGGAGCGGGCCGGTTCGCTCGAGGAGACCTTCGAGGCGATCTGCGACATCCTCGTCCCCGACCTAGCGGACTTTTGCGTTATCGACATGATCGAGGGGGGCAAGGCCCGACGCGTGGCCGTTCGCGTCGTTCCCGAGGGCGGTGTTGAGGTGGAACACTGGCTGCGCCAGCGCGAGCCATCGATCCCTTCGCGGATAGTGGACGACGAGGATGCGTCCCTTGAGCCGCGCTTCTACGAGCGAATGTCGGACGAGGACTTACGGGAGATTGCGCATGATGAGGAGGATCTCGCCTTCCTGCAGGGGCTGGGCGTGCGCTCCGCGATCACCGTCGCCCTGCAAGCCCGGGGGCAGGTCAAGGGCGCCTTGACTTTGGGTGTTGCCTGGTCCGGCAGGCGCTATCGACGCGACGACGCGCGCTTTGCCTGGATTCTCTCCGGCAGGGTGGCGCTAACGCTCGATAACAGCGGCCTCTTTGCCAACCTCGAGCGCGCTGAAGAGGCCCGATCCGAGATCGCGGCGACGCTGCAGCGGGGCTTGTTGCCACCTCCCTTGCCGCACATCCCCGGCTGGTCACTGGCGGCAATGTACCGCCCGGCGGGGGCCGAGAATGAAGTGGGCGGCGACTTCTATGACGCCTTCCAGGTGGCCGATGGCTGGATGGTGGTGATCGGCGATGTCACCGGTCGTGGCGCCCGCGCTGCCTCGATCACGGCGCTCGCCCGCTACACACTTCGCACCGCGGCAGTCTTGACCAACGATCCCCTCCTTTCCCTGGCTACTCTCAACCGAGCTCTGCTGGCTCGCCACGATGCATCGCTGTGCAGCATCGTGGCGCTGATCCTGAGTGAGGACCCGAGGGAGCCTGTGCGGATCGCCGTCGCCGGGCACCCGCCACCGCTATTGGTCGATGGCGAAGAGGTCAGCGAGGCGGCGACCACGGACCCGGTGCTGGGCGCCTTCGCTGATGTCGATTGGCGCATCGGGCAAAGCGCGGTGCGGCCCGGCCAGCAGTTGGTCGTGTTCACCGATGGGATCGTCGAGGCGGCTGGCAACGAAGGTCGCTTTGGCGAGGAGCGCCTGCGTTCGGAGGTCGCCGGTGCCGGCAATCCAGCCGGCACCGTTCAACGGGTTGAAGGCGCCCTGCGCTCCTTCACTGCCGGCGAGCTCGACGATGACGTCGCGATCCTTGCCGTTGCCAGGGCGGCTGGTATCGAGGAGGCAGCCGAAGTTGCGATTCCCGGTTTCAAGGGAAACGGCGATGGCTGAGACCCACGAGGACCTGATCAGTCGCCTCTACAACGCCTTCAACCAGCGTGATGCCGACGCGATCGTTGAGCTCTGCTCACCCCAGATGGAGTTTTTCGCGGTAACGGCGGAGGAGGTCGGACGGACCGCGCCCTATGTCGGCCCCGACGGCCTGCGCGATTACCTGGCCGACGTTGCCCGGATCTGGGAAGAGCTCCTGATCACGGCGAGCCGGGTCGAGAGACGCGGCGAGCGCCTGCTCGTGGTAGGCCGCGTCTACGTGCGCAACCGTGAGCTCGGCATTCGCGATATGCCCGTTGCCTGGATCTGGACGGTCGAGGGCGAGCGCTTCGTCCGCGGTGAGGTCTTCGCCGATCCCGAGCAGGCGGTCAATAGCTTCGTCCAGGCTGCAGCCTGACGAGCACCAACGTCCGTTTTGCGCGGTCGGCCCACGGGTAGCGTTGGCCTAAGACGAGACGGTTATGCTCGCGGTGCGCGGGGAACAGGATTCTCCAGCGGGAAAATCAAGGCGAAGATGGCGAACGGCTCCACGACCAACGAGAAGCCAACAGGGCTTCAAATCAAGCTCCCAGCCAAAGCGGAGAATGTTGCAGTCGTGCGCCATGCGCTCGCCGGTCTGGCGGAGCAGATTGGCATGGACGAAACGGGCGTTGCCGACCTCAAGACCGTCGTTACCGAGGCCTGCATGAACGTCGTCGTGCACGCTTACCCAGACGGCCCGGGTCCTCTGCTGGTCGAGGCCGATCCGGACAGAGAAGGCCTGACCGTGACCGTGCGCGACAGCGGGGCGGGCATTAGCCCACAGGCGGACTCGGAGCGCAATAGCCTCAAACTGGGCCTTTCGCTTATTGCGGCGCTCTCCAGTAGCTTCAGCATCTCGGGCGGGCTCGACCGCGGTACCGAAGTGATGATGCGCCTCCCCCTAAGCGGCGGGGGCGCCAATGGGGGACCCCCGGCCGAAAAAGAGGTCTCGGTGGAGAGCGATGCGACTGAGCTGACGGTGGCGCGATCCGAGCTGTTGGAGCCGGTGCTGGCGAGGCTCGTTGGGGCGCTGGCCGCCCGGCGGGATCTCTCCATCGAGCGCGTCTCGGACGCGGTCCTGGTCACCGACGCGATCGCCGATGCTGCACCCTCACGCTTCGCCGACGGCTGTGTACGCCTCGGTCTCGGCGAGAGCGAGGCGGGCCTGGAGCTGCGTTTGGGCCCGATGAAAGACGGTGCCGCCGGGGAAATCCGCCAGCGGCTCGAGGTCCCGGAGGTGGGGGGCTCACTGGAGGGACTTGTCGACGATGTCGCGGTCGAGGCGTCTGATGAAGGCGACTACCTGATCATCCGCTTCGCCGCGGTCCCGGCCGCCTAGTCATTCTCCTCACCCAAGCTGCGTTCCTCCTCGATTCGCTCGCGAATTCTCGCTAGTGCGCGGCGAAGGATGCGGGACACGTGCATCTGCGAGTGGCCGATGCGCTCGGCGATCTGGGACTGGGTCATGTCCTCGACGAATCGCAGGCGCAGGACGACGCGCTCTCGCTCCTCGAGGTAAGGGAGGGCGGAGTCGAGGGCAATGCGTCCCTCGACCAACTCGAAGCGCTCATCCTCTTGACCAACCCATTCGGAGGGGGGCGCTTCATCGGAGTCCTCGGCGCCGGCGGGCCGGTCGAGCGAGAGGGGGCGGCGGTTGTGGTTGGCCTCCATCACCTCGAGCACATCCGTCTGCTCCAGGTCCAGGCGCTCGGCGATCTCCCCCACCGATGGGGAGCGCTGCAGTTTTTTGGTCAGCTCCGTAACCGCCTTATCGACTTCCGCCATACGGTCGTGAAGGCCGCGCGGCACTCGAACGGTCCAGACCCGGTCGCGAAAATGGCGCTTCAGCTCGCCGAGAATCGTTGGCGAGGCGAAGGCCGTGAAGGGGATGCCCCGCTCCGGGTCGAAGCGGTCGACGGCATTGAGCAGACCGAGGTTCGCGACCTGCAGGAGGTCGTCGAACGACTCGCTCGCACCCCGGTAGCGCAGCGCCAGCCGCTTGGCGAAGGCCATGTTGCGACGCACCAGCTCTTCGCGCACGGCGGGCTCGTGGTGTTGGGCAAAGCGGTCCCAGAGCTCACGTTCGCCGGCGAGCTGCTCGTCTGCCCCGGGCGGACGGGTGTCGGTTGAACTTTCGTCGTTGTCGCGTTTAGCTGCCATTGCACATGAAACGGGACGGGGTTTCGATGCCGTGCACGCCGCCCTCGAGCCCTTCCCGGGCCGTGCAGCCGTTCGCCCAATCAACGCTAGCAGGGTCTTCCCAAGCACCCTGCCGGGTACGCAAGGCGTGGCGGCGTTAGGCTCCGTGCCGACTTCAAATATCGACCAAAGGAGACGCCAGATGGCCTTTTCGGTTCCCGACCTGCCTTATGCATACGACGCGCTCGAGCCGCACATCGACGAGGCGACGATGCGCGTCCACCACGACAAGCACCATCAGGCCTACGTCGACAAAGCCAACGCGGCTTTGGAGGGAACCGAGTGGGCCGACCGCGACGTCGAGGACGTCCTCACCAACCTCTCCAGCCTGCCCGGCGACAAGCAGGGCCCAGTCCGCAACAACGCCGGCGGCCACTACAACCACTCGCTCTTCTGGCAGATGCTCAGCCCTGACGGTGGCGGCGAGCCCAGCGGCGAGCTCGCCGCTGGAATCGAGCAGACCTTCGGTTCCTTGGACTCCTTCAAGGAAGAGTTCAAGAACGCCGGCATCGCCCGTTTCGGCTCCGGCTGGGCCTGGTTGGTCAAGGACAGCTCCGGTCTTGCCGTGGTCTCGACCCCGAACCAGGACTCGCCGATCTCAGACGGCAGCGTGCCGCTGCTCGGCTGCGATGTCTGGGAGCACGCCTACTACCTGAAGTACCAGAACAAGCGTCCCGACTACATCGACGCCTTCTGGAACGTGGTCAACTGGGACTACGCCGCCCAGCGCCTCAGCGAGGCCGGCTGAGTTAGGACGCGACTGGCGTCGCGGGCCGCGCTGCCTCGGGAAGGTGGCGCGGCTCCTCTCCCGCCTTGGGCGGGACCAGGCTCATCGCGTGCTCGGCCTTGGCGGTAATCGTCAGGCTTGGGTTGACGCCGGGGTTGGCGGGGATCGCCGCCCCGTCGCAGACCAGCAGGTTCTCATAGCCGAAGACGCGGTTGCCGCTGTCGACCACGCCGGTCTCGGGGCCCTTACCGACCACCGCGCCGCCGAGGATGTGCGCAGTCGAGGGAATGTTGCGGACCGACTCGGTGATCGCGCTCTGGGCGACGCCGCCGGTGCGCTGCTCGAACCAGCGCGCGACCTTCTCTGCGGCCGGGATGTAGGTCGGGTTGGGTCGCCCCGGGTCTTGTTCGGTCTGCAGGCGTACACCTGAGCCGAAGATCTTGCGCTTGGGGCGGAAGTGCATCGCGGCGTCAACGGTCTGCATCACCAGCAGGATCACGGTGCGCTGCGACCAGCGGTGGGGGATCAGCATCCGCGCCGTGCGCAGCGGGTGGCGCAGGATCGCGGCCAGCCACTTGATCGGCCGGGTAAGTTTCGTTCCGGGGCCGGTCATTGCTGTGAAGGTTCCGGACATCGCATCGCCGCCGGTGCCGTAGGTGACGACCTCGATGTGGGTGTCGGGGTCGGGGTAGATGCTTGAGGTGATCGCCACCGAACGGCTGAAATCGCGCTCGTCGTCGGGGGCGGTGACCGACTGGATCGACTCCGAGTTGGTGCGGACGAGGTCGCCGAGCTTGTCCGAGATGCTTGGGAGCGCGCCGCTGTGGCGGCAGTTGGCGAGAAGATTGTTGGTGCCGAGGGCGCCGGCGGCGACGATCACGCCCCGGGCGGTCTGGGTGCGGCGGCGCTTGCGCAGCCAGGAGCCCGAGCGCTCGCTGGTAATGGCATAGCCGTCGGAACCGTCGGCGGCGCCGAGCGGGCGGATCTCGGTTACCTGGCGCTCGGGCTGGATCTCGACCCCGAGCTTCTCGGCAAACCAAAGGTAGTTCTTCATCAAGGTGTTCTTGGCGCCGTGACGGCAGCCGACCATGCAGCTGCCACAGCGCATGCAGCCGGTGCGGCTCGGACCCTCGCCGTCGAAGAACGGGTCCTCGACCTCGACGCCGGGCTTGTCGAAGAAGACGCCTACGCGCGTGTTGGTGAACGTCTCGCCGACGCCGATCTCCTCGCCGTATTCCTGCAGCAGCTTGTCGGCTGGACCGATGCCCTCGTACTCGACCACGCCGAGCATCCGCTCTGCCGTGTCGTAGTGGGGCGCCAGCTCCCTCTCCCAGTTACCGAGCTCACCCCACTGTGGATCGCTGAAGAAGGCGGGCCGGGCGCGGTAGAGCGTGTTGGCGTAGCCGAGGCTGCCGCCGCCGACGCCGCTGCCGGAGACGATGAAGACGTCCTTGAAGAAGGTCATCCGCATTACGCCGCGGAAGCCGAAGCGAGGGAGCCAGAAGTAGCGGCGAGGGTGCTTCAGGTTCGACTCGGCGAAGTCCTCGTCGCGGAAGCGACTGCCGCACTCGAGCACCGCGACCTTGTAGCCCTTTTCGGCGAGGCGCAGGGCCGAGACCGAGCCCCCGAAGCCGGAGCCCACGACGAGCCAGTCGTAATCGTGCTTCATGGCGACCCTGCGGGCCTAGGCCTCGCCGGGCTCCAGTGGGCGGAAGTCAGAGGTTCGCGCACCGCAGACCGGGCAGAACCAGTCCTTGGGAATGTCCTCGAACTTGGTTCCGGGTGGGATGCCGCCATCCGGATCGCCGATCGCCGGGTCATAGATGAAGCCGCAGCTCTCGCAAATCCACAACGTCTGCTCGGTAGCCGTGGTCATAGGAAAAGCTTAGACCTCAGTCTTTGCTGAAGTTGACCGAGACAGGCTCCCGATCCGCCGCGTCTTCGATCTCGAAGAACTCGCGTTTGGTGAAGCCACCCTGGTTGGCGATGATCGAGCCCGGGAACTGTTCGATGTCCGTGTTGTAGGACTGCACGTTGGAGTTGTAGATCCGTCGCGAGGCCTGGATCTCGTCCTCGAGCTCGGAGAGGTTGCGGCTCAGCTGCTGGAAGTTCTCGGTGGCGCGCAGAGTGGGGTAGTTCTCGGCGACCGCGCGCACGTCGGCCAGCGCCTGGGTCAGCTTCTGCTCCGCTTTGGCCGTGTCGGCGACACTTTCAGCCGCCATCGCCTCGGCGCGTGCTTGGGTCGTCTTCTCGAAGGTCGAGCTCTCGTGCTCGGCGTAGCCCTTGACCGTCTCGACCAGGTTGGGAACGAGGTCGTGGCGGCGCTTCAGCTGCACGTCGATCCCGCTCCAGGACTCGTCGACTCTGTTGCGCGCAGCGATGATCGAGTTGCGCTTGGCGATGTAGTAGAGGACCGCGATGACGATGATCGCGACCACCACGATGATTGCGATAGTCATTGCGCTCATCCTAACTGGCTCGCCGGCCAACTGCATAGGATCGACAGCTGATGAACGCCAAGCAGGAAGCGCAGGAATGGGCTGAGATCGTTCGCAAGTACGGCGAGCGGCACGAGCTCAAATACGAGCCCGTCGGAGGGATCAATCCTGTCGATGGCCCGGTGGCCCTTTGCGTGGGCGGTACCAATCGGCTCACCGGTCAGCTCAGCGAGGGTTTGTGGGGATCTTGCTGCGATGCCGACGAGAAGGAAGTTGGTGGCTTCCTCAGCAAGGCGGTTCTGCCGACGGCGCTGCTTGCCAAGGCGCACATGCCCGACCTGGCTCAGGTCGTCCCGGCTTTCAACGTCGAGTCGATCGAGGGGCACGAGGTCGTAACCCAGCGCTTCGCCCGCAAGGTCCAGTTCGAGTCAATCGACTTCAACAAGCGCTTTCTCGCCACCGTGCCAAGCGAGTACGACCCTGTGGCGCTGCGCGAGCTGTTCAGCCCGGGCTTCCTCGAGTGGACGACGACAATGACCGGGGAGATCGACTTCGGCATCAACGATCGCCAACTCTGGTTCCTCTGGCGGCTTGGCGAGCGCAGCGAGGAAGAGCTGAAAGCTGCCCTGAAGAATGCCGGCCAGCTCTTCAAGCGGCTGCAGGGCGAGATGGACGAGAGCGGCATCCACACCTATCCGCCCGGTCCTTGGCACGCCGGACTTGAGCCCTTTCCCGTTTCTGGTGCCTAGCTCGGCGGGTAGTCCGGATCGCCGGGGAGGACGACGCGGTTGTCCTCGGGCGTGCCGATCACCTTGGGCAGGATCGGTTCGATCTCGATATGGCGGTGCGCGGCGATCGCCTCGTCGGCGTTGGCGAAGGGAAGCAGCGCTTCGAGCTGCTTGATCGTCGGGAAGGCGAGGACGATCTCACCCGCCGCTTGAGCCTCCAGGGCACCGGCGGGCTCAAACCAGCCGGCCTCGGTCGTCTCGACGCCGTCTGGTCGGGGTGGGGTGTGCGCCGGCGCCAGGGCGAGGAAGAACCAGGCGTCGAAGCGGCGCGAGACCACCTCGGGAGTGACCCAGCGCGAGAAGAGGACCAACTCCTCATCCGCGGGCAGTGCGATCCCCGCCTCCTCCTCGAGCTCGCGCACCGCACAGGCTTTGAAGCGCGCTTCGTCGGCGCCGTCGCCGTCGTCCACCGCACCGCCGGGGAACACCCAGACATTGGGCATGAACCTCGCCTTCTCGGTCCGCTTCAGCAACAGCACCTCGAGCGCCCGGCCGGCGTGCTTGCCTCCGCGCCTCAGCAGCACCACCGAAGCAGCCGAGCGCGGCTCCGCAGGCTCCCCCAGATTCGGCGCCTCAGCCGGTCCTCGCTGCCTCTCCTCCATCGAGCCACCATATACGCGCCCATCCGACATTCACCCCACCTGGGTGTGGTCAATATCGGTTACGCGTCGAGAGCGCGCTCGCGGCTGGCTCGCAGCCAGAGCCGGCGGGAGAGCCAGGCCAGGAGGGCGAGCAAGGCAAAGGGGGTGAGCACGGCGAGGCCGACGAGCGTTACGCCGGCAGCGATGCTGAGGATGCGCCCAGTGTCGCCAAGCGCGTCATCGAATCCCCAGGCACCGCTCGAATCCGCCGAGGCGTCGCTTTGGATCCGGACCGAGACACGGGAGTAGGTGGTACGCCCATCCAGGTTGGCCAGCCGTGCGCGCAGCCTTGCCGCGTGGTGTCGCTCTGCGCGCAGCTCGGTTTCGACGGCTTCCGCCTCAGTTTCCGTTTCTGCGCTTGAGAGCTGCACGAGCAGGGCGTCGATCCGGGCCCGCGAGTCCTCCAGCTCCTCCCGCGCGGAGACCGTCGGCTCCGTGATGTCGTCGGTCGCCTCGTGACGCGACTGGACCTCGTCGATTGCCGAGAAGGCGGCGAGCGCATCGCCGAGCTTCGCGCTTGGGATCAGCAGTTCGAAGTGCGCGGCGGCACCTCTTCCTGAGCTGGTCGTCGAGTGCAGGACGATCCCATCGGCGTCGTGGACCGCGGCAAAGACTCTGGCGGAGTCCTCGGCGACGTCCGCCGGAGCGGCGAGGAGTCTTATCTCGGCCGAGCGTTCGATCTCGCGGTGCCTCGCGTTGGTTTGGAATTCAGATTCGCGCTTCGCGAGCGGGACCCGGTCTGAGAACTGGACACCGGAGCTTCCCTGCTCCGACTGCGCTTGTGCTGCGGAGGCGTTTCCGGCTTGGACTGGCGGCGTGGCGGCGTGGCGTTCGATCCCTTCGTGCTGCTCGATCGCGACCGGTCCCGGTCCAGAGTCGACACTCGCGACGATCATCGTGGCGATGACGATCGCGGCCAGCGCTGCGCTGCCGCCGGCGAACAGCAGGCGTTGGGGCGAGAGACCACGCACTAGATCCGCCAGGCCCGCCAGAGGACTGCCATCGAAGCGCGAGCGCCGCGGGAAGCCCGCGGCAACTCGCTCGTCGAGCTCCTCGGCAAAGGTCCGCCGGAGCGCGGGACGAATTTCCGCTAGCGCCGCGGCGAGGTCGTCGTGTTCTCTAGAGCGCTCCATCGCATGCCTCCCTCAGCTTGGCCATTGTTCGGTGCAGCCTGGTGCCTGCGTTGGTGGCGCTGGTGCCGAGCACGCGGGCGATCTCCGCGTTGGAGAGTCCGGCGAAGAACTTGAGTGCGATCAACTCACGCTCCCGTGCATCGAGCTTGCCGAGGGCCCCGTCGAGGAGCAGGTGAAGTTCGCTCTGCCCCTCGTCGGCATCCGCGACGCTCGCGGCATCGACCGGATCGACGCTCAGCTCTGCGTGGCGACCACGACGACGCAGCTCGTCGAGCGCTGCGTTGCGAGCAATGCCGAAGAGCCAAGCGCGAGCGCTTCCCCGGCTCGCGCTGAAGCGCGAGCGCTTGCGGTAGGCGCGCTCGAAGGCCGCCGCGGTTACGTCCTCGGCTGCTGCCCGGTCACGCAGCAGTCCGGCTGCATAGGCGTAGATGTCTTCGCGGCTGGAGCGGTAGAGCCGTTCAAAGTCAAGCTCTGTCTCCGCTCGGACATCGATGGCCGTAGTAGCTGCGTCGCTCACGCCCTTACTACGAGCGGGGCGCCGATCCGTCACAGGAAAGCTTCAGGCGGCTTGGGCCAGTTGCGCGGCCGGCGCGCGTGCGCAGGCGGCCTCGATCGACTCGCGGGTGATCTCGAGCAGGCGGCGCAAGTCGGACTCGGAGATCGAGAGTGGGGGCATGAGGACGACGACGTCTGAGAGAGGGCGGATGATCGCGCCGCGCTTGCGCGCCTCGAGCGTCACCTGGTGGCCCATGCGAAGGGAGGGGTCATGTTCGCCGAGGTCGATGCCGGCCATGAAGCCGCGGCCGCGCACCTCGACGACCTCGGGCATCGCCTCGATCTCGCCAAGCAGCTCGCGCAGCAGCGCGATCTTCGGCTGCAGCCTTTCCAGGGTGCGCTCGTTCTCGAAGACGTCGAGGCTGGCGAGGGCGGCGGCGCAGGCGAGCGGGTTGCCGGTGTAGGTGTGGCCGTGGAAGAAGGTCCGGTATTCCTGCGGGGCTCCGAGAAAGCCCTCGTAGATCCGCTCGCTGGCCAGCGTCGCGGCCAGCGGCAGGTAGCCACCGGTGAGGCCCTTGGCCAAGCAGAGAAGGTCCGGCGCGACGTCCTCCTGCTCGCAGGCGAACATCGTGCCGGTACGGCCGAAGCCGGTCGCCACCTCGTCGCAGATCAACAGCACGCCGAAGCGGTCGCAGAGCTCGCGCACGCCGCCCAGGTAGCCGGGCGGGTGGGTGAGCATCCCGGCGGCGCCCTGGACGAGTGGCTCGACGATCACCGCCGCGATCTCCTCTTCGTGGCGGGCGAGCACCCGCTCCAGGTCGGCAGCGTCACCCGGCTCGGCGGCGTGGGTCTCGAACAGCAGCGGCCGATAGGTCGAGTGAAAGAGATCGATCCCGCCGACGGCGACGGAGCCGATCGTGTCGCCGTGGTAGGAGTCGCGCAGGTGGACGAAGGAGGTGCGGCGGCGGTGCTGGCCGCCGCGCTGCTGCTGGAACTGAAAGGCCATCTTCAGCGCGATCTCGACCGCGGTTGAGCCTGACTCCGAGTAGAAGACCCGGGTTAGGCCCGGCGGTGCGAGATCGACGAGGCGTCCTGCCAGCTCGGCTGCGCCGGGGTGGGCTAGGCCGAGCATCGTCGTGTGCGCGACCTTCTCCAACTGCGCCGCGATAGCGGCGTCGATATTGGCGTGCGCGTGGCCGTGCACGGTGCACCAGAGCGAGGAGACGCCGTCGATGTAGCGCCGGCCGTCGCTCGCGACGAGGTGGGAGCCGGCACCAGCCTCGATCATCAACGGCTCTTCCTCACACCAGGCCCGCTGCTGAGTGAACGGGTGCCAAACGTGGTCCCGATCGAGCTGCGCATAGTCCACCGACGTCACCGATAGCGAGACTAGTCCTGCCCCCGGCCAGAAACCCCAGCGGGTGGGGCGAGTGCGTGATTGTCGTCACACGAACAACTATTCCTTTTGAGAAATAGTTGTTCTTCTGCAACTATTAGACATATGCAAGCGAGCGACATAGCGGCACTCGTCGACGAGGTCAGCACTCCGGATGTCAGCGCCGAGGCACAGGCGACGGCGGCGCGGATCAGCGCCCTGCTGCGCCACCTCTTCCTCTACGACCGCGGCAACGTGCTGCGCGTGATCGAGGAGAGCGGCCTCTCGATGACCCAGTCCAAGGCCCTATTGGAGCTGGGTGGCTTGGGTGAGGCGACCGAGGCGCGGCAGGTGAGCGAGCTGGCCGAGGCGCTTGGCGTCTCGGTGCCCTCGATGAGCAGGGCGGTGGACGGCCTCGTCCGCAAGCGGCTCGCCAGTCGCGTCGAGGACCGCGAGGACCGCCGGGTGCGCCGGGTCGCGATTACCGACAGGGGCAAGAAGCTCGTCGACACGCTCGTCGTCGTGCGGCAGGCGGGGATGGAGACCTTTGCCGCCAGCCTCACCGCGGCGCAGCGCCGCAAGCTCGACGCCGCCGTCGACTCGCTGATGGACCGCGATGACATCGCCGAGGCTTTCGAACACCTGAAGGAGGTAGGACCAGCTTGACCCGTTACCGCCACCTGATCACCGATGACAACCGCAAGTGGTGGACGCTCGGAGCGATGTGCTTCGCGCTGTTCATGATCATGCTCGACAACACGGTGGTCAACGTCGCCCTGCCGTCGATCCAGCGCGACCTGCACGCCTCGATCTCCGGCCTGGAGTGGACGATCAACGGCTACACGCTCTCCTTCGCCGTGCTGCTGGCGACCGGTGGGCGGCTCGGTGACATCTTCGGACGCCGCCGCATGTTCCTCTTCGGCGTCGTCATCTTTGCCCTCTCCTCGGCGACCGCCGGTTTCGCGATGAACTCGACGGATTTCGTGATCAGCCGGGTGGTGCAGGGCGTCGGCGCGGCGCTGATGATGCCGGCGACGCTCTCGATCATCACCGACGCCTTCCCTGCCTCCGAGCGCGGCAAGGCGATGGGGATGTGGGCCGGGGTCTCTGCCCTCGCCCTCGCCGTCGGCCCGGTGGTGGGCGGTGCACTCACCGAGCACGTCAGCTGGCGGGCGATCTTCTACCTCAACATCCCGGTCGCGATCGGGGCGATCACCGCTTCGCTCTTCGCCGTGCGCGAGTCGCGCGACAGGACGGTTGGTCGCGAGGTCGACTACGCCGGCGTCGCCCTGCTCACCGGTGCCCTCACGGCGCTGATCCTCGCCTTGGTCGAGGGCAACGAATGGGGCTGGGGCTCGACCGGGATCGTCGCCCTGCTGATCGGTGCCGCCGTCGGCATGGCTGCCTTCGTCGCGGTCGAGCTGCGGGTAAAGGTGCCGATGGTCGAATTCCGCTTCTTCTCGGATCGGAACTTCCTCGGCGCGGTGGTCGTCGCGCTGATCGTCTCCTTCTCGATGCTCGGCGTCTTCTTCTTCCTCGCCCTCTACATGCAGGACATCCTGCGCTACTCGCCGCTGGAGGCGGGGGTCAGGTTCCTGCCCTCGACGCTGATGATCGTCGGCGTGGCACCGGTCGCCGGCCGGCTCGCCGACCGCTTCGGTCCGCGCTGGCTGATTGCGGCCGGGCTGAGCATCGTCGCCGCCTCGCTTTACAGCTTCAGCGGCATCGCGGTTGATTCCAGTTACCTCGACCTTCTGCCCGGCTTCATGCTGCTCGGCATCGGCATTGCCCTGACGATGTCGCCGATGACCAGCGCGGCGATGAACGCGGTCTCGGTCGACAAGGCTGGGATCGCCTCCGGCGTGCTCTCGATGTTCCGCATGGTCGGCGGCAGCCTCGGCGTCGCCGTCACCGGCGCCATCTTCCAGGGATCGGTCGGGGCAAACTTCGCCGACGCGAGCCCGCAGCAGTTCGTCGACGCACTCGGTGAGGCGATGAGCATCTGCGCTGTGGTTGCCGCAATTGGTGCCGTGATCGGTGCGACGGCGATCCGCGCCAAACGCGACACCCTCAGCGTCGAGGCAGCGGAGGCGGCGGTCAATCCGGGCGGCGAAGAGCTTGCCGGCCGTGAGATCGTCGCCGCGGGCAAGTCCGTCGGCTGAGAAGCGCGCCGATGAGGATCCTGTTGCCGCCCCCACCGGCGTCCTCTACCAGCGCCTGCAGCTAGCCGGGCCGCAGTGCCAGAGTGGGCCAGCTCTCCGGTGCCGACAGGTCGAGCTGGGGGAGGAGCTCGACCCGAACCTCGCCGAGACGCTCGATCGTCTCGCGATTCGATTCCTCGATCGCCTCCGGATCGGCCGGCCAGGGAGTGAGCACCACGGCGACGACACTCAGGCCCGCGGCTCGCGCCGCCTGGATCGTCAGCAGCGTGTGGTTGATCGTCCCCAGCCCGGGAGACGCGGCAATGACCAGCGGCAGCCCCAACTCGACCGCGAGGTCGCGGACCAAGTAGGGACCGGCGAGCGGGACCAGGAGACCACCGACCCCCTCGCAGACGATTCGGTCCGCCCTCGCGGCCGCATCATCTGCAGACCGGCGTAGCCGCTCGGGATTGATCGTCTCGCCGGCCCCGGCGGCGGCGAGGTGCGGCGACGCGGGCGGGCCGTAACGATAGGGAGCGATTTCTTCGTCGCTCTGCTCCGATTCGGCGGCCCGGCGCAACAGGGCGTGGTCGGTCTCGCCGGGATCGTCGAGGCCGGTCACGGCCGGCTTGAAGACCGCAACGCTCATTCCCTGCTGCCGGAGGTTGTGGGCCAGCACCGCGGCGACCACCGTCTTGCCAACCTCGGTGCCGGTGCCGGTGACGAAGAAGCCGCGCAAGGGTTCAGGCGGCGACGGCCTGCGATGCAACCGAGCCGGTGCCCATGGCGATGCCGAGTTCGCGTGCAGCGGCACCGATGATGGTGGCTGCCCGCTCGAGCTCTTCGCGACGGTGGGTCGACATCACCGTGAAGCGCAGCCGCGAGTAGCCCTCCGGCACGGTTGGCGGGCGGATGCCCTGGGCGAAGACGCCCTGCTCCAGGATTCGTTCGCTCAACTCCATCGTCGGCTGGGCGGCTCCGACCTCGACCGGAACGATTTGGGTCTGCGTGGCGCCGACGGCAAGTCCCTCGGCGGCGAGCGCGGTGCGCAGGGTGGTCGCGTTGGCGAGGAGCCTGCCGACCCGCTCGGGTTGCGATTCCAGCACCTCCAGGGCCGCCATCGCGGCGGCGGCGACGGGGGGTGGTGGGGCCGTCGAGAAGACGAAGGAGCGCGCCGTGTTGAGCAGGTAGTCGGTTGTCTCCTGGTCGGCGCAGGCGTAGGCGCCGTAGGAGCCGAGGGCCTTGCCCAGCGTCCCGATCACAACGTCGACCTCGCCGCTGAGACCGGCGGCGGCGACCGAGCCGCGGCCGCCCGGGCCAAGCGCCCCCGTGGCGTGGGCCTCGTCGACCAGCAGCCGGCATCCGTGCCGCTGGGCAAGGTCGGCCAGGTCGGTGAGAGGAGCGATGTCGCCGTCCATTGAGAAGACGCCGTCGGTGACGATCAGGGCCGCCCGCTCGCCGGCCTTGCGCAGTCCCCAGGTAAGGTGGTCGACGTCGCCGTGGCGATAGACGAAGGTCTCGGCTCGAGAGAGCCGACAGCCGTCGATGATGCTGGCGTGGTTGAGCTCGTCTGAGAAGACGACATCGTTTCGCCCGGCAAGGGCGGCGATCGTGCCGGTGTTGGCCAGATAGCCCGAGCCGAACAGCAGCGCCGACTCGTAGCCCTTGAAGGCGGCGATGCTTCGCTCCAGCCGGCCGTGCGGTTGCATGTTGCCTGAGATCAAGCGCGAGGCCCCGGACCCGGCGCCCCAGCGCATTGCCGCCTCGGCGGCCGCGGCGCGCACCTTTGGGTGGGCGGCCAGGCCCAGATAGTCGTTCGAGCAGAGCAGGAGGACCTCGCGGCCGTCGAGCGTGACGCGGGGGCCCTGTCTGCCCTCGATCAGCCGCAGTCGCCGGTAGAGCCCCCGGTCGCGGAGCTGATCGAGCCGTTGCTCGATTTCGCTCATTCAGCGCGCCTGCGCGGGCGCAGAGGAGGCGGTGTCTGAAGCTGGATAGGGCGGCGGCTTCTTGGCCTTCTTGACCACCCGCAGCTGCGTCGAGGGATCCCAGAAGTTGGCCTCGTCCTGATGGTCGATCAGCTCGTCTATCGGCGTCGTGGGCGTCTCGCCATCGAGCCAGCCGTCGCGGTTGTCGGGGCGCGGATTGGCGCCGTTATCGGGCTGGCGAGCGACGTTCAAACCGAGCTCCTCGAACATCGCTCGATCGTCCTCGGGCTCGGCGCCGAGCGTGGTCAGGAAGTTCCCCATCATCACGCCGTTGAGACCGGCCTTGACGGCCAGCGGCTGCAGGTCGCCGAGGTTCTCGACCCGACCGCCGCAGAGCCGGAAGAGGGCTCCGGGGATGATCAGGCGGAAGATCGCCACCCACTTGATGACGTCCCAGGCGTCCATCAAGGGGCGCTCGCCGAACTTGGTCCCAGTGCGCGGATTGAGCAGGTTGATCGGCACCGAGGTCGGGTTGATCTCGGTCAGCTCGAAGGCCATCTCGACCCGCTGCCTGGGTGACTCGCCGAGGTTGAGGATGCCGCCGACGCAGGTCTCGAGCCCGGCCTCCTTGACCGCCTGGATCGTGCGCAGCCGCCCCTCGTAGCGGACCGTGGTCGAGACCTCCGGGTAGTAGGAGCGGGCCGACTCGACGTTGTGGTGGACGCGCTGGATGCCGGCCTCGCGCAGCTTCTTGGCGCGCTCGCTCGACATGTGGCCAATTGAGGCGCAGCGCTTCAGGTTGGTCTGCTCGGCGACCAGCTTGGCGCCCTCGAGGATTTTCTCGAAGTCCCGTTTAGACAGGCCCTGGCCCTGGGTGACCATGCAAAAGCGGTGGGCGCCGGCCGCCTCGGCAGCTTTGGCATGTTCGAGGATCTGCTCGGGCTCCATCATTGCGTGCATCGGCGTATCGGCCTCGGCGTAACGGGACTGGGCGCAGAAGCCGCAGTCCTCGGCACAGCCGCCGGACTTGGCGTTGACCAGCGAGCACATATCGGTCGAGTCGCCGAAGTTCTCGCGCCGCACCGCCCAGGCGCGCTCGACCAGGTCGCCGATCTCCTCGTGGCCGGTCAGCTCGCCGAGCGCCAGCGCTTCCTCAAAGGAGATCAGGGAGGCCATTCGGGCGCAAGGCTAGGTGGCGGTCCGGACGCCTGCCGTGTCTGAGCTTGACCGCCCATATGGGGGCATAAGCTCAGACACGTGGGCAAAGTGACGGCGAAACGCAAGCGGCTTGTTGCCGGCGTCGTGGGTGGGCTGGCGGCGGCGGCATTTGCTTTTGGGACCACGTTGGGTGATGGGGCCGGTGGTCCCGAGGAGCCAAGTGCAGCCTCGAAGCTCTCGCTCGCGCAGCTGGCCGGAGAGCGCCTCGTCGCTGGGTTCACGGGCGATGAGGCGCCGCCTGCCCTGAAGCGAATGATTCGCCGGGGCGAGCTGGCGGGAGTGATCCTCTTCGAAGAAAACCTGCCGAGCCGTGCAGCGACGAGGCGGCTGGTCGCGGAAATCGAGTCGATTCGCAGGCCAGTCGGTCTGCGGGCTCCGCTGCTGGCGATGGTCGATCAGGAGGGGGGACTGGTAAAGCGGATCGGCGGTGCACCGAGCGCCTCAGCTGCCCAAATGGGGACCGCCGGGGCCGAGTTCAGTCGAGATCAGGGGCGGGCAACCGCCGTCAACCTGCGCGGGGTCGGGATCAACGTCGATCTGGCGCCGGTGCTGGACGTCGCCCGTCCCGGCGGCGTCATCGCCGAAACCGATCGGGGGTTCGGCTCGACCGCGGGGGAGGTCGAAGCCGCGGCGGCGCCGTTTGCCGAAGGCCTGCAGGAGGGCGGGGTGGCAGCGACGGCCAAGCACTTCCCCGGCCTCGGTGCGGCGGTCGAAAACACCGATTTCGCCGTGCAGCGGATCGGGCTGCCGAAGCGGACGATTCGCGCCGTCGATGAGCGGCCATACCGGCGGTTTGTCGAGCGCGGCGGAGAGATCGTGATGTTGAGCACGGCGATCTACCCGGCTTTTTCGCTTCACCCGGCCGCCTTCGCACGCCCGATTGCCACGGGCGAGCTGCGCGGCCGGATCGGCTTTGACGGAGTCTCGATCAGCGACGCACTCGAATCGGTCGCCGTACGCAACTTCGGCGGGGCGGCTAAGGCCGGCGTTGCAGCAGCCGTCGCCGGCACCGACCTACTCCTCTTCACCGACTACCGGGCCGCCGCCCGCGCCCACCGGGCATTGCTGAGGGCGCTGCGCGCCCGGCGGCTGCAACGCCCCCCATTCGAGACTTCGGTAGGCCGCGTGCTGCGCCTGCGGAACGGCCTTCCGGCTAGCCCCGGTCGGCGGTAACCGGCTGCGCTTCGGGCTTCGACTCGACCGTGGCCGAGTCGAAAACCCGCACCTTGTCGCGGCCCGATCCCTTTGCCTCATACATCGCCGCGTCGGCTCGGCCAAGAACCGATTCGTAGCTGAGTCGGCGACCGGTGCCGAAAGGGGCAATGCCGATGCTCGCCGTGATCGGCGGCACATCCTGCTCGGCGCTCATCCGCTCGCGGATCGCCGTGGCGATCTCGTCGGCTACCTCCTCGGCCTCGCCGAGGTCACAGCGAGGCAGCACGATCGCGAACTCGTCGCCGCCGATCCGCGCGAGAACGTCGGTCTCGCGGGCGCGGCCGCGCAGTACCGCAGCGAGCTCTGCGAGGACCCTGTCACCAGCGGGATGACCGAGGGTGTCGTTGACCTGCTTGAAGTGATCGAGATCGAGCATCAGCAGTGCGCCTGGAACCCCGTAGCGGTGGCTGCGGGCAAGCTCGGCCCGCAGGTCCTCCTCGAAGCGGCGGCGGTTCTTCAGCCCGGTCAGCGGGTCCTGGCTCGCTTGGACGGCCAGTTCTTGCATCCGTTCGTTGCGGCTCCAGACCAGCACGAGCGCCGCCAGCAGCGCCGCGAGAGCGAGGCCGACGATGGCGATCATCACCGGCAGGTCGACGCCGGGGCGTCCCGGATCGCGCACGACCAGGAGCCAGGTGCGATCGGCGATCCGGATTGGGGCTGTGGCGGCTTCGTCGCGGGGTAGATCGGGACCAGCCACTGGTTTTCCTCGCTCGATCAGCGCTGCGTCGACCTCGTCCGGCAGCGCTGTTGCCGCCGCCGCGGCGAGGTCAGGTACGTGGAAGGCGCCGCCGGCGAAGCCGATCAGGGCGGCGCGGCGCTCGGCGACGGTGCGGATCTCCGCCCCATCGCGGTAGACGGGGCGGAATACGTTGATTCCGGTACCGCCGACCGGCAGCCGCATTGCCGGGGTGGCGGCGGGCCTGCCGCGGTCGCGCGCCTTCAGCAGGTAGGAGCCGCGCAGTCCGTCCGAGCCGACGTCGTAACCAATCGGGGGTTGCACGGTGAGGCTGTTGGCGGCGACGTAGATGATCGGGAAGTAGTGGCTGCGGGCGCGCGCCCTGACGAGGTTCCCCAGCGGTCCGCGCTCGAGGATCGGGTAACCGTGGGTGCGTTCGAACTGCGTCCGCCGCGCCTCTGACACCGAGCCGATGAATGCGGTCGCGGTCAACGCCCCTGGGCGCAGCAGCGAGTCGGCAACGACGTCGAACTCGTGGCGGCTGAAGTGACCCTCGGCCTGGTAGAAGGCCGAGGCGCTGGAGAGCTGCCCGACCGAGAGCTCCGCCAGCGCTTCTGTCTGGTGTGCGGCCCGCGTCGCCTCGCTGCGCTGCTGGGCCTCGAAGTTGTCGCGTTCGCGCTCGTGGACGACCAACGCCACCGCGATCGAGCCGAGCGCGATCGCGGCGACCACGGCGAAGCCGAGCGCGAAACGTAGGCGCATGGTCTTCCTGTCGGCCATGCCCCGCTCGGCCTCAATCCACAGGGGCGTTTGCAAGCGACTCCCACAGGTACAAAGAGGCGAGGCTGCGCTGTGGCCGCCAGGGCTCGCCGATCTCCAGCACCCGCGTCGGGGTCGGCATCTCCTCGAGCTCGTACTCGATCTGCACCGCCTTGCGGATGCCCAGATCGCCACCGGAGAGGACGTCGGGCCGCTGCAAGTGGAAGATCAGGAACATCTCCGCGGTCCAGACGCCGAGGCCGCGCACAGCGACGATCTCCTCGATCACCTCCTCGTCGGGCAGCTGGTCGAGGCGGTCGAGCTCCAGCTCCCCCTCGATCACGTGTGAGGCGAGGTCACGGACGTACTCGACCTTGCGGCCGGAGAGGCCGGCGGCGCGCAGGTCGGCCTCCTCGACTTCGAGCAGCTGCTCGGGGGAGGGCGTGGCGCCGTCGAACAGATCGACCACGCGCCCGTAGATCGTCCGCGCCGCCTTGGTCGAGAGTTGCTGTCCGACGATTGCCCGCAGCAGCGCTCCGTAGGCATCGGACGGCTGCTCCTCTTTGCGCCGCTGCAGCCGCGTCGCGATGTCGATCTTGCCGATGCGCTCGATCAGCGCCGCCATCGTCGGGTCGCTGGCGGCGAGCTGCTTGCGTGCCTTGGCGCTCATCGCCCCTTCCACTCGGGCTTGCGCTTCTCGGCGAAGGCCTTGATGCCCTCGCGGAAGTCCTCCGAGGCAAAGCAGGACTCGCGCAGCGCGATCAGGCCGGCCTCCTGTTGTTCGCTGAGGGTCGGCGCGGCGGAGAGCAGGTCGATGGCGCTCTTGTTGCCGCGCATTGAAAGGGGGGCGTTAGCGGCAATTTCGGCGGCAAGGGCCACGGCGCTCTCCTCGAGCTGCTCCGCGGCGACGACTTCGTTGACCAGGCCGATCTCGGCGGCGCGGGCGGCGTCGAAGTTGCGGCCGGTGAGGAAGAGCTCTTTCGTCCGCGCCAGCCCGATCGTGTTGAGGAACTTGCGCAGGCCGGTATGCCCGTAGACGAGGCCCAGCTTGACCGGCGGCATCCCCAGCTTCGCCGCCGCCGAGCAGATCCGCAGGTCGCAGGTGATCGCCAGCTCGAGGCCACCACCGATGCAGTGGCCGTTGATCGCCGCGACCGTCGGCCAGGGATGGCTCGCCAGTGCCTCCATCGCGGCGTGGAAGGGGTGAGCGACCAGCGCCTCGGCGTCGCGCTCGAAGGTCTCGGTGGGGATCGAGGCGATGTCGTAGCCGGCCGAGAAGACCGGTGGCGCACCGGTGATCAGCAGGCAGCGCGTCTCGATCCCATGGTCGAGCCGGGGCAGGGTCTCGGCAAGCGCGTCGAGGATCTCGTGGTCCAGCGCGTTGCGCCGGTCGGGGTTGGAGATGCGGAGACGGACGACCGCCTCGGCCGGCGTGTCGAGGAGCAGCTTGCCGCCGGCGAGCTGCTCGCTCATCGAACACCGCGTTCCCGCACAAATCGACCCGGACTCGAATACCCGGAAGTCACCGTGTCGATTTGTGCTTTCACTCAAGCACTACGAGGACGTCGCCTTCGCTGACCGACTGGCCCTCCTCGCAGCGGATCTCCTTGACGGTGCCGTCGTCTTCGGCCTCGACCGGGATCTCCATCTTCATCGACTCGAGGATCACGACCGTGTCCCCATCCTCGACGCTGTCCCCAACCGCGACCTCGATTTTCCACACGTTGCCGGTGATGTGAGCCTCGATGTTCATGGCGGGGGACAATATCCGCCGTGCCCGACTCCTTGGCGGCGATTGTCGCCGCCCACAACGAGGCCGACCGGATCGGCGAAACCGTGAAGGCCTTGCAGGAAGCGCTGCCCTCTGCAGCGGTTTGGGTCGCCGACGATGCCTCGAGCGACGGCACCGCTGAGGTGGCGATTGCCGCCGGGGCGCAGGTGGTCAGCCGCGGCCGGCCGCACGGCAAGGGCGGGAACATGACCGCTGCCGCTGAGGCGGTGCTGAGCAGCCCCGACCCACCTGAGCTGATCCTGCTCTGCGACGGTGACCTCGGCGCTTCCGCGGCGCGACTCACACCGCTCCTCGCCGCGGTCGAGGCGGGCGAGTGCGATCTCGCCGTGGCGGCCTTCCGAGCGCGTGTCGGCGGCGGCTTCGGCCTCGCTCTCGGGTTTGCCCGTTGGGCGATCCGCCGAGGCTGCGGTTTCGAAGCAGCGGCACCGATCTCCGGCCAACGCGCGATGCGTGCCGAAGTGCTGCAGGCTGCGCTTCCCTTTGCCGGCGGCTTCGGGATGGAGCTGGGAATGACCTTGGATGTCGTGCGGGCAGGTTTTAAGGTCGGCGAGTACGAGCTCGATCTCACCCACCGGGCTAGCGGTCGCACGCTCGGAGGTTTCATCCACCGGGCCCGCCAGCTTTTCGATTTCGCCCGTGTTTACCTGTCTCGCCGACGGTTGGGTTGAGGGCTCAACCGCGCTTCGCGTAGTCGCCGATCTCGCCGAAGTCGATCATCACGCAGGCCTCCGGACCGGCAACCTCGGCATCGTGGCCCGGCGGGATTGCGACGACGTCGCCGGCCTTGACTTCGATCTCCGAGCCGTCGTCCATGTGGATGCGCATGCTGCCGGAGAGAATGTAGGCGAAGTGCGCGACCTGGCAAGAGTCGGTGCCGGCGATCGGCTTCACGTTCTCCGACCACTTCCAGCCTGCCTCGAACGTGCCTTCTGCGACCGCGTGGCCGGCGAGCTGCACCACCTTCGCCTGACCCTTTCCCTCGAACGGCCGGGTCTCGTCGGGCGAATCGAACCTCTTGACTTCCACTGCTGCCATCTGGGGCTCCTTCCGAGAGTCGAACCCTGCCCGACCTTGACCGTACACCCGCTGTCGAATGCAGGGGTTCTCTCGGGAGCTTCGCCGTGTGAGGTCTTGGCTAGCGGCTCGGCTGCGGCCAGCCCCCGGCAGCGCGCTCGACCTGGCCGGCGAGTGAGAGCAGGGTCGCCTCGTCGTTTTCGCGGCCGAGCAGCTGGGCACCGATCGGCAGGCCGTTGGAGGTGAGCCCGGCCGGGACGCTTATCCCCGGCCAGCCGGTCACGTTCCAGGCGAAGGCAAAGGGACAGGTGGCGCTGGCGGTGTTGCCGGTCTTCCAGTACCCCTCGCCCTCGAGCGCGCCGATGCGTGGCGGCGGCTTTGCCGTGGTCGGGGTGAGGACGACGTCGCAGCGCTCGAAGACGCGACCGACCCGGCGCCGCAGGCTCGGCTCGGCGGCGCGGGCGATGCGCAGGGGCACGCCCTGCAGCGCCTTGCCGATGCGGGCGGCGGCGCGCGTGCGCGGCTCCAGGGCGGAGCGGTCTTCGCCGTGGGCGCAGAGCCATTCCTCCACGGCCGCCTCGCCCCTGGCGACGATCGTGGGGCCGACCATGCCGTAGTCGGGGTCGGTGCGGACGATTTCGTGGCCGAGATCGCTCAGCTGTTCGGCGAAGGACTCGATCGCGGCGCGGTGCTCGGGGTTGACCTTGCCGGGAACGCCGAACGGAGTGGCGAATGAGACTGCAACCCGCAGGGTTCCGGGCTCGCGTGCCGCTGCCTCGGAGAAGGGCTCGGCTGGCGCCGGTGGACGGTGCAGGTCGGCGGGGACGTTGCCGTGGACCGCGTCGAGCAGCAATGCCGCGTCGGCGGTGCTGCGGGCCAATGGGCCGAAGCAGCTGAGCCCGTTGAAGGACTCGGCATCGGGCCAGGTTGAGACCCGTCCGCGCTGCGGCTTCAGGCCGACGAGCCCGCTCCAGGCGGCCGGGATCCGGATCGAGCCCGCTCCGTCGGAGCCGATCGCCGCGGGCACTACCCCGGCAGCGACCGCCGCCGCCGCGCCGCCGCTCGAGCCACCCGGGGTGTGGTCCGTATTCCAGGGGTTGCGGGTCGCGCCGTGCAGCGACGTCTCGGTGAAGTGCCAGAGGCCCACCTCGGGGGCGTGTGTCTTGCCGATCGGGATCGCTCCGGCCTCGCGCAGGCGCCTCACCATCTCGGCGTCGCGCACCGCGGGGCTGCCGCCGCCGCAGCCGAAGGGGGTGGTGTGGCCGGCGAGGTCGACGTCGTCCTTGATCGCGACCGGGATTCCGAGCAGCGGCGCGCTCTCCTTGTCGCCGAGCCGTCGGTCGGCCTCGTCGGCCGCGGTTAGGGCCTCCTCGGTGCAGATGACCCGGAACGCGTTCAGGGTCTCCTGGCTGGCCTCGGCGCGCTCGAGCGCCGCTTCGACCAGCTCCCGCGCTGTCGTCTCTCCGGCCTGCAGCAGCTCCGCCTGCTCCTGCAGGCCGGTGGGTGCAGCCACCGTCGTCATTGCCATTTCGCCTCTCCTTGTACCTCGCCGCACGGTTGTTCGTTCGAACGAACGATAAGCGAAACGGGTAGGCTGGCGCTTCTTGGCCACCATCGCACCCCCCGACACTCGCGAGCGAATCCTCCGCGCCACGGTCGAGCTGATCGGTGGTGAGGGCGTTCCCGCCGTCACCAACCGCCGCGTCGCCGGCGCCGCCGGCGTGGCGCTCGGCTCGCTCACCTACCACTTCCCCAGCCAGGTCGACCTGTTGCGGGAGAGCCTGCTGCTCTTCGTCGGCGAGGAGGTCGCCCGGCAGGAGGAGATCGCCGCCGACCTTCGCCGCCGCGAGCCGAGCGTCGAGCAGGTGGCCGCCGAAGTCGAGCGAGTGGTCGAGGAATCGACCAACCGCATCCAGCAGCTGGCCGAGATCGAGCTCCACCTGCAGGCGGCGCGCGACCCGGCCCTGCGCGAGGCGTCGCTGCGCTGTTTCGAGGCCTACGAAGGGGTGGCGGCGGCCGCCCTCGAGATGCTCGAGGTCCCTGAGCCGGCCCGGCACGCGCGCACGATCGTGGCGCTGATGTACGGGATGGGCTTGCGGCGGCTTGGAACCGGCGAAGAGGACGCGACCGGTGTGGCAGAGGGGCTGCTGACCGTCGTGCGTGGGGTGGCTCCCTGATCCTCGCCATCGATCAGGGGACGACGGGAACGACCTGTCTCGTCTTCGACCGGCAGGGGCAGATTGCCGGCCGGGCCTACTCGGAGTTCGAGCAGCATTTCCCCCGGCCCGGCTGGGTTGAGCACGACGCCAGCGAAATCTGGGAAGTGAGCCGACGGGTCGCGGTCGAAGCAATCGCCGACGCTGGCATCGGGGGCGCCGATCTCGAGGCGATCGGCATCACCAACCAGCGCGAGACGGTCGTCGCCTGGGATCCCGATAGCGGTGAGCCGGTCCATCGGGCCCTGGTCTGGCAGGACCGGCGCACGGCGGAGCGCTGCGAGGAGCTGCGCGCGGCTGGTCACGAACCACTGGTGCGGGAGCGCACCGGGCTCGTCATTGACCCCTACTTCTCAGCGACCAAGATCGAGTGGCTGTTGCGCAACGCCGAGGGTGCGAAGCGGGCGGTCTTCGGCACGATCGACTCCTGGCTCCTCTTCAAGCTCACCGGCCGTCACGCGACCGACTTCACCAACGCTTCGCGGACGATGCTCTTCGACATTCGTCGCCGGGCCTGGGACGAGGAGCTCTGCTCCCTGTTCGGGATCCAGACGGCAAGCCTGCCTGAGCCGCTGCCTTCGGCGCACGTCTACGGTACGACGACGGCGTTCGGTGGCGAGGTGCCGGTGGCCGGGATCGCCGGCGACCAGCAAGCCGCTCTTTTCGGCCAGGCCTGCCATCGCGCCGGCAGCGCTAAGAACACCTATGGCACTGGCAGCTTTGTCTTGCTCAACACCGGGTCGGAGCCGCCCGCCCCGGTGGATGGCCTGCTCTCCACGGTCGCCTGCGGCACCGACGAGCGGGCCGCATACGCACTCGAGGCCTCGATCTTCGTCACCGGCGCCGCGCTGCAGTGGCTGCGCGACGGCCTTGGCGTGATCGAGCACGCCGGGGAGAGCGAGGCGCTCGCGGCATCGCTTGAAGGCAACGACGGGGTCTACTTCGTGCCGGCGCTGACCGGCTTGGGCTCCCCGCATTGGGATCCCTACGCCCGGGGAACGATCGTCGGGCTTACCCGGGGCAGCGGCCGTGCCCAGCTCGCGCGGGCGGCGCTGGAGGCGATCGCCTTTCAGACGGTTGACGCCGTGCGGGCTCAGGAGGCGGCTTCGGGCGAGCGCCTCTCGGCGCTGAAGGCCGACGGCGGGGCGGTGGCCAACCGCTGGCTGATGCAGTTCCAGGCCGACGTGCTCGGCTGCGAGGTGATCGTGCCCGAGGTGGCGGAGACGACCGCCTTGGGGGCTGCCTATCTCGCTGGGATCGCGACCGGCAGCTGGACTCTGGACGAGGTGGGGGCGATGTGGCGCGAAGCGGCGCGGTATGAGCCGGCGATGGGGGCGGACGAGCGCGCGACGCTCCTGGCCGACTGGCATCGCGCCGTCGAGCGGGCCAAGGCCTGGGCCGTGCCGGGACCCGAGGTCGGGCCGTAACCCTCACTGCGGGCGGGGGTACCGCGTAGCGACGGCCGCCGGCCGTCGCCTCATATGCCCGACATGAAGCCACAGGTCTACAAGGACGAACGTCCAGCGGAGTATTTCGACCAGTTCCACGCGGCGGCGCGCAAGGGAGTGGGTTGGACCTACGCCTTCGTCCGCATCATCCTCTCGCTGCCGACGCTGCTGATCTACCGGGTGCGGGCGATCGGGGTCGAGAACGTCCCCAGGGACGGCGCCCTGATCCTCGCCCCCAACCACTTCAGCCAGATGGACCACTTCTTCATCGGCCTCTACCTGCGGCGCAAGGTGCGCTTCATGGCTAAGTCCCAGATGTTCGGCCCGCCCGTCCTCACCTACATCTACAAGCACGGCGGTGTCTTTCCGGTCCGGCGCGGGCACCACGACGAGGAGGCGATCAAGACGGCCTCGACGATCCTCGACCAGGGGGAGATGTTGCTCGTCTACGCTGAGGGCGGCCGCTCGCGCAGCGGCAAGCTGAGAGAGGTCAAGCCGGGGATCGGCCGCATCGCGCTCGAATCCGGCGCGCCCGTCGTGCCGGTCGCGATCCAGGGCTCGGAGAAGGTGCGCCGCTGGAAGCGACTCAGCTTCCCAAAGGTGACCGTGCGGTTCGGCGAGCCGCTCAGCTTCCCGACCGAGACTGCGCCGAGCCGCGAGCGCCAGCTCGAGGTCGCGGAGCAGATCTTCGCGCCGGTGCGGGAGATGTACGGGCAGCTCGCTACTCGTAGCGCGCACTGAGCCCGGCGAAGAACTCCGGGTCGTGGCCCGGGGTGACGATCGCGTCGGGGTACTCGCGCTTGAACAGCTTCAGCTCCTGCAGCGAACGGCGGTAGTTGTGAGCGTCGAAGGGCCGCGGCGCTAGCGGCGCGTCGCCGTCGAGCTGGGCCTGCATGTAGGTGGCGTCGCCACCGATCACAAAGTCGCGTTTGCCGAGGTGGCAGATCACCGACATGTGGCCGGCGCTGTGGCCGGGCGTGTAGGCCAGCCGCAGCGAGCCGTCGCCGAAGAGGTCGAAGCAGCGGCCAAAGGTCGCGTAGGAGTCGATCCCGCCGCGGTCGAAGTCGACGGTGCGGTAGTCGAAGGCATAGTCGTAGTGGGTGCGGCGGTAGCCGTTGAGCAGGGGGCGGGGCCCAGTCGCGGCTGCCTCCCACTCCTTTTCGCTGACGACGAAGGTCGAGTTGGGGAACTCCGAGATCGCCGAGGAGTGATCGAGGTGCATGTGGGTCATCACCACGATCGGGATCTCACCGGGGTCGAGGCCGCGCTCCCGCAGCTGCGCGGGGACGTCTTCGCCAGCCTCCAGAGAGGGATTGCCGAAGCGGGTGCCGAGGCTGCCGAAGTTCTCCTTGCCGTCGGTGGCGATCGAGGGGTGCAGGCCGGTGTCGACCAGGATCGCACCGGCGCTGGGATGGCGGATCAGGAAGGCCGGGCAGGGCACCGTGGCGGGCGGATTGCCGCTGAGCAGGGCTCGCACCAGCTTCAAGGTCTCGAGGCGACCGCCGGGGCGTTCCATCATTGTCGCCGGCCAGGTGACGTGCCCGGCGACGATCGGTTCGACGCTGACGGTGGCGCCAGGTGTGCCGCCGGCCAGCGGCTCGTGCAGTGGTTTCGGCTCTACGCGGACCTTCATCGCCGCTCAGGTTACGGTGAGCGCCCGTCTATAGGCTTGCGGCTATATGTCTGAAAGCCCGCATTCGCGCATCTTCAGGGACGGATTGCTCGCCGGTCAGGTCTGCGTCATCTCCGGCGCGGGCAGCGGCCTGGGGCGTGAGACGGCCCTGGAGCTCGCTCGCCTCGGTGCCACCGTGGTCGGTTGCGGGAGGCGCGAGGAGCCGTTGGCGGAGACAGCCGAGCTGGCGGCGGGCTTGCCGGGTTCCTTCGGGCGGGAAACGATGGACATCCGCGAGGAGGAGGCGGTCGACCGCTTCTTCGACCGGGTCGTGAAGGACCACGAGCGGATCGACGTCCTGGTCAACAACGCCGGCGGTCAGTTTCTCGCTCCGGCCGAGTCGATCACGCCGAAAGGCTTCCGGACCGTGATCGAGCTGAACGTACAGGGCACCTGGCTGATGACCCACGCGGCGGCGACGAAGGCCTTCATTCCCCAGGGTGGCGGCAAGGTGCTCAGCGTCACGCTCTCGCCGCACAACGGCATGCCCGGGATGGTGCACTCGGGCGCCGCCCGCGCCGCGGTTGAGAACATGATGCGGACGCTGGCGGTCGAGTGGGCCCGCTTCGGAATCCGAACCTGCGCCTTGGCGGCCGGTCAGTTCGCCACCGAGACTCTGCTGACCAAGTATCCGCAGGTCGTCGTCGACAACCTCGAGCGCTCGATCCCGATCGGCCGCGCGGGTCGCGCCGAGGAGATGGCCTGGCTGGTCGCCTACTTGGCCTCGCCCGCCGGGGATTTCGTCTCCGGGACGACGATCACGATCGACGGCGCCCGCGACAACTGGGCCGGCCCATGGCCGCCCGAAGCAATCACCAGCGAGAGCGGCGACCCCGTCGCCGAGGAACGCCGCCCCAAGCCCTGAGCCCGGGTGCAACGCTTTCTGGTTCTGTGGGAACTGAAAAACGTTGCACCTGAGGTAGGCGCGGGGCTATTTGCGCGGCTCGAGGATGACGAGGGGGATTTCGCGACCCTTGCTTCGGGCGGCGTAGTCTTCGTAGCCGCGGTAGGTCTTGACCGCGACGGGCCAGAGGCGCTCGCGCTCCTCCGGCGTTGCGATGCGGGCGTGGACCTTGAGGTGGTGGCGGCTGACCTGCACGGTCGTGTTGGGATTTGCCTTGAGGTTGTAGAACCAGGCCGGGTTCTTGGGGTAGCCGCCCTTGGAGGCGATCACCACGAGGTCGTCGCCGTCCCTCATGTAGAGCAGCGGCGAGGTGCGCTTGGTGCCGCTCTTGGCCCCGACGTGGTCGAGCAGCAGCATCTTGCCCGGCCCCCCCGGTACCTGGTGGCCCAGCCTGCCACCGCTCGCCTTGTAGAGAGCGGTGTGCAGGCCCATGAAGCGACGGGTGACAGGCCAGATCCTGTCCGCCACATCGAGGTAGCGGGGCGGACGCCTGTCACCTGCCGCCTGGGACATCAGGTGTACATCCCTCCGAACATGCCGCCGGTGACGTTGAGCACCTGTCCGTGCACGTAGTTCGCCAGCGGCGAGGCGAGGAAGAGCACCGGGCCCGAGGCCTCCTGCGGGGTGGCGGGACGGCCGAGCGGGATGATCGCCGAGGCCATCGCCCGCATCTGCTCGGGGATGCCCAACTCGATCTTCTCGCCACCCGGGGTGGTCATCTCTCCACCCTCCTCCTTGGCGGCGGTGAGGCGGGTTTCGACGAAGCCGAAGGCGACGGCGTTGACGTTGATCTTGAACTGGCCCCACTCCTTGGCCAGCGTTTTGGTCATACCGACGACGGCCATCTTCGCCGCCGAGTAGTTGATCTGGCCGGCGTTGCCCATCGTGCCCGAGGTCGAGGAGATGTTGATCAGCTTGCGGAAGACCTCCTTGTCTTCCCCGCGCTCGGCCTTGGCCGCCTCGCGCCAGTGTGGAGCGAGGGCGCGGGCGACGCGGAACGGCACCACGGTGTGGATGTCGAGCATCGCCTGGAACTGCTCGTCGGTCATCCGGTGCGCGACGCCGTCCCAGGTGTAGCCAGCATTGTTGACGACGATGTCGACGGCGCCGAAGGCGTCGACGCCGGCAGCAACGAGCTTGTCGGCGGCCTCGGGCTGGGTCAGGTCGCCGGCGTGGACGGCGGTCTCGCCGTCGATCTCGCCCGCGGCCTGCTCGGCGACGTCGGCGTCGAGGTCGTTGATCAGCACCTTGGCGCCCTCGCTTGCAAACAGCTCGGCGGTCGCCCGGCCGATACCTCGCGCCGATCCAGTCACGATCGCCGCCTTGCCATCAAGAAGTCCCATCAGTCTGCGTCTCCTTCTCCGTTCGTAAAGTCGGCCCGGGAGGCTACAAGGAACGATGCAGCCCTGGTTGACTGGCCAGTCGGTGCTTTGGAGTGGCGGCCGGGAAGCCTGTGGCTCAGGGTGCCGGAGAGATCAGGAGCCGGTAGTCGAAGGCGGTCTCGTAGCCAAGCTTGGTGTAGATCGGCCTACCCATCGGCGATGCCTGCAGAGAGGCGATCTTGCCGCCCAGATCGAAGCCGGCGTTGGTCGCCGCCACGGTTACGGCCCGGCCGAGCCCCCTTCCACGCGCCCGCTCGAGGCTTCCCACCCAGTAGATGCCGGCGATGCCGTTGTTGACGATCGTCAATGCGATGCTCACCGGCTCCCCGTCCACGTAGGCGACGTAGGCGACGACGTTCTCGGCGAGCAGGCCCTCGTGCCTGGTGTAGCCGGCGAAGACCTCGGGCGGGAAGCCGTTGGTCGCGTAGGCGGCCTTCGCGACCTCCCAGAAGTCGGGTGCCTGGGCGGGGTCGCTCAGCTGGCGCAGCTCGGAGCCGGTGGGCAAGGGCTCCGTCGCGAGCGATGCGCCAAGAATCATCTCCGGCATCTCGTAGATGAACTGAAAGCCCGCCGCTTCGGCGGCAGCGGCGAGGTCGTGGTCTGCCGCCTGGTCTCCCCTGACCCAGATGCTGAACCGTCGGCCTTTGGTCGCGAAGAACTCTTGAGCGTGCGCGACGAAGTCCTCACCATCGACGCTGTCATCGCGGCGGAAGGCGGCGTTCGAGATCACCGGGTGAGTCGCGCTGCCGGCCCCGAAGAGCCATCCTGGCTCGGCCTCGATCGCAGAGCCGGGGTCGAGCTCGAAGAACTGCCGCGAGCTGTCGACGAGATTGAGGTGGGCGCGCTCCAGCTCTCTATCGGCCAAGTTCGACCCCGCCGTCCTCGGTGATCGTCCAGTGCGGGTTGTGTGCGACCTCCCAGGGGTGGCCGTCAGGGTCGATGAAGACCGCGGAGTAGCCGCCCCAGAACGTTTCGGCGGGCTCGCGGCCGATCGTCGCGCCGGCGCCGCGTGCCTCCTCGATCACCGCGTCGACCTCACCCGGCGAGCCGAGATTGAGCGCCAGGGTGATGCCGCCCCAACCGCCGCTGTCTTTTACGCAACTGTCCTCGGCGAGGCGCCCTCGGTCCCAGAGGGCGACGACCATTCCCCCGCCCGCCTGGAAGAAGACGACGTCGTCCTCGGGTTCGGCTCCGGTCGTCCAGCCGAGCGCTTAGTAGAAGCGGCGCGCCCGCCCGAGATCTCCCGTGCCGAGGGTGACCAGGCTGACGCGCTGCTTCACGGTTGGATCAGGCGGCAGGTCCCGCCGGCGGCGGACCACCGGCCGGTGGCTCGGTCGCCTCCGGCTGCTCGGGCAGGGGTGGGGGGAGAGGGTCGGCGGGCGCCGGCGGGGCCAGTTCGCCCTCGATCGAGTCGGCTTCGGCCTCCCAGACCTTGTTCAGCTCGACCTGGATGTAGGCCCAGAGCGCGGGGGAGATGAGGATGTAGAGGATGATCGCGATCCAGCCGTTGAGCGGCTCCTGGCCGGCGAGGCGGGAGGCGCCCATGGCGCGCTTGGTGCCGCGCCAGTAGGTGATCAGCGCCGGGACGATGATGAGCCCGCCCGGGAACAGGGCCAAGACGGAGTTGGTCGGGTTCTGGCCGAGGTCGTACCCCTTCGCTTTGCCGTAATCGCGCAACTCGCGGTTGATTCGGTACCACCAGACCAGGTGGTAGATGCCGAGCGTAATGATCGGCAAAAGCGCCGCTGCCCAGGGGCTGCGGACCTTCACCCGGTCCTGGCTCCCCCGAATCTGCATTTCGTACGCCATCTAACCCCTCGTTTCTCCCTGCATCGGATAGGTCGCGAAGACACTAACTGACGTCCGGCGGGAAATCACTCATTCGTGGGCCGTTCGTCGACGGCCGCGATAATCGACTCATGAGCGAGGAGGAGATCCTGCGGAGCGCCTACAGGGCCTTCAACGCGCGGGACGTCGAGGCGGCGATCGCGTTGATGCACCAGAACGTCGATTGGCCAAACGCCTGGGAGGGCGGTCGCGTGGTGGGACGCGCGGCGGTTCGCGATTAACTGGACCCGACAGTTCGAATGACGACGCGCGGAGCGGGGAGAGACTCTCCCAGGGCTCGGTCCGGCACCGTTACCGGATCGAGGCCGATCTGATCGTCCGGATGGATGTGATGGAGGAGCTCGAGCCGGACGCGGCCTAGCCGCCGGCGATCGCGTCGAGATCCTTCGGCCTGAGCAGCGCGACGAGAGTGTTGCCGTCGACGATGGCCAGGCCGCCCTTGCGCAGCTTGACGTTGCCACCTGTCAAGCGCGCCACCTCGGAGGAGAAGTCGGGCTCGTGGCCGACGAGGAGGATGTCGCCGCAACCGGCCGCGAGAGCGAGAGAGTCGAACGGTCCGCCGCGCAACTCCTCGGCGACCTCCGGCTCGACGTCGAGCGCTTCGCAAGCAAGGCGGGCGGTGTCCGCGGCCCGAACCTTTGGGCTCGTCAGACAGGCGTCGGGTTTGACCCCGAGAGCCGCCAGCGCTCGTCCCGCTGCCCGCGCCTGGCGCTCGCCCTTGGGCGTGAGCCGCCGTGCGGCATCATCGCCGGTGCCTTCCTCGGCATCTCCGTGTCTGAGCAGGTAGATCAAGTCGCTCTATTTCAGCAGCCACCGAGGTGCCGCAGCCTGTGGCGATAGGTCCGCATGGAGCGGTGACGCCAGTCGCCGTGCGTCTGCCGCTTGAGGCTTGCGACCCGCTCGCGGTGGTAGGGCGAGGAGAGGCTCTCCGCGTGGCCGATCACGTTGCGGAGCTTGATCTGGAAGCGGCAACGCAGGTAACGAGTCAGTCGCAGCGAGGCGTGCATCTGTCGCCGGTTGCCCAGCACTTCTTCATCGCTGAACCCAGTGTGCTCGATCCCGATCGCCGTCCAGTTGAGTCCCACCGTGTGCCGGCAGCGAATCCTCGTCGAGACCAGCTTGAAGATCCTGCCCGATCCCGAGACCACGAAGTGCGCGCAGACGTTTGGCAGCTCGTGCAGCTCCGGGTCTCGCACATCGGGCGCAAAGGTGTTGTAGACGGCCGCCACGCTGCTCGTTTCGGCCCAGTGCTCGACGATCACTCGCGGACGTTTGAGGCGCCAGGTTTGTTCTCCGTAGTGGCGCACCGAATAAGCCGCCATCTCGCGCTTCCGCTTCGGCCCGAACGGAATGAGGTGACGGACGATGTGCGGACGCTCCACGCGCACAGTGTGCGACGTGGCCGTGCGACTGCTTGGATCAGCGGACGCTCGACGGGTGGCCAAGCCACTCGCGATGACGCAAAGGAGAACCAGAACCCAGAGGCCAGCTTTCATGGCCCACTAGTTTGCCGAGGTTCTCCCTTCGTGCGCCCGAGGTTTACAGGTTGCGGACCCGTCGGCCGATCTCGCGGTCCTGCGGATAACCAGCGGACTCCCAGAACCTTCCCGCCACCTCATCGTCAAAGGCGACCAACGCGGTCACGCGGCGCGCGCCAAACTGACGCAGGTGCTCCTCGCCCGCCCGCGTCAGCGCAAGTCCGATGCCTTCCCGCCGATATCCATCGCGGACGGCGAGCCGGTACATGTTTCCCCGCCATCCGTCCCAGGCCGCGATCAGCGCCCCGACGATCTCCCCCTTTTGCTCCGCTACCAAAAGGGCGGCCGGGGAGTCGGTGATCAAGCGCTCGACCTCGTCGAGACGGTCGGGCGTGCTTGCGTGCCCGCTGCGAGCTTGCGCCCATAGCTCCAGCACTGCGGGCGCGTCGGGCTTCTTGCAGCGCCGAATCTTGATTCCCTCCTCGGTCAAGCGCGAAGCATACGTTGCGCTTCCAGCAGCGAGCCGCAGCGGCGCATGGCCAGCTGCGGCTCGAGGGCCATGCTGCTCCACGACTATTTCTATGGGTATCACTGGGGTTCTTTATAGGCTGCCGATCCCTTAAACCAACCACGAAGGGCAAAAATGGCAATCGATCAGACGGCTCTTGGCCAGCAGACTCAAGCGCTCATGGAGGAGATCGAAAACGATCCCGACATCCCGGACGAGGGACAGATCGGGCGGGTGATCATGATCGTCGAGGTGCTCGGGACGACCGGCGACGAGAACTCAATCAATCTCAGGGTCAACACCGGGGCGGCCCCTCATGTCGCGATCGGCTTTTTGGAGGTCGCGAAGCAGATGCAGCTAACAATGATGGGCCTTGGCTAGCTGAATCACGGAATGGCCTCGGCAGCGGCAAACTGACTCACTGCCGATCAGCGCAACCGCAACCTGGCATAGCGCTGCGCTCCCCGTGCTCACGCGCGCAGCATAGGCGGCTCAGGCGTCGGCGATCCGGGTGATCTCGAGCGACTCGAGCTTCTCGCCTTCGGCCTTATAAGTGACGACCGCCTCGAAGCGGACCGGCTTTGTCACCGCCGCCCAGAGGTAGTGGTCGTTCCAGTTCCAGTCGAGGACGAACACCTTCGGCCCCGACTCGTGTTCGAGCTCTCCCATTTCCCACTTGGGGATGAAGTATGAGAGCGAGACGTCGGCTATCCCCTCGACTTCGAGCACCCCGCTGCCCTCCTCGACCCGCGCGTCTGTGACTTCCACATCGCGGAGCTCGCCGACCTCGTCGATTTCAGCCCCGTCCTCGTCGCCGCTGTAGGGCAGGGTGACTTCGTCGGTGCCGAATTCGAGCACACCGGGGATCACGAAAGAAGGTGTGTAGCCCGAGAGCACATCGCGCACCTGTGCTTCGAAGTCCTCGTAGAGCTCACCATTGGTGGCGGCGAGGCGGTCCTGAATCTCCTGGCGGACCTGGGCCGACTCGGGAACGTGCTCTTTGATGAAGGTCGCCACCTCGGGCATCAGGCGCACCTGCTCACGCGGGAGGTTGGCCTGCTCGAGGTCATCCTGCAGGTCGCTCGCAAGCACCGCCGGTTCATCCTTGTTCTCGGCGAAATCGCCGTGATTTTCGGAGACCAGGACGACCTCGTCGCGCTCGGCGAGGGCGAGGACGTTGTGCCAGATCAGCGTGTCCCGGTAGCCGGCGTCGCTCTTCTTGAATGGTTTGCGCCGTTTCAGCGCTCGCTCGACGATCTCCGACTCGGGGATCCCCGGCAGGTCGGGCACCTCGGCGCCCACGTCCTCGAGCAGCTCGCGCAGCCTCTTCTCGTACGCTTCTACCAGAGCCCCAATGTCGAACTCCGGCATCGGTGCCGGAACCTTCAGCTGCTCGAGTCGTTCGAGCGGCTTCTGAGAGCGATCGGCAAGCGACTCGGCGGCCGCCTCGATCTCCTCTCGGTAGAGGTTGACGGTCTCGAGCACAACCAGCTCGGGCACCGCGAGGGTGAAGCTGCCTGCCTTTGCCTGCGTACGAACCAGCCGCAGGCGCGGGCGGTCCATGTGGAAGTCGTGAAAGAGGACGTTTGAGTCGAGGGCCAGGATCATCGGCTCTCCCTGCTAGTCCCTACAACCCCATCAGCTTGCCGAGGATCTCCTTCATGAGTTCCGAGCATGGCACGGGGGGCACGCGGGGTCGTCCGAGGGCAAGGATGCCCAGCAAATCCGTCTGTTGAGGATGAGGACGATGGCCGACCATGATCAGCGGTGGTCCCGGTGATGTGTCCGGATCGTGTCTGCGGGAGCTGCCAGCACGGGCGCTACCATTGCCACGTGGCCGCATCGCCAACCACCCGCGTCGAGATCGACACTGATCTACTCGACCGTCTGCGCAAGCGCCGTCCTGAGCGGAGCGACCGCGAGCTGCTCGAAAGCGCCGTTCGCATCCAGCTAGGACGCGAGGCAATCGCCCGCGTAAGGAAGCGCTTTGCCGGCGTGCCGATGGAGGAGATCGAGCGCGAGGCCGTCAAAGCGGTGCACGACGTTCGCCGCGAACACGCCGCCGGTTGAAACGGCTGGTCATCGACGCCAGCACGCTGGTGTCTGGAATCACCGGCTCGCGCCTCGAGAGTCCGCCTTGCGTGATCTACGACGCGGTTTCGGAGATGAGCGTCGAGGCGATCGTCTGCCCGCGCCTGCTGGCCGAGGTTGAGCGTGCGCTGCGAAAGCCCTATTTCCGCGACCTAATTGAGGACCAGGAGATCGCCGAAGCCATCTCGATCATTCGCGATGCCGGGATCATGCTCGATGATCCCGCAGATCCTCCACCCGTCCTGCGCGACCCGACTGACGACTACTTGGTCATGCTCGCCCGCGAAGCTGGTGTGGAGGCGATAGTCACTAGCGATCACGACTTGCTCGATCACACTGGTCTAGATCCCCCGGCGATTGATCCCCGAACGGCTTGCAAGCTGCTTGCGCTGATCGACTAGAACTCGTTACAACCCGAGCAGCTTGCCCAGGATCTCCTTCATGACCTCATCCGTCCCGCCGCCGATTGGGCCTAGGCGGGCGTCGCGGACGGCTCGCTCTATGCCGTACTCGCGCATGTAGCCGTAGCCGCCGTGGATTTGGAGGGATTGGTCGGCTATCTCGAGGACGGCGCGCTGGGTTACTAGCTTGGCCATGGTGACGTCTTGGATGCAGTTTTGGCCCTCGTGGAAGAGGCGGAGGGCGTTGTAGGTGAGGGCGCGGGAGGCCTCGGCCTTGGTCGCCATCTCGGCAACGTGGTGGCGGATTGCCTGGAACTTGCCGATCGGGCGGCCGAACGCTTCGCGGTCGAGGGCGTAGGAGACGGTGGTCTCGATCAGGCGCTGCATCGCGCCGACGGCACCGATCGCCATCAGCAGCCGCTCCCAGGCGAAGTTGGCCATGATCAGCTTGAAGCCCTCGTTTTCGTCCCCCAGCAGGTTCTCCTCGGGCACCTCGATGTCGGTGAAGGAGAGCTCGCCGGTGTCGGATGAATGCCAACCCATCTTCTCCAACTTCTGGGCTACCTCGTAACCGGGCATTTCGCGCTCGAGCACTAGGAAGGAGATGCCCCCGTGGCCCCCCTCCTTCGTCGTCTTCACGGCACAGACGAGGAAGTCGGCGCGGACGCCGTTGGTGATGAAGGTCTTGGCGCCATTGACGACGTAGCCGCCGTCGACCTTCTCGGCGAAGGTGGAGATGCCGGCGACGTCGGAGCCGGCGCCGGGCTCGGTGATGCCCAGCGCGCCGATCTTCTCGCCGGCGATCCCCGGCACCAGCCAGCGCTGCTTCTGCTCCTCGGTGCCGAAGTTGAAGATCGGCGGCATCGCGATCGACGTGTGGGCATTGAGGCCGGCGGCGACACCGCCGGAGCCACCGCTGCGGGCCAGCTCCTCGACCCAGATCGCGTCATGGAGGTGGGTGCCACCCTGGCCGCCTAGCTCCTCAGGGAACTTGAGGCCGAGGAAGCCGAGCTCGGCGCAGCGCTTGTAGAGCTCACGCGGGAATTCCCGTGCCTCCTCCCACTCGGCGACGTTGGGTGCAATCTCCTTGCTGACGAAGCGCTGGACCGTCTCGCGCAGCTCCTCGTGCTCCTCTCCCAAGGGCGGGAGGGTGGCGCGCTGGCCGCTGTCTCGAATGATTTGCACTTTCGTTACAGTTGAGGTGTGTTGTCTGCGCTACCGCCTGGTAGCGTCGCCGGCATGGAGCGAACCATGTGGACCGATGAGCGACTGAATGACCTGGCACACAAAGTAGACGCGGGATTCGACCGCGTCGACCAGGACATGCGTGAGCTGAGGACGGCGGTGCACCAGCTCTGGGGATCGACGATCGTCGGGTTCCTGGTTGTGATTGCCACGGTGATCGCAACCAATAGCTGACTCGCGTCCCTTACAGCCCGTAACTCCGCCCGATCACGTCGAGCATCACCTCGTCGGTGCCTGCCCCGATCCGGTTCAGCCGCACGTCGCGGAAGGCGCGCTCGATCTCGTACTCCTTCATGTAGCCGTAGCCGCCGAGGATCTGCACGGCATCGTCTGCCACCTCGCAGGCGATTCGCGAGGCGTAGAGCTTCGCCATCGTGATCTCGCGCACCGGGTACTCGCCATTGGCGAAGCGCCAGGCGGTCGCGTAGGTGAACTGCTTGGCGGCCTCGGTCTTGGTCGCCATCTCGGCGATCTTGTGGCGCAGGGCCTGGAATTTGCCGATCGGGCGGCCGAAGGCTTCGCGCTCCTTGGCGTACTCGATCGTCTTCTCGATCATCCGCTCAGCGCCCGCGTGGCAGCCGGCGGCGGCGACCAGGCGCTCGCCCTGAAGCTCCCAGGCGATGTGGTAGAAGCCCTTGCCGACTTCTCCGAGCACGGCGTCGGCCGGGACGCGGACGTCTTCGAAGGAGAGCTCGCCGGTGTCTGAGGCGTGCATCCCCATCTTCTCCAGCTCGGCGGAGACAGTGAAGCCGGGCACGTGGTTGCCCTCCTCGTCGCGTAGCGGCAGCACGAAGAGGGTGATGCCCTCGTGGCGGGCACTGGGATCGGTCTTGGTGACGAGGACGATGAAGTCGGCCCGCGGGCCGTTGGTGATGAAGGTCTTGGAGCCGTTGATCACGTATTCGTCGCCGTCGAGGATCGCGCTGGTGCGGATGCCGGCGACGTCGGAGCCGGCGCCCGGCTCGGTGATCGCGATGCAGCCGATCTTCTCGCCCTTGAGGCCGGGCTCGAGGTACTTGCGCTTCTGCTCCTCGGTGCCGAGCAAGTGGATCGGCGGCAGGACCATGTCGCTCTGCACGGCGAAGCCCATGTTGGTGCCGCCCGAGCCGGAGTAGCTCATGCACTCGGCCCGGACCAGCGAGTAGAAGTAGTCGCCGCCCTGGCCGCCGTACTCCTCAGGGAAGCAGAGGCCGAGGAAGCCGAGATCGCCGGCGCGCTTCATTGCGGCGGAGTCCCAGTAGGTGTCCTCCCACTCGTTGCGATGCGGCCACAGCTCCTTCTTCACCCAGGACTGCATCGACTCGCGCAGGTCTTCGTGCTCCTGGCTGAAGATGAAGTGCTTGCGCCCCGCCTCGTGGTCGGGCTTGATGACTTTGGAGCCGTTGGTCGTCGCGGTCGCCACTGGTCTCTCTCCTCGTTCGCAGTTCGTGATCGGCGGCGTGTCTGACTTCGGCCACGAATGCCGTGGGAAAACTCAGACACGTCTCGGGCTGGTGGACAGTAGCACTTCCTACTTTCGACGCGGTTCGGCTATGGTCCCGCTCCGATGGACTATGAGGTCGTCAAGTACGAGGTCGCCGAGGGCGTCGCCACGGTGACGCTGAACAACCCGGAGAAGCGCAACATGCTCTCCGGGCGGATGCTTACCGAGCTGGTCGACGCGATGAAGACGGCTCGCGACTCCGAGGACGTTCGCTCAGTCGTCCTCACCGGTGCCGGGGACAAAGTCTTCTGCGCGGGGGCTGATCTCGGCGGCTTCGCTGCTGACGCTCCGCTCGTAGCCAAACATTTTGCAACTGATCTTTTTCTTGAATATTTCAGGCTGATGCCGCGCCTGGGCAAGCCGAGCCTCTGTGCGGCCAACGGCCACGTGCTGGCGGGGGGGATGGGCCTCGCCCTCTCCTGCGACCTGCTGATCGCCAAAGAGGGCACCACCTTCGGCACGCCGGAGATCAACGTCGGCGCCTTCCCCTACATGATCATGGCAATCATCTATCGCAACGTCCCGCGCAAGAAGGTCAACGAGATGATGCTGCTGGGCGAGCGACTGAGCGCCGAGGAGGCGGTCGAGTACGGGCTCGCCAACAAGGTGGTTCCGGCCGGTGAGTTCGACGTGGCCGTCGCCGACTGGGCGACCAAGCTCGCCTCCAAGAGCCCGGTGCTGATGCGGCTCGGCCACGACGCGATGTACCGCCAGCAGGACATGGCGGTCGACGACGCGCTCGAGTACCTGCGCTCGCAGCTTTCGCTCACCTTCTCGACCGAGGACATCGTCGAGGGCGTCACCGCATTCTTCGAGAAACGCGACCCGCAGTGGAAGGGACGGTAGTGGCGACCGATCAGGAGACCAAGCACCTGCTGCCAGGCACGGCCCCGCTCGGCGAGCTGACCGAGCAACTGCACGAGCGGCGTGAGAAGGCCAAGCTCGGCGGCGGCGAGGAGAAGATCGCCAAGCAGCACGAGCGCGGCAAGCTGACCGCCCGCGAGCGGATCGACCTCCTCGTCGACGAGGGCACTTTCGTTGAGATGGGCATCCACGGCCGTCCCCATTTCGCCCAGCGGGCGATGGAGGGCAAGGAGGCGCCGGCCGACGGCGTGATCACCGGCTGGGGCGACGTCGACGGCCGCCCCTGCTGCATCGCTGCCTACGACTTCACCGTGATGGCCGGCTCGATGGGCATGACCGGCGAGCTCAAGGCCACCCGCCTGCGCGAGATGGCCCTCTCCAAGCGGATGCCTTTCATCTGGCTACTTGACTCCGCCGGCGCCCGCATCCAGGAGGCAGCGGGTTCGCTCTTCGCCGGCTCCGGCCACCTCTTCCGCGAGGAGGTCGAGATGTCGGGCGTGATCCCGATGGTCGCGGCGATGATGGGCCCCTGCGCTGCGGGCACCGCCTATATCCCAGCTCTCGCCGACTTCGTGCCGATGGTCTCCGGCCAGGGCGCGATGGCGCTCGCCGGCCCGCACCTGACCAAGGCCGTCACCGGCGAGGACATCTCGATGGAGGAGCTCGGCGGCGCCAAGGTCCACTGCCGCAAATCGGGGGTGGGGGATCTCGAGGTGAAGGACGACGAGGAGTGCATCGCGGCGATCAAGACCTACCTCTCCTTCTTCCCTTCCAACTGGGAAGAGAAGCCTCCCGTGCGCGCCAATCCAACCGACCCGATCGAGCGCGCCTCGGAGAAGCTGATGGAGATCGTCCCCGACTCCTCGCGGCAGCCCTACGACATGTACGACGTGATCCGCGAGATCGTCGACGACGGCGAGTACTTCGACCTGAAGCCGAAGTTCGCCAAGACGCTGATCACCTGCTTCGCCCGCTTCGGCGGCCGGCCCGCCGGGATCGTCGCCAACCAGCCCAAGCAGCTGGCCGGCATCCTCGACAACGACTCGGCCGACAAGGCGGCGCGCTTCATCAACCTCTGCGACGCCTTCAACATCCCGCTCGTCTTCCTCCAGGACGTGCCCGGCTTCATGGTCGGCGCCAAGGTCGAGCACGCCGGGATCATTCGCCACGGCGCCAAGATGCTCTACGCCGTCAGCCGCGCCACCGTGCCCAAGGTGACCGTGATCGTGCGCAAGGCCTACGGCGCCGGCTACTACGTGATGTGCGGCAAGGCGTATGAGCCGGACCTGATCGTCGCCTGGCCCGGGGCGGAGATCTCTGTGATGGGGGCGGAGGGCGCGGTGGAAATCATCGGCCGCTCGATGATCGAGGCTTCCGACGACCCCGAGGCCACGCGCGAGTCGATGCTCAACGCTGTGCGCGAGCAGATCGACCCCTACATCGCCGCCGGCAACGCCGTGATCGACGACGTGATCGACCCACGCGAGACGCGCCCGACGATCGCCAACGCCCTGAAGATGGCCGCCAATAAGCACGTAGAGAAGCCGCGCAAGCGCCACGGGGTGATGCCGGTATGAGCCGATGGGACGACTTTCCCGTCAAATACACGGATAACTCGTCCCACGGAGGCGGAAAGTGAGCTCGTTCGAGAACCCGGTGGTGATCAGCTGCTCGATCAGCGGTGTGATCGCCAATCGCGACCAGTGCCCGGCGATCCCCTACACGCCGGAGGAGTACGCGGCGGAGGCTCGGCGCGCCGTCGACGAGGGCGCTTCGCAGATCGATATCCACGCTCGCAAACCGGACGGCACGCCCTCCTACGAGGTCGAGGACTTCCGCGCGATCACCGAGGCGATCTTGGCCGAGGTCGGCGACGTGATCATCAACTACTCGACCGGCGCGATCGGCATTCCGATCGAGAAGCGGCTCGAGTACCTGCGGGCGCTTCGCCCCGACGTCGCCGCGCTCAACATGAGCTCGATGAACTACGCCAAGTACAGCTCGCGTCGCAAGGACTTCGTCTTCAAGGCGGTCTTCGAGAACAGCTTCGACACGATCATCGAGTTCCTCACCGCGATGCGCGACCTCGGGATCAAGCCCGAGCACGAGTGCTTCGATGCCGGACACGTCGCCAACCTCGATCCGTTGATCGACATGGGACTGCTGGAGCGCACGCCGCTGCAGATCTCCCTCGTGATGGGCGTCAACGGTGGCATTCGCCCGACCCCGCGCAACGTCGCCTTCATGTCAGAGCAGATTCCGGGCGGGGCCGAGGGCGAGAACCAGTGGCAGACGATCGGCATCTCGCGCGACCAGTGGAAACTGCTCGGCACGGCGCTGGTGCTGGGCGGCAACGTCCGCGCTGGGGTCGAGGACAACCTCTACTTGCCGAACGGCGAGATGGCCCGCTCCAACGGCGACCTGATCGCTAAGGCGCGGCAGATGGCCGAAGACGTCGGCCGCAAAGTCGCCAGCGTCGTCGAGGCGCGCGAGCTGCTGGGAGTGCCGAAGCGTGAGCGCTCTCCCGCTTAGCGACGTCAAGATTCTCGATCTGACCCGGCTGCTGCCGGGGGGCTTCTGCTCGCTTCTGCTCGCCGACCTCGGAGCCGAGGTGCTCAAGGTCGAGGACACCGGCATGGGTGATTACATCCGCTGGGCACCGCCTTACTACGGAACGGATGAGCAGCGGGAGCTGGGGACGCGCTCGGCCCTCTACCTCTCGCTCAACCGCGGCAAGCGCTCGGTGCGCCTCGACCTGAAGAGCGAGAAGGGACGTGAGGCCCTGTTGCGCCTGGTCGAAAGCCACGATGTCGTCCTCGACGGTTTTCGCCCCGGCGTCCTCGACCGGCTCGGCGTTGGCTACGAGCGCATGCGCGAGGCCAATCCGGGCATCGTCTTCTGCGCGATTACCGGCTACGGCCAAGACGGCCCATACACGCAGCGCGCCGGCCACGATATGAACTACCTGGGCCTCATCGGCTTGCTCGGGCTGACTGGAGCCAAGGACGGCCCCCCGGTGCAGTCGGGCGGCCAGATCGCCGACCTCGGCGGCGGCGCCTTGATGGCGGCTTTCGGCGTGATGGCGGCGCTGCACGAGCGCCAGCGCTCCGGCGAAGGCCAGATGGTCGACGTCTCGATGGCCGACGGAGCCCTCTCCTGGCTGGCGATGGTCGCCGGCCGCTACTTCTGCGACGGTGAGGTGCCGAAGCGGGGTGAGCAGCAGCTCGCCGGCGGCCTACTCTGTTACCTGCCCTACGAGGCGAGCGACGGCTGGATCACCTGCGGGGCGCTCGAGCCGAAGTTCTGGGCCGCCTTCTGCAACGGGGTCGGGCGACCGGAGTTGATCGAGGCACAGTTCGAGGCACCAGGCAGCGAGGCGTGGCAGCAAGTTGCCGATGTGTTCCGCTCGCGCACGCGTGACGGATGGAAGGCCTTCAACGACGAGCATGACTGCTGCATCGAGCCGGTTCTCGACGTCGACGAGGCGCTCGACTCCGAGCTGGTCCGCGCTCGCCAGATGGTGGTCGAGATGGAGCAGCCGGGCTTCGGCACCGTGCGTCAGCTCGGCGCGCCGGTGAAGATGAGCCGTACCCCGGCAGACCCGACCCGGCCGGCACCCGCCTTCGGCGAGCACACCGACCAGGTGCTGCGCGAAGCCGGCTACTCCGACGAGGAGGTCGCGGCGATGATCGAGTCCGGCGCGGCTGCCGGTCCCAGCTCCGACGCCGCGACCACCTTCCGCGCATGAGCGGCAACAGTGCCAACGGCGACTTGCTGCGGATGGGCGAGCTGGCCGAGGCGTCCGGCGTCCCCGCGCCGACAATCAAGCACTACCTGCGCGAGGGCCTGCTGCCCGAGCCGGTCAAGACGAGCCGCAACATGGCCTACTACCCGCCGGAGTTCGTCGACCGGATCAAGCTGATCAAGCAGCTGCAGGAGGAGCGCTTCATGCCGCTGCGGGCGATCAAGTCGGTGCTCGACGAGGACCCCGAGCGCGCCCGCGCCCTGGTCGAGCTTGAGGACCGCATTCTCGATCGCGCCCTCGCCGGCGAGCGCACCCGGACCAGCGCCGCCGAGGTTCGCGAGCGCTACGGCGTCCCCAGGGACGTGCTCGACCGGCTCGAGAAACTGGAGGTCCTCAGCCCCAACAGCCGCGGCTACTCGCCCTCCGACATCAAGATCATTGAGGCGATCAGCCGCTTCCGTGCCGGCGGCTACGACGAGCAGATTGGCTTCACCGTCTACGACACCCTGCGCTACAAGAGCGCGATCGAAGACCTGGTTCGGGAGGAGGTCGGGATGGTGATGGATCGCCTCGCCGGCGAGGTCTCACCCGAGCGCGTCGTCGAGATGCTCGAAGCCGGCGCCCAGCCCCTCCAGGACCTGATCGCCGCGCTGCACACCAAGCTGATGGTCGCCGAGCTCGAGCGCCACCGAGCGAGCCGCGGCTAGGCAAATGCCCGCGATTTCGCTTATCCGCGTGTAAGATGCAAGCGCAATAGGTAGAGGCCAATGGAACCGTCCATTTGACCTCCTTAAGAAGGCCCGCTTCGGCGGGTCTTCTTGGTGAAGATGCCCCGGTGCCGCCACAACGACACCGGGGCTGGGTGGCCTACTGCCTAACGGTCTGGATGATCATCCAGACAAGCAATAGGTAAAGAGCCTGGGAAATATCCATTCCACCTCCTTTCTCTCGGAACAAACCTCGGGAGTGCCCGATCCGAGAGCAAGAGACTGTGAATGGTTGTCGGCTCTCCACCGTACGCACACCATACAGAAGGATGCAGCTAAAACGTTTCGGTTTAATGAGGGCTGCGTCTAAGCGCTCAGCTCGGCGAGCCCTTGCTGGTGGTCAACGATCGGCGCGTAACCCAGCTCGGCACGGGCCTTGGAGATGTCGATCGTGCACTCCTGGGTGAGGAGCCAGGAGCGGAAGGAGGTCATCGGTGGCTCTCCCGGCAGGGGCAGGAGTTTCCAGGCCGCCTCGCAGACCCTTGCCATCGGGGCGGCGGTCCAGGCGGGCAGGCTGCGGTTGGGGGGCTCGACGCCCTGGGTTCGAAGCAGCTCGGTGACGAACTCGCGAAAGACGACGGGCTCGCCGTCAGTGACGAAGTAGGCCTCACCCGAGCGGCCCTTCTTTGCAGCCAGGATCAAGCCCTCGACGACGTTGTTGACGTGGGTTGTGTCGGTGACGTTGCGACCGCCGCCGATCCAGGCGAAGCGGCCGCTTTCGACGGTCGCGACCATTTCGGGCAGCAGGGTCGTATCGCCCTTGCCCCAGACGAAGCGGGGACGGAGGGCGACGGTCTCGAAACCCGAGCGAGCTGCCTTGCGAACCGCTTCCTCGGCTTTGGCCTTCGTGGCCGGATATGGCGCTCGCGAGTCCGGACGCAGCGGCGCGGTCTCGTCTACCTGAACCAGTGGCTCACCGGCCATCAGCGCTGCCTCGGTTCCGCAGTGGACGAAGCGCCTCACCCCAGCCTCGGCGCAGGCGGTGAGGGCATTCCGGGTTCCCTCGACGTTGCCCCGCTCGAAGTCCTCCCACGGCCCCCACTCGCCCAGGTGGGCGGCAAGGTGGAAGGCGTGCTCGCAGCCAGCTGCTCCTGTGGTCAACGAGGCTTGGTCTCCGAGCTCTCCCCGAACCGGCTCCGCGCCGAGTTCGGCGACTCGTTCGGCAGCTTGCTCGGAGCGCGCAAGCGCTCGCACCGGCCGGCCTTCGGAGACCAGCCGCTGCACCAGCCTGCCGCCGATGAAACCCGATCCACCCGTGACAAAGGCCGCCGCCGCCATCGGGGCCGATGTTAGCCTGGCGCGGGTGAAGTCCGTGCTGATCACAGGCGCTTCGACCGGGATCGGCCGGGCGAGTGCCCTACGGCTGGACAGCGCTGGTTGGCAAGTCTTCGCCGGGGTGAGGCGAGAGGAGGACGCTGAGTCGCTGCGCGCCGATGCATCGTCGCGCCTGGTGCCGCTGATGCTCGACGTCACCGATGCGGACCAGATCGCAGCGGCCGCGAACCAGATCGCCGGCACCGTCGGTGACGGAGGCTTGGATGGCCTCGTCAACAACGCCGGCATCGCCGTGCCCAGCCCACTGGAGACGATCCCGATCGAGGACTTCCGTCACCAGATCGAGGTAAACCTGACCGGGCAGGTCGCGGTCACGCAAGCGCTCCTCCCGCAGCTTCGCGTGGCGCACGGGCGGATCGTCTTCATCAGCTCAATCGGCGGCCTGATCGCCTTCCCGCTCACCGGGGCCTACCACGCGGCCAAGTTCGGCATTGAGGCGGTCGGCGACATATTCAGGCAGGAGCTGCGGTCCTGGGGGATCCAGGTCTCGATCGTCGAGCCGGGATCTATCGCGACGCCGATCTGGGACCGTGGCGAGCAGCGAGCGGACGAAATCGGCGCGCGTACGCCCCACCGCGAAGCGCTCTATGGCAAAGCGATCGCCGCCTACCGCAAGGTGATCAAGGACACGGCGGAGCGGGGCATCCCGCCGGAGAAGGTGGCCGACGTGATCGAGCACGCGCTGGAGGCCCGTCGGCCCAGGACGCGCTATCTGGTCGGCGCCGACGCCAAGGTGCAGGCCCGGCTCAGGCACCTGATCCCGACGCGCCTGTTCGACCGCATCGTGGCGCGGGTCATGCACCTCTAGCCGGCGCGCCGATCGTCTCGCGGGTGGTTTCGATCGACTGCAGGCTGATCATCGCTCCGGTGCGCTCGGCGACCTCCGCCGCCTCGTCGAGAGCGACCTCAACTCCGTCTTGCCCACTGGCCGTCCGGGCGATGGCGATGGCCTGGAGGGTCAGCGGCAGCGACCAGAGCATGCCGCGTTCGCGGGCGATCTCGGTCGCCCACTCCGCCAGCTCCAAGCCCTCTTCAGGGCGGCCGACGCCCACCAGGGCCTCGGCCCGCAATCCCGCCCGCCAGGCCTCCATCTCATCGCCTCCGCTGACGGCGGCTCGGTAGACCCGATCGGACTCTTCGAGTGAATCGAGCGCCCCTGCGTAGTCACCGGCGGCGAGCTGGGTCCCGCCGAGGTTGGAGAGGGCGAGGCTGCGCGAGAAGACGTCTCCGAGCCGTTCGGTCAGCTCGCAGTTTCGGCGTGCAAGCGCGATCGCCGCATCGAGGTCGCCGCGCATGGCCAACATCAGCGCCTGGTTGCTGCGCGTCCAGCTGGCAATCTCCGGATCGCCGTCCTCGGTTGCGATCCGCAGCGCCGCGTTGAACAATTTTTCGGCCTCCTCCAGCTCGTTCCGCTCGCGCAGCACCAGGCCCTTCGCCATCGTTGCCCAGGCGACTGGGCTGCCGATGATGATCCCGGCACCGACGCGGCGGTCCTCGCCCGCGAGGTCGAGGATCTCGTCGGCGGACCGGTCGAAGCCGACGAAGTCCCCCGCGCACAAGTGCGCGTAGGAGCTGGCAGCGCGGATCGCGACGCGAAGGTGCAGGTCGCCCGAGCGGTCGGCGATGTCGATCGTTTCGGCCACCGCTTTCAGCCAGGCTGAGGCGACGTGCGGCATGCCGGGCCGCACGTCGCGCGCGACCCTGAGCATTGCCAGCGAGTGCAGGTCACCGGTCCGCTTGGCGATCTCCTCCGCTTCGGCGGTCAGCCGCTCTTCCTCTGCGTCGGCCATGCCGAGGCGCCAGGCGAAGTCGAGCTGCTGGAGCCGCGACATCACCGCCATCGCCATCGTCTCGCCGGTCTCCTCGAGCTGTTCGGTCAGCTCCATCGCCTTGCGCCACAGTCGCAGCGCGTCCTGCGGGCGGCTGCTTCCAGCCCAGTAGGCCGCTCGCGCCGACCAGCGTGCTGCGTCGAGCGTTTCGCCACCTGCCTCCATGTGGCTTGCGATCAGGGCGGCGAGCTCGTCGTGGCGGTCGGGATTGAGCTCAATCAGGGCGCGCGCGGTGGCTGCGTGCGTGGCGGCACGCTGATCGGCCAGCTGGGTGTTGTAGGCGACCTCGCGGGTCAGCGGGTGGCGGAAGGAGAGGACCCTTTCCGGGTAGATCTCGGTCTCGAAAAGGAAGCCGCCGTCGGTCAGCTCGCAGAGCGCCGCCCGGTAGTCGTCGTCCGTGCTTTGGCCCGACACCATTCCCAGCGCCCGCTCGCTGATCTCTTTGCTGGTCACCGAGGCCGCTTGCAGCAGTTGCTTGGCCTTCGGTTCGAGGCGGTCGATCCGCGCCGCCAGCACCGTCTGCACGCTTGCGGGAACCCCGGTGTCCTCGACGGGATGCGCCAGGCGATAGGCGCCGCGCTCGCCATCGAGGTTGCCGGCTTCGGCAAGGCCGCGGACGATCTCCTCGATGAAGAACGGGTTCCCAGCCGTCCGCTCGTGGATCAGGTCGGCGAGGCCGTCGAGCGAGGGATCGTCGCCGGCTAGGTCGCGAATCAACTCGCGCGTGTCCTCAGGGCCGAGCGGCTCCAGCGAGATCCCCCGATAGGTCTCGGCGCTTGCCCATTCGGCGCTGTATTCGGGGCGGAAGTTGACGATTGCCAGGGTCTTGGTCCCCTCGACCGAGGAGATCAGCTCGCCCAGCAAGGTTGCCGAGCCCTCGTCCATCCAGTGCAGGTCCTCGACCAGAGCGACGATCGAGTTGCGCCGGTTGGGCGCGCGCACGAGGCGGCAGACGGCGCCGCGCAGCGCCCGGTGGCGCGCCTCGGCGCTGAGCTGCGGCAGCGGCCGGTCGGGATCGGGGACGCCGAGGAAGTCGAAGAGCAGCGGCAGGTCCTCGGCGAAGTCGGGATCGAGCAGCAGGGTGCGACCGGCGATCTTCTCGCGGACGATCCGCTCGGCATCGCCGTCGACGATGCCGAAGTAGGAGCGCAGCATCTGCAGGACGGGCATGAAGGGAATCGTCTGACCGTGTGCCTGCGCCTGGCATTCGAAGACTTCGACCCCGCGCTCGCGACAGCGTTCGGCGAACTCGTGGCAGAGGCGGCTCTTGCCGATCCCCGGCTCGGCGACGATGCCGACCGCGGCGCCTTCGCTGCCCTCGGCCCGGTCGAGTGCCGCTTCAAGCACGGCCATCTCCTCGTCGCGCCCGATGAAGCGCGAGAAGCCGCGCTCGCGGGAGAGGTCGAGCCGCGAGCGTGCCGCGCCGACGCCAGCCAGCTCGAAGACGCCGACCGGGCGGCTGGCGCCCTTAATCTCGAAGTGGCCGAGGTCCTCCAGCTCCATGAACCCGTGCGCCAGCTCCGCGGTGCTCTCGGTCAGGTAGGCCTTGCCGGGCTCGGCCAGCGCCTCCATTCGCTGCGCCAGGCCGACCGTGTGCCCGACCGCCGTGTAGCCGCCCTCACCGATCTCACCGGCGACGACCTCGCCGGAGTTGACCCCGATTCGGGTGGAGAAGTTGAGCCCATGCTTGCGACGCAGCTCGGCTGCGTACTCGCCGACGTCGTCGAGCATCGTTAGTGCCGCGTAGCAAGCCCGCCGTGCGTGGTCCTCGTGCGCGACCGGCGCACCGAAGACGGCCATGATCCCGTCGCCAGTGAACTTGTCCACCGTCCCTTCGAAGCGGTGGACGGCGTCGGCGAGGGTGGAGAAGAAGCGCTGCATGATCGCGTGCCACTGCTCGGGGTCCTGCTGCTCAGCCATGTCCATTGACCCTTGGACGTCGGCGAAGAGGACGGTTACCTGCTTGCGCTCGCCCCCGAGCTGCGCGATCTCGCTCATGCAGCTCAAGCTTACGCCTGCACCTATACTGACCAAACCGATTGACTGGTCAGTCAACCAGCGAGCGAAAAAAGGAACGCTTTGCGCGCAGCGGTCGTACAGCTCAATTCAACCGGCGAGAAGGCACGGAACCTGAAGGCCGCCGAGCGGCTGGTGCGGGCCGCCGCTGCCGACGGGGCCCAGTTGGTCGCGCTGCCGGAGAAGTGGAATCTCTTGGCGGGCGGCGAGGAGCTGATCGACGGCGCCGAGGCGCTCGACGGTCCGAGCCTCAGCGCCGCCCGCGCTTGGGCTCGGGAGCTGGGCATTTTCCTCTTGGCCGGGAGCGTTTCCGAGCGCGGCCCCGAGGGCAAGGCTTTCAACACGTCCGTTTTGATCGACGGCAGCGGAGAGGACCTCGCCGTCTACCGCAAGATCCACATGTTCGATGTCGAAGTCGGTGGGGTCTCCTACCGCGAGTCCGCTCATGAGGAGCCCGGCGATGAGATCGTCACCGCCTCTATCGCAGACACGACCCTCGGCCTCAGCGTCTGTTACGACCTGCGCTTCCCTGAGCTCTTCCGCATCCTCGCCGTGCGCGGGGCCCGTTTGCTCACCGTGCCCTCCGCCTTCACGCTTGCCACCGGCCGCGACCATTGGGAGGTGCTGTTGCGCGCCCGCGCGATCGAGAACCAGGCCTTCCTCCTCGCGCCCAACCAGGTCGGTGAGGCGCCTCCGCACTTCCATTCCTATGGTCGCTCGTCGATCATCGACCCCTGGGGGGTAGTCCTGGCGACGGCGCCTGACGAGGAGTGCTTTGTTGCCGCCGAGCTCGACTTCGACGCCCAGGATCGCGTGCGCGAGTCGCTGCCCTCGCTCGCTAACCGCCGACCCCAGGCTTACCTTTGGCCACAGCTCGCGGAGATGCGTTCCTGATGGCCAAGGCACCGCCGATCGACAAGCGCCGGCAAATCCTCGACGCGGCGATCCGCGTCTTTGCCCGCCAGGGCTTCTACTCGACCCGGGTCTCTGACATCGCCGACGAGGCAGGGGTCGCTTACGGGCTCGTCTACCACTACTTCAAGTCCAAGGACGAGGTTCTCAACGAGCTCTTCAGCGAGCGCTGGTCACTGCTGCTGACGGCGATCGATGAGGCCGATCGCGAGGGTGCCTCGCCGCGCGCCAAGCTCGAAGCGGTGGCCGGCTTCATCGTCGACTCCTATCGCCACGACCCCGAGCTGATGAAGGTGATCATCGTCGAGGTAACGCGGGCGGCCAACTCCTTCGGTCGCACGCACTTGCCGGAGATCCGCCGCGCCTATGACTCGATCGCCAAAATCGTCGCCGACGGCCAGGCGGCTGGCGTCTTCCGCCGCGACATCGACTCGACCTTCGCCTCGATGTCCTTCTACGGCGCGGTCGAGCAGCTCCTCTCCGGTTGGATTTTCGAGGTGATTCCGGCCTCTGACACTGACTTCGATCAGGCAAAGACGTTGCTGGTCGCCACCATCTGCGACGGCCTGGAGCCACGATAGGTAAGGTCGAAGTCCCGATGGATCACGACATCACCAAACGTCTCATCTGGAGCGGCATGCTCGCGGCCAGCGGTGCGCTGGCAAGCATCGTCGCGACCCGCCTGGCCGGCTTCGTCTGGCGGCGCATGTTCGACGAGGACCCGCCGGAGTAGCGTGGCCGACGGTCCCCTCACGCCGCCCCCGGCTCAGGACGAGCGCTCGGTTAGCGAGCTGGTCTTCGACGTCGCCGAAAAGAGCTCATCGCTGGTCCGCGAGGAGATCGAGCTCGCCAAGACCGAGGTTTCGGAAAAGGTCGGCAAGCTCCTGCGCGGCTCGGTGGTCGGCATCGCCGCCGGCACCTTCGCCTTCCTGGCGCTGATCTTGATCATGGAGGGCGTCGCTTGGCTGCTCGCCGAAGAGGTCTTCGACGGCAACGCCTGGCCGGGCTTCTTCGTCGAGGCTGCGCTCTTCCTTCTGATCGCCGCCGCGGCGGGCTTCATCGCCTACCGCTCGGTCCAGGCCGGCGCCCCGCCGATGCCCGAGCAGGCGATCGCAGAGGCGAAGCTGACCAGGGAAACGATCGAATCAGGAGCGAAGGCAGGCAAGGAATGAGCACCCACCCCGAGCCCAGCCGCCCCTCGACCGCCGGGATACCCGGTCGCTCCGCGGCCCAGATTCGCCGCGACATCGACCTGCAGCGCCGCGATCTCGGTAGCTCGGTGGAGATCCTGCGCGGCCGGGTCACCGAACTCACCGACTGGCGCCGCCAGGTGGCCGAGCACCGTTCGCAGCTAATCGTCGGCGCCGCTGTAGCCGGCTTCGCGCTTGGCGGCCTGATGATGCTGCGCCGTCGCCGCTAGCCGCCCCCCAAGCGATGGCCGCGGACCTGGTGGAGATCAAGGGGATGATCGAGGCGGCGTTGCCCGGCGCGACGGTGGACGTCGCCGACGAAACCGGCACCGGCGATCACCTGCGCGCGACCGTAGAGGCCCCTCAGTTCGAGGGCCTCTCCCGCCTCGCCCAGCATCGCCTGGTCAAGGCCGCGGTGAAGCAGCGCTTCGACGACGGCACAATCCACGCCCTCTCGGTGAAGACAAGCACCCCCTGAGCGCGCTTCCGACATTGACCCCACCCCAGTGTGGTCAATGTCGGATACGTCGATCTCTACACTCCAGGAGATGGCTGACGCCGAGCTAAAGCAGAAGGTCGAAGAGCTGATCGCCGCCAACCCGGTGCTGCTCTTCATGAAGGGCACGCCGGAAATGCCCCGCTGTGGCTTCTCGATGCGCGTGGTGCAGGTGCTCGACTCGCTTGACGTCGAGTACGGCGCGATCGACGTCTTGCCCGCCCTGCAGCCGCTGCGCGAAGTCACTACGGAGATCTCCGACTGGCAGACCTTCCCGCAGCTCTACGTCAACGGCGAGCTGCTCGGCGGGGCAGACATCGTCGAGGAGATGTTCGACTCCGGCGAGTTGGCAGAGGCGCTTGGTGCCGAGCAGCCAGAGGCTGCACCGGCAGCCGCTACGTCCCCGGCGCAGTCGCCCCCGCTGCAGATCGAATAGGCCGCCGCCCTAGACGGCAGCGGTCTCGGCGGGAGCGTCGTCCTTGACCTGGAAGGACGAGCCGCAGCCGCAGGCGGCGACGACGTTGGGGTTGTTGACCTGGAAGCCCGCACCCTGCAGGCCTTCCACGTAGTCAACCTCAGAGCCGAAGACGAACTGCATACTGACTTTGTCGACGAGCACCGCGACGCCGTCGACCTCGAAGACGTGGTCGTCGTCCTTGGCTCGATCAAAGGCAAGCGCGTACTGGAACCCCGAACATCCGCCGCCGCGAACCGCGACGCGCAAGGCCTGCCCCTCGGAGTCCTCCTGACCGCTAAGCAACTCAGCAATCTTGCCAGCGGCCTTCTCGGTCAGGGCAATCGCTGCCTGGGGCGTATCGGTGGCGGCGTCAGTCACTTCACAAAGTGTAGCGAGAGGTCTGCGAGAATCGTTTTGCTTGAGTCCTTCTGCTGAAACTGCGGTCGTTTGCGACACGACGGCCTACCTGCCGAGCGACCTGGTCGCGTCGCGTGGGATCAAAACGATCAGTCTTTACGTAGCGGTTGACGGTGTGCAGGAGGCTGAGTCGGAGATAGCCGACTACGCGGCTTTTTACGAGCGGCTACGTGCTTCCGAGGATGGCGCGACGACGTCGCAGCCTTCGATCGGTGACTTCGTTGCGGTCTACGAGCCGTTGCTAGAGGAAGGACGGGAGATCGTCTCGATCCATATTTCGTCGGGTATCTCTGGCACGTATGAGGCGGCCAACCAGGCTCGCGAGCGTCTTGTCGCCGAGGGCAAGGGCGGAGAGCGGATCCAGCTCTTCGACTCCCGCTCCGCCTGCGGTGGCATGGGCTTGCCGGTCTTGGCAGCGTCCGCGGCAGCGGCGGCCGGTGGGGACGGGGCGGCAACGCTCGCTCGCGCCAAGCAGGCCCGGGAGGAGCTGAAGATGTGGTTTGCGATTGACACGCTCGAGTACCTGCGGCGCGGTGGCCGGATCGGTGGCGCCCGCGCCTGGATCGGCTCGGCGCTGAAGATCAAGCCGATCCTCACGCTCGAGGAGGAGATCACCCCGGTGGAGCGGGTTCGCACCCGGGCACGTTCGATCGAGCGCCTGCGCGGCTACGCCCGCCAGCGCCACGAGTCTGGCCTCGACGCCTGGGTCATCCAGCACATCCAAGATCCGCAGACGGCGGGTGCGCTCGCCGACGACTGCCGGGAAATCTTCGACTGCGAGGCCGTCTTCATCTCTGAGATCGGCCCCGTGATCGGCGCCCACGTCGGCCCCGGACTGCTCGGGGTCGGCAGCGTCTCGAAAGACGTGCTCAGCTGACGCTCTAAGCGCGGATGCTCTGGCGGGCGTCCTCGCGCGGCGCCGGCTGTGGCTTGAGTCGCACCGGCGTTGTCGAGAGGGCCTGCACGCGCAGGTCGCTCCAGGTCAGGCCTTCGCGGACCAGCGCCGGCAGGCCGAGCGCGACGGCAGTGGCAATCTCAACCGCTTGCAGGATCACCCCATAGGCGAGGCCGTCCGCGGTGCTGATGCCAAAGCCCGTGTGCAGAACGCTGATTACGGCGAGCTGGAAGACGCCGATATTTGAGGGCGTCGCTGGAACGACGGCGGTTACGTTCACGGCAAAGAGCACCGCGGCGGCGGCGCCGATTCCTGCCTGATCGTTGAGGCCGAGGGCGGCGAGCAGTGCCCAGCAGGCCGCGAGCTGGATCGCCCAGGCGCCCAACTGCGCTGCGGCTGCTGCCGCGCCTTGCCGCGGATTACGGAAGACGCGCAGGCCGGCTCGAACCTGCACCAGGCCGCCGTGGAGCGCTGCGCCCAGCCGGGCGAGGCGGCCGTTGCCGTTTCGCCGCATCAGCGGCGGCCCCAGTAGGACAAAGAGCAATAGCAGCAGCGGCACGAAGCTGAAAGCGAAAAGCTTCTGGGTGCTGGAGTGGAAGAGGTCGGTGCTGGAGACGATGATCACGCCGAGCATGGCGAGGGCGACGATGTTGAGCACGGTCTGGGAGACCAGCGTGCCGAGCAGCACGGGGAAGGTTTCGCGCATACGGCCGATGCGGCGAGCCAGGGACATCGCCCTGGCCGGCTCACCGAGGCGAGCCGGCAGCGTGGCCGACATCAGCACGCCGATCATCGTCGCCGAGGTGACGTCGCGGCGACGGACGGGGCGCAGCGGCAAGGCAGCGCGCACGATCCAATACCAGGAGGCGGCGCGGAAGAAGAGCGAAAGGGCCATCAACGCGCAGGCGACCAAGACCCAAGTGAGGTCGGAGCGGACGATGCTTCGGACGACGTTGTCGACACCGATCTTCTGTGCGGCGAGCGCGGTCAAACCCACGCCTGTGATGCCAGCGGCTGCGAGCCCGATGCGACGCGCGATCTTGCGCTTGCGCTTTCCCGGCTGCGCGGGGGCGGGATCTAGCGAAGGAAGCCTCCGCGGGGGCTCCGGCGGTAGTCCGTCGGCGGGCCGGATCCCCGCCCAGTGCCCGGCGCGCTCGAGGGTGCCGCGTGGCTCGGGCGCCGCGATTGCGCGCTCGTAGACAGCGGTCACCTGATCGGCCACGTGTGGCCAGGCGTAGCGCTCGGCGCTCTGGCGAGCGGCCTCACCCATCGCCGCCAAGCGCTTGGGCTCGTGGTGGGCGCGCTGCAGCTCCTCGGCGAGCCGCTGCGGATCTCCTGGTGGGACGAGCACCCCGTCGACGCCGTCACTGACGACATCGCTGTAGCCGGCGATGGCAGAGGCGATCGCCGGCGTACCGGCTGCGAATGCCTCAGTCAGGACCATGCCGAAGCTCTCGCCCGAGAGCGAGGGCGCGCAGAGCACGTCGGCCGCGTGGAGGGCTTGGTGCAGGGCCTCTCCGGAGACGCGGCCGCGGACGTCGATCCAGCGCATCGTCTCCGGATCGGCCAGGTAGCGGAGCACGTCCTCGCGCTCAGCCCCGATCACGGTCAGGCGACTGGGAACGTGCTCGACCAGGGCGCCGAAGGCGGCGAGCAGGATCGGCAGGCCCTTGCGCTCCTCCGGGCGGCCGACGAAGAGGACCCTGAGCCCATCGCTCGCGGGCTTGGGCTCGCGTGGCGCGGCAGTGACGTCGACGCCGTTGGGGATCACCTCGTAGTGCCCGCCAAACCAACGACGACCCGTCCAGGCGGCTGCCTGCGAGACGGCGATCCGGGCGGAGAGCCGGTTGAAGACGCGGCGGGCGCCAAGCGCCGAGGCGATGTGGTTTGGCACCGGCTTGGTCGAGTAGGCGTGGAAGGTGCCAACCGCCGGAGCATTTGTACCGAGTGCGGCGTTCCAGCCGACCAGCGGAACCACCGGCTCATGGATATGGACGACGTCGAAGTCTTCGCGACGCAGCTCGCGTCGGGGAGCAACTACGCCACCGGCCGGAAACGGCGCGAGATTTGAGATTGCTCCATTCGAGGGGAAGCCCGCCGTGCGCCCCAGCGGGACCAGGTAGTCAGGAATCTCGCGAGACTCGGGCTCGGCCCGGTGCAGCACTCGACTGAGCCGACCCGGTGGGTCAAAGGGGGCGAGCACGCGAACGTGGTGACCGCGACCGAGGAACTCCTCGGCAAGCGACTCCACGTGCCGGTTAACGCCGCCCTGGTAGGACCAGGAATATGGCGAGACGAGGGCAATCCGCACGAACTAGAAAGGGTAGTTGATTGTCCAGAGGCGATCCGGTGCGTGCTTCACGCGGATCGTTCGCTCCACGCATAACCGGCGAAGACGAGGATGTAGGCGGTGCCGATCTCGAGCAGGAGGGCTCCGGAATCGTTGGCGAGCGTCCCCACGGCGGTAGCGGCGAGGGCACCGATCAGGCCGGCGCGCAGAGCCGGCACCGGTGCGAACCATCTGCCCAGCCGCTCGCGCTGGAGCAACGCAACCACGGCAAGCGCGGCGACGAGGGGAAGGAAGAGAAGGATCACGGGTCGGGCGAAGCTGTGTGCGGACAGCTGCAGGCGGCGTTGAGCGACGTCGGCCAGATCGCCTAGCCCGCCGGCGTTAAGAACCGAGCGAGTCAAATGAGCGTTGGCGCCGGAGACCAGGTCGGCGAGGGCGATCAGCGCCAGCACCGCGAGTGGCGCCACGATCGCAAGCAGGGTGGTTCGACGGCGACGGGCGGCAATCGCGGCGGCGGCAACCGCCCCGCCGACTGGCAGCACGATCGCGGCGCCGACGTCGGCGCCGAAGCGCCCTGCGGCAAAGACGAGCGCAAAGAGGAGTCCGGTGGAGAGGAAGGCAGCGGCGGCGTGGCGGCCGGTGAGTCTTGGCGCATAGCCCGAGAGGGCGGCGCCGGTTCCGGCGACGACCAGCACACCGAGCAGCGCCTCGAGCTCATTCCCGATCCCAAAGAAGCGCACGCCGAGACCCGGGTTCGGTCCCAACAGCGAGAGCGACGTGAGGCCGGAGCCGGCGATCACGTCGACCGCGTAGGCGCCGACGACGAGGTCCGAGGCGATCGCCAGCGCCCGCAAGCCACCAAAGACGGCGAGCGTCAATGCGGCAAGCAGTGGCGCCCCGAACATGACGAGAAGCTGTTCGGTCTCCTGGCTCGGCTCGAGCGCCGCCCCGGCGAGCAGCAGCAGCGGCAGGTAGATGACGCTCAGACCCAGCAGCCGTACCGCCACCTTCTCCACCCGGTCCGAGCCAACCAGCGCGGCCAGTCCGAAGACGACGAGCCAGACCAGCAACCCGATTCCAATCACGGGCCCGCGGCGCTCAGAGATCACCGCCATCCGATCCCCCAGCGATTCAATCGCGGCGAGGTCAACCGAGCCATCCGAACGGATCGCCTGCCCCGATATCTCAGAAGGCACCGTGATCCCAAGCCGCGCCAGGATCGTCGGCGCAATGTCGGTCGAAAGCACGTACCCGTCCGTCCGAGTGCTGTCCGAGGTCAGATTCCCATCGAACCCCACCCCAGCAACCCCAATCGCCAGGGCCCGATTAGTTCCCGGCGGCGCCCGCTCGATAGCAACGACCAGGTCGCGCCCCCTGAGCCCGCGAACCAACCCCACTAGGCCCCCAACCCCAACCGCCCGAACCTCGCACCTCTCCCCATGCTCCGCCAGCGTCGCCGCCAACAACCCCGGCACGATGTCCGCGGGAGCCGATTCCGCCCGCTCCACCACCGCCCGCGAGTAGCCAGTCCCACAAATCCCTCCCCCTACATCCCGAGGAAGCTCCGAGTCATAAAGCGAATCGAACACCCGATTCCCCTGGCTGATGTCCAAATAGGTCTGCCCCGCCGGAACGCTCCCAAGCCCAGCACTCATCAGACCTGGGGAAATGCCTGGAACCCTCGCAAGCTCATCGACCTCGGTCCCATGAGGCACGAGAGCCACGATGACCTTCGTGCCCGGGGGCCGGGTGGGGGTCGGAACGTCTTGCACTTTTTCGGCAATTTGATCTCGGAAGGCGGCATTCGCCTCACCGAAAAAGTTAAGTGGAGACCCCCACCCGGCCCCCGCCGCAAGGCCAATAGCTATCGTCAACCCCATGGCCGACCGTACATTTGCCAAGTTCAGTTTCTTCAAGGTAGATCCCGCCTGGCGCCGCCGCGACGCCGACCTGCGCGCAGCGGACAAGCAGGAGTTCCTCGCCGCCTCCGAAGACTTCGCCCTCGATCGCTCACTGCGCGCCTACTCAACCATAGGAACGCGCGGCGACGTCGACCTGGTGCTGCTCAGTCAGAGCCCCAACCTGGACGACCTGCACACCTTTCACGTCGTCCTGGGGCAGAGTGGCCTGGCGAAGTGGAGCGAGACGCCCTACTCGTTCCTCTCGATGACCAAGCGCTCTCCTTACTCGGACGAGCAGGCGCGGCCCGAGATCTGCGTCTCCGAGCGCAAGTACCTCTTCCTCTACCCGATGGTCAAGCAGCGCCGCTGGTACGGCCTGCCGGCCGAGGAGCGTGGCCGGATCATGAAAAGCCACATCGAGGTCGGCCGCCGTTATCCCGAGATCACGATCAACACTTCCTATTCCTTCGGCCTCGACGACCAGGAGTTCGTGGTCGCCTTTGAGGGTGACGACCCGGGGATGTTCCTCGATCTGGTGCAGGAGCTGCGCCCGACCGAATCAAGCGAGTACACCGAGCTCGAGACCCCGATCTTCACCTGCGTGGCGCTCTCGCTGCGCAAGGCATTGGACGCGCTCGACGGCGTGCCCAGTGCCGTGGCTGCGGGAGCATGACCACCGAAGCGCTCAGCTACGCGATCGACGAGCACGACCACCTGATCAGGGTCGATGACGGCTACTACCGCTTTGCCGAGGAAAACGGCTGGCGGGAAGCCGGCAGCAGCCTCGGTCGTTCGCTCTGGGATTACGTGGCGGGTCGCGAGCTGGTCAAACTGCAGCGGCTGCTGGTTCGCCGCATCCGCGACGAGGTCGGCGACGTCGAGCTGCCCTTCCGCTGCGACGGGCCGGGGGTGCGCCGCGAGATGGACATCAGGATCGTCGCCCGGCCAGGCGGGCGGGTCGTCCTCTTCTCGGCGCAGCTGCGTTCGGAGGAGACTCGCGAGGCGCCGCAGCCGCTGCTCGACCCCGAGGTGCCACGCGGGGAGGAGGTCGTCGAGATGTGCGGCTGGTGTGACCGCTTCGAAGTCGACGGGGAATGGGTCGAGGTCGAGGTGGCGGCGAAACGCCTCGAGCTTTTCAACCGCTCCGAGCTGCCTGCGCTCAGTCACGGCATCTGCCCTGATTGCCACGAGATGCTGCTCGCCGCGTAGGCCGCGCGCCGAGTTCCCTATTCTTTCGCGCTCGCCATGAGCAAGATCGGAACCGAAGAGAGCCCGCTGCGCGTCGCCATCGTTGGCGCCGGGCCGTCTGGCTTCTACGCCGCAGAGCACATCCTCAAGGACGGCGACCTGCACGCTCAGGTTGACCTCTTCGACCGCCTGCCGACGCCGTTCGGGCTCGTTCGCGGCGGCGTCGCCCCCGACCACCCGAAGATCAAGTCGGTGATCCGCGTCTACGAAAAAACCGCGGCGCGCGAGGGCTTCCGCTTCTTCGGCAACGTCAAGGTGAGCCACGACATCGAGGTCGAGGACCTCGAACGGCTCTACCACGCGATCGTCTTCACGGTCGGTTGTGAGACCGACCGCCAGCTCGGCATCCCCGGCGAGGAGCTGCCCGGCAGCCATGCCGCCACTTCCTTCGTCGGCTGGTACAACGCTCACCCGGACTACGCCGACGACGAGTTCGATCTCTCTTGTGAGCGGGCAGTCGTGATCGGCAACGGCAACGTGGCGATGGACGTCGCCCGCATGCTGGCCCTGACCGACCACGAGCTGCGTCAAACCGACACCGCCGACCACGCGATCGAGCTGCTCGATCGCAGCGAGATCCGCGAGATCGTCGTGCTGGGCCGGCGCGGGCCGGTGCAGGCGGCCTTCACCAACCCCGAGATCAGGGAGCTGGGGGAGATGGAGGACGCCGACGTGATCGTCGAGGAGGCCGATGTCGAGCTCGACGCTGCAAGCGCCGCTTATCTCGAGTCCGACGAGTCCGACAAGACGACGCGGGTAAACGTCGAGACGCTGCGCGAGTTCTCCCAGCGCACGCCCGAGGGCAGGCAGAAGCGGATCGTACTGCGCTTCCTCGCCTCTCCGGTGGAGATCCGCGGCGACGGCAAGGTCGAAAAGATCGTCATCGGCCGCAACGAACTGGTCGAGGAAGGCGGCACCCTGCGCGCCAAGGACTCGGGCGAGCGCGAAGAGCTCGAGTGTGGTCTGGTGCTCCGCTCGGTCGGCTATACCGGCATCCCGATCGAGGGCGTTCCCTTCGACGAAAAGCGCGGCCTGATCCTCAACGAGGGCGGTCGCGTGCTCGACTCCCACGACTCCGGCCACAAGGTCGGCCATTACACGGCAGGCTGGATCAAGCGCGGCCCCTCCGGCGTGATCGGTACGAACAAGAAGGATGCCCTGGAGACCGTCCAGCACATCTTCGCCGACGTTGAGTCGCAGACCCTGCTTAGTCCTGAGAGCACCGACCCCAGCGCCGTCGAGGCGCTGCTCGCCGAGCGCGGTGTGCGCTATGTGAGCTTCGAGGACTGGCAGGCGATCGATCAGGCCGAGGTCGGCCGGGGCGAACCCCATGGTCGGCCACGCGTCAAGTTCGTCCGTGTCGAGGAGATGCTCGAGACCCTCAGCGAGCGCGTCTCGAGCTAGCTCTCCCGCTCCTGCATAGGCTAGGGCGGTCACAGACAACTGTCTACATTCAACCTTGCGCCTGACGGGCGGCGAGACTCCGCGGTTTCCAATAGGCTGCCGTTTGCTGACGGCATCTTTTTAAGTAAACCTTTCTATTCCAATACAGGTCACGACGATGCACGCCGACAGCACCCTGTCCCCGCCTGTCCGGGTTCGCGCCGGCGGCACTGTGCTTTCCCTCATCGCGAGCCCGCTGTGTGTTCCGATCCTCCGTGCCCATTCCGAGGGGCCGCTGCGTCTCCCCGACCTTCGCGAACGACTCGGTGGGGCCGCCCAGACGACCCTGCGTGGACAGGTCGGCAACCTGCGCGGCATCGGTGCGCTCGAACGCCATGTGAGGAGCGGAATGCCTTACACGGTGGAGAACGAGTTGACCGAGGTGGGGGAGGGGGTGCTGGCGGTAGCCGAGGTCGTCGAAGCGTGGCTATTACGAGCACCGCAAGGTCCGATTGCCCTTGGCAGTGAGCCCGCCAAGGGGGCGATCCGCGCGCTGGTGGGGGGCTGGGGTTCGACGATGCTGCGCGCTCTGGCCGCCCGCCCCCTCTCGTTGACCGAGCTGAGCAGCGTCATCAGCGACCATTCCTACCCGGCGCTTGAGCGCCGGCTCAGCGCGATGCGAGCTGCCCGCCAGGTGGAATCGAGACCGGACGGCGGTCGGGGTGCCAAGCCCTATGGCGCCACTAACTGGACCCGCCAGGCAGTTGCTCCGCTGGTGGCAGCTGGTCGTTGCGAGTGCGAACATTTGGCCGCGGCGACGGACCCGCTGACTCGCATCGATATCGAGGCCGCCTTTCTTCTCTCGGTCCCACTGGTGGATCTCGAGGTCACGCGCTCCGGCTCCTGTCTATTCGCTGTCGATACGGGCGTAGCGAGAAACGCCGAGGCGAATGACCGCCTTGCTGGGGTTTACGTCGAGATCGAGAGAGGTGGAGTGATCTCCTGCAGTTCACGTCTCGAGCAAGAGCCCCGCACCTGGGCGATTGGCTCAATCAGTGCCTGGGTAGAAGCGATTCTCGAGGGCAATCGTGACCGCTTGCGCGTCGGTGGCGAGGACCCGAGAATCGCCGACGATCTGATCAAGCGTCTCCACGAATCGCTTCAAACAACTTCACCCTAAGGCTCATACGGTGAATGTATGACCTCGCTGGCTTCTTGCGCCTAAACGCGCGCGCGCATCTATGTCGTGCTGAATTTTGCAGGGAAAAACCTTGCCAGGGCGCAGACGCGCATTATAGTTTAGTGTGAATAATCTGTAGCGCTTGACCGTGTAAACGTGGCCTGTTATTTAGTTGCACGCCCGAGGCCACGAAGTGGAGCCCAGTCAATGTGTGCGCTGACCGAACGGACTCGGACGGTCCTTACCCGGCATAGTCGAAGGCCTGGAACACGGCGATCAGCCAATGATCGACCCCCCATCGTCGTCAGCAGGGGGGCGAGCAGCGGGTGCTGGAACGGAGCCCGGTCGGCTCCGTTCCACCCCGCGCACTTGCAGGACGGGGTTCTCCAAAAGCCATCGCAAGGATGTCGCGCCGGGGCCCCCAAGTGAGAGGAGGGGCCCCGGCGCTAACCGTAACTCAATGCCTGTGGGAAAAATCCCACATGGCTATCTGAGCATAGAACGCAAATAGCGAAGTTTCCACTCGATGCAGACAAAACTCATCCTATTTTGCGGACTCGCTGGGCACCAGTTCGCCGCCTCGCTCGGTGCCTGCGATCAGTTCGTCCGGCGCTTGTTCGGCGGGAATGAACCCGGACTTCATGCCGAAATAGACGGCCTGCGGGTGGTGGGCCACTATCGCCACCGTTGACTGCTCCGGCATAACGGCATAGCCATCTGAGAGCGTCATCCCGATCGCCGTCAGATCGAGAAGTCGCCAGACCTTTGCGTGCTCGGACTGATCGGGGCAGGCCGGGTATCCCCACGAGTAGCGGCGACCCTGATCAAGTGGAATGGAAAGGCCGCGGCGCACCTCGGAGTGCAGCCACTCAGCCAGGCCCTCGGCCGCCTGCACGCCCATCCCGTGAACGTAGAGCTGTTCGGCGAACTCGCCCTCCTTCTCCAGGCGCTCGATCAATTCGGTGACCTGCGGTCCCACCGTCACGCCCTGCAGCGCGACCACGTCTCGTTCTCCCGACTCGATCGGCCGGAAGAAGTCGGCCAGGCAGATGCGGTCATGCTTGGGCTGGCGCGGGAATATCAGCCGCTCGAGCTCTTGCTCCCCGTTGTCAGGGTCGAATACGACGAGTTGATTGCCGTCCGCGTTGCAGGGGAAGTAGCCGAGCCGGGCCCGGGGATGCAGATAAGTCTGCTCGCGCCACATCCGCTCCAGGCGCGGAGCGAAGCCCTCCTCTTCGCCGTTGCCATTGACCAATTCCTCCCAGGCCTCGCCCTTTACTCCTCGGCCGCCCCAGTGCAGCTTGAAGAGGACGTGCCGGTCCAGATAGGGGTAGACCTCGTCGAGATCGATCTCGACCTCCCGCACCCCCCAGAACGGCGGCTCGGGGATTGCCACGTCGGTGCGTGCGGACGAGCGAGAGCTTTCGTCGCTGGTCGGCGGCCCGTCGTCGATCACCAGCGGTTTTTCGCGCAGCTCGCGTGCCTCGGCTCGGATCCGGGCGACGAGTACCTCGCGCGTGGGCCCGTCGACGAGCGCGTCCATCGTGTCCAGGCCCTGAAAGGCGTCCTTGCAGTAGAAGACCCCGGGTTCGTAGACCTCGTCGGACTCTTTGCCCTTCGGGTAGAGGGTGCGGCGCCCGAAATCCCGGTTGATCGCCGCGCCGCCGATCAGCACCGGGAACTCCAGCCCGCGTTGATGGAGCTCCTGCACGCAGATCGGCATCTGCTTGGAGGTCGAAACCAGCAGGGCGGAGAGGCCGATCGCGTCCGCGTCGTTCTCGACGGCCGCCTCGATGATCGTGTCCACAGGCACCTGCTTGCCGAGATCAATCACGGTGTAGCCGTTGTTGGTGAGAATCGTGTTGACCAGCGACTTGCCGATGTCGTGGACATCGCCGAAGACGGTCGCGATCACGACCTTGCCCTTTGTGTGACCCTCGATCCGATCGAGGTAGTTCTCGAGCTGGGCGACGGCGCGCTTCATCACTTCGGCCGACTGCAAGACGAAGGGCAGGATCAGTTCGCCGGCGCCGAACTTGTCGCCAACCTCCTTCATCGCCGGCAGGAGCACTTCGTTGAGGGTGGGGACGGCGCCGATCTTCTCGACCGAGCGGTCGATCCATTCCTCAACGCCATCCTTCTTACGCCGCAGGATGTGCCAGTGCAGCGCCTCCTCGGGCTCCATGCCCTCGGTGGGGTCCGCGGCCTCGTCGGCCGCTTCCTCGCCCTTCGACTCGAAATGGGCGATGAAGAGCTCAAGCGCGTCCTCGCGCCGGTTGAAGACGAGATCGTCGGTGAGTTGGCGCTCCTCTGCGGAGATCTCCGAGTAGGGAGTGATGTGGTTGGGGTTGACCATCGCCAGGTCGAGCCCCGCCTCGACGCAATGGTGGAGGAAGACCGAATTGAGGACGGCGCGCGGCCGTGGCGAGACGCCGAAGGAGACGTTGGAGACGCCGAGCGACGTCTTCACCCCGGGGATCTCGGCCTTGATCCGGCGGATTCCCTCGATCGTCTCCACCGCGGAGGGCTTCCACTCATCGTCACCCGTGGTCAGCGTGAAGGTGAGCGCGTCGAAGATCAGCGCCTCGGGATCGAGGCCGTGCTCCTCGCAGGCGATGTCGCGCAGCCGCTTGGCGATCTCGACCTTGCGCTCGGCCGTCTTCGCCATGCCCACCTCGTCGATCGTCAACGCGATCAGCGCGGCGCCGTGTGCCTTGGCGAGCGGCACGACGGCGTCGGCCTTGTCGCGGCCTGCCTCGAGGTTGATCGAGTTGACGATCGCCCGCCCGGGGATCTGCTCAAGCGCCGCCTTCAGTACCTCCGGCTCGGTCGAGTCGACCTGGATCGGCGAGGGCTGAGTCAGCGAGATGCGCTTCACCACCGCCGCCATCTGCTCGTCCTCGTCTTGGCGCTCGGTCAGGGCGACGCAGACGTCGAGCACGTGGGCGCCGCCTTCGACCTGGTCTTCGGCCACCTGGACGAGGCCGTCGTAGTCGTCGGCGAGGAGCAGCTCCTTGGCCTTGCGCGAACCCTGCGAGTTAACCCGCTCGCCGACCAGCGTCGGCCGCGGTTCTTGGACCAGAGGGGTGGAGGTCATCATCGAGGAGACCTCGATCGGCCGGGACGCCGGGCGGGGCCCCGGCACCTGGCCGTCGACCCGCTCACGAATCGCGGCGATGTGCTCTGGCGTCGTGCCGCAACAGCCGCCGACGATGCCGACGCCGTAGCGCTCGACGAACTCGCCCAGGGTGGCGGCCAGCGGACCGGGCTCTTCGGGGAAGATCGTCTCGCCGTCGGGCCCCTGCAGGGGCAGGCCGGCATTGGGAATGCAATGAACGGGCAGCGGACTGTTCTCGCCGAGGAAGCGGATCGCGTCGCGCATGTCCTCGGGCCCCGTCGAGCAATTGAGGCCGATCACGTCGACGTCGAGCGCGGTCAGCGTTGTCAGCACCGCCTGGATATCCGTGCCGAGCAGCATCTTGCCGCCTTGGGGGAGCAGCGAGACGCTGGTCTGGATTGGGAGTGTGCGGCCGGTTGCCGTGAACGCCTCCCGAGCCCCAAAGATCGCCGCCTTGACCTCGAGGATGTCCTGGGCGGTCTCGATGATGATCAGGTCAGCGCCGCCTTCGACCAGGCCTCGCGCCTGCTCGGCGAAAACCTCAACCAGGCGGCCAAAAGAGATGTCCCCGAGGGTGGGATCGGTCGAGGCCGGCAGGAAACCGGTCGGGCCGATCGAGCCGGCGACGAAGCGGTCCGCGCCAGCGGCCTTGCGGGCGAGTTCCGCGGCCTTCACATTGATCTCCAGCGTGTGCTCGCCCAGGCCCCACTCTTCGAGCTTCAGCCGCGAGCCCTGGAAGCTGTCCGTCTCGACGACCTCGGCGCCGGCCTCCAGCATCGAGGCGTGCACGCCCTCGATCACGTCGGGGCGGTTCAGCACGAGCGCCTCGTGGCACTTGCCCTCGAGCCCGCCGTAGTCGTCCTGGGTGAGCTCGAATTGCTCGAGGGTCGCGCCCATGCCGCCGTCGAAGACGACAATGCGCTCGCGAGTTGCAGCTAGAAAGTCACGCTCGGCCATTCAAAGAGGCTACCGAGCAGGAATTCGCCTCAGCCGCGCAACCCCAAACGTCTGCGCCAATCCCGCGCGTTGAACGCCGTGGCGACGCGGTTCACAAGCCTGCGACGCCCCTTGGTGTAGGGGTACCAGGCCGGTTCGTTCTTGCCGCCAAAGCGGGTAACGACGATCGACTCCGGGCGGCAGTACTTCTTGATTCCGTAATCGCCATGGCGAAAGCCAATTCCCGATTGCTTCCAGCCGCCCATCGGCACGCCCATCGCGAGCATGTTGGTGATCACGTCGTTGACGTTGACCGAGCCGGCCTCGATTCGGCGCGCGAGCTTCTCCGCCCGGTCCTTGTCGCCGAAGATCGAGGCGGCGAGGCCGTAGCGGCTGTCGTTGGCGAGGCGCACGGCCTCCTCGGAGTCGCGCACTTTCATCACCCCGACGACGGGGCCGAAGGTCTCATCACGCATCACCTTCATCGAGTGGTCGACGTCGACGAGTACGGTCGGCTCGAAGAAATCGCCAGGCCCGCTGCCTTTCTTGCCGCCCGTCAGCGCGCGTGCCCCGTTGGCAAGGGCGTCGTTGACGTGATCCTCGACGATCGCGGACTGGTTCGGCGAGGTCATTGCGCCGACGTCCTTCTCGGGCTTGCGTCCGTCTGCGCCCTGCCGCAGGCTGCTGACTCGCTTGGTCAGCTTGGCGACGAACTCGTCATAGACCGGCTCCTCGACGTAGATCCGCTCGACCGATATGCAGAGCTGCCCTGAGTTCGCCATGCCGCCCCAAGCGGCGGCGTTGGCGGCGCGATCGACGTCGGCGTCGGCGAGGACGATCATCGGATCCTTGCCGCCGAGCTCGAGGCTGACCGGAGTCAGCGTCTCGGCCGCGCGGGCCATCACCTTTCGGCCAGTTCGGTCCGAGCCAGTGAACTGAACACAGTCGACGTGGTCGACAAGGGTGCTGCCGACTTCGCCGGCGCCAAGCACGCAATCGAAGACGTCTGGGGCACCGATCTCCTTCTTCCAGGCGTCGATCACCTGGATCAGGCTCAGCGGGGTGAACTCGGAGGGCTTGACCACGACCGCGGCGCCAGCCTGCAAGGCCGGAATCGAGTCGCCCAGACCCATCGCCAGCGGGAAGTTCCAGGGACTGATCACGCCGACTACCGGATGCGGCCGGTACTGGATCATTAGCTTCTTCGAGGCGACAAGGGGAGAGTGTGGCCGGACGACTTCGTCGCCGATGAACTTGGCGGCGTTGGTGCCGTAGAAGTTGATCAGGTCGGTGACGTAGAACAGTTCTGCCGCGATGTCGCCGCGGACCTTGCCGGTTTCCGCCTGCACTGTGTCGGATATCTCCTCGACGTTGTCGAGGATCCAGTCGCGCAGCTTGCCGAGCCAGTGGTAGCGGCCCTCGATTCCGATCGCCTCCCACTCGGCCTGATTGGCGCGGACGCGGGCTACGGTGGCGGCGATCGTCTCGGACGTGTCGACCCGAATCGAGTCGACCGTCTCGCCGTTTGCCGGGTTCAGGACCTCGATCTGCTCAGCGGCTGGCGAGCCGTTGCTGCCGTTCGCGCCGTTGATCGCTCCCGTGCTCGTCTCGACCGTTCCGCTCTCCACCGCTGCTCCCTTCTCGACCCTTTGGCTGGTCAGCCAACTGTAACCGCTATTTGCTCACCAACCTGAAAACGGACCCTTCTTGGGAGCAGATGTAGATGCGGCCGCGGCTGTCTTCCCCGAATGAGGTTGGCGAGGTCACCGTAAGGCCGGTCCTCCGATCAGCGCTCGCTCCATGCAGATGCGGCACGAGGCTGCGCAGCACGCCGGAGCAATAGTCGGCGTAGAGATAGCGCCCGCGCAGCGTCGGCGGGCCGCCTGGGCCAACCGTGTAGCCGCCGATGATCGTGCAGGTGCCGCCGTCGCGGTCACGGCCGTAGGCGAGGATTGGCTTTGTGGTGTTGCCTGGGTCCGGAGTGTCTCCACTGTCTTCGGTGTAGCGGCTGTTGCCCTCGAAGGCGTCCCAGCCGAAGTTGGCCCCCGACGCGGCGGCAACGCTGGTGTAGTCGAGCTCCTCGAAGCGGTTCTGGCCGACGTCGCCGATCGCGATTCGGGGCCGCCCGGCGGTGATCGTGTCGAAGGAGAAGCGGAAGGGGTTGCGGAGGCCGTAGCTGTAGATCTCGTCGCGCCCGGGCTTGCCGACGAAGGGGTTATCGGTGGGAACCGAGTAGGGCCGGCCGTTGCTCGGGCGGGGATCGATCCGAATCAGCTTGCCGAGCAGGCTCTCCTTGCTCTGGGCGTTATTGGGCGGGTCGCCGCCGGCGCCGCCGTCGCCAGTGCCGAAATAGAGCAGGTTGCCGAGGAACTGCAGCTGGCCTCCGTTGTGATTCGTATTGACCGGATGGGGGACCTCGATCACGGTCCGACGCGAGCCGCGCAGCGCCCTGGTGGGACTGCCCCGCTTGAATTCATCGACGCGGATGTTGCCGGCGTCGTCCGTGTAGTAGACGTAGAGGCGGCCGCTCTCCCGGTAGTTGGGCGGGAAGGCGATGGAGAGCAAGCCGCGCTCCCCTTCGTAGGAGACGAGGCCCTCGATGTCGAGGAAGGGATGGCCAAGCGGGCGCCCCTTGCGCAGGACCTCGACCTCGCCAGGCTGCTCGACGACGAAGAGCAGCTGCGGATATCCCGGAGCGCCCGTTACGTAGGTCGGACTGTCGAAGCTGCCGACGCGCTTCAGCCCAACGCCACCTCGCTTCGTCGCCGACTGACCCGCCTCGGGCTGGTTGGCGGTGCCACAAGCCGGTAGCGCCACCAGCGCCAGGGCCGAGATGGCGGTGCTAAATACCGCTCGTCGCTTCACGAAAATCAAGCTACCCGGCAGCGCCTATTTCTTTTCGACGACTTCTCCGCTGCCGGTGACTTCGGTGTCGCGCTCGGCCGAGCTGATCTCGACGACAAAGGAGCCACCGGGCGCCACGCCGCCGCCGGTCTCCGCCTTGGCGGAACCGCTCAGGCCGGCGTCGATTGCGTAGAGGAGCGTGTACTTACCCGTCCTTACGGCGCTCAGCTTCCAGACCACATCGGCGCTTGCATCTTTCTTCAGTGGCCCGAAGTCGAAGGTTTTCTGGTTCGAAGTTTCCGCCCCACCGGGCGCTGATGAGCCGGCGAACCTCGGGTAGTGCTCGGCCAGTACCCACACTGGCCGGTCGGGTTGAGCAAGGCCCGGCTGGGGATCGTGGATCGCGAAGGGCAGGGTGGAGGTTTGACCCTCCCTGCCCTTGATCGAGACGTTGACGGTCAGCGCCGGGATCGTCTTGTCGCTCATGTTGCGGACGCCCAGCTTCAGAAGATAGGTCTGGCCGAGCTGCTGCGAGGTGGAGAACTCGGACTTCGTGACCTTGACTCTGTACTTGCCGGCGGCCTCGTTTGCGTCGGAAGACGATTCGCCGCCGCAGGCTGCAATCGCAAGGGTCAGCGCCACGGCAAGGGCAGTGGCAACGGCGGCGCGAAGACGGTGATGCGAGACCTTTGTTGCGTGCCCCCCCAAAGCGGCCGCAACATACCACGGGGTTTCGCCTGCTCTGGAGCGGGTTAGCCCGAACTCAACAGTGCCCGCTGGTGCATCGCATAGACTCGTCGCAGGAGGAGGATGATGGTCGGATCCGCGGTCAACAGGGCGTTCTTGCCCGCCAAGTCGTTGTTCGAACAGGTCGGGGACATGATGATCCTCACTGCTCGCACGCTCGTTTCCGCGGTCAAACCTCCCTACCCCTACGGTGAGGAGTTCATCGGCCAGTTCCTCTTCGCCTTGCAGCTCTGCTGGTTCCCGCTGCTGATCTCAACCGTCGCCTTCGGCTTCGGCGCGCCGGGCCTGCAGGCCTCCAACTTCCTCTCCCTCTTCGGCGCCCTCGATCGCCTCGGCGGCTTCTTCGTGCTTGCCTCGATCCGCGAGTTCGCCCCCTTCGTCACCGCCGTCGTCGTCGCCGGCGTTGCCGGGACCGCAATCACCGCGGATCTTGGAGCTCGCAAGATCCGCGAGGAGCTCGACGCCCTGCAGGTGCTCGGCGTCGACCCGATCAAGAACCTGGTCGTGCCGCGCTTCCTGGCGTTGATGCTGATCACAGGCCTGCTCGACATCTATGCCCTGGTCTTCGGCATCACCGGCGGCATCGGCGCCGAGCTGCTCTACCACCAATCGCTCGGTGGCTTCTTCGCCACACTCTTCTCCAACGCCTCGGTCACCGACCTCTGGGGCTCGGTGATCAAGTGCACACTGTTCGGCGCGATCATCGCGGTTGTTTGCTCGTATAAGGGGATGACTGCGTCCGGAGGTGCGGCGGGGGTCGGCCGCGCCGTCAACCAGGCGGTGGTGATCGCCTTCATGGGCGTCTTCGCCTTCAACTACGCCTTCACCCAGACCCTGCTCGCCACGAATCCAGAGCTTCAGACCATCCGGTGATGGGACCGTTCTCATGAACGCCTGGCTGGAGGTCCCGCGTGGGTGGCTCGACTCCTTTGGGGAGATCGCCCGCTTCGGCTCGCGCGTCGCCGGCCTCGTCTACAGCGGCCGCGTCCTGCGCTTCTTCGGCGAGAGCCTGCGCCAGGCGGGCATCCTGGTCCTCGGCTCGGCGCTGATCATCTGGGGCCTTGTCTTCATCCTCGGCTTGCAGTGCGGGATCGAGGGCGCCTACCTGCTGCGCGCCCAGGGCGCGCCCGCCTACGCCGGCGTTTTCTCGGCATGGTGCGACTTGCGCGAGATCATGCCCTACGCCTTCGGCTACATGCTGGCGGCAAAGGTCGGGACCGGGATCGTCGCCGAGCTCGGCGCGATGCGGATCTCCGACGAGATCGACGCGCTCGAGGTGATGGGCGTGCCGCCCGTCACTTTCCTTTGCGCGACCCGTCTGCTCGCCGCCTGGATCGCTTTCCCCTTTATGTATCTCTGCGGGATCGGGATCATGTACTTCGCCAGTTACCTGGCTGTGGTCCAGCAGATTGGCGACGTTTCCTCCGGTGGCTATCTGCTGATCTTCTGGATGTTCCAGAACCCCCCCGACCTGATCTACAGCCTGATCAAGGGCATGTTCATGGCGACCGCGATAGTCATGGTCGGTTGCTACTACGGCTACACGGCGTCGGGCGGTCCGGTCGGCGTCGGCACTGCAACCGCGAAGTCGATGGTCCTCAACATCGTCTTGGTCCACATCATCGGGATGCTGGGCACCCTGGTCTTCTGGGGAGCCAACCCCCGCGCACCAATAGGAGGCTGACTAAGCTATGTCCATGGAAGAGCAAGGCGGTCCCTACGTAAGCGAGGACGGCTTGACGATGGGGCGCGACTTCGTGATCCCTGGCGTCGATCCGGCGGAGTCCGATCCCTACCGCTTCCATACCGGTCGCAAGCGCGACCACGGTGGCGAGGACGCGATCGAGATCATCGACTTGGTCAAGCAGTTCGGCCGTGCGCGCATCCTCAACGGCCTCAACCTCGGTCTTCCCGAGGACCAGGTATCGATGGTGCTCGGCCCCTCGGGCACCGGCAAGAGCGTGCTGATCAAGCACATCGTCGGCCTGCTCTATCCCGACTCGGGTGACGTGCTCGTGCACGGCGAATCGATTCCGAACATGACCGACGACGAACTTTTCGAGGTGCGCAAGAAGTTCGGCCTGCTCTTCCAGGACGGCGCCCTCTTCGGCTCGATGAACATCTACGACAACACCGCTTTCCCGCTCCGTCAGCACACCGACAAGAGTGAGGAGGAGATCGGCGAGATCTGCAACCGCCGCCTCAAGGAGGTCGGGCTGAGCGAGGCGATCTACAAGATGCCCAACGAGCTCTCCGGGGGGATGCGCAAGCGTGCCGGCTTCGCCCGGGCGCTGGTGTTGGAACCGGCGATCGTGATGTTCGACGAGCCCGATTCCGGCCTCGACCCCGTTCGCACCGCGCTGCTCTGCGAGCTGGTCCGCGAGGTGCATGAGGAGAACGGCGGCTGTTACCTGGTGATCAGCCACGACCTCAACACAGCGCGGCGGATCTCGGACTTCATCGCGGTGCTCTGGAACGGCAAGATCGTCGAGTCGGGTCCCAAGGAGGAGCTGTTCGACTCGGAAAATCGGTTTGTGTCGCAGTTCCTCAATGCGGACGTGACTGGTCCGCTGTCGATGGATTGAGCGGGCTCGGCGCGCGGCTTCGGCGCGCGGGTCCTGTCGCCGCAGGGGACCCACCGCCCCCTGCGGTCGCTAAAGCGTCCTCGGGGGCGGTCCCCCCTGCGACGCCACCCGCGCGAGGAGCCGCCCGGTGAGCACAGCTTTCGGCAGGTTGGCGGGCTGGGCCGTGCGGCATGCGCGGATCGTTCTGGCCGTATCGGTTTTCCTCGCGGTTGGAGCTGGGGTGGCTGCTACGCAGCTGCCTACCGATGCTGGCACTGACACCCTCGTCGATCGTGGCTCGGAGAGCTTTCGCGCTACTGAACGGGTGCGTGAGGTCTTCGGTGAGGAACCGGTTGTGGTGGTTGCCGAGGGCGACTTGCAGGAATTGATCCTCACTCCGAACCTTGGGCGCCTATTGCGGCTTGAGGGCTGCCTCTCGGGCAACGTGCCAAAAGGGGCCAAGCCGATCCCGGGGCCCTGCACTGAACTGGCGCGGCTCGACCCCGTCCAGTACCTCGCGGGCCCGGGCACCTTCCTCAACGAGGCGGTGATCCAGATCGACAACCAGTTGCAGCGCCTGGCGGCGACAGTGCCGCCCGCCCAGCTGCGCGAATTTCTCCTCCAGGTCGCTGCCCGCTACGGCATCACCAGCGCGCCGAGCATTGGCAATCCCGACTTCCTCGCTTCAGTGGTCTTCGATCTCGACCAGGCTCGCGGCACCCCAAAGCCGAAGCTGGCCTACCTCTTCCCCAACAACCACGCGACGCAGATCGTTCTGCGCCTGCGTCCCGGTCTCAGCGACGCCGAACGCAGCCACGCCTTGAAGCTGATCAGGGAGGCCGTCTACGACACGACCCCGCGCCAGGCCTGCGCCTACAAGGGCAAGCCGGAGGCCTGTTTCGGCCTGCACGGAGCCGGCACCTACACGATCACCGGTGCGCCAATCGTGATCGAAGGGATCACCGGTGCGCTCAAGGAGGCCCTGTTCATCCTCTTCGCCGTCGCCATCGTCGTCATGGCTCTGACCCTGCTCCTGATCTTCCGCTCGCGTTTTCGTCTGCTTCCACTCGCGATTTCCCTCGCCGCGGCTGCCCTCACGTTTGGCTTGCTCGAGCTTTTCGGTGGCTCTCTGACCATTGCGTCTATCGCGACGCTTCCGATTCTGATCGGCTTGGTGGTCGACTACGCGATCCAGCTGCAGGCGCGCTATGACGAGGCAATTGCCCGCGACGCCAGCCCGCTGGACGCTGCCCGTTCGGCGGCTGGTCGCGCCGGCCCGACCATTGCCACCGCCTGCCTGGCGACTGCCGCAGGTTTCCTGGCGCTGCAGCTGTCACCGATTCCGATGGTTCGCAGCTTTGGTCTCCTGCTCATTCTCGGTATTGCCATCGGACTGGCCCTCGCCATCACAGCCGGGTTTGCTGCATTGAGCCTGCGATCCCCGGAGGGACGAGGGGGTGCCCCGGATGCGCGCGGCGTCCTGTTTTTCGCACAGACCACTTGGCGAGAGAAGCTCCGCGCAAGGCGAAAAACCCAGCAAGCGGAGGGGCACCCCCTCGTCTCTCCCCAGCACGCGGGGACGCACCCCCTCCTCCCGTCCGAGCGCGTTGTCGGGATTGCGCTCAGGCGCCCTCGGCGAGTGCTTGCCATCGGTGGAGTGCTGGCCGTGGTCGGATGGGGGCTAAGTACTCAAGTCGAGACGGTTTCCGACATCCGCTCGCTTGGCCCCGGGGGCTTGAGTGAGATCGAGGACCTGAACCGTGTTCAGGAGACGACTGGGGTTTCCGGGCAGTTGCAGGTTGCGGTTGAAGCCCCCGATTTCTCCGATCCAGCGACCATCAGGTGGATGGCGGATTTCAAGCAGCGCGTACTAAGGGAGAACGGTTTCGTCGATCCACGACCCAGCTGCCTCGAGGCGGAAATCTGCCCCGGGCCAGCGCTCTCCGACTTCCTCGTCAGTGGCACGGGTGAGGAGCAGCTGACCCAGCGGGATGTCCGTGCGACGCTGCGGGAACTGCCCGCCTATTCGCTTGAGCAGCTGGCGCCGGTGGATCCGGAGACGGGGCTGCCGGGGCGACTGGCGTTGTTGAGCTTTGGGATCCGCGCCCAGTCGCTGGAGGATCAGCAGGCGTTGATCGATCGGGTTCGCTCGGAGGTTGGTGAGCCGGGGGCACCTGGTGGGCCGCCCCAGGGAGTCAATGTTCGCTTCGCTGGGCTGCCGGTGATTGCCGCAGCGGCGGCGTCGGACTTGTCGAGCAGTCGCTATTGGCTGACGCTTGCCGGACTTGCTGCAGTGGCCCTAGTGCTTCTGGCCGCCTACCGCTCGTTCGTTCGGGCGCTGGTGCCGCTCATCCCGGTGGCGCTTGCCACCGGCTGGTCGTCGCTGGTGCTCTGGCTGACCCAGATCCCGCTCAACCCGATGTCGGCCGCGCTCGGGGCTCTGACGATCGCGATTGCTACCGAGTTCAGCGTGATTCTTGCTGCGCGCTTTCGTGAGGAGCGCGTCGGTGAGCTTGCTGTGGCGGATGCGATTCGCGCCGCGTACGCTCGCACTGGTCCTGCTGTCTTTGCCTCGGCGGTGACGGTCATTGCCGGTTTTGCCGTGCTGATCGTCAGCGACGTGGGGATGCTGCGGGAGTTCGGTTTCGTCACGGTGGTCGATCTTGCCGTGGCGCTGCTTGGGGTGATGGTGGCGCTGCCGGCGGCTTTGGTCTGGCTGGAGGAGCGATGAGGGATCGGTATTCGCTGGTTGTCGGCTTGATCTTTGCCGCGGTGATCGCCATCGCGGTGATCAACACGCTGGGGAACAAGGACGAAGGGACGCTCGGGCTCGACAAGTTGGAGAGCCGCTGGCCGCTGCCGGAGTTCGCGGTCCCGCGTGCGGCTGGGTCGCTCGAAGGCGATGCGAACGTCGCGCAGGACGATTGCGAGACCTCGCAGACGCCTTGCCCACAATCCGCTCGGCGCGAGCCTGCTTGCTGGATTTCGACCCCCGGCGCGATCCGCGTTTGCGATTTCTTCGACCGCCCACTTCTGATCTCGTTCTGGTTCTCGCGCGGTGGCACCTGCGCCGCCCAACAGGATGTGGTCAACCAGGTCTACGGGCGTTACCGTGGGCGGGTGAACTTCCTCTCGCTCGACATTCGGGATGACCGCGACACGGTGCGCGACCTGATCGCTCGCAACGGCTGGGCGATGCCCGTTGGCTATGACCGTGACGGCGCCGTCGCCGGTCTCTACCGAGTCGGGATTTGTCCTACGTTCGCCTATGTGTACCCGGGCGGAACGCTGCAGGACGCAAGCATCGGTGAGCTCACCGCGGGGCAGCTGGAGGCACGTATCGACGATCTATTGCGGGCGACCCGAGCGGCGGAGACGTCCTGAGATGGGGGGCGCCGAGGCCGCCGGGGCAGACAGGGGCTGGGAGCCCCCGCCTCGACAGGGTTGGGTCGCACCCCACATCGCCGCCGAGTTTCCTGGCCTTGGCATCGCCTGGATCGAGGTAGATAGGCCGCCTTCCCGCAGTCCTGAGGCGGTGCGTCGGCGCCTTCGGGACCTCTCTGACCGCTTCTACGGTTCGCACGCGATCCATATGCGGGAGCGGCCGATTCCGTGGGCATACCGGGTTTTCTTCCGCCAGATCGGCCTTGATCCAGATCGCACCAGGACTCCGGTCGAGCAGCTCGCGCTCGATCGCTTGCACGATGGAGCCTTTACCAGCAATGGTTTGCCGGTCGACGCCCTCACCATTGCCACCGTTGAGACCGGCGTCGCTCTCCGTGCTTTCGATGCGGGGCAGATCGAAGGTGAGCTTTGTATCCGCGACTCGGCGCCCGGGGAGTCCTTGCCGGACAAGCCGGCCAAGCTCGCCCAGGGCACGCTGACGATCGCCGACGGCCGGGCGCCGCTTGCCCTTCTCTTTGGTGGATCGGCAACTGATATCCAGCTTGAGTCGAGCGCGAAGCGGATCGCGATCGTCGCTCTGCAGGTAAAGGGCGTGCCCCAGGCAGCGGTCGATGAGGCGCTCTGGATCGCCTGCGCGGCGATCGAAGCCTGACCCACCCAATTCATTCCTTAACCGGTTCATCGTTTTCAGCCGCAGGGCCGTGATCTACACTCGATTCGGGTTTTATGCCGGATCTGCTCGATCGAGACACGCTTACGACGCTTCGAGTGGGAGGCGATGAGCGCCTCGCGCGCGCTGAGCTGCGCCGTCAGGTCGGTCGGCTCGAGCACGAGTTGTCCCTTCTTTGCGCCGAGGCTTTTCCGCGCCTTGCGCTCGAGACAGAGATCCCGGCGAGTTTTGCCGAGCCACGCGTCGCCGGGCTCGAGGAGCTCGAGCGGATTCGCGACGCGCTTTCGGATCGGATCGGCCAAGCCCGCCACGCCCTGCGGGAGCAAGATGAACTCGAGACCCGAAATCGCGACCTGTTGAAGGAAATGCTGGCGGCTCCCGCCGAGCACAAGTGGGTGCGGATTTCGCGCGCTGACATCGGCCAGCCGGGCTGTGGCCACTGGCACTCGCGGCCGCGCCTCGGGCCGCTGGGGATGTTGATGGGCTGGTGGCGCGTCAGGGTCTCTTCTGGATGTCCGTTATCCGGACGGCTTGCGGCCGTTGAGCGAGAGACGAGAGCCAGAGGAGCGGCCGCCGGCGCCGTGGGGAAACTTTCCGCTCGCCGAGCTAACCGTGCTCGCCGGCATCGTGATGTTGCTGATCGGGCTGTTCGGCGGGCACCCGACCGCGATTGGGGTCGGCGTAGTCCTGGCCGGGCTTGGCGGCCTCGAGGTCTCCGCGCGTGAGCACTTCGCCGGCTATCGCTCGCACACGACCCTGCTTGCCGGCACGGTCTTCGTTCTCGTCACCGGCGGCCTCTTCTATCTAGGCGGCCTGATCCTGGCGATCTGCCTGGCAATCGGTGCCGCCGCCTTCCTCGCCGCCTTCATCGCGCTGAGGCGCGCCTTTCAGCGCGCCTCGGGTGGTCTCTCGTTTCGGGTCGGCCGCTTCGGCGGCTGAGCTCAGACCAGAACGGACTCGCGGGAGCCCAACTCGGACGAGAGCAGAGCACGCTGGCGGGTCGTCAGCGTGCCGAGGCGCTTGTTCTCGTTGAGGGCGAGACCAATGAGAAACTTGCGAGCGCGGGTGCGGCCCCAGCGGCGCTGGCTGGTCAGCAGCTCGGCCAAGGTCATGCTCTCGGTCTCCCAGGGGCAGTCCCGGACCACGTCGGCCGCCTCGATATCCCCCCTTGCGATTGAGCGCTTCAACTCCGCCCTCGCAAGTCGCACGCGGTTGGCGCGGGCAAGCGCCTGCATGTGCTGTGGGGCCTGGATTACGGAAGCGGTCGTCTGAGCAGGGGCGATCGAAGCAGCGTCCACTGGGACTCCTCCCTTCGGGGTTCATTAACTGGGTGCTCTGCGCACCGGACCGGAGGTCTGACGCCTCGGCCTGGCTGAGTTGAGTGCTCCACCATTCGCGTCCCTGCCCCGGGATGCGGTCGGCGCGGACGGCAAGCTATGCCTTGGAGGCGGCCAGCGTCAACCCCGTCGGATGGAAAGCTGCCCCAGGCCGTTCGCTAAGAGCATCTTTTTCGTGGACGTTTTGTCTTGTCCCGTTTCGGACAAGGCCGAAACTACCCCGAGCGGGGTAGATCGGGAAAGTCCCCGATCACTCTGGCGATTGTTCCCAATGCGCCGTTGAGGTGCTCGCGCTCGTGGGTCGCCATCAGGCTCGTGCGCAGCAGGGCGCCTCCCGGCGGCACGGCGGGGTGGATCGCGACGTTGGTGTAGACGCCGGCGTCGAAGAGCGCCTTCCAGAGCAGCACGGCCTGCCAGTCGTCGCCGACGACGACCGGGACGACCGGCGTGGTCGCCACGGTGCCGTCGGGGAGCGCGCCGGGCTCGACGACCTTTAGTCCAAGCTGACGCAGCCCCTCGCGCAGGTACTCGGCGTTGGCAAGCAGTTTCGCGAAGAGCTCTGGCCCGTCCGAGCGGATCACCCGCAGTGCCTCCAGCGCCGCGCCGACGGCTGCCGGCACAGCGGAGGCGCTGAAGACGAAAGAACGCGACGAGATCCGCAAGTACTCGATCACGTCGGCCGGGCCGGCGACGAAGCCACCGCAGGAGGCGAGGCTCTTGGAGAAGGTCCCCATCCGCAGGTCTACCTCGTCCTCGAGGCCAAACAGCTCGCAGGCCCCGGCGCCACGGGCTCCGAGGACGCCGGCTCCGTGCGCCTCGTCGACCATCAGCCTCGCGCCGTAGCCCTTACAGAGCTCGACGATGCGGGGGAGGTCGCAGACGTCGCCCTCCATCGAGAAGACGCCGTCGACGACGACGAGCACGCCACCGCCGTCCTCCGCCGCCCGCTGCAGCATCTTCTCCAGCTTGTCCATGCGGTTGTGCCGGAAGGGCCGCAGCTTGGCTCCGGAGAGGCGGCAACCGTCGAGGATCGAGGCGTGGTCACCGGAGTCGACGATGACGGTGTCCCCGGGCTCCAGGATCGTGCCGATCGTGCCCAGGTTCGACTGGTAGCCGGTCGAGAAGACGATCGCGTCCTCAGCTCGCATCCATTCGGCCAGCTCACTCTCCAGCGCAACGTGCAGCGGAGTCGTGCCGTTGAGCAGCCGCGAGCCGGTGACGCCGGTTCCATAAGTCTCCAGGGCGTCGCGGGCCGCCTGCTTGACCCGCTCGTCGCCGGTCAGGCCAAGATAGTTGTTGGAGCCGAGCATGATCGTCTCCTGACCCTCCATCTCGACGACCGGGCCGGCTTGCGAGGTAAGCAAGCGGAAGTAGGGGAGGAGGTCGTGCTGCTTGGCCGCTTCCAGCTGCTCGAGGCGGTCGTGGTTGCGCGCCTTCTCAAAGACATCGACGGGGGTCTTCGCAGTCTCGCTCATGAGGCAGAGTGTAGGTTCCGGATCCCGTGGCAAGTGTCTCGATTCGGCCGGTCCGCAACAAACGCGAGCTGAAGCGCTTCGTCAAGGTGCCCTTCCGGCTGCACCGCGAGCACCCGCAGTGGGTGGCGCCGCTGATCTTCGAGCGGATGGAGTTCCTCAACCGCGACAAGAACCCCTTCTTCGAGCACGCCGAGGCCGAGTACTTCCTTGCCGAACGCGATGGCGAGCCGGTGGGCCGGATCACTGCCCAGATCGATCGCAACTGGGACGAGGCCCAGGGTGGGAGCGACGCGATGTTCGGCTTTTTCGAGACCGCCGATGATCGCGAGGTCGCCGCGGCGTTGCTTGACGCGGCAAGCGAGTGGGCGGGAGGGAAAGGGCGCGGGCGCATCCTCGGCCCGATGGACTTCACCACCAACGACGAGATCGGCATCCTGATCGAGGGCTACGAGCGGCGCCCGATGATCCTCGAGAACTGGCACCCGCCCTTCTACAAGGAGCTGATCGAGGGCGCGGGCTTCGGCAAGGCGATCGACCTGCTGATGTGGGAACTGCAGTTCGGCGACCTCAAGGAGGGGGAGAGCTTCGACCCCGCGATCCACGCCGCTGCTGAGAAGGCCCTGCACGACGAAGGGGTGAGGATCCGCAGCATCAGCCTGCGCAACCTGCCCGATGAGATGCGCGCCTTCGGCGAGGTCTACAACGAGGCGTGGGGGAGCAACTGGGGCTTCGTCCCGGCAACCGATGCAGAGGTCGAGTTCCACGCCAAAATCCTCAAGCAGGTCCTGGACGAGGACTGGGCCTACATCGCCGAGAAGGACGGCGAGCCGGTCGGTGCGGCTCTAACGCTCCCTGACATCAATCAGGTGATGGTGAAGCTGAACGGTCGCCTGCTTCCCTTTGGCTGGCTCAAGTTCCTGCTCGGCAAGCGCAAGATCGACCAACTGCGTGTTTTCGCCCTGGGGGTCAAGCACGACTACCGCCACACTGGTGTCGCTGCTGGTCTCTACCTCAAGCACCTCGAGACCGCCGCCCGCCCCGGCAAGATCGAAGGCGGCGAGATGGGCTGGATCCTCGAGACCAACGGCCCGATGAACCGGGCGATGGAGGGCATGGGGGGCAAAGTCGTGAAGAAGTACCGCGTCTACGAGAAGGGCCTGGGCGGCTAGCGCGGGGAGGTTCTGCGCAAGGTGCGGGGTGTTCCAGGTTCCTCGCCGCCTGCATCGCTACAGTCGCTGGGGTGAGCTCAATGGAGCTAGAGCCCGTCTCGGTTCGAGTCCTGCCCCGCGAGAACGCCGCCCCGCTTGCCGTGCGCAGCGAGGCGCGCACCGCGGTCATGGCCGCCGCCGGGGGTGTGCTCGCCGGCGCCGCTACTGTGGCGGCGGTCCGAGCCGTGGGGGCTGTGGCCGGGCGCAAACGGGCGCCGCGCCGGCCCGCCCGTCGCGAGCGTCCGGCCAACGTCGTCGCCAGTCGCTCCTTCCTGGTTGACGTCCACTTGCTCGGGCGGTGAGCTTCGAGGTAGAGGTGAGCCCTCCCTCCCCCTTCCGCCTGCCGGGGTACGGCAGCGAGGACGGGGTGATGCGAGTGCAGCGTGGAGTCACCTCACGGTTGCTGCACGTTGAGGACAGTCCGGTCCTCGTCCGCGCTTGGGAACCTGGCAAGGACAGGGTCGCCCTGCGGGCCGAGCCACTCGATCCCGGCTCGATTGCCGCTCCCGGGCCTACAGAAAGCGGACCAGCTCGCGAGGCCGGCGCATCCGAGCTGGAAGTGGCGGTGAGGCGGATGCGCTTTGCGCTTGGGGTCGATGACGACCTCAGCCGGTTCTATCGCCGCTTCAAGGGCGACCCGCTGCTCGGCCCGTTGCTGCGCCGCCGACCCTACCTGCGCCCTCGTCGTCGTCCCTGGCCCTGGGAGGCCCTGGCCTGGGCGGTCGTCAAGCAGCTGATCGAGAGCGGCCGAGCCGCCCGCATCCAGCGCCGCATGGTGGGGCGCTGGGGGCTGCGGCTGGGCCCCGGGCGGGAGGGGCTGCGCGACGTCCCCACGCCGGCCCTGATCGCCGGCCGGGCGCCGGTCGAATTGGAGTCGCTCGGGCTGGCGCTGAAACGGGCGATCGCACTGCGCTCGGTCGCCGCCGACATCGCCGCCGGCCGCTGCGATCCCGCTGCCGAGAGCGCCGACCGACGTCTGCTCTCGATCCGTGAGATCGGGCCCTGGACCGTGCAGTGCCTTGGCCTGTTTGGCCGCGGCGACCCGGACTCGCTTCCCGCCGGCGACCTGATGTACCTGAAGCTGGTCGGCCGCCTTAGCCGGCTCGGTCGTCGGGCCACGGTCGAGGAGGTGGAGGAGTTCTACGCTCCCTATGCGCCCTTCCGAGGCCTAGCCGCGGCCTGGTCGATGACCGCCAAATAGGGCCCTCTCCCGAACTGCAGTTGCGCGTAGGCAGGCTGAATTCAAGCGTGCGCTCCAGGCGTCGATAAGCGAGCAATGGAGAGTTCGAGGCGGGGCAGCAGCTGGCCCGAGAAAAGAGTCAACGAGTTTCTCGACCAGATCTCGGCTGGCGGCGAGGACTACCGCCGCTTGGTCGAGCGCCTGCCGGCGATTGTCTACGCCTCTGAGCTCGGCGAGAACGGGCGCTGGCGTTACGTCAGTCCGCAGGTCGAGGAAATCCTTGGCTATACGCCGGAGGAGTGGCTCGACGACCCGGGCCTCTGGGCGCGGCTGCTGCACCCCGACGATCGTGAGCGCGCCCTCTCGCAGGAGTCTCGCCAGACGATCGGGACTCGCAATCCGCCCCCGGTCGACTACCGGATGAACACCCGCGACGGACGCGTCGTCTGGATTCTCGATGAGGCCGTGCTCGAGCCGGACGAAACGGGAACGCCGGTCTGGCACGGCGTCCTCTACGACATCACCGAGCGCAAGAACGCCGAGCAGGAGCTGCAGCGGGCGGCTGCGCAGCAGGCCGCGGTGGCGCGCCTTGGTGGCCGCGCTCTGCAGGACGGCGACCCCGAGGGCCTGATGAGGGAGGCGGTGATGCTGCTGCAGGAAATCGAGGGGGTCCACGCCGCCTGCATCTGGGAGATCGGCCGCGACGGTCGCCGCCTCAGCCTCCGCGCCGGGCTGGAAGGCCGCATCGTCGGTTCTGCCCGCGCCTCGGCCGCGCGCGATTCCCATGCCGGAGCCGCTCTCGATTCTCGCCTGCACGTGATCGTCGATGACTGGGAGTCGGAGCGACGCTTCTCGATGCCGCCGGCCCTGCGCGTCTTGGATGTTCGCAGCAGCCTCGCGGTTCTGATCGACGGCAAAGATCAACCGTTTGGCGTGCTGGACATCCACTCCACCGAACCGAATCGCTTCGCGCCCCAGGACGTGCACTTTGTTCAAGCCTCGGCCAACGTGCTCGCCGACGCGATTGAGCGTCACGCGACCGATCAGGCCTTGCGCCACCGGGTCCTGCACGATCCGCTGACCGGGCTCCCCAACCGGCTCAGCTTCGTCGACTCGCTCAACGACTCCCTCAAGCGCAGCACCGTCTCCGGCTCGCCGGTCGGGATCCTCTTCCTCGACCTCGACAACTTCAAGCTGATCAACGACAGCATGGGCCACCATGCCGGCGATGAGCTGCTGCGCGCGGTGGCGCCCCGGCTGCGCGCGCACCTGCGGCCGGGGGACATCGTCGCCCGCTTCGGCGGCGATGAGTTCGGCATCCTCGTCGACCGTCTCGCCGACGAGGACGAGGCGGTGGCGATCGCCGACCGAATCGCGGCGGCCTTTGCCGAGCCATACGCGATGGGTGGCGTCGACCACTTTGTCAGTGCCAGCATCGGGATCGCGGTCGCGCGGCCCTCGACGCGCGAGCCGATCGACGCCGACCTGTTGATCCGCGACGCCGACGCCGCGATGTACCGGGCCAAGGATCGCGGCCGCGCCCGCTGCGAGCTCTTCGATGCCGAGATGCGGGCCGGGGCCCTGCGCCGGCTCGAGGTCGAGCGCGAGCTGCGCCGGGCGCTCGAGCGCAATGAGTTCGAGCTCCACTACCAACCGCTGCTGGCGCTGCGCAGCGGCGAGATCACCGGGCTCGAGGCGCTGGTCCGCTGGCGTCACCCCGAGCGCGGACTGCTCGATCCTGGCGACTTCGTCCCGGTCGCCGAGGACAGCGGCCTGATCGAGCCGATCGGCCGCTGGGCGTTGGAGACCGCCTGTCGGCAGGTGCTCGAGTGGCACGAGCTGCGGCCCGACCAGCGTCCTTTCGACGTCTCGGTCAACCTCTCGGCGCGCCAGGTCACCCACCGCGACCTCCACACCGTGATCGAAGAGATCCTCGCCACGACCGGCCTCGACCCGGTCCACCTGCGTCTCGAGGTGACCGAGAGCGTGCTGGTCGAGGAGTCGGCGACCGCCAACGGGACCCTGGAAGCGCTCAGCGACATCGGGGTGGGGCTCGTGCTCGACGACTTCGGCACCGGCTATTCCTCGCTCGCCTACCTCAACCGCTTCCCCTTCGACGCGCTGAAGATCGATCGCTCTTTCGTCGACGCGCTCGGAGTCGAACAGGAGCGCACGGCGATCGTCGAGGCGATCATTGGCATGGCGCGCGCCCTCTCGCTTGACGTAATCGCCGAGGGGGTCGAGAACGAGCCGCAGATGCTGGAGCTGACCCGGCTCGACTGCGACTACGCGCAGGGCCACCTCTTCTCGCGGGCATTGCCGCCAGAGAAGATTTCCGCCCTGCTCAGCGAAGGGGCGCCGCTCTATTCGGGGATCGCGCCCGGCAGGTAGTCGTTGCTGAGCAGGCTCGCCGTTGCCGGCAGGCCGTCGATCAGTTCGTTGTCACGCATCCAGCCGACGAACTCGCGCCACTGGGCGGGAACCATGTATCCGTAGGGCCGATTGCCGCCAGCAGGCGGCGCGAGCAACGGCAGCGTTACCGCAAGCTCCGCTTTGGTCAGCTTCGGGTCGAGGTCGGGGTTCGCTTCTAGCAGCGCTTTTGCCGCCGCCTTGGGATTGCTCGCCGCCGCAGCGGTGCCACGGGCGAGCGCGGCGATGAAGAGGCGGGTCGCCTGCGGATCCTCCTCCAGTTGCTTGTCGCGCGCGACTAGGACCAGCTCGTCGTAGGTCGGAACGCCGAGCTTGTCGACCGGTGTGACGACCGGCTCGGAGCCGCGCAGGCGAAGGTCAACGCCCTCGACGTTACTGAAGCCACCCAGCATCGCTTGTGCCTGGCCGCCGAGCAGGGCCGGCAGCAAGCCGAAGCCGACGTTGACAGTCTTGACATCGGAGGGCTTCAGCTTGGCGCGGGCGAGGATCGTCTTCAGGTAGGCATCCTGGTAGGGGATGCCGGCGGTGGCGATCGTCTTGTTGCGCAGGCCCGCAACGCCGCCGATCCCAGATTTCTTCAGCCAGATCATCGAGGTAAGCGGCCGGTTGACGATGGCGGCGACGGCTCGGACGTCGAGGCCCTGTTCGCGGGCCAGCATTACCTCGGGCTCGTAGGAGATCGCCAGATCACTGCGGCCGGCGGCGAGAAGCTTCATCGGGGCAGCCGGATCGGAGGGCGTCTGGATGTTGACGTCGAGGCCGGCTTCCTCGAAGTAGCCGAGCTTCTGCGCCATGTAGATGCCCGCGTGATCGGGGTTTGGGTAGAAGTCGAGGGTGAGGGTGAGCGATTCCGTTTCGGCCGTCACCTCCTCGCTCTTCTCGCCGCAGGCGGAGAGTCCCAGGGCCAGGGCAAGCAGGGCAAAGGCCAGCATCGCTGGGATCGAGGCGCGCTTCATCCCCTGCTTTCTATCGCCAAGTGACGATGCGACGCTCTGCGAGGGCGAGAATCGCGAAAAGGACGATCGCCATTAGGGAGAGCACGGCGACGGCTGCGAAGGCGCGAGCGGTCTCTAGCTGATTCATGTCGCGGAAGATCAGCGCTCCCAGGCCGGAATCGGGAGCGGCCAGCTCGCCGAAGACCGCGCCGATCACCGCTACCGCGATGGCGATCTTGGCGCCGCTGAAGAAGTAGGGCAAGGCCGAAGGTGCCTCGACCCGGCGCAGGATCTGGGCGCGCGAGGCATCGAGCGTGCGCATCATCTTGGTCGCTTCGGGGTCGACCGAGCGCAGGCCGTCAAGGGTGTTGACGGTGATTGGGAAAAAGCAGATCAGGGCGATGATCGCCAGCGTCGGGCCGATGCCGAAGCCAAACCAAACGACCAAGATCGGGGCGATGACGACGATCGGGATCGTCTGTGAAGCGACGATGAGCGGTTGGAATGCTAGGCGCAGAGTCTCGGAGAGATGCATGGCGACGGCAAAACCGAGCCCGGCGACAAGTGCGCAACCAAAGCCGAGCAGGACCTCCTTGAGGGTGACCCATGCGTTTTCAGCCAGCAGCGAGCGGCTCTGCCAGAGTGCTTCGGCGATTTCGGCGGGGGAGGGCACGAGAAAGCTTTCGAGGTTGAGCAGGTCGGCGAGTGCACCGGTGCTCGCCGCCAGCTGCCAGGCACCGATCAACCCCGCGAGCAGCAGCATGGGGAAGAGCCATCGCTTCATCTCACGGACCCCCCTCCTTTTAGGGCCTGCATCGCGCTTTCGCGGGCCGCAACGAAGGCCGGGTCCGTGACTGCTTCGTCTCTTTCCGGTGCGCGTGGCGCCGGCGCGCTGAGCTGCTCGACGATCCGAGCTGGCCGCGCCGAGAGAACAACGACGCTGTCGCAGAGGTAGAGCGCCTCCTCGATGTCGTGAGTGACGAGGACAACGGTGCGTGGATCGGTTTCGAGCGCCCCCGCGAGCCACTGCTGCATCTCGGCCCGTGTGATCGCGTCAAGCGAGGCAAAGGGCTCGTCGAGCGCGAGCACGGGCTTACCGGCGATCAGGGTGCGCAGGAAGGCGACGCGTTGCCGCATGCCACCTGAGAGTTCCGCCGGTCTTGAGCGCTCGAACCCGGCCAGGCCGAAGCGCTCGAAGAGCAGGCTCGCCCGCTGCCTCGCCTCCGCCCTGCGGACGCCATGGTTGCGCAGGGCAAGCGCCGCGTTGTCGATTGCGGTCAGCCAGGGCAGCAGCAGGTCGCGTTGGGGCATGAAGGCGCAATGGGCTAGCCGGCCCGGCCCATCAACGGCTCCGCCGACTTCGATCTCGCCGCCGGTCGGGTCTTGCAGGCCGGCAATCAACTCGAGCAGGGTCGACTTGCCACAGCCTGACGGTCCGACCAGGCCCAGGACCCCGTGGGTCGAGAGATCGAGATCGAGCCTCTCGATCGTCCTCAACTCGCCATAGGCGTGCCCAAGGTCACGAATCGCCAGCTCCTTGGCCGACGGGGAGGTAGATGCAGGCATCGCGATCGCAGCAGCGAACTCTTCTGCTTCCGCGGGCATCTTGGTATCCTGGCGCACTCGCGCTCCTGACCAAGGAGGTCAGGAAAGTCGAATAAGCGGTACCGCGCGGAGCATCATATGGACCCGGCAATCATCGTCTTCGGACTAGGAATCGGCGTACTCGTCGGCATGACCGGCATGGGCGGTGGATCCTTGATGACCCCGCTGCTGATCTTGATCTTCAGCATCCAGCCGACGACCGCGATCGGCACCGACATCTTCTACTCGGCCGTGACCAAGACGGTCGGGGGCTGGCGCCACTTCCGCATGAAGACGGTGAACATGGAGCTGGTCAAGTGGCTCGCGTTCGGCTCGGTGCCGGCGGCTGTGCTCGGTGTTGCGATCGTCTCCGTGCTGCAGAACCACATCGGCGAAGACCGCCTCGACTCGCTCGTCTACGCGGTGCTGGGCGGAACTCTGCTGATGGTCGGGATCATCACCCTGACCAGGGCGTTGATTTTGCGCGATCTGGTCGAGGAGCGCGATCGCTTCGACGTCGAACGACGCCACAAGGTCGCCGCGATCGTAATCGGCGCCACCACGGGACTCGTAATCGGAGTCACCTCGGCCGGTTCCGGCACGGTGATCGCGATTCTGCTGATCGCGATCTACCGCCTGGCGCCGAAGAAGGTCGTCGGCACCGACGTCTTCCACGCCGCGATCCTTCTATGGGCTGCCGGCATCGCCCACTGGATAGGTGGCAACGTCGATTTTGTCCTCGCCGCCAACATCCTGATCGGTTCGATCCCCGGGGTGGTGATTGGCGCTGCGCTCTCGGACAGGGCGCCCACGGGCTTCATCCGCACCGCTCTCGGCGTCGTCCTCGTGGGCTCGGGGATCGTGACCATCCAAAAGGGAGATCCCATGGTCTGGCCCATAGCGGCTGCGGTAGCCGCTATTGGTCTCGGTGCCATCCTCGCTGCGCCCCGCATTCTCCACCGCCGTCGTCAGCGAGAAGCGGCAAAATTGGCGCTAGAGGCAGCAAGCTGAGGGCGCCTGGCGCGCGGGTCCTGTCGCCGCAGGGGACCCACCGCCCCCTGCGGTCGCTAAAGCGTCCTCGGGGGCGGTCCCCCCTACGGCGCCACCCGCGCGAGAGGTGGACTGATTAACTGCCTATATGCGCGTATCCGCGAAGGCTGACTACGCCGTTCGGGCGGCTGCTGAGCTCGCCGCGGCGGACGAGGGGCCGGTAAAGGGGGAGAGGCTTGCGGAGGCGCAGGACATCCCGCTGCAGTTCCTCGAGCACATCCTGCTCGAGTTGAAGCACGCGGGAATCGTGCGGGCGCGGCGGGGGGCGAAGGGGGGGTACTGGCTTGCCAGGCCCGCCGATGAGGTGACGATCGCCGACGTTGTTCGCGCGGTTGAGGGACCGATTGCTCACGTGCAGTCGGCGCCCCCTGAGTCGATTGAGTACCGCGGCAATGCCGAGCACTTGCAGGAGGTCTGGATCGCCGTTCGTGCCAGCCTGCGGACCGTGCTCGAGCACGTAACGCTCGCCGATCTCGTCGGCGGCCAGCTGCCCAGCGAGGTTTCAGCTCTCGCCGCGCAACCAGACGCCTGGGTCGCCCGCTAAGCCTTGTTGCGAAACGTTTGATTTTGCGCGCAACACGTGCGGAGGTTGCCCCTAGCGTTGCGCGCTATGCATCTCCTGGTGAGAGGACCAGATGGTCGTCCGGTTGAACTCGCATGGGCCGCTTGGGACCATGTGCGCAAGCGACACCCTCGAATGGCCGATTACTTGTCGGACATAGTGCTGACCGTCGAACACCCCACCTACAGAGAGCCGGACGTCAGGCCCGGTCGAGAGCGACTGTTTAGACGCGGCGGGCCTGATAGATGGATCCGTGTCGTATTGGAGCTGTCGGGGGACTTCGATCGCATTGTCACCGCGTTCCCTCAGCCCGGCGACCCAAGGCTCCGGAGAAGGCGATGACAATCAGCGTGGGAAGGCATGAGTTCGACGATGTCGTCTATGACCCGGAGGGGGATGTCCTCTATCTCCACAAGGGGGTACCCATTCCGGCAGCGAAAACCCTGGCGACGCCGGAGGGTCATGCCGTGATGCTCGACGACATCGACACGATCATTGGGATAACGATCGTCAATGCGAAGTGGCTGGTTGAACGTGACGGTCAGATCACGATCAGCGTTCCGGAGTACATCGAGACGTCGGCCAGCGAGTTGGCCCCGGCGCTAGTTGTTTAGGTTTCGGGTCACTCGGGTTCATGCCGAGAGTCGGAACGGCGGGTAATCGTCGGTGATGAGGGTGAAGGCGTAGCCGATGACGCGGTTGTACCAGCGGATCGTGCCCTCGACGAAGTCGAAGATTCCCCGCGGGTAGCGCCCTGTGAAGAGGATCGCGAACCAGGCGCCGATCACGGCGAAGAAGACGCCGATAAAGAGGAAGAAGAGGACGATGTAGTGCGGGATGGCCAGCAGCCACTTGACCAAGGGGAGGCCTCTCGAGAGCTGCTCGGCGTTGGGGTAGGGGAAGTCGAGGTGCACCGCCTGCCGCTCGTCGGTTGACGGGTATTTGTCATCCATCAGCAGCACGTAGACGCCGATGCGGTTGCCGAAACGCAGCAGTTCGATGTTCCAGTCGTACCACCAGCGCGGATACTTCTTCTCGACCAGGAGCATCAGCACGATCGGCACGAAGAGCAGGCTCCCCGCTGTCAGTCCGGCAGTGTACGTGTCTCCGCTCGTGCTGCCGGTCAAGGCGCCGCCCGGTAGCAGTGCCCCAAGGATCGCGATCGGGATCACGGCGAAGATTCGGAAGAAGGTCGAGACCCGGTTCAGCTCTCGCTCCGGGTAGTCGACCGAGAAAGTAACTGGGTAGGACGGTGGCTCCATCTCTGCTCCCCTTTCGCGGTTGTGCGTATGACTACGAGCTTCCCGCCTCCACCCCTCCAGGTGCAACGTTTTTTGGCTCCCTGGGAGCCGTAACGCGTTGCACCTGGTCAGTCAGCTGCGGGAACGCCTCCGGCGACGACGTTGACGAAGTTCTCCAGGTGGCGGGTGGTCCAGCACTCGAAGGCTCCGTCGCAGTAGCGCTCGTAGGCTGCCATCACCGAGTCGCCGTAGTTCCAGTAGAGCTTCGGCTCGGGGTTGAGCCAGAAGAGGCGCCCGGCCCGTTCGGATACCTGGGCGAAGACCTCGGCGTGGGGCTCGCGGCCGTTGGTGCGCGCGTCGCCGAGCACGATCACGGTTGAGCGCGGGTCGAGATCGTCGGAGATCTCGCCGAGGAACTCGAGCCAGACGCGACCGTAGTCGGTGTAGCCGGAGACGTCGGCGACGCCGCCCTCGCTGGAGATGCGCTGGGCGATGACGCGGAAGTCGCGCTCGTGCTCGAAGACCTCGGTGACCTCGGAGATGCGCTCGATGAAGACGAAGCTGCGCAGCTTGCGGAAGGAGTCATGCAAAGCGTGCAGCACGGACAAGAAGAAGACGCTGGCTGAGGTGACCGAGGTCGAGACGTCGCAGAGTACGTAGATCTCGGGCCGCCGCGGCCGCTTCGGCCGGTAGCGGATGTGCATCGGCACCCCGCCGGTCTCCAGCGAGGTGCGCATCGTCCGCCGCACGTCGACGGTCTGGCCCTTGCGGCGGCCGCGTTGCTCGTGGCCGAGAGTGGCCAGGCGCCGCTTCATCTGCGAGACGGCGCGGTGCACGGCGGCGAGGTCTTGGGTCGGGCTGGTCGGCAGGGCGCGGTCGAGCTCGGCGAGCGGGCGGGACGGGGGCAGGTTCGAGGTGCGCTCGATCAGGTCGCGCTCGAGCTCGCGGCGCAGGTGGCGCTCGAAGGCGTTGAGCTGGTCGCGGTCGATCGGGGGCAGCTCGGCCGCGCCGTCCTCGGCGGGAGGAGCCTGGCTTCCGGCCGAGAGGCCGAGCGTGCGCCGGATCCGCTGCACGTCGACGCCGACCACACCTGAGCCCTCGCCCTCGCGACCGAAGGCCGAGATCGCCAGCCGCGCCAGGTCGCGCATCTCGCCGTCATTGCCCTCGACGATCGCCTGGCGAATCTGCTCGCGCAACTCATCGATGTCGAGGCGCTCAGCGCCCTCGTGGCGTCGCCCCTGCTCCTCGATTCCGTGCGCGATCGCCTCGGTCTCAGCAGCGCGGAAGAACCAACGCTCGAAGAGCAGCTCGAACAAGCGCCTGTCCTCCTGGGACTTGGCGATCGTCGTTGCCAGTGCCTCGCGGAAGTCCTCGCGAGAGGTCCACGGCACCTGCTCGAGCGCAGCGAAGGCGTCGAGGATCTCCGAGGTGCCGACCGCGACGCCCTCGCTGCGCAGCTCCTCGCAGAAGCCGAGCAGCTTGGCAGCGAGACCCGGTGGCCCGGGGTCAGCCTGCGGCCCGTAGGGCGATGCGCGCATTGGCTCGATAATAGGCATGTGGGGGACCGGCAAGACACGCGGCATTTCCGGCAGGCGCAACGCGCGATGCGTTCGACGCGCCGACGCCGCTTCGTCGGGCAGTTCGACAACGCGATGGAGATCCTCTACCGCGTCTACGTAGGGGCGATCTTCGGCGCAATTGCCCTGGCGATTTTGGCGAGCATCGTCCACGATGCCAGCGTCGGCGCAGGGGCAGTCGACGAGATCGCGGACAAGGGCCCGGCCCTGCTCGGAGTCGGCGTCGCTCTGGCTGCTCTCGCCGGACTGCGGTCAGGGGCCAGGGGAGGACCGCTGGCGATCGAGGATGCCGAGGTCCAGTACGTGCTGTTGGCGCCCGTCGATCGGGGCGCGGCGCTGCGGCCGGCGGCACTGCGGCAGATCCGAGTGGGGACGTCTGCGGGCGCCGTGTTGGGATTGGTCGCGGGCAACTTCGCGTTTCGGCAGCTGCCGGGGGCGCCCGCCGAGTGGCTAGCCTGCCTGGCGCTCTTCGGCGCGCTGATCCCGTTGAGCACGCTGAGCTGCGCCCTTCTGGCCTCGGGTCGCCGCCTGCGCCCAGCCGCTGCCGCGGCGATCGGAACCTTCCTGCTGGCCTGGAGCCTCGCCGACGTCCTGCTTGGCGTGAAGACCTCGCCGATGACGATGCTCGGCGTGCTGGCGACGCTTCCCCTGCAGGACAGCGCTTCGCTGGCGCTGGCCTTCGCGGGGGTCGCGATCGTCACCGCGACGACCTGCCTCGCCCTGACCTGGCTGGCCGGGCTCTCGCTGGAGGCGGCTCGGCGGCGGGCGAATCTGACCGATCAGCTCCGCTTCTCGGCCTCGGTCCAAGACCTTCGCGCCATCGTCCTTTTGCGCCGCCAGCTCGCCTCTGAGACACCCCGGCGCCGGCCTTGGGTCAGATTGCGAGCCCCGCTGCTGGCTGGCTCGCCGACCCTGCGGCGCAGCGGCCAGAGCTTCCTGCGCTGGCCGCTGCCCCGTGTGGTTCGGGCTCTCGCCGTCGGCGTCGTGGCGGGGGCTCTCGCCGTCGGCGCCTGGAGTGGGATCACGCCGCTCGTCGCCCTAATCGGCCTCGTCCTCCTGGTGGCGGCGCTCGATCTGGTCGAGCCCCTCGCGCAGGAGGTCGACCATCCGCTCAGGCGCGATCTCCTGCCGGTTAAGCCGGAATCGCTGATCGTGCACCACCTGATCGCACCGGTGATCGCAATGGGCCTCGTCGTTCTCGCCGGAGTCATCGCCGCGGCGGCGCTTGGGGGCGCGGGCACGGCGCTGGGGGTCGGTGCGGTGATGATCGTCCCTACGGCTTTCCTGCTGCTTTGCTGTGCGGCGATCAGCGCGACCAACGATCCGTACAAGTACGTTCTGACGCCGGCGATCGGCTACGCGCAGACGGCCCTGCCCATCGTCGTGGCCCTCGTCTCGGTCGCGACGCCGCTGCTCGTGGCCAGGGAAGTCGCCAGGCACGGCGGCTCGCCCGAGCAGGCGGTCGCCGGAGTGGAGGTGGCCTTTCTCGTGGTGGCGGCGGCGATGGCCGGGTGGCTGGGTGTGCGGGTGACCGCCCGAGCGGCGGTGAAGCCGTGAGCATCGGGCCTCGGGAGCGATCCGGAGCGGCGCCGGTCCTGGTTGCGCGCGACCTCTCGAGGAAGTACGACGACTTTCTTGCGCTCGGTTCTTTTCGGGTCGATCTGCCGCCGGGGCAGCTGGTCGCCCTGGTCGGTCCCAACGGAGCCGGCAAGACGACCTTCCTCACGATCGCGGCGGGGCTGCTCGAGCCCACCGCCGGCATGCTGCTGGTCGATGGCGCGACAGCGGGGTCGATCGCGGCGCGTAAGGCGGTTTCCTACCTTCCCGACACGCCGGTCTTCTACGATGATCTCAGTCTCGCCGAGCACCTCGAATACGTCGCGGCGTTGCACGGTGTGGCCGACAATGGAGCGCGGTCGCAGCAGCTTCTGGAGCGGTTGGGGCTCGGCGACTGGGGGAACGGCCTGCCCTCGGAATTCAGCCGCGGCATGCGCCAGAAGGCCTCGATTGCCCTGGCGCTGGTACGGCCCTTCTCGGTCCTGCTCGCCGACGAGCCGTTCGACGGCCTCGATCCTCCCAGTCGGGATGTCCTCTTCCAACTGCTTGCGGAGGCGCGGGAGGCCGGCGCTGCCATCGTCGTCTCCACCCATCGCCGCGACGTTGTCGGCTCGGCCGATCGCTGCCTGGCTCTCCGCGACGGAGAGCTCGTCTACGACGGCCCTCCCGAGACCGAGGCGCTTGGCGAGTACTTCGAGCTCAGCTCCCGGCCGGGCTCGGCGCCGCCAGCTTGACCCCGACTCGCTCGGCGACCAGCTCGATGTCGGTGCGGTGCTTGACGATGATCGACATCGACTGCTCAAAGGTCTCGCGGTCGATGTCCTCGGCGCCCATCAGCAGCAGCGTCCGCGCCCAGTCGATCGACTCGGCGATCGAGGGCGGCTTCTTCAGGTCGAGGTCGCGGATCATCCTCACCACCTCGACCATGCGGCGGGCGAGCGACTCGGGCAGCTCCGGCGCGTGCAGGCGGACGATCTCCATCTCCCGCTCCAGATCCGGATAGTCGAGCCAGAGGTAGAGGCAGCGGCGCTTCAGCGCCTCGGTCAGCTCGCGCGAGTTGTTCGAGGTGAGGACGACGATTGGCATCGTCGTCGCTGAAACCTGGCCCAGCTCCGGGATCGTGATCTGGAAGTCGGAGAGCAGCTCGAGCAGCATCGCCTCGAACTCCTGGTCGGTCTTGTCGATCTCGTCGATCAGCAGCACGACGGGCTCGGGGCTCGCGATCGCCTGCATCAGCGGCCGCTCGAGCAGGAACTCCTTGTCGAAGATGTCGCCGTGGACGTCCTCCCAACCGTCCTCGCCGCCGGCCTGGATGCGCAGCAGCTGCTTGCGGTAGTTCCACTCATATAGCGCCTTGGCCTCGTCCAGCCCCTCGTAGCACTGCAGGCGGATCAGCTCACGGCCGGTGGAACGGGAGAGTGCCTTGGCGAGCTCGGTCTTACCGACCCCGGCCGGGCCCTCGACCAAGACCGGCTTGCCGAGCTGCTGGGCGAGGAAAGAGACCAGCGCCGCGGGCTCGTCGGCCAGGTAGCCGACCTGGGCGAGCGCGTCCTTAACCTCAGCGGCGGTGCCATCGGCCATGGAGGCGATGATAATCCGGTGCCGTGCTCGACCTCGCCCTGCCCCTCGCCTCGCTGCTGCCGCACAGCGCCGGCCCCTACATCGCGCTGATGCTGATCGGCTTTGTGATCGGCATCCTCGGCCACCTCAGCTCGGCCCGCTGGCTCGTCGCCGCCGGTGTGATCCTGATCTTCCTTGGTGCCTTCCTCTTCCCAGTGGCCGTCAATTTCACCCAGGACAGCCCGCGTGACCTCGATGCCCCCGCGGAAGGCACGCGGCCCGTCGAAGTCGTCCCCTAGCTGCCGCCGCCCACCCGCTAGCTTTACGGCTACGCCAACCCGATTCTCAGGAGGACCACCGCTTTGAGTCGTCTTGCTCGCATCTTTTCCGTCGTCGTTGCGCTGATCGCATTCGCTGCAGTGCTGGCGGCCTGTGGCGGTGGCAGCAGCAGCGACGATCCCCAGTCGGTCATCGATGAAGCGACGCTGCAGGGGATCGAAAGCGGGGACTTGGACCTGGCGGCCGATGTTGGCGTCGTCGGCAAGAAGGGGGGCGACCTCAAGATCAGCCTCTCCGGCCTTTTCCAGAGTGACGGCGAATCTGAACTGCCCGACCTGGATATCTCCTTTGCTGCCGCGGGCTCGATCGGCGGTGAAAAGATCGACCGCGAAGGCGGACTTACGTTGCTCGGCAACAAAGCCTTCGTCGGCTACGAAGGGGATGAGTACGAAGTCGACCGGACCACCTTCGATTTCGTCAGGTCGCTGCTCAAACAGCAGACCGGTGGCCAGTCAGGCGAAACGACCTCCTGTGGGGAGGCGGTCGGCGGCATCGAACTTGGCGATTTCGCCGAAAACCTCAAAGACGAAGGCAGCGTCGATGTCGGCGGGACGAGCACGACAAAGGTCAGCGGTGACCTCAACGTGATGGGCGCCGTCGAAGTGGCCAGCGAACTGATCGACGATCCTGCCTGCGGCGAGCAGCTGAACGGCGCTGGTCTGTTGCCCTCGGCCGCCGAGCTCGACAAGGCGAAGGGCACGATCAAGGACTCGGTCAAGTCGGCCCACGTCGAGCTCTACGTTGGCGACGATCACATCGTGCGCAGGATCACGGCAAAGGCGACGATCGAACCGCCACCCAGCAAAAACGCATCGGCCAAACGGGTCGACCTGGATCTCGATTTGACTCTGACCGGCGTCAACGAAGAGCAAGAAATCTCAGCGCCAACTGGCTCCAAGCCGCTCAGCGATCTCTTCATCAAGCTGGGGATCAACCCGATCGAACTGCTCGACGCCTTCCAGGGCGGCGGTGGAGCCCAGGGATTGGGCGGTCTGCTCGAAGGCCTCAACAAAATCGGCGGCGGTTCCTCGGGGGGAGGCGGCTCAGGCGGGGGGCAGCAGTCTTACTACGAGTGCCTGGGTGAAGCTCACACACCGGTTGACATCCAGAACTGCACGGGATTGCTCCAGTAGTCGCGTTCCTCCGCACTCCATACGGCTGGCCCTATCTGCTGACGCCGCTGATCCCGCTTGCTGTCGTCCTGGATCTGACTGGCGCCGCCGCGGGGGCAGTGTTCGCTGCCTCGGCGCTGGGGATCGTTCCCACGGCGGCGCTGATGGGCCGTGCGACCGAGGAGCTTGCTGCTCGTTCGGGGCCCGGGATCGGCGGCTTGCTCAACGTCACCTTCGGCAACGCGCCGGAGCTGATCATCGCCCTCTTCGCACTGCAGAAGGGCCTACAGGAGGTGGTCAAGGCCTCAATTGTCGGCTCGATCATCGGCAACATCCTGCTCGTGCTCGGCGCGGCGATGCTCTTCGGCGGCCTCGGGCGCGACAAACAGACCTTCAGTCGCACCACCGCGAGCATCCAGACGACGATGCTGCTGCTGGCCGGGGCGGCGCTGGTGATGCCCGCGATCTTCGAGCTGGTCGAGGGCAAGGGCCTGCCTTCGCCGCGCGCTGAGACCGTCAACTACGGCTCGACGGTCGAGCACCTTTCGCTGGCTGTGGCGATCGTTCTAATCGCCACCTACGTGGCCGGGCTCTTCTTCTCGCTGAAGACCCACCGCGACATCTTCAATCCCGAGTACGAGGACGAGGGAACCTGGGGCTGGTCGACCCGCAAATCCGTGCTGGCCCTGGCCGGCGCGGGGGTGCTGGTCGGGCTGATGTCCGAGGTGCTGGTCGGCTCGATCGAGGAGGCCTCACACGCGGTTGGCCTCTCTGAGTTCTTCATCGGCGTGATCGTCGTCGCGATCGTCGGCAACGCCGCCGAGCACTGGGTGGCGGTCCTGGTCGCGATGAAAGACAAGATGGACCTCGCGGTCAACATCGCGATCGGCTCCAGCGCCCAGGTGGCGCTCTTCGTTGCGCCGATTCTCGTCCTCGCCTCCTTCTTCCTCGGCCCGCACCCGCTGGCCCTTGTCTTCAACGGTTTCGAGCTCGGCGCGATCCTCTTCGCGATCCTGATCGCCAACTACGTCACCCAGGACGGCGAATCGACCTGGTTTGAGGGCGTCCAGCTGCTCGCCGTCTACGCGGTTTTCGGCATCGCCTTTTACTACGCCTAGGCTGTCTGCGTGGCGGACGCCCTGCTCCTGCTGGTCAGCTTCGCGGTGATCCTCGCCGGGGCGCTGCTCTTCACCAATGCGGTCGAGTGGATCGGGCACCGGCTGGCGCTGGGTGAGGGCGCCGTCGGCAGCGTACTGGCGGCGGTCGGCACGGCGATGCCCGAGACGCTGATCGCGATCGTCGCCCTGCTCGAGGCAAGCGAGGGGGCGGACCAGGTCGCAATCGGCGCGATCGTCGGGGCACCCTTCCTGCTCGCGACCCTGGCGATGGGGCTGGTCGGGCTCTTTGCCTATCTCTACCGCGAGCGGCGCGAACAGGGGATCGAGCTCAACGCGCACAAGCCAACCCTGGAGCGCGACCTGCTCTTCTTCCTCTTCTTCTTCGCCCTGGCCCTGGCCCTGGGCTGGGGCGCCCCCGATCCGCTGCGCATCGCGGTCGGGATCCTCGTCATCCTCGCCTACCCGCTCTACATCGCTCGCACCCTGCGCGCCGGCGGAGAGGTGCAGGCCGAGGAGACGCTCAACCCGCTGGTCTTCGAGCGGCGCCCGGAAAGACGTGAAGATCCGGGCCTGCTGCTCTGCGTCGTCCAGCTCGGGGTCGGCCTCGGCGCGATGGTCGGCGGCGCTCACCTCTTCGTGGAGTCCCTGCTCCACATCGCCGAGAGTCTCGGCGTCGAGGCCGTTGTCCTGGCGCTCGTCCTCGCCCCCCTCGCGACCGAGCTGCCGGAGAAGGTCAACAGTTTCTTCTGGGTCCGCGACGGCAAGGACTCGCTGGCGCTGGGCAACATCAGCGGCGCGATGGTCTTCCAGTCGACGATCCCGGTCGGCATCGGGCTCGTCTTCACCGAGTGGGAGTTGAGTGGCAACGCCGCGCTTTCGGTTGTCCTCGGCCTCGCTGGCGGTCTGCTCGCCTATGAGGTCCTGCACCGCCGCGGCCGCTTCGGCTTGCCAGCGGTCGTCACCTGGTTCGTGCTCTACACGGCCTTCATCGTCGTTGTCGCCGCCGGCGCCTGAACGCGTCGCTCTGTCGTCCCTATTCCCCCAGAGCCTTTTTGGGAACAGTTCAGCCCTAAGTCTTGAATTAACAACTTAATGCTTATGAGTGCTATTCTTTCCTTATGCAGACGATTGAGCTTTCGGATGCGACCTACAAGCGGCTCCTTTCGCATTTGACTGCCTTTGGCGAAACGCCCGAGGACGTGATCCGCCGTTTGCTCGACGAGGCCGGTGTCGCCAACCCACGGAGAGAGGCAATCAAGGACGCTCTGCGGCGGAACCGGGCAAGGGCGACGCCGGGTTCGATCCTTCCAGAGCACGAGTATTGGGAGCCGATGCTCAACATCATCGTCGCCCGGGGCGGCTCGGCTCCCGCTGGCGACGTGATTGAGGAATTGGGGGAGCGATTGAAGGACGCATTCACGCCTCTCGACCTCGAGCAGCTCGACACAGGGGCGGTGCGATGGCGCAACCGAGCACGCTTCGCCCGCCTTCGGATGACAGAGCAGGGGCTCCTTAGCAGCACCTCGCCCCGCGGGATCTGGGAGATCACCGATGCCGGTCGGGCGTATCTCGGGGGCGCCTAGGTGTCTGGCGTGAAGCGAGTCTCAGACATCTCGTTGTCTTCGGAATTCTTGATTGAGATTCAGCGCGAAAAACTGAGGGACTGGCGAGTGAACCGCGGCGCCAAGATCGTCTTCCTCGCCTGGGTCTGCCTGACCATGGGCGACAAGGCGGTGACCCGCGTCCTCGCTTCGGCTCTGCTTCCGTTTTGAGCGGCTCAGGCCGCGGTGAGCTCGCCAAGTGCTTTCAGCACCAGGTCGTCGTGCTGTTTAGGTGAGACCTTGGGGAAGACTTTGGCGATCTTGCCGTCGGGGTCGATGATGAATGTGGCGCGCTGGACCCCCATGTACTTCTTGCCGTACATCGACTTCTCGACCCAGGTGCCGTATTCCTCGGCCACGGTGTGGTCGGCGTCGGCGAGCAGCGTGAAGTCGAGATCGAACTTACCGGCGAACTTCTGCACCGCCTCGACCTTGTCGGGTGAGATTCCGATCACGCGGGCACCGGCCGCCTTGTAGTCGGCGCTGCGGTCGCGGACGCCGCAGGCCTGGGTCGTGCAGCCGGGCGTGTCGGCGCGAGGATAAAAATACAGTATTACCGTCTGACCTCTGAGGTCGGACAGCTTGACCGGATCACCGTTGTGATCGAGCAACTCGAAGTCGGGAGCTATGTTGCCTGCTTGGAGCATGGGGTCGGAGGCTAGCTCAAAGAGTCAGCGGTTGACCTCAACGCCACCGAGTCTCCTGCAACTGTCACAATGATGTGTGCGAATCGCACTCCGATCCACAAGCTGGTGGCGGGACTCGCCCTGATGTCGAGCAAACTCGGTGAGCTGTCGTTCAAATCCTGCGACTGCGCAGCGCTAACACCAACCAGGACCGCCATAGCGGAATGCGTGAGCAGGATTCGCCGCCCATTGACCGGTCACATAAGCTCCTGGATCGGACGCAAAGCTGCCCATGTTCGCGGATTGCGACTGGGTATTGTAATTATACTCGTACCAGACATCTCCAAACATGGCTGCCCCGGGATTAGTGCCGAAAAGCCCCGCGTACCCCATGTCAGCGCAGGTCCATTGTGCGGTGGTCGCCACCTCGCCACCGACTTCCGCGCGTGAGAGATAGCTCGGGTACAGATAGGTCCACGCTGAATGAGGAATGTAGCCTACCCACTGCCCATCATAATAGAACCACCAGTTGTTGCCGTCCATACGCGCACCATAGATATGGAATTTGTCGTTATGGGTCAGTACGGAGCCAGGCTGTATGACTGCGCTGCTCTGAACCCAAGCAACACCAGGTTCACCGGTATACCCGAGGAACTGTCCGCAATCCCAAGCGGAGATGAACAGATGTGGTTCGTAGTTCCCATTGAACTGACCAGCTGACTCGGTCCAGCCAGTCTCGACGGTGGATTCGCACCCGCCGTAGGCTCGCGTGCCCCACATCTGCGCCAGGCTATGGGACCCTTCTAGGCTTTCCCCGTAGGGTATGTAGGGCTGCTCGTTAGTCATGGACATCCATAGACCATTGAATTTCTGTTTCACTAGCAGGCCCTGTTCGCCGCCTGCCCAGGAGTACCAAACCCCTTGGCTGTTGTCCCACCACCGACTCGCCTTGGCGGTGGGCATTCCCGCTTCATGCCTTCTGGACTTTCGGCCGATCAATGGACGGGACAGTTGCCGAAAGCTTGGACCGGCCGCCTGATCGGCCCCCTGAGAGTTGTAACGACCATTCGGAAATCGAAGCGCCTTGCCAGGGCCTCTTGGGAGGGTCGGGTCGGGGACTTCCCCGTCTGGACAGACCTGCCTGAATTCGTCGCTCGCGATTGCCGCTTGAAGTTCAGCGGCAGCTTCCGGTGGTAGCTTAGGCAGAGGAGGAGGATCGGCGATGTTTTTCAGCCGTGGCCGACAATCATAAGTCGACGGTGACGTCTCCACCGCCTGAGCGCTGGGTACGGCCCAACATGCAACTACCCCCAATACGGTAGCGACCAGCGCATACCTCCGCGCCTGTGATCCCCGACGCTCTAAAAAGCCCAGAACCATTGCTTTCTCCCCTCGATATAGCCGGAAGACCTCTGAATATAAGTATTTAACTGTGCATAAAACCAGGCGTCAAGGTTCACCTAGCCAAATGATCGAGGCTAATCCGCTGAGAAGATGCGCCAGCTGCCGTCAGTCGTCTTTCTCCTCCTTGAATCTGCCGGGCCGGTAGTCGCCGGGACTCCAGGTGAGCCCGGCGAGAAGATCCTCGGCGGGAAGTTCCAACGAGCCCGCCAGCTTTACCAGCGTGTCGACGCGAGCGATGCGCAGTCCGCGCTCAAGATGGCTTATCTCGGCAGGCGAGCAAGCCGTCCCTGCTCAATTCCCGCACCGCCCTCTCGATCGCGTCTTTCTTGGCGAAGCTCTCGCTGTCGCCCTCCATCCGCAAGGAGAGTTCGAGGATTGTCAGCCGGTCGGGGTGGAGGACCAGGATCTGGGTGAGAACGGCCCGCTCCGTGATCTCGTCTTGCTTCGCGGGGGAGATCGCGTCCGCCGTGCCGCGGTCCATAGGGTTATCACTAGCCATGAGGAAGCACCGTTTCCTTGTGGTCAGGCGGCCCGTTCGCGCTACAACGCGGCGGGTCGCCGCTTTTGAAGCCGGCGCGTCGATACCGTTCCCGCTGCGGCCGGCCTGGTGAGAGCTATGCCGGTCGCCACGGGGCCGGTGTTCCAGCACGCGGCCCCACTTATGTTTAGGGCCACAGCCTAGCAACTTCTATAGATATATCTTGAAATCCGACCGACAGACGCCGCATCCGCAGCCGGCTCTTGGCAAGGCGATTTGGGAGCTACGCGAAAAGGAAGGCGAGACCCTTGAAACTCTGGGTCAAGGTGCCGGCGTTGCGCCCAACACGCTTTCGTTGATCGAGCGCGGCGAAGCAAATCCCACCTGGGAGACGGTCAGGGGCATCGCGGCAGCGCTTGGCGTCCCGGTCTCCGAGCTGGCCAAAGCCGCCGAGAGGCTCGAAGGCTAGCCGCGAAGGCGCCGGTGCGCGACCTCGTAGACGCTTTCGGCGTTCGACTCGCGGGGATGATGGCGGACACCGAAAGCGATGTAGCGCAACTGGCCGCGACCGGCGACGATCTCCACTTGGAACACCATCCCGAAGCGACCGGCCGGAGGCGGCAGGTAGACCTTGAGGCAATGGGGTAGTTCGGCGCCTTCGGTGCCCTCTGCTTCGCAGAGACGCAGCTCGTCGCGCGGAATCCCCTCTCCCTCAAAGCGCTTTCGCGCAGCCCGAGCGGCGTTGGCACCGACATCGCTCGTCCGCTCGACATCGAAATCGAACAGGGCGTCGTCAAAGACCGTCGGGGAAGGCGACCGCCCCTTGGTCAAAGTCTTACCCCTCGCCGTCAGGCGGCAGGAACGGCCCGTGTTCGGCCTCGAAGGCCGCGAACTCCTCGTCGGTGGCCTCGCGAGCGCCAGCGCGCTCACGAATGTCCTTCAACGAGGGCCTGGACTCACGGCTGATGACGAACTCGTCTCCGCCGCGCTCCTCGGTGACGACGAAATCGCCCTCCAGGCCACCGCTGACTTTGATGTGAAGCTGCTGCTTCATCACAGAAATCATGGCAAAGCCTGCGGTCAAGGTCGATTCGGCGGCCGAATTCATCACACAGCCGTCACAGAAGGGGGGACCACTTTCTCTGCTTGCGCCCCTGTTATAGGGATGGAGCGCAGGTCGATCAAGAAGAAATGGGTGTCCACTTTCGGCTCTCAGGTATCTGTAGTGGTGTGAGGCCCTTTCTCTGAGCAACCCGCCGCAGGAGATCCCGGCCCGTAGGATGAGCGCTGTGGGGATCTGCGAGTCCTCCGAACGGACGGGTGCTCATTGAAATAAATGCCGGATCTGGTCGGCTCAAACGACAGATGCCTGTTTCTGCCGAGAGCCGCATCATGTCAAATCGAGATCGGAGCCTGCGGATTCGGCATGAGGCGCGGAATGGCGGCGGATCGGGCGCGCCCGAGGTCGGCGCGGGGTAGAAGTAGAGGACTACAGCCTCGCCGCGCAGGTCGGCGAGGCTGACCTCGTTGCCGTCTTGATCGGGCAGGGTGAAGTCGGGTGCGCGCCGGCCTCGAGCACTTACTCGAGATCCTCGCGGCCAGGGTCCTGGCCGTTCTCGCCCTCGTCGAGATCGTCGTCGCTCTGCTCCAGCGCGGTCTCGGACACCGAGCTGGTTGAGCCGGGGTGGTAGCTGGTCTGGAAGCTCTCCAGGACGCGGTCGCGGCCGTCTTCGTCGACCGGTACCTCGTCGGAGATCCGCACCCACTCGGCGCCCTCGTAGGCCTCCATGTTGAAGACCTCTTGGTCCAGCGAGGTCGAGTCGTCGACGACGACCAGCACCTCGGTCTGGGGGTTGAAGTAGGTCCCGGGCTGCATCAGCAACTCCTCGACCTCGTAGAGGTTCTCTTCGGCAGCTCCGGCCATCAGCGTCCCAATCCTATGAAATCGGCGACCTGGCGCTCGACCTCCGCCTCGACGTCAACCGGCTCCTCGCCGCGGCGCATGCGCCGTTCGTTGCGGGCGATGACGAGCTCGCGCACTTCGGCACGGAGTTTTTCGTCGAGGTCGCGTTTGCCGGGCTTGCCGGTCAGCTCAGAGTCGAGCAGGGCCGCCACTTCCGCCTCGACGTCAAGCGGCTCCTCGCCGCGCTGGGTCCGCCGGTAGGACTTGGCCTCCAGCATCTGTCGCGCCTCGGCTGCCTGGATCGCGAGATCGATCTCCGGCGAGGGCTGCGCCATGCGGGGCGGAGGCATCGAGTGCATGACGCCGAAGCGGCCTTTGCCGAGCTCTTTCCAGGCTGGCCCGGAGCGGGCAAATGAGATCGCGGCGATGGGCAGGATGAAGAGCGTGATCGCAGCCAGCACGTAGCCGCTCTGTAGGTAGGTCAGTCCCATTGGGTAGACCATCGCCACAAGGGTAGGGGTCTCGCTCCTGCGCCGCTATCCGGTACCCTTCGACCTTGGTTGACTGACCAGTCAATCGGTGGTCGTCGCCCCGTGGCGAGGCCGCTTTCAAAGGCTTACGCAACGACCAAGAAGGAGCCTCGACCAGTGGTTGACTTCACCCTCACCGACGAGCAGAAAGACCTACGCGAGCTCGCGCACAACTTCGCGGAGAAAGAGATCCGCAGGGTTGCCTGGGAGTACGACAAGGACGGCACCTGGCCTCAGGACATTATTGACCAGGCCTGGGAAGTCGGCCTGATGAATACCCACATCCCCGAGGCCTACGGTGGTCCCGGTCTCGACTACCTCTCCGGTTGCCTGATCGAGGAGGAGATGGGCTGGGGCTGCTCCGGCATCGGTACTTCCTTGATGGCCAACGGCCTCGCTTCCGCGCCGATCACGCTCGGCGGCTCCGAGGAGACCAAGAAGAAGTACCTCGGCATGCTGACCGAAGACAAGAAGCTCGCCTCCTTCTGCCTCACCGAGCCCGACGCCGGCTCCGACGTCAGCGGGATGAAGACCAAGGCCGTGAAGAAGGGCGATAAGTACGTCATCAGCGGCTCCAAGTGCTTCATCACCAACGGCACCTACGCCGACTACTTCACCGTCTACGCCAAGACCGATCCCGAGGCTGGCCATCGCGGGATCAGCGCCTTCGTCGTCGACGCCGACCTCCCCGGGGTCAGCGTCGATAAGAAGGAGGACAAGATGGGCCAGCGCGCGTCCAACACCGCCACCATTTCCTTCGATGAAGTCGAGATCCCGGCCGAGAACCTGATTGGCGAGGAAAACAAGGGCTTCAAGCTGGCGATGATGACACTCGATCGCACCCGCCCCGGCGTCTCGGCGATGGCTGTCGGCATCGGCCGCGCTGCGCTCGAGTACGCCACCGAGTACTCCAAGGAAAGGGTCCAGTTCGGCGTGCCGATCGCGATGCACCAGGCGATCCAGTTCATGATCGCCGACATGGCGACCAAGGTCGAGGCCGGCCGCCTGCTGGTCTGGAGCTCGGCGGTCATGCTCGACCAGGGCGTGCGCAACAGCAAGGTCTCCTCGATGGCCAAGCGCTTCGCCGCCGACTCGGCGATGGAGATCGCCGTTGACGCCGTGCAGGTCTACGGCGGCTACGGCTTCATCAAGGAGTACCCGGTCGAGAAGCTGATGCGCGACGCCAAGATCATGCAGCTGTACGAGGGGACCAGCCAGATCCAGCGTCTGGTGATCGCCAAAGAAGTGCTACTGCCGCGCAGCGTCGGGGAGCCCACGCCCGAGGCCGAGGCGAAGGCCGCCAAGGAGTCGGAGGGCAGCCAGTCCGAGCAGGCGGCCGCCACGGTCTAGTCGCGTCACACCCGCTTAGGGCAGGGGCCCTAGTCAGAGAGCCGCCGGGCGAAGCGCCCGGCGGCTCTTTTTCTGAGCGACTACTGCGGCTAAGGTGGAGTGATCGGAGTCGATCGAGGGGGGTCTTCTTGGCGAATCACGGCGGCGACGAAGTTGAGTTGGGCCAGCGGCTGCTGCGGCTGACCGCAGAACCGGTTCGCTTTCGGGCGCTCGTGTTGCTCAACGATCGAGCAGCCACGGCGGGTGAGGTCGCTGAGGCGCTGGAGCTGAGCACCGAGGCAGCCAATCGGCATCTCGACAAGCTGCTCGAGGAAAATTTGATCGCCTTGGCCGGCGAGGTGCTGCGCAGCGGCGCGATCGAACCCCGTTACCGCGCGGTCGTTCGGACGCTCTGGAAAGACGAGGAATGGGCCGCGCTGAGCGCGGCCGAACGGCAGCGGTTGACGGCCTGGACGGTCGAGTGGATCTTCACAGAACTGCGCGAAGCCATCGACGCCGGCACCGTCACGGCCCGCGCGGATTCTCACATCAGCCGCAATGTCGCGCTGGTCGATGAGCAGGGCTGGCGCGAACTGACGCGGATGCAAGAAGAAACGCTCGAGGCCAGCTTTGCGGTCCAGGCCGCGAGTGCCGAACGGCTCGCGGAGCGGGGCGAGGGCGGGATGCCAGTGATCTCGGCGATGTTCTGCTGTGAGCTGCCGTCGCGCGCCGGGGCTGCGGACTAAGCGACGCGGCTGCCCTGGCGGGCGGCCTTCTGGCGTTTCAGCTTGTCGAGCTCGACCTTGCGCAAGCGCACCGATTCCGGCGTGACTTCGACGCACTCGTCCTCGCGCAGGAACTCGACCGCGGCTTCGAGGGAGAGGCGTTTGGGCGGCGCCATCCGCTCCAGCACCTCGGCGCTGGCGGCGCGCATGTTGGTCTGCTGCTTCTCCTTGGTCGCGTTGACGTCCATGTCCTCGGCGCGGGCGTTCTCGCCGATGATCATCCCTTCGTAGACCTCCTCGCCGGGACCGACGAAGAGGGTGCCGCGATCCTGCAGGCCGATTAGGGCGTAGCCGGCGGACTTGCCACGGCGGTCGGCGACGATCGAGCCGGTGGGGCGCAGTCGCAGCTCACCCGCCCAGCGCTCCCAGCCCTCGAAGACATGGTGCATGACGCCGGTGCCGCGGGTCTCGGTGAGGAACTCCGTGCGGAAGCCGATCAGCCCTCGCGCCGGCACTAGGTATTCCATCCGCACCCAGCCGGTGTCGTGGTTTGCCATCTGCTCCAGGCGCCCCTTGCGCCCCGCCAGCAGCTGGGTGATCGAGCCGACGTGCTCCTCGGGGGCGTCGATCGAGAGCCGCTCGACCGGCTCGTGCAGCTTGCCGTCGATTTCCTGGGTGAGCACCCGAGGCTGGCCGGCGGTTAGCTCGAAACCCTCGCGGCGCATCAGCTCCAGCAAGATCACCAGCTGCAGCTCGCCTCGCCCCTGCACCTCCCAGGCATCGGGTCGCTCGGTGTCGCGGACGCGGATCGAGACGTTGCCGACCAGCTCGGCGTCGAGCCGGTCGCGAACCTGGCGGGCGGTGAGCTTGCTGCCCTCGGTGCCGGCGAGGGGGGAGGTATTGATCCCAAGCACGATCGAGAGCGACGGCTCATCGACGGTGATCACCGGCAGCGGTCGTGGATCCGCCGGGTCGGCCAGCGTCTCGCCGATCGTGATCTCTTCCATCCCGGCGACGGCGATGATCTCGCCTGGTCCGGCCTCCTCGGCCGGCACTCGCTCCAGCGCCTCGGTGATGTAGAGCTCGGAGACCGTCGCCCGCTCGACCGTGCCGTCGGCCCGGCACCAGGCAACCTGCTGGCCCGAGCGGATCGTGCCGTTGTGGACCCGGCAGAGGGCGAGGCGGCCGACGTAGGGGGAGGCGTCGAGGTTGGTCACGTGCGCCTGCAGCGGATGCTCGGGGTCGTACTGCGGGGCGGGGATCTTCTCCAGCATCAGGTCCATCAGCGGCGAGAGGTCGCTGCCCTCGACCCCCTCCTCGAGCGAGGCCCAGCCCGCCTTGGCGTTGGTGTAGACGATCGGGAAGTCGATCTGGTCGGAGTCGGCGTCGAGATCGAGAAAGAGCTCGTAGACCTCGTCGACGACCTCGGCTATGCGTGCGTCGGGCCGGTCGACCTTGTTGACGACAAGGATCACGGGCAGCTTCGCCTCCAGCGCCTTGCGCAGGACGAAACGGGTCTGCGGGAGGGGCCCCTCGGAGGCATCGACGAGGAGCAGCACCCCGTCGACCATGGTCAGGCCGCGCTCGACCTCGCCGCCGAAGTCGGCGTGACCCGGCGTGTCGACGATGTTGAGCTTGACGCCGTTGTAGTCGACCGCGGTGTTCTTGGCGAGGATCGTGATCCCCTTCTCGCGCTCGAGATCCATCGAGTCCATCACCCGCTCGGCCACGTCCTGGCCCTTGCGGAAGGCCCCGGACTGCCAGAGCATCGCGTCGACCAGCGTCGTCTTGCCGTGGTCGACGTGGGCGACTATGGCGATATTGCGGAGGTCGTCTCGTCTGGTCATGGGCGGCGGAGAAGGATAGAGGCGCAAAAGAGAGGCCCGCCGAGAGGCGGGCCTCGTACTGCTCAGTGCGGTGCGTGACTAAGCGGTCTGCTGAACGCTCGCCGCGGCCGGACCCTTGGGGCCTTCTTCGGACTCATACGTCACCTTGGCGCCCTCTGCAAGGGACTTGAAGCCCTCGCCGAGGATGGCGCTGTGATGGACGAAGACGTCCTTAGAGCCATCATCGGGCGTAATGAACCCGTAGCCCTTGTCATCGCTGAACCACTTGACTGTTCCAGTCGGCATTTATTGCCTCCACTTGATGTGCTGCGAACGCGGAGGCTTCGGTAAAGCAACGACGCGAGCGCTAGACACGACTTTTTGCCGGATATCTATCCGACCTAACGCGGGGACCGTAGCAGGGATCGAACCAAAAGCGCTGCGCTCGGATCGCCGTCCAGGCGTGTTTGAGGATGCGAGGAGACCAGTCGATACGGTGAACCAGATGATGCGCGCGCATACCTCTCGCGGGCGGACGGGCGGCCTTATGGCCGCCCTGCTCGTCGTTGTCGTTGCTTCCCTGCCGAGCTCCGCAGCGGCGGTGCGCAGCTCGGGCAATCTTTCACCGCGCTTGGCCAAGCTGGCGCGGCCCGCACTGCGCGACGCCTCTCTGGCCAGGCAGGCACGTGCGATCGGTCTCACTCCTGGTGGCCTGGCGCGAGAAGGGCGGCGCGTCCTGGTCAATGTCCGCTTCGACGACGGCGCGCTGGCGGCTCGCGACGAGCTTCGGGAAGCCGGCGGAAAGACACTCGAGGCCAGCCGCCGCTACCAGACCATCACGGCCGCGGTCACGCCGGCCGGCCTCAGGGCGATCACGAGGGTTCCCGGGGTCGAGGGGGTGACGCCGGTGCTCTCACCCATTCTCGCCGCGGCGGACTGCCCATCCGGATCCGTCGTCTCGGAGGGGGATCTCCAGCTGGAAGCCGAAGCTGCGCGCGAAGCCAATCCCGGCATCGACGGGACCGGCGTCACGGTCGGCATCCTCTCCGACTCCTTCGACCAGGCGACCGAAGACAGCGACGGTGATCCAATCGCGACCAAAGCGGCGGACGACGTCGCCACCGCCGACCTCCCCGGCGTCGGCAACGAATGCGGGCACACCACGCCAGTCGCGGTCCTGGACCAGCAAAACAACGCCGCGGGAGCCTCGGACGAGGGCCGGGCGATGACCCAGATCGTTCACGACCTGGCGCCCGGGGCCGACCTCGAATTTGCCTCTGCCTTCAACGGAGAACTCTCGTTTGCCGACAACATCCGCGCTTTGGCCGCCGCCGGCGCCGGGGTGATCGCCGACGACGTCTTCTACCCGGAAGAGCCGTTCTTCCAGGACGGTCCGATCGCGGTCGCGATCAAGGAAGTGGTCGAAGACGGCGCCTCCTACTTCTCGGCCGCCGGCAACGACAACCTGATCGACGATGAAGGCCATGACATCGGCTCGTGGGAAACGCCCGAATACAGGGACGCGCAGAGCTGCCCAGCCGCTGTCCAGGCGCTTCCCGGGGTCAACGGCGTCCACTGCTTGGACTTCAATCCTGGCTCTGAGGTCGATAGGACCTTCGGGATCAAGGTGGAAGCCGGTGCGACGCTGGCCGTCGACCTGCAGTGGGCCGAACCTTGGTTTGGCGTTGGGACCGATCTCGATGCATTCCTGCTCAGCTCGTCCGCTGGGGTCATTGGCGTTTCAGCTGAAGACAACGTCGGGATCACCAAAACGCCGGCTGAGATCCTCGAATGGGAGAACGGCAGCAGCGGCACGAGAACCGTGCAACTGGTCGTCAACCGCTTTTCCGGCGCCGCTTTGCCCCGGGTCAAGTTCGCCCTGATCCAAAATGGCGGTGGCGTATCGGCCACCGAGTACCCGCGCTCGAGCGGCGAAGACGTCGTCGGGCCGACGATCTTCGGCCACAGTGGCTCCGCGAGCGCGATCTCGACCGGCGCCGTCTTCTTTGGCGACAGCTCTGAACTGGAGTCCTATTCATCGCGTGGGCCCGTCCGCCACGACTTTGGCCGGGTCGAAAGCGCTACGCCAGCGTCACCCCTGCCCTCTCCGGAAATGCTCTCCAAGCCCGACCTGGTCGCAACCGACTGCGGCAAGACGACTTTCTTCTCCTTCTTCGTCTTCGGCTTCTGGCACTTCTGCGGCACCTCCGCCGCCGCCCCGCATGCGGCGGCCGTGGCGGCGCTGATGCGCGACGCTGAACCGGCTGCCCAGCCCGAGGATGTCCTCGCGGCGCTGGTTGGCAGCGCCGCCCCGGTAGGCACCTTCGGTGCTTGTGCGGTCGGCGGCGGCATGGTTGATGCGGTGGGGGCTGTGGAAGAAGTCCTCGACGAAACGGGTGCCGCCGGCCCGACCTGCGAACCACCTGAATCCGAAGTGGAACCCGAGGAAGCCGCGGCACCCGGCGACTGGGGCAGCGAAGTCCCGCCGCCTTCCTCCGGCGGAGGAGGAACGACCACGACGACGACTCAGCCCCAGCCCGAACCGACCGAAGCAGTCGCCCCACGAACCCGTTTCCTCCAACGCCCGGAAAGGATCATCCGAACCCCCCACCGGCGGGCGAAGGCGGTCTTCCTCTTCGGCTCGAACGAAGCTGATGTCTCCTTCGTCTGCCGCATCGATGGTGGTCTCTTCCGACCCTGCCCGGAACGCCTGGTGCGGCGCTTCCCTCTCGGCTGGCACCTGGTTGAGGTTGCGGCCCGCAACGCAGACGGCATCGGCGACCGCTCACCCGCGCGCTATCGCTTCAAGGTCAAAAGAGTCCGCTGAGCAAGTCCAACTGGGTGCCGAAGTAGACGGAGACCGCCGTGATCGGCAGGTAGCCGAGCGTCGTCGTCCAGACGAAGCGCCAGGTTGGCACTCGTGCTGCGCCGGCGGCGTATGAGACGAGACTGAAGGGAAGGATCGGGATCAGCCGCGCCACGATCAGGACCTTGGCGCCGCCACGCTCGATCCGTGTCTCGGTGCGCTCGAAGCGCTCGGCCCCCAGCCAGCGGTCGAGCAGCGGCCGCGCCACCGAGCGGCCGATCGCGAAGCAGACGAGTCCCGAGAGCAGCCAGCCGAACATCATCAGCAGCAGGGCTGGGACGAAGCCGTAGACGAGGCCCGCCGCGGCGTCGACGATCTCGGCCGGGTAGAAGACGACGGCGTGTATCAGGGCGAGCACCAGGATCAGTAGCGGCCCCGCGATCCCGAGGCTCTCGATCTCGCTGCGCACCGTCTCGGTGTCGCCCTGGATCGCCGCCGCGGCGGCGTCGTGCAGGGCCGGAACCGCAAAGACGAGCGCAGCGAGCAGAGCCACCCCAGCCAGGGTGATGCCGATCTCGATCAGCGGCGGTCGGCTATCCACGCAGGCAGTATCCCGGCGCGGTGAAGACGAATCCGGTCCAGTCAGAGACCAAGTGCGGCTTGGTAGGCCTGCTCGTCGAGCACGAGCCGCCACGGCCCCGCGGCGGACTCGGTTGCACGGAAATCGGCGAAGTCGAAGGTGAAGATCGGCAAGTCGTGCCGCTCGGCGATCGCCATCGTGCAGGTGTCGGCGAAACCGAGCTCGAGAGCCGGGTAGCGACGGTCCAGCTCTCCGGCCCGCCGCAGCAGTCCCGCCGACAGATAGGAGATTTCGAACAGGCCTCCCACGACTGATTTCAAGAAGGAGCGGGCAGCGGCGCCTCCCACGCGGCTCCTGATGAAGTGATCGACCTCGGCCAGTACCGGGGTCGGAACCACCGCTTGGCGACGCAGTTTTGCGAGGACCGGAGCGGCGAGGGAGTGTGCGGAGTCCCGCGCGTCAAGCGCGGAGACGAGGGGGCCGGTGTCAATCAGGATCTTTCTCACTTGGCCCCCTCCTCGGCCCCTCTCCGGGACCCCAGGGCTTGAGCCCGATGTACTTCTCGAAGTTGCTTCCCCAGTCGCCGGGGCCTTCGATCGAGCCGAACCAGTCGGGCCAGCTTTCCTTGCCCCCCGTGACCGCTCCTTGCTCGATCAGGCGGGCGACCGTGGCCGAGAAGGACTCGTTCGCGACTGCCTGCTCCCGCACGAGCTCCTCGATGTTCTCGGGCAAATAGATGGTTCGGCGAGGCATCGTCCGGGGCATCGATTCAGAGTATGAAGACTCAAATCATACCTATGGTGCGCACGGTGTCACAGCTCTGAATCGCAACTCGGATGCGCTACGTCCCCAGGCGCTCGGCTAGGCCGGAGTAGCGGCCACTGCCGTCGTCGCGACGCACCGCCGTCGCCAGCACCGCGCGATCGCCGATCAGCACGCAGCTGCTGCGGGCGCGGGTGATCGCGGTGTAGAGAAGCGGCCGGGTCAGCATGCGCGAGTGCGAGCGATGGCAGACGCCGACCACGACCGGCACCTCGCAGCCCTGCGCCTTGTGGACGGAGATCGCGTAGGCGAGCTTCAGCGTGGCCGTCTCGCCGTAGGGGATCGTCAGCGTCTCTCCCTCGTCGGTATCGACGACGATCTCTTCGTCGTTCGGGTCGTCGCCGCGCAGGAAGACGATCGACCCGTTCATCAGGCCCAGCTCGTGGGAGTTGCGTGTTTGGATCAGGCGATCGCCGACTCGGAAGCGCTCGCCGACCGCCCTCTTGCCGTCCGGATTGAGCTCGGCCTGGAGGCGCTCGTTGAGCGCATCGATCCCGATCACACCCCGGTACATCGGCGCCAGTACCTGAACGTCGCGAATCGGGTCGACGCCAAAGCGATTCGGCGCCCGCTCGGCAACCACCTCGACCACCGTCTCCAGCGCCCGCTCGGGACTGGGGCGTTCGATGAAGAAGAAGTCGTGGTCCTGGTCCGGGCCGGGGCTTAGATGCGGCTCGCGGCCCTGGTTGATCTCGTGGGCCGCGGTGGTGATCATCGAGCGCGCTGCCTGGCGGAAGATCTGGGTGAGGCGAACGACCGGTGCGACTCCCGCGTCGATCAGGTCCTCGAAGGGTTTGCCGGCCCCGATCGGCGGCAGCTGGTCGGCGTCGCCGACGAAGACGACATGGGTCGATTCGGCGAGCCCACCGAGCAGGACCTCGATCAGGCGCAGGTTGAGCATCGAGGACTCGTCGACGATTACGAGGTCAGTCGGCAACGGATGCCCGGGCTTGAATGCCGGCTCGCGGCCGGGGCTCCACTCGAGCAGGCGGTGGATCGTTTGCGCCGAGTGGCCGGTTGCCTCCTCGAGGCGGCGCGCGGCGCGGCCGGTTGGGGCGCAGAGGGAAATGCGCAGCTGGGCGCTTTCTGCCTCCTCGACGATTGCCCGCGTGCAGGCGGTCTTGCCGACACCCGGGCCGCCGGTGAGCACTGAAATCCGCGCTTGGAATGCACCACGCACCGCCGCCCACTGCTCGTCGGTCAACTCGGTCTCGGCGTTGTCGCGACGCGGTGCTTCGCCCGGGTCGTGGTCGAGGTGGGGCGGGGCGGCGCTCCTCGCGGCGAGGGTCTGGGCGACAGCGAGCTCGCTTGCGTGAGTGAGCTTGCGGTAGATGCGCCCCTCGTCATCAACCAAGCCATCCCCTTCGCGGAGCACATCGGAGTCGGGGTTTAGGCCGAGTAGCTTGGCCGTGCGTCCCGTCAGCTCCGCGATCGGCAGGTAGCTGTTGCCCTGCTGTTCGGCCTCACTCAGCGCGTAGGCAGCAGCGGCCTGGGCGCGCCGGCTCGACTCGGGCGGCACGTCGGCGGCGAGGGCGATCTTGTCGGCGCGCACGAAACCGACGCCGTCGACCTCAGTCAGACGATAGGGGTCCTCGTGCAAGACGACCATCGAGCTCTCGCCGAAGCGAGCGTGGATCGGCCCTGCGAGGTGGGCCAGTCCGTGGGGCGCGAGCTGCACGTGCAGCTCGCGGACGGCACGGCTGGCGTGCCAGGATTCGGTCGCGGCAGCGGCCTGGTCGACGCTGACTCCGCGCAGGGAGCTGAACACCGCCTGTGGGTCCGCGGCGATCGCGCCGAGCACACTCTCGCCGTGCTCGTCCACCAGTCGTTCCGCCCGCGCCGGGCCGATGTGCCGCAGGGAAGTCAGGTAGGCGATCTGGCCCTCGCGGTCGGCGGGATCGAGCGGCAGCGCACCCTGGGCGCGGAGCTGGCGCCCGTAGCGGGCGTGGGTCTGCCACTCACCGCTGACTTCGGCGCGATCGCCGACCCCGAGGTGGGCTACCGGGCCGACGAGCGCGAACCCCTCGCCTGAGTCGGGCTCCTGGACCTCGAGCACCGCGTAGCCGTCGTCCTCGGCGCAGAAAATGACCCCGAGCACCTCGACCGTCGCCGAGTAGGCGGCCGCATCGGCATCGAAGAGCGTGGCAGTGCCGTTCACACAGCAAAGCTAGCCTGCGGGCAAGATGGGCAATCGACCGGAAAAACACGGACTCTGCGACAGCTGTGAGCACCAGCAGCTGGTGCCGAACACGCGCGGGTCAGTCTTCTCGCTTTGCCAACGCTCGCGCACCGACCCGCGCTATCCCCGCTATCCGCGGGTACCCGTGAACGCCTGTCCCGGCTACGAGCAGCGCCGGGACGACGATTGACCGCTGATCGTTAGGCGGCCGCCATCGGGTCGGGCTCGCCGAGCTTGGTGCTGTCGGGCGCCTCGTAGGCCTCGCCCGCCTTGCCGCCGAGCACCAGGATGCGAATGCCGGCGTCGCCGGGCCAGACCTTGCGGGCGATGCCGGGCCCGACCCGCGCCAGATGATCAGCGTCGAGCGGGAACCGCTCTCCCTCGATCTCCAGCTCGCCGCCGCCGCTCAGCGTCACGTAGACCTCCTCCTGGCCGTCCTGCTCGTGATCGTGTGAGGGGTAGTTCTCGAAGTTGGGCGGCATGTCGATGATCTGCATGCCGAATGATTCGACCCCGAGCTCGGCGCGAGCGCGCTTGAAGGCGCCGCCGTATATGGCCTCCATCTCGTCGATCTTTTTTACCGCGTGGCCTGCCATGTCTCCTCCTTGGAAGTGTCGGTCCCCGCAAGCGGGGCTAAGGTGGCGGAGGCTATCGAATAGCACGAACGTTCGTGCTATTCGATAGCCTGGGACGATGGCCGATGCGACTGCCGTCCAAAGTGCGGCTCCCTCCGACACGGGCCGGGGGGCCGAGACCCGCGCGGCGATTCTCGATCGCGCCGTGGACCTTGCCTCGGCCGAGGGTTTGGAGGGGTTGACGATCGGCCGCCTCGCCGGCGAGTTGGGGATGAGCAAGAGCGGTGTGTTCGCCCACTTCGGCTCCAAGCAGGAGCTGCAGTTGGCAACGGTGGGAGCCGCCGCTGCGCGCTTCAGCGCCGCTGTGATCGAGCCCGCCCTGAGCGCAGCTGACGGCACGCCTCGCCTCCGTGCGATGGCCGATGCCTATTTGGCTCATTTGGAAAGCGAGGACTACGCGGGGGGTTGCTTTTGGGCCGCCACCTCGGCTGAGTACGACGATCGCCCTGGCCCGGTGCGCGACGCGATTGCCGCCGCACTCGATTCGTGGCTCGGCGAGCTCGAACGCCAGGCTCGCATCGCCGGCTCTGCCGATCCCGGCCGTTTCGCCTTCGAGTTGTACGCCGTGGTGATGGGGGCGAATTCCCGCTACCGGCTGAGCGCCGATCGCAAGGTCTTCGCCTATGCGAGCGAAGCGACCGATCGGCTGCTGGGGGAGCTGCCCGTGTGAGCGACGAGCGCGGTATCGGCGAGGACGCCGCGGCGGACTTCGCCGCTCGCTTCGCCGATTACTGGCGCGCTCCGACACCCGAGCGCCTCAGCATCGTCCTCGCCGATCGGGTTCGTCTCGTCGCCCCGATGACGCCGGTCACAGACACCCTCGTCGACGGGCAGCGGGCCTTCGCGGGACTTTTCGAGCTGATTCCCGACCTGCGCGGCGAGATACACCGCTGGGGCAAGACCGAGGACGGGGTCCTGATCGAGTTCACGCTCAGCGGCACGGCCGGGGGCAAGCCGATCTCCTGGTCCGCCGTCGATCGCTTCGTCCTCGGCGAGGACGGCCTCGCCACCGAACGGGTCACCTACTTCGATTCGATGCCGGTAGCGCTCGCCGCGGCTACGCGCCCACGCGCCTGGCCCGCCTTCCTGCGCAGCCGGCTGCGTCGCTAGGAGGCGCGACGGGCTCAGTCGAGCAGGCCGACCTGGCGCAGGATCGAGACCGAGTCCGAGTAGACGTCCTTGCGCTTGATTAGGCCGTCCTCGAAGGGGATCACGTCGACCCCATTCCAGCTCACCGTGCGACCGCTGGGCGCGGCCTCGATCTCCCCCCGGCGAAGCGTGTTCGAGTGGGTCGCGGTGGCCGTCCACTCCTGGGTGACGACGCCCTCGCGCACGTAGAGCCGCCTCGTCTCGAACTTCATATCGGGCCAGGATTCGAAAATCTTGGCGATGTGGCCACGCACCTCTTCGCCACTGGCCGTCTCGCCGGCCGTGTGGTTGGCGAAGACCATGTCCGGCGCGTGCATCGCGACGATCGCGTCCAGGTCCTGCGCGTTCCAGGCGTCGTTGTAGCGACCGATCGCCTCGGTCAGCTGCTCGATCCCATCGCGCGCGCTCACATCGCCCAATTTAGCCCGTGGGGAATTTGCGTGCCAGGCGTCACCCCTTGCGCGCCACATGGGCGTCGCGGCCCCCTAGCGTCAGCTGCATGACCTATCTTCGAATTGACATCAGATGACAACAGTCATAACATCAAGCATCATGCCTCGCACGACCCTCGATCTCGACGCGACCGTGCTCGCCGATCTCCGCCGCCGTGCCGCGGCAGAGGGCAAGAGCATGGGGCAGGCCGCCTCCGAGCTGCTGGCGCGCGTCTTGGACGAAAAGGAGCCAGCCGAGTCGCGACCACTGGCCTGGGCGAGGAAGGACATGGGGCCGTTCAAGATCGACCTCGAGGACAAGGAGGCGGTCTGGAGCTTGCTTGACAAGGAGGAAGTCGAGAGGGGCGCCGGTTGAGCGCGGCAATCGACACCAACGTCCTGCTCTACGCCACGAACTCGTCGAGCGAGGCCTTCGAGACCGCCCATGCCTTGATTCAGCGCCTTGCGCGTGGTCCCGAGCTGCTCTACGTGTTCTGGCCGGTTGCGATGGGCTTCCTGCGGCTCTCGACCAATCCGGCGGTTACCGATGAGCCGCTCTCCCCGAGTGAAGCTCTCGCCTCACTGAGTGACTTGGTGGAACGCACCCACGTTCGGACTCCCAGTGAGTCACCTGGCTTCCTCGGCCTCTATCGGGAAACGGCTTCAGCCGGAACGCGCGGCAAGGACGTGACCGACGCTCATATCGCGGCCCTGATGCGCCAGCATGGCGTCAACACCATCTATACGCGCGACCGCGATTTTCGCCGCTTCGAAGGGATCAGGGTCGAGGACCCGTTTGAGAGCTCGTGAGATCTGGCGAAGGCGCAAAGCGAGGAGGCTTGAATGGAAGTTGCGATTGGACTGCCGAACGCGGTCCCCGGTACAAGCGGCGAGCAGCTCGTCGAGTGGGCTCGGCGGGCGGACGCGCGGGGCTTCTCGAGCCTGGGGACGATCGACCGCATCGTCTATGAGAACTACGAGCCGCTGACGGCGCTGGCTGCCGCGGCCGCCGTCACCGAGCGGATCGGGCTCTGCACCTCGGTCCTGCTCGGGCCGCTCCGCGCCAACGCCACCGAGCTCGCCAAGCAGGCGCTCAGCCTGCAGGCTCTCTCCGACGGTCGCTTCACGCTCGGCATCGGCCTCGGCGGCCGCGACGACGACTACGAGCTCAGCGGCATCGAGGCGACCGGTCGAGGGCGCCAGCTCGACTCGATGCTGGAGCGGTTCGAGGAGGTCTGGTCTGGCGACGAGATAGGTCCCTCGGTGGAGAAGACCCCGCGCCTTATCGTCGGCGGCCACGCCGATGCGTCCTTTGCCCGCGTCGCGCACTTCGCCGCGGGCTGGATCGCCGCCGCCTCCGGGCCGGAGCAGTTCGGCGTCGGCTCCGAGAAGACCAAGGCCGCCTGGTCGGCGGCCGGTCGCGAGGGGGAGCCATCGACGATGGCGCTCGCCTACTTCTCCCTCGGCGAGCGTGCCGAGGAGGATGCGCGCGCCTACCTGACCGACTACTACGCTTGGCTTGGCAAGGAGATCGCCGAGTTCCTCGTCGCCGGCGCGGCCAAGGACGTAGAGGCGGTCCAGCGCGAAGTCTCGGCATACGAAGCGGCAGGCTGCGACGAGCTGATCCTCTTTCCCTCCTCCGGGGATCCGGATCAGGTCGACCTGCTTGCCGACGCGGTGGGACTTGGATCGCCGGTGAAGGCCGAGTATGGGCATTGACATCGCCGTCGTCGGCGCCGGGCTCTCGGGGCGGGACCGGGTTGTCTCCCTGCAGCGGAGCGGCGGGCTGCGGTCTTGGCCGGATTCGAGCGCCTCTTCGGTCCCAGGGCGGCTACATGGAGGGTGCGATGCAGGCCGGGGAACGGGTTGCGGCTGAGGTTGGCCAGCGCCTAGGCGTCTGACTCGCCCGCCGCCGCGTCGAAGGCCGAACGGGCGCTTTGCAGGCCGACCATCGTTCGCTCCAGATAGCCATACGTTCCTTCGTCGAGCAGCTCCCGCGCCGCTTCCACCGCCGAGCCAAGCGCATTGAAGGCAAAGGCGCCGCCGACCGAGACCCGGCGGACCCCGACCGCCGCCAGCTCATCGACGGAAGGGACGCCGGGCCAGGCAAGCACGTTGACGGGTAGGTCCACGGAGGAGACGACCTGGCGGATGTCCTCCAGGCTGGAGAGGCCAGGTGCGTAGAGGACGTCGGCACCCGCCTCCTGGTAGGCCTGCAGGCGAGCAATCGTGTCGGCGAGGTCGACGACGCCGCGCAGGTGATTCTCCGACCGCGCCGTGAGGACCAGCCGGACTGAGCCACCGTGGGCCATCTCGGCGGCCGCGGCGACCCTTTCGCTCGCGGTGCCGATGTCGTAGAAGGGTGCGTTCTCGCGGCCGTTGTAGTCCTCGATCGAGGCACCGGCGAGGCCCGCGTCGAGCGCGAGGCGCATGGTCTCGGCAACCCCGACGGCGTCGTCGGCGAAGCCGTTCTCGAGGTCGGCGGACACCGGCAGGTCGGTTGCCGCGACGATTGCGGCGGCGCTTGCGATCGCATCCTCGCGCGCCATCGATCCGTCCAGCCGCCCCAGTGTCGCCGCAGCGCCGCTGCTCGTCGTCGCCAACGCCTCGAAGCCGAGCGAGGCGAACAGCTTCGCCGAGCCTTGGTCCCACGGGTTGGGGAGCAGCAGTGGCCGCTCTCCTCCGTGCAGGGCTAGGAAGCGCTCTGCTCGATCGGCTTGCCCGCTCATCTCGCTCGCGAATCTACTCTCCCTCGAGCGCCCAGCGGGTCTCCGTAAACTCGGCCCGTGGACCGGGCCCTTCTCGACAGCACTCTGAACGCCGCCGACGAGCCCGCCTACCGTGCCTCCCAGGTGTGGGAGTGGATCGCGCGCGGCGCGCGCGGCTACGAGGAGATGACCAACCTGCCGGCCGCCCTGCGCGAGCGGCTGGCGACGACGGTGCCACTCTCCACCCTCACCCTCGCGACCGAGGCCAAGTCGGACGACGGCACCGTCAAGGCGCTGTTCCACACCGCTGACGGCAGGGCGATCGAGGCGGTGCTGATGCGCTACCGCGACGGACGCCGCTCGGTCTGCCTCTCCTCACAGTCGGGATGCCCGCTCACCTGCACCTTCTGTGCAACCGGCTCGATGAAGTTCGGTCGCAACCTGACGGCCGACGAGATCCTCGACCAGGCCCTGCACTTCCGCCGCATCGAGGCGATCGACCACGTCGTCTTCATGGGGATGGGGGAGCCGACGATGAACCTCGACGCCGTGCTTGGCGCCTGTGAGCGCCTGCCCGATCTCGGCGTCACCCACCGTCGCACGGCGATTTCGACAGTCGGCTGGGTGCCCGGCATCGACCGCCTCGCCGAGTGCGAGATGCCGATCAGCCTGGCGCTCTCCTTGCACGCGCCCAACGACGGCCTGCGCTCTCAGCTGATGCCGGTCAACGACCGCTATCCCCTCGCCGAGGTGCTGGCGGCCTGCGAGCGCTACCGAGCCCGCCGTCGCCGCAAGGTCTTCGTCGAGTACGTGATGCTCGACGGCGTCAACGACCACCCCGAGCACGCCCGCGAACTGGCAACTCTGCTCGACCAGCGCGCCTACAAGGTCAACCTGATCCCCTACAACCCGACCGGCGCCTACGACGGCTCCTCGCCGGAGCGGATCGAGTGCTTCCGCGCGATCCTCGCCGAGCACCACCTCACCGCCACTGTCCGCCTCACCCGCGGCCGCGACATCGACGCCGCCTGCGGCCAATTGGCCGCAGGCAATTAGCTCAGCGAACTGCATCAACTTCTCTATCTGGCAGGTGGAAAAGTTGATGCAGTTCGGGATGTTTGGCCAGGCAGCCAACTAGGATTGCTGGTCAATGACGGTGGGGGCGAGAGAGAGGCCAGTGGCACGGGTCGAACCGCCGAAACAACTGAGCGCGAATCCGGTCCGGCGGGTCGCGGAAGACGTCGTATCGGAGTTTGGCGTGCGCCGGCGCGGCTCCTATCCGCCGGGGCCGCAGGACTTCAGCTTCGGTCGGACTCTGCAGGCGGCGCGAGACCCGTTGCCCTTGCTGCTCTCGCTCTACGAGGAGCACGGGCCGATCTTCAGCGTCCGCCTCCTGCACAGCCCGGTGATCTTCATGCTCGGCCCGGAGGCGAACCACTTCGTCACCGTCGCCCACCCGGAGAACTTCCACTGGCGCGAGGGCAGCTTCGGCGACCTGATCCCGCTGCTCGGCGACGGCCTCCTGACCATCGACGACGCCTACCACGACCGCGCCCGCGAGATCATGATGCCCGCCTTCCACCGCGAGCAGGTCGCCGCCTCGGTGGCGGCGATGATCGAGGAGGCGACGCCGGCGATCGAGCGTCTGCGGCCGGGGCAGTTGGTCGACATCTACGAGTGGATGCGCGGCCTGGCGATGCGGATCGCGATGCGGGCCCTGCTCGGCCTCGATCCCGACGAGGCGGGCAAAGGCGCGGCGGCAGCCGAGCACTTCGAGCGCGCCCTCGGCTTCTACGGCACCGACTTCCACCTGCGCCTGCTGCGCGGCCCGGGCTCGCCCTGGTCGAAGATGGTGCGCTCGCGCGCGGTCCTCGACAAGATCGTCTACGGCGAGATCGCCGAGCGCCGCGCGGCTCCCGACGAGACGAAGATGGACATCCTCAGCCTCCTGGTCGGCGTCCGCGACGAGGCGGGGGAGGGCTTTGCCGACAAGGAGATCCGCGACCAGGTGATGACGCTGATGTTCGCCGGCCACGACACCTCGACCTCGACCCTCACCTTCATGATGCACGAGCTGGCCCGCCACCCGGACGTGGTCGAGAAGCTCTGGAAGGAGCAGGACAGCGTGCTCGGCGACGCGACGCCCGGCATCGACAAGCTCGAGCGGGAGATGCCCTACCTGGACATGGTGCTGGACGAGGTTCTGCGGCTCTACCCGCCGGCTTGGATCGGGCCGCGGCGGGCGGTGCGCGACTTTGAGTTCAACGGCCACAGAGTCTCGCGCGGCGCCTACGTCAACTACTGCTCCTGGGCTAGTCACCGCATTCCCGAGGTCTTCCCGGAGCCAGAGGCGTTCATCCCCGAGCGCTTCACCCGCGAGCGCAAGGCGGCTCTACCGCGTGGCGCCTACGTGCCCTTTGGTGGCGGCCGGCGGATCTGCATCGGCAAGCGCTTCGGCCAGGTCGAGGTGAAGCTGGTGGCGACGATGCTGCTGCAACACCTCCGTCTCGACGCGATGCCTGGCCGCACGATGACAGTGCGCCAGATGCCGACCCTCTCGCCGCGGGGCGGCTTGCGGATGCGGGTCCTCCCTCGGGCCTAAAAGCTCAGCCGCAAGCGCGCCACCCGCGGGCCACCAACGCGAAGTGGCGCTACTTGATGAAGAGCATCTCCTCGTACTTCGGCAGCGGCCAGAAGTCGTCGGCGACGACCTTCTCGAGCTTGTCCGCCGCCTCGCGGACGGCGGCGCTCTTGGCGAGCTGCTCGTCGCGGGCGAAGATCGCCAGCTCGAGGCCCTCCAGCTCGGTCGGCTCGGCGTTGGCCTTCTCGAGCGCATCGAGGGCAGTCGAAAGCTCCTCGATCAGGCCCCGAACCTCTCCTTCCAGAGCGGAGACGCCGGCCTCGGAGATCAACGCCAGGTGGCGCAGCGCCGCCGGCAGCAGCATCGTCTTGGCGATCGAGAACGTCGTCTCGGCCTCGATGTTGGCTCGCAGTGCGTACTGCTCGATCCAGACCTCGAAGCGGGAATCCAGCTCCCGCTTCGACAGCACGCCGTATTTCTCGAAGGCGGCAACCGAGTCGTCGGCCATCACCTCGAGCAGCGCGTCCGGCGTCGTGCGCAGATTCTTGAGGCCGCGTTGCTCGGCCTCGGCGTGCCACTCCTCGGAATAGTTGTCGCCGTCGAAGCAGATCGCCTTGTTGGCGCTGTAGGACTCCTTGACCACCTCGATCACGGCCTCCGCGGAATCCATGCCGCCGCTGGTCTTCGCCTCCAGCTTGTCGGCGAGCTCGTCGATCGCCTCGGCGACGATCGTGTTGAGCACCGTATTGGGGAAGGCGAGCGACATGCTCGACCCGAGTGCCCGGAACTCGAACTTGTTGCCGGTGAAGGCGAACGGCGAGGTGCGGTTACGGTCGCCCCCGTGCTTGGGAAGCGGTGGCAGCACCGTTGCGCCGAGGTCGAGGAAGGAGGCCGGCGTGTGGGGGTCGCCTTCTCCTGTCGCGATCGCCTCGAAGACCTTGATCAGCTCCGAGCCGAGGAAGATCGAGATGATCGCCGGTGGCGCCTCGTTGGCGCCGAGGCGGTGGTCCTGGCCGATGTCGGCGGCCGAGGCGCGCAGCAGCCCCTGGTGCTTGTTGACGGCCTGGATCACCGCCGCGCAGAAGAAGAGGAAGTGGATGTTGTCGGCCGGCGTGTCGCCCGGCTCGAGCAGGTTGCTGCCCGTGTCCGTCCCCATCGACCAGTTGTTGTGCTTGCCCGAGCCGTTGATGCCGGCAAAGGGCTTCTCGTGCAGCAGGCAGACCAGGCCGTAGCGGCGGGCAACGTTTTCGAGCACGCGCATCGCCAGCTGCTGGTGGTCGGAGCCGACGTTTGAGTTCTCGAAGACCGGCGCGATCTCGTACTGCGCCGGCGCCACCTCGTTGTGGCGGGTCTTGACCGGGATGCCGAGCTTGCGCATCTCCAGCTCGGACTCGAGCATGAAGGCGAGCACCCGCTCCGGAATCGTGCCGAAGTAGTGGTCGTCGAGTTCCTGGCCCTTTGGCGGCTTGGCGCCGAAGAGGGTGCGGCCGGTTGAGATCAGGTCGGGACGCTCGAAGAAGTACTGCTCGTCGATCAGGAAGTACTCCTGCTCGGGCCCGACCGTGGTGAAGACACGTTTGCTCTCGCTGTCGCCGAGTAGGCCCAGCGCCTTGATAGCGGCGCGCGAGAGTGCGTCCATCGAACGCAGCAGCGGGATCTTCGCGTCGAGCGCCTCGCCGGTCCAGGAGGCGAACGCCGTCGGGATGCAGAGCAGCGAACCGTTCGGGTTCTCGAGGATGAAGGCGGGGCTGGTCGGGTCCCAGGCGGTGTAGCCGCGAGCCTCGAAGGTGGCGCGCACGCCGCCGGTCGGGAAGGACGAGGCATCCGGCTCGCCCTGGATCAGCTCTTTGCCGGAGAAGCCGGCCAGCGCCTTGCCTTCGCCGCCCTTGGGCTCGAAGAAGGAGTCGTGCTTCTCTGCGGTGGAGCCGGTAAGGGGCTGGAAGACGTGGGTGAAGTGGGTGGCGCCCTTCTCCAAGGCCCAGTCCTTCATCTCCGAGGCAACGGCGTCCGCCACCTCGAGGTCGATCGCCTCGCCGGCTTCGAGGCTTCCCTGCAGCCTCTCGAAGACGTCACCGGGCAGCCGTTCGCGCTGCACCGCGACGGAGAAGACGTTGGCGCCGAAAGCTTCGTTCTCGGGCAGGGTCAGGTCGATCGCGCCGAGGCCCCCCCCATTGGAGCTCCACTGCGCTGCGGTCACGTTCTGCTGGCGGATACGGGTCATCGCTCTGGTCGTCCCTCGCTTGGCATCGCGCCCTCTCGGCGGGCGCGGTCGGTTACCGGTCTACTCCCTTTAGAAGAGCCAAAAGAGCCTAGTACTCATGGCTCGAGGATGCCTTTGTACTCGGGTACAAGGTTCGCTAGAGCGGCTTGTACCGCCTGTCGGCGATCTAGGAGAGTGGAACGGCTTCGAGTAGGCCGAGCGGGTGGCGCAGGCGGAAGCCGCGGCCTGAGCGCATGTATTCGCTCCAGCCCGGGCCGGTGCGATCGCCATCGTCGGTCATCGAGGTGTCCCAGCGCAGGCCGGCGATGACGGCGAAAACGTGCTCGTGGTTGGCGTAGATCCGCACCCAGCTGCCGGCGCCGCCACCACCCCAGCGCATGAAGCCGGTCGAATCGAGCGGCGATTCGAGTAGGCCGGCAGCGTGCATGACGTAGCTGACCGAGCCCGAGCAGTCATAGCCGTGTGAGCGCCAGTCGCGGTGCCCGCCGCCCCACTTGTACGGGCGATGGTGGATCCGATTGGCCGCCTCGATCATCGCCTTTACCGCCGGCGGTGCCGAGGCCGGCGCCACCGCGCGTCCACTCGGCAACAGCGTCGCCTGCGGCACCGCAGCACTTGCGCTCGACACAATCGCCGCCGAACACGCGCAAACCACGAGCAGAATCGTCCCCCGCCTCGGCATGAAACCCCTCTATCGGCAGTAAGGCCGTACATCTATAGCCTTCCGGCGCCCCCTAAACCTCCGGAGGAAGCCAGCCAATGTTCGTCTCAAAGGCCGCCGTCGTCGGCGGCGGCACCATGGGCGGTGAGATCGCGCAGGCGATCGCCGCAGCCGACATCCCCGTCGTCGTCAAGGACATCGACCAGAAGTTCGTCGACGCCGCGGTCGAGAAGGCGCGCGCCGTCACCGAGGGTCAGCTCGCCCGCCTGGTCAAGAAGGAGAAGCTGACCCAGGAGCAGGCCGACGCCCGCCTCGCCGAGGTGATGGGATTGATCACCGGCACGACCACATACGCGGAGTTCGGCGACGTCGACTTCGTCGTCGAGGCGGTGCCGGAGCGGATGGAGATCAAGCAGGCCGTTTTCCGCGAGCTCGATGCCGCCACACCCGGCCACGCGATCCTCGCCTCCAACACCTCCTCGCTCTCGGTTACCGAGATGGGAGAGACGACACTGCGCCCAGACAAGGTCGTCGGCTTCCACTTCTTCTATCCCGCCTCGGTGATGCCACTGGTCGAGGTGATCGCTGGCGAGGACACCTCCGAGGAAACCGCCACGGTCGCCTACAACTTTGCCCAGGCGATCAAGAAGCAGCCGATCGTCTGCGGCGAGGTGCCCGGCTTCGTCGTCAACCGCATCCTGATGGCGACAATCGGCGAGATCTGGCGCGCCCAGGAGGAGCAGGGCCTCTCATTGAAGGCGATTGACGAGGCAATCGCCGCCGCCAAGGTCGCCCCGATGGGCCCCTTCTTCCTCACCGACCTGCTCGGACTCGACACCGTGCTGCATGTCGCCGAGCACCTCGGCGAGTCCTACGGCGAGAGTTTCTACGTCCACAAAGGGCTGCAGCAGCTGGTCGCCGACGGCAAGCTCGGCGCCAAGTCCGGCGGCGAGGGCTTCTTCAAGGAGGGCGAGGAGAACGTGCCGGGAGACGCCCAGCCCGACGCCGAGGAGCTCGTCGCGCTCTTCACCTGCCGGGCGCTGATCGAGGCCTGCCTGCTGGTCGAGGAGGGTGTCTGCTCGGTCCGCGACATCGACCTGGGGATGATGGCCGGCGCCGGCTTGGACCCCCGCAAAGGCCTCCTGCCGCCCTTCTGGAAAGCGGACGTCGAGGGCCTTGACTCCGTGCTCGAGCGGATGGAGGGCCTGCAGGAGCGCCACGGGGACCGCTTCGCGCCACCGGTGCTGTTGCGCCGCCTCGTCGCCCAGGGCCGCCTCGGCATGGCCGCAGGCCAGGGCTTCTATGCCTACCCACGGCCCGACGAGGGCGAGCAGGCCGAGACGGTGAAGCTGGAGACCCGCGGCGACGTCGCGATCGCCTGGCTCGCCAACGCGCCGATGAACGCCGTCTCCCCCGATGTGATCCGCGACCTGAAGATCGTCTGGGAGCGAGTCAAGGACAGCGATGGGGTCGGCGCGATGGTGATCGCCTCCTCCGTTCCAGTGGTCTTCTCCGCCGGCGCCGACATCAAGGCCTTCACCCAGATGGACGAGGGTGGCGGCGAGGAGCTGATCCACACCGCCCATGCCCTCTTGCGCGACTTCGGTCAGGCGCCCGTCGCAACGATCGCCGCCGTCAACGCGATCGCCTTCGGCGGTGGCTGCGAGGTGGCGATGGCCTGCGACGTGCGGATCGCCGCCGAGGCCGCGGTCTTTGGCCAGCCGGAGATCAAGCTCGGGATCATTCCCGGCTTCGGTGGGACGCAACGTCTGCCGCGGCTGGTCGGGCCCAACAAGGCCCTCGAGATGAACCTGGTGGGCGACGCCATCCTCGCTGGAGAGGCGCTCGAAGCCGGCCTCGCCAATCGCGTTGTCCCCGATCACGAGCTGTTCGAGACGGCGCTGATGTGGGGCCGCAAGCTGGCGGCCCAGGCGCCGCTGGCGCTCGAGCAGATCAAGCGCGTCTCGCACGCCGGCGACCTCGACGAGGGCATCGAGGCCGAGAAGCAGGGTTTCGCCACCGCCTTCCGCAGCGAGGACGCCAAGGAGGGCATCGGCGCCTTCCTCGGCAAGCGCACGCCGAAATGGATCGGGAGGTAGCGGACACGAGCTCGGTCGCGCGACTCGCGGAGCTGATCCGCGAGTCGAACTCGACCGTGGCCCTGACCGGCGCCGGGATCTCGGTTCCCTCGGGCATCCCCGACTTCCGCACCCCAGAGACGGGCCTCTGGGCCAACGTCGACCCGATGGAGGTCGCTCACATCGATGTCTTCGAGCGCGATCCGGCGCGCTTCTGGTCCTACTACCGGCCGCGCTTCCACGAGCTCGGCGACAAGCGCCCCAACCCGGCGCACGAGGCGCTCGCCGAGCTGGAGCGCCGCGGCCTGCTGGAGGGGGTGATCACCCAGAACATCGACCGCCTGCACAGCGCCGCCGGCTCGAGCAATGTGGTCGAGGTGCACGGCTCGATCGAGACCTCGACATGCCGCCGATGCACCGCCTCCTACGGCATCGAGGCGGTCGACGGCCTATTCGACGACGACGGGGTCGCGATCTGCAGCGCCTGCGAGGGTCCGGTCAAGCCGGACGTCGTCCTCTTCGGGGAGCTGCTGCCCGAGCGTGCCATGGAGCGGGCGCAGCAACTGGCCGAACGGGCCGACCTGATGATCTGCATCGGTTCCTCGCTCGCCGTCTACCCAGTGGCCGCCCTGCCCGGCGTCACCCTCGAGCGCGGCGGCCGCCTGGCGATCGTCACTAAGGGCCCGACGCCCTACGACGACGAGGCGGTGCTGAAGCTGGAAGGCGAGGTCGACGCCGAGCTGAGCGCGCTGGTCACGGCGCTCGGCTCGGCGGCGTCACGGCTCAGAACTTGACGCCCTGCTGTTCGCACTCGGAAACGACGGTATGTGCTTGCGGCGAGTCGAAGCGGGCAGCATGGGCGCACTTCGCTTCCGCCTCGGCGCCGCAGCCGCTGATGGTTTCGGCGCCGACGATCCCGGCCGTTTCGGCACGGATGCAGCCCATCGGGGTGGGAGGGTTGCTGTCGCCAACGGTCGCGATGACGACGCCGAGGATCGCGACGACGGTCACCACGAGAGTTATCGAGGCGGCCCTGATCTCGCGTGAGCTCAGCTTGTAGAGCGGCGTCGTCTGCCGCTCATAGTGCCCTTCAAGTGGCATGGGCGGCAGGTTATACGCCCGATTTGGGCCTGTCCGCGCCAGCATGGCGAAGATTTGACGCCGATCTTTAGACACGTGTACGTAGTGGCGTGGGCTTCCCGGCGAGAGGGTTTAGCGGTCCGAGAAGCATCTAGTTGAGAAAGGAACCAACTCGTCATATGGAATGGCTGAACGAAGGCGCCAACTCGTGGCAGATGACTGCCGCGACCCTGGTGGGCCTGATGAGCATTCCCGGCCTGGTTGTGCTCTACGGCGGGGTAATGCAGAAGCGCTGGTCGGTGAACTCGATGATGATGGCGTTCGTCGCCTTCGCGATCGTGCTGGTTCTCTGGGTGCTTGTCGGCTTCAAGATGGGGTTTGGCGAGCCGATCCACGCGATTTCCAACAGCGGCTTCTTCGGAAACTTCCTGGGTAAGCCGGAATCGATCCTGAACAGCAGTGATCTGCTGCAGCAGGCCCACATCCCAGAGCTAGCGGAAGAAGAATTCCTCTTCCCGCAGTCGACGCTCGCCTACTTCCAGATCGTCTTCGCGGCGATTACGCCGATCCTGATGCTGGGCTCTGTGCTCGGGCGGATCAACTTCAAGGCGTGGATCCCCTTCGTCGCTCTCTGGACGTTGTGCTGCTACACGATCAATGCCTTCCTGATCTGGGGCGGCGGCTTCTTCGCCCAGCAGGGAGCGATCGACTATTCCGGTGGTTACGTGATCCACCTCGCCGCCGGCGTCTCCGGCTTCGTCGCCGCGGCCGTGATCGGACCGCGCCTGCAGCGTGACCGCGAGGTCGACGCGCCGAACAACCTGGCGATGGTTGCCGTCGGCGCCGGACTGCTGTGGATGGGCTGGAACGGCTTCAACGGCGGTGACTGGTACAGCGCCGGCGAAATCGCTTCCGCGTCGCTGCTCAACACCAACATCTGCACTGCGGTTGCCTTCCTGGTCTGGGTGGCCCTCGACTACCTGACCGGCCGCAAGCCGAGCCTGATCGGATCGGTCAACGGGATGATCGTCGGCCTTGTAGCGATCACCCCGGGAGCCGGCTTCGTCAACGGCTGGGGCGCGATCATCATCGGAGTCGTCGCCTCGATGCTCGTCTACTTGGCGCTCAACTACCTGAGCCGGATACGTCCCTTCCGCAACGTTGATGACACGCTCGGAGTCGTCTACACGCACGGCTTCGCGGGTGTCGCCGGCGGCCTCCTGGTCGGGATCTTCGCCAACAACCTGATGGCGGGCGAACACGAAGGTCTGATTTCCGGTGGCGGACTACACCTCCTCTGGGTCCAGGCCTACACGGCCGCTTGGGTGATCGCCTTCTCCGCGATCATGACCTTCATCCTGCTCAAGCTGGTGGGGCTGTTCGTGCCGCTGCGGATGACGGAGGCCGAAATGGAGGAGGGCGACATCGCCGTCCACGGCCACGAGGTGTACCCCTCGGACGTCCCCTCGCTCGGCTATCCGGATGGCGTCGGCGCCACCCCGGCGGCGCCGCCGGCGACGACTGGAGGAGGCGTCTAAGGAGACGCCGGGCCGCCCCTGGCCGGCCCGGAGACGAGAGCAAGGAACCGCCCCCGATCTCTCCCGGGGGCGGTTCCGCGTTCGGGCGGCTCAGTCGCCGCCGGCCCGCGAGCGTGCCACCTCGCGCAGGGTGTCGAGCAGCGTCGCCACGGCCGGGGTGACCGGGGCGCCCCGCCGGGTCGCCGCAAGCACGGTGCGTACCGGGCTCTGCGGGTCGAGGGCGCGAATGCCGATGTCCTCGCGGACAGCGGTGAGCGCCAGCTGGGGGATCAGGCCGACGCCGACGCCGGCCGCGACCAGGCCCTGGACCGTCTGGTAGTCGTCGCTCTCGAAGGAGACGCGCGGCTCGAAGCCGGCCGCATGGCAACAGCGCACCACGTGGCGTGCACAAGGGCCGGAGACCGACGTTTGCACCCAGGACTCCTCGCGCAGATCCTCGAGCCGCACCCGCTGTCTGCCGGCGAGCGTATGGGCCGCCGGCAGCGCGAGGTGGAGTGGGTCCTCGAGCAGGTCAAAGCGGCGCAGACCGGTCTCCAGCCGCTCGCCGACGCCCTCGAATTCGTAGAGCAGGGCGAGGTCGAACTCGCCACCGCGCAGGCGCGGGGCGATCTCGTCGGGCTCCCCCTCGGCCAGCGTCACCTCGACGCCAGGGTGGCTGGCGCGGAAGGCGGCGATCGCCTGCGGCAGCAGCGTGGCGCCGGCGCTCGGAAAGGAGGCGATCCTCAGCCGCCCCGCCTCGCCGCCGGCGATCGCCGCCAGCTCGGTCTCGGCCGCTTCCATCCGCCCGAGGATTCCCTCGGCGTGAGTGGCCAGGGCGGCGCCGGCCGCCGTGGGGCGGACGCCGCCGCGGTCGCGCTCGATCAGGGTGGCGCCGACCTCGCCCTCCAGGGTCGCGATCGCCTGCGAGACGGCGGACTGCGAGTAGGAGAGAGCGTCGGCCGCGGCGCTGAACGAGCCTCGATCCACCACCTCGCACAGCACCTTGAGCCGTCCCGCATTTAGCATAAGCAAAGCTTATCGCTCACATAGGTATTAACAGTTGTGATGATGGAAGGTGAGTGAGAACATCGGCGCGAACTTCAGCTCGACCCTCGATTCCAAGGAGAAGCCGATGCCCACTCGCATCATCGTTTCCTACGACGACACCGACAACGACCGCGACGCCCTGGCGCTTGGCCGCCTACTCGCCTTCAGCGGGGCCGAGCTGTCGCTCGCCTACGTGCGCCACTCGCAGGGCGGCGCGCTGGAAGAGAAGGAGGCCGAGGACCTGCTCGCCCGCGGGGCCGAGTCGGTGGGCGCCCCCGAGATGAAGCGCCACGTCGTCGTCAATCCCGGCACCAGCGTCGGCCTTGCCGAACTCGCCGAGCATGAAGACGCCGACGTGATCGTCTTCGGCTCCGAGTACCGCACCGCCCCCGGCACGGTCAAGCCCGGCATCCCCGCTCACAAACTGCTGCTCGGCGGTCCGGCGGCGATCGCGGTCTCGCCCGCGGGGCTGCGCGACAACCCCTCGGTCAGCATCAACACGATCGGCGTCATCGACGAAGGCGACCCCGCCGCTCGCGAGACCGCCGAGAGCCTGGCAAGCGCGCTCGGCGCCACGGTCGCCGAGCGTCCCGGGGCCGGCCACATCGACTTCCTCGTGGTCGGCTCGCGCCTTGAGTCGCCGGAGGGCAAGGTGACGCTCAGCGCCGCCAGCGATTACGCCGTGGAGACGGCGAGCTTCCCGGTGCTGGTCGTCCCCCGCGGCCGTCCGATCAGCTTCGCCACGCTGCCCTCGGCTACGCCGCCTGAGTCGAGTGAGCCCGAGTCGTCGCTCTCTGCCTAGGTCTTGCGCCTGACCACGAAGATCACGGCCGCGACCTCCGGGTCGCGGCCGTCGATCCGTCCCTGCGCCTCGCTCCAGGCGATCGGCACCGCGCCCTGGCCCTGGACGATCTGCTCCACCGCCGCGTCCGGGTCGTCCGCTTCCAGCACGAACGCGTCCGGCGTCCGCGGTGCCGGCGCTGAGGCCAGCTCGCGGCGGGTCACGTCCTCAGAGGCCCGCTCTGCATTCGACCAGCCCTGACCGAAGGCGAGATCGGGGCCCTCGAGCCGCGGGCCCTCGAGGATCTTCAGCTTGCTCTCGGCCGGCAGCCAATCGCTTTCCCCCAGCTCGACGGGCAGGCCCTCCAGCCAGGGCGCCAGCACGTCGGTGAGCAACTGGTCGCGGCTGAGGTTGAAGGCGCGCGCGTGGCTGAGACCGGTGTTGAGCTCGACGTGGAAGGGCACCGAACAACCATATGCTCACGGCGATGGAGACGCCCCTGCCCGCCGCCGTCGTCTTCGACAACGACGGCCTGCTGCTCGACACCGAGTCGGTTTGGACCCGCGCGGAGCAGGACCTCTTCGAGCGGCGGGGTCTGCCGTTCACCCCGCAGCACAAGCGGGAGTTGGTCGGCACTTCGGCTGAGATCGCCGGCGGCATCCTCGAGCGGCGCCTCGGCGAGCCCGGCCGCGCCGCAGAGCTGATCGAGGAGCTCAACGAACTGGTCGTCGCCGAGCTCGAGCATGGGGTGGAGGCGATGGTGGGGGCGAGGGAGGTGCTGCATGGGCTCAAGGAGCGCGGGACCCTGATCGGCCTCGTCTCCAACTCGCCGCTGGCGTTCGTCCGCCGCTCGCTGGAGATCGTCGGCTTCGCCGATCGCTTCGACGTCGTGCTCAGCGCACACGAAGTGGCGGCGCCAAAGCCAGCTCCGGATCCGTACCTGGAGGCTTGCCGACGACTGGGAGTCGAGCCCGGCCCGGCCGTTATCGCCCTGGAGGACTCACCAACCGGCGTCGCCGCCGCCCGCGCCGCGGGACTGACCGTTATCGGCGTCCCCTCACTGGAGGGCATCGAGCTGGCCGAAGCCCACGAGATCGCCGAGTCCCTGCTCGACGAGGTTGTCTCGCGCCGTCTATTCCTTGGGCGGGGCTGAAGCGGGGACACCCTCGCCCGGACAATTGCCGGTCTAATTGAGGGATTGGCGAAACTAGCCACGCCGCTCTGGGCGCGGGTTCGCTCGCTCGGCGATTCACAGATACCTCATTTTTGGTTCTGACTTACCCCGCCAAACCTGAAACAGGTTGTCCGAGCGTCGAAAGGGCCTTTTTGGCCTGGCAAAGGGACTTATAGCCATTTTGCGCCGGAATCCTTTGGCAAGCGTGAAAAATGATTTTGTGGGGTCAACGCAAGCTTGCCGTAGCTTCGAAGGAAGTGATTGCGCTTGCCCTCGTAACGATCATTGTCGTGGCGATCTCGGCCTCTGCCATTGCCTGGGCGGCAGTGATGCTCGCTCTCATCAGACGACTTCCGCGCGCACCTGATCCTCGCTTTCGGGATGGGAGTCACCCCACGACTTGACCGGGACTATCTCCGGCCCTACGCTCGGTCAGCCCTCGCGCCCGCTGTGCGGACCAACCGCAGCGCGAGCCTGTAGCTCAGTTGGATAGAGCGGCCCTCTCGAAAGGGGGAGGTCCCGGGTTCGAATCCCGGCGGCGGGAGGGCGATCTTGCTTTGGGCCGGGGATGCCGAAGTCTTCGCAATTCGGCATCCGAGCAGCAATCTTGGCTACTATCGCGGTGTGGCTGATGAGCCTCAGGAGATCTCGATCCACATCGAGCCGGCTCAGATGGCGGGAGTATGGGCCAATTTCGCGAGAGTCAGCCACAGCGAACATGAGTTCACCTTGGACTTCGTTCGCATGGACAATACGACCGACCCACCGGGCGGCATTGTGGTTGCTCGGGTATCCGTTTCGCCGCTTTTCATTCAGCAGCTAATCGAAGCTTTGCAAGGCAACTGGACCACGTTCGCAAAGAAGGCAATGCCGAAGGAGGTGTATGGAGATGAGCAATCAGCCGATGATTCAGGAAACGCGGAAGACGCAGGTTCTGGCTCCTAACCCCACGGCGACTTTTACCGCCGGCCCTTCTCACGAGGCTCGCCTCGTTTGGGGCCACTTCTTGGCCTTCAAGCTTGAGGACGAGACCGCCCAGGAAAAGCGGGTGTTTTCTTCCCCCGGCGTAGTCGAGGCCTTGGACGAGGCCATCGCCGAGATTCAGGCGGTGGAGGAATCGCAGTAGCCCTTTGGCGCAGCTGGTCCCAAAGAGCGCTGAAGCGCTCGATGAGTTCTGTGAGGGACTGAGCGAGAAGCAAGCGGCGTTCCTGCGGGAGGCAGTTGAGCGGGTTTGCGAGGACCCAGCGGGCCGGGGAAACCCCGGCCATCCCTACACTCGGAAGTTCAAGAATCCCGAGCGCTATATCGGTAAAAAGCTTCCGGCCGGTACGAAGGTCTGGGAGTTCAAGCCGAACCAATATCGGGGTCTTTTCATCACCAAAGGGGACTTGATCGCCTTCCTGCCCGTTCGAGGCCAGAGATTCATGACGGTCGAAGAGTGCGCTTGGCACTAATTCCCCCCATTCTAGAGCGGTTTTCCGTCCGATCTGAGCCATAGAGTCAGTCGGGCGCTTGAAGCACGAATGGGGCTGAAGCCTCTGCGAGTTCGCGGGCTTGAACGGGTTCGGCTTCATGCCGACCTCACGATCTTGACCCGGTAGGCCTGTGCGCTGGCGAAGCCCGGGCCGCTACGGCCGGGCCTCCTCGGAAGGCCGGAACTTCCCGTAGACCGTCCCGCCGGGGGACCAGTCCAAGCCGACGAGTAGCTCGTCGGGAATGACTTCCAGCGAGGCGGCGATCTTAACGAGGGTGTCGCTCCTCGCCACTCGCAGACCGCGCTCCAACTGACTTATCTCGGTCCTGTGGAGCGAGGCTCGAACCGCCAACTCCTCCTGAGACAGATCGGCTTGCTTGCGGATGCGGGCGAGGTTGTCGCCGAAGACCGCCGCTATGTCGATCATGCCGCGAGCTGGTCGAAGTGAAGGGCAGCGCGAGTCGGGAGGACGGTAGTTCCCTCTCGGCGGAGCAGCCCCGCTCCGTGCAGGTCGCTCATGGCGCGCTCTGTCTCATCGCCTGAGCCGACCTCGCGCTCTACCTCGTTGGTCGCGAGAAGGGTCGGGTGCTGGTCGAGAATGAGACTTAGAACGGCTCGCTGAGTAGCCGCGTCGGTACGGTTGCCGTGCATGGGGACTTACCTCCCTGTGCCACGGCCCCCGGGAGCGTTCCACCGCTCGCCGGGGCCATTTGTTGTCTGGACCCGGCGAACCTGAACTACTCAGCGATTAGCTTCAATCCTTTCGCCAATCGTTCGTCAACCCCTCAATAGACCGGCAATTTGAGTATCCGCCCGTTCGAGAGTGTCCCCGCTTCAGCCACCGAGGATTCGGCGGCGGCGGAGGACTCGCTCGGAGATCGAGAGGAGCTCGCTAAGGGATTCGAGCTGTTGGGGACCAAGGTTGTCGTGTAGAGCGGCGTTCGCGAGATCGCCGACTTCCTGGCGGCGGGTGTCGAGCGCGGCCATATCCTCATGGTGACCAGGGTCTGACATGGTGCCGTCGAGCTCGACCAGTAGTGCCTCGAGGCCGACCCGAAGTTGCAGGGCTGCCTCTCTGTTGCGGCCCGCGTCGAGGTCGGCCCGGGCACGCAGGAGCAGGGTCTCGCAAGCATCGAGCTGCTCGCGTCCGCCCAGCACGGCCGCCACCCGCTCCTGCGGGCGCAGCTCTTCGTCGCGTTGGCGGCGCTGTGAGATTGGGCCCCTTCCCGGGTCGATCTCGGTGGCGGCGCTGAACATTCCGTCGACCAGCTCCTCGCCGCTGCCGTAGCCGATCCGCACCGCGATCGCCCGCGACGGCGACACCGTTTGTGGGTGTGGATCGCCGCCGGCGACTGCGTTTGCGTGCAGGGCTCGGTTGAGCTCGTCGATCCCCTCGTCCACTATGCGCTCTGCCGTTGCCTCGTCAGCACTCACTGTCTCCAGCCAGGCGCCGGCCGAGACCTCGTCCTCGAAGGCCTCGAACGCTCGCACCGCGGTGATCCTTGTCAGGGGCAGCTCCGCGGGGGTCTCGCCGGCTTTTGCCGCGCGTGGACGTCGGCGGCGTCGCCGAGTCGAGGGCGGCGCACCGAGCGCCTCGACCACGAGCACGCGCTCACGCTCGCCGTCGCGAACCACGTAGCGACCATCGGCGACGGCGAGCCTGCCGGCGAAATCGAACTGCGCGAATCCGAAGAGGCGGGTCAAAGACCCAATTCTGCTGGAGGAATCAGTCGGCCGCGGCGGACGCCGTTCCGCCGCTCTTGGCCTTGTCGGAGGCCTGCTCGTCCGGCACCGAGTAAGGCGACGGCGCCGTCTCGACCTGAGGGTTCTCGATTTCGCCGAGGCGGTCGGTCAGGCGCTGCCACTGGTCGGGTTTGAGCAGCGCGTTGTACTGCTGGTCGAAGGGGCTGCTCAGCGGGCTGTAGCCGACGTGCACGTGGTCGTAGTGGTCGGCGAGGGCGAAGCTGGTTTCGCCCGGCAGGTCCTCGAGTGAGATCACCTGGTGGGGGTGCATCGTGCCCTGCAGCTGCAGCAAGGTGCGGATCAGCTCGTCGGCGAGCGTTCCCGGCCCCTGGTGGCCGGTGACGGGGACACCGTTGATCACCGGGATGTCGACCGCGTCGCCGGTCGAGTGCTCGGAGACATAGCCGGAGGCGGTCATGATGCTGTGGCCGCACTTGAGCGAGGTGATCGTCAGTTTGTAGCCCTTGGAGACGAGGTACTCGAGCATCGCCAGCACGCGTCGGTCGATCTGCCCGGTAGCGATGTCCGTGCGCCCGCATTCGTAAATTTCGAGCGCTTTATCGGCGAGTACCCGTTTGACCAGCTCCTCCTTGGAGAGCAGCAGCACACCGGCGCCGCTGAGGTCCTGGGCGAGCGGGTTCTTGCCGTTTGCCCGGTATATCGCGGTCGCCTCGAGCAGCTTCCAGCCATCGAGGATCGGCTTCGGGTCGATCTCGGGCGCCCCTCGGCCGGCGGGACGGATCGAGAAGTTGACGTGGGGGTCGACCCCATCCTGGGAGGAGCCGATCCGGGCCAGGACGGTGCCCGCTATAACCTTCGACCCGACCCTTAGGGTTCCGTCGTTGACGGTCGTCGGGCTATCGACTTCCGGCGCTTTGCCCCCACTCTGGACATCGTCGCTGCGATTGGGCAGCGCGTAGAGGCGGGGACGCAGGTTCTCGCTTTCCAGCGGTAGGCGCCGCTCTTTGCCGGTCGGCATCACCACGGTGCGGTGGTCGCGGACGATCTCACCGAGCTCGGCGTAGGTGTAGCGGTTGCCGTAGGCGTCTTGGAGGACGACGTACTTGCCGAGCTTGGCCGAGCTGCCCATCTTCTCGATCACGCCGTCGTTGACGGCAACCACGGGCGCCCCCTCGGCGGCGAAGATGTTGATCCCTCGCCGCGTCGGCGAGGAGGAGATCACTTCCGAGGCGTCGCCGTAAGCCTCTTCGGCTCCGGGGTCGGAGCGCTTCAACGCTTCCCGGGCTGAGAGATCGTCCGCGTAGCTGGCGTCGGCCGCGACCGGGAAGTGCGCGCCCTCGGTGAGGCCGGTCAGCGAGCCGACCAGGTCGGCGGGCAGCTTGCCGTAGGCACGGGCGTAACCGAGCACCTCCTGCACGTACCAGTCGGCGTGGTTGTAGGCGAAGATCGCGCCGTAGAGGTCGCCGGAGCCGCCGCTCAGCTTCAGGTAGTGGGCGGCGGCGCAGATCGCGTCCACCGGGTTGTAGGGGTCCTCGCGGCCGTCGCCGTTGGCGTCGAGCCCGAAGGCTTCCCAGCTCGAGGGGAGGAACTGCATCCAGCCGATCGCGCCGGCGCTTGACGGTCCCATGTTGGTGCCGAAGCCGCTCTCGATCTTGTTGATCGAGGCAAGTACCTCCCATGGGATCCCGTACTCGGTGCCGCAGGCCTGGTAGATCGGCAGTAGGAAGGGCGGGATCTCGAAAGAGTCGATGACGAAGTTGGGCACCCCGATCGGCGCCGGCCCGAAGGGGGCGATCGTCGTGGTCGGGTTGGCGCCGGTGGGCGTGCCGCCGCTCGTGTACTGGGAGCCGCCGTCGCTCGTCTTGGCACCTTGGACGCCGCCGGTGGCGGGGGGTGCCGTCGCGCCGCCGCCGGAGTTGCCGCCGCCACCGCTGATCTCGCCGAGGCTCTTGTTGTGGTGGGCCTTGCCTTCCCCGGCGCCGATCGTAGTGCCGGACTCGAAGCCACCATCGGGCTTCGCTGATGGCTCGGGTGCCGTGGGCGCTTCGACGCTGCTGTTGGTGGTCGTCCCGCTCGGCGCCGGCGCCGCTTCCGGCGCCTCGTTTTCGTCGGCGGGCGATTCGCAGTTCGAGTCTTCATCGTCGACTAGCCCGTCGCCGTCGTCATCGACTTCGTTTGAGCAGGCGGTTGGCTGAGCTAGTGGCGCGGCCGAGAGGGGCGTGGTCACTTCGCCGGTCGTCGTGACTTCGTCGGCGCCCGCAAAGCTAACTCCGAGCGCGGTGACGACGCCGAAAGCGGCCAGAGCGATGGTCAGTGCAAGCTTGTTTCTCATATGACGGCGCCCCTATATCCGCTGGCACGAACCATGCAGTCCGAATCAGCCCTCTCCCTGCGCAACAGGCCCGCCCAAGCTACTGGCTCGCTCGGGGGTGCGCAACGGCTCGCCGTTGCCCCCAACAAGCCCTTAATCAAGGCTGCCCCATGCGCGCATCGACGGGAGGATTTCAATTGGGCCGGATGCGCCGGTTAAGCTGATGTCAACGAGGGAAAAACACGAAACGCGAAGGAGCGGGACAGCGGCAGATGAGCACGGAATACGACGATCAAGATGGCCTGCGAGCCCGTAGCGAGCAGGCGATCGGGGAGTTCGCCCAGGCCCTGCTCGACAGCCAGGTGCTCGAGAACGCCGTCGCAGCGGCTTTTGGCGCCCGCGAGAAGGCGGTCGAGGCACAGCACGCCGCGATGAGCGCACTCAATCTTCCGTCGGCCGGCGATCTCGAACGCCTGGAGCGCCGGCTGCGCTCCTTCTCGCAACGCCTCGAAGAGGTGGAGGATCAGATCGACCGAGTCTCGCGCGATATCGGCGACGTTCGCCGCCGCCTCGCTGTTCTGGAGCGCGACGATTCCGAAGACTAACCTTCGACCTTAGCCTGAGAGTACGGCGGCGCTCCCCCTGCCGGCACGCCGCTCGAGCTTCTCGAGGTCCTCCTTCTCTATGTGCCCGCCGTCGACCGCGCCCTCGGTGACGATCAGCATCGCCGCCGCCTCGACACCCACTGCGTTCGCCTGGGCCAGCAGCGGTGCGGTCTGCATATCCGCCGCGACGATCCTCGGTTGAATCGACAGGTCATGTGGATGCGCGTCGAAGCTGGCGATCGAGACGGCTCGGCACTCGCCGTCGAGCTCGTTGAGCAGCCGCTCGGTGAGCGTGGGGCTCGGGGTCACGGTTGCGCCCGGATCGATTCCGAGCGCGACGGCACTGCCGCCCACCGCGATTGCCTCGCGGACGAGCAGCAGGTCGCCGGGCGTGCAGCTCGCGTCCAGCCCCACGCAGGTGCCTACCCTCACCGCCCGCCGGACACCCAGTTGGGCAAGGTCGCTGAGGATGAGTGCCGCGCTGGGACCGCCCATCCCCGTTGACTGGATCGTCATCGGCCTTCCTGTCGGGGTGCTGCCGTAGTAGCCCCAGAGGCCACGGGCGTGATTGCTCATCTTCGGCGCCTCCAACAGCTCTTGAGCCAGCAGCAGCGCCCGACCCGGATCGCCGACGAGCACGGCGTCAGGCGCGGTCGGGGCAGTCGGTCGCAGCCGTCTGGGCATCGACGGCGGACCCTAGCCCCCCCAGAGATTCCCGGCGATCCACTCGCGAGAAAGGCGGGTCGCGCATTTCCTCCATCCGTCTAAACACGGCCCGCGGTCGCGTTCATACGGTGGTCCTCGTCCAAAAGCGACCGTCGCGGCGTGTCTTCGGCGGGCTAGGAGGGAGTTACCGATGAGAAAGAAGATGGGCATCGCTGCGTTCACGGCGGCGCTCGCAGCGCTGGCTGCGCTCGCCTTGCCGGCGTTCGCTTCGGCGCAGAGCCTGGCTGACGTGGCCGGGGCGGTGGAAGAAAAGGCCGTCGAGCTGGATATGGTCTGGGTCGCCGTTGCGACCGTCCTCGTCTTCCTAATGCAGGCGGGGTTCATGTTCCTGGAGGTCGGCTTCTCGCGCCAGAAGAACGCCGGAACCGGCGTCGCCAAGATCTTCGTCAACCTCGCCATCTGCACCTTGGCCTGGTGGGCGATCGGCTACGGAATCGCCGAAGGCGGCGGCAACGACTTCTTCGGCACCAGCGGTTTCTTCTTCCACTTCGATCAGGTGGTTGGCCAAGGCGAAGAAGCTTTCAACGTCGCCGGTCCCGACGCGATGCTGATGCTCTACGGGCTTGCCTTCTGTGCGGTCTCGCTGGCGATCGTCTGGGGCACGACCCTGGAGCGGATCAAATTCGGCGCCTACGTGGTCTACGCGATCGTCTTCGGCGCGGTGATCTACCCGCTGATCGCGCACGCTGTTTGGGGCGGCGGCCTGCTCTCCGACATCGGTGGCAAGCCGGTGATGGATTTCGCCGGCTCCTCGGTTGTCCATCTAACCGGCGCGGTCGGCGCGCTCTCGGCCCTGCTGCTGCTCGGCCCGCGTCGCGGTAAGTACGACGCCCAGGGCAATCCGCGGGTGATCCCTGGACACTCGATGCCGCTCGTCGGCCTCGGCGTGATCATCCTCTGGATCGGCTGGTTCGGCTTCAACGGAGGCTCCACGTTCGAAACCGCCGGCTCGTTCTTCGGCGAGGTGATGCTGAACACCCAGCTTGCCGCCGCCGCCGGTGTGATCGGGGCCTCGCTGGCCGTCTACCTGAAGAGCCGTACGCTCGACGTCGGTATGGCCGGCAACGGGGCGATCGCCGGCCTGGTCGGGATCACGGCGCCGTCGGGATTCGTCGAGTACTGGGCCGCACCGATCATCGGCTTCGTCGCCGGCCTGATCGTGGTCTACGCCGTGCTTGCGATCGACAGGCTCCTTGACGACCCGGTCGGTGCCCTCTCGGCACACGGTCTGGCCGGGATCTGGGGAACGCTCTCGGTTGGCATCTTCGGCTCGGCCAGGTTGGTCAGCGAAGGCGCAGGAGCTGGCGTCTGGTACTCGGTCTTCGGCGACGTGCCCTTCAGCCAGTCGCTGGGGCAGCTCGGCGTCCAGGGCCTGGCCGTGCTCTTCACCTTCGTGGTCGTCTTCGCGATCTCGATCGTGACGTTCAAGTTGATCAAGTCGACGATCGGGCTCCGCGTCTCCGAGGAGGAGGAGGAAGCTGGCCTCGACATCAGCTCGCACGGGATGTACGGGTACCCGGAGCAGTTCATTCCCCAGCCTGAGTACTCGACGGGCCTGCCCGGCACATTCAGCGAAGCCGGGACGGGAATCCCCACTCCGGCCCCAGCCCAAATGACAGCCACCGAGACGCGATAGGAGGGGTGATCGCATGAAGAAGATCGAGGCCTTCATTCGTCACGAGGCGTTTGAGCCGATCAGAGCCGAGCTGCTCGACAAGGGATTCCCATCCCTGTCGATTGTTGAGGCCAAGGGCTCCGGACGCCAGAAGGGCATCGTCGAGCGGTATCGAGGCTCGACGCTGACCGTCAACGTGCGACCGAAGCTGAAGTTGGAGGTGGTCATCGAGGACAAGGACAAGGGTCTGGTCGTCGAGACGATCCTCCGGCACGCCCGCACGGGCGAGGTCGGCGACGGAAAGATCTTCGTCCTTCCGGTTGAGGAGGCGATTCGCATCCGAACCGGGGAGGACGGGGAGCCAGTCCTGCAGGCGCACGAGGAGTCGGAAGTCACGGCTTAGCGCGCCCACAAGACAACCCATCCCAAGGACGAGCGGGGCGGCAATGCCGCCCCGCTTGCGTTTAGCCTCGCGGTTCGATGCCCGCCGACGAGCGAATATCCCTCAGCGAGGCGTCGCGCCGTTCGGGAGTCTCGGCCAACACGCTGAAACGCTGGGCCGAGGAAAAGGTCTTGCCGGTGCGGCGGGGCCGCTGGACGGCTACGGCTGCGGCCCAGGCGCGCGTCGTCGCGCGGATGCGCGAGCGTGGCCACTCGCTGGAGGACCTGAAGCGAGCCGGGCGCGAGGGCCGGCTCGCCTTCGGCTTCACCGAGGACCTCTTTCCCAAGCCCGAAGAGCAGACGACGGTGGAGGAGGTCGCGCGCGAGACCGGGCTCGAGCCGGAGCTGGTCGAGCGGATCCTCGTCATCCTCGGCACGCCGCTGGAGCGCGAGCGGCTGCTCGACCCCAATGACGTGCAGGCGCTGCGCCACTGTGCCCGGGTGCTGGCGGCCGGCTTCCCCCTCGTCGCCTTCCTACAGCTCGTCCGCGTCTACGCCCAGTCGCTGCGACGCATCGCCGACGCCGAGGTGCGCCTCTTCCACCTCTACGTCCACGAACCGCTGATCCGCGACGGCGTTCCCGAGCTGGAGATGGCCGGGGAGATGGGAGAGCTCGCCGGCGACATCCTCCCCTTGGCGGCGCCGCTCACCGAGTACCTCCACACGCGCTACCTGCGTTTCTTCCTCGAGCAGGACGTCGTCGGTCACATGGAGAGCGAGCTCGGCACCGCCGCTTCGCAGGTGCACCACGTCCCGGTCACGCTCTGCTTCATCGATCTCACTGGCTTCACCCGCTACACCGAGGAGGAGGGTGACCTGGAGGCGGTAGACGTGATCGAGAACTTCGTCGAGACGGTGGAGGCGACGATGCCCCCGGAGGCGACGATCGTGAAGACGATCGGCGATGAGGTGATGGTCGTCTCGCCGGACCCCGCTTCGCTGACCGAGTGGGCGGTCGCCTTGATGGCCCGCTTCCCAGCGCGCCCCCAGCCGCGCGTCGGCATCCACTACGCCCAGGCCGTCTACCGCGACGGTGACTACTTCGGCACTCACGTCAACCTTGCGCACCGGGTCGTCAGTCGCGCCCAGGCCGGCGAGGTGCTGGTCACCGATCGCGTCAGCGAAGCACTACGGGGCCGCGGCCTTGATTGCGAGCCGATCGGCGAGGTGAGCCTGAAGGGCTTTCCGGAGCCGACGCCGCTCTTCGTCGTCACCGTCGCCTGAGGCCAGCGGCGTCAGGTGCAACGCGTTGTGGCTCTGGCTCTATATGACGCCGAACGCGTTGCACCCGGTGGGGAGGTACCTAGACTCGGCTGATGAGCCTGGCTGAGGAGATGCTGAAAGAGGTGTGTGACGGTGGTCTGCTGGCGCCTGAGACGCCGACGGTGGCGATGCTCTCAGGCGGTCGGGACTCGGTCTGCCTGCTCGACCTGGCCGTGCGTGTGCTCGGTCCTGACGATGTGACCGCCCTGCATGTCAACTATGGCCTTCGCGACGACTCCGACGACGACGAGGCGCACTGCGCCGAGCTCTGCGCGCGCCTAGGTGTTGCCCTCGAGATCGAGCGCCCGCGTCGTCCCGAGGGTCCCGGCAACCTGCAGTCGTGGGCGCGCGACACCCGCTACGCCGCGGCCGCACGGCTGGCGTTGGGCGAGGGGGCTGTGATCGCCACCGGCCATACCGCCGACGATCAGGTCGAGACGATCCTCTACCGCCTCGCCTCGTCGCCCAGCCGCCGCGCCCTGCTGGGGATGAAGCCGCGCGACGGCAGGCTGGTGCGGCCTCTGCTCGGCTTCAGCCGCGAGCAGACCACCGCCTATTGCGAGGAGTGCGGTCTCGCTTGGCGCGACGACCCGAGCAACGAGGGGGAAGGCTACGCGCGCAACAGGGTGCGGCACGGGTTGGCGTCGGCCCTGGCTGAGATTCACCCGGCCGCCGCCCGCAACGTGCTGCGCACGGCCGAACTGCTGCGCGACGAGGCCGAGGTGCTCGACGCGCTCGTCGATGCCGAGATCGGCGCCAACGGCTCGGCGCGCGGCACGATCGAGCTCGAGCGCCTGGCCGAGCTTGCCCCGGCGTTGCGTCGGCTCGTCATCCAGCGCCTCGCCGACGGGGCCGCCGGACGACCCGTCCCGGGCGCTGCCAATCACGCCGACGAGGTGGCGGCCCTGCGCCGCACGGGCACGGCGATGCTCGATCTCGGCGGCGGCGTCCGTGCGGTGGTCGAGCGTGGCGTGCTCCACGCCGAGCGCTGAGCCCTCTGCCGGCCACCTATATCTAGACTGCGCCGCGTGACTGGCTCGGCGATCGGCGAGACCCTCGTCTCCAGCGAGGACCTGCAGCGGCGGGTTGGCGAGCTCGGCGCCCAGATCAGCGAGGAGTACGCCGAGCGGGACCTGATCATGGTCGGCGTGCTCAAGGGCGCCGTGCTTTTCCTCGCCGACCTGATGCGCAGCATCGAGGTGCCCTGCGAGATCGACTTCATGGCCGTTTCCAGTTACGGCTCGCAGACCGACTCCTCGGGCGTGGTGCGGATCATGAAGGACCTCGACGCCCCGATCGAAGGACGCGACGTGCTGATCGTCGAGGACATCGTCGACTCCGGCCTCACCCTGCAGTACTTGAAGCGCAACCTGGAGGCGCGCAACCCGGCCTCCCTGGAGGTCTGCGCCCTGCTCACCAAGCCCGACCGACTGCGCTCGGACATCCAGCCGCCCCGCTACGTCGGGTTCGAGATCCCCAACCGCTTTGCGATCGGCTATGGCCTCGATCACGCTCAGCGCTACCGCAACCTCTCTTACGTGGCTGCGTTGGACGAGCCGGGCGCTGCCTCCTCCGCTCCCGCGCAGACGCGCTAATCGCACCCGGTGATCTCGCGCCTGCGCTCCCGCGTCCGGGGGCAGCTAGGCAAATCCGCCCTGGTACGCTGATTTTTCCCTGTGAGGCGTTTTTTCAAGAGCGCAGCTTTTCCGATCCTGCTTGTGGTGATCCTTGCCTTCGTTGCCCAGAAGGTGATCAGTCAACCCTCGGGAGATAAGGCGCCGTCCTACAACGAACTGGTCAGCTCGAAGGCTCACGATGGATTGATCGCCAGCGGCAAGATCGAAAAGATCTCGATCAACACCAAGGACAACACGCTCGACGTCGAGCGGCGCAACGGCGAAAGCTTCTCTACGGGCTATCCGCCCAACACCGAGCAGTCCCTGCTCAATCTGATCGATCAGTACCAGGTGGAGACCACGGTGCACGGCACTGGCGGTTCCAGCCTGCTCTCGCTGCTCACCTACATCCTTCCCTTCGTCCTCTTCTTCGGCTTCTGGATCTTCCTGATGAACCAGATGCAGGGCGGCGGCTCGCGGGTGATGAACTTCGGCAAATCGAAGGCCAAGCGGATGTCGGTGGACGCACCCAAGATCACCTTCCGTGACGTCGCCGGGGTTGACGAGGCGGTGCAGGAGCTGCAGGAGATCAAGGAATTCCTCGAGAACCCGAAGAAGTTCCAGGCGCTCGGCGCCCGCATCCCCAAGGGTGTGTTGCTCTACGGCCCGCCCGGAACCGGCAAGACGCTGCTTGCCCGCGCCGTCGCCGGCGAGGCCGGCGTCCCCTTCTTCTCGATCTCCGGCTCGGACTTCGTCGAGATGTTCGTCGGCGTCGGCGCCAGCCGTGTGCGCGACCTCTTCGAGCAGGCCAAGCAAAACTCGCCTTGCATCATCTTCATGGACGAGATCGACGCGGTCGGCCGTCACCGTGGCGCCGGTATGGGCGGCGGTCACGACGAGCGCGAGCAGACGCTGAACCAGCTGCTGGTCGAGATGGACGGCTTCGAGATGAAGGACAACATCATCCTCATCGCCGCCACCAACCGACCCGACATCCTCGACCCGGCGCTGCTGCGGCCCGGTCGTTTCGACCGACAGGTCGTCGTCGACCGTCCCGACCGCAAGGGTCGCAAGCACATCCTCGAGGTGCACACGCGCGGTAAGCCGCTCGCCAAGGCGATCGACCTCGACACGCTGGCGGGCCAGACGCCGGGCTTCACCGGCGCCGACCTCGCCAACTTGATCAACGAGGCGGCGCTGCTGACCGCCCGTACTGGGCGGCGCGAGATCTCCATGCAGGAGCTCGAGGAGGGGATCATGCGGGTGATCGCTGGCCCGGAGAAGAAGACCCGGGTGATGAGCGAGAAGGAGCGCCTGATCACCGCCTACCACGAGCTCGGTCACGCGATCGTCGGCCACCTGCTGCCCAACTGCGACCCGGTCCACAAGATCTCGATCATCAGCCGCGGCCAGGCGCTCGGCTACACGATCAGCCTGCCGACCGAGGACAAGTTCCTCACTACGCGCGCCGAGCTGACCGACACGATGGCGATGACCCTCGGCGGTCGCGCCGCCGAGGAGATCGTCTTCGGCGAGATCACCACCGGCGCCTCCAATGACCTTGAAAAGGTGACCGAGACGGCGAAGCAGATGGTGATGCGCTTCGGCATGTCCGAGCGTCTTGGGCCGCGCGTCTTCGGCCATGATCGCGGCCAGCCTTTCCTCGGCCGCGAATTCTCCGCCGAACCCGACTACTCCGATGAGATCGCGCGCGAGATCGACGACGAGATCCGCCGCATCGTCGAGGGCGCCCACCAGACAGCCAAGGACCTGCTCGGCGAACGCCGCGAGAACCTCGACACGATCTCCAAGATCCTGCTCGAGCGCGAGACGATCGATGCCGACCAGTTCGTCGCTCTGCTCGACGGCAAGCCCGAGGACGAGGTCTTCGCCGACGAGGAGGAGCCGGCGCAGCCGGTTGAGCCGGCGCCGGAGCCGGAACGGGCGCAGCGCGAAGGGCCGCGTACGGCGCCCCGCCCGCGGCCAGGGTTCGCCGGCGGCGACGCCAGCTGAGTGAGGGGACACGGGATGCCCCTCGCCCGAACAAATGCCGGGCTAATTAGCCCGGCATTTTGAGTATCCGTCCGTTCGAGGGGCATCCCGTGTCCCCAAAGCTCATGGGCGTCGTCAACGTGACCCCGGATTCGTTCTCTGACGGGGGCAGATATCTCGATGCGGAGGCTGCTGTCGCGCATGGCGAAGAGCTTCTTAGGGACGGAGCGGTGATCCTCGATGTCGGCGGGGAATCCACACGTCCTGGTGCGATTGAAGTTGACGAGGCGGAGGAGTTGCGACGGGTTGAGCCGGTCGTGGCGGCACTGGCTAAGGGGGCAACCGTCTCTATCGATACGTCGAAGCTTGCAGTTGCCGAGGCGGCGCTGAATGCCGGGGCTTCGATCGTCAATGACGTGACCGCCTTTCAGCACGATCCAGAGATGGCCGGGCTCTGCGCCGAGCGCGAAGCTGGGGTGGTGCTGATGCACATGCCGGGGGATCCGCGGACGATGCAGGACGATCCGCGGTATGACGATGTGGTCGATGACGTCAAGGCGTTCCTAGCTGAGCCAATGGAGTTCGCTGTGGGGGAGGGGATCGCCGAGCAGCGCATTTGGCTTGATCCGGGGATCGGGTTTGGCAAGACGCTCGAGCACAACTTGGAGCTGTTGCGGCGGCTGGGGGAGTTGCGTGAGCTGGGGCGGCCGCTGGTGATTGGCGCCTCGCGGAAGAGCTTCATCGGCAAGGTCGACGGGTCGGAGGTCGATGACCGGATTGGTGGCTCGATCGCATCCTCGCTGCTCGCGGCTAGCGAAGGTGCTGACGTTCTGCGAGTCCATGATGTCGCCGAGATGGCGCAGGCGATGAGGATCGCGGTGGCAATCCTTGGTGACGCCGCTGTCGCCTAGGTCCTGTGTGGACCGTCCATCGGCTAGGTTCACCACGTGGATGAACCACGCGGCAATGGTGTCGAGTCAAGGGTCGAGGTCGAGTTGCGAGGGCTCTCGATCTATACCCACCATGGCGTCAGCGACTCCGAGCAAGAGGTCGGGCAGCGGCTCGAGTTCGACGTTTCCTTCGACGTGCCCGATTGCGATGCGGTGCTAACCGATCGCATCGATGACACGATCGATTACGCCGAGGTCTGTGACATCGTCGCTCTCGCGGCGACCGAGCGCAGCTATCGCACCCTGGAGCGACTTTCCCAGGTTGTCGGCGAGCGCTTGATGGAACGCTACGGCTGCGAGTCGGTGCGCGTTCGCGCCGCCAAGCCCGAGCCACCGTTGCCGCTGGCGATCCAGGAGGTCGCCGTCGAGGTCGTCCACGAGCGCGCCGAAGATGCCGACGAGGACGAGCCCGAAGAGGCGTAGGTCGACCCGTTCACGTTGGATCCGGCGCCGGCCTCGCCGGCCGCCGCTTTCCTGGCGGAATTGCCAGATGTCGCTCAAACCCGTTGACGAGGTCAAATAGCTCACGGGCCTCCCAGGATCGCCTGCGTTTCTGCCCAGGCCGCTCGAGATGAAGGACACCCGCCCGCTCCAGTTTGTCGATCGCGCGTCCTGCGGCGACATCGGAGACGCCGGCGATCGCCATTGCCGTGGTGGTGTCGATGATTGGCTGAGCGGGAAGTGCCGCGATCAGCTTGCGGGTGGCGGCATCGCTGCGAGGATTTCCGGTGCGCTTCAGCCACTGTTGCTGTAGCTGGTCGATTTGGCGCGCAAATCCCCCCGCCTCGCGTGCTGCTGTTCTCGTTGCCTGCGCGAAGATCGCGCACCAGATTGCATCCTTGCCTTCCCGATAGTCCGTCAGCCCCCGTTCATAGCCGCTCACGTCAGTCGCGATCACCAGGCTGATCGGTGGCACGTAGCGCGTTGCCAGCCGGCGCCGTCGAAGGATGGCGTGGATCAGACAGCGCCCCACGCGCCCATTGCCGTCAGGGAATGGGTGGATGGTCTCGAACTGAGCGTGAGCTATTGCCGCTTGCACCACCGATGGAAGGTCGCCTCTGTTCATGAATTCACAGAGGTCTGCGAGGAGGGGAGGCACTTCCTCGGCCGGTGGCGGAATGAAATCGGCGTTGCGGGGTGTGTCGGAATCCCCCCCTATCCAGTTTTGAGTGGTGCGGATTATCCCGGCGAGAGCGTCGTCGCGAGTTCCGCGAAAGAGAGTCTCGTGGATCGTCACGATGTCAGCGGGGGACAGGGCCGGCGTATTGGCCCCGACTTCGATTGCCTGTTCCATGGCGACGATGTTGCCCACGACCGATCGCGCATTGACGTCTCTGCTGCCGTCAGGGTCCGCCGCCGCCTTGGCAAGGCGGCGATGTGAAAGCGTCAGCCCCTCGATGCGCGACGAGGCGAGGGACTCGGCGCGCAGCAACTGTCTTGCCAACGCCTCAAGGCCGTCCAGTTCCGGTGGATCCCGGTTGAGGAGGGCCACCTGACGCTCTGCCTCGCTGACCACCTCGGCCACATCGCCGCTCAACGCGACGTCGAACTCAGCTATCAGGTCCGGGATGTAGGCTAAATAACTGAAGGAACCGCGCGCACGTCGTCCTCCGTAGCGGCTGAAGTCGGCGCTCCAAATTCGCTTTTCGAGTCTGCCTGCAGGGGTCATAAAGGTTCGGCTCCAGAAAGCTTACCGAACTTTATAGTTCTAAAGTTCGGTAAGGCAGAAATTGCCGAACCTTGATGGCTCAATAGATTGCGTTTCATGATGAGAACTGGCTACCTCGGCCTGGGCTCCAACGTCGGCGACCGCGAGTCCCACCTGCGCGCGGCGATAGAGATGCTGCGCGAGCGCGGGGTGGAGGTCGAGGCGGTCTCCTCCACCTATGAGACCGAGCCGGTCGGCGAGGTGCTCGACCAGGCCGACTTCCTCAACGCGGCGATCCGAATCCGCACCGAGCTGGAGCCCGAGGAGTTGCTCGACCTCTGCAAGGAGATCGAGGTAGTCCGGGGCCGCGCTCTCGACGCTCCCCGCCACAGCCCGCGCCCGCTCGACGTGGATCTGCTCCTGCTCGGCGACATCGAGCTCTCGACCGAGCGACTCACCCTGCCCCATCCCGAGGTCACTAGCCGCCGCTTCGTGCTGGCACCCTTGCTGGAGCTCAATTCAGAGCTGAGGCTGCCAGATGGACTCCGTCTCGACGCCGCGCTGGCGTCGCTGGGGCTGGGCCAGCGAGCCGAGCGAATCGATTCGTTGAAGGATTAGGGGGCCTCGAGCCCCAACCAACCCTTCAACGAACTAGAGGGTGGCGCTATCGCGCAGCTGCTGCAGCCAGGCGGGTGGGAGGATCGGTGCAGCCTTACCCGGGTAGTTCGGCGCCAGCCGCTTGGCAAGCTCGCCGGCTGGCCGGTTCTCGATCGCGGGCCGCAAGTCATCCAGGGTCATCGCCAGGCCGAGGCTGCAACCGATCTGGAAGTCGGCCGCGTTGAGCTGATCGGCGCCCAGCACGCCAGCCTCGATCCAGGCGTCGATTTTGTCGAGCTGGGCTGGCAGGGCGGCGAGGCCGCGGCGGACGTTCTCGTCGTCGGCGTCGTTGATGCGTACCTCGAGCGCGATGATCGGCGCCGCAGTGCGCACCGCGAGCCCGATCGGAATGCCGAGCTTTGCCCCCTCGGAGTAGCTGCGCAGCGAAGAGCCGTCCCGCTTGATCGCCCACCACGAGATCTGCCGGATCGGGTGTTGCAGCTCCTCCTCGCCAAAGCGCTCGGCCTCTTCGACTTCGGCGCGCCGCTCCGGGTCCGAGGGGAAGAGCGGCGGGTCAGGGCGGATTTCGTCTAGGGCGCGTGAGATCTCGCGCGACCCGACCAGCTTGCGCCCGTCGATCTTCAGCGCCGGCACCGTCTTGCCGGGGAAGCCGAGCCCGCGCAGGATCACCCTGGAGATCGCCGGAAAGAGGTCGGTGCGCTTGTAGGCGATGCCCTTTTGCTCGAGCATCAGCGCTGCGGCAAGACTGGGATGCGACGCCGGAACGGCGTACAGGTGAGCCTCCACGAGGGCATCCTACGCACTGGCGGGCGAATCTGCCCGGCAGAGTGGGCCCGATCCGGAATAATCGCCGGCGTGCTCCTCGCGGTTGACGTCGGCAACACGCAGACCCACCTGGGTGCCTTCGACGGCGAGCGCCTGGTCGAGCACTGGCGCTTCCAGACGCGTTCGGGGGCTACTGGCGACGAGCTGGCCGAGCGGATCAGCGGGTTCTTTACGCTCTCCGGAATGTCTTTCAAGGAGGTCGACGCCGTCTGCGTCTCCTCCGTGGTGCCGCCGCTCGGAAGCCAGTTCGAGGAGATGGTGCGCCGGTACCTCGACGTGGAGTGCCTAGCGATCGGCCCCGGTATCAAGACCGGGATGCCGATCCGGATCGAGAACCCGCTTGAGGTGGGGGCCGACCGTCTCGTCAACGCGATCGCCGCCTATGAGCGGTTCGGCGGGGCCTGCGTGACCGTCGACTTCGGCACCGGAATCAACATCGACGCGGTATCCCCTGACGGCGAGTACCTCGGCGGCGCGATCGGCCCGGGCCTCGCGCCTTCGCTCAGCGCCCTGATCGAACGAGCGGCCCGGATCACCAGGATCGATCTCGAAGAGCCGCGGGAAGCGATCGGCCGTTCGACCCGGGCGGCGATCCACTCCGGCTTCATCTTTGGCTTCGCGGGATTGATCGACGGCATCGTGCGCAGGATCGAAGAGGAGCTGCCGAATCCGCGGCTGCTCGCTACGGGCGGCTATGCATCCACCGTCGTCCCCTTCACCGAGACGATCGAGGAGGTCGACGACTTGCTTACCCTGAAGGGGCTGCGCCTAATTCATGAGCGAAACACCTCGACAGCCCCCGCTGACTGATCCGCTCCGGATCGGCGACATCGAGATCCCGAACAGAGTCCTGCTCGCCCCCTTGGCGGGGATCGGCAACTGGTTCGTCCGCCTGCAGGCGAAGCGCCATGGGGCGGGTCTCGCGGTCTCGGAGATGGTCTCGAGCTTCGGCCTCCACCATCGCAACGAGCGCACCTTGCGCGAGCTGATGCGGATCCACCCCGACGAGCATCCCGTCTCCGTACAGCTCTTCGGTCACGACGCCGAGGTGATGCGGTCGGCTGCGGCAGTCGCGGCTGAGGCTGGCGCCGACCTGATCGATATCAACATGGGCTGCCCGGTGCGCAAGGTGCGCAAGACCGGCGCCGGCGCCGAGCTGCTGCGCGATCACGAGCTGGCAATGGCGTTGGCGAGGGGCGCGCTCGAGGGCAGCGAGCTGCCGGTGACGGTGAAGCTGCGCTCGGGGATCGAAGTCGGCGACCGCTCCGGCTTCGACCTCGCGGTGCGCCTGGCCGAGGAGGTCGGCGTCGCTGCGATTGGCTTTCATCCGCGGGCGGCAACGGTCGGCCACAAAGGCAGCCCCGACTACGCGCTCACCCGTGAGCTGGTCGAGCGGATCGAGGTGCCGGTGATCGTCTCCGGCGGCCTGAAGAGCGCCGAGGCGGCTTGCCGGGCATACGAAGAATCGGGGGCCGACGCGGTGATGATCGCCCGCGGATCGCTTGGCAACCCGTGGGTATTCGAGGAATTGACCGGCCGACGCAAGGCGCCACCGGACCGCGCCGAGGTGGCTGCCGAGTTGCTCTGGGTGATCGATTGCGCCGAGGAGCACCTGGGTACCGAGCGGGCCGGTCGCTACCTGCGCAAGTTCTATCCCTGGTACATGGAGCCGCTTGGCGCTTCCCCCGAGCTCGCTGACGAGCTGCAGCGCAGCGCCGACCTGCCGCGGGCCCGTCATTTGATCGCCGATCTAGCCGCGCCTGCGCCCTCGCTATAATCCCGCGACTTCCGGCCCTGGTGTGGTGATGCAAACGCCGCCGCACCTGGGCGTTTTTGGGTCTAGGAGCCGTTTTCTGCCGTTCTCAATCTAAAGCGAGGTAGGACAAGTGAGTCGCCAGTCCGTAATCACCCCCGAGGGTCTAGAGAAGCTCAAGGAGGAGATCGATCACCTCTCGACCGTGAAGCGACGCGAGGTCGCCGAGCGGATCAAGGAGGCGCGTGAGTTTGGCGACATCTCCGAGAACGCCGAGTACGACGACGCCAAGAACGAGCAGGCCCTGCTCGAGCAGCGGATCGCCCAGCTCGAAGAGCGGCTGCGCCGCGCGACCGTGATCGATGAGAAGGACATCAGCACCGATGAGGTGCAGTTCGGCTCGATCGTCCACGTCAAGGACCAGAAGAGCGGCGACTCGCAGAAGTTCCAGATCGTCGGCTCGACCGAGGCCGACCCGCTGGAGCACAAGCTCTCCAACGAGTCCCCGATCGGCAAAGCGCTGCTTGGCCACAAGCGGAATGACATCGTCACGGTCGAGGTGCCGCGCGGGCCGAAGAAGAAACTTAAGATCACCAAGATCGAGACGGCGTAACCGCTATAGGCAGCACAGAGTCAGTCCCGGCAGGGGTTCCGCTTAACTTTTTCGGTGGATCCGCAGCTGCTGGCGCCGCGAAGAATTGCCGAAAAAGTGCAAGACGCTCCACCCCTGCCGGGACTGACTCTCAGCCGCGCTGTAGGGTCGCGCGCAGATGAGCGAGTCGACCGATCAACCCAAGCTTTCCGACGTTCTTCGTGACCGCCGCGAGAAGCTTGAAAGGCTTCGCGAGGCGGGGATAGACCCATTTCCTCCCGAGTTCGCGGAACGCGAGGAGATTGGCGAGGTGCGGGCGGCGCATGAGGGGCTGGCGCCGGGGATCGAGACTGAGTCGCGGCATCGGGTGGCGGGGCGGTTGGTCGGACGGCGGGGGCACGGCAAGGCCTGTTTTCTCGACCTGCGCGATGCGACCGGCCAGATCCAGTTGCATGCCCGCGAGGATCTGCTCGGAGAGGAGGCCTACGAGGTTCTGGTCGATCTCGACCTGGGGGACATCGTCGGGGTCGAGGGCACGGCGCTGGCGACGCGTCGTGGGGGCGAGCTCTCGCTGGCGATCGATCACTGGCGCTTGCTCGCCAAGAGCCTGCGGCCGCCGCCGGACAAGTTTCATGGCCTCGAGGACGTCGAGACGCGCTACCGCCAGCGCGAGCTCGACCTGATCGCCAACGAGGAGAGCCGCCGCCTCTTCGCGCTGCGCGCCCGCACCGTCAGCGAGGTGCGCCGTTGGCTCGACGAGCGCGGCTTCGTTGAGGTCGAGACGCCGGTCCTGCAGCCGCTCTACGGCGGCGCCCTGGCACGGCCCTTCACCACCCACCACAACGCGCTCGACCGCGACCTCTACCTGCGCATCGCCACCGAGCTCTACTTGAAGCGCCTCGTCGTCGGCGGCATCGACCGGGTCTACGAGCTCGGCAAGGACTTCCGTAACGAGGGGGTCTCGCACAAGCACAACCCCGAGTTCACGATGCTCGAGTGGTACGAGGCCTGCGCCGACTACAGCTCCACGGCGAACCGGGTTGAGACGATGGTCGCCGAGGTCGCCGAGCGCGTCCTCGGCACGACCAAGGTGCAGCGTGGCGAAGTCGAGATCGATTTCGCGCCGCCGTGGAAGCGGGTGACCTTTCGCGATGCGATCCGCGAGCGCAGCGACATCGACATCGCCGAGCACCCCACCCGCGAGGCGCTTGCCGCGGCAATGGGGACCGAGGCCGACCCCGAGGAGGGCTGGGGCAAGTTGGTCGACGGGCTGCTCTCCAAGTTCGTCGAGCCAGAGCTGATCCAGCCCACTTTCGTCCTCGATTACCCGGTCGAGCTATCCCCTTTTGCCAAGTCACACCGCTCCGAGGAGGGCTTGGTCGAGCGCTTTGAGGCGTTTGCCGGCGGGATGGAGATCGCCAACGGCTTCACCGAGCTCAACGATCCGGACGAGCAGCGCCGTCGCTTCGAGCAGCAAGCGGAAGAGCTGGCGCGGGGCGATGAGGAGGCGCAGCCCTACGACGAGGATTTCATCGCCGCGCTCGAGCAGGGGATGCCGCCGACGGGCGGCGTCGGCATCGGCATCGACCGCCTGGTGATGCTGCTGACGGGTGCCAAGACCGTACGCGAGGTAGTGCTTTTTCCAGCAATGCGCTCCTGAGGGCCCAAAAAGCCCGCTCTGAGCGCATTTTTGCGGCAAGGGGCCGGTTGGGCGCTCTCGGTATCCTCTAACGAGCACATGGACGCCTCCCGATAACCGAAGGGCGTCTTCCGATACTTACTCGGCTGAAGCGAGTTGAGTAGATAGAGAGGCTTTTTGTTCGAGCGATTTACAGAGCGAGCCCGTCAAGTAGTCGTCCTGGCCCAGGAAGAGGCGCGCACGCTGAAGCACAACTACATCGGCACCGAGCACATCCTGCTGGGGCTGCTGCGCGAGGAGGAGGGCCTCGCCGCTCGGGTGCTCGAGTCGCTCGACATCACCACCGAGCGCGTCCGCTCGCAGGTTGTCCGCATCGTCGGTTCTGGCGAGGAGGTCACCTCCGGCCAGATCCCGTTCACGCCGCGCGCCAAGAAGGTGCTTGAGCTGGCGCTGCGCGAGGCGCTTTCGCTCGGCCACAACTACATCGGCACCGAGCACATCCTGCTCGGCCTGGTGCGTGAGAACGAGGGCGTCGCCGCTCGAATCCTGCTCGACTTCGACGCCGACTCCGACAAGATCCGCAACGAGGTGATCCGGATGCTCTCCGGTCCCGGCGGCCGGCGCCAGGGGGCCGGCGCCGGTGCGGGTGGATCGGGCGAGGGCAAAAAGTCCTCGAAGCTGCTCGACCAGTTCGGCCGCAACCTGACCAAGCTCGCCGAGGAGGGCAAGCTCGACCCGGTGATCGGCCGCGAGACCGAGATCGAGCGGATCATGCAGATCCTCTCCCGCCGCACCAAGAACAACCCGGTGCTGCTGGGTGAGCCTGGCGTCGGCAAGACCGCCGTGGTCGAGGGCCTGGCCGCCCGCATCAACAAGGGCGAAGTCCCCGAGCTGCTCAAGAACAAGCAGATCTACACCCTCGACCTGGCCGCGCTGGTGGCCGGTTCGAAGTACCGCGGCGAGTTCGAGGAGCGGCTGAAGAAGGTGATGAAAGAGATCACCCAGCGCGGCGACATCATTCTCTTCATCGACGAGCTCCACAACCTCGTCGGCGCCGGCGCCGCCGAGGGCGCGATTGACGCCGCCTCGATCCTCAAGCCGGCGCTTGCCCGCGGCGAGCTGCAGACGATCGGCGCGACCACGCTCGACGAGTATCGCAAGTACCTCGAGCGCGACTCGGCGCTGGAGCGCCGCTTCGCCCAGATCAAGGTCGACCAGCCGTCGGTCGAGGACACGGTGAAGATCCTCGAAGGGCTGCGCGAGCGCTACGAGCAGCACCACCGCGTCAACATCACCAACGACGCGCTGGAGGCAGCTGCCGAGCTCGCCGACCGCTACATCTCCGACCGCTTCCTGCCTGACAAGGCGATCGACCTGATCGACGAGGCCGCCTCGCGGATGCGGATCAAGTCGATGAGCGCGCCGCCGGTCTACCGCGATCTCGAGGAGGAAATCGAGACGACGCGGCGCGACAAGGAGGCCGCGATCGAAGCGCAGGAGTTCGAGAAAGCGGCGAACCTGCGTGACACCGAGCGCCAGCTGACCACCCGCAAGCGCCAGCTCGAGGACGAGTGGGCCGAGGGTGAGAACGGCGAGCGCCCCGACGTCGGCGAAGAAGAGATCGCCGACATCGTCTCGATGTGGACCGGGATCCCCGTCTTCAAACTGACCGAGGCCGAGACCCAGAAGCTGATCCGCATGGAGGAGGAGCTGCACAAGCGCGTGATCGGCCAAGAGGTCGCGATCACCGCCGTCTCCAAGGCGATCCGCCGCTCGCGCGCCGGGATCAAGGATCCCAAGCGCCCGGCCGGCTCATTCATCTTCCTCGGCCCTTCCGGGGTCGGCAAGACCGAGCTCGCACGTACCCTCGCCGAGTTCCTCTTCGGCGACGAGGAGTCGATGATCCGCATCGACATGTCCGAGTACATGGAGAAGCACGCGGTCAGCCGCCTGGTCGGATCGCCTCCTGGCTACATCGGTTATGACGAGGGCGGGCAGTTGACCGAGGCCGTGCGGCGCAAGCCGTACTCGGTGCTGCTGCTCGACGAGATCGAGAAGGCCCACCCGGACGTCTTCAACATCCTGCTGCAGATCCTCGAGGACGGGCGCCTCACCGATGCCCAGGGCCGCACGGTCGACTTCCGTAACGCGATCGTGATCATGACCTCGAACATCGGTGCTTCGGAGATCGCTAAGAACACCTCGATCGGCTTCACCGTCGCCGACGAGACCGGCATGTCCTACGACGACATGAAGAACCGGATCATGAGCGACCTGAAGAAGGTCTTCCGGCCCGAGTTCCTCAACCGGATTGACGAGGTGATCGTCTTCCACAAGCTGGCCAAGGCAGAGGTCAAGGAGATCATCGACTTGATGATCAACCGGGTCCGTGTCCAGGTCGCCGAGCACGAGCTGCAGCTGGAGCTGACCGACGAGGCCAAGGATCTCCTGGTCGACAAAGGCTGGGACCCCTCGATGGGTGCGCGGCCGCTGCGCCGCGCGATCCAGCGCTATATCGAGGACCCACTGGCCGACGAAGTCCTGCGCCAGGGTCAGATGGTTCCCGGCTCGACCGTGATGGTCAAGCGCGATCCCTCCGGCGACGAGGACGACCACCCGCTCAGCCTGACGATCATCAAGCCGAAGAAGCCGGCGCGGCCGAAGAAGCCCAAGCCTGAGCCTGAGAAGGTCGGCGTCGGCGCTAGCGCCAAGAAGGACGACGGCGAGCCCCAAGGCGATCAGCCCGAGTCCGGCGAGCCCAAGGCCGAGTCCGACTGACTCTAGGTAGCGGCGCGCGGGTCCTGTCGCCGGGGAGGGGGTGTCCGGGCTTTGCTGGGTTTTTCGCCTTGGGCGCCAAGGGCCGTCCGAGGTGCTGGTTGGGGCGAAAAAGAGGACGCCGCTGCAGCCCGGACACCCCCTCCCCGGCGCCACCCGCGCGAGCTGCGGCTTATGGTTCAGGGTCATGCGTGAACTTGGTCGCACTGCCATAGGCGCCTGGAGTGGCGGGCGCTTTCTGCGCTTCGGCGAAATGATCGCGGAGGAGCGGCTCGAGACGCTGCTGCGCCCTGGCGACGGCATCAACACGGTACTCACCGCTGACACCTACGGGCAGGGCGAGGCAGATTCGATGCTCGGGCGGGCGCTGGCTGGGGTTCCCCGTGACGACTACTGCCTGGTAGGCGCCGTTGGGCACGATTTCTACGAGGGGGAGCGGGATGGGCCTCGGGGATTTCCGCGGTTCACCAATTTGCGCTTGCGTGGTGAGGGCGAGTACGCGGGGTACCTGCGGATGGCGGCGGAGCGCAGTCTCGAGCGGCTCGGTGTTGACTCCTTCGACCTGCTGCTGCTCCACAACCCGGACCGGATCGGTTACTCAAGTGAGGCGGTTTGGGATGGGATGGCGGCGCTGCGCGATGCTGGGCTGACTGCGCAGATCGGCGTTGCGCCCGGTCCCGCAAACGGCTTCACACTTGACTTGATTGCCTGTCTAGAGCGGTTCGGCGAGCGGATCGACTGGGCGATGATCATTCTCAACCCGTTTGAGCCCTGGCCGGGTGAGCTCTGTCTCGACGCTGCGGAGCGCCACGGGGTGAAGGTGATCACTCGCGTCGTCGACTACGGCGGCCTCTTCTGGGGCGATCTGCGTCCTGGCATGGAACTGGCCAAGGGCGATCACCGTGCCTTTCGCCCCGACGGCTGGATCGGAGCCGGGCTGGAGAAGCTGGAGCGGGTGCTGCCCTACGGCCAGGCCGCTGGCCTCACTCCGATCCAGCTTGCCTGCCAGTGGAACCTCGCTCACCCTGCAGTCGAGTGCGTGGTGCCGACGCTGATCCAGGAGGCCGGGCCGGATGTCCGCTCGATCGAGGAGCAGCGAGCGGAGTTGGCCGCGCTGCCGGCCGAACAGCGCCTCGCCGATGCGGACGTCGATGCGATCCGAGCCATCGGCGACAACGCAGGCAGCATGGCCCTCAAGGGCGCCAGCCCCCAGCACGAGGGCGAGGAGCGCCCCGACCGCTGGCCGCTCACCCCGGACCTGGTCGAGGTCGGCGCCCGCTGGCGCATCGACCCCGCCCGCGACCTCGTCGCCACGTAGTCTGCCGCGCGTGCCGCGGATCGACGAGTCGAATCGTCCCTGGTGGACGCTGATTGGCGCCTGCTCGGGGCTCTTCCTCCTGATGCTCGATTCGACCGTGGTCGCGCTGGCGCTCTCCTCAGTTCGGGTGGACCTGGGCGCCGGGGCGGCCGAGCTGCAGTGGGTGATGAATGGCTATCTGCTGACGATCGCGGTGCTGGTCGTCACCGCCGGGCGCCTCGGCGACATGTTTGGGCGCAAGCGGATCTTCGTCGCCGGGATGGTGCTCTTCGGCTTGGGCTCCGTGCTTTCCGGGGCTGCCCAGGGACCCGAGATGCTGATCGGAGGGCGGGTTCTGCAGGGCATCGGTGCCGCGCCAATGCTCTCGCTCTCGCTGGCGATCGTCTGCAACGCCTTTCCGGCCGCACAGCAACCGCGTGCACTTGGCATCTGGGCAGCGGTTTCGGCGATTGCGCTGGCGATCGGGCCGGTCGTCGGCGGCGCCCTGATCGCCCTCGATTGGCGGCTGATCTTCTGGATCAACCTGCCCGTCGTCGCTCTCGGTCTGGCAATAGTCCTGGCCGCGGCTCCGGAGTCGACCGATCCCAGTGCCGGCAGGCGCATCGATTTCGCTGGGCTCGTGGCGCTCGCCGTGGGCCTGGGCGGGGTGGTGCTGGCGATGGTCCAGTCGCGGGCCTGGCCTGCCGAGGTGACCGCGGCGCTTGCCGTCGTCGGCGTGCTTGCCCTGGCCGCCTTCGCCTGGATCGAGCGGCGTGTGCGCGAGCCGATCGTCGAATTCGCCCTCTTCCGCAATGGGCCCTACTTCGGCGCCAGCGCCGCCGCCTTCGCCGTGGTCGGCTCTTACTGGGCAGTGATGTTCTTCCAGCCGCAGTACCTGCAGGACGCGCGCGGGCATTCGGCGATTCTCAGCGGCCTGATGATCCTGCCGGTGACCGCTCCGATGGTCTTCATTTCGCCCTTCTCGGGCCGCCTGATCGGGCGCTTCGGTGCCCGCGGGCTGATGACCGCGGGGATGGTCTTCGGCACGGCCGGGTTGGTCGTGCTGACCCAGATCGGCCCGGACTCCTCCTACGGGTTCCTGCTCGGCGGCTACTTGCTCTTCGGGATCGCGATCGGGCTCGTCTACGCGCCGATGTCGACCGCCGCGATGGCGGCGATGCCGGCGGAGAAGGTCGGCATCGCCTCCGGCGTGCTGGCGATGGACCGAATCGTCGCCGGCTCGATTGCGCTGGCTGCCACTGGTGCCGCTTTCCATGCGCTGCAGGCGAGCGGCGACTCCTTCACCGACTCGATCGCCGGCTCGAGCTGGGTCGCCGTTGTCCTCTGCGCGATCGGCGGCGTCCTGACCTGGGCTTTCGTGCGCGATCCCGGCCACCCGGGCCCCGATCCGAACGTCGCCGGGAATCCTCCTCCAAGCGCCCTCCAGCACCACTCACACCACCGCCGCTTCCACCTCTGAAGACCGAACTGCATCAAATTCTCTATCTGCGAGGAGGAGAATTTGATGCAGTTCGGGTTTTGAGGCCGCATTTCGGGGTCTTAGGTGACCGGGTTCCTTGACAACCGCCAATCCGACCTGTCCACTGGGGATTAGCCACACCGCATTCCAAAGCGGTTTTTGCCATCCTAGAGAGCGATGTCAGCGCTTCCTGGGGATGAGCTTCATGAGTTGTCTGAACGCCAAGATCCCCGTCTACTGAGGGCTCTCGATGTTGTTGCGCCTGGCGGCGCCCTGCGTGAGGGTCTCGACAACATCGTTCACTCGCGTACCGGCGGCCTGATCGTCGTCGGCGATGCGGACGACATTTCGCACCTGCTTTCGGGCGGAATCAAGCTCGACATCGACTACACGCCGGCGATGCTCTACCAGGTGGCAAAGATGGATGGGGCGATCGTGCTCAACTCCGAGGCGACCAAGATCGCCTGGGCCAACGTCCAGCTGATGCCCGACCCGACGATCCTCTCGGCGGAGACCGGCACCCGCCACCGCACCGCTGAGCGCGTCTCCAAGCAGACCGAGGCGCTGGTGATTGCGATCTCCCAGCGTCGCGATGTCGTCTCCCTCTACGTCGAGGGGACCAAGTACATCCTCCAGGACATCCCGGCCGTGCTCGCAAAGGCCAATCAGGGCCTGGCGACGCTCGACAAGTACCGCGCCCGCCTCGACCAGGTCTCGAACCGCCTCACCGTGCTCGAGTTCGAGGGCGGCGGCGTGCTCTACGACGCGCTCGCCGTCCTGCAACGCGCCGAGCTGGTCACCCGCATGGCGGTCGAGGTCGAGCGCTACATCGTCGAGCTCGGCACCGAGGGCCGCCTGATCGAGATGCAGCTGGAGGAGACGATGGTTGGCGTCGCGACCGACAAGACCGCGCTGGTCCGCGACTACTCGGTCGAGGACTCCGAGCAGAACCTGGCCACCGTGCTGCAGTCGCTGGCCCGCCTGCCCCACGAGGACGTGCTCGACTTCGGCCGCCTCGCCGAGCTGCTTGGCTACGACCGCAAGCTCAACACACTCGACTTTCCGGTGGCCCCACGGGGCTACCGAGTGCTCGGCCGCGTGCCGCGCATCCCCAAGCTTGTCGTCCAGAAGATCATCCAGGAGCTGGGTGGGCTGGAGGAGGTACTCGCTGCCTCTGACGCCGACCTGGAGGCTGTCGACGGTGTCGGCTCTACACGAGCCAAGGACATCCGCGAGGGCCTGCGCCGGCTTCAGGAGGTCGACCTGGTCGATCGGTATCTACAGAGCTAGATGGCGACTGTCGCCATCGATAAACGAAAGGAGCACCCGATTTCTGAGCTAGCAGAGGAGGCCATGGAGGCGGGCTTCGAAGCGGACGTTGAGGTCCCTTACGTCTGCGATTTCGAAGAGGGTGACAAGGTCGTCTACCCCCACCACGGTGCTGGTCTCGTGCTGAAGAAGGAGTCCCGGGAGCTGATGGGGGAGGAGCGTGACTACCTCACGATCAAGATCCTCCACAACGAACTCACGGTGATGGTCCCCTGCGAGAACGCCGGCGTCGCTGGGCTGCGCCGCGTTATCGACGAGGAAGAAATCAAGAAGGTCACCGACGTGCTCACCGACGACGTCTCGGACATGCCGAAAAACTGGAACCGGCGCTTCAAGTACAACCGCGAGAAGATCAAGACCGGGGACGTATTCGAGCTGGCCGAGGTCGTTCGCAACCTTGCCATCCGCGAGATGGAAAAGGGCCTCTCAACCGGTGAGAAGCAGATGTACACGCGGGCGAAGAAGATCCTCGCCTCGGAGTTCATGTACGCGCTCGACAAAGACGAGGACGGCGCGGAGGAATACCTCGACGGGCTGCTGGAGGAGCGCTTCGCCGCCACGGCGTAGCTCCGCAGCGTCTGTCACCGCGGTCATCGCGGCCGCCGGCTCCGGGCAAAGGCTCGGAGCCGGCGGTCCGAAGGCTTTCGTGCTGCTGGCCGGCCGTCGCATGGTCGAGTGGTCGATCGCGGCCTTCCGGGCGGCGCCCTCGGTCCGCTCGATCGTCGTCGCCTGTCCGCCGGGTCACGTCCACGATCTGGCCGGCGGCGAGGTCGGCGTAGTCGACGGGGGCGCCACGCGCGCCGAGTCCGTCTCCAACGCCATGGAGGCGGTCGGCACCGAGCTGGTCGCGATCCACGACGCCGCCCGCCCGCTCGTCACGCCCGAGCTGATCGAGGACGCCATAGCGACCCTTGTCGCCGACCCCAGCGCCAGCGGCGCCATCGCCGCCACCCCCGTTACGGACACGATCAAGCAAGTGGCTGCGTCAGGCGTTGATGCCCCCGAGGGGTGCAACGCTTTACGGCTCCAGGAGGACCCGAAAACGTTGCACCTCGTAGAGCGGACCCTGGATCGCCGCTATCTCTGGGCGGCGCAGACGCCGCAGGTTTTCCGAACGGCGGCGTTGCGCGAGGCGCTGGCGGCCGACCCCGAGCGACTGGCCGAAGCAACCGACGAGGCGATGATGGTCGAGGCCGCGGGCGGCACGGTCCTGATTCATCCGTCGCCGCCCGAGAACCTCAAGATCACGACGCCACTGGATCTGAAGCTGGCCGAGACGGTCCTTGCGGAGCGTGCGGCTGGCGCTTGAGCGGCGGGCTATCCATTCACGCCCACTGAGCTACCGAAGCAGGATCCAGACCAGGGCGGCGGCGAAGCAAACCTGGCCTATCCCCAGGGCCACGCCGAGGCTGGAGGCGCCCAGCGCTGCTGCTACCAGCACGCTGACGGCAAAGGCCGCGAGCATGATCGCCAATTGGCGGATCACCGGCGAGTGGCGCGCCGGTCCGGGGTCGCTGGCAGTCCGCCGGCTGCTCTCGTTCCGTCGGCGAGGTGTCGGTGGCGGCGCCGTTCGAAGAGCACCCGCTCCACGTAGAGCGTGACGACGCCGGCGATCACGATCGCGCTCAGATTGACCGTTAGCTGGGTCATCGCGCCGACCCAGTCGTCCCAGTTGCCCAGTGCCGCGGCGACGCCGATATTGGCGGCCGCCGGGATCGTCGTCACCGAGATCAGCACGCCGACCAGGGCGCCGGACTTGGCTGAGGTGAGCGAGAGGACGCCGGCGGCGCCAGCGAAGGCGGCGACGATGAAGGAGAAGGTGTCCGGCTTGGCGATGAACTGCGTCAGCGGGTTGTCGATGCTCTTGAACCCGGGATCGACCAGTCCTGTCCCGACGCAGGCCAAGGTGAAGAGGAAGGCAGCGGTGATGCCAATGGGAAAGCCGACGGCGAGGGCGGTGAGCGATCGCAAGCCGACGCCGCGGCGGCGCTCGACCAGCGCCACGCAGAGGCCGGCGAGCGGCCCGAACTCCGGCCCGACCACCATCGCCCCGATGATCAGGATCGGCGAGCCGGTGAAGATGCCGACCGAGGCGATCAGGCAGGCGAGCATCATGAAGACGAGGAAGTTGCCGCCCAGCTCCGTGCTCTCGGAGGTTCTCGCCTCGACCTCCTCCCAGACCACAGCGTCGGAAGGCATCCCCCGGGCCGCGCGCTCGGCCCGTTTCGCCGCGTCGGAGACCTGCGAATCGATCTGCTCGAGCGAGATCGAGCCATCGCGGCCGATCCCCATCTCCTTCAGGTCCTCGATCAGCACGCTCGCTTCCTCGCGGGCGATGTCGCAGAGGACGACGTCGCCCTTCGGCTGCCGCGCCGCGCCGGCAAGGAAGACCAGGTTGGTCGTTGAGGGCGCCGCTTCGAGCAGGTCAAGGACCTTTTCGCAGCGCTCTGCCGGGACGACGATCCGCAGGTGAACCATGGTTCCAGCGTATCCGCGGCCCGGGTCGCCTACTCTGCCCGTCCGATGCTTACCGACTACCACCTGCACCTGCGCCCGGACGAGCCCGAGACCACGGCGGAGCGCTACTTCACGGCCGAGAACGTCGATCGCTACCTGGCCGCGGCCGAGGCTGCCGGTATCGCCGAGCTCGGCGTCTCCGAGCACGTCTACCGGTTCACCCAGGCGCTCGACCTCTGGCGCCACCCCTTCTGGGAGGAACAGGCGCGCGACGACCTCGATGCCTACTGCGAGTTCGTGCGCGGCACCCCGTTGCGGCTGGGGGTCGAGTGCGACTACATTCCCGCCGCTGAAGACCGCACCGCGGCGCTGCTCGAGGCACGCGATTTCGACTACGTCGTCGGCTCGGTCCACTTCCTCGGCGACGCCGCGGTCGATCATCCGGGCTGGGACGTCTGGGAGGGCCGCGGCGACGCCGACGAGGTCTGGCGCCGCTATTTCGCCGCGCTCGCCGAGTGCGCCCGCTCGGGCCTCTTCGACATCCTCGCCCACCCCGACCTGGTCAAGGTCTGGGGCGGCGCCAGGCCGCTGCCCGAGCGCGACCCGCGTTTCTTCTACGAGCCGGCAATCGAGGCAATCGCCGAGAGCGGCATCGCGGTCGAGGTATCGACGGCGGGCCTGCGCAAGCCGGTGGACGAGATCTACCCCGCTGCAGCCTTCGCCGAGATGTGCGTCGAGGCCGGCGCCCCTTTCGCCCTCTCCTCCGACGCTCACCTGCCCGAGCACGTCGGCTTTGGCTATGAGCGGGCGATCGAGTTCCTCGCCGGCTTGGGGGTGGAAGAGATTTGCGTCTTCGAAGGCCGCCGGTGCCGGCTCGAGCCGCTGTCCGGCGCGGTGCGCGAGGATTGACCGATGAGCGTCGGGATCGGCTATGACAGCCACCGCTTCGCCGAGGGGCGTCGCCTCGTCCTCGGTGGGGTCGAGATCGAGCACCCGCTTGGCCTCGCCGGCCACTCAGATGCTGACGCTCTCACTCACGCCGTGATCGACGCCCTGCTCGGCGCGGCCGGGATGGGTGACATCGGCACCCTCTTTCCCGACGACGACGAGGCCTGGCGCGACGCGGACTCGATCGACCTGCTGTGCACCGCGGTCGGCACCGTCTCCGGCCGGATCGTCAACGTCGACGCGACCGTGATCTGCGAGCAGCCGCGGATCGGTCCGTACCGTGCCGAGATGGAGCGGATCCTCGCCGAGGCCACATCCGCCCGAGTCAGCGTCAAGGCAACGACCAACGAGGGCATGGGCTGGATCGGCAGGGGCGAGGGAATCGCCTGCATAGCGGTCGCTTCGGTCGAGAGCGAATAACCTTCGCCGCTGCGATGGGAATGCTGAAATCGATAGCGGCGAGCGCCCGCCAGTCCGTCTCCGACTCGGTCTTCGAGGCGAAGGTGCTGCACGAGGCCGGCGTCGTCGGTCTCGTCCGTCCCGACAAGGCCGCCAAGGTCGCGACGACCTTCCTGCGCTGGGGTGCCTCACCAGCGACAGGCGTCGCCACCGCGGCACACAAATACCCGCACGAGACGATGCTGATCGACGAACGTGGCTCGCTCAGCTTCGAACGGGTCCATCGCCGCTCCAACGCCCTTGCCCACGCCTTTGCCGAGATGGGGATAGGGCACGGCGACGGGATCGGGATCATGTGCCGCAACCACCGCGGCTTCATCGAGACGACGCTTGCCGCCGCCAAGCTCGGAGCCAGCGCCCTCTACTTGAACACGATGTTTGCCGGGCCGCAGCTGGTCGAGGTGACCAAGCGCGAGGCGCCGAAGGCGCTGGTCTACGACGAGGAGTTCGCTGACCTGCTCGACGGCGTCGACCGGAGCATCGCCCGTGTCGTCGCTTGGAGTGACGGGGTGCCGGAGGGGCCGTCACTCGACTCGTTGATCGCCGCCAACGGTGACTCCGATCTGAAGCCGCCGCCCGACAAACCGCGCTTCGTGATCCTCACCTCGGGCACGACCGGCACGCCGAAGGGCGCCCAGCGCTCCAGCCCCGACGGCCTCTTGGCGATGGCCGCCTTGATCGACAAGATCCCCTACCGCGCTCGCGAGACGATGGTGGTAGCCGCGCCCCTCTTCCACTCCTGGGGCTTCTTCCACTTCGTGATGAGCCTGCCGACCGCCTCGACGATGGTCCTGCGCCGGCGCTTCGACGAGGAGGAGACGTTGCGGGCCGTCCAGGACTACCGCGCCCAGGTGCTGGCGGTGGTGCCAGTGATGCTGCAGCGCATCCTCAGGTTGCCAGAGGAGACGCTCAACTCCTACGACCTCTCTTCGCTGCGCATTACCTCGGCGTCGGGGTCGGCGCTGCCCGGCGAGCTTGCGACCGAGTGGATGGACCGCTTTGGCGACACCGTCTACAACCTCTACGGCTCGACCGAGGTCGCCTACGCGACCGTCGCCACGCCGGAGGACCTGCGAGCCGCACCGGGGACGGCCGGGAGGCCGCCGCGGGGCACCGTGGTCCGACTCTACGACGAGGCCGGGCACGAGGTTCCCAACGGCGAGGTCGGGCGGATCTTCGTCGGCAACGAGATGTCCTTCGAGGGCTACACCGGTGGCGGTGGTAAGGAGGTCATCGATGGCCTCTTGAGCAGCGGTGACGTCGGTCACATCGACGAGGGCGGCAGGCTCTTTATTGACGGCCGCGACGACGAGATGATCGTCTCCGGCGGAGAGAATGTTTTCCCCCGCGAGGTCGAGGACCTACTTGCGGATCACACTGGCGTCGTCGAGGTCGCCGTGATCGGGGTCGAGGACGAGGAGTTCGGGCAGCGGCTCAAGGCCTTCGTCGTCGCTACCGGCGAGACGGAGGTTTCCGAAGAGGACCTCAGGGCCCACGTCAAGGCCAACCTCGCCGCTTACAAGGCACCGCGTGAGATCGAGTTTCTCGAGGAGCTGCCGCGCAACGCGACCGGCAAGGTCCTCAAGCGCGAGCTGCATGAGCGCGAGGTCGGGAAGACACAGAGCCAATCCCGGTAGGGGTTCCACTTAACTTTTTCGGTGGGTCGGAACCTGCTGTCGCCCGAGGCGCGCGCCGAAAAAGTACAAGACGTTCCACCCCTACCGGGATTGGCTCTCAGTGGCGTCTCGCAAGCTCGCTAAATGCGCGTTTATGCGGGAAGCGGGGGTAGCTTGCCTTCCGCGGCTGGTAGTAGGTTGCCGGTTCATGGGCGAACCTGCGGTGCAGCTGAGAGCGGTCGGGGCGGCAAGCGAAGAGCTGCATGAGACCGCTAAGCAGGCCCTCGAGTGGGTGCGGGTCAGCGAGGAGCGTGTCGCCGCGGCCGAAGCGCGTAACGAGGAGCTGCGGGCCGAGGTGAAGGAGCGGGCGATGGCGACGCTGCGCAAGATCGGCGAGGACGGCCGTGAGCGGATCGCCGCCGAGCGCAACAGGCGAAAGGCAGTGGAGGAGCGGGCGATGCGGGCGGAGACGGCTCGCGACCGGGCCGAGAAGAGCTTTGAGCAGAGCCGGCGCAGGGCGGACAGCGACCGCGAGGCGATCGCCAAGGAGCTGAGCACGGTCCGCGCCGAGTCCAAGCTCGCAATCGCCGAAGCCGTAGAGCAAGCCGAGCGCGAGGCCGCGACTCGGCAGCGGGCGGCGCTGAGCGAGGTCCGGCTTGAGGCCGACCAGCGGGTAGCGGCGGCCGAGCAGCGCGCGGTCGAAGCCGAGGCAGCCGCGGCTGAGGCCCACCAACTCGCGGTCAAGCTCGAGACCGAGATTGAGGAGCGGGTGATGCAGGGCACCGAGGAGGTGCGACGCGAGGCCGACGAGCGGGTTCGCACCCTGGTCGAGAAGGTCGAAGGCGAGGCCGCCGAGATGGCCAGGACGCGAGCCGAGGAGGCGCTGAAAGCGGAGTCCGACCGGATCAGGGCGCAGGCGGAGCAGCGCGAGGAGCGGGTCAGGCGAGCCGCGGAGGACGAGATCAAGGCGAGCACGTCGCGGGCGCGGCGCGAGGTTCTGGCGGCGGCCGAGAAGACGGCACCCTCTTGGGAGCGCCGCGATGCAGCGGCTTCCGGGCCCGGTTACCGGACCTTCTAGTTCTCTCTAGCATCCGCCCGATGCGAGAGGTGCGGATCAAGGACACACTTAGCGGGGGGCTGGTCAGACTCGACCCGGGTCAGGAGGTAGGGATCTATGCATGTGGGCCGACTGTCTACAGCCGGATTCACATCGGCAACGCTAGGCCCTTTGTCGTCTTCTCGCTGCTCGCCCGCTTTCTCAAGTCAGAGGGTTATCGAGCGAAGTTGGTGGTCAATGTCACTGACATCAATGACAAGATCTACGCTGCCGCCGGCGAGGCGGGGGAGGGGTCGGTTGAGTTCGCGGAGCGGATGACCAGGGCCTATTTCGAGGACACCGATCGCCTGGGACTGGGTCGGCCCGATGCCGAGCCGCTGGCGACCGAGACGATCGCCGCGATCGTGGCGCTGATATCCGACCTGATTTCGGCCGGACACGCCTATGAGTCGGGTGGCGACGTCTACTTCCGCGTGCGCAGCTTCGACGCCTACGGCAAGCTCTCCAACCGGCGCACCGAGGACATGGACCAGGGCGAGGAGGCGGGCTCGGCTTCGCTCAAGGAGGACGCGCTTGATTTCGCCCTCTGGAAGGGACACAAGCCCGGCGAGGACACCTCCTGGGATTCGCCCTGGGGCCCCGGACGGCCCGGCTGGCACATCGAGTGCTCGGCGATGGCCGAGGCCGAGCTGGGGCCTTCATTCGCGATTCACGGCGGCGGCTCGGACCTGGTCTTTCCACATCACGAGAACGAGATTGCTCAGTCGGAGGCGGCGGGGCGGCCGTTTGCGCGGGTCTGGATGCACAACGGGATGATCGAGACCGATGCCGAGAAGATGTCTAAGTCGGAGGGGAACATCTTTCAGCTCAGCGAGGCCCTTGATCAGTACGGGTCGGAGGCGGTCGTCGCGTATCTGATTTCAGGTCACTACAGACAGCCACTCGCGTTTGGGCCTGAGCAGATGGATCAGGCTGTGGCGCAGGTGGAGCGGCTGAGGAACTTCTTTCGAGAGCACCCGGTGGTGGGGGAGGCGTCGGGAGAGGGTCCGCCAGAGCAACAGCGGGGAGGCTCTGTCGGACCCTCTCCCGACGCCTCAAACCACGCGGCGGCCTCCCGTGTCGAGAGCTTTAGGGGCGCACTCGCGGACGACTTCAATACACCCAAGGCCATGGCTGAGGCGTTTGAGCTTGTGGCGGAAGCGAACCGAGGTGACGTCCCCGGGGCTTCTGTGGCTCTGGCGGAGATGCTCGCGCTCGTCGGCCTCAGCTCCCTTACCCAGCCGGATGAGGGAGCTGAGGCCGACGACGAGGCCGGGAAGCTTCTGGAGGAACGGCAAGCTGCGCGGGCGGCCAAGGATTTCGGGCGTGCCGACGAGATCCGCGACAGGCTCGCCGAGTTGGGCTGGGAGGTCCGGGATTCGGCCGACGGCGCGAAGCTCGTGCCCAGGGGCTAGACATGTCCCCAGGTCGCCCATCCGACATTGACCACACCAGAGGTGGGTCAATGTCGGATGCGTCGCAGCTGATCTACGGCAAGCAGCCGGTCGGCGAGGCGGAACGGGGGAGGCGGCGGGTTCGGCGGGTTTGGCGGGCGCCCGAGACGTCTGGTGAGGAGCTCGGGCGGTTGTGCGGGTCGCCGGATCACCAGGGGGTGGTGGCGGAGGTCGAGCCGTATCCCTACGCTGGCGCCAGCGAGCTCTTGCGGGCGGAGAACGCGCTGCTTGTCGCCCTCGACCAGGTTCAGGACCCGCGCAACCTCGGCGCGGTCGCCCGCTCGGCCGAGGCAGCCGGAGCGGCCGGGCTGATCATCCCCGAGCGCCGCTCGGCGACGATCACCGCCGCAGCCTGCAAGGCCTCCGCGGGCGCTGTCGAGCACCTGGCAATCGCCCATGTGCGCAATCTCGCCGACTGGCTTGGCGAGGCGAAGCAGGCGGGGTTCTGGATATGGGGCGCCGACGCGGAGGCGAAGCAGGCGCCCTGGGATGTCGATCTGAGCGGCCCGACCGTGCTGGTTCTAGGTGGGGAGGGTAAGGGCCTGCGGCCTCGTGTTGCCTCAGCCTGCGATGGGCTCGTTGCACTTCCGCAGCGGGGCAAGATCGACTCGCTCAACGTCTCCGCCGCCGCCGCGGCGCTGCTCTTCGAGGCTGTTCGGCAGCGGTAGCAGTTGCAACGGCACTTGCACGAATTTCAGTCCTGGGGTTGACAGAACACCGCGCGACCGTAAACTTACGCGCCAACAAGGGTGAACCTCAGCTTGAGTCTGAGGTGCCCAGTCCATAAAGGGCGCCGCCAGGGGAGGTAAGGCGCCACGACCCTTCATTCAAGGAGAAGGATCTGTGGCTCTATCTTCGCCAACCCAGGAAATGCACCTCCCGTCAGGCCGCCTCAATGGCTCGCTCAGGCCGGCTGAATCTAACCCTCAACCCGAGCTTGATGACCACTATCTGGTCGCTCTCGCTAAGGATGGTCGCACCGATGCCTATGATGCGATCGTTCGCCGCTACCGCGGCTTCGTCCGTCTCAAGGCCTCCTCTTACTTCCTGCTTGGGGGCGAGGCCGACGACCTGATCCAAGAAGGCCTGCTCGGCCTCTACAAGGCGATCCGCGACTACAGGACCGACCGCGAGTCGAGCTTCCGCAACTTCGCCGAGCTCTGCATTACCCGCCAGATCATCACCGCGGTGAAGACCGCGACGCGCAACAAGCACACGCCGCTCAACCAGTACGTCTCCTTCAGCCAGACCCCGGCGGCGGCGGGCGACTCGGATACGACCCTCGATGAGATCCTGCCGGGACCCACGGTGCACGATCCGGTCAACCAGGTGATCGCCGCCGAAGAGCTCGACAGCCTCGTCTCATGCCTCTCGGGCGTCTCCGGGGTCCTCTCGGACCTGGAGAGCCGCGTCCTCTCGCTCTACCTGGACGGTCACTCCTACGAGGCCACCGCCGAGCGGCTCGAGTGCGACACGAAGACGGTGGACAATGCCCTGCAGCGGGTCAAGCGCAAGGTCGGCGCCCACCTCGCCTCACGCGAGACGCTCAACTAGGCAGGTCGGCGAGGACGTACTCGAGCAGTTCTTGGCCGTGTTCGGAGGCGACGGAAACGTCGTCGGCCTTGATCCGGACGCGGTGCAGGGACTGCATGCGAAGTACGTCTCCGTCGCAGCGGCTGTTGGGAAAGACGCCGGCGTAGGAGACGCCGAGGCGCTCGAGGTGGTCGGCGACGAGAGCAGTTGCCGGTTGCTCGAGCGGCAAGTCGATGTAGACGGCATCGAGGCGGGCACGGTGGAAGAGGTGATGGCGCTCGGCGGCCACCGCGGTCTCCAGGTCCGCGCCAGGAATGTGCACGGTGATCAACGCCAGGTTGTGATCGGCGTCGACAGCGACGTCGAGATCGGTCCGCTCCTCCAGGTCACATCCAGCGGGTGGCCCGGCCAGCCTGCCACGCAATCGGCACAGCTCCAGGGTTTGACCGACGATTCCCCGGTGTCGCTCCGGGGCGTAGACCGGGCTGCCGTGCCCGTCGTTGAGCTTGGTGTAGAAGAGGGCCGCTGACTGGCGCCCGTGTCGTTCTCCGCTTGTTGCGTCGTTGGACACAGAGTCCGGGATCCAGCCGAGCAGGAAGCCAGTCTCGTGCGCACCGAGCTCGATGTTGGCCTTCTGGCTGTAGGGGTGCGCCGCCGTCGCCTCGCTGTACATCCCCGCCAACCCCTGCTCGGTCGCCCAGTCCATCAGAAAGCGCTTAGTCCGCGTGAAGAGATGCTGCCCCCGCGCCGCGGGCATCGTCACCGCCTGCCCAGAATGCCCCACCGCGTCCCCGGCGGCCGCAAGGCTCATCCCCTCGTGACAGAGCAAATCCCCGCCCGGCGCCTCGGCCACACATGACACGTACGTACCAGCCGCAAGACGCCGACTCACCTCCTCCGCGTCGTACACCCAGCGCACGTCGTAGCTGTCTCCGTAGGCAGCCTCAATCGCCTTGCTCAGCACTGCCCCCTCGTCGGCCTCGAGGAAGCGGAACCGCGCTTCGATGCCGTTCCCTGGTTCGCCCATGGTCTCTATATTCGACAGGCTGCCCGCCTAGCTCAACTGGTAGAGCACCGCTCTTGTAAAGCGGAGGTTTCCGGTTCGATTCCGGAGGCGGGCTCTGGGCTTAGGCGTCCGCGCTGCTGCCGCTGAAGATTCGTTTCTTCTCCGCCGCCAGCTCCTCGTCGGTGAGGATGCCTTTCTCGTGCAGGGTGGCAAGGCGTTCGAGACGGGCCAGGCGGGCGTCCTCGCTGTCAGCGGGGAGGGTCGCCGTGGGCGCCTCGCTGCTCTCCCCGTTGGGTTTGCGCATCTCCGGCAGGCGCAGTTTGGACGCTCGCTCTCCCAGGTTGGCGTCTTTGACGGCGCCGACCACCTTGTCCTTGGTACGACCGACCACGTCGCCGTAGTCGGCGTCGGGGAATTCCTCGCTGCTCTGTTTGCGCAGCTCGTGGATGCCGAAGGCCGCCAGACCGGCAATCACCAGCGTGGTCAGAAAGGAGCGCAGGTTCTGGGTTGGGGCGGAGAGGAAGTAGATGCCAACGATGACCGCCAGGAGCGCGTAGACGTAGGCGGGGTAGTCGCGCAGGACCGGTGCCAACCCGCGACGGGTCGCCCGGGCCGAGTCGGTTGGCGAGGCGAGCCAGCCGGCGATGCCAAATAGCACGCCGATCACGATCACCGTCGTGGCGATGCTGGTCATCAGCGAGGTGCCGATTGACCAAGCGGCTTCCGCAGCCGGCTTGACGCTCTCTTCTTCGACGAGCTGCCCGACGACGATTCCGCCGGCCACCTCGCGGGCGACGATTACGGCGAAGCCGGCGGCGACGAGACCGACACCGCAGTAGAGGACTGTGACCCAGCGGCTCTCGCGTGAGAGGTAGATCGCCAGGCCGAAGCAGAGGAAGGTGAGCAGCGACAGCACGAGCGCCAGGCCCTTGATCGCGACGACGATGTCCTGCGCCGTCTTCAGCTGATCAGATCGCAGGATTGTGATCTGACCGGCGTCCTCCGGCAGCTTTTCCGCCAGGTCGGCACCGATCCCGACCTGGTCTGCCAGGTTGGTGATGAGGCTGCCGAGGTTGAGGCTGACCTTGCCTTCTTCGGTTGCGACCGTCCCTTCCTTTTCTTCCAGGACTTCCAGCAGCTGTTCGTGGGTGGTTCGGTTCGCGCTCTTCCAGAGTTCCTGGGCAGTCGAGCTCTGCAGCACTTGGTTGGCGCCCTCGCCGGCGACCTGGCGCAAGCCGCCCGAAATCGGCCCGGCCAGATCCTTGGTATCGCCGGGGAGCTTCTGGCTCAATTCCTTTTCGACGTCGACGTTTTCGTAGAGCTGATCGACGAGGTAATCGCTGAGCTTTTCGCGGATCGTCTCGTTTTGGATCAGGCGGCCGCTGGTGTCCACCCAGTCGTCGGTGTTGAGCGCCTGGCGCTCGGTCCAGATCGCGAAGACGCTGAGGAACGCGAGCAGCGAGCCGAGCACCACGAGAACCCTCACGAAACGTCGTCTGCCGCGGCTCATTGACGGGATGGTATACGTGACGTAGTGAAGCTAGAGGGAATTCACCACATCACCGCGATTACGGCCGATGCGCAGAGCAACGTCGATTTCTACGCCGGGGTGATGGGACTGCGTCTGGTCAAGAAGACGGTCAACCAGGACAACCCGACCGTCTACCACCTCTTCTTCGCCGACGAGAAGGGCAGCGCCGGCTCCGATCTCACCTTCTTCGAGTTCCCGGGCGTGCCGAAAGGACGCGCCGGCGCCGGCGACGTGCACCGGATCGTCTGGCGGGTCGCCTCGCACGCGGCACTCGACTTCTGGGAGGAGCGATTGGCAGCCCACGGCATCGAGTCCGAGCGCGCAGGGGGTGGCCTGCGCTTCGCCGACCCCGAGGGACTCGCCCACGAGCTCGCCGTCATTGAGGTCGCTGACGAGCCGCTGATTGCCGACCACCCCGAAGTGCCGGCTGAGCTCGCGCTGCGCGGCTTCCACGCCGTTTGCACATACAGCGCCGACCCGGCTGCGAGCCGGACGCTGCTCGAGTCGCTCGAGTTCGAGCCAGTCGACGAGAACAGCTGGGAAGCGCGTGGCTCGAGCCGCGGCGGGCTCTACGTCTATGAAAGCCCACCCGAGGAGCGCTCGCTGCAGGGGGCTGGCAGCGTCCACCACGTGGCCTGGGCATCGACCCTTGACGAGCACGAGGAGTGGCGGGACCGCGCAATCGCCGGCGGCGCCCAGCCCACCCCGGTGATCGACCGCTTTTACTTCCGCTCGATCTATTTCCGCGAGCCCAGCGGGGTCCTCTTCGAGATCGCCACGCTCGGCCCCGGCTTCACCGTCGACGAGCCGCTCGAGCACCTCGGCGAGAAGCTCTCGCTGCCACCCGACTACGAGCATCTGCGCGCTGAGGTCGAACCAAAGCTGCGCCCGGTCGTGAATCCGCGCACGGTTTCGCCCGGGTGAGCGGCAACTTCGTCTGGCGTGACGCCGGCCGCACGGTCGTCTTCCGCGATGGCGGGATCGCCGCCGCGCCGAAGCTGCTCGCCGAGCACGGCATCGACCAGTTCGAACTAATCTCGACGCCGCGCCATCTCGGTCCTGCGGCGGAGCTGGCGGCCACCGCGACCGCCGTGCGTGCGCTGCCGGCAGCCGATCCAGCTACAGCGGTGCCGCAGAGCGCGGCTGATCTGCTCGGCTCCGCCGACTCACCAAACCTTGTCGCGCTCGGCGGCGGCCGGACGATCGACACGGCAAAGGCGATCGCCTCCGTCACGGGCGCCCGCGTCGCCGCGATCCCGACCACGATGTCCGGCGCCGAGATGACCGGCATCCACCGCCTCCCGGCAGGGGCCGAGGCTCAGGTGAGAGAGCTCATCCGTCCCGACCTCGTGATCGCCGACCCCGACGCGATGACCAGCGCTCCAGGGGCCGAGCTGCGCGCCAGCTCAATGAACGCCCTAGCCCACGGTGCCGACTCCCTCTACACCCCCTTCGCCAACCCGGTCTCCGAAATGACCGCCCTGCGCGGCGCCGAACTGATCGCCGCCTCCCTCGACGAAGCCCCCGCCGAGCGCAACCGCGCCGCCCTCGCCCAAGGCTCGATCCTCTGCGGCTACGCAATCGACTCCGCCGCCTTCGCCCTCCACCACGTCATCTGCCAAACCCTCGTCCGCACCTGCGGCGGCACCCACGCCACAACCAACGCCGCAATCCTCCCCCGAGCCATGTCCTTCCTGGTCCCCCGCGTCCCCGACAATCTCGAGCCCCTGGCAGCCGCGATCGGAACCTCCCCCCAAGACATCGAACCCCGCCTCCTAGAGCTAGGCGGCAACCCACCCGGCCTAGGCGCCCAAGGAGCCGACCAAACCAAGCTCCCAGAAGCCCTGGACTCAATGCTGTTGCGCCCCGAGTTGGCTTTTACACCTGAACCTCCGACACGAGAGGACTTGGAAGCGCTGATCGAGGCAGCCTGGTAGCCGCCTTGGCGCCGGTAACCATGGTCCTTCTCCCGGGTAGCCCTTCCATGTGACCCCCGATCGCCTCCAGGCGTACCACGACTACACGCGCGCCCACGGCGTCAACCCGATCCTTTACATCCTGGCCCGGATCTTCATGACGCCGTTCTTCTTGACGTACTTCCGCTACGCGAGGACCGGCCGCGAGCACGCCCGCCTCAAGGGCGGCCTGATCGTCGCCTCCAACCACCGCAGCTTCCTCGACCCCTTCGCCATCGGTGGCGCCCTGCCCTGGCGGCGACCGATGAACTACGTCGCCAAGGTCGAGCTCTTCGAGCGCCGCTGGCAGGGCTGGCTGCTTTCGCGGCTTGGCGCCTTCCCGATCCGGCGCGGCGAGTCGGACGAGGACTCGATGGAGACGGCCCGGCTCGTGGTCGAACGCGGCGGCGCCGTCTGCATCTTCCCCGAGGGCACTCGCATCCGCAGCGGTTCTCTGGGAGAGCCCAAGCGCGGCGTCGGGCGGTTGGCGCTGCAGACGGGTGCGCCGGTCATTCCCGCCGCCGTGCTCGGCACCGAACACGTTCGGCGTGGCTGGCGCATCCGCCCTCGCAAGGTCAAGGTCAGGTTGGGAAAGGCGATGACCTTTCCGCGGGCCAAGGATCCCTCGCGTGGCCTCGCCTCGACCGTCACCGCGCGAATCTGGCCCAACGTCGCGCTGCAGTGGGAGGACCTCGGTGGCCTGCCGCCGATGCGCCGCGCCGCCGTGATCGGCGCTGGCAGCTGGGGCACCGCGGTCGCGGTTCTGCTGGCCCGCGGTGGCCTCGAGGTCCAGCTGGCCACGCGCGGCGCCGTCCACGCCGCCGAGATCGAGGAGGCGGGCGAAAACCAGCGCTATCTGGAGGGTGTCCGCCTGCCCGGCTCCGTGCGCGTGCGGCAGGCTTCCGAAGTGGAGCTTGCCGGCCTCGACCTGGTCTGCCTGGCAATCCCCTCCGGTTCGCTGCCGCAGGCGGTCGGGGCGATCGCCGACCGGGTCGGCTCGCGCTCGGCGATGCTGCTGTTGACCAAGGGCCTGATCGCCCCGCTTGGCCAGCTACCCGCCGAATACGTCGGCGAGCGGGTGCGCGCCCGCGCGATCGCTTGCTTGGGCGGACCAGCCCACGCGCGCGAGGCCGTCTCGGGCTCCGCCGCCCTGGTGCTCGGTTCGGCCGATCCCGACCTGCGCAAGCAGCTTGGCGTCGTCTTCGACCGGGCCGGCCTGGTCTGCGAGCGCTCCCGCGACGTGACCGGCGTCGAGATGGCCGGCGCGGCCAAGAACGCGGCGGCGCTTGCTGCCGCGGCGGCTGAGCCGCACGGGCTCAACGCGGCTGGGATCGCCGCCGCCCAGGTCTGGAGCGAGTGCATTGATCACGCGATCGATCGCGGTGCCGAGCTCGGCACCTTCTCCGGCCTCGCCGGGGTGGGTGACCTGACCGCCACCGTGATGGCGCCGACGGGGCGCAACCGCCGCGCCGGCGAGCTGCTCGGCCGGGGAACGCCGGCCGCCGAGATCCCGGCCCAGATCGGCCAGGCCTCGGAGGGGCTGGATGCCGTTCCGTTGCTGGCGAAGGCGACTTCGGCCAGCGGTGGCAGCGCCGAGGCGCTGTCGGGCTTGGCGGCGCTGATCCGCGGCGAGATCGACGCCGAGGCTTGGGTGGCGGGGCTGCGCCGGGTCGAGCGATCCAGGAAGGCCGCCTGATGGCAATAGGCTGCCAGCGTGAGCGAGAACGTCGAGCCCGCCAGCCTGGATCCGGCAGCCAAGGCGGAGCTGGACCGCGCCTTCGAGGATCTCTACAGAGCTCACCTGCGCGACGTCTACTCGTATGCCTACTACCGAGTTGGCGATCCGCACGATGCCGAGGACCTCACCGAGCAGGCCTTTCTCCAGGCCTACAGGCATTTCGACCGCGCCCGGCGCGAGTCGGATGGACGGCCGCTGCGCCCCTGGCTGATTCGCATCGCCCACAACCTTGCGTCCAACTACTACCGCGACCGCTCGCGTCGTCCGCAGACCTCGCTCGAGACCGCCGACCCGATCGCGGCACGGCACGGCACCGAGGCGATTGCCGAGGGACGCGAGGAGCTGCGCCAGGTGATGGCGCATCTCGAGCACCTTCCGGACGATCGGCGCGACGCTCTGATCATGCGCTTTGCGCTCGGCATGGACAACCGCGAGATCGCTCGCGCGTTGGGACGCAGCGACGGCGCCACCAAGGTGCTGATCCATCGGGCGATCAAGCAGCTGCAGGAGGAGATGGGCGATGAATGAGACCAGCCGGAGGTTGGCCGGCAATTGGGACGTCGAGCATCTGCTCTCCGACGCGCTGCGCCCGATCGAGCCTCCCGAGCGGCTCTCCGGCAGGGTCGAGGACACGCTGGCCGCGGTGACTCAGGCCGCTGCGGAGGAGCTCTCCGACTGGGCCGAGGAGCTCTCCGAGAGTGAGCTGCGGTCGCTGCGCGACCCGCGCAACTGGGTGCGCCCGGTCGTTGCCGTCGGCGCCGGTGGCGCCGCGGCGGGGGCGCTGCTCGTGATGGAGCTGCGCCGGCGCGGCCGGCAGCAGGCCAAAGGCGGCCTGCGCTCGATCACCGGGCGAATCAGGCCGTAGCGGGCGCGCTCTTCTTTGCCGCCGGCGTGGCGCGGGCGGCGAGGATGCCGAGGACGCCGAACGCCAGGTGGAGCAGATTGTCGCCGGCGTTGACCGGCAGGAAGCCGAGGACGGCCTCGCCGCTGCCGACCGAAAAACCCCAGAAGGCGAGGACGAAGTAGAAGCCCCCGACCCAGAGCGCGTAGCGGCGCGAGGCGTAGTCCGCCGCGATCAGGCCGATTGTGCCGGTGAGGATGTGCAGGACGTTGTCCCAACCGTTGACGGCGAAGACCCCAAAGGCCTCATCGACCTCGCCCGGCGACCCGAACGAGGCGCTGTAGAAGAAGCCGACGATGCCAGCGATGAGCAGCACCGCACCGCCCAAGGTGGCGTAGAGGCGGGCTGGGCTCGGTCCGTCCATGCGCGGCGATTGTAGGCTGCTCATCCCCGTGGCCGAGACCTGTTACCGCCATCCCAACCGCGAGACCGGTGTTTCCTGCTCCTCCTGCGGGCGGCCGATCTGCCCCGACTGCATGACTCCGACCCCGGTCGGGATGCGCTGTCCGGAGTGCGCCAGTCAGCGCACGAAAGTGGTCCGCGGCGTCGGCGAGGCGTCCACGCTCTCGAGCGCGCCGGCGACCTTCGTCCTGATCGCGCTCAACGCCGTGGCCTTCCTCGCCGAGATCGCCAGCGGCAATGGGGGCTTCTACAACATCGGCGGCAGCTCGATCGTCTTCGACTTCGGGCTCTTCGGGCCCTTGGTCAGCGAAGGCGAGTGGTACAGGCTCGTGACCAGCGGCTTCCTGCACGCCGGCCTGATCCACATCGGCTTCAACATGTTCGCCCTCTTCTTCCTCGGCAGGATCCTCGAGCCCTCGATCGGCACGCCGCGCTTCCTCGCCGTTTACGTCGCCTCGCTGTTCGGTGGCTCCTTCGGCGCGCTGCTGCTCGACCCCAACGCTCTCACGATCGGCGCCTCGGGCGCGATCTTCGGCATCTTTGGTGCCACCTTCGTGATCGCCCGTGGCCGCGGATTCGATGCCGTCGCTTCCTCGATTGGAGTCGTCCTGCTGATCAACCTCGCTCTCAGCGTGGGCGCCTCGCACATCAGCCTCGGCGGTCACCTGGGCGGGCTGGCAGCTGGGCTGATTTGCGGCGGCGCGGTCATCGCCGGCGACCGCGGGTCGTTCGGCGCGCGGCGCCTCGCCGCCGAGATGGCGATCATGGTGGGCGTCGCCTTGTTTGCACTGCTGGGCGCCCTGGCGATCGCCTGACGCTGGGGAGGCTCCTAGATGATTGATTCCACGTCGCCAGACGTGGAAGGAGGCCTCCGCGAGGAGGCATAGGGCAGCAGGTCGAAGTCGACGGCGCCTAACCGCGCCATCGACCAATCAGAGTCTCGAAGAACGCGCATCCGACATTGACCACACCAGAGGGGGGTCAATGTCGGATGCGCGGAGCTCTAACCGGCGCGGAAGGGGGCCTGAGCGGGCTCGTCGGGGGTCGAGCAGCGAGGTCTCGGGCTTGGCGTGGATCATCACCTCGGCGTGGGGGATCGTCTAGCCGCCGGCGCCGCGCCAGACGGTCGGCGCCCGCACCTCGGCGAATCCGATGTTCCCCGGCGGATCGACCAGGTCCGGGTGAAGCAGGTGGCCGAGCAGCTCGACCCCGTCGATCAGGCGGGGGCCGGGGCGGGAGAACGTCGAGGCGGCATCGACGGCGAAGACGCGTTGCGCGCCGAGAATCTCGATCTGGTCCCAGTAGGCGAGCGCTTGCGCGCGCGAGGCCTCCACGTACCAGCCGCAGGGCATCGCGATAGCAACGTCGGGATTGAGGCCGGAGAGCTCGCCCCAAGAAACCTCGGGCGACTTCAACCCCGGCGGGCCGGCGACGTCCTCGCCACCCGCGATCGAGATCATCTCCGGGATCCAGTGGCCGCCGACGTAGGGCGGGTCGAGCCACTCCAGCGCGACCACCCGCGGCAGGCTCGCTCCGCCCACGGCGGCGCGCACGGTGGCCAGCCTTCCCTCCAGCTCGCCCCGTAGTTCGTGCGCCTGGGCCGGGATGTCCGTCGCCTCGCCGAGCCGGATCACGTCCTCGAGCATCTCGCCCAGCGTGCTCGGGTCTTGCTGCAGCACCTGCGGCTCGCTCGGCAAGCGCGCCGCCACCTCGAGCACGTCCTCATAGGAGACAGCGCAGACGGCGCAGATTGCCTGAGTGACGATCAGGTCGGGTGCGAGGCTGGCTAGAAGGTCCTCGTCGAGCTCGTAGAGCGCCTGGCCCTCCGCGACCCGCGCCTTGACAGTGCGGTCGATCTCCGCCGCGCCAAGGCCGGCGGGCAGAACCGTCTTGGTCAGGTGGGGGAGAGAACTCGCTTCAGCCGGGTAGTCGCACTCGTGCGTTACCGCGACGACGCTGTCGCCAAGTCCGAGTGCGTAGAGCATCTCGGTCGCAGACGGAACAAGGCTTGCAATCCGCATCCGACGATCAATATGTCACCTATCGCAAGATCAGCGGGGCGGATGGCTATATTGCCTACGCCGAATGGCCGACGACGACCTCCCCCGAAGTACCGGGCCATATAGACGATGAGCGCCCTGCTGCTCGCCCTTCTACTCCTGCTGGTTGCGATCAACGGCTTCTTCGTCGCTGCCGAGTTTGCCCTCGTGCGCAGCCGCCGCGGCAAGATCGAGCAGCTCGCCGAGGAAGGCGAAAGCGGCGCCGAGGCCGTTGTCGAGCAGCTCGACAAGATCGACGAGTCGCTTTCCGCTTGTCAGATCGGGATCACGATGGCCTCGATCGGGATCGGCTTCCTGGGCGAGCCCTCGCTGGCGAAGCTGTTGGAGCCGGCCTTTGGCGGCCTCTCGCACGGCGCCGCGGTCGGCCTCTCGGTGGCGATTGCCTTCGCTCTGGTGACCGCGCTCCACATCAGCATCGGCGAGCAGGTGCCGAAGATGCTGGCAATCAGCCACGCCGAGCGCACGGCGCGTCGTGTCTCCCGCCCGCTCAACTGGTTTCGCGCCGCGACGGCCCCGGTGATCCTGGCGCTGAGCGCGATCTCCAACGCCGTCGTGCGCCTCTTCGGCGTCGACCCGACCGACATCGAGGAGCATCACACCGCCGAGGATCTCAAGCAGATCATCGACCGCTCGAAGATCGGCGGCACGCTCGACCCCGGCGAGGCGGGCATGCTCGGCGGCGTCTTCCACCTGCACGAGCAGGAGGCTCGCGAGGTGATGACCCCGATCCCCGCTGTCGTCACCGTTGATGCTTCGGAGACGGTGGAGACGGCGCTGCGCCGCTGCGTCACCTCCGGCCACACCCGCCTGGTCGTGATCGAGGACGAGAACCCCGACCGGGTCAAGGGGATCGTCCACAACAACAGCCTCGCCCGCCTCTATATGAGTGACGGGCCCGAGGCCGAGATTGCCCCCGCCGTACGCGACGCGGTGATCGTGCCCGAGACCCGTCCCCTCGACGATCTTCTCCACGACCTGCAGGTGCAGCGCACTTCTCTATCGGTGGTCGTCGACGAGTACGGCCGCACCGTCGGCATCGTCACGGTTGAGGACATCCTCGAGGAGGTGGTGGGCGAGATCGAGGATGAGACCGACCCGCGTGCCGCGGCGCTGCGGCAGCTGGCCAGCGGTGAGTGGTTTGTGCGCGGCCACGTCTCGCTCGGCGATCTCTCCGACGCTGGCATCGAGCTGCCGGTCGACACCGACGCCTACAACTCGGTCGGCGGCTACGTCTTCGGCGAGCTGGGACGGCTGCCCAAGCGCGGTGACACGATCACCGCCAACGGCTACACGATCCGGGTCGAGTCGGTGCGCGAGAACCGCATCGAGGCGGTCCGCATCAGCGGTTCCGTCCGCCACGAGTCCTAGCTTCTCCGGGCAACCCGCGTTCCACCGAACCCTGGAGGTGTCGCATGTGGGTTGTGCGGTTGAGCGACAAGCAACTTGAAGTTCTGCGGGCCTTACTGCGCTCCGAGGAGCACCTTGGCCCGGCCCTCAGGGGCGCTGTCGAAGCCCTCGACCTCGCCCGCTGGGACGACTTGCCCGAAGCCGAGCTTCCCTGGGACGAGATCGAGACGAAGGCCCGTCAGCAGGGGATCTCCCCGGCCGACGTGATTTGGGACCTGGCGGGTAAGCGCTAGTCGTACGAGTAAAAGCCGGCGCCGGACTTTCGGCCCAACTTCCCTTCGCCTGCCATTTCGACCAGGAGCTTGGGGGGTCTCTGGTACTCCTCGTTAGAGGCGGCGTAGAGGGCGTCGCCGATCGCCTTGCAGACGTCGAGGCCGACGAAGTCCAGAAGCGCCAGCGGACCCATCGGGTGACCGGCGCCGAGCTTCATGCAGGTGTCGACCTCGCCGGCCTCCATGCCGGTCTGTTCGATGAAGCGGACCGCGTCGAAGAGGTAGGGGAAGAGCAGGCGGTTGACGACGAAACCGGCCAGGTCGGGAACCTCGACCGCCGTCTTGCCAAGTGCCGCGCACCAGGCAAGTGCCGCCTCGCGCGATCCCTCGGCGCCGTCGGGAAAGCAGACCTCGACCAACTGCATGCGGGGTACCGGGTTGAAGACGTGTAGCCCGAAGAGCTTGGTGATGCCGGCTGCCTCGGCAATCGTGGCGATGCTGAGTGACGACGTGGTCGTCGCCAGATCAGCGTCTGGGCAAGCCTCGGCGATTGTCGCCAGCAGTTCGCCCTTGGGCTCGACCTCCTCGACGATCGCCTCGACGATCACGTCGCAGTCGGCCAGGTCCTTTGGGTCGGTCGTGACGCGCAGTCGTGAAGGCTCGGCCCCCTCGATCTTGGCGCAGGCGGCGACGACTTTCTCCTCCGCGCGCCAGGCAGAAGCCTCGCTTCTGGCCAGCAAGATCGTGTCTGCTGTGGTTGTGGACACAGCAGCTAGACCTGTGGCGATTGCCCCGCTGCCTGCTATCCCTGGACTTTCGTACCCCGTGCTTGCGTTCATAGCCGGGTTCCTATCAGACGTATCTCGCGCGGGTGGCGTCGCAGGGGGGACCGCCCCCGAGGACGCTTTAGCGACCGCAGGGGGCGGTGGGTCCCCTGCGGCGACAGGACCCGCGCGCCAGCTACGATTGGTTGACTGACCAGTCAATCGAACCGGAGGCACGGCGATGGCAGACAACGGAAGCGGCAAGTTTGGAGGACGCGAGGTCGTCATCGTCGAGGCCGTGCGGACGCCGATTGGGCGTGGCCACGAGGAGAAGGGCTACTACAAGGACATCCATCCCTCGAACCTCCTAGCCAAGGCTTACAGCGAGCTGTTCGAGCGCTCTGGCGTCGACCCCGCCGAGACGGGGGATGTGATTGCCGGCTGCGCCCAGCAGTTTGGTGAGCAAGGGGTCAACATCGGCCGTAATGCTTGGCTCGAGGCTGGCCTGCCGATCGAGACGCCGGCTACGACGATCGATCGTCAGTGCGGGTCCGCGCAGCAGGCGGTCAACTTCGCCGCGACTCTGATCGCTTCCGGCGTCCACGACGTTGCGATCGGTGGCGGGGTCGAGCACATGGGGCACATCTCGTTTGCCGACGGATACTCGGTGATGAAGGAGCACGGGGCGCCCTTTTCGCCCGAGCTGCTGGAGCGTTACGACCTGATCCCGCAGGGGCTCTCGGCCGAGATGATCGCCGACCAGTGGGAGATCCCCCGCTCTGAGCTCGATGAGCTTGGTGTCCGTTCGCAGCAGCTTGCCGCCAAGGCGACCGAGGAGGGGCGGTTTGAGCGCGAGATCGTGCCGTTCTCGGTCAATGGCGACACCTACTCGACCGATCAGGGCATTCGCCCGGAAACCTCGATCGAGGTGCTCTCTCAGCTCAAGCCGGCCTTCAAGGAGGACGGCAAGATCACCGCCGGTAACTCCTCGCAGGTCTCCGATGGCGCTGCCGCTGTTCTGCTGATGACCCGCGAGAAGGCCGATGCGCTTGGCCTCAAGCCGCGGGCTCGCATCTTCGACCAGACCACCGTCGGCGTCGACCCGGTGATCATGCTCACTGGCCCAATTCCCGCGACTCAAAAGCTGCTCGAGCGCAACGGGATGACGATGGACGACATCGATCTGGTCGAGATCAACGAGGCTTTCGCCTCCGTTGTGGCCGCTTGGCGCCGTGAGCTCGATCCCGACATGGACCGGGTCAACGTCAACGGCGGCGCGATCGCCCTTGGTCACCCGCTGGGCTCGACCGGCGCGCGCCTGATCACCACCCTGCTGCACGAGATGGAGCGCACCGACAAGGAGATGGGCTTGGTGACGATGTGCTGCGGCGGCGGGCTTGGAACCGGAACCCTCATCCAGCGGGTCTGAGGCGCTCCGATCGGCGCATTTCGGTGTCCTCGGTCGCTCGCGTGCGGAAGCACGCCACGCTCCCTGCGTCCTTGACCTGCTTGACCGGACCGCCTCAGACGACTTGGAAATGTAGATTTTCCGTATGGGTACGGCAAGGGGGACAGTTGTCGCTGTTGCGCTGGCCGCAGTCGTGATGATCGTGGGGTGTGGCGGCAGCGACGATGGAAGCGGCGGCGAATCGATCTCGAAAGAAGAGTTCATCGTCAAGGCCGATGCGGTCTGCAAGCGAAGCAACGAACGGATGGAAAAGGCGTTCGGCGAGTTCCTGAAAGCGAACAGGGACATCAAGAAGCCCACCGACCCGGCCCTCCAGCAGCTCGTCGGCGACGTCATGGTGCCGAGCATCAAGCGGGAAATCGAGGAACTCCGCGCCCTCGGGGTCCCCAGCGGAGATGAGGAAAAGGTAGAAGCGATGGTGGCCGCGCTTGAAGAAGGCCTGGAAACCGCGGAAGACAACCCGAAAGTTGTCACTAGCGCGAGCAGCGACACGATCTTCGGGATCGCCAGCAGGATCGCCGGCGAATATGGCCTCGAAATCTGTGGCAGCAGGTAGAAGTCCGCTCGGGGCCTGGCTGAGCGGCCAGTCGGCCGCTATGCTCCCCGGCCGATGGACCTGACCCTCTCGCCGTCCGAGCAGCAGTTCCGCGAAGAGGTTCGCGCCTGGATCGAAGAGAACCACCCGGGCCCCGAGCCGGAAGCAGGCTTGGAGGAGGTGATGGCCTTCCGCCGCGAGTGGCAGCTGAAGATGCACGCCGCCGGTTGGGCGGGGATCTCCTGGCCGAAGGAGTACGGCGGTCGCGGCGCCACCCTGATCGAGCAGGCGATCTTCGTCGGCGAGGCGGCGCGTCTGGAAGCGCCGAGCCCGGCCAACGTGCTCGGCCTTGCAATGGGCGGCCCGGTCGTGATCGCCCACGGCACCGACGCGCAAAAGCAGCGCTATCTGGAGCCGATCCTCACCGGCGAGGAGATCTGGTGCCAGGGCTTCTCCGAGCCCGAGTCAGGCTCCGACCTTGCCTCGTTGAAGACACGGGCGGTCAAGGACGGCGACGAATGGGTCGTCACCGGGCAGAAGGTCTGGACCACCTTCGCCCAGTACGCCAAGTGGTGCATGCTTGTTGCCCGCACTGACCCCGATGCCCCCAAGCACAAGGGGCTGACCTACTTCCTGATGGACATGGAGCAGCCAGGCGTCGAGGCAAAGCCGCTGGTGCAGATCACCGGCGAGGGCGAGTTCAACGAGGTCTTCATGGAGGAAGCCCGGATTCCCGAGGCCAACGTCGTCGGCGGCGTCGGCAACGGCTGGTCGGTGGCGATCACGACGCTGATGAACGAGCGCGCCGGTCTTGCTTTCGGCGCGATCGCCCAAATTGCCAACAGCCTCAAACGCCTCGGCGCGCTTGCCGCCGAGACCCGCGTCAACGGCGGTAGCGCCGCCGACGATCCGGTCTTCCGTCAGCGCCTCGCCCAGCTCCATATCGAGGCGGAGACGATGCGCCTCAACGCCTATCGCGGCCTGACCAAGACGATGCAGTCAGGTATCCCCGGGCCGGAGGGCTCGCTCGGCAAGTGGCAGTGGGCCGACATCAACCAGCGGATAGCGGAGCTGGCGCTTGATATCGAGGGCGCCTACGCACCGCTTGCGCGTGGCGACGAGCACGCTCTTGCCGGTGGCGCCTGGCAGTACGGCTTCCTGCGTTCGCGCGCCAACTCGATCGAGGGCGGCACCACCGACATCCTCAAGAACATCATCGCCGAGCGCGTGCTCGGCCTGCCGAGGATGCGCTGAGCGGCCATGTATTTCGACCTCACCGACGAGCAGCAGGCGATCAAGTCAACCGCCCACGACTTCCTCGCCGCCCGCTACAAGTCGGAGCGGATCCGCGAGTTGGCAGACGCCGAGCTCGGATTCGAGCAGTCCGATTGGGACGAGATGGCCGAGCTGGGCTGGATGGGCCTGGCGCTGCCGGAGGAGTGGGGCGGACACGGGCTCGGCATCGTCGAGCTCGCCGTGCTCTTCGAGGAGATGGGGTACGCGCTGGCGCCCTCGCCGCTCTTCTCCAACACGATCGCCGGGCTCGCCCTCAGCCTCTGCGGCTCCGACGACCAGCGCGAGCGCTTCCTGCGACCGCTGGCCGAGGGCAAGCTGCGCGGCACGCCCGCCCTCTGGGACGCGGACTCTGCCGCGACGATCGGCAGCTACACGATGGAGCCCCGCTCCGACGGCGACGAAATCGTCCTCGACGGCGAGAAGGTGCTGGTGATGGACGCGGCCGCCGCCGACTTTTTCCTCGTCGCCACCGCGGATGGCCGCCGCCACGTCGTCGAGCGCGACGCTGCCGGCGTCTCGATCGCGGCAGCCACCTCAATCGACCTCACGCGTCGTCTCTACGCGGTCCGCTTCGACGGTGTCCGGGTCGCGCCCGAGAACTCACTGCCGGCGGAGGAGTCCGAGTACTACCCAGTGTTCTTCAGGCTCTGTGTCGCGCTCGCCGCCGAGTCGACCGGGATCGCCCAGCGCACGATGGAGATGGCGGTGGAGTACGCCAAGGACCGCCAGCAGTTCGGCCGGCCGATCGGCTCCTACCAGGCGGTCTCGCACCGCTGTGCGCAGATGCTGCTGGAGACCGAGAACGCTCGCTCGGCGGTCTACGGCGCCGCCTGGGCGGCGGACGCCGAGCCCGAGTCGCTTCCCACCGCTGCTTCGATGGCGAAGGCCTATGCCTCGGACGCGGGCTGGCGCGTCCCCGACGCCTCGATCCAGGTCCACGGCGGCATCGGCTTCACCTGGGAGCACGACCTGCACTTCTTCCTCAAGCGCGGCAAGGCCAACGCCTCGATGTTCGGCGACGCCAAGTGGCACCGGGAACGCGTCGCCGACGCCGTTCTCGCCGTGGCCGAGCCGGTCTCAGCCTGACCGTGGCCGCCAAGAGCGCGCTCGAGCGCATCTCTGTCGCCGCGATTGGCATTACCGTCGCCGACCTCGAGGCGGAGACCCGGCGCGCCGAGTCAGCGGGTGTCGAGTGCGTCTGGGCGCCGGAGCTCTTCCGCTCCTCGGTCACCCAGGCCGCCTACCTGGCGGGCAAGACCGAGCGGATTGACGTTGCCACGGGCATCGCTTGGGCCTTCACCCGCAGCCCCTTCATCCTCGCCGTCAGCGCGCTCGACATCGACGAGATGTCCGGCGGCCGCTTCCGTCTCGGCCTCGGCTCGGGGGTCAAACGACTCAACGAAACCTGGCACAACGCCGAGTACGGCAAGCCGGCGCCGCACCTGCGCGAGGCGATCGAGGCGACGCGGCTGATCATGCAGCAGGCGGGCAAGGGCGAGCCGATCCGCTACCAGGGCTCCTACTACGACATCGATATCAAGGGCTGGATCCGGCCGCACCCGGCGCCGCGCGAGTCGGTGCCGATCTACACCGCCGGCGTGCAGGGCGGCATGTGTCGCATGGCGGGAGACGTCGCCGATGGCCTGATCGGACATCCGATCCAGAGCCTGCGCTGGATCGACGAGGTTGTCGTCAACTCTTTTGAGGAAGGCCTGACGCGATCCGGCCGCGAGCGCTCGAGCTTCGACTACCTGCCGACCGTTTGCTGCGCGATTGACGACGACGAAGCGCGCGCAATCGACATGGCGCGCCGCACGATCTCCTTCTACGCCACGGTCAAGACCTACATGCCGCTCTGGGAGCTGCACGGCTTCGCCGACAACGCGGTCGCCGCGGGCGAGGCATTCCGTCGCGGCGACCTTGCCGCGGTGCCGGCGGCGATCAGCGACGAGATGGTCGAGACCTACTGCGCCGCCGGACCGCTCGACAAGGTTCGAGCCCGCGTCGAGGCAACCGCCGAGCGAGCCGACGGCCTCTTCCTCACCCCACCCACCTACTTCATCTCCCCCGAAGAGCTCTCCGAGTACCAGAACCGCATCATCTCGGCCTTCGGCCCTGCGTCCTGACCGCGCCACGCGAAGACCGCCTGCTCGAGGTCCTCGCCCGCGTCCGTGAGATCCCGCCTGGCTTCGTCCGCACCTACGGAGACGTCTCACCCGGCGCGCCCCGTTTCGCCGGCGCGGTCCTCTTCGAGTGCGATGACCCCGATCTTCCCTGGTGGCGCGTCGTCCGCGCCGACGGCTCACTCGCCAAGGGCGCTCGCCAGCGCCGCCACCTGATCGCCGAGGGCGTGCCCTTCCGCGGCGAGCGCGTAGAGATGGGGAGCGCCAGGATGCCGTCCTGAATTCAGGTGTCGAGCGGATCGACCGCGGCCTGATTTAGCTGCTCTCCTCGTATCGCTGTACCAATGCTGGCAGATCGCTAAGTCGTTGCCATATTGAGTGAGTTCTGCCACATTTACCTCTTGATGGCAGAGATCCAACTCGGTAAACAGGGACGCATCGTGATTCCCGCCCAGATGAGAGAGGAGCTTGGCCTGCGCGACGGTGAGCGGCTCAACGCGCGAGTCGAGGACGATCGGCTTGTCCTGGAAACTCGTCTCGCTGCGCTCGAACGGCTGCGGCGACGATTTCGGGCGGGAGCAAAAGGCCGAGATCCGGTAGCCGAACTGATTGCCGAGCGACGGGAGGAAGCGCGCCGCGAAGAGGAAGAATTGGATGAGTTCCGGCGCCGTCGTTCTTGACGCCTCTGCGGTTCTTGCCTTTCTCTTCGGTGAGCGAGGCGGAGAGAAGGTTCTGGCCGCGCTCGGCGGATCGGTCATCTCGGCGATCAACTGGGCTGAGGTCGTTCAGCGGGCAATGGCGTTCGGGATCGAGTGCGATGCCGTGCGCGCGGAATTCGAGGGGACGGGTGCTCGCATAGTGCCCGTGGAGGCAGCCCAGGCAGAACATGCGGCCCAATTGCGCGAGCCGACTCGCTCCGCCGGTCTTTCCCTTGCGGATCGAGTTTGCTTCGCGGTCGCCGCAGAACGCAAGTCCGCGGTGATGACCGCCGACCGTGCTTGGACGAACGTCGACCTCGGTGTCGAGGTGCGCCTGATTCGCTGAAGGGCAGCTGGCGGGTTACTCGTCGCGCGGCGTAATGCGGAAGGTCGAGACGACCTCGGCCTGTTTGGCCTCGGGGTGGACGACGTAGGCGCTCGGGCCGCCGCCGAACCAGCCCGAGCTCTCGTTGTCGGCGACGAAGATGCCCGGGTGGTGACGGCCTTCGCCGTCCTCTACCCAGACCTTGTCGCCCTCCTTGAATCCGTGCTCGGCCTCGCTCACGCCACCAGACTAGCTAAGGGCAGACGACGATCAGGTGGAAGTCGGCGTCTTGGTCGGCGCCTTTTTCGTCGCGGGTGCGGACTTCGATCGCGTTTGGGTTGGCGGGCGAGATGTTGGTCTGGGCGTAGCCGGCGCCTGGGACGGACGTGCCCGCGTTGTTGCGCATGGCGACGTTGGCGCAGAAGGCGACGTTGAACGGGACGGCCACCGCGACCGCTCCACCGCCCTCGGTGACGGTTATCTCGGGATCGCTGGCTCGCGCCAAGGCAGCATTGCCAGCCCCGCCCGGGTTATTGACCACGGCCCAGTAGGTGTGCGCCGCCCGCTTCGCGGCAGGTAGCACGCCGAGCTTGTTGGTGTTGATCTGGAAGCCGGTCAGCGTCTTCTTCTTCAGCTTGCCGCCGCCGATCGTCTGCTTTTTGATCGCGCCGCCGTTGATCGACTGCGCCGCGTAGGCCGTGCCGGCCAGGGCGACGATCAGCGCAATCACCGCGACAACCATCGCCGGCGATGGCCTTCTGCTCCTCGTAGCGTCGTCCATGGAACCCCCCTTTGTTTCGAGGACGTGCCACGGCTTTTACCCGCAACCGCGCTGGTTTATTCCGGGAGAGCCGCGACGAAGCGCTCGAAGGCCGCGATGTCGGTGACCGCGGGGCCGTGGCCGGGGAGGATCAGGCTCGGGTTGAGCTCCGCGAGCTTGCGAATCGAGCGGCGGTTCTCGGCCGGGTCGTAAGTGAAGATGTCGGGCGGCTCCTTGATGCCTGGAAGCCCGGTGGCGTAGCTCATGTTGCGGATCACGTCGCCGCAGATCGCCACGCGGTCGGAGTCGCGAAAGTAGATCACCTCGCCGCGTGCGTGCCCCGGCGCGTGGACAACTCGCAAGCCCGCCACCTCGTCGCCCTCGCTGAGCACCCGATCGACTTTGTGGGGAGGGCCCTGCCAGATCCGCTTGATGATCCGGTTGAAGGGGTTGTTCGGGGCTGCCTCCTGAACCGGGCGGCGACCCTCCATCGCCTCGACGTCGTCGGCGTGGCAGGCAAGCTGAATGTCGCGCGCCTCACAGACGTCCTTGGCGACTCCCTGGTGGTCAGGATGGACGTGCGTGAGGGCGAGCAGCGAGAGCTCGCGCGCCTCGATCTCGGCGAAGATGCGGCCGCGGTCCCAGCGGGTGCCGGCGTCGATCAGCACGTCCTCGACGAGGTACACGTTCACGCTCGGCGCCGGGAATTGCTTGAGACGCCAGACGCCGGGCGCGAGCAGCTTCAATGCTGGCCGATCCCCATCGTGCCGCGCGGGTCGCCGCTGTGCTCTGCCAGATCTTCGAGCTCGGCGATCTTGCGCTCGCCTTCGCGCCGCGCCGGATCATCGGCGTCGAGTGGCTCGATCAGTCGGCGGATCCGGTTGCGGACCTGCAGCGCGAAGTGCGGGGTGGAGGCGCCGGCGAGGGCACGAATGTCCTCGGCGCTGACGCGGTGGCCGCCACCGAGCAGCTCGGGGCTCTCGGCCTCGCTCACGGTTCCGTCCCACCGATCTTGGCCAGTTCAGCCAGCTGGTCGATTTCGGCTTGCTGGTTCACGTCAATGGCCTCCTGATCCCCGATCACCCACACGTGGTTGTAGAAGGCACGAGTTGGATCGGTGGTGTAGCCGGGCTTGATGTCGAGCAGGTATTCGCGCAGAGCCTTTGGCAGCGTATCGGCGTTATCGGTGAGCAGCAGCGGCCCCCAGGTGCCGGACGCCGAGAGCGGCGAGGCGATCGCGGCGGCAAGCGGCTCGTCGCTGCGCGCGACGACGAAGCCGTGCCCGGGATCGTTGACGTTCCAGCCGAAGTCGCCCCTCGCGTAGCGGGCCAGAGCGATCGCGTTCTCCACCGGGTCCTCGCCGGAGACGCGGCGTACTGGGTTGCCGATCTTGGCGATCGCGTGCACAACCGAGGAGGAGATCACCGAGGAGGGGCCGAGCACGAAGACTGGCGTCTCCCGGTGCTGTCTCAGCTGTTTTTCGGTGGCTGTCGGCAGCTTGTCAGTGGCGGTAAAGAGCACCGGATCCGCCGACCTGGCCGCCCAGGCCGCGGCGGGCATGGCGAACTCGGGCTGTGATTCCGAGGCGACGACGATGTGCTTCGGCGCGCCGCCGAAGAGCCGATCGCGCAGGCTCGCGATCGCAGCGGCAAGCGTCGCCGGATCTTTCCCGGCAACCCTCGTTGCCTGCAGGTCGTCGGGCGCGGCGGCGTCGCCGACGACGAAGACCTGCGCCTTGTCGCTGTCGCGATCACCCTGGGGGCCCAGGGCCGCGAGTGCCTGCGTCGTCGGCTCGGGCAACTCGCCGCCAGAAGAGATCAGCAGCGGCGCGCGCAGCGGTTCCGCCATCAGGACGGAGGCCGCGAGGGCGCCCTGCCACTCGTCTTCGTCGACCAAGGTGACGGCGGTCGGGCGCTGGGCTGCCTTCGCTGAGGGGAAGACCGCGAGCGAGACACCGGCTGCGGTGGTTGCCACGTCCGAGCCGCCGACCCGCGTCGTGTTGTTGGTCGCGAAGGAGGGGTAGCCGAGCTCTTCCGCTGCCGCGGCGGCCGGGGTCTGCTCTTCCTTGGCGGGCGGCTCGGGCGGCGCCTGCGCCGGGACCGGTGCGGGTTTTTCCGCTTTGTCGCTCGAGCCGCCGCCGCCGAGAATCGCGGCGACGAGAAAGACGAGCGCGACCAAGACCAACGCCCCGATCGCCTTCAGTGCGCCCGGGACAGATCTACGGTTCCTCTTGGTTGCGGGCGGCGGTCGATCCGGCTCATTCGACTTCGGCGACTCCTTCGGCGGCGCAGTCGCCGTCGGCACCTCAGCGTTGATTGGGCGTTTCCTGGGCAAGGCCGGAACGGTACAGGCGGGGCGGTGGCTGGCTGGTCAGCTAATCTTTCTGGGACTGGTTGACTGACCAGTCAATCAACCGATGCGATCACGCCGCTGACCAAGAAGGGACCCATGGACTTCGCACTAAACGACGAGCAGCTCGAGTACAAGGAGCGCTGCCGGACCTTCGCCCGTGAGGTGATCAGGCCCGCCGCCCGCAAGCACGACGAAGAGGAGAGCACTCCTTGGGAGGTAATCAAGGAGGCGCGCAAACAGGGCTTCGGTGGCCTCGAGAGCATCCAGCGCTCGGCCGCCGACGAGCAGGGTCAGATGCAGGTGATCTCGGCCGAGGAGTTCCATTGGGGTTGTGCCGGCACGGCTCTGGCGATCTCCGGTTCCGGCCTCGCAGCAGCCGGAATCGCCTCCTCCGGCACTCCCGAGCAGATCGCCCAGTGGGTTCCGGAGTGCTTCGGCAGCGGCGAGGAGATCAAGCTCGGCGCCTACGCGGTCACCGAGCCGCAGGCCGGTTCTGACGTGAAGAGCCTGAAGACGACCGCCAAGCGAGACGGCGACGAGTGGGTCCTCAACGGAACCAAGGTCTTCATCACCAACGGTGGCATCGCCGATGTTCACGTCGTCGTCGCCACCGTCGACCCCACTCTCGGTACGCGTGGTCAGGCCTCCTTTGTCGTCGGCAAGGACACGCCTGGCCTCAGCCAGGGCAAGAAGGAGTCCAAGCTCGGCATCCGCGCTTCGCACACCGCCGAGATCGTGCTCGAGGACTGCCGCATCCCGGTGGAGAACCTGCTCGGGGGCGAGGAGAAGCTGGAGCGCAAGCTGCAACGCGGTCGCGAAGGCAAGAAGTCGCGCGGCGCCGACGCCCTGGCGACCTTCGAGATGACCCGGCCGCTGGTCGGCGCCTCCGCCTTGGGCATCGCCCAGGCCTCATATGAGTGGACGCTTGAATATCTCGACGGCCAGACCGAGGGCGGCAAGCCGGTTCTGCAAGAGCAGCGCATCCAGCAGACCCTCGCCGACGTCGCCACCGAGATCGAAGCCGCGCGGCTGCTCGTCCAGCGCGCCGCCTGGATGGGCCGCAACGGCATCCCGATGCGCGGCGGCCAGGGCTCGATGTCGAAGCTCAAGGCCGGCGACGTGACGATGTGGGCGACGACCACGCTGATGGACCTGGTCGGTCCCTACGCCTGGAGTACCGAGTGCCCGCTGGAGAAGTGGTTCCGCGACGCCAAGATCTACCAGCTGTTCGAGGGTACAGCGGAGATCCAGCGCATGGTCATCTCCCGCATGCAGGCGCGCGAATACGCCGAGCGTCTTGGCTACGCGGCCGAAGTCGCCGAGCAGGCGATGGCTGAGAAGTCCGCCGACAAGGAGCCGGTTCCCGCGTAATCTCGGGGCGTGCACTCCCACTCGCACGCACACGCGATCGACATCCGCCGGGGCGACAGTCGGCGGCGGATGTGGATTGCTTTGGGGATCAACGTGGGGATGTTGCTTGCCGAGGCGGTGGGGGGCGTGCTCACCGGTTCGCTCGCCCTGCTCGCCGATGCCGGGCATGTGCTTTCCGACGTTGGTTCGATTGGGCTGGCGTTGTTTGCCGTCGCGCTGGCCGGTCGCCCCGCCGGGGGTCGGATGACCTTTGGCTACCAGCGCTCGGAGATTCTCGCTGCGCTGGTGAACGGGCTGCTGCTCGTCGCCGTCGCGATCGCGATTGCTTTTGCCGCGATCGGCCGCCTCAATGACCCGCCTCAAATCGAGGCTGGCGGCGTGCTCGGCCTTGGTTTGCTCGGACTCGCCGGCAATATCGCGGCGGCGCTCGTGCTTGCCGGCGGCGAGCGGGCCGACGTCAACCTCGAGGGCGTCCTGCGCCACAGCGTCGCCGACGCGCTTGGCTCGATCGGCGTGGTCCTCGCCGGTGCGATCGTCCTCGCCGGTGGGTCGGCGATCGTCGATCCGATCGTCAGCTTGGCGATCTCGGCGTTGATCCTGATCTCCTCCTGGCGCCTGATCAAGGAGCCGCTCGATGTTCTAATGGAGGCTGCCCCTGCCGGCGTCGACGTCGATGCCGCCGGTGCGGCGATCTGCGCCGAGGAGGGAGTCCAATCTGTCCACGACCTGCACATCTGGACCGTCACCTCCGGTTTCGGTGCTCTCGCGGCGCACGTGGTCGTCGCCTCCGACTGCGATCGGGATCTGGTCCGTGCCCGAATCGAGCTGCTCTTGCATGAGCGCTTCGGCATCGACCACACCACGCTGCAGATGGAGGAACAGGCCCCGGAGGGCTTGCTGCACGTCGAAAACGCCCCGCCTCAGGCCTGAGGCGCAAGCCCAATTGCAGGGTTAATCCCCTGCAAGGAGGCATATCTCGACTTAGCTAGCCTCGCGGCGATGGTCAAGACTCGCCCTGCCCTGGCGGCACTGCTTGGCGCCGCCCTGGCGGCGCTGGTGATGCTGTTCGCAGCTAGCCTCGCGCCCGCTCAGGATCTCGAATCGAAGCTGGACGCCAAGGAAGCGAAGCTTTCCAAGGTGCGCGAACGCTCGGGGGTCCTGACGACGACGATCTCCCGCTACCGAGATCGCATCGATCGCCTCACCAGCGAGGTGGCCACTCTTCGCAATCAGGAGGCGGCGGTCAAAGTTCGTCTCAACGCCAAGCAGGCGGAACTCGATCGGGCGGAAGCAGAGCTCGGCGTGGCGAAGAAGCACCTGGTTGAAATGCGGGCGCACCTGAAGCGCGCCCTGGTATCGCTGCGCAAGCGACTGGTGGCGATCTATGAGACCGGCACGCCGGACGTTCTCAGCATCATCGTTGGCGCCAACGGCTATGACGATCTGATCGATCGCACCGAATACCTCAACCGCATCCGCGGCAACGACGAAGCGATCGTCGGTCGCGTGCGCGAACTGCGTAATCAGGTCAAGCGCACGGTCCTTCGCTTGCGAACGGTGAAGAACCGAATCGAGTCGGCGCGGGACGCGATCGCCGCCGAAGAGCGGGCGCTGGCGAGTGCGCGGGCGGCCGTCGAGGAGCGCCAGTCGGCGCTGGTTGCGGCTCGAGCCAGCCGCGTGGCAGCTTTGAAGAAGATCGAGCAGACCGAAGAAGATCTGGACGGCGACGTGGCTGAGATCCAGGCGGAGCTTGCGGCAAGGCTCGGCGAAACGGCTTCGGCCCCGCTGCCCGCCGGGCCGATCCGCTACGGCTCCGGGCAGTTCATCTGGCCGGTTGATGGTCCCGTCGTCTCTGGATTCGGCATGCGTTGGGGCCGCATGCACGAGGGGATCGACATCGCCGTGCCCGCCGGAACTCCGATCCGCGCGGCCGCCTCTGGCTCGGTGGTGCTGGTGCAGTCCGAAGCCGAAAGCGGCGGCTACGGCAACTTCACCTGCCTAGAACACGGTGGCGGCTTGCAGACTTGTTACGCCCACCAATCTTCGGTTGCCGTCAGCTCCGGACAGAGTGTGTCCCAGGGCGACGTGATCGGCTACGTCGGTTGCACGGGTCACTGCTTTGGGGACCACCTGCACTTCGAGGTCCGGGTGGGTGGGGCGCCCACCGATCCGCTCGGTTACCTGTAGCCAGCCTGCCTCAACCCCAGCCATGGGGATACTCAGAATCCCCTAGGAAATCCAATTATTTGGTATCCCGGGTTGGTTTGAGCCTGCGACCCTGGGTATGAAGCGTCGAGGAGGCGACGAATGATCCGCCAGGCTCACACCTATCTAGCAGGAGCGGTGTCCGGCACCGCGCTGATCGCGGCAGCCATCGTCAGCTTCGTTCTCCTCGTCTCCTTCCAGGCCCTGCGGGACTGGCCGCTCGCCGGCATCAGCCTCGGTGGCGACGACAACGCGGCCAGCGCGCCGAATAGCGGAGCCGGCTCTGGCCCAACCTCGGGCGCGGCCGGTGGTGCAGCCGCGGGCCCGACCACCGGACCCTCCAATCGCACCCCCAGCGATCGCACGGCCGCGACGCAGGGAACCGACGCTGCGGTCGGAACCGTTCCCACCCGCTCGGGAACTCCCGCTGCCGAATCGCCGGCTTCGAGCCCGGCGGCTGGCGGCCCGGCCGGCTCGTCGCCGTCCGGCGCATCGAGCGCCAGCTCGAGCCCAAGCGGCGGCAATGGCGGAGGGGCCTCGACACCCGCTCCCGGGACAAGCGGAAGCGGCAGCCAGTCGACCTCGGGAGCGGTCACAGGTGCCGTCAACAACACCGTCTCGGGCGTTGATGAAGCCACCGGGGAAGTGATCGGAAGTACCGGTGTCACCAAAGTCACCGAAGAAGCCGTCAACGGCGTCGCCGGCCCCGAATCGACGGTAGGCAAAACGATCGATGAAACCGTAAAAACGGTCGGCGGCCTGCTCGGCGGTAACCGCTAGCCGCCGCTCCCCCCTCAACCGTCACAATGCCCGCCATGGCGGAGCATGGACAGGCGGGCGCCGTGGCCGACCCGATTGTGGGCTCACCGGTATACCCGGCTGGAAGCCGTGTCAACGAGCGGGGTCGGCTCGAGATCGCCGGCTGCGACGTGGTCGATGTCGCCGAGGAGTTCGGCACGCCCGCCTACATTTATGCCGAGGATGAGATGCGCGCCCGGGCTCGCGCCTATCGCGCCGCCTTCGAGCGCCGCGACGCTGACTTCGAAGTCCTCTTTGCCAGCAAGGCGTTTCCCTGCACCGCCGCTTACCGGCTCTTCGCCGAGGAGGGCCTTGCGGTTGACGTTGCCTCAGGGGGGGAGCTGCACATGGCGCTGCGCGCTGGCTTCGACCCCGCCCGCATCCACATGCACGGCAACAACAAGAGCGACGAGGAGATCCTCTTCGCCGCTCGCTCGGGTGTCGGCCATCTGATCCTCGACTCGTTCGACGAGATCGAGCGCTGCGAGCGGCTGCTCGACGAACCACAGGACGTCCTCGTCCGAGTCACGCCCGGGATCAAGCCCTCCACCCACGACTACGTGCAGACCGGCCAGCTCGACTCGAAGTTCGGCTTCGGCCTCGAGGACGGTCTTGCCGCCCGGGCGATCGGGCGGGTTCTCGCTTCCGATGTCCTCAACCTCACCGGCCTGCACGCCCACATCGGCTCGCAGATCTTCGAGCTGGAGCCTTACACCCTGGCGATCCGGGCGCTCGGCGAGCTGGCCGGTGGTTGGTGCCGGATCGTGAACGTCGGCGGTGGCCTTGGAATCGCCTACACGGCTGAGGACGAGCCGCCTTCGATCGACGCGTACGTCGAGGTGAAGGTCCGCGGGGTCGCCGAGGTCTTTGGCGACGGGGTGCGGATCCTGATCGAGCCGGGGCGCTCGCTGGTCGGCAACGCCGGTGTCACCGCCTACCGAGTGGGCACGGTCAAGGAGATTCCAGGCGTGCGCACCTACGTTGCCGTCGACGGCGGCATGTCGGACAACATGCGACCGATGCTTTACGGCTCCCGCTACGAAGCGCTGATCGCCGACCGCGCCGCCGAGCCGGCTGAGGGCCTGGCGACGATCGCCGGCATGCACTGCGAGTCCGGCGACATCATCGTTCGCGACACGATGCTGGCTTCGCCCGCGGTCGGCGACGTCCTCGTTACCCCGGCGACCGGCGCCTACGGTCACGCGATGGCGAGCAACTACAACGGCGTCACCCGCCCGCCGGTGATCTTCTGCCGCGACGGGGAGGCGCGCGTCGTCGTGCGCCGCGAGACCTACGAGGACCTCACTTCGCGCGATGTCTGAGCCGATTCGCATCGGGCTGCTGGGACGCGGCACGGTCGGTGGCGCCTTCGCCGAGCTGGTTGCGGCGCGAGCGGACGCGGTGGAGGCGGCAACCGGCCGGCGGCCGGAGATCGCCGGCGTGCTCACCCGCGAGGAGGGTGACTTCGGCGAGATCCTCGGGGGCTCCGACCTAATCGTCGAGCTGATCGGGGGCACCGACCCGGCCCGCGAGTACGTGCTCGAGGCGCTGCGCGCCAAACGCCCCGTCGTCACCGCCAACAAGCAGCTGCTCGCCCAGCACGGTGAGGAACTCTTTGACGTCGCCCGCGAGGCCGGCGTCCAGCTCCGCTTCGAGGCCGCGGTGGCGGGCGTGATCCCGATCGTGCGCGTGATCCAGGAGAGCTTCGGGGTGACCGAGATCGCCAAGGTCTTCGGCATCGTCAACGGCACCACCAACTTCATCCTCAGCGAGATGGCGACGAGCGGCGCGCCCTACGAGGAGGCGCTCGCGCGAGCGCAGGAGCTGGGCTACGCCGAGGCCGATCCCAGCGCCGACGTCAGCGGCGCCGATGCCGCCGCGAAGATGGCAATCCTCGCCCGGCTCGCTTTCCATACCCCGGTGACCCTGGACGAGGTCTCCTACGAGGGGATCGAGCAGGTCCAGCTCGACGACCTCGCCTACGCCAAAGAGCTCGGCCTTTCGCTGAAGCTGCTCGGCGTCGCCGAGCGCCGCGAAGGCGGAATTAGCGCGCGCGTCTTCCCCTGTTTCCTCTACGGCGGCCATCCGCTGGCTCCGGTCGAGGGACCTTTCAACGCCGTAATGGTCGAGGCAGCGGAGATCACCGAGGTGACGATGTCGGGACCGGGGGCCGGGGGAGTGCAGACGGCCTCGGCGGTGCTTGGCGACGTCGTTTCGATCCTCAGTGGCGATGCCCCCGTGCACGAGACTCGCGAGCGGCTGCCGATCATCGCCGACGTCACCTCGTCCTTCTACCTCCACCTGGCTGTGGCCGACCGCCCCGGCGTGCTGGCCAGTATCGCCCAGGTGCTTGGCGACCACGATGTCTCGGTGAAGAGCGTCGTGCAGCGCGGCGCCGGCGAGGACACGCGCCTGGTGATGGTGATCCACGAGTGCTTAGAGTCGCGCTTCGCGGCGGCTCTGGAGGCGATCGACCAGCTCGACGTGCTGCGCTCGCCGCCTCGCTCGATCCGCGTGATCGAAGAGGAGTTCGTTTGAGCCCGGCTCCCCTGGTCGAGCGCTACCGGGAGCGGCTCTCGCTGGAGCCCGGCGATCCGGTCGTGACGCTGAACGAGGGCTCGACCCCGCTGGTCGAGGCGCCGCGTCTCTCCGAGCGCCTCGGCGTCCGCGCCTACCTCAAGTTCGAGGGCGCCAACCCGACCGGCAGCTTCAAGGACCGCGGCATGACGGTAGCCGTCTCGCGCGCGAAGGGCCGGGGCGCGGAGGCGGTGATCTGCGCCTCGACCGGCAACACGGCCGCCAGCGCAGCCGCCTACGCGGCGCGCGCCGGCATGCGCGGAGCCGTGATCGTGCCCGAGGGCAAGATCGCGATCGGCAAGCTCGCCCAGGCGCTGATGCACGGAGCCCGCGTGGTCGCCCTGCAGGGCAACTTCGACGATGCCCTGCGGATCGTCCGCGAGCTCGCCGACAAGCACCCGATCGAGCTGGTCAACTCGGTCAACCCACACCGCATCGAAGGCCAGAAGACCGCCGCCTTCGAGGTGGTCGAGGAGCTGGGCGGGGCACCGGGTGCACTTGCTATTCCGGTCGGCAACGCCGGCAACGTCACCGCCTACTGGCGGGGTTTTCAGGAGGTCGGCACGGCTCCAGTCCTCTATGGCTTCCAAGCTGAGGGAGCGGCGCCGTTGGTGCGCGGCGAACCGATCGCGAACCCCGAGACGGTCGCCTCGGCGATCCGGATTGGCAACCCGGCTCGTTGGGAGGAGGCGATGGACGCCTTCACTGCTTCGCGCGGCCGCGTTGCCGCCGTCTCCGATGCGCAGATCCTCGATGCTTACCGCTGGCTAGCTGCCGGCGAGGGGGTCTTCTGCGAGCCAGCCTCGGCGGCCTCGGTGGCCGGCCTGCTGGCTCACGGCCTGCCCACGGTCGAGGGATCGCCGCCGCCCGAGTCGGTCGTCTGCGTCCTCACCGGCCATGGCCTCAAGGATCCCGACACGGCGCTCTCCAAAGCGCCGCCGGTGATCAACTGCGAGAACGACCTCGGCGCCGTCGAGCGCGCGGTGTTCGAGTGACGACGCGGCGCCGGCTCGTTCGCGTCCCTGCCTCCTCGGCCAATCTCGGTCCCGGCTACGACGTGCTGGCGGCGGCCGTCTCGCTCTTCCTCGAGCTTGACGTCGAGGAGACGGGCGAGTTCTCGCTCGACCCCGGCGATCTCAACGTCTCCACCGGCCGCGACAACCTGATCGTGCGGGCCTTCGAGAGCCTGCATCCCGCCGACGGCATCGCCTTTCGCCTGCGCAGCGAGATCCCGCTGGCGCGCGGTCTCGGCTCCAGCGCCGCGGCGATCGTCGCCGGCCTCTTCGCTGCCGACCACCTCTTCGAGCTTGCCCTCTCGAAGGAGGAGATGCTGGCGCGGGCGAGCGAGATCGAGGGTCATCCCGACAACGTCGCGGCCGCGATCTACGGCGGCTTCGTGATCTGCGCGGCGGGGGAGGCCGAAGCGCCCAGCGCCGCCCGCTTCGACCCCCCGAGCGGCCTCGAGGGCATCGCCGTGATCCCCACCGAGGAGGTCTCGACCGAGCGCGCCCGCGAAGCGATCCCGGCCGAAGTCCCGCTCGCCGACGCGGTAGCCAACGTCTCCGCCGCGTCCCGCCTCGTCCTCGGCCTGCAGCGTGCCGACCTAGACCTCGTCGGCGCTGGCCTCGCCGACCGCATCCACCAGGATCGCCGCCGCGATCTCTACCCGCGCTCGATGGAGCTCGTCGACGGCGCCAGGGAGCTCGGTGCCCTCGGGGCCACCATCTCCGGCGCCGGCCCCACCGTCCTCGTCTGGACCACCTGGCAGGACGCCGGCAACGTCGCCGAGGCGCTGGAGTCCCGCTGCGCCGGCTGGGCCGAGGTCCACCGCCTCCCCTTCAGCCCTCACGGGGCGGACGTTCCCGAGCTTTGACCTTGTAGGACTCCTGGGACGAGGTTAGGATCGCGACGTGGCTGGACGGCTCAGGTCGGTTGTCGTGCTCGTCGTCTTGGGCGCATGCCTCACTGCCCCGGCGAGCTCGCAGGCAACTCTCGTCTTCACGCGCAACCCGCTGAGCCCCGTCGTCTATGTGGCCAACGACGACGGCTCGGCGGCTCGCAAGGTTGGCCCTGGGTCCAACCCCCGGGTTTCTCCGGATGGGCGGACGATGGTCTTCTTTCGCAGCGGCAAGGGGCGGCAGCCGTCGAAGATGATGGTCGCTTCCACCGCGGGTGGGACGCCAAGCGGGATCGCGCTCAATTGGCGGGATCCATTTGTATTCGATTGGTCCCCCGACTCGACCACGGTTGCGGTCGTGCTGGGCCCGGAACTGGGCAAGCAGCGATTGACGACGATCAACTTGGCAAACGGCGCGCAGCGGGTGATTGCACGCGGATACTTCAACGGCGTCAGCTTCGCGCCGCAGGGCGGTCAGCTCGTGTATGGGCGAGCGGCGAACGAAAGCTTCCCTCCTCGCGGCGACCTCTATCAGTTCGACATCCCCATCCCCGGTGCCGTCTATGTGGCCGCACCGCGCCCCCACCACCTGACCACAGATCACCGCTCGTTCGCCCCCCTCTGGGGGCGGGGCGGGCAGGTCGTCTTCGTCAAGCACCTGGGCGAAAAGAACCGCAAGTATGGCCCCAAGAACGACCTTTTCCTGATGAACCTGAACAGCGGCAAGGCCAAACGGTTGACACACACCAAGGTCGAGCCGCTGCTCTCCGGCCTCAGTCCGACCGAGTGGTCGAACAACGGCGCTCGCCTGCTCGCCGAGTTCGGCGGTCAGGACACGAGCTACGCCGTGGCCGTCAACCCAAAGACCGGCGCCGAACGGGCCCTGACCGAGGAACGCGAGGTCGGCTTCGTCGGCACGGCGCTCTCCGGCGACGGGAAGTTCGTCCTGGGCAGCATCGGTGGCTTCGAACCTGGCCCCGGCCATAGGGTGGTCAGCATTCCTTACGCGGGCGGTAAGCCGAAAGTGCTGGCCAGCAGCGCCTCTGAACCCGACTGGAGCCGCTGATGCCAGCTGCACGAGTCAAGTCGCAAGAGGGGACTGCGATGACAGGCAAGGCGAAGAGGCTTGGCTCCTTGAGCCCGCGCGTTTGCGTGGAGCCCGCTGCCAGAAGGGAATGCAGTGACCGGCTTCGGGGCCAGCGCACCGAGATCGAGGGCGCCATTTTCGAGCGGGTGCGTGTCGTCTCCGGCGCCTCCGATTTCTTGGATCCTGAATATGCACAGGGCTTTCGGGCCGCCGTGTCGGCCGCGGTCGACTGGGGCTTGAGCAGTATCGAGGTCGGCCAGGAGCGGGTTCTTCCGACCCCGCCGCCCGTTCTGATCCAGGCTCGGTTGGCCGCCCGCATCGGCATCGGCATCGATGTCGTTCTTCGCCGCTGCTTCGCTGGCTATTCGATTTTCGGCGACTTTCTTTTGGACGCACTCGAGGCCGCCGGCTTGCGGGGTGCGGAGTTGCAGCAGGTTCTGAGCGAACAAGCGACCTCGTTCGATCGCCTCGTCGTGTCCGTCTCTGCAGAGCATGCGCGAGAGGCCGTAGTTCGCCTCGATTCCCCCGAGAAGCGGCGTGCCGCACGCATCGAGCGACTTCTCGACGGCGAGGATCTTGATACAGCCGAGTTCGGCTACGACTTTCATGGCTGCCACGTCGGAGCGATAGCCGTCGGCCAAGGTGCGGAAAAGATGACCCGGGCACTTGCCGCCGAGTTGGATAGGACGGTCCTGTTGGTTCGCCGTGACGACGGCAAGGTTTGGGCTTGGCTGGGCGGGAGGGATGCTCCAGATCGACCTGCCCTTGAGAAATCAATCAGGAGCTCGGGCTCCGCAGGTGTCTCGTTTGCCCTCGGGGAGCCCTCGCACGGCTACGCCGGCTGGCGCCTCAGCCATCGGCAGGCGAAGGCCGCCATGCCGATCGCCTTGCGAAGTCCCGAGCCTGTCGTTCACTACGGCGACGTGGCGCTGCTTGTCTCGATCCTCCGAGATGATCTCCTTGCGGCGTCCTTACGGGATCTCTATCTCGTGCCGCTGAGCCGGGAGCGGGACGGCGGCGAGGTTTTCCGGCAGACTTTGCGCGCCTACTTCTCGGCCGAAGGCAACGTCTCCTCCGCCGCGGCAGCCGTTGGTGTCACCCGGCAGACGATCATCAACCGCCTGCAGGCCATCGAGGATCGACTCGGCCGAAGACTCAGCAGCTGTGGCGCCGAGATAGATGCGGTTTTGCGCCTCAATGAGCTCGGATGCTCGCTGCCTCCCGAGGTCGGCTCGGGATCTGCAGAGAAGGTGTGAGACAGACCGAAGCGCTGCCTTTTTCCTTACAAACTGTCAAGCCGACCAAGACAATTTGAGGAAGCAGCTCCCCACTCCCCCGTGACACGCTCGCCGCGCAAATTGATCGGCAGCGGGTTTTGAGAGGCCCCGCGATGCCGAACTCAGACGGGGGGAGATGCAGTGATCGGCATTCGGGGTGCAAGCGACGGTTTGTTGCGCAAAGAGGGCCTGCTGGCTCATAGGGCATCCACTCCGGCACTGGGGCTCCTCCTTGCCCTCTGTGCTCTTCTCGCCTCCTTCGCGTTCCCCGTGGCCGCGAGCGCGCTGCCCACCTACCAGAGCTCCTTCGGCACCTCGGGCATCGGCGAAGGCCAGTTCGCCCACACCGGCGACGTCGCCGTCGACTCCGCCGGCAACCTCTGGGTAGTCGACGTCAACAACAACCGCCTGCAGAAGTTCAACAGCGAAGGCAAATATCAGAGCCAGTTCGGCAAAAAAGGCTCCGGCGACGGCGAACTCAGCACCCCGATCGCGGTGGCGATCGACTCCAAAGGCAACCTCTGGGTCGCCGACCACGCCAACAACCGGGTGCAGGAGTTCAGCTCCGCCGGCACCTATATCACCAAATTCGGCAAATCCGGCTCGGGCAACGGCGAATTCAACGGCCCCGAAGGCATCGCGATCGACTCCAAAGACAACATCTACGTCTCTGACTCCAGCCGCGTGCAGAAATTCAACTCAAGCGGCACATGGGTCAAAAACATCGGCTCCAAAGGAACCGGCTCGGGTCAGTTCCTCGAACCCAATGCCCTCGACGTCGGCCCCGGCGATGCCCTCTGGACCACCGACTATGGCAACAACCGGGTCTCGAAGTTCGACGAAGCGGGCACATTCCAGTTCCTGATCGGCGGTACCGAAGGGACCGGCGACGGCCAGTTCAAACACCCCACCGCGATCGACATCGACTCAGAAGGCAACGCCTGGGTCGGCGACCTGGGCAACAACCGGGTGCAGGAGTTCAACTCAAGCGGCACGTTCCTGACCAAATTCGGCGCCGCCGGCTCGGGCCCCGGCCAGTTCGCCTTCGGCTACCCCCTCGGCCTCTCCACCGACACCAAAGGCAACATCTGGGTCGCCGACACCAACAACAACCGGGTGCAGCGCTGGAGCCAGACGGCGGCGCCGATCGCGATCACGCAGGCAGCCACAGCCATCGCGGGCACCGAAGCCACCCTGAACGGCGCGGTCAACCCGAACGGCAAAGCGACGACCTATCGCTTCGAATACGGCAAAACCACCTCCTATGGGACCAAAGTGCCGGTCCCCGACAGCTCCGTCGGCTCGGGCTCAACAGAAGTCTCGGTCAACCAGACGATCAAAAGCCTGGAAGCGGGGACGACCTACCACTTCCGCGTCGTCGCGACGAGCAGCGAAGGCACCACCAACGGCAGTGATCTGACCTTCACTACTCTCGGCATCGCTCCTGTCTACCAGGTCTCCTTCGGCACTTCGGGCATCAACAACGGCCAGCTCGCCCACCCCGCCGGCATCGCCCAGCTGCCCAGCGGCAACCTCCTGGTCGTCGACCAAGACAACGACCGCGTCCAGAAGTTCAACGAAGCCGGCGAATACAAAGCCAAATTCGGCTCCTCGGGCATCGGCAACGGCCAGTTCGGCCGCCCGACCGACGTCGCCGTCGACTCCAAAGAAAACGCTTGGGTCACCGATGCCGGCGACAGCCGCGTCGAACAGTTCAACTCCAGCGGCACATACGTCACCAAATTCGGCGAAGTGGGCACCACCAACGGCAAATTCGGCGCCGGCGGCCCCGAAAGCCTGGCGATCGACTCCAAAGGCAACATCTGGGTCGCCGACACCTTCAACGGCCGCCTGCAGAAGTTCACCGAAGCAGGCGCCTTCGTCAAAGTCGCAAGCTCCAAAGGCTCCGGAGCGGGCCAACTCGGCGAACCGACCGGCATCGACATCGGCCTCAACAACAACGTCTGGGTCGCCGACTGGCAATACAACCGCGTGGTCGAGTTCGACGAAAACGGCACCTACGTCCGCCAATTCGGCAAAGAAGGCACCGGCAACGGGGAATTCAAACACCCCAGCTCGATCGATGTTGACTCGCAAGGCAACGTCTGGGTCGTCGATCAGAACAACAGCCGCGTCCAGCAGTTCACCGAAATCGGCCAATACGTGGCCCAATTCGGCTCGGCGGGCACCGGCACCGGCCAGCTCACCCTCAGCAAGCCGACCGGGATCCTCTTTGGCGCCAAAGACAGCCTCTGGATCGCCGACACCAACAACAACCGGGTGCAGCGCTGGACGACCTCGGCGCCCCAGACGACGATCACCTCGCCCAAGCCGAGCTATACCGCCGGCGAGCCGGCCCCGATCACATTCGTCTCAAGCGAGGCCGAATCTACTTTCAAGTGCACGCTCACCAGTCCCAACGGTCCCAACATAACCACGCTGCCGTGCACGAGTCCCTACACCCCAAAACCAAAAGATCACGAATGGAAAAACGAATGGTATTCAGTCCAGATTACTGCCACCGACAAAGACGGGAACTACGATGCGACGGCGGCTGAATGGACGTTCAAACTCGCCCCCTATCCGCCGGCGCCGGGGAAAAGCAAGCTCGTCTACCCTGAAGACGGCAAGAAAACCGCCAGCTACTACACGTTGAAGGCCGAATGGAACAGTGAAGCGACATCGGGCGGAGACGTGACTGGTGTCACCTTCCAGATGGATCTGCCCAAATGGGAAACGTTCAAAGGTTGGGAAACGTTCAAAGATGTTCCGGCCGAATGCGTGATCGACGGCGCAGGCAAACAGGTCTCCTGGCCTTTGCCCGCCACGGGCAACTCCGGCCACACCGAACCGGTCTTCCTCAAGGTGCGCGGCTGCAAAGTCTTCTCTGAAGCCGGCTACCCCGAAAAGGAAATCCAGTTCCGCGCCGTCTTTGACGGAGGCGTGAACGCGGCCGGGGCCAGCGAGCCCGCCGGCACCGAATACGTCCGCAAGACGAAAGGGACCTCCGTCCCGACCGACGCCACCGCATCGATCGGCCCCGCCACCGTGGACCTGCTCACGGGAGCTTTCACGATTAGCCGCACCGACGTCTCGATCCCAGTCCCGGGCACGGAAGCAAACCTCGAATTCACCCGCGTCTACAACTCAAGCCGCCCGGCTGCTGAATCCTCGGGGGTCGGGACAATGGGCTGGTGGCAGGCTTCGACGCCGGCCGTATCCGAATACGAAGGCTCGGCCTGGCAAAAGCTCGAAGAACAGGTGATCCCGGAAACGAAAGACTTCTACGAAAAGGAATGCTGGGACGAAGAAGGCGAAACGGTTCCCTGCGGGGAAACCTGCCCGGAAGAATTCTGCGAAAAATGGCTGGCTGAAGAAGGGCATCCCGAGGAACGCTGGATGGAACTGGTCGGCAACGAAGGAGAAGGGATCCCCTTCGAAATCAAGACTGAAGGCGGAAGCACGAGCTACGTTTCCCCCGACTACGCCAAAGAACTGACGCTGAAGCGCAAAGACTCCGAACACATCTTGCTCGCCGAACCCAACGGGACTCACTTGACCTTCGTCAAGAACGGCGCCCTCGACTACCTGCCCGAAGGGGTCTCCTTCCAGGCAACGCCCACCTCGGTGCGGATGTACTACGAAAACATCCCGTTCGGCGGGGGCCTGAGCTTGAAGCGGATGATCGCACCCACCCCCTCCGGCGTCACCTGCGAAGACTTGACCTCGATCGAAGAAGAAGGCTGCCGCACGCTCAAATTCGAATACAAAGAAGAATGTAAATGGCCAGGGACGGGTGTCTGCCAGCCTCAGTTCATAAAGCTCGCCTCGATCCGCTACTACGATGCCACGACCAAAAAAGGAAGCCCACACTCTCAGGTCGTCGCCGAATACAACTACAGCGGAACCAACGGCTTTCATTTGACCGAAGCATGGGATCCCCGGCTGCCGGAACTGAAAGAGAAATACACCTATAAGGAACCGTACTTCAACAACTTGCTCACCTCCGTTACCCCACCTGGTGAAGAACCCTGGGAATTCGACTACTACGAACTCCACGCCAGCAAACCGTCGAAGCTGAAGACCGTCAGTCGGGCGAGCCTTTCAGGGGGCAAAACGACAACGACAATCGCCTACGAAGTGCCGGTCTCAGGCGAAGGAGCTCCCTATGATATGAGCCCCGCAACGGTCGCCAAATGGGGCCAGAGCGACTTCCCGGTCGACGCGACGGCGGTCTTCCCGACGACCCGGGTGCCTTCAGAACCGCCGAGTGCGACCGACTACAGCTACGCCACCGTCCACTACATGGACCCGGACGGCAATGAGGTCAACTCGGCTTCCCCGCAGCTGCCGGGAGCTTCCGGCCCATCCATCTCGACCAACGAAGTCGACACGAAGGGCAACGCCATCCGCAGCCTCAGCGCCCAGAACCGCCTCACCGCGCTGGCGGCAGAAGACACGGTCACCCGCTCGAAAGAGCTCGACTCCCACTCCGAATACGAATACGGCGAAGAAGGCAAGAAGCTGCTCAAATCCCAGTCCTGGGGCCCGCTGCACAAAGTCCGCCTCGAATCGGGCGAAACCAAAGAAGCACGTGCCCACACGACGGTCGAATACGACAAAGGCTTCGTGCCCACCGAAGCCGAAACCAAAGCCGGCGTAGCCTGGCCCGGCCTGGCGACCAAGGAAACGACAGCGGCGACGATCGGCGCAGAAGACAAAGAGGCAAAGGTCACCGAAACCGAATACGACTGGACTCTGCGCAAGCCGATCAAAACCGTCGCCGACCCCTCTGGCCTCAACATCATCAACAAAACCGTCTACTACTCTAAAGAAACGAACACCCCCGGCCTGGTAAAGGAAGAACGCATGCCGTCGAACACAGCGGGCGGCACGGCAGGAACGACCAAGACCGTTTACTGGACGGCGGGCACGAACTCCGAACAGGCCTCCTGTGGCAACAGCAAACCAAAGGCCGGCCTGCCCTGCGCGACCTACCCGGCGGCGGCGCCCAATCCTGTCGAAGGCAACCCGCAGATGCCCGGGACTTGGTTCATGAAATACACGTCCTCGGACCAGCCGGAAGAAGTCCAGGAGTACACCGGCGGCTTCATCATGCGCAAGACTGTGCTCACCTACGACTCCGCTGGGCGCGTTACCAAAACCAAAGTGACCCCCTTTGATGGAAGCACCTCGGTCCCGGCGGTCGAAACCATCTACAAGGAAAGCACCGGCGCCCCTGAAAAACAGAAGCTGGTCTGCGAAGCGCCGGAAAGCTGCGCGGGCTTCGACAGTCAGCAGCTGACAACGACCTACGACAAACTCGGTCGGGTGACCAAATACGAAGATGCCGACAGCATCCAGTCGTTCTACTACTACGACTTCTACGGCCGCCCGAACCTGATCACCGATGGCATCGGCCAACAAACCTTCCAATACGACGAAAAAACCGGTGCGCCGACCAAAGTCACCGACTACTACGCGGGAGTCTTCACCGCCACCTACAATGCCGACGGGCAGATGATCGAACAGATCTTGCCCAACGGTCTCGCCCAGCAGATCACCTACGACCCAGAAGGCACCGCGGTCGGGCTGAAATACCAAAAGGTCTCCGGCTGCTCCCCCAGCTGCAGCACCTGGCTCGAATTCAACCGCGAATTCTCCGCCGGTGGCCAGGTACTCAAAGAGACCGGGACCCTCGCGACCAAGGAATACAGCTACGACAAGATCGGCCGTCTCACCCTGGCCAAGGAAACCCCGGCCGGAGAAGGCTGCACAACCAGGAGCTACGCCTTCGACAACGACTCAAACCGCACCTCACGCACGACCAGGGGGCCGAAAGAAGGTCTCTGCGACACGACGTCAGCCGGCACCAAAACCTCCTATACCTACGACTCAGCAGACCGTCTGATCAAAGAAGGCACCACCTACGACACCCTGGGCAGGATCACTAGCTTGCCCGCTCTCTACTCCGGTGGCGGCACGCTCGCGACCACCTACTACGCCAACGACCTGACCCGCAGCCAGACTCAAGACGGCCTGACCAACACCTACTACCTAGACTCCGCCCTCAGGCAGCGCGAACGGGTGCAAAGCGGCTCCAAATCGGGCACCGAGGTCTACCACTACGCTGGCGGCTCAGACTCCCCAACCTGGACCCAGGAAGGCGCCAACTGGACTCGCAGCATCGGCGCCATGGGCGGCAGTCTCGGCGCCCTGCAGAAGAGCTCAGGCGAAATCACCTTCCAGCTCGCCGACATGCACGGCGACGTGGTCGGCATCGCCGAATCCAGCCCCAGTGCCACCAAACTGAAATCGACCCTTCAGTTCGATGAGTTCGGCAACCCCAAGCCGTCCAACAACACCGCAAAGTATGGCTGGCTTGGATCGAAGGGCAGAAGGACTGAGCTGCCCTCCGGCGTGATCCAGATGGGCAAGCGCAGCTACGTGCCCGCCCTGGGACGCTTCCTCACGCCCGACCCGGTCAAGGGCGGCTCGGCCAACGCCTATGACTACGCCAACCAGGACCCGGTCAACAACTTTGATCTAACCGGGGAATGTCCGAAAGGCACCAAAGCGAAAGCCGCCCCTAGATTCTGCGGCCACTGTAGAAACACCGACGAGCTGTGCCGCAAAATTAAGCACACGATAAACCGCACCCGCCGCATCGAGCGGGAACACGGCTTGCACGTCAGGTTTCAAGGATCGACGAAGCACAACGCCGGGCTGATCGAGAGTGTCACCTCCGCAGTAACGGGCGCGGCTGCGAAGACGGCTTACGGAGCCATGATTGGCATGGGCATGAGGAACATCGACCGAGTCTGGGGCTACGTGAAGTCGCACTCACTCGATCCCCACGAAACATCGCAAGAGCGCAGAGCCAACTATGCCTGTGTGGAAGGAATGGTCGATGGATTCAAGGAGACGGCCGAGGTCATCGCGGCGGCGCCGGAGGTAGCGATCGGTAATATGGGCGCCCAGTGCGCCGGCGGCTGGCTCGACAATCAGTAGAGCGGCGGCGCGGCACAGATCGGTAGCGATCCAGGTTTGTGCAAGGGCCTGGGTGTGGAGGCGGGGGCTGGCTAGTGCCTGCACCCCACCGTCACGACGGGGCGGTCGCCTGGACGTACTTTAAAATCTCACAGACGAACTGATGGGTCAAGAGCGAGCTGCGCGAAAGGCACCGTCCAGGGTTCTGTAAAGGTGGCGGATGCCTGAGGCTGGCTATGTCATCTAGCACCGCGACGAGTTCGAGGCGATGGAGGACTCTGGCGACTCGAACTGCCGGTTGGCGCGCAAGGTGTTTGGGGTGGATCGCGTCTGACCGAGCTCGGATAACTCTGCGCCGTAGCCCGAACCCGCTCATACCTCTACAAACTGTCAAGGCGACCAAGACAATTTGAGGAAGCGGCTCTCCATTCCCCCGTGACACGCTCGCCGCGCAAATTGATCGGCAGCGGGTTGAGAGGACCCGCGATGCCGAACTCAGACGGGGGGAGATGCGGTGATCAGCACTCGGGGTGCAAGCGACGGTTCGTTGCGCAAAGAGGGCCTGCCGGTCCATAGGGCATCCACTCCGGCACTGGGGCTCCTCCTCGCCCTCTGCGCCCTCTTTGCCTCCTTCGTGTTCCCCGTGGCCGCGAGCGCGCTGCCCACCTACCAGAGCTCCTTCGGCACCTCGGGCGCCGGCGAAGGCCAGTTCGCCCACACCGGCGACGTCGCCGTTGACTCCGCCGGCAACCGCGGCGGGCACCTTCACCGCCACCTATAACGCGGATGGGCAGATAACCGAACAGATCTTGCCCAACGGCCTGGCCCAGCAGATCACCTACGACGTCGCGGGGACCGCGGTCGGGCTGAAATACCAAAAGGTCTCCGGCTGCTCCCCCAGCTGCAGCACCTGGCTCGAATTCAACCGCGAATTCTTGAGCACCGGCCAGGTGGGGAGGGAGACCGGCACCCTAGGGACCAAGGAATACACCTACGACAAGATCGGCCGCCTCACCCTGGCGAAGGAAACCCCGGCCGGAGGGGGCTGCACGACCCGCAGCTACGCCTTCGAAGGCACCGCTGGCAAGAACTCAAACCGCACTTCCAGAACGACCAGGGGACCGAAAGAAGGCGAAGGCGGCGCCTGCGACACGACCTCAGCCGGAACCAAAACCCCCTACAACTACGACACCGCAGACCGCCTGATCAAAGAAGGCGTCACCTATGACGACCTGGGCAGGATCAAAAGCCTTCCCTCGATCTACTCCGGCGGCGGCACCCTCACAACCACCTACTACATCAACGACCTGACCAGAAGCCAGACCCAGGACGGCATCACCAACACCTACAACCTCGATTCCGCCCTGCGCCAGCGCGAACGCGTGCGCAGCGGCGGCTCTGAAGCGGGAACCGCGATCTACCACTACGCCGGCGGATCGGACTCACCCTCCTGGACCCAGGAAGGCGCCAGCTGGACCCGCAGCATCGGCGCCCTCGGCGGCAGCCTCGGCGCCCTGCAGAAGAGCTCAGGCGAAGTCACCCTGCAGAGCGAAGCCAAAGGCCTGCTGGATACCCAGCGCTTCGATGAGTTCGGCAACCCGCTGCAGGCGGAACTCCTCACCGGCGGCAAGGCCGAATACGGTTGGCTCGGCGCCCAAGGCAGGCGAACGCAGCTGGCCTCAGGCGTGATCCAGATGGGCAGGCGAAGCTACGTCCCGGCCCTCGGGCGTTTCCTCACACGCGACCCCGTTCCCGGTGGCTCTGCCAACGCCTATGACTATGCCAACCAGGACCCGGTGAACAACTTCGATTTGACCGGGGAAAAGTGCACAAAGGGCCAGGCTGCGGAATATCCACTGCTCTGCGGTCGCTGTCAGCACGGCGAAAAACTCTGCCACAAGATCAAGCGCAACTTCCAGAAGGCTCGTGAACGGCTCAGGAAAAACCGGCTCCACATCACATTCCACGCAGGGACGACGACGAGGACCAGCATGTTGGACGATCTCGGCAACTCCCTTGGGGGCGGGGTCGTGCACGCCTTTAAGACGGCGGCTGAGGTGCTACACGACACGGGATGCGCCATAGCTGGGGCAAGCACGGCCTATGGGAGCGCCTGTGCGAAGCGAGCCAATGAAAACATAAGAAAGGCGATCGGAACCACTTCAGACCTGGGTTCCGGCTGTATCCAAGCCATCATTCCCGCATTTGACGAGACGGCGGCAACGAAAGGCCTCTCAAAAGCTATGGCCAAGGCTGTCGCGAAAGCGAACACATTCTTCCTCATAGCCTCGTGCGCTTACGGCGCGGGAGGCGGGCCCTAGGGCGAGCTGAGAAGGGCACCAACGCGCGCTTAGGATGATCGACGTTGCCTGGTCAAAGGGATGCATCAACGGGCGACTCTGGGCTGTCGATCGATCGCTACAGTGGCGGGTGCGTGGGCGACTACACGATCAAGCACCACGACGAGTTCGAGACGATGGAGGGGTCAGGGGATTCGACCTGGCGGCTAGCGCGCAAGGCGTTGGGCACTTCCGCCTTCGGCTTCAACCTGGTTGAGATCGGGCCGGGTGGGCAGATTCCCGAGCACGATGAGACCGGAAGCGGCCAAGTCGAGCTCTTCATCGTGCTCGAGGGCAACGCCGTAATGCGACTCAACGGCGAGGACCACGAGGCGCCCGCTGGCACCTTTGTCTCGATCGAGCCGCCGACCAGCCGCACGATTCTCAACCGCTCCGACGCCCCGGTCACCGCCCTTCTGATCGGCGTCTGTCCCGAGGGCGGCTACGAGCCGATGAGCTGGGGCTAGGCTTACGTCGTTGTTGCGGTTTTTGGCGCTATTTGCAGGGAAACGGCGATTCGTTGGTTGGGGCTTCTCCGCCGCCCTATAATTCTCGGACCCGTCAACCCGTCGCGCGCCCGCTCGAAGAAGGCGTGGAAACCGGGAGGTCAGCGTGTCCAATACCCAGTCCCGTGAGCTTCACGGCGAGCGCCCCGTCCGCTACTCGCCAGAGCGTGCCTACCGGCCGCTTGTCTCGCCGCCCAGCGTCGAGGACAAGGATGCCTGTGCGATCTATGCCTCGGTCCGCAAGGACGCGACGCCGAGCCATGCGCCGATCGAGCTGGCGATCCCGGCCCTGCAGAAGATGCTCCACCGCGCCGGCAACGTCGATGGCGAGGGCGATGGCTGCGGGCTGCTGCTCGACCTGCCGCGCAAGATCTGGGCCGAGGAGGTCCGCTCCGGCGGTCACGACCCCTCGCTGACCCTCAACGACGCCTTCGCCGTCGCCCACATCTTCATCGAGCGCTCGCAGGATCGCGAGCGGATCCAGCACGACGCCCGCGAGCTGCTCGGCCAGGGCGGTTTCCGCATCCTCGCCGAGCGGATAGGCGCGGTCGACTCCTCGGCGCTCGGCCCGACCGCGCGTGAGGAGGAGCCACACTTCTGGCAGCTCGCCGGCCTCGTCGCCGACGCATCGCGCCGCGACCGCGTCCTCTTCGACCTGTTGATCGAGCTCGAGCAGCGGCTGGGCGTCCATGTCCCCTCCTTCTCGGCGACGACCTGCGTCTACAAGGTGATGGGCGCGCCGAAGGTGCTCGGCGCGTACTACCCCGACCTGCGCGACGAGCGCTTCGAGACGATCGGCAGCTTCGGCCACAACCGCTACTCGACCAACACCTGGCCCTCCTTCAAGCGCGTCCAGCCCTTCTCGGTGCTCGGCCACAACGGCGAGATCAACACGATCGCCCAGCTGCGCCAGGAGGCGAAAATGCTCGGCGTGCCGGTCCACACCGACGGCTCGGACTCGCAGGACCTCAACCGCACGATCGACACCCTGGTCAGCCGCGACGGCCTCAGCCTCGCCGAGGCGATGGAGATGGTGGTGCCGCCGATCGTCAACGAGATCCGTTCGCTGCCCGACGAGCTCCATCGCTTCTATATGTACCTGCGCCAGGCGATGGGCCCCTTCGCCCAGGGCCCGGTGGCGCTGATCGCGCGCCATGCCTCCGAATGCGTCTTCTCCTCCGATGCGCTCGGCCTGCGGCCGCTCTGGCAGGTCGAGACCGGCGATGACTTCGTCTTCAGCTCTGAGCCCGGTGTCGTCCCCGTCAAGGCGATGGTCGCCGAGCCCAAGCCGCTCGCGCCGGGCGAGAAGGCCCTCGTGCTGATCGACCGCGAGCACAAGCGCTCGACCCTCCATCCGCACGCCGAGATGCTGCGCATCGTCCGCGAGAGCTGGCTGCGCCGCAACGGCGCCGAGGACGCCGCCGCATACGACCGCGCCCTGGTCACCGGCGGGCCGCTCGAAGGCGAGGAGGTGCCGGGCTACTCGGACGCCGGGCCCGAGGAGCCGGTCAAGGTCTCCGACCGCGTGCTCGCCGGCTTCGGCTGGCAGCGCGACGACGTCAAACTCGTCCAGCAGATGGCCTCCAACGGGTCCGAGCCGGTTGGCTCGCTCGGCTACGACGGGCCGCTGGCGGCGCTCTCGCCCGAGCGTCAGAACCTCGCCGACTACTTCAAGGAGACGGTCGCCGTCGTCACCAACCCGGCGATCGACCGCGAACGCGAGATGGAGCACTTCTCCACTCGCACCGTCTATGGCCGGCGCCCCTCGCTCGGCGCCGCCGGCGAGGACACCGGCACCATCGAGGCATCCTTCCCGGTGATCCTCGGCGGTCACCATGGCCTGGCGCCGCTCTCGGACAAGACCTACCGGGCGATCGCGCGCAAACACCACACCTACCTGCTCGAGGACCTCTGGGAGGAGTTCCGCGGTCGCGCCGACGCGGTCGACATCTCGCTGCTCGAGTCCGAGACGACCCGCGGCGCGATCGAGCGGATCAAGCAGGAGGCGGTGAAGAAAGTCCGCGACGGCGCCGAGCTGCTCGTGCTCACCGACCGCACCGTCTATGACGCCGACCGGCGCTACCTCGATCCCCACCTCGCCACGTCCGCGGTTGACCAGGCGCTGAAGGGCTTCAAGGTCGAGCCGGGCGAGGAAAACCTGCGCCGCCGCTGCGGCATCGTGCTGCGCTCGGCGGCGATCCGCAACGTCCACGACACGATGCTGGCGCTCGGCCTTGGCGCCAACGGCGTCTGCCCGTACACGATGGTCGAGGTGATCTGCGTCGAGGACTACGAGTCAGACGTCTCCAACCTCTGCGACGCCCTCACCAAGGGCATCGAGAAAGTGATCTCGACGATCGGGATCCACGAGGTGCGCGGCTATGCCCGCCAGTTCTCCTCGATCGGCGTCAAGCCCGAGCTGACCGAGATCTTCATGACCGAGGCATTTGCCGCCTCCGAGCGCGCCGGCGTCGGCTTCGACGCGCTCGACGAGGACACCAACGAGCGCGCCCGCGTCCTGGCCGGCGACGAAGAAGCCAAACCGGCGAAGACGTTCCGCTTCTACCCCAAGGTCTACAAGGCCGCGATCGCGACCGCCAACGGCACCGGCTCCTACGAGGATTACTCGCAGAAGGTCCGCGACCTCGAGCAGCAGAGCCCGATCTCGATGCGCCACATCATGGGCCTCAAGGGCGACCGCGACCCGATCGATCCCATAGGCGTCAACGCCGGCATCGGCCACCACGACTACCCGGTGGTGATCTCCTCGATGAGCTTCGGCTCGCAGTCCGAGCCCGCCTTTCGCGCCTACGCCGAGGCGGCGAAGTCGATCAACGTTCTCTGCGTCAACGGCGAGGGTGGCGAGATTCGCGACATGTACGGGCACTACCGCAAGTGGCGCGGCCAGCAGGTCGCCTCGGGTCGCTTCGGCGTCTCGGCGGAGATGCTCAACTCCTCCTACCTGGCCGAGATCAAGATCGGCCAGGGGGCCAAGCCCGGCGAGGGCGGCCACCTGCCCGGCAAGAAGGTCTCCGAGAAGGTCGCCGCCGCCCGAAACGCCGCCCCCGGCACCGACCTGATCTCGCCCTCCAACAACCACGACCTCTACTCGATCGAGGACCTCGCCGAGCTGATCGACGAGCTGAAGACCGTCAACCCTGACGTGCGGGTCTCGGTCAAGGTCCCGGTGGTGCCGAACATCGGCACGATCGGCCTCGGCATTGCCAAGGCGGGGGCGGACATCATCACCCTCTCCGGCTTCGAGGGCGGCACCGGTGCCGCTCGCCAGCACGCCCTGCGCCACGTCGGCCTGCCTTCGGACATCGGCACCCGCGCCGTGCACCGGGCGCTGATGGAGGCCGGGTTGCGCAACCGGGTCGAGATCTGGGCCGACGGCGGCTACCGCCACGGCCACGACGTCGTCAAGCTGCACTGCCTCGGAGCCAACCGGGTCGGCTTCGGCACCCTGGCGATGGTCAGCCTCGGCTGCACGATCTGCCGCGGCTGCCAGCTCGACACCTGTCACGTCGGCATCGCGACGCAGATCGAGACGGTCGAGCAGGCCCAGGAGCACGGCCTGAAGAAGTTCACGCCGCAGGAGATCGACAGCGCCGCCGAGAGCTGCGCCCGCTTCTTCCAGGCGATGGGCGAGGAGGTCAAGCAGGTCGTCGCCTCGCTCGGCTATGAGCGCGCCCAGGACCTGGTCGGTCGCTACGACCTGCTCGAGCAGGTCGCCCACCACGACACGGTCGACCTGGCGCCGCTGATCACGCCGCTGGAGGAGTTCCTCGACCTCGAGCCGATCGACCTGCCGGTCGCCGAGACCGAGGAGGAGCGCGCCGAGGCCGGCCTGGTCGTCGCCCGGCCGATCCGCATGGAGGCAAAGCAGGCGTCCGCCCAGATCGGCTCGCTCGCGGGCGACATCTGCTCGGGGCGCACGATCCGCAACGAGTTCCCGCGTGCTACCGACGCCAACGATCGCGTCCTCGGCACCGAGCTGGCGGGCGCGATCGCGCGTTCGCGGATCTTCGAGGACGGGCCGGAGTCGAACGATGACGTGCTCGCCAGCCTCGAGTTCAACGGCGGCTCGGTCGCCGGTCAGGGCCTCGGCGCCTTCAACTCCTACGGCGTCGCGATCCGCATCGAGGGCGGCGCCCAGGACGGCGTCGGCAAGACGATGCTGGGCGGCAGCGTCGCGGTGCTCAAGGGCAAGGGCGCCAAGGGCCAGCGGGTCAACGGCTCGGTCGGCAAGTCATTCGCCTACGGCGCCCAGCGCGGCCGCCTCTTCGTGCAGGGCTCGGCCGACTCGCGCTTCTGCATCCGCCTCTCCGGCGCCGACGTCGTGCTGGCGGGGGAACCGGAGGAAGACATCGACGACAGCCGCGGCTGCATCGTCGACCGTGCCAACGCCAAGGGCTTTGCCTTCGAGTACATGACCTCCGGGCGCGCGATCGTGCTCGGCGACCTCGGGCCGTGGGCCTGCGCCGGCATGACCGGCGGCCGCGTCTACGTCCGCCACAACGCCTTCGGCATTGATGCGGATGCGATTCTGAGCCGCCTCGGCGAGGGAGCGAAGGTCGAGCTGAAAGATCTAGATGCCGAGGGGCTTCTCGACGTCGACGACCTGCTCGGTGCTTACGCCAACGAACTGCGCGCTACCGGCCAAGACGACGAGGCGGAGCGGGTCCTGGGCCTAGCGGCCGATGCCACCGCGAACTTCATGATGGTCGTCCCCCACAAGGTGCAGGCCGACCCGAGCATCTCGACTGAGTAGGTAGAAGGGGCAAAACCGCCCCTTCTAACGAATCCCGGTCAAGAGATCGGCAATTGCCCGGATCTCTTGGAGGAGCCCGTCGAGCATTTGCTCGTTGCTCGTGTGAATGCGCCACTCGGCGTGCTTGCGCTCTTGCTCGACTTGGTCGAGGCGCTCTTCTAGGGCGTCGGTGCGGGCGTTGACCTTGTCAATGCGCTTGTTCATGCGCTTCTCGGTCTTGCGGACGCGGCGCTTGAGGAGGAAGTCGGTCTCCTCGCGGATCGCGTCGAGTTCGCGTCGTAGAGCGGTCTCGTCGATGCCGTTCTCCTGCTCGGCGAGCATCTCCTCCACTCCGGTGCGGACTCGCTCAATCTCGGCGTGGAGACGCTCGCGGGCTCGCTCGGCGGCTACCTCGGGAGGCTCTGGAGAGCCTGATTCGCTTGAACTCAGATGCTGGTCCACGCCGCCATGCTACGGGCGCGGTAGGCCGGAATTTCCGGAATTACCGTTCGAGGGCAAAAAGGCGGTAACGACCGATGGCAAGTTCGTCGCCGTCGCCGAGGCGCCCCCAGTCGACAATCTCGCCGTTGAGGAAGACGCCGTTGAGGCTGCGGTCATCGAGTACCCGCAGGGAATCGGGTTGCTCGGAGACGATCAGTGCGTGACGGCGCGAGACGCTGGGATCGTCGAGGCGAATGTCCGCGGTGGCGCTGCGGCCGATCCGCGTCCACCCGGGTTTGATCGAAAAGACTCTGACCTCCTCGTCTTCGTCGCAGAGGGCGACGTAGCGGCCGGGGCCGGGCAGTTTCGTGCGTGCCGCCTGTAGCCAATCGGGTGTGGTGACGTCAGCGGGAAGCGCCATTTCAGCGGTCTGCCCGTGTTCCTGCATCGCCTCGAAGATCGAGTCGCGGCGGTACTCACCGGCGCGGCAGCGGGGGCATTTGGGCAGCCGATCGTTCTCACGCAGTGAGAGCTGCGCGCCGCAGGATGCGCAAAAGTAGGTTCCCGAACCTGGAACCGTGCCAGCGGTCAAGCTGTTGACGCCGATGCCGGGGCTGGTGGTGGCGATGGGTGCTGACTCCTTCCCGGTGCCTCTGGGCAATGCTAGCTGCGGGTTTGAGGCACTGCATCAGGGGTTTCCCGCAGATGAGCCCGCTAAAACCATAGCCGCATAGAATCGCGCCTCCATGGGCCCCGTCAGCGCTGAGATCGAGATCGACGTGTCGCGCCAGCGCGCCTTCGAGGCGATCGGCGACCTCGCTCTGCGGCCCGCCTTCACGGATCACTTCCTCAGCGACTTCCACCTGACGCGAATCGAGTCCAAGGGCGTGGGCGCCGGGGCGCGGTTTCGCTTCGCCGCGCGCCCCCGGCGGGTCTGGATGGACACGACAATCGCCGAGCTCGATGAGCCGCACCGGCTGCTCGAGCACGGCCGGGGCGGCCGCCTCAACCGCATTCCCTCGACTACCCTCTGGGAGCTGATTGAGGGCCCGGGCGCGATGACGACGGTCCGCGTCTCCTACTGGACCGAGCCTTCGAACCCGGTCGACCGTGCTCTCGAGCTGCTCTCCGGCGCTTCGATCCCCTACGAACGGCGCTGGCGCGAGGCATTGCGGCGATTGCGCGAGCTCTTGGAGTCGGGCCAGCTTGATCGGGGGCGCTTTGCGGTCGCCGGTGGCAACCCGCACGCGACCGGTATTCCCTGAGCCTGGTCTTATAGGCTCTCGCCCGCTGATGCCCCGCCGCACCCGACTGGTTCTGCCGCTGCTCGCCGCCCTCGCGCTAGGCGTGCTGGCGGTCGCTGTTTCCGCCTGCGGCTACTCGAGCGACTCCAAGGAGGTCGTCGAGGGCGAGGTGGTCGAGCTCGGCGAGCTCAAATACCAGGTGGTTTTCTCCCGTTTCCTCAATATCAATGACACCGAGGATTCCGCCTACCTGGTCGGCCAGCGGCCGCCGCAGAAAGGCTCCGCCTACTTTGGCGTCTTCCTCGAAGTCCAGAACAAGAGCGAAGAGACGCAGGATCTTGCTGATTCCTTTGAGATCAGCGACGCCGACGATCGGGTCTTCGAGGCGCTCCCCTCCGAAAGCCTCTACGCCTTCCCCTTCGGCGGCAAGGTCGAATCGCAGGAACCGATTCCCGCTCCTGACTCAACGCCGCAGCAGGGTCCGATCGAGGGCTCGCTGGTGCTCTTCGAACTGCCCGCCGAGGCATCTGAGAATCGTCCTCTGACACTCTCGATTGCCGGCCCCGAAGGCCCGGCCGAAGTCACCCTCGATCTCTAGGCCGCGGCGGCTCGGCTAAAGGCCAGCCGAGAGCACCGCCGAGGCGGCCGGCGCGGCGACTTCTCCGCCTGCGGCTTCGGCTTCGACGAGCAGCACACCCACCGCGAGCTTGCCGCCTTCGGCAGGGGCAAAGGCGGCGAACCAGGCGTCCTTGCGCTGCTCTGGATGCTCGGCGTTCTCTTGGCCGGGCTTGGGGCCGAGCTCGGCGGTGCCGGTCTTGCCCGCAACCTGGGCCTCGGAGATCGCACCGGCCGTTCCCGTGCCACCGGTGACCACGCCGACCATCAGTTCGGTCAACTCGTCGGCGATCTGCTCCGACATCACTCGTACGGGCCCCGCCTCCGGGCGCAGCTTCTTGTTGGCGACGACCGACGTAGGCTCGCGCACGCCGCCGTTGCTGATCGTTTGCGCCACGCTCGCCATCTCGAGTGGCGTGGCCAGGACCTCGCCCTGGCCGATCGCGCTGACGCCGAGGTCGACTTCTTCGCCGATCTCGGTCGGGATCGTCGATTCGGCGGGTTCGACCTGGTTGACGATCCGTGACGCGTAGAGCGTCGGCGGGGAGTTGAATCCGAAGCGTTCCGCGGTCGCGACCAGTTCGTCGTTGCCGATCGCCGGGCCGAGCGGCGCGAAGTCGGCGTTGCAGGACTCGGCAAAGGCCTCGCGGAAGGTGCCGCCGCAGTACTCGCCGTTGGCGTTTTCGATGAAGCGGCCGCCGACGTTGACGCCGTTGGTGCTTTCGAATTCGTCGTCGAGCGAGACGACGCCCTTCTGCAGGGCGGCGGTCGTGGTGATCATCTTGAAGGTCGAGCCCGGGGGCTGGGGGGCAGAGAAGGCCTGGCCGGCCAGCGCCCGGACGTCGCCGTTGCGCGCATCGAGCACGGCGATACCGCCGAGCCTGCCTGCCAGCGCCGAGACCGCAGTTTCTTGTAGGTCGACGTCGATCGTCGTCTTCACCGGCGCCCCCGCGGTCGGTTCGGCTTCGGCGATCATCCGCGTCGATTCGTCGGCATCGCTGACAGCAAGGAGGGAGCCCCCGGGTTTGCCGGCGAGCCTGGTGTTGAAAGCCCGCTCCAAGCCGGTGATCCCAACTGGTGTCTCGGGGCCAAAGCCCTGACGCGCCAGCGCTTCCTCTTCGTCGTCTTCGGCCGCGCCCACTTCGCCGGTGACGTCGATCGCTGCGCTTCCGATTGGGTGGGCGCGCGCTTCCGCGGGCCCCTCGGCGAGCGGTGTCTTGTCGGCGGCGAGGATCGGGGCGCGCGGAGCGAGGTCGATCTGGCTTTCCAGGTGCTCGCCCGGATGCAGGCCGGGGAAGACGAGGCTCTCGTCCCAAGCGATCCCGCCTTCGTCATAAGGCAGGGAGAGTTCCTCTTCGACCATGCCGAAGGCGACGGTTGTTGCCGCCACTGGGACTGGGACCACGCTTGCGCCGTTGCGCGAAGTGCTGTCTCCGGCCGAGTTGGCTTCCAGCGATCGCAGGGTCGAGAGCTCTGCCGCATCGCGGTAGGTGGTGACGAAGTCGTTGAGCTCGATTTGCCGGCGCGAGGCGGGGTTGAGCTCGCGGTACATGGCGGCGAATTCGTCTTGCTCCCAGGCGTTGACGAAGCGCTCCGCGGCTTGCTTCTCCGGTGAGCCCGAGGTGCCCGCCATTGCTCCGAATACGAAGGCGATCAGGGCGATCACGGTGAGGGGGAGCGCGCGGGTGATTAGACGTCGGCGGCGCTCCACGTCGGAAGGTCGACTCATTATTCGAAAGGTATTCGAGGTCCCGGGTGCCTCTCCCGCTTGCTGGGTTTTTCGCCGGACGCGCTCATTCTCTCGCTGAGTGGTCTGTGCGAAAAACATGACGCCGCCCACCCCAGACACCCCCGACCGGCCTTACCAAGCTCAAAATCCCTCGACCCCTCATCATTTAGCCCATGACCGTTCTCGACTGGGCGATCGTCGCGTTCACCTTGGCGCTTGGTTTGTGGGGCTATCGCCAAGGGTTGATCGTGGGGGCGTTGACGTTGGTTGGGTTTGCTGTCGGGGCTTTTGTTGGGAGCCGGGTGGGGCCGTTGCTGCTTAATCAGGGGGCGGAGTCGCCTTATGCGCCGTTGTGTGCGGCTTTGGGGGCGTTGTTGGCGGGTGCGTTGGTGGCGGTGACGTTGGAGAGCTTGGCGCTGAATTTGCGGGCGCGGTTGATCCGGCGGGAAGGGTTTTTGCATCTGGCGGATGGGGCCGGGGGGGCGGCGCTGATTGCCTCGGTGGCTCTGGGCGTGGTCTGGGTGTTTGGCGCCGTGGCTCTGCATGCGCCGGGAACGGCGCAGTTGCGGCTTGACGTGCAGCGTTCGCTGATCTTGCGCAACCTCAACGAAGTCCTGCCGCCGTCTGGGCCGATTCTGCAGGCGCTCGACCGCGTCGACCCGGCGCCCTCGATCATCGGCCCGGCGCCGCCAGTCGCGGCGCCCGACTCAGCGATCGTTGCCGACCCCGACGTTCTTGCCGCCGAAGGTTCGGTGGTGCGGGTGCTGGGGACCGCTTGCGGGCTGGGCGTCGAGGGTTCGGGCTGGGTGGCGGGACCGGAGCTGATCGTCACCAACGCCCACGTGGTCGCCGGCGAGGACGACACCACGGTGACCACGGCGGCCGGTGCATCCCTGCAGGCGACCCCGGTCCACTACGACCCCGAAAACGACCTCGCCCTGCTGCAGGTGGATACCGAATTGCCAGTCCTCCCGCTTGCCCCCGACCCCAGCTCCGGAACCGCCGCGGCTGTCCTCGGCTACCCCGAGAACGGCCCCTACGCCGCTGCGCCGGCCCGCCTCGGCGAAACCCGCGACACGATCAGCGAGGACTCCTACGGCCGCGGCCCGATCCGCCGTCCAATCACTTCCCTGCGCGGCACCGTGCGCAGCGGCAACTCCGGCGGCCCCCTAGTTGACAACCGCGGCCGCGTCCTCGCCACCGTCTTCGCCGCCACCACAACCGGCACCCCCGGCGGCTTCGCCGTCCCCGAGGAAGTAGTGGCGGACGCTCTGCGCGCCCCCCTCACCCCAGTTGACACCGGTCCCTGCACCAGCTGAAGGGGCAAGAAGTTCCTAAGAACCTCGCGCAACGATGTGGGGAGGGTTGGCTTGAACCAAACGGTTCATAGATCCGGTCCCGCGCTAGCCTCCGCGACGTGGGGGATCGTTTCGTCTTCGCCGATGAGTCTGGGAACTTTGATTTCTCGCCGAAAAAGGGGGCGAGCCGCTATTTCCTGCTGACCACAGTGACGATGGACGATTGCCGTCCTGGTGACGCCCTGGCCCATCTTCGGAGGCAGCTGACGTGGCAAGGGCATGACGTGAGCAGGCCATTCCATGCGTGTGAAGACACTCCCGCAGTTCGGAATGCCGTCTTCCAGCTGCTGAAGACCTTGCCCATCCGGGTCGATGCGACGGTCCTGGAGAAGCGCAAGGCTGAACCCCATCTGCACAACGAGCTTGCGCTCTACAAGATGGGCTGGTTCCTCCATTTCAAGCACGTTGGCCCACTTGTTGCGACCCATCAGGATCGGCTCTTGGTTGTGGCTGCGAGTCTCGGCACCAAGAAGACGCGGGTGCTATTCAACGAAGCTGTGGAGGATGTTGTGCGCCAAGTGTCTCCGGCGCGACACCGAGTCGCGTTTTGGACGGCAGACAGCGACCCATGCATCCAGATCGCGGACTATTGCTGCTGGGCAGTCCAGAGGTCTTGGGAGATGGGAGATCGAAACTTCCTTGATCTCCTCGGAAGCAAGGTCGTGACGAATAAGGACATTTTCAAATCCGGCACGACCTTTTACTACTAGGGCCTAACTACTGACGGCCCCCAGATAGCTATCTGCCGAAACAGAAGACCCAAGGGGGTCTTATCGCCAAAAGGAGACCGCAGTAGAGCAACAAACTGTAGCTCTGGGTCCAGACAGAAGTCAAGATTGAGCAATAGATAGAAGCCGCCCCATCACTTACGTTCGGTAAGCTCGCTTGGCTGCATGGAGGCCGGGTCCGAGACCCAAGATCAAGCTGGCAACGGCGTCTGTCCGCACTTTCACGCGGCCATCGAGCTGATCGGCAAGCGCTGGACCGGCGCGATTCTTTGTGCCCTCACCGACGGGCCGCAACGTTTCGCCGAGCTGGCCCGGGCCGTGCCGGGACTGTCGGACCGGTTGCTCTCCCAGCGTTTGCGCGAGCTGGAGGAGGAGGGGTTGGTCGAGCGCGCGGTCGAAGCGGGGACGCCGGTGCGGGTCACCTACTCGCTCACCGAGAAGGGTGCCGAGCTGCGTCCGGCAATCGGCGAGCTGAAGTCTTGGGCAAAGCGCTGGCACAAGACGGGCTGAAGCACGTCACCCACCGCAGGTAGCCTCGGAGCATGGACTTGCCGGGCCCGTTTCCTGTCGGCCGCTACGCCAAAACGCTGCGCGACGAGTTGCGCAAGCGCGCGAGGGTCCAGCTGATCGGGGAGGTGACCGGTCTCCGCCATACCCAGAAGCAGTCCTACTTCGAGTTGCGCGACAGCGAAGGGGCGGTGCCCTGCACGATCTGGGCGAACGACCTGGCCCGCTTGAAGCTGCCGGACGGGGCGCTGCGCGATGGCGCCGAGTTCGTCGCCGGCGGTGGTCCCGACTATTTCATCGGCAGCGCGACCTCCTCGCCCGGCTTCTCCTTCCGCGTCACCCAGTTGCGCCTTGCCGGTGAGGGGGACCTGCTGGCTCGGCTCGAGGCGCTGCGCAAGCAGCTCAAAGCCGAGGGGCTCTTCGAGCTGCAGGGGCAGTTGGGGCGACCGCAGTTGCCGAAGACGATCGGTGTGGTCACCGCCGAGTCGGGGGCGGCGCGCCGGGATCTGCTCGCTGGGCTCGAGCGGCGCGGCTGGCGGGGGACCGTGGTTTGGGCCTTCGCGCCGGTGCAGGATCGTCACGCGGCGCCGGCGATCGCGGCGGCAATTCAGGATCTTGCCGCCCAGCCGCAGGTGGAGGCGATCGTGGTCACGCGCGGCGGCGGCAGCCTCGCCGACCTCTGGGCATTCTGCGACGAGACCCTCTGCCGCACGGTGGCGATGCTGCGCGTGCCCGTGATCAGCGCCGTCGGCCACGAGCGCGACTCGACCTTGATCGACGATGTCGCCGCGGTCGCCTGCTCGACCCCGACCCACGCCGCGGAGGCCGCGGTGCCACTCGACTGCTGGGCCGCCCGGGGCGATCTGCAACGCAACCTCGCTTCCCTGTGCAGGGCCGCCGAGGGGTCGGTGCGGGCCCGCACTCCGCACCTCGTTGCCCTCGCTCGCGGCCCCGCCCGCGCGTTGCGCCGCGAGCGCCTCGCGCTCAATCAGAAGACGAGGGAGATGCGCGCCGCCTCTGAGCGTGGCGTTGCGGAGCGCCTCGGCTTCCAGCGCCGTCTCGCCACGGTCGTGCTGGAGCGAGCCCATCGCCGCGCCGCGGGCGCGGAAATGGAGCGGCGCCGGGCGGCACTGCATCGGGTGGAGGTGGCGCTTCGCGCCCACGAACCCGAGCGGACGCTGGAGCGCGGCTACGCGCTGGTCGAGGATCGGGACGGGGGGCCGGTCGTCGACACGGCCGCCGCTACGGCCGCCGAGCGCGTCAGACTGCGCTTCGCCGACGGCAGTGTCGGCGCCAGGATCGAGGAGGCCGATGACAGAGCAGCCCAATAGCTATGAGGACGCGGTCGAGCGTTTGGAGCAGATCATCGATCGGCTCGACTCCGGCCAGGCCGGCCTGCGCGAGACGCTCGACCTCTGCCGCGAGGGCCGCGAGCTGGTCACCTACTGCGCGGGGGAGCTCGACGCGGTGGGCGAGGGCCTGAAGGAGTTGAAGCTGGACGAGCTGGCTGAGAAGCTCGCCGCCTCGGCTGCGCCGGAACCTGGCTGATCAAACCTTCGTAACCCTGACGATCTCTGCTTCAAGGCGGCGGCGGCCAGCGGCGATCTCCTCCGCTCCCCACTTCGCCAGGACCGGTTCCTGGGGGCGCTCGAGGAAGACGTAAGCCAGCTCCACCTCCGTCGCCCCTCGCGCCTCGGCGACCGCGAGCGCATAGATGGTCTGCTGGACCTCGTAGCGGGCCGCGAGCTCGGCGAGCTCGGCGCCATCGATCCTGTCGGTCTTGTAGTCGACGATCAGCGGCGGCTTCCCGTCTTCCTCCACCAGCAGGTCGATCGAGCCGCGCAGGACGGTCCCGCCGACCTCGATCAACAGCGGCACCTCGGAGCGACTGCCCTGCGCCTCCCGGATCCGTTCGGCGAAGAAGCTGGAGTCGAGCCAGGCTTGGAACGGGACCAGCAGCGCCTCCTCGGCGAGACCGGCGTGCGCACCGACCTCCGCTGACCCGGAGATGCGACGGACCAGCTCCGGCTCCGGGGCCTGCCAGCCGTTGGCCTGGCTCCACTCGAGCAGCGAGTGCACGGCCCTACCCCGTACGGCACCCCCGTCGATTCCCGCCTGCTCCTCACCACCCCTCTCGCGCAGCGCCCGGTCGCTGTCGATCGGCCGCTCTTCGGAACCCTCGCCGTGGGCCGAGATCGCGGTGTAGGAGAGGGGCCGCCTCGCGGCCTTTGCCGGCCTGCGAGCGACCAGTGGCGCCGGCCCTCCGCCGGCGTCAGGCGTCGGGTCGGGCGCCTTCCGAATGGCGGTCAGGGCTGCGGCCCGCTCGGCCGAGGCGAGGTTGACGCGGACCGCGATTTGCGACGGCTCGAATGTCGCGTCCAGTCCCGGCCTCGGCTCCGGTGCCGCGACGTCGATGGCCGAGTCGTGCTCGCGGTCGACCTCGAACCCGCCGGCGATCCGCTCGATCACAGCCTTGCCGTGACTCTCGCGGGAGGGAGGGGAGGGGCTGACCACACCGCTCAACAGCAACCGCTCGCGCGCTCGCGTCGCCCCGACGTAGAAGAGGCGGAGCTCCTCCTCCGCTTCCCGCTTCTGCGCGTCCTCGCAGAGCTCGCGCTGCGCGTAGAGATTGACTCCGCGGGCGCCGAGCCGCCGCAGCTGCATCCCCACGCGCGGCGACTCGTGCTCGCGGCCGAGGGTGAGTAGGGGAGTACGCGCGGCGGGGAGCAGGCCGCGGGAGAGATGGGGGATCGCGACCACGTCGAACTCGAGGCCCTTGGCGCTGTGGATGGTCATGATCCGCACCCCGTCGTGGCCCTCGACCGCGGTCGCCGCCTGCGCGTCGGCGTCTGCGTCGGCCCGGGCGGCGAGGAAGTCGAGCAGGCCGCGCAGATCGCGGCCCTCGGCGCGCTCGAACTCCGCCGCGAGCCGCATCAGCTTGCGCACGTTGGCGAAGCGGGTCTCGCCCGCCGCGCGCATCAGCACCGCCAGGTCGTAGCCGGTCTCGGTTACCGCGGCGTCGATCAGGCCAGGGAGCGAGAGCGAGGTGGCGCGACGGCGCAGCCCGGCGACCGTCTCGGCGAAGCTGCGCAGCAGCGCCAGCTCCGGCGCGGGGATCTGCTCGAGGCGCTCGGTGTCGGCGAGCTCATCCTCGCCCAGGCCCGCGACCTGCTCGATGGTTGGCCAGATGTGTCGTCCCCGGCCCGCCGCGGCGCGCAGCAGCCAGAGCGTGTCGGGAGCGACCCCGCAGGCCGGCGAGGCAAGCGTGCCCAGCAGCGCCTGGTCATCGAGCGGATTGGCGATCGTCGCGAGCAGCGCGCAGACGTCGGCGACCTGCTGTTGGGACCAGTAGCCGCGGCCGCCGACCACATAGGGACGCAGGCCGGCTCGCTCGAGGGAGTCCTCGTAAGCGTCGAGGCGGGTGAAGGCCCGCAGCAGCACGACCATCGAGCCGCGCCCGACGCCCTGATCGGCCAGCTCCCGCAGGCGCAAGGCGAGAAAGCGCGCCTCGGCCAGCTGGTTGGCTGGCGTGCGGGCGTCGGTCACCGGGTCGAGCCGGATCTCGCCGCCGTCCCAGCCCTCGCGGCCGGTGAGCAGTAGCTCCACCGCCGGGCCTTCTCCCGGCGGCTGGGGATGGGCCGGCGGGGCACCGACCCGCAGCGGCGTGTAGTTGCTCAGCAGCCGCTCTCCAAGCGCGTTGATTGCGCCGATCACCTCGGGGCGGGAGCGGAAGTTGCCGCTCAGGGGGATCGCTTCGCCGTTGGCGCCCGGCTTGGCGATCGCCTGCCGCCGCTCCCGGAACACGTCGAGATCGGCGTGCCTGAAGCCGTAGATCGACTGCAGCTCGTCGCCAACCACCATCAGCTGGCACTTCGGCCCGCGCAGCGCCTCGACCAGGCGCAGCTGCAGGCGGTTGGTGTCCTGGAACTCGTCGACGAGGAGGTGGCTGAACCTTGCTCGATAGGCGGCGCCTGTCTCGGTCCGCTCGAGCAGGTGGGCGGCCAGCAGCTGCAGGTCCTCGAAGTCGATGCCGGCCCGCCTCAGCTTGGCGGCGGCAAAGCGCTCGGAGAACAGGCGGAGCAGCTCGGCGACGTGCCGGTAAGCGAGGCCGCCCTCGCCAGCCTCCGCGACCCTGCTCAGCGCCGCCTCCATCGCCTCCTTGTAGGCGGCGATCGGCTTCGCCTTGCTCGCAGTCCGCAGCGATGCCATCTGGTCGAGGCCGGGGGCCCCCTCGGCGGCTTCGAGCAGGTCCAGGGCCCGCTCGACCAGCTCGTGGTTGGCGCTGCCGGGCTTCAGCTCGGTGAGCGTCTCGGCGGCGACCATGGCGGCGTGTCTCAACGCTCCGGGCACATCGGGCTCGGGTGGCTCGGGAAGCCGCGGCTCGGCCATGCCGCGGCTGCGCAGCTCGGCGTGGCAGCCAATCACCATCGCCCGCAGCCCGCCGATGTCGAAGGCCGCGACCGTGTTCTCGCGATCGCGGTCATCCCCTTGCAGGAAGGCTTCGAGCGCCTCGTCGAAGGCCTCACCCGCCGCCCGCTCGGTCTCCGGCGCGTCGAGGACCCGGAACCTGGGGTCGATGCCGACCGCGACCGGGTGGGCCGAAAGCAGGCGGTTGCAGAAGCCGTGGATCGTCGTCACCCAGGCGCCGCCGAGCGCCGGCAGCAGCTCGCGGGCACGCTCGGACCCCGCCTCGGCCCGCCGCTCGATCTCTGCACGGATCCGCTGGCGCAGCTCGGCCGCGGCCTTGTCGGTAAAGGTGAATGCGAGGACCGCGTCCGGGGAAACACCCCGCTCGCAGACCAGCCTGCAGTAGCGGTCCACCATGACTCCGGTCTTGCCGGTCCCCGCCCCCGCCTCGACCAAGACCTCGGCGCTGGTCGCCTCGATCGCGGCTCGCTGCTCCGTTGTCGGTTCGCGCGCGCTCACCGCTCATCGTCCTCTTCGTCGCTGGCCGGTTCGACCGGTGCCCGGTCGCGGCGACAGATCGGGGCGAAGTCGCAGAACGGGGGGCAGATGCCGTGATCACGCAAGCCCTCGCGCGGGCCCGGGTCGCGGTCGATCTGGCCGGCCCGCATGCGGGCGACGATTGCGCCAGCGCGGCGGCGCGCGTCCGCGAGCAGCTCGTCGAACCCCTCCCGGTCGACCTTGTCGGTCTTGGAGAGCCCGTAGCCGGCGAGGTCGGCGGCGGCTTCCTCGAGCACCAGTCCCCGCGGCCGGCGCTCGGAGGTCCCGCGCAGGGGGTGGTAGAGGCCGCCGACGGTTTCCGTTCCCCAGAGCTCGGCGACGGCGATCAGATAGAGCTGCAGCTGCAGCTTCGCCTCCTCCTCGAGCTTTTCCCGGGCCGAGACCTTGCTGGAGAGCTTGTAGTCGATGACGAGCGTGCGGCCGTCCGGCGCCCGGTCGACCCGGTCGATCGCACCGTGCAGGCGCCAGCCGTCGATCTCGAGGGCGGGCTGCTCCACTTCCTCGGCCTCGGAGAACCCTTCCTCCAGCAGCCAAGGCTCAAATCCCGCCGTCTCCCGGAGCGCCTCCTCGGCGAGAAAGCGCGCCAGCAAGCCTTCGACGCGCGCCAGCATTGCCCGCTCGGCAGGGTGCTGGCCCAGTTCCCTCGTCGCCGCGATCTCGCCGACCAGCTCGCGGCTGCGAGCGATCCAGGCGTCCAGGGAGTTAGGACGGGGCAGCGCACTGCCCCCGGGCCGCTCCTTATAAAGGGCGTAGAGCGCCGCGTGGACGATGCCGCCCTGGACGAGTGGGTCGGGAGGCGGGTCGAGTGGCTGCGGCGAGAGCTCATGCGAGACGAACCAGCGGTAGGAGCAAACGTCGAAGCCCTCCAAGGTGGTGCCGCCATAGGCGTGGACGCCCTCGAGCGCGGCGATCACGGAGGGGTTTGAGAGCGGCCCTGGCGCCTTGGTGGCTGTCTCGGAACGATGGGCGATCGCCAGGCGGTCCTTGACCCGCTCCGCGGTCGCATCCCCGGCGCCGGCGGCCTCCAGCAGCCGGTCCGGGTCGGCGCCCGGGCCGCGCGCGGCAATTGCCCGCGCCAGCTCTGTCTCCGAGGGCGCATCGGCGATTCGGTGGACGACCTCAGCGAGGCTGCGGCCGCGGATCTCGTCCTCGCTTGGCTCCAGCAGTTGCCTGATGTCTTCGAGGAAGGGCGAGGGTGCTTCGGCGGCGCCGTTCTCGTCGCAGTCCCGGTAGGAGAGGAAGAGCCGCCGTTTCGGCAGCGCCAGGCAGGCATGGAACAGGTAGCGCTCCTCGGCCGCGTTGTCGTGGCGCTGCTGCAGGCCCAGCGAGTCGCGCTGGCGCTCGGAGAGGAACGGGTCGGTGTGCGCCGCGCCGCGCGGGAACTCCCCGTCCTGGAGGGAGGCGACGAAGACGTTGTCGAAGCGCGCCGCCCGCACCCGGCGCGGGTCGGCGATCCGGACCCTTCCTTCCACCGGCCCGCTCCACACTCGGACCCGGATTCCCGCCAGCGCCTGCGCGACGGCTTCGGGTAGAGGCGCCAGGTCGTCGAGTTCGGCGCGCTCGCCCATCGCGGTTGCGATCGCCGCCGCGGTGCGGGCCTCCAGCTCCGAGCCAACGCGAGCGCCCATCGCCGCCGCCAGCGCTCCGACCTCGGCCGCAAGGTCCTCGGGCCGTCCTGCGGCCTCGCGAATTCGCGCAACGGCTTCCGGTGGCTCGCCCTCTTTCTCCTCCCAGAGAAGTAGGGCGGCAGTCGCCGTCTGGACGCGATTGCGGCGGAGCTTGCGCTCGAACCAGTCGACGCGGCTCGCCGAAATGCCCGAGGGGCCGCGCAGGTAGCGCAACAGGTCCGCTGCCCGGCCGGTTCCCAGCACTGCTTCCAGCAGGGCCACCAGCGAGCCTCCCACCGAGGTGGTTGACGCGGGGATCTCCGCCTCGAGCGCGGTTGGGATCCCGTAGGACTCGAGGACCGAGGCAATCAGCGGCCCGCGCCGCGCCGGGTCACGGACGACGATCGCGACCTGCTCCGGATCGGTGCCGGCGGCGAGCAGGCGCGCTACCTCGACCGCGATCGCCTCGGCCTCTCCCCGCTCCCCGGCCGAGCGCAGGAAGACGAGGCTCTCGTCGGGGGGCTGGCGCTCCGACTCGCTTGCGCCGAAGCCCCGCTCGAGGTGGAAGAGAAGCGGAGAGTCCGTGTTGCTGGGATCTGCGGGGGTCTCCTCGACCAAGTCGATCCCGATTCCCTCGAGCGATTCGAGCGGCGGGGTGTTTCGTGCCTCGAGCGCCGTATGGCCCTTCTCGTAAGGCAGTGCGACGGTTACCTCGGTGGCCGACGCGAGCGCCCCGATGAGGTCCAGCTGGTTGCGCGTCAGGTCATCGAGGCCGTAGAGGAAGACGGGCCGCCGCCAGAAGTCGCCGCCGGCGCCCAGCAGATCGATCGCCTCGCGGGCGATGCCGTGAGTATCGACCAGCCCAAGCCCGTCGCGCACCCGCGCGTAGCCGGAGAACAGGGCCGCGATGTCCCCGAGATAGGCCGAGCCCTCGAGGGTCCCGGCCACGGCTTCGACGTCCGCCGACTCGAGCCCCGCTCCCTGCAACTCGTCGAGCAGGCGCTCCAGCGCCAGCGCAAAGCCGGGCTGGAGGGCGGAGCCACGCAGCGGACCAAGCTCCGAGCGCCGCTTGGTCACCGCCGCTGCGACCGCTCCGAGGCGCTGCGCAGGGGTGAGGACCGCGCCGGGAGGTGCACCGCCCGCCGTGGCCACCGCCCGGAAGAGGCCGCCAAAGGTCATGACATCCGCGCCGAGGACCGCACCATCTGCGCACAGCTCCCGCTCAAAGGCATAGACGTCGTCAAGGGTGGGGACGACGAGGACCGGGTCGCGGTCGAGCACGGCGATCAGGCTGTGTCGAATCCGGCCGGCGCGGCCTGAGTTTGGCGGTCCTTGGATCAGTTTCAGCGACATACGGGCGAGCTGTCCAGCATAGGTCTGCTCTCGGCGCCCCAAAACACGGCAAACGCGGCAAAACGCCCCCCGCTTTGCCGTCTACCGCTCTCTCTAAATTGACCTTCCGATGGCCCTCTGCTTTGTAGACCCAGCCGACGCGATCCGGGCGATCTCGGACTCGATCGGCCGCGAGGCGCGCCGCCAGCTCCTCGGCGAGGCGGTGCGCGCCTGGGTCGACGAGATCCCCGACGACGAGCTCGAGACCCACTACGCCAAGGCGCTCTCTGAGCTCGACGAGCACGACCTCTCCATGCTCGCCGCCTGGCACGGCTCACTCGAGGTCGGCCATCCGGTCCCCAATCGCGACTTCCTGATGGGCGCCTTCGGCTCCCTCGGCGAGAACCGCCGTGAGGCGATGAAGCTCGCCGCCGGCTTCCGCGGCGAGGAGGCCGTCGATGCCGGCGTCACCGAGGAGGACGCCATGGAGCTGGTCCTAGGCCTCCTCTCCCCGCCCCGCCAGATGGAGCTGGCCCTAGAGGCCGTAGAGCTCTACATCTGGGACCGCGCGGGCTCGGACAACTAGGTCCTGGGCAACCCACGCATCCGACTTTGACCCCGCTCTGGTGTGGTCAATGTCGGATGCGCGGCCGCGCGGCCTCACGTTTTCCCCCAAACGAGCGTTGTTCAGGTGATGGATCGCCGCGATCTCACTTTCACTGCCGGACGGGATGAGTGTGCGGCTTGGCTTTATCCGGCGGCCGAGGTACCAGGGAAGGCACCTATCGTCGTCATGGCGCATGGGCTCTCCGGGACGCGCCGCGATCGTCTGGGCCCGTTCGCTGAGCGCTTCTCCGCGGCTGGGTTCGTGGCGCTTGTCTTCGACCATCGGGGCTTCGGTGAGAGCGGGGGCGAGCCCGATCTCTTCCATCCCGCACGGCAGCTGGAGGATTGGCGTGCGGCGCTCGCATTCGCACGTTCGCTGGCCGAGGTCGACACGAGCCACATGGCCACTTTCGGCTCCTCCATGGGAGGCGGCAATGCCCTCGCAGCGGCTGCCCAGGATCATCGCGTAGCCGCGGCGATCAGCCAGGTTCCTTTTCTCGACATAGTGCGCCAGGCTCACCGCTCCTCACCTCGCGTGACAGCAAAGATGCTCGCGGCGGCTGTACGGGGTCGCCATCTACCCGCGGTCGGCCAGCCCAACGAGCCGGCCCTGATCAACGCACCCGGCGGCGAGGAGGGATGGCGGCGCGTGGTCAAGATCGGCGAGGACTCGCGCTGGCGCAACCGTGTCTCCTCCCGCTGGCTGCTCGGTCGCCCCTACAGACCCGCCCGCCACGCAGCAAAGCTCCACTGCCCCTGGCTCGTCTGCGTCGGCGAGGCCGATCGCGTCGCCAAGCCCGGCCCGGCAATAGCCACCGCCCGCCGCGCCCCAAAGGGCGAGCTACGGACCTACCCCGGAGTAGACCACTTCGACATCTACGACGGCCCTCAGCACGAGGCTGTCGTCGCCGACCAGCTCGACTTCCTGCGGCGCCATCTCGACTCAGAGTGAGCTAAAAGCACCCGTCATACGTGCTAGCTTAAACGTATGACAATGCTCAGCTTTCGTGTTGGCGATGAGGAGGCTGCCGAGGTTCAGCGTTGGGCCGAGACCCTAGGCCTCGATCGATCCGAGCTTCTACGAGAGGCCCTTCGTCGCCATCTGGTCAAGCTCCGTAGTGAGGTGGATGCCCAGAACTGGGAGAGAATGCCACCGACCGATGCCGAGCAGTCAGTGGCTCAAATTGCTGACTGGGGACCAGCTGAGGACTGGGCGGACTGGGGCGATGCGACGGGGTGAGGTCTGGTTCGCCGCAACTGCCGGTGGCGACCGACCCGTTCTCATCCTGACCAGGGATCCGGTTGCTGACCGAATCCAATCCATCGTGGTGGCCGTTCTCACCCGGACGCGTCGAGATCTCGTTTCGGAGCTCGTGTTGACGGCCGTTGACGATGGCCTGCCCACCGACTGCGTGGTCAACTTCGACAACGTCCATACGGTGCCTCGCACAGCCTTCCGTAGGCGCGTTACAACGTTGTCGGAGGCCCGTATGGGGCAGGCCTGCCGGACGCTTCGCGATGCCGTTGGGTGCTGACGAGCCGGCGACTTAGCTCAGTGCTGCGCGAATCTCGGGAATCGCCTGCTCGTTGTCCTGAAAGTGCACCGCGTGCAGGCCGGCCTTGCGGGCGCCTTCGCAGTTGACCAGCACGTCGTCGACGAAGAGGCAGGCCTCGGCGGGTTCGCCGATGCGCTCCAGGGTCAGCTCGTAGATCCGCGATTCGGGCTTGCGGCAGCCGACGAAGCCGGAATCGACGACGGTCTCGAAGATCTCGTCGACCGGCAGCATCGGGCGCCAGAGCGGCTCCCACTCGCGCACGTTGTTGGTCAGCATCGCCATCCGGTAGCCCTCGGCCTTCAGCTCTGCCATCAGGTTGATCATCGGCTGGTTGATGTCGAGGGCCTCGAAGTAGATCTCGCGGAAGCGGTGCATCTCGGGCCGGTGGCCGAGCAGGGGCTCGAGACTGTCGGTGAGCTGGTCGAGAAAGGCGACCTCGGTGATCTCCCCCCGCTCCATCTCGAAGAGCGGGTTTTCGCCGTTGGCGTCGGTCGCGGCCTGCATCGCCTTGCCGAGGGTTTCGGTTGTGATCCCCGTTTTGTCCTGAAAGGCCATGAAGGACTGGATCAACGGCGTGGTCAGCACACCACCGAAGTCGGAGACGATCGCCTTGATCTCAGCCATCCTCACGCACCACCTCGTAGTGGCCGAGCCCCTCGCGCCCTTCCAGTGACCAGCGGAAGAAGGCGATGGTGCCGGTCAAGCCCGGGTGGGCGATGGTGCTGGCGCTGATCAGCGTGCCGGCGCCGCGCAGTGGGGGGGAGCCCCCGTTGTCGAGCCAGAGCTCAAGCGTCGCCCGGCGCTGCACGCCATCGGGGCCGTACTCGGTGGAGAGCAGCGTCTCGGACACCTCGACCGGGGCACCGTCGGGGCCGCAGAGCACTGCAGCCACGGTCTCCTCGCCGTGCCCATCGGCTCCCGCCGGACGTGCCGCGCTGAGCGCAAGAAGCCCCCCGTCGGCGAACGCAATGCCGATCGACCGCCGCACAATCTGGTTCTGAGTATTCATCGGCGAGAGCCTATTGGCGTGAAAAGAAGTCGTGCAGCGCGAGCGAGCTAGATTGTCGCCTCTCTGTGATGAACCCCTGCACCGTTCGCGATGCCGATCCGAGGCGCGACGCCGCCGCCTGTGCGGCGATCTATCTGCCCCATGTGGTGGAGAGTGCAATCTCCTTCGAGGAATGCGCCCCTACCACGGATGAGGTCGCTGCCCGCATCGAGCGAGTCTCCGCCACCCACCCATGGCTTGTCGCCGAGCGCGGCAAGGAGCTGCTCGGATACGCCTACGCCTGTCGGCATCGCGAGCGACCCGCCTATCGCTGGGCAGCGGACGTCTCCGTTTACGTCGGGGAGGGGAGCCGTCGCCAGGGGGTGGGGAGGATGCTCTACGAGGTTCTCTTCGACCGCCTTCGGTACCAGCGTTTCCGCTTGGCATGTGCCGGGATCACGTTGCCGAACGAGGCAAGCGTCGCGCTTCACGAGCGCTTGGGCTTCGTGCCCGTTGGGGTCTTCCGTCGCGTCGGCTGGAAGGCGGGTGCCTGGCGCGACGTCGGTTGGTGGCAGCTGGGGCTGTGCCCGGAGGGCGACGAGCCTCCCGCGGAGCCGCTGACGCCGGGTTCGCCGTAGCGCCCAGCTACCATGGCCCAATGAGCGAGAACGAGACAGCGGTACTCACCGAAGACGACGTACTCGAGGCGCTCGAGGAAGTAATCGATCCCGAGCTAGGCCTCGACTTCGTCTCTCTGGGCCTCGTCTACGACGTCGAGATCGAGAAAGACGAAGTCTTCGTCACCTTCACCCTCACCACCCCAGCCTGCCCAATCGGCCCCCAGGTCTCCGAGCAGATGAAGGAGTTCGTCGGCGACCTCCCCGGCGTCACCGCCGTCCACCCCAAGATGGTCTTCGACCCAGCCTGGTCCCCAGAGATGATGACCGAGGACGCCAAGTTCGCGCTTGGGTTCTAGGCGGGGTTTGCGGGGTCAGTGGGGGTCATAGGGGGTCAGTTTTGTCCCCACAGCCGTCCCCATGGCGGCGTAGCGGATGCTGGCGATCTGCAGGGGTTGACCCACCGTGGCATATGACCCAACTGGACACCAGAATTCCCGCTGCTACGCGCGAGAGCTGGGTGGCTGCTCAACGACGATTAGCCGAGAGCACTACATCTCAAAATCGGTGCTTCTGGCGGCAGGGGGAAAGCCGCAGATAGCAGGTCTAAAGTTTCAGGAGCCGGAGACGCTTCAGAGCTTCGGGGTCGAGGGCATGACCGCAAAGATTCTTTGTGGTCGCCACAACCATGATTTGAGTCCCCTGGATAACGAGGCAGCCCATTTTTTCTCGACGCTGCGGGGCTTTGACCGAGACCTTCGTGACGCGGCCGAGTCAAAAACGGCGGAGATAGCCGTCGATGGCGCAAAGTTGGAGCGCTGGATGCTCAAGCTGCTCGCAGGTCTCGTTTATGGAAAGTTGATCAATGCGGCCAACGCTACGCAGAGAAACGCCGTGGCTGCGGATCCTGTTCGGGTTAGAGGAATGGCCTCCCGGCTGGGGCTTCTATTTCGTTGCCTGCGGCCGTCAACCCCTGCGGGGTCGGGCGCTTCGCGCCCTTGACTGCCGCTCTCGCGGCGCTGGTTTGGCGGGTAGGTCGGGGAGTCGGAATCGCGGCGATTGGTTAGGTTTTCCGGGATGGACCCGAAGGTCGAGCTTCTCGAAAGGATCAGCGCGGCCCTTACGAGAGGCCAAGGAGGCTTCACCGAGGAGGATCTAGCCCTCGCCTTCGAGGAGGTTTACGACCTGCTGATCCAAGGCCAGTTCGCGAACCTAGTCATTGAGGGCCAGCTTGATCTCAGGATCAGCGATGGGACGGTGCTCTACTCGGAGCACAGAATGGACAGGAGCCGGGCGAGGCTCTGTCGCTCGAAATGTTGATCGAGAACGTGCGGAGCGCGGAAGGCGAATAGGCCACCTCGGCTATTGCCTGCCCTGCACCATCCCGCCGGATCAGCCTAAGCCCGACGCTGGCAAGCTGCATGACCAAAGGCTATGAGGGCCGGTCCCGATCTCTTTCGCACCGACGATCAGAACCGGCCCGAATCGTTTACCGCTGCTTCACGATTTGCAGCAACGGAACGACCGGCGTTACCGGCTTGATCGTCACCTCGAATCACCTCCCTCCCCGCGTCGTCACCCCGGCTCTGCCGCCGGGACGGGAAGGAGGAGGGTAAAAAATTTCCACCAGTGGAAATTTCATTACGCTCAGTTGGGGCGTTTCCAGCCTCTATGCTCAGGCCGCTGACGACTAGCGATAAGGAATCTGACCGGAAGGGAGCGATCAGCGGTGACCAACGAGCAAGCAGTCGGGCGGGTGCCTCTCAGGAAACGCAAGCGTCGGCCAGAAGATGCGCTACCGCACTCCGTCAACCACTGGATTCGCGTTGAAACGCTGGCGATTCTCAACGAAGGCGAATTCAGCACCGGAGAGATCGCGCGGATGATCGGAGAGGACGTGAAGAACGTCCGGCCGCACATTCTCGACCTCTACAGATCGGGTTGCATCGAGTTCGCCGGGCACAAGCTGGTCGGCGGGGGGATGAGGCCGGTTTACCGCGCTTTGGTGCTGCCTGTCGTCTACGACGAGACCTATCGCAAGATGTCCCTAGAAGAGAGGCGCGACCTGAACAGCGCCGTCGTCCAAGGCATCTTCACGGAGACCATGTCCTCCTACCGCACCGACCACATGAACCAAGACGAGAACCTGTGCTTGCTGTGGGACGCTCTGAACCTCGACGCGGAGGGCGGGAAGGAACTACTGGAGCTCCTGACGGCGACATGGGAAGGGGCTCAGGCGATCAGCGGCCGCGCCGCCAATCGACTCGCAAAATCGGGGGAAGCCGGAGAGACAACTTTCGTTGGCCTGCTGGGGTTCGATCGCGGGCGATCTGGCCGCCTGGAGAGCGGCTACCACGGAGTGAAGAAAAAATGAGTGGTGGGGAAGTTCCGGTTGTCGCGCCCGTATCTATCTGAAACCTTGCACCACTCAAGAGCAGGACAGCGCTTTCGGAATTCGTCGTTAGCACCGGAGTGGTTGTGCTCCTTGAGGATTGCCCCGGGCGACTTTAAACCGTAACGGTCGTCCGGGGTCGTATCACCAGTCATATGCTGAAACGACGACACACTTCCATCCAGCAGCAAAGCGCCGCCGCCTCTTTCCCACTCGGGCGGCGACGTATGTCTGCAAGTTGCCCTCCGCTTGAAGGGCAAGAGGACGGAACGGATGGGGCCGGGCGCTTGCGACTGGAAACCGCCCGGCCCCCGGTCAATGGAACGAAGACGGCAATTATCGCCGTGATGGCAGAGTTTGATCGTCCCGTGACTTCGGCCGAGCTTTACGCCGTCTTCGACGGCGAGAGGTCGCTCGGTGCCATCGAGTATCACCTGCTCACGCTGGTGAAGGCGAAGGTCGTGGAGGTGGTCTACGGACCTGAACTTCATTTCGCCTTGTGAGTGGGGGAGAAGTCGGCGAACCATCTTTCAGGGAGCGGTGCCGTTAGCGCTTGCGGATTCAAAGCGCACCGAGCCGTAGGGCTTGGCAGGGATCAAAGACAACAAAGGGAGGAACGTTTTCGTGAAGGGGATCAGGCTCGTTGGGTTTGTGCTGGTCATGCTGCTCGCCATTGGCTCGGGCATTGCGCTAGCGGAGCAGGACGAAGGGAGCGAACCTGATCCCGCGCTTTCGGCGGCGCCGGTAGCCGAGCCCGGCCCTGAAGTCGTCGCTGAGCGGACTGCGACCTCCCAGACCTTCCGGTTCCCCGACGACCAGTTTGTGACCCGTATTTACCCCGCCCCGGTCAACTATCGCGACGTCGACGGAAACTGGAAGCCGATCGGCGAGGGCTTCGAAAGACTTGCAGATGGCCGGCTCATCAATGGGCCGAATAGCTTCGATGTCAGCCTCCCCGAGCGCCTCGGTGACGGCGCGGTGCAGCTGTCTGAAGGAGGGGAGTGGGTCTCAAGCGAACTGCTTGGAGCCGAGCCAAAGCCGGTGCAGCTCGAAGGCGAGACTGCGAGCTATGAAACCGCAGGCGGTGGCACGACTTTCAAGCTCTCAAGCCTCGCAAATGGCCTCAAGGAGGAGATCGAGATCGCCGATCCTTCCCAACCCAGCACGTTCCACTTCCACCTTCAGGCTTCACCCGGCGTCGAAGCCAGCCTGGACGAGGACGGCTCGATTCGGTTCCAGGACGGCGAAGGCCACCCTGTCGCCGCCATTCCTCCTCCCGTTGTCCTAGACAGTGCCTCGCAGGGGGAGGCTCCCTCACGCGCCGTTCACTACGAGCTAGGCCAAGAGAAATCGGGCTGGCGACTTGCCGTGGAAATCGACCGAGGCTGGCTGGCGGCGCCGGAGCGCTCCTGGCCCGTCATCTTGGACCCTTCCCTGACCGTTCCGAAGCCGAGCCTCGATTGCAGCTACGGCAACGCCCCGTCTCCATCTCCGGGGTGGAGCCTCTGCTCCCAGCCCGGGCTCTACACCAAGTACAACACCGCGCCGGAATCCAAAAACAACGAACGAGCCAGGGTTGCGCTGCGCTTTGACCTCACCTCTATACCGAGCAAAGCGTACTTGACCGACGCCACCTTTGGCTTCTTTGCGCCAGCCGAAGCCAACGAAACCTCAGGCGTGAGACTCTACCCAATGACCAAGCCGTGGACCTCAAGCCTGAACTGGCTGACCTATGACGGGGTGCAGGCATGGAAAAAAGCCGGTGGCGACTACGAAGTGCCCTACAGCGAGATCTCTACCTACCAACGCGGCGCGCAAGCCGGATGGTGGAACTTCACAGGTTCAACGCTTTACCTGGTCGTCGAAGAATGGCTTGAAGGCAAACGGCCGAACAACGGCCTTGCCTTGAAGCTGCGCGACGACGAAGAAGGCTCTTGCGTACCCAAATGCGTGAAACGGGCGCTCTCCTTCGAAGGCGGCGCTTCGGCCAACGCCGAACTGCGGCCCTACATGCAGATCACGTACTACACGCCGGCGCCTGCCAGCAGCAAGATCGTCTCCCCGAGCGAGGGCACTGTCAGCGCTCGTCGGTTGAAGCTGAAGTCGCAATGGACGGAACCGGGCGTGCAAGGGATCACCTTTCAATACAAGGTGAAAAACGCCTCCAGGTTCCAGACGATTCCTACAAAATACGTTCGCAACGCCAAAGGCGAAGAACCGAAATGGCCGATGGCCGTCTCTGGCTTTGAATCCGAACCGCTGTTCTTCGATGCGGCAAAAATTTCCAACTCGCTGTTATGGGAAGGAGGTCCAATAGAGGTTCGTGCCCTCTTCGAGGGTCCCACAGGGGTGGCCGGCTACAGCCTGGCCAACAAAGCGACGATCAACCGCGACATCGGCGGGCCGAAAGACGCAACGGCCCAAGTCGGCCCAGGCACGCTCAACCTGCAGACAGGCAACTTCACGGTGAGCAGAACGGATGCCGCGATCTCAACCGCAACCTTGGGCATCGCCTTCAGCCGCTCCTACAGCTCGCGAGTGCCCGGCGTAGCGGAAGATAAATCCGTGCTGGGAAGGGGCTGGAAGCCATCGGTGCCAGTCGAAACGGCGGGCGGCGCCGACTGGCGGAGCGTGCGGGAAGTGCTCGCCACCCCAGAAGAAAAAGAAGCAGGCTTGGGAGACTATGCGCTGCTCACCGATCTCGAAGGCTATGAATATGCGTTTGAAAAGGTCGGCGGAACCTATGTTTCCCCTCCAGAAGCGAGCGGTTTCGTCCTCACTCATCCAACGGGGGGCACCTTCGTCTTCGCCGACCCGGCGGGAAACTCGACCACCTTTGAAAGCAGCAGCGGCGGCACGGAATACCTGCCGACATCCGTCACCCAGCCGGGAGCAGAAAACAAAGTCAAACTTGTCTACCAGATTGTGGAAGGCAACAGGCGCTTGAGCCGAATTATGGCGCCAGACGGTCCTGGCGCTTATTGTCCGGAAACAGGGGAAGAATATTGGACCTGCAAAGTCCTCTCGTTTCAATACAAACCGGCATCCACTTGGGGAGCCCCTGCTTCATACAAGGACCGCCTGTCTTCCATCACCTATCACGGACCCACAGAAAAATGGGCCTACAGTTCATGGGAAGTAGCCAAGTACGAATATGACAGCGCGGGCCGGCTGATTGCCGAGTGGGACCCTCGCATCTCCCCGGCATTGAAAGAGGCCTATGCCTACGTCGGCACCGGAACACAAACCCCACAGGGGGGCCAGGTGAAAACGATCACCCCGCCCGGCCAAGAACCGTGGACGCTGGAATATGCGGCCCTCTCTGGCGTCGACCCCCTCAACGTCGGGCGCCTTAAGAGCGTCAAACGGGCGAGCCTCGTCGCCAGCCCCACTGTCGCGCAAACCACGATCGCCTACGAAGTGCCGGTTAGCGCTGGCGGCGCCCCGTACGACATGAGCGGAGCCAGCGTCGCCCAGTGGGGGCAGCAGGACATCCCCACCGACGCCGTGGCGATCTTCCCTCCCGATGAAATTCCGGCGACCCCGCCGAAAAGCTATGCCCACGCAAGCATCTATTACATGGACGCCGAAGGCCAGCAGGTCAACGCCGCAACACCCTCAGGCGCAGGCACGTCTGCACCTGAGATCACGACGACCGAAACCGACGAATACGGGAATGTCGTGCGCGAGCTGGGGGCCCAGAACAGGCTCCGCGCGCTTGCAATGGGCAGCGAATCGGCAGCTCGCTCTTACGAACTGGAGACCAAGCGCGAATACACCGCTGAAGGGACCGAGTTGAGCCAGGAATGGGGGCCAACGCACCAGGTGCGCCTCGAATCGGGCGAAACGGCCCAAGCACAGCTTCACATCACCATCCAGTACGAAGACGCGAAAGAAGGCTGGCCGGGAACCGGCCCCAATCCTCACCTGCCGACCCGCGTGACCACAGGAGCGAAAATACCCGGGAAAGGAATCGACGCCGACCAGCGGGTCACCGAAACCAAATACGACTGGAGCCTTCGCAAGCCGACGGAAGCGATTGTCGATCCCAGCGGCCTGAATCTCCACACGCGCTTGGCGTACAACTCTGCTGGCCTGCCCGTGGAACGAAGCCTCCCCGGCAAACCGGGAGGCGGTGATGCTCGCACTACGAAGCTCGTCTACTACACGGTGTTTGGCGAATCGCCGGATAGCGACTGCCGAAGCGGTGGCAGCTACACCGGCCTGCTCTGCAAGGTGGTCCCGGGCGGGCAACCGGGTACGCCCGGACAGCCGGAACTGTTGGTAGGCAAGTACCCGGCCTACAATGCTCTCGGTCAGCCTACGGAAGTCCTCGAAAGCCCTGGCGGCGGTGCCAGCAATGTCCGCAAAACGCTGCTGACCTATGACGCTGCCGGCCGTCCGCTTAGCCAAAAACAGGAAGGCGGCGGCACAGCGCTGCCCCAGACCCAGGTCGTCTACAGTACGACGACGGGGATGCCGGTAGAACAGAAGTTCGCCTGCGAAACCAAATGCGAAGGCTTTGACAACCAAGCCGTCGTGGTCGCATACGACAAACTCGGCCGTCCGGTCAAATACACCGATGCGGACGGGAACAGCTCAGAAACGACCTACGACCTGCTGAGCCGCCCGGCCACGATCTTCGACGGCAAGGGCACGCAGGCCTTTGGCTATGACGCGACCTCGGGCCTTCTGACGAAACTCGAAGACTCGGCCGCAGGCACCTTCACGGCTGCTTATGACGCAGACGGCAGCATGGTCGAACAGGGCTTGCCGAATGGCCTTGTGGCGAAAACAAGCTACGACGAGGCTGGCAGTCCGAGCGAACTCAGCTACACAAAGGTCACGAGCTGCACTGAAAAATGCACCTGGCTTGAAGAAAGCAACGAACGCTCGGTCTACGGCCAAGTGCTTTCGCAGGCAAGCCTCGCATCGAGCCAGCAGTACTCCTACGACAAGGCCGGCAGGTTGAAACTGGTCAAGGACACTCCGCAAGGCGGTTCTTGCACGACGCGCCAGTATGTCTTTGACGCCGACTCAAACCGGACCAAACTGACGACGCGGGAACCTGGCATCGGGGGCGTCTGCGACACGACCTCGACTGGAACTAGCCAGTCCTATGAATACGACGCCGCAGATCGGTTGATTGGAGAAGGCATCTCCTATGACAGTTTCGGGCGGATCACCAGCCTGCCTGGAAAATACTCCGGGGGCAGCACCCTGGCGACCAGTTTCTACTCAAACGAAATGATTGCCAGCCAATCCCAGGGAGGACTCACCAACAGCTACCAGCTCGACGCCACCGGCCACCCCCGCGAAGTGATCCAGAGCGGGACAGAATCTGGCAAAGAAATCTTCCACTACGCGATGTCCTCGGACTCGACCGCATGGACCGAACGTGGCTCAACGTGGACCCGCAGCATCGCAGGCATCGACGGAGAACTGGCCGCGATTCAAGAAAGCGCGGGAGAAACCAGCCTTCAGCTCACGAACCTACATGGCGACATCGTTGCCACGGCGAGCCTAAGCCCGACAGCCAAAGAACTAACTGCCAACTTCGAATTTGATGAGTTCGGCAATCCGAAAAAAGGAGCCGCCGGCCGCTTCGGATGGGTTGGCGGAAAACAGCGGCGTACTGAACTGTCGTCAGGCGTAATTCAGATGGGCGTTCGCAGCTATGTTCCAGCCCTGGGTCGCTTCATTTCGGTTGACCCTGTCCGGGGTGGATCAGCGAATGATTACGATTACGCAAATGCCGACCCGGTGAATAGTTTTGATCTCTCGGGAGAACGGGCAAAAATTGGGCTAGGTAGAGCGAAAGTTGCTAAAGGCGCTGTTGGCATCGGTTACGCCGAGCCAGCAAGCGGTGGCAGCGCAGCTGTCGGCGGATCAGTGCAAGCACGGCCTGCCAGTGGACGCACTCCCAAAAGGAGACCCCGTGTACCTATTGCTACTGTCGGATCATGCACTTTCACGGGTGGTGGAGTCAATTACCACGTCGGCGACATAAACTCCTTGAGTGTCGTAGTTGTTTATTCTTGCACTGAGGAATCGGCTGTGGCTGGCTATCTCAAGATTCCAGTTGGCTACGCAGGTCCAAGGCCAATAGTGGGGCCGATTAACTCAGGTGACGCGAGCCTGAATGGGAAGCTATATCTGACTCTTTTTTGGACTGGACCGACACGTCCACCAGTTATTGCGTGCTACGCTGCTGTTTCCGACGACGCATCGGATCAAGGATGCTTCAGATCGACATGGGTTGGTTAAAAAATGAAACAGGGTTATGCAAAAAGAAAGATCGCCTGGTTTGTGAGCGCGGCAATTGGCATAGTGCTGTTGGGCATCGGTGGATTTGCCCTGGCGAGCGATCGGTCGCGCGACGATATAAAGGCCCAGCTGGCGACGAATGTAGCGGGCCACTGTAAGGTTGGGGGCGCACCAACGCTGCAAACAACTAGGCTCCCATCGACTCCCGGTGTAACGGTTCGAAGCCCTGAATTGGTGGTGGCGTGTACGCGCAGTCGCTGGCATGGATCGCTAGAGATTGTTGGGTTCGATACATCACAGGGTTTTTGCTTTACGGCGGACAGTCCGCGCTTCGGCAATTCGCAGGCAGGTGCATGTATCCCACGGGGTGCTAACTGGCGGATGCTTTGCGGCGGAAGAAAGATTTGTGCAGGAGACTCGTCCTGGTGGGAAGGCGCTGACCAAGGGTATACTCAGATAGTAGGAGAGATTTCTCCGCTAATTGATCGCATAACTGTGCAATACAAGATTGAAGGAAATGTCAAGGATCAAGGCACCATGGCCATTGCAACCCTTGACGATGCGTTGGGCAAGCGTCTCAAAGTTAATGGTCGCTTTGGGGTATTCTCGGTCGTACTTCCCGGCTGCCCACCGGCGGCAGGGGTAGAAGTGATCGGGCGCAGCGCAAAGGATGGGAGTGTCGTCAAAGACCACAGCGACACTTTTTTTCCTAAGGTGTGTGAGAGTTAGTAGTTTGCGGGTCGAAATGAATTAAGCGGCGGCTGGGTACGATATTCGACGGTACGTCGCTTTCGTCAAAGGTGTCCCGCAAATGTCGGGTTGGTCCATGGACTGCTCCGGGCCTCGTTTGTAGCTTTCCTGAACTAGTAGCTGCCGCTTAAGATCGGTCTGGGCTGTGTCGAGTGCCGCTACCGTGCCGCCTCGCGAGGAGCTGCGCGCGATGCGGCGTCCTGTGGCTAGCGCCGAAGGGCTCGTTCGGGTTTAGCTGCGGTCGTTGAAAATCGGCCCAAACAATTGATTCAAAGGCAAGCCTTTGCATTAATCATTGTCCTCGCGCGATCTTCGGGGCTGAGAGGGATCGAGCTTTCAAATGCGCGGTCGCGTGAATTCTTTGCCAAGCAGCAGCTCTGCCTCTGGGATCGGTTCTGTCGCGTCCGGCTGCGATGCCGTCAAGTGGAGGCGTCAGCCGTGATCGCGGGGTACGCAGCCGTTGTCTCTTCGGCTGCGCTTGGATGGCAGGTCTACTCGTGGCGGCACCAGCACCGGAGCCACGTCGACGTGGAAGCACGGTTCGCGCTGGCCGTTCTGCCCGGCAGCGACTCGCCGGCGAAGGTTGTCGCGATAGGTGTCGCGAACCGCAGTGATCATGCGGTGCGAGTTACCGGGGCTGGCCTCGATCTACAGGACGGCTCGGCTACCAGCTGCATCATTTCGGGCAGTTTCCTGGGGCGACCTCCGGGCACGGTGGCACCGCGCGATTCCGCGAGTGCCTATCTTCCGCTTGACCAAGTGGAAGCAGAGGGAATCAACATCACGGAGCCCGTCACGGCTTGGGCGAGACTAGCGACTGGCGAGCTCGTGAAATCGACCCCCACGCCCCTCACGCAAACGACGCCTACGTAAGGGGGCTCTGCGAATCGCCAAGGCGATTTCAATCATGGGGACGAAGCCAAACCCCCATCTCATGACCGTCCCCAACCCTGTCCCCATGACAAGCAAAAAAGGGCTTATTGCAGGCATAATGCTCAAGGTCTCCAGAGATGATGACCGAGGACGCTAAGTTCGCGCTTGGGTTCTAGTACCGCTCGGAGGGCCCCCCACTGATACTTGCGCTGGCTGCAGGGGCATTCTCTGCAAAATCGGATCGAGTAGGTTCGAGGAATGGGGGAATACCTAAATAACGTCGTGCGCGAGTTCAGCTAGCCCGCCAGCTCACTAACTTCATCGCCGTGATTCAACGAAATCGTCTTCGCTGTATGTCGGCAGGCCTCCTGCTCGTCGGGCTTGCGACGGTTGTAGTCGCGGGAGAGGCGGGCGCTCAAAAGGGCGCTGTCGTATCCCAAATCCGCGGCGGCGTCTCGATAATCGACGCCACAACAAACAGACTGACCACGAGGACGATAAAGACCGGCCGCTTTCCCAGCGCAATCGCTCTAAGTCCCAACGGGGACCGCGCGTATGTGGTCAACGCGGGCGGGCTGCGTAGAGGAAATGTCTCGGTGATCGACACCGCTACGAGTAGCGTGGCCGTCAAAGCGATAGCGGTCGGGCGCTTCCCCGAACAGATCGCGATCACTCCCGACGGGCAGCGCGCCTATGTGGTCGATTCCGGAAGCAACGCCGTCTCGGTGATCAACACTGCGACCAACAAACCCACCGGCAAGCCGATCAGAGTTGGTCACGGACCAATCGCAGTTGCGATTAGCCCTGACGGCGGCCGCGTTTACGTTTCCAACGCTGGCAGCGACACCGTCTCCGTCATCGACACCGCGACCAACAAGCCTGCTGCCAGACCGATCAAGGTCGGCGGGCACCCGCTCGCGCTCGCGATCACTCCAGATGGCAGCCGTGTCTATGTCGCCAATGTGCGCGATGACACGGCCTCGGTGATCGACACCGCGACCAATAAGCAAGCCGTCAGAGGCATTAAGACGGGCGACACTCCCTCCGCGATCGCAATCAGCCCCGACGGCCGCCTCGCTTACATCGCGAACGCGCGCGACGGCACACTGTCGGTGATCGACACCGCGACCAACAAACCCGCCTCCAAGCCGATCAAGGTCGGTAGTAGGCCGACGGCGGTCGCAATCAGCCCCGACGGCCACCTCGCCTACGTAAGCTGCCTGGAACCAGGCACCGTCTCCGTCATCGACACCGCGACCAGCAAGCCCGCCTCCAAGCCGATCAAGGTTGGCGCGTTCCCGCTTGCGCTCGCGGTCAGCCCGGACGGTAGCCGCGTCTACGTCGTCAAGAACTAGGGGGAAACGACCATCACGCCGAAAACCCGGGAGTGCCCCGAATGTAAGGGGGGACCCGATGGTGGATGATCGCCGAGAGGAGGCAGGCAGCAACACGCCTCCGGGTTGGTATCCCGACCCCGGGGGAAGTGGCAACCTCTTCTATTGGGACGGCACACGATGGACTGGCGATGTACACGAGCCAGTTGTGTCGAAGTCCCAAGGGGTATCCGCGACCTTGCAAGGGCTCGGTCGTGCTCGCATGCTCGTCTTCGGCGGCGGGGTGGCACTGGCGGTTTCACCGTTTCTGCCCTGGGTCAAGGTGATCCTGCTCGGAAATCTGAGCCTGTTCCAGCTGTTCGATGCCGCGGGGCGTGGCACGGGCTGGGCCTGGGCGTCTGTGGTGGGGGGCGGTGCCGCCGCGTTGGTTGCGCTTCGCGAACGGGATTCATCCGCAGTCCGTGGGGTCGGCTTCGCCGTAGGGCTGCTCGGGGGTGCACTGGCGATCTATGCGTTGGTCGACCTGAGGCACGACCTTCGCGAAGTGCAAGGTCTAGCGACGATAGGCATCGGCCCTTACGTTGCAGTCGCCGGTTGTGTGGCGATGGTGATTGGCGCAGTGTTGGCTCGAAAGCGAACCAGAACGCCGTCCATTAGAAATCTGGATCGCGGAGATCCTTGATGTTGCACTGAAGTTCCATTGCCTTTTCGATGATCTCCGGATCGCCGGTCCACAGCGCTGCGCTCAGTCGTTCGGCGGTAGCAATGCAGAAGGCGTCGGCGTAAGAGAGGCCGCCGCCCGCCTTGATTTTGGCCGCTGCGAGGACCAGCGGCCAGTCTGGGTCGACGACTGTGCTTCGAGCTCGGATCATCGCGATGTCGCTTACCGCGTTTTCCTCGCTCCCTTCGCGCATTCGGATGTACAGGGTCTCGCCGAGGTTGATCGAAGAAATCGCGGCCCCTCCCTCGAGCCACTCTTTCTCGATCTGCTCGGCGGCCGGCTCGTCCTTCAAGTATGCAAGCAGCGTCCAGCTGTCAAGGACGACCAACGCCCCACCTCTGGGCCTTGCGCTCCTCCAGTTCTCGCTCTTTGCGCCGCTCTTCTAGGAGATCGTCGGTTCCGCCGCCGGGGGTGTCGGCCCAAGCCCCGCGCAGCGACCTGATGTCCCTCACGCGGGCCTCGGGGTCGTCGGCGACGCGACGAACTCTCACCTCCCGGCCATCCGGCTCGAACTCGACTTCGTCGCCGGGTTCGATGCCGATCTCGTCCCGAATCGCCTTCGGGATCACGACCTGACCCTTGATTCCAACCTTATGAGTCATACTCGCAGTATAACCCAGCTGGCGGCAATGATGGAGCAACTGGGAGCTAGCTCGGCAGCCGTGGATCCTCGGCGTCGATCTCTTCAGCTGTCGCGTCGTAGTCGTAGCTCTGTCGTGAAGCGGCCGGCCCGGCAGGCCCAGGCGCGCCGATGATCAGGAAGCGCCGTCCCACGTAGCCGCGCATCAGGCGCCTGACGATCGCACGCGTGGGCGGGACGAGGAGGATCAGGCCGACGATGTCGGTGACGAAGCCGGGGGTGAGGAGGAGGGTGCCTCCGATTGCGATCAGCAGGCCATCGGCCACCTCACGACCTGGGAAGCGACGCTCCGCAAGGGCGGCGTTGAAGCGGCGCCAGGCGCCGCGGCCCTGGTGGCGCAGCAGCAGGGAGCCAAGCAGGGCGTCGGCGAGCAGCAGGGCGATCGTGGGCGCCACGCCGATCCACGAGCCGATCTGGATGATCACGTAGAGCTCGACGATCGGCACGACGATGAAGAGGGCGACGAGGATTGCCACGGATCAAGCCTAGTCGGGCGGGTCGCTCGGCTTAAGCAGGCGCGGCCGCTGCGGCCGCCTCCTCGAGCTCGGCCAGTGAGCGGTTGAGGCCTTCGGCGATCGCTTCTACGTCCTCCATTGCGTCGTAGTCGGCGAGCAGGCCGAAGCCGACCCGGCCGTTGTAGCTCATGATCGCCACCGCCATTGCGTGGTTCTGGGGCAGGAAGGCGACCGGGAAGACCTCCTCCAGTTCGCGGCCCAACACGTAGAGCGGCAGCTGTGGCCCCGGCACGTTGGTGACGATCAGGTTGAAGAGGCGGGTCGAGAAGTTGATCCGCGACGCCTGCGCCAGCAGGGTCGGGGGCGCGAAGTCGTTGAAGCGCGAAATCACTTCGGCGCCCAGCGCCTGCTTGGAGCGCTTCAGCCCCTCCATCTGCTCGCTCACCACCCGCAGCCTGCGCACGGGGTCCTCGACGTAGACCGGCAGCGGCCCGCGCATCGCCGCGATCCGGTTGCCGAGGTCGCCGCGCTCGTCCTGGGTCCGGATCGAGACCGGCACCAGCGCCCGCATCTCCAGACCCTCGGTCCGCACGCCGCGCGTGTGCAGCCAGTCGCGCAGCGCCCCCGTCACGACCGCCAGCACGACATCGTTGACCGTGCCGCCCAGGGTGTCCTTGATCCGCTTAAAGGTGGCCAGCTCCGAGCGCGCCCAGGTGAAGCGTCGGTGCGGTCCGATCGGCTGGTTGAGAGGCACGTCGGGCGCGGGGTCCGCAAAAGCCCCGACGACCTCGCCAACGCCCTCCAGTGCCTCGCCGATCCGCCGCGCCGCAGACTCCGGGTGCCGCACCGCCTCGACCGCGCGCTCGACCAGCTTCACCGGTGCCACCGCCGCGTCGACCGCGCCACGTTTGACCAGCTCGAGCGTGCCTGGCTCGGGCTGGGGAATCCAGCCGTCGTCGCTCGTCGCCGGCTCCGGCACCGGCTCGAGGTCGAAGAGCACCGTGCCGATGTCGACGCCGGAGATCCCGTCGACCATCGCGTGGTGCGTCTTGGTCAGCAGGGCAAAGCGATCGCGCTCGAGGTTCTGCACGAGCCAGAGCTCCCAGAGCGGCTTGGAGCGGTCGAGCTGCTGCGAGAAGACGCGCGCGGCAAGGCGCTTCAGCTGCTGCTCGCCGCCCGGAGATGGCAGGGCTGTGTGGCGGATGTGGTAGGTCAGGTTGAAGTTGACGTCGTCGGCCCAGAGCGGCCGACCCGCCTCCAAGGGCGGCACGACGAGACGCTGGCGGAAGCGCGGTACCTGGCTCAGCCGACTGCGCACGTGCTCGACCAGGTCGACGTACTTGGGCGGCGGCCCCTCGAAGATCAGGATCGCTCCGACGTGCATGTGGCTCGCCGACGTCTCGTTGGTCAGGAACGAGGCGTCGACTGCAGTCAGGCGGTCGAGATGGTGACCTTGGGTTGCCATCCTCCAAGGCTAGCTACTCTGGGCCTATGCCTTCCCTAGCCACCGCAGCCCCGAAGCGGGTCTTGCTTGCCGCCCCGCGCGGCTATTGCGCCGGCGTCGACCGCGCCGTGCAGACGGTCGAGCGCGCGCTCGAGCTTTACGGCGCACCGGTCTACGTGCGCAAGGAGATCGTTCACAACAAGCACGTCGTCGAGGAACTGGCCAAGCGAGGGGCGATCTTCGTCGAGGAGGAGACCGAGGTACCGGAGGGCGAGATGGTCGTCTTCTCGGCCCATGGGGTGGCCCCGGCGGTCCACGAGAACGCCACGGCGCGCCGGCTGCGAACGATCGACGCCACCTGTCCGTTGGTCACGAAGGTCCACGTCTCCGCGCGGCGCTTCGCTGCCGAGGGCTACACGATCATCATGATCGGGCACGAGGGCCACGAGGAGGTCGAAGGAACGACCGGTGAGGCGCCGGACAGCATCGTCCTGATCGAAACCGCCGATGAGGTGGAGCGGCTGGAGGTCCCGGACCCGACCAAGGTCGCCTTCATCACCCAGACGACCCTCTCGGTGGACGAGACGGCCGAGGTGATTGCCGCCCTCCGTGCCAAGTTCCCCGCGATCGTCAGCTCCAAGTCAGACGACATCTGTTACGCGACCACCAACCGGCAGATCGCCGTCAAGCAGCTCGCTCGCGAGTGCGAGCTCGTGCTCGTGATCGGCTCGACCAACTCTTCCAACTCGAACCGCCTGGTTGAGGTGGCGCGGGAACACGGCGCCGACTCCTACCTAATTGACAACCACAGCCAAGTGCAGGAGCAGTGGCTGGAGGGAGTCGAGACAGTCGGGATTACTTCAGGCGCCAGCGCTCCCGAGGAGCTGGTCGAGCGCCTGGTCGAGCTATTCCGCGAACGCGGCGCCGAGGATGTCTCCGAGCTGCGCACGGTTCACGAGGACGTGCGCTTCATGCTCCCCAAGGAGATTCGCGAGGCACTCAAGGCAGCCCCGCAGCAAAGCTGACCGACCAGATCTGCAGCTCGCCCTCTGGCACGAGCGTAAGTCGGTGAGCCTCGTGCCGGTCGTGCTCGGCGACGGCGTAGAGGCGCGGCCCGTCGACCGAAATCGGTGACTGCTCAATGCCGTCCATTCTCACCGCGAGCTCGCCCGTGCCCTCGATCGTTGCGTAGGCGCCAGCCGCCTCGTACTCGACGATCAGCTCAGCGCCTGCTTCAGAGCTGACCCAGGGCCGCTCCCATGAGCCACCGGGAAAGAGCTCAGGCGTCGGCGGCATCACCATCGCCCCCGGAGCGTCGCTCGCCCGCAGCGGCTCCATCGGCTCGGGCAGCGAGCGCAGCGCGTCAAGCTCCCTTAGCTCTTCCTGGATGGCCATCTCGGTGCCGAGGTACTCGCCCTCGCCGAAGTGGAACCAGCTCAGCGCTCCGCCGGTGCTCCAGAGGAAGAGGCTTGGCCAGCCCTCACAGCCGTATGACTGCCAGAGCTGGCGCTCCGAATCGATTGCGACCGGAAAGTCGACGCCGAGCTCATAGAGCGTGGCCGAAACCTGCGCTGGGTCCGAGCCGAACGGGAAGCGCGGCGCCTGCACGCCGATCGTGGTCAAGCCGTCGTCGCGATAGCGCCGGTCCCACTCGGTCACGTAGGGCAGCGTGCGAATGCTGTTGAGCTGGGAGGCGTCGAAGAAGTGGACCAGGGCGGGGCCGCCGGCGGTGATTGCCGGCATTGACTCTGGCGCTTTGCCGACCCAGGCGATCTCGCCAGGCAGGTCGGGAGCGGCGATGTTGTCTCGCTCCGGGCGCATCGAAACGAACGTTATTTGCTGGGCGGAGGAGACGGCTCCGCTAGATTCCCAGAGCAATGCTCGAGATCGTCCTGGCGCTGATCCCGCTGTTCCTCCTGGTCGGATCGCTTTTGTTCGGCCATTACCCGGGCTTTACGGCGATCGTCAGGATCTCCGAGCGGATTTTCTCCAAACCTCGCTCGCGGGCGGCAAAGAACCAGCGACGTCCGCTTATTCCGCGTATTCGCACGATCAGCGGTGGACTTCTAATCGCCTTCGGCTTCGCTCAGCGGCCACCGCCGCTCGCTCCTTAGTTCCCAGGTTTTTCTTCCTCGAACAAAGGAGCGAGTCATGAATTCGAACATCACGCGTGCCGTCGTTGGCATCGCAGTTGTAGTTGTTGCCGTCGTGCTTCTGATCGTTCTCAAGAACGACGACAGCGATGAGACGACCAGCAATGCAAGTAACAAGAGCAAGGTCACCACGATCGTGATCAAGCACGGCAAACCTGTCGGTGGGATCGCAGAGTTGACCTACAACAAGGGCGAACAGGTCCGCTTCAAGGTGGACTCAGACGTCAGTGACGAGGTCCACATGCATGGCTACGACATCATGAAGGACGTCGAGGCCGGTGGTTCGGTCAGCTTCGACTTCCCCGCCACGATCGAAGGCATTTTCGAGGCGGAGCTCGAGGGCCGCAAGGAACAGATCCTCGAACTGACTGTCAATCCATGAGTTTTTTCCTGCCGCTCGCACACGCGCTGGCGGCGCGCAAGGACCTGCCGATTCCCGCCTGGCTTTTTGCCTGGGGGGCATCGATAGTCCTGATCGTCTCCTTCTTCGCGCTTTCGGCGGCATGGCGAAAGCCGAGGTTCGAGGACGAGCGTTGGCGGCGGTTGCCGGCAGGGCTCTCGCGAGTCCTGCTCGGCCCGCCGGCGCAAGCTCTCTTTGGGGCGATCGGCGTGTTCCTTCTGGGACTCTCGATCTACGCCGGCTTGCAGGGAACCGAAGCACCGGACCGCAATTTCGCGCTGACCTTCCTATTCGTAACCGCGTGGTTGGGCATTCCACTGTTCAGCGTGGTCTTCGGCGATGTGTTCCGGCCGATTAACCCTTGGCGAGCGGTTGGGAGGACGATCGGGGGTGCCTTCAACGCAATCGCCGGCCAGCAGCCGGCGCACCTGGAATACCCCGAGCGGTTGGGCCGTTGGCCCGCGGCGGTCGGCCTGCTCGCGGTTGTCTGGCTAGAGGTCGTTTACGGCGCCAGCGGCGGCGTCGCGGTGGGTCTCTCTCCCCACGCGGCCGCCGTTGCCGCGCTTGTCTACAGCCTGTACACGCTGGTGATGATGGCGTTCTTTGGGGTGGAGAAGTGGTGTCTACGAGGAGAGGTGTTCTCGGTCTATTTCGGGATGTTCTCCCAGCTCGGTTTTCTCGGCGTTCGCGACGGTCGCTTGGGCCGCCGCCTGCCCCTTGCGGCGTCGACCCACTGGGCGACGGTACCCGGCTCTGCAGCCGTAGTGATCGCATCGATAGCGACGACCAGCTTCGACGGTGCCCAGGAGGGCGCGATCAAGGGGGCTATCTCGCAGGTGTTCGAATGGCTGGTCGACGCGGGGCTCGGATTGACCGCAGCGCTGCGGCTCACCGACTCGATCTTCATGCTGCTCTGCTTCGCTGGGGTTGCTCTCATCTACTTGATCGGGGTTCGGGGGATGTCGACCGTGCGCGGCGCCCCACCGTTGAGCAAATTGCGCTCGGGCTTTGCCCACACTCTGATCCCGATCGCCTTCGCCTACCTGGTCGCCCACTACTTCAGTCTCTTCGTCTTTCAGGAGCAGGCGCAGTTTGGCTACCTGCTCTCGGATCCGCTGGGAACCGCGACGACCGACCTCTTCGGCACAGCCTCAAGTGGTATCGACTTTAAGCTGCTCAGCGCCAACGCCATCTGGTATGTACAGGTGGGGGCGCTAGTGGTAGGTCACGTCGCAGGGCTCGTCTTGGCTCACGATCGGGCCACCGCCTACTGGGGCGACTACCGCCAGGCGGCTCGCTCCCAGTACTGGATGCTGGCGGTGATGGTGGCCTTTACCTGCTTTGGTCTCTTCCTACTGTCGGTCGGCAACGGATGATGACTCCGCTTTTTGCGAGGAAGTGCGGATGAATCTGAGGTTAAGCAGCGGTTTATTACTGATGTAAACGAGATGCAAAGTGGTTTACTACGGGCGAGTCCAATCACTTGACTCTCCCTCTCCCTTGTAGCACTGGGACCGCCGCACGCAAGGCCGGCGGTCCCGGTGCTTCAGGTCATACTGGAGACATGGCCGTCTTGGTGCCACTTGCCCACACGGGTCACTGGCTATGGGTTCTCTATCTGCCGCCGGTACTGATCGTGCTCGGCTCGATCCTGCGGACGACGCTGTCGGATCGCCGCAAAAAGCGCGATGACTAAGAGGGTCTAGAGAATCTCGGCGAGGCGGCGCTCGAGTGCGGCCGAGATCTCCTCGCGCACGGGGCCCTCGGCCAGGCGTTCGACCAAAGACTCGAGGAAGCCTTCGATGATCAGCGACTTCGCGTCGGCCTCGTCAAGGCCGCGCGAGGTGAGGTAGAAGAGCTGGTCGCGATCGACCTGTGCCACGGCGGCGGCATGAGTGCAGCGGACGTCGTCGGCTTCGATCTCCAGGCCCGGGATCGCGTCGGCGTGGGCCTCGGTCGAGAGCAGCAGGTTGCGGCTCTCCTGGAAGGCATCGGTCTGCTGGGCGCCGGGGTCAACGCGGATCATGCCGCGCCAGACTGCGGTTGCGCCGGCGGCGAGGACACCGCGAAAGGCGAGGTCGGAGTTGGTGTTGGGAGCAGCGTGCTCCTGGGTGGTGTCGTAGTCGAGGTGCTGTCCCGGGCCGCCGGCATAGCCGCCAGTGACCCGCGCTTCGGAGCCCGGGCCGGCCAGATTGGTCTCCATGCGCACCTTGCCGTTCGCGGAGCCGAAGCCGAGCGCGGTCCAGTCGAGCCGCGCGTCGCGCTCCACCTGGGCCCGCTGGGTGGCAAAGATCCAGGCCTGCTCGGAGATGTCCTGGGTGTTGACGTAGCGCAGCGTCGCCGCCTGGCCGACGCTGAGCTCGACCACCGAGTTGAGCAGTGCGTCGACAGCATCGTCAGGCGATGACCAGTGCTCCCAGATCTCCGCCTCGGCGCCCTCCTCGAGCACGACCAGGGTGCGCCAGTTGAGCGCGCTGCCGTTCTCGCTGAGCGGAACCTCGATCCGGATCGGCTCCTCGACCTTGACCCCCGCGGGCACGTGGACGAGAACGCCGTCGCTCCAGGCCTCATCGTTACGCGCTACGAAAGGGTCGTCAGCAGGTGCCAGCGAGCCAAGTCGTCCCTCGACCAGCTCCGGTCGCGACTCGCTCGCCTCTTTCAGCGGCAGCACCACGGCTCCCTCGCTCGATCCGATCGAGGCCTCGGCGGAGCCGGGCTCATACGAATCGAGATCGAGACCGGAAAGATCGGTGAATTCCCACCCCTTTGTCTTCTGATCGGGGAGGGGGGGCAGCGTCGCTACCTCAGCCAATCGAGCCCTCCATCTGCAGCTCGATCAGTCGGTTGAGCTCGACCGCGTACTCCATCGGCAGCTCTTTGGTGACTGGCTCGATGAAGCCGTTGACGATCATCTTCGAGGCCTCCTCCTCGTCGAGGCCGCGGCTCTGCAGGTAGAAGAGCTGCTCGTCGCCGATCTTGGAAACGGTCGCCTCGTGGCCGACGTTGGCGTCGTTCTCGTCGATGCGGATCGTCGGGTAGGTGTCCGAGCGAGAGTCCTCGTCGAGCAGCAGCGCGTCGCAGACGACCTTGGAACGCGACTCGGTCGCCCCGTCGGCGATTTCGAGCAGGCCGCGGTAGGTCGCCCGCCCGCCGTCCTTGGAGATCGACTTGGAGAAGATCGAAGACGAGGTGCGCGGCGCGGCGTGGATGATCTTGCCGCCGGCGTCCTGGTGCTGGCCATCGCCGGCGAAGGCGATCGAGAGGATCTCGCCATGGGCTTCGGGGCCGAGCAGGTAGATCGAGGGGTACTTCATCGTCAGCTTCGAGCCGAGGTTGCAGTCGACCCACTCCATCGTCGCCTTCTCGTGCGCGACGGCGCGCTTGGTGACCAGGTTGAAGACGTTCTGCGACCAGTTCTGCACGGTCGTGTAGCGGACCCGTGAGCTCGGCTTGGCGCAGATCTCGACCACCGCGGAGTGCAGCGAGTCGCTGGAGTAGACCGGCGCCGTGCAGCCCTCGATGTAGTGGACGTCGGCGCCCTCCTCGCAGATGATCAGCGTGCGCTCGAACTGGCCCATGTTCTCGGTGTTGATGCGGAAGTAGGCCTGCAGCGGCATCTCGACCTTGACCCCGGCCGGCACGTAGACGAAGGAGCCGCCCGACCAGACGGCCGAGTTGAGCGCCGCCAGCTTGTTGTCGTTGGGCGGGATGATCGTCGCCCAGTACTCGCGCACCAGGTCCTCGTGCTCGCGCAGCGCCGTGTCCATGTCGGTGAAGATCACGCCCTGGGCCTCGAGCTTCTCGTTGACCTGGTGGTAGACGACCTCGGACTCGTACTGGGCACCGACCCCGGAGAGGAATTTGCGCTCCGCCTCGGGGATGCCGAGCCGGTCGAAGGTGTTCTTGATGTCCTCCGGGACCTCGCTCCAGTCGCGGCTGTTTTTCTCAGACGCGCGAACGAAGTAGTGGATGTCGTCGAAGTCGATCTGATCGAGGTCGCCGCCCCATTTCGGGGTCGGGCGCGAGTAGAAGTGCTCCAGCGCCTTGAGGCGGAAGTCCCTCATCCACTGCGGCTCGTTCTTGTACTCGGAGATCGATTCGACCACCTCGCGCGAGAGGCCCTTCGGCGCCTTGTAGGCGTAGCCCGACTCGGAATCGTGGAAGCCGAACTTCTCCTTGTAGTCGGCGTTGATGCCGGCGAGCGAGCGTTTCTCCGCTACGACCTCGGGTGTTGCCATGCCTAATCGACCTCCAGGGTGATCGTGTCGTCCACGACGGCCGCCGTGAACGTCTGCACCGGGGCGAAAGCTGGGAGCGTCTTCGGCCTGCCGGTGGTCAGGTCGAAGAGGGAGCCGTGACGCGGGCACTCGACCGTGCAGGTCGCCGGGTCGAACTCGCCCTCGGCGAGCGGCCCATCGTCGTGCGAGCAGCGATCCTCGATCGCGTAAAGCGTCCCCTCGCAGTTGAAGACGCCGATCTTGCGACCGTCGTGCTCGACCAGGCGCATAGTCCCCGCGGGCAGCTCGGCAGCGGGGCATACGGAGATGGATGTTCCAGCGGTCTCTGGCAAAGGAATCGAGGCTCCCGCGGGTAGCTAGTGCGGGTTGAGACTTAATCCTACTTCTACGGTCGGATTTTAGCGATTGGGCCGGCTCGGCTGCGCACCGTAACACGAGCTTGACGGCTACCCATCCGGCGGATGAGATGATCCGGCGCAACCAGCTTCCCCTGCGAACTGCATCAAATTCTCGGTCTGGCAGGTAGAGAATTTGATGCAGCTCACCCAGACGATTGGAGAGACGATGAGCGAGAGAGCTAGCTACGAGCCAGGGACCCCGTGCTGGGTAGATCTCGGCTCACCTGACCTGGATGCGTCGGTTGACTTCTACGGCGCCCTCTTCGGTTGGGAGGTGCCGGCGAGCGAAAACGTCGAGCAGACCGGCGGCTACCGCCGAGCGACGAAGGACGGGGTGGACGTCGCCGGCATGATGCCCCTGATGCAGGAGGGCCAGCCGCCCGCCTGGAGCTCTTATGTCTCGGTCGCCGACGCCAAGGCCACCGCGGCGGCGGTAGCGGAGGCCGGCGGCAGTGTGATCGCCGAGCCGATGGACGTGATGGGCCTGGGCACGATGGCGGTCTTCGCCGACCCCAGCGGCGCCGTCTTCGGGATCTGGCAGCCCGGCACGTTCCCCGGCGCGGGCATCGTCAACGAGCCCGGCGCCCTCTCCTGGAACGAACTCAACACGCGCGACCTGGAGGGCGCCAAGTCCTTCTACGGAGCTGTCTTCGGTTGGGGCTTCGAAGAGAACGACATGGGGGAGATGGGCAAGTACACGACGATCCTCCACGGGGATAGTCGGACTGGGGAGATCTTGCAGGTCAGGAGTCCGGTTGGCGGGATTCTGAATATGAACGAACGCGGTGTGCCGGAGCAGATCCCTCCTCACTGGCTCGTCTACTTCGCGGTCGAGGACACCGACGCTACCGTCGAGGAGGCCAAGCAGCGCGGCGGCGACCTGATGATGGGCCCGGTCGACATCCCGGTCGGCCGCTTCGCCATCCTCACCGACCCCCACGGCGCCGCCTTCGCCGTAATCGCCCTCAGCGAAGAAGTCTGAGGCGCGGGAATCAGCGCGCATCCGACATTGACCACACCCCAGCGGGGTTAATGTCGGATGCGCGGCTGAGCGCCTAGATGGCGGCCGCTTCGCTCGGGTCGCCGGTCTCGCCCTCGTCCTCCCATTCGGCGGGCTCGCCGAGGCTGGCGCTCTTGACGACCTTCAGGCCGAGCATGGCGCACTTCATCCTTGTCGCCGAGATGTCGATCCCCAGTAGCTCGAGCACGTACTCCTTGGGCAGCCGCAACAGCTCCTCGCGCGTCTTGCCAGTCAGCTCGTCCGTAAGCAGCGATGTCGCCGCGGTCGAGATCGCGCAGCCTTTGCCGTCGAAGGCAATCTCCGCCACCTTGCCGTCCTCGTCGAGACGAATCGTCACGTGCTGCTCGTCGCCGCAGAAGGGGTTGGTGTCCTCGAACTCCAGATCGGGCTGATCCAGCCGCCCAAAGTTATGCGGCCGCTTGTAGTGCTCGAGGATCTGGTCGCGATATAGCTCGTCCATGGAATAGACGCTAGCTGGTGAGCCCGAAGACCTTGCGGGCGTCGTGGAGGCCCTCGACCAGGCGGTCGATCTCTTCGGGGGTGGTGTAGACCCCGAAGCTAGCGCGGGCCGTGGCGGCGATGCCGAGGCGGTCCATTAGCGGCTGGGCGCAGTGGTGACCGGCGCGGACGGCGACCCCGTGGCGGTCGAGGATCTCGGAGACGTCGTGGGCGTGGACTCCCTCCAGCTCGAAGGAGACGGGGCCGATGCGGTCTGGTCCGCGGGCTGGGCCGAACACGCGCAGGCCGGGCACCTCGGTGAGGCGCTCGAGCGTGTAGTCGGTGACCTGGCGCTCGTGATCCAGCACGGCATCCATGCCCACCCCGTCCAGCCAGCGCAGCGCAGAGGCCATGCCGATCGCCTGCGCGATCGCCGGGGTGCCGGCCTCAAAGCGCGCCGGGGGGTCGGCGTAGGTCGTGCCCTCGCGGGTCACCTTGCGGATCATCGAGCCGCCGCCGAGGAAGGGTGGCATCGCCCGCAGCAGGTCGAGCTTCGCCCACAGCGCACCGATCCCAGTCGGCGCGTAGAGCTTGTGGCCGGTCAGCGCGTAGAAGTCGACCCCTAGCTCGGCAATGTCGATCGCCATCTTCGGCGCCCCTTGGGCACCATCGGCAAGGACCAGAGCGCCCGCCTCGTGCGCCAGTCGTGAGATTTCCGCCAGCGGGGTCTCTGTGCCGAGCACGTTCGACACATGCGTTACGGCGACCAGCTTCGGCCCGCTTTCGAGCAGCGCGCCGTAGGCGTCCATGTCGAGCAGGCCGTCGTCTCCCGCCGGCACCCAGTCGATCTCCGCCCCAACCCGCTCGGCCAGCTGCTGCCAGGGGACGATGTTGGAGTGGTGCTCCATCTCAGTAAGCACGATGCGGTCGCCCGCGCCCACGTTCGCGTCGCCCCAGGCCCGTGCCACCAGGTTGATCGCCTCGGTGGCGTTGCGGACGAAGACCACCTCGCGCCGGTCGGCCGCCCCGAGGTGGTCGGCGACCGTCGCCCGCGCCCCCTCGTAGGCCGCAGTCGCCTCGGCCGAGAGCGTGTGCGAGCCACGGTGGACGTTGGAGTGGTGGGTCCGCTCGTAGCGGTCGACCGCCTGGATTGAGGCCAGCACGCGCTGCGCGCTGGCGCCGCTGTCGAGGTAGGCGACCGGCTTGCCGTGCACCTCCCGCTCGAGCGCCGGGAAGGCGGCGCGGACCTTCTCGATCGGGAACGCCGAAGGGGGGGAGGAGCTCTTGGTCGTCGTCGGCTCCATGCTCCCCAGGTCAGGCGGTAGCGCCCGCCTCGACCTCCTCACCGATCCAGCCGTAGCCCTTCTCCTCCAGCACGCCGACCAGCTCCGGGCCGCCTTCCTTGACGATCCGGCCCTCATACATGACGTGGACGAAGTCGGGTTTGACCATGTGCAGGATGCGCTGGTAGTGGGTGATGATCAAGACGCCCATCTCGGGACCGGCGAACTTGTTGACGCCCTCGGCGACGGTGCGCAGCGCGTCGATGTCGAGGCCCGAGTCGGTCTCGTCGAGGACCGCGATCTCCGGCCGCAGCAGCGCCAGCTGTAGCAGCTCCATCCGCTTCTTCTCGCCGCCGGAGAAACCGTCGTTGAGGTAGCGGCTGGAGAAGTCTTTGGGGATGTTGGCCAGCGCCATCGCTTCCTGGGCGACCTTGGCGAAGTCTTTGATCTTGATCTGCTCCTCACCGCGCGCTTCCCGATGAGCGTTGATCACCATCCGCAGGTACTTGCTGACCGAGACCCCGGGGATCGAGACCGGGTACTGGAAGGCCATGAAGAGGCCGGCGCGCGAGCGCTCGTCGGGATCGGCCTCGGTGATGTCTTCCCCCTTGAAGGTGATCGTCCCCTCGGTCACCTCGAGCGCGGGGTGTCCCATGATCGCGTTGGCCAGGGTCGACTTGCCGGAGCCGTTCGGCCCCATCAGCGCGTGGACCTTGCCCTTCTCCACGTCGAGGTCGAGGCCGCGGAGGATCTCCTTGTCCTCGACGCTCACGTGCAGGTTGCGTATCTCCAGCTCAGCCAATTTCACTCCGTTTCTGGGTTTGGAAGGTCGGTACTTCAGGCGGCCGTGCCGACCGTGGCCTGTGGCTCGGCGCTGTTGACGCTGAACTCGACCAGCTCGGCCAGGGTCGTTCCTGAGAGGGCTTTGGTCACGCCACCCTGCACCCGCATCCACAGCAGCTTGGTCGAGCAGGCCTGGTCGCCGTCGTCCTCGTGCGAACAGAGGACTTTGCCGTCGGGCGTGTCGTGGAAGCACTCCATCGGGGCGATCTGCCCTTCGAGCGCCTCAACCACGGCGTCCATGGTGATTTCCGCGGCCGGTTTCGCCAGGCGGTAGCCGCCGTGCGCTCCCCGGGTTGAAGTGACCAGGCCGGCCTTGCGCAGCTTTGCGACCAGGTGCTCCAGGTAAGAGAGCGGCAGCCGCTCTGCCTCGGCGACGGCGCTGAGCGAGATCGGCGCCGAGCTGGGCTGGCGACCCAGCTCAACCATCAGGCGCACGCCGTACTCGGCTTTGGTCGAGAACAACATCGATCTAAATCCTACTGAAGCGGTCGGTTATGCGGTTTCCGTCGCGGTCTCTTGCTTGCCCAGCTCGACGTGGGCGCGGCTGTCGCGGCCGCGGATCAAGACCAGCGTCAGGACGAAACCGAGTGCCGCAATCACCGCTCCGCCGAGGAAGGCTGCCTGAAAGCCCTCGGTGAGGCCGTTGGCGAGCGACGAGTTGCCCGCCGACATCACGTCGTCGGTGCGCGAGATCGCCACGGCGGAGAGGACCGCGAGGCCGAGCGCGCCGCCGATCTGCTGCGAGGTGTTGATCAGGCCGCTGGCGAGCCCCGCCTCGCTTTCTTCCACCCCGGAGACCGCGGCGATCGTCGTCGTCACGAATGCGAAGCCGAGGCCCGCTGCGGCAAAGAGCGACGGTCCGAGGATGTCCGTGGTGAAGCCACCACCGACCGAGACGCGGCTGAACCAAGTTAGGCCGACGACGATGAAGAGCAGGCCGAGCGCAAGCACCGGCTTGTAGCCGATTTTGGTGACCAGCTGGGAGGCGATGCCCGCCGAGGCCATGATCACCAGCGCCAGCGGCAGATAGGAGAGACCGGCATGGATCGCGCTGTAGCCGAGCACCTGCTGCATATATAGAGAGATGAAGAAGAACATCGAGAAAAGCGAGGCGCCGACCAGCAGACCGACGACGTTTGCCCCGGTCAGGGTGCGGATGCGGAAGATCGAGAACGGCACCAGCGGCTTCGCGGTGCGCAGCTCGATCGCGACGAAGGCCGCCATCAGCGCGACGGCAAGAGCTATGAGCCCAATCGTCTGACTCGATCCCCAGCCGGCGTCGTTGGCGTCGACGAGCGCGTAGACGAGGATCGAGAGCGAGGCGGTGACGGTGACCGCGCCGGCGACGTCGAAGACGCGCGCCTCGTTCTCGGCGCGGCTCTCGGCGATCAACCGCGGTGAGAGCGCGAAGGCGAGCAGGCTGACCGGCACGTTGACCCAGAGCACCCACTCCCAGCCGAGGCCGTCGGTGAGGATTCCACCGAGCAGAACGCCGGCGGCGCCACCCGAGCCGGCAACCGCCCCCCAGACGCCGAGCGCCTTGTTGCGCTCCGCCCCGTCGCTGAAGGTGGTGGTGACGATCGAAAGCGCGGCGGGGGAGATGATCGCCGCTCCGAGGCCCTGGGCGGCGCGAGCCGCGATCAGCTGTCCCTCTGTCGCCGCAAAGCCGGCGGCCAGTGAGGCGACGGCGACGAGCATTAGGCCGGCCATGAAGACGCGCCGCCGTCCCAGCAGGTCGGCGGTGCGCCCGCCCAGCAGCAGGAAGCCGCCAAAGGTGAGCACGTAGGCGTTGACCACCCAGGGCAAGTTCTCCTGCGAGAAGTCGAGCGCTTTGCCGATCGAGGGCAGTGCCACGTTGACGATCGAGGCATCGAGAACGACGACGAACTGCGCCGAGCAGAGCAGGATGAGGGCGAGCCAGCGCTTCTCGCGGAATTCGTTCACGGCTCGATCAGCCCACGGCGGATCGCGTAGCGAACCAGCTCGACCCGGTCGCGCATTCCGAGCTTGCGCATCGCGTTTGCGCGATGGTTCTCAACCGTCTTCTCGGAGAGATGGAGGACCTCGGCGATCTGCTTCGTTGTGTGTGCCTCGGCGACCAGCTTGACCACTTCCTCCTCTCGTGGGGTCAGCTCCTCTTCACCGCTTGATCCCCGCTCGAGCACGTCCTTAATCAGGGTGCGCTGGGCCTCGGGGGTGAGGAACGGCTCACCCCGCTCGACCGCCCGGATCGCCGCCAGCAGGTCAGTGTCGGCCTGCGCCTTGAGCACGTAACCGGAGGCGCCGGCCTTGAGCGCCTCGAAGAGGTAGCGCTCGTCGTCGTGCATGGAGAGGATCAGCACCGAGACTTCGGCCGCCTGGCGCTTGATCTCCCGCGTCGCCTGCAGCCCGGTCAGCTTCGGCATCTTGACGTCGAGGATCGCCAGGTCGGGCCGCTCGCGGACCGCCAGGTCCCGCGCCTCGGCGCCATCGGCCGCCTCCGCCACCACCTCGATGTCGGCCTGACGCTCGAGCAGCAGACGGATGCCGGAGCGCACGATCCCGTGGTCGTCGGCGATGAGCACACGCAGCACCTGCCAAGTCTCCCAAGCCGGGAGGGGAGAGGGGCAGGGGTGAGACGACTTATCCGTGACATGGACGGGAAACTCGTCCCACCTGATGCGCTGATTGCACGCATGGCCGAACGGCAGCATGGAGTGATCTCCATTGTGCAACTGCGTCGAATCGGCGTGAGCGACGACGCGGTGCGAGCCCGCGTCCTCTCAGGGCGCCTGCACCGGGTGCATCGAAGTGTCTACGCCGTCGGTCACGCAGCGCTTTCTCCCGAGGGGCTCTATACGGCAGCTGTTCTCGCCGTGGGAGGAAGGCCGACTGGTGGGGTCTCCGTCCTCGACTACTGGGGGGCGGCAGTGAGCCACCGCAGCGCCGTCATGCATTGGGGGCTTCTGCAGGTCGCCAGCGGTCCGGTGGATGTCACTGTCAGGCGAGGAGGCGGCCGAGCGAAGCGCCGTGGCATTCGCGTGCACCGATCGCGCTCCCTGGACCCCGACCATGTGACGCTTCGCCATGGGATTCCCGTCACGACGCCCGCGCGGACGATTGCTGACCTGCGCCTGGCGATCTCAATGGACCACGCTGGCAAGATCTCTGGCTGGGAGCTGCGCAAAGCGATCCGGCAAGCGAACGTGGTTGGGCTGCCGATCGGCACCGAGGACGCCGCAGTTCGCACTCGCAGCGATCTGGAGGGTGCCTTCCTCACGATCTGCAAGCGGCGCCGGCTGCCACGGCCCGAGGTCAACGTACGTATCGGCCCGTATCTCGTCGACTTTCTTTGGAGAGAAGAGCGGCTCGTGGTCGAAACGGACAGCTATCGCTATCACCGTGGAAAAGCAGCCTTTCAGGAGGACCGCGGCCGCGAACTCGAGTTGATGCGGCTTGGCTACGGCGTGCTGCGTCTTTCCGAAGCGCAGATCGATGAGGCGCCAAAAGACGTGGGGGAGGTGCTTGCGGCTGAGCTGCGAAGGCGCAGAGACTCCTAACGTCGCCGGATTCGGATCCGGTCAGCCCGGCACGGTGAGGTGGACGGTGGTGCCACGACCCGGACGCGACTCGATCATCAGCTCCCCGCCGATTAGCAGGGCTCGCTCGCGCATGCCGGCGATGCCAAGGCCACCCTCGGACTCGTCGAAGGCGAAGCCTCGACCGTCATCAGTGACGTCCAACGCCACGCTGCCGTCTTCGCGGCGTCGCAGGTCGACGCTGATCCGAGAGGCGCTGCTATGGCGAGCGGCGTTGGAGAGTGCCTCCTGTGCGACTCGGTAGACGACGAGCTGCGCGTCGTCGCCGAGGTCGGAGAAATCGCCCTCGGCTGCAAATTCGGCCGCGATCTCACCTCGGCCCAACTGCTCGACCTGGCCCGCGATGGCCGCTGTCAGGCCGAGGTCGTCGAGGGCGGTGGGGCGAAGCTGGCGCGCTAGCGAGAGCAGCTCGCGCATCGCCTGATTGGCGAGCGCCTTGGTCTCACCGAGTTCCTCGTCGAGGCCCGGTGGAGCCGCTGCTCGTGCTGCCTCCAACCGCAGCAGCAGTCCGGTCAAAGATTGGTTGACCTCGTCGTGGAGATCACGCGCTACACGGGCTCGCTCCTGCTCTTGTGCCTGCAGTGCCGCGGAACCCGCCCGGCGCCGCTCGGCCTCCAGGCGACGCATCATGCGCAGGAAAGCGAGCTCGATCCGCTCCACCTCCTCGGTCTCGGCGACACCGTCGATGGAAGCTGGCAGCACCGGTCCCGGCCGGCTCAGGTCAACCTTCTCCATCTCCTCGATCAGGTTCTCCAGCGGTGCGAAGCGCCGGCGCATCCTGACCAGGGCAGTGGTTAGGCCCACCACGGCCGCCACAAGCACGACGATTGCCAGGGTCACCATCTCGAGCACTCCAATCGCACCGCCTCAGCCTAGAGGGGGGCACTGACTTCGCCTTGCTCGCGACATGGACCAAAGAGGCGAAGTCAGCATGGGTGGCTCTCTTGACTCGAATGGGGGTTGTCACCTATGGCCGCGAGCGGCTATCGCCGCAATACTGAGAAGACCACTCGACCGAGGAGCTGACCGCATGAGCACTACCAAGCAATCCACCTGGGGCGCCACCCTGCGCACGACGATCTTGCTGGCATCCCTCTCCGGGCTGCTGGTCGTCATTGGTGCGCTGATCGGGGGCCCGAGCACCGCTGCCCTCTTCCTCGGCATCGCCCTGCTGATCAACCTCGGCTCCTACTTCTTCAGCGACAAATTGGCATTGAAGATGAGCCGCGCGGAGCCGATCGAGGAGTCCGAGGCGCCGCGGCTCTACCAGATCGTCCGCGAACTGACGACGCGCGCGGACCTGCCGATGCCGCGCCTCTACATGATCCCCCAGGACCAGCCCAACGCCTTCGCCACCGGCCGCAACCCGCAGCACGCGGCCGTTGCCGTCACCCGTGGGATCACCAAGCTGCTCTCCGAGGACGAGCTGCGCGGCGTGCTCGCGCACGAGCTCGCGCACGTCAAGCACCGCGACATCCTGATCCAGTCGGTTGCCTCGGCGATCGGCGCCGCAATCACCTACCTCGCCTACATGTTCATGTGGTTCGGCAGCGACGACGAGTCGCCGCTCAGCCTGGTCGCCTCGCTGGCGATGGTTCTGCTGGCGCCGATTGCGGCGAGCATCATCCAGCTCTCGATCTCGCGCCAGCGCGAGTACGCGGCCGACGCCGGCGGCGCGGAAATCTGCGGCAACCCGGAGTCGCTGGCAAGCGCCCTGCTGCGCCTTGAGCAGGGAGCGGCAGCGATGCCGATGCAGGTTAATCAGGCCGCGGAGCCGCTCTACATCGTCAAGCCCTTCTCCAGCAAGGGCATCGCCGGCCTCTTCTCGACCCACCCCCCGATCGAGGAGCGGGTCAAAAGGCTGCGCCAGATGCGCCCCAGCTTCAGCTGAGGTCTCTTTCAGGAACGACAGAAAAGGCCCGCGAGAGCGGGCCTTTTCTATGGATACGGAGGCGTCCTGTTGACCTCGGCCGTATTTAAGAACTAGACTGTACGCGTAACGGACGGTCTGTATCTGAACCATGGCCAAGGCCAGCGCCAGCTCCAAATCCGCCACACCCCGCCGCCTCCCACGCGGGCGCCACGCGCTCGCCCCCGACGAGGTGCTGCGCGACCAGCGCGAGCGGCTGCTCGCGGCTGTGCCAGGCGTGGCCGCAGAGCATGGCTACGAAGCGATGTCGGTCGCCGACATCGTCAAGGCCGCCGCCGTCTCCCGCAACGCCTTCTACAAGAACTTCCGCGACAAGCAGGAGTGTGTGGCCACGGCCCATGAGGCCGGCCACGAGCGCCTCTTCGACGTGCTGTCGGTCCGCTGCTACGAGGGGGCGACGATCGAGGAGCGGGTGGGCAGCTCACTGGAAGACGCTTTGGAGGTCCTCGCCGCCGAACCCGACCTGGCCCGCCTCCTTTTCGTCGAGGCCCCATCCGCGGGGGAGGAGATCGCGCTTCGCTACCACGAGTGGCTGCAGCGCTACGGCACCCTGTTGCGCTCCGCCGCTCCGGACCTGCCGCCAGAGTCTGTACCTATACCTGAGGTCGAGCAAGTGATCGTCGGCGGCATCGCCTCCCGCGTTGCCAGCGAGGTGTTGAGGGGGAGGGGGGCGAAGCTGCAAGAGCTGGCCGATCCCTTCCTCGAGTACGTCCTCACCTTCTATCGGATGGGCGAGCCGGGTCCCAAGGAGGGCAGGGTCCTTCCCTTCGAGCCCGAGCAGTCCCAAGCGGCCGAGCTCCCCGAGGCTCGCCGCAAGCAAGCCGGCGCCTAAACGCGCCTGCTTCTCAGGACGAGAGCAAAAAGTTTTGCTTGCAAGTCCCTGCAAACAAGCGTCTTTCTCATCTATACCACGTGCGTATCTTGACAAATATGACCCTGCGTGTTTACATCCAGCACTGTCTTCTCATAGGAACGAAGACGGTATGGCTAACGCCTAGCAGCACCACAGGGACATAACCGAGCCTCGCGGAAGCCGCAAAGGGAAGCGGTGGGCAGAGGGGCTCACGGGACAAGGAGAGCTACGTGAATCGCCACGCGAAAGCATCGTCCGCGGCATCGACCTCGGGCCACAGCGGTACGTCCTCTCGAGTCGCTCGCCTTGCCCTCCTCGCGCTGGTCGCCGCCTTCCTGGCGATCCCCGCCACACAGGCCTCTGCCGAAATCGCGGTCAACCTCACCGGGACCGGAGCCGGCGCCGTGTCCAGCAACCCGGCCGGAATCAGCTGCTCCAACGTCGGCGGCGGCGCGGCCGGCCCGACCTGCGGCCACACCTTCCCCTTCGTCTCCGTGCAGCTCACCGCCTCCCCGGCGGCCGACTCCTACCTGGCAGGCTGGAGCGGCAACGACCCCAACTTCTTCCACAAAGGGACCTGCAACTCGGGCAGCGCCAATCCCTGCACCGTCGACAGGGACTACGCCGCCTTCGGCTTGCCTCCGACGACGGTCACGGCGACCTTCGACCTGCTCCCCGATCCGCCGCTTGCCGCGACGGGAAGCGCTGTCCCCGGCGCCAACTTCTCGCTGTGGACGCTGCAGGGCACTGTAGACCCCGAAGAATTCAAAGTCGACCAGTGCTATTTCGAATACGGGACCACGAGCGCCTACGGCAATACCACCGCCTGTCTCGACCCCAGCGCCTCCCAGCTCGACGAAACCGCCAGCGCGCCCGAAGCGGTCCACGCCGAAACCGAGCCGCTCGAGCCGAACACCACCTACCACTACCGCCTCCTCGCCTCCAACCTCGGCGGCACCTCCAAAGGCGAAGACCGCACCTTCACCACCGGCGCGGCGATCGACGAGTGCCCCGACGCGCAAAGCCGCGAACGCCGTGCCGAACAGGGCATCGTCGCCCTGCTCCTCCCCGACTGTATGGCGCTGGAGATGGTCAGCCCGCCGCACAAGTTCGGCGCCCCGGCCAGTACTCCGAACGTCTCCGCCGACGGCTTCCGCGTCACCTTCCTCTCGACTGCGGCCCTAGGCGATAACCCGGGAGGCCTGCTCAGCGTCGGCGGCGCCACCTACGTCGCCAGCCGTGGCGAATCGGGCTGGACCCCCCAGATGACGGTGCCAAACGTCAAACCCCGCTTCGCCGACCAGTGGGTCACCAGAATCCGAACGGCGCCCCAGCTTCACCCCCGACTTCTCCCGCTGGCTTGGGATCGGCTCTACCGAGCAGCAGTTGCCGCAGGCGATCGCCCAAGCCTACGAGGCTGGCCTCGGCGGCTTCTACCAGCCACTCTCCAAGCCTTTTGGGGCGCTTTCCTTCTCCAATGCCAACGGATCCGATGCAGTTGTCACCGGCACCGAATTCCAGGCAGCCTCGGCGGACCACTCCCACCTCTACTTCCAGCCGGGGGCCCAGGCGACCTACTTCCCCGGCGATCCCAGTCCTTCCTTCGCTTTGGGAGCAGAGTCCGCCGGGGTTTACCTGGCACGCCGCGACGCCGACGGCGAAATGGCGTTCGAACTGCTCAACCGCGACCGCAATGACAAAGTCTGGGGCGGCGCCTGCGGCGCCCGCCTCGGCGGCGTCAGCAGTGCCGACACGACCGCGACGGCACAGAACGGCGCCCGCAACCAGGGCGCCGTCTCCGCCGACGGCTCCCGCACCTACTTCTCGGCCCGAGCCGCCCAACAGCAAAGCGGCGATTGCAACGAGGAAAACAAGCTGCGCCTCCTCGAACGCCTCGAGACCTCCAGCGGGCCGCAGATCATGCCGCTCTTCGCATCGGAGTGCAGTCGCCCCTCGCTGCCGAATCCGCCCGGGCCCTGCAGCGGCGCCGACGGCGATGACCTCTACCAGGGGGCCTCGCTTGACCAGAGCAAGGTCTACTTCACCACCAACCGCCAGCTCGCCGACACCGACACCGACGGCTCGAGCGAAGAATGCAGCCTCACCGTCGCCGTCGTCGGCTGCGACCTCTACCTCTATGACCGCACCAAGCCGGCGGGAGAACGCCTGATCCAGGTCTCCGCCGGCGAAGACGTTGGCGCCCACGAACTCGGCAAGGAAGCCGACGTCTTCAACGGCATCACCGCGATCTCCGCCGACGGCTCCCACGTCTACTTCGTCGCCACCGGCGTCCTCAGCGCCGATGAGAACCCCGAAGGCAACAGCGCTTCCGAAGGCCAGCCCAACCTCTACCTCTGGGACGCGCAGAGCGAAGAGACCAACTTTCTCGGTACGCTCGGTTCCGAAGACGGGATCACCGGTTCCGAGCGAGGCGGAGGCCTCTGGGGCGGTGAGGGAACCTGGCGCAACGGCGCCTACCCGGTGCCGGTGACCGATGAAGGCAACGAGCTAGGCGGCGACGGCCACATCCTCGTCTTCGAGTCGAGGGCGGAGCTGAGCGAAGAGGACGCCGACGGCAACCGCCTCGACGTCTACCGCTACGACGCAGCCACCGAAGCGCTCGAGTGCCTCTCCTGCGCCCCGGATTCGAGCCCCTCGGAACCCGACGCAGGGCCCTTCGACGTCAGCGCCCACGGCGAGGCCGATGACCCCCTCCCCTTTGGCACCGACTTCGCCGAGCGCTGGCGCTGGGTCAGCGAAGACGGCGAGACGGCCGCCTTCGCCAGCCCCCAGGGCCTCCTCCCCGGCGACCTCGATGGCACTCGGCACTTCTATCTCCGCAAGAGCGGCACGCTCTCCCAGCTGCCGGGCTTGCCGTTCGGCAACGCCGCCGCTCCACCTGAAGCCTTCGGGCCCTTCCTCTCCCACGACGGCTCGACCGTGGCCTTCGTCACCCCCAGCGCCCTGCTGCCCCAGGACGGGGACACCACCGCCGACGTCTACGTCGCCCGCGCCAGCGGCGGCTTCCCCGAGCCCCCCTCGCCCCAGCTCTGTCAGGGCGAAGAGTGCCGCAGCCAGCCCTCGTCAGCGCCGCAGCTCAGCGGCGCCGGCACCGCCGTGCTCAACGGCGCCGGCAACGCCAGCCCCCGCCCAACTTGCCGCAGGGGCAAGGTCCGCCGCCACGGCCGCTGCGTGTCAAAGCACCAGCGCCACGCGAAGAAAGATCAGCGCAACCGACGAGTGAACAACGACCGGAGGGCGGGCAAATGACGCGCAGCATCCGCAATCTTCTCGGCCTGCTTGTTCTGGCCACGACTATGCTCGGCCTGAGCGTCGCTCCGGCCTGGGCCGTACCCGAGCTCGGTGTCTCGCTGGAACGTGACGAAGCCGAATTCCCGACGGTCTATCACTCCGACGAACGGGTCGACTTCACGGTCAAGGTGGAGAACGAAGCCGCGGTTCTGGGTGCGCCGAGCGAAGGGGATCAGCTCTCTTGCGCAACCATTAACCGCTCCTCTGACTGGAACTTCGACTCGTTCATCAACTACAGCTTTGAATTCGAGTGGGTGCGCGACGGGACGGTGGTTGCTGCCTGGGCGCCACCGGCGAGGGTGCTTGGTGCAAATGCCGACATCAAAAAGGGCGAAATCACCACGTATCTCAGCACCTACACGGTTCAGGCGGCTGATGCAGAACACGCGATCCAGTGTCTCGTCAAAGGCACCAACGGGGCCGGGACCGGCAGCTTCGTGACTGCCTCGCAGCCAGTTGTCGTGGTAAATCCACAGCCCGCCACGGCGCCTCCGACCCCCAATGGCATCCAGAGCTTCGTAAGGGTGCCGGCGATTTCAGGCAGCGCCGCGAACGCGGGCGAAAAGCTCACCTGCATGGCCCCGATCGCGGGCTGGAGCATCTCCAACGAAGCCTCGCCAATCAGCTGGAGTTTCGAATGGCTGCGAGACGGCGATCCGGCGCCTGGCACCGTGACGCCTGTGAGCGCAACCGAAAGCGAATACGAACTGACCGCCGCCGATGTAAGCGCCCCTGCCGCGCCCGCTGTTTTCCAGTGCATCGTTAAGGCGACCAATGTGGGCGGCGCGGCGCTGGTCGAGTCCCCCCCGGTATTGACCACCGCTCCGGCGCCTGAATTCGTCGAAGGGACAGAAGAAGGTGCCCCGAATCCGACTGGGAACCCTCCCAGGGTCGGACCCGACGCCAACACGATCGCCGGTCCCATTACGGTCGAACTCGAATTGCCGGACGGCGAGGGCACGTTCGCCTTCGCGACCGAGCCGAAAAGCTGGATCTGCGACAAGATCCCGGCCTTCGGCCCACAGCCCGCCAGGGCGATCTGCACTCGCGAAGAGCTCCTATCGCCTCAAGAAGAATTCCCACCGCTCGAGGTGATCACGGCCCTCGGCGCCGACGCGCCCGACATCGCGACCGCCAGGGCGTCGGCCTTCGGCGGCGGCGCGGGGTCCGCGAGCGACGAGCTCGTCTTCCCGATCGAGCCGGCGATCCCCTTCGGCATCTCCGAATTCACCGCCAGCCTCTTCGACGAGGACGAAGCCACCGATTACACCCAGGCCGGCGGCCACCCCTTCGAGGGCTTCTCCCGCGTCGTCTTCAACCGCAAGCGGGGGCTGAAAGCCGATCACGCGATCGACCGCGGCCCGGTGGAGAAGATCAGGCAGGCGATCGCCGACATCCCGCCCGGCGTCGTCGGCAACCCGCTCGCGATTCCCGCCCTCTGCCCGACGATCGAGGTGATGAAAGAAGGCAAATGCCCGCCGGCGAGCGCCGTCGGCAAGATCCGCATCGAGGAGCCGAGCATCGTCGCCCATGAATACCCGATGCTCGCGATCGAGCCCGAAGCGGGCACGCCCGCCCAGATCGCCTTCGTCGACACGCTCGAAAACGTCTACGTCTTCTCGGCCCACGTGCGGCCCGGGGACGGCTACGCGGTAAGCCTCGAACTCGGGCCGGCGCCGGAGGTGTCTGTCACCGAATCCAAAGTGACCCTCTGCGACTTCGGCGCCAAATACGCCGGTGGCGCGGTCTCCGGCTGCTTCAAAGCCGGCGAAGCGGGCGCCAACCCCGTGCCCTTCCTCACCAACCCGACCCGCTGCGGGGTTCCCCTCACCACCCGCATCCACGTCAACTCCTGGACCGACCCGACCTTCATCGAAGGCCCGCCCTTCGCCAACGCGCAGGTCGAAGGCTGCGAGGAAGTCCCCTTCGAACCGACGATGAAAGTGACCCCGACCACCAACGTGGCCGACTCCCCGACCGGCCTTGACGCCGAGCTGAACGTGCCCACCGAAGGGCTCGAGAAGGCAGAGGAATGCCATGAGATACAGGGCGACGAAGGCAGCCCCTTGGCGCCCGAGTGCCTCGCCCAGTCAGAGATCCGCGACGTCGAGGTGACCCTGCCCGAGGGCCTTGCCGTCAACCCCGCCGGGGCCAACGGCCTCGAGGCTTGCTCGGAGGCCCAGGTCGGGATATCGCACTCCGGCGTGCCCAACGGCGAGCCGGTGCGCTGCCCCGACGCGGCGAAGATCGGCTCCGCCGAAGTGATCACCCCGCTGCTCGAAAAGCCCCTCGACGGCGCCGTCTACCAGGCCGAGCAGGACCGAAACCCCTTCGGCTCCACCCTCGCCGTTTATCTCGTCGCCGAGCTGCCCGAGAGCGGCATCCTGGTCAAGCTCGCCGGCAAGGTCGAGCTGGACCCCGACACCGGGCAGATCACCTCCACCTTCGCCGAGAACCCCCAGGTCCCGTTCAAGACCTTCAGGCTCCACTTCTTTGGCGGCGCCTCGGCCCCCCTGCGCACCCCGGCGCTCTGCGGGACCTACTCGACGACCTCGGTGCTTACGCCCTGGTCGGCGCCGGACTCCGGCCCGCCGGCGACCATCACCAACTCCTACTCGATCGACCAGAGCCCGGGGGGCGGGGAGTGCCCGACCGCAGAGGGCGCGATGCCCAACGCCCCCGAATTCGACGCCGGCACGGTCAGCCCGATCGCCGCCGCCTACTCGCCCTTCCTCGTGCGCCTGCAGCGCGAAGACGGCTCCCAGCGCTTCTCCTCGGTCACCCTCACCCCGCCGCCGGGGCTGACTGCGAAGCTCGCCGGCACCCCGGCCTGCTCCGAGGCCGCCCTCGCCACCGCGGCCGACAGGCCCGGCCGCGAGGAGCAGGCGGCCCCGAGCTGCCTCGCCGCCTCCCACGTCGGCACCGCCCACGTCGCCGCCGGCGCCGGCCCAGCCCCCTACTGGGCCACGGGCGAGGCCTACCTGGCCGGCCCCTACAAGGGCGCCCCGCTCAGCCTGGCGATCGTCACCCCCGCCGTCGCCGGCCCCTTCGACCTCGGCACGGTCGTGGTCCGCACCGCCCTTCGCGTCGATCCGGCGACCGCCCAGATCACCGCCACCAGCGATCCGATCCCGCAGATGCTCGAGGGCATCCCGCTCGACGTGCGCACCGTGGCGATCGCCCTCGACAAGCCCGAGTTCACCCGCAACGGCACCAGCTGCGCGGAGATGGCCTTCGCCGGCCAGTTGCTCTCCACGCTCGGCCGGGCGGCGCCGCTCTCACAGCGCTTCCAGCTCGGCGAGTGCAGCCGTCTGCGCTTCAAGCCGCGGATCTCGCTGCGGCTCCTCGGCGGCACCCACCGCGCCGACTACGAGGGCCTGCGGGCAACGCTCAGCTACCCCGAAGGCTCCGGCTACGCCAACATCGCCCGCACCGCGGTCACCCTGCCCCACGCCGCCTTCTTCGACCAGAACCACATCCGCACCGTCTGCACCAGGGTGCAGTTCGCGGCAGACCAGTGCCCGACGGGCTCGATCTACGGCCGCGCCAAAGCGACCACGCCGCTGCTCGACTACCCGCTCAGCGGGCCGGTCTACCTGCGCTCCTCCAATCACACCCTGCCCGACCTGGTGGTGAAACTGAGGGGCCCGGACAGCCAGCCGATCGAGGTCGACCTCGCCGGGCGCGCCGACTCGGTCAACGGCGCCCTGCGCAACACCTTCGAAGTGGTGCCCGACGCCCCCGTCTCCAAGTTCACCCTGCAGCTCTTCGGCGGCAAGCGTAGCCTGATCGAACTCTCCAGCGAGGACTACTGCGCGCAAGAGCACCGCGCCACGGTCGATCTCGCTGCCCAGAACGGGTTGCGGCGCGTCCTGCATCCGGTCCTGCGCAATGCTCACTGTGGTGGGCAGCGCAAGGGTGCCCATTCAAAGCGCCGCAACGCCGCACACCGCAGCCGCTAGTGCGGATTCGAGCCCGCCCGCCTCGTCGCCTCCTTGCCGGGGCGGCGGCGCTGGTGGCCGCGACCGCCCTCCTCGCCTCATCGGCCTGGGCGCCGCCGTGCGCTATAGCGGCCGCCAACCCGATCTACGTTTATTACCCAGAGCCGCCCCCGCCACCGTCGAGCGGTCCCCCACCGCCCTCGATCCCGCCGCCGAACAACTTCTTCAACGGGCCCTGCGGGGTGGCGCTCGACTCGGGCGGGCGCTTCTACCTGGCCGACCATTACCACGACGGCGTCGACGTCTTTTCCACACCCTCGCGGGCGGGCTACCTCACCCAGCTGGGGGCGCCCGATCCGGTTAGGGGGCCCTGCGCATTGGCGCTCGATTCGAGCGGCGATCTCTACCTCGCCAACTACCACGGCGCCGTGCGCCGCTACGCGCCCGACGTCTATCCGCCCGAAGCAGGCCCTCACCCTCCCGACAAAGACCCGCCCGAACAAGGCACCGGCTATACGGCTGATGCGCTGATCGATCCGGGCCGGGCGACGGGCCTTGCCGTCGATGGCGCCGACGAGGTTTACGTCGCCCACCGCGACCGCGTCTCGGTCTATGGCCCCGGTGGCGCTCACGTGCGCGACATCGGCGACGGAGAGCTAAGTCAGGGCTACGGCGTCGCGGTCTCGGGCTTCCCGGCTACGGCGGGGAATGTCTACGTCGCCGACGCCTTCACCGAGACGGTCCGGGTCTTCGGCGCCGCCGGTGAGGAGCTGGCGCCGATCGTCGGTCCCTCCGGAGGCTTCTCTTCGTTGCGCGACGCCTCGCTCGCCGTCGACGACGCCACCGGCGAGCTCTACGTCCTCGACGACACCCAGCCCGTCTACGCCGATCAGCCTCGCGGTCGCGTATACGTTTTCTCCGCCGCCGGCGTCTACGAGGGCCACCTCAAGCACGACATCGTCGACGGCTCCCCGGCCGGGCTCGCGGTCGACAACTCCGCCGGCCCCACCCAGGGCCGGGTCTACGTCACCTCCGGCAACGGCCACCACGGCGGCCTCTACGTCTATCCGCCGGGCGCCGCCACCCAAGAAGCCCCGCTGGCGCCGAAAATCCCTCCGCCGCCGCTAATCGGCGGCCTGCCGATTTCCTCGATAGACGTCGGCGCCGCCGCCTCGGCCGGCTCGCAGATTCCCTGCACGGGCGATTCCTGTCGCAGCCTGCCCCCCCGCCCCCCAGACCCCACCCTGACCACGCTGCTCGAAGGGCTCGGCAACCCGAGGACCCGCTATCGGCGCTACGCCCACCCCAAGAAGCACGCTCGCAAAAGCCACTGCAAGCGCCGTGCTCGCCGCGAGTGCCAGCACCCGCCGCGCCGCGCCACGGCCTCCGCCGCGCGGGGCGCGCGGCAAGGGGAGGGCGGCTCGGCTGCGGACGCGGCGGATGGGACCGCCGTCGCTCCAACCGCAGCCGCTCCCGCGCGCGCCGCCGCGCTGCTGCCCGGCACGAGTGGCTTCGACGCCGGCGCCCGCGCCGACGGGGGAGATGCCGCCACCCTTGCGGGGTCCCACCCCAACCAGCTCGCCCTCCACCTCGGCCTCGATCAGAGCGGCGCGGGCGCCGACCTGCGCGACCTGCGGATCGACCTTCCACCCGGCTTCCTCGCCAACCCCGCGGCGCTGGCGCTCTGCCCGCCGGGCGCCTTCGCCACGCCCCGTTCCTCGCCCTTCGAGCAGAGCAGCTCGGGGGAGAGCTGCCCGGACTCCACCCAGGTCGGCACTGTCGAGGTCGCGAGCGGCGCCGGCGGCGGGCAGACGCGGCGCTTCGGCCTCTTCGACCTCACGCCCCCCGACGGCGCGGCGGCTCGCTTCGGCGCAGCACCTTTCGGCCGGCCACTCCTCTTCGACCTCGCCGTTCGCGCCGGCGGCGAAGCCCCTTTCGGGCTCACCCTGCAGGCGACGGACGTCCCGCAGGCGCTGGCGATCCACGACCTCGAGCTCGTGCTCTGGGGCGCCCCCTGGGCCGCCTCCCACAACACCGAACGCGGCAACTGCCTAAACGAGGCAGAGCCCGGCTTCCCCTGGTCGAAGTGCTCGGTGGGAGAGCCGCTCGGCAAACCCCCGCTCGCTTTCCTCACCATTCCGACCGAATGCGGCTCACCGCTCGCCTTCACCGCTCGCCTGCGCTCCTGGCAGGAGGCGACGGAGGAGAGCGCGACCGCCCTCAACCGTGACGGCGCCGGCCAGCCGGCGCTCCTGCAGGGCTGCGAGGCGCTTGACTTCAAACCTGATCCGCAGGCCTTTCTCACCACCAAGAAGGCCTCCTCGCCGAGCGGCTTTGGCTTTCACCTCACCGGCACCGAGGCGGGCCTCCTCGATCCCGCCCTGCGCGTCTCCCCGCCGGCGCGGCGGATCGTCATCCACCTGCCCGAGGGGGCGACGATCAACCCCTCGGTGGGCGCCGGCCTGGGCGCCTGCACCCCCGCCCAGCTTGCCGCCGAGTTGCCGTTCAACCCAGCCGGCGCCGGTTGCCCCAACGACTCCAAGCTCGGCGATTACCGCGTGCGCGTGCCCTTCTACCAGGGATTCCTCAACGGCTCGATCTACCTGGCCGAGCCTGACAACCCGGCTAGCGCTGCCCCCGGTGCGGAGAATCCCTTCGACTCGCTGGTCGCCGTCTACCTCGTCGCCAAGTCCGCCCAGCGCGGGATCCTCGTGCGGGTGGCTGGGGAGATCTCCGCCGACCCCGCCAGCGGGGACCTGGTCGCGACCTTCGACCACCTTCCCCGGCTTCCCTACACCGACATCGACGTCGACTTCCACCCCGGCCAGCGCTCGATCCTCGTCAGCCCGGCCGCTTGCGGGCCCGCGGCGACGCGGATCCAGGTCACGCCGTGGGCGGGCACCGCATCGGCGCCGCTCGCGACCCTGGAGTCGACCATCTGGCCGATCGAATCGGGAATCGACGGCGGCCCCTGCCCGGGCCACTCGACGCCGCCGTTTGCCCCCGGCGCGGTGGCGGGCGGGGTCAACTCCAACGTCGGCTCCTACACCCCCTACTTCGTGCACCTGATCCGCAAGGACACCGAACAGGAGATCACCTCCTACTCGCTCGTCCTGCCCAAGGGGATCACCGGTCGCCTGGCGGGCATCCCCTTCTGCCCCGATTCGGCGATCGCCGCCGCCCGCGCCAAGCAGGGGTTCGAGGAGATCGCCGGCCCTTCCTGTCCGGCGGCCTCCCAGGTCGGTCGTACCGAAACGGGCTACGGCGTCGGCGCTGCTCTCACCTACGCGCCCGGGCGTATCTACCTCGCCGGCCCCTACCGCGGCCAGCCCCTCTCTCTGGTCACCATCAACGCCGCCACGGTTGGCCCCTTCGACCTCGGCACGATCGTCATCCGCTCGGCCTTCTCGGTCGACCCCCGCACCGCCCAGCTGCGGATCGACTCGCGTGCCTCCGACCCGATCCCCCACATCATCGACGGCATCCCGCTGCACCTGCGCGACGTCCGGGTCTACCTTGACCGCCCCCAGTTCACCGACAACCCATCGAGCTGCGAACCCTCGCAGATGGTCTCCACCCTGACCGGCTCGGGGCAGCGCTACGGCGACCCCGGCGACGATTCGACCGCCACCGTCGCGAAGCATTTCCAGCTGCTCAACTGCCTCGACCTCGGCTTCCGGCCCAAGCTGGGGCTGCGGCTGCGGGGCGACTCGCGCCGCGGCGCCTTCCCGCAGCTGCGAGCCACGTTTGCCTCACGCGGGGCCCGCGACTCCAACCTGAAGCGGATCGAGGTGGCGATGCCGCACGCCCTCTTCCTCGCCCAGCAGCACATCCGCAGCGTCTGCCGCCGCGAGGAGTTCGCTGTCGGCCGCTGTCCAGCCGGATCGGCCTATGGCAAGGCGGTCGCCTACACGCCGCTCTTCGATGAGCCGCTGCGGGGTCAGGTCTACCTGCGCTCCTCCTCTAGCGAGCTACCCGACCTGGTCGCCTCCCTTCACAGCGGCGCCGTCCACATCGTCTTGGAAGGTCAGATCGGCCCCTCGCGGGCGGGCGGCATCCAGGTCTACTTCGACGAGCTCCCCGACGCCCCGATCGAGCGCTTCGTGCTGACCCTCTACGGCGGGCGGCGCGGCCTGCTCACCAACTCCTCCGACATCTGCGCCTCCCCGCCGCTGGCAAGCGTCAAAGCGCTCGGTCAGAACAACGTCGGCGCGATCTTCACCACCACCCTCCGCGGTCAGTGTGGGAAGCGCGAGCGCCGGCACCGGCATGGCCGGGGAGGCAAACGATGACCTGGCGCCGCAGGGGATCGCTTTCAGGCGCCCTGCTCTTGCTTCTCGTCGCTTCGACCGCCCTCATGGCGCAGGCGGAGATCGCCCAGAAGGGAGCGATTCGAGTCAGTGTCTCGGGGGAGCTGCGGCCAAAGCGTTTGCCGCGCACCGGCCTGGCGCCGATCGCCGTCACGATCGGCGGACGGGTCTCGACCACAGATGGCACGCGTCCGCCGCGCCTGAAGACGCTGCGCATCGCGATCAACCGTCACAGCCACCTCGACTATGGCGGTCTTCCCACTTGCCCGTATCACGCGATCCAACCGGCCTCGAGCCAGCGGGCGCTTGCCGCTTGCCGCTCCTCGCTGGTCGGGAAGGGAAGCTTCGCGGCGGAAATAACCCTGGCGGGCCAAGGGGCTTACCCGACCAAGGGCAAGCTCTTGGTCTTCAACGCCCGCAGTCACGGCAGGCCGGTCCTCTTCGGCCAGATCTACGCCGCTCGGCCCTTTGCCACCTCCTTCGTCATCGTCTTCGCGATCGAGAAGCTCGCCAAGGGGGCCTACGGCAACGAACTTTCCGCGGAGCTGCCCCGGGCGATGGGCTCCTGGGGCAACCTGACGGCGATCCAGATGCGTCTCGCCCGCACCTACACCTACAAAGGCGAACCTCACTCCTACATCTCCGCTGGCTGTCCCGCCCCCAAGGGCTTTCAGCTCGCCAGCTTCCCCTTGGCGCGGGCAAGCTTTGGCTTTGAGGGGGGCCAGACGCTCAGCTCGGTGCTGAGCAAGAGTTGCCGGGCCAGCGGGTAGGGCGCCGCTGCGATGCCAGAGGGGTCACTTCGCCAGATCCGCGCCGGGCTGAGTGCCCGCCTGGAGGCGCGCCTGCCAGAGATCGAGCGGGGGGCGCTTACCCGTGTCTTTGCGATTGCGGACTCTGACGGTGCCGATCTCTCTTACCTGGAGGGATTACGCGATGCCGTCTCCGTCGCCTTGGAGTACGGCCTGGAAGCGATCGTGCGCGGCGAGGAGCGTGTCCCGCCGCCGCCCCCCGCATTGCTCGCCCAGGCCCGCATGGCTGCCCGCAGCGGTGTCGGCCTCGACACCGTCCTGCGTCGTTACTTCGCCGGCTACATCCTGCTCGGCGAGTTCATCGTTGCCGAGATGGAGCGCCTTCCGCGCGGCGCAGCGCCAGCCCAGCTCCACAGGGAGCTCCACTGGGAAAGAGCGGCCGTCTTCGACCGCCTGCTCGCCACGATCAGCGAGGAGTACCGCCGAGAGCGTGATCGCCATCCGGCAAGTGGTGAGGAGCGTCGCGCCGAGCGAGTGCGGATGCTGCTCGCCGGCGAGCAGCTAGACACCGCCGAGCTGCGCTATGAGTTCGATGCTTGGCACCTCGCGGCGATCGCCGCCGGTCCGGGCGCCGTCGAGGCGCTTCGCGCACTCGCGCGCGAGTTGGGTCGCGAGCTTCTCGCGGTCTGTCCGGACGGGGAGACCGCCTGGGCCTGGCTTGGCGGCCGCGCTCCGCTGCCCTCCGGGGAGGCCCTGCGCCGGGCCGAGCGCGATCTTCCCCCCTTCGTCTCGCTGGCGCTCGGCGAGCCCGGACAGGGGCTAGAGGGCTGGCGCCTCAGCCACCGCCAAGCCGACGCCGCCATGCTGGTTGCCGCGCGCGGGGAAAACACGAGGGTCCGCTACGCCGAAGTCTCGCTGCTCGCCGCGGCCCTTCGCGATGAGCTCCTCGCCACCTCCCTGCGCCGGATCTACCTGGCGCCGCTCGACGGCGAGCGCGATGGAGGAGAGACCCTGCGGGCGACTTTGGCCGCTTACTTCCGCGCTGGCCACAACGCGGCATCCGCCGCTGCGGCCCTCGGGGTCAGCCGCAAGACGGTCAGCATCCGCCTGCGCTCCGTCGAGGAAAGGGTCGGCCGGCCGCTCAGCCGCTGCTCGAGAGAGCTCCATACAGCGGTGGAGCTGCAGCGGTTGCAGGACATGCCGGCCGGTCGCCGACCGAGCCGCGAGTAACAACTGTGACCCCCCTGACCCACATTGGCCATGTCGCGGGGTGAGCTGGTCAAGAGACTGCTCGGCACTGCCATTCAAGCGGCAGGATCCGAGCGAGGGAAAGGGAGGGGTCGTGATGTCAAGGTTCCAGTTCGGTGGTTGTGGAGGCGCTGGTATCCAGCGTCGCATCGCCACCCTCAGCGCCGTCTGCCTGTCGCTTCTCGTTTCGTGTGTTGCGGTCCTTCCCTCAGTCGCGGTGGCGGACGAACTCGAATTCACCACCCTGCCCTCCGAAGTCTTCGGCGGGGCGGGCAGCGGCAACGGCCAGTTCAACGCCCCCGCCGCCATCGCCGGCGACTCGGCGGGCAACGTCTGGGTGGCGGACAGGGGCAACAACCGCATCCAGAAGTTCAACTCCAAAGGCGAATACCTGAGCAAATTCGGGACGCTGGGATCGGGCAACGGCCAGCTGAACGCCCCGGAAGGGATAGCCATCGACTCGGCCGGCAACGTCTGGGTCGCCGATACCGGCAACAACCGCATCCAGAAGTTCAGCTCGAGTGGCGCATACCTGGCGCAATGTGGGAGCAAAGGCTCGGCGAACGGCCAGTTCGAAGGCCCCAAGGGAATCGAGTTCGACTCGCTGGGCAATCTGTGGGTCACCGATACCGGCAACAGCCGCATCCAGGAGATCAGCTCGGCGTGCGCATACGTGGCGAAATTCGGCACGTCGGGAACGCTGCCAGGCCAGCTCGCCCTTCCCGTCGACCTCGCGATCGACCCCCAGAACAACATCTGGGTTGCGGAAGCCTTCGGCTTCCGGATTCAGAAGTTCAATCCCAAAGGCGAATTCTTGGCGAGTGTCGGTTCCAATGGATCGGCGCCCGGCCAGATGAGCGGTCCCTCCGGCGTCGCCGTCGACTCCGAAGGCGATATCTGGGTGTCGGAGGCGGGGAACCACCGGATCCAGAAATTCAACTCCGCCGGGAAAGTCCGTGGGACTTTTGGAAAAGAAGGCTCTGCCATCGGTCAGTTCAAAGAACCCCGCGCCCTCGTCGATGTGCCAGAGGGCGACATCTGGATCGCCGACACGGGCAATAATCGCCTCCAGCGCGCCATCCTCCCCGCCCTCACCAAAGTACCGGGCGCGCGGACCGACCCCGCGGCCGTGATCAACAGCACGAGCGCCGTCCTCAAGGGTGCCGTCAGGCCCAAAGGGTTGGCGACGACCTACCAGTTCGAATACGGCACCACGACCGCCTACGGTTCCAAAGTGCCTACCTCGCCCGCCAGCGCAGGCTCGGGCGTGAGCGAAGTCGAAGTGGCGAAAACCGCCAGCACGCTGCAGTCGCAGACCACCTATCACTACCGCCTCGTCGCGACCAATTCCGAAGGCGTGGCTTACGGAAGCGACCAGACGTTCACGACCAAGCACCCCGCGGAACCGTATTGGAAAAACCTGAAAACGGGCGAAGCGCTCGATCACGAAGTTACGCTCGGTCTAACCGGGACGCTGTCGATACCAATTCAGGAATCCTCCGGCGTGAAATGCCCCGTCACCGCAAGCATGGTGCTCTATCCCGGGTACCAGGGGTCCCTTGCGCCGTTTTCGTTTACGACCGAAAAATGCGAAGGATACGAAGCGCTCAACCAATGTACGGTTAACTCCACCGAAAGTAGCCCGCCGTTTTCGCTTCAGGCCAATAAGTCCAACATCGCGATCGGCAACCTCAGCTTCCGCTGGGTGTTCGCCCAGACCTTCTATTGCGCGCAGAAAGAATGGGTGGTCACGGGGGTAGAACCAAAGCTGACGCCTGTGCCCGCCTTCGGTCAGGGCGCGATGACCTCCGTCACGCCGGGGGGAACGATCAAAGTCGTATCGCCGGGGGGCACCTCCTGGGTGTCGATGAGCGGTCAACTCGATCTCGACGCCGCGTCGAAAGGGGTCTACGGACTCGCGTGGACAAAAGTGCTGCCCAAAGCGACCACGGAATCCGCATCCTCGATAACCGCGACGCAGGCAACCCTCAAAGGCACGGTCAATCCCGAAGCCTCCGACACGACCTATTACTTCGAGTACGGACCGACCACGGCCTACGGGACGAAAATCCCAACCAAAGCCGCCACTGCCGGCTCCGGCACCTCAAACGTCGCCGTCGCCCAGACGCCGACAGGGCTCACTGAGGGAACCACCTATCACTACCGGCTCGTGGCCAGCAACGAAGCCGGCACCAAATTGGGCAATGACGTCGCATTTGGAACCGTCGATTTGCCCAACACGCTCATCACCTCACCCCAGCCGAGCTACACGAACCACGAAACGCCGCCGATCGCCTTCACCTCGGACGAGACGGGCTCGACCTTCAAATGCTCGCTCGACAACCCCGAAGAAAAAGCCACAACCACCTGCACGTCTTCGTATTCGCTTCCATCCGCCTCAGAACTCGGGCCCGGCTGGCATACCTTCGTCGTCCAGGCCACCGACAAAGACGGAAACCTCGACCCATCCCCGGCGAAATGGAAGTTCAACACCGACATCTACCCGCCGGCGCCCTCGACCAGCGTGCTGACATCGCCCGAGGAGGGCGAGAAATCCGGCGCCTACTACACGATGAAGGCGAAATGGGGCAGCCCCCCCTCCGGCGGCGGCGTGACCGGGGTGACCTTCCAATACAAAGACCGCTACATGGATGCCTTCGAGACGATCCCGGCCCAGTTCGTCAAGAGCAGCGATCAACTCAAAGCGGTGAGCTGGCCGCTGCCGGTCAGCGCCAACCCCGGTGAAAGCCAACCCGTGTTCGTCGACTTCAGGGCTCTGGCGGACGCCGGCGTGGACTACCTAGGGGAAGAACTCAAGTTCCGCGCCGTATTCGACGGCGGGCCCAACGCCGCCGGCGCCAGCGAGCCCGTCAGCGCCGAGTTCGACCGCAACTGGGGCGCCGCCGCAGACGCCACCGAGCAGATCGGCCCCGCCACCTTGGACCTGATGACGGGCAAGTTCTCGGTCAGCCGGACCGACGTCTCGATCCCGATCCCCGGCTCTGAGGCCTCGCTGGAATTCACCCGCGTCTACAACTCCGCCTACAACTACTCCGGCGGACAGGCCAAATCCCGCGTGCTCGGCAAAGTGTGGGAACCCTCTGTCCCGACTGAGCAGGCCTACGCCGGCGAAGCCTGGGTCAGCGTCCTCGAGCGGCACGAGGACGCGATTCCGGCGCAATACGATCCCGAATGCGAGGAAGAAGTAGGCGCCGGCAACGAAGAATGCATGATCGAAGAAGCGATCCCCGCCGCCGACTGGGCCGAAGTCCTCGACAACGAAGGCAACGCCATCTCCTTCGACAAGGTCGGTACCAGCTACGTCGCGCCCGACTACGCCAAGGAATATGTGCTGACCAAGGCAAGCTCCACCTTTACGCTCGCCGATCTCGACGGCCTCAAAACCGACTTCGTCCAAAACGAAGTCGGCAACACCGCCGAATACCGCAAGAAAACCGTCTCCTGGCAGGCCTCGCCCAACTCCGCCCGGCTGGTCTACGAAAGTAACGGCTCCACGCACCTGCTGAAGAAGATGATCGCGCCGCCCGCCGCCGGGGTGGAATGCCCCGACTCCACCGCCCAGGACAAAGTCGGCTGCCGCACGCTGACTTTCTACTACGAAGAATTCAACTTCGATCCGAATCCCAAATATTTCGAGGAGCGCCTGGTCTCGATCACCTACCACAACGCGAGCGGCTCGGGTGACCAGGAAGTGGCGAAATACACCTACTCCGAAGACGGCAGGCTCGCCGCGGAGTGGGATCCGCGCATATCCCCCAACCTGAAAGAGACCTACACCTACAACGCCTCCAGCCAACTGGAGACGATCACTCCCCCCGGCGAGGAAGCGTGGGAATTCGACTACGATGACGGCCCCAACTACTGGTACAAAGCCCTCCTGAAGAGCATCAGCCGCGCCAGCCTGTTGGAAGGAGGCCCCTCGAAAGCGACGACGACGATCGCCTACAAAGTGCCGCTCTCCGGCGAAGGCGCTCCATATGACTTGAGTCCCTCGACCGTGGCCGAGTGGGGGCAGAGCGACTACCCGGTTACGGCAACAGCGATCTTCCCGCCCACCGAAGTGCCTTCGGAACCCCCGAGCGCCTACACCAAGGCCACCGTCCACTACATGGACCCCGACGGCTATGAGGTCAACACCGCCTCCCCGCAGCTGCCTGGAGCCTCGGGTCCCTCGATCTCTACCTCAGAAGTCGACCTCAAGGGCAATACCATCCGTAGCCTCGGCCCCCAGAGCCGCCTGACGGCGCTTGCGGCCGCCGACACCGTGGCCAAGTCCAAAGAACTCGACTCTCACTCCGAATACGAATACGGCGAAGCAGGCGCCAAGCTGCTCAAAACCCAGTCCTGGGGCCCGCTGCACAAAGTCCGCCTGGAATCGGGCGAAACCAAAGAAGCGCGCACCCACACGACGGTCGAATACGACAAAGGCTTCGTACCTACCGAAGCCGAAACCAAAGCCGGCGTAGCCTGGCCCGGCCTGGCGACCAAGGAAACGACAGCAGCGGCGATCGGCGCAGAAGACAAAGAGGCCAAGGTCACCGAAACCGAATACGACTGGACCCTGCGCAAGCCGGTCAAAACCGTCGCCGACCCCGGCGCAGGGCACCTCAACATCACCAACACGACCGTCTACTACCCCAAAGAATCCGCCTCCGCCGGCTTGATCAAGGAAGAACGCATGCCTTCAGACACCGAAGGCAAAACGGCGGGCACGACAAAGAATGTCTACTGGACCGCGGGCACCAATACAGAACAGGCCTCATGCGGCAACAAAGCCTCCTGGGCCGGCCTGCCCTGCGTGAGCTACCCGCTGGCTGACCCCAGCCCCGCGGAAAGCAACCTGAAGCTGCCCTGGGTCTGGATCACGAAATACTCGAGTCTCGACGCACCTGAAGAAACCCAGGAGAAGACCAACGGCGTCCTGAAGCGCACGACGACGGCGACCTATGACTCCGCTGGCCGTCCAACTACAACCAAAATCACCGGCCCCGAAGGCACCTCGATCCCGAAGGTCGAAACCATCTACAACGGAGAAACCGGCGCGCTTGAAAAACAGAAGTTCATCTGCGAAGAAAACTGCGCTGGCTTTGACAGCCAGGAACTCAAGACCATCTACGACAAACTCGGCCGCCCGACCGAATACCTCGACGCCGATGGCAACACGTCGAAAGTCACCTCTTATGACTTCATGGGTCGCCCCGTCACCGTCTCAGACGGTAAGGGCACCCAGACCTTCACCTACGACGAAAAAACAGGCGTTGTGACCAAAGTCGTTGACTCGGCCGCCGGCACCTTCACCGCCACCTACAACGCCGACGGCAAGATGATCGAACAGGTCCTGCCCAACGGCCTCGCTCAGCAGCTCACCTATGACCCAGAAGGCACCGCGGTCGGGCTCAAATACCAGAAGGTGTCGGGCTGCGAATCGGGTTGTACCTGGCTGGAATTCAACCGCGAATTCTCAAGCGGCGGGCAGGTGCTGAAGGAGACAGGCACTCTGGCAACCAAGGAATACACCTACGACAAGCTGGGCCGCCTCACCCTAGCCAAGGAAACCCCGGCCGGAGAAGGCTGCACGACCCGTGCCTATGCCTTCGACAAAGACTCAAACCGGACCTCGCGGACGACCAGGGCACCGAAAGCAGGAGGCGCCTGCGACACCGAATCGGCAGGCACCAAAACCTCCTACAACTACGACAGTGCAGACAGGTTGATCAAAGAAGGCACTACCTACGACTCCCTCGGCCGGATCATCAGCCTGCCCGCTGTCTACTCCGGCGGCGGCACGCTGGCGACCAACTACTACGTCAACGACCTGACCAGAAGCCAAATCCAGGACGGCCTGACCAACACCTACTACCTCGACTCCGCCCTAAGGCAGCGCGAAGCCGTCCAGTCGGGGACCAAATCGGGCACCGCGGTCTACCACTACGCAGCGGGCGGCGATTCCCCCGCCTGGACTCAAGAAGGCGCCAATTGGACCCGCAACATCGCCGCCATGGGCGGCAGCCTGGGAGCGATCCAAAAGAGCTCGGGCGAAATCACCTTCCAGCTCGCCGACATGCACGGCGACATCGTCGGCATCGCCGAATCCAGCCCCAGCGCCACCAAACTGAAATCGACCCAGCAGTTCGACGAGTTTGGCAATCCCAAGCAGTCCAACACCGCCAAGTACGGCTGGCTGGGATCGAAAGGAAGGCGGACCGAGCTGCCGTCCGGCGTGATCCAGATGGGCAAGCGAAGCTACATCCCCGCACTCGGGCGGTTTCTCAGCCTCGATCCGGTCAAGGGTGGCTCCGCCAACGCCTATGACTATGCCAACCAGGACCCGGTCAACAACTTCGATTTGACGGGAGAATGCCCAAAGAGCACCCCTCTGCTCTGCGGTCGCTGCAAGCGGGGCGATAAACTCTGCCACCTGGCCAAACACACGGTGGAACGCACACGCCGCCTCGAAAGAAAGCACGGCCTGCACATCCGCTTCCACACCGGCACGGTCCACACCGGCGGCCTGGGGAGCTTTGCCGGCGGCCTGGTCAAGGCGGTGTACCACGCCGCTGTCGACCACAACCCGACCGCCGGGTTGATCAACGAAGCGGTCAAGGGGTTCATCGAAAAGGCCGGAGGAGCGAGCGGAAGCCTGCGCACCAAGGCCTGGAGTTGCGCAGACGAAGCCAACTCGGCGCGCGAAAGCGCGTCCGTGCAACTGCAGAGGCATCCGGAGAAAGAGGGCTGGGAGGCGTTCGCCGGGTGGGGCTGGATGCTCGCCAATTGCGCCAAAGGGTTCCTCGAAGGCTGAGGCTGGCGCTGGCAAGCTGAGGTGATGCACGGCCTGGACGTTGACTTGACCGGAACGCCCAAAGAGCACCGCTCTGTTCTGCCGTTGCCGCCAGCGGGGCTAAAAGTCTGGAGTGCTGCACAACACGGGGTGCGCCATTGCCGGGGCAAGCACGGCCCATGGGAGTGCCTGTGCGAAGCGGGCTAATGAAAACATAAGGCAGGCGTTGGGAACCACTGCAGAGTTGGGTGCCAGCTACCTGCAAAGCCTCATTCCGGCATTTGACGAGAGGGCGGCGACGGCCGGCCTTGCAAGGCATGGCCAAGGCTGTCGCGAAAGGGGGCGAGCTGATTCGGCCGAGGTTGGCCTCTGGCATAGCCGTCTCCGCCGCTAATCTAAAAAACCACGTGCGTATCTTGACAAACGCGAACTGACGTGTTTGTATAGCCAGGTATCTCCGCTTGAGAACTGAGCTGGTATGAGCCCTGAGCAAGAGATCCCCAGCACGACCCGATCGCCGCGCGCTGCGCGGCGCCGGCCGGATGCTCCGCCGCCGCAGGTCGAGAAGATTCGGCCTCGTTCCGGGCTCTCGCGCGCCGAGGTGATCGCCAACCAGCGCGGGCGCATCTTCGACGGCTTTGCCCAGGCTTTGGCCTACCACGGCTACGAGGACACGAAGGTCACCGACATCGTCGAACTGGCGGGGGTCTCTCGGGCGACCTTCTACGAGCGTTTCGAGAGCAAGGAGCTTTGCTTCGCCGCGGCTTACGAGGATGGGGTGGAGCGGCTCGTTGTTGCCGTTGAGGCGGCGATTGACGGCGAGAGTGGCTGGGTCGCCCGCCTTTCGACCGGCCTGCTCGCAGGTCTCGAGTTCCTCGCCGCCGGTCCGGCCCTCGCTCACCTGCTCCTGGTCGAGGCGCTCGCCGCCGCGCGTCCCGCCCGGCTCGAGTATGAGCGCTCGCTGGAGCGCCTCGCCGAGGCACTGCGTCCCCCCGCGGGTGAGATTCCCGACGGCGAGACCCTTTCGGAAGAGACCGCGAGACTGCTCGCCGGCGGCCTTGCCTCGCACGTCTCGGGCCGCGTGCTCGCCGGGGAAGCCGAGCGCCTTTCCGAAGACCGCGACCTCCTCCTCCAGTACCTGCTCGCTCCCTCGCTGGCGGCTTTGCGCACCACGGATGAGCGACGCGCCACCGCACTTTGACCTCGCGAGCCTCGCCGAGCTGCCAGATGAGCTGGCGCTCGGACGGCTGCCCTCGGGCCGCCACGGCCTGCCGCGCTCCTTCGTCGCCGACAACCAGCGCCTGCGCATCGTCGCCGCGATGCTGCGGGTCCTGCCGTGCCGCGGTTATTCGGAGACCACGATCGGCGACGTGACGCGGGAGGCGGGCGTCTCGCGCTCCGCTTTCTACGGGCAGTTCGGGAGCAAGGAAGAGTGCTTCCTGGCGACATATGACATCGCCGGAGAGTGGCTGTGCGAACGTGTCGAGCAGGCCGTTGACGCGGACGACGACTGGCCCCTGCGCGTCCGCGCCGGCATCTCGGAGGCGCTCCGCCTGCTGGCCGCGAACCCCTCTCTGGCGCACCTGATCGCCGTCGAGGCCTTGGCGGCCGGACCGGCCGCCCGTGGGCGCCAGCAGGCCTGCCTTGCGCACTTGGCCGCGGCGCTCCGCTCTGGACGCCCGCCCGCCGAGCGGTTGCCGCCAGAGTTGGAGGAGATGCTGCTCGGCGGCGTCGTCGCGACGATCGGCCGCTACGTCGACGCGGGGCGGACGGACCGGCTAGCTGACGCGACGGCCGAGCTAGCCCAGTACCTGCTCATCCCCTATCTGGAGCCGGAAGAGATTAGGCGGATTGCCGCCCAAGCGGCGTAATGCGGCGGCGTTCGCGCGGGATGAACTAGGACACGCTGCCCCGCGGCACGATCCACTGCGTAGGCTGATCAGTCAGCTTCGCAATTCGTTCGAAGTCGGCGTCGTAGTGCAGGACCGCGAGGTCGGCCTGCTCAGCGCATGCGGCAACCAGCAGGTCCGGAAGGGAAGCAGCTCGGTGCTGCGACCGCTCGGCCAGCATCGCTTGTACCTCCAAGGCGCGCTTCACGCAGGCCTCCTCGACTGGGATTCGGGGCATTCCGCGCAACGCCTCGGAAAGGGCGCGGTAGGTCGCACGGCTCGTGGCGCTGTAGAGAAGCTCCAGGTCGATGATGCCGCAGGTGGCGACCTCGCCGGCGAGCAGGAGTGGCTCCAGCACATCGCGCACCTCGGGGCGAGTGTCGCGCCGTGTCAGCGCGCTCTTGTCGGCAAGGAAGGTCGCCAACAGGGCTCAGCGCCAGGCGCCAGACATCGCATTGGGATCGTCCAGTGCCAGCGCTCCGGGCCTAAACAACAACTCCACCAGCGCCTTGCGCTGGCGAAGTTTCACCACTTCTGAGAGCGCTGCGTCGACGGTGTCGGTCAGTGTCTTGGTGCCAAGGATCTCGCGAGCCGCCGCGGCCTTGTCGGTGTCGATCTCAAAGGACGTCTTGCGTCTAGAAGTTGCTGCCATTGTTTTAATATAGCGAAATAGTCGCTATTCAGATAGCAGGCAAGCCAATATTTGCTTCTCGCTATACTTTTTGAAGTAAAGCTGATCGGGATTTAGGAGATTTGCCAGTGGCGAACGGCGCAGACACGCAGGTCAAGAGTCCAGTTGAGGAGATCGAGCCGTTTGAGGCTGCCCAGGAGATCGAGGGCGGCGACGTCGTTCTGATCGACACGCGTGAGCCGCACGAGTACCAGGAGGCTCACCTCGAGAACGGCAAGCTGGTGCCGCCCGGGCTACTCCGCGACGAGATCGCCACTGCCGCGCCCGACAAGTCGGCCCGCACGATCCTCTACTGCCGCAGCGGCAACCGCTCCTACAAGGCGGCCGAGCAGCTGCAGGCGCTCGGCTACACCGACGTCGCCTCGATGGCCGGCGGCATCCTTGCCTGGCAGGAGCAGGGGCTGCCCGTCCTCGCCACCGAGGGGATGACCCCCGAGCAGCGCGACCGCTACTCGCGCCACACGCTGTTGCCCGAGGTCGGGGTTGACGGCCAGTTGAAGATGCTGAACGCAAAGGTGCTGCTGCTTGGCGCCGGCGGGCTCGGCGCGCCGACTGCGCTCTACCTGGCCGCAGCCGGGATCGGCACGATCGGCCTCGTCGACGACGATGTTGTCGACGCCTCCAACCTGCAGCGCCAGGTGATTCACAGCACCGAGCGGATTGGCACCGCCAAGACTGAGTCGGCGCGGCTGACGATCGAGGCGCTCAACCCCGACGTCAAAGTGATCGAGCACCGTCTGCGGCTCAACGCCGAGAACATCCTCGGGATCATCGAGGACTACGACGTGATCGTCGACGGCGCCGACAACTTTCCCACGCGCTATCTGCTAAACGACGCATCGGTGCGGCTGCGCAAGCCGGTCGTCTCGGCCTCGATCCTCAGCTTCGACGGCCAGATCTCGACCTTCGTCCCCTTCGAGGGGCCCTGCTATCGCTGCCTCTACCCGACCCCGCCACCGGCCGAGCTGGCTCCGAGCTGCTCCGCCAACGGCGTGCTCGGCGTGATGGCCGGGACGATGGGCACCCTGCAGGCCAACGAGGTACTGAAGCTCGTGATGGGGATCGGCGAGCCGCTGGTCGGCCGCCTGCTGCTCTACGAGGCGCTCGGCACGAGATTCACCGAGCTCAAGGTCCGCCGCGACCCCGAGTGCCCGATCTGCGGCGAGAACGCGCCCGAGATCCCGGAGTCCGAGATGGGCCAGTTCCCCGACTACGCCGCCTTCTGCGCCGGCTGAGGCCCGCCTCGACTAGGATCGCGCCCGATGGCGACCGTTCGCATCCCTCCAGTCCTGCGCCCGCAGACCGGCGGGCAGCCCGAAGTCGAGGCCGCCGGCTCTGACGTAGGCGAGGTCCTGCGCGCCCTCACCGCCGAGCACCCCGGCACCGCCGAGCAGCTTTTCGGCGAGGACGGCGACCTCAACCGCTACGTCAACGTCTATCTCAACGACGAGGACGTCCGGGTCCTCGACGGCCTGGGCACTGCCGTCAAGGACGGCGACACAGTGGTGATTCTCCCCGCCATGGCCGGCGGCTGAGCCGAGCCGCCCGGTAACCGGCGCCTACCGGCGTCCTCGGTCGCTCGCGTGCAGAGCACGCCACGCTTCCTGCGTCCTTGGCACGCTTGGTTTCCGGGCGGCTCGGTCATCCATGGCTATACTTTTTGAAGTAAGGGATGGCGACCGATGTCTGAACTTCTCAATCGACCCTGTGGCGGACGCTTCGGCAACATCGTCGAGTCGATCGGCAATACGCCGCTGGTCGAGTTGCCGCGGCTCTCGCCCAATCCTGACGTTCGCATCTACGCCAAGCTCGAGGGTCGTAACCCGACCGGCTCGGTCAAGGACCGCGTCGCCAAGTCGATGATCGAGGCGGCCGAGGCTGAGGGCCTGATTCAGCCCGGCCAGACGATCCTCGAGCCCACCTCCGGCAACACCGGCATCTCGCTGGCGATGATCTGCCGCCGGAAGGGCTACAAGCTGAAGGTGGTGATGCCCGACAACGTCACCGCCGAGCGCGCCCAGCTGCTCTCGATGTACGGGGCGGAGATCGTCTACTCCGAGGGCGCCAAAGGCTCCAACGGGGCGGTCGAGGTGGCGCTGGAGATGGACCAAGACCCGCAGTACTACATGCCATACCAGTACGGCAACGAGGCCAACCCGCTGGCCCACTACAACGGCACCGCGGTGGAGATCCTCGAAGAGCTCGACGAGGTCGCCGCGTTCGTCGGCGGCCTCGGCACCGGTGGCACGCTGATGGGCAACGGCCGCCGACTCAAGGAGGAGAACCCCGAGACGCTGATCGTCGCCGCCGAGCCGATGCAGGGCGAGCTGGTCGACGGCCTGCGCTCGCTGGATGACGGCTTCATCCCGCCGATCATCGATATCTCCCTGCTCGACCGCAAGATCATGGTTTCCAACCGCGACGCGATCGTCTGGACCCGCAAGCTGCTCGAGGAGGAGGGCATCTTCGCTGGCGTCTCCTCGGGCGCCATCGCCCGCATCGCAGCCCGCATCGCCGGCGAGCTGGACGGCGGCAACGTCGTCTTCCTGATCCCCGACGACGGCTGGAAGTACCTCTCCTCGGGCGTCTACACCAAGCCGATCGAGGAGATCGAGAACCTCGATTCCACCGTCTGGTGGTAGTCGCGGCCTTCTAGCAGCGGACCGCAACTCATCCGCCTCGCCGTGGTTTGATCGGCCAACGAGGTTGGTCAATCGAACTAGAGCAAGGGGGAGATGTTCTTGAGGTCATCAAGGGTTGTCCGGGGGCTGTTGCTCAGCTGTTGCCTGCTCGCCAGTGCCGTCGGCACCGCCGGCGCGGCGCCGGGAGACATCGACCGCTCCTTCGGCCAGGAAGGCATCGTCCGCCTGGAGACCGAACCGAGCGCCTTCGCAACTGCGGACGACCTGGCGATCGGCCCCGATAGAGCGGTTTACGTGCTGCAGACGGTGCGCCGCTGTCCGACGAGCGTCTGCGTCGTCGAGCACGTGGTCAGCCGCCTCAACCCGAACGGCTCGGTCGACAGCTCGTTCGGCCCAGGCGGCGAGAGCAAATTGGCGACGACGGCCGAGCCAACGCCGTCGAGCGAGCGCGGCTCGCTGGCGCTGATGGCCGACGGGCGGGTCGTGGTCGCCACGACCGACAACGGCAAGCTCGTGCTCGCTCGCCTGAGTTCCAACGGCAGCCCGGACGCCAGCTTCGGCGCCGCCGGGGTCGCCACGGCCGATCTCGGTGTACCGGTCGACCGGGTCGAGGTGGCGGTCCTGGCAGACGGACGGATCGTGGTGGCCGCCGAGCCTCAGAGCGGGTACGGCGGCGATGCGGTGGTCGTCGCCCGCTATACGGCCCAGGGCGCGCCGGACCCGGGCTTCAATTCCGGGGCTCCGCTCGTCACCAGCCTTGGCTCGGGCATCGGTGGCTTCGGCCTCAGCGGCGCCGGTCGCCTTCTGCTCGCCGGGCCGCGCTGCTGCTCCGCGGTCGGCCGCTCGATCCATCTCGCCCGTCTCGATGAAAGCGGTCGCTTCGACTCCACGTTCGGCCGCCAAGGCCAGGTCTTCGTCGACGACGTCGCCGACGGGGTCGGTGTGGGGGCCCTCGTCGTCAAGCCGGACGGGCGGATTTACGTCGTCGGCTTGGGACGCCGCGACGGAAATGCCTTCGTGTTGCGGCTGCTGCCCAGCGGCAAGCTCGACCGGAAATTCGGCCATCGCGGCATCTCCTACATCCGCGACACCCGGCTCAGGGTGGCCGGAGCGGCGATCGATCGTGCCGGCAGGATCCTGATCGCTGGCACGGTCTCCAGAGACCTGACCGTGTTGCGCCGTCTTCCGGACGGCAGTCCCGACAGGACGTTTGCCGGCGGATCCCTGGCCCAGTTGCGATCACTCGGCTCGACCCAGGTCACGGCGAGTGGACTGCAGGGCGGGAGCTCGCTTGTCGTTCTCGGTTCGGCCGGCCAGTGCTCCCGCAGCTGTCCGCCGCCGAGGACGTTCTTGGTCCGCTATCTCGGCGGCGCCAGCGCCTCCCGCTGCATGGGCAAGCGGGCGACGATTGTCGGCACTCGCCACGGCGAGCGGTTGCTCGGCACCCGCCACAGCGACGTGATCGCTGGCCTGGGCGGGAACGACCTCGTCTTCGGGCGTGGCGGCAACGACCTCATCTGCGGCGGCCGGGGGAATGACCGCCTGGTGGGAGGCAAGGGTCGCGACCGGCTCAGCGGCGGGTCCGGCCACAACAAAGCGCAGCAGTAGCCCGGTGGCGGTACTCGTGCCCCGGCGCTGGTGGCTGGCGCTGGCCGCGGTTGGCTTGCTGCTGGCCGCCGCACCCGCGCGAGGCGCCCAGCCGCCACCGCCCCGGTCGTTCTTCGGCGTCGTCCCGCAGGGACAGCTGAACGCGAGCGATCTGGGACGCATGCGGGGGGTGGTCGGCACGCTGCGCATCCCGGTGATCTGGGCTCAGGTAGAGCCTCGGCCGGGCAGCTTCGAGTTCGACCGCCTCGACGGGCTCGTCGCTTCTGCCGCCGAGGCCGGCGTGCGTGTGCTCCCCTTCGTCTACGGCACGCCCGACTGGCTGTCGACCGACCCAGCCCGCCCGCCTCTCGGCGTCACCGGTCGGGCTGCCTGGGCGAGATTTCTGCGGGCGCTGGTGCGCCGCTACGGGCCCGGCGGCGAGCTATGGCGCGGCAGCTCGGCCCGCCTGCCGATTCGCAGGTGGCAGATCTGGAATGAGCCCAACTTCCTCCTCTTCTGGCGGCCGCGACCTTCGCCTGCCGGCTACGCCCGCCTGCTGGGGGTCTCTGCGCGGACGCTACGCAGCGCCGACCCCGGCGCCAGCGTCGTCGCCGCGGGTCTCGCCCCGGTCGAGGGCGGGATGCTTCCCTGGGTGTTCCTGCGACGGCTGCTGGCCGTGCCCGGCGCGATCCGTCAGTTCGATCTCGTCGCCGTCCACCCCTATTCGTCGCGGTTGCGCGACGTCGCCCTGCAGGTGCGCCTGGCGAGACAGGCAATGGCGCCGACCGCCGCCGCCCGCATGCCGCTCCTGGTCAGCGAGCTCGGCGTCGCGTCGGACAGCCAGCTGCCGACCAGCTTCAACCGCGGCAGGGCAGGGCAGGCGAGATTCCTGCGCGGTGCCTACCGGTTGCTGCTCCGCAATCGCGGTCGCTGGCGCATCGCCGGCGTCGATTGGTACGCCTGGCAAGACGCCCCGGGACCCGATCCACACTGCGTCTTCTGTCAGTTCGCGGGCCTGCTCGACTCCCAGGGAATACCGAAGCCCGCCTGGCGAGCCTTCGCCGGCGTTGCCGCCGAGGCGAGGGCGGAAGGCGTTCGCTAGCCTCGCTTGCGCCGATGCGGATCGCCCAGTCCCTGATCGACGAGATGGTCGCGCACGCGCGCGAGGACCTGCCCAATGAGTGCTGCGGGATGGTCGGCGGGGTCGACGGAGAGGCGAGCGTTGTGATTCCCGTCGTCAATTCGGCCGCCAGCCCGCTGCGCTTCGAGATGGACCCGCAGGGCCAGTACAACGCGCTGAAGGCGATCGAAGACGACGGTAAGGAGATGCTGGCGATCTACCACTCGCACACCAAGAGCGCCGCCTATCCCTCGCAGACCGACGTCAACCAGGCGGTCAACTGGCCCGACGCGATCTACCTGATCGTCTCCCTGCAGGACGGGAACGCTCCCGACGTCAAGGGCTATTGGCTCAAAGACCTGAAGATCGCCGATGCCGAGCTCGTCGTCGAGTAGCGGGCGGCCGGTCAAGGTCGCCTACGCGCACAACCAGATGGAGGCCGAGATGATCCAAGGCCTGCTCAGCGAGCACGGTATCCCGAGCATGATTCAGAGGACCGTAGACAACCCCGAGTTCCTCGCTGCCGGACCGCGCCAGATACTCGTGCCCGAGGCAGTTGCTGAAGAGGCGCGCGAAGTGCTCGAGGGGACGCCCGGGACCGACTAGGTCGAGGTGAGTACGAACGGGCCTCGAGCCGCTTAGGAAGCGCTTGGCCGGGCAATTTCGCGCAGGTAACCGCGCCAGGCGTCTTCGATTTCGCCGAAGCGCGCTTTGAAAGCCGCTTCGATCGTCGGCACGGCGCCGCCGGGATGCATTTCGAGGGCGAGCCGCTCACATGCCGCCGGGCCACGTTCGGTCTCCAGCAGGTCGAAGATCGTGCCGCCGAGGATCACCGCGTCGCGGCGCGACGGCGGAAAAGAGGGCCGGGCGCTCTCGCGCAGGCGGCGGATCACCGCCGGCCGGTAGAAGCCGACCTGCCGCGAGAAGTACTGGGCCGCGCCTTCGACCAGCCAGGCCCAGCGCAGGTAGCGGGCAAAGCGGCGCGGCGTCCAGGAGGGCGGCAGCTCGCGGTTGTTGGCGGCGATCACGAGCTGGGCGTACAGCCGCTCAGCGGTGCCGCGCAGCGCCTCGCGCGAGTCCTCGCCGCCGGCTCGCCGCTCCATATGAGGGTCGTTGAGGACGTGCAGCTCGGTCGACATCGGCCAGCCGGCGAGGTAGCGGCGCCCGGCCGGCGCCGCCGACCAGCGCGCCGCCGGCAGGAAGGGATGGGCCAGCGAGAGCCAGACAGGATTGGTGTGCACGACCACCGTGATCTCGCCGGGCACGACCTCGAAGCGGTCCTCGAGGCGCAGCCGCAGTTCCTCCATCCGGTCCAGCGTCCGCTCCGCAAAGGCCGCGTCGCCGCTGTCGTGGCGCGCCGTGAAGCTCAGGGATTCAGTCTCTACCCAAGGCAATTGGGCGAGACTACGCGGCCTTAGACCAGTGCGGGCTCTGCTGCGCCACAGACCCCAAGAATCTCGGCGCGGGCGCGGTCGAACTCTTCGTCGGCCATCACCGGCGTGCCCTCGAAGGGCAGTTCGCGGTCGACCTCTACCCAGGAGCGGCAGCCGTGGTACTCCTCGCGCACCCTCACGGTGACGGGGCGGGGGATGCGGTGGACCCGCAGCAGCAGCACGTGCAGCGGGTGGCGGCGCTTCCAGTTGAGGCGCTTCTCGGCGTAGTCCGGAGTCCAGACGTAATAGGGCGATAGGCCGTCGACGACGCGCGGGTCGGTGACCGTGATGTGGTCGGTGACCTCAGCCCAGGCGCGCAAACGAACCCGCTCCGGCTGCGAGATGCCACCGTCCTGCAGCAGAGCCCGTGCCGGCGGTTCCTCGTCGGGCCAGACGCCCTCCTCGAGGGCACGCCCCAACTCGGGGTGATGCGACTCCCGCACCAAGTTGTTCTGCTGGTGGTCGAAGGTGGGGTAGAGGAAAAAGCGTTCGTGATCGAGCTCGAAGTGCTTGTTCTCCTCGCGGATACCGCCCTTACGCAGGGTAAGCAGCTGCTCGCCCTCGGCGAGCGCACGGACCGTCACGGCCCATTCCTTGAAAGCGATCGGCATTTGAAGTCGTACCTAGAGAAAGGTGGTTGAAACGTTGACTGGGAGGGGACGCGCCTCGGACCCCGTCCAGGTGAGAAGCCCCGCCCGGATTGGGCATTCTAGACGAGCCCCGCTGGATTGCAAAGTTTGTGATGAAGATCACGCCCAGGAGCGATTTGGGCTATACGGTGCCATTGACTCTTGGTTTCAGAAGAATAGAGGGACATTTTGATGGACATTTCAAGCTGCTAAGATCGCGGAAAGCGCTTAGAAAAGGGGAATAAGGATCAGTCAAACAGGGACATTTCCAGCTAAATTTAATTACGGATATGAGACATCCCATCCGTGGATTGACTTCAAGCTTGACCTCAAACGAGCTGGCTCCGGCTTTTGGATGTCCATGGGAGAGGCACGCTCAAAGATCGAGCACGTCACTGGATCCCTCTTGAAGCCAGAGATTGCCAGCGAGCTGCTCCAGGTCTTTCTCGCGAAGGGAGCCCTCGCGACGACTGCCATCGAGGGAAATACTTTGTCTGAGGAGGATGCCCGTCTGCTGCTCAATGGCGAGCTATTTCTCCCCCCCTCTCAGGAGTATCTGGCCCGAGAGATCCAGAACGTTATTGATGCATACAACGACATCAAGAACGAGCTGGTTGCCGGAGCCGCGAAGCCCCTCAGCCCGGAGTTGCTCGCTGACTACAACCGAGCCATCCTGCGCGGCCTCGATCTCGAGGATCACGTTGTTCCAGGCGAGATCTCGGAGCGTGGCGTGGTGGTTGGGCGGTATCTCGCGGCGCCAAGGGAGGATTGCGCATACCTGCTTGAGAGATTTTGCGATTGGCTGAACGGTCCAGACTTTGTGCCGCCCTCGGCCGAGTGGAGGACGCCATACGCCGTCCTCAAGGCGATTGCAGCGCATCTATATATCGCTTGGATTCATCCCTATGGAGATGGCAACGGTCGTACCGCCCGACTCGTCGAGCTTCGCATCCTCATTGAGGCTGGCGTTCCAACGCCGAGCGCCCATCTCTTGAGCAACCACTACAACCAGACACGCAGCGAGTACTACCGACAGCTGGATCTCTCCAGCAAGGCAAATCAGGGGGTCGTTCCCTTTTTTGAGTACGCACTTCGCGGTTTTGTCGATGGCTTGCGTGAGCAGCTCGGGTTGATCCGAGAGCAACAGGTAAAGGATCGTTGGGAGCAGTTCATCTATCAGTCGTTCGGCGGCACTAAGAGCGCATCGCTCACCCGGCAGCGACAGCTTGCTTTGGAGCTATCGAAGGCATCTGCTCCGGTTCCCCGGAAGAGCATGCGACTCCTCAGCGACGAGCTTGTGAGCATGTATCAAGGCAAGACTGGGAAGACACTCGCGCGAGACATCAATCAGCTCCTGAAGCGAGGTTTGATCCGGAAGCAAGAGGGCGGCTACATCCCTGCCCCCGAGCAGCTCGAGGCCTTCCGCCCGGTGGTGGCTGATTGCTAACGATGTCTTGGCGGGTGCGCGAATCTGTCACAGAGTGCCGTGGCCGCCGCCGCCTGGGGTTTCGATCCGCAGGGTGTCGCCCGGGGCGAGCTCTCCTTCGCACTTTCCCGGAAGGGTCTCGCCGTTATGGAGGTTGCGGCCGGTCTTGCCGTCCTCGCCGCCATCGCGGCCGCGGGGTGGGTGTCGTCTGCGCTCGGTTATCAGCGAATAGCTCATCGGCGCCAGCGCCTCGATCTCGCGAACGACTCCATCGCCGCCGTCGAATCGCCCTTCGCCGCCGCTGCCACGGCGCAGCGAAAGCTCGCGCACGCGCAGCGGCATTTCGCTCTCCAGTGCCTCAACCGGCGTGTTGAGCGTGTTTGACATCGCGACGTGAATCGTGCTGGGACCATCCGCGTCGGGGCATGCGCCCTGACCGCCGCCGAGCGTCTCGTAGTAGGTGAACTCCTCGTTGGCGAGGGTCAGGTTGTTCATCGTCCCCTGGCCTTGGGCGGGCACCGGGCGAGCGCCGGCGAGGGCGGAAATGACGAGATCGGCGACCCGGCTCGAAGTCTCGACGTTGCCGGCCGCTACGGCGGCGGGTGGACGGGCGTTGAGCAGGCAGCCGGCGGGGGCGAGCACCGTAATCGGGCGGTAGGCGCCGGCCGAGGGTGGAGCGTCGGGGTCGGTCAGGGCCCGCACCGCGAAGAACGCCGCCGACTTGGTCACCGAGAGGGGGCAGTTGAGGTTGCCCGTGACCTGGCCGGCGCTGCCGTCGAAGTCGAGGGTGAGCTCCTCGCCGCGGATGGTCGCCTCGACGCGGAGCCGAATGTCTAGGGCCTCGCCGCTCGCATCGTCCTCGAGCACGTCTTCGGCCGTGTAGGTGCCGTCGGGAAGGGCGTCGATCGCCCGGCGGGTGCGCCGCTCGGCGTAGGCAAGGATCTCCGCCATGCCGGTGACCAGCTCGCTGCGGCCGTGTCGAGCGGACAGCTCGGCGAGCCGTTGGCTGCCGATGCGGTTCGCGGCATGCTGCGCGCGCAGGTCGGCGAGCCGCTGTTGCGGGAAGCGCATCTGCGCGGCGAGCTCGTTCAGCGCTGTCGGGTCGGCCCGCCTCGGCCCGATCACAACGCCCTCGTCCTCGAGCCGGGTCGAGGAGGCGGGCATGCTGCCGGGGGTCGGCCCGCCGACGTCGGCATGGTGGGCACGGCAGGCGGCGAAGCCGAGCAGATCGCGCCCGACGAAGACCGGCGAGATCAGGGTGATGTCTGGCAGGTGAGTGCCACCCCGGTAAGGATCGTTGAGGACCCACGCCTCGCCGGGGTGCTGCTCGAGCTCGACGACTGCCGCCACCGCATCCGGCATCGAACCCAGGTGGACCGGGATGTGCTCGGCCTGCATGACCAGCTCTCCGCCGGGGTCGAAGATCGCGGTCGAGCAGTCGTGGCGCTCCTTGATGTTCGGCGAGTAGGCGGAGCGGATCAGCGCCGCCCCCATCTCTTCGCAGGCGGCGCGCAGGCCGCCGATCATCACCTGCAGCGTGATCGGGTCCATCACAACCCCGGGTGCAACGTTTTGTGGGGGCATTGGACCCTCAACGCGTTACACCTCCGCTGTGGGCGTGGATCGTCCCGGCCTCATCGACTTCGACATCCCAACCTGGCGGGATGACCAGAGTCGACTCGGGCAGCTCGAAGACGGTCGGGCCCTGGGCACCTATTCCCGCAGCGGGCTCGCCGCGCAGCACGGGGGTGTCGAACCATTCGTCCTCGAAGCGCACGCGGCGGGCGCTCTGCTCGAGCCGAGCCGTCGTTGCCGCTCTAGGGCGGGGAGGAGTGCCGGGGGTCACCATCGCCAGCCGGATGTGGACGAGCACGACCTCCGCCTCGGTGTCGCGGTGGCCGTAGAGCCGTTCGTGCGCGGCGGCGAATCGCTCCGCCAGGTCGGTCGGGTCGGGGCGGGTGGGGCCACCCACCGGGAGCTCGAACGCCTGCCCGGCGTAGCGCATTTCGTAGACCACGTCGGGCTCCGCCTTCTCTTCAGCGTCAAGCCCGTCGATCAGCCCTGCGACCTCCGCGGCGACTCGCTCGGCGGTGAAATCCTCGCCGGACAGCATCACGGTGTGGGTCGTGTCGCGGCGGCGATCGGAAGCGCAGAGGCCGAGGGCGGAGAGGACGCCGCCGGCGCGCGGGCAGAGGATGCGATCGACGCCCAACTCCTCGGCGATCGCGGCGGCGTGCATCGGTCCGGCGCCGCCGAAGGGCAGGAGGGCGAAGCCGCGCGGATCGATACCCCGCTCGACCGTCACCACACGCAGCGCCCGGACCATCTCCTGGTTTGCGATCCGCACAATGCCCTCGGCTGCTTCCAGATCGCCGATGCCCAGCGAAGCGGCTAGCGAGCCGATCGCCGTTCTCGCCGCCTCCGCGTCCAGCGGAACGCCTCCGGCCAGCTCCGAGTCGGCGGCGAGCCGACCAAGCAGCAGGTTGGCGTCGGTGACGGTGGGCTCGGTGCCGCCGCGGCCGTAGCAGGCGGGCCCGGGCTCGGCGCCGGCCGACCTGGGCCCAACCCGCAAAGCCCCGCCGCTGTCGCGCCAACCGATCGAGCCGCCGCCGGCGCCGACCGTGTGGACGTCGACCATCGGCAGCTGGATCACCCGGCCGCCGATCGTGCGCGAGTCGGTGCGCTTCACGTCGCCCTGCTCGATCACGCAGACATCGCAGGAGGTGCCTCCCATGTCGAAGCCGAGCGCGTTGCCGTCGCCGGAGGTGCGGGCGATCAGGCTGGCCCCGACGGCGCCGCCGGCGGGGCCGGAGAGCACGCTCCACGCGCCCGCCCGCGCCGCCTCCTCGGCGGGTGCGACGCCACCCGAGGACTGCATCACGAGCGGGGCCGGCAGGCCGGCGTCCTGCGCCGCCTCGCTGAGGCGCCCCAGGTAGCGGCCCAGCAATGGTGAGAGGTAAGCGTCGATCGCCGTCGTCGAGGAGCGCTCGTACTCGCGGAAACGGGGCAGGACCTCGTGCGAGGCCGAGACGTGGACGCCGGGGAGCTCGCTGCGCAGGTGGGCGACGATGCGCTGCTCGTGGGTGGGGTCGAGGTATGAGAAGAGCAGGCAGACGGCGACCGCCTCGACGCCGCTTTCGCGCACAAGCGCGGCCAGCCGCGCCGGCTCGTCCTCTGGCAACGGCTCGACGACGCCCTGGGGCCCGATGCGCTCGCGCGCCTCGAAGCGCAGCTCCGGAGGGATCAGCGGCGTCGGCTTCGGCGCGCAGAGCCGGTAGAGATGGGGACGGTCCTGGCGGGCGATCTCGAGCACGTCGGCGAACCCGCGCGTGGCGATCAGCGCGGTGCGGGCGCCGCGCTCCTCGAGCAGAGCGTTGGTGCCGACGGTCATGCCGTGGGCAAACGCGTCGACCGCTGTGCCGCTGGCGCCGGCACGCTCCAGCACCGCTTCGACGGCGGCGATCACGGCCCGCGACTGGTCGTCGGGCGTGGTCGGCAGCTTTGCCGTGTGCAGCTCTTCGCCGTCGAAAAGGACCGCGTCGGTGAAAGTTCCGCCTACGTCGATGCCGAGCAGCACGTCTCGACGCTAGCTCAGCGCCAGGTTTCGCGGCGCAGCTCGCCGCCGGCATCGAGTACGAGGTGGACCCCGTCGAGCTCGGGGTCGAGGCGGGGAAAGTCGCTGCGCAAGTGGCCTCCCCGTGACTCGCGCCGCTCCAAGGCGCTTGTCGCGATAGCGCTGGCGAGCGGATAGGGGTCGGCGAGCAGGCGACGCAACCGCTCGGCATCGCGTCGCGGTCCCGCCAGGGTCCAGACCGCTTCGCGGGTCGCTTCGCTCGGTGGCTCAAAGCGCCAGTCGCCTGGCTCTGGGGTCGCCGTCACGGCGTTCTCCCCGACTGCGGCTCGCCCCGCACGCGTGCCGAAGACGAAGCACTCGCTGAGCGAGTTGGAAGCGAGCCTGTTGGCACCGTGCAGCCCGGTGCACGAGCACTCGCCCACGGCGAAGAGGCCCGGTAGCGACGAGCGGCCTTCGAGGTCGACGGCGATCCCACCCATTGTGTAGTGGGCCGCGGGAGCAACCGGCACCGGCTTGGAGCCGGGATCGAGTCCGGCCTCGTGCAAGGAGGCAAAGACGTTGGGGAATCGTTTCGACTCGAGGCCGCCCAGGTCGAGGCTCACGGCATCGGCTCCGTCGGCCTCGAGCCGGTCGAGGATCGCCGCGGTGACCGCGTCGCGTGGCGCCAGCTCGTCGGTGAAGCGCCGCCCGGCGGCGTCCAAGAGCGTTGCTCCCTCGCCCCGCACCGCCTCCGTGATCAGCAAGCCGTCGAATTCCGTTCCCGGCAGGTACAGGGCGGTCGGGTGAAATTGGCAGAACTCGAGGTCGGCGAGGTCCGCTCCGGCCGCCGCGGCCATCGTCGGCCCGGCGCCGATCGCTCCCCATGGGTTCGAGGTTCGCCGCCACAGGGCCGCCGCGCCGCCGGTTGCCAGCACTGTGGCTGCAGCGCCTATCCCACCGTCGTCGGTGAGCACTCCGTGGCAGCGGGCTCCATCGCTCCACAGGGCAGTCATCGAGGCGCGCTCGCGGACGACGATTCGCTGCTCGGCTGCCACCATCGCGGCGAGCTTCGAGGTGATCTCGTGACCCGTTGCGCTGCCCCCCGAGTGGACGATGCGGCGGCGGGTATGTCCGCCCTCGAGGCCGAGCGAGAGCTCGCCGTCGGGGTCTAAGTCGAAGACCACCCCCCGCGCGCGCAGCTCTTGCACCGCTGCAGGCGCCTCCACAACCAGCGTCTGCACGGCCGAGGGGCGGCAGAGGCCCCGCCCGGCGGCAAGCGTGTCGGCCGCGTGCTGCTCGGGCGAATCGCCCGGCTCGAGCGCGGCTGCCAGCCCGCCCTGTGCCCAGTAGCTGGCGCTCTGGGAAAGCGGCGTGCGGGAGACGAGGCAGACCCGGCCTCCTTGCTCAGCCGCCTGCAGCGCCGTCCACAGGCCTGCCGCGCCGCCGCCGACAACGGCAACGTCGAACTCGACCCCAGGGGTTATTGCCGCCCGGCCTCTCGCCGGATCGAGTCGACCTGACCGCGCAGCCAGGCCGCGGCGGCCTCGCGAGCGCGGGCGCGCTCGTCGGCGACTGCGCCCTCCGCCTCGGCGGCGCGTTTCTCGGCGTCCGCGATCCGTTTCTCAGCTGCCTCGGCTTGGGCTTCGATCTCGACCAGGCGGCTCTCTGCCTCGGCCACGACGCGGTCCTTCGCTTCGCGCTCGCGGCTCAGCTCCTCGGCGTGCGCGGCTTTGAGCTGCTCCAGGGCCTCGGCGGCGCGGGCGCGCTCGTTCTCCAGGTCCGCCTCGAGCGCTCGGATCTCAGTCTCCACCCGCTTCTCGGCGGTGCTCGCTGCCGCTGCCGCCTCCTCGAGGCGGCGCTTGGCCATCTCGACCTTGGCGCTTAGGTCCTCGCCACTCACGTGCTCAATCTATTACGCGCTGGCGAGGACGGCGCGGTAGGCCTCGATCGTGCGTTCGGCGGTGCGGGAAGCCGACAGCGTGGCGGCGCGCTTGATTCCATCGACCCGAGGGTCGGAGGCGTCGAGAAGCGGTTCTGCGGCGGCGCGCCAGGTCGCGAGCGCGAACGGCGCGCAAAGCGAGCCATGCACGCCCCCGAGCGCGTAGGGGGCGATCCCGACCGGGGTCGAGAGCACGGCGACATCGCAGGCGAGCGCCTCGACGGCGGCGAGCCCGAAGCCCTCGTAGTCGGAGGTCACCAGGACCGCGTTCGCGGCGTTGATCCAGAGCGGCATCCGGTCGGGGTCGATGGCGCCGCCGGTGAGCAGCTCGGCGCCACATGCGTCCGCCAGCTCGGCCGCCCGGTCGTGGCGCTTCTCGGGGCGCTCCGGGTTGGCGGGGAAGAGGAGATAGCGACCCCGGGGGTCGAGGTCCAGGTCGCGACGCGCTTTTGCCCGTTCGATCGGCTGAAAGCGGCTCAGGTCGGGTCCGCAGGGGAGCACCGCGGAGCCAGGAACGTCGGGAAGGCCCGGCCGGCCGTCCTCCGCCTCGAACAGTGCCCGGGAGACGGCGGCGACGAGGTCGGCGCGCCAGGCGAGCCGACGGGAGAGCGGGCCGACGAGCCAGTGACGCACGTCGGTTCCGTGGAAGCTGACAAGCAGCGGGCTGGCGCCGGCAAGGCGAGCGCACCAGCCGGCGAGCCCGTAGTGGGCGTGGACCAAGTCGAACGAGTCCTCGCGCAGCAGCCGCCGCAGGCGCCGTGTCGCCGGGATGTACTCACCCCTGCCGGGCGGGAATTCAAAACGGGTCGTCTCCACCCCGAGGCGCTCGAGCTCGTCGATCTGATCGCGAACCCAGCGACCGCGTTGCGGTGCGCCTGCATCGGGCATGAAGTTGGTGACTACCAGCACGCGCATGCAGCTTGAGCGTATCCACGGCCACGGGCGGCGGCGGCGCACGCGGTTGGCGGACGATCCGTTACAGACTTGTGGCGCTGCGGTCTAGATCGGTGCGCCGCGCCGTCTGAGCATTGGCCTCCAACCCAGCTAAAGGAGGCTTCGATGCTGTACGCGGCAATGGGCTACGTCCACGCTTTCATCGACCGACAGGTGCGGCGGATCCGCGCTCTCGCCGGCGAGGAGGAGGGCCAGGGCACGGTCGAGTACGTCGGCCTGATCCTGCTCGTCTCGCTGCTGATGGTGGGGATGGTGGCGGCGATGAAGGGATTCAACGGCAAGCAGGGCACCGAGTTGGCTGACGTGATCGTCAACAAGATCAAGGAGGCCGTCGACAAGGTGGCCTTCAAATGAGTGCGGTGGAGGGACGGCCCTTGGGGGCCGTCCCGGTTCCAGTTCGATTTGCTCGCCCGCTGGTGGATCCGGTGCAGATGCCGCTGGCGCGGATTCCGTCCGGGGCGAGGTCTATGCTGTATTACAGTATGAAGCATCGGACACAGCTCTATCTGGATGACGCCCAGTACCGCTGGCTGCGGCAGCGAGCCGGGGAGTCGGGAAGCATCGCGGCGGTAGTGCGCGAGCTGATCGACGCAGAGCGCGCCCGGCGGCTGGACCCCACTGCCGATCCGTTGCTTCGATACCTCGTCGAGGATGCTCCCGCTCGCGGCCGCAAGGACACGAGCGTCAGCACGCTCGATCGGGACCTCTACGGGCAATGAGGTCCGTCTTCGTCGACACGAGCGCCTTCGTCGCCCTGCGCAATCGATCGGAGGCCGAGCATGAGACGGCCCGGGCGGCGCTGGCTGAGCTACTGGCGGACGGCACGGCGCTCTTTACCTCCAACTACGTCTTTGCCGAGACCTACACGGCCCTGATGGTGCGTGTCGGCCGCAAGGAGGCGATCGAGTGGGGGCGACGCTTTCGTGCCGGCTCCGCGATCGACCTCGTCCACCTCGACCGGGCAACCGAGGAGCGGGCCTGGGAGATACTCGAGCAGCACGAGGACAAGCAGTGGAGTTACGTCGATGCCACCTCCTTTGCCCTGCTCGAGCGCGCTGGAGAGGGTGAGGCATTCGCTCTCGATGGACACTTTGCTCAGCGCGGGCTACAAGTAGTACCAGCATAGTTTTCATTGACTGCTCAGGTAGTACCTGCCTATGCTGCCCTCAGGCTCGCGAGGCGCCCGGTCCGCTGCGGACCGCCATCGGGCGCCGGAGGGCTACCCCAGTGGGAAAGGAAGGGCCGCGATTCGTCGCGGCCCTTCCGCTGTTTCCCTTGGGTGCGGCTGACTCACTTAGACTCGCGGCCCATGTCAGCCTCCCGCAGCTACGACCGCGCCCCAGCCGATATCCGACCGATCTCGATCGACCCCGGATTCGTCGATACCGCAGACGGTTCGGCTCTCATCACCCTGGGTCGGACGAGGGTGATCTGCACCGCCTCGATCAACACCTCGGTGCCGCGTTGGATGCAAGGGCGCGGCAAGGGTTGGGTTACGGCCGAGTACGCGATGCTTCCCGCTTCGACCGGCGATCGCAAGGTGCGCGATATCGCCAAGGGCAAGCAGGATGGTCGCGGGGTTGAGATCCAGCGCTTGATCGGTCGCTCGCTTCGGGTCGTGCTCGACCCGAAGGCGCTGGGAGAGCGCAGTATCTACGTCGACTGCGACGTCCTGCAGGCGGACGGCGGAACCCGTTGCGCCGCGATCACCGGCGGCTACGTGGCGCTGCGACTGGCGCTGCAGAAGCTCGTCGACGCGGGCGAGATCGACTCGATGCCGCTGACCGGCTCGGTCGCTGCGGTCAGCGTCGGCGTCGTCGACGGCAGGGCTCTGTGCGACCTCGACTACGTCGAGGACTCGACGGCGGAGGTCGATGCCAACGTCGTCATGACCGGCGAGGGTGGTCTGGTTGAGGTTCAGGCGACCGCCGAGCGCACGCCGCTCTCTCGCGCCTCGCTCGATGAGCTGCTTGGTCTCGCCGAGATGGGGATCTCGCGCTTGCGCCAGGTGCAGGAGCGGGTAACCGGCGGTGAGTAGCCCCTTTGATCTTCGCCACCGCGAACAAGCACAAGCTGCGCGAGATGCGCGAACTGCTGCCAAGGCTTGACCTGCAGGCGATGCCGGAGGGGGTGGCGTTGCCGCCGGAGGACGGCGATTCCTTTGCAGAGATCGCGCTGGAAAAGGCGCGCGCTGTGTTCGCGGCGTGCGGCGAGGCGGCGATAGGCGACGACTCCGGGATCGAGGCAATGGGTCTCGGCGGCCGGCCCGGCATTCACTCGGCTCGCTATGGCGGCGCCGAGGCCAGTGACGAGGAGAACCTGGCGAAGCTGCTGGCGGAGGTTGCCGAAGCCGGCGACGATCGCCGGGCGGCGTATCACTGTGCGCTCGCCCTGGTCGAAGCTGACGGAAGCGAGCGGGTCTTCGAGGCTCGCTGCGAGGGTGTGCTGATCGAGCAACCGCGTGGTGAGGGTGGTTTCGGCTACGACCCGGCGTTTGTCCCCGATGCCACCGGGCCCGCCGACGAGCGGACGATGTCGGAGTTGAGCCAAGCCGAGAAGAACGGGATCAGCCATCGCGGTCGAGCCGCAGAGATGCTGGCAGGGCACCTGAGCGCCGGCGAGGCGACCTCCGAGGCACGATGATTCGCACGAAGAGCGGCGCCGCGGCGCTCTCGATTGCGTCAAACGCGCTGCTGATTGCGATCAAGCTCGCGGCGGGGGCGATCACCGGCTCGATCGCGATCCTCACCGAGGCGGCCCACTCGTTTATCGACCTCGTCGCTTCGGTCGTCGCCTTCGTCTCGGTCCGCAAGGCGGATGAGCCGGCCGACGCCGATCACCCCTACGGGCACGAGAAGGTCGAGAGCCTGGCGGCGACGATCGAGGGGCTGCTGATCCTCGTCGGCGCCGCGATCATCATCTACGAGGCGACGCACCGCTTGGTCGCCGGTTCCAGCGTCGAGAGGCTCGGCGTCGGCATCGCGGTGATGGGCTTTTCGATCCTCGCCAACCTCGTCGTCTCCACGGTCCTTTCACGGCAGGCGAAGCTGCACGAATCGCCGGCGCTTGAAGGGGACGCCGCCCACCTGCGCACGGACGCGCTCACCTCTCTGGGGGTGCTGATCGGGCTTGGGCTGGTCGAGATCACCGGCAACGCCGCCTTTGACTCGATCACCGCTCTTGCTGTTGCCGCGGCGATCGTCGTCGCGGGGATCCGCATCGTCAGGCGCTCTTCCGGCGTGCTGGTCGATGAAACGCTGCCCGAGGACGAGCTGGACAGGATCGAGGCGGCGATCGCCGACGCTCGCACCCCGGAGGTCGCCGGCTACCACAAGCTGCGCGCCCGACGGGCCGGCAGCCGCCGCTACATCGACCTCCACGTCCAGTACCGCTCCGGCACCAGCCTCGAGCGCGCCCACGAGCTGGCTCACGCAATGCGCGCCGAAATCGAGGCGACGATCCCCCACGCCGAGGTGATGATCCACGCCGAGCCCGAGACCTCTCTTCGCGATCCAAAAAGAGCCCGCTCGGGACCGTTTCGCGCCGGCTAGAAAGCTGAAAGCTCGGCGCTCAGATGTCGGGCAGGTTCTCCAGGTCCAGCTGGTCCTGCGTGCGACCCTGTGCGAGCTTCATCTCGCGCAGGCGGGAGAGGGAGCACACCCGAACCGGAATGCCCAACAACTCGCTTGCGACGGCGTCCTCGGCCAGCTGTGAATAGCTGGGGACTCCCCGTGCGCGCTGTACGACGTCGAGCCCACCAAACCTGGTCATGGCGGTTATGTTGCCTCCCCGCCTGACCACTCCGGCATCGCCGTCTGGATCAAACGGCCTTCCACCGACAGTCGGGAGAGTCGATTCCAGCACCATCAAGGCGTGCGTCAGGCGCTCCAAGTTGGCAGGATCTGGGTCCGGGACCAAATCTGAGATCCTCGGTGCCACGAACGAACCCATGTGCACCGACCGCTACACCGCCGATTACGACGAAGCTGACTTCATGCTCATGCAGGGCAGCGAGTAGAGCCCGTAGATCGAAATCGGTCAAACGCGCGTCCTGGCAGCGGCGCCCTTGATGGCGCTCATCTGCTTGCAGAGCGAATGCATACGAGCTAGCCGGTTGCTCATCGAGGCTTTGCGATCCGCTTCGAGGCGAAGTTCGCGGGCTAGGCTCAGTTCACTGACGTCGCCACTGAGCATTTTTGTCCGCATGCAGAAAGTCTAGCCCGGCACCGCGGCAGAGCCTATGGCGAGGGCAAAAGGTTCACCGCCGCCGCGAGGCCGACGGCGCCCACGGTGATCGAGTAACCGGTGTAGCCGCTGATCGCGAAGAGGACCACGGCGATGGCGCAGATCGAGACTACGGTGATCCAGGAAGCTCGGGCCAGGGACACGGCTCGCTATTTTGGCCGAGATGCCCGACGGTCCGACGAGCGAGGCTGTATCTGGCGAGGCCGCGGCCAGCGCGCTCGCCTACCTGACCGAGATGTCACCCGACCTGCGGGGCGGGGCGATCCTCGGGCCGGAGGGCGCTGTGCTCGCCGCGAGCGGCCGTTCCGAGCGCTGGGGAGAGGATGCCGCAGCGCTGCTGGCGCTCGCCGATCGGGCCGGGGATGAGCCGGTCGAGCAGGTCCATATCGCCACCGAGCAAGGAGAGGTCTTCGCAGCCCGCAATGCCGGCCTCACGGCGATCGTCGTCACCGACCGTTTCGCGCTTGCCTCATTGCTCCTTTTCGACATGCGCGCCATCCTTCGCGACCTCGCCGACGGGGGCAACGGAAGCGGGCTCGATGCCGCCTAAGCCGCACCGGGTCCTGCTCGATCGTGTCTCCGGCTACGCCGATGAGGCCGCCGCCTATATGCGCCGCCGCCGCGTCGCCCGGAGGCCGTTTGCACGGCTCTACTACCCCGAGGGACGGGCCAGCGACCAGGCGGCCGACTCGCGGGTCGGCGCCGAGTTGTTCGTCGCCGCGGGACGGCTGATCGAGGTTGCCGGGAAGCGGCCAAAGTCGTGAGCGGGCTGATTGAGAACGACGTCGCCGAGCGGGTGCTCGCCCGAGCGCTCGCGCATGGCGGCGACTTTGCCGAGGTCTTCGCCGAACGCAATGCGGGATTGACGATGGCGATCGACGAGTCGCGGGTCGAAGCGGTGCAGGCGGGCGCGGCAGCGGGCGCCGGCGTGCGGGTGATCAGCGACGGCACGAGTTACTTCTCCCACGTCGATGGGCTCGATCCCGCCGACGTCGAACGCGCTGCCGACGAGGCCGCCGCGGCGCTGCGCGCCGATCGCACCGAGCCCCGCCCCCTGCAGGCGGTGGAGACCACGCCGCAGCCGGTTGCGGTGGCGCCGGCCGGTGTCCCGGCCGAGCGTAAGGCGGCGCTGCTTCGCGAGCTCGACGAGCGCGGCCGCGCCGCCGGCTCCGAGATCGCCCAGTTCATGGCTTCCTACGCGGAGGTTCGCCGCGAGGTGAGCGTCGCCAATTCCGAGGGGCTGCTCAGCGGTGACGATCGCACTCGCGTGCGGATCGGGGCGCAGGCCGTGGCCCGCCGGGGCGACGTCGTCGAGACCGGAGCCGAGACGCTCGGCGGCCATCGCGGCTTCGAGCTCTTCGACGAGGACCCGGGCTCGATCGCCGACGATGCGGCCCGCAAGGCGCTCACCCTGCTCGACGCCGGCGCGGCTCCGGCCGGATCGATGCCGGTGGTCGTCGGGGGTGGCTTTGGCGGCGTCCTCTTCCACGAGATGACCGGGCACGGCCTCGAGGCCGATCACATTCAGAAGGGGGCCAGTGTCTACATCGGCAAGCTCGGCGAGCAGGTCGCCCAGCCCCTGCTGACCGCCTATGACGACGGCCGCCTTCCGGGTGAGTGGGGCAGCGACGGGATCGACGACGAGGGCGTACCGACGCAGAAGACACGCGTGATCGAGGACGGGCGGCTGATCTCGTACCTCTATGACGGCGTCACCGCTCGTCGCGACGGCGTCGCCTCAACCGGCAACGGTCGCCGGGAGAGCTTTCGTCACCTGCCCGTTCCCCGCATGACCAATACCTACATCGCCCCCGGCGATGCCGAGCCGGAAGCGATGATCGCCGAGGTCCAGCGCGGCTTCTATGCCGTCTCGTTTGCCGGTGGCCAAGTCGATCCGGCAACCGGCGACTTCGTCTTCGGCGTCTCCGAGGGCTACCTGATCGAGGGCGGCAAGGTCACCCGGCCGTGTCGCGGCGCGACCCTGATCGGCAACTGCCTGGAGGCGCTCGCGGCGATCGATGCGCTCGGCAACGACTTCGATATGAAGACCGGCATCTGCGGCAAGGCGGGCCAGAAAGTGCCGGTCGGGACGGGGCAGGGGCACGTCCGCATCGCGGCGATGACGGTGGGGGGGACGGAGGTTTGATCGACACGGCCCGCCGTGCAACAGAAGCGGCGACCGCCGCCGGCGCCAGCGATGCCGAGGCCTACGCCGCCGAGGATCGTGGCCGCGAGGTTCGCGCCCACGGCGGCGAGGTGGAGAGCCTCACCGCCGCGACACAGCGGGGGATCGGCGTGCGCGCCTGGGTCGGCAAGCAGGTCGGCTACGCCTACGGCACGGACCTCTCCAACTCCGGTGTGGTTGCGCTCGCGAAGCGCGCCACCGAGGCGGCGCAAGTCGCCGACGAGGACGAGTTCGCCGGGCCACCGGAGCCGGGCGCGCCCCCCGCCCAGGAGCTGCAGCTGAGCGATCCCGCGATCGCGGAGTGGTCGACCGCCCAACTGGCCGAGCTCGCCCTCGAGATCGAGCGAGCGGCGCTGGCCGCCGACTCGCGGATCGCCGGGGTGGAGCAGGCGGTCTACGCCGATTCGGCCGAGAGCGTCGCGCTCTGCTCTTCGGCCGGGGTCGAGGGCGAGTACTCGAGCTCCAGCTGTTACGGCTACGTGCAGGCTCTGGCCGCGGGGGACGATGGTCGTGAGACCGGCCTCGGATTTGGCCTTGGTCGCGCTCCAGGCGCCCTGGATCCGGCCGCGATCGGGCGCGAGGGGGCGGAGCGCGCGGCGGCAATGATCGGTGCCGACAAGCCGAAATCCCGCTCCTGCCCGGTGGTTCTCGACCCAACGGTCGCGGCGAGCTTCGTCGCCCTGATCGGAAGGGCTCTCAGCGCCGGCGCCGTCCAGCGCGGCCGCTCGCCCTTCGCTGCAATGCTGGGCGAGGCTGTCGCCGGCGAGGCGCTCGCGCTCTACGACGATGGACTGACTCCGGAAGGTTTTGCCTCGGCTCCATTCGACGCCGAGGGCATGGCGAGGCGCCGCACCGCGCTGATCGAAGCGCGGACGCTGCGCACCTTCCTCTACGACACCTACACCGGTCGTCGCGGTGAGGCGGCCTCGACGGGCAACGCAAGCCGCAGCGGCTATCGCTCGCAGCCCTCGGTCTCGGCCTCCAACCTGATCGTCGATGCCGGCTCGCTTGGCTTTGACGAGCTCTTGCGCGAGGCCGGTGACGGGGTTCTGGTGACCGATGTCGCCGGTCTGCACTCGGGTGTTAACCCCGTCTCAGGCGTCTTTTCGGTCGGCGCTTCCGGCCGTGCCATCCGTGACGGCACGGTGGCCGAGCCGCTGCGCGAGTTCACGATCGCTAGCGATTTGGTCTCGATGCTGGGTGCCGTGCGTGAGGTTGGCAGCGACTCTCGCTGGGTCCCATTTGGCGGCTCGGTAAGGACTCCCTCGCTGCTGATCGGCGAGATGACCGTTGCCGGATCCTGAGTCCCAAAGCGCTTGAAAGCCCCCCCGGTGGGCTCTGACGCCGTGACCGCTGTTAGATTGCCGCCGATTTCAAACCATCCACCGACTGAGGAGCTTCGACGTGACAAAGGCTGAATTTCTGGACCAACTTGCAGGCGACGAGCGGCTGGGCAGCAAGAAAGCAGCCAGCGACGCGGTTGACGCCGTGCTCGACGCGATCACCGACACGCTGAGCGGCGGCGGCGAAGTCAGCTTCACCGGCTTCGGCAAATTCCACGTCGCCGAGCGCGGCCCGCGCCAGGGCGTCAACCCGCGCACCGGTGAGCGGATCACGATTCCGGGCGGCAAGGTTCCGCGCTTCTCCGCTGGCTCGGCGCTGAAGGCCAAGGTCAAAGGCTGAGCCAGGAACCCTTTGCGGATCGGCTGGCGGCGCTCGTCGAAGAGCGCCGCAGCCAGGTCTGCCTCGGCCTCGACCCGGATCCGTCGAAGCTCTTCGGGGCCGAGCCTTCTGTTGACCCCACTGCCGCGGTCGCCGAGCAGGCGGCCATGGCGGTGGCGGCGCATTGCCGCTCGCTGATCGAGCGCGCCGGCACTGCTTGCGTCGCGGTCAAGCCCCAGCTCGCCTGCTTCGAGCGGTTGGGCGCTCCGGGCTGGGCAGCCCTCGCCGAGGTCTGCGAGGCGGCGCGTGCCGCCGGCCTCCTGATCGTCGCCGACGGCAAGCGCGGCGACGTTCCCGTCACGGCCGCCGTTTACGCCCAGGCTTTGGTCGGCGAGACGCCGACGCCGTGGGGTCCGGTTAGCGGCCTCGGAGCCGACGCGTTTACGGCAAACCCGCTGTTGGGGGCCGATGCGCTCGAGCCTCTCGTTGAGGCAGCGGCAGCGGCGGGTGCCGGCGTCTTCGCCCTGGTGCGGACGAGCAACCCTGGGGCGGCAGATGTGCAGGACGTGCCGGCGCCCGAGCGGCCACTGCACGAGCGGCTCGCCGAGCTGGTCAACGGTCTCTCCCCGCGGTTGCTGGGTGAGGGCGGCTTGAGTGGAATGGGTGCCGTGGTCGGGGCAACGGCCCCCGAGCACATCGAGCGATTGCGCTCACTGATGCCACGCTCGATCTTCCTCATCCCCGGGGTCGGCGCCCAGGGCGGACGTCCCGAGCTGCTTGGTCCGGCATTTGCCGCCGGTCCTGCATCGGCCCTGGTCGCCGCCTCGCGCGGAATTGCCGCCGCCGATGATCCGGCCGCTGCGGCCGAGAGCCTGCGAAGCGCGGTCTGGGATGTTTCGACCGCCTAAAACTGGGCTGACCGTATATACGATCTGCGGCGCCTATCCGAACGCCCGTTACGTCCAATGAACAAGCGCTCTTCAGCCTCCGCCCGGGTCTTCGCGGTGACCGCCTTGGTCGCCGCCTTCGTGATCGCGATCATCGCGATCGCCGGCTCCGTGGGCGGCGACGATTCGGACAGCGTGGGCGGGCACAAGAACGGGAGCAACGCCGTGCACAAGACTCCCGCCAAGCACATTCCCGCCACCTACGAAGTGAAGAGCGGCGACACCCTGATCTCGATCGCCCACCGCATGGGCGTGCCGTTGGCGCGGATCCAGGAACTCAACCCGGAAGTCGACCCGCAGATCCTCGTCGCCGGCGAGCAACTAAAGCTTCGGTAGGCGAGCGCAAAAATCGCCGCGGTGATAGCCGGGGATTCGGGTCCGGGGCGATTTTTGCGCGAAGACCATTTATGTCATGCCGATTGAAACTAGCTGCGCTTCTCCTGGTGACCTTTGCGGTTCTGGCCCCCTCAGTCGCCTCCGCAAAGGGCCCGCCGATCGAAGCCCGCTCCTGGACGGTGATCGACGCTCGCAGCGGCGATGTCCTCGCCTCTCACGCGGTCGCCCGCCACCTGCTGGTGGCCAGCACGACCAAGTTGATGACTGCCTACGTCGCCCTGCGCGAGCTGCCGCTCGAGCGCGTTGTCCGCGCGACGCCCTACCAGGCCGAATACGGCGAGTCGCTCCTGGAACTGCGGCCGCGGCAGCGGATCAGTGTGCGCGACCTGCTCTACGGACTGATCTTGCGCAGCGGCAACGACGCAGCCTACGACCTCGCCCTCGCCGCGGCTGGCTCTGAGGCCCGCTTCGTCGCCCAGATGAATCGCTACGCGGCGGCGCTCGGCCTCGCCGACACTCACTACGCAAATCCAATCGGGCTTGATGAGCGCGGTAACTACTCGAGTGCGCGCGACCTGGCGACGCTGACTCGACGCCTGCTCGCGATCCCGGCCTTCGCCAAGATCGCTGCGGCGCGCAGCGCGGTGCTGCGCAGCGTGCGGCCGCGCCGCCGCATCTCGACGATCAACGAACTGCTGTACATGGAGCCTTGGGTCACCGGGGTGAAGACGGGCCACACCTTCGGTGCCCTCTACGTGCTCGTCGGCTCGGGTCGGCGCAAGGGCGTGGATCTGATCTCGGTCGCGGTTGGGGCGCCCAGCGACGAAGCCCGCTATCGCGACAACCTCAAATTGCTCGAGTACGGCTTTTCCCTCTACAAGCGACGCGTGCCGGTCCATCTCGGCGCTGCCCTGGCTCGTCCCACGATTCGCTACGGTGGCGAGTTGCCACTTCGGGCTCCCCGTACGGTCACCGTCGGCGTCCGTCCCGACCAGCGTATGAGCCTCGAAGTGCGGGCGCCCGGCGAGGTTGAGGGTCCGATTCGTCGTGGCGAGGCGCTGGGCAGCGCACGGGTCTACGTCGACGGCAGACGAGTCGCGACGGTGCCGCTGCGTTCGCCGCGCAGCGTCGAGGAGGCGAGCGTCTTGGCGCGGGCGGGAAGCTTTCTCGGTGACGAGAAGATCCCCGTCGGCATTGCGCTTTGCGTGATACTGATTGGAGCAGTTCTGCTGAGGCGCTTCGCACGATGATCCTCACCGTCACCCTCAACGCCGCGATCGACCGCACGGTTGCGGTTCCCAACTTCCGTCTCGGTCACCGTCACCGGGCGGTCGAGAGCCGCACCGTGGCCGGCGGCAAGGGCATCAACGTGGCACGGGCGCTGAAGCTGCTCGGACGCCCGGTAATCGCAACCGGCTTCGCGGGCGGCCCCACCGGCAATCGCCTGCTCGAACAGCTGCGCACCGAAGCGGTGCTGACCGACTTCACCCGGATTGCGGCGGAGACGCGGATCAATCTCGCCGTGATCGATCCGACCTCCGGTGAGCAGACCGAGATCAACGAGCGCGGTCCGGCCGTCAGCGCCGAGGAGGTCAAGACCTTCGTCACCCGCCTCGGCTACCTGGCCGACGGCGCCAAGCTCTGCGTCCTTGCGGGAACGCTGCCGCCCGGGGCTGGCGACGATCTATACGCCCGCCTGGTCAAGGACCTGAGCGAACGCGGCGTGCCGGTGGTGCTCGATGCCGAGGGGGAGGCGATGCTTGCCGGCCTGCGCGCCGGCGCCTCGATCGTGACCCCGAACGAGCGCGAGGCCGAGGAGCTCGTCGGCCAGGAGTTTGCCGACCGCGACGACCTCGTCCAGGGCCTCGCTGAGCTGGTCCGCCTCGGGGCCGGAGAGGCGGCAATCACCCGGCCGGATGGTTGCGTGGCCGCGGTTGGCGAAGGAAACGAGCGGCGCTTTCTCGAGGTTCGCACCGAGCCGCTCGACCCCGTTTCCACGGTGGGATCGGGCGATGCCTTCCTGGCCGGCTACGTGGCGGCGCGCTATGACGGCAGGCCGACCGACGAGTGCCTTGCTTACGGCGTTGCCTGCGGAGCGGAGTCGACCCAGCATTTCGGCGCCGGCAGCGTCGACCGCAACCAGGTCGAGCGCCTGCTCGGTGAGGTCCACGTCCAGGATTTGGAGGTCCCCGCAGAAGTGTAGGCTGGGTTCTCAACGCCACCCTGGAGGACCAACTTGGAGATCGACATCGGTCGAGGCAAGAAGGGGCGGCGCGCTTACGGATTCGATGACATCGCGATCGTTCCGTCGCGCCGCACCCGCGATCCCGACGACATTGACATCAGCTGGACGCTCGGCCCCTATCGCTTCGAGCTGCCGCTTGTCGCTTCGGCGATGGACGGCGTAGTAAGCCCCGACACCGCTGTGCTCGTCAACGAGCTAGGCGGCCTAGGAGTGCTCAACCTGGAGGGGATCTGGACTCGCTTCGAGGACGCCGAGGAGCGGTTGGAGCAGATCGCCGCCGCGCCAAAGCACGAAGCGACGCGGCTGATGCAGGAGATCTACACCGAGCCGGTCAAGTCCGAGCTGATCGGCAGGCGGATCGCGGAGATCAAGGAGCGCGGCGCTGTTGCCTGCGGCTCGTTGACGCCGCAGAAAGTACGCGAGCACTACGAGATCGCGGTCGAGGCCGGGATCGACATCCTCGTCATCCAGGGCACCGTGATCTCCGCCGAACACGTCTCGACCACGGTTGAGCCGCTCAACCTGAAGGAGTTCATCGCCGAGGTACCGGTGCCAACGGTGGTTGGCGGCTGCGCCTCCTACTCGACCGGGCTTCACTTGATGCGGACTGGCGCGGTCGGCGTTTTGGTTGGCGTCGGCCCGGGCGCCGCCTGTACGACCCGCGGCGTGCTCGGCATCGGCGTTCCCCAGGCGACGGCGATCGCCGACGTCGCGGCCGCCCGCTCGCAGCACATGCTCGAGACCGGCGAGTACGTCAACGTGATCGCCGACGGCGGTATGCGCACCGGTGGCGATGTCTCGAAGGCGATTGCCTGCGGGGCCGACTCGGTCATGGTCGGCTCGCCGCTGGCCCGCGCCAAGGAGGCTCCGGGACGCGGCTTCCACTGGGGGATGGCGACCTTCCACCCCTCACTGCCCCGTGGCACTCGCGTCACGACCAAACAGGACGGGACAATGGAGGAGATCCTGCTCGGCCCGGCCCAAGAGAACGACGGCACCTTCAACCTGATGGGGGCGCTGAGAACCTCGATGGCCACCTGTGGCTATGAGGACATTCGCTCCTTCCAGCGGGCCGAGGTGATGGTGGCTCCCGCTCTGATGAGCGAGGGGAAGAAGCTGCAGAACGAGCAGGCTGTGGGCATGGGGTCGAACGGAAGGGCCGCTGTGGCGACTGGGGTTGCGGTTTCGGATGACTAGAGACTCGGTCGCGCCGGGCCGGCGGGTCCTGTCGCCGATCTGGTGCCACCACCCCTGCGGTGCAGTAGCTCCTCGGGGCGGTCCCCCAGATCGACGCCACCCCCCGGCAGCGGCGTGAGCGAGGCACTGCTGAGATTCTGAAGCCACCGACTCCTCCGAGAGGGCTTCCGATGACGCGCATGCTGTCGAGGAGGTGCTTGTCCTTGATTTCGGGGGGCAGTATTCGCAGCTGATTGCACGTCGAATTCGTGAATGCGGGGTTTTCGCCGAGCTGATGCCTTCTACGACTTCGATCGAGGTCATCAAGGAGAGGGCTCCCAAGGGGCTTGTGCTCTCGGGCGGGCCTGCATCCGTCTACGAGGTCGATGCGCCAGCGTTCCCGACCGAGCTGCTGGATCTGGAGATTCCCCTGCTGGGGATCTGTTACGGGATGCAGGCGATGGTCCAGGCGCTTGGCGGTCGGGTTGAGGCGGCGGAGGCGGGGGAGTTTGGGCGGACCGATTTGACGCTGAGGGATGGGGGTGGGCGGTTGCTGGGTGGGCTGCCCGAGGAGCAGCATTGCTGGATGAGCCATCGGGATGCCGTGTTCGAGCCGCCCGAGGGATTCACGGCGCTGGCTTCGAGCCCTGGTTCGCCGGTGGCCGCCTGCGAGTACCCCGACCGCGGCCTCTACGGCATCCAGTTCCATCCCGAGGTCGTCCACACGCCCTACGGCACCGAGATCCTCACTCGCTTCCTGCGCGACGTCGCCGGTTGCGAGGAGCAATGGTCGCCGCAGTCGGTGATCGCCGAACAGGTGGCGAAGATCCAGGCGCAGGTGGGGGAGGGTCGGGTCATCTGCGGCCTCTCCGGCGGCGTCGATTCCTCGGTTGCGGCGCTGCTCGTCCACAAGGCGATCGGCGAGCAACTGACCTGCGTCTTCGTCGATCACGGCCTGATGCGGCTCAACGAGGCCGAGCAGGTCGTCGCCGCCTTCGAGCAGTTCGGCATCCCGCTCGTTCACGTCGAAGCCGAGCAGCGCTTCCTCGACAAGCTCGCCGGTCACGACGAGCCCGAGCGCAAGCGCAAGATCATCGGTGAGGAGTTCATCCGCGTCTTCGAGGAGGAGGCGGCGAAGCTCGAGGACGCCGCCTACCTGGTCCAGGGCACGCTCTACTCCGACGTGATCGAGTCCGGCGGCGGCCACAACGCCGCGACGATCAAGTCACATCACAACGTCGGCGGCCTGCCGGAGGACCTGGAGTTCGAGCTGGTCGAGCCGCTGCGGATGCTCTTCAAGGACGAGGTTCGTGCGGTCGGCGCCGAGCTCGGCCTGCCCGAGCGGATGGTCTGGCGCCAGCCCTTCCCAGGCCCCGGCCTGGCGATACGCATCGTCGGGGGAGAGGTGAACAAGGAACGCCTGGACATCCTCCGGGCCGCCGACGCGATCCTGCAGGAGGAGATCCGCGCCGCTGACCTATACCGCCAGCTTTGGCAGTCCTTTTGCGTCCTGCCCGTGGTCCGTTCGGTCGGCGTGCAGGGAGACGGTCGCACCTACGCCTACCCGATCGTGATCCGCGCCGTCACCTCCGACGATGCGATGACCGCCGACTGGGCGCGCCTCCCCTACGACCTGCTCGAGCGGGTCTCGAACCGAATCATCAACGAGATCACCGACGTCAACCGCGTAGCGTTGGATATCTCCTCCAAGCCCCCCGCCACGATCGAGTGGGAGTAATGACGGCCCAGGAGGCCGCCTGGCGGCGTCCTCGGGCTCCCACGATGCACCACATCGCGGGAGCCCTGCGTCCTTGCCAGCCGACCTCCTGACCTCGTCATTCCGTGTCCTTCGCGGTTTCGATCTCGGTTCTCGGCCTGGTGCAGGCGGCGCTTGTAGCGCTACCAGCGCCGCGACCGCGGCCCGCTTGGGTCGGCCGGCTGAGCAGCCCCTGGTGGGCGCTGGTCCCCGCGCTCTCGATCGTCGTCGTGATCGGTGCGATCGAAATCGCCCCGGGCTCGGCTGACGCGCTCACCTACATCGCCCTCGTGGCCGTGCCGCCTCTCGCTGCCTATGCGCTCGCCGAGTTGGTCCGAGTCCGTCTCAGCCCCCCATATACGTGGGTTGAGACGGACTCACTGGTCGCCCGCCCGGCTTGGCTGCTGCCGGCAGCGGTCGCGGCTGCACTCTTTGCGCTCGCCTGGGCCTCCTCCGGATCGCTGCTCGGCGAGGCCGCGGCGATGGCACTCTCGGGGCTCGCGTGCGTGACTCTTGGCTGGCTGCTTGTCTGCGGTGTCCCGGCCAAGTGGCTGCGCCTCGGCGTCTACGCGATGGCGACGGTCGACACTTGGCTCGTCGCTTCGGACTTGCTCCAGGGCCCCAATGCGGTGCTCAGCACCGCCGCGCCAGCAGGCGACCTACCCCGCCTGCAGGCCGTCCATTTCGGCTCGGCCTTGATGGGATTCGGCGACCTCTTCGTTGCCGCGCTCGTCGGCTGCCTCCTCGCGGCCGACGGGACTGCGATCCGCCTATTTGGTGGAAGGCCTGCCAGTCGGCAGTGGGTGGCGGCGGCGCTGGTCGCGGTCCTCGCGCTCGCGTTCGACCTCCTTTTCTTTGCGGTCGACACCCTGCCGGCAACGGTGCCAGTCGCCATTGCCCTGGCGCTGGTGTCGCGCCGGGGCCAGCGTCAGCTGTAGGCGTCCCACTTTTCGAGGTACGGCAGCGGGTCGATCGGGCTGCCGCCCTCATACCAGCCGGGCGCTGTCCAGATCTCGAAGTGGAGGTGGCAGCCGGATGCATCGCCGGTGTCGCCGACGATGCCGATCGGTTGGCCGGTGCGGACCTGATCGCCGGTATTCAGCGGCGAGGGTTCTGCCAAGTGGGCGTACATGAAGTCCAACGAGGTGCCCTTGCCGTCGATCACCACGTAGTTGCCAGCGGCGTACTGGTAGCCGGAATACTGGACCGTGCCGCCTCGCGCCGCCACCAGGGGAACGCCGCAGTCGGCCATCGTGTCCTGTCCCTGGTGGGTATGGCCGGACCGCCCAGCGCCGAAGCGGCCGGCGCTGCCGCCGAATTCGTGTGGCCCGAGGATCGGGAAGGCGTAGCCGTAGAGGGCGAAGCCGAGGCTGAGCGGCTCGTTCGAAGCCGACGTCCGTGCGGCGAACTCAGTGCCGCCCTGCGGTCCGATGCGGAAGCTGTAGCGGCCGTTGCGGGCCGGGCGGCCTTCGCTTGTCGTGCCGTCCCAACGAATCCCCACTTCGATGTTGGGTTCGACGTCGTTGCGGTAGAAGCTGCGAGCCACTTCGCCGGCCGAGTTGACGACGTCGATCTGCAGGTCGTTCTGCTGCTGGGTGCTAGCGATCGAGAAGCGCAGACTCGGGTAGCGGAAGCCGTAGAAGAAGGATTTGCGCGGGGTCGCTTTGGCGGAGACGAGGCTGAGCGCGCCGGCGCTCGGTGCGTCGCTCGCGGGTGTGCCCGTGGGGCTGCCGGAGGCGGCCGGCGCCCCCGCGGCCGTGGGCGCGCCACCTGTGCTCGCTGAAGCGCCCGCAGCAAGGCAGAGCAGCAACAGCGTGACCGCTGCAATTGTGAACGACACTCCCGCCAACCAAGGCCGGGGCCTATGACTCGCCACGTGCCCTCTCTTTCGTTCGCCTACGGAGTTAGCTGTCGGGCTCGCGCTGAAAGAGATGCGCTACGACCTTTTCGGCCGATTCGCCCCTGGAACCTGCAACGGTTCCTGCGGTTCCTCCGCTCCCGGCCACCTGTGCGGCTGGGATTAGGCAGTTATTGGCGCGGCAGTATATGTCCTCAGCCGGCGCCGAGGAATCAGACTGCGTTCGGCCTTGCCATATGCGGGCGACCCTGCCGTTGCCCGCAGTTCCCTATGATCCCCCGCCGGAATGAAGACCTATGTCGCTACACCCGCAAACCGCCAGCGCGACTGGTACGTCGTCGATGCTGAGGGCCAGACATTGGGCCGCCTGGCGACCCGCATCGCCGATGCCCTACGCGGCAAGCGCAAGCCGGAGTACACGCCTCACTGCGACACCGGCGACTTCATCGTCGTCATCAACGCGGAGAAGATCCACGTAACCGGCGACAAGCTGAACCAGAAGCGCTACTGGCGCCACAGCGGCTATCCCGGCGGGATCAAGTCGCGGACCCTGGCCGAGATGCTCGACCGCCGCCCTGAGGAGGTCATCCGCAAGGCCGTCAAGGGGATGCTGCCTCGCAACCGTCTCGCCCGCCAGCAGCTGACCAAGCTCAAGGTCTACGCCGGACCTGAGCATCCGCATGCGGCGCAACAGCCGAAACCGATGGAGATACAGACTTGATCGACGACGAGACGCAGGACAACTCAGAGCAGCAGGAGCCCGAGGGCGTGGAGGAGACTCCGGCTGAGGGTTCAGACGCCGGGGCCGCGGGTCCTGTCGCCGAGGGTGACCCGTCGTCCTCGCAAGCTGCGGGCGACGTCCCACCCTCGACACCACCCGCGGACGAGGCGTCGGAGGCCGCTGACGAGACCCCCGCGGCCGAGGGAGATGCCGCTCAGGAGTCTGTTGCGGAGGAGCCTGTAGCCGAGGAGTCGGCAGACGAGGTCCCTGCCGCTGAGGAGCCCGTTGCGGAGGAGGCTGCACCCGCGGCTGAGGAGAAGAAGCCTGCGGCTGAGGAGAAGAAAAAGGACGTCATTCCTGGCGCCGATCTTGAGCCGATTGCGGTTGAGACCACGGAGCGGCCGCTTAGTGCTGAGGAGCGGGCTCGCAAGGAAGCTGAAGAAGAGGAGCGGGCAAAGCGGGAGGCTGAGCTGGTCGGCGAGGGCGAGGAGGAGCCGAGTGCGGCCAGCCGTGCGCCGGCGAAGATGGAGGGCGATGCTCGCTACCTCGCCACCGGCAAGCGCAAGACTTCGATCGCCCGCGTGACCCTGCTGCCCGGCAGCGGGAAAATCGAGATCAACAAGCGGGCGCTGGAGGAGTTCTTCCCGCGGCCCCTGCACCAGACGATGGCCCGCCAGCCGCTGACGATCACCGGCTACGACGGCAGCGTCGACGTACGCGTGCGCGTCCATGGCGGCGGCATCAGCGGCCAGGCCGGCGCGGTGCGCCACGGCATCGCCCGGGCGCTCACCGAGGTCGATCCGGAGCTGCGCGGCGAGCTCAAGCGCCGTGGCTTCCTGACCCGCGACGCGCGGGCCAAGGAGCGCAAGAAGGCCGGCCTCAAGAAGGCGCGCAAGCGGCCGCAGTTCTCCAAGCGTTAGGCCCGCGGGAGTGACGACGGGGCGCAAGCTCTTCGGCACCGATGGGGTCCGAGGAGAGGCTGGAACCTTGCTCACCGCCGAGCTCGCCACCGCGCTCGGTCGGGCGGCTGCCAGCTCGCTGGACTCTCCCCGACCGCAGGTTCTGATCGTCCGCGACACCCGCGAGTCGGGCCCAATGCTCGAGTCTGCCCTCGCTGCCGGAGTCGCGGCGGCGGGTGGCGATGCCCTGCTCGGCGGCGTGCTGCCCACCCCCGCCGCCGCCATCCTGGTCAAGCGACTCGGTCTCGACCTTGCCGCGGTTGTCTCCGCTTCGCACAATCCCTACCGGGACAACGGCATCAAGTTCTTCTCGGGCCTGGGCACGAAGCTCGACGACGCAGCGGAGGCCCGAATCGAGGCCCTGCTCGACGCCGAGCAGGCGAGCGGCGAGCCCGGCCATGTGCGCGAGCTGAACGGCGGACTCGAGGACTACCTGCGGGCGCTGCAAGCCGCTTTTCCGCTCGACCTCTCCGGTCGTCGCGTGATGCTCGACTGCGCCAACGGCGCCACCTTCCGCGCCGCCCCGGCGATCTTCGAGCGCCTGGGGGCGACGGTCGAGGTCGTGGGCGCCGATCCAGACGGGCGCAACATCAACGCGGGCTGCGGCTCGACCCACCTCGACCGCATCGCCGGGGCCATCGTCGCCTCCGAGGCGACGATCGGCTTTGCCTTCGACGGCGACGGCGATCGCGTCCTTGCTGTTGACGGGAGTGGGAGAACCCACGACGGCGACGAGCTGATCGCCCTGGTGGCCCGTGGGATGGCTGATCGCAGGGAACTCGACGGTGGCGTCGCAGTCACTGTGATGAGCAACTACGGCTTCCACCAGGCGATGGAGGCGGCCGGCATCGAGGTCGCGATTACCGCGGTGGGCGACCGCTACGTGCTCGACGAACTGCGCGAGCGCCGCTGGACCTTCGGGGGCGAGCAGTCGGGCCACATCATCGACACTCGCTTCGTCGCCACCGGCGACGGCATCGCTGCAGCGCTGGCGACTATGCGGGAGCTTGGCGGCGGCGACCTTGCCGAGCTGGCGCCGATGGAGAAGCTGCCGCAGACGCTGGTCAACGTCGAGGTTGCCGATCGCGAGGCGATCGCTGGCGCAACGGCGGTTTGGGAGGCGGTCGAGCGCGAGAGCGCGGCGCTAGAGGGTCGCGGTCGCGTTCTCCTGCGCCCCTCCGGTACCGAGCCGCTGGTGCGGGTGATGGCCGAGGCGCCGAGCGCCGAGGAGGCCGAGGCCGTCTGCGAGCGGCTTGTCAGCCTGGTCCGCCAAGAGTTGGCCTGACCCCGCGGGTCTCTACCCTTCGTCGCCTCCTTATGTGCGGAATCGTCGGATACGTGGGCGGACGCCCCTGCCTGGACCTCCTGGTCGCCGGGCTCGAGAAGCTCGAGTACCGCGGCTATGACTCTGCCGGCATCTCGGTGATCGACGACGGCCGGATCGACAGCGTGCGCGCGGTCGGCAACCTCGAGAACCTCCGTGCCGCCGTCGCCGAGCAGGCCGAAGGCGGCGGGGTCGCGGTGGCTGCCGGGGCCGCGACCACCGGGGTTGCGCACACGCGCTGGGCCACCCATGGCCGCGTCACCGAGGAGAACGCCCACCCCCATGGCGACTGCACCGATCGCATCCACATCGTCCTCAACGGCATCATCGAGAACCATGCCGAGCTGCGCCGCGAGCTGGCCGAGCAAGGGCACCACTTCAGCTCCGAGACCGACGCAGAGATCGTCTCCCACCTGATCGAGCGGAATTACGACGGCGATCTCACCGCCGCGGTGCGCACGTCATTCCCCGAACTGCGCGGCCACTATGCCTTCGTTGCGATGCACGCGGATGAGCCCAGCCGGCTTGTCGGCGCTCGTAAGGAGTGTCCTTTGGTCGCCGGCGTCGGCGAGGGGGAGACCTTCCTCGCTTCGGCGATCCCGGCGTTTCTCGCCGAGACCCGCCATGCCGTCGCGATCGAAAACGACGAGATCGTCACCGTCGATGCCTCGGGGTTGAGCATCACCGACGCCGAGGGGGCGCCGATCGAGCGCGGCTCCGAAGAGATCTCGTGGGACGAGGCGGCGGCGGAGAAGGGCGGCTATGAGACCTTCATGCTGAAGGAGATCCACGAACAGGCAGACGCAGTGGCCGAGACGATCGCCGATCGACTGCCCAATGACGACAGCGTCGACCTCTCTGAACTCGAGCTCGATGACGCTTACCTGCGCGGAATCCAGCGGATCGTGATCGTCGCCTGTGGCACCTCCTACCACGCCGGCCTGGTTGGTCGCTACGCGATCGAGGAGTGGGCGCGCGTGCCGATCGAGATGGACATCGCCTCCGAGTATCGCTACCGCAACCCGGTGATCGGCGAGCGAGATCTCGTCATCGGCATTACCCAGTCCGGCGAGACCGCCGACACGCTGGCGGCGATGCGGCTTGCTCGCGAAAACGGAGCCAAGGTGCTGGCGATCACCAACGTGATGGGGAGCCAGGCGACGCGGGACTCCGACACCGTCCTCTACACCCGCGCCGGTCCCGAGGTCAGCGTCGCGGCCACCAAGACCTTCGTCGCGCAGGTCGCCTCGATGTACTTGCTTGGACTGCGGCTGGCCGAGTTGCGCGGGACCCTGCCGGCGTCGCGCATCGCCGAGCTGGTCTCCGAGCTGAAGTCGATCCCGCACAAGATCGACGCGACGATCGCGGCGAGTGAAGGCCCCACGAAGGAGATTGCCGCCGCCCAGGCTGACCACGACTTCTTCCTTTACCTAGGCCGCCACATAGGCCTGCCTGTCTGCCTCGAGGGAGCGCTGAAGCTGAAGGAGATCTCCTACATCCCCACCGATGCCTATGCAGCGGGAGAGATGAAGCACGGCCCGATCGCCCTGCTCGACGAGTCGACTCCGGTGATCTGCGTGGCAACGGACAGCCCGGTGCTCGACAAGGTGCTCTCCAACGTCGAAGAGGTGCGTGCTCGCGGCGCCGAAACGATCGCGATCGCGACCGAGGGTGGTAATCGAGCGTCCGCGGTGGCCGACCGGACGATCGAGGTTGCTCGCACCGACTGGATCCTGCAGCCAATCGTGGCGATCCTGCCGCTGCAACTCCTCGCCTACGACATCGCCCGTGCTCGCGGACTCAACGTCGACCAGCCGCGCAACCTGGCAAAGACCGTGACCGTCGAGTAACGCTTCACCCGCAACCTTTTCGCCAACACATGCCCAGGATTCATCCGTTCGTTCCGGCTCTCGCCGCGATTGTGGCCCTCGCCGTTGCCGGCTGCGGCGACAGCGGTAATGGGGACGACCCGTCCGGTTCCGCATTGGCGGACCTGGCCTCGCCAGACTCGCTCGTCTTCATCGAAGCCAAACTGAAACCCACGGGCGAGCTCAAGAGCAACGTCGATTCGATCACCAAGCGGCTGACTGGCGTCAGCAGCCTCGGCGAGTTCGTCATCTCCGAATTGGAACGCTCGGCGCAGCAGAACGGCGAATCGTTTGACTTCGCCGCCGAAGTTGAACCGTGGCTGGGCGAACGCGGTGCCGTTGCTTTCGAACGGCTCGTGGACGGCGAGCTCTCCGAGCCGCTGATCGCCGTGCAGACAAAAGAACCCAAGGCGACCCAGATCTTTGTCGACAAGCATGCCGAAGACAACGCGATCGGCGTGATCGGAGAAGCGCTCGTGCTTGCCGGCAGCGAAGAGGAATTCAAAGCCGCGGTGGATGCATCCAGGGGCGATTCGCTTGGCGATGAAGAGCGCTTCCAGGAGGCGATCGCGGCGGCCTCTGAGGGCAGCTTCGCCGACGTCTACGTCGATGTCGGGGCCGTGCTCGAGCAGTCCGAAGACAAGATCGACCCGCGGGCTCGGGCAGTGCTGCGGAGCGCCGGCATCGACCCGAGTGAAGCGACCGCGGTGGCCAGCGTCATTCCGCGGTCCGAACAGATCGAGGTCGACCTGAGCAGCGACCTCGGTGGGGAGCGAGCGCCGGCTGGTGACCTTGCGAAGCTGCTCGGCACCCTGCCGGCCAACTCGCTCGCCGCCTTTGGCTTTTCCGAATTCAGCGAACAACTCAAAGAGGCGATCGACAATTTCGACAAGTCAGGCGCCCCTCCCGACCTCGAGCCCGACGAACTGAAGAGCACCTTGAAGCGAGCGGGCGTCGACCTCGATCAGCTCGCTGGCTCGCTTGATGGCGGAGCGGTGTTCGTCGAAGGCAGCAACCGCGAGAACCTCCGCGGAGCACTGGTCCTCTCTGGCAGTTCTGGCGAAGCGGCCGACGCGGTCGCTGGCCTTGGGGTCTTGCTGCGGGGTGCAAGAGTGCCCGGCGTGACCGCAGTAAGCGGCAGAGCCAGCGGCTTCTCGGTCCGCAGCGAAGAACTTGGCGACAAGCCGCTCGTAGTTGTCGGCAGAGGGAATCGAGTTGCGATCGGCTATGGCCTGGCGCCGGCCCTCGCCGGCTTGAGCACGGGCTCGACCGCGACGCTTTCCGGCACGGCGGACTACAAGGCTGCGGTCGCCGCTCTGGGCAAGACGCCGATCAGCGCCTTTGTCGATGGTCCGGCGGCGCTGAGGCTTGCCGAAGCCCTCGTTCCGCGTTCCAGCAGCTACTTCTGGGAAGTGGTTCCCTACCTGGGGAAGATCGGCTACATCGGTATCGGGATCCGGGCGAACGGGGAACTGGCGACAGCGAAGCTGATCGCGGGCGTCGGCGGGTAGATGAACTCCCGCGTCGGCATCGACTTGCTCGAGATCGACCGCCTGGAGCGGGCGCTGCAGCGCTACCCGCGCCTCGCCGAGCGCCTCTTCACGCCGGCCGAGCGGGAGTACGCGATGGCGCGGGCCCGACCGGGCCGTCATTTGGCGGTGCGCTTCACGGCCAAGGAGGCGGTGATCAAGGCGCTCGGACTCAGCGGTGGTTTCGGTCTTGGTGAGATCGAGGTGATCGCCGGCGAGCCGCCCACGGTCCGCCTCTCGGGCCGCGCCGCCGAGGTCGCGGCCGGCGAGAGAATCGAGATCTCGCTGACCCACTCGCGGGATTTTGCCGCCGCGGTAGCCGTTGTCGCTGCGTCAGCCTAGGGTGAGCTGGCGCGAATGACAGTTAATAACTATCAATGAATCATTGCCCTGCGTGGGGCTAGTCTCTTGCACCGTGGAGCCTTGGCTGCAGGCCCTTTACGACGCTGACGGGATGCGGGCGGTCGATCGTTGGGCGATCGAGGAGCAGGGCATCGCCGAAGCCGACCTGATGGAGGCCGCCGGGACGGCTTTGGCGGAGGCCGTGGCCGGGTTGGCGCCGCGGGGACCGGTGCGGATCGTCTGCGGCAAGGGCAACAACGGCGGTGACGGTCTGGTGGCTGCCAGGCACCTGCGCGACATGGGGTTCGAGGTCGAGACGCTCGAGCTCGGCGGGGAGGGGGCAGAGGGAATCGACACCTGGTTGAAGGGAGCCGGGGCGATCGTCGATTCGATCTTCGGCACCGGCTTTGCTGGTGTTCCCCGCGCCCCGGCGGACGCCGTCATCGAGGCGATCAATCGCTCTGGCGCGCCGGTCGTGGCTTGCGACATCGCCTCCGGGGTCGATGCCTCGACGGGCGAGATCGAGGGCGTGGCTGTAGAGGCGGACCTGACCGTGAGCTTTCACGCGGCCAAGGTTGGGCACAGGATCGCTCCCGGGAAGCGGCACACGGGGGAACTGCGAGTCGTGCCGATCGGGATTCCCAACGGTGCTCCCAGTGCCCCGGTGGCCGGCACGATCAGATCCGAGGTTCTCGGCCTCTTGCCGGGACGCGGGCCTCAGTCGACGAAGTTCAGCTCGGGGCAGGTCGTGATCGCCGGCGGATCTCGTGGGCTGACGGGTGCCGTGCAGATGGCCTCGCTAGCCGCGATCCGCGCCGGCGCCGGCTATGCGACCGTCGCCGTGCCGGCCGACCTGGAGGCGATCTTCGAGGCTGGGCAACCGGAGGTGATGTCGATCGGCTGTCCCGGCGGCGACGGTTGCCTTGCGCCTGCCTCGCTCAAGACGATTCTCAAAGTGTTCGAGCGGGCAGCGGGCGGCGTGCTCGGTCCGGGCCTGGGCCGCGATCCAGGTTCGATCGAGCTGGCGCGCGATGCCGCACTTGCGATCGAGGCGCCGTTGGTAATCGATGCGGACGGGCTCAACGCTTTCGCGGGGAAGATCGCCGAGATCGCAAAGCGCCGTGCCCCTACGATTCTCACTCCCCACGCAGGCGAGCTTGGCCGGCTGCTGGGCCGCCCTGCGGAGCAGATCGGCGCGCGGCGGCTGGCCGCCGCCCGTGAGGCAGCGGAGGCTGCCAGCGCGATCGTCGTCCTCAAGGGCGACGACACGATCGTCACCGACGGCGAGCGGGTGGCGGTCAACGTACTTTCCGCCCCCGCGCTCGCGACCGCGGGCACGGGTGACGTTCTCTCCGGGATCACGGCGGCGATGCTTGCCCGCCGCCTCGAGCCCTTTGCTGCTGCCTGCGCCGCGGTCTTCGCTCACGCCCGTGCCGGCCGCGAGGCGACGCAGCGAGTGGGCCTTGCCGAGTCGGTAATCGCCGGCGACGTGATCGAGTCGATTCCAGCTGGGCTACGGCCGTCACCGATCTCGTCCGTCGAATAACCTCGCCCTCTGCGATGAAGACCGCTGCCGAGATCATGGATTCCGACGTGCCGACCGTCTCCCCCGACGCCGATGCCCGTGCCGCAATCGAGCTTCTTGCGAAGACGGAGATCGGTGCGCTCCCAGTCACCGATGCCGAGCGCAAAGTGGCCGGCATAGTCAGCGAGTCCGATCTGGTCCTCGGCGACGAGGAAGCCGATCTGCACCTGCCCCATTACCTCAACATCATGGGCGGGATCGTTTTCGTCGGCTCGATGAAGGGCTTCGAGAAGCGGCTCGACAAGGCGTTCGCCACGAAAGTGTCCGAGTTGATGACGGCTGACCCGGTGGTCGTCCATACCGACGACGACGCCGAGACCGTCGCCCGCACGATCGCCGAGTCGCACCACAACCACCTGCCCGTCGTCGACGGCGAGGGGCGCCTCGCCGGGCTGGTCACGCGGGCCGACGCGCTGGCCGCGCTCCTCGCCACCGACTAGCGATGGCGCGGGCAGTCGCCCGGATCGACCTGGGTGCGATTGAGCGCAATTGCGCACGGCTGAAGGCGGAGCTGAACGACGGTGCCGAGCTCTGTGCGGTGGTTAAGGCCGACGGCTACGGCCATGGGGCGGATGCCTGCGCGAATGCGGCCTTGGCAGGTGGCGCCAGCCGCCTGGCGGTCGCCACCAGCACTGAGGCAGCTCAGATAGGCCGCCGCTTCCCCCAGATTCCCCTGCTGACGATGGGGGCCCTCACCCCCGACGAGCTCGACACCGCCCTCGCTGCTGGCGCCGAAGTCGCCGTTTGGCGCGACGGGTTCCGGGACCTGCTCAGCGTTCGTGGGCGGGCGCAGGGGCGGCCCGTTCGCGTTCACGTCAAGTACGACAGCGGCATGGGGCGGCTGGGAAATCCCGATCCGGGCGAGGTGATCTCCCTGGCCCGAGCCTGCGCCGAGGATCCGATGCTCGAGCTGGCTGGGGTCTGGACCCACTTTGCCACCGCGGACGAACCCGATTCCGCCTTTTTCGATGAGCAACTCGAGCGCTTCACCGCCGTGGCTGGCGCCGTCAAAGCCGAGTTCCCCGGCGCCGTCGCCCATGCCGCCAACAGCGCCGCGGTCTTCCGCGAGCCGCGTGCGCACTTCGATATGGCTCGTTGTGGCATCGCCGTCTACGGCCTCGATCCCTTTCAGGGCGACCCGGGCGAGCGGGGCCTGGCTCCGGCTCTCTCACTGCACTCCTACGTCGCCGACGTCAAGCGCTTCCCGGCCGGGGCCAGCGCGGGCTACGGGCAGGCCTGGCGGGCCTCCGCCGACACCTGGGTCGGAGTGCTGCCGCTCGGCTATGGCGACGGGGTGCGCCGCGGTCTCTCCAACAATGCCGAGGTGTTGATTCGCGGTCGTCGCCATCCCCTGGTCGGCACGATCTCGATGGATAACTTGACGGTCGATCTCGGTCCGGATACGGAGGTCGAGCCGGGCGATGAGGCTGTGCTGATCGGTTCCCAGGGTGAGGACTCGATTCGTGCCGAGGAGGTTGCCGGACGCCTGGCGACGATCAACTACGAGGTCACCTGCGGGATCTCGGCGAGGGTCCCGCGCGAACCGGCATGAGCGCGGTCGAGGAACGCCTTGCCTCCGCGCCTCTGGTTGGCCTGGCGCGGAGGGCGGTTGGCGAGGAGAGGGCGATCTGGATCGCCGGCGGGGCCGTCCGCGACGCGGCTCTCGAGCGCGCGGTCGTGGACCTCGATCTCGCCGTCGGTGGCGATCCGGCGCCAGTGGCCAAGGCGATCGCCCGCGCCGGCGGCGGTCACTCCTTCGAGCTCTCGGCGGAGTTCGCGACCTGGCGGGCGGTCGCCCCGGATCACAGCTGGCAGATCGACGTAACGGCTCTGCGGGGCGAGACGATTGAGGTCGACCTAGCTGAGCGCGACTTCACGATTGGCGCCGTCGCCGTGCCGCTCTCCGGCGGCGCGCCGCTTGACCCGTTCGGGGGGCTGGCTGACCTGGATCGCAAGGTCCTGCGTGCGGTTAGCGAGCGCAGCTTCTCCGCCGATCCGCTGCGCCTGCTGCGCGCGGCGCGCTTCGCGGCCGGCTTGGGGCTCGAGATCGATCCGAATACGGTCGCCCTTGCTCGCGCCGAAGCCGGCCGAGCTGCGGATGCCGCCGGCGAGCGGCAGCTGGTTGAGCTGCGGCAGCTGGTTGGCGGCCCGGACCCTCTGCGGGGCGTGCGGCTGCTCGACGAGCTCGGCCTGACGGCGGTCGTTCTGCCGGAGTTGGAGGCGCTGCGCGGAGTCGAGCAGGGACCGAACCACCATCTTGACGTGCACGGCCACACGATGGCGGTGCTCGAGCGCACGCTCGAGGTTGAGGCGGACCTGGACCGCTTCGGCGGTGAGCGTGCCGAGGAGCTGGCGACGCTGCTTGCCGAGCCCCTCGCGGATGAGATGAATCGTGGCACGGCGCTGCGCTTCGGTGCCCTGCTGCACGACATCGGCAAGCCGATGACCCGCTCAGAGCGGGACGGTTTTGTCACCTTCATCGGCCACGATCGGGACGGCGTCGAGATCGTCGGTGGCCTCTGCCGTCGCCTGCGGGCCAGCCGCAACCTCACGCGCCACCTCCAGGACCTGACCCTGCACCACCTGCGCCTCGGCTTCCTCGTCCACGAGGCGCCGCTGCCGGCACGGCGGGTGCACGAGTACCTGCGGGCGACCGACCCGGTTGGTGCCGATGTAACGCTTCTGACCATTGCCGACCGTCTCTCGGCTCGCGGCTCGGGCCCCCTTGCGACCGAGGAGGCGATCGAGGCGCACCTCTTCTTGGCCAGGGAGATGTTGGCGGCGGCGCTCGACTGGCGCCGCGAGGGCCCGCCGCGGCCGTTGCTGCGCGGCGACGAACTGGCAAGCGAGCTCGGGATCGCGGAAGGGCCGGAGGTGGGTGAGCTGCTGGCCGAGCTGGAGGCGGCGCAATATGCGGGTGAGATTTCCAGCCGCGATGAGGCGGTCGCCCGCGCCCGCGCCCTGCGCGGCTGAGCGGCGCCGGAGGGAGGTCCGCTACGCTGCCCGCCGCATGGCGAAAGAGGAGAAGATCGAGATGGAGGGCGAGATCACTGAGGCCCTCCCCAACACGATGTTCCGGGTCAAACTCGATAACGGTCACGATGTCCTTGGCCACATCTCGGGCAAGATGCGCCGGCACTACATCCGCATCCTTCCCGGCGACCGGGTGAAGATCGAGCTTTCGCCGTACGACCTCGACCGGGGTCGCATCACCTATCGCTACAAATAGGGCGGCGCGTGAGCGAGCCGCTCGGCAATAAGCCGTCGGCGGAGCAAGGCCTCGTTCTGCACGCCGCGCTCGACGAGAGGGACGATGCGCTCGCTGCCTGGCAGAGCTGGCGTCAAGTCGTCGACCTCGACGCCGCCGACCACGGCTCGACCCGCTTGCTGCCGCTCGTCTACCGCAACCTCGGGTCCGATTCATTCGATCCCGAGGCGGCCGGGCGGCTCAAGGATCTCTACCGGCGCTCTTGGACGCATAACCAGCTGATCTTCAAGCGGGCCGCCGAGGCGATCGGTGTGCTCGAGGCGGCCGGTATCGCGACCTTGGTGACCAAGGGCGCCTCGCTGGCGGTCCTCTCCTACGGCGACGTCGGGGTGCGGCCGATGGACGACGTCGACGTTCTGGTGCCGATCGACTGCACCGAGGACGCGATCAATGCGCTGAGCGCTGCCGGCTGGTCGCCCGACCACGACGATCCCTCATCCTGGACCCAGGTCCATCACTCACTTGGCTTCGCCGGCCGGGACAGCGGCAACGTCGACCTGCACTGGTTCTCGCTCTGGCAGCCGGCGAATGACGAAGAGCTCTGGCGGGCCTCGGTCTCACTCGAGCTCGCCGGCGTCGCGACGCGCGCTCCAAGTCCCGCGGATCAGCTCCTGCTTGCCTGCGTGCACGGCACGCCTTGGAGTCCACTGTCACCGTTTCGCTGGATCGCCGACGCCGCCGCGGTGGTCCGTAGTGCCGCTGACCGGCTCGACTGGGCCCACCTGGTCTCAGAGGCGAAGCGGCGGCGGCTCACGGTCGCGACCGAGGCGGCGTTGACCTACCTGCGCGACGAGTTTGGTATCGCTATCCCCAAAGAAGTTCCCGAGCAGCTGCGAAAGGTTCCGGTCTTCCGACACGAGCGCGCTGCCTTCCGTGCCGCCTGCAAGCCCGACTCACCCTTGCGCACGCTGCGGATGGCCTGGGACCGCTACCGGCGCCTACGCGATCTCGATACCGGCGCGCCGCGGCCGGACGGCTTCGTCGGGTTCGCACGGCGATTCTGGGGTCTCGAGAGCGTTTGGCAGCTGCCGCTGCACGCGGCCGGCGCGTTCACCCGGCGGGATTAGACGCTGACCAGCCATTGCTCGGGCATGGGCGGCATTGTCCCCGACGAGGTGCAACGCGTTGTGTCGCTGAGGGCGCCGCAAAGCGTTGCACCACCCCTACAGGTGACTGCGGACTGCGCCCGGGTCGGTCTCGGCCAGCTCGGCGACCAGGGCCGACCAGGCGAAGTCCCTGGCGCCAAGACCGGTGCCGGTGCGCGGGTCGTAGTACTCGCGCAGACCTTCGCGTTCGACCGCTCCGATCACGCCGTCGGCCAGGCGCGCTGCGGCCTCCGCGTAGCCGAGTCGAAGCAGGCCGAGCCAAACGAGCCAGGCGGAGTTGACCCAGGTCGGCCCACGCCAGTAGCGCCGCACCGGTCCGCGGCTGCCGCCGGGTGCGTAGCTCGGCTCGGAGGCCGCGACCGACGGCGGCGCGACCGGCATGAGGAACTCGTTCTCGTCGAGCAGGTACTCCTCGACCAGGCGGCGGCCGATCTGCTCTGGCAGGTCGGGCAGTGCCAGCGGCGCCAGCGCAGCCCAGGTCACGACGTCGGGGCGGAGGCGGCCGGGCTCCGCCCAATCGAGGAAGAGGCCACGCCGCTCGTCCCAGAGGCGATCGATCAGGGCCGGCGTCGCCGAGGGCCGGCCGAGGGCCTGCAGCGAAAGCGACCAGAGGGTGTTGACCAGCGTCTCGCAGAGGACCGGTCCGCCGCGCTCGCGGATGCGGCGAGCATCGAAGCCGAGCTTGCGGTTGCGATGGACCAAGAGGGGGAACCCGGCGCGAGCGTTGGCCCGCCATCCCCAAACAGGCTCGAACTTCGGCGAGGCATCGAGGCCCGACTCGTCCGGCTGGATGATCCAAAGCAGGCCGTCGCCGTCGAGATCCCGGTTCGCCGCGAGCCACTCGACCTGGGCGGCAATGCGGGGCTCGGCGGTTGGATCGCCGACGGCGATCTTCCAGGCCCAAGCCAGCAGCGGCGGTTGGATCGTCTCGGTCTGGAACGAGCTGCGCGAGGCGACGTTGTAAAAGGGCAGCCGGCTGAGTGAGACGGGCCGGTCCCAGAAGGTCGTGTGGCCGATGAAGCCGTCCTCGCGCTGCGCCGCCAACAGCGTCTCCAGCTCCGCCCGCGCCCGCGCTGGCTCGAAGCGCCGCCAAACGATCGCCGCAAAGCAGGAGTCCCAGTACCACTGCCACGGGTAGCGACTGGGGCTCGGTCGCGTGTAGGCAAAGCGAGTTCCCTGGCGCTCTCCTGCCAGCCAGTTTTGGCGCAAGACGCGCTCGGCAATACCGGTTGCCGTCGGGATCAAACCGCCGTGCGGCGCATTTCGCGCAGTGCCCAGGCGCCGAGGATGAGGAGTAGACCGGCCAGGGCCACGAGCCCAGGCCAAGTTTCCGCCCAGCTGACGCTGCCGATGAAGCCCTGGCGGGCTGCGTCCATGACCTGCGTCACCGGGTTGACTTCGGCGACGCTGCGCATCCATGGTTGCAGCAGGGCGAGCGGTGCGTAGGCGGTCGTCGTGAGGATCAGCGCCATCATCCCCGCCTGCATCAGCGGCGCCGCCGACTGGCTTTTGAAGCGCAGCGCCAGGCCGGAGCCCCAGCAGGCGGCGACGGCCGCCATCGCGGCGACCATCGTGTAGGTGACCAATAGCCCGTCGATGCCGGGCCAGCCGGCGCCGAGCGCCAGCGCGATGATGAATACCGACGTGGCCGGGATCAGCGCCCTGGCGCTGGCGGAGAGCACGGTGCCCGCCAGCAAGACCCAGCGCGGGGCGGGGGAGACGAGCAGGCGGTCGACCCAGCCGCCCTCGATGTCACGGGCCAAGTTGACCCCCGCGGCCGCCCCGGTGAAGCCGGCCCCCTGCAGCATGCTGACCGGCACGATGAAACTCTCATACGTCCCCGCGGTGAAGCCGTTGAGTTGCGTCAGGGCGCCGAAGACCCCGTTGAGGCCAAGGAAGAAGATCGTCGGCGCCAGCACCCCCGGGATCGCTGCGCCCGGCACCCGCAGCAGCTCGTTCCTCGACCGCGCCATCAGCGCCCCGATCGTCGCCAGGTTCGCTCGCCATTGCGGCAGGGCCGCGACCGCTTCCATTTAGCCCACCCTCAGCCGGTGGCGCAGGGCGCGGGCGCTGAGCACCAACCCGAGCACGACGATGCCGGCGATCGCCAGCACGGCCTCGGCCAGTTCGGTGGCGTCCACTCCCGAGATGATCGGCCCGCGGATTCCTTCGACGACGAAGCTGAGCGGGTTGTATTCGGCGATCGCCTTGGCCGGCTGGATCATCAGTTCGTTGGGAAAGAAGGCGGAGGAGAGGAAGAGGACGACGAGGACCAGCGGGAAGAGGCCCTGGACGACGCTGGCGCTGCCCGTTCGCAGCGCGATCGCAGCGCCGATCCCGCCAACCGCCATCGCCGTGGCGGTGACGAGGGCGATCGCGATCAGGGCGCCGGCGACGCCACTCTCGATGTGGGCGCCGAAGATCAGCCCGATCGCCAGAAACCAGAGCGAGGCGAAGAGACCCAGCGCCGCGGTCCCGGCCAGCCGCCCGAGCACGATCGTGTAGCGCGGGATCGGCGCCGAGAAGAGGCGGTCGGTGAAGCCCATCTCTATATCGACTGCGAGCGCTATGCCGCCGCTGTTTCCCGCCAGCATCAGCGACTGCATCATCGCCCCGGCGAGCATGAACTGGAGGAAGCTCTGCACGGGAGGGAAGCCGGGCAGGTTCACCGCGCCGCCCGCGCCGCCGGTCTGGATCGCCAGCAGCAAGGTGGGGAAGACGACGATCGGCGCCATCAGCTGCGGCCGCCTGAAGGTTTGTCGGATCGAGCGCATGCCCAGCGCTCGCACGACCCGGGCGTTGGTGGCGAGCTCGCTCATGCCTCGACCGGCGCGGCCTCGGCACCCTCCTGCTCGTCCTTCTCGAGGTGGTGGCCGGTCTTGGCGACGAAGACGTCGTCGAGAGTGGGGCGGACCAACTCCAGCGACTCGACCGCGATCCCGGCCTCATCGAGGGCGCGCACAACCCGCGGGATGTCGGCGGCGCCGTTCGCGACTTCGACAAGCACCGTGCGGCCGTCCACGGGCGGCAGCAGCTTGCCGACCCGGGCGCAAACTTCCTCAGCCTCGGCGATTGAGCCCTCGGCGAGCTGTAGCTGGATGTGGGGATTGCCAATCTCGGTCTTTAGCGAGTCCGGCGTCCCTTCGGCGACGATCTTGCCGCTGTCGATGATCGCGACGTTGTCGGCAAGCTGGTCGGCCTCCTCGAGGTACTGGGTGGTGAGGAAGACGGTCGTGCCCTCGTCGTTCAGGGTCTTTACCTCTTCCCAGATCGTCTTGCGGCTGACCGGGTCGAGGCCGGTGGTCGGCTCGTCGAGGAAGAGCACGCGCGGTTCGTGGACGAGCGCGGCGGCCAGGTCAAGCCTCCGCTGCATTCCGCCCGAGTAGGTACCGACGCGGCGGTCGGCGGCGCCAACCAGGTCGACCCGCTCGAGCAGGTCGTCGGCGCGCTGCTTGCCCGTGGCGCTGGGCATACCCTGCAGCGTCGCCTGCAGCCGGATCAGCTCGCGTCCGGTCATCAGCGGGTCGAGTGCCGCCTCCTGCAGGGCGACACCGATCGTGGCCCGCACGGCACGCGCTTCCTTGATCACGTCGTGCCCGGCGACAGCGGCGCGCCCGCCGGTGGGCAGCAACAGCGTCGTCAGCATTCGCACCGTCGTCGTCTTGCCTGCTCCGTTTGGTCCGAGGAAGCCGTAGATTTCACCCTCCTCGACGGCGAGATCGACGCCCTGGACGGCGAGCACGTCGTCAAAGCTGCGCTCCAAACCCTCGACCACGATTGCCGGCATCGGCGAGCAACCCTAGCGAGGCGACCTGGCCGGGATCGTGCAAAGCGCACGTTATGACGGCATCGCTCCGGCTCGGACGGCAGAATCGGGCCCGCAACCATCGCCAGGTGGCGGGGTTTGCAGCGTGAGATCGTGCAAGGAGCAGCGAAAAACCGCATCGTTGGGTCGCGGGCGCCAGTGGCGGCCGCATTTGCCTGCTCGCTGATCGCACTCGTAGTCGCCGTCTGGCCCGGCGCGGCCGATTCGGCCCCACTGGGTGTCGTTGTCCTCGGCAAGACGACCACGACCCCGCCGCCCTCGTGCCCGGGCAAGATCGTCAACAACGTTGAGGTGATCCCCTGTCGGGTCGAGGGTCACGTCAGCGGCTACCAGGTCAAAGCCGGCGGCGTGGACCAGCCCTACGAAGTTCCCTTCGACGGCAAGATCGTCGCCTGGTCGATCACCCTGGCGCGGCCCTCGCGCGCCGACAGCAAAACGACCACCAACGAGGTCGGCTTCTTCGACGAATTCCTCGGCAAGCCCTCGCAGGCGCGTGTCGGCATCCTGCGCCCGGTCGAGGAATCGAAACCGCCGAAATTCACGCTCGTGCGCCAGAGCCCGCTCGAGGTGCTCAACCCCTACTTCGGCAGCACCCCGATCTTCGCCCTCGAGCATCCCCTCTCCGTTCTGCGCGGCCAGGTAGTCGCGCTCACGGTGCCCACCTGGGCGCCGATGTTCGCCTTCAACGTCTCCGAAGAAGACACCTGGCGCGGCAGCCGCATCGAGGACCACTGCGCCTCCAAGGAAGACATCCAGGGGGGGCATCCCCAGCAGGGTGTTGGCAAGGTCAAGACCTACGGCTGCTTCTACTCCAATGCCAGGTTGCTGTACACGGCAACACTGGTGAAGAAACCGTAGGGATGGAGGCATAGCGAGGGCCCGGAGCGTCGGGCACCCCTGCTCACTCGCCTACCTGGCTGGGTCGCCACTTGTCGTCCGTCGGCCTTTCAGGGCCAGCGGCGCAAAACGTTCACAGGGGCACCCGACGCTCCGGGCCACCCTAAGCGCCTGAACTACGGGAGCTTCAGAGACTCCACGAGAGCACCAAGCTCCAAGCGGAAGGGCGTCGGCGACGATCGTTCGTCCTGCACCTTGGGCTGCTCCGCTTCAAGCTCGTATGAGATGGGAGTTGGTGGGTCCTCCGAACGTTTTGCGCCGCTGGCCCGGAAAGGTTTCTCGGATGGCGACATACGACCCAGCCAGTTAGGCGAGTGAGGAGGACCCACCAACTCCCATCCCGCCCGGGTTAAAGGGCTTCTTGCCTAAGCCCGCAGTAAGGGCAGTCGCTTACGTCCAAGCCGATCAGTTGATCGCAGCGGCGGCATGCCCGAAGGTTCTCGGGGGTACGCGGTAGGGAGGAGGCTGAAGGGGCTAGGGGTAGGACCATCGCCACCGGCTTCATCTCCTCGCCGGTCTCGCGATCGACGTAGACCTGACCGGGCTCGGCCTCGGCCAGGGCCTCGCGGCCTGAGGCGGGTGCGCGCATTCGGTAGAGCTGCTTCGAGTTCACGGCGGCGAAGACTAATAGCTTGCGCGGTCCCGATGCGTTTCCTGATCTTCCACGGCTACATGCTGCGCGGCACCGGCAGCAACATCTACAACGCCAACCTGGCGCGGGCGCTGGCAAGGCTGGGCCACGAGGTGCACTTGCTCTGCCAGGACCGCGAGACCAAGATCGAGGGCGTCGAGATCCACAACCCCGACATCCATGGCCTACTGCCCGTCTACGTCAAGGACCCCTACGAGGGCTTCGAGGTCAAGGCCTTCCCGGAGCTGACCGACGAAGAGCTCGATCGTTACATCGAGGCCAATGTGGCTGCCGTACGCGAGGTGGCCGAGCGGGTCGGTGGCATCGACGCGGGGCTGGCCAACCACTTGGTGATGGGCCCGGCGATCCTGGCTCGAGCCGATGTGGCGCCCTTCGCCGCCAAGATCCACGGCTCGGCGCTCGAGTACACGGTCAAGCCGCATCCACGTTTTCTTCCTTACGCCCAAGAGGGCATGGAAGCGGCTCGAGGAGTGCTCGTCGGCTCCCGCCACACGGCCGAGTCGCTCTGGGCGGCGCTTCCAGAAGTCGAAGGTCTCAGCAGCAAGACCCGTCTGGGCCCCCCCGGCGTAGACACGGAGGCGTTTCGGCCGCGGGGCCCGTCGCGGCCTCGGGGGGGCCTGCGGGCGGGGGCTGCGCCTCCGTTCTCGGCCCCCCCGAGGCCACGCCATCCGCGGAGGATCGTCTTCGTAGGGAAGCTGATCGTCTCGAAGGGCGTCGATCTGTTGCTGGCTGCCTGGCCTCTGGTGAGAGCTGAGCATCCCGACGCGCAGCTCGAAATCGCGGGATTCGGCGAGTACGAGGCGGGCCTTCGGAGGTTGCTGGCCGCTTTGGAGCGGGGAGATATCAGTGACGCACGAGAGGTTGCGCTGGCGGGCTGGGGCATCGAGGGCGGAGAGGAGAAGCCGTTGCCGATCCTGTCGGCGTTCCTAGCCGACCCGCCGGCTGGCTACATGCAGGCCGCTCAGGATGCCGCCGGGTCGGCCGGTTCGGTCGAGTTCATCGGCAGATTGGAGCACGACGAGGTTGCGGAGCTGTTGCCGGGTGCGGAGGCCCTGGTGATGCCCAGCACGTTCCCGGAGGCGTTCGGGATGGTGGCCGCTGAGGCTGCGGCTTGTGGGGTTCTCCCAGTGTCTGCGGGGCATTCGGGGATGCTGGAGGTGTCTCGCCAGCTACAAGAGGCGCTGCCGTCAGAGATTGGGCGGTTGACCTCGTTTCCGGTGGAGATAGGGGCTGTCGAGGCGATTGCGGAGCGGCTCAATGGGTGGTTGAGCTTTTCTGATGCCGAGCGGGTCGCCGCTCAGGAAAGCTTGGTCGAGACGGCGCGGCGGCTCTGGAGCTGGGAGGGCGTAGCTCGCGGTGTGATCGCCGCTTCGGTGGGCGACCTTGACCGTCTGCCGGATGCATAGAATGCGCCCCCGCCGATGATGGGCCGCCTGCCGATAGCGAAGATGCTTGCCGTCACCGTCGCGATGACCGCGGCGATCTCTGCCGTGATGGTCTCGATCAACTGGGACGGCCAGCAGGCCTCCACGGCGGCGCCGAAGATCGACGATCTGCTCAACGTGATGATCGTCCTCTCGTCCTTCGTCTTCTCGCTGGTGATGGTGATGCTCTTCTACGCGCTGTGGAAATTCAAAGCCAAGCCGGGTGACGAATCGGACGGCGAGCCGATCCACGGCAACACCAAACTCGAGATCGCCTGGACCGTGATTCCGACGATCATCGTCCTCTTTGGCGCGGGATACAGCTGGGCGGTGCTCAATGACATCGAAGAGCCGGCCAAGGACCACCTCACGGTCGACGTCTTTTCGCAGCAGTACGCCTGGAGCTTCGGTTACCCCGGCAAGGACAACGTCTGGTCGCAGGGCGAGCTGCACGTGCCGCTCGACCGCCAGGTCCACTTCAAGATGCACGCCCAGGACGTGATCCACTCCTTCTGGGTGCCCGAGTGGCGAATCAAGAAGGACAACGTCCCGGGGATAACGACGACAGCGATCGTCACGCCAGACAAGCTCGGCACCTATCAGCTGATTTGCACCGAGCTCTGCGGCTTCGGCCACGCCGCCATGCGAGCCAAAGTCGTGGTCGAAACGCCGGCGGACTTCCGCAAATGGGTCGGCGGGCTCGAAGAAAAAGTCCCCCAACCGTTGGCCGATTCAATCGCCCAAGACACTGAGACCAACCCGGTGCCCATGGACGCCGGAGGGGCATAATGAGGAACTGCTGATGGTGGCTGCGATCAAGCAACCGGGATGGATTCGAGGCCTGCTGGGCGCGATTTTGGGAGCCGCTTTCGGCTTTGCGCTCGTCGTCGCCCTGCGTAAGGCCTCGGGCCTGCCCGTCTACCAGACCGAGCAGACCGGCTACCCGCATGTCGTCGTGCCGCTGATCACCGGTCCGCTGGGCTTCCTGATGGGCTTTGGTTGCTTCGACTACTGGCTGCGCTGGGCCGCCGGCATGCCGACAATTCCCGAGGACCATTCCCAGCACGGCGCCAAGAGCTGGAAGGACTACTTCCGCTTCAACACCGATCACAAGGTGATCGGCATCCAGTACGTCTGCACGACGTTCTTCTTCTTCTTTGTAGGCGGCCTGATGGCGATGTTGATCCGGGCCGAGCTGGCCCAGCCCGGCACCCAGATCGTCGACGCCGCCACCTACAACAGCCTCTTCTCGACCCACGCGGTGCTGATGATCTTCGTCTTCGTGATCCCGGTCTTCGCCGGGCTCGCGAACTACGTCCTGCCGCTGATGATCGGCGCACCGGACATGGCCTTCCCGCGCCTCAACGCGCTCAGCTTCTGGATGCTGCCGCTGGCCGGCCTGCTCTTCATCGGCAGCTTCCTCGCCCCCGGCGGCGCCTTCGACGCTGGCTGGACGGGCTACGCGCCGCTCTCAACGGGCGCTCCATTGGGCCAGTCGTTCTTTAACCTCGGCGTGCAGTTCGCAGGCGCTTCTTCGATTGCGACCGCGCTCAACTTCCTGGTCACGATCATCACCATGCGTGCGCCCGGGATGACCTTCTGGCGCATGCCGCTGCTGGTCTGGGCGAACCTCTCGACCTCGCTCCTGGTCGTCGCGGCGACGCCGTTCATCGCTGGGGTCCAGTTCATGGTCCTCTTCGACCGCGCCCTCGGCACCCAGTTCTTCCAGTTCGCCGGCGGCGGCGACGTGGTCAGCTACCAGCACATCTTCTGGTTCTACTCGCACCCAGCCGTCTACATCATGATGCTGCCCGGCTTCGGGATCATCAGCGAGGTCATCTCGACCCATGCCCGCAAGCCGATCTTCGGCTACCGACTGATGGCCCTGGCCTTGATCGGGATCGTCGTGCTCAGCTACTCGGTCTGGGCTCACCACATGTTCGTCGCCGGCATGTTCAGCTGGCTGCGGGTGCCGATGATGATCACGACGCTGCTGATCGCCGTGCCGACCGGGATCAAGATCTTCTCCTGGCTGGGGACCCTCTACTTCGGCAAGATCCACACCTATTCGACCGCGATGCTGTTCGCGCTCGCCTTCATCGTCACCTTCACGATCGGCGGCATCAGCGGCGTGATGCTGGGCATGGTGCCGATCGACATCCACGTCTCCGACACCTACTTCATCGTCGCCCACATCCACTTCGTGCTCTTCGGCGGCTCGGTCTTCACCATCTTCGCCGGCGTCTACCACTGGTTCCCGAAGATGACGGGGCGGATGTATGACGAGAAGCTCGGCCGCGTCCACTTCTGGGGCACGCTCTTCGGCACTTGGGTCACCTTCATCCCGATGCACTGGGTTGGCATGGACGGGATGCCCCGTCGCGTCGCCGACTACGCCACCCAGTTCGGCGAGTGGAACCTGCTGATCAGCTGTGGCGCCTTCATCCTCGGCGCCGTCCAGCTCGTCTTCCTCTACAACATGATCGTCAGCTGGCGCTTCGGGCCGAAGGCCGAGGGCAACCCGTGGCGCGCCAACTCGATCGAGTGGCAGGTCTCCTCGCCTCCCCCGATCTTCAACTTCGATGAGATCCCGCGCGTCGTCGGCGGTCCTTACGAGTTCGGAGTTCCGGGCGCCCGCCACGCGATCATGGCCGGTGAATCGGTGGAGTCGCCAGAAAAGCCCGAGCCGACGGTGGTGGGCTCGACATGAGCGAGGCTGCCGAGGCAAAGCCCCTGCTCGTCTTCCTCAACGAGGTGGCGGGCGGTCGCAAGCTGCTGCAAGCGGTGGGCGAGCGCGCCGACAAAGTTCCTTTTGTTGCCGTGGCGGCGCCGCAGAACCAGCCGGCCGTTGGCCAGCTGATCGACTCCGGTGAGCTTCGCGACGCGGCGAAGGCCCGGGTCGAGGTGACGATGTCGATCCTCTCCCAGTACGGGATCGAATCGGTTGGCGAGGTGATGGATCCCGAGCCCTCGCTGGCGCTCGACGACGCGGTTCGCGCTCACGAACCCGGCGAGATACTGCTCTCCTGCGCTGCCGGAACCCGCTTTGGGTTCACCCGCAAGGACCTCGTCTCCTGGGCGGAAGCGCACTTCGGGCCCGAGATTCAAGTCACCCACATCCCAGTACGGATCTTCTGCCGACTCGGTCAGTTGGGAGAAGAGCCACACGCTGGTGGTGGCGAGCCAGACCGTGGCTGCGCCGGACTTGGTCAGCCGACTCAAGGAGCGCGCCGCCGGGCACCCACATCGCTACACGATCATTTGCCCGCGGACCGAGGACGTGACCGAGCCGGAAATCGTGCGCGACCTCGCCTCGACCCTGGCCGAGCTCTATCGCGCCGATATCGACGCGACCGGCCAGCCAATGAGCCCCGACCCCTTCCACGCGGTGCAAAACGCGATCGAGCACTACAGCGTCGATGAGGTGCTGATCTCGACTTTCGCCGGCGAGACCTCGCGCTGGCTCGAGGACGATCTGATTGGCCGGGTTCGCGAGATAACGGAGAAGCCAGTCGAGCACCTAGAGGTCGGCCGCCCGGCGGCGGCCGTGGCCGCCGCCGTCGCCGAGGGAGAGGAGGCCTGATGGAGAGCGCAACGGTCGCCCTGGGGCACGACGCACACGAGGAGCACCACGGGCCGCCCGAGGCCCACCAGAGCTCGCGAATCGACCGCCAGACCCTTGGCATCTTCCTCTTCATCGTTTCCGAGGTGATGCTCTTCGGGGCCTTCTTCGCCTCCTACTTCTTCCTGCGCGTCGTCGTTGACCCGCCGACCTGGCCGCCGCATCCGTATGAGCTGCCGGTCGCGGTGGCCGGGATCAACACGGCCATTCTGGTCTCCTCGAGCTTCACGATCCACTACGCGCTCGAGTCGATCCGGCGCGGCAATCGCACCGGCCTGAAGCTGGGCTTGGTGCTGACCTGGCTGCTCGGCATGACCTTCCTCTTTATCCAGATCAACGAGTACGTCCACCTCGGCTTCAGCGCTCGCGACCTAGGCTTCGGATCGATCTTCTACAGCCTCACCGGCCTCCACGGTGCCCACGTCTTCGTCGGGCTATGCCTGCTCAGCTTCGCCACGATCCGTGCTTTTCGCGGTCACTTCGGTCCGGAGGAGAAAGACCATCTCGGCGTCGAGGTGCCGGGCATCTACTGGCACTTCGTCGACGTCATGTGGATCGTCGTGTATACGACGGTTTACATCCTCTGATTTCGCGGTAAAACAGTTGTATGCACAATCCGCTGAGGTCAGAGGCCGACGCGTTCCGGTGGGTTGTGATTATCGGCGCCGGCGCCGTGTCTGTGATCGTGTTGACACTGCTGACGCGGCCGGTGGTCGGGGTGGTTTGGGCCGCCCTGCTGATTGGATTCGGCATCGGGGTCGGTTACCGCAGCGCGCGGGGCGAGTTGCCGCGCAGCGTCGCGCTGACGCGCGGTGGCGACGGCAAGTTCCGCCTGCTCGTCGTCGCCAACGAGACGGTGCAGGGCGAGGCGTTGCTGGAGGAGATTCGCGGGCGCTGCCGCGAGCGGGATTGCGAGGTGCTGGTCGTGACCCCGGCACTGGCGGCTTCACGGGCTTCGCACTGGGCCTCAGATATCGACAAAGCGATCGAGCTGGCGCGTCAGCGCATGGAGCTTTCGCTGATCGAGATCCGCCGGCTGGGCCTGAAGGCACGAGGGGAGATCGGCGACTCCGATCCCAACACGGCAATCGAGGACGCGCTGCGCGTTTTCCCCGCCGATGAGATCGTCATTTCAACTCACCCACCCGAGCGCTCGCGCTGGCTCGAGCACGGCGTGGTCGACAAGGCGCGCGAGCGGATCGACCTGCCGATCACCCACGTGGTCGTCGACCTTTCCGCTGTCGGCACAGTTTCGTGACGCATACGTCTCGGGGACGGTGCACACGAGTCTAGATACGCAACGTTTTGTCTTCTAGCCTGTCACCATGGAGTTGATGACCTCTCGCTGGACCGACGATCGAATGGACGACCTGAAACACCAGGTCGATGAGCTTGGCCACCGGATGGAAGTCGGGTTCGCGGAGCAGCGGAAGGAAATGAACGCACGCTTCGACCGGCTTGAGTCGAGCTTGGAAGCGCGCTTCGACAAGGTGGATGAGCGCTTCGAGAGGGTGGACGCGCGCTTCGAAAAGATGGATGCGAAATTCGACGCGGTTCACGACCAGATCGCTCGCACTCAAGAGATGGTCATCGGCCTGCACGCGATGCTCTCTCGGTTCTCGCTGTGGTTCGCCGGCGCGGTGGTCGTCACAGTCGTTGCTGCCCTACTGGCCTTGTGGCTCCGCTAGGCCAGGCCTGTCTGGGCTAAGGGTTTAAGTCAGAGCAGCCGTGCGCGGTTCGCTCTCGTCCACTGCGTGATCCGATTTGGCGTCATCGTCCATCGAGCGCGGCTGCAGGCGTCCCGCCGCCGCCACGGTCCACAGCATTGCCAGCCAAGTAGCCGTTGCCAGGGCGACGTGCACCCAGACGACCTCACCGGGGAGCTCCAGAGCCCACTGCAGGCCCCCCACGGCTCCCTGCAGTGCCAGCAGGCCAATCACCACGGTCAGGGGCCTGAGCGCTCTCCCATCGCCTCCGGGGCGGCGCAACAGGAACCAAACCGCGATCGTGGCAAGGCCGAAGACGGCCGCGATCGCTGAGTGGCGCTGCACTACCCACTCGAGCGTTCCCGCGCCCTCGAAGTCGAAGCGGTGGACGAGCTGTCCCTCGTGGGCGCCGGCGTGGGGGCCTGAAGCGGTCGCGATCGTGCCGGCAAGGATCGTCAGCTGGCCGAGGGGAATCAAGGAGCGCACGGACCAAACGCCAAGCCGATCGTTTGAGCGGCGGCGCTCCCACGGTTCGTAGCGCGAGCACCAAGCGAGCGCGAAGGCGGCATCGAGGAGCAGCATCGAGAGGATGAAGTGGCTCATCACCAAGCCGGGCGCCAGGTGGTACTTGACAACCAGGGCGCCGAGGATCGCCTGGCCGATGACTCCGAGCGGCAGCAGCGCGCCGAACAGCGCCAGATGCCCGCGGAACGGCACGCGGAACCAGGCGAGCACGCTGGCGGCGATCACGGCGAAGCCGACGAAGCCGGTCAGCAGCCTGTTGCCGTACTCGATCACGGCGTGGGTGTCGAGCGGGGGGACCGTGCTGCCGTAGCACTTGGGCCAATCTGGGCAACCGAGCCCGGAGCCGGTCAGGCGCACGCCGGCACCGGTGAGGACGATCAGCGCCAGGGCGAAGAGCGCGACGGCGGTGACCTTGGCGTAGAGCTGAGGAGTGATCCTGAGGCGGGCGCGCATGAGAGTTTGCCTCAGCGGATGATGCCAGCCTGCTGGCCGTCGCCGCGCCGGTGGGCTCAGCCGCCGGAGGCGCGAGCTGGCGGGCCTTCGTGGGGCGGCGCGGAGCCTTTGCCCTTGCCGCCGCCGGAGGCCGATTCGAGCAGGTACTTGACCAGGTCTTCAATTTCTTTGGTGGAGAGCGTCTGCCCGAAGCTGGCGGGCATCACGTTCGGCGGGTAGCCCTTGGCGATCACCTTGTTGGGATCGACGATCGACTCTTTGACCATCGCTTCGCTTTGGCCGGGCAGGACTTCGTCCAGGTCGGGACCGGTCACGCCTCCCGATTTGGCTGCCGCCAGCGTGTGGCAGCCGCCGCAGCCGTTGTTGGCGAAGACCTGCGCGCCGGGGCCGCCTGGGACCCGTGGGGGAGCAGCGCCAGGCACGCCGGCGTAGAGGCCGACGTAGGCGGCAACGTCCTCAAGGTCCTGTCCGCTGACGATGTCGGCCGGCATTGAAACGGCAGGATCGTCATTACTTGGCCGCGGGAACTCGACCTGGGCCTTGACCACGCCTTCGACCGTGTCTCCGCCCTCGCCGGCGGCGCGGGCGGAGGCGAAGGCATCGTCGAGGTTTGGGCCTATCTGAGCCGTAGTACCAGCCTGCGCCATCGCATGGCAGACGCCGCACTTCTGGACGAAGAGGATGCGGCCACGCTCGGGATCGGCGGTAGTCGTCCCGCAGCCGGACGCGGGCAGCGCAATAGCCACCAGGGCGGCAAGGACGAGCAGCAGGCGGATGGGGTTGGCGAGCTTGGACATGCGGCGCAGGGCGCGCCGGAGTCTATATGCCCCGCTCCCGCGAAAGCGGTTTGTCCAGGCACGCCGGTCGGGTAGGCTTGAGGCGATAATCACTAACTCAACGTCAAGCTGCGAACTGCATCAAATTATCCCTCTGCCAGGTAGAGAATTTGATGCAGTTCGGGGGAGGTGGTAGCGGATGCAGGTACGGGATGGGATGTCGGAGGTGGTCCTGACGGTCGGCCCGACGCACACCCTGCGCGAGGCGGCGGCGATGATGGCTGAGAAGCAGATCGGCGCTGCGTTGGTCAGCGACGACGAGACGCCGGTGCCCCGCATCCTCACCGAGCGCGACATCCTGCTCTCCCTAGGCGCAGGTGAGGATCCCGACGCCGAGCGGGTTGCAGATCACATGAGCGACAGCATTATCGCCGCTTCGCCCGACTGGAGCCTCGAGCGGGCCGCATCGGAGATGTCGGGTCGTGGCATCCGCCACCTCATCGTCTACGACGGCCCGAATCTGGCGGGAGTGCTCTCGATGCGCGACATCGTGCGGGTTTGGACGTCGGAGGGTGCGACCTCAGGAATGAGTCCCGACTGAGCTAAGGGCCTGCCCCGGTAGGGGTGGAACGTCTTGCACTTTTTGGGCACTGACCTTGGAGCGTCAGCAGGCTCCGTACCATCCAAAAAGTTAAGTGGAACCCCTGCCGGGGCAGGCCCTAGGGTGCAGGCGGGGAGATTTGTTCGACAGGCAGAACCGCGCCACGGACGTGCTGCTTGCGGGGCAAGCGGTAGTAGCTGCGGATCGCGTCTCGAACGATTGAACGGAAGGCGAAGAGGGCTATGACACCGCCGATGATCGAGTAGATCCAGCCGCGGACCATGAAGCCCTCGGCGAAGATGCCGCAAACCGTGAGCGCCAGGGCGAAGGCAAAGACAGCTGGCGCCCAAGAGGAGCCGGGTCGGTAGAGGACCTCGCCGGGCTCGGGAACGTGGCGATGCTCAGGGCTCATGAGGCGATGTAGAGCATCGCGGCCACGAAGCAGAGGGCGAAGACCGCCGCGGCGATGCCCCCGGCCAGCAGGCCGGCGCCCATGTTCGCTCTTGCGGTCTCGCGATCCACGGGCCGATTTCTACTAGAAGAGCCGGTCGAGCGGCATTGCCACGAAGAGCAGTGCCAGGTAGGCGAGTGAGTAGAGATAGGTGCGCAGCGCCCAGCGGCGATCGGCGCTGCGCAGCAGCCGGACGGCGCAATAGATGAAGCCGGCGCCCAGCGCCATCGAGGCAACTAGGTACTCGACGCCGAAGCCTCCGGCGCAGAAAGGCAGCTGCGTGACGGCATAGAGGAGGACGGTGTAGAGGAGGATCTGGCGACGCGTCTCCGCCTCGCCTCGTACAACCGGCAGCATCGGGATGCCGGCCTTCGCGTACTCATCCTTCATCAGCAACGAGAGCGCCCAGAAGTGGGGCGGCGTCCAGAAGAAGACGATGGCGAAGAGGTAGAAAGCCGTGCCGCTGAGGCTGCCCGTCACGGCCGCCCAGGCGACCAGCGGCGGCACGGCGCCGGCCGCTCCACCGATCACGATGTTCTGCGGGGTGCTGCGCTTGAGCCAGAGCGTGTAGACGAAGACGTAGCCGAAGAGTCCGGAGATCGAGAGCGCCGCCGCCAGCGGGTTCACGGTCAGGGCCAGCAGGGTGAAGGAGGCGCAGCCGAGCAGTGCCCCGAAGACGATCGCGGCCCGCGGCGAGATTCGCCCGCTGGCGACCGGGCGGTCGGCGGTGCGGGCCATTATCCGGTCGATGTCGCGGTCGATCGCGTGGTTGATCGCGCCGGCTCCGCCAGCGGAGAGGGCGCCGCCGAGGCAGGTGAGGAGGACCAGGCCGATCGAGGGGTCGCCCGCCACGTACATCGTCGTGATCGTGGTCAGGAGCAGCAGCGACTGCACCTTGGGCTTGGTCAGGGTTGCGTAGTCACGCAGGACGCCGAATGCCGCTGGGCGCTGCGCGACGACAGCCGATTCGGCGCCGCTCACGGTCTCAGGCTACCGGCTGCGTCTCGGCTGCCGCGCTCTCGGCGCGGCGGTTGCGATTGGCGATCGCGGCGCGGATGTCGCGCATCGGGCGGTCGCTGCGCACATCCGGCAGAACGTCGAAGTTGTGCGGCTCGGGCGGCGAGAGGGCGAACCACTCGAGCGAGTCGCCGCCCCACTGGTCGTGCCCCGCCCGCGCACCGTTGCTGCGGCTGGCGATCGCGTTGACGAGTGTGAGGATGACGCCAAGGGCGAGCACGAAGGCTCCGATCGAGGCGATCAGGTTGTCGGCGCTGACGCCGGTTCCGCTGAAGAACTTGTAGGCGTCGACGACCTGGCCGTGCTCGCCGCCGGCGAGGAAGAGAGGCACGAAGGTCAGCAGTGTCCCCAGCGCCAGCGTCCAGAAGGAAAAGCGCGCCAGCGTCTCGCCCATGGTGCGGCCGGTCAGCTTCGGGAACCAGTAGTAGAGGGCGGCGAAGCCGCCGAAGACGCTGCCGCCGATCAGGGCGAAGTGCGTTGCCGCGGTGGCGTCGGTCGTGTTGTGCAGTCGCCAGGCAACGGCGACCATCGAGTGCGAGATCTCGGAGGCAAGCCCGATCGAGATCGCCGAAATCGCGCCGGCGGCGAAGAGCAGGGGCGCCCTCATCTGCAGCGAGCCACCGATCATCGTCGCGATCAGGTTGAAGACGATCAGGCCGAAGGGCACGATCAGCGCCAGCGACATGATCATCGCGAAGTACATCCAACCGATGCCGATCGGCGCGGTGAGCATGTTCTGCATCCAGGCCAGGGTGCCGATCACCGCGATCGCCAGCAGCGAACCGACCACCGCGTTGCGGTTGAAGAGCGGCTTGCGGGCAAAGACGGGGACGATCTCTGAGATCGCCGCCAGGGCCGTGATCAAGACGATCATGTAGGCGCCGGTGTAGAAGATCCAGCTCAGGTGCGCCCAGAGCAACGGTGCGCCGCCGTCGGCGAAGAAGATGCCGTCGAAGTTGCGATCGATCAGCAGCATCGTGATCGCGGCCAGCATCACCGGGCCGATTACCAGCAGCAGCCAGGAGCAGATCGCCGCCGCCCAGGCAAAGACGGGCACCCGGCGCCAGGCCATGCCGGGAGCGCGCATGCGGCGCAGCGTCGCCACCAGGTTGATCGCGATCAGGACAAAGCCGAGAGTCGCCAGCCCGCTTGCCGCCGCCCAGGCATCGACGCCGTTGTTGGAGAGGAAGGCGAGCTCGGAGAGCGGCGCCAGCGGATTGACACCGGCCTCCGAAGGCGTGAAGAGGAAGCCCGCGTAGAGGACCGTGGCGCCGGCCAGGTAGAGCCAGAGGCCGATCTGGCCGAGGCGGGGCAGTGCCGTGCCACGAGCGCCGATCTGCAACGGCGCCAGGTAGTAGAAGAGGCCGAGCGACAGCGGGATCGCGAAGAGGAAGATCGCCGTTGCCCCGTAGAGCGAGAGCATGCGATTGAAAGTGACCGGCGTGAGCAGCGTGTTCTCGGGAATCGCGAGCTGCAGCCGCATCAGCAGGAACTCGACCAGGGCGATGAAGAGGAAGCCGAACGCGGCGGAGATCATCACTCGCCCGACATCCTTGTGGTCGGCGCTGGTGACGACCTCGATCCAGCGGGGGCGGCGGCGGGGATAGCCGTCGATTACGACCTCGGGGCGAGCGCTGCTCATGGCACGTCTCCCTCTTCGATCAGGCCCACGACCCGATCCTGGGCTGCCTGGATGTCGGACTTCTGCTGCTCGACGAAATCTTCATAGGCCTGCGGGGAGACGACTTCGACCTCGGTCCGCATCGCCGCGTATGCCTGGCCCGAGAAGGTCGCCGAGCTGCCGTCGAAGGCGCCTTCCTCGTCGGCGCGAAAGACGACGTGGTTGGTCTTGCCCGGGACCGCGTCACGCTTCGGCGCCAGCTCGGGCACGTCCCAGGTGTGGATCACGTCGGTGGAGACGAGGTCGAGTTCGACCGTTGTGTCGACCGGGACGACCAGCTTGTAATAGGAGAAGGCCGAGTTTGGGTAGTCGTAGCGCCAGAGCCATTGCTGGCCGGTCGCTTCGATCTTCAGCGGCTCGGACTTGGCTGAGGCGAGGCCGGCGCTGCCGGTGGCCGGAGTCTCGCGGGCCTTGCCGGTGTAGATGAAGCTGAGGATGACGACGACCGCGGCGAAGCCGGTGAGCACCGCGCCGACCCGCAGCTGGCTGCCGCGGCTGCCGCGAACCTGGCGCGGCTCGCTGCCGCGATCGCCGCGGTAGCGGCGCAGCGCATAGATCAGCGCGCCGTTGATCGCGACGACGAGGATCGTCGCGACGACGAAGCCAATCCAAAGCAGGGTTTCGATCTGGTCGGTGCCAGGGGAGCTAGGACTCATCACGAGACCTCCCGCGCACGCCTGGCGGCGGCGGACCAGCGCGGTGCGGCGTCCTCGGTCGGCCAAATAGCGCTGCTATTTAGCCTCCCTGCGTCCTTGCCCCGCTTGGTCCGGCGCTCGCCAGTCGCACACTCGGAGTTTCGTGATGAGTCCTTGGGCGCCAAAGCGCGGCCATTCTAATCACGCGGGGCGGCGCGCCGCCGTGCCCGCAGTCCGCCGCGACCCGGCGGCGGGCTCCTATACTCGCCGACCTGATGCGAAGCCGATCCCGGCCATCTCCGGCGCTTCGCGTGGCATTGCGCACTGGAGCGGTGGGTGCAGTGGCCGCCGCGGTCGCGGTTCCGTTGCTGCGCAAGCGCCTGCGAGTGCCAGCCCCGGTCACGATTGGAGCCTGCGCGGCCGGCCCGCTCGCCCTCGCCGTCCTCTACCCACGCTCGCGCAAGCGCGACGTTGCGCTCTATGCGATGCAGATGTGGGCGTTCATCATGGTCCACGAGTTGCCTTACGACGACCCGGACCGCCTGCAGGGTCGGTTGCGCAGCCGCTACCCGATCGTCGTCGACCGGGCGATAGGTCTCGGGCGCTTGCCCAACGTCCACCTGCAGCGAGGGATGGCGCGCCTGCGCCGCGTCGGCACCGTCAACCGTTTCCTCACCTGGGCGCACTGGCTCTGGTTCTTCGAGCCCTACCTGGCGCTGACCTGGATCCTGCTGCGCCATCCGGATCGCTTCCCGCGCGCCGCCCGCCAGATGGCCGCGGTCTTCGACATCGGCTGCATCGCCTACTTCGTCGTTCCCACCTCGCCACCGTGGTGGGCCTCGGAGCAGGGACTGACTGGCGAGAAGGTGGAGCGGATCATGGTCGGGGTCGGAGAAGACACCTGGGGCTCGGCCTGGCCGAAGATGTACAACGCGTTGGGCGGTAACCCCTGGGCCGCGATGCCCTCATTGCACTTCGCCACCTCGGCGATGGCGGCGATCTCGCTGTCGGAGGCCGGCCGCGCCGAGGGTGCGGTCGGCTGGACCTATGCGCTGACGCTCGGCTTCGCCCTCGTCTACCTCGGTGAGCATTACGTCACCGACCTCCTGGCCGGTGCGGGCCTTGTCGCGGTCGTGCGGCGCGGCGAGCCGCTCGCCGAACCCGCTGTACTCGCCGTAAATCAGGGGCTTCGCCGCTTGGAGCGCCTCGCCAGCGGGTAGCTTCCCCTAGGTGTCCCCGGAGGATTCGGAGAACGGCGGCCACCCCGTCGAACTGCCGATCTTCACGCGACGGCGGCTGATCCAGACCGGGGTCGTAGTCGTCGCCTTGCTGATCGGCATCTACTTCCTCTTCCCGAGGCTGGTCGGGTTGGAGAACGCCCTGGACAAGCTCGGCGACGCCGACCCCCTCTGGATCACGATCGCGGTCTGCTTCAACGTGCTCGCCTTCGCCACCTACATCGCCCTCTTCAAGGCGGTGGTCGGGGGGGAGGCCCTGCGGCTCAAGTGGTCGGAGACCTACGAGATCAACGTCGCTGGCCTGGCTGCGACCCGGCTCTTTTCGGCCGGGGGCGCCGGTGGCATTGCCCTCACCTACTGGGCGCTGCGCAAGGCGGGAATGAACCGGCACGACGTGGCACGGCGGATGGTCGCCTTCCTCACCCTCCAGTACGCCTTCTACCCGCTGGCGCTGATTCTCTTCGGCGTGCTGCTGCGGACCGGCGTGCTCAACGGCAAGGACTCGGTCGAGCTGACGATCATTCCGGCGGGGGTGGCGGGAGTGCTGTTGGCGCTGGGCCTCTTGCTGGCGCTAATCCCAGCCGACCTGGGCAAGCGGATCAACCGCCACGTTCACGGCGAGCGAGGCCAGGCGATCGCCGCCAGCATCGCCAAGGTGCCGGCGACCTTCGCCGAGGGCTTCCGTTTCGCGATCAGCCTCTTCGCCCACCCCTCCAAGGGCGGCCTCGCCGTGATCGGCGCCGCCGGCTTCTGGGCGGCCAACGTCGGCATCCTCTGGGCTTCCTTCCACGCCTTCGGCGTCCACGTGCCGCTTGCCGTCGTCGTCCAGGGCTTCTTCCTCGGCATGGTCGCCAACCTGATCCCCTTCGCCCCGGCGGGCGTGGGGGCGGTGGACGCGGGGATGATCGGCGCCTTCGTCCTCTTCGGCATCCCCGAGGACACGGTTTTCCCAGCGATCCTGGTCTACCGACTGGTCGCCTTCTGGATGCCGATTCCGTTTGGTGTCGTCGCCTTCTTCCAGCTCCGCACGCGCGTCCAGGCTTGGGAAAAGGAGGGTTTGCCGATTGACCGCGACGCTACTATACAAAGTGAAGTATTGGCAACCCCACTAGACTCGGGGCGGACATGACAGACGCTAAGAAGGTCGAGAACGTGATCATCGTCGGCGGCGGCCCTGCCGGCTACACCGCGGCGCTCTACACGGCGCGCGCCAACCTCGAGCCGCTCGTCTTCGAGGGTTTCCAGTGGGGCGGGCAGTTGCAGAACACGACCGACGTCGAGAATTACCCGGGCTACCCCGAGGGGATCATGGGGCCGGAGATGATGACCCAGTTCCGCGCCCAGGCAGAGCGCTTCGGCACTCGCTTTGTCAGCGACGACGTCGACCGGGTCGAGCTCTCCGACGGTGGCGTGCAAAAGGTCTACCTCGGCGACGAGGAGCACCTGGCGAAAACGGTGATTTTGGCGATGGGGGCCGAGCCGCGCCGGCTTGGCATCCCCGGTGAGATCGAGCTCAGCGGCTGTGGCGTATCGACTTGCGGCGTCTGCGACGGCGCCTTTTTCAAAGACCAGAAGGTGATCGTGATCGGCGGCGGCGACTCGGCGATGGAGGACTCGATCTTCATCTCCAAGTTCGCCAGTGAACTGACCGTGGCCAACCGTCGCGACGAGTTCCGCGCCTCGAAGATCATGCTCGACCGGGCGCGGGAGCAGGACAACATCGACTTCAAGACGCCCTACGTCCCAGAGGAGTTCGTCGCCGGCGACAATGGGCGCCTCGACCACGTGCGCCTGCGCAACGTCGAGACCGGAGAGGCGGAGGACTTCGACACCGATGGCGCCTTCGTCGCGATCGGCCACATCCCCAAGTCGGAGATCGTGGCGGACCAGGTCGAGACTGATGAGAACGGCTACATCATCACCGCGGGCGGTTCCACCCGCACCAACCTGGCAGGCGTCTTCGCCGTCGGCGACGTCGTCGACCACACCTACCGCCAGGCGGTCACCGCCGCAGGCAGCGGCTGCAAGGGCGCCCTCGACGCCGAGTGGTACCTGCGCGACACCCCACCGAGCCCCGAGGCCCACTGGATGCCCGGCGGCGAGCCGGTCGAGGTCGCGCCGACGCCCGGGTCCTAGAGGGGGAAGAGAAGTGCGCGCAGGGTCCTTGGGCCTTAGTGCGCTTCACACGGCACGCGAAGAATCGGGCTCGTGACATCGGTGCGACCGTGGTCGACGCCGAACGGCTGATTGCGAGCCCCGAGCATGTTGATCTCGATCCGCATGGCAACTGGCGCTATTTCGGACAGATCAGAGGCGAGCACGTGCGGGTTGTGGTTGCGCTTGACGAGCCGGACCTGATCGTCACAATCCATAGGAGATGGAGATGAAAGCCGACTACGACAGCGAGGGCGACACGGTTCAGATCGATTTGGAGACCGTCGATCACGTTGACTATGGCAACGATGAGGTCGACGACGGGCTCGTGATCAGCATTTGCAACGGAAGGCCTGTGCGGATCGATGTGATTGGCACGGGTGGTGACCTAGAGGCTTCGCTTCGCCGTGCCGGAGACCACTACGGTCTCGACTCGGAAGCATTGCTTGCCGCTGCTCAGGCGGCTGTGGCCGCTCCCGACCGCGAGGTCGTACTGGACGTGGGTTCGGCCGCGTAGGAGGAGCGGCGTCAGCCAACCAGCTTCTGGACGACGAACGTGCGGGAGCCTTTTGGGGTTTCGATCTTGATCGGCTTGCCGACCTTGGCGTCGCGTAGGGCGCGGCCGATTGGGGACTCGGCGGAGAGGCGACCTTCGGCCAGGTTTGCCTCGGTCGAGCCGACCAGGGTCCAGGTGTGGACTTCGTCTTTGCCTTCGTCGAAGACCTCGGCGGTGCGGCCGAAGGCGAAGGTGTCGGCGTTGCCGTCGACCTCGACCACGACGGCGGTGCGCAGGCGCTCGCGCAGGCGCTTGATCTTGGTCTCGAGGTGGGCCTGGTCCTCCTTGGCGATGTGGTACTCGGCGTTCTCCTTGAGGTCGCCTTCCTCCCGCGCGACCTTGATCCGCGCGGCCATCTTGACCCGGGCCGGGCCTTCCAGCTCTGCGACTTCTTCGCGCAGCGCCGCGATCCCCTCCTCGGTGATCGCCTCGCCCCCTGATTCGGCGTCATTCACCGCCTCAGCCTTGCAGATGTGGCGTTGCTCGCGCACGTGACGCGGCGAATCGAGGGCGCTATCGTGAACCCACGGCTCCCTCCTGCTCCCACGTCCGCTCGATCGAGGTCTTCGATCCACCTGCCGAGTTCGCGGGCTGCGAGGAGTGCCTGGAGCTCGGCATGCAGTGGGTGCATCTGCGGATGTGCCAGAGCTGTGGGCACATCGGCTGCTGCGACAACTCCCCCGGTAAACACGCGACAGCGCACCATGCGGCAACCGGCCACCCGGTGATCCGTTCGATCGAGCCCGGCGAGGATTGGAGCTGGTGCTACGAGGACGAGTTGATGCTCCGCATCACTCGCTGAATAGGTGTAACGCTTTGTCCGTGTGATGGACGAAGAAAACGTTACACCCGGCTAGTCCGGGGTGACGATGGCGAAGCCCGGGTCCGGCTCGTCGAGCAGGCCGAGCAGCTCGCCGAGCTTGACGCCGTCACCCTCGACCCGGAGGCGGCCGCTCTCGGCCAGCTCGCCGATGTCGGCGGTTTTGAGCAGGAGCTGATTCAGGGCCTCGCGCTCGATGAGAAGGGTTGCGTCGGCGTCGCTGCCATGGCTGCCGGGCTTGTGACGGAGGACACCGTTGCGGACCGTGATCGCGTGCTGCGCGTCGGGGTCGGTGATCTGCCAGTCGATCCGTAGGTACTGCGCGGCGGCGCGCGGGCCGTTGAGACGGATCGCCATCGCGTCGAGCAGCTGGCTGACCGTCAGTTGGGCGAGCACGTCGGGAGGTGCGGTGGCCGTCGGCGTGCCCGAGATGCCCTCGCGCAGCTCCTTGGCGCCCATCAGGAAGAAGTTGCGCCAGCTGGCGTTCTCGGAGCCGTAGCCGAGCTGCTCGAGCGCTTTGGCCTGCAGCTCGCGCGCCTCGCGGTTCTCGGGCTCGGCGAAGACGAGGTGGTTGACGACCTCGGCGACCCAGCGGTAGTCGCCCTCGGCGAAGCTGGCGCGGGCCTTCTCGAGTACGGCCGCGGAGCCGCCCATGAACTCGACGTAGCGGCGCGCCTGCTCGACCGGCGGGTGCTCCCAGAGGTGGGCCGGGTTGCCGTCGAACCAGCCCATGTAGCGCTGGTAGATCGCCTTGGTGTTGTGGCTGATCGAGCCGTAGAACTCGCGGCAGTGCCACTCTTCGGCGAGGCTGGGCGGCAGCTCGATCAGCTCGGCGATCTCAGGGCCGGTGTGGCCCTGATTGAGCAGGCGCAGGGTCTGGTCGTGCAGGTAGGTGTAGAGGTCGCGCTGCTTTTCCAGGTAGTCGACGATCCGCTCGCTGCCCCAGCAGGGCCAGTGGTGGCCGGCGAAGAGGACGTCGGAGCGCTCGCCGAAGAGCTCGATCGCCTCGTCGAGGTAGTGCGCCCAGACGCGCGGGTCGCGAACCAGGGCGCCGCGAGGGGTGAGGATGTTGTGCATCGAGCGGGCGGCGTTGTCGGCGATGCAGAGCACCCGGGCGTCGGGGAAGTGGATGTTCATCTCGGCCGGCGCCTCGGTCCCCGGCGTCAGCTGGAAGCTCATCCGGACGCCGTCGATGAGCTCCTCCTGGCCGGTCTCGACGATGTCGAGGTTGGGCGGGATCAGCGTGATTGTTCCCAGCGAGACGGTCTGGCCGAGGCCAGAGCCGATCTGCCCGTCGGGGCCGCGACCGAGCAGCGCTCCATACATGTAGCCCGCCCGTCGCGCCATCGCCGTACCCGCGAAGACGTTCTCGCTGACGGCGTGATGGAGGAAGCCGGCCGGGGCGAGGATCGGGATCCGGCGGGCTTCGATCTCCTCTTCGGAGAGGACGCCCTTGGCGCCGCCGAAGTGATCGACGTGGCTGTGGGTGTAGATCAGCCCGGTGACGGGACGGTCGCCGCGATGCTCGCGGTAGAGGGCCAGCGCTGCGGCGGCCGTCTCGGCCGAGACGAGGGGGTCGATCACGACGATGCCCTCGCGACCCTCGACCACGTGCATGTTGGAGAGGTCGAAGCCGCGCAGCTGGAAGAAGCCGGGGGCAATTTCGAAGAGCCCGGCGATGCAGCCGAGCTGCGACTGACGCCAGAGGTTCGGGTCGGCGGTCGGCGGCGGGTCCTCGGCGAGGAAGTCGTAGGACTCGAGCTCCCAGACGACGCGGCCGTTGTCGTCTTCGACTCGAGGCGGATCGAAAGGTGCGATGAGGCCGCGTCGCGCTTCCTCGAAGTCGCCGACCGGCTCTGCCACGACTAGCCCTTTGCCGCGGCAATGAGTTCAGGTGCCGGCCGGTAGGCGTCGCCGTGCTCGGCCCGGAGCTGTTCCAGCAAGGCGACGGCGCGCTCGGGGCCGAGCAGCCCGGTGAACTCAATTGGCCCGCGCGGCCAGTTGAATCCGAGCCGCATCGCCGTGTCCATGTCGGCGGCGGAGCCGATCTCCTCTTCGCGGGCGAAGGCAGCCTCGTTGGCGATCTGGGCGATGAGGCGGGGGAGGATCTCGGGGGCAGCGGGGTCGATCTGGGCCAGCTGCTCTGGATCCAAGCTCAACTCTCCCGTTCCGCTGGTCTTCTCTTGCCGTGACAGTTGGTGTGAAGGCGCAGCGGCAGCGGGGTTGGGAGGATCGCCGTAGTCGTAGAAGCCCTGACCGCTCTTGCGACCGAGGCGCCCCTCACCGACCAGGCGTTCCTGGATTGGGCTGGGGCGCCAGCGCTCCGGTTCGCCCCCCTGGGCGTAGAAGGAGCGGGCGACGCTTAGGTTGACGTCGAGCCCAATCAAGTCGATCAGCTCAAAGGGCCCCATGCGGAAGCCGCCACCGAGACGGCAGACCCGGTCGATTGTCGCCGCGTCGGCCACGTTCGCCGCCAACATGCGCAGCGACTCCAGGGTGAACGGCCGGGCGAGGCGATTGGCGATAAAGCCGGGGCTGTCCTTGGCCTGGATCGGCGTGCGTCCCATGCGCACGCCGACCTCGGTGGTCGCCTCGAGTACTGCGGCAGCCGAGTCGGCTGTGGCGACGACCTCAACCAGCTTCATCAGCGCCGGTGGGTTGAAGAAGTGCATGCCGACGACTCGCTCGCGTTGCGGCACCCCGGCGGCAATGGGGGTGATCGGCAGCGAGGAGGTGTTGCTGGCAAGGATCGCCTCCGGCCCACAGGCGTCGGCGAGGGCGGCGAACAGCTCGCGCTTCAGTTCGAGGTCCTCGGGCGCCGCCTCGATCACCAGGTCACATTCGCCGAGATCGCCAAGGCTTGCCGTGGCGCCGACACGGGTGCTGGCCTCATTCGCTTCGGAATCGCTCCACATGCCCTTTGAAGCTCCCTTTGCGAGGGCCTGGTGCAAACGGCGCATGCCAGTCTCAAGCGCCTCTGCGACGGGATCGTGCAGGCGCGTCTCATAGCCCCCCAGGGCCGCTACCTGGGCGATCCCGGCGCCCATCGTGCCCGCGCCGACCACCCCGATCCGCTTGACGCTGCCGACCGTCACTTGCCCTCGAATTTGGGCTCTCGCTTCTCGAGGAAGGCCAGCATGCCCTCGACCCTGTCCTCGGTCGCCATCGCTAGCTCGTAGAGCCGCCTCTCGTGCTCTATGCCGGTGCTGAGCGCGGTCTCCTCGGCGGCGACCACCGCCTGCTTGGCGAGCCGGGAGGCGATCGGTGGCTGCTCGGCAATGCGGTGGGCGAGACCGATCGCTTCTTTCAGCCAGGAATCCTCGCTCGTCACTATGTTGACCAGGCCCAGCTGCTGTGCCCGCTCAGCGTCGAAGCGCTTGCCGGTCAACACGTACTCCATCGCCTGCTGCTTGCCGAGTACACGGGCGAGCCGCTGCGTGCCGCCGCCACCGGGGATGATCCCGAGGTTGATCTCCGGCTGACCGAAGGTGGCGTTCTGCGAAGCGACGATCATGTCGCAGGCGAGCGCCAGCTCGCAGCCACCGCCCAGCGCGTAGCCGGAAACAGCGGCGATCATCGGCGTCTTGATCGCCGCCAGGCGTCGCCAGAACGATGCCGCTGGGTGGCGCAGCGCCTCGGCGAAGCTACGCTCGCTCATCGCCTTGATGTCGGCGCCTGCGGCGAAGACCTTGTCGGAGCCGGCGACGACGATGCAGCGCACCTCGGGGTCGGGATCGAGCTGCTCCAGCAGGCCGGCGAGCAGCTCCATCACCTCCGGCGAGAGCGCGTTGCGCGCCTCGGGCCGGTTGAGGCGCAGCAGGGCGACGTGGCCGTCGCGCGAGCTCTCGACCAGCTCGGCCAAGGGCTACTCGGCCACCATCGGAGTCATGGCGTTGATGCCCGTGGCGGCGCGGCCGATGATCATCTTTTGGATCTGCGAGGTGCCCTCGTACAGGGTGGTGACGCGGGCGTCGCGCAGGTAGCGCTCGACCGGGTAGTCGTCGACGTAGCCGGCTCCGCCGTGGACCTGGATCGCCAGGTTGGCGCACTCGACCGCGGACTCGGTCGCGTAGAGCTTCGCCACCGAGGTCTCGGTCGTGTTCGGCTTACCTTCGTCCTTGAGCACGCCCGCGCGGTAGACCAGCATCCGCGAGGCGTCGCGCTTGAGGATCATGTCGGCGATCATCTCCTGGACCAGCTGGAAGCGGGCGAGGGGGACGCCGAACTGCTTGCGCTCTTTGGCGTAGGCAACCGAAGCTTCGACGCAGCCTTCGCAGATGCCGACGCAGCCGGCGGCGACGCTGTAGCGACCGTTGTCCAGCGCGCTCATCGCGACCTTGAAGCCGTCGCCGATCTCTCCCAGCATCGCGTCCTCGCCGACCTCGACCGAGTCGAGAGAGATCTCGCCGGTGTCGGAGGAGCGCAGCCCGAGCTTGCCGTGGATCTCCTGCGTGGTGAAGCCCTCGCTGTCGCAGGGGACGAGGAAGCAGGCGAGGCCCTTGTGCTTCTTCTCGGGATCGGTCTGGGCGAAGATCAGCGCCACCTCGGAGAAGTTGGCGAGCGAGATCCACATCTTCTGGCCGCTGATCGACCAGCCGCCCTCGGTCTTGGTCGCGCGGGTGCGCAGGTTGGCGGCATCGGAGCCGGTGTCGGGCTCGGTCAGGCCAAAGCAGCCGAGCGCCTCGCCCGAGCAAAGCCGCGGCAGCCACTTCTGCTTCTGCTCCTCCGTGCCCCACTTCTCGATCGAGCCGGCGACGAGGGAGGTTTGCACCGAGACGACGGTGCGGGCGGAGGAGTCGGCGCGGCCGACCTGTTCGACGATCAGCCCGTATCCGAGGTAGTCGAGGCCGCGACCGCCGTACTGCTCGGCGACCGGGGCGCCGAGGTAGCCGACCTCGCCCAGCTTGCTCGCCAGCTCACGGTCGAAGCGCGCGGCCCGGTCGTTGTCTCGGACCCGCGGCGAGATCTCCTTGTCGGCGAATTCCCGCGCCGTTTCGGAGATCAGCCGCTGCTCATCGGTCAACTGGAAGTCCATCTCACCCCTTGCTTTCTGGTTCTCGTCTGAACTGCATCAACTTTTCCACCTGCCAGATAGAGAAGTTGATGCAGTTCGGGTCTGGCGGTCATGGGAGTTCCCGGCCGAGGGTTGTCTTGAACGCTTCTTGGGCCTCGCGGGTGCGGGGGCCGGGGGCGTCGGGAAGGTCGGCGCCGTCGATTGCGGAGACGGCTTGGATCTCGCGCGTGGTCGAGGCCAGGAATGCCTCTTTGGCAGCGCGCAGATCGGCGACGGGCCAGGCGCCCTCATCGACGTCGAGTGCCTTGACCAGGCGGTCGCGGGTGATCGACTCGAGCACGCCGTTGTCGAGCGCCGGCGTGCGCAGGCCTCCCTGCGGCGAGACCCAGAAGATCGCGGATGTCGGCGGCTCGAGCACGATCCCGTCCGGCTGGACCAGCACGGCCTCGTCGGCCCCCTGCGCTTTGGCGAGTCGGGTCGCCTGCATGTTCGCCGCGTAGGAGAGCGACTTGACGCCGTTGAGGATCACCGTTGGGCAGTAGGTGACCGTGGCGACGCTGACCGTCTCAGCGTGCGTCGGGATTGGCTCGGTCATCGCCAGGCGGCGGCCGCCCCGGGTAACGATCAGACGCAGCTGTCCGTCGGCGTCGCCGAGCTCGGCAAGCAGCGCCGCGATCTCGCTCTCCAGCGCGGCGCGATCGAACTCGAGCTCGATAGCGGCAGCCGAGCGCCCCAGCCGGTCGAGGTGGTCGACGAGAGCGAAGGGCTTGCCCTCATACAGCCGGATCACCTCAAAGGCCCCATCTCCTCGGTAGAGCCCGTCGTCCTTCAGCGGCACGACCGCCTCGGCGGTCGCCGTGATCCGCCCATCCACGCTGGCCAGCTCTCTCGGCTCAGTTTCCATCGACGCGCGAGGCTACCTCAGACCCGCCCCACACCCCACGCGAACTGCATCAAATTCCCTACCTACCAGGCCGAGAATTTGATGCAGTTCGCATCCGGAGGGTTGATCAGACGGCTTCGAAGATCGTTGCCAGGCCCTGGCCGACGCCTACGCACATGGTGGCGATGCCGTACTTGCCGCTGCGGCGGCGGAGCTCGCGGACGAGGGTGGTGGCGAGGCGGGCGCCGCTGCAGCCAAGGGGGTGGCCGAGGGCAATTGCGCCGCCGTTGACGTTGAGCTTCTCCTCGTCGATGCCGAGCTCGCGAGCGCAGGCGAGAACCTGTGAGGCGAAGGCCTCGTTGAGCTCGATCAGGTCGATCTCATCAAGGGCGAGGCCGGCGGCATCGAGAGCGCGGGGGATGGCGAGGGCCGGGCCGATGCCCATGTAGGCGGGGTCGACGCCGGCGACTCCGGTGGCGACGACGCGGGCGAGGGGCTCCGCGCTGAGCTTCTTGGCGCCAGTCTCTGAGGCGATTAGCGTGCAGGCGGCCCCGTCGTTAAGGGTTGAGGCGTTACCGGCGGTGACCGTGCCGCCGTCGCGGAAGGCGGGGCGCAGCTCGGCCATCTTCTCCAGCGAAGCGTCGGTGCGGGGGCCCTCGTCGGTGTCAACGGTGACGGTCTCGCGGCCCTTGGGTGCCTCGATCGGCGCGATCTCCTCGGCGAAGATCCCCGCCTCTTGTGCTGCAACCGCGCGCTGGTGGCTACGCAGGCCGAAAGCGTCCTGGTCCTCGCGGCTGATCCCGTAGCGCTCGGCGACGTTCTCGCCGGTCTCGCCCATCGACTCGGTCGAGAGGCCTAGCTCCTCCATGCGCGGGTTGATGAAGCGCCAGCCCAGCGTCGTGTCGTGCATCGTCTGCGGGCCGCGGGGCAGACCGCGCTCGGGTTTGCCGACTACCCACGGCGCCCGGCTCATCGACTCGACGCCGCCGCCCAGATAGAAGTCGCCCTCGCCGAGCTTGACCGCGCGCGCCGCACAGTTGATCGCCTCCAGGCCCGAGGCGCAGAGGCGGTTGACGGTGGCTCCGGGGACGCTGTGCGGCAGGCCGGCGAGCAGCGCCGCCATCCGCGCCACGTCGCGGTTGTCCTCGCCCGACTGGTTGGCGGCGCCAAAGTAGACGTCGGTGATCCGCTCGGGATCGACGCCGGTTCGCTCGACCACGGCGGCGATCGTGTGGGCGGCGAGGTCGTCGGGACGCACGCCGGAGAGAGCGCCGCGGTAGGCGCCCATCGGTGTGCGCACGGCATCGATCAGATATGCCTCGGCCACGCGAGCATTAAAGGGGACGGCGCGCCTCGGCGTATCCTTGCGGGGTGTACTTCGTCCTCGGAACGGTCGCGATGGTGCTGCTCGTCGTCGGCGTGCTCTTCCTGATCGAGCACTTCTACACGGGCAACAACGCCGAACTGCTCGACTGGAAGCCGACCCGCTCGCCCGAACTCGAGGTGCAGAACGAGGTCGACGACGTGCAGCAGATGCTCGAGGCTCAGAACGAGATGCGCCGCCGCCGCGGTGTCGCCGAGCGCGACGAGCAGGAGCTGCGCGACGAGGTGGCCGCCGAGGAGATGGAGAAGCTGCGTCGACGCAGGCGCACCGAGGCCACCTGAGTTGGCCCGAGCGCTGATCGTCGGTTGCGGCTGCCGCGGCCGGGAGTTGGGGGGGCGCCTGTCGGCTGAGGGCTGGGCGGTGCGCGGGACGACGCGCAGCAAGGAGGGGCTTGCGGCGATCGAGGCGGCCGGAATCGAGGCGGCGCTAGCCGATCCCGAGCAGCCGGGGACCTTGCTCGATCTCGTCGGCGACATCGCGGCGGTCTACTGGCTGCTTGGCTCAGCCGTCGGTTCCGAAGAGAACCTCACGGCAATCCACGGGCCGCGACTGGAGCGCTTCCTGGAACGCCTGGTGGAAACGCCGGTGCGGCGCTTCGTCTACGAGGGCACGGGCTCCGTCGATGCGGCAGTCCTCGAGCGAGGTGCGACCGCGGTGCGAATCGCAGCAGAGACCTGGCGTATTCCCGTCGAGATCTCCGTGGCCGCGCCCTAGCGTGGCCGCGCCCTAGGTGTAACGCGCTTCGGCCCTGGTGGAGCCGAAAAACGTTGCACCTGGGGGCGGCAGGTCGATATCTCTAAACTCCGATAAGGATTTAGTGAATTTCAAATAGCGCCCGAGAGGAGCAGTTCATGGCTCTGCAGCTTGGTGATGTAGCACCCGATTTCGAGGCCGACACGACTGAGGGTCGGATCAAGTTCCACGACTGGATCGGCGATTCGTGGGCTGTGCTCTTCTCGCACCCGAAGGACTTCACGCCGGTTTGCACGACCGAGCTCGGCTATATGGCGAGCATCGAGCCCGAGTTCGCCAAGCGCGGCGTCAAGATCATCGGCCTCTCGATCGATCCGCTCGACCGGCACGAGGAGTGGGCCAAGGACATCGAGGACACGCAGGGCACGGCGCCCAACTACCCGATCATCAGCGACTCTGACTTCAACGTCGCGCGGCTCTACGGGATGCTGCCGGCGGACGTCTCCGGTCCCGTCGAGGACCGCACGCCGGTCGACAACCAGACCGTGCGCAACGTCTTCGTCATCGGCCCCGACAAGAAAATCAAACTGATCCTCGTCTACCCGATGACCACCGGGCGCAACTTCGACGAGGTGCTGCGCGTGATCGACTCGCTGCAGCTCACCGCCAAGCACAAAGTCGCCACCCCGGCCCAGTGGCAGCAGGGCGACGACGTGATCATCGCCGGCTCGGTCTCCAACGATCAGGCGAAAGAGGCCTACCCCAACGGCTGGGAGGAGCCGCGCCCGTACATCCGCATTGTTCCTCAGGCTGAGGCCGAGAAGGCCTAAGGTCGGCAGCCGCCAAAAACCAAGCCTGGCAAGGACGCAGGGAGCGTGGCGTGCCCTGGCACGCGAGCGACCGAGGACGCAGTCAGGCGCCGGTTTGCAGGCGGCTGAGCAGGTCGCCGAGGATCCGCGCGGTAGCTCCCCAGATCAGCTGGCCTTCGATCTCGTAGGTCGGCGTGTGGATGGGGACGCCGCGGCGGACCAGGCGGCGGATCTCGTAGCTGTCGCTAAGGACCTCGAGTGAGAAGGTGAGGACGGTCTCGACCTCGGCTGGGTTCGGCTGCAGGTCGAGCTTCCGCGGGTGGGGGATGCGCCCGACGAAGGGGTGGATTCGGTAGCCGGTGACGAAGGTGTTGGTCGCCGGCAGCTCCTCGCCGAGCTCGACGGCGGCGGGATCGAGGCCGATCTCCTCCTCCGCCTCGCGCAAAGCCGTCGCGCTCAGGTCGGCGTCCTCGGGATCGCGGCGACCGCCCGGGAAGGAGATCTCGCCGGCGTGCCGCCGCATGTCGGAGCGGCGCTCGGTGAAGACGAGCCCCGGCTCGTCGTCGGGCCAGCCGTAAAGCGGCAGCAGCACCGCCGCGTCGATGGGCATTGGCGAGTTATCCGTCATATGGACGTATAAGTCGCCAATGCCTGCTCAGATGATCACCTGGACTGTGCCCCCGTCGACCGACCAAGCCGCGCCGCTGACGTAGGAGGCGCGCTCGGAGCAGAGGAAGACGATCGCGCTGGCGATCTCGGCCGGCTCGGCGAGGCGGCCGATCGGGCGCTTCGAGCCCGCCGTGGCGAGAGCGTCCTCGCGGCTCGCATCACCCGACATCGCCTGCGACTGATCGAGCAGGCCGCCCGGCTCCATCCACATCTCCGATTCGACCGGGCCGGGGCAAATCGCATTGACGAGCACGCCGCTTTTCGCGTAGCGGTCGGCGAAGAGGCGCGAGAGCGAGAGCTCGGCCGCCTTGGCCACCGAGTACTCGGGCATCGCCGCCGAGGGACGCTTGCCGGCGGTCGAGCAGACGTTGACGATGCGGCCCCAGCCGCGCTCGGCCATCGGCGGCGCGGCGGCGCGCATCGCCCGCAGCGGCGCCATCACGTTGAGCTCGTACTGGGCGCGCCAGTCCTCGTCGGGGACGTCGTCGAGATCACGCCACCGGGCGGTGCCGGCGTTGTTGACGAGGACGTCGAGGGCGCCGAACCTGTCCGTTGCCGTGGCGAGCATGCGCTCTCCGGCATCCTCGGCGGTGACGTCGAGGAGGAGCGTCGCGACCTCGCCACCGACCCTCGCGCCGGCTGCTGCTGTCGTCTCGGCAGCGGCTTGAAGGCGCTCCTCGTTGCGAGCGACGAGCAGTACCCTGGCTCCCTCGGCGCAGAGCAGCCGTGCCGTCTCGGCGCCGATCCCGCGGCTAGCGCCGGTGACGACGCAGGCGCGTCCCTTCAGGCCGAGGTCCATCAGAGCGCCTCGATCCGATCGGAGATGACGACCGCCGTCTCGCCCGCCAGCACCTTGTGCACGGGGCACTTACCGGCGACGACCAGCAGGCGCTCGCGCTGCTCGTCGCTGAGCTCCCCCGGTAGGCGCAGAGTGACCTCGAAGGAGCGTGGCGCGTGGTTCTCGTACTCGCCGTCGACGTCCACCTCGACCTCGCCGATGTCCCACCCCTTGCGGTCCGCGTACATCTCGACGGTGATTGCGACGCAGCTGGCGAGGCTCGCCGCGAGCAGCCGGGCGGGGGAGGGACCGGTGTCGGTGCCACCCGCCCCGGCGGGCTCATCGATGCGAATCGTGTGACCGCCCTCGATCTCGACGTCGTGGGCGTATCCCTGGCGCCGGCGGGCGACGACCTTCATCTGCCTACGACGACTTGCGCCGGCCCTCGAAGAGGGCTGGATCGTCGACGTCGACAAAGCGGGCCATCGCGTAGGCGTAGTCGGATGCGCGGTTGACGAAGTGGATCACCGTCTCGCTTGCCAGCTCGCCTTCCTCGGCGAGGGCGGCGATGCGGCGCTCAGCGCGGCGGATCACTGTGCGCGCGACGTCGAGCTGTGCTGAGAGCTGGTTGCCGCCGGGGATGACGAACTGCGGCGGCAGCTCGACCTCGCTCATGTAGCGGTCGATCCGCTCCTCCAACTCGGCGACCATGGCCTCGGTGGTGCGGCTGATGCCGTCTTCGAGACGCTCGGCCGCCTCCGGAGCCGTCGCCAGCTCGGCACCGGCGACGAAGAGGTCATCCTGGAGGCGGAGGATGTCGGCGGCCAGCTCCGCCTCGCCGGCATCGCAGAGGGCGCGTGCCACGCCGAGCTGGGAGCAAGCCTCGTCGAGCGCGCCATAGGCCTCGGTGCGGCCGTGGTGCTTGGGAACGCGGCCGCCGTACCAGAGCGAGGTGGTCCCGTCGTCGCCCTTCTTTGTGTAGATCTTGACCACGGCTCGATCCTACGCCGCGGCGCTCAGGTGAGCGGGTTGAAGACGAGGCCGGTCAGAACCTTGGGGTAGAAGTAGGTCGACTTGGGCGGCATGTTGGCGTCGCTTTCGCAGATTTCCTTGGTCTGTTGGACCGGGATCGGGCGGAGGATGAAGGCGACGTCGTAGGTCCCGTCCGCGATCAGGCGCAGAGAGTCCTCGACGCTCTTCGCGTAGCCGATGCCGCGCTTGGCAAGGATGTCGTCTTCGCTGAGGCCGGCGATCCCCTTCAGCACCAGGGTCTCCAGGATCGCCGCATCGAGACGGCGGTACGCCTCCGGCATGCCGTCGAGCAGGCGGTCGAGCTCGGTTGTGTCCTTGAGCTGCAGGCGGAAGGCGCGCTTGTGGTGGGAGTCATAGAGGCCGAAGACGCCGACTCCGTCCTCGCCCAGGGGGTCGATGCGGTCAGTCTCGATCTCGCTGACGTCGAAGAGCTCGCGCAGGCCCTCGCCCAGTCGGCGCTGGCGCTCGGGATCATCGGCGAAGCCCGAGAGCAGACGGTGGGTGGGGTAGACGGAGAGGCCGGGATCATCGAGCCCGGTCAATGCCATCAGCGTGTAGTTGTGATCGCCCTCGCCGCCGATCTCGTTGCGATAGGCGATCGCCGTCTCGTAGCGGTGGTGCCCGTCGGCGATCAGCAGCTGGGCGTCGGCGAGCAGGGCGGGGATTTCTTCGTTGAGCTGCGGCAGGCGCCAGATCCGGGTGACCGTCCCGGCGGCATCTGTCGCTTCGCCCCAGGCGTCTTCGACCGCGGTCTCCTTGGAGACCAGCGGCCAGGGGTCGATCGTGCTCAGCGAGAAGATCGGCGAGAGGTTGCAGCGCGTCGCCCGCATCAGGTCGAGGCGATCCTGCTTGGGGCCGGGCAGGGTGCGCTCGTGGGGGAGGATCGTGCCGCTCTCGAAGTCCTCGACGCGGACCCGGACGAGGATGCCGTGACGGATGTGGGAGCCGCCGTCGGGCCCGACGTATTCCTGCTCCATCGCCCAGATCGCCGGCTCGGTGTCCTCGACCAGGGCGCCCGCCTTCAGCCAGGCGTCGATTGAGCTTGCGGCACCCTCGTATGGATCGTCCTCGCCGGCCCCCTGAGGGCCGGTCTCCCCGTATGGCTTGGGCAGATCAATCGCGACCGCGTTGTACGGCGAGCGCTCGAGCAGGTCCGCCCGCATCGCCGTGTCGATCACGTCATAGGGCGGTGCGACCACGTCCTGCAGCGACCCGACCGCGTCGAGGTCGTAGTGCAGGGCGTTGAGCGGCAGCACCTCGGCCATTGCCGCGAAACCTAGCGCTTGCCCGCCGCCGAGCCCGGCCCGCCGCCCGGTCCCGCTCTACACTGGCCCCAGCGGGGCGTGGCGCAGCCTGGTAGCGCGCGGCCTTTGGGTGGCCGAGGTCCCCGGTTCGAATCCGGGCGCCCCGATTTCGATGCCGTGCTGGCGCATCAGCAGCCACGCCCTCATCGAACCAAGACGAGTAGTTCTTATTCCCGATCACCAGCGTCAACCCGCTCATGGTCCGGCTACCAGATCGTCAACGAGCGAGGGCGATCGTGGTCGCGGATGGCCCGATCCTTGGTCACGAGGCCGAGGCCGAGCTCGATTGCGGTCGCGTAGATCAGTCGATCGGCGGGGTCGCCGGGGAACGAGGAAGGGAGGGCGGCTGCGGTGTCGGCGATTGCCGGGGTCATGCCGGCCGTTCGAAGCTGCGCCGCGAGGCCCTGCAGCCAGGATCGGATCGGAATGCTGAGGGTGATCCGCTCGTGCTTCGCCAGCCAAGCCAGCTCGTACCAGGAGATTGCCGCCACGACATGTTCATCCGCCCGTTCAAGGGCGTTGCGCGCCGGCTTGCTTATCCGTTTGGGTTCGGCCGACCACCAGTGGACCACGTGGGTGTCCAGTAGAACCGCAGCCACACCTACGAAGCGTTCCAAGCCTCGCCGGTCGAAAACAACTGCTCCTCCTCGACTGCCGTCACCGCCACACCGTCGAACGAGCCCTTGAGAGAGCGCGCCCCCGATGCGGGTACGAGGCGGGCGACCGGACGGCCATGTCTGGTGATTTCGATCTCCTCGCCGGCTTCGGCGTCGTCTAGGAGGCGAAGGATCGTTGCCTTTGCGTCGGTAGCAGTCACTTGCCTAGCCATATGGACAGTATAGCGGCCAGATAAGAAAGGGCGAACGAACGATGCCTGGCGGTCGACTCCCGCTAGGTTTGAGACGTGGCGGGAGGCTTGAAACCGCGTATTGCGCCGGGCGGTCGGGCTGAGATTGGCTTGGTCAACACGGCGATCGTCAAGTTGATTGGGCTCGCGGTGAGGCGGGAGCCGCCGCACGTATTTACCACTCTTGCCCGCCACCGGCGGCTTTTCCGGCGCTGGCTTTGGTTTGCGGGCGGGCTGATGCCGAGGGGGACGCTGCCGCGTCGCGACACCGAGCTGGTGATCCTGCGGGTGGCCAGCAACACTGGCTCCGAGTACGAGCGCGAACAGCACGAGAAAATCGGTCGCGACGTGGGGCTGAGCGCCGCGGAAATTGCCCGGGTGCGCAACGGCGCGACGGCCCCTGGTTGGTCGGACCGGCAGGTGGTGCTGCTCGAGGCGACCGACGAGCTCCACGCGAGCCAGCAGATTGGAGACGAGCTGTGGGGGCGCTTGCGGGCGGAGTTCGGCGAGCGGGAGCTGATCGAGCTCTGCATGCTCGTCGGCCACTACGAGATGCTGGCGATGACACTCAATGCGCTCCGGGTGCAGCCGGACGGGATCAGCTCCGGAAGCCGAGCCGATGCCGGTTAGGGACTTGAATGGGAAGCGCTGCCTGGTTACCGGCGCCGCCAGCGGCATCGGACGCGCAACCGCAATCGCTGCCGCGGCGCGAGGGGCGGAGCTCTACCTGACCGATCTGAAGACGGAGGCCTTGGAGCAGGTTCGTGCGGAGATAGAGGGAACCGGCGGTGTCGTCGCCCACGTGCGGGCGCTCGACATCACCGACCATGCCGCCGTGGTGGCGCTGGCCGAGGAAATTCATCAGGCGCACGGCAGCATGGACGTGGTGATGAACATCGCCGGCGTCTCCACCTGGGGGCCGATCGATGCCCTCGAGCACGGCGACTGGCAGAAAATGATCGACGTCAACTTGATGGGGCCGATCGCCGTCCTCGAAAACTTCGTACCGCCGATGATCGAGGCGAGGCGAGGCGGGCACGTCGTCAACGTCGCCTCGGCCGCGGGCCTTATCGCACTGCCCTGGCACGCCGCTTACAGCGCCAGCAAGTTCGGCTTGCGCGGTGTCTCCGAAGTGCTCCGCTTCGACCTGCAGCGCCACGACATCGGCGTCAGCCTGGTCTGCCCAGGGGCCGTGGCCACACCGCTCGTCGGCACGCTTGAAGTGCGCGGCCTAGATCAGCAGCACCCGGCCTTCCAAGAGGCGGTCAAGGACTTCGAGAAGCGCGCGGTGACTCCCGAGCTAGTGGCCGAGAAGATCATCGGGGGGATTGAGAAGAACCGCTACCTCGTCTTCACCTCAGCTGACATCAGGTTGGTCTACTGGTGGCAGCGCAAGTTCTCTCCTGCTTATGACCTGGCGATGCGCTTTCTGCAGCGGCGCTTCGGCAGGGTCGTCGCCTCGACGCGCTGAAAAGCGCTGCTCGCGGCGCGGTTCCGAAGTTATGTCAACCGGACGGGTATCCGCTCAAGGCTCGGCTGGCGACGTGCCGATAGCTGCGATGTGAATCAGGCCGAAATGGGGCAGAAAGAGCGCCGGATCGAACGGGTGCAGTTCGAAACCGACCGGCACCGGATCGTCGGCGACGTCACCCTCCCGCTGGAGGGCTACCAGAGCCGCTTCTCGGATTCGCTCAACCGGCCGGACGTCACCTTCATTCCGATCGTCAACGCGGAAATCTCGTCGCTAATGGGAGGTGATGTGGAGCAGCTGCCGTTCATGGTCGTCTCCAAGTCCCACGTTCGGGTTGCGTTCCCGCTCGACTCCGGGCAGCAGCGGCGCGACTGATTCGCCCGGCGAACCGCTACGCAGTTCGGGAATAACGCTCCCGGCCGCCCCGCGCGTAGGAACCTAGGTCGATCACGAAGGCGAGGATCACGATGAACCACTCGAAGCCGCTGACCCGGTCCGAGGAGCTCCACATCACCGCGTAGGCGAGCGTCGTCCAGGGCAGCAGGAAGAAGCCGAGCAGGGGCACGAACCAGCTGTCGAAGGCACGGCTGAGCAGGTCGCTGAAGAGCCAGAGCGCGAAGAGCGCCAGGCGCGGCGAGATTAGGGCGAAGAGGATGACGAGGCAGCCGATGGCGCCAAGCTACCCTGTTTGAATGTTGGGATTCAAGAAGGCACGGATGCCTTCGGCCGAAGAAGCCCTGCCGGGGCGCAGCCAGCCGGCCTTCGAGGCGCCGGAGCGGCACGCGGTTCTGGGCACGCCGCTGCAGCCGCCCTTTCCTGACGGGACCGAGGTCGCCTACTTCGCGCTCGGCTGCTTTTGGGGGGCGGAGCGGCTCTTCTGGACGATCGACGGTGTCTACACGACGGCCGCCGGCTACATGAACGGGACCACGCCGAACCCGACGTACGAGGAGGTCTGCAGCGGCAAGACTGGCCACGCCGAGGCCGTGCTGGTCGCTTTCGATCCGGCCAAGGTCTCCTACGCGGACCTGCTCAAGGTCTTCTTCGAGGAGCACGACCCGACCCAGGGGATGCGCCAAGGCAATGACGTCGGTACCCAGTACCGCTCCGGGATCTACTTCGCCAACGACGCTCAGAAGGGGACCGCGGAGATGGCGCGCCGCGCCTACGACGAGGACCTGCGCGCCGCCGGCCACGAGCCGGTGACGACCGAGGTCGAGCCCGCCGGGCCGTTCTACTACGCCGAGGACTACCACCAGCAGTACCTGCACAAGGTGCCGAACGGCTACTGCGGCCTCGCCGGCACCGGGGTCTCCTGCCGCATCCCGGCCGCGGCCTCCTAGCCAAACCGGGTGCAACGCTTTTCGGTCCTGCTGGGACCGCAACGCGTTGCACCTCCGGTGGGGCCGCCCGCCCGGCGCTGCGAATAGCATCCCGCGCCGGTGACCCCCTCCTTCGGCTCCTACATCGGCGGCTGCCTCGCCGTCATCGGCATCGTCAGCGCGCTCGGTCTCGGCGCCTACTGGCTGCGACGCTGGATCGTGCCGGAATTCTCCGGCGCCCTGGCCCGGCTCGCCGACGCCACGATCGCGGTTGGCTTGCTCGTCCTCACCTTGGAGTTGCTGGGGACGCTGAGCCTCCTCTATACCGGCTGGATCGTGGTCCTCAGCATCGCCGTCGGCCTGCTCGCCGCCTGGCTCGGCTGGTCGAAAGCGCCGCCCGAGAGCCGCGAGATCGCCGCCCCGCAGGTGCAGAACATCGCCCTCTTGATCGCGCTCGGCGTCGCCTCTTTCACCGTTGCCGAGTGGACCTTTCCCTCGCAGCTCAGCCTCGACCAGGGCATGTTCGGCGGCGACACGACCTGGTACCACATGCCCTTCGCGGCGCGGTTCGCGCAGGAACACTCGATTGTCCACCTGCACTTCACCGACCCGCTACGGCTCGCCGCCTGGTTCTACCCGCAGAGCTCCGAGCTGGTCCACGGCAGCGCCATCGTCCTCTTCAAGACCGACTGGCTCTCGCCGCTGATCAACCTCTTCTGGCTGGCGATCGCCCTGCTTGCCGCCTTCTGCGTCGGTCGTCCCTACAAGGTCGGGCCGGCGACGCTGGTTGCGGGGGCGATCGTGCTCGACGCGGGGGTGATGATTGAGACGCAGCCCGGTGAGGGACGCAACGACATCATGGGCCTCGCCTTCCTGCTCGCCTTCGCGGCCTTCCTGATCAACGCCCACCAGCGACGCGCGCCGGAGGAGGGCGCGGTGCAGGACGCGCCGGAGCAGGGTGCGCCACTGCTCGACAAGGGTCCGCTGGTCGTCGCCGGGATCGCCGCCGGCCTCGCCGCCTCGGTCAAGTTCACCTTCCTGGTCCCGGTGGTGGCGATCGGGTTGGGCGTGATCGTCTTCAGCGGCCGGGGCCGCCGGCTCACGACGGCGTGGGTGCTCGGTCTCTCGACCTTCGTGGTCGGCGCTTACTGGTACGTGCGGGCGATGGTCAAGACGGGTGGAAATCCGATCCCGACAGCGGGCTTCGGGCCCTTGCATCTGCCCCAACCCGACCAGATGCCGCTCGACCCGCGACCGCGCTTCGCCGTCGCCCACTACCTCACCGAGCCGACGATCTACCGCAAGTGGTTCTTCCCACAGCTCGATAACGCCTTTGGGCCGTTCTGGCCGCTGATCCTGATCATCGCCGTAGCGGCCGCCGTCTACATTGCCTGGCGCTCGCGCAACGTCATCCTCAGGGTGGTCGCCGCGGCGGCGCTGGCAACCGCGTTCGTCTATGTCTTCACGCCGCTCACCGCGGCCGGGCAGGAGGGCTCGCCGACCGGCTTCTTCACCAACACCCGCTACCTGGTCCCGGGCTTGGTGCTGGCGATGGTGCTGGTGCCGATCGCGCGGCCGCTGCGCGCGCCCGACCGGCGCGCCTGGCAGACACTGCTCTTCCTCACCGGCCTCTACGCGATCACGGTGTTGATGACGCCGCGCTGGTATCCGGGCTTCATCGTCGGCACCGTCTTCCTCACCCTGGCCCTGGTCTGGGCGCCGGCGGGCCTGGGCATGGCGCGCTCGCGGCGCCTGATGAGCCGCGCGGCTGTCGCCGGCGCCGGCGCCGCGGTGCTGCTGCTCGCAGTCGTGCTCGGCCGCGCCCAGGAGGTCCAGTACTACAAGCACCACTACACCCGCACGACGCTCTTCCTCCAGGACGGGGGTCCCCGCGACGCCTTTGAATTCGCCCACAACCAGCACGACAAGCGGATCGGGATCGCCGGCTCGGGCGAGATCTTCTTCGGCCAGTACGGCTTCTACGGCAAGAACCTCGACAACGACGTCCAGTACATCGGCGTGCCGGGACCGGACGGGACCTACCGCCTGCCCAGTACATGCCGCCAGTTCCGCCGCCAGATCAACGCCGGTGACTACGACTACCTGATCCTCAGCCAATACACCCAGGATGCGGCCGACTCGCTCTACTGGCACCCCCTCTACGCCTGGATCAAAAACGACCCGGCGCTGGAACAGCTGATCGAAGAGCCCGAAATCACGCCGGAGCCCGACTGGGTCTTCCGGGTCAAGGGCAGGCTCGACCCAGCCGCCTGCTAGACCGAGTTGCTCTCCATGAAGCGCTTCAGCTTCTCGGGCATCGTGTCGACCAACTGGCCGCGCAGCACACCGACCAGCGGGCCGCGGATCAGCAGGCCCAGCGTCCTGCCCAGGTCGACCTCGAGCCAGTAGGTGGCGCGGGTTCGCCCATCGCCAAGGTCCTCGAGCTCCCAGCTGCCTTCGACCGACTTCAGGTCACCGTCCTCCTGAACCCATGAGATCCGGCCGGGCTCCTCGTAGCTGAAGCGGATCTTCGAGCCGAGCCGGCGCACCTTGGCGTCGGTCTCCATCTGGACCAGTACCTGGTTGCCCTCGCCGTCGCGCTCGATGCAGTCGGCCAGCTTGATCTCCGGCTGCCAGCGGGGCGAGCCCTCGACGTCGGCGGCGACCCTGTAGACCTCGGCGATTGGCGCCTCGATATCTGTGCTGGCGGAGCCGTCGATCGTGCTCATGGGGTCAGCTTAGACCGGGGCGAGGGCGTGCTCGCGGATCAGCTCGGCCGAGCGCTGCGGCTGCTCCCACCAGAACATGTGGCCGACGCCCTCGAGGGTCTCGAGGCGGGCCTCGGGAATGAGTGCAGCGATCTGCTTACCATTGGGATAGCGGAGCAGGCGGTCGGCGTCGCCGTGGATCACGAGCGTCGGGAGATCGATCTGGTTGAGCCGCTGGTGTGTGTCGTGGGCGCCACAGGCTCGCATCTGCTGCAGCACGACCGGCTGCGGCGCCGGCAGCGCCGAGCCCATCTCGGTGAAGGCGGCGAAGCGCGAGTCCTCGGCGCGGAAGGTGGGGGAGAGGTTGATCTCCCACATCGCGCGGAAGACCTGCTCGGCCTCGCCGGAGGCATAGGCGGTGCCGAGCATCTGCAGGTCCTCGGGCGCCATCAGCGTTCCCTCCGGCCCGCCGCAGTAGCTGGCGCCAATCGTCAGGGTGCGGATCCGCTCGGGATGGGCGAGCGCCAGCTCCTGGGCGATCATCCCGCCCATCGAGATGCCGGCGACGTGGACGGTCTCCAGTTCCAGCGCGTCGAGCAGGCCGGCCGTGTCGGCGGCGAGGTCGGCGATCGCGAAGGGCAGCTCGGCCTCGCCGGAAAGGCCCATTCCGCGGTTGTCGAAGACGATCGTGTCGAAGCTCTTCTCGATCTCGTCGAGGAAGGGCCGCCCCCAGGCGAGGTGCGTAGCGCTCATCCCCTGGATCAACAGCAGCGGCTCACCCTCGCCGGCGCGCAGGTAGTGCAGCTCCGTCCCCGATGCATCGACACTTGGCATGCCGGCGATCCTACGCCAACCTTGCATGCCAGGGCCTAATCTTGCCCTTCTGCCCCAGTAGCTCAGAGGACAGAGCACCGGCCTTCTAAGCCGATGGTCGCTGGTTCGAATCCAGCCTGGGGCGTTACTGCGGAGCGGACCTGGAGTCGCTCGCGCCGAAGAAACGCCTCAGCCGAGGCCACCTCGACTCCGCAGCGGTATCGCTCTCCGGAAGTGCGCGAACACGGAGGAATAGGGGACTCCCCATGACTAGCGTGATGTCGTCGGACGCCGCGATGAAAGAGGCTTGGGCTACGCCTTCGCACGGCGCGCCGTGCAGGAGCTGTGGGAATTGTGGCTGGTTCAGTGTGTGGTTTTCCGAAAACACCCTGTACATTTCGGCCGCCGTTTTGATGTCGCGTAGCGGCTGGTCAAGCAGGTCGGTCAGGATCGCCGGCACTTCGATCTCGTTGAGATCGGCTTCGGGATCGTCTTCGAGTGCGCGACGCGCCCTATCGAGCCATTGGAAAAGAAGCCCGCTGCCGGACCCCGAGCGGCTGCCCGGCGCATTCCTCAGCTCGTCGCTGGTGTATGGGGGGCGAACGTGCTCGGGGGAACCCGTCATCAGTAGGGCCGGAATCGAAAGATCTTTGGGGACGTGTTTTTCGTCAACCACGACCAGAGCCCGAACTGACTGCTGGGAGTCAGAGCTTCCGATGCCGAAGCGAAGACGTCGATGGAAGCGGAACCAACCCGCCTCACGAATGCGATCCGCCGTCTCGAGGTTTGGAAGCCCATCGCCGCCCAGCTTCTTGACCACATCCTTCAAGCTGTTCATTTGAGATCGCGCAGTCGCATTCGGATCGGTGCGACCGCCGCGAACGGATGTTTGCGCGGACACCTGCCCGACCGAGGGAACCCCAACCGCCAGCCCGGCGCCTCCCTCGATGTCGAGGTGGGGGTCAAGCGAAGCCGTCTTTACGCCGAAATAGATGGCTAGGTTTGAGAGCTTGCGCTCAGAGAGGTAGATGAGGTCGCCGGGTGTTTCCATCTCTCGATTTCCCGTCCGCTTCACCGGCGTGATCTTATAGTGGCCATCACCGACCAAAAAGAGATAGAAGCCTTCGAGAGAGGGCGGATTGTCGGACAACGGGAAGGCTTTGCACTGCAGGGCGTTCCTCCGACAGGCGACTGGTTGCCTGGTGTGGAATTTACGTTCCACGTCAGTTGGTTTGAATCATTCATTTCCTACGAGCGGTTTCTCACGGAGTTTCTCCGCGAAATCCAGCATGCGCGCTGGACCGAGAGTCGGGAGGGTGTGGAGGGCCTGGTAGCGCTTCTGGGAAAGAAGATCCCCAAAGCGGATGATCACGGAGCCATGCTCGCGGAACACGAGCAGCGGACCAGGTACGAGCGGGATGAGACGAGGCTGGCAGTTGACGCCGAGCTCGGGGAAGGGCGTGGGCGCGCTTGCATCGCGGAGGCGATACGGGCATCCCCGCAGGTGCCTGCTTCGGTTGTGGAGTTCCCCGATGTGGCCACTTTTATTGAGGGGGATCCCCGTCGATCATCGCCCGGGAGCCAAGACGCCAAAGAAGGGGCTGGTATCGGGCTGGGGGGCGCCAACTGGAGATTGGAGGACGTTTTCAAGCGCTGGGAGACCACCTGGTGGGAGATTGCGTGGCACACCGACGACAGGCCCGGGTGGCCCGCGGGAGAGGAGGCGACTCACGAGGTGTTTGCCACCGAGTCTCTGGGTTCGGGTCGTATCTGGCTGTTTGGAAAGCTGCACACGCGCGAGGCGGTAGACCGGGCCTTGGATGACCTGCGCACCTATGCGATGGATGAGCGCAATTCGGTGGCTGCGGCCGCCACGGCTGTCGCCGCAGTAATGGGGGAAGAAGACGCACCAGCCGACCGCTAGATTCTGCGCGTGGCCGAGGTGCTCTACTACGCGATCCCGGCGTTTGTGCTGTTGCTCGTGGTCGAGATGGTCTCGTTCAAGTACGCGCGCGACGAGGAGCTGGTCGGCTACGAGTCGCGGGATACGCGGACGAGCCTGACGATGGGCGGCGGCAACGTCGTCATCAACGCGATCTGGAAGCTGGTCGTGGTGGTGGCATACGCCGGTCTCTACGAGCTGACCCCGCTGCGGATGCCGGCTGACGAGTGGTGGACCTACCTGCTGCTCTTCTTCGCTGATGACCTCGCCTACTACTGGTTCCACCGCGTCCACCACGAGATGCGGGTCTTCTGGGCGAGCCATGTTGTTCACCACTCCTCCCAGCACTACAACCTCTCGACCGCCCTGCGCCAGACCTGGACGCCGATGACGGCGCTGCCCTTCTGGGCACCTCTGGCACTGCTCGGCTTTGCCCCCTGGATGATCCTCACTCAACTGGCGATCTCGTTGATCTACCAGTTTTGGATTCACACCGAGCGGGTCACGAAGCTGCCGGCGCCGATCGAGTTCTTCTTCAACACGCCCTCGCACCACCGCGTCCATCACGGAGCCAATGAGGTCTATCTCGACCGCAATTACGGCGGCATCCTGATCATCTGGGACCGCATCTTCGGCACCTTCCAGGGCGAGACCGAGCAGCCGCGTTACGGACTGACCAAGAACATCCGCAGCTTCCGCCCGACCCGCGTCGCCTTCCACGAGTTCATCGATATGGCGCGGGACGTGCGAGCCGCGAAGAGCTGGCGCGACCGCTTTGGCTATGTCTTCCGCGGCCCGGGGTGGTCGCCGGACGGCAGCGGCGGCGGTACCCGTGGTTAGGGCTGTACGGCTGGAGTCGGGTTGGTTTGGCGCCCTTGACCGTCGGGTACTTCCGGCGGCATGGAGCTATCAATACTGCTGATAATCATCGGGATCGTTCTGGCGATCCTCGTCAACTACATCCTGGGCATCATCGTGATCCTGATTGGACTGGCGATGCTCCTGCTTCCCCGGATGAGGGGTGGTACTCGCCAAGTGTGATGCGAAGCTTGAGCTATGGCGCCCTGGAAGCTTCCTCTCCTAGTTGCCGGGGTTGTGGTGCCAATAGCCGCGGCCTTCATGCTCGGTGGCCCGGGCGTGGGGGTCGCGGTTGGTGCGTTGGTGACGGTGGTGATCCTCGCGCTCGCCGTGCGGCAGCGGCCGGAAGGGCCGATTGGGGTTATCGAGGAGGACGGCGAGCGCCATGTGCTGATCGTCGCGGCCGAGGACGTGGAGGATCCGACCGACGTGGCGCGGATTACGAGCGCTGCCGGGCTCGGGGGTCAGGCTGAAGCGACGGACGTGCGGGTGTTGGTTCCGGCGCGGATCGGCTTCCTCGATCGCTGGGCCTCTGACGTAGAGGGCGCCCGCCACCGGGCACAGCAGCGTCTGGTCGTGACCGTGGCGGCGCTCGCAAAGGCCGGCGTGGCCGCGGAGGCCCGCGTCGGCGACGAGGACATAGTGCAGGCGGTCGAGGACCAATTGCAGAGCTTCTCGGCGACGGAGGTGGTGCTCGTCAGCGGCGGGGCGGACGGCGAGGACGAGGCCGCCGAGAAATTGCGCTCACGACTGCGGGCGGATTTCCACTACGTGCAGCTCAGCAGACGTGGGGGCGGGCGGCGCTCTTGACCACCTGGAAGGCGCTTCCCGGGATTCGCTTCAGCTGGTTTAGGTCCTCGTCGTTCCAGCGCCGGTCGCTGCTGCCGCTGAAGAACCAGTTGGAGCCGTTGTCGGCGACGATCATCCCGTAGTGCTTCAGCGCTTCGGCTATCACCTTGGCGCCGCCGCTGAAACCGCCGAGGCCGTAGCCCGCCTTGAGCCGCAGCCGCGTCCCCATCGCCGGCGCATTGGGGTCTGAGGTGTCGCCGGCGCAGTGGGAGGCGGGGTGGACCCAGGCATCACGGGTGCTGTCGAAGGTGACGCGGATCGCGTGGTCGAGCCGGCCGGCGGCGACCTCGTCGTGGCGGACGAGGCCGGGGAAGATCGGCAGGCCGGCAGCGTCGGCCGAGGTCCACGAGTCGGGACGGCGAGCGCCTGAGCGCAGGTCCCAGCGCGTGCCAGAGTCGGCGTTCCAGTGGGCACCTCCGCCGCCCTTCAAGAAGGCCCGGTAGAGCTCGTACAGCGTGCAACTGGAGCGGTCGACGACGAGTACGTGACGGTCGCCGTCGCTGCTGTTGCCGCCCTCGACGGGCGCGTTCTTCGGGATTGGGAATGGCCCGGGGTCGCTCTCGTCGCCGTAGGCGGTGTAGTGGATTGGCAACTTGCGCTGGCCGGAGCTGACAACGGCGTAGGGGAAGCCGTAGGCGCGCGGTGAGCCGAAGTCGGGATGGAGGTGGTCACTGCCGTGGGCGTTGATGTAGGCGATGGTCGCGGCCGAGTTGCGGGCGACCGGCGCCTTGGAGATGTCTTGGTTCCAGGCCGCCTCGGTGGGGAGGGAAGCGGCGTTGTCGGGGGTGCCCGGCGGTGGAGCTGGGAAGACGGAGCAGACGCCGAGGTCGGGATAGGGGCCGACGGCGCCGGCCGAAGTAACGCCGCCGGCCGCCACGATGGCCAGCGCCAGCAGCGCCCCGGATACGGCGAGCCAGCGCATCCGACATTGACCCCCCTCTAGCGTGGTCAATGTCGGCTACGCGCTCCGGTCGACATCCGCGTGTTGGTGGATGTCGAGCCGGCCGATCTCTAGCTCGTCGACCTTGAGCTTGCCGATGGCTGCCTTGCCGATGGTGAGCCGCCCGATCGCGAAGCCGCCGATTGCTGCGGCCCCGACCGCGAGCGCTCCGACGGCCATGGCGCTACGCGCGCGCATGCCCGTTGCCGCCATCGGTCGAGCCTCAGGCCGAAGGGTCGCAAAGCCTGGCTTCCGCATCGCCCCAACCGTAGCGCGGTTAGCCTGAGGCGCTGATGAGCGCGGACGACCGTTCAACCCTGCTGGCGATCCAGCACGTGCCATGGGAGACGCCCCACCGCATCCTCGACGCCTGCGGCGGCCTCGACGTTCACACGGTCAAACCGCTTGCCGGTCAAACGCTGCCCGACCACGATGAAATCTCCGGCGCGGTCGTAATGGGCGGCCCGATGAACGTGGACGACGAGCGCCATCCCGAGCTGGAGATCGAGCGCGAATGGCTCGTCGAGGCGGTGCGCCAAGAGATGCCCGTGCTTGGCATCTGCCTCGGCGCCCAGCTGCTGGCTCGGGCCCTGGGCGCCGATGTGGGGCCAGGGGAGAGACCCGAGCTCGGCTACGCCCCGGTCGAGGTGCTCGACCGGGGCGACCCGATTCTCGGCGCCCTCGCTCCGAGCACGACCGTCCTGCACTGGCACTGCGACGTCTTCGCTCTCCCCGAAGGAGCGACCCACCTCGCCCGCTCCGTCCAAACCGAGATCCAGGCTTTCCGCCACGGCAACGCCTGGGGGGTTCTCTTCCACCCCGAGTCCGACTTCGCCCTGCTCGAGGCCTGGCTGGCCGTCCCCGAGATGGTCCGGGAAGCCCGCAAAGCCCTGGGCGACCATGGAGCGGCCGCCCTCCCCGGGCAGGCCCAAGCCGCTGACCCCGCCCTGATCGAGCGCACGACCCCAGGCCTGAGAGCCTTTGCCTCCCTGGTCGAATCTCGCCACCCCCGCTAAGCCCCTCACCCCGCCCGCCAGCCCGCTAGATTGAAAGCCACGCGGTGGACGTAGCTCAGTTGGTAGAGCTCCTGGTTGTGGTCCAGGCGGTCGCCGGTTCGAATCCGGTCGTCCACCCTCAGCGATGTCCCTGCAAAGCGGCAACTTCGCTTTCGCGGTAGTTTCCAACTGCGCCTCGTTTGGCGCTCCGATTCTGGCACTAGTGGCGAAATTCGCGCGGATGCGCGGGGATTAGCGGCGATTTCGGCTTATTCCGCCTCGCTTCTCCTGGCGCCCGAGCTACGGTCGCCGGGCCCTACATCCAGCGTACTTTGGGATGTCGGCGTCGCTCTGCAGTGCCGCCGTCCGCCGAGCGCCCGATCGAAATCGCTCCACGTCGGCATCGGGCCAAATGTTGCCGGATTCGACTCCGGGTTTTGACCCGCAAGGTAGCCCTGGGCGCCTCGACCATAGGAAGCACAACTACGCTGCCAACGCAAAATTATAAGTAGGAAATTTGTCCAATAATGGATGAAACCAGGACGTTCCTTCCAATAAAACAAAGTAGCTGAGTATTCGCCCTACGCCGCGGGTATGGGCACCTTTCATCGGTGCCCCCAGGGCAGGTAACGAGCAGAACCAAAGCAACCGCAAACGAAAGCGACGCGCAGAGGGAAGGGGCGTGTGACGGACGAGGCAATCAGCGTTGTGATCGCCGACGATCACCCGGTCGTGCGCGAACACGTCGGCCAGGCAATCTGCGCAGACGAGCGGCTGAAGCTTCTTGGCGAAGCCTGCGATGGCAGAGAGGTATTGCGAAAGGTCCAGGTACACCGCCCCATGACTGCCGTGCTCGATGTAGCAATGCCCGTGCTCGACGGTGCAGCTGTCCTCAGGTGGCTGCGCGAGCAGCGCGTGCCGATCCGTGTTCTGCTGTTGCCTGGGCATGCCAGCGTCGTCCAGATGAGCAACGCGCTGCGCTACGACCCCGATTCGCTGCTTCCAATGGACGCGAGCGTCGAGGGAATCTGCGAGGAGCTGGTCGCGATTGAGCGAGGCGTGGCGCTTTCGCCTGGACGTGTCAATGTGGAGCGCGCCCAGATGCTTGCCCGAAACCGGGCAGAGATGAATGGGCGAGAGTGGGACGTCCTGAAGTTGAGCGCCGAAGGGCTCACGCGAGCTGAGATCAGCGCACGGCTTCACTTCGCGCCGAGCACGGTGCGTGATGTCCGTCGCGACATCTGTACGAAGCTGGGCGCCTCGTCGATGCAGGTGGCGATCGTGGTCGCGATGCGAATCGGGTTGCTCGAATAGGCGACAAAGCTGGGCTTCTCAACTCACGTACCGAAAAAAGTGGAGGAGTAGCTAACAAGAAAGACGTTCTTTGTCAGGAGCGCCAGGTCGTAAGAAGTCCGTTCGCATTGGCGATGACAGTCGCTTCCGCCCGTGACAGGTTAGCCCGCGACGAATTTCACTGATTCCGGCACGGAGGGTGGCTCGATGGAGGAACAGCAGGCTCAGAATCGCGGATTGGGTGGCCGACTGAAGGTACGTACGTTGGCCTGCGGGGCCTGTGTTGGCGCCGCTGTCCTCGCCATCATCATTGCGCTGATAGCGATGACGACAGTGACCTTGCTGCTCGGCGCGCTCGGGGCTGATTCTGCCCCGCACAGCTTGAGCATGGCGATCCAGGATGCAGTTGTGGCCCTCTATGCCGTGCAACTGGTGGGCATCACGTTCTTCAATCACACGGCCGAGCTGCGCTTTGCTGCTATCCCCGGTCTCCTTCTGCTCGGCCTCTCGATCATCGCTGCCACGATCGTGACGGTCAGGACAGTGTCGGGGTCGGCACGAAGAAGGCTGACCGTCGCACTGACTATGCCGATTCCGTACGCGCTGTTCATGGGGTTGGCAGGCCTGTTCATTCCAATGCGCTTCACCGTCCCCGGCTTCGGAGGGGACATCCCCGTTTCCGCGTCGCCCGTTGAGGCGTGTCTGCTGCCGCTTGTCTGGGGACTGTTGTTCGCATCGATAGGCGGTCTCATCGGGGTCTTCGGCAGTGACTGGCGCCGCGCGGCATCGAGGCTGCTCGGTGCATGGGCCATCCCGCTGGGCACCTCGCTTCGTGTGCTAGCTGCGAGCTTGGTCGCCGGCACGGTCATCGCGCTTATCGGAGGCTTGGCGCTCGTTGGGGGGGACCTGACTTCGGTTGTGAGCGGCGGTTTCGGTCATGCGGTAAAGGTCGTCGGTGTTGCAGTGGTCGCCCTGCCCACCTTTGCGGCAGCCGTGCTCGTGTCGGGGTTCGGTGTGCCGTTCGACTGGCAGGTGGATGCGTTGTCGCACGGGAATGGCTCGATCTCGGCCTACGGCGGTACGCTGCCGTCCAGCGGCGCACATCTTTCCCAGGCCCAAGGTGCTCCGGCGGTCTTCGTACTCGCGCCGGTGATCGCGCTCGCGGCCGTCCTTGCGATCGGCTGGCTGTCGGCGCGTCGTTCCGCCCCGAACTACAGGCTCTGCCTGGCCAATAGCGCTCGTGCGGCCACGCTCACCACGATCGGTATCTGGTTGCTCGCCTTGCTCGCGCGCGTGGACGCCCAGGCAGGCGGTCTGCTTGGCTTTCATCTTGCGCCGGACGCTGGTGCGCTGCTTTGGCGTGTGCCGCTCGCGACGTTCCTGGGCTGCTTCGCCGGCAGCATCGCGTATGTGCTGACGAGAGGTGTCCCCGCGCGTCGTCAGCTCGCGATGCAACTGACGACCGCCTTTCGCCCTTCGAGTTGGACGTGGAGGCCCAGCGGTTTGAGCGGGCTCAACCCGCTGGGCCAGGGGTTGAGCTGGCGAGCCGCTTTGGGGCTGGGCCTCGTCTCGCTGCCGGTGATGCTGGTGGGCACGGGCGCGACCGGTACGGCCACGTCGGCCGGGCCGCCGCAGATCTCGCTGGCGCCGATCAGCGAAGCCGCGGAACAACGACTTGAACGCGCCAGCACGGAAGATAAATCGGTATCCGTAACAGTGGATCCGGAAACGCGCGTGCTCGGTACGGCAAGCGTGCATACTCCGCTGGGCGCCCTCGGGATCGCGGCCGACGCATCGCGTTCGGCAAAGGCGAGAGGGGTCGTCGACCGCTACGGCGACCTGTTCGGCCTCTCGAATCCGACCACGGAACTGGGCAACACGCAGGTGTCCACCAACGGGCGCGGCGGCACCCAGGTCTCCTTCACGCAGATGGCCAACGGCCTGCCCATCTTCGGGGGCGGCGTCGGCGTCCACTTCTCGCATAACGGTGGACTTCTCAGCTTCCTCAGTGGATCGGTGATACCCGAATTGTCGGTGACCGAAGACGGGGCGAAGCTTTCCAGCGATCAGGCGATCGAAGTGGCCGAGAAAGCGCTCCCGTCCGGAAGCCTCGCGCGGCCGGCGAGCCTCGAGGTCTACGCCGGCCTGCCTCCGTACATCTCCGGGCCCAACGCGCGATTGGCGTGGTTCGTCTGGCTGATCGGCGAAGACGAACACGCATCCAACGAATACGTTGTCGACGCGGTAACCGGCAAGATCCTGGATGTGATTCCGAAGGCCGACAGTGCCCTCGTCCGCGAAATATACGACGCGAAAAAAACAGCCAAACTCCCCGGAACGCTCGTTCGCACCGAGGGCAAAGCAGCGACCGGCGATGCCGACACCGACAGTGCCTACGACCATTCAGGCGATGTATATGAATTCTACAGCGGATTCATCGGTGCCGATAGCTACGACAACAAAGGGGCGAAACTGATTTCGACCGTGCATCTTGCCCAAGCGTCAGGTGCACCGTACGAAAACGCCTACTGGAACGGTAAACAGATGGTTTTCGGCAACGGCTATCCGAAAGCGCTTGACATCGTTGGCCATGAGCTCACCCACGCCTATACCGAACACACCTCTGGATTGGTCGAGTCGGGCCAGTCGGGTGCCCTGAACGAGAGCCTCTCCGACATCATGGGCGTGACGATAGAAATGAACAAGACCAAAGAAGTCGATTGGCAGGTGGGCGAGGATCTGCCTGAAGGGGGCGGGCCGATTCGCAATCTCGCCAAACCAGGCGAATTCCACGAACTCGCGGGGGCAGGGGACAACCACCCGGATCCGGCGAAACTCGCGGAATGGGTGGCCACATGCCTTGACAACCTCGGCGTGCACATCAACAGCACGATCACGAGCCACGCCTTCTACCTGGCGGCGGTCAACATAAGCGCCAGCCTGGAAGTGGGAATCCAAGAAGCTGCCGAAGTAACTTCCACCATCTTCTACTTGGGCTTCACGGAATACCTCAAAGGTAATCCCACCGCGACGCTCGAGGATGCCCGCGCGGCCACCTTGAAGGCCGCGGAAGAATACCTCGGCAAAGGATCGCAAGAATACAAAGCCATCGAAGCCGCCTTCGGCGAAGTCGGGCTCAACGGCAGCGCACAGCCGAGCGAAGTGGGCTGTCCACCCATCTTCGAATGCTCATTCGCCCGAGCCCTGAAAGCCCAGCAGGGCATCAGCGGCGCCTCGGCCGCGGCCATGCTCGCCACCCTCTACAAAGCCCGCGGCGAGCTGGCCTTCCCCTCGGCCGCCGGCAAACACTTCCTGCCGCTATATGAAGAGCACATGGGCAGGATCACAGAACTCGTCTCTGCGGATCCGACCCTGGCCGAAACCTCGGTCGAAGGCCTGGCCGAACTCACCCCGGCGCTGGAAGCCCTGATGGAAGGCGAAGGCGATCGCTTCCGGCTCTCAGGGAAAGTGATGGCGAAAATCGAAGCGGCGCTGAAACGCCTGGCCCAAGACGATCGCCTCTTCGGCGGCGAAGGCGCCGGCGAACTGGCCGAGCTGATCGGAAAGGAACTCAGGTGGCTGAACCTGCCCAGCTACAGCGGCAAGACCTACGAAGAGGGCTGGACGCGCCTCAACGAGGAAGTGAAAGCGCAGTCGTTGCTGGAAGAAGGCGGGCCGATCATCGACCCCAACTGCACCGGGCATCCCTATAACAACGGCTTCCAGGTCAACGGCTTCTACGTCGACACGCCCGGGCACCGGATACCGGGCCAGGTCGCGCCGCTGAACGCCGGCGGCGTCATCTGCGGCGCCGAAGTCGAAGCAACCGGCGGAACAAGCGGCTGCGTCGGAGAAAACACCCTCAACACGAAGGTGACGGCACAGCTGCCGCCCGGTGAGAAAGTCAACTCCACCAAAAACCTGCCCAACGGCTCGTGGGTCGGCGAACTGATCGGCCGCGGGATCGTCTGCGCCGGGAACGAAACGCAGATCCTCTACGGCCAGGCCGGGCTGCTGTCGCTCAGCAGCTGGACCTCCGCCAAATGCCCGACGACGGCGCTCGCCTGCTTCGAAGGAAGAAGCACCTTCGAAAACGAAAATGGGCCCACCACCGGCAAAGACTACGCCTGGGTGATCGAAGAAGGCGGAGTACTGAGTCTCGTCACGCGACCGCTCGAAATGACGGTGGAAACCCCCGAAGGGTTCTATGAAGTGCAGATGAGCTTCGGCCAGTTCGAAACCCATCTCTGCGCCCGTGCCGGCAGCGCGGCAAGCCAGGAATGCGGCGGGGTGGGGGCGACCTGGATCCACCAAAACGGCGAAGCCTCCGAAGGGGGCTGCCCCGAAGGCAAGGGCCGCTTCACGGTGCAGGCCGAAAACGCCGGCGGCGAAACGACGCTTCCCGCCTACGCGTGCGCGTTGTGGGAAGGCGGGGCTCGCATGCAGACGGTCGGCGCTCCCAACAGCCTGAACGCAGTCTCCTGCGTGCCGGCGACAACCAGCTGCGTCACCGCCGACAGCAAAGGCGGCGCCTTCTATGCGACGAACGTGAGCGCGTCTTCGGCTGCGAGCTGGAAATCCTGGACCGGGCCGGGGGTGAGCCCCAGCCATGCCGTGGAGTGTCCGTCCTCGACGCTGTGCCTGCTCGCAGCCGGGGAAGTGAGTGGCGGGGGTGGCAACCTCTACCGCGCGACCTCGCTCGGCGGCGAATTCCTCACCTCCTTCAAACCCACCAACGGCGTCGGCGCCATCTCCTGCCCCTCTGCCTCCTTCTGCGTGACCGGGCTGGAAGGCGGCGGCTTCATCCGCTACTCGACCAACCCCTCGGGCATCATCTGGACCTCGGTCAGCATCGGCTCGGGCGCGATGAAGGACGTCTCCTGCCTGTCGGCCTCGTTCTGCGCGGCCGTCGACGCCTCGGGCAGCGTCCACGTAGCCGTCACCGAAAAAGGGGTCAAGGAAGCCGCCGGGTGGACCGCCACCAAAGTCAACGGTGAAACCGCCCTTCGCGCCATCGCCTGCAGCTCGACGAGCTCCTGCGTGGCCCTGGACGGCACAGGCGAAGTCCTCAACCTGGCGATCGAAGCGAGCGGCAAAGCGACGGTCAAACGGCAGGCCCTCGCGGGCGCCGGCGAACTGAACGAAGTGACCTGCAACGGGTCAAGCTGCGTGGCCGTCGATGACGAAGGCGGCCTCTTTGCCTCTGCCAACAGCGGCGCCAGCTGGACCAAGCGCTTCGCCACGGCGGGCAACGCGACCAGCGTCTCCTGCGCCTCGGCGAAACTCTGCGCGAGCGTCGACACGAGCGGCGACGTCGCGATGTTCAATCCGGAATGAGGGACGCCAGTTCCAGCGCCGAGCGGTTCCAGCTGGACAGGAGGTGACGCCCCGCTCGGCGCTGGCCGTTGTGACCGCACTGGCGCTCATGCCCTTGAGCGCCTGCGGCGGTGCCAACCCGGGTGAAGGCACGAAAGGCGAAAAGCAAGTCCTCGCCTCCTATAGCCGGGAGGGCGGGATTCGTTTCCAGTCGAGCACACTAGAGGTGTCGACAAAAGGTTTCGCCTTGGTAAGGTCCGAAGGATGCACGGTGCGCTTTCGCCTGGGGATCAAGTCCTGGAGACACTTGCGGCGCACGTTGAAGCAGACCGACCTGTCAACGCTCGCGGATGACTACCCGGCGCCATCAGGAGCTGCCGACGTGATCGAAGAGACGATCATCGTGGGGCGCGAATCTGTGCGCGTCGGAGGCTCCTTCGTCCTCCCCGCGAATGCGCGCCGGGAGCTGACCCCTCTTCTCCATGCCTTCGACGAGGTTCTCGACGAAGGGGAGCGGCGCCATTCCTGCCGCGGGGGCGCGGAGCCTGTGTCTCAGGCTGTTTTTGATGAGTGATAGAAAGACCTCAGAATAGTCAGTACTCGCTAAGCTGCTAAAGCCGATTGGAGGTGGAAAGTGCGCGGGCTTCAGCTGCATGGGCGGATCGACGGAGCGGCTCGGCAGAGCGCTCGTCGCGGCCGCCAACCCACCTACAGAGATGTGGCGATCTGGGTCTCGGCCGCGGTCGCGCTCGCCGTGGCGCTGTGCGGCACCGCCTCGGCGAGCTCGACCTCGGTGAGCCCCACCGCGGCGAGCGCCACGGTGTCCGGCAACTCCCCGGTGGGAATGGACTTCCCGCTCGAACGCGCAGGCGATGCCTCCTATGACACCTGGCTGCACTACGAAACCCGGGACGGCACGGCGGCGGCCGGCGCCGACTACAAAGGGACGAGCGGGGACCTGCTGATTCCCGCCGGGACGAGCGAGGCGAGCATCCCCGTTCAGGCTTTGGGCGCATCGGGCTACGCTCCCGACAAGCAGTTTGCGCTGGACCTCGGGGTCGTCGGCGTCGGCCCCACGCCCGCATTCGCCGCGCCGCAGGGCTTCGCCACCGGTGAAGGCTCCAACTCGATCTCCTCGGCCGACCTGAACGGAGACGGTCGTCCCGATTTGCTCGTTGCCAATGGCGGAGAAGACTCTGTTTCGGTCCTCATGAACACCGCGGCGCCAGGGGCGGCGACCCCGAGCTTCTCGCCCGAGCAGACCTTCGCGGCGGGTCGAGGCCCGGGATCGGCCACCGCGGCGGACGTGAACGGCGACGGCCGTCTCGACCTGATCGTCACCAACAGCCAGTTCGACGAACATGCGGTTTCGGTGCTCTTGAACACCACCGACCCCGGCTCCTCGACGGCGAGCTTCGGCGTCCGGCAGGTCGTCGTCACCGGTGACAGTCCCCGCCAGGTAAGGGCAGCCGACCTCAACGGCGACGGGCGCCCCGACCTGGCCTTCAGCAATACCGGCCAAGAATATGTCTCGGTACTCCTCAACACCACAGCACCGGGCGCGACGAGCTTGAGCTTCGTCCCTCAGCAGAGCTTTGCCACGGGCCAGAATTCCAACTCGCTCCAGGCAACCGATGTGAACGGCGACGGCCGTCGGGACCTGGTCGTCGCCGACGGCGCCAACCAGGGCGCTCAGGCCGTTTCGGTCCTGCTCAACGCCACCGTTCCGGGGGCCTCCACGCCGAGCTTCGCGCCACACCGGGACTTCCCCGTGCAGGGCGCCGCTCCCCGTTCGGTCGCGACGGCGGATATAAACGGCGATGGCAAGTCCGACCTGATCGTCTCCAGCCAGGGAATCCCCTGGGTTTCGGTCCTGCTCAATACCACCGCGCCGGGGGCGTCGGTTCCGACCTTCGCTCCTCAATACGTCGTCCCCAACCTTCCCTCCGGGTTCAAGGAATCGGTTGCCGCGGCTGACCTCAACGGGGACGGCAAGCCCGATCTCATCGTCGCCGCCTGGGGAGGGGCGAGTGTCTCGGTGCTGTTCAACACGACTTCCCCTGGGGCGGAGACACCGAGCTTCTCTGCGGCGCAGAAGCTCACCAGCGCAGAATTCGCATCGCTGTGGTGGGTCACCACATCCGACCTGAACGGCGACGGCCGCCCCGACCTGGTCGTTGCGAACAACACCACCGACGGCAAGGTGTCCGTCCTGTTCAACGCAACCCCCTCGCCCACGGCGACGACGCCGAGCTTCGCCGCCCGCCAGCCCTTCGCCACCGGCGATGCCCCCAGCGCCGTCGGCTCGACCGACGTCAACGGCGACGGCCGCCCCGACCTGATCGTCGCCGACCAAGGCGCCGACAGCACCTCGGTGCTGCTCAACACCACCGCCCCGGGCGCGACGACGCCGAGCTTCGCCGCCCGCCAGCCCTTCGCCACCGGCGATGCCCCCAGCGCCGTCGGCTCGACCGACGTCAACGGCGACGGCCGCCCCGACCTGATCGTCGCCGACCAAGGCGCCGACAGCACCTCGGTGCTGCTCAACACCACCGCCCCGGGCGCGACGACGCCGAGCTTCGCCGCCCGCCAGCCCTTCGCCACCGGCGATGCCCCCAGCGCCGTCGGCTCGACCGACGTCAACGGCGACGGCCGCCCCGACCTGATCGTCGCCGACCAAGGCGCCGACAGCACCTCGGTGCTGCTCAACACCACCGCCCCGGGCGCGACGACGCCGAGCTTCGCCGCCCGCCAGACCTTCGCCACCGGCGATGCCCCCAGCGCCGTCGGCTCGACCGACGTCAACGGCGACGGCCGCCCCGACCTGATCGTCGCCGACCAAGGCGCCGACAGCACCTCGGTGCTGCTCAACACCACCGCCCCGGGCGCGACGACGCCGAGCTTCGCCGCCCGCCAGCCCTTCGCCACCGGCGATGCCCCCAGCGCCGTCGGCTCGACCGACGTCAACGGCGACGGCCGCCCCGACCTGATCGTCGCCGACCAAGGCGCCGACAGCACCTCGGTGCTGCTCAACACCACCGCCCCGGGCGCGACGACGCCGAGCTTCGCCGCCCGCCAGCCCTTCGCCACCGGCGATGCCCCCAGCGCCGTCGGCTCGACCGACGTCAACGGCGACGGCCGCCCCGACCTGATCGTCGCCGACCAAGGCGCCGACAGCACCTCGGTGCTGCTCAACACCACCGCCCCGGGCGCGACGACGCCGAGCTTCGCCGCCCGCCAGCCCTTCGCCACCGGCGATGCCCCCAGCGCCGTCGGCTCGACCGACGTCAACGGGGATGGGAGCCCGGATGTAATCGTCAGCACCCGCAACGCCAACGAGGTTGCGGTGCTGCTCGACGCCCAGTACATGGCTTCGGCCACCCCGGCAAGCGTGACCGGCACGATCCACTACGCGATCCCCGATGTCTCACTCAGTCCGCGGCCGCTCGCTTTCGGCGAACAGCTCGTCGGGACCACTGCGAGCAGGACCGATGTTCTCTCAAACACGGGCGGCGAAGCGCTCACGCTCGAAGGTATCGAGATTGGCGGTCCCGACCGTGGCCAGTTCAGCCAGACGAGCTCCTGTCCAGCCACGCTGGCGGTCGGCTCGAGCTGTCCGATCACCGTCTCCTACGCGCCGAGCGCCGCCGCGCCGGCGAGCGCAGTCCTTATCCTGGCTAGCGACGCACCGACCACTCCTGACACGGTGGCGCTATCGGGCGCTGGCTATGAGACCGGCGGCGAAACAACCTCGCCTCCGCCCTTCGAAACGGCACCGCCGCTCCCTCCGCGCCTGCGAGTAGTCATGATCCAGTCGAGGGCCGTGCGGGCGAAGGAGAAGATCCTCGTTGGTGGAACGATCGCCAAGCAGGCCCATGGCACCGTCTCGGTTGGCGTCCGCACCAGGCTGAGCGGGCGCACGGTCACCGCCGCGAAGCGGGCAGGGATCCACGACGGTCGCTGGCACGCGCGGCTGATGCTGCCCGGGACCGATTGGAGCTCGAGCTCGCCAGTTTCCGTCACTGCTCGTTTCGGAGGCAGCCTCGGTGTTCGCGGCGGATACGTCAAACGCCTTGTCAACCTCGAGGGGTAAGCCCGCAGGCTCGGCCCGCGGGTCGCGAGTACCTCCCCACCTACCGAAAACCAAGGAGGAGATAATCATAAGAAGGGCGCCCGTCTTGATGACTTAGGCCTCATGAGAAGTCCGCCCGGCATGGCGATGACAACCGTGCGGGCTGCTGCGACGCTGGGCGCGCGATGGATGCCAATCAGCGCCAAGCCCACCATTCTCGGCGGCCGACTTCCGAGGTTGTGGTCATCTGCATCGGGTGCGTGGCAGCGGCCGTCATGGCGATCGCCCTCGCCCTCGCCGCGATGTGTCTACTCATGGTTGCGGCGGACGCGATTGGCCCAGGCGCGGGCGCGACGCCGCAGCCTCTGAGCGTCGCCGGCGATAACGCTGGCACGGCGTTCTACCTGTCCCAACTCGTGGGCGTGTCGTTCTTCAACCACACCGCCGAGCTGCGGTTTGCGGCGCTTCCCGGACTTCTTCTGATCGGCCTGTCGATCATCAGCGCAACGGCGCTCGTGGTAAGGCTGACGCCCGGCTCGGCGCGTCGGAAGGCCCTCCTGGCGCTGGCGGCGCCGGTTCCCTATGCGTTGATCGCAGGGCTGGCGGCTTTTGTCGTACCGCTGCGTTTCACTGCTCCCGGCTTCGGGGAGGCCATCCCCGTTCGCCCCGCTCTCCTCGAGGCTTTTCTTCTGCCCTTTGCCTGGGCGCTGCTGTTCGCCTCGATAGGGGCCCTCTTGGGTTTGTTCGGCGGGCGCTGGAGGCACGAGGCATGGCGAGTCCTTGGGGCATGGGCGGCGCCGCTTGCTTCCTCCCTTCGTGTGTTGGCCGCGAGTCTCTCGGTAAGTGCCTTTGTCGCCCTTGCCGCCAGCTTCGCGCTGTTCGGCAGCGAGATCCGCACGTTCGCTTTCGGCAGCTTCGGTCACTTCGTCGCGGCGCTCGGCACGACGCTGGTCGCGCTGCCAACCTTGGCCGCCACCGTGCTCTTGGCATCGTTCGGGGTCTCGGTGGACTGGCGTTTCGATGCGCTTTCGCACGGCGATGGTTCGCTCTCGGCCTTCGGAGGAGCACTTCCCGGCACCGGTCCACAGCTCGCCCACGGCCTGCCGGGTGCCGTCGCTCTCCTGCCGCTCCTGGGCCTGGTGACCGTCTTCGCGGCCGGCTGGCTGACCGCGCGCCGTTCCCGAGACGACGTAAAGCTCTGCCTGGTCAACGCGCTGCGGGCCGCCGCGCTCCTCACCCTCTTCATCTGGCTGATCGGACTCCTGGCTCGCTTCGACGCACAGGCGGGCGGCTTCCTGGGCTTCCACTTCGCACCTGACACCGCCTCGCTGCTGTTGCGCGTGCCGCTGATGGCCTTCCTCGGGTGTCTTTCCGGCGCGACCGCGCGTGTGCTCGCGGGCGGGTCGGAGTCGCGACGCCAGCTCGCGGTCGTGTTGAGTTCCGCTCCGCATTTCGCTGCCTCGAGCTCGAACGCGGGCCGCTGGGTCGATCCGGTTCGTCAAGGAGTCCTCCGTCGTGCCAGCGCTGGCATCGCCTTCGCCTCGGTGCCGGCGATGCTCATCGTCATCGGGCCCGTTGCCGGTGCGTCGACTTCCCCGCCATCGGGAAAGCTCTCCTACGCGCCGATCGTCAGAGCGGCCGAAGACAAGCTGGAACGGGACAACGCGTCGAGTCGGGCGGTGGCCGTCACGGTTAATCCCACCACCCGTGCAATCGACACAGCGAACGTCGAAATACCCATCCAGGCAGTCGAAGCCAGGCCCGCCGACCCACCTGCGGGAAAGGCCCGGGCGGTTCTGGCCAAGTACGGAGAGCTCTTCGGCCTCTCCTCGCGTCCGGCAGAACTGGGGCGGACGCGCATCACGACGGACGAGCTTGGCATGACGCATGTCTACTTCGACCAGATGGCAGCCGGCGTACCCGTATTCGGCAGCCGTGTCAGCGTTCACTTCTCCGCCAACGGACAGGACGTGATCTCCATCGACGGGACTCTCACGCCCGAAGTCGCCGTCGCGGAAAGCACTCCGAGGCTCGACGACAAGGAAGCCGTCTCGCGTGCCGAGGCGGCGCTGCAGTCGGGAGAACTGGTGGAGCCGCCAACCCTGCAGGTCTATGCGGGCGTCGGACCTCAAGCCTCTGGTCCCTCAGCTCGCCTGGCCTGGTTCGTTTGGCTGACCAACGCGCAGGGCAACGTCTCGAGCGAATACGTGGTCGACGCGATCAGCGGTGAGATCCTGAAAACCCTCACCAAGGTCAGCGACGCGCGCAACAGGTTGGTCTACAACGCCCATGACGAACCAACTATTCCGGGAACCCTCGCCCGAAGCGAGGGTCAAGGCCCGACCGGGAACGAAGATGTCGACCACGCGTATGACTACACGGGTGATGTCTACAACTTCTACTCAGAATGGTTTGGTCGGGACAGCTACGACAACAAAGGGGCGACGCTGACGTCCACGACCCATTACGTCGAAAGAATTGGAAGACCGTTCGAAAACGCGTTTTGGGATGGATACCAGATGGTCTTCGGCGATCACTTCGCCTCTTCGCTGGACGTCGTCGGCCACGAGCTTACTCATGCGGTTACTGAACACACGGCAAACCTGGTCTACCTGTCCCAGTCGGGTGCGCTGAATGAGAGCTTTTCAGACATCATGGGCGAGTCAGTCGAATGGTTCACCAAAGGGAAAACTGACTGGCTGGTGGGCACGAATCTTCCGATCGGCCCATTTCGCAACCTGAAAAACCCGCGGGAATTCGAAGAAGAGCCTGGGTGGCCAGATCCGGAAAGCATCTCGGAATGGTGGCCGGGCTGCGATGACGGCTTTGGTGTGCACATCAACAGCACGATCACGAGCCACGCCTACTACCTTGCTGCGACGGAAATCGGCGTGCCCGCTGCAGCCGACATCTTCTACCGCACCCTGACCGTCTACCTCAACCCTGAATCGACCCTCGAGGACGCCCGCAACGGCGCCATCCAGTCAGCGGCCGATCTATTTGGGGGTGGCTCAAAACAGTACAACAAGGTCGTCGCGGCGTTCAATGCGGTGGGCCTGGACGGCAACAACCAGCCGCCCGCTCCACTGTGTGAACTCTTCTTCGAATGCTCATTCGCCCGAGCCCTGAAAGCCCAGCAGGGCATCAGCGGCGCCTCGGCCGCGGCCATGCTCGCCACCCTCTACAAAGCCCGCGGCGAGCTGGCCTTCCCCTCGGCCGCCGGCAAACACTTCCTGCCGCTATATGAAGAGCACATGGGCAGGATCACAGAACTCGTCTCTGCGGATCCGACCCTGGCCGAAACCTCGGTCGAAGGCCTGGCCGAACTCACCCCGGCGCTGGAAGCCCTGATGGAAGGCGAAGGCGATCGCTTCCGGCTCTCAGGGAAAGTGATGGCGAAAATCGAAGCGGCGCTGAAACGCCTGGCCCAAGACGATCGCCTCTTCGGCGGCGAAGGCGCCGGCGAACTGGCCGAGCTGATCGGAAAGGAACTCAGGTGGCTGAACCTGCCCAGCTACAGCGGCAAGACCTACGAAGAGGGCTGGACGCGCCTCAACGAGGAAGTGAAAGCGCAGTCGTTGCTGGAAGAAGGCGGGCCGATCATCGACCCCAACTGCACCGGGCATCCCTATAACAACGGCTTCCAGGTCAACGGCTTCTACGTCGACACGCCCGGGCACCGGATACCGGGCCAGGTCGCGCCGCTGAACGCCGGCGGCGTCATCTGCGGCGCCGAAGTCGAAGCAACCGGCGGAACAAGCGGCTGCGTCGGAGAAAACACCCTCAACACGAAGGTGACGGCACAGCTGCCGCCCGGTGAGAAAGTCAACTCCACCAAAAACCTGCCCAACGGCTCGTGGGTCGGCGAACTGATCGGCCGCGGGATCGTCTGCGCCGGGAACGAAACGCAGATCCTCTACGGCCAGGCCGGGCTGCTGTCGCTCAGCAGCTGGACCTCCGCCAAATGCCCGACGACGGCGCTCGCCTGCTTCGAAGGAAGAAGCACCTTCGAAAACGAAAATGGGCCCACCACCGGCAAAGACTACGCCTGGGTGATCGAAGAAGGCGGAGTACTGAGTCTCGTCACGCGACCGCTCGAAATGACGGTGGAAACCCCCGAAGGGTTCTATGAAGTGCAGATGAGCTTCGGCCAGTTCGAAACCCATCTCTGCGCCCGTGCCGGCAGCGCGGCAAGCCAGGAATGCGGCGGGGTGGGGGCGACCTGGATCCACCAAAACGGCGAAGCCTCCGAAGGGGGCTGCCCCGAAGGCAAGGGCCGCTTCACGGTGCAGGCCGAAAACGCCGGCGGCGAAACGACGCTTCCCGCCTACGCGTGCGCGTTGTGGGAAGGCGGGGCTCGCATGCAGACGGTCGGCGCTCCCAACAGCCTGAACGCAGTCTCCTGCGTGCCGGCGACAACCAGCTGCGTCACCGCCGACAGCAAAGGCGGCGCCTTCTATGCGACGAACGTGAGCGCGTCTTCGGCTGCGAGCTGGAAATCCTGGACCGGGCCGGGGGTGAGCCCCAGCCATGCCGTGGAGTGTCCGTCCTCGACGCTGTGCCTGCTCGCAGCCGGGGAAGTGAGTGGCGGGGGTGGCAACCTCTACCGCGCGACCTCGCTCGGCGGCGAATTCCTCACCTCCTTCAAACCCACCAACGGCGTCGGCGCCATCTCCTGCCCCTCTGCCTCCTTCTGCGTGACCGGGCTGGAAGGCGGCGGCTTCATCCGCTACTCGACCAACCCCTCGGGCATCATCTGGACCTCGGTCAGCATCGGCTCGGGCGCGATGAAGGACGTCTCCTGCCTGTCGGCCTCGTTCTGCGCGGCCGTCGACGCCTCGGGCAGCGTCCACGTAGCCGTCACCGAAAAAGGGGTCAAGGAAGCCGCCGGGTGGACCGCCACCAAAGTCAACGGTGAAACCGCCCTTCGCGCCATCGCCTGCAGCTCGACGAGCTCCTGCGTGGCCCTGGACGGCACAGGCGAAGTCCTCAACCTGGCGATCGAAGCGAGCGGCAAAGCGACGGTCAAACGGCAGGCCCTCGCGGGCGCCGGCGAACTGAACGAAGTGACCTGCAACGGGTCAAGCTGCGTGGCCGTCGATGACGAAGGCGGCCTCTTTGCCTCTGCCAACAGCGGCGCCAGCTGGACCAAGCGCTTCGCCACGGCGGGCAACGCGACCAGCGTCTCCTGCGCCTCGGCGAAACTCTGCGCGAGCGTCGACACGAGCGGCGACGTCGCGATGTTCAATCCGGAATGAGGGAGGGGCACTGTGGGCGAGCTACTGGCGGCGAACGTCACCCTGAACGGGAGCAACGGCACCGTGGCCGCCGAGCATGGTGCTCGCGCGAACGGCCACCTCGAGCGCGAGCCGCTCGCGCCGGCGCTCTCGCTCTCGGAATTGCACGAGGAGGTGGGTCGCGCTCTCGAGGAGGTTGACTTTCCCGCGCCTGCTGGCGCCGAGCGCCTCGCGGAAGCTGCGGAATATGCGCTGCTAGGGGGCGGCAAGCGTGTGCGCCCAATCCTGGTGATGGCCTGCGCTCAGGCTTTCGGCACCCCGGTCGATCGGGTGATGCCGACGGCCTGCGCGATCGAGCTAATCCACACCAACTCTTTGATCGTCGATGACCTGCCGGCGATGGACAACCACGCAAAGCGACGGGGGCGGCCGACCTTGCACCGGCTGTACGGTGACGACATCGCGATCCTCGCCGGATGTGCGCTTCTGAGCGAGGCTCAGCGCCTGATACTCCGGGACCAGCCGGGTGATGCCGAGCTGCGCAATCGGGTGCTCGGAGAGGTCCTCGAAGCCACCGGTACGGCCGGGATGGTCGGCGGTCAGTTCCTTGACGTTACGAAATATCGACCTGGTAACCGCGACGACCTCGAACGGCTGCAGATGCTGAAGACCGGGACGTTGATTGTGGCCAGCGTCCGCTGCGGCACGCTGCTTGCCAACGCTCGGATCGACCCTGCATTCGACCGCTTCGCCGCAAGCCTCGGCTCGCTCTTTCAGGTCGTCGATGACATCCTCGATGAGACGGGCAAGGCTCGTTGGTTGGGGAAGATCCCCGGAAGTGATCGGCGTGCGGGAAAGTTGACCCACGTCACCCTGTTCGGTCTCGGCCGGGCCCGAGAGAGAGCCAAGGAGCTGCATGAGCAGTGCCTTGCAAGCTTGGAGGTGCTGGCATCGGCTGCCCCGGGGGCCACCGGCGCGCTGCAGGAAATGGTCGACATGGTCTATTGGCGGGAGAAGTAGATGAGAGGCTCTACACGGCGAAGCCCGGCGCTTCGAATGGCCGCCCGGCTGTGGTGGGCTCCTGTCGTCGTGGTTGGAGTGCTGACCGATCGCGGTTCACGCCAGCGGTGGCTTATGACGCCCGGAATCGTTGTGTTTGCCGCGTCGGCCTCGACGGTCGGCAAGCTCGTGGTTCGCCGTCCCCGTCCAGGCGCTCCGACGCGCGTCGCCCCGCTCGGTCGAATCGGTCCCGCGGGTTTTCCGAGCACTCACACCACCTGCGCCTTCGCGATAGCCAGTTGGCACCGAGCTTCGCGGCAGCGTCGATGGCTGCATCTTGTCGCAGTCGGCATCGGCTACCTGAGGGTGCATCGCCGCGCTCACCACTACGGCGACGTGATGGCGGGGGCGGTCCTCGGCTACGGCATTTCGTGGCAGCTCGAAAGCGTTTGGTCGAGGCTTGTGCGGCCAGGGCATGCGGCTCGTCCTGTGGGGCGCGCGAGCGTGCATCGCGACGTTCGTTCGCATCGGCCGCGAACCGTTGACGCCGCCGCGTCGATCCGTCGGTCACCGCGCCACGGTGACCGCATCTCGACGCCGGCTGATCATCACAAGGTGGGGCATCCATCTAGCGGGAAGCGCAATGGTGTAGCCCCCTCGCACAAGCGCAGCGGCGCGAAGGTTTCCGCCCTGGAGGTTAGGTAGGTGGCTTGCACCCTCGGACCCCAGCTGTGGATCGACTGGTTCGGCACCGACTACGAACCTGGACCGGAGGTCGTCTTGCCGGTTGAAGACGACCCGCTTGGTCGCCCGAGTGGCGGGATCTGGACCTCGACTCTCGTCGACGGCAGCTCCGCCTACGTCGAGCGGATGCGCGCTGTGCTGCCACCCGAGCTGTGCCAGTGGCACGATCGGGCTGCCTGGGTGCTGGAGCCTGAGCCGGCAGGACTTTTCGTGATCGAGGATCGCCTCGCCGAGGCAGACTTCGTGCTTGATGCGCCGGACCTGTTCGGAGATCGCCGGGTCTGGCAGCAGATGGCTACGCGTTTCGCGGGCGCTCACATGACGGCTCATGGCGCGCTCTCCTTTTGGCGCCAGCCGGCACCCTCGGAACCTCGCTGGCTCGAGCGTATGGGCGCGTTGCAGGTTCTGAAGGAAATGGGGTACGGCACTCCGCTCGACTGGTGGGAGGCCGAGAGCACGATCTGGTTCGACTGGCAGTTCGTTGCCAAGGAGAGGGTCGGCGACCTTGCGGTGCCGGAGATACCACAGGTGCCGCGCGGTCACTGGGAGCCCGAGGAACTGCCGGCACTCTCCCGCTCCCATCCTGACTCGGAGGCCGAAGCGCATGCCAACGAGCGCAAGGCCACGACATTGCCCTGATTCGGATGCCGGTTCGAGCCACCAAGCGCGGGAGCGAACGCACTCCCCTCTCGGGCACCCACGATGTCCTGATCTGTGGCGCCAGCTTCGCGGGGCTCGCCGTGGCGCGGGAGCTCGCCGGGTGTGGCGCCGACGTGATGGTCCTCGACCGCTATGAGATCGGTGAGCGAGCGACCTCCGCTTGCGGCATCCCGACCGATTGGCTGCGAGTGATGGGCCTCCTCGCCGCCGAGTGCCAGCGCTTCGACTCGCTGCTCGTCCACACGCCGCACGGCACCAGGCGATACAGGTTGCCCTGGACCTTCTCGACCTTCGACTACGGCGAGCTCTGTCGATTGCTCTGGCGCGACTGCGACGCGCGCTTCGAGACGACGAAGGTGAACGGGCTCGCCACGCATGCGGATATCGGTGGGGCGGAACCCGACACCGGGCCGGACGGGGAGGTAGTCGCAGTCGACACCGACCGGGGCGTGCTGAGCGCGCCGCTGGTGGTCGACGCGCTCGGCTGGCGGCGGTTGCTCACCTCGGGCGAGCGCTACCAGCCACCCGACGCGCCCCTCTCGCGTGGCATCGAGGTCCATCCCCCCGGCCGTGGCATGGAGTTCGAGATCTGGATCGACCGTCGCTACGTGCGCGCGGGCTACTGCTGGTCGTTCCCGGCTGGCGACGAAGTGCGGATCGGGGTGGGCTCCCTCGACCCGCGCTTCCCCCTCCGCGAGCCGGCCGCACTGCTGGCAGAGGATCTCGGCCGCGATCTGGTCCACTACCAGGGCAACTACATACCCCACAAGCTGCGAGCGGCGACGGAGGGCGGCGTCTTCTTCGTCGGCGACTCCGCAGGACACTGCATGCCGTTGACCGCCGAGGGGATCCGGCCCGCTCTCTACTACGGCATCGCCCTCGGGCGCGAGCTGCGCGGCGTCGTCGAAGGACGGCAAAGCCGCGCCCAGGCCGTCGCCCGCTACGTCGACTTCGCCGGCGTCCACGCATGGAAGTTCCGCTGGCTCCTGCGCGGGCAGCGCATGTTGCCGCACGTACCGCCGCGCCTGCTCGGCCCGGCGATCCGCCTGCTCGGCGCGAATCGCCGCCTCGTCCACTGGATCTTCGGCCACTACATGCGTTTCGCGCCGCCAGACCTGGCGCGCCGCTCGGTGGGTGCAAAGCACATCTCCGACGAGAGCGGGGGGCCTCCGGCGACGACCGTCCAGGGGGAGGCTGGCTCCCTTGGTATCCGATAATGAGAGCCATACCGACCTGGGAAGCGGGGCGCGGTAAGCTCCGAGTCATGCGCAGCCGATGGCTGTCAACTGCGCTCGCAGGTGGGGTGTTCGCTTTGCTCCTTGCCGTCGGTCCGCCCCTCAGCGTCGCCGGCCAAGGATCGGCGGCCTCCTCCCGTACCGGTGTCTTCGTTTCCTACCGACAGGAAGGCGGGATCGGCGGCCCACGGCCGTCGCTCGTCGTCTCCAAAGGCCGCCAGGCACGGGTGACCCTGGGACGCTGCACGGCGAAGCTCGCGCTGCGGCCTCCGGCTTGGAGGAAGCTGCGGGTGGCGGTGAGGGACGCCGACATTCAGGCGATCGCGGGCGACTACCCACCGCCCGCCGGTTCGGCAGACGAGATCACCTATGTGATCAGGACCCGTGCCGGCAGGGTGCGGATCGCACGCTCCCCGGAACCGAGGAATGAAGAAGTGATGCGCCAGCTCGAACCGCTGCTAAAGGCACTGACCGGCCTGGTTTCGGCAGGGGAGCGAAGAATGCCTTCCTCTTGCCGGAGCAGCAGGTAGTCGTGGGTTCGTCACCATCGTGACCGACCTCGGCGGGGCCTCCCACTATTTCCCGCCCGGCCGCTCGATGGCCCGGCGCGTGCACGGTGAGCGCGTCGTCGGGCTTCTCTACGGGCAGCGGGCCCTTCTGATCGGGGCCCTCGAACCCCTCGCCTACAGCGGCACTGTTCTCACGACCAATGCCGGCGACCATCCGTTCGCCCGCCTTGCCCATACGGCAAAGCTTCATGAGACCGTTTTTCTCGGTACGCGAGAGGAGGTAGACGAGACCCTTGCCGTCGTGCGTCACTTGCATGAACGGGTCAAGGGAAGGCTGCCAGAGGCGGTGGGACCGTTCCCGGCGGGAACTCGCTTCTCCGCCTTCGACCCAAAGCTGATGCTGTGGACGCTGGCGGTGATCGCCGACTCCGGCCGGGCGATTTACGAAACGATGGTGCGGCGGCTGAGCGAAGCTGAACGCGAAGCGCTGTGGCAGGACTACATCCGCTTCGGCGAGTTGTTCGGGATGCCGCGCGCGGTGGCGCCTGCTACGTACCACGAGTTCCGCGCCTGGTGGGAGGCGCGGCTCGCCTCTTCGGATCTTCAGGCGACCCCGCATGCCCTGCAGGTGGCCCCCCTTGTTGCCTTCGAACAGCCCGTGCCGATGGTGGCCCGCGGCAACCTCGCCCTGCAGAACCTCGTAATTACGGGGACTCTTCCGCCGCGGGTGCGGGAGATATATAGACTTTCCTGGACCCCGGCCCATGAGGTTGCAATGCGGGTACTCACCGCCCACCACCGCCTCGCTCGCCACTTCTTTCCGCATCAGCTTCGCCGTGGTCGCAACGACTTTTTCTTCGACTTGGTGATCAAGTCAGAGCGGGAGCGAGGTGGCACTCCCACGCCCGATCCATCGGCGAGCACCCACTGACACGCATTCTCGACTGTGGTGTGGTTACATAATCCTAAAACCTGGTAAGTGCGCCAGAGGGGCAGCTGATCGCCCGTGAGTACAAAGGCGAGATCGCGACTCTGGTCCAAGAGATCGCGACTCTGGTCCAAGAGCTCCCGGCGATCTGCCGCAACGCCATCACCCGGCGCTCGCGCTTCACGCTGCTGGACTCAAGCGCCCCGTGGTCTCGAACGTCGAGCTGCGCTCGGCGAGGGCGAAGTTATAGATAGCGCAGGATTGCCGGTATCCCCGGCCATCGCGTCCCGAGCCGCTGCCTCGTTGCTCATGGCCGACGTTCTGGACACCGGCTGCGGCAGGGCCTACTCCCGGTGGCCCGCCCGCTCCCCGAACGCTGAGCCCGCCTAGGTCGCCGACGCGCAGCTGGCTCTGGATGCCGGGTTGGAAACGCTGCGCCGTAACTGCCACTTCTCGCCGAGAAGTGGCGTAATCGCCTCTAATCCCCGCGTATCCCCGCAGTTGGCGTAGAATGGGTCGCCGGGTTGCGGATACAAAATTCCTGCAAATAGCGCATGTGGTGGCTGTAGCTCAGTTGGTAGAGCTCCTGGTTGTGGTCCAGGCGGTCGCCGGTTCGAATCCGGTCGTCCACCCTCTCGGAAACCGCGCTGTGGCGCGGTTTCTGCCGCTTGAGACAGATGTTGCTTTCTCGATCGGGGGACAATCGGGGGACAATTTTTGAGATCCCCAGTAGAGCGCAATCCCGCATCGGGGCTGGGATTGAGGCAATTCGTGGTCGACTCGCGTCGAGGTCAGCTCGGGTCAGCACAAGTCAGAAAAGGGCTGTTTTTTGAGGGGTCGTTTTTCCCTTTTTCTTTCCCTTCAACTGGCGCAGTGTCGCAACGGGTGGCCTCGGCCCGAACGGGTTCACTAGAACCGGACCTGGGCCCCTAGACCCACTACGTGCTCAGCCGGGAGATTGAAGTAGTCGACTGGGCTGGCAGCGTTGCGGGCCATCGCCACGAATAGCTCTTTGCGGCGCCGTGACATGCCTTCTTCGCCGAAGGGCACCGGGGCGACCTGCGAGAGGTAGTAGGTCACGTGGTACGGGTTAAAGCTCGCGAGCCCTTGGTCCCGCGCCACGTTGATACCTCGCGGTACGTCTGGGTTGTCCAGGTAGCCGTAGCGCAAGGTCAGGTGCGAGAACCCGTCGCCGGGGTCACCTAGGCGATCGAGTTCTGCGCGTTCCTCGTCAGGGACACTAGGCACGTTCCCGATGTCCACCGTCAAGATCACGACCTCTTCGGGAATAGCGCGTAGCCGCGTCTGAGCAACGCGGAGGGCCAGCGGCGTCGTCTCCTTCGAAGGATTGAGGAAGACAGCGGTCCCCTTGATCCGCGTCGGCAACCCTTTTCGGTGCATCTCATCGATGAAATCGGGCAGTGCGCCCTCGACCCGGGCTCGCTCTGCAGCGAGGAGTTCGCGTCCTCGATGCCAGGTCGTGAAGAGGAGGAGTATCGCCATCCCGACCAGCATCGGAAACCAACCCCCCTCGGCGATCTTCGGCAGATTGGCGCCTAGGAAGAGCAGATCGAGGAGGACAAACCCAATCACCCCGAGGGCGATCAAGGAGCGCGGTTTGCGCCAGAGGGCCCGCGCCACAACCAAGAAGAGGATCGAGTCGATCAGCAGAGTTCCCATGACCGCGATCCCGTAGGCCGTTGCCAGCTTCCCCGAAGAACCGAAGCCGAGGCAGAGACCGACAACCAGGACGAAGAGCGTCCAGTTCACGGCCGGCAGATAGACCTGCCCGATCGTCTCCGCCGAGGTGTGTTTGATCGTCATGCGCGGCAGGAAGCCGAGCTGGACTACTTGCCTCGTGACCGAGAACGCTCCCGAGATGACTGCTTGCGATGCGATCAGCGTCGCGCAGGTCGCCAAGACGATCATCGGCACGCGCGACCACTCGGGCAAGAGGAGGTAGAACGGGTTCGAGACCGCGCTAGGCGTCTCGAGGATCAGCGAAGCCTGCCCGATGTAGTTCAGCAGTAGAGCGGGGAAAGCGACGAAAAACCAGGCCCGGCTGATCGCGGGTCTGCTGAAGTGGCCCATGTCGGCGTAGAGGGCCTCCGCACCGGTGAAGACGAGCACGACGGCGCCGAGGGACAGGAACGCCGTCAGCGGGTGGTTGGCGAAGAACTCCACTGCGTAGGAAGGTGAGAGGCCCTTCAGGGCCTCCGGATTACGAAGGATCTCGGCGACGCCGGCGGCGGCGATTGTCGCGAACCAGAGAAGGATGACCGGCCCGAAGAGTCGGCCGACCGTAGCGGTCCCGTGCCGCTGGATGGCAAACAGGAGCGCGAGCACGCCGATCGTCAGGGGCAGGATGATCGAGGAGAGGCTCGGCGCCGCCACTTCGACGCCTTCAACAGCTGAGAGCACCGAGATCGCCGGCGTGATCATTGCGTCGGCAAAGAAGAGCGCGACGCCGATGACCCCGGCGGCAAGCAAGGCGCCCTTGACCGCCGGCCGCTCGATCGCGGTCCGTCGGACGAGCGCATACAGGGCCATCACCCCGCCCTCGCCCTCGTTGTCGGCGCGCATGATGAAGACGACGAACTTGATCGAGACCATCAGCGTCAGCGACCAAGCCACCAGTGAGATGACCCCATAGACATCTGCCGGGGTCGCACGCACCGGATGATCGCCGGTGAAGACCGCCTGCATCGCGTAAAGCGGACTTGTTCCGATGTCGCCGAAGACGACGCCGAGTGCTGCAAGCGCCAAGAGGTTGCGCGAGCGCGGACGGTGCGCCCGTGGTGCGCTGCTAACGCGGCTTCTTGGTGCAGTTGCTTTGGTCTGGCTCATGGGCGATCCTTGCCGACCAGTCTTCCCGGCGCACCGGTCGGGAGCGTACTCCTGTTTCCCGTCCAGTTTTGGAACGACCAGCCGAGCGGGGAAACGGCCAACATTCTGACCCTCGAAGTCGTCGCGAGTGGTGGCGATCCAGGCGGGAAAATCAGGAAACGACGGTTTTTGCCTCGTCGGCCCGGGGTAGTAAATGGCAACGGCTGCCAGCCCGGATCCCAGCGGCTTTTATCGGCGCTAGGCCCGGTTCCCGCTTGGGTGAGAAGACCAACCGTTCTTGCGGAGAGGCGTCCGGGCTGGCGGCAACGCATTGCCAGATCGATTCAAAGGAGCTTCAGATGTCAGATCAGTTGCAGGGCAAGAAAATTGCCATCCTCGTCGCCAACGAGGGAGTCGAGCAGGTGGAGCTGACCAGCCCGCGCGAGGCGCTGCACGAGGTTGGTGCTGACATCGACCTGCTCGCTCCCAAAGAGGACGAGATTCAAGCCTTCAATCATCTCGACAAGGGCGACGCCTTCACGCCGGACAAGACAGTGGGTGAGGCGGACCCCGACGACTACGACGGCTTGGTGCTGCCAGGTGGTGTGGCCAATCCCGACCAGTTGCGCACCGATACCGACGCGGTCCAGTTCGTCCGCGCCTTCTTTGAGGCGGGCAAGCCGGTGGGGGCGATCTGCCACGGGCCGTGGACCCTGATCAACGCAGACGTCGTGGATGGCCGCACGCTCACCTCCTGGCCGAGTCTGCAGACCGACCTGCGCAACGCCGGTGCCGAGTGGGTCGACGAGGAAGTCCACGTCGACCAGGGCCTGGTGAGCAGCCGCAAGCCCGACGACCTCGAAGCCTTCAACGCGAAGATCATCGAGGAGTTCGCTGAGGGCGTGCACGAGGGCCAGCGCGAGAGCGCTTCCTCCAGCGTGTGAGTGCTCGGCCGGACCGATCCTTTGCGCGCGATGACCTCGGTACTGCATAGCTTTGCGCCGCGCGGGTATTGGCCTTCCGAACGAAAGGAGATCCAATGCCCCCTCGTGGAGTGAAAAAAGGCAGCAAGCGGGCTCGCCAGTACGAGCACATCAAGAAGAGCGAGAAGGAAGCAGGCCGCTCAGAGGGTCGGGCGGAGGAGATCGCGGCGCGGGCCGTGAACAAGGAAAAGGCGAGGTCCGGGGAATCGAAAAGCTCCTCGCGCAGCTCGACCCGAGGTCGCTCAGCGAGCAGCCGTGGCGGCAAGCGTTCGGGCAGCGGGCCCGGCGGTCGGACCCGCGAACAGCTCTACAACGACGCCAAGAAGATGGGGATCGAAGGACGCTCGAAGATGAGCAAGGACAAGCTTCAGCGGGCGGTGGCCGGCGCGGAAAGCTGATTTGGCTCAGGTTTTGCGCTCGAGGTCGGCCACTTCCTCTGCCTTCTCGTCGGCCTTCTCCTGGGCGCGATCCAACTCCTCCTTCTTCTCGCCCTTGTGCTCCTCGCGTTTGCCCTGGCGACGCAGGGAGGCGTCGTCGGTGAGGTCGCCTGCCGCCTTCTTCGCCCTACCGGTGATCTTGTCGATGATTCCCATTTCTGAGCCTTTCTCGTGGGTACGGGTCCCCGATACCCCGGATCGCTGGTGGCCGAACGCGGAAGGCCCGATCACCTGTGCTTCACCACCGAGGCGGCGAGAAGGCGCAGGTCGTCCACCAGACCGGCCCTCCTCGCGCTCGTCCATCCCGCAGCTCCTCTACTCGTCTGGCGGAATCGGCTGATCGGCCTCGCCGCGCTCGACGCTCTCGCGCTCCTCGGGGTCGCGGACATCGCGATCCGGAAAGCGATGCTGATCTCCGTGCTCGGCGATTTCCTCCAAGCGCCGCTCGGCCTGCTCGAAGCCCTCGGCCTCGCCCTCTCCGGCCTCTTCAAGCGGCTCGCGCGCGGGGTCATCGCTAAGCGGCGCCACCTTGCCGCCGATCTGAGCGGCTTCGGCGCCGGCGGCCTCAGCCTCGGCGTCGGGCGAGGCCGCGCTTTCGTCAGTGTCCCGCCGCTTCTCCGATGCCATGTCGCGCACCTACCCCGTTTGCGGCTGGACCAAGCACGGGTAGTCGTGGCGGCGTGGCGATCATCCGGACAATCGACAAGGAGAAGATCGAGATCGAGGTCTCCTTCGAGGACGACGACACTGAGTGAGCATCGCTTCGGCGTTTCGCAGCCACTTTCGCTCGGCGTCGAGGAGGAGCTCCTGTTGGTCGACGGGGACGGGGATTTGGCCTGTGCCGCCGAGGACGTGCTGAAGAGTGTCGCCGGAACGCCGATTGCCAATCAGGTCTCGGTCGAGATCTTCAGCGAACAAATTGAGCTGAAGACGGGAATTTGCCGCGACGCAGGAGAGGTGTTCGAGCAGCTGTGCGAGCTGCGCCGGAGCGTCGGCCAAGCCGGCTTCGGATTGCTCGGTTGCGGTCTGCATCCGACCGCTGCCGGGGAGCGTCGATGCCGGCTATGACCATGTTTACGTTCACCAGATCGGACCCGATCAAGAGGGCTTCTTCGAGTTCTACGCACGCGAGGTGCTGCCCGCCTTCAGTTGATCTCTGCGGGCTCGGTAGCGCGATCTAAGTCAGTACCACTTGCCGCGCGCGAAGCCGCCGAAGGCGATCAAGCCGATCAAGGCGACGATCAGACCCGCCCAGAAGCTCCAGACGAACATCAGGACGATGCCGATGATGACGAGGATGCCGCCCAGCGAGATTCCCATGCTCCTCTCCCTCCTGTGGTTTGTAGGGGTGGGCCTCAGCTCGGATTGCAGTACTGAGCAAGCTACCCCGAGGACCGCGAGCAAAAACGGGTTCCGGCAACGATCCTGTTCGTCGAGTATTGCCTTCAGCTCACGAGGAGTACGAAATTGGCCACCACCGCGAGTGGGGTGCCGATCAGCGAGAGGTAACGGAAGAACTTGGCGAAGCCGCCGCGGTAGCAGACGCTCTCCATCAGGGTCAGGCCGACGACGTGCGCCATGTTGACGAGAGCGATTCCGATTGCGATCAGGATCGCGGCGGCGGCGCGGCCGGTCACCTCACCCTTGTCGACCGCGACCGCGCCGGCGAGGATGGCGGCGACGATGGTGCCGAAGATGCCCGCGACCATTCCGGCGAAATCGCCGCGCGAGAGGCCCGGGAGGTAGGCGGAGCCGACTTCGTGGCCCTCGGCCGGGTCGCGAGTCCCTGGACCGGAGGCCTCGACGCCGACGACGTGCCCCTCGCCGGCTTGGTCGCTGCGCAGAGCAATCACTCGGAGCGGCGGGTCGAGTCCGGCTTCGGCCTTTTCCAGCAGGCCTTCCTCGAACCAGCGAGCCTGTGCGTGCTCGTGCTCGAAGATCACGATCTCGTTGGCGGGCGCCTTCAGCAGGGCGTCCTGGGCTGCCTGGATCGGGTCGGGATCGCCCACCTCTCCGGCGGCCTCGATGCCGTTCGCGCGGAGCTCTTCGAGCACACGCCCGAGTCGGGCCTCGGCTTCTCGCCTGGGCTCATCGACGTCGCCTAGCGTGTGTCGGAAAGCACTGGCCTCGATCGCCGGAACTATCACCCGCAGGTCGACCTCGTTGCCCTGATCATGGCCGCCACCAAGGCGGATCTCGCGCAGTGGCTCCGGCCCGAGCGGGTCGTCGGTGACTATCGCCAGCAGTCGGTGAGCCATTGGTCCTCGCCTCGATCTGGGTTCATGGCCGTCGCTTACCCCTCGGTGAACGGGCGAAAACGGGGACGGGTTCGACGCGCCTCGAACATGGGTAAGAGACCAGCGCTTGTTTCAATCGAAAGGAGGACAGAAATACTCGTCTCGCTGAGCGACCTGATCGGCAAGCTCGTCTACGACAGCTCGGGCCGGCGGCTCGGACGCGCCTTCGAGTTGAAGGCGCACTGGGAGGACGGCGGCATCGCCGTTGACGAGATCCTGGTCGGTCGCGGCTCTCTGCTGAAGCGAACCGCGGCCCGGGGGTCAGCGCCCGGGGGGTTCGCTGGGAGAACGTGGCCGAGGTCGGCGAGCGGATCGTCGTGCGCCTCTAGTCGCTCCGTCGGGGGGGCGTAACCATCAAGAACTGATTCGCGGGGTGGATGCTGGGGTAGCGACGACGCGTGGGCGAGCTACTCGCCATTTACCTCAATGATCACCTGGCCGGCGCGACCTTGGGAGTCGAGTTGGCCCGGCGGCTGCAGGCGAGTAACGAGGACGATCCGGAGTTCGGGCCGGCACTGGCCGAGGTCTGCGCCGAGATCGAGGCCGATCGAGAGACGCTCAAGGCGGTGATGGATCGGCTTGGGGTGAGCCAGAGCAAGCTCAAACCGCTCGCCGCCGTCCTCGGTGAGCGACTGGGCAGGTTGAAGCTGAATGGGCGGCTGTGGGGTTACTCGCCGCTCAGTCGCCTCGACGAGCTGGAGCTGCTGCAGATCGGCGTCGTCGGCAAGCGCCGGCTGTGGCGGGCGCTGGAGCACACCCACGCCGGAGACCTCTCGGGCTTCGATCTCGGCGCCTTGGCCGAACGGGCGACCGAGCAGCTGAAACGGCTTGAGGTGCTGCACCTGAAGGCCGCTGTTCTGGCTCTGTAGGAGCCGACACGTTTTTGCGTTGGCCTGCGGGGTAGAGACGCCAAGAGGCCCAGGGGAGCGGCCCCGCTCACTCCTCGCCAGTTCCGAATCCCCAGACCTAAGGGAAGGCGAGAAAGAAAGATGAAGGTAGTCGTCACTGGTGCGACGGGAAACGTCGGCACCAGCACGGTCCAGGTGCTCAGCGAGAGCCAGGAGATCGACCAGATCGTCGGGCTGGCGCGGCGCAAGCCGACTTGGGCGCCGCCGAAGACCAGCTGGATCGAGGCAAACATTCTCACCACCGATCTCGGCACGATCTTCGAGGGGGCCGACGCGGTTATCCACCTGGCTTGGGCGATTCAGCCCTCTCGCGACGCGGTGACCTTGGAGCGGATCAACGTCGAGGGCAGCCGGCGCGTCTTCGAGGCCGTGGCTGCGGCCAGCGTGCCGAAGCTGGTCCACGCCTCTTCGGTCGGCGCCTACTCGCGCGGCCCCAAGGATCGTGAGGTCGATGAGGGCTGGCCCACCGCAGGCACCTCGAGCTCGTTCTACTCGCGTCACAAGGTTGCGGTGGAGCGCGAGCTGGACCGCTTCGAGGCGGACAATCCCGAGACGCGAGTCGTACGGCTTCGTCCCGCCCTGATCTTCAAGGATGAGGCCGCGACCGAGATCCGCCGCCTCTTCGTCGGGCCCTTCCTCCCCAACTTCCTCCTGCGTCGCGGCCTCTTGCTCGCCCTGCCCCGGGTCGACCGCCTGCGCTTCCAAGCCGTGCATTCCCAGGACGTCGGACAGGCCTATCTGCGGGCCGTCCTGACAGATGTCAGCGGCGCCTTCAACATCGCCGCCGAGCCACCGCTCAGCCCCGGGGAGATGGCTGAGCGGATCGGCGTGCGCAGCTTCCCGGTGCCGGCCCGGGTCGTGCGGCGCCTCGCCGATCTGAGCTGGAGGATGCGCCTGCAGCCGACGCCGCCGGGCTGGCTCGACATGGCGCTGAACGTGCCGCTGATGTCCTCCGAACGGGCGCGCAAGGAGCTTGGCTGGGAGCCGCGCCACAGTTCGGTGGAGGCGCTGGAAGAGCTGCTGGAGGGGATGCGCAAGGGTCACGGCGCCAAGACCCCGCCGCTTGCAGCCGACAGCGCCGGCGCCAGGCTCGAAGACCTGAAGACCGGCGTCGGCGCCCGCCAGTGGAATCGCGATCGCGACGAGCAGATCATCAAGTACCTGGCCGATGTGCACTCGATCGAGCTGCAGGCGTTGGCGCAGCTTCGCGCGGCGCCGAAGATCGCCGGGGACGAGCGCCTCTGTCAAACGTTCGAACAACACCTGGTCGAGACCGAAGATCAGGAGCGGCGCGTGCGCGAGCGCCTGGAAGCGCTGGGTGGCGAGCTCTCGAAGCTGAAGGACGCAGCCGGAGCGGGCGGCGGCTGGGGGATGGTCGCCTTTGCGGCCTCCCAGCCCGATACACCGGGGAAGCTGGCGATGCACGCCTTCTCCTACGAGCATATGGAGCTCGCGGCCTACGAGTTGCTGAAGCGACTGGCCGAGCGTGCCGGCGATGAGGAGACGGCGCGGTTGGCGGCTGACATCGCCGAGGAGGAGCGGCGGATGGCCGAGCGCCTGGAGCAGTCCTTTGACGTTGCGGTCGAGGCCTCGCTGGGGGCGGTCAATCCCGAGCAGCTCGACTCCGCGCTGCTGGCCTACCTGCGGGACGTCCATGCGCTAGAGGGGCAGGCGGAAAAACTGCTGGAGGCCGGTGCCGAGCGGGTCAATGACGGGCACCTCGAGGCGACCTTCCGCGATCACCTCATTGAGACTCAGCGCCACCGGAAGCGGATCGAGGCGCTGCTGGATGAGCGTGGCGCCAATCCCTCGCTGGCCAAGGACGCGATGCTGAAGGCCGGTGGGCTCAACCTCTCCGCGTTCTTCGGCGCCCAGCCAGACTCGACCACCAAGCTGGCCGGTTTCGCATTCGCCTTTGAGCACCTTGAGGTTGCCGCCTACGAACTTCTGCAACGGGTCGCGGCCCGAGCCGGCGACGAGGGGGTGGTCGCCGCAACCGAGGAGATCCTCGCCGAGGAGCGCCGCGCGGCTGGGCGGGTTGCCGAGAGCTGGGACCGCCCCGACGTGCCCCTGGGAGTGGCGTCTTGAAAGAGCGAAAAGACGAGGAGGAAGACTGATGAAGGCACTGACTTTCCACGGCAAACGCGACGTTCGCGTCGACGAGGTGCCCGACCCGAGGATCGAGCAGCCGACTGACGCGGTCGTGCGGATTACCTCGACTGCGATCTGCGGCTCGGACCTTCACCTCTACGAGGTGCTCGGGATGTTCATCGAGGAGGGCGACATCCTCGGCCACGAGCCGATGGGGATCGTCGAGGAGGTCGGCTCGGAGGTCAGCCAGATCAAAGCCGGCGACCGTGTCGTCGTTCCCTTCAACATCTCCTGCGGCGAGTGCTGGATGTGCAAGGAAAAGCTCTTCGCCCAGTGCGAGACGACCCAGAACCGCGAGCAAGAAAAGGGGGCCTCCCTCTTCGGCTACACCAAGCTCTACGGCGAGGTGCCGGGCGGGCAGGCCGAGTACCTGCGGGTGCCGCAGGCGCACTTCGGGCCGATCAAGGTCCCCGAGAACGGCGCCCCCGATGAGCGCTACCTCTTCCTCTCCGACGTGCTGCCGACCGCCTGGCAGGCGGTCGAGTACGCGGCGATCCCCACGGGCGGCAGCGTCGCCGTCTACGGGCTGGGGCCAATCGGGCAGATGTGCGCACGGATCGCCCGTCACAAGGGCGCCGAGACGGTAATCGGCATCGACTCGGTCCCTGAGCGCTTGGCGATGGCCCGCCGCCACGGTGTCGAGGCAATCGACTCCTCCGCGCACGAGGACGTGCCGGCGATTGTCAGGGAGATGACCGACGGCCGCGGACCCGACGGGGTGATCGATGCGGTTGGCATGGAGGCCCATGGCGCTCGCGTCGCCGAGCTGGCCCAGAAGGCGACCGGCCTTTTGCCCGACCCGCTCGCGGCGAAGGCGACCGAAAAGGTTGCGGTCGATCGCCTCTCAGCGCTGCTCGAGGCGATCGACACCGTGCGCCGCGGCGGCACAATCTCGATCTCCGGCGTCTACGGCGGCCAGCTCGACCCGCTGCCGATGATGCAGCTCTTCGACAAGGGCGTGCAGATCCGCATGGGTCAGGCCCACGTGCGGAGCTGGACCGACGAGATCCTGCCCCTGCTCGAAGGCGACGAGGACCCACTCGGCGTCGACGACCTCACCACCCACCAGCTGCCGCTGGCCGAGGCACCAAGCGCCTACGAGATGTTCCAGAAGAAGGAAGACGGCGCGATCAAGATCGTGCTCAAGCCCTGACACACGATGAAGCTCCTGTTCACGTGTCGATCGAGGGCGATGAGGTCGTCTTCGACTTCCCGGCCAAGAGCGGCCAGCGCCGCGCAGCGGTCCTGACGACTTGCTCGCCTTTCGCGAGGACGGCGCTTGGCGCGATGTCCGCTCTGAGGATGTCAACGACTACCTGCAGGCGAAGGCGGGCGAGGAGTTCTCGGTGGGCGGAGCGCGCGATCCGAGCGGCGATCAAGCGGGTAGCCGAGCGCCTCGGCAACACCCCCGCGGTCTGTCGCAGAGCGGCGTATCCTCGAGCTGATCGACTAGACCGGTGTCGACGGCTGCGCGTTCCGCTGATCCGCTCAGCGGTCGGGAGCAGGCGTTCCGTTTCGATTGATTATCCCGTCTAACAACGGGTAACCGGTCCTCTCGGGAGGTGGCAGCCGTCGTGGCTGCCGCGGGGAGAAAGGAAGGACAAATGGCCCAGGCGAAAACGAAATCTAAAGCTCGACGATCAGGTTCCAGCTCGGGCGGATCGCGATCCTCGAGCTCGAAATCCAACGGCTCGAGCCGATCACGGGCGAAAGGCAAAGCTAGTCAGAAACCGGCCTCTACGTCAAACGGCGTCGCTGACTCGATCAAGCACGGCGCAGGCGAGGTTGCGCCGCTAGCGCGCAAGGCGAAGGTTCCACTGCTCGCCTCGGGCGCGGCGCTTGCGGGCGTCGCCGGCGCAATCGTGGCCACGCGCTCTGGCAGGCGCCACAAGGTCTTGGGGGTTTCTCTGCCCAAGGGCATGCCCAAGCTGAACGGAATGAAGCCGGATGCAAAGAAGACCAGCAGCGTTGTCGTGGATGCCGCGAAGCGAGCGGATCGATTCGGCCAGCGCGTGAGCCGGGTTGCGAGCTCGGTTCGCGATGTCGGAGAAACGGCGAACGAGGCGGCGAAGAAGCCCTAGTGTGACCACGGCCGCTGCGCGCGAGCTACCCCCATCAGCAGACCGACCCCCCGCTGCGGAGAGACTCGGGAGCCGACCGGAACGCAACAATCCCGGTTAGCGCCGGTTGGGACCGGTGACCGACGGCAACGAGGGAGGATCGATGGACCGTAGCGCGACCGAGATCGCCGCCCTCATGGCGGCCATGGTGCTCACGATCGCAGCCGCGGTGCTGCTGGCCTACGCCCCCGCAGCTTGGGGAGCCGGTGTTCCACTGGGCGGCGGCGAGACGCGGATCACGCTCAGCCGCGGGTTCGACAGTGCTCTGCGCCAGGAGGGCGTTGCGATCAAGCCGTTCGACCAGGCGAAGCTGAAGGGTCGCGAGCTGACCTTGCCGATGGCGTCCGGGGCCTTCGATCCAGACGTGGAGTGGGCCTCTTTTGCGCACTCGGGCGGCTTCAGCTTCGCCTCCGGAGGGAAGGCGGTTGCCCTGCGCCGGCTCAGGCTCGATGCCTCCACCAAGAGTCTGAGCGCGACCATTGCGGGCAGGCGAATGCGGCTCGCCAACCTCGGCGGCGCCAGGCTCGAGCTCGACGGCTTCGGTGCCCGGCTCAAGGCCAAGCGCCTGGCGCTGACCCGCGCCGCGGCCGCGGCTCTGAACCGCGTCCTCGGGTTGCCGACGGTATTTCGAGCTGGTCGCTCCCTCGGCTCGGTCAACGGGCTTGCCGAGCCGTCGGAAGTCGAGATCGCCTTTGGGCAGATCGCCATCGGCGGTCCCGATACGGCCTTTTCGAAGCTGCAATCGCTCAAGGTCGAAATGGGAATCTGGGGCGCCACGCAAGGGTGGAGCACGGGAGGCGAAAAGTACTTCCTGTTCGAAGTCGAGCCGACGAAGATCGTCCCCGACGCGTCAGCCGGCATCCTCGAAGGTGGGGAGAACGATGGCGTGACGATGCAGATCTTCGCGTCGCCGCCCCGCGAAATGCTGCTGCGCCATCCGCGCATCGACCTGGCCTCCAGGGAGCTCTCCGCCACCCTCAGCCCGCTCTCGACGGAGAGCCCGGTGACGGGGACGATCGCGACGCTCGACTACAGCGCCGCCAAGTTCCAGGTCCGTCCCAGGGTGGGCGCGTTCGAACTGATGGGCATCCGAGCGGTCGCCAACCAGTTCATCGCCGACCAGCTCAACGAGCGTTTCGCCACCCCGGGTATGTTCCAGGCCGGTGAAACGCTGGCCAGAGTGTCCGCGACGCTGAGCGCCCGATAGGCGTCGCGCGCCGCTCGTTACCTCCTCCGTCCGACCGCGAGCAGGTACTCCATCTCGAAGCGAGCGTCGTCGGCGCTGCCGAGGTTTGCTTCCTCGGAGAAGCGGTCCAGTGCCTGCTCGAACTCCGTCTCGCGTTCATTGCGGCGCGCGTTTGCTTGCGCGGCGATCGTCGGCCCGTAGCGCTGCTTGAAATGCTCGGCGTAGTCGGTGGGCTGTTCGAAAGCGGTCACCTCGAGCACGTTGCGCTCCAGCCTGTCGAGCTCGACCCGGTCACCGAGCAGCTCGCGCAGGTGCTCCTCACCGCCCCAGAGCGGCGGCGGCTGTGCACCCGGCGGTGGCGTGGGGGCGAACGGCCCGATGGTGCGGAAGAGGCCGCCGATCATCCCCTCCGGCGTCCAGCTCAGCAGCGCGATCGTGCCGCCCGGGCGGCAGACTCGCACGAGCTCGTCGGCGGCGGCCTGGTGGTGGGGCGCGAACATCACCCCGATCGAGGAAATCACGGTGTCGAAGCTGGCGTCCTCGAACGGCAGGTTCTCGGCGTCGGCCTCGGTCCATTCGAGCTCCACGCCCTCGGCTTCGGCGCGGGCGCGGCCGGCCTCGAAGAGCTCGGGCGTCAGGTCGCTGGCGATGACCGTGGCCCCGCTGGCGGCGGCCGGAATCGCCGCGTTGCCGGTGCCGGCGGCCACATCGAGGACGCGCATCCCAGGGCCGATCCCGGCTGCCTCTACGAGGCTCGGCCCGAGCGGCAGCAGAAAGGTCTCGACCATCGAGGGGTAGTCGCCGGACGCCCACATCGACCGGTGGCGCGCCTTGAGCTCGCTGTCCGCATCCTGAGTGTCATTCACTGGAATCTCCTTCTCGCGTTTGCCGTCGAAGACGGTCTACGCCCCTTGGCGGAGAGATTCAACTTCTTTCGCCATATCCCGACCCAGCCGCTGCGCTTGCCGAACGGAGCTAATACGGCATACGGCAGGGTAAATACGGCAATTTCGCCGATGCGAGGGCAAGCCTGCGTGCGTAGCTTCGGCTCCAATGAAAAGCCGCGGAAAGGAGCATTGAGATGGAGCTGTACGGAATTCTTCGTCGCAACGGCTGGGCCTCACCGGAGGAGTTGCAGGTTGCCGGTGCGCGCTCGGCGGAAGTTGGCGACAAGCCGGACTCTGGCGTCCGCTGGATTCGGAGCTATGTACTGGGTGAGGAGAGCGGTGAGGTCGGCACGTTCTGCGTCTACGAAGGGGACAGTCCCGAGGCGATTCGGGCGCATGCGAAGGCGGCCGGGCTTCCCGCGGATGAGGTCATTCCGATCGTCGACACGGTCATCATCCGACCCGACCCGGCCCCGGTTGGCGGCTGATTCGGACTTGCGACAGGCGTCCTCGGCATTGGTGGCCGGGGCGCCGGTCGCGGCCTAAACTCGCACGATGAGTACAAGGACCCGGCTCGTCGGCCGCGAGACCGAGAGCGCCCTGCTCGCCGAGGTGCTTGATTGCGCCCGGGCAGGCAAAGGCACCCTTCTGCTGCTCAGCGGCGAGGCCGGCGTCGGCAAGACCCGGCTCGCCGAAGAGGCGGCCCTGGACTCGCCGCCGCTCGTCCTCCGCGGTGCGGCGACAAGCGGGATCACGCCGCCGTATGGGCCAATCGTGGCGGCGCTCCGCTCATACCTACGGGATGAGCCGGAGGGGCTTGCCGACTGTGGGCCGCTGCGCTCGCACCTTGCCCTGCTGCTGCCCGAGCTAGGAGAGCCGGCGAGGGAGAGCGACAGATCGACGATCTTCGAGGCGGTCCGCTGCGCCTTCGCCCACCTCGCCGGCGCCCAGCCGGCGCTAGTCATCCTCGACGACCTGCAGTGGTCGGACCAGGCGACCCTGGAGCTGCTCGCCGCCCTCGCCTCGCCAATCCGCGAGATGCCGATCGTGGTGATCGCGGCCTACCGCTCCGACGGACTTCCCCGCGATCACATGTTGCGCTGGCTGCGCAACGAGCTGCGCCGCGGCGGCAACCTGGAGGAGCTGGCGCTCGAGCCGCTCGATCGCGAGCAGACGGCGGTGCTGCTGGGGGAGCTGCTCGCCGAGCAGGCCTCCTCCTCCTTGCTCGCGGCGATCCACGATCGCACCCAGGGCTCGCCGTTCTTCACCGAGGAGCTCGTCGCCGCGCTGCGAGCGCGCGACCGGTTCCACGCTGGCCCCCGCGGCCTCGAGCTCGCCGACGAAAGCGAGGTCCCGGTGCCGGACACGGTCCGCGACGCCGTCGCGATCTCAGCCTCTGAGCTCAGCGAGCAGGCGCGCGAGGCAGCCGAGGTCGCCGCCGTCGCCGATCAGCCCTTCGACCTCGGGCTGGCGGCGGAGCTTGCTGACAGGACAGGGCTGGTCGAGCTGACCGACAAGGGCCACCTCGTCGAGGAAGAGGGAGGCCGCGCCGCCTTCAGGCACGCGTTGGTGCGGGATGCCGTCTACGCCGAGGTGCCCTGGCTGCGCCGCCGGGCTATCCACCGCCGCCTCGCCGAGGCGCTCGAGCAGAGGGGCGGGACGAGTATGGAGATCGCCGCCCAGCGGCGCAGCGCCGGCGATGCCGCGCAGGCGCGGGTGGCCTTTGTCCAAGCCGTGCGCCAGTCGGAAGAGCTGCACGCCTACCGCGACGCGACCAAGGCCGCCCGCGAGGCGCTGGAGCTGTGGTCCGAGGGCGAAGAGGACGAGCTGCGGGTCGAGACGCTGGAGCGCTACGCGCGCTGCGCGGAGCTTGCCGGCGAGCTGACCGAGGCGACGAAAGCGCTGCGCGAGCTCGCGGCGATTTGCTCAGAAGGCGAAGACAGTCCCGGCTTCGCCCGCACCCAGCGCCGGCTGGCCGCGGTCTATGACCTGAAGGGGGAGCGCGACACCGCGTTTGCCGCCCGGCGGCTGGCGGCGGAGGCCTTCGCCGCCAACGAGATGCCCGCCGAGGCCGCGGGCGAGCGGCTGAGGATGGCCGACCACCAGCGCGCGCGAGCCGGCTACAGCGAGGCGATCGAGCTGGCGGAGGCCGCGCTCGAAGACGCCAGGGCCGCCGACCGGCTCGACCTCGGCGCCCGCGCCCGCGGCCTGCTGGGGGTCGCCCAAGCGAAGGGCGGCGAGTTCGAGACCGGACTGGAGACCGTCCGCGGTGCGCTCGCCCTGGCGCTCGAGCACGACCTGACTCCGATCGCGGCAGAGCTCTACCAGCGCCTCAGCATGGTCCTCTACGACGCCTCCGACTACCGCCGTGCCGAGGAAGCGCTCGACACCGCGCTCGGCCTCTGCCGGACCGGCGAGGACGTCAGCACCGAGCTCGCCTGCGTCACCTGCCTCGTCTACGTTCTGCGCGAGCGCGGCGAGTGGTCGCGGGCCAGCGAGCTCGGTCGTGAACTAGTCGACTCCGGCACCGCCGTGTGGGTGGCCGAGGGACTTGTCGGGGGGATCCATGCCTTCCAGGGAAAGCTGGCCTCGGCGCGGCGGATGCTCTCCGCTTCGCGCTCGGTCTCCTCCTCGGTGGGCCACTACAACATGTTCATGGACGCGACGACTGGCCTCGCCTACGTCGCCGCGGCCGAGGGCGCCGAGGAGGAAGCGGCCGAGCACTGCCGCACGCTGCTCGCCCGCTGGGAGGAGAGCGAGGACCACCACTACGCCGTCTGGGGAATCCGCTGGGCGGCAGCCTTCTTCGCCCGCCAGGGCGACCGCGAGCGAGTCCACGCCTGTACCGAGGCGCTGACGCAGATGGCATCGGAGGCGGGTCACGGCGACGCGCTCGCGGCGCTGGCGCAGGCCCTCGGCGAGATGGCCCTGCTCGACGGCGACGCGGCCGCGGCCGCCGAACATCTCTCTCGGGCGGTCGAGCTTCACCGCACGCTCGCCGTCCCCTTCGAGCGAGCCCAGATCGAACTCCGCGCCGGGGTCGTGCTCGCGGCTGCTGGCGAGCGCGATCAGGCGCTGGAGCGCCTGTCCGACGCCTACAGGACGGCCGCCAAGCTCGGCGCCCGGCCGCTCGCCTCGGCCGCGGCGAAGGAGGTCGCCGCGCTCGGCGAGTCGGTTGCGCAGCGCCTCGGCAGCCGCGCCGCGACAAAAGCCGACGACGTCCAGCTCACTCGCCGCGAGCTCGAGGTCCTGCGCTTCGTCTCGATCGGCCGCACCAACCGCGAGATCGCCCAGGAGCTCTTCATCAGCCCCCGCACGGTCGACATGCACGTCCGCAACCTGCTCGGCAAGCTCGATTGCCGCTCCCGCGTCGAGGCGAGTCACCGCGCGGGCGAGCTGGGCCTGTTGGCGTAGGCCTTCTTCGCTGATCTAAACTCGCCGTGTGGATTGGCGACTCGAGCTGGTGCAGGTTCCCGTCTCAGACGTGGATCGGGCGAAGGCCTTCTACACCGAGAAGGTTGGGTTCAACGCCGATCACGATCACACCGTCAGCGAGGAGATTCGCTTCGTGCAGCTGACGCCGCCCGGGTCGGGCTGCTCGATTGCGATCGGAACCGGGCTCTCGGACATGGAGCCGGGCTCCGTCCAGGGCCTGCAGATGGTCGTCCAGGACATCGAGGCGGCCCGCGAGGAGCTCCTCGGCCGGGGGCTCGAGGTCGGCGAGGTCCAGAAGTTCGCTTGGGGCTCGTTTGTCTTCTTCAACGATCCGGACGGAAACGGCTGGGCCGTGCAGCAGGTCTAAGGCCAGGCGAGCGCCAACGAGCACCGCCCAGGCACGCGTACGCGCGTTAGTTTTGCCTGACTCCGGGGAAATAACGCAGAAGTGCGCTGACGCGCGTGGCAAGTTTGCGTTTCAGTATGGAAGGCAACCTGGAGGGGGACCCATGCGGAACTGGTGGATACTCGGGATCACGGCGACGCTCGCACTTGCCTTGGCGGGTGTTGGAGTGGCGGCGAAAGCGGGCTCGGCCGACCTGGCCATCACCAAGGCCGACAGCCCCGATCCGGTTGCTGCTGGATCAACGCTCACTTACACAATCCGTGTGCAGAACCTCGGCCCTGACGTGGCGACGGGCGTGACCGTTACCGACCAGCTCCCGAAAGGAGTCGACTTCGTTTCCGCCACTACGACCGCGGGCAAATGCGCGCGTAAAGGGAAGAAAGTCACCTGCGACCTCGGCCAGGTCGGCGTGTCGGCGGTTGACTACTCCGTCCCGCCGACGGTGACGCTTTCGGTCGTCCCGCGCCAGGCAGGGCTGATCAGCAATACCACCTCGGTGAAGGGAGACCAGAAAGATCCCGTCGCTTCCAACAACAAGGCCACGGCGACGACGCTGGTCGCCGGCCCAGCGCCCACCTGCCGTGGTGTCGCCGTCTCAATCGCCGGGACGTCGGGCGCCGACGTAATAGCCGGCACGGCCGGCCGCGATGTAATCGCCACGTTCCGGGGCAACGACACCATCGCCTCGCTTTCGGGCCGCGATCTGGTTTGCGCCGGCAGTGGCGACGACTACGTCGGGGCCGGTTCGGCGGCAGACCGCATTTTTGGCGGCGCAGGCAAGGACCGTCTCGTTGGCCGTGGTGGTCCGGACGTGCTGAAGGGCGGTCCTGGTCCCGACATCCTCAAGGGCAATCGTGGCGCTGACCGTCTGCGCGGCGGTCCCGGCTTCGACCGCTGTCGTGGCGGTACCGGCGTGGACTCGATTCGGGGGTGCGAGCGGTAGAGGCTGCCGGCCTCCTTCGGAAAGGGAGGCGAAGGGCGAAGCTGCCTCCGACCTCGGCGGCCCCGGCGGGCAGGCACCACGAGCCATCGTCGGTTATGGCATTGCGGCAGGGTACGTGGCCTGTCCCGCTGTAGTAACCGCCCCGCGGCGGTCAGTCACCGTCTTTCTTCCTGTGGGCCGCATCGCCGGCACCGGTCAGCCGTTCGGCCGCTTCGCGCACTTCGGCGCCGGCCTCGCGGGTCGCGGCGGCGGCCTCGCCGCCCACGGCCGCCAGGCCCTCGCTCGGCTTGCCGCCGACGATGTCGCGGAAGGCTTCCTTGAAGCGATCGGTGCGGCGGTCGGGGGGAAAGCGATCTTCGGCCTTGCGCTGTTTCTTGGGCCGTCGCTCGCCGTAGCGATATCGAGCCCAGGCGGAGCCCGGCTTGCCGATGCGGCCGGCGCCGTAGAAGGCGATCGGCGCCACGAAGATGCCGATCGTCCCGTGCAGGACACGCCCCTTGGCAAAGCAGATCGCCACGCAGGCAAAGGCGATGAGGGTGAGGACGATGCTGGTGATTAGCGCCTCTGTCGAGCTCGAGTCGATCACTACCGGGCTGACCCCGAGAACCATCAGCAGCATCAGCGAGGCCGCGATCACCGTGGCATCGATCGAGCTGCGGCCCTCCTCTTCCCAGTAGACGTCCTCGAGGTGGACCCAGAGGGCGAACTCGTCGATCGTCAAGCCGACGCCGACGCCGAAGAGGAGCGCGCAGATCTCGGCATAGGGAGTGCGACCGTCGCTGACGAAGCCGAGGGTCCCGGCGGCCATCATCGTCACGATCCCAAAGACGAGGTGGTGGAGGTGCAGCCCGGAATCGCTTTCAATGTTTCCGGGCCACCAGGAGACGCTTTCGCTGCGGATGATCCGCGTGCTCATGCGAATAAAGGCGAAGGAGACGAGGAAGCCGACCAAAACGAGGAAGACCGCCTGCTCGTTGTGATCTTCAAGGTTGTTCCAGAAGTTGGAGAGGATCGACGCGGTCGTCATGCGGAGAGACGAGTGTAAGCCGCACCGATTAGGTCGTCCGCTGGGCGCGGTGGTACCGCGCACCCTGCGTCGCCGAGGTCCTCAGCCGTTCGGCGTCAGCGCTCGAATCGGCATCGGAGGCGAGCGCCGCCACCACGTTGCCGTCGACCGCGGGGGACCTTCCGTCCTCGACCTGGGCAAAGCCCACCCCCCCAGAGAAGCGATGCGCCGGCGAGGAACACCGCGATGCCATGTCTCCTCAGCAGAAGGCCGCGCCTCGTTTCGCTCGTTCCGAGGGTGTTCACCCCCACATCGTGAGTGGGTGGGTGAAGTGGGAGCTAACGCTTCTCTAAGTGTTCGATGAGATGAGGTGTTCCGATCTTCGGATAAGCGCGGCGTCCGTCGAGCTAGCCTCCCTGGCGACAACTAGCGAAAGGGGGCGCCGATGCTTTCGTGGCTGGCCGGCAAGATGATCGCTCGCAATATGAAGTCGATGCGGGCTGGAGATGTAGGACCCGTGCTGGCGATGGACGCCGACGACGTCAGGTTCACCTTTCCGGGGGACAGCTCGTTTGCTCCCGGGGCGAGCAACAAGCAGGAGCATGAGCAGTGGCTCAACCGCTTCGTTGAGATTGGCCTGCAGATCTACCCGGACGAGGTGGTGCTCAAGGGATTCCCGTGGCGGCAGACGATCTGCGTCCGCGGCCATATCCACCTCGACGACGCCAGCGACGGGCGGGTCTATAACAACCGCTACGTGCTCTGGGGCCACATCGCCTGGGGAAAACTTCGCGAGTACGAGGTCTATGAGGACACCGAAGAGACCAGGCGTCTCGACGAGTACCTGGCGAAGGTCGGCAAGGCTTAGCGAGGGCGAGCGCGAAATGGCCAAGGGCAGCAAGCCGGAGAGGGCGGTTCGCGTTGTCGTGAGCGGGGACGTGCAGGGCGTCGGGTTCCGTTACGCGACGGTGCGCAAGGCGCGCGGTCTCGGCGTGATGGGCTGGGTACGCAACGAGGAGGACGGCTGCTTGCGCGTTCACGCCGAGGGTTCCGAAGGTGCGGTCGAGGAGTTGGTGGGGTTCTTGCGCGAGGGGCCGCCCGGCGCGCGGGTTGCCGGTGTCGAGATTGAGACGCTGAAGGCCGAGGGCCACGAGCAGTTCGCGATTCGTGGGGTTAGGGCCGGTGCTTTCGTCGTCCAGGAGCACGCCGCCACCGCCCATCACTTCGACCTGCGCCTCGAGGTCGACGGAGTGATGCGCTCCTGGGCAGTGCCGAAGGGTCCCTCGATGGATCCGGCAGTTAAACGGCTGGCGGTCGAGGTCGAGGACCACTCGATCAGCCACAACGACTTCGAGGGACCGACCGGGGGTGGCGGGGTGATCGTCTGGGATCGCGGTTCCTACGAGCAGGGTGGCCGGGTGCCTTGGCCGGAGGCGCTCGAGCGCGGCCACGCCGTCTTCGTCCTCCACGGCGAGAAGCTCAGCGGCGGCTTCGCCCTGCAGCGCACCCGCCCCGGTGAGAAACCACAGTGGCTGCTGATCAAGCGTCGTGATGAGGAGGCGCGGTCGGGCTCGGATGTGGTCGCCGAAGAGCCGAATTCGGTGGCCAGCGGTCGCACGCTCGAGGAGGTTTTGGCGGAGTGATGACGATCGACGAGCTGACCGTGGCGGACGAGCCGAGTGCGTGGTCGGCGCTTGACTTCCGAGTCGACGGTGACACCTGTGTGGTCGGCGATGTGCGGATTCGCTTGGCGGGTCGGGAAGCGGGAAAGGGCCTGGCCGGCTGGTCCCTGCGCGAGATCGAGACGATCGAGCTGGACGGGTTGCTGACCACTCCATCGGACCGCCCGGCGCCGGGCGAGGCGCCCGCCCAGCCCAATGGCGTCGAGGCACTCGACCACGTAGTCGCGATTACGCCCGCGCTCGACCGGACGGTTGCGGCTTTGCGGAGCGCCGGCCTCGACCTGCGCCGTATTCGCGAGGAGCCGACGCCGGCAGGGGCGCCGCGGCAGGCGTTCTTCCGGCTCGGCGCCAACATCCTCGAGGTCGTGCAGGAGCCAGACGAGGCGATCGAGCGGGCCGGGGGAGACCATCCGGCGTTCTTCTGGGGCCTCGCCTTCGTCAGCTCTGACCTGGACACCACCGTGGCCGGGCTCGGTGATCGCGTCAGCGAGATCCGTCCAGCCATCCAGCCCGGCCGCCGCATCGCCACCCTCCGCCGCTCTGCCGGGCTCTCGCTGCCGGTGGCGTTGATGACGCCGGGCGGGTAGCGAGTTGCCGAGCCTTGGCGACTTATCCGTGAAATAGACGGAAAAGTCGCCAAGGGAAGGGGGCGCCCGCGGTAGCTCTATCCTGGCCGGGATGGCCCTCGGCGAGCGCGGTCGCAACCCGCTGACCCCCCGCAGCACCGCCGAGGCAGTGACGGCGTTGCGGGCAATGGGCGCTCTCGACGCGGACCCCGGGGTTCGCTGTCCGGATCAGATGGCGAGCGGCTTTCTCGGCGGCTTCAACGTCACGACGCTCGCCAAGTACCGAGCCGCCAGGGGCTTGGTTCTGCGGATGGCCAACCGGAGGCTTCCCGGCGCCTACACCTATGAGATCGCGCGGACCAAGTTCATCGACGAGGTCGTGCTCGACGCGGTCGCGGCCGGCATCGACGAGCTGATCCTGCTCGGTGCCGGGTTTGACTCGCGCCCGTACCGATTCGCATCGCAGCTGGATGGCGTACGGGTGATGGAGGTCGATCATCCCGCCAGCCAGGCCTCCAAGCGGCGGCGCATTCGGCGCCTTCTCGGAGATGAGCCCGAGCACGTCACCTACGTGCCGATCGACTTCAGCAGCGAGGATCTCGATGCGACGCTGGCGGCTGCCGGGCACGAGCGCTCGGCCAGGACGCTGTTCGTCTGGTCGGGCGTGAGCCCCTACCTGCCGGAGGAGGCTGTCGCGGAGACCCTCGCATGGGTCGGCGAGCACGGCGATCCGCCGGCGTCGATCGTCTTCGACGCGGTTTGGGCAGAGGTGGTCGATGGGTCGCGCGACTACCGGGGCGCGGCTGAGGCAAGAAAGGGGGCCGCGGAAGCCGGCGAGCCCTTTCGCTGGGGAATCCCGGAGGGCCGCGCCGAGGAGACCCTGTCGCGCTTTGGGCTCCGGGCCGAGCGAGCACTCGATCCGGTCGAGGCGCGCGCCACTTACCTCAAGCGCTCGGACGGCACCCTGCACGATCGGCCGTTCGAGTTCGGTGTGCTTGTTCTCGCCCGAGTTGCCTAGCCGGCGAGCGAGATCACGTGGGCGGTCTTCGGGCCGACCCGACCCTCGAGCACCTCGAGATAGGAGCTCTTGACCGCGTCGAAGCCCGTGCCGCGGACGATCTCCAGCCAACCCCCGGTCCACTCGCAGAAGGGGTGCCAGGCCTCGGCCACGCGTTGCTCGAGACCGGCCGGGCCCCAGTCGGCGGAGCGCTTCTCGACCCGGCTGGGGGCGAAGAAGAAGGCTGGCGCCGGTCCGGGCAGGTCGCCCTGGCCGGCTCCGAGATCCTCCCAGTGGGTGATGCCCACGGCCATGCTGTAGGCCAGCTCATCGCCGAAGTGGGAGTGGACCGCCTGGCGCACGCCACCGTCTCCGGAGATGTCCACGTAGGTGGCCGGGCCGCGGTCGAGCGAGCCGACCTCGTCGTAGCTGACGGTGCGGCCGTAGATGCCCAGGTTCTCGACGAACTCCTTGTTGCTCGCCGAGGTGAGGCCGACCAGCTCGACACCGTCACGGCGCGCCAGTAGGAAAGCGGCAGCGATCGCGGTCTTGCTCGAGGCGCTGGAGATGACGATCGGTCCGCGGCCAGTCAGCCCATCGTCGTCAAGCTGGTCGTCGATTAGGAAGGATGTGAAGAAGAGCGGCCGCAGCAGTATCTGGATGTCCTCTGTGTCCGCTCGGTAGAACGGATCCTCGCCGCTGACCAGGTAGCGGTGGTAGGCCGAGGGCAGCGCCTCCCGGTGTGCCGATCCGTCGGTGAACCCCTTCTCGTTGACGCTCGCCGGCTTCACCAGCATGTGCGAGGAGGGAGGCAGGTAGCCGTAGACGCGTGCACCCACTTCGACTCCCTCGGCCTCGCTCTGCGCGACCTCGGCAAACCCCCACACGGGGATCCGCCCCCAACCGTCCTCAGCTGGGAAGAAGTCCCAGTAGGACATCGCCTCGCCCATCACGGCGTAGGTGACGTTGTTGGCGGTGAGCCCAAAGCTGTCCACCCTCAACAGGGCCTGGCCGGGCCCGACTGCGGGCGGCTCGGAATCGGCGATTCGACACTCCCGCAGTTCGTCCCGCTTGACCAGGAAATCGCTCATTGGACTCCATGCTCTCATGTGAGAGGGTGGTTCGACCGATGGCCAACGTTCTCTGCGTCCTCTACGACGACCCGGTTGACGGTTACCCGCCGTCCTACGCGCGCGACGATGTGCCGACGATCGAGCGCTACTACGACGGGCAGAGCACGCCGACGCCCGAGGCGATCGGCTTCACGCCAGGCGAGCTGGTCGGCAGCGTCTCCGGCGAGTTGGGGTTGCGGGAGTTCCTCGAGGAGCGCGGTCACCGCCTGGTCGTCACCGCCGACAAGGACGGGCCGGACTCGGTCTTTGAGCGCGAGCTGCCCGAGGCGGAGGTGGTCATCTCGCAGCCGTTCTGGCCCGCCTACCTGACCGCCGAGCGCATCGCCATGGCGCCGAAGCTGAAACTCGCGCTGACCGCCGGGATCGGCTCGGACCACGTCGACCTGCAGGCGGCGATCGAGCGTGGTTTGACCGTCGCCGAGGTGACCTACTCCAACAGCATCAGCGTCGCCGAGCACGTGGTGATGATGATCCTGGCGCTGGTGCGCAACTACATCCCGTCCTACCAGCAGGTGGTCGACGGCGGCTGGAACATCGCCGATTGCGCCTCGCGCTCCTACGACTTGGAGGGCATGCAGGTCGGCACGGTCGCCGCCGGCCGCATCGGCTCGGCCGTCCTGCGCCGGCTGAAGCCGTTCGAGGTCGGCCTTCACTACACCGATCGCCATCGCCTGCCCGCCGAGGTGGAGGAGGAGTTGGGGGTCACCTTTCACCCCACGGCCGAGGAGATGGTCGAGGTCTGTGACGTGGTCACGATCAACGCGCCGCTGCATCCCGAGACCGAGAACCTCTTCGACGCCGAGATGCTCTCCAGGATGAAGCGCGGGTCCTACCTGATCAACACGGCGCGCGGCAAGATCTGCGACCGCGACGCGGTCGCGCGGGCTTGCGAGAGCGGCCAGCTCGCCGGCTATGCCGGCGATGTCTGGTTCCCGCAGCCGGCGCCGCGGGATCACCCCTGGCGTTCGATGCCACACCACGGCATGACCCCGCACACTTCCGGTACCAGTCTCTCGGCCCAGGCGCGCTACGCGGCTGGCGCTCGCGAGATCCTCGAGTGCTGGTTCGACGGGCGGCCGATACGCGAGGAATACCTAATCGTCGACGGCGGCACCCTGGCCGGCGCCGGGGCGCACTCCTACAGCGAGGGCAACGCCACGGGCGGCTCTGAGGAAGCGGCCCGCTTCACGAGCGGTTGATCCGGGGTCGGTAGACGATGAGGATGCGCGCCGCGGTGCTGGAGGAGTTCGGTGAGCCGCTCGCGGTGCAGGAGGTAGAGCTGGCCGAGCCGCGGGCGGGTGAGGTGCTGGTTCGGCTCGTCGCCTGCGGCGTCTGCCACACCGACCTCTACACGGCTTCCGGCGCCGACCCCTCCGGCTACGCGCCCACCGTGCTGGGCCACGAGGGAGCGGGTGTCGTCGAACAGGCTGGGCCCGACGTCGCCTCGCTTTCACCGGGCGACCACGTCGTCACCCTCTTCTCGCCCCAGTGCGGAGAGTGCGTCCACTGTGTGGACCCGCGGACCAACCTCTGCATGGCGATCCGCGAGGAGCAGAACAAGGGCTTCCTCCCCGACGGGACCACACGCATCTCGCGCGAGGGGGACGGCGTCCGTCATTTCATGGGCTGCTCGACCTTCGCCGAGTACACGGTGATGCCGGAGATCGCCCTGGCAAAGGTGAATCCCGAGGCGCCCTTCGAGCACGCCTGCCTCTTTGCCTGCGGGCTCTCGACCGGTCTCGGCGCCGCGATCAACACCGCGGCGGTGACGCCGGGCAGTACCTGCGCCGTCTTCGGCGCGGGCATGGTCGGTCTGGGGGCGGTCGCCGGCTGCCGGCTGCAGGGCGCCGAGCGCATCGTCTGCGTCGACCTCTCCGCCGAGCGGCTCGAGCTGGCCCGCGGCCAGGGGGCGACGGACACGATCGAGGGCGGCGAGGGCACCGTCGAGGAGATCCTCGAGATGACCGGCGGTTTCGGCGCCGATTACACCTTCGAGGCGACCGGCAACGTCGCCGTGATGCGCCAGGCAGTCGAAGCGGCGCGGATGGCCTGGGGCCTTTGCACCGTCGCCGGGGTAGCCGGCAAGGGGGAGACCCTCGACGTCGTGCCCCGCCTGCTGATTACCGGCCGCCGCATCGCCGGCTCCTCCTTCGGAGGCGTCAAGGGCCGCGACCAGGTCCCACAGCTGATCGAGCGCTCGTTGGCCGGCGAGATCGACGTCGATCCCTTCATCTCCCACCGCATCGCCCTCGACGAAGTCAACCGCGGCTTCGAGCTGATGGAGGCCCAGGATGGCATCCGCAGTGTGATCGACTTTGACTAACTTAGCCCCGGGCGTACCGCAGGCGCCGCTCGCGCATCCGACTTTGACCACACCAGAACGGGGTCAAAGTCGGATGCGCGGTCCCGATCTTGACTCACGAAAGTGTGCCCGCTGGAGCAAGCCAGATTGACTCGAAGCTCATCAGTTTGGCGAGCGTGTCGTAATCGCGGTCATAGTGGATGACCGCCGCGCCGAGCTCTTGCGCTGAAGCAGCCACAAAGTAGTTCACGATTGGGAGACGGTGAGAGCCGGCTGAACGATTTGCCAGCTCCCGCATTGCGTTCTCAGCAGTCGCAATGACCGAGGCGCTGAGCGGTGCAGCCTGCAGCGCCGAAAGACGCTCAGCGAGCATGCCGAAGCCCTTGCCATTGCGAGCGCTGAGCAGAATCTCGAATCGTACGACAGGCGAGATGCGTAGGCGGCGGTCGAGGAGTGCCCCTTTCCAGAATTGGCGAACCTCAGGGTGATGAGCCCGAGCCCAAGCGGAGGTGTCAACGACGAGAGGAAGTTCTCCCCAGGTGAGACTCCTACCTTGTTGGCCAGGCACGGCTCTTACCCTCGCGCAAGAGGTCCCAGTCGATACCGGCAGTGTCAGGCTCGTCAAAGCTTTGGGCGAGCTGCTCCAAAAGCTCTTGACGCTTGTTGTCGTCCGCTGATTCTCCACTGAGGTGGCGCGCTCCCGCGATCGCCAAATCCCGCACCTGGCGAGAGCGGGGTAGGCCGGCTGGAAGGAACGGTGCAGCGGTTCGCAATGCCGCGGAGAGCTCATGATCTTCGGTGACCTGGATGCGGGGGTGGTGCGTTGGCACCAAATTAGTGTACCACCGGAGTACCACCTACTAGTGGGCCTAAGCCCGGGCTAGCTCGCGGTCGATGATTTCGGCCAGGAAGTCGTTTACGCCGTTAGCGGGGACGCTGGAGATCTGGGCTCCTGTGGCGACGCCGCGGACGTTTTCTGCCGCGCGCAGTGCGTGCCAGTGGGAGCCGAAGGATTCTCCTGATGTGGCGACGGTGCGGCCGTCGCTGCCGAGCAGGCGCCAGCGCCACTTTCCAACCAGATCTTCATAGGCGTCGAACTGGGGCATAGTCATCTCCTCTTTTCGGATGGGAACATATGTTCGCATTCGAGGCGGCGGTAAAAAGACCTGCTGGTCGTGGCCTGCCGATCGTGGCGGTGCGCGATCCGTTTGACGTGGCTACGCTCGATCGATGACGGAGGCCAACTCGAAGTTGCAATGTGGGCCCCATGCCCTGGTTGCTTGTTGCGCGGTGGCCCTGGCTCTCGCGGCGGCCTCGGGTTGTGGTGGCGCGCAGGGCTCAATGGACTCCCGCTCGGATCCGCGGGTCATCGAACGCGCGCCACCGCGCGAGCGGACCGAGACGGCCAGCGAGAAGGTCACGCCATCCCACTGTCCAGTGGATCTGCCCAGCTGTCGCACGGTCGAGGGGCCGATTGCCTACGTGGAGCGGGTCGACCCCGATGGCGATGGCGACGTCCACTTCGTCGTCATCGATCGGCAGGGGATAACCCTGCCGGAGTTGACCGCGATCGACGTTCGCCCGGGACTGCGTCCTCACCCGCTCCCCGGCGTGGGGGATCTGATCAGCGCCGCCGGCCCGGTGCAGACCGGCTCCTACGGCCAGAGCCAGATCCATGCACTCGAGCTGCATGTCGGTCGCTAGGAAGGATCAGCGCATCCGACTTTGACCCCACTCTGGTGTGGTCAAAGTCGGATGCGCGGAACCTCAGGCGCTCGCCGGGATACTGGAAAGGTGCTCGTGGACGAAGCGGACCACGGTTGCACCCTCGCCAACGGCCGTCGCGCAGCGCTTGATCGAGCCGGCGCGCACATCGCCGGCCGCGTAGACGCCGGGCACGCTGGTTTCGAGTAGTCCTTTGGCGCCCGCGTCGGCTCCGGTGAGGATGAAGCCCTTGGGGTCGCGGGCGACCGTGTCGCCGAGCCAATCAGTGCAGGGCGTGGCTCCGAGGAAGAGGAAGAGGTAGGAAAAAGACAGTTTCGTGTCGTCGGTAAGCGTCACGGCTTCGAGGTGGCCGTCCTCACCGTGGAGGGCGCTGACTTCGCTGCGGTCGCGGACGGCGACCCCGTAGGGCTCGAGCTCGTCAATCAGATACTGGGACATCGTCTCGTTCAGGTCCGCGCGCCGGTGCAGCAGGGTGACGAGGGCGCCGCCGCGCGCCAGCCAAATCGCCGCCTGCGCCGCCGAGTTGCCGCCGCCGACAACTCCCACTCGCTGGCCGCCGCAGAGCTGCGCCTCGGGCGGGCCAGCCGCATAGAAGACGCTCAGCCCCTCGTAGCTGTCGAGATCGTCGACCGGTAGGCGGCGGTATTCGGCGCCGGTGGAGAGCAGCACGGTGCGGGCATAGATCTCGTTGCCATCCTCGAGCCTGACCAGGTGCCGGTCTCCGCCGGGCTCCAGCGCCTTGGCCCGATAGGGCGTTGCGGTGCGAGCGCCGAACTTGCGCGCCTGGGTGACCGCGCGGCTGGTCAGTTCGCTGCCGCTGATGCCGGCCGGGAAGCCGAGGTAGTTCTCGATCCGGCGCGAGGTGCCGGCCTGACCGCCGAGGACCGTGCCCTCGATGACCAGCGTGTCGAGGCCCTCCGAAGCGCCATAGACCGCGGCGCCGAGCCCGGCCGGCCCGCCGCCAAGGATCACCAGGTCGACCTCCTCCCGTTCTCCCAGCTCCAGCCCGATCCCCAGCGCCCGCGAGAGCTGGCCGTTGGTGGGGTTGTGCAGATCGGTGCCCCCGGGCAACCGCACCAGGGGGATCTCCTCGGGCGCGAGATCCTCGAGCAGTGCGGCCGCTTCTTCGCTCTCCTCGGGTGAGACCCAGGAATGGGGGAGTCGCCCGCGCCGGGCGAAGTCGCGCAGGCGCCTGGTCTCGGCCGAGTCGCGCGGGCCGACGATCTCGATGCCGATCCCCTGCTGGCGCTGCAGCAGCTCGCGCCGCTCGATGAAGGCGGAGAGCAGCAGGTCGGAGAGCGAGCCGTCCTCGAAGAGCAGTTTCCTCAGCACTTCCCGCTCGACCGCGATGTATCGCATCGGCTCGGTGACGACCGCGGTGAGAAAGACGGTCTGGCCGGAGAGCAGGTTCATCTCGCCGAGGAAGCCCGAGGCGCCGTGGCGGACGATCTCGCGCCCGGCGGGATCGGTGACAGCGACCTCGCCCTCGTAGATCGCGATGAAGGGATAGCTCGCGTCGCCGACTTCGAAGAGCTTCTCGCCGACCTCCGCCCTTCGCTCCTCCCCAAGCTCAGCGAGGGTCGCGAGCTGGGAGCTCGAGAGAACCCGGCTTGTCGGACCGGAGGCCATCTGCGCCAGCCTAGATGGTCTGGCCCGGCGGCCGAGGATGAAAAGCTAGCGACGATGAGCGGGGCACGAGTCAGGTCGGCGTTCAGCGGGCGAACCGCCTGGGCGCGCAGCCTGCAGGCGCCCCTGCGTGACTTCCTCGCCACCGAGACCGGCAGCGCCAGCGTGCTGCTCGCCGCCGCGCTCGCGGCGTTGGCCTGGGCCAACCTCGACCTCTCTTCCTACAACAGCGTCTGGCATACGCAGCTAACGATCAGGGTCGGCGACTCCGGCATCTCCCAGAGCCTGCGCGACTGGATCAACAGCGGCCTGATGACGTTCTTCTTCTTCGTCGTCGGGCTCGAGGTGCGCCGCGAGTTCGACGTCGGCGAGTTGCGCGAGCGCCGCCGCCTCGCCTTGCCGGTCTTCGCCGCTCTGGGCGGGATGCTCGTGCCGGTCGCGATTTTCCTTGCCTTCAACGCCGGCGAGCCCTCGGCGCAGGGATGGGGTGTGGCGATGTCGACGGATACCGCCTTCGCACTCGGCATGCTCGCCCTCGTCGGGCCCCGCTTCCCCGACCGCCTGCGCGGCTTCATGCTGACGATCATCGTCGTCGACGACGTGGTCGCGCTGCTGGTCATCGTCGCCGCCTACAGCGGCCAGATCGAGCTCGAGCCGCTGCTGATCGCAGCCGGCGCCTTCGGTCTGATCCTCGTCGCACTCGCTGCCCGGATCCGTCCCAGCCTCGTCTACCTGCTGCTTGCCGCGGTCGCCTGGGTGGGGCTCTTCGAGTCGGGCGTCGATCCCGTCGTGCTCGGTCTGATGGTCGGCCTCATCACCTGGGCCTACCCCGCCGGGCGCGGCGAGCTGGAGCGGGCGACCGACCTCTTTCGCAACTTCCGCGAGCAGCCGACGCCCGAGCTCGCTCGCTCCGCTCGCGCCGGGCTGGAGGCCGCGGTCTCGCCAAACGCCCGCCTGCTGCAGCTCTTCCACCCCTGGACGAGCTACGTGATCGTGCCGCTGTTCGCGCTGGCAAATGTCGGCATCGCGATCGATGGCGACTTCCTCGCGAGCGCCTATGCCTCGCCGGTCACGCTGGGGATCATCGTCGCCTATGTGCTCGGCAAGCCGGCCGGGATGACCGGGGCCGCGCTGCTCGTGACCAGGCTGAGCGGCGGGCGGTTGCGGCCGCCGGTTGGTTGGGCGGCGATGGCTGGGGGTGGTGCGATCGCCGGCATCGGCTTCACCGTCTCGTTGCTGATCGCCGATCTCGCTTTCCGGGGGATCGAGCTGCGCGAGGCGAAGCTCGGCGTTCTGAGCGCGGCACTCTGCGCCTCGCTGCTCACCTGGCTGGTCTTTCGGGTCACGGCGATGTTGCCCCGCCGTGCTCGCATCAGGGCATTGCTGGGGACGTCGGCAACGCTTGTCGACTTGGCCCAGCCTGTTGATCCCGAGCGCGACCACTTCCGCGGTCCCCTCGAGGCGCCGGTCACCATCGTCGAGTACGGCGACTTCGAGTGCCCCTACTGCGGCAAGGCCGAGCCAGTAATCCGCGAGCTTTTGACCGACTTCGTCGATGTCCGCTACGTCTGGCGCCATCTGCCGCTATCCGACGTCCACCCGCGTGCCGAGCTCGCCGCCGAGGCGGCGGAGGCGGCCGCGGCACAGGGCACCTTCTGGGAGATGCACGACCTGCTGCTCGACCATCAGGGCGACCTGACCCCACGCGACCTCCACGCCTACGCCGAGCAGCTCGATCTCGACCTCGAGCGCTTCCGGGAGGAGCTGAGCGACCACGCCCACGCCCCTCGGGTCGAGGAAGACGTCGACTCGGCCGACATCAGTGGCGTGACCGGCACGCCGACCTTCTTCGTCAACGAGCGCCGCCACGACGGCGCCTACGACATCGAAACGCTCTCAGCCGCCGTGCGCGCCGCCGGCGCCCGCTCCGTCATCGCGCCTTAGCCGTCCGCTGACGGGACCGACATCGGGGTGTAACGCGTTGTTCATCCCACAGGACCGCAACGCGTTGCACCTCGGTTAGGCCACCCCGCGTTCCTGCTCCTCGACGGTCAGCTCCGCCGTCGGGAAGGCCTCGAGTCGCTCGTCGGGGATCGGCTTGCCGCTTTGAACTGAGACCCCGTAGGTGCCGGCGCCGAGCCGTACCTCGGCTCGCTCGACGTCGGCGAGCTTGCGCCGCAGATCCTGCAGTCGGCCCGCGTCGAGCTCGTCCTGGTAGAGGTTCTCCGAATCGGCGTCGCCCGGTTCGACCCGAGCGTCTCCCTCCTCGGGACCACCGCGTTCGATCGCGGCGATCTCCTGCTCGATCTGCTCCCGCTCGCGGTTGAGCAGTTCCCTGGCGCGCTCCGACTTCACGGCGGCAACCGTAACGCTTTTCGGCTCCATGTCGGCCAGAAAGCGTTGCAGTGGGGGTACGCTATCCTGTAGCAAGACTAACTACAGAAATTGGACTTAGATATGGCCTATCTCCTGATTCCCCTCGATGACGCGATCGTCTTCCCCGGCGTCTCGGCGACGCTGCCGATTGACACCGGTGAGGAGGAGCGGGTCTTCCTGCTTCCCCGCAGCGACGGCGAGTACGGCCGGGTCGGCGTCGTCGCCGAGGTAATCGAGCGCGGCCGTTCGCGCGGCGGCGCTCCCGCGGCAACCGTGGTCGGCCTTCATCGCGGCCTTGCCGGCGCCGCAGTGCCCGGCGAGGAGGGGGAGGGCGACTCCCTGCGGATCGAGGTGCAGGAGGTCCACGACGGCCATCCCGACGACGAGCACACCGAGGAGCTGGCGCGGGAATACCGCGCCGTCGTCGAAGAGATCCTCGAGCTGCGCGGGGCTGACGATCGGATTGCCGCCTTCCTGCGCTCGGTCGAGGAGCCGGGCGCGCTCGCGGATACCACCGGCCTCAGCCCCGACGTCTCCGATGAGCAGAAGCTGCGCCTGCTCGAGACCCTCGACGTCAGCGCCCGCCTGCAACTGGCGGTCGAGTTGCAGCGCGAGCGCCTGGCCGAGCTGCAGGTGCGCAGCCGCATCCGCGAGGACGTCGAGTCCGGCGCCCAGAAGCAGCAGCGCGACTACTTCCTGCGCAAACAGATGGAGTCGATTCGCAAGGAGCTGGGCGAGGACGAGGGCAGCCTGATCGAGGAGTACGAGCGCAAGATCGCCGAGGCGGGCATGCCGGAGGCGGTCGCCGAGCAAGCCGAGAAGGAGCTGCGCCGGCTCGAGCGCCAAGGTGAGCAGTCGCCGGAGTCATCGATGATCCGCAGCTACCTGGACTGGTTGATCGCGGTGCCGTGGTCGCAGCGCTCCGAGGAGCGGCTCGACCCCGCCCACACGCGCGAGGTGCTCGACGCCGATCACGCCGGGCTCGAGGACGTCAAGCGGCGGATCACCGAGTTCATCGCCGTTCGCAAGCTGCGCGAGGAACGCGGGGTCGATGACGACAGTCGTGCCAACGGCGCGATCCTCACCCTGGTCGGCCCGCCCGGCACCGGCAAGACCTCGATCGGCGAGTCGATCTCCCGCGCGCTTGGCCGTGAGTTCGTCCGCATCTCGCTCGGCGGCCTGCACGACGAGGCCGAGATCCGCGGCCATCGCCGCACATACATAGGCGCGCTGCCGGGACGGATCGTCCGCGCCCTGCGCGACGCCGGCACGATGAACCCGGTGATCCTGCTCGACGAGGTCGACAAGGTCGGCTCCGACTGGCGCGGCGACCCCTCGGCGGCGCTGCTCGAGGTGCTCGACCCGGCCCAGAACCACTCATTCCGCGACCACTACCTCGACGTCGAGGTCGACCTCTCCGAGGTTGTCTTCCTCGCCACCGCCAACCTCACCGACACGATCCCGGCGCCGCTGCTCGACCGCATGGAGACGATCGCCTTCGACGGCTACACGACCGCCGAGAAGCAGGCGATCGCCCGCGGCTACCTGCTGCCGCGCCAGCTCAAGCGCAATGGACTGGAGCCCGAGGAGGTCGAGGCGAGCGACGAGATCCTGCGCAGCGTCATCACCGAGTACACGCGTGAGGCCGGCGTGCGCCAGCTCGAGCGCGAGCTGGGCAAGCTGCTGCGCGGGGCGGCGACCAAGATCGCCGCCGGCGACGCCGAGACGCCGATCGTGCTCGACGCTGACGCGGTCCACGACGCCCTCGGCCGCCAGCGCTTCTTCCAGGAGTCGGTCGAACGGACCGCGATCCCGGGTGTCTCCACCGGCCTCGCCGTCACCGGCGCCGGCGGCGACGTGCTCTTCATCGAGGCGACGGCGATGGAGGGTGACAAGGGCCTGGTCCTGACCGGTCAGCTCGGCGACGTGATGAAGGAGTCGGCGCGGATCGCGCTCTCCTACGCGCGCTCGCACAGCGAGGAGCTGGGCATCGACCCAGGCACCTTCCAGCGCGAGTTCCACCTGCACGTTCCGGCGGGAGCGATCCCCAAGGACGGCCCCAGCGCCGGCACGGCGATGACGACCGCGCTCGTCTCGCTGCTTTCCGGACGGCCGGTCAAGCACACCGTCGGCATGACCGGCGAGGTGACCCTGCAGGGCAGGGTGCTGCCGATCGGCGGGCTGAAGCAGAAGGTGCTCGCCGCCCACGCGGCGGGGCTGACCGAGGTGATCCTGCCCGAGCGCAACCGCGGCGACCTCGACGAGGTGCCCGAGGAGGTGCGCGAGCAGATGACCTTCCACCCGGTGATGAGCATCGGCGAGGTGCTCGAGCAGGCGCTCGAGCCGGTGGAGAACGGGGCGGATGTCACCGCGATGTCGTAGCTGCTCGCCGGTCCCCGCCGAGATGCGGGCGACGGCAACCCTGCTCGAGCGCCGCTGGACGCTGGCGACGATCTACGCCTGCGCCAGCGGCGCCGCCCGCTTCAACGAGTTCCGCCAGTCCCTTCCCGGCGTCTCGCCGACCACCCTCTCCGAGCGGTTGGAGCAACTCGAGGCCGCCCGGATTATCGAGCGCCACCTCGTCCCCGGCCGTCCGCCGCACACCGAGTACCTCCTCACTCCCCACGGCAAGCAGCTGGCCCGGGCGGTGTCTGGGCTGCTGGAGAAAGGCCAGGGGGTTGAGTACTCTGGCTAGGGGAACATGGACACGCCGTACTCAGATGAAGTGAGTCATGGGGTAGACACCTCGGCGGGTGGTTGGGATTTGCCTTTGAACGGCTCGCAGTTGGACCGGCTCTCGACCGCGCTCGCTAGCCAGTTTGCCGTCCTGTACGACGTTGGAAACACGGTCGAACCGCGCCTGAGTGTCGCTGGCGACATGCTCACCTTCGCTTTCAAAGGGGGCCTCAGCGAAAAGGACGAAAACGGGCTGGCGGACGGACTTGGCGACGAGCTGCGCGAGTTCCGCGAGCATTTCCTCTGCGCCGTTGCCGAGGAGATGAACGAGGTCGTCGAATCCGTGATCCCGAACGCCCGGGTCAGCTTTTTCTCCGCTGCCTTCGATACGGCTTCACGCTGTACCTACTGCTTCTTCGTACTCGATTGGAGTGGCGATGCCGAGCGCGAGCAGCGCAAAGCTATCCGCGCCTGGAGTGAGCAGGTTCGCCACCACGCCCGCAAGTTGCGAGCCCGCTCGAGTCACGCCCGCAAGGCAAACGTGCCCATTGTGCGGGGCTTCGCGGAACTGCGGCGCAAGTCACACCGGAACTGAGTCTCTTTCGCCCACATCGCGCATCAGGATGATGCCCCCGTAGAGATCTTGGTTGGCGGAAACAAGTGGCATCACGCGGACTTCGCAGGTGAAGCGGACACCGCGCCGGTTGACCGCCTCGATCGCCAGGTCGGTGCTCTCGTGATCGCCAGAGATCGCTTCTTCCAGCGGCTTGTCCAGATCGTTGGTTGGTAGGCCAATGTCGAGCGAGAAGAAGTCCTCGCCGTCGACCTCATCGGATCGCAGCCCCCAAAAGTCCTGTGCGCTTGTATTCCACAGCCGCACGCGACTGTCGCGGTCGACCACCGCAACACCAACATGGAGGCTGCCGAGGATTCCCTCCAAGAAGAGATTGAGCCGGTCGAGCTCCTCACCGTATTTGCGCTGCACTCGATTCATCGTCTCGAGCTCGTCGTTGGTCGAGGCGAGCTCCTCGTTCATCGTCTGCAGCTCCTCGTTGGCCGACTGCAGCTCCTCGTTGGTCGTCTCCAGCTCCTCATTGGTGGACTGCAGCACTTCGTTGGTCGTCTCCAGCTCCTCGACCGTCGACTGCAGTTCTCCGTAGGCGGACTCGAGCTCCTGTTTGGACTTGCCGTAGTCAGCGGCGAGGTTGGCGTAGGCGGTGGTGTCGGTGAAGGTGATCGCGGCGCCGGCCGGTCCATCTCCATCTCCGGCAAGGGGCGTGATCTCAGCTTCGTAGATGCGCTCCTCTCCGGGATCGCCCAGCTCTGCCCGCCCGGCCTTGATTGCCTTTCCTTGCTTGAAAGCGTGATCGAGGGGGCCACGCAGCTCGAGCGGGCTGTAGGAGACCTCCAAGTCTTGGAACGGCTTGCCGACATCCGTGGGCTCGATCGAGAAGAGGTCGTCGGCGAGGTCGTTAGAGTCGACCAAGAAGCGAGAAGCGTCGATCACGAGGCGTGCAACTGGGCCGATCGAGGCGGCTTGCTCACGGAGGTCGGCGTGGCGCTCCGCTATGGCAGTCTCGCCCCCAGCCCCAGCCCCAGCCCCAGCCCCAGCCCCAGCCCCAGCCCCAGCCCCAGCCCCAGCCCCTCCGACTAGTTCGCCGAGCCGTTCACCGAGGTGGCGACGCGGGAGGGGGCGAAAGACGCGCCACTTGATGTCGACGGGGGTGAAGAATTTGGAATGGCGAACCAGCATCTCGGATTTCCCCAGGAAAAGGACGCCAGGGTCGCGCAGAGCAAAGTTGAACTGGGAGAGGATCCGCGCCTGCGCTTCGACCGTGAAGTACATGAGAACGTTGCGGCAGATGAGCAGGTCGATGCGCGAAATCGGAGCGTCCTGGAGCAGCTCGTTGCGGCCAAAGATCACCGAACGACGCAGGTCTTGGCGGAAGGCGAATCCGTCCTTACTCTCGATGAAGTAGCGCTCGAACAGCTCCGTGGGGACGCTCTCAACGGCTTCGGGCGAGTAGGTCGCCGCCCGCGCCTTGGCCAGCGCCTCCTCGTCGAGGTCCGTGGCGTAGATCTTCACCCGCCGTTTGAAGTCGCTCTCGCCGAGTGCCTCGATCAGGACCATCGCAATCGTGTACGCCTCCTCACCGGAGGCGCAGCCGGCCGACCAGATTCTGATCTGTTTCCCGTCCGGAACCCTTTCGAGCAACTGCGGGACGATGGTCGATGCGATGTAGTCCCACGCCTCGGGGTCGCGGAAAAAACTCGTCACATTGATCAGGATGGCGCTGAAGAGTTCGTCGAACTCGCGCGGATTCGTCTCCAGGTGGTCGGCGTATGACTCGTAGTCGGCGGCGCCGACCGTCAACATGCGCCTCTGGATGCGTCGCGCCAGAGTTGGCCGCTTGTAGCCGTCGAGATCGAGGTTACGGGTCTCCTTGAGGTACAGGAGGAAAGCCTCGAGGTCCTCATCGGTAGTTGCCGCTGTTGCCTCGATCACCGACTCGCCTCCGTTACGGTCTCACTATTGGCGCTGCGGAGGCGGAGGATCGTCTTGCGGACGTCATCGGCGTGGCCGGCGGCGCTGGCCGCGCTTTTTTCTAGCTCCGCCTGCTTCATGACGGCACCGCGGCGCGGGCTCCGCGCGGCGATCTGTCGCAGTAGTTCGGCGCGTTCCTGGAGCGTGCGCACCGCTTGCCACAGCGTCGACTCCAAGTCGGCGCTCTGCTGCTCGACCAGACTCTCCGGCGTGTAGCTGTGACCTGCCTGGCAGGTAAGACGGATGACACCGCCGCCAGCATGCTCGACCAGTACGCCGCCGCAGGTCGGACAGGTGAGGAGCAGCTCGCTTGTCCGCGGCGGCTTAAGAGCGGACCCAGGGGCCCGGCGGCTGGCCTTCTGGCGGGCTGTTTTCGCCTCGTCGAGCAGGCGTGGCACGCCGAGCAGTTCGCAGAGCACGCCGCCAAGCTCGTCCAGACGGGCGACCCGGTCGGGTTCGACCTGGTCGATGGCATTGCGTGGCATGTCGCCGAAGGAGGCGTCGTCGGGGTCCTGCACGACCGTGGCGCCTCCGTATGCCTTGATCAGGCGCAGCCCCTCAGCGCCGTCGTCGAGCGTGCCGGTGAGCACGACGCCGATCACGCGGCGGTTATACGTCCGGGCCGCGCTGAGGAAGAACTGGTCGATGGCCGGCCGGTGGCCTTTTTCGGGGGGCCCGGCGCTGAGCCGAATCGAGTCCCCGTGCAGCAGCGTGTGGAAGCTGGGCGGGGCGACGTAGACGTGTCCGTGCACCAGTTGCTCTCCGTCGCGCGCCCTGCTCACCGGCAGCCGGGCTGCCCGGTCGAGAATGCCGTGCAAGTGGCTCGGCCCCGAGGGCATCATGTGCAAAACGACCAGGACAGCTGCCGGCAGGTGGGCCGGCAGGTCAGCGACGAGGCGCTGCAGCGCCTCCACTCCACCCGCAGAGGCGCCGACGACGATCAGGTCGCGCTGGACGGCCGGTCCGGCATCTAGCGGGCTCTCTCGATCGGGTACTCCCGGGGTATCCAGCACCCGCTCAGTATCGCATCGCAACCCAAGTTTGGCGGCAAAAACTACTCGTAGGTCAAACGTCGTTTGCGCAATGTTGGGAATATCTGCCGATGGCCCGCCAGCATGACTTCCAGCCGGACCACGAAGTAGCGGTCGTCGGTGCCGGCTTCTCCGGCATCGGCACGGCGATCAAGCTCGATCGGGCGGGGATGCGGAACTGGGTTCTGCTCGAGGCAGGGGACGGGGTGGGGGGTGCGTGGCACTGGAACACCTATCCCGGGATCGGCGTCGACATTCCCTCCTTCAGCTACCAGTTCTCCTTCGAGCAGCGGGCTGACTGGTCGCGGGTTTATGCGCCCGGGGACGAGCTGAAGGCTTACGCCGAGCATTGCGTCGAGAGCTACGGACTGCGCTCGCGGATTCGTCTCAACACCGAAGTCATCGCCGCGAGCTTCGACGCCGAGCGGCACCTCTGGCGCCTCCGCACGGGCGCCGGCGGCGAGCTGACGGCGCGCTTCCTGGTCGGCGCGACTGGCGTCTTCACCCAGCCAAAGCCGCCCGAAATCGCCGGGCTCGACTCCTTTGCGGGGACCGTGATGCACACGGCGCGCTGGGACCACGAGCAGGATCTGCGCGGCCGCCGGGTGGCGGTGATCGGAACCGGCGCCTCCGCGGTCCAGGTGATTCCTTCGATCGCGCCCGAAGTCGAGAAGCTGGTGGTGCTGCAGCGGACGCCGATCTGGTGCCTGCCCAAGCCAGACGCGCGGTTGAGCCCGCGGGTGCGGCAGTTGCTCGAACGCATACCCGGCGCCCAGGCGCTGGCGCGTGCCCTGAGCCAGGCCTTCGTCGAGGTCAATTTTCCCCTGCCGGCCCACTTCCACGGCGTCGTGCCGCTGGCCAGTGGGGCGGAACGGCTTGGACACAGGCACCTGCGCCGCCAAGTCCGCGATCCGACGGTGCGCGACAAGCTGACACCGCGCTACGGGCTGGGCTGCAAGCGGCCGAGCTTCTCCAACACTTACCTGCCGACGTTCAACCGGCCCAACGTCGAGCTGAAGACCGCGTCGATCGAGGCGATCACGCCAAGCGGGGTGCGCACCGTGGACGGCAACGAGCACGAGATCGACGTCCTCATCCTCGCCACCGGATTCCAGGTCTTCGACCGCGGCAACATCCCACCCTTTCCGGTGCACGGCGGCGATGGTGTCGAGCTCGCCCAGTGGTGGGACGAAAACCGTTTCCAGGCCTACGAGGGGGTGAGCGTGCCTGGCTTTCCCAACATGTTCCTGATCCTCGGCCCCTACGGCTTCAACGGAGCCAGCTACTTCACCCTGATCGAGAATCAAGCCCGGCACATCGTTCGCTGCCTGCGCCGCGCGCGCAAGACGGGCGCGACCGCGGTCGAGGTCAGCCCCGAGGCGAACCGGCGCTACTTCGAGACGATGCTCTCGCGCCGCGGCCGCCAGGTCTTCTTCACCAACAACTGCGCCGGGGCAAACAGCTACTACTTCGATTCACACGGCGACGCGCCCTTCAGGTCGGCGACGACGCTCGAGGTGGCCTGGCGCAGCGCCCACTTCGACCTCGACGACTACAGCTTCAGCCGGCTCCCGCTGTCGGCTTGAGTAGCCCCCAGAGCGAGACGATCGCCCAGGCCCCCTCGAGCAGCAGGAAGCCCCACTGCGCGCCGGCCGCGGCAAGTACGGCGAGGATGATCGAGCCGACCAGGTTGAGGCTGAGGTAGAGACGGGACTGCGGGTCGAGGCGCTCGACCTGCGCCGCGACGTAGGCCGTCAGTATCAGCGCCGCGCCGATCACCTGGATGACTTGGTCCACGTTCCCAGGCTATTCCGGGTCGGCGTTTCCACCTCACGTGGCGACCGCGGCGGGCGTTATCTATGTGAGGGCATGCAATCGACCTGGAGCATCTACGAGAGCCCACTGGGACCACTGACGGTGATCGCCGGCTCGGCGGGAATCAGGGGCGTGTGCTTCCCCGGCCACTCACCTAGGTTGCCGGAGCAGGCACGTCGCTCGATGCCGGCGGTGAAGGGACAGCTCGACGCCTACTTCGCCGGCGAGCGTCAGGCCTTCGAGCTGGACCTGGACCTCCGTGGCACGCCCCTGCGGCTGCGCGTCTGGGAGCAGCTTGGCGAGATCCCCTACGGCGCCACGACCACCTACGGCGATCTCGCCGCCCGAATCGACGATTCGCTTTACCCGGATGACATCGAGGCCTACAAGCGCGTCCGGCTCGCCGCCTCGATCATCGGCCGGACCCCGACGCCGATCCTCGTGCCCTGTCACCGGGTGATCGGCGCCGACGGCTCGCTTACCGGCTACGGCGGCGGCCTGGAGAGAAAGCAAGCGCTGCTCGACCTCGAGAGTGGGGGCCACTTCGGACCCCCGCCGGAGCCGCGCTGGTCAGATCGCCAGCTGCCGATGTTGTGAGTCCGTCAGCCCTGTTGCTCGGTTGGGCGGATCAGGACCTCGTTGATGGAGACGTGCCAGGGGCGGGTCACGGCGTAGGCGATCGCGTCGGCGACGTCGGCGGACTCGAGCATGTGGAGGTCCGCGAAGCGCTGCCTCACTTGCTCCCTCACTCCGTCGCGAATGTGGTCGGAGAGCTCCGTGTCCACAGCGCCGGGCTCGATGATTGTTGACCTCACTTTGCGGGTGGCGAACTCTTGGCGGAAGGACTCGCTGAAGGCACCCACTCCGTGCTTGGTCAGGTTGTAGACAGCTGAGCCTGCGCGGGCGAGGCGGCCGGCGACAGAGCTGATGTTGACCACGTCTGCGCAGCCGCGCTCAGAGTTCTCGGCCGCTGTGAGCAGGTGCGGCAGCGCCGCGTGTGTGGTGTTGATCAGTCCCTTGAGGTTGAGGTCGATCATCCGGTCCCACTCCTCGGTTGGCGCATCCTCGATCGGCCCCAGCAGCATCTGACCGGCGTTGTTGACGAGGATGTCGAGCCGGCCCAGCTCCTCGACCGCGCGGTCCACCGCGGCGATCGCTTGCGCTTGATCGGTGACATCGGACTGGATTGCCAAGGCGGTATGGCCTTGGCCGCCGATCTCGCTGGCCAAGCGCTCCAAGCGCTCCAGCCGGCGGGCCGCCACCGCGACTTTGGCGCCCTGGCTCGCGAGCGCCCGCGCGGTTGCCTCACCAATTCCACTGCTGGCGCCCGTGACCAGTGCAACGGTTCCGGCGAGTGGGCTGTTCATCGCGTTCCCTTCGGTCGTGCAGCGGTTTAAGAGAGAATCACAGCATGACTGCCGCATTGGGCTGGGGCGCGCTGGCGGCTTCATCGCTGGTACTCGGCGCGCTGCTTGCGTTTGCCCGGAGATGGCCGGCTCGCCAGGTCGGGTTGGTCCTGGCCTTCGGCGCCGGTGCGCTGATCTCCGCCGTCAGCTTTGAGTTGGCGGCGGAGGGGCTCCGGGTCGGCAGCCTTGGAGCTACCGCTCTCGGCCTTGGCGTGGGAGCGCTCACCTATTTCGCCCTCGACGGGCTGATCGCCAGCCGTTCCTCATCCGGCCGTGGCCGCGCCGGCCGCGCCGGCGGCTCCGAACCTGGAACCGCGCTAGCACTTGGTGCTTTCCTCGACGGAATCCCGGAGCAGCTCGTGCTCGGAATCGGGTTGGCAGCGGGAGAGGGGGTCGGCGTCGGGCTCCTCGTCGCGATCTTCGTCTCTAACCTCCCCGAGGCGATCGGCTCGGCAAGCGAGATGCGCAAAGCGGGTACCGAGCGGGCAAAGATCCTGCGCCTCTGGAGCGTCGTTGCCGCGATCTGCACGCTCGCCAGCGTCGCCGGATACGCGATCGCCGATGCGGCTTCAGGTGAGCTTCGAGCTGGCATAGACGGTTTTGCCGCGGGCGCGCTTCTGGTGATGCTGATCGACTCGATGATTCCCGACGCGACCAAGGAGTCGGGTCGTGTCGCCGGTTTGGTCACGACGCTCGGCTTCGCCGTGGCGACCGCGCTATCGAGCATCTCCTAGCTCGCGCTCGCGCTCTGCAGCCTTGCGCTCGTTGAGCTCGGCCTCGGCTGCTGTTCTGCGTGCTCGCTCCTGCGCCAGCTCCGCCTCGCTGCGGGCGCTGTCGGCCTGCTCGCGATGGTGGCTGACGTCATCGCGAAGAGCCTCGTTCTGCACGCGACCAAGCGCCCGTTCGCGCTTGCGACGTGCGGCGGCTGCGACCAAGGCGGCAATCACGACCAGGGCAACGACAACGATTACGACGATCAGGACGGTGGACATCGAAATCCCTCCTCAGATGGGCTTGGATCAAATCCTCTAACCGGCTCTTGGGGTACCCGGAGGCGAGTGAGGGAAACGCCGCCCGGCCACGTTCGTGCAAGGCCGAATCGGGTACGGAAAGGCATGCCGGAAGACGGAGAGAGCCCGGGGGCCTGGGCCACCCTGAAACGCACCGCTCGTGAGTTCCGCCAGCACAACCTGACCGACTGGGCGGCCGCGCTCACCTACTACGGCCTGCTCTCCCTTTTCCCCGCTCTGATCGCGATGGTCTCGCTGCTAGGCCTCTTCGGCGATCCGAAGACGACGACCGCGAGCGTGACCGAAATCATCACCTCGATCGGCCCGGACTCGGCCGCGCAGACGTTTGAAGGTCCGATCGACTCCGTCGTCTCGAACCAGCGCGCCGCGGGGTTCGCCTTCGTGCTCGGGTTGGCGGTGGCGCTGTGGTCGGCGTCTGCGTACATCGGTGCCTTCATGCGCGCATCCAATGTCATCTATGAAACCCCCGAGGGCCGTCCCTTCTGGAAGCTGCGACCGCTGCAACTGGCCGTGACTCTGGTGATGGTCGCGTCCGTGGCCTCGTTGGCGCTCAGCCTCGTCCTCACGGGGCCGATCGTCGAGGCGATCGCCGAGCCGGTTGGGCTGAGCGGCACGGCAGTGGATATCTGGAGCTTCGCCAAGTGGCCGGTGATGGTGGCGATCTTTGTGCTCATGGTCGACCTCCTCTACTACGCCTCGCCGAACGCGAAGCTGCGCGGTTTTCGCTGGGTGACTCCCGGTTGCTTGGTCGCTCTCGTGGCCTGGATCATCGCCTCCGCCGCCTTCGCCCTCTACGTCGCCAACTTCGGCTCCTACGACAAGACCTACGGCACCCTCGGCGGTCTCGTCGCCCTGTTGGTCTGGCTCTGGATCAGCAACCTGGCGATCCTCTTTGGCCACCAGCTAAACGCCGAGCGCGAGCGCAGCGCCGAGCTCCAGGAGGGAGTGCCACGGGCTGAGCACGAGATTCAGCTCGAGCCACGGGCCTAGCTACTTGGTCGCGGTGAGCGTCGCGGTCGTGTAAGCGGTGCCTTCTGCGGCAGATGCGGTTACCGTTTCGGTGAAGGTGCCGGAGGATTTGGACGTGTAGGTGAAGGTCGTCGCCGATTCGGCGGCACCCGTGCTGGGAATCGCAAGCGGAGTGCCACCGATCGTGCCGCTGCCGCCCGTTACCACTACTTTGGCGGCGTGGCCCGTCCCGACGGCGCTAACCGTGTTGCCAACGCTGTCGGTGACGGCGACCTTGGCGCTGACCGTGCCGCTGTTGCCGAGCCCGGTCAGGGTGCAGGTGAAGAGGCAGTTGGAGCCCAGGGCGCCGGCGCTGATGTTGATGCTGGTCAGCCCCCACCGCACCGCTGCGCCTGGCGAGACGGTCACCGCCAGCGGCGTCGGGTTGGAGATCGTGCCGTCGCTGACCGTGATGCTCGCCGCTCCGGCCAGGTTGAGTTTCATCACACCGTTTTTCGAAGAGGAGACGCTGGCCACTCCGTTGGTAAAGGTGATCGCGGTGGTGCTGCCAAAGTTGATGGCTGTGCCGGCACTGTTGACCACGGAGGGAAGCGTTCCGTTCGGGCTGGCCGAGGAGCCGGAGAAGATGAGGTTCTTGGCACCGGTGTAGGTGGTGACCGTGTTGACGTAAGCGTCCTGCGCCGTGATCGTCAGGTTGTCGGCTGCGGCGGCGACCGGCGTGGTTGTGGCGGCAGCGAGTAGGAGTTTCGAAGCCGTCGTCGCGACCGTCAGCGAAACGTTTGCCGTGGTGAAGGTGCCATCGCTCGCATTGATCGTTGTCGAGCCAATTTTGTAGAGCTTCATCACGCCGTTTTTTACACCCGACACGGCCGCAACCCCTTGGCTGAAGTTAATTGAGGTCACGGTGCCGAAGGCGACGTCGGTTCCGGAGGAGTCTGAGACTGTCGGGACGTTCCCACCGGGGCTGGCCAAGGCGCCGGTGAAGGTGATGCTTTTAGCGCCGCTGTAGGTGGTCGCGACGTTGCCGTAGGTGTCCTGGGCGGTGGTGGTGAGGTTGTCGGCAGCGCCGGCCGTGGGAGTGATCGTGGCGGCGCCGAGCACGAGTTTCGAGGCCGCGAGCGGGGAAACGATCACTTTCAGCGGTGTGCTGGAGATCGAGCCGTCGCTGACGACGAGGCTCGCCTCCTCGGCGTCGTAGAGTTTCATCACGCCGTTTTTGGTCGTGGAGACGGTCGCGACGCCGGAGGTGAATGTGATCGCGGTGGCGCTGCCGAAGTTGGTGGCGGTGCCGGAGCTGTTGGCGACCGTCGGTTTGTTGGCACCGGGGCTCGCCGAGGCACCGGAAAAGGTAAGGCTCTTGGATCCGGTGTAGGTGGTGACCGTGTTTTCGTAGATGTCGAGGGCGGTGATTGTGAGGTTGACCGAAGCCCCCGCCGCTGGGGTTGTCGCTGAAGCGGCAAGCAGGAGTCGCGTGGCGGTGGTGGCGACTGTGACGACCAAGGCGGTGGGGGTGAGGAGGGTGCCGTCGGTGACTTTGAGGCTGGTCGAGCCGCCCTTGTAGAGCTTCATCGCCCCGTTTTTAGCGGCGCTGACAGCGGCCACGCCGGCGCTGAAGTCGATCGTCGCGGCGCTGCCGAAGGCAACGTCAGAGCCGGCGGAGTCGGAAACGGTGGGCAGGGTTCCATTTGGGCTGGCCGAGGCGCCGGAGAAGGTGAGGCTCTTGGAGCCGGTGTAGGTGGTCGCGACGTTGCCGTAGGTGTCCTGGGCGGTCGTCGTGAGGTTGTCGGTGGCGCCCGCCGCCGGGGTCGTGGTGGCGGCCGTGAGCACGAACTTCGATGCGGCGAGCGGAGTTACGGTCACCTCCAGCGGTGTTTTGGTCGAGATCGAGCCATCGCTGACGTTGATGTCGGGTTCGCCGCTTGCGTAGAGCCTCATCAGGCCGTTTTTGGACGAGGAGACGGTGGCTACCCCGGCGGTGAAGGTGATCGCGGTGGTGCTGCCGAAATTGACCGCGGTTCCGCTGCTGTTGACCACGGTGGGCACCGTTCCGCCGGGGCTGGCCGAGGCGCCGGAGAAGGTGAGGCTCTTGGAGCCCGTGTAGGTGGTCGCAACGTTGCCGTAGGCGTCCTGGGCGGTGGTGGTGAGGTTGTCGGCTTCGCCGGCGGCAGGTGTGGCGGCGGCGGCCGTGAGCACGAATTTCGATGCGGTAGCGGCGGAAACCGTCACTCCCAACGGCGCTTTGGTTGAGATCGAGCCGTCGCTGACGCTGAGGCTGGCCGAGCCGCCTTTATAGAGCTTCATCGCCCCGTTTTTGGACGAGGAGACGGTGGCCACGCCGGCGCTGAAGTCGATCGTCGCGGCGCTGCCGAAGGCAACGTCGGAGCCGGCGGAATCGGAAACGGTGGGCAGGGTTCCATTCGGGCTGGCCGAGGCGCCGGAGAAGGTGAGGCTCTTGGAGCCGGCATAGGTGGTGACCGTGCCGCCGCCTGCGTCCTTGGCTGTGATCGTCAGGTCGTCCGCGGCGCCGGCGGTCGGGGTGAGTGAGGCAGCGCTGAGCGTGAAGTGGTCGGCGGGACCGATGGTTACCGTCGCCGCTTTGCTCGGGCTTGCCACCGACCAGGAACGCCACTTTGCCGTGACCACGTAGGTGTAGGTGCCCGCTTTGAGGCCGCTGTCGACGCAGCTCGTCACGACCAGCGTCGTGTTGCACGTGCCAGCGGGGTCCGCTCCATCGCGTTTGACCGTGTAGGTCACGCTGCCGGCCCCGGGCGCCGGGACCGTGGCCCAGCTCAAGGCGACCGTCCCACCCGCCGCCGGCGTGGCGGTCGCGATCGAGGGCTGGGAGAGCATCGAGATCGTCTTCGGGCTGCTGCTACCGGAGCCCGTCGTGGTGAAGTAGGCGACGGCGATGCCGGCCGCGCTTACGGCCAGCAGGGCGACGATCGCGATGGTCGCGACGCCGGTGGGCAGCAGCCGCCTCATCCCCGCGCCGTCCCGAAGAAGGCCAGCGGGAACTGGGTCCGCTGGCAGGTGTCCTGGTTGACGGGGAGGTCGCGCAGCTGGATCGCCGGCGCCGAGGCGCCCGGCGTGGGAAGGCTCACCGAGGCGCCCGCCGGCACCTTGATCGGGGCTGCGCTGGAGGCGCTCGAGCCGTTCAGGATGAGATTCTCGGCGCTGGCGCAGCCGGGCGGACTAGCTGTCGCCCTGACCTGCAAGCTGGTGACGAAGATCGGTACCGGATTTGGGTTGGAGATCGTCAGCGGCAGCGCCTGGGCCGGCGCCCCCGGGAAGAGAGCGCTCAGGCCGGCCAGCTGCGGCACGATCGAGAAGTCCTTCGGCTCGAGCACCCTCCAGCGGAAGCGGGCGGCCTTGCTGCGCGCGCCCCGGGCACCGACGGTCCGCACCGAGAAGGCGTGGATGCCGACCGCCAGTTTGCCGAGCACGAGCGGCGACTGGCAGGCGGTCCAGCGGCGTCCGTCGAGGCGGCACTGGAAGCGCGGGTTGCGGCCGCGGGCGGTGAACGTGAAGCGGGCGCTGCTCGAGGCGGCCACCTTGTCTGGATGCTGGCCGATCTTCGGCTTCGGCAGTGAGACGCCCACCCGGCTCCGCTCCGAGGGGGGAGCAGAGCCGGGGTGCGAATCGCGTGGAGAGGAGGCGTAGGCGACGGCGCCGAGGCCGGCGATTCCGACCAGCAGGGCGAGCACGCCCTTAGAGCTGCGCATTGCCCCGTCGCCCTTCTGAACTAGTTGTTGGTCAGGTGCAGCGTCAGCGTCGCACCCTGGCAGGCGTCTTGATTGACACCGGTTTCGTTCATCGCCAGCGTGCCAGTGGCGGAGACGCTCTGGCCGTTGCCGGGAGGGAAGACCTGATTGACGGGAACCGCCGCCATCGTGAAGTCGGGGTTGCCGCCGCTGATCGCGGTGCTGCAGCCCGAGTGCCCGGAGTCGACGGTGATGCTCGCGAGGCTGACCGTGCCGACCCGCTGCACGCCTTCGGAGGGGTTGTCGACGGTGAAGCTCACTGGCGACGACGAGCCCGGGTAGAGGTCACCGGTGATCGAGGCGTTCAGGGTCACCGCCGAGCTGGAGCCCACGCTCGCCGATCCGGTGCCCGAGCCGCTCGAGGTGAAGTAGGCAAGCGCGACCCCCGCCGCGGCGACAGCGATCGTGCAGCCAAGGGCCACGAATACTCGTTTTTGTGTAATCCAGCTCATCAATTCTCCTCTTCCTTTAGCGATATCGACGGATTTACGAGGTCCGTCGGCGATCCGGCATCGGCCAAATGCCGGATTGCCTTGAGCGAGGAAAAGGCAGACGGTTTTTTTGTTCTTGTCCGCGTTGTACAACGAGACTCTTTGCGCCGCTCAGCGCCGTTCGTAGACGCGGACGGTGTAGCCATTGGAGTTGTCGCCCTGAACGCTGGCCGTGATCCAGGTAGGCGGTTAGCGGCAGCGAGCGCGCATCCGACATTGACCCCGCTCTAGTGTGGTGAATGTCGGATGCGTGGCTACGAGCCCGTCTCCGGGCTGCTGTACAGATTCCGACATGGGCGAATTCCGCTACGAAGGGCACCGGCTCGAGTACGACTCCTACGGGGAGGGGGAGCGGGTGCTCGTGCTCGTGCATGGGCTGCTGATGAACAGGCGCATGTTCGAGCGGCTGGGGCCGGAGCTGGCGGCCGCTGGCAACCGGGTGATCTGCCTCGACCTGCTTGGGCACGGGCGCTCGGATCGGCCCGAGGATCTGCGGCTCTACTCGATGCCGCTTTTCGCGCGTCAGGTGGTTGCGCTGCTCGACCACCTCGAGCTTTCCTCGGCCGTTGTCGGCGGGACGTCCCTTGGCGCCAATGTCGGCCTCGAGCTGGCGGTGCGCTATCCCGAGCGGGCGCGCGGGCTCTTCGTCGAGATGCCGGTTCTCGACAACGCCCTTCCCGCCGTTGCCGGAGCGTTCACGCCGGTCTTGCTCGGCCTGCGCTACGGCCGGCCGGCCTTCGAGCTGGTCTCGCGCTTCACCTCGCTCGTTCCCCGCACGAACTACCTCCTCGACATCGGCCTCGACTGGGTGCGCCAGCGCCCCGGCCCCTCGGGCGCGGTGCTGGAGGGCCTTCTGCTCGGTGAGACGGCGCCGCACCGCAGGGAGCGCCTCGGGATCGAGCAGCCGACCCTGATCGTCGGCCATCCCCGCGACCCACTCCACCCTTTCAGCGACTCCGGCATGCTGGCCGAAGAGCTGGCCAACGCGCGCCTGGTCGAGGCCAGCTCGATCTTCGAGTGGCGGATCAGGCCGCAGCGCCTCACCGGCGAGCTTACGGCGTTCCTCTCCGAGCTCTCAGATCTTCAGCGAGGTCCAGAGCGGTCGGTGGTCGGATAGGTAGTACTTGACGTAGGAGCGGAAGAGGCTCTGCTCCTTTTTGGTCGGTCCCCAGAGTTTGCGGAAGAGGGCGCCGTCGAAGTCGAAGACGCCGCTGCGCTCGATCGCTTCTTCGATCGGGCCGGGGAAGACAGCCATCTGGTCGTACTGGGCATCGTCGTTGAGATTTGAGCCGCCGACCTTGGTCGAGTGGGGCGGCAGGTGCAGGCCTTTGCTTGTTAGCGCCCGGAAGATCGGGTCGCTCTCGTCACGCACGGGGAGGTTGAAGTCGCCGAGGGCGATCACGTTCGGCGTGTAGGAATTTTTGCTGCGGCGGCGCAGGTCGGCCCAGCGGCCGATTGCGTAAGCCTCGAGGCAGCGGCGATCGATCGATTTTTTGTCCTCCTTGCCGAAGTAGAGGTGGACGTCGGCGACGACGAACTCAAGTTTGCCGACGCGCAGCGAGACTAGGTACGGGTTGCGGTCGAAGCCTTCGAACTTCTGTTTGACCTCCGGCAGTTTCACGCTGGCGAGGTCTTTCGGCGGCACGGTGATGCGGCCGATCTCGTCCAACAGTGTGGCCTTCTCGCTATCGAAGAGGACGGCGTAGCGCTCCCGGTTGCCGCCCGGGTCGGAGAAGATCGCCCGATAGCGTTTGGGCAGCTGCGCCATGATCCCGTTGAGGCCGCTGAGATCGTCGTTGGTCTCTTGGATCGCGATCACGTCGAACCAGCCGATGATCTCGGCGATCAGCTTGTAGTCCTTCTCACGCCGTTGCTGAACCCCGAGGTTGGCGATGTTCCAGGTAGCCAGCCGCAGACGGTTGCGGCTGGCCGGCGGGATCAGCCGGTCCTCCTTGCCTTCCTGCGTGGGGTAGTCGCGCAGCGCTTTCAGCTGTGCGTCGAGGTCGTAGTCGTAGTCGGTACGGGGCTTGGGGAAGGCCGGCATGGGGCGAGCCTATGCAGAAAAACTGGCTGATCGATCAAGAAATACTTGAGCTTCGAAAAATAAGTCCCAATGTCCGTACTTTGGTACGTATGGAGTGCTAGGATGCCCCAGAAATCTGGAGCGGTCAGAGAGATTAGGGGACCCCGGGAGAGGGACCTCAGGGAGCTTCAAGGGAGGAGCCCCACCCATAGCGCACCAGTGCCTTAATCGGTCAAAGGGCCGGCCTTAAAAGCCGGAGATCCGGGTTCGAGCCCCGGCTGGTGCATCGGAAAGGAAACGGACCGGTGATCGGCTATGGCGAACAATCTCTTTGACCAACTAGATCAGCTCTCGATTGGCGGCGAGGGACGGCCGCTCTGGGCCGCACGGGCTCCCTACCAGCCGCAGGATCGCTACGACCTGATGTTGGTGCCGCGGGTGAAGGGCTGGGAGGAAGAACCCGAGGCGATCGCCGCACTGGAGCGGATCGAACGCGAGCCCTGGGTGGAGGCCATCGACCGCAGCGGAAGGCAGGTTTGGGCGCGCCTCTCGAACGAGTGGGTCGAGGAGAAGGGCGCGGCACTCCTCGCCGCCGACGCCGGTGAGGCACCCCACGCCGATCTCGCCGCGGGCCGACGCTACGCGCTCAACTTCTGGGACGCCAACTCGACCAAGGCCCTGCACATCGGCCACCTGCGCAACCTGGCGCTCGGCAACGCGCTCGGCTCGGCGTTGACCGAGGCGGGCGGCAAGGTCGAGCGCCGCAGCATCATCTGCGACGTCGGCCGCAGCATGGGCGAGGCGATGGCAGGCGTGGTCAAGAGCGGACGCCACACGCAATCCTCGCTCGACAGCGGCGAGAAGAGCGACCACTTCGTCGGCGCTTGCTACGCCGAGTACGTCAAGTCCGGCCCGTCGCTCAACGGAAGCGCCGAGGAGCCGGGCGACTCCCTGACCCGTGAGCTCGATGTCCACCACGACAGCGCCGACGAGCTGCTGCAGAGCGTCCTCAACGGCGATCAGGCCGCAATCGAGCTCTGGTCGAAGACGCGCGCCTGGGTCATCTCAGGCCAGCGCAAGACCCTTGCCCGCCTCGGCATCTCCTTTGATCGGGTCTTCTTCGAGTCCGATTTCCTGCCCGAGGTTGCCGAGCTGTCCAACCTCGGACTCGAGCACGGCATGCTCCAGCGCCGCGCCGACGGCGCCGTCGTCTACTTGACCAACCACGAGGAGCTGGAGGAAATGCCGTTGCTGCGGGCCGACGGTCTGCCGACCCAGCACATGCGTGCGCTCGCCTACTGGATGGCCGCGCCCGGTCTCGAAGGGACCACCTCGATCCAGATCTGCGGAGCGGAGTGGGCGGCCCACGTCACCTGCCGCCGCCAGCTGATGGACGAGATGATGGCCAAGGGGGCGGGGGCCGAGATCAACCATCCCAAGCACGACGTCTTCCACGGGATGGTCTCCAAACAGCGGCAGTCGGTTTCCTCGAGCAAGAAGGACGCGCTGCTCATCGACGATCTGGCCGAGTGGATCGACGGAGCGCTCGACGAGGGGGAAGAGCGCGTCGGAGTGCGCCGCCGCCATCCTGCCGCCGAAGCGATCGTGCCCCAGGTCGCGCTCGGCTTCTTCCTCATGCACGACAACACCAAACCGCTCGATTTCGACCCGGACAAGCTCTTGCGCGCGGAGCAGAACCTCGGCTGGGACCTGGCTCGCGCTCGTGCACACAATGGCAACGGCCTCGGCGGCTCAGCCGATCCCGCCCAGGACCCGGACTACCGCTTTGCCCTGGTCCAGTCGGAGATGTACCGGCGCCATCTGCAGCAGGCGGTTGAGCGGCTCGACGTCAACCCGCTGGCGAAATACGTCGCCCACCTGTCGCGCTGGTATGTGGAGGAGGACCGGGAGCCGCACGTTCAGGAGGCGATTCAGGCGGCGCTCGCCCAGGGGGCTCGCGGCCTCGGCTTGGAGACGGTGCGATGAGGACGCTACTGGTCGACAACCACGACTCCTACACCTACAACGTCTTCCACCTGCTGGCGGGTGTCTCCGGCGAGGAGCCGATCGTGGTCGATAACGACGCGGTCTCCTGGCGGGCGCTGGAGCGCTGGGACTTCGACGCGATCGTGCTCTCGCCCGGGCCGGGGACGCCGCGGCGCTGGCACGACTTCGGCGTCTGCGACGACATCCTTCGCTTCAGCGAGATTCCGGTGCTCGGCATCTGCCTTGGCCACCAGGGCCTGGGCAAAATGCTCGACGGTGACGTGCACAGCGCCCCCGAGGCGATGCACGGCCGGCTCAGCCGCATCTTCCACGAAGGCGACGGCCTCTTCGACGGCATCCCGCAGGGCTTCCCGGTCGTCCGCTACCACTCGCTGGCGATTACAGGCATGGGCCCTGACGGCAACGTCTGCGCCTGGGCCGACGATGGCGTCGTGATGGGGATCGAACACCGCAAACGGCCGCTGTGGGGCGTCCAGTTCCACCCCGAGTCGATCGCCACCGATCATGGCGCCAGGCTGGTCGAGAACTTCTACGCGCTGGCCCGCCAGCGCAAAGAGCAACCGGTGCGGGCGACCAAGCGCCCCGACGGCGCCCGCCCGCGCAATGCCCCTGCGGCGAAGCCGAGTACGTCCGATTCGTGCCTGCTCTTGCGCTCGATCCCCGGCGAGGCCTCGACCGAGGCGCTCTTCGAACGGCTCTTCGCCGCCGAGGAGCACGCCTTCTGGCTCGACAGCGCCGACGCACCGACCCGGCTCGCGCAGAGCTCCTATCTCGGCACCAGCGCCGGCAGCGATCGCTGCGTGCTCGAGTACGACGTCGAAGCGGGAGCGGTGCAGGTTCAGCGGGCCGGCACGACTGTGACCGAACGCGGCTCGATCTTCGACCTGCTCGATCGCGAACTCGCCAAGCGCACAGTCCAGACCCCCGGCGACGCCGCGCCGAACTTGCTCGGCGGCTTCGTCGGCTATCTCGGCTACGAGTGCAAGGCCGACTGCGGCTCGACCAACGTGCACAGCTCAGACGTGCCCGACGCGGTACTGATGTTCGCCAACCGGCTCGTCGCCGTCGACCATGTCCAGCACTGCACCCACGTGCTGGCGATTTGCCCGGCCGGAGAGGAGTCCGAAGCGGAAGACTGGCTGGAAGAGGCAGAGCGGGTAGTCCGCGACCTGCTTGCCAACCCGCCCCAGCAGCCCAGCCTCGCCGACCCCGCCTTTGGTGAGCCCGCCGACACCCACGTGCGTTTCGACTGCGGCCGTGGCCGCGAGCAGTACCTGGCCGACATCCAGCGCTCGCAGGCCGAACTCGCCGCCGGGGAGTCCTACGAGGTTTGCCTCACCGACCAGATCTCGACCGATGCGAGTCCCGACCCCTTCGACCTCTACCGCAACCTGCGCCGCAGCAACCCGGCTCCGTTTGCTGCTTACTTGAAGCTGGGCGAGGTCGCCGTGGTCAGCTCCTCGCCGGAGCGCTTCCTCTCGGTCGACCGCGAGCGCCGCGTCGAGGCGCGCCCGATCAAGGGGACGACGCCGCGCTCCGCCGATCCCGCCGAGGACGCGGCACTGAATGCAGAGCTGACCAACGACGAAAAGACCTACGCCGAGCACCTGATGATCGTCGACCTGCTGCGCAATGACCTTGGAATCATCTGCGAGGTTGGCAGCGTCGCCGTCCCCGAGCTGATGGTGGTCGAGGACTACGCCACCGTGCACCAGCTGATCTCGACGGTCGAGGGCAGGCTTCCGGCCGACCGCAGCGCGGTCGAGTGCACCCGCGCCTGCTTCCCGGGTGGCTCGATGACCGGCGCGCCGAAGCTGCGCACGATGGAGATAATCGATGACATTGAGGCCGAGGCTCGCGGCGTCTACTCGGGCGCGATCGGCTACTTCGGGCTCGACGGGGTGATGGACCTCAGCATCGTCATTCGCACGATCGTGATGCGGCCGGGACGGACGACTATCGGCGCGGGCGGCGCGATCGTCATGCAGTCCGACCCGGTCGACGAGTTCGACGAGATCCTGCTCAAGGCGAAAGCGCCGATGGCGGCGATCGCGCGCACGGTTACCGGCAGCGATTTGGCCGAGGCTTGGAGCGTCGAGCTGGAGCCGGCGCGGGCGGGCGCGGAGGCGGCGTGATGGAGGCGAAGGCTGGCGAGCCGGAAACCGCGGCGGCGTATCGGGTGCGCGAGGCGGCCGAGGCGGACGCAGCGGCGGTGGCTGCAGCGATCGGCGAGCTGTTGGTGGAGTTGAGCGGTGGCGGCCCAGCGGCCGCCGAGCTGGAAGAAGCGACGAAAGACCTGGTCAGGGATAGGGGGATGGGTGCCCTGCTGGTGGCGGAGGCGGGGGGCGAGGACGGCATTGTGGGGGTTCTCGCCGCCAGCTGGCAGCACGCGGTCCACGTTCCCGGTCGCTACGGAACGATCCAGGACCTCTGGGTGCATCCGGAGTGGCGCAGTAAGGCGATCGGGCGTGATCTCGTCGAGGCTTTTTGCGAGGTCGCTCGGAAAGAGGGTGCCAAGCGGATCGAAGTCGGCCTACCCCGCGAGGACTTCGAGCGGATTGAAGCGACCGAGGCCTTCTACCGCGCCAACGGCTTCGAGCACCTCGGTCCACGCATGCGGAGGAAGCTGTGAGCGCGGAGCTTCTCTTGGTCGAGCAGCGCACCGCCGCGGCCGACGACAGCGCCCACTGGATCCTCGAAGGCGGGCGCATCTTGCCCGGCGTCGACGACAACCGCCGCATGGAGGAGCTGCGTGACGGCCTGCTGCGCAACGAGCGCGTCCGCACGGTCGCCGCTGACGCCGACAGCGAAGACGTCGAGCAGACGCTCAGCGTCCTGCACGATCCCGACTACCTGGATGCGCTGGCCGTGGTCCCCTCTGAGCCCGTCGTGCTCCCGGAGATGACTCCGCCTGGCTTGCCGCCTGACATCCCAGTCAGCGCCGGTCTGGTCGAGGCGGCTCGCGAGGGGGTGCGCACAGCGATGACCGCGGCCGCGCGCCTAGCCGAGGGCGAGCGTTTTACCTACGCGCTCTGCCGGCCGCCCGGGCACCACGCGGGTCCTGCCTGGTTTGCCGGCTATTGCTACCTCAACTCCGCGGCTGCTGCTGTCCAGGTCCTGCGTAACGCGGGCGTGCGACCAGTCGGCATTCTCGACATCGACCTGCACTACCCCAACGGCACCTCCGCGATCGTCGCGCCGATGGAGGACGTCTACCTCTTTTCCGTGCACGCCTGGCCGGTCACCAACGTGGCTTCCGGCACGGCCGAACCGGCCAGCGACCGGGAGGTGGCGGTCGAGTACCACGTCGTCCCCAGGGTCGGCGAATACCTCGCAGGGGTGGGAGAACAGATCGACGAAGCGCGCGACGATCACGGCGTCGCAGTCTTGGTTGTCTCGCTCGGCTACGACATCATCGCCGGCGACCCACACGGGTCGTGGGACTTCGAGCCCGGCATCTTCGGCGACATCGGCGCCTTGCTCGCTGGCGCCGGATTGCCCGTCTGCGTAGTGCAGGAGGGGGGCTACGCGCTCGACAGCCTCGCCGCCTGTAGCGAGGCCTTCGCCGCGGGCCTCCTCGGTCACCCTTATTCCTCCGCAGCTCCCCCTTCGCGGCGTGTGGCGGCAACGCAGAACGGAAAGCCGGCATGAGCGATAACGGGCTCGGCAAATTCCGCGAGCGGCTCGACCCGATCGACGAGGAGATTGCCCGCCTGCTCGGCGAGCGCTTTCAGATCTGCCGCGAAGTCGCGGAGTACAAGAGCGAGCACGGCATCCCGATGATGCAGCCGGAGCGGGTCGCCGAGGTGCGCGCCCGCTACCTCGCCCGCGGCGCCACCGTGAACCTGCCGGAGGACTTCACCGCCGAGCTCTTCGAGCTTCTGATCGGCGCCACCTGCAAGCTCGAGGACGAGCTGATGGACGGTGCGGCCACGCCGGTTGAGGGAGGGGAGGGGTAGTGGCAAAGCTTCCTCCCGGCCCCCGCACCCCCCGCTTGTTGCAGTCGATTCGTTGGTCGCGAGAGCCGCTGCCGATGCTCGAGCAATGCCGCCAGCGCTACGGCGACACCTTCACCCTGCGCCTGCGCCACCTCGGCACCTGGGTCCTGCTCGCCGATCCCGAGGACGTCAAACGCGTCTTCTCCACCGACACCAACGACCTCGGGGTGGGCGTGCCGAACCTGGCCCTGAGGCCGGTGCTCGGCGCGCACTCGGTGATGCTGAGCGAGGAGCCAGAGCACATGGTTCAGCGCAAGCTGATGCTGCCCCGCTTCCACGGCGAGCGGATGCGCGAGGACGCCGAGATGATGACCGAGCTGGCGCGGCGCGAAGTGCGGTCCTGGCCCGTCGGCGAGCCGTTCAGGCTCTGGCCGCGGATGCAGGCGCTCACCCAGGAGGTGGTGATGCGCGCCGTCTTCGGCGAGGACGGTGGGCGCCTGGACCATCTTCGAACCCTCCTGACCAACTTGACCGCGGCGGTCAACGACGAAGGCCGCCTGCGCAAGCTCGCTCTGCTCGGCCCCCGCTGGCTTGAACGCAGCCGCGGCTGGCGGGAAGCGATGGCGCCGGTTGAAGAGGCGGTGCTGGCGGAGGCCCGGAGCCGCCGCGCCGAAGGGGAGAACGGGCGGCGCGACGCCGTCTCGATCCTGGTCGACGCGCGCCACGAGGACGGTTCGCCGCTGAGTGAGAAGGAGCTGCGCGACGAACTGCTGACGCTGCTAACCGATGGTCCGACTTCTAGCTCGCTGGCCTGGGTCTTCGAGCGACTCCTCCGCCACCCCGAGAAGCTGGCGCGGCTGCAGGAGGAACTCAACGCTGGGGAGGGGGAGTCCTACCTCGACGCGGTGATCAAGGAGACCCTGCGCCTCAGGCCGCCGGTCTCGGTCGTCGTCAGGCGCCTGCTGAAGCCGGCGACGCTCGGCGGCTACGACCTTCCTACCGGCACGCTGATCGCGCCCTGCGTCTACCTGATCCACCATCGCGAGGACGTCTACGACCGCCCGGGTGAGTTCATTCCCGAGCGCTTCCTCGAGCAGCGCGCGGCGGTGCCGACCTGGATCCCCTTCGGCGGCGGTGCCCGCCGCTGCCTCGCGGCCAGCTACGCCGAACAGGAGATGAAGCGCGTGCTGCGCACCGTGCTCGCGGAGGTCGAGCTGGAACCGGTCGAGTCGGGCTCGGAGCGGGTGGCCCGAGGCGCGATCGCCTTCAGCCCCGCCCAGCACGGCCTCGTCGTCGCCAAACCCCGGAGCACTGTCCTCGCATGAGAGGTGCAACGCGTTACGTCTCTGGTGGAGCCACAAAACGTTGCACTGCTGGATGGACCGAACCCGCCGGGCAAGGTGCAACGTTTTTCGGTTCTGGGAGGGCCACAAAACGTTGCACTTGGGGGCGCTGTGGCTGATTACGACCTGATCGTCGTCGGCGCCGGCGCCAAGGCCGCCGGGATCGCCACCAAGGTTCACATCGCCAACAGCCTTGGTCTCGCCGAGCTCTCGATCCTGGTGATTGAGGGGACTGAGCACGCGGCTTCTTGGAAGGGGCGCAACGGGATGACCTCGGGCGAGGAGCCACTGGCGGTTACGCCGATCAAGGACATCGGCTTCCCGTACCAGAGCCACGTCGAGTTCGGCGAGGCGGGCGAGGCGATCGACGCGGCGCTGGCCCAGTTCACCTGGCAGCAATACATGATCAGCAGCCGCCGCTACGCCCGCTGGGTCGATGCCGGCTCGCCCCAGGTTCGCCACCGCGACTACGGCGAGTACCTCGCCTGGGTGCTCTCGCGGGCGACGGAGGGTGTCGAGCACCTTGCCGCCCGCGTCACGGGGGTGACGCTCGACGAGGCCGGCGAGCGCTGGCTGGTTGAGTCCGAAGCAGACGGCGGCACCGCGCGCCATGCCGGTGGCGCCCTGGTTCTGACCGGGCCCGGCATCCACCGCGCCTTCCCGCATGAGCCCGCGGTCGCCGACCGGGTTTTCCACTGCGACAGCAGGCGCGAGGAGTTTGCCCGCATCCCCGAGGACCGCCGCTGCGACGTGGCGATCGTCGGCGGTGGCGAGAGCGCCCTCAGCGCGACGATGTTTCTGCGCGGCCTGCGGCCGAACTGCCGCTACACGATCTACACGCCGATGCTGCCGATGAGTCGCGGCGAGAGCTTCCTCGAGAACCGAGTCTTCTCCAACCCAGACACGGTCGAATGGGAGGCGCTCGATCAGCAGACGCGGCGCGATTTCGTCAAGCACTCCGACCGCGGCGTCTTCGACCCGCCGAGCCTGGCAGCGATCGCCTACGACGAGCGCTGCCGCTTCGTCACCGGCCGCGTCACCGACGTTGGCGCGGTCGAGGGCGGAGAGGGTGTGCGCCTCGAGTACGAGTCGCCGGAAGGGCAGACGCACAGCGACCACGACTACGTCGCCAACTGCACCGGCTTCGACCTGCTGGCGCAGCTGCGCACGCTCTTCCCAGCCACGGTGCGCGAGGAGATCGAGCGCCGTAGCGGCCCGATTTGGGACCGGCCAGCGGGCAGCGAGGTGCCGATCGGCCGCAACCTGGAGCTGAAGGGGATGCAGCCCCGCCTCCACATCCCCGGCCTCGCCGGCCTCAGCCAGGGCCCGGGTTTCGCCAACCTGGGCGCGCTGGGCCTGCTCTCCAACCGGGTGCTGCAACCGCTAATGGTTGCAAACAGTCAATTAGTTGACACTTATAAATCAGTCGCATAGGGTCGCGAAGATCCGAGGGGAAGGCAGGGGTGCATGGAGACGCTGGGCCGCGTATCAAAGACCGTGCGGGCGGCGATCGGGTTGCTGACGATCGCGCTTTTCGCGACGGCTGCGCTGGCCGGCTGCGGGTCGGATGAGGGCAAAACCTCCGCGTACAAAGGCGAAAAGCCGAGCCTGACCGGATCCGGATACCCAGGCGTTGATGCGGCCAATACCCGCAACCCGAAAAGCACGATCGACAGCTCGAACGTGGGCGACCTCTCTGTGGTCTGGAGGGCGGGGATCCCGGGGACTGGCGCCTTCGGTCGGCATGCATCGACCCCGGTGATCGACAAGGGGGTCATCTACTCGCAGGATCTGGCTTCGAATGTGCAGGCGCTCAGGCTTGACTCCGGCAAGGTGCTGTGGACGAGGACCTACGAAGAACCGAGCTATGGGCCCAATGGGGTCACCGTCGCCGATGGCAAGGTATTCGGCGCCACGCCGACTGAAGCGTTCGCGCTGGAACAGAAGACTGGCCTAGAGATCTGGTCCGTTCCGCTCACTCGCAACAAGCACGAGGGCATCAACATGGCGCCCGGCTACGGCGAAGGCAAGGTCTTCATCTCCACCTCCCTGGCCAACGCCGCCGAGTCATACGAAGGCGGCGGGGTAGGCGTGTTCTGGGCACTTGATGCGAAGACCGGCAAGAAACTGTGGCACTTCGACACCGTGCCTAGGAACCTCTGGGGCAATCCGAAAGTCAACTCCGGCGGCGGCGCTTGGTATCCGCCCGCCTCGGACGGCAAGGGCTCGATCTACTTTGGGGTCGGCAACCCGGCACCGTTCCCAGGTACCTCCAAAGACCCCTTCGGCTCGAGCCGTCCCGGCCCCAACCTCTACACCGACTCCCTGGTCAAGCTCAACGCCAAGAACGGCAAGCTCGAGTGGTACCACCAGGTGACGCCACACGACGTCTACGACTGGGACTTCCAGGGCCCGCCGATCCTGATGAAAGCAGGTGGCAGAGAAATCGTCGTCGCCGCCGGAAAGTCCGGAATCGTGCTCGCAACCGATCCGAAGAGCGGCAAGCTGATTTGGCAGACCTCGGTTGGCAAGCACAACGGACACGACGAAGATGGCCTGCTGGCGATGCTGGGAGAAGAGTCGAAGATCGACGCGCCGGCGACGGTCTACCCCGGCTCGATCGGCGGCGTGATCGCGCCGATGTCTACTGACGGCAAGCTGGTCTTCGCTCCCGTCGTCAACAGCCCGCAGAGGATCGTTTCGGGTGGCGAAAAACAGGAACCGGGTCCCGTTACCGGCGAAGTCGTCGCTCTCGACGCGGCGACGGGCAGGGTCGAATGGAAGAAAGAGCTGGGCAGCGCCGCCTTCGGCGGTACCACCGCGGTCAACGATCTTGTCTTTGCCACTGATGCCAAAGGGCTGGTCACGGCGTTCGCGGTCAAAACAGGCGAGGTCGTCTGGGAAGAGCAGCTGTCAGCCGGAACCAACACAGGCGTGATGGTCGAGGGCGACACGTTGATTGTTCCCGCTGGCATAGCAGGAGAAGTTGGGCAGAAATCGGAGATCGCCGGTTACCGGGTCGAGGAATAGCGGCTGTCGCTGGGATCAAAAGGAAAGGCAAGGGGTGCAAATGGAGAAGCTGAGCGGTAGGGCAAAGACAGTGAGGACGGCTATCGGGTTGCTGGCGGTCGCGCTTTTCGCAGCGGCGGGGCTAGCAGGCTGCGGATCCTCCTCCTCCTCATCGGATGAGGGCGAAAAGGCGAGCCTGACCGGGTCCGGATACCCCGGCGTCGACGCCGCCAACACCCGCAACCCAAAAAGCACAATCGACAGCTCCAACGTCACCAGCCTGTCGCAGGAATGGACCGCGCCGATCCGAGGGGTCAGCAACTTCGGCAGCTACGCCTCGACGCCGGTGATCGACAAGGGAGTGATCTACTCGCAGGATCTCGCCTCCAACGTGCAGGCACTCGCTCTTGACTCAGGCGAAGTACTGTGGACGGCGAGCTTCGAAGACCCCAGCTATGGCCCGAACGGAATTGTCGTCGCCAATGGCCGGGTCTACGGCGGCACCTCTACCGAGGCATTTGCCCTCGACCAAAAAACGGGCCAGGAAATCTGGTCCGTTCCGCTGACCCGCAACCAGCACGAGGGCGTCAACATGGCTCCGGGCTACAGCGAAGGCAAGGTCTTCGTCTCCACCGTTCCGGTCAACGCCACCGAGTCATACGAAGGCGGCGGCGCCGGTGTCCTCTGGGCGCTCGATGCGAAGAGCGGCAAGAAACTGTGGCATTTCGACACGGTGCCGACGAGCCTCTGGGGTGACCCTAGCGTCAACTCCGGCGGCGGCGTCTGGTACCCACCGGCGTTCGACGGCAAGGGCTCGATGTATTTCGGCGTCGGCAACCCGGCGCCGTTCCCCGGTACTGGCAAAGACCCGTTTGGGGCGAGTCGACCCGGCCCCAACCTCTACTCCGACTCCCTGGTCAAGCTCGACACCAAGACCGGCAAGCTCGACTGGTACCACCAGGTCACCCCGCACGACATCTACGACTGGGACTTCCAGGGACCGCCGATCTTGATGAACGTGGGTGGCAAAGAAGTCGTCGTCGCGGCCGGCAAGTCCGGAATCGTCCTCGCCGCCGACCCAAAGAGCGGCAAAGTGATCTGGGAAACGGCGGTCGGCAAACACAACGGGCACGACGACGACGGCCAGCTGGCGATGCAGGGCGAAACCTCGAAGATCGGCGCCCCCACCAACGTCTACCCGGGGACGCTCGGTGGCGTGATTGCGCCGATGTCGACCGACGGCAAGCTCGTCTTCGTGCCCGTCGTCAACAACCCCCTGACGATCATTTCGGGTGGCGAACTCCAGGAACCGGGTCCCGCCACAGGCGAGGTGGTTGCCCTCGATGCGGCGACCGGCAAGCCGCAGTGGAAAGAAGAACTCGCCGGCCCGGCTTTCGGTGCCACCACTGCGGTCAACGATCTCGTCTTCACCACCACCTACGAAGGCTCCGTCGCCGCCTTCGACGCCCAGACGGGCCAGGTTGTCTGGCGCGAAAAGCTCCCGGCCGGAACCAACTCGGGAGTAATGGTCAACGGCGACACTTTGATCGCCCCAGCCGGGATCGCCGCGGCGGCGGGCCAGAAGGCGCAGATCGTCGCCTACCGGGTCGGCGGGTAACGCGAGGACTCGCGTTCGATGCTCCGGATAGGCAGAGTGCCTTGCGTCGCGCTGGCGACGGTCGTGACTCTGCTCGCCGTGTCGCTCGCCGGCTGTGGCTCCTCCTCGGACGAGGGCGGAGAGGTCGGCTCCACCGGCACCGGCTATCCCGGCGTTGACGCCGCCAACACCCGCAACCCGAAAAGCACCATCGACAGCTCCAACGTCGACGAACTGTCTGTTGCCTGGAGGGCGGAAATCCCCGGGCTCGGCGCCTTCGGCAGGCATGCCTCGGCCCCGGTAATCGTCGACGGGGTGGTCTACACACAGGACCTCGCCTCCAACGTGCAGGCGCTCAGTCTCGAGTCGGGGGAAGTGCTTTGGACCAGGAGCTTCGAACAGGAAAGCTATGGCCCCAACGGGATCACCGTCGCCCAGGGGCTGGTCTTCGGCGCGACCCCGACCGAAGCCTTCGCGCTCGACCAGGAATCTGGCAAAGAAGTTTGGTCGACCAAACTCACCCTCAGCGAAAAACACGAAGGCATCAACATGGCGCCCGGCTACAGCGAAGGCAGGGTCCTCATCTCGACCACCCCCGTCAACGCGCAAGAGTTCTACCAAGGCGGTGAGGTAGGGGTGTTCTGGGCGCTCGATGCCAAGTCGGGCAAGAAACTGTGGCACTTCGACACGGTGCCCAGAAGCCTCTGGGGCAACGCGAAAGTCAACGGCGGCGGCGGGGCCTGGTATCCACCCGCTGTGGATGGCAAGGGCTCGATCTACTTCGGTGTCGGCAACCCGACGCCGTTCCCGGGTACCCCGAGCAGCAAAAAATACCCCTTCGGCTCGAGCCGTCCCGGTCCCAACCTCTACACCGACTCCTTGGTCAAGCTCAACCCCAAGACCGGCAAGCTCGACTGGTACCACCAGGTGACGCCGCACGACGTCTACGACTGGGACTTCCAGGGCCCGCCGATCCTGATGAAAGCCAGCGGCAGGGAAATCGTCGTGGCTGCCGGCAAGTCGGGGATCGTGCTCGCCGCCGACCCGAAGAGCGGCAAGGTGATCTGGCAGACCTCGGTCGGCAAGCACAACGGGCACGACGATGACGGCCTGCTGGCGATGCGGGGAGAAGAGTCGAAGATCGGCGCGCCGGTGATCGTCTACCCGGGCTCGGTCGGCGGCGTGATCGCGCCGATGTCCACGGATGGCAAGCTGATCTTCGCTCCGGTCGTCAACAAACCTCAAAAGATCGTCTCGGGCAGCGAAAAAAAGGAACCGGGCCCCTCCACCGGCGAAGTCGTCGCCATCGACGCGGCAACGGGCAAGGTCAAGTGGAAGAAAGACCTTTCCGGCCGGGCCTTCGGTGGCACCACCGCGGTCAACGATGTCGTCTTCGCCACCGACGAGCCAGGCAAGCTCTGGGCTTTCGAGGCCGAGACGGGTCAGGTCCTCTGGAAGGAGCAGCTGGGGGCCGGGACCAACACGGGCGTGATGGTCGCGGGCGACACGCTGATTGCTCCCGCCGGCCTCGCCGCGGTAGCAGGGCAGAAATCGGAGATCGCCGCCTACCGCCTCGGCGGGTAATGGCGGGCCTCTAAGCCTCGACCTCGCGCAGGCGGTGGCTGTCGACGTCGTAGACGAAGCCGCGCACGGCGTCGCGGTGGGGGAGGAAGGCGGAGCGGCGCACGCGCAGGATCGACTGGCGCACGTCGGCATCGACGTCGGCGAACGACTCGATCGCGAAGGCCGGCGCGACGCCGGTGTCCTCCTGCAGCTCGGCGCGGAAGCCATCGTCGCTGATCTTCTGCATGCCGCAATCGGTGTGGTGGATCAGCATCACCTCGCGGGTGCCGAGCAGCCGCTGCGAGATCGCCAGCGAGCGGATCACGTCGTCGGTGATCACGCCGCCGGCGTTGCGCAGCACGTGCGCCTCGCCGTCGCCGAGCCCGAGTGCGGCAAAGACGTCGAGCCGCGAGTCCATGCAGGTGACGATCGCCAGCTTGCGCCGCGGCTGCACATCGAGGTGCTTGTCGGGCAGCGAGGCGGCGAAGCTCTCGTTGTTGGCGGCCAATTCGTCGATGACGCTCATAGCCCGGGACCCTAAAGGACCGAGGTTTGACACTCTCCGAGACTGCGTACTAGCTTGTGTATAGGGGAGAGGGGGCGGATGCGGTTGGAAGGGTTGCAGGAGATCCGGGCCGAGCTGGTCGCAAGGCTGCGGACTCGGTCCGGCGAGATCGAAGCGACCATCTTTGACCGAGTGCGAAGCCTCGCCGAGGCTGCCGAGGACGACGACCCGGAATATCGGGCGGGTCTGAGGGCCACGGTCGCGGAGGCTTTCGACTACGCGCTGCTCGGGATCGAACACGGCGAAGACTGGGAGGGGCCGATTCCGGCCGCAGCGGCCGCTCAGGCGCGCAGGGCGGCGCGTCACGGAACTGGCCTCGACACGGTTCTGCGCCGCTACGCGGCGGGCGATCGGCTCGTCGGCGAGTTCATCATGGAAGAGGCTGGTGAGCTGTCAAGCGAGGCGATGCGGGCGGTGCTGCGCGACCAGGGCTCGCACGTGGATCGCCTTATGGCCTCGGTCTCGGTCGAGTACATGGACGAGCTAGAGCTGATGCGCCGCTCGCCCGCGCAGCGCAAGGCCGAACGGGTGCAAAGGTTGCTCGATGGCAACGGGCCCACCGACTCGGCGGCGCTCGGCTACGAGTTCGACGCCTGGCATCTCGCTCTGATCGTCACCGGTCCCCGCCCCGACGTAGCCGTCCGCACGCTGGCCGCGGGCCTCAGCCGGCGGCCGCTGGTGATCACCCGAGGCGAGGAGGTGGCGTGGGCGTGGCTGGGCGGCAGCAAGCGACTCGCGGTGGCCGAGATCGAGCGCTACCTCGGTGCCGGCGTGCTGGGTGACGTATCCGTCTCGGTCGGCGAGCCGCGCCATGGCATCGAGGGCTGGCGTCTCACCCACCACGAGGCGCGAGCGGCCCAACAGGTGACGATGCGCCGCCCGCGACGGTTGACCCGGGCGAGCGAGGTCATCCTGCTCGCCGCGGTGCTGCGCGACGAGATGCTGGGACAGTCGCTGCGGGAGACCTACCTCGCGCCACTGGATGAGCGCGCCGACACCGGCATGGTCCTGCGCGAGACCCTGCGCGCCTATTTCGACGCCGGCTTCAACGCCGCGACCGCTGCCGCGGCCCTGCAGGTCGACCGACACACCGTGCAGCGGCGCCTGCGCAAGGTCGAGAAGGCCCTGGGCCGGCTGCTCCATACCTGCCATGCCGAGATCGAGGTGGCGCTGCTGCTCGAGGAGTTGGAGCTGGGACATTCTGGCGAACCGGACGTGCCTCCGCGCACCAAATAGGCACAACTGGGGCGTAGTTTTCGCTGATACACATCTTGCGCATGCCGCAGTCCCCTGAAGTCGTCCAGGCTGTTGCCTCTTCCGCGGAGGGAGACTTCTCCTCTGAGCATCCGCGTATGGAGGAGGCTTCCGCTCGTCGCGCAGCCAACGCGGTCTCGAGCGTGGCCTGGATCCCACAGGGCGATCTCGCCGAGCCGGACTGGCTGGCGACGGGACGCAGGCTCGGCGCGATCGGCCGGGGCAGTCAGTGGTGGATCGGCGACTGGGCCCGGCACGGGGCCGCCCGCTGGGGCGACAGGTACAGCGAGGCAGCGCGGGTCACCGGCTACGACAGGGCCACGCTGAGGAGCCTGGCCTGGATCGCGTCGAAAGTCGACGCCTCCCGGCGCAACGAGAAACTGACCTGGGACCACCACGTCCTGGTCGCCTCGCTCGACCCCGCCGAGCAGGAGTACTGGCTGACGCGGGCGGCGGAGGAGCGCTTCTCCGTGGCTGACCTGAAACTGGAGCTGCGCACGCGCCGAGGAGGCGCGCAGGAGAGGGGTGCCGATAAAGGCGCCGACGAGGCACGGGGCGGCGGGACCGTCTGCCCCACCTGCGGCCACCACACGGCCGCGGACTAGTCGCACCGCCGCCGGGCTGGCGATCGATTATCGATCCCAACGACGCAGAGCCGGCTCCGGATCAACCGGCTCACCCCGAACGTGAATCTCGAAGTGGAGGTGGCAGCCGATCGTCAGCGCGTTCCCGGTCTTGCCCACTGCTCCCACGCGCTGCCCCGCATAGACGCGGTCGCCTTGTCGAACTAGCCCGGGCCGGAGCATGTGGGCGTAGAAGTAGGAGCGCTGCTCGGCTTCGCCGTGGATGAGGAGGTAGTTGCCGTACAGGACGGGGTCGAAGCCGCTGCGAAGGACCCTGCCGTTGCGGATGGCCACCAGCGGGGTCTCGCACGCCGCGACTATGTCGAAGCCCTCATGAGTGCGACCGCCGCTGCGCGGAGCGCCGAATTCGCCGATATAGCCCCGGGTCCAGTGAGGACCCTGGACGGGGAAGACGTGGTCGTAGTAGGTGAGGCCGCCGTTGCCGGAGGCGATACGAGCCGATGCGGGCGCTGCGAGGACCGCAAGAAGAAGGAGCGCGAGAAGGCAAAGACGCGATCGGTGTTGGGCGAGGAGGATCATCATGCGCTCAAGTATCTATCCAAGATCCTTAGCCTGTCGGTTCTTACGCTCATCGGTGTCATGGCAGCGGATGTCCCCGACCCAGCTGGGTCGCGAGGATCAAGAAGATCGGCGTACTGGTTTCCAGGCCATGCCGCTGGACACCTAGGCCAAGCCATTATGCGCTTGCGAGAGTGGTCGCGATGACATTTCACTAAAAACTCTCTTAGCGTTGCGCATTAGTGGTGCTCGACGGCGACGGACGTCGACGATCTCTTTGGCGTGGATCTCGATGTCGGGTGGTGTGGCCCGGAAGCAAAGTGCAGAAAACTGTCGTCCTTGGAAGTGCGGCCCGGGCTCTGAAGCCCGGGCCTTCACTCAATCCTACGTCTCAGGTCTCGACCTAAGCCGAGCTAGCTCATAATCCAACTAAATGAATCGCCCAAGTTGATCCTGAAGCCTCTTTAAGGTGCATTAAAACTGCTGGATCGAGGACGCCTGGAGTTAATAACTCGCCGTGATAAATGGTTTTCTCACTGCCGTAAAAGAGCGCTTTCTCATCTAGTAATACTAACTTCGTGGCTGCGTCAACTAACGCTTCATCCACGGTAAATTTTAGCGATCCGTTTAGTTTTTGACCGCCAGATTCGCTGAGCGGACACAGCGCACCTTCGATGTTAATAGTGGTGAATTCAGTACTTGAAGATTCGAAGTAGACTGCTTCTCCTTCCATTTTTGCTTCACCACTACCGCTTATTTTTATTTCACCGGCGGCGGCACCTGGGCTTTTGACCGTACAGGTTTTTTCAAATTCTAATACTTTACATTCAAGGAATATAATTCCATACGACTTGGACAGCACCGTGCTACTTCCGTTCAGCGATAAGGTAACGGACGCTGTGCCTTTGTTGCAGTGAGTTTTGAGACCCAGGGAGGCCACTAATTTCTCACTTAATAAGACTTCCCCTTTGAGGTCGAGTTGTGAGACAGATACTTTGTTTTTTAACAGTAACCATTTCGCCTGGGCGGCCGACGCGCTGACGGCCATTACGCCTACGGCGATGAGCAGCGCCATACCGAGTGCCTTGGCTGAGGTTCTTCCGAACATGCCTTTCCTCCTTGAGGTGACTTAGGGTTGCGGGCACGCGAGGCGAGATGCCCCACGTTCTCGCAACCCTCCCATTCGGGAGTCGAAGGTCAAAGCGGTCAGGAGGGTCGGTTTTCCATGCCGCATCGCAGGGGCACATTGGCCAAGTGCCGCGCCCTCGCGAGAACAGTTGTTATGACTATTTGCTAAAAAACTTCTTAGCGCTGTGCGTTAGTGATGTTCGATGACGCGGTCGACGAGGCTGTAATTCTTGGCCTCCTCGGCGCTCATAAAGTAGTCGCGATCGGTGTCGTTCGTGACTTTCTCAAAGGGCTGGCCGGTGTGCTTGGCGAGGATCTCGTCGAGGCGGCGGCGGACGTCGATGATCTCCTTGGCGTGGATCTCGATGTCGGTCGCCTGGCCTTCGAAGCCGGAGGAGACCTGGTGGATGAGGATCTTCGAGTTGGGCAGCGCCATGCGCTTGCCCGGCGCGCCGCCGGCCAAGAGCAGGGCGCCCATGCTCATCGCTATGCCGACGCAGATCGTCTGCACGTCGGGCTTGATGAACTGCATCGTGTCGTAGATCGCCAAGCCGGCGTAGACGGAGCCGCCGGGGGAGTTGACGTAGAGCGAGATGTCCTTGTCGGGGTCCTCAGACTCCAGGTGCAGGAGCTGGGCCACGATCAGGTTGGCGATGTCCTCCGTAACCGCGGTGCCGAGGAAGACGATCCGCTCGTTGAGCAGGCGTGAGTAGATGTCAAACGACCGCTCGCCGCGCGAGGTCTGCTCGACCACCATGGGAACCAGAGGACTCATGGCCGGCACTCTATAGAAGGAGGTCGGTCGGCTTGCGGTCAGCCAACGAGGCCTGCAAGAACGATGCCGCTACGCGGCGCCGGCTGCAGAATTAGGGGCTGGCAGCGCATCGAGAAGCTCAGGCGGCAAACGTCGGCTGGCATCCCAAATCTCAAACCCCATTAGATGACCGTCATCGGGATCACGGTCGACGAGCCCCCACTCGTACTCCTGGCTGGTTGCATCTCCGCGCTGCAGCACGATCAAAGCGATATCTACATCGGCGTCGTAGTGCGCGTGCATGGCCTCTTCAGAGTAGCGCCATGGGTTCTCTCGATTCATAGCGGCCACACGCTCACAATCCGCGCTGCGCCCGGGTCGCCGCCGTGCGGATGGTCATAGACCAGCACGATTTTTCGATTGGCAGACCCGAGGCCCACCACTCTCCATTGAGCTGGGCCTCGATTGATCGCCCGATTTGCGTGTCCGTTTTCAAGCGCTCGCTCGACCTCGTCCTGCGCGAGGTCCCTTTCGCGGGCTCGAGCGGTCGCATGCACTGTCCACACGAAACGCCGAAGGCCGGTACTGCGGCGGGAACCAGATTGCTGCCCTGAAGGACACCCGGCCCTAAGCCGAGCCGGCGGAGAACTCTCCCCTACGTATCGCCGCCTGGCGTCCAGAGCTCGGAGGGTTTGTCCTCCTGCTCCTTCTCCGGGGTCCAGATCTTCTCGCGCGCCTCGGCCTGTTCCAGCGGGATTGGCTTGGCTGCTTCGGCGATGAGGTCGATTGCCTTGCGGACCTGGATGTCCTCGCGGACCATTGCGTCGCGGCCGTTCTCGCGCAGGCGCTCGAGCAGCTTCTCGGGGGTGATGCGCTCGTGTTCGGCGGTGTGGGCGAGGGCCTCGACCATTTCCTCCTCGGAGACCTCGATCGCCTCGGCCTCGGCGATAGCGGCCAGCACAGCCTCGCGCTTCAGCTCGCGTTCGGCGTCGGACTTCGATTCCTCGAGCAGCTCTTCGCGCGTTTTGCCCTGCATCTGCAGATAGGTGTTGGGGTCCATGCCGCGGGCGGCGAGCTGCCGTTCGACGCGCTCCCAGCGCTCCTCGGCGCGGGCGGTGACGAGATCGGCGGGGATGTCGACGGTTGCCATCTCGGCGGCGGCGTCGACCGCTGCAACGCGGAAATCCTGCTCGGAGCGCTCGTTGACGGCCTCGCCCACCCGTTTGGCGATGTCGGAGCGCAGCTCCGCGAGGGTGTCGAACTCGGAGGCCTCGGAGGCGAAGTCGTCGTCGAGCTCGGGCAGGATCTTCTCCCGCACCTCCTTCACCTCGACGTTGAAGAGCGCATCTTCGCCGGCGAGTTTCTCCGCGTTGTAGTCCTCCGGGAAGGAGACCTTGACCTCACGGGTGTCGCCGCTGGCCGCTCCCACCAGCTGCTCCTCGAAACCCTCGATCAGCTGGTTGCTGCCCAGCTCGAGCAGGTAATCAGAGGCCTTGCCTCCCTCGAAAGCTTTGTCGTCGACGAAACCCTCGAAGTCGATCAGCAACACGTCGCCCTCGGCCGCGGCGCGCTCGACCGGCTCCAGCTTGGTGAAGCTTTCGCGGATTCGCTCAATCTCGCGATCGACGATCTCCTCATCGGGCTCGGTCTCTGCCTTGCCGACCTCCAACCCTTTGTACTCGCCGAGCGTCGCCTTGGGGCGCACGCCGATCTCGAATTTGAACTCGAGCGCCTCGCCCTCGGCTTCCGGGGCGGAGACGATCTCGATGTTCGGATCGCCGACCGGGCTGACGCCCGAGCGCAACAGGCCCTGCTCGTACCATTCCGGCAGCGATTCGCGGATCGCCTCCTGCAGGACGGTGCCATGGCCGAGCCGCTGAATCACCAGCGACGGGGGCGCTTTGCCCTTGCGGAAGCCGGGCATTTTCATCTCGCGTGCGAGGCTGCGCGCGGCACGCGAGATTCCCCGATCGACCAAATCGGCGGGAATCTCCACCTCGACCCGCACACGCGAATCGGAGAGCTCTGTAACGGCGGTCTTCAAGGACGTCGGACCCTAAAGGATCGCAAGAGGTGCAACGTTTTCCGGTCCTCGTAGGACTACAAAGCGTTACACCCGGCCGCGGCGCTGGGCCAGCATCGTGCGCAGGGCAACGCCGAAGTCGATCGCGAAGGCGAGGCCGCGCCCGAGTGGGCCGGTAACCAGCCACGCTCGCGCTCGGTTCAGAGTGGTGCCGGTCGTCTTACTCCTCATTCGCGTATTCCAGCAGGGAAGAGTCGACGAGCCACTCCACGGGGGCACGGTCGTCTGTGTAGACCTCGCCGCCGGGGAGCCGCGGCCCCAGCCCGGCCGCCGCCTCGCGGGCAAGGGGGCGCAGCGGGGGCTGCAGGACGACGGCGCCGCGATCCAGTCTTGCCGCCGAGAGCTCCGCGTCCCCCGCCAGCAGCAAGGTGTTGATCGGCTCGATCGGATAGCGCAGGACCGTCGGGAAGGCCTCCGCCATTGTTCGCCCCAGGACGCGCTCGAGCTCGCGGCTCTCCTCCGGATGACCGACGTTGACGATCACCACGCCGCCGGGCGCGAGCCGGTCGCCCGCAAGTGCGAAGAACTCGTGCGTGGCCAGGTAGAAGGGGATGTAGGGCTGGCGGTAGGCGTCGACCATGATCGCGTCGTAGCCGCCCGCCGAGCGGCGCAGCCAGGGGCGGGCGTCCTCGGCGAAGGTCCGCATACGGGGGTTGTGCAGGTCGAAGTAGCGGCGACCGAGCTCGGTCAGCTCGCCGTCGATCTCAACCGCGTCGACCTCGGTGTCGGGGAAGAAATGACCATAGGCCCGTGCGACGGTACCGGCGCCGTTGCCGAGGATGGCGATCCGCTCAGGGGCTCGGGCGCTCGCGGCGAAGGGCAGGACGAGGTGGCCGTCCCAATAGTCGCCGGTCAGGTAGCTGCCGGGGCGGTAGAGCGAGTGCACGGCTTGCCCCTCGTTCAACTCCAGCACCCGCGTGCCGTCGGGTCGTTCGACCACACGCGCGTACTCTTGCGTGGTCTCCGCCTCATAGAGGACCCGGCCGGTGTCAGCAGCCTTGATCGTGCCGACCGGCAGTGAGAAGACCAGGGCGAGGAGAGCGGGGGCAGCGAGGAAGCGCCAGCCAAGTCCCGCTACGGCGACCAGCGCCAGGGCCAGGGCGAAGGCGAGGAAGGTGCGCTGCGTGCCGAGCAGCGGGATCAGCAGCAGCGCCGCCAGCATCGTGCCGAGCAGCGAGCCCGCTGTCGAGATTGCATAGAGCCGTCCCACCACCTCGCCGGCGCGGTCGACCTCACCAACCGCGAGGCGCACCGCCCATGGAGCCGCGGCCCCGAGCAGCGTCACCGGCACCGCGACCAGGACCAGCACGCCGAAGAGCGAGCCGGCAAAGCCGCCGATCGAGACGTTGTCGAAAGCGTCGACTGAGAAGCTGAGGAAGGGTCGGGCGGCAAAGGGCACCGCGGCGATCAGCATCGCTGCAGCGAGGACCAGCAGGCAGAGGCCGCGCATGTGGGGATGGCGATCGGCGAAGCGACCGCCGAACCAATAGCCGACCGAGAGGGCGACGAGGACGACACCGATCGTGTTCGCCCAGACCACGGTCGAGGCGCCGAAGTAAGGCGCAAGCAGCCGCGCGGCGGCGATCTCGGCTCCAAGGCTGGCAGCGCCAACGACGAAGACGATCAGCGCCAGCAGGCGCCGCTGGGCCGGCTCAGGCTGGTTCGCGTTCGCGCTCATCGGAGCCGGCGACTATTCGCTGTTCGAGCAGGTCGCCGTGCCCGGCGGCCACCGCTCTCTGTGCTCGCTGCTCGTCGAGAGCGAAGCCGCGCTCCTCGGCCAGCTCGAGCAAGTGCTGGCGTTCGGTCCCTTCCCGTGCCACCTCAAAGAAGATCCAGGCGAGGACGCCGAGGGCGAAGAAGGTGCCCTCGATCATCATGATTGCGCCGGCCGTGCTCTGGTCGCCCGTTGGCGAGATGCCCCAGTAGCGCTCTCCCGCCGCGTAGATCGGGTAGAGCACGGTGCCCGACCACATCAGCACGTTGCCGAGCACCGCGCCGGCGAAGCGCACGGCAATCACGTAGCCGACCTTCCAGCCGGCCGTGAACCATTCCGGCTTGGGCAACGGCCCGAAGATCGGCATCCACATCAGGCAGCCGAAGAAGAGGAAGCAGGCGTGCTCGAGCGCGTGCACCGGCGCCGTCCCATAGGCGGCTTCGTAGAGCGCCGGCACGTGCCAGAGGTAGAAGTTGAGCGCCCAGAGCGGCAGCGCGACGGCCGGGTGGGCGAGGACCTGCAGGCGGTTGAATACGCGGATCGCGAGGATCGGCTGCAACAGCGACTTGGTCAGGCCGAGGACGAGCAGCAGGGTCGCGATGTCACCGATCAAGAGGTGCTCGGCCATGTGGGCGATGACCAGCTCCTCGGCGATGTGGCCGACGGGGCTGAAGAGGGCGATTGCGATCAGCGCCAGCCCGCTGCCGAAGCAGACCTGGCGCCAGAGCGGCACTGAGCGTCCGTCCCAGGAGAGGACCATGACGCGATGCCAGTAGAGGACCCCGGCGATCGTCAGCGGGATCACCTCAACCGGGGCAAAGACACCGGCGACGTGCGCGGACATCAGGCTCACGGTGGTAGCTTGGCACGGCCGTGAGCCCAGCCGACGACCGCTTCCCGCCGATCGGCGCCTACGGCTTCCTCTCCGACTGCCACACCAGCGCCCTCGTCTCCTACGACGGCGCCATCGAGTGGCTCTGCTTGCCGCGCTTCGACTCGCCCAGCGCCTTCGCTGCGGTGCTCGATCGCGGTGCGGGTCACTTCAAGCTGGCTCCGCGGGGAGTGATCGTGCCGATCAGCCGCCGCTACGAGCCGGGCACCCTGGTGATCGAGACGACCTGGGTTACAGACACCGGTTGGGTCGTCGTCCACGATCTACTCTCGATCGCCGAGTGGGTATCGGGAGACGGAAGGGGAACCAGGCCCCAAACCGGGCACGAGTCCGACCGCTCGCTGCTACGCCTGATGACCTGCGTCGACGGCGAAGTCGAGATGGAGATGGAGTGCCTGCCACGCTTCGCCTACGGGGTCGAGAAGGCGAGCTGGAGCGGGGGAGAGCTGGGGGAGGCGACGGCCCGAGGCGACGACGGCACCGAGCTGCGTCTGACCAGCGACATGGAGTTGAGCCTCGATGGCGGCGCTGTCCGCGGCACGCTGCGCCTGCGCGAGGACGAGACCGGCTTCTGCGCGATCACCTGGGGCGAGGGCAACCTCGGCGGGCCGCGCAGCGCCCCCGAGGCGCTCGAGCGCCTCGACTCGACCGAAGAGTTCTGGCGCGAGTGGCTGCGCGCCGGCGACTTTCCCGACCACCCCTGGCGCATCCACCTGCAGCGCTCGGCGCTGGTGCTCAAGGGCCTCACCTACACCCCGAGCGGCGCGATCGTCGCCGCCCCCACGACCTCATTGCCCGAGACCCCTGGCGGCGAACGCAACTGGGACTACCGCTACAGCTGGATCCGCGACTCAACCTTCAGTCTCTGGGCCCTGCACACGCTCGGCTTCGACGAGGAGGCGCGGGACTTCATGCGCTTCATCCTCGACGTCTGCAAGGACCACCCCGACCTCCAGATCATGTACGGGATCGGCCGCGAGCGGGACCTGACCGAGAGCACGCTCGACCACCTCGGCGGCTATGGCGGCGCCCGCCCGGTGCGGATCGGCAACGGCGCGTTTGACCAGCGCCAGAACGACGTCTGGGGCGCCTTGCTCGACTCGATCTACCTGCACGAGAAGGCGCTGCGCGGCAGCGGCACGCCGGCCGACCGCCAGCTGATCCGCTACCAGGTGGAAGCGGCTATTAATGCCTGGTCTCATCCCGACCAGGGCATCTGGGAGTCGCGCGGTGAGCCCCAGCACTACGTCTCCTCGAAGCTGATGATCTGGGTCGCGGTCGACCGCGGCGCCCGCCTCGCGCGCAGCTTCGGCATCGACGAGCTCGCCGAGGAGTGGGGTCAGCGCGCGCAGCAGATGAAGGATGAGATCCTCGAGCGCGGCGTCCGCGACGGCGTCTTCCGCCAGCATTACGAGACAGACGCACTCGACGCCTCGACCCTGCTGATCCCGCTGCTGCGCTTTCTGCCCCCCGGCGACCCGCGCGTGCGCGCCACCGTCGAGGCGATCGCCGACGATCTCACCCAGCACGGCCTGGTCCTCCGCTACAAGGTCGAGGAGACCGATGACGGTCTGAGCGGGGAGGAGGGGACGTTCCTGATCTGCTCCTTCTGGCTTGTTTCAGCGCTCTCGGAGATTGGCGAGCGGGCGCGGGCGCGGGCGCTCTGCGAGCGGCTACTGGAGTCCTCGGGCTGGCTCGACCTCTACGCCGAGGAGCTCGAGCCGCAGAGCGGTCGCCACCTTGGCAACTTCCCACAGGCCTTCACGCACCTGGCCTTGATCAACGCCGTCTCCCACGTGATCGCCGACGAGCAGCGCGAGGATGGCGGGCCGACCGCTGTCTTCACCGAGATGGGCGGCGTTCGCGAGGACGCTTGATTGATTCTGTCTGCCAGACAATAGATTTCGTTTGCTCTATATTCTCACCACGTGGCGGGGAGCAATCCGAGAGGGCACGACTTCTTCACGGCCGTGGGGCATCCAATGCGGCGGCGCATCCTGCGCGAGATGCTCGATCGCGTCGCGGAGGCGAGCCCGCGCGAGCTCGCGATCGAGCTCGGTGAGCAGCTGAGCGCGCTCAGCTATCACGTCCGCGTACTCGCACGGTGCAACGCGATCGAGCTGGTTCGCACCCACCGCAGCCGCGGCTCAACCCAGCATTTCTACCGACCGATCGTGAAGGCAGACTGGGTACTTGCGGCGCTCGCCGCAAGCGAGGAACCGCCCTCCGGCAAAGGCCACGGGCGGAGGGAAGGGAAGGGCTGAGGGGGTCTCTTATGCAGGCAATTGTGGAGGAGCGGGATCGCACCCGTACGACGCGTGAGCAGGACGACGTCTTCGAGGCGGTGGTCCTGAAGCAGGTGCTGTCCCTCCATCCAGGCTTGATCACGCAGGCGGAGCTGGTCCGGGAGCTGGGCTGCGGCGAAGAGGACTTCGCGCTGCGCGATGCAGTCGAGCGGGCCGTGCGGGACCTGGTCGGCTACGGCCTCCTGCACCGCAGCGGGAGCCTCGTCCTGCCCAGTCGGGCAGCGCTGCGCGTCGAAGAACTGCTAGACGGATAGTTCAGTACCATCGCTGCGGAGTTGAGCCCTGCGCCGTTCAAAGTTCGCAGCGAGCAGCTGGACGATGTGTTCGTGATCGCAGTCGAGGGGGAGCTGGACATGAGCACCGCAGCAGACCTGGAGCGAGAGCTCGAGGGACCGGTCAACGCTGCCGAATCGCCGCTGCTGATCGACCTCAGCGGCTGTGAGTTCATCGACTCGACCGGCATCGCCCTGATCGTCCGTTCCTGGCAGGCCCTCAACGGCGACGGTCGCTTCGCCCTCTGCGGAGTCGGTGACCAGGTCAAGCGCGTGCTCGACATCACCGGCCTCGAGGAGACGATCCCGACCCACCCCGACCGCGAGCAGGCGCTCGAGCGCCTCCGCAACTGAGCTTGCGCCGGGCTCTGGCAAGCCTCGCCGTCGCGGCGCTGTTGCTCCTCATTGCCGCCGGCAGCGCAACCCCCGAGAGCCGCATCGTCATTCGCGGCGCCGATTCCGGGACGCACCTGCGCCTCGGCATCAGCGGCTCTGACCTCCTCGTCACCGGCCCGATGGCCGACGCGACCGAAGGCTGCAGCTTTACCGGCGGCCACGGCGCCGCCACCTGCCCGCTGGACGACGTTGGCTCGATCGAAGTAGGCACCGGCTCAGGCAACGACAAGGTCGAAGTTCTCAATCGCCTGCCGCTGCCGCTGACCGTCTACCTGGGCAATGGCTCAGACAAGTTCACAGGCAACGCCGAGCCCGACACCTGCTACCCCCAAGGCACCCCCCGCAACCGCTGCGTCGGCGAAGGCGGCGACGACGTCTGCATCTCCGCCCCGATCAACACAGACTGCATTGGCGGTGCCGGGGACGATTACTGCAGGACCAGCCAAGGCAGCGACGGCTGCTGGGGCGGCCCCGGCCGTGACATCTGCGTAATGGGTGCCGGCGAAGACGGCTGCCATGGCGAAGGCGGCAACGACCGCCTCTACGGCGGCCCCAGCGCCGACCAGCTCTATGGCGGCGAGGGCGACGATTACTGCGAGGGCGCCCCGGGTGCCGGCAAGTTGCATGATTGCGAGCTCAGCGCTACACACTAGAGGCCTGCGAAGGCAGCGCTGGAAAACATTCTCTGAGACCCGCTTGACCGCCGTCCACCCGGTGAGAGGGTGTCGATGCGGACAGGGCATCTGTCCTGAAGTCCGCTGCAAGCCGAACTCAATCAATGAGAGGACAAGACATGCATGGCAGAGGTCTCATCAAGGCCGCGACTATGTCGCTGCTCGTGGCCGTAGGAATCGTGGCGGTGAGCGCATCAGCAGCTCAGGCAAATTGGGTGCTCAAGAAAAACAAATCCTCCGTCTCACAGCTCAAACTCAAAGGCAACGTCTTATTAACTGAGCTGTTAATACCAGAACTGGAAATCGCGATCCATTGCACTGGCGGCAACATGTTGGCGACCCTTACATCGGGCGGCGGCGGTACCACCTTGTCGGGAACCGCAAGCGCCACGCTTACAGGCTGCAAACTGCTGGAATTCGAAAAAATCTGCACCGTAGAAAGCCTCGGCGCTGGCGCTGGAAAAATTAACTACAGTTTTTCCGGAAATCTGAAAATGGAAGGCGAGAAAACGTTTGCGTTAGTATCGAATGGAGAATTCACCAAAATTTCTATTACCGGGGCGTTGTGCCCCTTTGCTCTTGAAGGTAGCTTAACAATGGCTTTCGGTGGGTCAATGACGATGAATATCGTCAATCCATTAACCGAACAGGTCAATCACTTAATTGAAATTAATGACGAGGAACTCTTCTACGGCGAAGAGGAAGTTGTGCTTGATGGCGAATTACTGGAACCAGGCGTACACGCCGACTCGACCGTCGTGCACATGGAAGAGGAAATTGGCAGCACCTGGGCAGTGCAGTTAGCAGGCTTATAGGCCGATCATCAGCAGGCTCGAGTAAGCACCGAGCGGCCCACGCCAACGCGCGCGGGCCGTTCGGAGTGCAGCACACCGGCGAACTCGCCGCATTACTTCAAAGTTTTTCAGCATCGAATGGCCGACATCCTCATGGCCACTGGCTTTGCCGAGTCACCGCAAGCTAGTCAGAAAACGAGCTCGCCAGCTCTCTTGATCTTCGCCTTTCGAATGGGACAGTCGACGATCAAGGGTACCGCGCCGCTCCGTGTGCCCCATTCGCCAACTCTGTCAGCAAATAACAGTGAAAGGACAAGTGTTAGACATGCAAGGAAAACACCTATACAAGATCCTGGGCCTGTCGCTGCTCGTGGCCGCCGGCGTGATGGCCATGAGCGCTTCGGCAGCCCAGGCGAAATGGTTACTTTTAAAGAACAAAGTATCCGTTAACGAACTCAACCTAAACGGTCAAATCTTATTAGGCGAGCTGTTAGTGGACAAACTGGGACTTAAAATTCACTGTCCCGAAGGTACTGCGACTCTTAAAGTCGCGTTGAGTGCAGATAAATTGAAAACGACAGGCTCGGGAACTGCAACATTCAAAAAATGTACGATGTTAGAATTCCCGAAATGCACCGTTAATAGTCCCGGTGCCGCCGCTGGCGAAATCAAAGCCAGTGCCAGTGGTGAACTGAAAATGACAGGCGAAACCTTCTTCGCCGAAATGTCAAGCACTGAATTCAGCACGATCGAAATCACCGGCGCATTGTGCTCGATCAGCGAAATCGGCGGTCAAAAACTAAACGGTACGCTGACCTTAACCATGCATGAACCATTAGTCGACAATGTGACGCATTTAGCGTTACTCGACGAGAAGGAACTTTTCTACGGTAAAGAAAAAGTGATTCTACATGGCGAGTTATTAACCCCGGGCGTGCTCGACCCGGCGATCTTAAATCACATTGCAGAGGCCTCGGGAGCGAGCTGGGCAATTCACTTAGTCGAATTATAAGTTAGCTCGGCTTTAGTCCGAAATCCGAGGAGCAGGTTAGGTGGTAGCCCGGGCCACGGGGCCTGGGCTACCACCATCGAGAAAGGACAAGTGCTGGCTATGCGTGGAAAACAACTGATCAAGATCCTGGGCCTATCGCTGCTCGTGGCCGCCGGCGTGACGGCGGTGAGCGCGTCGGCTGCTCAGGCGAAATGGTTACTTTTAAAAACAAAGTATCCGTTAACGAACTCAGCCTAAACGGTCAAGTCTTATTAGGCGAGCTGTTAGTGGACAAACTGGGGCTTAAAATCCACTGTCCCGAAGGCACCGCAACTGCCAAACTCACGCTGAGTGCAGATAAACTAAAAGTAACAGGAACGGGAACTGCAACACTTACAAAATGCACGGTGTTAGAATTCCCGAAATGCACTGTTAAAAGTCCTGGTGCCGCCGCTGGCGAAATCATAGCCTCGGGCAGCGGTGAAGGAAAAATGACGGGTGAAACGGTCTTTTGCCGAACTGTCAAGCGCTGGATTCGTTACGTTCAACATCGAAGGGGCGCTGTGCGCGCTCAGCGAACTCAGCGGTCAAAAACTGAATGGTTCGGTGATCCTAACTTTGCATGAACCGTTAGCCGACCTAGCAACGCATTTAGCCTTACTTGATGATTTCGAATCGGGTTCTCCGTGCGGCCCTGCTTCACCATCGCTCAAATACGGTGGGGAAAAGGCTGTTCTGCACGGCCAGTTATTAGCTGGAGAAGTGCGCGATCCGGCAATCCTAATGCACATTACAGAGGCCTCGGGAGCGACCTGGGCAATTCATTTAGTCGAATTATAAGTTTTAACTCAGCTCTAGGTCTGAACTCTAAGAGTGGGATGGTGCGGCCCAGGCGCCAGGCCTGGGCCGCGTTGTCGGGAGTGGCGGAGAGTGAGGCGGAGGGCACGATCTCGGTAGGAGTTGCAGGCGAGCACTCGTCGTGGGGCTTCTTCGTGCGGCTGCCGCGGTACCGCAAAGCTCTCTTGTTTTCCAACTTCCTGCGTCGCTTTCGGAACGGATGCGGTATGAGCAATACATTCGAGCGTTCCCAGCGGCGATCTAGAAAACTTGGTCCAAGAAGGGCTTGATCGGCTCGGCGCCGGTGAGAGAGTGCCGTTGGGCGCAGGAGGAGAGGAGTAGTCGCCTGCGCTGCAGGTAATTAACCGAACTCAATTGATGAGAGGACATCTGAAGAACATGCGTGGAAAACATCTGATCAAGGTTTTGGGGCTCTCGCTCCTCGTGGCCGTTGGCGCGATGGCCGTGAGCGCGTCGGCCGCCCAGGCGAAATGGTTACTTTTAAAAAATGGCGCATCTGTTGATACACTGAGCCTAGTTGGCACCGTCTTATTAGGCGAGCTGTTAGTGGACAAACTGGGACTCAAAATTCACTGTCCCGAAGGCACCATTGCTGCTGAATTCAAACTGAGTGCAGATAAAACAAAAGCGACAGGCACGGGATCTGCAACATTCAAAAAATGCACAGTGTTAACTTTCCCGAAATGCACCGTTAATAGTCCCGGTGCCGCCGCCGGCGAAATCAAAGCCGCCGGCAGTGGTGAAGGGAAAATGACGGGCGAAACCGTCTTTGCCGAACTGTCAAGCGCGGAATTCACCACGATCGAAATCACGGGAGCGTTGTGCTCCATCAGCGAACTCGGCGGTCAGAAAGTGAACGGTACGGCAACCCTCACACTGCATGAACCGTTAGTCGACAAAAAAGAACATTTAGCATTACTTGACGAGCTAGCGCTCTTCTATGGCAAAGAAAACGCGATCATACACGGCGAGTTATTAACTCCGGGCGTCCTCGATCCGGCAGTCTTAGTGCACGCTACTGAGGCATCGGGAGCGACCTTCGCCGTTCACTTAGTTGAATTATAAGTCTAGTTCGGGTTTGAATCCGAAACCCAAAGAGTAAAAGAGTAAACGTCAAGTGACGGCCCAGACCACAGGGCCTGGGCCGTCACTTTTAGTAGACGCATAGATAAAGAAGTATTCGAAGTTAATGTCAGGGAATTGGGGAGTAGATGAACAAAGGGGATCAGATGGGATGGGCAGGGGGAAGATATGAGTGGGAAGCTGGCGTGGCGGTTGGGTGGATAAGGGGAGCATTGATTGCGGTTGCGCTGGTTGGTCTCTTCGCGCTCTCCCTTGCCGAGCCGGCAAGGGCCGCGTCCGACCACCCCGAACTCCCCGCCCTCTCCCACACCGGCCTCGAACTTCCCTGCGGCGCCGCCACCGACTCCCAGGGGAACCTCTACGTCTCGATCGGCGTCGAAGAAAAGGTCAATGTCTACGATCCAGGCGGCTCCCTGGTCACCAGCTTTGCGACCACCGCCACCGGCTCGTTCGCCTGTGGCCTCGCCGTGGATGCCTCGGGCAATGTCTACGTCACCGGCAGTGACACCGACGTAGCCCGCTACAAGCCCGGCGGCGCAGGCTTTCCGCCCGCCCCGGGCACGACCTATGCCCCCGACACCGCCATCGGTGGCGGCACGGGCGTATTGGTCTCCGAAGCGGCCGCCTCGGTCGCCGTCGACCCCGAAACCCAAAAGGCCTATGTCTCCCGGGAGGCGCTCGGCGAGCAGCAGGCGATCGCCTTCGCGGGCTTTGAAGACGGCGACCTGTTCACCCTCACCTGCGACGGCGAAACGACCGGCGAAATCGAATATTCCGAAAACACCGGTGTCCGCAGCATCAGGATCAAAAGCGCTCTCGGGGCAAAGTGCGGCGCTGGAAACTTCCGTATCACCGGGGTCGGCACCGGGACCTCGACGATCACCTGGATCGGCAAATACCTGGGCTCAGACGTGCCGCTGGCGGCCTGCACGCCGGTCACCGGCATCGGCACCTGCACGCCTGTGCAGAGCCGGGAAGCCAAGCCGACCGCAATCTCTGCCTTCCAGCCCAACGGCACCCTGATCTCAGCTGACATCGGCAAAGGCCTGGTCCCCCAGGGCGACTTCTACGGCATCGACGTCTACGGGCAGACCGGCGACATCTACGTCGTCGACCGAAACCACAACAAGGCCTACGTCCTCAACCCCGCCGGCAGCGCGATCAAGGAGGAGATCGACGGCTCAGAAGCTCCCACCGGCGCCTTCACCGCGATGCCGCTGCTGCGTCCCTACCTTGCGGTCGACCAGGACAACGGCAACGTCTTCGTCTCCGACATCGGCGGCCACGGCGTCGTCGATGAGTTCGAAGAACAGGACAAAGGCAGCGGCACCTATGTCTACGTCTCCCAGCTCACCCACGCGCCGGAAATCACCGAATCCGGATTCGCCCCCTCCGACATCGCCGTCGACAACGGCTCGGCAAGCCCCAACCGCGGCTCGATCTACGTCACCTCCTCCGACGACGGGAACGTTTATGCGTTCGGAGCGCGCCACTACCACCCCGAACTCCCCGCCCTCTCCCACACCGGCCTCGAACTTCCCTGCGGCGCCGCCACCGACTCCCAGGGGAACCTCTACGTCTCGATCGGCGTCGAAGAAAAGGTCAATGTCTACGATCCAGGCGGCTCCCTGGTCACCAGCTTTGCGACCACCGCCACCGGCTCGTTCGCCTGTGGCCTCGCCGTGGATGCCTCGGGCAATGTCTACGTCACCGGCAGTGACACCGACGTAGCCCGCTACAAGCCCGGCGGCGCAGGCTTTCCGCCCGCCCCGGGCACGACCTATGCCCCCGACACCGCCATCGGTGGCGGCACGGGCGTATTGGTCTCCGAAGCGGCCGCCTCGGTCGCCGTCGACCCCGAAACCCAAAAGGCCTATGTCTCCCGGGAGGCGCTCGGCGAGCAGCAGGCGATCGCCTTCGCGGGCTTTGAAGACGGCGACCTGTTCACCCTCACCTGCGACGGCGAAACGACCGGCGAAATCGAATATTCCGAAAACACCGGTGTCCGCAGCATCAGGATCAAAAGCGCTCTCGGGGCAAAGTGCGGCGCTGGAAACTTCCGTATCACCGGGGTCGGCACCGGGACCTCGACGATCACCTGGATCGGCAAATACCTGGGCTCAGACGTGCCGCTGGCGGCCTGCACGCCGGTCACCGGCATCGGCACCTGCACGCCTGTGCAGAGCCGGGAAGCCAAGCCGACCGCAATCTCTGCCTTCCAGCCCAACGGCACCCTGATCTCAGCTGACATCGGCAAAGGCCTGGTCCCCCAGGGCGACTTCTACGGCATCGACGTCTACGGGCAGACCGGCGACATCTACGTCGTCGACCGAAACCACAACAAGGCCTACGTCCTCAACCCCGCCGGCAGCGCGATCAAGGAGGAGATCGACGGCTCAGAAGCTCCCACCGGCGCCTTCACCGCGATGCCGCTGCTGCGTCCCTACCTTGCGGTCGACCAGGACAACGGCAACGTCTTCGTCTCCGACATCGGCGGCCACGGCGTCGTCGATGAGTTCGAAGAACAGGACAAAGGCAGCGGCACCTATGTCTACGTCTCCCAGCTCACCCACGCGCCGGAAATCACCGAATCCGGATTCGCCCCCTCCGACATCGCCGTCGACAACGGCTCGGCAAGCCCCAACCGCGGCTCGATCTACGTCACCTCCTCCGACGACGGGAACGTTTATGCGTTCGGGCCCGACCCGCACGCGCCACCGCTCAACCAGCTGGCGGTCGAAAAGACCGGCGGTGGCGAGGGCACGGTGACAAGCGCTCCGGCTGGGATCAACTGCGGTCCTACTTGCACGGGGGAATTCGCCAGCGGCAAACTGGTGACCCTGACCGCGGCTCCCACTCCTCCCGGCTCGGCCTTCGGGGACTGGGTAAGCGGCTGCGACAACGTCAACGCCGAGAACAAGTGCGAAGTGACTACGACCGGGGCTAAGCAGGTGGTCGTGCGATTCGACTCCCGGCCTGTGGTGAGCGAAGAGGCGGCGAGCCAGATCACCGAATCCACCGCGGTCCTCTCGGCCAAGATCAACCCGAAGGGGAAAGCCACCACCTACTCCTTCGAATACATCTCCGAGGAAGCCTGGCTGGCGAACGGGCAAAGCTTCTCGGGCGCCGAGCCCGCGGCCAAAGCCCCGGCATCACCGGTCTTCATCGGCAGTGGCGCCACCGCGGTGGCGGTTGGGGTCAAAGTCGAAGGCCTGGTGCCATCCACGACCTATCGCTTCCGCGCCGTGGCGAGCAACGACGTGGGCACTGTCGAGGGCGAGCGCGATGGTGCCGACGAGGAAGTCGAGCGCTCATTCGCCACCTACTCGCCGCCGCAGGTCGATACCGGCAAGTGTCCCGCCAACGAAGCCCTGCGCACGGGCCCCTCCGCGAGCTTGCCCGATTGCCGCGCCTGGGAGCAGGCGAGCCCGGTCGACAAGAACGGCGGCAGCGTCCAGGCCACGTCCTACCTGGCCAGGGCGGCGGAGGACGGGGGAGCGATCAGCTTCGAAAGCGCGGCTGGCGTCCCGGGCGGCTCGGGAGGGCAGAACTTCCCCACCTACGTCGCCAGGCGGGACGGCAGCGGTTGGACGACCACGGGGCTCCTGCCCAACCCGAGCAGCGGTGTGAGGGCGAGGGTGCTCGGCTGGACCGCCGATTTCACCGAGGTCTTCGACCAAGCCGGGCTCTTCGGGCAAGGCAAATCTCTCCTGGCGCGCTCAACTCTCGACGGGAGCGAAGTCGAGCTGGTGCCCCGTGTGACGCCGAGTCCCGAATACCGCTACATCGGCGCATCGAGCGACGGCAGAAAGGTCATTTTCGAAGCCTTTCCTGAGGATTCCGAAAACACCACACTGCAGCTGGCCCCCGGCGCTGCGCCGGGCAAGCCCAACCTCTACGCCTTGAATCGCGATGACCCCGGCGAGCTGCGCCTAGCGGGCGTGTTGCCCGATGGCTCGACGCCGACCCTGGGTACGCAGGCCACCAGGGGAGCAAAAACGCAAGACTACAACCGTGACACCCATCTGGTGGGCGCAGATGGCTCCGCGCTCTTCACCGACCGGGGGACCGGACAGCTCTACATGCGGCTGAACCCGACGGCGGAGGAAACCCCAGCGACCGACATCGACGGCAACTGCATTCCCGACCCCGTCCTCGCCTGCACAATTCACGTCTCCGCCTCGCGGAAGGAAAACGGCAAACTTGACGGTCGCGACGCCGCCGGCCCCCAGCCAGCCTCCTTCGTGGCGGCCAGTCCCGACGGCTCGACAATCACCTTCACCAGCTCCGAGAAGCTGACCAACGATGCGACCACCGGGCCTGAACCGGAGGCGCCGGCGATCGCGCGGGCCAAACTTGGCGACGGCGGTGAAAAGAACCTTGGGTTCATACCTGCTTTCGCGCGGGAGATCGCGATCGATGAGGCCGAAGGGTACGTTTACTGGTCCGACCCCACCCACCATCAGATCGGGCGGGCGAAGCTCGACGGCAGCGCCATCGACGAGGACTACATCCCCGCCCTGGACGAACCGTTGGGAATCGCAGTCATCGACGAAGCCGCGACCAAATATATTTTCTGGACCGACCGTGGCGAACCCGACGGGGACGGGAACCCTCAGGCCGGTGAGGGAACGATCGGCAGAGCGGATCTGGATGGTACCGACGTCAACGAGAGCTGCCTCACGGGGCTGACGAACCCACGCAGTATCGCTGTTCGCTCCGATCATATTTACTGGACCAGTCCGGTCGCCGGCAAAGAGTTCCTTGGTAGCGGAAGTGTAAACAGAGCCGACCTCTCCTGCAATCAGCCGAGCGTCGAAGCGCTGCCTGACATCACACTAGGAAGCGGCGACATCGCGGTTAACGCGAGCCACATCTATATCTCATTCATAGCGAATCCCAACAAAGGTCCTACGGGCTTTATAAATGTCTATAACCTTGACGGAACCACTGTCGACACGGGTATCGTGGAAATTGGCGACGAGAAAACCGTGCCTGGTCTGGCTTTGGACGGTTCCCACCTCTTCTGGACTGACCCTGATCACAACAGAATCGGGCGTTCCGACCTTGCGGGAACAGATGCAAGCGAGGAGCCCAACTTCATCACCACCGCAGGCCGCGCCAAAGACCTGGGCGTGGACGACGAATACGTCTACTGGAGCACGAACCAGGAGGTGGTGCCAAACCCGGGCGTCGACATCTACCAGCTCGACCGCGAGAGTGGTGAGCTGACCGACCTCGCTCCTGACGCGGTGGACACCAACGGGGTGGAAGTACGCGGAGTGCTGGGCGCGGCCGAGGACGGCTCCTATGTCTACTTCGCCGCCAACGGCGTGCCAGGCGGGGTGGGCAACTCGCCCAACGAGGCTGGGGAAGTTGCCCAGGCCGGCAATTGCAAAGGGCAGAAACTCCAGGCAACCGGCACATGCAACCTCTACGTTGCCCATGACGGGACAGTCGACTTCATCGCGAGGCTGGATGCCAAAAATCCAAGCGAAGAAAAAGACTCGGGCGACGCGGTCAACTGGGCGATGGGCCATATCGACGTGGAAAAGGGCGAGTCCGACAAGACGGCTAGGGTCAGCACGGACGGGCAGGTGCTAGTCTTCCGCTCGCAGCGCAAGCTGACCGACTACGACAATCAAGGGCCGCGCTGTGGGGAAGGGATCCCAGCCTTTACCCGAGTGCCTGGGCCGTGCCTCGAGTTCTACCGCTTCGACTACGGCGAGATGAACCTCGCCTGCTTGACGTGCGACCCGCGAGGGGGGGCGCCGGTGGGCCCAGCGCGGCTGACCAGCGTCATTTCGGCGGGAGCCGGGGTGTTGTTACCGGCTGCGACGCTGGGACGGAACCTCTCCCGCGACGGAAGCCGTTTCTTCTTCGAGACGCAGGACGCGCTCGTAGCGGGGGACACCAACGGAGAGGCTGGCTGTCCCCCCTGGGGCAGCGGGACGCAGAGGGCTACCAGCAGCGCCTGCCAGGACATCTATGAGTGGGAGGCGCCGGGAACAGGCTTGTGCACGGAGGACTCACCTGCTTTCAGCCCGGCCAACGCTGGGTGCATCTACCTGGTCTCGACCGGGGAGAGCAAAGAGGCCAGCTTCTTCCTCGATGCCGACCCGGACGGGGAAAACGCTTTCATCCTCACCTACGAGCAGCTGGTCGGCCAGGACAAAGACGCGTTGCAAGACGTATACGACGCGCGTGTGGGAGGTGGCCTCGCGGGCCAGCACCAGGTCGAAGAAGGAGATTGCACGCCGGAACTTTGCAAGGGTCCGCCACCCGCCCCGCCCGCCCTCCAGTCGCCGGGCAGCGCTGGCTTCTCGGGTCCCGAGGACCCCGCGCCTAAACGCCACCACAAGAAGAAGCATCACAAAAAGAAGAAGCATCACAAAAAGCGCCACGCCAAGCACCAGCGAACAGCCAAGACGACCGGGAGGGCAAGCCGATGAACGCCGCCAAGAAGACCGCCCTCTCCTTGCTCTTGCTCGGCTCCCTGCTTGCGCCGATCCCTCAGGCCTCGGCCGCCGCGGCTCCCGCCTGGCAGCTCAGCCTGATAGCCCTGCCGACCAACTTGAGGCCGGGCACGACCGGGAGGTCGGCGGAAGCGCCGCTCTACGAGCTGATCGCGACCAACATCGGCACCGCCGCCGCGACCGGGCCGGTGACCTTGAAAGCAACCCTGCCCGTTGGCGTCACGCCGGTTTTCGATGCGGAAGCACCAGAGGGGTTGAGTAGCGACCTCTCGGTGCCGGTCTGCTCGAAAACACCGGCGCAGACCGTCACCTGCACAGCCGCCGGAACGGTAGGCCCCTCACGCAATGTGGCGGTGCGGATACCGGTCGAAGTCTCAGGCGCGCTTCTCCCCGGCGAAGTGCTGGCGGACGCGACAGCGAGCGTGGAAAGCCCCGGTGCGACGACGGTGACGGCCACCGCACCCACGACAATCGACACCGAGCCGGCGCCCTTCGGATTCCTCACGGGGCCCGTGGGCCTGCAGGCACTGCTGACCGAGGAAGACGGCTCACCTTCCCTGGCGGCCGGCTCCCACCCCAACCAGATGACGCTGGGGCTTGGCTTCTCAGTCGACCAGCCTGGTGGCTCGGGGCTGACCACCGGCGTGGAGCACCCGCGCGACGCCGTCATCGATCTTCCTCCGGGATTGGTGATCAACCCGAACGCCACCGCCGTGCGCTGCACCGAGGTAGAGCTCCTGCACATCGTCGGCGGTGAGCTCAGTTGCCCGGCGGCCTCGCAGGTTGGCGTGGTTACCGTCGTCACCGAGGTGACCGGACCCCAGCCCGTCCCCACCGAGCTCTACAACATGGTCCCTCCGCCGGGCGCGGCGGCGAGCGTTGCCTTCGACGCAGGCAATGTGGGCATCTTCGTGCACGTGACGGGAGGGGTGAGGAGCGAGAGCGACTTTGGCATCTACACCGAATCAACCGACATCCTCGCGCGCGACATCAACCCAATCGAGAACGTGCAGGCTCAGGTCTGGGGCGATCCGAGTGGCTCCAGCCACGACCGGATCCGCGGCCTATGCCGCCAAAGCCCAGAAAAAACCTGCCCGGTTGAGGCCGAAGACACGCCGCTGCTGACCATGCCGAGCGCCTGCTCGGACGGCCTGTCCGTAGCGGCGCACACGCGCAGCTGGGAGGAGGCAGAGGAGGGGGTCGAGGGGCTGCCGCACGAAGCCAAAGCCCAGGCCACCGACGTCACGGGCATCCCCACCGGCGTGAGCGGTTGCTCGCTGCTCGATTTCGACCCTTCGCTGACCGTGCGCCCAGATACGAGCGCGGCGGAGAGCCCGAGCGGGGTGGAGATCGACCTCAAGGTGCCTCAGTCAGAAGGCAAAGAACTGGCGACCTCGACCCTCAAAGACACAGAAGTGACCTTTCCCGAGGGCCTCGTCGCTAACACGGCGGCCGCCAGCGGCCAGAAGGCGTGCAGTCCCAATGAGATCGGCATGCTGACCAAAGTGGGGGAGACCCCGCCGCACTTCAGCCGGGCACGCCCGCAGTGCCCCGATGCCTCCAAGCTCGGCACGCTCGAGGTGATCACCCGCCTGCTGGACCATTCGATTGGCGGCGCGCTCTACCTCGCCGAGCCCTTCCAGAACCCCTTCGGCACCCTGCTTGCCGCCTACCTGGTGATCGACAGCCCCCAAGACGGAATCGTCGCCAAGCTGGCGAGCCTGATCAAAGCCGATCCCGACACAGGGCAGCTCACGGCCTCGGTCAAAGACGCACCCCAGCTGCCGATCAGCGAGGTCAAGATCAACGTCTCCGGCGGCCCCCGGGCGGCCCTCAGAACCCCCACGACCTGCGGCACCTACACCACCAAAAGCGTGCAGGAGTCCTGGTCGGACATACCTCCGGTTGAGACGACCGACTCATTCCAGGTCAGCCGCGGCCCCAACGGACGCCCCTGCGCCTCCTCTGAAGCCGAGATGCCCAACCACCCCGGGTTTGAGGCAGGCACCGCGACTCCGATCGCGGCCTCCTACTCGCCCTTCCTCGGCCGCCTCACCCGCGAAGACGGCGAGCAGCAGCTGAAGTCCTTCAGCGCCACCCTGCCGCCGGGCCTGTCCGGCAAGCTGGCCGGCGTTGGGAGCTGCTCGGACGCCGCGATCGCCACCGCGGACTCGAAGTCCGGCAAGCAAGAGCTCGCAAGCCCTTCCTGTCCCGCCAACTCGCTGATCGGCGAGGTCAAGGCTGGAGCCGGTGCCGGCCCCAACCCCTACTACACCAGCGGCAAGATCTACATGGCCGGCCCCTTCAGGGGCGCCCCGCTATCCGCGGTGGCGATCACCCCGGCGGTGGCGGGCCCCTTCGACCTCGGCAACGTCGTGATCCGTGTCCCCGCCTACCTGGATCCGGTAACGGCGGTCCTGAGCGTCAAAGGGGGAGAAGACTTCCCCCACATCCTCGAAGGCATCCCGCTGGAGCTCAGGGACGCCCGGATCTCCCTGGACAGAAACCAGTTCACCCTCAACCCGACGAGCTGCAAGGAAAGGGCGATCACCGGCGAGGCGATCTCCCTGCTCGGCAACGCAGCCCCGCTGTTCGACCGCTTCCAAGTCGGCGGCTGCCGCGGCCTCGACTACGAACCGAAGCTCTTCATCCGCCTCAAAGGCGGCACCAAGCGAGGGGCGCACCCCAAGCTCCGGGCCGTATTGGAAGCAAAGCCCGGCCAGGAAGCAAACACCGCCAGGGCCTCCGTGGCGCTGCCGCGCTCGGAGTTCATTGAGAACTCCCACTTCCAAACCATCTGCACCAGGGTGCAGTTCGCCGCGGAGAAGTGCCCGGCGGGCTCGATCTACGGCACCGCCAAGGCGATCACCCCGCTGCTTGACGAGCCCTTGGAAGGCCCGGTCTATCTCAGGTCATCGAGCAATGAGCTGCCTGACGTGGTGGTTGCCCTGAAAGGACCGCCGTCCCGCCCGATCAAAGTCGAGCTGGCCGGGCGCATCGACTCTGTCAACGGCGGCATCAGGACCACCTTCGACATGCTCCCAGACCAGCCGGTGACCAAGTTCATCCTGCAGCTGCAGGGAGGCAAGAAGGGCCTGTTCGTCAACAGCAGGGACATCTGCGCCAACACCTACCGTGCCACCGCCAAGTTCAACGGCCAGAACGGAAAGACGCACGACTTCAACCCCCCGCTCAACGCCTCCTGCAAAGGCAAAGGCAACAAAGGACGCCGCAGGTAAGGACAAGGCGGGGCACCCGACGCACCAAAGCTTTTCATCGAGCAAGGCAATCGCAGTACCGAGCAAGCATCCAGTCAAAGCCAAACCAAGGAGTACTAGTTATGCGAAAGCAACGCAGAAGGGCTCTGCCCGTGGCAGCGCTCGCGCTCGCGCTCGCGGCCCTCGGGCTCGCCGGCCCGGCGCAAGCGAAACTCGTCAAAGAATTCACCAAATTCCAGTACTGCCCCTGGACCAACGCCGAAGTCAAAAAGTGCCTCTGGGCGAACACCGAAAGCGGTGAAGTCAAGCTCGGCAAAAAGACCGTGACGATTGAAAACAAAGTCCTCTTGCAGGGCGGCTACGGCAAACCCAACGCCGAAACCAAAATTTCCAAATTCTTCGGCGCCACGAGTGGTAAACCGACCCTGCAGCCGGTAGCGCAGAAAGTCCCCGGCGGCCTGCTCGGCATCGTGCCCGACGCGGAATCACCGTGGCTGGTCAAAAAACTGATCAAATTCTTCACTGAAAACGCAATCACTGGGCTCAACTCTACCCTCGAACTGGCCGGCTCGCCGACCCTGATTGAAATCAGCGAGGCGAACATGAGCCGCAAAGAAAACCTGGCGCTGAAAATACCGGTCAAGGTGCACCTGGAAAACCCGTTCCTTGGCTCCAAATGCTACGTCGGCTCCGACGCTAGCCCGATCACCTGGAACCTGACGAGCGGTGTTACGGCACCGCCGAAACCCAACACACCGATCGAAGGCTCGGCGGGCACAATCAAAGCCGTCGAAGAAGGCCTGATCGCGCAGCTGGACGGCAACAGCCTGGTTGACAACGCCTGGTCGGCGCCGAAAGCCGCCGGTTGCGGCGGCCTGCTCGCCTTCCTGGTCAATCCGATCGTCAACACCCAGCTGGGCACGACGACGGCCGGCAACAACTCGGCCCGCCTCAACAACACGGTCGCCATCGCCACTGCCGCGGCAGTGGACTTCATCGACAAAGAAAACCCCTAAGAGGACGTGGAAGGAGACATGAAGATGAATCTCAAATCGACACGCATCTTCCTGGGGGCCCTGCTGGCGGCGATGATGCTGAGCGCCGCATTCGCGGGCTCGGCTGCGGCCGCCCCCCAGTGGAAGTTCGACGAAACGGCATTGACCGGGGAAGAAGTGATCGTCGGGGCTGCTGAAAAAAGCGGCCTGACGATCTCGGGCATGACCACCACATGCGCCAACTTCCTCTATGAAATAAAAATTAAAAACAGCGGTGGGGCCGGGACTGGAAGCGTCACCGACCTGCCCCTGTTCGAATGCACCACGGACACCAAATGCACGGTGGAAGCAACCGAACCATGGGGCTTCCCCTGGACCGCGAACCTGAAAGAATTCAGCGGCAAAAACTACATCGTGATCGAAGGTGTGCACGTGGTGATCGTCTACGGCAACCCGCTCTGTGCCTTCTATGAAACAGAAGTTGAAGTTACGGGCAAAGCGGGAGGCCTGATCGACAACGCGACCGAAAGCGCCACGTTTGATGAAGCTAGCTTCAAAGCTACGAGCACCAAACTGAACGCGTTCGGCACCGAAGTCAAATGGAAAGGGTTCTTCCCAGCCGAAGCATTCCAATCGAAGCGCGAACACAAACTCACGGTCTCCTAATGAGACTGGCCAAGGCGGCGAGGACCGGGGGCATTTTGCTCCCGGTCCTCGCCCTCGCGGCGCTGCTGGCCCTCTCGGGTTGCGGGGGAGGGAGCTCCTCCGAGACCACGGCGGCGAACAGCACGAACGACAACGCCGAATCGGGCAAGGATTCGGCTGCCGGTGCCGCGAGCAAGGGCACGCAATCACCGGCCGAAGAATCAGGCAACGGCAAGCAAGGCTCGAACGTCTCGCAGCCCAATGGCGAACGCGAGCCGGGGATTACGCCGGAGCAGCGCAGAAAAGCCACCACGGCCGACATCTCGCTCGAAAGCCCCACTTTGACTGCAGGTGCCGGAATCCCTGCGCGCCATACCTGCGCCGGGGAAGATGAATCGCCACCGTTGAAATGGTCGGGCCTGCCTGACGATGCAGCCGAACTCGTCCTTTTGGTCCTCAACAGCAACCCCGTCAACGAAGCCCTCTTCTTCGACTGGGCCGTGGCAGGCTTGGACCCGAGCCTCGAAGGAATCGAGGAAGGCAAGCTGCCCCCCGGAGCTGTCGTAGGCAAAAACAGTTTCGGCAAGAACGGCTACTCGATTTGCCCGCCCGAAGCGGGCAAATCCGAAAGCTACGTCTTCATGCTCTACGCGATCCCCGAAGTGCTCTCGCCCGAGGAAGGCTTCGACCCGCTGCCCCTGCGTGAAGCTGTGGTCGACCAGTCCGGCCACGTCGGCTTCGTCATTGCCCACGCGAGCCGCTGAGCTTCCATCGAACTTCACCTCGTCAAGCAAGCAACGAAAACCGACACATGAAAGGGAAAGAGGGGAAACAATGAACCTGCACCTAAAGACGAGGATGGTGGTGGCGGCGCTCTCCGTCGTCGCGATCGCCTCGCTCGGTTTCGCCGGTAGCGCCTCGGCGAAACTCGTCAAAGAATTCACCAAGTTTCAGTACTGCCCCTGGACCAACGCTGAAGTCAGAAAGTGCCTCTACTCGGTGACCGAAGGCGGCGAAGTGGTGATGGGCACGAAGAAAGTGCCGGTCGTCAACAAAGCCGTCCTGCAGGGGGGCTTCGGCAAACCTGACAGCGAAACCCATATCTCCAAATTCTTTGCCGCCACCGAAGGCAAACCGACCTTGCAGCCGGTGGCCCAGCCTGTGCCCGGCGGCCTGGCCGGCTTGGTCAACTGCAAAGAAATCAGCGATTTCATCTTGAAGGCCGCCTGCGAATGGACTTTCGAAAACGGCTTCACCGGGCTCGACTCGACGCTTGAACTGGCAAAACCCGCCAGTGCGATCGAGATCAGCGAGTCAAACATGGCCCGCAAAGAAGAAGTAGCTTTGAAGCTGCCGGTCAAGGTCCACCTTGAAAACCCCCTCCTGGGCTCCAACTGCTACGTGGGCTCCGAAGGCTCGCCGATCACCTGGAACCTGACGAGCGGCGAAACTGCACCGCCGCCGCCGAACACCTCGATTGAAGGCTCGGCAGGCGTGATCACCGCCCGCGAAGAAGGCCTGATCGCGCACCTGGACAACAACAGCCTCGTCGACAATGCCTGGGCGGCGCCGAAAGCCGCCGGCTGCGGCGGCGTCTTCGCCTTCATCCTCGACCCGATCATCAACGCCGCGGCAGGCCTGCCGGCAGCGGCTGGGACGAACACGGCGCGCCTCAACAACACGGTTGACCTCGCCACCGCGGCGGCGGTCCAGTTCATCGACGAAGAAAACCCGTAGGCACGACGAAAGAGGACCGGGGGCATTTTGCTCCCCGGTCCTCGCCGTTGCGGCGCTGCTGGCCTGCAATCACCGACCGACACCTTCACGCAAGCAACGAAAACCGACACATGAGAGGGAAAACAATGAACCTGCACCTAAAGACGAGGATGGTGGTGGCGGCGCTCTCCGTCGTCGCGATCGCCTCGCTCGGTTTCGCCGGTAGCGCCTCGGCGAAACTCGTCAAAGAATTCACCAAGTTTCAGTACTGTCCCTGGACCAACGCTGAAGTCAAAAAGTGCCTCTACTCGGTGACTGAAAGCGGCGAAGTGGTGATGGGCACGAAGAAAGTGCCGATCGTCAACAAAGTCGTCCTGCAGGGCGGCTACGGCAAACCCAACACGGAAACCAAAATCTCCAAATTCTTCGCTGCCACCGGCGGTAAACCGACCTTGCAGCCGGTAGCCCAGCCTGTGCCCGGCGGGCTGGCTGGCTTGGTCAACTGCAAAGAAATCAGCAACTTCTTCTTGCGGGTCAGCTGCGAAGTCACCTTCGAAAACGGCCTTACGGGGCTCGACGCGATCCTCGAACTGGCGAAACCCGCCAGTGCGATCGAAATCAGCGAGGCGAACATGGCCCGCAAAGAAGGCCTGGCCATGAAGCTGCCGGTAAAGATCCGCCTCGACAACCCCTTCCTGGGCTCCAACTGCTACGTGGGCTCAGAAGGCTCTCCGGTCATCTGGAACCTGACGAGCGGCGAAACCACACCGCCGCCGCCGAACACCTCGATTGAAGGCTCGGCGGGAACGATCGAAGCTCGCGAAGAAGGCCTGATCGCGCACTTGAAAGGAAACAGCCTGGTCGACAACGCCTGGGCGGCGCCGAAAGCCGCCGGCTGCGGCGGCATCTTCTCCTTCATCCTCGACCCGATCGTCAACGCCTCGGCAGGCCTGCCGGCGGCGGCTGGGACGAATACGGCGAGGCTCAACAATTTAATCGACATCGCCACCGCGGCTGCGGTCAACTTCATCGACGAAGAAAATCCGTAGGAGGAACCATCGAGCGACGCGAGCGCCGGGCTTTGCCGGCGCTCGCGTTGATTTTTTGCAACTCTCGGTCTCATTTGGTACGACTTAGTCCCGAAATAGATACCCTTAGGAAACAAAGCCCAGATTTTGGGCGGGGAAGGGATCGGGTCGTGGAGGAAATTTCAAGCAGGTCTCGCGATGGTTGACGGGCCGCGGCAAACCGTTGCAGAGCGTCGCGCCCGCAGCGACCCGCGAGTTAGCCTGCCGCCGGGCCCGGGGTTGCCCGCGCCGGAGGTCGCCGCTCACCAGACGGCCCGCATTCAGGCTGCGCTAATCGCGATCGTGGCTGAGGGCGGCTACGCGAATCTCAAGGTTCGAGACCTGGTCAAGGAGGCCCGTGTCTCGACTCGTGCTTTCTACGAAAGCTACGCCAGCAAAGAGGACTGTTTCCTGCAGACCTACGAGCTCCTGGCCCGACGTGCCACTCGACGAATTATCGCCGGGCAGGCGGGCGAGCAAGACTGGCGTCGGCGGCCGCGGTTGATCATCGATGAACTGACGCGGGAATTGACGCGCGATCCGGACGCTGCCCGCCTGGCGCTGGTTGATGCCTATGCTGCCGGGCCGATTTCCCGTGAACGAGCGTGGCGCACCGAGCGGCATCTCGAGGGCATGCTCGCTGAAAGCCTCGCCCGCCCGCCAGCGGGTGTCGTCGTCCCGCCACTTGTGATTGAGGGGATGGTGGCCGGGGTTCTCCACGTCGCTCGCAGACGACTCTCGCTGGGTCGGGTAGCGGAGATGAGCGAGATCGCGGAGGAGTTGACGCGGTGGTCCCTGTCCTATGCCGATGCGTCCGCGCTCGGGCTTGAGGAGCTCGACGGACACTCGGTGTGGCGCAACACGATGCTCGAGCCGCTTCCCGAAATGGCGACGATGGTTGGGGGAAGCGCCTGGCCTCCCACCGGTGACCGGCCGCTGATCCTCTCCGCGATCGCCAGGCTTGTCGTGGCTAATGGTTACGCCAGCCTGACTGTTCCCCGCATCCGTACCGCCGCAGGAGTCTCACGGCGTACCTTCGCTGCTTACTTCGACAGCGTCGAGGCTTGCTACGTCGCCGCATTCGAGGCTCGAGCGGCGGAGGCGCTTGCGCAGGCCGCGCGGGCGCAAGCCGCCGCAAGCAGTTGGACCGGGGGGGTGTATCGGGCGATCGCCGCCCTCTGCGAGTTCATCGCCGGGGATGCCTTTCTCGCCGGCGTCTGTCTCGCCGACGAGTTGCCGCCGGAATCGGAAGGTTCGCGAGCCAGGCGGCGCCTCGCCGATGCGATCGTCGAACAGCTTGACGACTGTGTGCCGCGTGAGTCCCGTCCGAGCGCCGTCTTGGCCGAGGCGTCCGCGGGCGCCGTCTGGGGCGTGTTCCACCACCATCTGATCAGGAACTGGGTCAAGCGGCGCGAGATCGCTGCCACGCTCTCCTACCTCGCCCTGGCGCCGCTGGTCGGAGCCCCGGCCGCCGTCGCGGCGATCCGCGCCGAGCAGAACGAGTAGCGGGCGGACTCTGCCCCGACTGGGGCGTTTTGCCCTCCGTGCGTTAAAGCGCCTCTGCAGTTTTTCTATCAATTGCCCAAAACGTGGGCTCAAAGCGGCCTGGCTGCACGCGGGGCTGTACCTGCAGAGTTGGCGTCAGGCATGGGTTTACGGGTGGCTGGCTCATGCATGACTTGAAAGCAGCTGCCAATCTTGGTACGAATTAGAAAACTTCTTGATACGGGAGAGGTTTTAAACGAAAGGGAGAGGGTTGCCGCAGCAAGCGGAGTCGCAGTTTGCGAAGCTGAGCCCCGGGCCCGGCACGCCGGCAAGCGAGGTCGCGGCCAACCAGCGCTTCCGCTTCTATGCGGCCATGGTCCAGCTCGTTGCCGAGCGCGGCTACGGCAGGGTGTCCGTCCAGGATCTCGCCGGCATCGCCAAAGTCTCCACCCGCGCCTTCTATAAAAACTTCCGCGGCAAGGAAGAATGCTTCATCCGCACCCACGAGCTGGTCGTCCGCCGCACCGCCAAGCACGTTCTCGCCTCCCAGTCGGGCGAGCGTGATTGGCGCGAGCGTTTGCAGCTTGCCTTTCGAGCGTTTGTCCGCGAGCTTGAGCGCGAGCCCCAGGCAGCACGCCTCGCCCTCGTCGAGGCATACCTCGACGGCCCGGCGGCTCGGGCTCAGGCGAGGAAAGCCGAACTGCTTTTCGGCGCAATGCTCGCCGACAGCTTCGGCCGTGCCCCAAACGGCCCGCCGGTCTCCTCCGCCGTGGTGGAGGCGATTGTGGCCGGCATCGCCGAGGTTGCCCGCCGGCATGTCCTCTCCGGCGGGCAACACTCTTCCTCACGCCTCGGAGATGAGCTCATGGAGTGGGCTCTAACCTGCCGGGAGCGTGCTGTCGGCCCGCTCCCGGTACCCCTCCCGACCGCATCGAGCAAGGCGGCAGTGACGGAGTTGCTCCCCGGAACATCTGACCATGACCTCAGTCTCGCTGCCGTCGCGAAGCTCGCGGTTACCAAGGGCTACGCCTACCTGACGGTGCCGCGCATCCGCTCCGCAGCCGGCATTTCGCGGCAACGTTTCGACGCCGAGTTCAAAGGTGCCGAAGATTGCTTGTCTGCCGCGAGAGAGAAGCACCTCGATGCGGCGCTCGCCAACGGCAGCCGCGTCCGTTGTTCGGCGCCCGAAGAAGCCGGGCCTGGCGCGGCCGTTCTGGCGCTCTGCGCTCAGTTCGCTGATGACCCCGCACTGGCTCGCCTCTGCTTTGCGGTCGACTGCATCGGGCCCAATTATCTTGAGGGAGGCGGTGGGGTCCAGGCCTTCGATCGCGTCGCCAGGGCTCTCTACGGGGAGGAGGCAGCGAAGCGTCCGAGCGTCGCAATCCAAGCCGGTGCCGGCATGGTCTGGACGATGATCGAAATTCACTCCCTCTCCAAGCACCGAGACGCGCTCAAACGCGCGGCGCCGCTGATGGCCGCCCTGGCCTAGGTTGTCTTATCGGCAGTCTTTCGGCACTGAGTTCGAGGGGTGCTGTCGGTTGCTTGTCGGCCGAGAGGGAGCAGCGCCTGGGCAAAGTGTTCGTGACACCAGGCGCGCCCGGGGTCTCGTCTATACAAGAGCGCAGGTCGCTAGCTGTACTTGGGTCTGATGTCCTCCGGGTTGGAAAATGAATACGCAGGACAAATTGACCATGGGCGCAAACGTGGGATGCTTGCCACTGCGCAGAAGGCACAACCCGTCTGCGCGACACCAGTTATCCGTGACTCAATTACATGAGAGGAAGAGACATGCACAAGAGACACCTGACCAAGCTGCTCGGCTTGACCGTGCTGGCAGCCATCAGCGTGATGGCCGTGAGCGCCACGGCCGCGCAAGCCAAATGGTTACTGTTATTAAACGGCGCCGCAGTTGAAGAACTCCACCTCGGCATCGCAGGCTTAGAAGGCAAACTCACAGCCAAAAACGGCCTGAAAATCAAATGCACCAGTGGGGAAGGTTTAGCAATTGTTAAAAAAGTAGAAGGCGGCCTCAAAGTAACTGGCGAAGCCTCGGGTACCTTCAAAGGCTGCGTCTGGGTCGGATCTGAAAAAACCTGCACCATCAATGACGGCGGCGTAGGTTTCATCAAAGCCGCAGGCACTGGCGAAGCCCTAATGGAAGGGGCAGAAACAAACAAAGTTATCGCAAATGCCGAAAGCGCAAGCTTCTCCGTGATCAAAACTGAAGGCGCCTTCTGCACGGTTCCGGCAGAAGAAATAGTAAGTGGAAGTGCCCATGTTCTTATCGAAAACGCCTTAGAAGACACTAAAATTAAGTTAGGTAAAATTTTACAGTTAAAACTGTTCCTCGGAAAAAGCGAAGTCACTGAACTGTCACAGGAAGTACATATCTCTGACTTCTTAAACCCCGAAGCGACTATCGGCATTCATTTATGCAATTTAGGCGGCCAGGTTTGCAGCTAGCCGTCACTCCTTTTGTTAGGAGGTTTAGGTAGTCCGCTTGTTAAGAATTGTTTTGGCGGCGGCCCGCAGCTTGCGGGCCGCCGTTATCTAACTCCGTTGTTAAGGGCTGAACGGTCTAGGCGAGTGGGCAAGGGCGTTATCGGGCAAAGGGGATTAGAAAATCCTTGCTCAGGTTCGCTTTGATCTCCAGCCTCGTTATGCGATGGTCATTGCGGTGCGAGGGTGGGCGGCCTTGGCGAGTGCCAAAAGCGCCACTCCATTTGGGGACCACAGGGACATTTGAGGGGGAGTCATAGGAGATGAGGCAAGTCGGCAACGCATCCAGGCGAACCGGAGGCGTGGCTAAAGGGGGCCTGTTGGGCCTTTTCTTTTTGGTCAGCTTCATGATCCTCTTGACCGCGCCGGTTCGCGGCGCTGGTACTCACCAACACCTCCCCACCCTCTCTCACTCCGGCTACGGCAGCGGCTGCGGCGCTGCTGTGGACTCCGATGGCGATCTTTACGCGTCTGACTTCGGCACCGTGCACATCTATGACACGGCTGGCGCTGAAATCACCAGTCATTTTGCACCCAATGCCTGCATGCTCGCCATCGACTCGACCGGTGCCCTCTATGTCCAGACCTGGTCCGGCTCGGGCGGGCAGGTCAGAAAGTACCTGCCCTCGGAGTACCCGCCGGTCACCGGCACGACTTACAGTCTCGACACCTCCGTCCTCAGCGGCACCGGCCTCATCGACTCCGGGCCCAGCCGTGGGATCGCCGTCGACCCCGCCTCCGGGGACCTCTACGTCTCCCATCCCCAGGAAGGGGCAACTCCCAGCAGGATCTTCCAGTATCACTCCGATGGCGCCTTGGTCACCAACTCGATCGGCTCGGGCCTCAGCGGTGCCGGTTACTCCGGCCTCGACGTCTACGGCGCCAACGGCCGCGTCTACGCCTTCGACGGACTTCAAGGCCAGGTTGCGATCTTCAACCCCGGGGCGTCCACGCCGACGACGACCTTCGACGGCTCCGGCACTCCCGGCGGCTCGATCAGTGCCGCGCTTCCCGGCGAGGGCCTTGCCGTCGATCAGTCAAACGGCCACGTCTTCCTCTACGACAGCGCCCATAACGTCGTCCCCGAGTTCACGGCCAAAGGTGACTACGTAACGCAGCTCTCCAATGCCTTTGAAGACGGGGAACCTTCCGACATCGCGGTGGACAACTCTGGAGGGCCCAACGACGGCGATATCTACGTGGTCACCCTCCATGCGGTGGATGCGTTCGGGGTACTTGAACACCAACACCTCCCCACCCTCTCTCACTCCGGCTACGGCAGCGGCTGCGGCGCTGCTGTGGACTCCGATGGCGATCTTTACGCGTCTGACTTCGGCACCGTGCACATCTATGACACGGCTGGCGCTGAAATCACCAGTCATTTTGCACCCAATGCCTGCATGCTCGCCATCGACTCGACCGGTGCCCTCTATGTCCAGACCTGGTCCGGCTCGGGCGGGCAGGTCAGAAAGTACCTGCCCTCGGAGTACCCGCCGGTCACCGGCACGACTTACAGTCTCGACACCTCCGTCCTCAGCGGCACCGGCCTCATCGACTCCGGGCCCAGCCGTGGGATCGCCGTCGACCCCGCCTCCGGGGACCTCTACGTCTCCCATCCCCAGGAAGGGGCAACTCCCAGCAGGATCTTCCAGTATCACTCCGATGGCGCCTTGGTCACCAACTCGATCGGCTCGGGCCTCAGCGGTGCCGGTTACTCCGGCCTCGACGTCTACGGCGCCAACGGCCGCGTCTACGCCTTCGACGGACTTCAAGGCCAGGTTGCGATCTTCAACCCCGGGGCGTCCACGCCGACGACGACCTTCGACGGCTCCGGCACTCCCGGCGGCTCGATCAGTGCCGCGCTTCCCGGCGAGGGCCTTGCCGTCGATCAGTCAAACGGCCACGTCTTCCTCTACGACAGCGCCCATAACGTCGTCCCCGAGTTCACGGCCAAAGGTGACTACGTAACGCAGCTCTCCAATGCCTTTGAAGACGGGGAACCTTCCGACATCGCGGTGGACAACTCTGGAGGGCCCAACGACGGCGATATCTACGTGGTCACCCTCCATGCGGTGGATGCGTTCGGGCCGATGACAGGCGGTGTGGAACAGTTCCTCCTGACGGTGTTCAAGGAAGGCATCGGCTCTGGCGCCGTCTCTGGCGGCAGCACAGATGAACCTGACGCGATCGATTGCGGAGCGACCTGCGAAGCAGAATTCGACCCCGACACCGAAGTCGTCCTTGCGGCGACGCCTGACCTAGGTTCAACTTTCGACCCCGACACCGGCTGGACAGGCTGCATCACCGTCGACATCGACGGCAAATGCCATGTGACGATGGACGACATCAAAGCGGTCAAAGCTACCTTCAGTCAGCCCGCCCTTACCGTGGTCAAGGAAGGTGCCGGCAGCGCGACGATCACATCCACCCCAGCTGGGATCGATTGCGGGCCCACTTGTGTAGCGAACTTCCCAGTGGGCGAAACTGTCTTCCTGACGCCGAGCGTTTCGCCGGGCTCCAAGTTCAAATCCTGGTCAGGATGCGACGCGGTGGAAGGACTCGAAGAGGAAATCTGCAAGGTCACGATGACGGAAGAAGATAAGACCGTCACCGCGACGATCACGCACGAGCCGATGATCAGCTCAACCAAAGTGACCAACGTCGGATCTTCCAGTGCCACCGTGCAATCCACACTCAATCCTAATGGCGAGCCGACCACCTGGCGCTTCGAGTACGTCGATGACGCTGAGTTCCAGAACAACGGGTTCACCAACGCGAAAAAGACCCCGGTCCCCGACTTTTCCGCGGGCGCAACCGCCACCGACGTCTCCGTTTCACGATCGCTCACTGGTCTGGATCCCGAAACTGAATATCATTTCCGCCTGGTGGCGACCAATTACGTCAGCCCTCCCGGCGGGACCAACGGGGAGGAGGCGACCTTCACAACTTATGCCACCTCGGTCACCCCACCGTCCTGTGGTAACGACTCCTTCCGCACAGGCCCGTCAGCCAAGCTTCCCGATTGCCGCGCCTACGAGCAGGTCAGCCCGATCGACAAGAACGGCCAAGACGTGATGGGGCGATACGGCTCGATGGCGGCCTCGGTGGACGGCGACCGCGTCGTCTACTACGCGTTGAACGGTCAGCCCGGTGGCCAGGGTCCGCAGAGCTTTCCCGTCTATTTGGCGAGCCGCGACGCGGATGGGTGGTCTGCGTCCGGGCTCCTGCCGCCGGTCAGCTACGGCGGGTCCGCCGCGATCCGCGGCTGGTTCCCCGACTTCTCCACGGTCTTCAGTCGCGCAACCGACTTGAACGGGAGCGGGGTCACCACCTTCCTCTCTCGCCGCAGCTCAGACGGCGCGCTAAGCGTGATTGCAACTGAAGGGGCTGGTGACTTCGTGGGCGCCGGCGCCGATAGCTCGATCGTCTACTTCCAGGGTCGCGGAAACGACGGCGTGCTCACGCCCGACGCCGTATCCGGCAAGCCCAACCTCTATGCCTGGGAGCGTGATACCAACGCCCTGGTGCTGGCTGGCGTCCTGCCCGACGCTGCTTGTGGCTCACCGCCCTGCGTTCCCACCAAGGGCACGACTGTGCAGGGCCAATACCCAGTGGAGGATCACGCCATCAGCGCTGATGGCAGTGCCTACTTCTCCGATGTAGGCACGGGTCAGCTCTACCTGCGAGAGGACCCCTTTGGCGCAGCCTCCACTGTGAATGTTTCTGCCTCGCAGCGCACCGAACCCCAGACGCCGCTGCCCGCCACCTTCCAGAGGGCTACCCCCGACGGCGCCCATGCCTTCTTCACCTCCCCCGAGGAGCTGACCGACGCGTCCAATACCGGGCCCAATGTAGATCCGCCGGCGATCGGCCTTGCCAACAGCGCCGATGGCAGCATCGTCGACCCATCCCACATCCCGTTGTTCGGCCACGCACCATCCGCGATGGCCGCAGACGCCGACCATCTCTACTGGCTTGAGCCTGCAACCAACTCGATCGCCCGTGCCGACCTCGACGGAGAAAACGTCGATCACGAATTCATCAAACTGTCGGAAATCGAAGTCGAACCCGACGAATTCGTAGCGGCCAACCCCAAGGGCATTGCTGTCGGTGGCGGGCGCATCTACTGGACCAGCGCCGCCGACGACCTAGAACACCCCTTCGACTCAAGCCCCGCCACGATCGGCCGCGCCGAGCTCAACGGTAACGGCGCCGCGACTAACATCGAGCCGGAATGTATTACCGATGTCCGGAAGCCGCGGGGAATCGACGTTAATGTGACACAGGGCTTTGTCTATTGGGCGGGGATTAGCAAAACAGCGAATAACCTAGTGGGTCGTGCGGATATCAGTGGAACCTGCGCCGACGCCGACACAAGCGCCAATCCCTCCTTCGTAAGCACGGGAGTTTCTGAAATCAGCGATATCGCTGTAAACGACAGTCACATCTATGCGTCCGGATCGAATGGGTTCCGACGATTCGATATCAACGACGGCACTCCTTCAGGGTTCCACGCGTTTCAAGGCAGCCAGGAAGATGCTCCACTTGCGCTCGACGGCTCCCACCTCTACTGGGGCCTGTCGACCAGCGGCGCCATCGGCCGCTCGGATCTCGATCTGAATAACGCCAACGAATCCTTCGTCACGAGCCTTACCGCGCCCGTCGGTCTCGCCCTCGGTCAGGGTGCCGATTTGGGCCACCTCTACTGGGCAACGGGTGTCGTCGGTGGCGGGCGGGGTGAAGATCTCTACCGCTACGACGCGGAATCCGGCGACCTAACCGATCTCACCCCCGACGACACCACCGAACTCGGCGCCGACGTGCGCGGTGTGCTCGGTACTTCCGATGACGGGGACTACGTCTACTTCGTCGCCAACGCCGACCTCGACGGCGCCGACGAAGCGAGCGCGGGAAACTGCACCGATGTCCAGATCCGAGCTAATGGAAGCCTCGGAGGCACCGGACAATGCAGCATTTACCTTGTTCACGACGGCCAGACGACCTTCATCGCCCGGCTCGAAATCTCCAATGCTCGTCCTCCATTCACCGATGCCGACAACTGGGTCGTAGGGGCAGGGCCTGCGTTTTTCGGAAAAGCGGCGCGGGTCAGCGCAGACGGCAAGACCCTTCTCTTCCGCTCCAAGCGCAAACTGACCGCCTACAACAATCAGGGTGCGATCTGCGCCTCAGATATCAACGATAAAGTCGTTCTACCTGGCCCCTGCGCTGAGATCTACCGCTACAACATCGACGACGGACTCAGGTGCGTATCGTGCAACCCGACCGGAGCCCCCCCGAGCTGGCCTGCTCGGTTGACGCAGTTCGCTCCGGGCAACGGTGTACCTAACATCACCACGAGCGCACGCTTGCGGAACCTCTCGGCCGACGGCAAGCGGATCTTCTTCGAGTCGGCTGACAAGCTCGTCGCCGCCGACACCAACGGAGACTCGGGCTGCCCGCAGGTCCGGGTGGCTGCCAGCGGCGGCAGGACCCCGGCCTGTCTGGACGTTTATGAGTGGGAGGCGGATGGCAGCGGCTCATGCCACAGTTTCGCGCAGAACGGCGGCTGTCTGTATCTGATCTCCGCGGGCACGGGCTCAGAGCCGTCCCTCTTCCTTGACGCCTCGGTCTCGGGAGACGACGCCTTCTTTTTCACCCGCGATCGGCTGGTGCCCCAGGACACCGACGGCATCCGCGACGTCTATGACGCCAGTGTCGATGGGGGCCTGGACGCGCAGCATGCCGTCGCCCCGGCCCAGTGCGACGGAGACACCTGTCGCGAAGGGGCCGGTTCACCTTCGGACTCCCCCACGGCGGGTACCGCTGCCTTCCAGGGCGCCGGCAACCAGCCTCCCTCCCATGGCAAAAAACCCCCCCGCTGCCCGAAGGGAAAGCGGAAGGTACGAAGTGGCGGGAAGGTGCGCTGCGTCAAACGCCATCACACAAGGCACAAGCGAGCAGCCAACAACGACCGGAGGGCAAGCCGATGAGAGCCCGCAGGACACTCACGATAGGCGACGGCGACCTCCATCTTCACCCATTCGCCTGGATCGACTCGCCCGAGGTTGATGCAGGAGACGGTCTGGGAAGCGACGGAGCAAGAGGTTTGATTGGTTTCAAACGTATTGCAATTCTGATTACTGCCGTAGCCCTGGCGGTACTCGGCACCTTGGCGATTCTCGTCCCACCAGCCGGTGCGGACCCGGCCCCTGCCTGGCAGATCAGCATCAACTCGCATCCGACCAACTTCACCCCCGGCAGTACGAGCGCTGCCGAAGGGCGTCTGTATCCCGAGTATGCACTGATTGCCGAGAACGTCGGCGGTGCCTCTACCACTGGGCCGATCACCCTCACCGTGCATCTGCCCGACGGGATTTCCCCGGCGGCGGCCCGTGCGCCTTCTGGCAGCGACCAGAGTCATGACACGGTTGAAACAAACAAAACCTCTTGCTCCGTCGCTTCCCAGACCGTCACGTGCATCGACCTCGGGCGAGTCGATCCAGGTGAATGGGTGAAAATGGAGGTCCCGGTCGACGTCGCCAACCTGACCGACCCGACGGGGCTGAGCGTCCTGGCGACGATCTCAGGTGGCGGTGGCGCATCGGCAACGACCCAGACGCCGACCACGGTGAGCGCGGCGATCGCCCCATTCGGCTTTCTCCCTGGCCCCGAGGGCCTCAAGGCCTCGGTGATCGAGGAAGACGGGACCACCGCGACCCAGGCGGGCTCCCATCCCTACCAGCTGAACATCAACCTCGGTCTGCCTACCCAGATACCCGGCGGCGCCCCTGACGGCTTTCCGATCCCCGACGGCAGCCTCGACGACGCCATATTCGACCTGCCTGCAGGGATGGTCGCCGACCCCACGGCCACGCCGAAGTGCACCGAGGCGCAATTCTCCTCGTTCAGCTGCCCCGAAGCCACCGAGGTCGGGAGCATCGAGGTCCCGATCGGCGGTCCTGGCATCGGTGTTGAAACCTCCTCCATCTACAACCTCGAGGCCCCGGCTGGCCGCGCCGGCGCCTTCGGCTTCTACGTCCTCTTCGTCCCCGTGCACATCCTTGGCGGGGTGCGGCCAGGGGACTACCGGATATCGTCGTTGACGGCCGATGCGGTTTCAATACTCGCGGTCTTCAACGCTCACGCCCAGCTCTGGGGATCTCCCACGGATGAAGGCCACGACAAGGTTCGCGGTAATTGCATACTCAAAGATGCCGAACTCAGCTGCCCGGTAGACCGCGACGACAAGCCCTTGGTCACCTTGCCTACCTCCTGCTCTGACTCGATCCGGATCGATGCCCACATCTCACTCTGGGAGGAGCCCGGCAAATTCCGCGACCGCGCCACCGAGCTGTCTGACGCCAACGGCAACCCAACCGGGATTGACGGCTGCAACCAGCTGCACTTCGACCCGACGCTGAGAGCAAGGCCTACGACAAACGCCGCCGACTCTCCGACGGGTCTCGAAGCCGTGCTCAAAATACCTCAGGACAACAACGTCAAAACGCTCTCCACGGCTCATCTGCGCAAGGCGGTGGTCACCCTGCCAGAGGGCTTGGTGGTCAACCCGGCCTCGGCCACCGGCCTGGCGGGCTGCTCCTCGGCCCAGGTGGGAATCGACCCCGACACTGGAGTGGCAAACGGCAATCCGGTCAGCTGTCCAAGCGCCTCACGGATTGGCGAGGTCGAGGTCGACACACCATTGCTAGACCACTCGCTGCCGGGCTCGGTCTTCGTGGCGATGCCCCACGACAATCCCTTCGACAGCCTTTTGGCGATCTACGTCGTGGTCGATGACCAGAGCACCGACACGTTGGTCAAGCTCGCGGGCCACGTGGTGGCAGATCCCAACACGGGAAGGCTGACCACGACATTCGATAATGGTCCCCAGCTTCCGTTCTCCGCCTTCAGGCTCAACTTCTTCGGTGGCGCAACGGCGGCGCTTCGCACCCCCGTCACCTGCAAGGAGGACTACAAGACGACCTCCTCCCTGACGCCTTGGTCAGCGCCGGACTCGGGCCCACCGGCCACGCCCGCGGACACCTGGTCGATCTCCCAGAGCCCGCGCGGCGGCTGTGCCTCAAGCGAAGCGGCGCTGCCCAACAGTCCCTCCTTCGATGCCGGCTCCGTCTCACCGGTAGCAGGCGCCTACACGCCGTTCGTCTTGAACCTGCGCCGCGACGACGCAACCCAACAGTTCTCCGCTGTCACCCTCAGCCCCCCTCCGGGTCTCCTGGCAAAGCTCGCCGGCACAAGCGAGTGCTCTGGGGCCGCGCTGGCCGCTGCGGCGTCCAAGAGCGGCAACGCGGAGAAGGCAGGGCCCTCCTGCCCGGCCTCCTCGCGGATCGGCTCCGTCGAGGTGGCCGCGGGAGCAGGCCCAGCTCCATACCACACCCAAGGAACCGCCTATCTGACCGGTCCCTACAAGGGCGCCCCCCAAGGCATGGCGATCGTCACTCCTGCGACGGCCGGCCCCTATGACCTCGGCACCGTGGTCGTGCGGACTGCCCTGCACGTCGATCCGGTCACGACCAAGATCACCGCGATCTCCGACCCGATCCCGACCATCCTGCAGGGCATTCCGCTTGACGTCAGGTCGGCCCACGTCTCTCTCGATCGCCCCGACTTCACCCTCAACGGCACCTCCTGCGCTCCCTCCTCGGTAAACGGCCAGCTGCTCACCGTCCAAAACCAGATCGCGGCCCTCTTCTCGCGCTTCCAGCTCGGCGAGTGTGGCCAGCTCGGGTTCAAGCCAAAGCTGACCCTTCGTCTGAAAGGTAAGACCGAGCGCGGCGGGTTCCCCGCCCTGCGCAGCGTCTACACCCCCAGGGGAGGCGATGCCAACCTCAAAGACCTGGTTGTGCGCTTCCCGCGCTCGGAGTTCATCGAACAAGGCCACTTCGGCACGGTCTGCACCAGGGTGCAGTTCGCGGCAGGGGCCGGCCACGGCGCAGAGTGCCCGGCCAAATCGGTCTACGGCCAGATCAGCGCCAGCACACCGTTGCTCGATGCGCCCCTGCGGGGCCCGGTCTTCCTCAGGTCTTCCAACCACAACCTCCCCGACGTCGTTTTTGCCCTGCACGGCCGGATCGAGGCTGAGGTCGCGGTCAGGTTGGACTCGGTCGACGGGGGCCTCAGAGCCAGCGTCGAAGGCGCCCCCGACGTTCCGATCACCAAGGTCGTTTTGAGCATGCAGGGCGGAGACAAGGGCCTCCTCATCAACTCCAGAGACCTCTGCGCCCACACCTATCGTGGCGCGGTCAAGTTCGACGGCCAAAACGGAAAGAGCCACAACTTACGGCCCAAGTTGAAGGCAAGCTGTGGAAAAGGCAACGCCAAAGGTCGCCGCAGGTAGAGGAAAACAGGGCGCACCGACGCACCAAGCTTTAATCGAGCAAGTGATCGCAGTATCGAGCAAGCATCCAGTCAAACCAACCAAGGAGTAGCCAGTTATGCGAAAGCAACGCAGGAAGGCACTGCCGGTGGCGGTGCTCGCCCTCGCGCTAGCGGCCTTCGGGATCGCCGGTACGGCGCAGGCAAAACTCGTAGGTGAATTTACCAAATTCCAATACTGCCCCTGGACGAATACCGAAGTAGCAAAATGCATTTACTCGCTGACCGAAGGCGGGGAAGTGAAGCTCGGCAGTAAGACAGTCACGATTGAAAACCCAGTCCTTCTACAGGGCGGCTACGGCAAACCGAATAAAGAAACACTAATTTCGAAATTCTACGCCGCGACGGGCGGTAAACCGACGCTGGCGCCGGTCGCCCAGAAAGTCCCCGGCGGCCTGCTCGGAATCGTCCCCGACGCCTCCTCGCCGTGGCTGGTCAAAAAACTGATCAAATACTTCACCGAAAACGCTATCACCGGACTCAACTCTAAGCTTGAACTCGCGGGAGCCGCGACGAGCATCGAAATCAGCGAACAGTTGATGAATCGCGAAGAAGGTGTCGGCCTGAAAATGCCGGTCAAGGTGCATCTGGAAAACCCGTTCCTGGGTTCCAAATGTTACGTCGGCTCTGACTCGAGCCCGATCACCTGGAAACTGACCACCGGCGTGACGGAACCCCCCGGACCGAACAAATCAATCGCGGGACTCTTCGGCACGGCCGAATTCCGCAATGAAGGCTTGAGCCTTCACGTGATCGAAAACAAACTGGTCGACAACGCCTGGTCCGCTCCGAAAGCGACGGGTTGCGGTGGGCTCTTGGCCTTCCTCGTCAACCCGATCGTCAATACCCAGCTGGGCACGACGACGGCGGGCAACAACTCGGCGGTTCTCAAAAACACGATTGACATCGCCACCGCCGCAGCGGTCAAATTCATCGACGAAAGCAACCCCTAAGAGGACTGTGGACAAGGAGATATGAAGATGAATCTCAAATCAACACGCGTCTTCCTAGGGGCCCTGCTCGCGGCGATGATGCTCAGTGCCGCGTTTGCGGGCACGGCAGCTGCCGCCCCCCAATGGAAGTTCGACGAAAAAGCCCTGGAAGGGGAAGAAACGATTATCGGTGCCGCTGAAAAAAGCGGCCTGACGCTCACGGGCATGACCACTACATGCGCCAATTTCCTCTATGAAATAAAAATCAAAAACAGCGGTGGGACCGGGACTGGAAGTGTCACCGACCTGCCTCTGTTCGAATGCACCACGGACACCAAATGCACGGTGGAAGGGATCGAACCGCGTCTCTTCCCGTGGACCGCAAACCTGAAAACGTTCAGCAGCAAAAACTATGTCGTGATCGAAGGAGTGCACGTAAAAATCGTTTACGGCAACCCGCTCTGCGTTCTCTATGAAACAGAAGTGGAAGTCACTGGCACCGCCGGAGGCCTGATTGACAACGCGACCGAAAGCGCGACGTTTGACGAAGCTAGCTTTAAAGCTACGGGCACCAAACTGAAAAATTTCGGTAGCGAAGTCAAATGGAAAGGTTTCTTCCCAGCGGAAGCGTTCCAATCGCAGCGCGAACACAAACTAACGGTCTCCTAGTGAGACTTGCCAAGGCGGCGAGGACCGGGGCTTTGCTCCCGGTCCTCGCCCTTGCGGCGGTACTCGTGCTCTCGGGTTGCGGGGGAGGGGACTCCTCGGGCACCGCGACGACGGGTACGGCGACGAGCCCCGAAGAAACCAAGGGGAGTGTCGGAGGGGCGGAAGCTGGCCAAAATGCTGGTACGGCCTCGAGGCAGGAAAAAGGCAGCAAGGATCAAAGTGCTCAGTCCGGCGGAGGATCGTCCGCCGGAAAGCAGGGACCTAATGCCTCCCAGCCCGCGGGTGAACGCGAGCCCGGCATTACTCCGGAGCAGCGCAGCAAAGCCACCACTGCCGACGTCATACTGGAAAGCCCCAGCTTTGCTGGCGGCGCGATCCTGCCCGTCAAGTACACCTGCGACGGCGCAAATGAATCGCCGCCACTGCGGTGGTCGGGCGTGCCGGATGAAGCGGATGAACTCATTCTCTTTGCGTTGAACATGAACCCAGTAAACGAAGCCCTCTTCTTTGACTGGGCTGTGGCCGGTCTCGGTCCGAACCTGGAAGAGATCGAGGCAGGCAGGCTGCCTTCCGGCGCCGTGGTCGGCAAAAACAGCTTCGGCAAGCTCAGCTACTCGCTCTGCCCGCCCGGAGCGGGCGGGTCCGAAAGCTACATCTTCATGCTCTACGCGATCCCCGAGGCGCTCTCACCCGAGAAAGGCTTCGACCCGCTGCCCTTGCGCGAAGAAGTGCTCGCGCAGTCGGGCAACGTCGGCCTGCTCAGTGCTTCCTACAAGCGCCGCTAAGACTTCCAACTTATCCCATCAGCAAGCAATGAAACCGACACACGAGAGGGAAACAATGAACCTGCACCTCAGAACGAAAGTGCTGCTTGCAGCGCTCTCGGTCGTGGCGTTCGCCTCGCTCGGTCTCGCCGGTAGCGCTTCGGCGAAACTGGTAGGCGAATTCACTAAATTCCAGTACTGTCCCTGGACCAACACCGAAGTTAAAAAATGCCTTTACTCGGTGACCGAAGGCGGCGAAGTCGTCATGGGCTCCAAGAAAGTGCCGATCGTCAATAAAGCGGTCCTGCAGGGCGGCTTCGGCAAACCTGACCCCGAAACCCTAATTTCCAAATTCTTCGGTGCAACCGGCGGCAAACCGACCCTACAACCGGTTGCTCAACCGGTCCCAGGTGGCCTCGCCGGATTGGTCAACTGCAAAGAAATCAGCAACTTCCTCCTGCGGATTAGCTGTGAAGTCACCTTCGAAAACGGCCTCACAGGCCTGGACGCCACGCTTGAACTGGCGGGTTCGCCGAGCAACATCCAGATCAGCGAACAGTTGATGAATCGCGAAGAAGGCACGGCCCTGAGGCTGCCGGTCAAGATGCGCCTTGAAAACCCGTTCCTGGGTTCCAACTGCGTGGTGGGCTCAGACACCAGCCCTGTTATTTGGAACTTGACGTCTGGCGCGACGGCGCCACCGCCGCCGAATACGTCGATCTCGGGCATCTTCGGCGAAGCGGAATTCCGCAACGAAGGCTTGTCGCTGCATGTCACCGGAAACAAACTGGTCGACAACGCCTGGGCGGCGCCGAAAGCCGCCGGCTGCGGCGGCCTGTTCTCGTTCATCCTCGACCCAATTATCAATTCCGCGGCAGGCCTACCTGCAGCGGCTGGGAAAAATACGGCGATCCTCAACAACTTAATCGACATCGCCACCGCCGCGGCGGTCAAATTCATCGACGAAAGCAATCCGTAGGTCGACTGGCTTCGACTGACTGATGGCTTGACGGCGGACGCCGGGACTCAGGTCCCGGCGTCCGCTTTACATGGGTAGGCAGCAGCGCAGAATGCGCCTCCGTATATTCGCCGTGCATGGCACGATGGAGACGCATATAGATGGCGCAGCGAATCCCCCGGGATGAGTCGCTGAGCCGAGTCCATGGCGTCGGCTCCTTGTTCGCCGCCGCCTACGGCAACGTCGGCTCCTCGATCTACTACGCGCTCGGGGTTACAGCCGCCTTCGCGCTCGGTCTGACGCCGGTCGCCTTCGTCATCTCCGGGCTGATCTTCGCCGCGACGGCGGCCACATACGCCGAGGCGACGGTGATGTTCCCCGAGGCGGGGGGTTCCTCGAGCTTCGCCCGCCACGCCTTTAACGAGTTGGTCAGCTTCATCGCTGCTTGGGGGCAGATGCTCAACTACGTGATCACGGTTGCGATCTCGGCCTACTTCGTGCCGCACTACCTGGCCGTGTTCTGGGAGCCGTTGGGAGAGGCGCCCGGTGACATCATCGCGGGCGCGGTCGTGATTGCTGCGCTCGCCTTCCTCAACATCCGTGGCTCGCAGGAGTCGGCCAAGCTCAACCTCGTCCTCGCCGTTGCCGACCTCGCCACGCAGGTCGTACTCGTCGGGATCGGCATCGTCCTCGTGCTCAGCCCGCAGGTCCTGGTCGACAACATCCACCTGGGTGTCGCCCCGACCTGGAGCGACTTCGCCCTCGGCATCGCCGTCGGGATGATCGCCTACACCGGGATCGAGACGATCTCCAACATGGCCGAGGAGGCTAAGGACGCGGTGCGAACGATCCCGCGCAGCGTTGGCCTCACCGTGATGGCGGTGCTGGGCCTCTACCTGCTGATTCCAATCGTCGCGCTCTCGGCAATGCCGGTGGTCCAGGACAGTGCTGGGCACTACGTCACCGCCCTCGGCAGCGAGTTCGCCAACGACCCGATCCTCGGCATCGTCGAGAACCTCGGCCTCTCTTCTGGTCCCACCGAAGCGTTGCGCTTCTACGTCGGCGTCCTTGCCGCCGTGATCCTCTTGATCGCTACCAACGCCGGGCTGATTGGCGTTTCCCGGCTCACCTACTCGATGGGCCAGCACCGCCAGCTCCCCGAGAGTCTGCGCCAGGTCCACCCGCGCTACCGCACGCCCTACATCGCGATCCTCGTCTTTGCCGCGATCGCGATGGTCACCCTCATTCCAGGCCAGACCGACTTCCTGGCGACGATGTACTCGTTCGGGGCGATGCTCTCCTTCACGATCGCCCACGTCTCAGTGATCCAGCTTCGCCGCAAGTTCAGCGCCGCGGAGCGACCCTGGAAGCCCCCGCTCAACTTCCATGCCTTCGGCGCCGATCTGCCCCTCACGGCCGTCCTGGGCGGTCTCGGGACCTTTGCCGCCTGGATCGTCGTGATGGCCCTCAACCCGCGCACGCTCGCCGTTGGCATCGGCTGGATGGTGTTCGGCATAGCCGTCTACGTCCTCTATCGCCGCAACCAGCGCCTGCCCTTGACCGAGACTGTGAAGGTCCTGCTGCCGGAGCCGCTCGGCGTCGAGGAGATCGAGTACCGCAGCGTCCTGGTCGCTTTTGAGGACGAGCAGCCGTTCTCCGAGGAGATGGTCGCGACCGCGGTTAAGCTCGCCTCGAAGCGCCGCCGCGGCATCCACGTCCACTCGATGTTGACCGTGCCGACGCACCTGCCCCTCGACGCCGAGCTGCCAGACCAAGAAAGCGAAGCGCAGAGCAAGATCGAGCAGGCAAAGCTGATCGGCGGTCAGCGCGTCACCGGCCATGTGGAGCGCGTCCGTCCCGGCCAGGCGGGCTACGAGATCTCCGACGAGGCAAAGCTGATCAACGCCGCCGCGGTGGTCGTCGGCCTCCGCTACCGCAACGGCCGCCCTCTCTACGACAAGACCCTGCAGACCGTCCTCGGTGAGCGCCCCTGCCGCGTGATCGTCGTCTCGGAACAGGGAGCGCAACGAGCCACGGAGCTCACGCCGGCGTTGACATAGCCGCGACCCTTCCGCGAGGCTCTGCGCACCACGCGTCGGTTCACCCCTGCCAGGGTGGTCGCATGACAGCGATTGGCGCCGTAAATGGGATTGTCGACAGCGTGAATAACGTGCTCGGAGCGCATGACGGCGTATGGCTTCCACCTGGGCATTTTCGCGACCGCTGTCCTGCTCGCCCTCGACCAAGTTTTGGGTTAGGATGGAGCGATGAAACGTATTGTCGGCATTGGCATGATCGTCCTTGCGTTTCTCATGTGCCCGGTCTGGGTCACCGCCATCCCAGAATCGGAGCCTGAGATTGGAGCGGTCGCGTTGATCGCGATCTTGTACCTCATCGCTATTGGCCTCGTACTCAGCTCGAGTCCATCGAATACCAGTCACTGACTTACTGGTAGCAGGGCTAGGCCGCGGCGGTTGTTGCCGATGGCTCCCTAGAATTCAGCCCTAGTGACCCCCTCTGAGCGGATCTATCGCGGCTCTGTGCGCGCGTTTTCGCTCGTCTTCATCGCACTCGGGCTTCTGCTTCTGGTCAGTACGCTGGTCAACGGTGGCGGGCCGCTTTCGGTGGGCACCGTGCTCGGGCTCGCCTTTCTGGTCGTCGGCGCCGGGCGGCTCTGGATAGCGTCTCGGACGTGAGTACGCCCGAGCAGGCCGAGCAACCTTCGAAACCGCGGCTGGAGCCGCTGCTGCAGCGCGCCACGGGCGTGCCGGGACTCTTCGTCGCCGTTTACTCCGCGGTTGGCTTCTCGATCTACTTCGCGCTCGGTGTCGTCGCCGACCGGGGTCTTGGCCTGACGCCGCTGATCTTCCTCGCCGCGGGCCTGCTCTTTGTGGTCACCACGCTCAGCTACGTCGAGGGCGGCGCGATGCTGCGCGAGAGGGGGGGCTCGTCGAGCTTTGCCCGCCACGCCTTCAACGAGCTGATCGCCTTCATCGCCGGCTGGGCGATCCTGATCGATTATCTGATCGTTGCCGCGCTCGCCGCGATCTCGGTCCCGCACTACCTCGAGCCGATCTCGGCCGATCTCTCCAAGGCGGGGTGGGAGATCGGCATCGCCGGCGCCGTGATTGCAGCTGCCTGCGTGCTCAACGTGCTCAACATCACCGGCCGTGGCCGGGAGCGGCCGCTGGCGATCCTCGCTCTCGCTGACATCGCCCTGCAGCTGGCCGTGATCGTCGTCGGCGCGCTCGCGGTCTTCCATCCCGACCGGCTCACCGACCAGATTGACCTCTTCACCAGCCCCGACTTCCACGACATCGTCTATGCGGGCGTGGTCGCGATGCTCGCCTACGCCGGCATCGAGGCGGCATCGGACCTCGCGCCTGACATCAACGTCTCCCGGCGCGACCTGAAGCGGATCGTCTCGGTTGGCGCAGTCGCGGTGCCGCTCGTCTACGCGGGGATGGCGGCGATCGCCCTGATGGCCGTGCCCGTCGTCGCCGGGCCCAGCGGTCCCGAAACTGCGCTCGGCAACGAATTCGTCGAGGCGCCGGTGCTCGGCGTCGTCTCCGCCTACCACCCGCTCTGGGTCTCAGACGCGATGCGCTGGGTGGTCGCCCTCGTCGCCGCGCCCGTCCTCTTCTGGGCTGTCACGACCTCGCTGCTGGGCGTCTCCCGCCACATTTACACCCTGGCGATCAATCGTCAGATCCCGAGTTGGCTGGGCAAGCTCAACAGCCGCCACGCGACCCCCCATGTGGCAATCGCGATCTCCGGCGTCATCGCCCTGGGCCTGGTGATCCCGACCGACGTCAAGATGCTCGCTGGCCTCTACGCCTTCGGCGCGATGCTGGCGATCACGATCGCCCAAGTCTCGATCCTGCGCCTGCGTGTCACCGAGCCGGATCGTCCGCGTCCCTTCCGCGTTCCGCTCGATATCGAGTGGCGCGGCGCCCGCCTGCCAACCCCGGCGATCCTCGCCGCGATCGTCAGTGCCCTCGCCTTCGTCAGCGTGCTCGTTTACCACGACACCGCCCGCTGGGTTGGCCTCGGCTGGATGACCTTCGGCCTGCTCTTCTACGTCGTCTACCGCAAGGTCTTCGAGGGGACGACCCTGACCAAGCGCGTCTCGGTCACCGAGAAGGCCCTGACCAAGCAGGTCGAGGAAGTCGCTTTCCGCAGCATCCTCGTTCCCGTCTTCGACACCAAGCTCGACGACGACATCGTCGCCACAGCCGGCCGGCTCGCGGCGGCTGAGCAGGAGGAGTCCGGGGGTGGGGAGGAGGAGACGCATCTCGCTCTCGTCTACGTGATCGACGTGCCGCTGACGTTGCCGCTCGACGCCGAGCTGCCACCCGAGGTCGAGCAGGAGGCCCAGCGAGCCCTCAAGCGTGCCAGCGACGTCGGCGAGGAGTACGAGGACGTCAAGGTGACGACCGAGGTGGCGCGGGCCCGCGGGGTCGGCCCGGGCATCGTCGAAGCGGCCCGCCGCTACGCCTCAGAGGCGATCGTGATCGGCGGCGAGCCCCCCACCAAGATCAAGGGCGGCGCCAGGCTCGGCGGGATCGGTGGCGCCAGGCCCGCCGAGATCGGCGCCGCCACCGAGTATGTGCTGAAGAAAGCGCCCTGCCGGGTACTGCTGACCGCGCCGCCTGAGGCGGCGTCAGAGCCAGTCGCCGCGGACTAGACTCACGGCCATGTTCATCCTGATCGTCGGCTGCGGCCGAGTCGGTTCCTCCGTCGCTCGCACGATGCTGCGCGAGGGGCACGAAGTCTCCTGCTTGGACGAGGACCCGGAGTCCCACGCGCGGCTCGAGGTCGGCCTCGACAAGGGCTGGGAGGACCTTGGTGGTCAGTTCACGGTCGGGGCCGGGCTGGAGACAGACGCGCTCGTCGCCGCCGGGATCGAGAAAGCCGACGCCTTCATCGCCTCCACCGATGGCGACAACACAAACATCGTCATCGCCCAGATCGCCCAGCGGCGCTATGAGGTGCCGACTGTGATCGCCCGGATCCTCGACCCGCTGCGGGCGGAATGGTATGAGCGACAGGGGCTGCACACGGTCTGCCCGACCCGGGTCGCGATCGACATGCTCGAGAGCGCGGTCAAAGAAGGGACGCCGCGGGGCGGCAATCCCTCGGACGGCCCGGCGGAAGCGGCGTAGGGGGAGACGGGGCCGATGTACATCATCGTCGTCGGAGCGGGGAAGGTGGGCTGGAATCTCGCCCGCGAGCTGCTCGAAAAGGAGCACGAGGTGACGGTGATCGAGAGCAACCGGCGCCGCTACCTGACCGTCGAGCAGGAGCTCGAGCACAGCGTCTCCTACGGCGACGCCTCCGAGCTCTGGGTGCTGGAGCGGGCCGGGATCCAGCGCGCCGACATGGTGATCGCGGTCACCGGCGATGACGAGGACAACATGCTGATCTGCCAGGTCGCCCGCGAGAAGTACGAAGTCGAGCGGATCATCGCCCGCGTCAACAACCCACGCAACAAGCCGCACTTCGACCTGCTCGGCATCAAGCCCTCGGTCTCTGCCACCGACCTGATCCTGCGCCTGCTCGAGCACGAGGTGCCCGAGTACGGCCTCGTCCACCTGCTCGACCTACAGGAGGAGCAGCTGGAGATCATTGAGATGTTGCTTGGTAAGGATTCCGGGGTAACCGGCAGGCGTGTTGGTGACCTGGAAATGCCAGAAGGCAGCCTCTTGATTTCGGTGCTGCGCGACGGCAAGGGCTTCGTCCCCGGTCCCGACACCGTGCTCGAGGTCGGCGACGAGGTGCTGGCGGTGCTCGACCCCGGCCACGAGGAGCAGCTGAAGGAAATGTTCGGCCCTTCCGGCGGCAATGGCGCCGGCAGCAGTGGCTGACCGAGAAGCGGACTTCCTGCTCATCGGCGGCGGCCTCGCCTCCGCCAACTGCGCGACCGAGCTGCGCAAGCGCGGGGCGGAGGGCTCGGTGCTGCTCGTCGGCCGCGAGCCCGAGCCGCCCTACGAACGCCCGCCGCTCTCCAAGGAGTACTTGCGCGGCGAGGCCGAGCGCGCCGACGCCTACGTCAACCCGCCCTCTTGGTATGAAGAGAACGACGTCGAGCTGCTCAGCGCCACCAACGTGATGTCACTCGACCCCGACGCGCGCACGGCGAAGCTGCAGGGAGGCGACGAGGTCCGCTTCGGCAAGGCCCTGATCGCCACCGGCGCGATGGTCAACATCCTCCGCGTCGAGGGCGCCGAGAACGAGGGGATCCACTACCTGCGCGCCTTCGGCAACTCCGACGCGATCCGCACCGACGCCGAAGCAGCCGAGCACGTCGTCCTGATCGGCGGCAGCTATATCGGCGCCGAGGTCGCGGCCTCGCTGACCGCGCGCGGCACCAAGTGCACGATCGTGACTATGGAGGACGTGGCGCTTTCCCGCACCTTCGGTGAGGACGCCGGCCGCTGGTTCCACCAGCTGCTCGAGTCCAAGGGCGTGACCATCCATGGCGGCGAGGAGCTCGAGGCCTACGAGGGCGACGGCCGCGTCAAAGGCGTCATCACCAAGAGCGGCCTGGCGATCGAGTGCGACGCGGTCGTCGTCGGTGCCGGCGTCCGTCCCGACGCGATGCTCGCCCAGCGCGCCGGCCTCGAGGTCGACGACGGGATCGTCTGCGACGCGAAGCTGCAGAGCTCTGCCGAGGGCATCTACGCCGCCGGCGACTGCTGCTCCTACGACAGTGTCATCCATGGCCGCCGCCTCCGCGTCGAGCACTGGGACGTGGCGATGCAGCAGGGCATGCACGCCGCCCGCAACATGCTCGGCGACGCCGCCGACTACGAGGTCGTGCCCTACTTCTTCAGCGACCTCGCCGACTGGGCCGGCCTCGAGTACGTCGGCCCGGCTTCCGACTGGGACGAGGAGATTCTGGCGCGGAGACCGCGACAGCGGCGAGTTCTCCGTCTGGTACTTGAAGGACGACCGCGTGGCCGGCGCCCTCAGCGTCGAGCGCTCCGAAGACCTCGCCGAAGCCCGCCGCCTGCTCGCCGACGGTGTTGATGTCTCCGGCGCCAAGGATCAGATCGCCGACGCCGACTCGAACCTGACGTCGATATCCTGAAGCAGCTTCCTTTGCGGCCTGGTGTAATGGCAGCACGCCTCGCTCTGGACGAGGTAGTCGGGGTTCGAGTCCCTGGGCCGCAGCTGAAATCCCTGCAAGTGCGTCTAATTGCTTTGCTAGGTTCGCTCCACTCGTGAGTGCTCGCCAGACATGGATGCTTGTGGTGCCGGTGGCCGCGTTGCTGCTCGCTGGCTGCGGCGGTGGCGGCGATGACGAAACGACCGAATCCACGGCCGTGACGACCGCAGCCCCCGCCGCCTTGACCAAGGATGAGGTGCTTGAACAGGGCGACGCTATTTGTGCCGAGGTGAACGCTGCGGTTGGCACGGTGGGCGCAAGCAGCGCCGAAACCGGCAGCCCCGCTGGCCAGGCTGCGGACCTCTACAGCGGAATGGTCGAGAGCCTGAAGAGTCTTGGCACGCCAGAGGAAACCGATGGCTACGCCGAATTCTCCGCTGCGGCTGATGAACTGGCCACGGCTGAGGACGAAGTAAAACTTGCCTCCGAGCGTGAAGATACGGCGGCACTCGAAGCCGCCGAATCGAACGCATCCTCATCCCTCGCGTCCTTCCAGAACGCGGCAAGCGAATACGGCTTCACGGACTGCAGCGAAGGACCGAGCGCCCCGGTGACGGCCGCGCCCGGAGCCGGTGAAGCCGAAGCTGGCGAAGAAGCCGAATCGGTCGAACCGGAAGCCGTGGAACCCGAAGCGGAAGCCGAACCGGCTCCGGAAGTCGCCCCTGAAACCGGCGGCGCCGGCGGCACAGCCGAAGGCGGCGGGACCGCCGGCGCGCCACCGGCCGCCGGCGAATCGGGCGGTAGCTCCGGCGGCATCGGCCCGGGCTAGGCCACCGAGGACTCTTCCCAGGCGCCGTAGAGGCGCGAGTACGGGCCCCCGGCCTCGATCAATTCATCGTGCGTCCCCGCCTCGGCAATCCGCCCGCCTTCCAGCACGACGATCTTGCCGGCGCGGCGGATTGTCGAGAGGCGGTGGGCGATCACGATCGCGGTGCGGCCGGCGAGCAGGCGCTCCAAGCCTTTCTCGATCGTTTTCTCGGTGCGTACGTCGACGTTTGAGGTCGCCTCGTCGAGGATCAGGATGCGGGGCTCGGCAAGCAGGGCGCGGGCGAAGGCGACAAGTTGGCGCTGGCCGGCCGAGAGCTGCACGCCGCGCTCCCCGACTTCGGTCTCAATGCCTTCCGGCAGGGCGGCGATGAACTCGGTTGCGCCGACGGCTGCCGCGGCGTCTTCGATCTCCTCCAGAGACGCGTCGGGCCGCCCGAAGGCGATGTTTTCCCGCACGCTTCCAGAGAAGAGGAAGCCCTCTTGCGGCACGATCCCAAGCTGGCGGCGCAGCGCTTGCTGGCGCATCCCCTTCAGGTCATGGCCGTCGACGAGCACCCGCCCCCGCTGCGGGTCATAGAAGCGCGCCACCAGCTTGGCGAAGGTCGACTTGCCGGCTCCGGTCGATCCCACGAGCGCCAGCGTCTGCCCCGGCGGAACGTGCAGATCGACGTCCTGCATAGCCCAATCCAACTCGTCCACCTCAGCATCGTCGGTGTAGGAGAACCAGACGCCCTCCATCTCGATTTCGCCGCGCAGCGTGCCGGGATCGATCGCAGTTGGGTCATCGACCATGTCGGGGGCGGTGTCGAGCAGGTCGAAGATCTTGTCCAAGGCTGCCATCCCCTGCTGGTAGGTCGTGTAGAGCTGTGAGAGCTGCTGGATCGGTTCGAAGAAGACCTGCAGGTAGCCGACGAAGGCGATGATCGTGCCGATCTGGATCGCGCCCTCGATTGCCTGGGTGCCGCCGTAGAGCAGGATCGCCGCGGTACCGACAGAGGCGAGCAGTTCGACCCCGGGGAAGTAGGAGGCGTTGAGGAAGACCGTCCGCATGTTCGCCTCGCGGTTCGCTTCGTTCAGCTCAGTCATCGCGGCCCTGTGCCGTGGCTCCTGGCCAAAGCTGCGTACGACGCGCACACCGCTCAGCGTCTCCTGCAGGTAGCCGGTGATCGCGGCGATCCGCTCCCGGGTCGCTCGGTAGGCGCCGTGGGAGACGATCCGGAAGACGATGCTGGCGGCAGCGATCAGGGGAAAGGTGATGAAGGTGACCAGGGCCAGCTTGACGTCGAGCGCCAGCATGATCACGACCACGCCAACCAGCGTCAGCACGCTGGAGAACATCGTCACGACGCCATCGGTAACGAGCTGGTTGAGTGCCTCGATGTCGTTGGTCATGCGACTGATCAACACCCCGGGGCTGCGGCGGGTGAAGAAGCCGATCGACATCGTCTGCAGGTGGGAGAAGACCCGCTCGCGCAGGTCTTGCAGGGCGCGCGTGCCGACCCACCCGACCAAGTAGGTCTGCAGGTAGGTGGCCGCTGCGTAGAGGATGGCGACGACGACGAAGGCGGCGACGATCCAGTCAAGCGCGGCGACGTCGCCGGCGACGATGCCCGAGTCGACCGCCTTGCCGGCGAGGTAGGGAGGGGCGAGCGCGGCGCCGGTCGCCACCAGCAGCGCCATGAACATCAGCGCCACCTTGCCGCGATAGGGCCGCAGCAAGCCGATCATCCAGCGCACCTTGCGGGCACGCTGGTCCTGGCCGCGGACCAGTTGCCAGACCGCACCGAAGAGCAGCAGGATGTTGCGCAGGCGACTGCCCTCGCCCGTCATAGTCGCGCCATCTCCTCGCGCTGCTCGAGATCGCGCTGCAGGAAGACCGAGTCGGCGAGGCCGTGCTCGGCGATCTCGCGGTAGAAGCTGCAGCCTTTGAGCAACTCGGCGTGGGTGCCGCGGTCGACGATCCGGCCCCCGTCCATCACCACCACCTCATCGGCCAGCGAGACCGTCGAGAGGCGGTGGGCAATGATGAACGTCGTGCGCCCGGCCATCGCCTCGCGCAATCCAGTCTTGATCGCTGCCTCCGTGGTTGCGTCGACCGAGGAGGTTGCGTCGTCGAGGATCAGGATCCGAGGATCGGCCAACAGCGCCCGGGCGATCGCCACTCGTTGGCGTTGCCCCCCAGAGAGGGTCAGACCGCGCTCGCCGACGACCGTGTCGTAGCCGCCCGGCAGATCCTCGATGAAGTCAGCGGCCTGAGCGCGCCGGGCGGCCGCTTCGATCTCCTCGCGGCTCGCGTCGAAACGTGGATAGGCGATGTTCTCGGCGACGCTGGCGCTGAAGAGGAAGCTCTCGTCGCCGACGAAGGCGATCTCGGAGCGCAGCGAGCCGACCTCGACCGAGCGCACGTCAGCGCCGTCGACCAGCACCGAGCCCTCGCTCGGGTCATAGAGCCGCGCGATCAGCGCGACCAGGCTGGTCTTTCCCGACCCCGACGGCCCGACCAGCGCCACAGTACGCCCGGCCGCCACCTCAAACGAGACGTCGGCCAGCGCCGAGTCCGTCTTTGGCACCCCTCCTGTGTGGTCAGAGACGGACTCGGCAGCGCGAGACCCGCCGTAGCGCAGTGTCACGCCGCTCATCAGCACGCTGCCGCCACCGGCGGGTAGCGGCGGCGCTCCCGGTGGACTCTCGATCTGCGGTTCCCGATCGAGGATCTCGAAGAGCCGGTTGCCGGAGGCGATCGCGCGCTGCGCCATCCCCATCGCCACCCCGAGCATCCGCATCGGCCCGGCCAGGATCACCAGGTAGGTGTAGAAGGCGGTGAAGTCGCCGAGGCTGAGGTTGCCGTTGATCACCTCGCGCCCGCCGATCAGCAGCACCAGGGCGATGCCCATCTGCGGCAGCAGCCCGATCAGGGGCGAGAAGAAAGCCTGCAGCCGCGTCGAGTAAATGCTCTGGTCGAAGACCCGGGTGACGGCCCGCTGGAAGCGGTGCAGTTGGTATTCCTCCCGCGCGAAGGCCTTGACGATGCGGATCCCGGAGATGTTCTCCTCGGCCTCCGCGGTCAGCTCGGCGATCCGCTGCTGCACCTCCTGCACGGCCGGTCGCGAGACACGGTTGTAGCGCGAAGCGGTGAAGACGATCAGCGGCGCGGGGATCAGTGCGATCAGCGCCAGCACCGGGTTGATCGCGACCATCACCACTGTGACCAGCGTGATCGTCAGCAGGTTCTGGGTGATGAAGATCAGTCCGTAGCCAAGAAAGAAACGGATGGCCTGCAGGTCGACGGTCGCCCGCGACATCAGTTGCCCGGTCTGCTGGGAGTCGAAGAAGCCCAACTCGAGCCGCTGCAGGTGGGCGTAGAAGAGCTGGCGCAGGTCGAATTCGACCGCCAAGGACACCTTGCCGGCGACGAGGCGACGCACCACGGTCAGTCCGAGGCGCAGGATCCCGGCGGCGACGATCGCCAGCGCCAGTGGCAACAGGTCGGGCTGATCCCCGTCCTGAATCGCGTTGACGGCGCGGCCGATCAGCCACGGAATCAGCACCGTCATGCCCATCGCCGCCCAGGCGAACGCGAGCGAACCCCAAAGCTGGCGGCGATACGGCCGCAAAAATCCCATCAAACGACGGTAGGTACGCACGGCACCCCACTATACAAAGTGAAGTATTGACTCAGTCGAAGGCGGCGGCCTTGGCGCTGGGCACCTTGCCGTTAATGCACTTGGGGCCATGGCCGGGCTTCGGCAGAATCTGGAAGTTGGTCACGGCGTGGAACGGCGTGGTCGAGCCGTCGTTCTCGGCAAGGTTGATGACGAGGCGGTAGAAGCCGGTGGGGAGGTCGTGGTAGTAGATCTCCGGTCGGGTCGCCGGCGAGTAGCTGCCCGCGGAGCCGATCCGTTCGGCGAGCACACCATTGGGTCCGGCGTATTCGGGGAAGTCGAAGGAGCGGCCGACGAGGCGGCCGTTGCCGAAGGGGCTGTCGATCGCCCGCTGCAGCTTGACCGGGTCAACGCAGTCCGGGACTCGGTTGAGGCCGAAGCGGATATGACCCTCGCCCAGTTGCGGTTCACCGCCAAAATGCAGCGGCGCGAGCTGGAAGTTGTGGACTTTGACCTTGACGACGACGGCGTGGCTTTTCTGGCGGGCGCCGCTGCGCGGCGAGATCACCTCGACGCTGGGTCTCCCAAGGGACTCGCCCGAGTCGGCCTGCGCCCGCGTGCTGTCCTTGCCGCCGCCCAGGGCCAGCACAACCGCCACCGTGGCGGCGGTCGCGAGGCTGACGATGAGAATCGCGGTACGGGTCCGCATGCGTGCGCGAACCTTAAAGCGAGCCCGTCTCGACAGGATGTCTAACGTTCAGCCCTTGATCCGACGCGCAGGCATCGCCGCCATGGCCGCTTATGTCTTTCTCGCCCTGACCGCCACAACCGCAATAGCGGCTGGCCTCGCCGATCGCGTTCACGTCTTCGCCGGCACCCGGCCCGGGCACGGCACCTTTGGCGGCGGTCACAACTTTCCCGGAGCGGCGGCCCCTTTCGGCATGGTCCAGTGGAGCCCTGACACGACTCCAGCCGCCCGTAACGGCCGTGGCGGCTACGACTACCGCGACTCCCACATCAAGGGCTTCAGCCTCACCCACCTCTCGGGCGCGGGCTGCTCGCTCTATGGCGACTTTCCCTTTCTGCCGACGACAGAGACGCTCGACGCATCACCGGCCGCGGGCGGCTCCGGCCTGGACGGGCAGTTCCAGCCCGGTTTCTCCCACTCGCACGAGAGCGGCCGGCCGGGCTACTACGCGGCTCATCTCAACCCGGTGCGCGGCGGCGCCATCGACGTCGAGCTGACCGCGACCACCCGCACCGGGATGGCGCGCTTCACCTTTCCCCGCGGTTCGCGCTCGAGCGTCCTAGTCAACGCCGGTGGCAGCGCCCAGCCCAACGACTTCGCCGCCGTGCAGATCGATCCGGCGCGGCACGAGATCGACGGCACAGCGTCGAGCGGGCTCTTCTGCGGCCAGCGCCCTCGCTATCGGGTCTACATCGCCGCCGTTTTCGCCAGGCCGTTCGCCAGCTACGGCACCTGGGAAGGCGACAGGGCTGCCGCCGGGTCCACTGCCGCGAGCGACAGCCAGGCCCCGCCCACCAACCCGGCGAGCACCGCTGACGCCGGTGCTTACGCCACCTTCGACACCAGGCACAACCGGACGGTGACCGCCCGCGTCGGCGTCTCCTTCGTCAGTGTCGAGAACGCCCGCGCCAACCTCGCCGCCGAAAACCCGGGCCTCGGCTTCGGCGCGATCGCCAGGCAAGCGGAGGGAGACTGGAACAAGTGGCTGGGCCGGATCCGCGTCCAGGGCGGGCCGCGTCGCCTCGCCGATACCTTCTACACCGCGCTCTACCACGCCGGCCTCGCGCCGCGCACCTTCAGTGATGTCGGCGGCGCTTACCTAGGTATGGACGGGCTCCCGCACCAAGCGCTTGGCCGCGTCCAATACGCCGACTTCTCCGCCTGGGATACCTACCGCACGCAGATCCAGCTGCTCTCGATCCTGGCCCCGCGCCGCGCCAGCGATGTGGTCCGCTCGTTGCTCGCCGACGCGGCCGAGAGCGGCTGCCTGCCCCGCTGGTCCTACGCCAACGGTCAGAGCATGACGATGGTTGGCGATTCCGCCGGCCCTCTGATCGCCTCTGCCTCTGCCTTCGGCGCGACCGCCTTCAACCGCGGCGCCGCCCTCGCTGCGATGCTGCGCGGGGCGGACGAACCCTGCCGTAGCGCCAACGGCGAATACCTCGAGCGCCAGGGGCTCGAGCCTTATCTGTCACGCGGCTACGTCCCCTACGACCTCGACACCAACGTTCGCAACGCCAACTCGATCTACGGCAGTCCCGACGACGTCTGGGGCTCGGCGGCCACCACGCTTGAGTACACAATCGATGACTTCGCGATCGCCCAGTTCGCCGCCCGCGCCCTTCGCGATCGCGCGACCTACCACCGCTTCATACAGCGCTCGGCCAATTGGCGCAAGCTCTTCAACCGCCACAGCCGCCTGATCGAGCCCCGCTACGAGAACGGCGCCTTTCCGCCCGGTTACGACAACTTGCGCGGGGGCGGTTTCGTCGAGGGCAACTCGGTCCAGTACAGCTGGCTGGTCCCTCACGATCCCGCCGGGCTCTTCGGTGCTATAGGTGGAAGGGCGAAGGCGGCCGCCAGGCTCGACCACTTCCTGCGCAAGCTGAATGGTGGCCCGGGGGGGACCCACACCGACCACGCCCTGCTCGGCAACGAGCCGACCCTCGGCACGCCCTGGCTCTATGACTGGGCCCGCCGGCCCTACCGCACCCAGGCCGCGGTTCGCCGTGCCCTAAGTCTCTATGGCACCGCACCAGCCGGTTATCCCGGCAACGACGATCTCGGCACCCTCTCCTCCTGGTACGTCTTCGGCGCCCTCGGCCTCTACCCGGCGGTGCCGGGGGTGGGCCTGCTGGCGATCGGCAGTCCGCTCTTTCGGCACGCCTCGCTCGCGCTGCCGCGTCGCCGCCACCTGGTCATCTCGACCCGCGGCCACGGTCTCTATATAGAGAGGCTGAAGCTCAACGGCGGGAGCTATGCCCGGCCGTGGACCACCTGGTGCGCGCTGGCCCGCGGCGCGCATCTCGGCTTCCAGCTCGTGCCGCGCCCGAACCGCGGCTGGGGCAGTTCCGCTGCCGCCGAGCCGCCGTCCTTTGGTCCCGGTCGCGTGATGCCGAAGGATGCCTGCACCCCTTGACACTGACGCCGACCCGCACGGGCGCCCTCTGGGCGCTGGCCCTCCTCACCGCGCTTGGCGCAGCGATGCGCTTCGCCAGCCTTGACGTACAGAGCTTCCACCACGATGAGGTGATCACCGCCGCCCGGATCATCCCCGACAGCTTCACCGACATGCTGGAGGCGGTTAAGCGCAGCGAGTCGAACCCGCCGCTCTACTACGTGCTCGCCTGGGGTTGGGCGAAGGCCTTTGGCGCCGACGAGGTGGGATTGCGCTCGCTCTCAGCCCTCTTCGGCGCCGCCACCGTTCCGCTCGCCTACTGCATCGGTTCCGAGCTGGCGAGCAGGCGCGCGGGGCTGATCGCCGCTGCCCTCGTCGCGGTCAGCCCAATGCTGATCTGGTACTCCCAGGAGGCCCGCTCCTACGCCGTCCTCGTCTTCTTCTGCGCCGCCTCGCTCTACTTCTTCGCCCGGGCGCTTCGCACCCGCAGCGGGCGCGACCTGGCACTTTGGGCGCTCAGCTCGGCGCTGGCGCTCTGCAGTCACTACTTCGCCGTCTTCGTGGTTGGGATTGAGGCGGTCTGGCTGCTCGTCGCGCTGCGCGCTCGTTGGCGCGTCGTTATGCCCGCGGTTGCTGCCGTCGGCGCCACCGGGCTCGCCCTGCTTCCGCTGATCTCCGCCCAGGTCAACCCGACTCACATCGGCTGGATCGAGGAAAGTCTCCTCTCGACCCGCTTCTTCGAGACCGGTGTCAGCTTCCTCGTCGGCGAGACGGGTCACGTCATTGCCGAGCCGCCCCGCGAGCGCTACGCCCTGTTGCCGGTTCTCTTGATCGGTGCGGGCCTGCTCCTCGCCGCGTTGCGGGGGACGTCGCGCGAGCGCCGCGGCGCCCTGCTCGGCGTCGCGCTCGGACTGGGTACGGCAGCGCTGGCGCTGCTCGCGGCATTGCTTGGCAAGGACTACGTGGTCGAGCGCAATCTGCTGCCCGCGCTGCTGCCGCTTGGCACGGCGGCGGCAATCGGCTTCGGCGCCGATCGCGCTCGGCGGGTCGGCTCGCTCCTCGCGCTCTGCCTCTGTGCCTACTGGATTGCCTTCGGCGTCTACGTCACCCGGACGCCGAACCTGCAGCGCCCCGACTTCCGCGGAATCGTCGAAGAGCTCGGCTCGCCGCGCGTTCCGCGCGCGATCGTCACCTGGAAGCTCGCCGCCGACCCGGTTCGCTTCTACCTGCGCGACCACGCGGAGCGCATTTACAGTGGCGATTGGCCGGTGCGCGAGGTCGACGTAATCAGCAAGTCCCTCGAAGGGCGTGCCGTGACCGGCGTGCCAAAAGCGTTCCAGCCAATAGCGCGGATAAGGTTCGAGCGCCTCACCTTGACCCGCTACATGTCCAGCCGCATCCGCCAAATCCCCTTCTACGTGCTGCATAAGGTGCACACCGGCTTCGGCTTCAACGCCGTGGTGGTCGACGGCGAGCTGCGGGGCCAGCGGTGAGCGCCAGCGAATTCGCCTATCGCCTTGGTGCCGCCGCCCGCCGCCCGGCGAGCTGGTGGCAGCTGATCAAGTTCGGCCTGGTTGGTGGCTCCGGCTATCTCGTCAACCTCGGCGTCTTCGCGCTGCTCAGCAGCAACCTTGGTGTCCACCACCTAATTGCTGCGATCGGCGCCTTTTGCGTCGCCGTCTCTTCGAACTTCTTCTGGAACCGCCACTGGACCTTCGCCGCGGGCGATGGCCACGCCGGCTTTCAAGCAGCTCGCTTTTTCGCCGTCAGCATTGCCGCGCTGCTGATCAACCTTGCCGTACTCGAGGCTCTGGTGGGGGGGACCTCGCTCGGCGACATCACCGCTCAGGCGATCGCCGTCGCTGTTGCCATGCCGTTTAACTTCCTCGGCAACAAGCTCTGGACCTTCGCCTAGCGTGCGTCGCGGGCTCCGACCCGTCGTCAGCGATCTACCAAGCGCCCTCCAGCCAGCGCATTAGCTCCGGCATGCGAGCGCGCAGATCGGGTTCAGTCGCCCCAAGCTCGGTGCTGGCGAGCTGGATTGCCCCGCCGAGCGCAAGCGTCGCCCTTGGCGGACTCAGCGGCAGGCCGTGCTCGAGCCCTTCGAGGGCGACAGCGTCGCCTCGCAGTGCCCAAAGCGCTTCCCGCGTTGTTGCCGGATCGTGCTCAGCGATCTCGACGACCCGCATTACCGCCTCGTGTACCTCGTCGCCAGCAGGGGCATCGGTGGCCGCCTCGACCACCTGATCCACGAGCCGGTCGTCCAATCGACCGTCGAGGACTGCGGCGAGTTCTCTACCCTCTGTCACTGGGACCTCCCTCTTAGGTCTGCATACCCCCAGTTCTCGCGTCAGCAGCCCCGAGGGCAAGCGTTACAGATATCAGTGTAGACGTTCGGAGAGACGATAATCCCCCGATCGCAATTGGTCAAATATTCTCGCGCGTGCTGTGGGTAGGGTCGGGCGCCGGGGAAAAGTCGGATGAGCACATCGAGACCGAAATACGACGCTGCCGAGGTCGAGGCAAGGCGCCAGGCTGCCTGGGCGGAGCGCGACGCGTTCGCGACCCCGGCCCCCAGCGACGGAGCGCGCTCCATCTACATCAAGCCCTCGAGCCCGTTCACCTCGGGCAAACTCCACATGGGCCACGTCCGCGACTACTCGATCGGCGATGCCTATGCCCGTTTCCGGCGCGCCCGCGGTGAGGACGTCCTCTTCGGCTTTGGCTTCGACGCTTTCGGCCTGCCCGCCGAGATGGCGGCAATCGAGCGCAAGATTCCGCCGGCTGAGTGGGTCGAGAGCTGCGGCGAGCGGATGCTCGAGCAAATGCGGCGGCTGGGTTTCTCCTTCGACTACGAGCGCGTCTTCTACAGCTCTGATGAGGCGCAGTACCGCTGGTCGCAATGGCTCTTCCTGACCCTGCTCGAGGCCGGCCTGATCTACCGCGACGACACCACCGTCGACTGGTGCGATCACTGCCGCACGACCCTTGCCGCCTTGCAGGTCGAGGACGGTCGCTGCTGGCGCTGCCACAACGAGGTGCGCCTGATCCGCCGCCCCACCTGGTTTCTGCGCATCACGCCATACCTGGAGGAGAACGATCACCGTCTCGCCGAGCTGAGCGACTGGGACGAGATCTCACTCTCCACCCAGCGCTACATCCTCGGCCGCAGCGACGGGGTCGAGGTCGATCTCAGCGGTCCGGACGACGTCACACTCACCGCCTTCACGCCCCATCGTGAGTCGCCCGGCGCGGCCACCTTCGTCTTGCTCTCGCCACGCCATCCCGAGGTCGAGCGCTGGGCCAGCGACGACGGCGTTCGCGGGCAGCTCGACGAGCTGCGTTCGGGCGGCTGGGAGCGCAGCGCCCGCGACGCCAAGTCCGTTCCGCTGATCGACACGGGTGCGTCGCTCTCCGCGCCGTGGTCAGACTCGCCGCTTCCCTTGATCGTCTCACCCTTGGTCGATGCCCGCTATGGCTTGACCGCGGCTCTGGGTATACCGAGCCTCGATGAGGCAGATGCTGCGATCGCCGCCAGGGTGCCGCGCTTGGGAGGGTCCGTGGACGCGGCTGCTGTTTCGGTGGCAGATTCGACGCCCACGGAGCAGAGCGGAGGATTTAGCGAGGCACGGGACACGGTGCGCTACCGCGCCGCCGACTTCTCGATCTCCCGGCAGCGCTTCTGGGGCACACCGATCCCGGTCATCCACTGCGAGAGCTGCGGCGCGGTTCCCGTCCCGGAGGAGGACCTGCCGGTGGTGCTGCCGCGCGACGTCGAGCCGACGGGGGAGGGCAATCCGCTCGCCGAGCTCTCCGAGTTCGTCGACGTTGACTGCCCGCGCTGCGGCGAGCCCGCCAAGCGGGAGACGGACACCCTCGACTGCCACTTCGATGCCCTCTGGCTCTGGGTGCCATCCGCGGTGCCGCCCGAGGCGCGGGCGGGGGAGATGTTCTCCCACGCCGACCTGCGTCGCTGGCTGCCCTCCGAGCGGCTGGTCGCCGGCGCTGACTCCGGCGGCTTCGTCTTTGACCAGCGCGTCGTCACCAAGGCGCTGCGCGACATCGGGCCCTTCTCTTTCCTCGAGCAGGGCGAGCCCTTCTCCGGCTGCCTCTTCCACGAGATGGTTATCGCCGACGGGCGCAAGATGAGCAAGCACCTCGGCAACGTCGTCGATCCCGACGAGCTGGTCGAGCGCTACGGCGCCGACACCGTGCGCCTCGCCATTCTCTACGCCGCCGGGCCGGCCAAGACGCTCAACTGGAACGAGGGCGCCCTGCGCTTCGCAGCGCGCTTCCTGCACAACGTCTGGGTCTACTCGCAGGATCGCTTCGCCGGGCTGGGGGAGACGACCGAGGACGCGGAGGCTGCCGCCGACACCGAGTTCCTGCGCGAGCGCCTCTGCAAGTGGTGCGATAACGGTCTGAGTCGAATCACCGCGGACCTGGAGGAGCTGCAGATGCACAAGGCGGTTCGTGACATCACCCGCCTCTTCGAGCGCATCCAGGACTTCGAGAAGCGGGTCATCAAGCGCCGCGGCGAGCTCAGCCGTGCCGATGCCGAGGCCCAGATGGCGGCCCTGGAGTTGCTCGCCCGCACGCTCGCGCCCTTTGCGCCGCATCTGGCAGAGGCCCTCCTGCTCGCCTTCGGCAACGAGGACGGCGCGAGCCTGCCGGGAACGTGGCCGGAGCGCCTCGTGCTCGGCGACGTTTCGGCCAGCGCGCCCGCCGGTTCCTGACTTCTTAGACAGTCGCATTTATCCAGAAAAACTTGACTGTTCCAGTCGAGGACCCATATAGTTTGACTGTGGCAGTCGAAGGGAGCTTGCCGTTTGACGCGGTTGCCCTCGACGAGGCCGAGAAGCGGTTCTGGAGAGGTCTTTGGGACACGGCCTGCGAGGATGCCGTAGTCGATTTGGGGATCGACATGGTGCAGTTCGGTCCGGTGGCGGCTGCCGTCGTGGTCGAGGAAGCGACCGAGCCCGCGCTCAACTTCATCCTCGGCGCTGGCGCGCCCGGCGCGATCGAGGACGGCTACCTACCGGCGGCGGTGAAGTGGATGGAACGCCACGACGTCGAGTTCCGCGTCCCGATTTCGCCGGGTCTGCCGGAGCAGGAGGCGGCTGAACAGTGGTTGCGCAGCCATCACTACCGTCTCCTCGACGGCCCGAAGAAGATGGTCCGCGACGGCTCGCCACCCGGCTTCGAGGCGCCGTCCGAGATCGACATCTACGAGCGAGTCGACCCCTGGGAAGACGAAGGGTTCGGCGACCCCCTGGCCGAGAGCCTCGGCTTTGCCAGCTGGGCGGCAACCTTTTTCCTCGACCTGCCCGGGACATCTGGCTGGCGCTGCTACTGCGCCGTCGACGGCGATGAGCCCCTTGCTTACGTGGCGATGCACCTTCACGGTGGCGTCGCCGTCCTGGCACTCGCCTCGCGCCTCGTAGGGGAGCGGGAGGGGCTCGGCCAGAGTGCCATTCTGCACCGCTGTATTGCCGATGCTTCAGCCGCCGGCTGTCACGCGATCGCGGTCGCCGAGGCGGGTTGTGAGCCCGCGGTTTCCGACCGTGAGAGCCTCGGCCGCGCTGGTTTTGAGGACACCGTTTGCACCTACACGTGGCAGTCCCGTGCTCGCGTCCCGCTGTAATTGCCCTCGATTTACAACGGTCGTGGGCTTTTACAGCAAAAAGCCTTGACCAGTGCAACTGTATCTGTTATACGTAGTCCTGCTGACGACCAAGCGCCAAGTGGAGAGGTGGGGACCCAGTCGGGCGACTCGCCTTGCGATGGCAAAGGAGTGACCAGTCATGAGTCGAGTTGTTGGCCGAATCAGGAGTACCAGGGAGGCGACGGTGTCGTGGGCATTGCCCCACCTCCAGCTCGCGACACTGCCCGGTACCGCGGCCACATCGCCCTCCCACCTCTGGCAGCCTGGCCCCCGGAGAGGGGGGGCGGCCATGTAATGGGCCATGGCGCTCGTGAGGCGTGACGTTGGGAAACCGGTCACGCCGGACAGTCGCGCCGGGGAGCGCAGTCGCAGGCCCCGACGCAGCCGTAGCTCAGGCCAGAGCCCAGATGCGCTGGTCGGAGGTTGGGCCCGCCTCGCGGAAGCTGACACCGCCGGGGCGGGCCCACTTCTTTTGGTCAAAGATTGCTTGATCGATGCATTCGGGCCTGCTATACCCAACCGAATTATGAGACTCTTGCTCGGAGGAGATTCTCCATGTTGAGCCCCGAGGACCGCACCCGCTCCTGCGCGACCGAAATGGTCTGCCGTGATTGCGGCCGGCGCTACCCGCTCCTGGACACGGTCTTCAGGTGTCACGGTTGCGGCAATGGGCTCGACATCGATTACGACTACGAGCTAGCCAAAGAGCGCCTTGGTGAGATTCCGCCGGCGGAGCGCGAGATCAACATCTGGCGTTTTGAGGAGCTGTTGCCGATTGTCGATGCCAAGGCCCAGGCCCGAGTCGGCCGCTACAGCGGCCGCACCCCGCTGATCCACGCCGATCGGCTTGGCGCCGAGCTCGGCCTTAAAAAGCTTTACCTCAAGGACGACAGCACTTCACGCCCGAGCCTCTCCTACAAGGACCGCGTCGTCTCGATGGCGGTCGCCCGCCTGCTCGAGCTCGGCAAGGACGAGATCGGCTGCGTCTCTACCGGCAACGTCGGCACCGCCGTTTCCTCACTTGCGGCCAAGGCGGGAGTTACCGCTTACGTCTTCTATCCGTCGAACATGGAGCGCGGCAAGGCGCGTGCCTGCCGGGCGCTGGGCGCCGCGGTGATCCAGCTCGACGGCAACTACGACCAGGCGAACCGCGCTTGCCGTGAGCTGGCGCTGGCAACCGAAATGCAGTTCGCCAACATCACCCTGCGCCCGTTCTACGCCGAGGGGGCGAAGACCGAGGCCTACGAGGTGGTCGAGCAGCTCGAGTGGGAGTCACCGGATCACTTCGTCATCCCAGCTGCCGGCGGCACGCTCTCCTCACGTGTGCACAAGGGGCTAAACGAGCTTGAGATGGTCGGTCTAGCGGAGACCTCGGGGACGAAGATCAACGTCGCCCAGGCGGATGGCTGCAGTCCGATCGCTACCGCGATCAACGACGGCTCGGGCGAGATCGAGCCGCAGTCGCCGCAGACCGCGGCGCACTCGATCGCAATCGGGGCCCCCGGCGATGGCGCCCTCGTCGTCGATGCGGTGATGTCCCGCGGTGGCTCGGGCGCGACGGCCACCGACACCGAGATTTTCGAGGCGATCGACCTGCTTGGCGCCACCGAGGGCATCCTCACCGAGCCCGCCGGCGGCACCACGATCGCCTGCACGGCAAGGCTTGCCAACGAAGGCAAGATCGGGCCCGATGACACCGTGGTCGCGATCGTCAGTGGCAACGGCTACAAGACCCTCGACGAGCATCCCGACAAGCCCTGGGCCGAAGGTGTTGCCTGTGACGTCGATGCGATGACCGAGATGCTCAACGAGCTCCGCCAGCACGGCGTCGGCGCCACGCTCAGCTGAGCACCCCGCAGGTGCAACGTTTTCTGGTCCTCTGGGCGCCGCAGCGCGTTGCACCTCTGTGCGATTGAGCACTGATTGACTAGTCAGTCAACGGCTATAGTGCCCCCGATGACAGGCGCCAACGGCAAGGTCGTGCCGGCGGATTTTCCGCCTCCGGTCAACCCGACTGAGGAGTTCGTCAAGCGCGGTCTCGACGCTGAGGACGAGCGGATTGAGATCGGCGTCGCGATCGTCGGCGGCGGCACGGCGGGGCTCGCTTGCGCCAACCGGCTGCTGCAGCTGCTCGGCGAGGACCCCGAGACGATGGAGAAGCTCGGCGAGGTGCCCGTTGCCGTGATCGAGAAGGCGAAGACCTGCGGCGGCCACAATCTTTCCGGCGCGGTGATGCGGCCCGGCCCGCTGCAGGAGCTCTTCCCCGACCTCAGCCGTGAGCGGTGGCGAGCGGAGGGCTTCGCCTTTGGCGAGGTGAAAAAGGAGGCGATCTACCTCCTGCCCAACGGCAAGAGCAAGCTCCGCATCCCGCCACCCCCGCCGCTGCGCAACCACGGCAACGAGGTGATCTCGGTCTCGGCCCTCTGCCGCTATATGCAGCAGCAAGCCGAGGAGGCCGGGGCCTACCTACTGACCGAGACGGCGGCGGCGAAGCTGATCGTCGAGGACGATGCGATCGTCGGCGTCCGCTCCGGCGACAAGGGCCGCGGTAAAGAGGGCGAGGAGCTAGGCAACTTCGAGCCCGGAACCGACATCGCCGCCAAGGCGACGGTACTGGCGGAGGGCTGCTGGGGCCATCTCACCGACGCGGCGGTGCGCGAGTTCGACCTCGCCGAGGGGCGCGAGCCGCAGGTCTGGGAGCTGGGCGTGAAGGAGGTCTGGAAAGTCGCCAAGCCGCTTGATCGCGTAATTCACACGGTCGGCGGCTGGCCGCTGAAGATCTCCTCCAAGTATGGCCAGATCGGCGGCTCCTGGCTATATCCGATGAAAGACGAGAAGACCGGCGAGGACTTGGTCTCGATTGGCTTCATAGTCGACCTCGATTACGCCGACGCCACCACTTCCCCCCACGACCTGCTGCAGGAGTTCAAGACCCATCCGATGGTGCGCAAGGTCCTCGATGGGGGCGAGCGGGTCAGCTGGGGCGCCAAGGCGCTTCCCGCCGGCGGCTACTGGGCGATGCCGAAGCTCTCCGTGCCGGGAGCGGTGCTGATCGGCGACGCCGCCGGGATGATGAACCTGTCCGCCTTGAAGGGGGTCCACTATGCGATCAAGTCAGGAATGCTTGCGGCCGAGCAGATCTACGCCTCGCTCAAGGCCGAGAGCAGCGACTTCTCCCCTTATGAGGAGGCGATCGCCGATTCGATCGTCGGCAAGGACCTGTACCAGCAGCGCAACGCGCGCCAGCCCTTCCAGAAGGGACTGCTCAAGGGCATGCCGCTGGTCGGCATGATGATCCTCACCAAGGGCCACTTCCCCGGCGGGCGCTGGAAGCTGCACCGCAACGACGCCAAGCCGATGTTCATCGGCGACAGCAAGGACAGCTACCCCAAGCCCGACGGCAAGCTCACCTTCGACAAGCTCTCAAGCGTCTTCATCACCGGCAACGCCACCCGCGATGACGCCCCCAACCACATCCGCGTGCAGAAGCGCGTCCCCCGCGAGGTCGCCGAGACCTGGCAGTGGATGTGCCCCGCCGGCGTCTACGAGATCCCCGACGACGCCCCCGAGTCCGGCGACGTCGACGTGATCGTCAACTACACCAACTGCGTCCAGTGCGGCGCGATCACCGCCAAGGGCGGCCGCCTCACCACCCCCGAGGGCGGCGACGGCCCGCTCTACCAGAACACCTGATTCGGGACCACCGTCGTCGCCCGGCCAGCGGGGATCCGTAAAGAGGTACCCAAAAACAACACAGTTCCTCTGTGCGTCGAGAGGCGACACCGATTTGCGATTTCGCGGAAACGGGCGAGCCAATCAGTCACCCCGGAGCGGCAAAATCAAACTCTGCTCCCAATCCACCCGTTTGCAGCTGGGGCACATGACAAAAAGGCTCGGCGATTTGGCTCTGCAATGCGTCAGACGGCATTTTGCTGCACCGATTGATGTTGCACCGATTGGCGTCCTTACCTACACCGTTTCGTGCAAGGAATCAGGAGCTTTTCACACGGTTTGATGTAACCAACCGCAAGGCGCCAGTCCGGATTGACAATTTTGTTCAGTCCGTGGTACCAATTTCGCCACTGACGATCACCGCAACGATGGGGCGGGGACCCGGGTGCTTGGGAAGCCCGTTCAGCAACTGCAGGGGGGAAGTCATGCCTATAACGGTGGGTGACTCATGCGCGAAAGCGCACTTCAATCAGCTTGCGTGCCGTCGTGCGTCCAGATTGCCATGTGCACCGTATCGGCAGCCTGTGATCCGAAGTATCCATTATTGATAGCCCGGGTTATCCCGGCTGCGAAGGAAAAGGAGAAAAAGTGAAATTGCTCAAGATGCTCGGCCTGAGTATGGTCGCAGCGTGCGCTTTGATGGCGTTCGTTGGGGCAGGAACGGCGAGCGCGGGAATCCATGAATCGATTGGCTTTTGCAGCGCCAACGAACCCTTATTATGTGCCACAGCCAACCTGTACTCTGTACCCGCAGGTGGTAGCCTCCGCCTTTTAGCGGAAGCCAAAAACGCGACGCTAAGCAACAACGCCTTCTTCAAAACGGCGGAGACCTGTGGGGTATCGAAAACAGCCGTATTAGTGAGCGAAGTGATGAACAACCCCATTCCGGGCAAAATCACTGAACTCACCTTCACCGGCTGCACGGGACCATGCACTACGGCAACCGCGCAGGGTCTGCCGTGGAAAGGCAATTTGAGCATGTCTGAAGTGGGCGGCACGAAATACTCGCTCCTTGCGGAAGAAGGCAAAGTTCTGCTGAGCGGGTGCACTTTCGGCACCCAGTGTGAATACGGCGTCCCGGCCGGTGGGCTCACCCTCGTGGGTGAAAACACCGCCGAAGGCGGAGTCGTGAAAGCTAACGGCGTAGCCGTCACCTACAAAGGCGGCAGTGGCGAATTCGTATGCGGCTCGACTGGTACTTGGACCGCTTCGTACGCAGCCACCGAGACTGACTTACTGGATGGCTCCGGTAACGTCACCGCAAAACACGGAAAATGGTGGTTCACGTTATTAGGTACCACCAACGCTACGTCGTAAGTAGCAGGTAGTGAGCCAAGAGTAGCTATGAAGCTCGCAAGGCCGCGCCAGTCATCTGGCGCGGCCTTGTCATAGATCTACGAGCAGCAAAGGCTAATGGCGCGCGCGGGGGCCATCGATCAGAAGAGACCGAGCGAAACTTTAGCCGGGAGACGTGTTACAAGGGCCAAATCTTTTTAGGTATGCAGTAAGAACTTGCCAGGTACCGAGACGTATTTATACCCATCATCGCGTCGTCGGTTACTTCAGGGCTGAGTGCCCTTCTGAAACAGGGAGATGAGTCGAATGACAGGTGCGCTTCCAAGGGGCGAACACCTCGCACAATTCAGGATCAAGGTCGTAGGTTGGACGATAGCGCTCGTCGTGATTTCCACCGCGATCTTTTCCTCCTCCTGCTCTTTTGCATGGGGAGCGGAAGCGTACGTTTTTGACGCCCGGCATTCACTGATGGGAAATTGCTCCACCTCGGCGCTGGACCCGGTGGCCGATCCAGGTCTCTGTCCGATGCCACCTGGAGTTCCCGGGTTCGACCACCCTCCGAAAGCGTTGCGGAATGCCTGCGGCGTCGTAACCGATTCCTACGGGAATATTTATGTCGGCAGCTCGGCGAACGGCATCCCCTCAACAGATGGCAGGGTCGATGTGTTCAGCCCCGATGGCGTTTACCTCACTGAGATCAAAAACGAGCATCAACCATGCGATGTTGCCGTTGATTCAAAAGGGAATCTCTACGCTGCCGAGCATGACTCCGGGCGGCGGGTCCTCCTTTTCAGGCCAAACGTTTTTCCACCAACGAAAGGCAGCACCTACGCGCCGCCGATTGTGGTTCACAAAACCCCGGAGACGGGTACTTGTAAAGAAGCGGAATCGGTCGCGATCGACCCTTCAAACGATCGCCTTTTCATTCTCCAGACCTGCGATGGAATCGTCGAATACGGTTCGGCGGACGAAAATCTTCTCGCCGAAAACTGGACCCCAATCCGAGAAGACCTCGGGGCCGGGCTTCTGCTGAGCGGCGGCATAGACGTATACGGCAAAAACCACGATCTCTATGCCGCTGGGTTTGATTCCGGCACGGTGAACGGCGGCGAACCGGAAGCCCAGCGCATCTACGTCATCGATGGCACGACCGGCGAAAAAAAATGCGAAAGCGACGGGAGTGAAACCCCGGCGGGGCAGTTCAGCTTCGTTTTCGGTAACGGAGCGGTGGCGGTTGACCAGTCGACCGGCGAATTCTACGTCGACGACACCAAGGTCAACAAGGTGGTCGATCGCTTCGATGCCGCTTGCACATACGTCGACCAGCTTCCACAGCCGCCGCCCCTTCAGCACCCGGACTTCCGCGCTGGCCTAGCGGTCGATGAGCCTTGTCTCGGTCCGGCGGAAACCTCCTGCAACCTTGCCGGCTACCACAGCCCCCGCACCGGCTTCGTATACGTCGGCTCGGGCGAAAAAGAAGGGGGCACGCATGTCTACGCCTTCAAGCCGAAAGTGGGGTCCCCACCGGAGATAGAAGCGCAGACGGCCAGCGGTATCACTGGCACGGAAGCGCAGCTCGAGGCAAAGCTCAACCCCCACGACCTCGAAACCGCCTACTACTTCGAATACATCAACCAGGCAGATTATGAAGCGAATGGGGATGGTTTTGGGGTAGGCGCGCCAAAGACCCCCGTGCCGCCTGCGGAAGTGGGGGAAGGCGCCTCCTTTGTGCCGGTTGCGGCTCAGCTCACGGGGCTGAGCCCCGGCACGACCTATCGCTTTCGCCTCATCGCCGAAAACGAAGCCGGCCTGAGCCGGGGAGAAGGAGTCCCTGGGGGTGAAGGCGCCGATGCCGTCTTCGCCACCTATTCGCTGGACACCGGTGGCCTGCCGGACCGTCGCGGCTATGAGCTCGTTACGCCGCCTGAGACCGGCGGCTACGTGCCTACGCTGAACGAACTTGGTTTCACACCCTTTGGCTCGGCTGCTGCCTTCCCCACCGGCTTCGCGACGCCCGGCGGAAACGGCCTTCTCTTCGGGATCGAGGGCGGCTCCCTCCCCGGGCTGCCTGGGGGCGGCTTCCACGACACCTATGAGGCACACCGCGAAGCAGACGGTCAATACGGACTGTGGCGGAGCGCTTTCAACGGCATCACCGGGGCTGAAGCCCGATTTCCTACCCCCAACGGCTTCTCCGCCGATCACACCGCCTCCTTCTGGGCGATTCAGGAAAGCGGATTTGCCGATGATGGCAACTACGTTCGCCGTTCGGCTGGGGTCCTCAAAGCCGAGTGCAGCCCGGAACCGGCCAGCAGGCTCGAAGTGCTCGGCTGCGGAAGCCTGGGAGTCGACCCCACCGCGAGCGGTGGCTGGATCTCGCCAGGCGCTGGTCATGTCGTCTTCGCGACACGCTCGATCAGCGCTTCGCAGCCTCAGCAGCTCGAGCCCCAAGCGGCGCCGACCGGCACCGGGGCGATATACGACCGAACCGCCGACGGGGTCACGCACGTCGTTTCGCTGAAACCTGGCGAGCTGCCGTTTGGGGCGAGCGAAAACGCGAACTACCAAGGCACCTCGAAGGACGGAACCGTCGTTGTCTTCAGCGTCGGCGAAATCACCTATGCGCGTATCGACAACAAAGAGACCGTCGAGGTGGCGGCAGGGTCCGTACGCTTTGGTGGGCTCAGCGATCACGGCGATCGAGTTGTCTACCTTCGGCCCAACGCCACCCAGCCCACCCTGGAAGGGACGGGCATTCCCCAGGGCGAGATCTTCGCCTGCGATGTGCGCTCGGCGCCCTGTGGTGGTTCGGGGGCCCAGCCGCCGATCCAGATCGGCTCTGGCCAGAAAGCGGTCCTCGTCAACGTCTCCGATGACGGGTCCGACGTGTATTTCTCTTCCCCCGAAGTGCTCGATGATGAAGGACGGGGAAAACTCGGCGAGGACAACCTCTACCAGTGGGACGGCTCGGCCATTCATCTCGTCGCGATCGTCGATCCGGACGACATCGTTGGGCGCGAAGGGCAAGCTGCATTCGGAGTGGGTGGCCTTGGTCTGTGGGTCACCAACGTCGTGACGCCGTTCCCCGCGCCCTTTGCTGGGCCCGGCAGCGACCCTTCCCGCAGTACTCCCGATGGTGGGGTCCTTGTCTTCGAGTCGCGCGCCAATCTCACCGACTACGACAGCCACGGCCATACCGAGATTTACCGCTACGACTCAAGCGCACCGCCTGGCTCCAATCTCATCTGCCTTTCGTGCAACCCGACCACGGCCGCCGCGACCTCCGACTCGCAGCTGCAGTCTGACTCGCCTCCGCAGTTCACTTCCCTGCCGCCGGTCAACGCTCTGGCCGAAATCTCGAATGTCACCGACAACGGCAGGCGCGTCTTCTTTCAGAGTGCCGAACCGCTGGTCTTGAGCGACAGCGACGGCAAAGTCGACGTCTATGAGTGGGCGGCCCAGAACGAAGGCGACTGCACGAGCGCGGCCGGTTGCGTTCGCTTGATCTCTTCACCGCACAGCGCGGCGGATAGCTACCTCTACGCGATGACGACCGACGGCCACGACGTCTTCTTCGAGACGGGAGACCTGCTGGTTGCTCGCGATCACGAGCCCGCGCTTTCGATCTACGACGCGCGGGTCGACGGCGGCGAAAGGCCGCTGCCCCTGCCGCCGGAGCCCTGTCAGGGCGATGCATGCCAGACGGCAACCACTCCGCCCGACGACGGCATTCCCGCCAGTTCGAGCTTCGAAGGCCCTGGCAACAAGGGCGGCACCCGCGCACACTGCACGAAGCGGGGGCGCAAAGCGCCTCCCGCGCGGAAGGGTCGATGCGGCGGCAAGCATCGAAAGCACCACCCGAAACATCACCCTCACGGCCATAAAGGGGGTGCCCGATGACGCGCTTGGCGGTCGCCTTGCTTGCCCTGCTTGCGACGGTCGCGGTGGCTGTGTCGGCCCAAGCCGATCCGTCCAACTACGGGATCGAATCGGTCGACGCTTCCCTTTCCGACAGCCAGGCAGGGGCTCACGCCGATTTCACCACCGACATCGTTCTCAAAACAGAAGGCGGCGACCTGCCGGCACGGACACGGGATGTCTCGGTCGAAGTGCCCCAGGGCCTGCTCGCGAACCCCAACGCGGTTCCCAAGTGCAGTGCGGTCCAGTTTGTCGGCACCGACGTGGACGACAAATCCAACTTCAGCGGCTGTCCGCAGGACTCGCAGGTCGGCGTCACGCATGTCGTCCTCTCCAACAGCCACGAAGGCACGGTCGACATCATCGAGCCGGTCTTCAACCTCGAGCCGCAGCAAGGTGAGCCCGCTCGATTCGGCTTCATCGCGCTCAGGTATCCGATCCTGATCGACACCGAACTGCGTCCCGACTACGGCGTTACCGCCAGGGTCAAAGGTGCCGATTCGCTGGCTTCGCTCTTCAAGACGGAAACCATCCTTTGGGGTGTGCCTGCTGCGGCAAGCCACGACGGTGAGCGGATAACCCCTTACGAGGCTGCCCACAACGGGATCGAAACCCCGACCGGCACCCGTCCCAGCGGCCTCGCGCCGGTGCCCTTCACGCTCAACCCGACCCGCTGCGGGGTGTCTTTCCCGGTTCGGATGACCGCAACCAGCTACCAGCAGCCCGACCTTCCCTCAGAGGGCCAAACCGCCCTACCGCCGGCGACGGGCTGTGCCCTGCTCGACTTCAAACCAGCGCTGTCGATCAAGCCGACGGCTGCGCAGGCCGACAGCGGCAGCGGGCTGAACGTCAAGCTCACCTTCCCAACGGATGGCTTCGAGCAGCCGAACCTCAACGGTGAGGCCGAGCAGCGAAAGGTGGAGGTGGCTCTCCCTGAGGGCGTCAGCGTCAACCCATCTCAGGCAGATGGGCTGGGTGCCTGCAGCGAAGACGCCTTCGCTAGAGAGACAGCGACCTCGCTACCCGGCCAGGGCTGTCCCGAGGGCTCGAAGATCGGCACGGTTGTGGCCGATAGCCCACTGCTCGAGGAAGAGGCCTCCGGGTCGCTCTACGTCGCTTCTCCTCGCCATAACCCCTTCGGGACGCTGATCGCGCTGTACATGGTCCTGAAGGTGCCGAACAGGGGTGTCGGCGTCAAGCTGGCCGGGAAGGTCGTTCCGGACCCGAAAACGGGGCAGCTCGTAACCACCTTCGACGAAATTCCCCAGCTTCCGATCTCGTCTTTCGAACTGCACTTTCGGGAAGGCGCGCGCGCGCCGCTCGTGCTGCCGCCGCGTTGTGGCACCTATGCCTCCACGGCAACCTTTACCTCCTGGGCGGGGCAGGTGGTGACAACCCATCCGAGCTTCGACGTCACCGCTGGCCCCGGCGGACCTTGCCCTTCAGGCACTCCGCCTTTCAGCCCCGATTTCCAAGCAGGGGCGATCAACAACAACGCTCGTTCGTTCTCCCCCTACTACCTCCGCCTCTCGCGAGCGGATGGAGAACAGGAGCTGACCAGGCTATCGACGACCCTACCGCCCGGCTCGCTGGCGAAGCTGGCTGGGGTTTCGCAGTGCTCGGAGACGGCAATCGGGGTCGCGAGGACAAAGGCCGGAGCGGTGGAGCTTTCCCTGCCCAGCTGTCCGCCCGGTTCGGAGATCGGACACCTGCTGGCCGGCGCCGGCGCGGGCTCGGCTCTTACCTATGTTCCGGGCAAGCTCTATCTTGCCGGGCCCTACCGTGGGGACCCGCTGAGCGTCGTCGCAATCGTGCCGGCTGTGGCGGGGCCCTTCGATCTAGGCAACGTGGTGGTGCGCGAGGCGCTCCGGCTCGATCCCGAAACAGCGCAAGCACAGATCGACGGAGCCCGCTCCGACTCGCTTCCCCACATCCTTGAAGGCATTCCCGTGAGAACACGGGACATTCGGATCCACGTCGATCGGCCTAATTTCACCACCAACCCCACGAGCTGCGATCCGGAGGCCTTTAGAGCGTTGGCATGGGGCTCGGGCGGCGACCCCCTTGCCTTCGGTGATGACCTGCCAGTCTCTCTCTCCGCACGCTTTCAGGCCGCTAACTGTTCTCGCCTTGCCTTCAAGCCGAAACTGTCCCTGGAATTGATCGGGGGCACCCGGCGGGGCGCTCATCCGGCCCTGCGCGGAGTTGTCAGGGCTCGCACCCGCGACGCCAACATCGGACGGGCCGTTGTCACCTTGCCTCGCTCCGCTTTCCTGGAGCAGAGTCACATCCGCACCATCTGCACCCGAGTTCAGTTCAACGCTGATGCCTGCCCCGGCGGCGCGGTCTACGGACATGCCACCGCCGTATCGCCGCTTCTGGACGAACCACTGAGCGGGCCCGTGTACCTGCGCTCATCCAGTCATGAGCTTCCCGACCTCGTCGCTGCCCTGCACGGCATCGTCGACGTCAATGTCGTCGGCCATATTGACTCGCCGGACGGGCGAATCCGGACTACGTTTTCCTCGGTTCCGGACGCGCCTGTCACCAAGTTCGTCCTCACGATGCAGGGCGGGAAAAAGGGCCTGATCGTCAACAGCCGCGGCCTTTGCACGGCGCCGCCGCGAGCCCGCGTCGAGCTCACCGGGCAAAACGGCAAGACACACAACTTCAGCCCAGCCGTTCAGGCGAGCTGCAGCAAACACCGCCATTGAGCGGAGTACATCAACGAACACCTATTAAGAGGGAGGGATTCTCAGATGTTTTTATCTCTACAACGACAGTTCGGCACGGCCGGACTGGTAGTGGCGATTGTGGCGCTCGTCGCCGCCCTCGCCGGCGGCGCGGTTGCCGCGAGCGGGGGCAATGGTAAGGCCACTGCTTCAGCCAAGAGAGGCAAGCCCGGTCCGCGCGGTCCCAAGGGCCCGGCAGGCCCTCAAGGTCCAGCAGGTCCTCAAGGTCCAGCAGGTCCTCAAGGCCAGGCAGGTGCCACCGGTGCGACGGGACCTGCTGGTCCGCTGCTCGAAACCCTTCCGGCTGGCAAGAGCCTGCAGGGTGTCTGGGGCGCTGCGGGCGGGGCTGGTACCGAAGACGGGACGAGCCTGGCGGCCATCACGTTCCAGTTTCCACTCGCGGCCGTGCCGGACATCGTATACCTGTGGAAGAACCCGTTCGCAGGCGTCCTCCTCGGTATGAGGATACAAGAAAGCGCGCCACCGGAAGAACTGAAGGAACCCGAAGACGTCGAAAAATTCTGCCCCGGAGCCGTAACGTCGCCCAAAGCAGTGCCGGGTACGCTGTGCATCTACACCGGAACGGAACAGGATGGTCTGCTCCAAATCGGTGGACTGTTCGGCGGGGAACGTAACCGTTTTGGCATAACGCTGCCCTTTATCTCCTTCGAAGAAGAAGGAGTGGTGTCAGGGTCCTGGGCGGTCACGGCCAAATAGCCGACTCGCATAGGGACGAGATGTTGGAAGGGCCGCGCCCTTTTGCGCGGCCCTTCCTCCTCCAGCATCGATTGAACGCGCCTCGAGCGCCTCACTATTGAAAAGGTTCATTTATATGATCAAAGCAATGCTAAGCATCAAGGTTCTACCTGCATTCTTGCTTTGCCTTGCGCTTATGGCGGGGTGCGGGGGAAGCGATAATGACTCGCAAACAAACACTGCAGAGGCAAACGGCAATGAGGTCACCGCCCATGCCGCGCCGGTGACAAAGGCCGAGTTCGTTAAGCAAGCCAGTGCCATCTGCCTAGCCGCCAAGGAACGCGCATCCGAAGAATTTTCAATTTACCTCGAAAAAAACAATGTTCCATCTTCGGGCCCAGGCATGGCTGCAAAAGCGCAAGACGTCGTCAACACGGTTTTCGGGCCTGTGTTTGAATTGCAGGTGAAGAAAATACGCGGCCTCGGCGCCCCTCGGGAGGATGTTGTGGAGGTCAGCGAAATCCTCACTGCTATGCAGCAGGGTGTTGAAAGAGCCAAGGAAGAGCCACTTGAGTTCATGCAAAAAGAGACCGCAATGAACCAGGCATCAAAGCTTGTCGAGGCCTACGGACTGCCCGACTGCAGTAATGGGAAGGTTTGAAAGCAGCGTTTGCCGCCGGTTGCCACCTATGGTGGCAACCGGCGGCGGAGAAGCCCCGAAGGCCGACTCTGGTTTCAAAGCTCGTTCGGCGGCTGGGCCTACCGCGGTCCCAATACGATCGGCGTTGGCGGTCGGCTTGGCAAACCGATCTGCGCCGACCCCATCTGCCTGCTCGAACCGACCGGCCTGATCGGGCCACCGATGGCAGCAAGACATCGCCAACGAAGGGCTTCATCGGCCACTCGGTGCCTAGGAAGCAAAGGTAAACGCCTAGCTGGTTGACGGCCTGAACTGCTGTTGCTCGTAATTCCTTGCCACCCCCACCGGGGGAACGCTTTGCCGAGACAAGGTATAGCCACGCGCTGTCTCGCTCTCAATACCGTTAGGGCCGTGCCTTGCCGGATTCGCATTTCAGACCACGCCGAGCTTCGATTGCTCACCGATGCAGACGCGAAAGAGCTTCACGAGCTGATCGACACAAATCGCGCCTACCTCGCGGCTTGGTTGCCTTGGGCTGCGGAGCAGAGCCTCGCCGATACGCTGGGGTTCATCCAAAGGACGCAAGGCCAGATAGAGGGCAATGATGGCTTTCAGGTCGCGATCCTGATCGAGGACCGCATTGCGGGCGTCATCGGCTACACCGCCGTGGACTGGGAGGAGCGCTCGACCAATATCGGCTACTGGCTGGCCTCAGAGCACCAGGGGCGCGGCACGATGAGCGCGGCGGTGGCGGCGCTGACCGATCATGCCCTCTCTGCCTGGGAGCTGCGCCGTGTGGCGATCCGGGTCGCGACCGAGAACGCGCGCAGCCGCGCGATCCCCGAGCGGCTCGGCTACCGCGAGGAAGCGATCCTGTCCAAAGCCGAGCAGGTCGGCGGGCATGATCTCGACCTTGCCGTCTACTCGATAGCGGCGGAAGCCTGGCTAGGACTAGGAGGAGGCGACCGCATCCGAGGGTGCGACGACTGAGCGGTGCCAATGAGGTGCCGATACTGCTGGCAAGCCTGAAACGAGAGTGTCTAGCGCACCGGCACTCAGGCTTTTGCTGTGCAAGGGCCTGACATTCGAGGCGGTGGTCCGTTTCGACCAGTATCGGCGAGGACGGGGTGGTTCGCCTCAAATTCTGCAAGGAGCCCCTTAAAGGCGCGTGAGAGCGCTGGGAGGAGTTTGAACGATGAAGAGACGTATCCGTCGAGTGACTGCACTCGCTGCTGCCATCATGTTGATGGCGGTCGGCCCCGCCTACGCATTTGGCGGCCCGAATTCGGCTGGGAACTCCGGGCACTTCCATCCGAACAGCAATCCATGCCAAGGGCCGAATGATCAACCCAACTGCCCCGGGCCGCACTGATCTATCTATTCGAGTAGATCATGGAGGGGCTGCCCCCGGCGGCCCCTCCATCGCGGAATCACCGACCCAGGTGGCGTTCCCGCCCCCGGCTTCCTCGTTCTTCTCGATGGCGGCGGAGGGACGCCAAGGTCACCCTCGGTGACAGCGGCTTTTCGGGTCGAGGGAGTTCACAACTCGGGCGATGCCCAAACCATGCCGGAGGAGGGGACTCGACCCCCCCCGACACGCGGATTATGATTCGCGCCAGCCGAGCGCACCCCGCATTCCTGAGCGGTCGCCCGTTCCGCCGGATGCGCTCAGTTCTGCCGGAAGTCCTGAGTTCGGTCCACCGCCGGGTCCACCCCGCCGGAAGCGGAAGGCCCGGAGAATCCGATGAGTATTGCCCTTGATGTTCTAGATAGGCCAGCGGCCCGAAAGCTGGCGTAAGCCAGAAAGGAGCGGTTATGGCAGTTCCCGGAGTTCCCGGTCTTCACACCCAGGGCGACGACATCGACGACGCGATGGCGAACGCCAGCGAGGCGGTCGCCCTCTACGTCGAGGGGCTGCGCGAAGACGGCGAACCGCTCGACAGCGGTGTGATCCGCCGCTCGATTCCCCTGCCGGCGTGAGCCCGCGCCAGCCGGTCGTCTCCGGCGAGCGCCTAATCAAGGCGCTGCGCAAGGAGGGCTGGGAAGTCGTCCGTCAACGAGGCAGCCACGTCCGCTTGAAGAAGGCCGGGCGCAAACACGCGCTCGTCGTCCCGCTGCACCGGGAACTCCGTCGCGGCATCCTCCGCGTAGCCGAGGAATCGGCCCGCCTGTGCCCTAAGCCAAGACGACGCCGAAGCGATCATCAAAGCTGTCGTGATCCTCGACTGCGACTGCCTGGGAGAAGCGACTCGCGGCGATGGTGAAGTGGTCGAGGAAGCCGACGTTGCCGAGCAGGACCAGGCCGAAGCTGTGCCAGCCATCTACGAATCCCACCGGGGCTTCCCACTCGCACCGAGCGCTGGAATCGTCGTGGTGATGTAGGCGCAGGGAGACGGTTTTGTAGCGGGCGACGACGGTACGCCCGCCGACGGCGTGCAGTTCCTCACCCTCGTTGTCGGCCAGGTCGAGGCCAAGCTCGTCCGCCAGTAGGTCGCTCGCGAGGATCGCGTCTGCTCCAGTGTCGATCAGTCCCTCTAGCTCGGGTGTCGATGCATCGTCCGTGGCGAGCGAGACGGGCACGAAGGGCCGAAACACCGGCTGCCCCAAGCGCGTCTGCTGGGGGTCCTCCCGATAGGGATAGAGCCAGGGGGTCTTCGGCTCAGCCAAGGCCGACGTAGATCGGCTCGTCTGCGTGGGGAACCCGCCCGCCGACGACGACGTGATCCAACTTGCGGGCTTTCTCCAGCACGACTTTCAGGTCCTCGTCGGCGATCACGACCTGGCCCGTGCGGGTATCGGTCGCCACGTACTTGCCCTCGTAGCCCTTGAAATCGGTGCGGATGGGTTTCACGCAGTCGATGATACCCGCTGCCTCCACGGGGCTTTTCAGGGTTGGACCCTTGCCACTTCCCTTGCCACCCCCTGCCAAACCGGCCCTTTCTGGCCTCGGGATGCGGCGCGTTCCGCTTGCTACTGCGATGCCGGAGGAGGGACTCGAACCCCCGACACGCGGATTATGATTCCGCTGCTCTAACCAGCTGAGCTACTCCGGCGGGGTTTGGGATCGTAGCGATGGGGCGGCTGGGATCGCTATGGCGCGATAGGGCTTAGCCTTCTTGCGGTGACGCAGGAACTGGATAGGGCAGTGCGGACGGTGTTGCGGGATTGCTTGCGGGTCGAACCGGCCGAAGAGGTGCTGGTGATCTGCAATCCGGTAACCGAGGACATCGGCGCGCTGATGCGGATCGAGGCCGAGGGTGACGGTGCCTACGCCACGCTGGTGGTGATCTCAGAGCTCGAATCCAACGGGGCCGAGCCGCCGACGCCCGTTGCCGCGGCGATGATCGCCTCCCACGTCGTGATCGCGCCGACGATCCAGTCGCTCTCGCACACCTATGCGCGCCGGGCTGCCAACCAGGCAGGGGCGCGGATCGCCACTCTTCCCGGCGTCACCGAGGACATGCTGGCGCGGTTGATGAACGCCGATATGGGCGAGCTGCGGCGGCGTGGCGCGGCGATCGCCGCCCTCTTGAACAGCGGCCAGGAGGCCCGGATCACCTGCCAGCACGGCAGCGACCTGCGGCTCGGGCTCGAGGACCGCGTGCCGATCGCCGACGCCGGCGTGCTCGACGCCCCAGGCGCCTTCGGCAACCTTCCCTGCGGAGAGGCCTTTGTCGCTCCGAGCAGCGGCGAGGGCACGCTCGTGGTGGATGGCTCGATCGCCGGGGTGGGCAAAGTCGAGACGCCCGTGGAGCTGACCGTGCGCGACGGTCACCTCACCGACGCGACCGGCCCCGAGGGCGCGACCTTGCTCGAACTGCTGACGATGCACGGCGAGGACGGCACGAACATTGCCGAGCTCGGCATAGGCACCAACGAAGAGGCCACCCTCACCGGCAACATCCTCGAGGACGAGAAGATTCTCGGCACCGCCCACGTTGCCTTTGGCGCCTCTGCGGCGATTGGCGGCAAAGTTCAGGTCCCCGTGCATCTCGATTGCGTGGTGCTCGAACCGAGCATCGAAATCGACGGTACGGAGATCGTCCGCGCCGGCGAGCTGCTCGTCTGAGCGTGGCGGCGCAACTGCTTGCCGTTCCCAACGTCTCGGAGGGTCGTGACCACGGCCGCATTGACGCCTTGCAGAGGGCCTTTTCGCTTGAGGTAGCCCCGCTGGACCGGCACTCCGACCGCGATCACAACCGCACCGTCTTCACCTTGGCCGGCGAGCCGACGCGATTGCGCGATGCTCTCCTCAGCGGCGCCGAGCAGGCTGTCGAGACGATCGACATGAGGACTTACGCCGGGCTCCATCCCGCGGTCGGGGCGCTCGACGTTTGCCCTTTGGTCTGGCTCGACCCGGCCGAGGAGGTCGCGGCCCGCAGAGAGGCCGCGGAGGTGGCCGAGCAGATCGGCGGCCTCGGCGTCCCGGTCTTCCTCTACGGCGAGTTGTCGAGCCGCCCCGAGCACGCCGAGCGTGCCTATTTCCGCAACGGTGGCTTGGCCGATCTCTGGCTGCGGATGGAGGGCGGCGAGCTGCGTCCCGACTTCGGCCCCGAGCTGCCCCACCCGACCGCCGGCGTGACCCTGGTCACGGCGCGCCCGCCGCTCGCCGCATTCAACGTCGAGTTGGACAGCAGTGATGTGGATCTGGCCCGCGCCGTGGCCGCCGGGCTGCGCGAGTCCGGCGGTGGCCTGCCGGGCGTGAGGGCGATCGGGCTCGCCCTCTCCAGCGGCCGCACTCAGGTCTCCACCAATATCCACAACCCGCTCCTCGTCCCGCTGGCTGAGGTGGTTTCGACCGTCCGTTCCCTCGCTGAGCCGCTTGGCGCGCATCCGATCGAAGCCGAGATCGTCGGCCTCGTGCCCGAGGCTGCCCTCGCCGGCTATCCGAGCGACGTGCCGCTACGCGACTTCGTCGCCGCCCGACAGACGATCGAGGCTCGGCTCGCGGCCGCTTCTTAGCGCCGGGCGCTAGATTCACGCCATGGCCCAGACCAAGAAGAAGCGCCAACGTAAGCACCGCGGCACCCAAGGCGGCCGCGTCGATGCCAACCGTCGTACGTCGCGGCCGCGCAGCCGCGCTGAGGCAAAAGCCCGTGCCCGCTCCGGCGCCAAACGCGCCCCCCGCGGCGACCAGCCGCCGACCTGGCGCGGCTCGACCATCCGCGGCGTCATCGCAGCGGCGATCTTCACGGTCCTGCTCCTGCTGATCTTCCAGCGCTCGCCCGGCGCCGCCCTGGCCCTGGGCGGCTTCATGCTGGTCTTCTACATTCCCGCCGGCTACTACATCGACCTGCATATGTGGCGGCGGCGCGAGCGGTCCAGGATGCGCTCTTCCGGCGACTCGTGAGCCTCGAGGTTCGCCAGCTCACAGTCGGACCGATCGCGGAGAACTGTTTCGTCCTCCGCGCGGAGGGGGGCGACAAGGCGCTGATCGTCGACCCGGGCGAGGAGGCGGAGCGCATCCTCGCCGAGGTCGAGCAGACCGGGGCCGAGGTCGAGGCGATCTTGATCACCCACTGCCATTTCGATCACGTTGGCGCCGTCACCCCGGTTGCCGCGGCGACCGGCGCGCCCGTCTACTGCCCCGAGATCGAGGTGCCAGTTCTCGCCGACATCATGTCCTTCACCATCCCCGGCTTCGGCCCCTACGAGGGCTACGAGGCCGACGAGACGGTCAAGGGTGGCGAGGCGCTGGAGCTGGCTGGCCTCACGCTCGACGTGCGCTTCACTCCCGGTCACAGCCCGGGGCACGTCACCTACTCGGTCCGCGGCGAGGACGCGATCTTCTCCGGTGACGTCCTCTTCCAAGGCTCGGTCGGCCGCGTCGACCTGCCGGGGGGGGACGGGCCGACGTTGCTGCAGTCGATCCAGGCGCTGCTCGACTCTCACCCCGACGAGACGGTTGTCTACCCCGGCCATATGGGCGTGACGACCCTCGGCGCGGAGCGGGCGACGAATCCCTTTCTCACCTCACTCTCCCGCTAGGCGGCGGGGGAGCGGTCGGCGCCGATAAGGTCGCGGCACTGTGGCGGGACACAAGTACCAGGCACCGCGGGGCACCTTCGACGTACTGCCCGAGGCAGCGCTCATGCGGCGCCGGATCGAGCACACCGCTGCGTCGATCTTTGCTGCTGCCGGGTACGGGCCGATCGCGACGCCGAGCTTCGAGGACACGGAGCTGTTCGAGCGTGGCGTCGGCCACTCGACGGACATCGTTCGCAAGGAGATGTTCACCTTCGAGGACAAGGGCGGTCGCAGTCTGACCCTGCGCCCCGAGGGCACGGCGCCGATCTGCCGCGCCTACGTTGAGCACGGCATGCAGGCGCTGGCCCAGCCGGTCAAGCTCTTCTACGTCGGGCCGTTCTTCCGCCACGAGCGCCCCCAGGCGGGACGCTACCGTCAGTTTCACCAGCTCGGAGCCGAGGCAATTGGCACCGACTCGCCGCTTGCCGACGCCGAGTTGATCGGCTTGCTGGCTGAGCTGCTGGCCGAGTTGGGGGTGCCGGGAGTCGAGTTGCGCCTGGGGAGTCTCGGCTCGCTCGACACGCGACAGGCCTACCTCGAGGAGTTGAAGTCCCACCTGCGCACCCACGAGGGCGAGCTGTCGAAAGAGGTGCGCGAGCGCATCGACGCGAACCCACTGCGTGCCTTTGATTCCGACGACGAGGGGACGCGCGCGGTGATGGAGTCGGCTCCGAAGCTGGTCGAGCTCCTGGAGGGCGAGGACGCCGAGCATTTCGAGGAGGTGCGGGCATTGCTCGACGCCGCCGCCGTCTCCTACGAGATCGATCCCACCCTCGTGCGCGGCCTCGACTACTACACACGCACGATTTTCTCCTTCGTCTGCGACCGGCTCGGCGCCCAGTCGGAGATCGGCGGCGGCGGCCGCTACGACGGCCTGGTCGAGCAGCTCGGTGGTAAGCCCACGCCGGCCGTTGGCTGGGCGGCTGGGATCGAGCGGATCATGCTCGCGCTCGACGAAGGGGTGTCGGCGCCGGGCCGGGAGGTCTTCGTCGCGGTGGCAGATCCGGGGCGCGATCGCCGCGCCCTCGCTCTCGTGCTGGCGGGTGAATTGCGCAAGGCCGGGATCTCAGCCGAGATCGACCTGGGTGGGCGAGGCCTCAAGGGCCAGCTCAAGCACGCCGACCGCATCGGCGCCCGCCGTGTCGTCATCCTCGACGCCGACGGCGCCCAGCTTCGCGACATGGCGAGCGGCGAGCAACGGCCCGTCGCGACGGGCAACCTGATCGACGAGATAACTGGGGGAGAGGCATGACGGGTGAGGCAGGCATGAGCGATTTTCCGGCCCTGCGGCCGAACGGTTTTCGCGATGCCTGGTGCGGTCAGGTCCTCGGCGACCGCGTCGATGCCGAGGTGCGCGTCGCTGGTTGGGTGCATCGCCGCCGCGACCACGGCGGCCTGATCTTCATCGACCTGCGCGACCGCACTGGAGTCGTCCAGCTCGTCTTCCACCCTGACGACGCGGGGGGTGCCTTTGAGCTTGCCCACAAGCTGCGAGCGGAGGACGTGCTCAGCGCCAGCGGCGTGGTCGTGCAGCGCTCGCCGGAGACGGTCAATCCCGACCTTCCCACCGGTGAGGTCGAGCTGAAGGTGGGCAGGGCCGAGCTGCTCGCCGACGCCGAGACCCCGCCCTTCCAGATTGAGGGCTTCGCCGGCGAGGCCGGCGAGGACGCGCGGCTGCGCCACCGCTACCTCGACCTGCGCCGCGAGCAGATGCGAGAGGCGCTCGTGCTCCGGCACCGGGTCACTGCGGCGATGCGCGAGTTCCTCGACGCGGAGGGCTTCCTCGACATCGAGACGCCGGTGCTGACCCGATCGACACCCGAGGGCGCCCGCGACTTCCTCGTCCCCAGCCGCCTCCAGCAGGGTTCTTTCTACGCGCTGCCGCAGTCGCCGCAGCTCTTCAAGCAGCTGCTGATGGTCGCCGGCTTCGAGCGCTACTACCAGGTGGCGCGCTGCTTTCGCGACGAGGACCTGCGCGCCGATCGCCAGCCCGACTTCACCCAGCTCGACATCGAGATGTCCTTCGTCGAGGTGGACGACGTGATTGAGGTCAACGAGCGCCTGCTCGCTCACGTCTTTGAGCGAGTCGGGGGGCCGTCGCTGGATCTGCCGCTGCGTCGCATGCCCTATGACGAAGCGATCTCGAAGTACGGCACCGACCGGCCCGACACCCGCTTCGGCATGGAGCTCGCCGATCTCGACGATCTCCTGGCCGGGACCGAGTTCAAGGTCTTTGCCTCGGTGATCGGCGGTGGCGGTACCGTGCGCGGTTTGAACGCTGGCCGGCGAGAGATGCCGCGTTCGGCGCTTGACGGTCTCATCGACCGCGCCCAAGAGCTCGGCGCAAAGGGTCTCGTCTGGGCCTTCCGCGAGGGCGACGGTTGGCGCTCGCCGACGGCGAAGTTTCTCTCGGCCGCCGAGTTGAGCGCCCTGAACGAGCGCCTTGGCGCCGAGGAGGGCGACCTGCTCCTTCTCGTTGCCGACAAGCCCAAGGTGGCCAACGCGGTCCTGTCCCAGCTGCGCCTCGACCTCGCCGCCGAGTTCGAACTCGTTCCCGCTGGAGCTGACGATCTCCTCTGGGTCGTCGACTGGCCTTTGATGGAGGCGAGCGACGGGGGTGGCTGGGATCCGCTCCACCATCCGTTCACGGCTCCCGCCGCCGGCTTCGACCCTGTCGATCCAGGTGCCGCCCGCGCCCAGGCCTACGACTTGGTCTGGAATGGGCAGGAGATGGGCGGCGGCTCGATTCGTATCAGCGATGCGTCGCTGCAGGGCCAGGTCTTTGCCGCGCTCGGCATCGACGAGGCGGAAGCGGAGGCTCGCTTCGGCTTCCTGCTCGAGGCGTTGCGCTACGGAGCGCCGCCGCATGGTGGAATCGCCTACGGGCTCGATCGGGTCGTTCAGCGCCTCGTGGGCGCCGATTCGATCCGCGACGTGATCGCCTTCCCGAAGACCGCCTCGGGCGCCGACGCACTGACCGGCGCTCCGGCCCCGGTTGACGAGGTGCAGTTGCGCGACGTCGGATTGCAGCTGCGCGCCAGGCCGCCTGCGGCCAAATGAGCTTTGCCGACCGGATCCGGGCCGCGTTCACGCGCTCGCCGGGACCGGGCGCTACGCCGGTTCACGTCGATGACCCCCGCTACGACAGCTGGGAGGTGGTGCGCGATTTCGCCGACGTAAGGACCGCCCGGGCCTGGCACCAGGCGCTGAAAGAGGCTCGCATCGAGGCGGTTCTCACCGTCGACTGGCCGCTCGACCGCTACGGTCGCGGCGACATCGCCCTGCGCGTCCGGCCGGAGGACTGGAGCGAGGCTGAGTTGCTGCTCTCGAATCTCGACGATTGACCTCGGTCGGAGTTGGCGATCAGCCACTCGCCAGGACGACTTTGCGGTGGTACGGTTCGCCCAGAGGCTCGAGCCCGTGCGAGAGCCGTCTCACCGTTTGACCCAACACAAACGGCGCGGGAGCTGATCTCTCTCGGTCCTGTGGGACTGCGAGGAGGCGCCCACCCTTTACTTCAAGGGATCAAAGCCAGAGGCGGTACCGGCGGGCTGGAGCCTCCTTTGCTTGCGTGTTTCGCGACATTCCGCGCACCAAACGCGCGTTGCGACCGGCGACCATCGGCGCCATGTCCGACGAGACGCGGATTTCCCATCTCAGGCATGGAAAATCCGCGTCTCGTTCGCTCGACCCCCGGGTTGGAGATCTCGCTGAGGGCCAGCATGGGGTTGTTGCTCGATGGCAGCTCTTGGAGCTGGGGATGGGGAGGGGGGCGATTGAGGCTCGGATTTCGCGTGGTCAACTCCGCCGCGTCCACTGGGGCGTCTATGCGGTCGGCCACCGACCGATGAGTCGCGAGAGCCGCTGGATGGCGGCGGTCCTGTCCGCCGGCCGCGGCGCTGTGTTGAGCCACCGTTCGGCCGGGGCGCTGTGGCGGATCCTGCCGACAATGTCGATTGCTCCCGAAGTGACGCGGCCGACGCGATTTGAGTCGAAATCGGGTTTGCGGGCCCACTGCGGATTGGTACGACCCGACGAGATCACGTGCCTCGACGGGATTCCAGTCACATCGGCGCCCCGGACCATGCTCGACGTTGCGGAGCTTTCGACCATGCACCAGCTGGAAAAGGCGCTGAACGAGTTGGAAGTGCGGGGCATCACCGACAAGCTGTCGATTCCGGACCTGCTGGAGCGGTATCCGCGAAAGCGGGGATCGGCAAAGTTGAGGGTTCTTCTTGCGGATGAGGCCGCCGTGCGGGGAGTGACCCGCAAGGAACTCGAGGCGCGGTTCGCAAAGCTTCTCGACAGCACCGATTTGCCCCGCCCACGGCTCAACGCCGATGTCGCCGTCCGCGGCCGTTTCTACGAAGCCGACTGTCTTTGGGCGGAGCAGCGGGTCATCATCGAGCTTGATGGACGTGCGGTGCATGGCACTGGCCGGGCATTCGAGAAGGACCGGGAGCGAGATCGCATCCTGCAGGCGGAGGGCTGGCGGGGGGCACGGATCACCTGGCTCCAGCTACGCGACGAAGCACCCGCGGTTATCGCCGACCTGCGCAAGATGTTGACGGCGAGCTAGTTCACGCCTATGGCGGCCAAGCCGTCGGAAACGGGTCGAGCCTCCTACCCTGTAGCGATGGACCGTGAGATGTTCGACGCTTACCTGCATGACCTGAGCCGGCATGGCCCGGCCGAGGACGGCGCCTTCACGGGGGCGGCCGGCGGCGCTGCTTGTGGAGACCTTTCGCGCCTCTCGCTGGTGATCGAGGGCGGACGGATTGCGCGAGTGACCTTCGATGCCGAGGGCTGTGGTGCCACTCGGGCGGCGAGCGCGGCGGTGGCGGAGATGGTCGACGGCGCCAGCGTGCTCGACGCGGCGCGCATTGGGACGGATGAGGTCGACGAGGTGCTTGGTGGCTTGACGCCAGCCAAGCGCCACGCGGCGCAGCTGGCGGCCGACGCGCTCCATCGCGCTTTGGCGCAAGCGGCAGCCTCGGCGGAGACATTGGTTCAGGCAGCCGCCTCGGCAGACACGCTGGCGGCGGCACCTGCGGACGCCCCGGCCCAAGACGGCGCCTTGCCAGGCGGTGGAGAGGAAGCTGTCGACCGTGTGCTGGTCGCGATGTCTGGTGGCGTCGACAGCGCCGTCGCGGCCTTGTTGGAGCGAGAGCGGGGGGCGGAGGTAGTCGGGGTAACGCTGAAGCTCTGGGCGGACCCGCAGACCGACGGGGCCAAGGCCTGCTGTTCACCCGAGGCCGTGCTCGGCGCCCGCGCGCTTGCCCACACGCTCGGCATACCCCACCTGACGCTCGACCTCGAGGAGGAGTTCCGGCGCCGCGTCGTCGCCGAGTTCGTCGACGGATATGCCGCGGGCAGCACCCCCAATCCCTGCATCGCCTGCAACGGCGAGGTGCGGATCGCGGCGATGGTCGATCTCGCCGGCCGCCTCGGCGCTGGCCATCTGGTCACCGGCCATTACGCCCGCATCGTCAGCGACGGCGAGGGGCCGCTCCTCGCCGCGGCATCCGACGCGAACAAGGACCAGAGCTACATGCTCGCGGCGTTGCCCCCCGGCCTCTTGGAGCGCGTCCGCTTTCCGCTCACCGAGCTGACCAAGCCGGAGGTGCGGGAGATCGCCGCCCGCCATCAGCTTGCCGTCGCGCGTAAGCCGGAGAGTCAGGACCTCTGCTTCCTCTCCGGTCAGGGCAAGTCCGACTTCCTGCGTCGCCACGGCGGCCTGCGCGAGCGCGAGGGGGACTTGCTCGATCGCTCGGGCAGGGCGATCGGGAGGCACCGCGGCCACCACAACTTTACAGTCGGCCAGCGCCGCGGCATCCGCGTCTCCGCCGAGGAGCCCCTCTACGTACTTGCGACCGACGCCGCGGCGAACACGGTCACGGTCGGTCCCCGCCGCGAGCTGATGGCGCGAACCGTCCGCCTCCGCAACGCCACCCTTCATCGCGACGGTGAGAACGTCGACGCGGTGCGCCTTCGCTACCGCTCACAACCAGTCCCCGCCGCAATAGCCGCGACGGGGACTGGACAGCACGCCGAACTGAAGGTGGAGCTCGGCGAGGACTTCGCCGGCGTATCGCCCGGGCAGACCGCCGTGCTGATGCAGGGCGAGGCGATCGTCGGCCACGGCACGATCAGCGGTTAGGCCTGTGCTTCTTCCCGTTCTTTCCTGCGTTCGTCGCGGCGCAGCTTCGCGGCGGCTTTGACGCAGCGACTGAAGGCTGTGCCCTTCTCGCCTTTGACGTGTTTTTTGCTTTCGCCTTTGCAGGTCTGGCGCGGGCTCTGGTTCGGGTGGTCGGCGGCGTGCGCCATATTGGTCACGCAGTTGCTGAAGTCGGTGCCTTTCTCGCCTTTGACGTGCTCCTTGCTTTCGCCCTGGCAGTATTTGCCGTAGGCCTTTGCCTGCGGGGGCGGGGCGGGTTCGTAGCTGGGTCCCTGACCCTGCCCTTGCCCTTGACCCTGCCCTTGCCCTTGACCCTGTCCTTTGCCGTTTCCGGGCGTCGCCAGAGCCATGGCGGGGACGATCAGGGCGAGAACCCCGACAACGATTGAGAACCTCAGGTAAGCCTTCATCGTGCCTCCTTCGACTGCGGTCGAACGGTTTCTGTCTCGGCGGTTAAACGGGCCAGTCGAGCGTTCGTCAGGGCTAAGTGAGGGGTTCTTGACCAGCCCCACCGGTGGCTTCGGCATCATCGGCGCCCCCTGCTTGCGCTTCTGATTCAGGGGGCTGTGGACTGCCTTCGGGCTGCCCGGACGTAGCCGGCGAGCTTCCTTTGCCCTTGCTTTTGCTGGTCCCGCCGGCTTGGGAGTGATCCGGCGGACTAGCGTGGGCCGGAGGGCCATGGTGGTTGCCCGAGGCTCCGCGGCCCGCGTGCCCTGCCTTCTTCGAAGCTGAATTCCGGTGTGCCTTTCCGGAGTTGGCGCTACCGCCAGCCTTTTTATGGGCTGCCGCGGTTTCCTGGCCGTGGCGGGAGGCCTCGGGCAATTCGCCTGGCGATCCGGGAGGGGACCCGTTCCCCTTGGCGGTCAGGTTCTCTGGCTTTGGAGCCGACCCGGTAGCGGTTTTGTCCTTGCCGTCGCTCGATGGGGCGGCTGCGCCGGCGGGCCTTGAGGTGTCCTGGCCGGCAACGCCCGCGCGCTTGGCGGACCCATTCGCAGCGGCCGCCGCGGGCGCCACCACACCGGGTGCGGCGCCGTCGGTCTCATGGTCAGGCTTCGTCGCGCTGCCACCAGAATTGCCCGGGAGGCCCGCGTCAATCAGATTGCTGCGATCCGCGGCGGTGACCCCAACGGTTGCCACGACCGCCACCGTCGCAACCCCCTTAAGCACCGCTGAGCTCGCCGCGACCTTCCCGGCTCCGACGCCAACTCCCGATGCGGCCGCCCCAGCTCCGGCAGCACTCGTGGCTGCCTGCCCACCAGCCAAGCCGTGCAGGATCGAGGCCGCGACCGCCGCCGGCAGCGGTGACAGTGCCGCCAGGTCCTGCCTTCGGGAGTCGATCGAGTCGCGGAAGGCGCGACAGTCGGCACAGGCGCGCAGGTGGGCCTGGATGTCGCGGCGACGGGTGACACGCCCGTCCGCGTCCGACAGCTGCCTCGTCACCTGGTCGCAGTCCATCTCACGCCCCGCTTCCAGCTCGCACAGGCTGAGTCGCGCCTCGTAGACCGTCTGGCGTGCCACCGAGGCGGATGTGTCGAACGCTTCGCCGATCTGCTCGTAGTCGAGCCCCGAGAGCTCGCGCATCACCAGCGCCGCGCGCTGGCGCTCGGGAAGGGCACCGAGGTCGATGAGGAGCCGCTCCAGGCGCTCGCGCAGGGCCACCGTCTCGGCGATCTCCGCCGCTCCGCTGGCGCGAGAGTCGTCGAGCTCGGGCCCCTCGCGACGCCTGCGCAGCAGGTCGATGGACTCGTTGTGGGCGACGCGGTAGAGCCAGGGTTTGAGCCGGATCTCCCGCATCTCGCCCGGCAGCGAGCGCAGCGCCTTGACCATCGTGTTCTGCAGCGCTTCCTGGGCGTCCTCGGGACGACTCACGATCGAGAGACAGAAGCGGTAGAGGTCCTGGTGGTAGCGCTTGTAGATCGCCGTGAAAGCGCGCCGGTCGCCCTCCGTGGCCTGGCGGGCAAGCCACGCATCTGAGAGCAGTGGGGTCATCTCTCGATCGTCTCACCGCAATGAGCCATCCAGTCAAGAGTAGGGGCACCTCGTCCAGTCCTCCAACGCAGCGCGAGCGCCGTTGTCAGCCCGTAGGCTCTGCGATTCATGAAGGCAGCCGAGATCCGCGACACCTATCTCTCCTTCTTTGCCGAGCGCGGGCACAAGATCGTGCCCTCCGCTTCATTGGTCCCGTCGGCGCACGATCCTTCGGTGCTCTTGACGACGGCGGGTATGCAGCCGTTCAAGCCCTACTTCCTCGGTCGCGAGGAGCCGCCGGCACCGCGGCTCACCGATGTGCAGAAGTGCTTTCGCACGACCGACATCGAGGAGGTCGGCAAGACGGCCCGCCATCTGACCTTCTTCGAGATGCTCGGCAACTGGAGCTTCGGCGACTACTTCAAGGAGGAGTCGATCCCCTGGGGTTGGGAGCTCTCCACGCGGGGGTTCGGCATGGACCCGGAGCGCATCTGGGTGACCGTCTTCGGCGGCGACGAGGAGCTGGGACTCGGTCCTGACGACGAGGCGATCGCGATTTGGCGGGCGGTCGGCGTCCCCGATGAGCGGATCGTCCACCTCGGGCGGGAGGACAACTTCTGGCAAGGCGGCCCGACCGGGCCCTGCGGGCCCTGCTCGGAGCTCTATCTCGACCGCGGCTTGGAGTTCGGCGCCGAGGGCGAGCGCCCGGGCGACGATACCGATCGCTTTCTCGAGTTCTGGAACCACGTCTTCATGAGCTACGACCTCGGAGCGGATGGTTCGCTCACTGAGCTGCCGATGCGAAACATCGACACCGGCATGGGCCTCGACCGCATGGCCGCGATCCTGCAGGACGTCCCTTCGGTCTATGAGACCGACTTGATCCGGCCGCTGATCGATCTCGCCGAGGAGCTCTCCGGGCGCTCCTATGCCGAGGGCGGCGCGGTCACCCGGGCGATGCGGATCGTCGCCGACCACTCGCGCGGCGCCTCGTTCCTGATCGCCGACGGGGTGGTTCCCTCGAACGAGGACCGCGGCTACATCTTGCGCCGGATCATGCGCCGGGCGATCCAGCAGGGCCGCACGCTCGGCCTCGAGGCACCCTGGCTGGGACGCTTCGCCGAGCGCGCGATCGAGGTGATGGGCGAGGCCTACCCGGAGCTGGTGGCCGAGCGCGAGACGATCGCGCGCTGGGTCGGCGACGAGGAGGAGAGCTTCGGTCGCACCCTGGAGCGTGGCAGCGAGCTGCTCGACCGCCTGGTCGCCGAAGCGAAGCAATCAGGCACCTCGTGGATCGACGCCTCAGATGCCTTCGAGCTCCACGACACCTACGGCTTCCCCTACGACCTGACCAAGGAGCTGCTGGCCGAGCAGGGCCTCTCGGTCGACGACTCGGGCTTCGAGGAGCTGATGGAGGAGCAGCGCCAGCGCTCCCGCGGCGGCAGTGCGACGGCGCACGGGTCCGAGGACAGGCACGAGCGCGTGATCGCGTTCGCCACGGCGGTGCCGCCGACCCGTTTTGTCGGCTACGAGATGCTGCGCTCAACCACCGGGCTGGCGGCGGTCGAGCGCGAGGACGGCCGCGCCCTGGTCAAGCTTGAGGAGAGCCCCTTTTACGCCGAGGGCGGCGGTCAGGTCGCCGACTCGGGCTTGCTGCGCTGGCCCGGCGGCGAGGCGCGCGTCGTCGACGTCTACCGGGTCGGCGACGACCAGGCGTTGGAGGTTGATCTGTCGGCAGAGATCGACGAGAGCAGCTCGGTGGAGGCAGAGGTGGATCGCGAGGTGCGGCACGCGACTATGCGCAATCACACGGCAACGCACCTGCTCCACGCGGCGCTGCGCGAGCAGCTCGGCACCCACGTGCGCCAGGCGGGCTCGGCTGTTCGCCCGGACAAGCTGCGCTTCGACTTCACCCACGGCCAGGGGCTGAGCGGCGAGGAACTGCGCGCGGTGGAGGACCGGGTCAACGAGTGGATCAAGGCGAGTCGGCCGGTGCGCTGGCTGGAGATGGAGCGTGCCGAGGCCGAACGGCTGGGAGCGATGGCGCTCTTCGGCGAGAAGTACGGCGAGTGGGTTCGTGTGGTCGAGGTCGAAGGGGTCTCGCGCGAGCTCTGCGGTGGCACCCACGTCGCCAACACGGCGGAGATCGGCATCTTCAAGATCGCCTCGGAGGGGTCGAGCGCAGCCAACGTGCGTCGCATCGAGGCACTCAGTGGCCCGGGGGCGATCGATTGGTTTCGCGAGCGCGAGGCGACCCTGCGCGAGGTCGGCGAGCTGCTCGAGTCCCCTCAGGACCCGCTTGCGGGAGCGCGCCGCGCCGCCGTGAAGCTGAAGGAGGCGGGGGCAGGGGCCGAGCAAGCCCAGCGCGAGCAACTCAGCGTCGAAGCGGGGAAAGGGCTCGACAACGCGGTCGACTACGTGATTCGCGACTCTGCCGGCGATGTCGTTGCGGTTGTGGAGATGAAGACCACGATGCCGGCCAGTCAGAAGCAACTCCTGGAGGTGGCGAACAGGATCCAGTCGAAGCTCGAGCGGCCCTCGGTGGTGATGCTCGGCAGTGCGCCAGAGGAGGGGAAGGCGGCGCTGGTGGCGTTGGTCTCGAAGGAGGCTGTTGACCGGGGGATATCCGCGGCCTCACTGATCGAGGCGATGGCCCCGGTCGTCGGCGGTGGCGGTGGCGGCCGCGAGAACATGGCACAGGCTGGCGGTAGCAAGCCGGCGATGATCGAGAAGGCGTTTGCCGCCGGTCGGTCCTCCGCCAAGCTCGAATTGAGCGCAGGGGCATGAGAGTCCTCGCCCTCGATCACGGCACCGCGAGGATCGGCTGCGCAATCTCCGACCCCAGCGGCACCCTGGCGACGCCACTGCCAGTGATCGAACCACCCGCCGCTAGCGCGGTCGCCGACCTAGTCACCAAGCACGAGGTCGAGCTCGTCGTGGTCGGCCTGCCGCTCCACCTCAGCGGCGAGGAAGGCAGTCAGGCGGCGTTGACTCGCAGTTTCTGTGTCGAACTCGAAGCTCTGCTGGAGATCCCGGTCGAGACCTACGACGAGCGGCTGACGACCCGCATGGCCGAGGCAAGCAAGCGCGAAGGCGCTGCCGCGGCCCCGGACTCTCTCGCGGCCGCGCACCTGCTGCAGGCATACCTCGCCGGTCAGGCCGCGATCGAAGAGCGCGACGATGAGTGACGATCCACGGGCCACCGAGCGGGCGGAGCGTCGCCGCGAACGCGAAGAGCGCCGAGCGAATCAAGCCACTCTGACTCCCAAGCCGTCCAGGCCCCGCAAAGCGAAGACCCCGAAGCCCCCCAAGCCGCCGCGCTCGAGCCGGCGTCGTCTCGGCATCGCCGCCGCGTTGGCTGTCGTCCTTCTCGGTATCGCCGCGATCGCAGCGCTCGCCTACAGGCACTTCCACCGCGACACTCCCCCGCCGGTGGTGATCCGCACGATCACGGTGACTATCCCCGAGGGATACACACGCGCTCAAACCGCCGAGATCGCCAAGCAGGAAGGCCTGCGCGGGGGCTATGAGCAGGCCAGCGTTCGCTCCCAGTATCTGAATCCCGCCAAGTACGGCGGCAAGGACGCCAAGGACCTCGAGGGCTTTCTCTTTCCGGACACCTTCGAACTGGAAAAGCACGCCAGCGCGACCAACCTCGTGCAGCTGCAGCTCGAAGACTTCAAGCGGCGCATCGCCGGAGTCGACATGAGCTACGCGCGTTCGAAGAACCTGACCACCTACGACGTGGTCACGATCGCCTCGATGGTCGAGGACGAGGCAGCGCTGGAAAGCCAGCGGAAGCTGGTCGCGGCCGTGATCTATAACCGCCTGCACGAAGGGATGCCGCTGGGGATCGACGCCACCACCCGCTTCGCCACCGGCAACTACACCGAGCCGCTGACCGAATCCGAACTCGCGATCGACTCCCCATACAACACGCGCACCAACGCCGGCCTGCCGCCGGGCCCGATCAACAGCCCCGGGCTTGCCTCAATCGAAGCCGCTGCCCACCCGGCCAAGGTCGACTACCTCTTCTACGTGGCGGAACCGGGCGCTTGCAACAAACTCGCCTTCTCTTCGACTGAAGCCGAATTCAACGCCGACGTCGAACGCTATAACTCGGCCCGCGAAGCAGCTGGCGGCAACTCGCCGGACAGCTGCGGGGGATAGCCGTGCCGCGGCTCGCCGTCCTCGGCTTCCCGGTCGGCCACTCGCGCTCGCCGGCGATGCACAGTGCGGCGCTCGCCGAGCTGGGCCTGGGAGAGCAGTGGAGCTACGAGGCGATCGAGGTCGCCCCCGATGCCTTCGAGGCTCGGGTGCACGCGATGCCGGGCGAAGGTTTTGCCGGTGCCAACATCACGGTGCCGCACAAGGGTGCGGCTCTTTCCCTGGCCGACGACCTCTCCGAGACCGCGCGCGAGATCGGCGCCGCCAACACGCTCGTCTTCGCCGACGGCGAGGTTCGAGCGGAGAACACCGATGCTGAGGGGTTCCTGCGCTCGCTGCCCGGTTCGCCGGCCGGCAAGCGCACGCTGGTCCTCGGCGCCGGCGGCGCCGCCCGCGCGGTCGTCTGGGCGCTGCTGCGCGAAGAGGCACCAGTTGACGTTTGGAACCGCACCGAGCTTCGCTCCGAGCACCTCTGTGAGGAACTAGGGGGCGAGAGCGTCGCGGCTCCTGATCAGGCGGCATACGAGGTACTCGTCAATACGACCGCGGTGGGGCTCGACGGGGAGGACCCGTTCGCCGAGCTGCCCTTGGCGGTCGCAGACTTCAGGGCCGGCCAGATCGTTGTCGACATGGTCTACGGCGGCGAGCCCACCGCTCTATTGCGGGCCGCTGAAGCGGCTGGCGCGACGACCGTCGACGGCATCGAGATCCTCGTCCAACAGGGCGCCCTGTCTCTGGAAACCTGGACCGGCCGCCCCGCCCCGCTGGACACGATGCGCGCCGCCGCCCGCGATTAAGGCGACGTCCCCCAGCCTGGGGCTCTCCTTGGGCGATCCGCCGATAGCCTTGCGGCTTGATGAGCGGGTTTAGATTCACCACAGCGGGGGAGTCGCACGGACCTGGGCTCGTCACGATCGTTGAGGGTCTGCCCGCCGGGCTCGAGCTCGACCGCGAGGCGCTCGACCGCGACATGGCGCGGCGCCAGCTCGGCCACGGGCGCGGCGGACGGATGAAGATCGAGACCGACACGGTTGAGATCCGCTCCGGGGTCCGTCACGGGCGCACACTCGGCAGCCCGATCGCGATCCTCGTCGCCAACCGCGACTACGCCAACTGGGAGGAGCGGATGAACCCTTGGCCGGTCGACGTGGCCGTCGACGAGGTCCACCTGCCGCGCCCCGGTCACGCCGACCTGGTCGGCGCCCAGAAGTACGGTCACAGCGACATCCGCAACGTGCTCGAGCGGGCGAGCGCCCGCGAGACCGCGGCCCGGGTCGCCGCCGGCTCGATCGCCCGCGGCTTCCTTGCTGCGCTCGGGGTCAGCGTCTACAGCCACGTGACCCAGATTGCCTCGGTGACGGCTCCGGCTCGCGAAGACCTCGGACCTGAGGACTTCGCCGGTGTCGACGAGGACCCGGTGCGCTGCCTCGACGCCGAGGCGAGCGCGGCGATGGTTGCGGAGATCAACCGCCTGCGCAAGGCCAACGAGAGCCTCGGCGGTACCTTCGAGGTGCGCGCTTTCGGGCTCGTGCCGGGGCTTGGTTCCCACATTTCCTGGGAAGACCGGCTCGACGGGCGGTTGGCCGGAGCGGTCGCCTCGATCCAGTCGGTCAAGGGTGTCTCGATCGGCGAAGCCTGGGACGTAGCCGGCCGCCCCGGCTCGGAGGCCCACGACGAGATCTTCTGGTCGGGGGAGCGCGGCTACTTCCGCGAGACCAACCACGCCGGTGGATTGGAGGGGGGCATGACCAACGGCCTGCCCCTTTCGGTCCGGGCCGCGATCAAGCCGATCTCGACACTGACCAAGCCGCTGCGCTCGGTCGATACTGAGACCAAGGAGCCGGCGCAGGCGCTGCGCGAGCGCACCGACTCGACCGTGGTGCCGGCGGCAGCCGTCGTCGCCGAGGCCATGGTCTGCCTCGTCCTCGCCCGCACCTACCGCGAGAAGTTCGGCGGCGACCACATCGACGACGTCCTTGCCGCGGTCGAGGCCTATAAGCAGCGCATCGACTTCCGCGGATGAAGTCGGGATTTTCCATGCCACACATGGAAAAGACGCGTTTCGTTCGGCGATGAAGCCGGCGCTCGTCTTTATTGGCTTCATGGGGGCCGGTAAGTCGACTGCGCTGGCCTCGGCTCGCGACGCCGGACTGGCGACGACCGAGATCGACGCGCTGATGGAAAAGGCTTTCGGAAAGCCGATCCGCCAGGCCTTCGAGGAGGACGGGGAGGAGGCCTTCCGCGCCCGCGAGGCCGAGCTGGTCGGTTCGCTATTGGAGGAGGCGGACGGCGGTGCGATCGCTCTCGGCGGCGGCAGCGTTCTCTCGGAGCGCGTGCGCGAGGCGCTCGACCGCCACCTCGTCGTCTGGCTGCAGGTCGACGCGCGTGAGGCCTGGCGACGGATCGCGCGCAGCGACCGGCCGCTGGCCAGCAATGCCGAAGACGTCGAGCGCCTGCTCGAGACGCGACTTCCCTTCTATGAGGCATTGGCCGACGCGGTCTTGCCGCCGGGCGACCGCGGCCTGGTCGCGCGGGCGATGCCATCGCTCGTGTCGCTGGCCGAGCTGCCGCCGGGGACGAAGATGCTCTGGGCTGGCAGCGCCTCGGGCGAGTATCCGGTCTTCGTCGGACCAGGTCTGCTCGGCACGGGCCCTTGGCCCCTGCCTGGCCGGCGCTTCTGCGTTACCGACAGCGCCGTTGGCCCGCTCTACGCCGAGCGGATCGAGCCCCTTGCGGCAACGGTTGAGGTGACGCCAGGGGAGACGGCGAAGACGATGGCGGAGGCGGAGCGGGTCCTGCGCGAGCTCGCCCGCGCGGGAATGACCCGGGACGATCACGTCGTCGCCCTCGGTGGCGGCGTTGTCGGCGACCTCGCCGGCTTTTGTGCCCACCTCTACCAGCGCGGCGTGCCCGTTGTCCAGGTTCCGACGACCCTCGTCGCCCAGGTCGACTCGGCATACGGCGGCAAGACCGGCGTCGACCTGCCCGAGGGCAAGAACTACGCCGGCGCCTATCAGCTGCCCGCCGCCGTCCTCGCCGACACGACGACCCTCACCAGCCTGCCGCGCGAGGAGCTCGCCGCGGGGTACGTCGAGCTGCTCAAGACCGGCCTGCTCGCGGGCGGGACGCTCTGGCAGCAGGCCCGGGAGGTCGAGGAGCTTGACGCCAAGGGCCTCGCCGACCTCGTCTTTGCCTGCGCTCGCTACAAGTGCGAGGTCGTCGCCGCCGACGAGCGTGACAACGGCCTGCGCGCGGTGCTCAACCTCGGCCACACCGTCGGACACGCGATCGAGGCGGCAAGTGGATACGAGCGCTACCGCCACGGCGAGGCGATCGCGCTCGGCCTGCTCGCGGCGCTGCGCCTCTCCGACGCGCCCGAGCTGCGCGACGAGGTCGAGTCGATCTTGGGCCGCCAAGGGCTGCCGGTCGAGCTCGACTCGGCGATCTCCGTCGATGCCGTGGTCGATGCCCTGCAGCGCGACAAGAAGCGGACCGCCGCCGGGGTCGGGTTCGTCCTGCTGGCGGCGCCGGGCGAGCCTCGTACCGACCAGTTGATCGATCCGGCTAAGGTCCGGGCCGCCGTGGAGGAGTTGCAATGAGCACCGCCCACAACCGTGTCGCCGTGCTGCACGGTGTCAACTTCAACATCCTCGACCGTCGCGATCCAGCGATCTACGGTGGCCTCTCGTTGCGCAAACTGGAGACCGAGATTGAGCACTGGGCCCGCGAGCTGGGCCTCGAGGCGATCTTCTTCCAGACCAACTCCGAGGGCGAGTTCTGCGAGTACCTCCACCGCGTTCCCGAGCTGGCGGATGCCGCGCTTGTCAACGCCGGCGCCTGGTCTCATTACAGCCGGGCGATTGCCGACGCGCTCGACGTCGCGGGCGTGCCGGCCGTCGAGGTCCACCTCTCCGATGTCGAGGCGCGCGATGAGTGGCGCAAGCTGTCGGTCTTCGACGGACTCGTGCTGGCGAAGGTCTTCGGCAAGGGCCCCGACGGGTATCGCGAGGCACTCGAGCTGATCGCTGGCGAGCTGGGCGCGTGAGGGCAAAAGGAGCGAGCGGGTAATGCAGGCGCGCGGCGATCGCCTCGCGACCCTGGTGGCCGAGCGCGAGCTGGATTGCTTCCTCGTCACCGACCTGGTCAACGTCGGCTACCTGACCGGCTTTGGAGGGACCAACGGGGCCTGCATCTGCGGGGCCGAGCAGCGGGTCTTCCTCACCGACTTCCGCTACACCGAGCGCGCCGAAGCAGAGGTGGACGGCTGGGACGTCGTCACCGTCAAGGACGACTGGCTGGGCGGCATTGCCGAACGCCTCAGTGGCAAGACCGGCTTCGAAGACCACCACATGGCGGTGCGCAGCCTGAAGCGCCTGGAGGAGAAACTCCCGGAGGGAATCGCCTTGGAGGGCGCGGGGGGGACCGTCGAGGAGCTGCGCCGGGTCAAGGACGACGCCGAGCAGGCGGCGATTGCCGCGGCGGCTGAGCTGGCCGATGAGATCTGGCGCTGGTCGCTGGAGCGCGGCTTGGCCGGCCGCACCGAGCTGGACGTCGCCCGCGCCGCCGAGGCCCGTATGCGCGAGCTAGGGGCCGAGCCTTCCTTTCCGACGATCGTCGCGGCCGGCGCCAACGGGGCACTGCCGCACGCCGAGCCGGGCAAGCGCGAGATCGGACGCGGCGAGCTGGTCGTCTTCGACATGGGGGCGAAGCTCGACGGCTACTGCTCCGACGGCACCCGCACTTTTGCCACGGGCGAGCCCGGCGAGGCCGCCCGCGCCGTCTATGAGATCGTGCGCGAGGCCCAAGAAGCCGCGCTCGCCGCAGTCCGCACCGGTGCCAAAGCCGAGGATGTCGACGGCGTCGCCCGCGAGTTGATCGCGGCCGCCGGTCACGGTGAGCGCTTCGGCCACGGCCTCGGGCACGGGGTCGGGCTCGAGGTGCACGAGGAGCCGCGGGTCTCGCAGCGCTCCGAGGACCTGCTCGCGGCCGGCGAAGTCGTGACGATCGAGCCCGGAATCTACCTGCCCGGCGAGCTGGGCGTGCGCATCGAGGACCTAGTCGTGGTCACCGCCGACGGCTACCGCAACCTCAGCTCCCTCCCCAAGGCCCTCCAGATCGTCGACTGAGCCGAACTGCATCAAATTCTCGGTCTGGCAGGTAGAGAATTTGATGCAGTTCGGTGGTGGGGGTGCAGGGCTAAGTGGGGCTGCTGCTGCGGTCGATCAGGGCAGGGTGAACGCGATTGCTATGCCCACTCCGGATTCGTTGGCCGAGGCCCGCAAGGGTGCCCGCCGTGAGCGCCTGCTCGACATGGAGCAGCGGGTGCGCCGCTATCGGGCCGCCTGCTTCGCGATCCTCGCGCTCGCGCTCGCATCCGCTGGTCCCTCGGTCGGCTGGCTCTGGCTGGCGCCGTTGGCTGCGGGCTTTGCCGGCTTCGCCATCGCCGATCGCTTCATGCAGACCAGCGAGCGGCCGTGGCTCTGGGTCGCCGGGGCCTGGGGCGCCCTGCCGCTGCTTCTCGCCGGTGCTGTGGTTGCCAGCGGCGGCCCAGCCAGCCCGGTCCTGATGTGGTTCGCACTGCCGGCGGTGACGCTCGGCGCTCGCTTCGACCCTTGGGGAATGATCGTCGGCACGATCTACCTCGTTGCCGTCTTCCTCGTCAGCACGATCGCCGTCGATCCCGCCGGCGCTTGGGCGCACAGCCAGGCCTTGGTCGCGACCGCCGCCTTGATCCTCAGCACGGTGATCCTGTCCGGCGCCCTGGTCGAGTCCGATCGTGCCCATCGGCGCCGCTCGACCCTCGACCCCCTTACCGGACTTTTCAATCGCAACGCGCTCGAGCAGCGCCTCGCCGAGCTCGACGGTTCGCCCTGCGACGAGACGAAAGGCCAGTCGCACGCGCTGCTGCTCTGCGACCTCGACCACTTCAAGCGGGTCAACGACCAGCTCGGTCACGCCACGGGGGACGCGGTCCTCCAGGACGTCGCCTACACGATGCGGGCCGCCCTGCGTGCCGGAGACTCGATTTACCGCATCGGCGGCGAGGAGATCCTCGTCGTCCTGCCCGGCGCGAGCGAGCAGGACGCCGTGGCGATCGCCGAGCGCCTGCGCCAGGCGGTTCGCAAGCGGCGCCCGGCCGGAGTGACGGTGACGATCAGCATCGGCGCTGCCGTGACCAAGCGCGACGCGGTCAATACCGACGATCTCGTCGCCCGCGCCGACGCGGCGCTCTACTCGGCTAAGGCCAAAGGACGCGACACGGTCTTCGTAGGCGCCTGAGGTGGAAAGCCGTGCCCAAATGTGGTACTTGTAGGATAATTTCAGGGTACGCTGGGAGGAGTCTCAAGGAAGGGAAAGCTTGCGGGTGCCCGGTCGAGAAGGCCGTGGTCACTGGCAGGGGAAGGAAGATGCGCCTCTCAGAACTCCGTCCATCGAGCAAAAAGACAGGAGATCCAGTCATGCAGGAGCAGAGAAGAAGGGTGGCGTGCGCGCCGCTCCTTGCCGCCGTGCGCGGCGAGGAGAGGGCGAGGCCATGAACCGCAGATCGATACGGATGTTCTTGGGGGGCATACTCGCTGCACTGATGCTGAGCGCCGCCTTCGCCGGCACCGCGATGGCCGGCCCCGCCTGGAAGTTCAACGGGGAAGAACTGAAAACCACGGAGACGGTCATCGGGGCGGCCGAAAAAAGCGGCCTCACCGCATGGGGGTTCACCACCACCTGCGAACACTTCCTCTACGAAGTGGATATCTGGAACAGCGGGGGGACGGGCAAAGGGAACGTCACCGACCTTCCCCTGTTTGACTGCTATACGAGCAGTTTCTGCACCGTGGAAGCGATCGAAGCCGAATCGTTCCCTTGGCCCGCCGAACTGGTCTCTACCGGCGGCAGCAACTACATGAAGGTCAAAGGGGTTGATGTCTGGATCCTCTACGGCGGCTGGTTCTGCCCGCTGTGGGGCGTCTGGGCCCACGTCACCGGCTCGGCCGGCGGCATCATCAGCAACGCAACCGAAAGCGCCACGTTCAGCTCGTCGACCTTTAAAGCGACGAGCACGAAACTAGAAGCGTTCGGCGAATCGGTCGAATGGAACGGCTTCTTCCCGGCCGAAGCATTCGAGACGCACAGGGAACAGTCGATAAGCGTTTCCTGACGAAGTTGGGAAGGCGGTGAGCGCCGGGGCCTTCCTGGCGCTCACCGTCGTGGCACGCACGGTGGACGTCAGCGGCTGAGGTCGATCTCGCGGTCGAGGCGCCGTGCGAAGGCGGCGATCAGCTGGACCGTCGCCTCGACGTCGGCGAGGTCGACCATCTCGACCGGCGAGTGCATGTAGCGGAGCGGGATCGAGACCAGGCCGGTGGGGATGCCCGAGCGGGCGAACTGGACCGCGTCGGCGTCGGTGCTGGTCGAGTTGCCGGTGGCGCCGACGGTGTGCTCGATGCCGGCCTCCTCCGCCACCTCGACGAGCAGCTCGAAGACCTTCGGAGAGAGCGTCGCGCCACGGTAGATGACTGGACCGGAGCCGAGAACGTGGCTGCCGAGCTCCTTCTCATCGATCCCGGGGGCGTCGGTCGCGTGGGTGACGTCGACGACGACCGCGAGGTCCGGTTCCACCGCGAAGGCCGAGGTCCGCGCGCCGAACAGGCCGATCTCCTCCTGGACCGCGGCGATCGCCGCAAAGCTCGATTGCAGCGCCTCCTGTTCGTCGCAGCGCCGCAGCGCCTCGAGTGCGACGTATGCCCCAAGCCGATTGTCCATCGCCCGCGAGACCATCCGGTTGCCGGTTAGGTGCAGAGGCTCGATCGCGATCACGACAGGATCACCGATGCGCACCATCTCCATTGCCTCCGCCTGATCGGCGGCGCCGATGTCGATGTGCAGCGACTTCAGTTCGACGACCTTCTTGCGCTGGTCGGCGTCGAGCAGGTGCAGCGGCTTGCGGCCGACGACGCCGGGCACCGGACCCTTCGGACCCTGTACTTCGACCCGCTGCCCGACCAGGATCTGCGGGTCCCAGCCGCCGATCGGGGCGAACCAGAGGATCCCCTTCTCGTCGATGTGACGGACGACGAGACCAATCTCGTCGATGTGCCCGACCACGGCGAGCAGCGGGGCGGCGTCGCCGATGCGCGCCACTGAGGAGCCGATCCCGTCAGCCGAGACCTCGGCGAAGGAGGCCGCCTCGCGCCAGACCGCGGCGGCCGGAGCCTCGTAGCCCGAGGGACCGGAAACGCGCAGGAGCTTGTCGAGTAGTCGAGGGGTTTCGGCAGTCATAAGTGCGGCAGTATGTCGATTCGAACAAGCGTCCGCAGTCCGCCGTTTCGAATAGCGTTCAGAGCGTGACTTCCAGCCAAATCACCGCACTCATCACCGGCGCCTCCAGCGGGATTGGGGAAGCGACCGCGCGGCGAATCGCCCGCGAGCCCGGAGCGGAGCTGATTCTCGTCGCTCGCCGCGAGGAGCGCCTGCGGGCCCTCGCCGAGTCGCTGCCGTGCGAGGCGAGCTACGTCGCCGCGGATCTCACCGACGCAGGCGCCCCCGACCGCGTCCGCGCTCACGTGGCCGAGCGCGGCGGGCGGTTGACGCTCTTGGTCAACAACGCGGGCGCGGCCTGGCGCGGCAGCTTCGCCGAGAGCGGCTACGCAAACGTCCACCGCCACATGGAGCTCAACTTCGACGCGGTCGTCCGGCTGACCGAGGTGTTGCTGCCGGTTCTGCGTGCATCGACGCCGAGCGCGATCGTCAACGTCGCCAGCACCGCCGGTCGGGTGGCGCGTGCCCGCACCGGTTCCTACTCGGCCAGCAAGTTCGCCCTGATCGGCTGGACCGACTCGCTCTACGCCGAGGAGCGCGCCAGCGGAGTCCACGTCGGCATGGTCCTGCCCGGGTTCATCGCAACCGAGGGCTTCCCGGCGACCGAGCTGCGCGAGAAAGCCCTGACCCGCTGGGTCGTGTCGAAGCCGGAGAAGGTCGCCGAGGCGATCTTGGCGGCCGGGCCGGGCGGCAAGGCCGAGCGCTATGTGCCCCGCGCCTACGGGCTCGCCGCGGTGGCGCGGGTCCTCGCCCCGGGCCTGGTCCGGCGCGTCCTCTCCGGTGGCGCCGCGGCCACACTCACCACGAGCACCGCCGCGGACGGCGAGTAGACCCACGCACCTGGCTAAAAGAACCGCGATGCGGTCAGGTGGCAGTAGTGGAATTCGAAGACGAAGCTGAAGTTGTTAGCCGCGTTGCTGGCCCGTTCGACCCGAATCTGTTCGTGCGCGGCCTTGATTTCTTCAGTGGCCTTCAACGCCTTGCCGAGTTTGCGCAGGTCGGTCTGCACGATTCCCAGCTGCTTGAACCACTTGAGCAGGCGTTCATCGTCGGCTGCGGGACGGGGGACGCCGGCGAGTTTCTCGACCGTCTTGCCAAAGACCGCCGAGGCGTGGATGAACTGGGCTCCCGCCTCCTTCATCTTCGCTGGCACCCGGCTCTTCGCCCGCTCTTTGGCGTTCTTGAGAATCCGTTTATTGGCTTCCGTGTTTGCCTGGCAGATCGGCTCGACCTGTTCGCGGTACTGATCGCGCGTCGGTTCCTCGGCCCAGGCCGGAGCGGCCAGCGCGAGCGCCACGGCGACAACCGAGATGACAAGTGAAAGGACCCCCTTCATTCCCTGCCCGCACGTTAGACGATCGATCCCCGGGGACAGTGTTGTGCTCAGAAGAAATCGCATCATGGCCTCGCTTCTCTAGGATTCGCGGGCCTTGATAAGCACGAACGAATTTCGCAACGGCTCTCACATCGAGATCGACGGGAAGATCTTCCGGATCATCGAGTTCCAGCACGTCAAGCCCGGCAAGGGCGGGGCATTCGTGCGCACCAAGTTGCGCCGGATCGAAGACGGCGGCGTTCAGGACAAGACGTTCCGAGCGGGGGAGAAGTTCCGCCCGGTCCGAACCGAGTCCCGCAAGATGCAGTACCTCTACGACTCGGGCGACGCGGCGGTCTTCATGGACACGCGCGACTACGAGCAGATCGAGATTTCGCGCGAGCTGGCCGGTGACGCGATGCAGTGGCTGCTGCCCAACGCGGAGGTCGAGGTCCTCTTCGTCGACGAGCGGCCCAGCGACGTGCAGGTCGCCAGCGCGATCGACATGAAGGTGACGCAGACCGAGCCCGGAGTGAAGGGCGACACGGCGTCGGGCGGCGGCAACAAGTCCGCGACCCTCGAGTCAGGCGTCACCGTGCAGGTCCCCCTCTTCATCGAGGAGGGCGAGACGATCCGCGTCGACACCCGCAGCGGCGAGTACGTCTCGCGGGCCTAGTCGGCCCGACCGGCGGAAGCGCGAGAATAGGCCTCCATGCGCCGATCCGACCAGCGCCGCGACGCCGTCTTCGCCTGCTACCAGCGAGATGTCACCGGCCGTCCGCTCGACGAGCTGGTCGCCGAGTCGCGTCCGTTTACACGCGAGTTGGCCGCTGCGGTCGAGGCGCACCGCGAGGAGCTCGACACGGCGATCGCGGCTCATGCCAAAGGCTGGGAGCTGGAGCGGATTGCGCCGCTCGAGCGCAACGTGATGCGGGTCGCGCTCTATGAGATAGAGCACTCCGCCGATGTACCGACCGAGGTTGCGATCGACGAGGCGGTCGAGATCGCCAAGGAGTACTGCGGGGCCGATGCGCCCGGCTTCGTCAACGGGGTTCTCGGCGCGATTGCCCGCGAGCGGGAGGGCGTGCGATGAACAGGCTGCGTGAGATCTCCGAGCGGTTGAGCGTGATCGCCCGTGAGCTCGAGGGCGAAGAGGCCGATGATGCGCGTGCCGCGGAGCTGGCCCATGAGGCTGCTGAGCTTTCCGCCGAGGCGATGGAGGAGACGAACCGGCGGATTCGCGAGGGCGAGGCCTCCGCATGAGTCAGTCGAAGCGGTGAGCTACCCGGAGGATCTGCGCGAGGTCGTCGACGCCGAGCTGGACCGCCTGGCGTTCCCGGCGCCCGAGCCCACCGCCGGCTTGCAGGAAGCGATGCGCTACTCGTTGCTCGCGGGCGGCAAGCGAGTGCGGCCGGTATTGACGCTCGCCACCGCCCGCGCCCTCGGCGCCGAACCCGAGCGCTTCCTGCCGATTGCCTGCGCGATCGAGTTGATCCACACCTATTCGCTGATTCACGATGACCTTCCCGCCATGGATGACGATGAGCTGCGGCGCGGCCAGCCGACGTCCCACGTCAAGTACGGCGAGGACGTCGCGATCCTCGCCGGCGACGGGCTCTTCGCCGAGGCGGTGCGGCTCGCCTGCGAACAGCCGGGCGAGCCGGCCAAGGTGCTGGCGGCGCTGCGCGAGCTCAGTGGCGCCACCGGCGTCGACGGCATGGTCGGTGGCCAGTACGTCGACGTGGCGGTCGAGGAGCGTGACGCCGAGGGCCTGCGCTCCCTGCACACGCTGAAGACGGGCCGCCTGATCGCCGCCAGCGTCGGCGTCGTGCTGACCCTCGAAGGACTGCCCGAACCTGAGACAATCCCCTTTCGCCGATTTGCCAGCGAGCTGGGCGTGCTCTTCCAGATCGTCGACGACATCCTCGATGTGACCGGAAGCGCCGAGCGGCTCGGCAAGCCCCATGGAAGCGACGAGCGGCATGGAAAACTCACCTACGTCAGCCTCTTCGGCCTCGAGCGGGCGCGCGAGCTCGCGGCCGAGTCGCACGCGAAGGCGACGGCGGCGCTCGCCGAGGCCAAGCAAGAGACCGGGGACCTGGGGCGGGTAGCCGACTACATCTTCACCAGAGACGAATGAGCGACAACGGACATCACCAGGGACCCGCAAGCGAAACGCCGCTGCTCGACGGCATCCACGAACCCGCCGACCTGCACGACCTCGACGACGCGCAGCTGCAACAGGTCGCGCAGGAGATGCGCACCTACATCATCGACACGATCGGCGAGATTGGCGGCCACTTCGGTGCCAACCTCGGCACCTGCGAGCTGGCGGTGGCGCTGCACAGCACGCTTGACTCGCCCCGCGACAAGGTGCTCTGGGACGTCGGCCACCAGGCCTACCCGCACAAGATCCTCACCGGGCGCCGCGAGGGGCTGCCGACGATTCGCCAGTACGACGGCCTCGCGCCCTTCTGCTCGGTCTTCGAGTCCGAGCACGACATCATGGGCGCCGGCCATGCCTCGACCTCGATCGGCTACGCGGTCGGGCTGAAGGAGGCGATGCGCAAGGGGATCGGTGAGGACGGCAAGGTCGCCGCCGTGATCGGCGATGGCGCCCTCACCGGCGGCGTCGCCTACGAGGCCCTGCACGCCGCCGGTGGCCTGCAGACGCCGGTCGTAATCGTCCTCAACGACAACGGCATGTCGATCTCGCCCAACGTCGGAGCGCTCTCCCGCTACTTCAACCGAGTGCGGCTCAACCCGCGCCTCTACCACGCCCGCGAGGGGGTCGAGGACCGCCTGACCAAGCTGCCGCTCGGCCTCGGCAAGCGGATCGAGCGCCTCGGCCCGGAGATCAAGTCGGCGATCAAGGCCTACTGGGCGCCCGGCCTCTTCTTCGAGGAGCTCGACCTTGCCTACATGGGCGTGATCGACGGTCACGATGTGCACGCCCTGCGCGAGGCGTTGCGCGAGGCTTTCGAGGCAGACCGTCCCGTCGTCGTCCACATCCACACGGTCAAGGGCAAGGGTTTCGCCCCCGCCGAGGAGGGCGGCCTCGAGGGCATGGAGAAATGGCACGCGGCCAAGCCGAAGTCGATCGTCAACGGGGAACCGGCGGCGAAGAAACCGGTCGCGGTACAGGAGTCCGACTCGCCCGCGGCGATCGCCCCCGAGCGGCTGGAGAAGCCGCCGGCCGCCGGCGGGCCGCCCCAGTACACCCAGGTCTTCGCCGACGCGATCGTTGCCGAAGCGCGGCGCGACGAGCGAGTGGTCGGGATCACGGCGGCGATGGCGGGGGGGACCGGCCTGCAGAAGCTCGCCGACGAGGAGCCCGAGCAGTACTACGACGTCGGCATCGCTGAGCAGAACGCGGTCCTGCTCGCCTCGGGCCTGGCGATCCAGGGCGCCAAGCCGGTCTGCGCGATCTACTCGACCTTCCTGCAGCGCGCCTTCGACCAGATCGTCCACGACGTCTGCCTGCAGGAGCTCGACGTCACCTTCGCCATGGACCGCGCCGGCCTCGTCGGCGACGATGGCCCGACCCATCACGGTGCCTTCGACATCTCCTACTTCCGGCCGCTTCCCAACATTGTCGTGATGGCGCCGCGGGACGAGGCGATGCTGGTGCACATGCTGCGCACGGCGATCGCCCACGATGGTCCCGCGGCGCTGCGCTATCCGCGCGGTGCGGCGGAGGGGGTCGAGCTGCCAAATGAGCCGACGGAGATCCCGATCGGCACTGGAGAGCTGTTGGCCGACGGCGAGCGCGTGGCGCTGCTCGGTTACGGCTACGGGGTGTCGGTGGCGCTCGACGCGGCAAAGGTTCTCGCCAGCCACGACCTGACGGCGACCGTCGCTGACGCTCGCTTCGCCAAGCCGCTCGACGCCGAGCTGCTCGAGCGGCTCGCGATCGGCCACGACCTGGTGGTGACGATCGAGGAGAACGTCCTGCCCGGTGGCTTCGGCTCTGCCGTCTTGGAGCACCTCGAGGACGCCTTTGCCGACCGTCCCAGCGAGCGTGCCCGAATCCTCCGCCTTGGCCTTCCCGACCGCTACGTCACCCACGGCAAGCCGGCCTTGCTGCGCGAGGAGGTCGGCCTCACCGGCGACGCGGTGGCCGAGCGCGTCCTCGCCACGCTGCGCTCCGGCGAGCCCGCCCCAATTTAGGCTTGCGTCAAATCGCTCAATCAGTTAGCCTGCCGTCGTCTCTTCTGGGGGTACTTGAGGGAGGAGAGACAATCTCTATGTATGTGGATCCGCACGTAGGGAGCGTCGTGGATCTACCGCATTAGCCGCGCCGGTGCCAGAAAGGCACCGCGCCGCGGTGGGCGTAGGAAGACCTTCGATAGGGTCCTCAATGGATGGGGAAAATTCGAGCGTCCCGGCAATCTGTCGCCGCGATCATCGGCATCCTCGTCCTGGCACTCGGGGTCATCGCGGTGTTCTTTGCTGACAACCCGGCGGGGAGTACCTCCCTTCTGGCGGTGGGGATTCTCGTGCTTGGAGTCGCTGCGTTCTCGGATCGGATCAGAAGCCTTTCGTTCGGTGGCGCGAAGCTCGAGCTCCGAGACCTCGCGCGACAGCGGTTCGCGCTTGCCGCCGAGCGCGAGAGCCACGGCGACGTAGCCGGGGCGTCGGTCGTGCGGAGGCAGGCGCACGGCTTTCAGCGGCTCGCCGGCGCATACGAGCGACTTCGTCGCAGCAATCCGCCGGGCCCGGAGCGAACGCGTGTGCTCGACCAGATCGTCGAGCAGGCTTGCCAGCTCGCGCGGGATGCCGAGTTCGATCCGGTCGATGTCTGGTCCTGGTTCGACGAAGGAGCCGACGAGGCCAGGGCGATAGCGCTCGGGCTGATGCTGGGCGATGGCCGCCTGCAGGACCTCTATTGCGCGCTGGATGCGATCGAGCACTCGCGCAGCGCCTTTGAGCAGTACTACGGCCTTCGGGTCGCGAGCGAGATGATTCCCCGCCTGAAGCCCCTGGAGCGCGAGTGGCTGAAAGAGGCAGCGCTTGCAGCGCGGGAAGCGCGGAACCTTGGCACCGACCGCGCCCGGGGATGGGTCATAGAGGACATCCTCTCCGAGCTCGAGCGCCCCACCGCGCCGGCTGTCTGACGATCGAGGTAAAGGGCTACGGCGCCTGTGCGGCGACTGGGCTGCGGTTGCGCAGCCACGTCAGCAGGCCCGCAAGCAGGTAGGCGATCGCTATCGCCAGGAGGAGGAACTTGCAGGCAGCGAAGATCGTCGCCAGGAGGGGGAGTGCGGCGCCCGCGCCATCGAGGGTCAGCAGGAGGCAGATGTTCTCGAGTGCGTCAAAGGCCGCGATCAGGGCGCCGAAAGGGACGACGATCCCGCCGAGCGCGGCGAGGCGCCGCCAGCCACGTTCCCTGGCGAGGTCACGAATCGCGGCGAGGGCGAGAGTGAGAAAGGTCCCGTAAGCGAGCAAGAAGCCGAAGTCGATCCAGAGCGACTCGCGAGCTGCGTCCTGGCCGTCCTCACCCCATTCAGCGAGGATCTCGTCGGCCCGATCCTGGCCGCCGGTGAGCTCAAAGGGAACCATTCCCGGACCGCCGGTGTCCGTCATCCGGTTCTCGGCAGGAGACATCGCCAAGAGCAGAATCACGGTCACGATCCCCGATGCAATCAATCCCCGCCGGCGCGTCACGCGGGAAGTATCTCGTAGCCCGGCTTATTCTCTGATGCATGGCTCGATCCCAGCCGACCGAGGTCCTTGCGGCTGCGGCGCTTTCCAATCTCGTACGCACAGGGGGACCTGGCATTTGTTCCATGATCGCTATGTCACCAGCGGTGCCTTTGACGAGGTCTTCACGCCCTCGCCACAAGCGTCCAGCGGACCCCGTGAGCGGGGAGACTACGAGGCAATCACGCCAGATCCCTTCGAGACAAAAAGGTCGTCGATGGGGCATCAGAATTCGTCGCTGCCATCAAGCGAATGCTCGACGCATAGACCCAAACAGAAACGCCCCGCCGGCGGCGGGGCGGATCCGTCAGCCGATCTGCTCTGCCAGCTCGACGATGATCCCCTCAGGACCGCGGGCGTAGCAGAGCCGGTAGCTGTTCTCGTAGCGCACCAGCTCGCCGACAAGCTCAGTGCCGCGGGCTCGTAGGCCGGCGACTACGGCGTCGATGTCTTCGACGAGGAAGGCGAGATGGCGGAGGCCCGGCGTGTTCGCCGGCGCGCGCGGATCACCGTCCTGGGTCGACGGCGAGTGGAACTTCACCAGCTCAATTTCTCCGTGGCCGTCCGGGGTCCGCAGCATCGCGAACTCCACCCTGACCTCGTCGAGCGCCACGATCCGGTCTACCCAGCGGCCCTCGACCTGGCCCTTGCCTCGCGGCTCGAGTCCGAGCTCGACGAAGAACTCGATTGCGGCCGCGAGGTCGTCAACCACGATGCCGACGTGTTCCATCCGCTGGATCGTCATGTGCTCGATGGTAAGGAATCGTCGTATCCCCTAACCGCCGGATACGACGACTAGGCTATGGCTGTGACCGATGAGGCCCTAATCGCAGAGGCTGCCAGTCGTCTGGCCGCAGCCGCGCCTGACGCCAAGGTGATCCTGTTCGGTTCTCGCGCCCGAGGAGAGGGTCGTTCCGACAGCGATTTGGATTTGCTCGTTATTGAGCCTAAGTTGAAGAGCCGCCGAGCGGAGTTTGTGCGGCTTCGCCAAGCTCTCGGCGATCTCGGCGTCCCGATCGACCTCATAGTTCTCAGCGCCGAATACGCAGACCAGAGGGCCGGGGTTCGCGGAAGCATGGTCAACGAGGCGTTGCAAAGAGGCCGTGTCCTCGTCGGAGCGTGACCCGAAGGGGGAAGCGGTCGTTCTCGCCCGTAAGGCGGAGGACGACGCGAAGGCGATGCAACTGCTTGTTCCGAATCAGGAGATCAGCGACGAGATCATCGGCTTTCACGCTCAGCAGGCGGTCGAGAAGTGGCTCAAGGCTGTGCTTGGATCTCGGGGAGTCGAATTCGAGTACACCCACGATTTGCACCGCCTGATTGCAGAGGTCCTGGCAGCCGTGGGTGAGTTTCCATTCGACGTTCCCGGGGTGGTGGCGCTAACCGAGCACGCCGTGCCGTTGCGCTACGACGAAATCTTGGACACCGAGCCCCTCAACCGTGAGGCCACGGTTTCGCTGGTCAATGAAGTCGGCAAGTGGGCCCACGCTCAGCTTGGACCCTGACTTGTGATCAGGTCGAAGCGCTCCCTTGAAGCTGGCTATGCCGGCTGAGCCATATGTACTGGTTGATCTACGTCAGGCTAAACTGGCCACCAAGCTCCCAAGCTCTGGCGGCAGGGTGCCTTGGACGAATGCCGAGGTGGCTCGTTACGTCGCCTTGTCTGGTGACCGTTGCCACCGCCCCGAGCAGCTCTGCGGCGAACTCTTCTAGGGTCGACCTGCTGTCTGCGGCCATGTTCTCTGCGAGCTGTTCGAACTGGACTTCAAGTGCATCGCTTAGCTGCGCCCTTTCTTGCGGGAGGGAATAGGCGCGGACGGTTTCCTTGATGGCTTCATCCAGGCGGCCAATGTGCTCATAGCTCTGCGAGGTGACCGGTTCCATCGTCACTGGAAAGAAGAAAGCATCCTCTTTGGTTGCCTTGGTGAGCTCTGACGTGAGGGGGCCGTCCTTTTCGAGTCGCTTACAGCACCTGTAAACCGCGTCTCGATCCGCGCCGAGTTGAGTCGCAAGCTCCCCGTCGTCAGCTGACGGGCGGCTTCAAGTGCTTTGACAATTAGCGCCTCCAGATTTTGGAAGATAAGTGCTTAAGCGGACAAGCCTGCCTCGCGATAAAGCTTCAACGAATCTCAAGTAGTCTGCGCCCGTGGCTCGCTGGCCATGGTGGCATCGGGGAAGCGGTCCGAACGACTATCGCGTGCGGGAGTTGCTGCGTGCGATCTGGGACTTGCACGCGATGTATGGAGTCGACGTGCCGTGGCTGTGGCGCGGACAGGCCAACGCTGCCTTCAACCTCGAACCCGGCATGCACACGCGGGTTCGAGCGCACACAACGCTGGACGATCCGCACATCGAAGATTTCACCCGCGGCCTCTTGGGAGCAGCGAGATCGGCGGAGTTGGATCGCCATGAGGAAATGCGCTTGCCGGATCTCGCTCTGCTGGCGCTGCTTCAGCACCATCGCGCGGCGACCCCGCTGATGGACGTCACGCTGGACCCGATGGTCGGTCTCTACATGTCGGTTGTCAGTCCCAACCCCGATGACGACAAGAAGGACGGCGTGCTTTTCGCCATCCGTCGCCCCACTGTCGAAATCAGCGACTTCGATTCGAGGAGCTTCGCCGAGGTATACGCGAACCTTGGGGGCGGGGTGGCGATGTACACCGCCCCCGATGTCAGCGAACGACTGCGCATCCAACGCGGCCATTTCCTGCTCGGGCCTGTATCGGGAGATGACGAGCGGGTGACGATCCCGCTCTCGCTCGACCCGGCGTCCTCGCACAAAGACGCCTGGATTTGGAAAAGGATGGACAAGCGCGGAGAAAGCGGCAAAGTGCCTGCGGCTACCAGCGATGTGGCTGTATTTCGCATCGCCTCGCAATTCAAGAGTCGGTTGCGGGATTGGCTGGAGGCGCGGTCCGGGTTGAAGGCGGACTTCATCTACCCGACGCCGTGGCACCAACCACACCTGGAGCGTTTTGCCGCCAGTCACGGAAGGCTTTCATCCTTTTGAGTTCACATTGCTCGGCGAAGGCTGATTTTCCCGCCGGAAGCGCAGATATCGTTACGTACCGATATGTCTACGCCCTCAGACCTAACGGCACTAGAGAACAAGCTCGATCTACTGATCTCGCTCCTGCGGATCGCCCATGATGAGCCGCTGAAGGCTGAGCGGGACGCGATCCTTTCCGAACCAGTTAGCAAGGCCATCCTCGTCGCGTCCAACGATTGGATCGAAGCAGGGAAGCTCAAGGCAGCGGTAGTGAAAAAGGCGAAAGTCTCTACGCCGACCGTCAGCCGCCGCCTTGCAGAGCTTGTTGAGCGCGGGTTTATAACCCGGGAGGGCTCTGGGGGGAAGGTCAGCTACCGAACCACGGGATTGATTGACCCTTGACGACGGAGCAAAGCGAAAATTCGTTCGAGGCCGAGGTGCTTTCTGGTCTTGATCGCATCGCGCAGGTCCTTCAGCTTGCTCTTGCGCCACAGCTTGATTCGGGGAGGGAGCATCTTCGCTCTGACTCTCTTACCGCCTCGATCTTCGACCAGACGGCGGGAAAATGGGTGGCGTCGGGCGACCTTCAGCGCCGCCTTGCAAAATCGAGCGGTAAGGGCGAAAGTACCGTTCGCGCTCGACTTGCTGAGCTCGGGGAGCGTGGTCTCCTTGAGCGTCGAGGCGAGGCGCGCTCTCGTGAATACCGATCGTCGGGTCTGGTCTGATGAGCAGCGAGCCGACTCCGACCGACCCCGCCCTGCTCGCTCTTCTGGCCCTGCTCGCGGCCGACAGGGATACCCAGAGCCCCGATTCCAAGCTGCCGACCGAGATCGTCCTTTCGCGGGTGGGTTTGGGGAATGCTGACATCGCCGCTGTTGTCGGCAAGAGCCCCGATGCAGTTCGGAAGATGGTCGAACGAGCAAAGTCTGGCCCGAAAAAGAAAAAACGCAGAGGTTCAAAGAAATGAGCCCGACTAGGCCGGGTCTACCGAGTGTCTGAGGACGTTCTGGGCAAGCAGCTTGAGGTTGCCGAAGAGCAGCTACGATGGCTGCGCGCCGCCGCTCTGCCCCAGGTTCGCGAGACGATCGAGGCGGCACTCACCAAAACTGAGATGCGCCGCGCCTTTGAGCTCTGCGACGGTAATCACACCGGAGCCCAGGTGGCCAAGGCGGCCGGCGTCAGCCCTCAATCAATCTCCAATTGGACCAAGCGATGGCGAAATCTCGGCATCGCTTACGAAATTGAAGGCGGCGCCATCCGCCATCTCGTCAGCCTCGAGTCGCTCGAAATTCCGCTGGAGGTCGGGTAGCGATGGCCGAGTCCGTTCCTGCTTCTCACGACATTAACCGCATCCGCAAAGAGCTTGAGAAAGTCAAGAAACAGCTCGACGACATCGGCGACAATGTCAAGGAGGTCGATCGCAAGGTCGAGCGCTCCAACGCGACCCAGCTCGGCGCCCTTGCTACCGCTCTCGCCGCGAACGCCGATGCCGATGTCAAAGAGGAGTTGCTGCTGCACGCTGCTGGCATGAGCCCTGCCGATATCGCCAAGGCGGTCGGCAAGTCGAAGAACGCCGTGAAGGTCACCCTGAGCCGTGCCGGCATGACCTCACGCAGGAAAAAGGCCTCCTCCGATGGCTGAGGAGACCGGCAGTCGGGAGTTGGTCAGGGCGATCGGCGCCGAGTTTGACCGACGCGAATGGTCTGATCCCGATGACCTCGCCCTGGTGATCACCAGGGCGGCGGTCGGAGGCGACGAACTCGACGCTGATAAGGCGAGCGAACTCGCGCCGTCATCGTTCCTCTCTGACAACGGCATCGAGCGAAGCGATCTGCGGGCGGCGATCCGTGGTGTCTTCGCCGGCCGCGTGTTGGTCGAGGAAGACCGACCCGGCCCGACCTTTATCGATCAGAGCGTCACGATCGGGGACAACAACACGATCAATGGATCCATTAACGCAGGAGGCAATCAGCTTGTTCTCACTGAGAACAGCTCGCCCAACGACATCCTGAACGCGGTGGCCGAGTTTGTCTCCGCCGGGATTGTTCACGGGTTTTCACCCGATGAACTCGAACTTCTCGATCAACTCGCTGCTACGCGGGAGCTCGATCCAAAGCTACTGGAGGATGCGGCCAGAACTGGGATCGAGAGAGCGAACCTCGAACCCGGCCGGCTTGCGAAATTTCGCGACACGGTCATCGGCAGTACGGCCAGCGGTCTTGTAGTGCAGGCAATCATGGCTGTCGTAGGGAGTCTCTAGGCTGGCACTGGGAAAGGTGTGGAGGCCTAGAAGGCATTTGAGCGCCTACCGAAGCTAGGGTGCATCAATGCCCGACAATGCCAAGCGCAAGGCCGTCCGCCGCGCCGTGAAGGTTGCCCAAAAGGAGTTCGACCGTGAATCCGCCGCCGCCCAGAAGGCCCGGCGAAAAGCCTTCGTGCAGGCCCAGAAGGAAGGCCTTTCGCTACGAGAGATCGGCGAAGCGGTTGGCCTGCACCGCTCGCGGGTCGGGCAGATCATCAAAGGCAAGTAGGGAGACTGTCGAATTTTTCTCGACAGTCTGCTAGCGTCTGACGGCACATAAGTGTGGCCGCGCGCTTGCACGCCGGCCCCGTGGCACGGCCGCCCTCGGCGGTCGGCTCAGGTCGCTCGGCCTAGCCGGTTTTGGGCTGCATTCGGCTCTAGCATGCCCCACAACAGAAAACGCCCCCGCGGGGAGCGGAGGCGAATTCTGGGGTTACTACAGGGAGGAGAGAACTGCGACTGGCCGCGCGCCAGAGCGGATTCCCGCCTATAGAGCGAGATCAAATCCGGCTGAGTCCGGTTGAAACCGGCTGAATCCGTGCCGAACTGTGGCACGACTGTGGCATCGGAAGCCGCCTACGGTTGCCTTGAAGCTGCGCTCTACGCGCTCAGCGCGGGCGTCAACTCGTCGGCGGGCACCGCGCTTGGCACCGGCACGGTGATCCGCAGCTCGCCCTCTCGCTCCAGTAGACGCTTGGGCCGGACCAGCGTCAGCCCAACCAGCTCGCCATTGCTGCCGAAACGGACGGCGTGACCCTCCGGCGTCTCGTCGTAATCGACGGCACGCGAGGGATCGCCGACATGCAGGTAGAGCACATCGGCGTCTGCGTCGTACTCGACGCGATCAAAGGTGATGTCGGCAATTGTCACGCTCATGGCTTCTTTCGCCGGGCGAATGCAGTAATGATACGCCCGCGCTCCGCGCTGTCGAAGACCACGACCACCTTCAGCCACCGGCTCGGGCCTGCTCCCTCAAGGTAGAGCCACTCTTCGCCTGGCTCGCGGCCCGGCAGAACGGTTGAAGGCGACTCGACCGCTCGCCGGACATCCTGCTCGTAGATCGCGATCTCAGGATGTCCGCTGAGAATGTGCTGCCAGCGCTCAGGGCTGAGCAGAATCTCGCGACCCTCTCGATCTCGAATCGTCTTCGGTTCGTCCACCGGGCGGCAGCGTATGGGATGCGGTGGCAGATGCCTGAATTGATTCGTCAGCGACTCAGGCGACGGCAGCCACGGGTCTCACCTTCGCGACCTTCAGCCCGCGCTTCCGCGCGCCGATCCGCAATCAGCTCATCAACCAAGCTCTCGCCCGGGGCCACGTCGGCGAATAGTCCACGAAGTCGCGAAGCCGCTTCGCGGCGTCGCTCTATCTCAGAATCGGCAGGCTTGGCGGCCTGAGCCATGCGCCGATGGTACCCTCGCTCGGCGGCGCTAGTCGTCCTGATTTTCCAGTGACGAGAGCCGCATGCCTGCCCATTTGGCGGTAGCGGGCTTCGGGTGCTGAATGCAGTGCTCGATCACCTCTTTCGCGAAGTCTGCGGCTCGGCGGGCATTCTCTGGGGAGAAGGTTTCGGCCTCAGCAGGTGCAAACACCACGACCCGATCGGTGCGCATTTCCTCTACGAGCGGTCGTAGCAAGTGGAGGGGGTGATCGAGCCGAAGTCGCGCGCGGGGCGGCGCAGCGTGCCGCTGCTGGCGATCCTGCGCGACTGTCTGAGCGAGCATCGGCGCAGGGCGGGCCGCAGCGGTGACGACCTCGTTTTCGGCCGGGTCGCTTCGAGAGGCGTTCTACCCTTCGACTGTCGATGGCAGGGCGAAGCGCGCCTGGGCAGCAACGAACAAGGGCGAGCGGGAGGTGGCGGAGCGTGAGCGTCGGGAGCCCGATCTGCTGGTGCCGATCAGCTTGCACCTTTGTCGCCATACCTTCGCGTCATTGATGATCGACGCCGGGGCGAATCCGAAGGCGATTCAAGCGTTCATGGGCCACTCGAAAATCCAGACCACCTTCGACGTCTACGGCCACCTCTTGCCTGGGAGTCGTGATGAGGTGCGGGAGCGCATGAACGCCTACCTCAGGCGAAACAACGGCTCGTAAGCTGGCGATCAACCCGTTGAAGCGTTACTGCTGATCCGGCGGGGAAGCGTCGGTGATTCCGAAGACGCGAGCGACGTAGGTTGCATCATCTTCGCCGTCCTCCATTGGATAGCCGAGTCCGATCCCCATAGATGCCAGTGGCTCAAGAAGCGGCTTGCTCTGGCGTCGTGGCGCTTGTCGTATTTCTTCTACCTTGTAATGAGCGATCTCGATTGCGATGCGCTTGGATCGCCACGGACGCCACAGCCAATGCCATCCGGCCAAGGCGATACCGACGACTGCGGCAGCTCCCACCATTCCCTTCCAAAAGGACGCGTGGCATTCGAGCGTTTGGCCTGCGAGCTGCACGAAGGAACCTCCGAGGAGCAGCAAAATCCCCATCTCAGCGTCGGCCCGACCTCTGCAAGCGCTGCTGGCATCAGAGAGCTTCGACCGAAGAACCCCGTCGTTCGAAGCGCAAACGTAGCTGGCTTCCCGAGTAGACCCAACGCAAGGATCAAGGGCCAGCAATATCCATGGCAACTCCGATGGTTGTAACGAGATTCACGCCGCCTACTTCTCCGGGCAATATTTGCCTCCTGTCGCCGCGCTGCCCGGCAGAACTGCCGTTTGACTGTGGCACCGACTGTGGCACGGCGACCTTTGAGGCATTCTGCGCGCCGCTTCCGTAGTGGGCTGTGGGCGCGTATTCCGCTTGCCAGAGCCCCACAACAGAAAACGCCCCGGCGGGGAGCCGAGGCGAGTTCTGGGGTTACTACAGGGAGGAGAGATATGTATCTCTATATATGTGGATCCGTGGGAGGTAGGTGGGTCCTTTGATGCGTCGCGGACACGTCATCGTGGGAAGCGATGAGCGCCATATGGGCGGCGCGGAACCCAGCCAAAAAGGTTTCTGTTCTGCCCCTTATCGGTTGCCTCTACGAATCCTTGAACAGCATACGAACGTATGTGCGATTTGTGTGTGAGTGGGATCACAGACCATCGCCCACCGGGCGCCTCTGCTGACCTTGGCTACCCGATCAGGAGGCATGGAATCACGCCAGTTCAAAGCGTGGTTAAAAACCTGTATTGACGCCTGAGCCGGTGCCTGGCCAACGCGGCGGCGCTACGGTTGCGCGATGAAGAAGGTCCGCATAGACGCGGTACTGGCCGAACGAGGCCTGTTCCCATCCCGCACAGCGGCTGCTGGTGCTGTCCGGGCTGGGGCCGTGCGAGTTGGCCGGGACGGGCCGGTGGCGTTGCGGCCGAGTCAGCTGGTCGAGCCGGAAGCGGCGCTGATCGTCGACGAGGGCCCCCGCTTTGTCTCCCGTGGCGGCATCAAGCTCGAAAACGCCCTCGACACCCTCGACATCGACGTGGACGGCCGCGACTGCCTCGACGTTGGCGCCTCCACCGGCGGCTTCACCGATTGCCTTCTGCAGCGCGGCGCAACCCGCGTGGTTGCCACGGACGTTGCCTACGGTCAGATCGAGATGGGCTTGCGCAACGACCCCCGGGTGACCGTGATCGAGCGGCTCAACGCCCGCGAGCTCCAACCCGCCGACCTGCCTTTTGAGCCCCACCTGGCGACGATCGACGTCTCCTTTATCTCGCTGGCCAAGGTGCTGCCCGCCGTCGCGCGCTGCCTTGCTCCCGGCGGCGAGGTGCTGGCGATGGTCAAGCCGCAGTTCGAGCTTGGCCGCGAGCGGGTCGGCAAGGGGGTTGTGCGCGACCTCGACGACCGGCGTGAGGCGATCCTGGGCGTCGCGCATGCCGCCCGGGAGCTTGGCTTGCCGATCCGTGGCTTCGCCTCCTCCAAGCTGCCCGGACCGAAGGGCAATCGTGAGACCTTTGTCTGGAGCGGCGGCAGGGGAGAGGGAATTGACGATCTTGAGAGCGCGGTCGGCGAGGCCGATGCCTGATGCTTGGCGACTTTCTGGCGCTATACAGGGGGAAAGTCGCCAAGCAGGGGGAAATCGATGCCTGAGAAGACCGCTGCGCTGATCACACACTCGCATCCCCCCGCCGCCACCGAAGCGGTCACGATCGCCGCCGAAGCGGCGCGCGATGCCGGCTGGCGGCTGGTCGCCACGGCGGCGGAGATCGAGAAGCACAACCACGCCGCGGAGGGCATCGAGCCGGTCGAGTCGTTGCCGGCCGACCCCGATCTCTGCCTCGTGCTCGGCGGCGACGGTTCGATCCTCTATGCGCTGCGCAGCTTTGCTCGCACCGAGGTTCCCGTCTTCGGTGTCAACTTTGGCACGGTCGGCTTCCTCGCTGCAGTCGAGCGCGACGAGGCCGCGGAGGGGATCCGCCGGGCCCTTGCCGGGGAGACCGAGACGATCGACCTGCCGGCTCTGGCGATTGAGATCGACGGTGAGGAGCGCTTCGCTCTCAACGACGTCAGCTTCAGCCGCCGCCCTCGCGACCGCGTCGCCGAGCTGAGCTACCGGATCGCCGGTGAGGAGGTGGGAAACGTTCGCTGCGACGGCCTCGTCGCCGCCACGCCCGCGGGCTCGACCGGCTACAACCTCGCCAACCAAGGACCGATCCTTGCCTGGGGCGTCAAGGGCTACGTGGTCAGCTATATCGCCCCGCACTCGCTCACCGCCCGCGCTCTCGTCGTCGCCCCCGCCGACGTGCTGACTGTCGGCAACGCCGCCGGCCGCGAGCCGGTCGACGTCGCCATCGACGGCGCCCAGACAGCCACACTCGCCCCCGGCGCCGCTCTCGACGTTCGTTTCGCCGACACGGTCGGCCGCCTAGCCCAGCTCCCCGGCACCAGCTTCTACCACCGCATCAGAGAAAAGTTCGGCCACCTAGCCGTATAAGCCGACGGAGTCGGTTCTCTAGGGTTTTGACGCATGGAGCGTAAGTGGTGGACCCTCGTCCTGATCTCGATCGCGACGTTCATGCTGCTGCTGGACATCACCGTCGTCAACGTCGCCCTGCCCGACATCCGCACCGACCTGGGGGCCAGTCTCTCCAGCTTGCAGTGGGTCGTCGATGCCTACGCGCTCACCCTCGCGGCCTTTCTGCTGACGGCGGGCTCGCTGGGCGACCGGTTGGGACGCCGCCGCGTCTTCGCGATCGGCTTTGGGATTTTCACCTTCGCCTCATTTCTCTGTGGTATCGCTGGCGACCCGACGCTGCTCAACCTCGCTCGCGGCCTGCAGGGCGTCGGCGGGGCTGGCATGTTCGCCACCTCGCTGGCGTTGATCGGGCAGGAGTTCCACGGCCGCGACCGGGCGACCGCGTTCGGGGTCTGGGGTGCGACGGTCGGCGGCGCTGTCGCGATCGGCCCGTTGGTCGGCGGCGTCATCACCGAGCACCTCGGCTGGGAGTGGATCTTCTTCGTCAACGTACCGATCGGACTGCTTGCGATCGGCTTGACCCAGCGTAAGTTGACCAACGTCGCCGCGCAGGATCCGGAGCGGATTGACGTGCCCGGTCTGATCACCTTTTCCCTGGCGCTTTTCTTCCTCATCTTTGGCTTGATCCGCGGTAATCCGGAGGGCTGGGGGAGCCCCGTGATCGTCGCCTCGCTGAGCGCCGCGGTGGCCTTGATCGTGGCCTTCGTCGCGATCGAGTCGCGCAGCGGACACCCGATGCTCGACCTGGCCCTTTTCCGCAAGCCCGCTTTCAACGGCGTTTCCGCGGTTGCCTTTGGGCTCTCGGCCGGAATGTTCGCGATGTTCCTCTACCTGACGATCTACATGCAGGGAGTGCTCGACTTCTCGCCGTTGGAGGCGGGACTGCGCTTCTTGCCGCTGACCGTGCTCTCCTTCATCGCCTCGCCGATTGCCGGCTCACTCTCCCACCGGATTCCGATCCGGGTCCTGCTCGGCGTCGGCCTGGCCACCGTGGGTGTGGGTCTGCTGTTGATGCACGGGGTGGACGCCGACTCGGAGTGGACCGCGCTGCTGGTCGGCTTTCTGATCGCCGGCATCGGCATCGGCATCACCAACCCCGGCATCGGCCAGGCCGCGATCGCGGTCGTGCCGGTTGAGAAGGCAGGCATGGGATCGGGGATCAACACGACCTTCCGCCAGGTCGGGATCGCCACGGGGGTCGCTTCCCTGGGCGCGATCTTCCAGTCGCGGGTTGATTCCAAGCTCTCGCAGCTGCTTCCCAACGCGCCCGACGGCCTGGGCGAACTCGTCGCCTCCGGCGGCTCAAAAGCCGCCGCCGCAGTCGCGCCCCCGGGCTCCCGAGCCGAAGTAGCCCATGCCTCGGCAATCGCCTTCACCAGCGGCTTGAACGAGATCATCCTGATCGCCTCAGTCCTCTCTTTCATCGGAGCCGCCCTAGGTTTCTTCCTCGTCAGATCTCGCGATTTCGTCCAAGCTACCCAAGCTGAGGGCGAGACTGCCACCGAGCCCGTCCCCGCCTAACCGCCTCTCGCGGCGGGTGGCACGGATTTGGGGGACCGCCCCGAGGAGCTACTGCACCGCAGGGGTGGTGGCACCAAATCCGTGACAGGACCCGCCGCGCCAGGTGGTAGACAGAGAGCGTGCTACGCGAGCTGCGGATCGAGAACCTGCTGCTGATTGAGAGGGCTGAGCTGCGCTTGGGCAGGGGGCTCAACGCGATTACGGGGGAGACTGGGGCGGGGAAGACCGTGCTGGCGCACTCGCTTGACCTCTTGATGGGAGGCAAGGCACGGCCGCAGATCGTGCGGCCGGGGGCAGAGGAGGCTTGGGTCGAGGGAGTGTTCGATCTGCCGCCGGGGCTGCTTGACGAGACTGAGATGGGTGAGATTTCAGAGCGGTTGCCGGAGGGCGCGGACGAGGTGGTGCTTGGACGAAGGGTCTCGGCGAATGGCCGGACGAGCGCGTTCGTCGCTGGCCGGGCCGCCTCGGCATCAGACCTGAAACTGCTGGGCGGCCGCCTCCTCGCTTTTTACGGCCAGCACGAGCACCGCAAGCTGACGATCTCCTCGGCGCAGATGGACGTGCTCGACGGCTTCGCCGGCGCCGGCCACCTGGGGCTGCGGGAGAAATACCGTCAGGCCCATCGCGAGTGCTTGCGGCTCGAGGCCGAGTTGGCGGAGCTTCGCGAGCGCGATGGCTCATGGGAGCGCGACCTCGACCTCTACCGCTACGAGCTCTCGGAGATCGAGGAAGTCGCTCCTGACCCCGACGAGCAGGCCGAGCTGGAAAGCGAGCGCGAGCGGCTGCGTCACGCCGAGGCGCTGCGCGAAGCCGCGACGGGGGCGCACGCTGCTGCGCTGGGGGACGAGGAGGATGGTGGCGGGGCAGCTGGTGCGCTCGCTCGGGCCGAGGCTCTCGTGCAGGGGGTTGCTGGCGTGGACGCGAACCTCGATGCGCTCTCCAGAAGGCTCAGCACCCTTGCGATCGAGCTGGCCGACGTCGCCGGCGAGCTGCGTGGCTACCTCGATGGCCTCGAGGCCGATCCCGGTCGTCTTGCCGGGGTCGAGGAACGGCTCGATGCCCTCGATCGGCTGCAGCGCAAGCACGGCGGTAGCGTCGAGTCAGTCCTCGCTCACGCCGAGCGCTGCCGAGCTGAGATCGCCCGGCTGGAGAACGCGGAGGGGCGTAGCGCGAAGGCGGAGGCCGCACTGGTCGAGGCGGCGGCGCAGCGCGCCAAGCTCGGTGAGAAGTTGGGCAAGGCCCGGACGAAAGCGGCGCCGCGATTGGAGCAGGAGGTTGTGGGCGAGCTGGAGCGGCTGGCGATGCCGGGCGCCCGTCTCGAAGTCGTGCTCGAGCCGCACCCCGACGGCTTCGGCGCGAACGGCTCCGAGACGGTCGAGCTGCGCCTGGCGCCGAACCCCGGCCTTGAGCCAGCTCCCCTGCGAGACGCCGCTTCCGGTGGCGAGCTCTCGCGGGTGATGCTGGCGCTGAGCGGCTTCGGCGGCGGCGCCGGGGCGGGGACACTGGTCTTCGACGAGATCGATGCCGGAGTCGGTGGCCAGACGGCACGTGCGGTTGGCGAGCGCCTGCGCGCCCTCGGAGAGGATCGCCAGGTGCTCTGTATCACCCACCTGCCCCAGGTCGCCTCGCTGGCCGACACGCATTTCACGCTTGAAAAGGATGTCTCGGGAGAACGTGCCAGCGCCTGCGTGCGGCGGCTCGCCGGCGAGGGCGTGGTCGAGGAGATTCGTCGCATGCTCGGCGGCGAGCACAGCGACGAGGCGGCCACGCGCCACGCTCGCGAGCTCCTCGCCGCCGCCTAGCGAATCGCTTTGTCCCGCTTGCCAAGCGGGATAACCTGCTTCGGTGGCAACCGCCAGTCGCCGTCGCTTTCCCGCCCTGCTCTCGCGTCGCAATGGGGCATCGCCGGTTGAGGCAATTGAAGGGCGGGTTCGCCTCGGGCGCCGCACCAAGCACTTGGTCAAACGGCTCATCCCCGGGGATATCGCCGTTATCGACCACGTCAACATCGACCGGATCGCCGCCGAAGAGCTGATCGCCAGCGGCGTTCGCGTGGTGATCAACGCTTCGCCCTCTTCAAACGGTCGCTACCCCAACGCCGGACCGCTTTTGCTGGCCCAGGCAGGGGTGCGGCTAATCGATGCGGATGGCGGCGATCCGTTTGAGTTGCTCGCCGACGGCAATCGCGTCACCGTCGCCGGCGGGGTGGTGTCGGGCGGCGGCCGCGAGCTCCTGCGGGGCCGCGAGCTCGGCGTTGAGGAGTTGGAGCGGCAGCGTGCCGAGCAGCTCGAGCGGGTCGACGAGGCGCTGGCCGAGTTCGCCGAGAACACGGTTGCCCATGTGCGCCAGGAGACCGACCTGCTCACCGGCAGCGTCGAGTTCCCGCCAACCCGCGCCTCCTTTCGCGACCGCCACGTCCTAATCGTTGTCCGCGGCGATCGTCACCGGCGCGACCTCAAGGCGCTGCGGGCCTACATCCGCGACGTGCGCCCGATCGTGGTCGCCGTAGACGGCGGTGCCGATGGCGTGCTCGAGGCCGGCATGAAGCCCGATGTGATCCTCGGTGACATGGACTCGGCTGGCGATGAGGCCCTGCGCTGCGGCGCCGAGCTGATCGTCCACGCTTACCCCGACGGACGAGCCCCCGGTCGCCAGCGCCTGCTCGACATGGGCCTCGACCACACGCTGCTCCCCGCTGCCGGGACCAGCGAGGACGTGGCAATGCTGATGGCCCACGAGAAGGGCGCGGCTCTGATCGTCAGCGTCGGCGCTCACTTCAACCTGATCGAGTTCCTCGACCGCAAGCGGGGCGGCATGTCCTCGACCTTCCTCACCCGCCTGCGGATCGGCGAGAAGCTGGTTGACGCCAAGGGCGTCAGCCGTCTCTATAACCCGAGCTCGCCCTTTGGCCCGATGGTCCTCTTCCTGGCGGCTTTTATGGTGTTGCTGGCGATCGTCGTGATCACCTCGCCGGCGCTCAGCGATCTGGTCGAGCTGGTCTGGCTGAAGATCAAGATCTGGCTCGGCCTGTAGCCCAATAGCCTGCGGTCCGATGGGTTACAGCGCCCGATACCACGCGACCTCCCTGATCGCCGTCTTCCTCGCCCTCGCGATCGGGATCCTGATCGGCGCCGAGTTCGGCGGCGACGCGCTCAACAACACCCGCAAGAACCTCGAGCAGAGCCTGACCGGCAACCTGCAGGATGCCCGCGAGCGAGCCGACGAGCTGAACGGGAAACTAGCCCGCTCCGAAGAATTCGCCGGACGCGTCTACCCGGCTCTCGTCCGCGACCGGCTTGCCGGCCGCCGGATTGGGGTCGTTGCGCTGGGTGACCTGCCGGGTGGCACGGCCTCGGCGATAGAGGAAACGCTCGGGCAGACCGGGGCGCGCCTGGTCGGCATCGGCGTCGTCCGCGAGCCGGTCGACCTAAATGCCTTGGCCGGCGACCTCGCCAAAACTCGTTTCGCCGACATTCGCGGCAACGAAGACACCCTGACCGCATTCGGCACTGGCGCGGGTCGGCAGATCGTCCGCGGCGGCACGCTGCTCGATCGGGTGCGCAGCCACCTCTTCTCGCGCGCCAGCGGCAACTTCGGCGCGCTCGATGGCGTCATCGTCGTACGTCAGACGCCGGAAGAGATGGGCCCGGTGCAGCGCACCAAGGCGGCGACGCTCGAATCGGCGCTGATGGCCGGAATCAGCGGCACGCGCACGCCGGCGGTTGGAGTCGAGACCGCCACCGCGGAACCGTCGTCGGTCTCCTTCTTCGGCGGCAACGACCTCTCCAGCGTCGACGACGTCGACGCAACGGCGGGCAAAGTGGCGACCGTGTTCGCGCTGCTCGGCGCCGAGGGGAGCTTTGGGGTCAAGGGTTCCGCGGACCGTCTCCTGCCGGACCTGCTGCCACCGGCGGAGTCACCCCGGTGAGTGCCGGGTGACCTGGCTCGGCTTCCCGGTCGCGATTGCCGTTGCCCTGCTGGTCGTGCCGGCGGGGGTGCGGGGCCTGTTCGACGCCGGCCTGGTGCGAGTCAACTACCGCGGCGCCCGGCTCGCCTTCCCGCTCGGCTCCGTGCTGGCAACCGCGGCGCTGGTCGCGTTGGCGCCGCTCGCCTTCCTCAACGACCGCGCCGATCTCGACCTGCTCAGCCCCGACCTGCGCCAGTGGATGCCTTACCTGCTCGGGGTCGCCTTCCTCGGCTTCCTCGACGACTCGCTGGGGCAGGGCGAGGCGGCCGATGCCCCGCGGGGCTGGCGCGGACACGCCCGCGCGCTGCGCCAGGGCAGCCTCTCGACCGGCGCTGTGAAGGCACTGGGGGCGCTGGCCCTGGCGGCCTACGTCGTCTCCGGCCGCGGGCTGGAATCCTGGCGCTACATCGCTGACATCGCGCTGCTGATCCTCGCCACCAACCTCTTCAACCTGCTCGATCTGCGGCCCGGCCGGGCGGAGAAGGGCCTGGCGCTGCTCGGCGCCGGCCTTTGCCTCGGCGCTTGGACCTTGGCGCCGTTTGAGCTGCTTGGCATCTTCACCGGACCGGCGCTGGTCGGGGCATGGTTCACGCTGCGCGAGCGGGCGATGCTCGGCGACACCGGATCGAACCTGCTCGGCGCGATCGCGGGCGTCTGGCTGCTGACGACCTTGGGGGCAGATGCGCGCCTTATCGCGCTCGCCGCAGTTGTCGGACTGACCATTTACGGAGAGTTGCGTTCGATTTCGGCGACGATCGAATCGGTTCCGCCATTGCGATGGCTAGACTCGCTCGGCAGAGCATGAGCAGACCTTCCCAAGGCGACACAAGGTTCATCTTCGTCACCGGCGGCGTGGTCTCGGCTCTCGGCAAGGGAATCGCCGCGGCCTCGATTGGCCGCCTGCTGCGCTCGCGCGGCTACCGGGTGCAGCTGCAGAAGTTCGATCCCTACATCAACGTCGATCCGGGGACGATGAGCCCCTTCCAGCACGGCGAGGTCTTCGTCACCGAGGACGGGGCAGAGACCGACCTCGACCTCGGTCACTACGAGCGCTTCACCGACGAGAACACCTCGCGCGCCTCCAACGTCACTGCGGGTGCGGTCTACAACTCGGTGATTAACCGCGAGCGCCGCGGCGACTACCTCGGCGCCACGGTGCAGGTGATCCCGCACATCACCAACGAGATCAAGAACCGGATCCGGATCGTCGCCGAGTCGCAATCGGTCGACTTCGTGATCACCGAGATCGGCGGCACGGTCGGCGACATCGAGTCGCTGCCCTTCCTCGAGTCGATCCGCCAGCTCTACACCGACCTGGGGCCGAAGCGCTCGATGTTCGTGCACCTGACGCTGGTGCCGTATGTGGGCCACGCCGGCGAGCTGAAGACGAAGCCGACCCAGCACTCGGTCAACGAGCTGCGCCGAATCGGCATCCAGCCGCACGCGCTCGTCTGTCGCTCCGAGGGTCGCCTCGATCGCGAGATTCGCGAGAAGATCGCCCTCTTCGCCAGCCTGCCCGTCGACGCGGTGATCTCCGCCAACGACGTCGACAACATCTACAAGGTGCCGCTGGTCTTCCGCGCCGAGGGCGTCGACGACCTCGTGCTCGACCACTTCGGCATGGAGGCGCCGCCATCGGACCTCTCCGAATGGGAGACGATGGTCAAACGCGCCGACGAGGCCGAGGGCAAGGTGAAGATCGGCTTGGTCGGCAAGTACGTGCAGCTCGCGGACGCCTACAAGTCGGTGATCGAGGCGCTCGAGCACGGCGGCATCCATCACGGTGTCAACGTTGAGGTTGAGCTGATCGACTCCGAGAACTTCGACCCGGAGCGGCTTGAGGGCGCCGACGGCATTCTCATTCCCGGTGGCTTTGGCGAGCGCGGTATCGAGGGCAAGGTCGCGGCGGCGCGGATCGCCCGTGAGCGGTCGATCCCCTATCTGGGCATCTGCCTCGGCATGCAGATCGCCGTGGTCGAGTTCGCTCGCAGCGTGGCCGGCATGGAGGGCGCCAACTCGGCCGAGTTCGACCCTGAGACGCCGTTCCCGGTGGTTGACCTGTTGCCCGAGCAGAAGGAGGTCTCGGAGATGGGTGGCACGATGCGACTCGGCGCCGACCCGGTGAAGCTGCACGAGGGCTCGCGAGCGCGCGAGATATTCGGCGAGCCCGTCATCTACAAGCGCCACCGCCACCGTTACGAGGTCAACAACCAGCTGCGGCGCCGGCTCGAGGACGAGGGCTTGGTCTGCGGGGGTACTTCGCCCGACGAGCGGCTGGTCGAGATGGTCGAGCTGCCCGACCACCCCTTCTTCGTCGCTTCGCAGTTCCACCCCGAGTTCAACTCGCGGCCCAACCGGCCCGAGCCGCTCTTCCGCGACTTCGTCGGAGCGGCGGCGCGCCATGCCGGCGAGCGGCCGGTTGACGGGGCGGAGCTGCCTGAAACCGATGCTGTGAGGGGCCTGTCCCGGTAGGGGTTTCGCTTAACTTTTTCGGTGGATCGGCCGGGGCCGTCCGAGGCTCGCCTGCCGAAAAAGTGCAAGACGCTTCACCCCTACCGGGACGGGCCCTGCTCGCGGCTGCTTGGTTGCCCGGCTAGCCTGTCCCGTCGTGGAGAGGCTTCACGAGACCTTCGTCAGGCTGTGTGAGATTCGCAGTCCCACCGGGGAGGAGCGCGAGGTGGCGGACACGATCGCCGCTGAGCTGCGTGCCCTTGGGCTCGAGGTGAGCGAGGACGAGGCGGCCGGGCCGGCCGAAGCGGGTGCCGGCAACCTGCTGGCGCGCCTGCCCGGACAGGGCGACGAGTGGGTGATGTTCTGTGCTCACATCGACACGGTCCCTCACAAGGGCCAGATCGAGGTGGTCGAATCCGATGGCGTCTTCCGAAGCGCCGGGGACACAATTCTCGGAGCCGACAACAAGGCCGCGGTGGCGGTTTTCATGGAGCTCGTCGCCCGGCACGCCGGGGCGGACGACCCGCCGCCGGTCGGGATCGAGCTGGTCCTGACCGTCGCTGAGGAGCAGGGTCTGCGCGGCGCCAAGGCCTTCGACGCGAGCGTGCTGCGCTCCAAGTGCGGCTTCGTCCTAGACCACGCCAGCGCAGTCGGCGAGGTAATCGTCACCTCGCCTACCCAGCAAAGCGTGCGAGCGGACTTCCGCGGGGTCGAGGCCCACGCCGGCATCCGCCCTGAGGACGGCAACAACGCGATCGCCGCCGCCTCGGCCGCGATCGCTCGCATGGAGCTGGGGCGCCTTGACGGGGAGACGACCGCCAACGTCGGAGTGATCCGGGGCGGCACCTCGGGCAATGTGGTGCCCGGACACTGCGAGATCGTCGCCGAGGCGCGCAGCCTCGACTCGGGCCGGGCCGCGGAAGTCGCCGGTGCTCTGAGCGATGCCTGTACATGGGGAGCGAGTGAGCACGGCTGCGACACCGACGTGCGGATCGAAGAGCTTTTCCGCGGCTACAAAATTCCTCCCTCCTCACCGGCGCTGGCGCTGGCTGAGGCTGGGCTGCGGCGGGCCGGCTTCGAGCCCGAGCGCACCGCAACCGGCGGCGGCAGCGACGCCAACGCCCTGATCGTCGACGGTTTCGACTGCGTCCTGCTCGCCAACGGAACCGAGGCGAACCACACGCCAGAAGAGTCGGTCAGCGCCCGCAACCTCGACGCCATGCTCGAGGTCTGCGAGGGCATCGTCGCCGAGGCAGCCGCGGCGCCCGCGCCGTGAGTGGTCGCCTAAAGCTGCGCCGCGGTGTCGTCGTTGCCGAAGAGCCGCTGACGGTCGAGGTCGATGGCGAGCGGCGCCAGGCCTGGGCCGATACCGCCCTGCTCGGCGAGATGCGCGAGGGGGACGAGGTGATCGTCAACGTCGAGGCGCTCGACCTCGAGCTCGGCTCGGGCGGCTTCGACGTGGTCCACGTCAACCTGACTCGGGGGTTGGAGGGGGGCGGACCGCCCGGCGACGAGCACGTAATGAAGCTCAATTACACCTCGATCCAGCACGCCGTCGACCCCGTCGAGGGGTGCAACGCTTTCGGGCGCCAGGAGAGCCGAAAAACGTTGCACCCGGTGCTGGTGCTGCCGCTGCACGGGCACCTGGCTCCAGCGGCCTGGGCGGTGGCTCGAGCTGGGCCGGGCTTGAAGGTCGGCTACGTGCAGACCGGGGGAGGGGCCCTGCCCGGCTCGCTCAGCCATGACGTCGCCGAGCTACGCGAACGTGGCCTGCTCTGCGGACACATCACCGCCGCCCCCGCTTACGGCGGCGAGCACGAGGCGATCTCGACAGCCGCCGCCCTCGACGCCGCCGCCCACGGGCTCGGCTGGGACGCGGTTATCGCCGGCCCCGGCCCGGGCATCATCGGCTCCGACACCCGCCTCGGCCACGGCGGCATCGCCGCCCTCGACACAACCCACGCCTCCCTCGCCCTCGCCCTCCCCACGTTGCTATCGCCCCGTCTCTCCGGAGCCGACCTCCGCGAGCGCCACAAACCCGTAAGCCACCACACCCTCACCGTCCTAAAAATGCTCCTCGCCCCCGTCCAGATCCCGGTACCAGCCAACGAGCCAATCCCGATCGCCGTCCTAGCCACAGCCGCCGGCTGGCGCCACCGACTCCACGAGTCCCCCGTCGACCTAGCTGCTTATGAAGCAGTGGGGCTCCCCGCTCGCACGATGGGCCGCTCCATCGCGGAGGACCCCCTCTTCTTCGCCGCAGCCCTCGCATCGGGAAGCGCCCTTGCCGCAGCTCGCGCGGGTGGCGTGCGGTGAGGGGGTCGAGGACAGCCCGTGGACTGCCCGCAGGCCCCCTCACCGCAGGACAGGACCCGCGCGCCGCTACGCACGGTCCCTTGCCAATCAAGGGTTGCGGCAACCCAGCGAGAACCTCCCCGCCATGGTCGTCGCCGATCCCCCGCGCACCGAGTCCCGCTTCGAGTCGCTAGTCCTTGACTTCCTCTCGTACTTGGAGCTGGAGCGCGGCCTCTCCCGCAACACGCTCGACGCCTACCGCACCGACCTGCACCAGTACGGCGAGTATCTCTCGGCCCACGAGCTCGATGCACTTACCGCCGGCCCCGCCGACATCGGCGAGTTCCTGGCGGAGCTGGCGACCGGCAATGGCCGTCCCGCCTGCTCCGCGGCGACGGTGCATCGAAAGGCGGCCTGCCTGCGTTCCTTCTACAAGCAGCTGCGTCGTGACGAGCTGATCGGCGACGACCCGACCGCGGCCCTGAGCGCTCCCCGCCGGGCCAAGAAGCTGCCGCAGGTCCTCAACTACGCCGAGGTCCAGAAGCTGCTGGCGGCACCGAGCGGCAGCGAGCCGACGGCGCTGCGCGACCGCGCGCTGCTCGAGGTGATGTACGCCTGCGGCCTGCGGGCTTCGGAGACGATTGGGCTGGAGCTTGGCGACGTCGATCTTCACGAGGGGTTCCTGCGCGCCCGCGGCAAGGGCAGCAAGGAACGCCTGGTGCCGCTCGGTCGCAAGGCGATCGCGGCGATTTCCTCTTATCAGCGCGGCGGGCGGTCAAAGCTCGTTGGAGAACGCCACGAGGCGAGACTCTTCGTCAACTTCCGTGGCGGCCCGCTCAGTCGCCAGGGCCTCTACAAAATCGTCCAGCGCAACGCCCGAGCGGCGGGTCTCACGGGCCAGATGAGTCCTCATACCCTGCGTCACAGCTTCGCCACCCACCTGCTTGCGGGCGGCTGCGATCTGCGCGCCGTGCAGGAGATGCTCGGCCACGCCGACATCTCGACCACCCAGATGTACACCCACCTCTCCGGCGAGCAGCTAAAGACCGTCTACTTCAAATCCCACCCCCGCGCCACCGGTTGATAGAACCGGGCAATGCCCGAGCTGCCGGAGGTGGAGACCGTTTGCCGGCAGCTCGATCCTGAGTTGGCCGGACGACAGATAGAGGCATTGGAGGTGCTGGACGCGCGCTGGTGTCGGCCGATGGCGCCGAGGAAACTCGAGGCCGCTGTGGCCGGAGCGACGATCGAGGGGCTGGGGCGGCGCGGCAAGTACCTGCTCTTGGCTCTTGACGGCGCACGGACGTTGGTTATGCACTTGCGGATGACTGGAAACCTCGTCCTGGTCGAGGGCGAGCAGAAGCTCGACCCTTCTGAGGGCCGGCGGCTGTACGAGGCGGAGCGCTCGGTCTCCGAGCGGCATCTGCGGGCGCGCTTCATTCTTGATGACGATCGCGAGGTCTGGTTCACCGATCCGCGCCGTTTCGGAGAGGCCTTCTTGATCGACGACGCCAAAATCGAAGAGCGCTTCGCGAAGCTCGGCGTCGAGCCGTTCTCCGACGAGTTCACGCCGGAGGCGCTGGGCGCGATGACAGCGGGTCGGACTGTGCCCCTGAAGTCGTTCCTGCTCGACCAGTCGGGCATCGCCGGGGTCGGCAACATCTACGCCGATGAGGCACTCTTTCGCGCCCGGCTGCACCCACTCTCTCCCGCCGGCTCGATGAAGCCCGAGCACCACGCCGCCCTGCGCGATGCCGTGATCGCCGCACTCGAGGCCGGGATCGACGGGGGCGGCGCCTCGATCGACGACTATCGGGACGGCCGCGGCGAGAAGGGCACGATGCAGGACGAGTTCCTCGTCCACACCCGTGAGGGCGAGCCCTGTCCGCGCGGCGATGGCACCGTCGTTCGCATAGTCGTCTCCGGCCGCTCGACCTACTATTGCCCAGGCTGTCAGGTGCGGCTGAGGCGCCGGCCGCGGCGCCGTCCGGTTCGTCGTTCACCGTAAGTCGGCTATGGCCGGAAAGACCCTCAAGACCGAGGCGGTGGTGCTGCGCAGCATCCGCTACGGCGAGGCCGACCGCATCCTCCATCTCTACTCGAAGACGCGGGGGCGGATCGGCGCGATAGCCAAGGGAGCGCGACGGCCGAAGTCGCGCTTTGGCGGGCGCCTGGAGCCATTCTTCCACCTCGACCTGATCCTCCACGAAGGTCGCGGCGAGCTGCTCACGGTGACCAGCGTCGCCACGCTCGACGGCTATCCGCGCTTGCGCTCCTCGGGCCCGGCGCTGAACGCGGCCGCCCGTGCCTGCGACGCGGTCCTGCGCCTGCTCGATTCCGCCGAGCCCAACCCGCCTGCCTACAACCTCCTCTGTCGCTACCTGGCGATGCTCGATGCCGAGGAGAAGGGTGCGGCGAGCCTCGAGACCGCGCTCTCCTTTCGGCTCAAGCTGGCGCTGGCGGCCGGCTTTGCGCCAGAGCTGGCCTCCTGCGCCCACTGCGGCGAGGCCGAGCACCTGAGCGGCTTCTCCGGCGCTGCGGGCGGCGTCGTCTGCGTCAGCTGCGAAGGGGGCGCTTTTCCACTCTCCGAGGAGGCGCATCGCTTCATGGTTGGCGCGATCGGCAGTCCGCTCGCGGAGGCGCCGATGGCCGAGGAGCGGGACCTGCGCCAGGTCGAGCGGGCCGTCGGCGAGACCCTTGAGCATCATGCTCATGTCCAGCTTCGAGCCGCGGCGTGAGGGCCGACCCCGGCAGGGGTTTCGCTTAACTTTTTCGGTGATGCCGCTGCTGCTGGCGCCACCAGGAATTGCCGAAAAAGTGCAAGACGCTCCACCCCTGCCGGGGTCGGCCCTTAGGATCGATGGATGGACGCGACGGTGACGTTTGAGGATCGGGTGTGCGCCTGGGAGGAGGAGTTCCTTGTCCCGGAGGCGGCTCGGTCCTATCCCGCTCGGCGTGCAGCCGAGGAGGCGGATAGTCCGGTGCGCACGCCGTTTCAGCGCGATCGCGACCGGATCGTCCACAGCAAGGCCTTTCGGCGGCTGAAGCACAAGACGCAGGTCTTCGTCGCCCCGGAGGGAGATCACTACCGAACGCGGCTCACCCACACTCTGGAGGCTTGCGGGATCGCTCGCACGGTTGCTCGCGCGCTTGGCCTCAACGAGGACCTGACCGAGGCGATCGGGCTCGGCCACGACCTCGGCCACCCGCCCTTTGGCCACGCCGGTGAGGAGGCGCTCAACGCGGCGCTGCAGGAGCGTTGCGGCGTCGGCTTCAAGCACAACGAGCACTCGCTGCGAGTGGTCGAGGTGCTGGAGCGCGATGGGCGCGGCCTCAATCTCACAGAGCAGGTGCGCGACGGCATTCTCAACCACACCGGTTCACGCAAGCCAGCGACCCTGGAGGGCCGCATCGTCAAGCTGGTCGACCGTGTCGCCTACATCAACCACGACATCGACGACGCGCTGCGGGCCGGGGTGCTGCGCCCCGACGACCTCCCGACAGCCGAGATCGGGCTGCTGGGCGAGACCGGCTCGGCGCGGATCGACACGCTGGTGCGTGACATCGTCGAGCGCTCACGATCCGAGGGCGACATCGTCCAGAGCGATGAGATCGGCGGTGCGATGCTGCGCCTACGCAAGTTCATGTTCGACCGCGTGTATCTCGGGCCGGTGGCGCGGGGCGAGCACGAACGGGTCCACCGGGCGATGAAGGCCCTTTTCGACCACTACATGGACAACCCCGACGAGGTTCCCGAGCTCGAGCCGGGCGCGAGCGAGTGCCAGCGTGCCGCCGACTACCTGGCCGGAATGACCGATCGCTACTGCATCGCCAAGTACGCCGAGCTGACGATTCCCGAGGAAGCGCCATGGCGCTGATCTCCCCGGAGAGCCTGGAGCGGGTCAAGCAGGCCGCCGACATCGTCGAGGTGATCTCGGCCCACACCGACCTGCGCCGCCAGGGCGCCCGCTGGGTTGGCCTCTGCCCCTTCCACGAGGAGCGCACGCCCTCATTCTCGGTCGATGCCCAGGAAAAGCTCTACCACTGCTTCGGCTGCGGGGTCGGCGGCGACACGATCAAGTTCATCGAGGAGAAAGAGGGGCTGGGCTTCGCCGAGGCGGTGGAGCTGCTCGCTGATCGCTACGGGGTCGAGCTGGAGCGTGAGCGCGAGGACCCACGGGCCGAGGCCAAGCGCCAGCAGCGCCGCCGGCTGGGTGAGCTGCTCGATCGCACTGGGTCCTTTTATGCCGCCTATCTCTGGGACTCCGACGAGGCCGCCAAGGCGCGCGAGTACCTCGCCGAGCGGGGGCTTGGCGAGGCGGTGCTGCGCGCCTTCGACGTCGGCTACGCCCCAAGCGCCTGGGACAAAGTGCTGCTGCGCGGGCAGCGGGCCGGGTTCAAGGTTGAGGAGCTGCGCGGGGTGGGACTGGTGCAACGCGGGCGGGGAGGGGGCGAGTACGACCGCTTCCGCTCGCGGATCATGTTCCCGATCCGCGACCGCCGCGGCCGCACGCTCGGCTTCGGTGGCCGGGCGATGCGCTCTGATCAGGGGGCGAAGTACGTCAACACGGCCGAGACCGACTTCTTCCACAAGAGCCGCATGCTCTACGGAATCGACTTGGCGAAGGGCGCCATAGCCAAGGAGGGCAGGGCGGTCGTGGTCGAGGGCTACACGGACGTGCTCGCCCTGCACCAGGCCGGGATCGAGGAGGCGGTTGGCGTGATGGGCACGGCGATCACCGACGATCAGGTCGCCTCTCTCTCCGGCATGGTCGACGAGGTGATCCTGGCGCTCGACGCCGACTCCGCTGGGCAGGAGGCGATGCTGAGAGCGCAGCGCGTCGCCGCCGGTCGCAAGATGCGCTTGCGGGTCGCGGCGATGCCGGCGGGTGAGGACCCGGCCGAGATGATGGCCGCGGAGGGCGGGGCGGAGCGCTTTCGCGCCCTGCTTGACGGAGCGGTCGAGATCACCGCATTCCAGGTCGGCCTGGTACTCGAGCGCACCGATGTCTCTTCGCCGGTGGAGCGTGACCGCGCCCTGGCCGAGGTGGCACCGATCCTCGCCAGCCTGGGGGAGAGCGCCAGCCGCGACGACCTGGTCCGGCGCGTCGCCGAGCGACTTGACCTGGAGCCGGCGATGGTGATGGGACGGGTGGTCGTGGCGCAGCCACTCAGCGGTGGAGGGGCCGACGCGGAAGCACCGCGCAGCGGTCCGGCGCCCGGTCCCAGCCGCACCGCCGAGCTGACCTCGCGCGAGCGCCGCGAGCGCGCCCTGCTGGCGATGTGCATTGCCCTCCCCGACGACGGCAAGGACTACCTGGCGCGCCTCACTGACGAGCACCTCTCCCGCCTTGGGTCTCGCGCGGCAACCTGGCTGCGCGACCATCCGGGCGACCCAGCCTCCGACCTCCCGCGCGAGGACACCGAGCTGGCCGGCCTGATCACCGAACTCGTCATCACCGCTCACGATGAGCCCGCCTCCCCCGAGGCGATGGAGCTCAACTACCTACTCCTTGAGCAGCGCCGCCTCGAGGCCGAGATCGCCGCCGCCGGCGAGCGCGATGACTACGAGCAGCGCGCCGCCCTCAGCCGCGAAAGGGCCGAGCTGGTCCAGCGGATCGCCCACACCGAGCGGGTCGGCGGCTGACAGAAGGCTGCAACGTTCTGTCTGATGTGAATGCAATGATTTGGGCATGGCGTCGAGCTATGTCAAGCAAGGTTTGGGACTGAGCCAGGAAGAGTTGGAGCCCCTGGTCGCTGAGGGTCTGACGATTGAAGGAATAGCCCAGCGTCTCGGCGTGAGTGACTCGACCGCGAAGAAGTGGCTCAAGCGACATGGTCTGCGGACCCGGGGTGCCCAGCGAAGAAAGACGCTCTCCGCCATGCGTGAGCGAGGGGAGCATGAGGTCGAGGTCGTATGCCGAAAGCATGGACTGACCAGGCACATCTCGATTGCGTCGGAACGGCGTCTTCGTTGCTCGAAATGCAGTTCCGAAGCGGTTGCGAGGAGACGACGCAAGGTCAAGGAGATGCTCGTGGCCGAGGCTGGTGGAGCCTGCGTGCTTTGCGGATACGCACGCCATTCGGCTGCTCTCCAGTTCCATCACGTGGATCCGTCGACTAAGTCATTCGGCCTCGGTGTTCGAGGCATTACTCGTTCTATGGAGAAGCTTCGCGCGGAGGCGGCGAAGTGCGTCTTGCTCTGCTCCAACTGCCACGCCGAGCTTGAGGTTGGTGCAGTCGAGCTACCGGTAAAGTCCCGGTTCGTCGATGTCGATTCGGAGTAGCTAGTCGGATTAGCACGGCGTGTTGATCCGGGGTGGCCGACTGGTAAGGCAGCGCCCTGTTAAGGCGTCCAATGTGGGTTCGAGTCCCACCCCCGGAGCTCTCTAGGCAGGCGTTCGAGTGCGGGCCAGCTGTTCGATCAGCTCGGCGCCGCGCTCGGCGCCGTCGTTCTCGGCCGCCCATCTCGCCAGCTCCGCGGCGCGATCGGCAAACGAAGCGTCGTCCAGCAGGCGACGGGCTGCCCAACGCAGGGGCGCCGATTGGCACAGCCGCCAAGGGAGCGAGAGCCCGCACTTGGCCCAGGCGACCCGCATCGCGGTCTCGCTCATGTCGCCGATGATCGGGCAGATGAGAACCGGGGTACCGGCGGCAAGGGCCCGGGCCACCGTGCCATGACCGCCATGGGATATGACCAGTGAGGCGGCCGGCATCAGCTGGCTGTAGCTGAGCCAGTCGACCAAGACCGCGTTGTCGGGCACGTCGATCGGCGTCTGGGGCATCACGCGGTTGGTAGTTGCGACCACGCGCACCGGCTCGCTTGCGAGCGCCTCGAGCGCGGTTCGCACGAGGTGGTTGTCGGAGTCGTGTGCCGTGCTTGGAGCGACCAGGACCAGCGGTGCGCCGCCCGGCGGCAGTTCGATGTCGGGGTGGGGAAGCTCGAACGTCATCGGCCCGGTGACTTTCACCCCGGCTGGCCACTGGCGCGGGTACTCGAGCTGGGGGAAGGTGCCGACCAGCGCCAAGTCCCTGCTGATGCCGCCGTGGAAGTGCTCGACGGGAGGGAGATCGAGGCGGGCGCGTTGCGTGTTGAGGTCGCGGCGCCCATGCTCAAGGCCGATATTGAGTGCCCGCTGCCCGGTGCGCCAGACCGCTCGCCCCATTGGCGTTCGGGGTGGTTGCAGTCCCACCGCGAAGAACGGCAGGCCCGGCTCGACCACGGGATAGATGTGGGGGATGAGAGTCACCAGCGGCACACCGGCCTTCTCGGCTGCCAGCGACGGCGCCAGAGTGAGGATGTCGCTGACGACCACGTGCGGCCGCATCTCCTCGATCAGGGGCAGCAGCGCCCGCGCAGCCTCGGCGGCGTGCGCCCCCTCGGCGGAGTCCGGGTCCGGAGGCGGGAACATCCGGTATTCCTCCGCCGCGGCGAAACCGAGCCCCGCACCCTCGACCGCCTCGCGCCGCTCCTCCCAGGTCTCGACCACGACCTCGTGGCCGCGCCCCCGCAGCGCCCGCCCAAGCGCAATCGCCGGAAAAACGTGCCCCGCGTCGCCGAAGGCGGCAACGAGGAAGCGGAGGTTCCCGCTCCCCGTCGCCGTGCTGCTCCCGTCAGGGCGTGTCGAGTCCCTCACCGGGTCTTGTGAAGACAATCTCTGGGACATGGCAGTTGCGCGACGTCCGCAGCAGGAAGCGGACCGCCTCGCCGAGGTCCTCGGGCCTGATCATTTCCTCGCCCGGAACCTGCCCCTTGGCGAACTCGGTCATCGGCGTGTCGACGAAGCCAGGTGCCAGCGCGGTGCACTGAATCCCCGCGCTACCCACCTCGCGGTGCGTCGATTGAGTGAAGTTGATTACCGCGGCCTTGGTCGCGGCGTATATCGAGAGCCAGGCCTGGCCGCCCTTGCCAGCGATCGAGGCGGTGTTGACGAGCAGCGCCTTGCCGTGCTCCGCGGCCGCCTCTTTCAGCATCGGCAGCCCCTCGCGGGTGCCGATGATCAGAGCCCGCAGGTTGACGCCCAGCTGCATGTCGAGGTGCTTGGTCTGGATCTCCTCCATCGGCGCGCCGATGCCGACGCCGGCGTTGTTCATCAGCATGTCGAGCCGGCCGTAAGTCTCTCGGTGCTTGGCGAAGACGCCGACGACGTCCTCCTCCTCGGTCATGTTGGCGGCGACGCTCTGCACCTCGATCCCGTCTGCGCGCAGGCTCTCCGCGGCGCTCTCGAGCTTGTCGGGGCGTCGCGCCGAGACCGTCAGGGCGTAGCCCTCCTCGCCGAGCACGCGGGCAACCGCCAGCCCGATGCCACTCGATGCCCCCGTGATCAGTGCCGCTCGCTCCGCCAAGGCTCTCTCCTTTTGCTCGACCGCTTTCGCCGCGGACCCTATCTCGCGTTGGCGTGGCGCGTGGGATCGCGCTACGGCGGCGGCATCGCCGTGAATAACATGCCGCCGATGCTCTCTCGCCGAGCTCTCGCCGTCCCCGCCTGCCTGCTCCTGCTCGCGGCGATCGCGCTGTCCGGTTGCGGCAGCGGGTCCGACGATACGACCGATTCCGCTTCGACTTCAGCCGAAAGCCGCCCGGCTCCCCCCAAGAGCGACTTTCCCAGCGCCAAGGGCAAGACGCTCGCCGAGGTGCTGGAAGCAGCCGACGGCCCCTCCGACCTCGTCATCTCACCCGCGGCCCGGGTCTTCTACAACGGAGAGAACCGCTACCCGTTCGGCGTCTTCGAACGTGACCGCACCCAAGTTGGAGATGCGGACGTGGCCCTCTACTTCGCCCGGGTGCCCGGCCAGGAACCGAAGGGCGGCAAATTCGAGGGCGCAACCGGTTCGACCAGCGATAAAGAAGCGCAGGTCCAGGCGCGCGATGAACCCGCGGTTGGTCCCTTCCCCGCCAGGATCGAATCGATACAGACCCAGCCGGCCTTCCGCGCCCAGACAACGACCAGCGACCCCGACGCCGCCTCGGTCGTCTATATAACCGACGTCAACTTTCCCAAGGACGGCGAGTGGCGCATCGCTGCCCTAATCGAGAAGGACGGAGAACTCACGTCCGCGCTGCTGCCAAGCGCAGTGGTCGGCTCCTTCGCGAAGATCCCGCAGGTAGGTCAAAAGGCGCCCCTGATCCACACGCGGACCCCTGACGATGTCGGCGGTGACCTCTCGAAGATCACCACGCGGATTCCACCGGATACGCAGAACAAGGTTGACTACGCGGACGCGCTGGGCAAGGAACCGATCGTCCTGCTGTTCGCCACGCCCCAGTTCTGCCAGAGTCGCGTCTGCGGGCCGGTCGTCGACGTGGCTGAGCAGGTCAAGCAGATCTACGGCGACAAGGCCGCGTTCATCCACATGGAGATCTACAGAGACAACGATCCGAGTAACCCGGTGCGGCCTCAAGTGAGCGCTTTCCGCCTGCCGACTGAGCCGTGGTTGTTCGCAATCGGCCGAAATGGAAGGATCTCGGCCACGATCGAGGGCGCCTTCGGCGTCGAAGAACTGACCCGCGTGGTGAAGGGACTGACCGCAGAATGAGTGAGAAGACAAGCCCCGATGCCGAGCTGCTGGCCTCCTTTGCCGAGGAGGCCAAGCGTCGCTGCGACGTGATCGCGGCGGGCCTGGCCACCGAGACCACCGATTTCGAGACGATGCGGATCGAGGCCCACGCCCTCAAGGGTGCGGCCAGCGTCATCGGTCTGCGCCGCCTCGCCGAGCTCGCGGGCCTGATGGAATCCGATCTCGCCGAAGCAAAGAAGACCGGCTCGATCCGCGGCGGTCGCACCCACCAGGTCGCCGACGCCGCCAAAGCCATAGCCGAAGGAGCCGCCGCCGCCGCCAAAGGCGAAGAAGAGCCCCCCGACGTCGGCCGCTCCCTAGCCCAGCTCTTCAGCGCCTAGCGCTACCCTCCCCAGCCAACGGGGCGGTAGCTCAGTTGGTTAGAGCAGCGGACTCATAATCCGTCGGTCGAAGGTTCGAGTCCTTCCCGCCCCATGACGCGACTAGTTCCGCTACGAAGTTGCGCGACATCCGCGTGACTCTGCGCGCCATAGGCGCATTCGATCCGCCTAGCCTCGCGCCCCATGGCTTCTATGCCACCTGTCTTCCTGCTCCCACGTGTCGAAGACCCCATCCCCGACATGATCGGGGTGGGCTTCATCTTCAGCATGCAGGGGCCGGAGGCGTCGTCATGCTCGTCCTTGGATCGATGCTGGGGCTGCCTGCCGCTGAACTCGACACGTGGGCTCGTCGCGGTGTCAGCATGGGATTTGTGGCAGGCGCGCTCTTTTACGCTGCGGCGCTGCTGGGGCAGATACTATGAAGACAATGCACCGCACTTCGACAGTCGGTCTTCTAATCGGCTCTGCTCTCTTGGCTGCCAGCGCGATTGCGTTGACGGCCTTGACAGCGACAGGCGCCGGAGGCGCGTACGCCTTCCTCTCTGTCGGCATGGTCGTCTTCAGCGTTTTCCTCATCTGGCCTGAGCGCACACGCCCCTTTCGCAGCAAGAGCAGCCACCGCGGCGTGCGGCGTCAGCCGCGGTAAGCCAGGCGTTCCCGCCAACATAAGCCGCAAAGTCTTCGCCGAACTCGATCGCCAACCGCTCGGCGTGGGGTAGTCCTTCTGGCACTCCAGCGCAACGACCACGTCGCCTAGCCCGGCCAGGTGATTGCGCACCTACTCGTAGAGCGCGTCGCGCTGGCTGCCGACGATTTTCAACGCGGGGCGGGGCATGGTGCCCTCCTTTCGGTAGGACACCGAAGAGCCGCCGGATGCTGTTCTCGTACGAGAACTAAGGCGAGTAGCTTTTCGCTTGCATCGAAGGCTCGTTCTTCGGTGCCATGCCCCGGGGCGTTCCACCGCCGCCGGGGCGCTTTATTCAGTTGGCGCGGCGACGATAGCTCTGCTTCGGCGACAAAGCGAGCGGATTGCCGGGGATGCCTGTGGATTACGGTTCATCACTCTCGGCGCCAGGCTCGTTCTAGCGAAACCGGCCATTACAAATTAGAGGGGCAAAAACATCTGGGCTCTAAAAGCCGCTAGCCAGCACCCCTCACAGCCTGGGTTAGGTGAGCTAGGTTTGATCAGAAGGACTTGTGGTGAGGCAAAAACTGCTACCGATACTGGGAGGCGAGTTTTGGACAATGACGTAGCTGCCATCGATCAGAGTGTGCCGGTGTTTGGCGCACGGAAGAGGGCACGGGAGCTAGCCGCCGAAGTCACCGATCTTCGCGCTCACTTGGAGCGCTTGGGCGGGCTGACGGTCATCGAACTCGAAGAGAAAAGTCACCAGCTCGGACAAGAGATCGAGGATCAAAAGGAGAAGTTCGAGGCCGAGCGCCAAGAATTCGATGCAAGGTTGGAGCAGTTGAAGCTGGATGTGATCGAGACGGAAGAGACGGCACTCCTGCAGGAGGCGGGTGTCTACGAGTACCGCCACCCTCTCGATGACTCAGTTCAGTACAAAGCTGCGCTTGATGGGGTTCGTGAGCAGATCAAGGCGATGACTAAGAAGGACGGGGGCGCAGTAAGGGGTAACACCAACTGGCAGGTCAACGGTTCTGCGGCTCAGGGACGGAAAATGGTCCGGGACTTTTCAAAGCTGATGCTGCGGGCGTATAACGCAGAGGCTGACAACCTGACGAGAGGAATGAAGCCCTACAAGCTGGACTCCTCGATTCAGCGATTGACCAAAGTCGCCGCCACGATTGCCAAGCTCGGGACGACGATGGATATCCACATATCGGGTCAGTATCACGAGTTGCGCGAATACGAGCTTCAGCTGACCGCTGACTACCGGGAGAAGCAGGCTGAAGAGAAAGAGAAAGAGCGCGAAGAGAAAGCCAGGCTCAAGGAAGAGCGCGAGGCGCAAAAAGAAATGGAACAAGAGCGTGCCCGACTCGAAAAAGAGCAGGCCCACTATCTGAACTCGATCGAGAAGTTGCGAGCGAAGGGAGACGCTGATGCAGTGGCTCGCCTGGAAGGTGAGTTGAAAGACATCGAACGCGCGATTGAGGACGTCGATTACCGCGCTGCCAACATCAAAGCTGGCTATGTATACGTGATCTCTAACATCGGCTCCTTCGGTGAGGGCGTGGTAAAGGTCGGCCTAACCCGTCGCCTTGACCCCGGAATTCGGGTTCGTGAGCTTGGGGACGCGTCAGTTCCATTCCGCTTCGACACCCATGCACTCGTCTTCTCTGAGGATGCCGTCGGGCTAGAGGCACAACTTCACAAGTTGATGGAGGACAGGAGAGTCAATCGGGTCAACCTGCGCAGAGAGTTTTTCTACGCGACTCCAGAGGAGGTCAAGGCTCACCTAGTCGCAGTTGCAGGCGACATCCTCACGTTCACGGACACCCCGGAGGCCGCCGAATTCCATCAGAGCCGCAGCTTCGCCGAGAAGCTTGATCTTCCCGGGCATTCTTCGCCAAGTGCTTGAGTCCCGCCTGTCTCTTCATGTATCGCCGCCGGAGACTTTGAAAGTCTTTGTCTGTGGTTCCAACAGAGCGCGAAATCTTTATCGATGTAGGGCCAGGCATCCGCATCCGGTTCCGACGCAGCGAGCCGCCTCCGCCCATCTCCTACGCGATCACGCTGGAGAGCCTGGACGACGGCGATTGGATGACCGTGCGCCTTTGGGACAACGCAGATGCGATCGACGAGCATCATGAGCACGAGCACACGAGGACGGGCGGGAAGCAGGCGGCCACAATCCTGGACTTCGACTCCCCCAATGTGGCGATGGCAGCAGCAATAAAAAAGGCGAAGGGGAAGGCTCTGGAGATCGTGAGACAATGGAGGGAATCATGAGCCGTGACACAAAGACCGACTCTGCAACCGAGCGGGTTCTCGCCAGCATCGACGACGAGGGGCTGGCTGCTCGGTATCCCAACCGGACGCACTTCATCTCGGCCGACAATCCCGATCAGGGCGAGATGGCCACCCGAGCCTTGTTCGATGGCGATCCCGTCGTGATCGTCTACGCCGACGGGCATGAGTTGCTTGTTCGGCCTGAGGAGGTTCACGGCCCCGCGCGCTGGTCTCTCGCGTTGACGGCGCTTCTATTGCGCCTCCGTCGCCGTAATCACGGCGCGGTTCAGTTCCCCCCTCGCGCGCATATCGAGGCACGGGACTCGACCGGCCATCCCATCGCTGCATAGGTGCGATGAGCTGGCCCGACGGGCCGCCCGAAACTTTGTCCCGAAATTTGTCCCGGACTCCACCGAACTCAGCCCAACTCCTCAGACTGAGCGCACCCCGTCAGGCACGAATCGCCGCCACGGACGGGTTCCGGCGCGACTCATAATCCGTGGAGCGCAGGTTCGAGTCCTGCCCGCCCATCTCTAGAAAGGCCAGCGAGTCCACAGCGGGTTACGGGGCACGCGCCGCGCATTCTCGCAGCGTGCGGTTCGGCGGCGGGACCCGTCGACCCGGATGGTGAAGATGCATGACGGGGAGACGCCGATGTCAACCCCGCCCCCGCTCAGCTTCTCGCCGCTGAAAGTCAAGGCGTTGCCGGAGGGCGAGAAGCTGGGATTTGCTGCGGTCCAACCAGCGACCTGGGAGGCAGGGAGGCGATGTGCGTGCGAGCCGTCGCGCCTCATCACAACGATGCGTGCACCGGCGCGATCCGCCGTGGCGAAGGCTATGAGTCGGTTGTTTGCAGACATCGTAGGGGCGGCCGCAAAGCTCAATCCAGCACGGAAAGGCCCCGTGTGCAGAAGATTGACCGACCCGCCATTCAGACCGGTCGTCCCGATTCCGTTCACCGGTCCCTCTTGACCGGTCGAACGGAAGACGGCGATGATGTGTCGACCATCTGCGGTGAACTCGGCTCCGGAGGAGTTCCGTCCCCCGCTGGCTTCGAAGGAATAGCCGGGAACAACGACCCGATGGAGATGTGAGCCATTGGCTTTTAAGATGAATACCGCGCCAGCTCGCTTAGTGACAAGGATTTTTCCGCCATTGGGCGCAAGTGCAATGGAATCGATCGGGATGTCTGCCCGGGTTATCCCAGAGCTCACGAAGGAGCGAATCACACGGGCGCGCCGACCGAGGCGCATGGTCCAAACCCGGTCCGTCCAGACTGGAGCTCCGGTGGACTTGTCCCAATTGCGGGACGCAAAGGCCACCCGCCTGCCATTTCGCGAGGCGGCAATGCTGATAAGGGCGCCCCTTCGCAGAAGAAACAACGTCTGTGGCTGGCCTCCCGATGGAGGGATTGCCACGATCTTCCTCGTACCTTCTCGGGCGATGATCCTAGTTGCGCCAGCTGACTTAGACGGTTGAGCTGCGGAGAGGATGATCACACCGATCATGCCTATCGCAAAAATGAAGATCCATTTGGTTGGCATACGGCAATTCTCCAGAGGTCGCGTGGCCGACGCGAGGCCGGCGCTGGCCGGTGACAAGACAGCTTCGGCTCGACACGGGCCACAAGCGCATGGGCACTCATGAGAACTTGGTCTCGAAATTGGTCCCCAACTCCTCCGAACTCAGACGAACTCCCTGGACGTGATTCGCTCTATCAGGCCAGATTCGGCTCTATAGACGGCTTCCGGCTCGACTCATAATCCGTGGAGCGCAGGTTCGAGTCCTGCCCGCCCCATTACGAAAGCCAGTGATAGATATTGGATCGTTCCGCAGAGCCATTGAGCCGGTTTGCCCATCCGTTGCTCAGCGAAGCATCTTTGCGAGCTGCGCGGCTCGCTAGGCCGAGTCAGGCAACGAACCTCCGCGACGCCCAGAGCGAACCCGCTCCCAAGCTGCGCGCAGCAGCAAGCCGACGGAAAGGACCGCCGCCTGCAAGGCGATCCCGACAATCACGACCAAGACGTACAGGACAGGCTGATCGGAGAAGTCGAAGGTGCCGATGGCATCTCCGTGCCAAGGTTCCACATAGTCGGTCATGCTCTGGAGGTAGACGATGACGGCGGCAGGCGCAATCGCCGGGAGGAGAGCCCACCACCGATAGACCAGGAACACACCGAGGATGGCAAGCCCGTTAATTATCCAATTGCTGTGGTCCCAGATGTCTTGAAGGACACCTGGCGGGCTGATGTTGAATGCATGTCCGTAGGCGGAAGCGCCGAGCACGCGCGCGGTTGCCAAGGTGATGGCTACGCGGGAGCGGTTGGTCATAGGGTTCTTGTACCCCCTACCACGATCGGTTTCACTCGGACCGAGAGTCCCTTCGCAAGGCGCTTCGCGCAAGTCTGGGGAGCTGGTGACGAAAGCCATCGTCGAGCTGGTCTGAGGGCACCGAAAAACTTTGTCCCGAAATTTGTCCCGGACTCCACCGAACTCAGCCCAACTCCTCGGACTGAGCGCACCCGGTCAGGCACGATTCGGCCCTACAGACACTTTCCAGCCCGACTCATAATCCGTCGGTCGAAGGTTCGAGTCCTTCCCGCCCCATAATGTACCGGTAGGATTGCCGAGTGATGCGAGGCTTGCTGAGTGGTGCGGGGGTGATGCTGGTGCTGGCGTCGACCCTGCTCCTGTCGGCTATTGCTCAAGGCGAGGAGGACCGGGCGCTAGTACTTACCGGATTCGAACTGAAGGTCAGCAACGGCTACAGGTTCATCGTTGTGACCGGAGCGGCGGCCGAAGCAGAAGGACGGATTGGCGTTGTCTTGGCGCGCGGTAAGCACACGATAGTCGCTTATTCGACGCCGGCGACCGTGTCGCCGACAACGATTGACGCGGACCTTGGCAAGTTGGGAAGGATCTCAGTGACCCGGGTGTCGACCGGGCGGACGAAGATGGTGCACTGGGGCTGTAAGTCGGGAAGCATGAGGCGGGTTGAGGCCGAGCGTTATGAGGGAACCATCGAGTTCCATGGAGAGGAGGGATTCGCCGAGGTCAGCGCCACTAGCGCACCGCTTGTGTACCCGAAGATTTGCGTTAGAGCCGTTAGGGGAACTCCTGACAATGCTCCGCCGGGGGCTCACCTCGACGTAGATAAGCGCCTTCCCGAGGGGTACAGGTTCGCGTTCGATGCGGTCCAGAGCTGGGCAGGCGCCAGGACCGCGGTGAGCGTTGAAGTCGAAGAACGCCGAGGGGAGATGGAGATCTTCCGGTCGACCTGGATCTGGGCGAGCAACGACGCCCTGAGCTACGACCGGAGCTTGCACACCGCGACGGTTCGGCCACCCGCTCCTTTCGCTGGCCATGGGACTTTTCACAGCGACGCCCGTGGCGCAAATCAGTGGACGGGGAACCTGACCGTCGATCTCCCCGGCCGCTCGGACGTGCCGGTGACTGGCCCAGGTTTCTGGGAAGCTGACCTGGAGCACCATTAGACCTCGCCCCCTAGGGCAGTGCGCTCGGCTAGCAAATCGCTTGCAGCGACACCCCAAGGTCGCCGAAGGCGGGTCCAAGGTGATCCGGGTCAAGCTCTATTCCCAGGGCCGCAGACTGCTTGCCGAATCGTGGCGTCCCCTGTTGTGGGCAAAGTTGGGTCGGGAGAGGGATAAAGAACCGCGCCGTGCTCCTGAAGTAGCTGTGCTGCAGCCTTAGAAGCTTCAAGCGGTGGTCTGAAGGCGGCGAAACTTTGTCCCGAAATTGGTCCCCGACTCCACCGAACTCAGCAAAACTCCCCGGGCGTAATTCGCTCTGTCGGACCAGATTCGACCCTATAGACGGGTTCCGGCGCGACTCATAATCCGTCGGTCGAAGGTTCGAGTCCTTCCCGCCTCATCCGGTATCTTTGTGAGCACTCGATAAAGTCTTATCGGTCTGGCAGCCGCTGAACCGGGGGGAAGGTGTCTTGCTACAGAGAATTTTGCTGGTCCTCGCAGGGATTCTCGCCGTGGTGCTTGTGGTGGTGCTCGTCGCCGGAGGGGGGGACCCTGGGGAGGAGACGACCGCCACGATCACTGGCAAGACCGGCACGGCTCCTGGCAAAGGCGCGGCAGCCAGCGCTCCCGAAGAAACCGAATGCGAAGAAAAGGGCATTTCGATACCGCCTCGCGAAGAGGGAACCTGCCTCGACGGACGGACCAGGTACGTCGTCGTCAACCGGGACGGCGTGCTGAAGCTGTCGACTCTCGAGGCGGAGATGCTGGACCTCCGCGAGACGAAAACGATCACAGGTGAGTCCGGCGAAAGCGCTACGGCGAAAGGCACTTACGTAATAGTCGAACTCTCGATCACGAATCGCACCGATGTGCCGGAGAGATTCGAAGATAGTCAGATCGTGCTCTGGATCGGCGGTCCCTACACCGCGGAGGCCAAAGTCCAGAGCAAAGTCGAAAGAAAATCGTTCCTCGGGCAGGACACCCCGATTCAGCCCGGAGACTCCCAGGTCGGGACCGTTGTCTTCGACCTCCCGAGCTCAAGCTTCAAAAAAGCTCTGGGCAACAAGGGGAACCTGGACATCGTCAACTTTGGGAGCAAAGGGGAAGTCCTCACGCAGGACGAAATTGGCACCATCCGCACGTACCAGTAATCCTCAGCTCTGCTACCTGGTCCGAAATTGGTCCCCGACTCCACTGAACCCATGCGAACTCTTGGACTGAGAGCGATCTACTGGACGGGCTCTGGCTCGATCTGAGATCAGCGTCCCAAAGGCGGTGCTGACGAACGCGTTTGATCCCAGGTTCACCGATGGACTAGGGTCGTCGAGCGCAGTTTTCGCTGCGTCCCAACAATGAGAGGCGGTCCCTTGGATCCTGTCGGATATGAGCTGTGTACTCCCGAAGGCGACAAGGGCGGTGGCGTTCGGGCAACTTGTCGCTTCCAGGTCGGTGAAACGGTGATGGTCGGAGTACTCGAGGGCGAGGTCGCCTGCAACGACTCGCACGCAACTCAGGTGAGTCGCACCAAGTGGGCCCGGCATGGTGGCCTCGGCCCCCTGGTCAACCACTCGTGCAGTCCGAACTGCGGTGTTCAACTGAACGACACCGGCGCCTGCGACTTTGTGGCCCGGAGGTCGATCTCCATCCATGAGGAGATCACTTTCGACTATGCGATGCGCAACTATTCGATCGAGCACTTTCCGGGTGGCTGTCTCTGCGGAGCGGATATTTGCCGCGGTTCGGTGACCGGTTGGAAGGATCTCCCTGTCGAGCGCAAGGTCGCCTACGAGGGCCTGGTTGCGCCCTACCTGCTCGAGATTGATCGCGAGTTGGCCGGCTCAGTCGTCTGACTCGGCGAGTCGGACGAGTCCGGGGCGGCAAACCTGGTCCCGAAATTGGTCCCCGACTCCACCGACCTCAGCCGAACCCCCTGGACGTGTTCGCTCTATCAGGCCAGATTCGGCTCTACAGACAGCTCCCGGCCCGACTCATAATCCGTCGGTCGAGCACCCAGGGAGAGAGGGCGTTCGCGCGCGAGCTTCCGCAGTCAGGCCTGGGTGGGAGTTCACCCTGAGAACAAGTCTTCTACGGTCTTGCGGAACGAGTGTGGATCGATTGCCGGGAATCGGTAGAGCTCGGGCTCGATTGCTTTGAACTGGATGAGAGTCTCTGCCGGGTTCACCAGGCCGGCAGAGATCATCTCCTGGATGTCGAGTATGTCTTGCTCGTGCCCTCGCTCTGCCTTTGAGAGGGCCTGGGCTACCGGGTCGAAGTGATGGAAAGAGAGCATGCCCTCTCTGCGGATCAGCGGGCTTCTTTCCTCCCAGCCTGCGGGCAGCGGGATAAAGTCGGATGGCGCCGCAAGCTCAACGTTGAGGTTTAGCTCCTCCTTCAGGCGGGGGATCTCTCGCAGAATCTCATCGTGGTCGGGAATGAGCTTGATGTCGACGTCGATAGTCGTGTCCCGCCAGCCGTGGAGAACGGCGGTCGCGCCGCCGGTGAGATAGACACGACCGTCGACGCGGGCGGCTCGTCCCAGCTCACGCATGAACCGTTCGATCCGAGTCGAGTCGGCTAGTTCGCGCATGCGGCCGCTCGCTCGAAGCTGACGAGCCGGCGAATCAGGGCGTTGTAGGCGGAATGAGCGGCGTCGCCCTTTTCGCGCGAAAGGAGCAAGTAGAGCTTGTGCTCGGGGGAGGGGATCGGCGAAGGCAGCGCAATACCAATAGATCGCAGGCGTGGGGCGCCAATCGAGACAAGCAGGGCCTCGGCCGATTCACGGCCCGCTTCCAGGTCCTCCGTTCCTCGCTCAACCAGCGTGGCACCGGGGAGGGTCTTTAGCTCTGAGAGGGTCATCCAGGATGAGGGTAGCGCCCACGTGCCACTAAATTTTGTGGGTGCCCACCCGTGAGCCCGACGAGTTCGAATCGTTGGTCGCCGATGCGATCGATCGGCTGCCTGAGGAATTTCAGGAGGTGCTGGCGAAAGTGGCGGTTGTCGTCTCTGACCGTGGAGCTGAGATGCATGCCTACGGTCAGTACTACGGCGATGGGGTGGCGCTGGAACGCTACGAGGATCGGATCGTCATCTACCGGGACACGCTGGAGCGGGACTTCGGGCACGACCGCGAGCTGCTTGCCCGTCAGGTCGAGCGGACGCTGCGCCATGAGCTCGCCCATCACCTCGGCTGGGACGAGCCTGGGGTAGGCGGTCTCGGGCTCTGAAGTGGGTGTCCATTTCCGCGCTTCCCGTTCGTCTAAGGAGCGATCACAATCTCTCCAAAGGAGGAGCGAATGAAGTACTTGCTGCTGATTCACCAGGGCACGACACCGACGCCGCGGGACCCGGAGGCTTGGGACAGGCTCTCCGAGGACGAGCAGAAGGCCGTTTACGGGGCCTACCGGCAGATCAACGAAACGCCTGGAGTCACCCCCGGAGTGCCGATGGGCCCGCCGGAGACGGCAACCACCGTGCGGGTGGAAGATGGCAAGACGCTGACCACGGATGGCCCCTTCGTCGAGACCAAGGAGGCCCTCGGCGGCTACCTGGTCTTCGAGGCCGATGATCTCGACGCCGCGATTGAGCTGGCAGCGCGGATTCCGGCGGCCAGTATGGGTGGGGCGATCGAGGTGCGCCCGGTGGAGTCGTACTGATCGAGCGCATCTTCGAAGAGGAATGGGGCCGCGTCCTCGCCTCCCTGATCGGCTTCCTCGGAGACTTCGATCTCGCCGAGGAGGCCGCTCAGGATGCTTTCGCGATTGCGGCTGAGCGCTGGCCGAGCGAAGGGACCCCCGCCAACCCGGGGGGCTGGCTGATCGCCACCGGGCGCAACCGGGCGATCGACCGCATCCGTCGTGAGCGCACCCTTGCCGAAAAGACGAAGCTGCTCGAGGCCCCTCAGGCGATGCTCGACGAGCCCGAAGACAGGCAGTTCCCGGATGAGCGGCTGGAGCTGATCTTCACCTGCTGTCACCCGGCGCTGGCCACTGAGGCTCAGGTGGCGCTGACGCTTCGCACGCTTGGCGGGCTCGGCACCGAGGAGATTGCACGCGCCTTCCTCGTTCCCCGAGAGACGATGGCGAAGCGCCTTGTCCGCGCCAAGAAGAAGATCAAGGCGGCCGGAATCCCTTTCCGTGTACCCCCCGAGCGCCTGCTCCCGGACCGCCTCGCCGCGGTTCTGGCCGTCGTCTACCTGATATTCAACGAGGGTTATGGCGGTGAGGACGACCTGGCGGCTGAGGCGATCCGGCTCTGCCAGGCGCTCGCTGAGCTGATGCCCGACGAGCCGTATGGCTTGCTGGCAATGATGCTGCTGATCGAGGCGCGCCGCGAGGCGCGCTTCCGCGATGGCGAGATAGTGCTGCTCGCCGACCAGGACCGTTCGCTATGGGACGCGGCGAGGATCGCCAAGGGACGGGCAATGCTCGACCGGGCGTTTGCCCTGCACGGGAGCGGTCCCTACGTGATCCAGGCGGCGATTGCGTCACTGCACTTCGAGGAGCCGCCCGATTGGCCACAGATCGTGGCCCTATACGACGAGCTGGCCCGCCAAACTGGATCGCCGGTCGTCCGGCTCAACCGCTCAGTGGCAGTGGCGGAGACGGATGGTCCGGCGGCTGGCCTGGCGGAGATCAACGGACTGGCGCTTGATTCCTACTCCTATCTTCATTCCACGCGCGCCGATTTCCTGCGTCGGCTTGGCCGCTGCGACGAGGCGCGGGCGGCTTACGAGCGAGCACTCGAGTTGTCGAAAGAGGAGGCGGAGATCCGATTCCTCCGGCGACGGCTACTGACTCTTGCGGCCCGGGAATAGTGGCGTGCGTTCTGCTTACGCCACCAGCCGCACTGGCAGCGTCTTCAGCTGGTTGAGGAAGGCCGACTCGGTGAACTTTGGCTTGCCCGCGACGGTCATATTCGGGTAGCGGGCGAGCGTCTCCTCGAAGAGGATCTTCAGCTCGAGGCGGGCCAGGGCGGTGCCGAGGCAGAAGTGACGGCCGCCGGCGCCGAAGGCCTGGTGCTCGGGGTTGCGCAGAACGTCGAAGCGGTCGGGGTCCTCGTAGCGCGTCTCGTCGCGATTGGAGGAGGCGTACCACATGACCACCTTCTCGCCCTCCTTGATCTTCTTCCCGTTCAGCTCGGTGTCGCGCGTCGCGGTGCGGCGGAAATGGGCGAAGGCGGGGAACATCCGCAGCGACTCCTCAACCGCGCTCGGGACCAGTGAGGGATCGTCGAGCAGCAGCTGGCGCTGCTCGGGATCCTCCATCAGCGCCCGCATGCCGCTGCAGTAGGTGGCCTTGGTGCTGTCGTTGCCGGCGGCGACGAGCAGGAAGAAGCCCATCACGATCTCGTGTTCCTCCAGCTTCTCGCCTTCGATCTCGGCGTGGACGAGGACGCTAGTGAGGTCGTCGGTGGGATCCTCGCGGCGCGCGGCGATCATCTTGCCGCAGCGGGAGAAAATGTCCGCCACGTTCTTCTGGATCATGGCCTCAATGTCCTCCGGGGCGATGCCGCCGGGGTTGAGGTCCGGGTCTCCGGCCCCGAGCGTCGAGTTCATCAGCTCGGCCCAGATCGCATCGTCCTCCTCGGGTATTCCCATGAAGCTGCCGATCACACGAGCGACGGCCGGCTGCGCCACGTCGGTAACCAGGTCGCAGGTCTCGCGGCCCTCGATCCGGTCGAGGACGCGGACGACGATCTCGCGGATCGCGTCCTCGTGCGCGGCGATCCGCTTCGGCGTGAAGCCGGCCTGGAAGAGGGCCTTGATCCGGTCGTGCTTGGGCGGGTCCATGCCGATGAACATCGCCCGTGCCAGCTCGAGGGGAAAGGCCTCGGTGATCAGGGTGACGCCGCCCAGTTCGGAGGAGTAGGTCTGCCAATCGCGGCTAACGGCGTGGACGTCCTCGGCCGTGGTCACCGACCAGTAGCCGGCCGACTGGGGGAACTCGGTGATGTGCGAAGTCCAGTGGACGGGACACCCGCCGCGCAGTTGCTTGAAGACCTCGTGCGGCGGGCCCTGGGTCCAGTGCTCGCGCTCGGTGACGAGGAGGTCATCGAAGTCCGCCTCTGACGAGGTCACCTCGGGTGCCTGCGGAGTCTGGTCGGGCGGTTGCACCGTGGCGGCATGGTACTGGCTAGCTGGCCAGTCTCAAGTTGATCGCCTGGGTGACGCCGACACCTCCCGGGGTCGCGGAGACGCTGTTGGAAACCGAATTCGACGCCGTGACAGTGGCGACGTTCTGGAAGGTGACGGGGATCGAGTAGGCGCCGAGGAATACGGCGACGATCGCGAGGCGCGCCGCGTAGCTGCCGAGGACCGGCAGGAAGAGACGAGTGAGGGTGCGGTGCGGCGAACGCAGGATGGCGCCGCCGGCGACGAGCTGCTCGCGCAATTTCGCCAGGCGCGCCCAGAAGATTCGGGCGAGCAGGATGAGCAGGACGACCGCGCCGGCCAGCAGAAGTACGACAAGGGCGGTGTGGTCGGCCAAAAATACGTTGAAGACCGAGAAGGGGGATCTTCTCGACGATCAAGCCGGAGAAGACAAGCGGGAAGGTCGCGCCGGCGATCAGCGTGGTGAACATCACCAGCATCACGAGAGTGCCGAGGTTGGCCGGGAGGAAGCCGTTGAGGGCGAGCGCGGCGAGGCTCGTCTGGGCGCTCTCCAACGCCACCCCAGCGGCGATCGCCCAGGCCGGGACCTCCCCGACCTTGTCGAGGAGGTCGCCGATCCAGTCGAAGGCGGGCACGCCGAGCAGCTCGAGCAGGCCGAGGAGGAGCGCGACGGCGCCAAGCCAGAGTCCTATGCGCGCGAGCCGCCGAGCCACCGCCGCACCCTAGCCAAGCCATCCCCCGACTCGGACTGGCTGCACGCCGCGGTCAGTGCGAAGATCGCCTCATTCACTGCGACTGAGAGGAGCAAAGGTGTCGAAGGAGAGCTTGAGCTGGAGGAGCGCGCGGATCACTCGCCTGCTGGTGATCGTTTTGGCAATTGGAATCGCGGGCGCCATCGCGGCTGGATGCGGCAGTAGCGACAGCGACAGCGTTTCCTCGGAAGCCCAGGAGCGCGTCAATCAGGGCGCCGAAGAAGCGAAAAAGGGCATCGAAAAGGCCAAAGAAGAAGTGAAGAAGGGTTTCAACGAAGCCGAAGAAGCCGCCAAGAAGGGCGTTGAAAACGGCAAGGGACAGGCCAGCAAGACGATCGAAAAGGCCCAAAAGGAAGCCGAAGAAGGCATCGAAAAGGGCAAAGAAGAAGCAGAAAGCGCGATCAAGGAAGCCGAAAAGCGGGCAGGCCAGTACGGCAACTGATCCATCCTTGTCGGCGGCCGGGCGGCTAGCGAACCTTGCAGTCGCCCGGCAGGTGCGTGACCAGGCGCTGGCCGCCGGCGAACGAGAAGGTCGCCTTGGCTAGTTCGAAGAGCGCCCCGGGAAAGCCCGCGGGCGCGGCGCAGCTGGCGCTGATGAAACTGCGCTTCTGCCCCCGAACGCTGTACTGGCGACCGATGTTCAGTTCGATGTCGGTTACGTAGCCCTGGTCGGATGCGAGTCGCGGCAGTCGGGTGGAGAACACGGTCCCGAACTTGCCCTTGCTCTGGCGCTCGATCTTGAAAGGCAGGACGAAAGCCGCGCGCACCGGGCTGGAGCCGTAGAGGTGCAGCAGCAGGCCCATCTTGTCGTTGTGGGTGTTGTTGAACACGAGCACCTGCCCTTTGGCGGGGAAGACCGGTGCACCGGGGAAGTTGACGTTTGCGGCGAAGTGGCCACGCCCGACCAGTGCGCCGCGGCACTCCGCCAGGGCGGCCTCGGTGCTGGTCTGCTGCAGTCGCGGGGCGGTGCAGCTCGACAAGCCGGCGACGGAGACGATCCCGGCTCGGTTCATCGCGATCGAGATCTCGCGCAGTTGCGGCGGTGTGCTCCCGTCGGTCGTCCGCACCGCGCCGGCGAGCTGCACGGTGACCGGGGCCGGCTTTTCTCGCGGCAGCGCATGGGGAAGCAGCCGCGCCTCGAAGGCCACCCGCAGATTGCCCTCCTGCACGAATTGCCGTGCGGCGGCAACGCCCGCCGGCAGGCAGGCAAGGAGCAGGGCTGCGAGTGCGAGGCGTCGCATGGTCCACACCCAGTCTAAGAAGGTGGAGGTTGCGCCGGGGTTAATCGGCCAGCCCGGCCGGGAGGGCTAGGGTTCGGCAATGGCAGAGCCGGCCCAGGGAATTGAGCTTTCCGACGGGGATGAGTTTGCCGGCTACCGGATCGAGCGCCGCCTCGGCCGCGGCGGCATGGGAATCCTCTATCTGGCGATAGAGCCGGGCCTGGAGCGACGCGTAGCCTTGAAGCTGATCGCCCCCGAGGCGGCGGCGGACGAGGTCTTCGCCCGACGCTTTGCCGAGGAGTCGAAGATCGCCGCCTCGATCGAGCACCCGAACGTGGTGCCGATTTATGCCGCCGGCGAGGAGGGAGGGGTTCCCTTCATCGCGATGCGCTACGTCGCCGGCGCCGACCTCGCCAAACGGCTCGTCCGCGAGGGGCGACTGTCGCCGGATACCGCAGTGGACCTGATCGCCCGGGTCGCCAATGGCCTCGACGCGATTCATGCAGCCGGCCTGGTCCACCGAGACGTCAAGCCGGCAAACGTCCTGCTCAGCGGCGGCGAGGGGATCGAGCACGCCTACATCACCGACTTCGGCGTCGCCCGCAACGTCGCCACCGAGTCCGGCCTGACTCAGACCGGTCGCTTTGTCGGCACTCTCGATTACGTCGCTCCCGAGCAGATCTCGGGCGGCTCCGTCGATGCCCGCGTCGACGTCTACGCGCTCGGTTGCCTGCTCTTCAAGCTGCTCACCGGCGAGGTGCCCTTCCCCAAGGACGGCGAGGCCGCGCGCCTCTACGCCCACCTGCACGATCCGCCGCCGGCCCCGTCGCTCTACGTGCCCGAGGTCTCGATGGCACTCGACGATGTCGTCATCCGCGCCATGTCGAAGACCCCCGACGACCGCTACCCCTCGGCCGGCGATCTGGGCCGGGCGGGGCAGGCGGCGCTGAGGGGTGAGCGCCCGGCCGTGCCCGAGCGGACGGTGGCAACCGGCGCCGCGGCCACTCGAACCACCGAGACGCTCGCGGCGGAGGCCGAGGAGACGCGGGCATCCTCGCCGCCTACCGAGTCGACCAGGAGCGCGATCAAGCCCGCTCGCAACCGCCGTCTTGCCCTATTCGGTGTCGTCGCTGCGGCGGTGATAGCGATTGCCACAGTCGCGGCCATTGCTGGCGGTGGAGGCGGGGGAGATGGAGACACGAGCCCAGCGGGCTCGGGCAAGACCGCTGTGAACGCGAATACCCAGAAGGCCGAGCCCAAGCCGAAACCGCTCGACAAGGCCGAGTTGGTCGCCAAGGCCGATGCGATCTGCGCTGACAGCCAACGAGGCTACGTCGCGATTCGCGATATGGAAAGCGAGATGTCGGTCGACGTTCCTTATGCGGAAGCGCTGGTGCGTCTGGCCCGCGCTCGCATCGGGAGGCTGCAGGCGCTGATCCCGCCGCAGTCGATCGCCAAGGCCTACGGGGAATACGTCTCTGCCCAGGAAAGGGTCTACGCGACCGACAAGCAGGCGCTCGCAGCCGCAAAGAAAGGTGACGTGGAAGGGGTCGAAGCGGCCCGCGCTCAGCGCGACTCAGAGGACGGGCTTCGCGAAGGCCTGGCGCAGGAAATCGGCTTCTCGGTCTGCAGTACCTCCCAGAGCTGATGGGTTCCGAGCAGCCGTCCGAGCTTTTTAACCGAGCCACGGTGAGCGAGTGGGTCAACGCGTACGAGCGGGCCTGGCGTACCGCCGGCATCGAGCCGCTGGCCGAGCTGTTCGCAGCGGACGCCATCTACCGGATGTCGCCCTACGAGGAGCCGGCCTCCGGCCTGGCCGAGATCGGCGCGCTCTGGGAGCGCGAGCGCAAGGGCCCCGACGAGGCATTCACGATGACCCACGAGGTCGTCGCAATCGATGGAGACACAGCGGTGGTGCGACTCGAGGTCCATTACGACGATCCAGAGCCGCTCGAGTACCGCGACCTCTGGATCCTTCGCTTCGCCGCCGATGGCCGCTGCCGCAGCTTCGAAGAGTGGCCGTTCTGGCCCGGTCAGGAAATCGTCGCCCGAAATGGAGGCACAGCATGAAGTCCCATACCGCGTACATGACCTTCAACACCACGCAACGGCGGGAGTTGATCCGCATTACCGAGGAGGTGCAGGCCGCGGTGGGCGAGGCCGGGATTGCCGAGGGGATGGTGCTGGTCTCGGCGATGCACATCACCGCCGGGGTCTGGGTCAACGACGACGAGCCCGGTCTGCACGAGGACGTGCTCGAATGGCTTGACAAGATTGCACCACCGAGCTGGAAGCCGGCCTCGAACGGAGTGGCCGCCGAGTTGTTGCCCGACGAGGGCGACTACCGCCATCACTGCGGCGGCGAGGACAACGGCGACGCCCATCTGAAGAACCTGCTGGTCCACCACCAGGCAATCGTCCCAGTCACCGACGGCCGCCTCGACCTGGGCCCATGGCAACAGGTCTTCTACTGCGAGTTCGACGGCGGTCGCCCCAAGCGATTGGTCATCAAGGCGATGGGGGAGTAGCGCATCCGACTTTGACCACACTGGAGCGGGGTCAAAGTCGGATGCGCGTTAGCGATCACAACGGCTTCGAGTGCAGCTCGGCGCCGCCGCCCTTTTCGCGGATTAGGTCGACGGTGAGCAGGACCGCGGCGACCGCGTAGAACGGCGTAAAGGCGACGTTCGCGAGGATGTCGGCCAGCCACTCGCAGATCAGTTCGCTGCCGAAGAGGTCGTGGGTCATCTCGGAGGCGAGGTTGGTCAGTGCGTCGCCGATGATCTCGATCGGGATCAGCACGAGGGCGACGATCCAGAACTTGTGCCGTACCAGCTCGATGCTGCGGCGGAAGGCGGCGCGGATGCCGCGGTGCTCGATCTCAACCACCGGCGCCGAGAGACCGAGCCAGACGAAGACGAGGATGCCGGGGAAGAGGAAGAGGACGAGCCCGACCGCGACCATTAGCCCGTAGAGAAGGTCGATCGCGATCAGCGGTCCGTACTTGACCATGCCGGCGATCTCTCGCAACGAAGGCGGCTGCCCGTCGCGGGGATGGGTGAGCAGGATCGACACCGCGCCGGTGTAGAAGACCTCGCCGACGAGGCCTGTGGCGGCAAGGGCGAGTACGGCGCCGGCGATGGCAAGCAGCGCCAGCCCGTTGCCAAGGTCGAAGGAACCGATGTCCGCCTCGATCGTCAGCGCGTGGATCAAGCCCAGGGGTATGAAGACGATCACGGCGAGCAGCAGCAGCGAGGGCGCCCAGCGCCAGTAGGTCCGCCCGATCCGGGCGTAGATCGAGATCAGCTCGGCCCGGCGGCTCACGTCAGCGATGCCGGCGCCGGCCGGAGGGGTACTTGCCGCGCCGTTCGAGCTTCGACTGTCCGGACTCCGATGTGGGCACGCGCCGTACGTCGCTCAACTCGCCGACCAGCAGTTCTTCCGCGCAGCGGCGATGCCAGTGATGATGTTCGGTGCCGCCCAGCCGGAAGACGTACTGGACGACGACGTGCTCGCTGCCGATCTCGATCTCTCCGTGGCAGGCGGGGCAGCGGTAGAGCTTGCGCGAGATGCCGCGGATCAGCCACGCCTCATCCCCCTCTTCGGTGGTCCCGCGCAGGCTCCACCGTTTATCGGGCAGCCCGGAGAGGTCTGCCAAGGCCTATCGCCTCGAGAGCCAGGCAAACCCCGCGGCCATCGCAACGTTGGCGACTCCGGCGAGGCGAAGGCCGAGCTTGGCGCCTGGGCGGCTGACAGCAGGGGACTCGGCCCATATTGCGTCGGTGGCGATCTCGGTGCCGCGCAGCCAAGCCAGCGCCCACCAGTCGCGCGGCTCGCCGCGACGCTCGGCGATCGCGTGGGCGGCGGCGAAGGTGAGCCAGATCGGTGCTGCGCGGCGAAAGAGGTGTTCAGCGTCCGGAGAGGGATGCTCGTGGCCGAGCACCTTCAGGGTCGTTGCGGGCGCCAGCAGCGCACCGCTACCGAGGAGGAGGTCGAAGGCGATCATGTTGCGGTTGGTGAGGCGCAGCGCCTGCTCGAGCGTCATCGTAGGACCCATCCAACCAGATTGCTGGAAGGGAAAGCAGCGGGTCCGGCGAAAACGACCGCCGTGACCAAGACTGCGACCAAGACCACCACCGCCACGCCCACTCAGCTCAAGAGCCTTTCCGAGTACATCCAGGAGCGCTTCGACGAGTTCTCGCGCTCTCAGAAAGACGTCGCCCGCTACATCGTCGATCACCTCGACGAGGCAGCCTTCCTCACTGCCGAGGAGCTGGCCAGGAGAGCGAGCACCTCGTCATCGACGGTGGTGCGCTTCTCCCAGGCCCTCGGCTTTGAGGGATACCCCGAGCTTCAGCAGGCGGCGATCGAGGAGTACCGGACGGCGGGAGCTGCGGCCGCCAGCGCGGCGAGCTCCGGCGCGCTCTTCTCCTTCGATCACTCTGAGCTGGAGGGCTCTTTGGGAGCCGACTACGCCAACCTCGAGGAAACCGCCCGCAAGTTGACCCGTGAGCAGGTTGACGGAGCCGTCGCTGCCCTCGCCGAAGCGCAGCGCGTGGTGATCGTCGGCGTCGACCAGATGGCCTTCTTCGCCAGCTACCTACGTCACACGCTGAGCCTGCTCGACATTCGGGCCGAAATCGTCGCCAGCACCGGTGGCGAGTCGCTGCAGCGGCTGGGGAGGATCGACGAGGAAACGCTGGTAATCGTGATCTCCTCCGGTCGTGCCCATCCGCTTCTGCTGCGAGCGATGAAACTCGCTCTGCATCGCGGCGCCCGCACCCTCGCCGTTTCCGACGCTTCAATGTCCGAGGTAGGCGAGCACGCCGAGCTGACCCTCTACTACTCGTCCAACAGCCCTTCCTTCGCGCGGTCAAACACGGCGCTGATGGCACTGGTCCAAGCACTGGCACACGGTCTCTACGCGCGTGACGAAGACACGCACAAAGACCGCATCCGCGCCTACAAGCTGAAGTAGCTTGGGACGAAGGCCCCGGCCTGCGGGTCCTGTCACCGCAGGGGACCCACCACCCCCTGCGGTCGCTAAAGCGTCCTCAGGGGCGGTCCGCCCCTACGGTGCCACCCGCAGGAGGGGCGTCCCCCTCTCACGTTGCTCGCGGGGGGTGTCACGGATTTGGGGGACCAGCCCGAGGACGCTTTAGCGACCGCAGGGCTGGTGGCACCGAATCCGTGACAGGACCCGCCGCGCCAGCAACGTAAGATGCGGGCTCATGGCCGAGCGAGCGACTTTCAGAGTGAAGACCGGCCTCGCCGAGATGCTTAAGGGCGGGGTGATCATGGATGTGGTCACGCCTGAGCAGGCGCGGATTGCCGAGGAGGCTGGGGCTTGCGCGGTTATGGCTTTGGAGCGGGTTCCGGCGGATATTCGTCGGGACGGTGGCGTGGCGCGGATGTCGGATCCGGCGATGATCAAGGGGATCCAGGAGGCGGTGACGATTCCGGTGATGGCCAAGGCGCGGATCGGGCACTTTGCCGAGGCACAAGTCCTGCAGGCGCTCGAGGTCGACTACATCGACGAGTCCGAGGTGCTGACTCCGGCCGACGAGCGCCACCACATCGACAAGCTTGCCTTTGAGGTGCCCTTCGTCTGCGGCGCCACCAACCTCGGCGAGGCGCTTCGCCGCGTGGGTGAGGGGGCGGCGATGATCCGCTCCAAGGGCGAGGCGGGGACCGGCAATGTGGTCGAGGCGGTGCGCCACATGCGCGAGATCACCTCGGGGATCAAGCGCCTGGCCCAGCTCGGCCCAGAGGAGCTTGCCGGCGCCGCCAAGGAGCACCAGGCACCGCTCGAAGTCGCCCACGAGGTGGCAGAGCGGGGGCGTCTGCCCGTACCGCTCTTCTGCGCCGGCGGTATCGCCACTCCGGCCGATGCTGCACTGATGATGCAGCTCGGAGCCGAGGGTAACTTCGTCGGTTCGGGAATCTTCAAGAGCGGCGATCCCGAGCGCCGTGCCAAGGCGATCGTCGAGGCGACCACGCACTTCAACGATCCAGAGCGCGTGGCGGCTGCGTCGATCGGGCTCGGCGAGGCGATGCCCGGCCTGGAGATCACCGACCTCGCAGCAGCGGATGCGCTCCTCCAGGACCGCGGTGCCTGAGCTGCGCCTCGGCGTGCTCGCCATCCAGGGAGGCTTCGAAGCGCACTGCGAAGTGCTGCGCGAACTCGGCGCCCAGGTCACCGAAGTCCGTCTCCCGGCTGACCTTGTCGGCCTCGACGGCTTGGTGATCCCGGGCGGAGAGAGCACGACGATCTCGATGGGGATCGAGTCGGCTGGCTTGACGGAGCCGATTCGGGCGCTCCGCGAGGCGGGTGGGACGATCTTCGGGACCTGCGCGGGAATGATCGTCTGCGACTCCGAGCACCTCGACCTGATCGACGCGAGCGCCGAGCGGAACGCCTTTGGCCGTCAGCTGCAGAGCTTCGAGGCTGACCTCGAGATCGACGGGATCGGCGATGAGCCGCTGCGCGCTGTCTTCATCCGCGCCCCCTGGGTTGCTCGTTGCGGTCCCGACGTGGAGGTCCTCGCCACCTACGATGGGCATCCGGTGGCGATTCGGGAAGGCGGCGTGCTCGCCTGTGCTTTCCACCCCGAGCTGACCGAGGACCCAAGACTGCATGCACTGTTCATGGCGATGACTACGAGCGCACAAGCGAATCGCGCTCGGGAGGAGGCGGAGACTTGAGAGACCCCAGAGCGGAGAACCTGGCGAAGATCCTGGTCGGCTACTCGACCAAGGTGAAGGCGGGGGAGGTGGTCTCAATCGATGGCGAGGTCGGAGCCGAGCCGCTCCTGCGCGCGGTCTACGAGGAGGTGTTGAAGGCCGGAGCCCACCCGATCCTCAACGTCGGCCTCGACGGCCTTGCGGCCGTCTACTACAAGCACGCCACGGACGAGCAGCTCGAGTGGATCTCGCCGCATATGGAGTGGACGATCGACAAGGCCGACGTGCGGATTGCCATCGGCGCCAGCGCCAACACACGCGAACTCTCGGCCGTCCCGCCTGAGCGCCAGACCCGGCGCCAGACGGCGACGGGCCCGGTGCTGGGCCGGATGATGGAGCGCAGTGCGGCCGGCGAGTTTCGCTGGTGCTACACGATCTATCCGACCAATGCCTACGCCTCCGAGGCAGAGATGAGCCTCGCCGACTACGAGGACTTCTACTTCGGCGCTTGCCTTGCCACCGACTCCGACCCGCTGACCGCTTGGAAGCGCGCCTCGGCTGAGTGCGAACGCCTCGCCGAGTGGATCGAGGGCCACGAGGAGGTGCGGGTAACCGCGCCTGGAACCGACATCACGCTCGGCATCGCCGGCCGCAAATTCATTCCCTGCGTCGGTGACCACAACATGCCCGACGGCGAGTTCTTCACCGGCCCGGTCGAGGACTCTGTAGAGGGTGAAGTTACCTTCCACCTGCCCTCCGTGATCGCCGGCCGTGAGGTCTCCGGCGTGCGGCTGCGCTTCGAGGCCGGCAAGGTCGTTGACGCCAGTGCCGAGCGCGGCGAGGAGTTCCTGATCCAACTGCTGGACACCGACGAGGGCGCCCGTCGCCTCGGCGAGTTGGGTATCGGCACCAACTACGCGATCGACCGCGGCACCCTCGAGGTGCTGCTCGACGAGAAGATCGGCGGCACCGTTCACATGGCGGTCGGCAAGTCCTATCCGGAGTCCGGCGGCGTCAACGATTCCGCCGTGCACACGGATCTCGTCTGCGACCTGCGCCAGGGCGGCAAGATCGAAGTCGACGGCGTCGACTTCCAAATAGACGGCAAGTTCGTCGTTTAAGCGACTGATAGCCAGGATCTGGCGTCTCGGCGCGGGAAGGTCGCCGGGGCTGTTTTTCGCGGTTTCGCGTCGTCGTTATTCGGGTACGAACTGAGTTCCCGCCTCGGGCGAGTCACGTCCGTGTCCGCCGCAGCGGGGGACCTGACGGGAGAAATAGGTGTCGAGCGACAGCAGAGGGCTCAGATAGCGATCATGACTGCCGGCACGGAGGGAGGGCTCGGACAGCCGCGCGCCGGTGGCCGCGTGCTGCTCCTCCTTTCCGACCCGCTCAACGCGTCCATCGTGCGCTTGCTTGTGCGAGGGCCGCTGTCGGTCTCAGAGCTCTCGAGCCGGCTCTGCCCTGCGTCGCGAACGACCCGCTTCAGCCGCCTGCGCGATCTCGAGGAGCTCGGCGTAATCGTTCGTGAGAAGCAAGGCGGTGCGCCCCCCGTCACCTACTGCATGCTGACGCCGGCCGGTCGACGACTGCTGCCGGTACTGAGGTTGTTCGCGCGCTGGCTGAGAGCGGACCCGAACGGGCCGTCGAGCCCCGATGAGGTTGCCGGCGCATGTGCGGTCAAGGCCCTCGCCGTCGCCTGGCAGGCGACGGCCCTGCGCTGGCTCGCCGAGCGGCCGTGCTCACTGACCGAGCTAGACGCGGAGAGCCCACCCGAGGTCAGCTACCACGAACTGAGGAAGGCCCGCGAAGCTTTGTCCGCGGCCGGGCTGATCGCACCCGTCCCCAGCGAGGACCGGCGACAAACGTACGCCCTCACCGACTGGGCTCGAAGATCGGCCAGCAGTCTCGCGGCCACGATCCGGTGGGAGAGAGCCTTCCTCGACGGTGCCGCGGTGGCGCCCACCGCAATCGAGCTCGAGGCGTTGCTGTTGCTGGCGCTGCCGCTGCCGCTGTCCCTGCTCCAGGGTCTGCAGCCAGCGGCGAGCGTTTGCTTTCTGGAGGTGGACCACCTCGCTTGCCTCTCGGTTGCCATGGAGGGGGGCAGCGTCATTGCCTGTACCCCGGGCCTCCAGCAAATTCGGGGGAGCCGCGTAACCGGTCCGTCCGCCGCTTGGCTGGACGCGCTGGTGGATGGACAGACAGAAGCGCTTCGAACGCAGGGAGGGATTCGCCTCGCTGTCGATGGGCCATCCAGGTGAAGAATGCATAGACGATTAGTTCAAATGGTCGTACACGGTTTTAGCGCGAGAAAAGCGTACTGTGTTGATTTCCAGGGGAAATACAGCAGGGTGAGCGAGAGGTCCCCATCAACACCCTTGCATCTTTCAATCGACCCATGCTAGGAAGAACGCCGACAAGAAGCTCGCGCCGGGGTCCCTGTAGAGAACGCCCGACGCGAGGACGCAAAACACGTCCCCGGCAGCATAGTCGCCGGGGAGCAAGGAGCAAATAAATGAAGCATCTGAAGACATTCGGTCTCGCAGCGGTCGCAGTCGCGGTCGCGATGGCGTTCGTCGGAGCCAGCTCGGCCTCGGCCACTGCACTGTGTTCGGCAAACGAAGAAGAATGCGCAAGCCCTCTCGGGACTGGAACCGTAGTTGAAGCCGCTCTGAAAACCGGATCCAAAGCTGTGCTGAAAACCGAGCTGGCGACTGTCGAATGCAGCAAATCGAGCACGTCCGGCAAAACCACATCAGGCGCAGGAGTTTCGGTAACCGGCGTTATCGAAACGCTTTCGTTCTCAGAATGCAAAACCACAAGCGGCACGAACTGCACTGTTGGATCGGCTCTGAGCCTGCCATATAACGCGTCGATTACAGCCGAGGTCGCAGGAAACGGCAACATGGTGGTCACCAAAGGCGGTGGTGGGGGCAACCCAGGAGCAACGGTCACATGCCTCGGCGTCATCGAATGCACCTTCAGGACTCCCTCCGCCAGCCTCTTAGTGATGGGCGGGAATCCCGCAGTTGCCTTAGCCGTAGGAATCGAATTGACAGAAAGAACCGGCCTTCTCTGCCCGGCAAAAGAAGCAAAATGGACGGCCGAATACGCCGTGTCGAAACCAAATCCGCTCTTTATCTCGGAAGCGCCATAACGATGTCTCGAGCCAGCGGATAGCGCAGTTTGATTTGCGCGGGGCCGTGCGATTGCGTACGGCCCCGCGCTTCATGAGTACCTTGACAAAGCCATGAACGTACCTAAGATCAATGATCACTTGGGAAAGTCGGTTTGGAACCAAACCGTAGGGGTAAATCGGGCTCGGGAAGGTAGGGCAAGGGCTGCCACCAGAACGAGCGAGAGGAGCTGGGGTGACTAGGCATTGGCAGGCGGTGACGTCGCTATCGAGCCCTATCCGGGCCGCGGCGACTGTCGGCCTTCTGGCCTGGATCCTGGGTGCTGCCCCGCCTGCCCAAGCTTCAAAGGGGGTCGTCGGCTTCTTTGGGACCCAGTCCGGTGACCCGGCTCTCGGCGGGACTCTCAACGGTCCGCGTGGGGTGGCAGTCAATCAAACCACGGGTGATGTCTACGTCGTAGACGCCGGCAACAATCGGGTTCAGCGCTTTGATTCCTCGGGTGCCTTCATCGGCGCTTGGGGCCGCGACGTGATTCAGGGCGGCAAACCCGGGGATCTCGGCGATGCGTTTGAGCTCTGCACGGTTGCCGCCGATTGCAAGGCGGGATCTCGAGGGACCCTCGCCGACGGGCCCGGCGGCGAGCTGGCCGGTCCCCAGGGAGTCGCGGTCGACCAGGCGAGCGGGAATGTCTACGTCACCGAGCAGAACAACCGGCGCGTGTCTGAGTTCACCTCCAGCGGGACATTTCTCCGAACTTTCGGCTGGGATGTGGAAACCGGCGGCGTCACCACCTTCGAGGTGTGCACGGTTGCTGCGAATTGCAAGCGGGGCGCCACCGGCGGCGAGGGCGGAGAGTTCGGTGGGATAGAGCTGGGAGGTGTGGCGACCGGCCCGGGGGGCAATGTCTATGTTGCCGATCCGTTCAACAGTCGCGTCCAGAAGTTCACTGCCGAAGGAGCGTTTGTCTCGGCCTTTGGCTGGGACGTGATCCCAGCGGGCAAGCCCGGCGATACGGGTACGGGCCTCGAGAGCTGCCCGGCTTCGGCGAGTGCCACCGCGGGCGACTGCGGGGCCGGCGTGCCCGGTTCCGGATTGGGACAGTTCTCCGAACACCAACCCGTTCGCATAGCGGTCAGCTCCGGCGGTGCCGTCTATACCGCCGAGTCGACTGGCAACGAACGGGTGCAGAGGTTCAACGCCGCGACTACCTCGGCTTCCCTGTTCGCCGGATCGGCCCTTTCCGGATTCCCCGGGCCCACCGAGGTCGCGGTCGACGCCGAAACGGATCACGTCTTCGTGGTCAAGCCGTGCACACCCGAAACCTGCCCAGGCGCGACCGTGGGCAGCGAGCAGAGGATCAAGGAGTTCGAAAGCTCAGGCGCTCAGGTCGACACCCATGTGGTCGGCGCCGGCCTCGAAACGGTCAACGGGCTTGATGTCGACGCGCAAAGCGGGACTCTCTACGCATCCTCGACCACCGGCGACCATCGAATCTACGTGATCGGAACGCCGCCTCCACCCGTCGCCACGATAAGTCCGGTCGACAACGTCACTGGTACCAGTGCCGATTTCCACGGCGAAGTGAATCCAACTGGGTTGAAAACCGGGTACCACTTCGAATATCGCCCGGACGGGAGCCCGGCCTGGACGAGCATCCCCGCTGCGGATCTCGATGCCGGAAGCGGCAACGTGGCGGTGCCGGTCACCCAGAGTGCCGGCGGTCTCGTCGGCTCGACGCTCTACCACGTTCGCCTCGTTGCCACCAAGCGCTACATCCTCGGCGGCACTGTTGCCGCCAGCGATACATCCACCGAGACGACGTTTACGACCTTTCCTTCCGCGCCCAGGGTGCAGAACACCGCCGCCACGCAGATCACCGACACGACGGCGACCTTGACCGCCACCGTCAATCCTGCCAACGAACCGACTACCTACCACTTTGAGTACGGCACCGCCGACTGCTCTGCCAACCCGTGCACAAGTGTGCCACTTCCTGACGCGAGCATCGGCGCCGGTGGTGCAGATGTCTTGGTGGCAAAAGAAGTGACCGGCCTGCAGCCGGGGGCCACATACCACTTCCGGGTCGTGGCGACCAACCTAACCGACGTGAGCGAAGGGGAAGACCGCACCTTTACGACCCATCCCCTTGTCGTCAAAGGGCTGCCGGATGGGCGTGCCTATGAGCTCGTCACGCCGCCCGATACCAACGGCCTGTTCCCCCGCTCGTTCATCGGCGCGGGCGGCGGCCGCAACAACTTCAGCACTCCGCTCGCCGCACCATCCGGGGAAAGCGTCGTCTTCGACACCGAGGGAGGGCTGCCCGGCACCGAAGGCAACGGCAGCGTGGATGCCTACGAGGCAGTTCGCGGCTCCGACGGCTGGAGCAGTCATGTGATCTCGCCGTCTGGAGCCCAGGCCGAGCAGCCCGGACCGGGAGGCCTTTCCGCCGACCACCAATACGCGTTCTGGGAGAGCGGCGGAATCCGGAAGCCTCGCGCTCGGTGGTCTCGACACGAGCTACATGCGCCACCCGAACGGCACCTTCGATTTGCTCGGCCAGGGCAGCCTGGGCGTCGACCCGGCTGCGGACGCAAAGCTGATAACCCCCGGTGCCGGCCACGTCATCTTCTCCACGGGGGTGTTCGGTCCGGCGGTGAAGTTGGAGGAAGACGCTCCCGAAGCGCCGCTCGGCGCCGTTTACGACCGCACCCCCAGCGGGACTCAGGTCGTCTCCCTGCTGCCGGGCGACGTTACCCCGTCCGCTGCCGCGCTCTATCAGGGAGCGTCTGCCGATGGCTCCGCTGTCGCCTTCAAGGTGGAAGGAACGCTGTATGAGCGGCTAGGCGACACAACGCTCGAAGTCGCGGGTGCTAACCCCACCTTCGCCGGCATTTCCAGGAATGGCGACAGGGTCTTCTACTTCCGTCCGGATGGCAGTGAAAATCCCGCCCGCGGTGACATCTTCGCTTTCGACGCCGATTCGGCAGCGACCACGCCGATCGCGACCGGCGGGGGTGCGATCGTGGTCAACGTCTCCGCCGACGGCAGTCACGTCTACTTTGTTTCGACTGATCAGCTCGATGGCGCAAAAGGGACGCTCGGCGCCGACAACCTCTACGTCTGGGACGGCTCGGGGGTGAGCTTCATTGCGATCCTCGATCCAGCGGACCTCACGGCCTTCGACCCCAACGGCTTGGTCAACCTGGCGACCTGGACAAGCTTCGTGGTCGGCCCCGCGCAGGACGAGAACCACGGACCGGTGAACGACCCCTCTCGCACCACCCCGGACGGCGCCTTCATGGTCTTCCAGTCCCACGCCTCGCTCACCTCCTATGACAGCAACGGGCATTCCGAGGTCTACCGCTATGACGCCGATAGCACGAGCCTGACCTGCGTTTCGTGCAATCCCACCAATGCCGCCTCCTCCTCAGACGCAGAGCTTCAGGGTTTCCGCGGCGGCGCTCCGACGAACGGGCTGTCCCAGATCGCAAACGTGACCGACGACGGCAGTGCGGTCTTCTTCCAGAGCGGAGAAGCCCTGGTCCCGGGCGACAGTGACGGTGAGACTGACGTATACGAGTGGAAGGAAGGCCGGGTCTTCCTGATCTCCTCTGGGCATAGCGACGGAACGCCCGACTTCCTCTACGGCATGACGCCCGACGGCCATGACGTCTTCTTCGAGACGCGCGATGCGCTGCTGCCTGAGGACCGCTCCGGTGGGGCAGGAGCGATTTACGACGCCCGGGTTGGCGGTGGCTTCCCCGGCGTTCCGGCGAAAGCATCGTGCGTGACGGAGGACAACTGCCAGGGTATGCCAACGCCGGCGCCCGCCTTGCCGACGGCGGGCAGCGAGAGCTTCCAGGGCGACAATCCGGTCGGCCCACGTCCCCGGCCGCGGCGCTGCCGAAAAGCAACCCGCCCAGTCAAACGCCACGGGCGCACGCGCTGCGTGAAAAGGCATCCGAGCCATAAGGGACGCCACAACCGCGGAGGCCCGAGATGAGGCTCCTTCTCCTCGCCAGTCGCAAGGGCCCGCGCGCTCTCCTGCTGAGCGGCGTCGTGGCGTCGACGGTCATGCTCATCCTTGCGACTGGGGCGAAAGCCGACTATTCCGACTACGGGCTCGCCTCGGTTGGCGCCTCGCTGTCGACCGTCCAGGCTGGTGCTCACCCTGACTTCACCACCACGTTTGAGTTGAAGACGAACCCGGCCAGTCCGGCGGACTCCAACGGGCTGCACGAACCCTACGCAAGGACACGCGACATCACGGTGAGCCTTCCCCCGGGGCTGACCGGCAACCCCAACGCGGTTGGGCAGTGCACGACGCTGCAGCTGACCACCGCGTTCGACGCAGAAGGAGGCGGCTGTCCGCTGGATTCACAAGTCGGGATCGCAGTCATCCGCCTCTACAACGTCCACACGCTGACCGAGCCGGTCTACAACATGGAGGCGCCGACCGGGGACACGGTGGCGAGGCTGGGCTTCCTGGCGACGACTCTCCCCAACTACATCAACGTAAACGTGCGCTCCGAGAGCGACTACGGCTTGACCGCGACGCTGGAAGGCGTCCCCGCCAACGAGAAGCTGGTCTCGGCAGCGACCACCCTGTGGGCCGTGCCTGGAGCCACGAACCACGACACCGAACGCCTGACGCCGCGCGAAGCGTATCTCGAAACGAAATCGGAATCGCCACCTCGCCCGTTCGGCCTCGTGCCGGCGCCGTTCATGACCAACCCAACGAGTTGCGGTGAGCATCAGCAGGTCGACTTTGCGACCGACAGCTACCAGCTACCGGGCCAGTTCTCTGAGGCATCGGCAGCCCTGCCCGAAATCACCGGCTGCGGGCTGGTTGCCTTCGATCCGAGCCTCTCGGTGGCGCCGACCAGCACGGAAGCCGCTGCGCCGAGCGGCCTGGATGCGGTTCTGAACATCCCCCAGGACGAAACCGTTGGAGGGCGGGCCACCTCCCAGCTTCGCCACGCGACCGTCGCGCTGCCGAAAGGAATGGCGATCGCCTCGGGGGCCGCCGATGGCCTTGAAGCCTGCAGCGCCGAGCAGGTCCGCCTCGAAACCCGCCTGCCTGCCGCCTGCCCCGGGGGTTCGAAGATCGGTAGCGCCGAGTTCGACGTGCCGGCCCTCGCCAGAATCCTGCACGGGGAGATCTACCAGCGTACGCCTCGCAAAGGGGATCTCTTCGGGGTTTGGCTGGTCACCGACGAACTCGGGGTCCACGTCAAGATTCCCGGCGAGGTCCATGCCGACCCGAACACAGGCCAGCTCACCACCCTCTTCAACGGGACGGCGCAGGCAAAAGGCAATCCGCAGGTCCCGCTCCGAGAGCTGCGGCTCCACTTCAAGGGGGGGCCGCGCGGCGTCCTCGCCACTCCGTCGTCCTGCGGGACCTACCAGACCCACTATGAATTCACGCCCTGGTCCGGCGGCTCCCCTGTAATCGGCGATACCCCGATGACTATCGATCGGGGATGCGACACCGGCGGCTTCAGCCCGAAGCTATCCGGAGGAACCGTCAACCCGGCAGCCGGCTCTTTCTCCGCCCTGATCACGAACTTGACCAGGGAATCGGGCGAGGAGAACGTCTTGGGACTCGACGTCACGCTGCCTCCCGGGCTCCTCGCGAGGCTCGCAGGCGTGTCGCCCTGCGCTGGAAGTGCAGTGGAAAGCGGCAACTGCCCCGCTGGCGCGCAGATCGGCACGATCACGGTGGCGAGCGGTCCGGGGCCAAGCCCGCTCTGGATCCCCCAGCCGGGCAAGGACCCGACTGCCGTCTATCTCGGAGGCCCGTACAGGTCCGCTCCCTACAGCCTGGTGGTCAAGGTGCCGGCGCAGGCTGGTCCCTTTGACCTTGGGACGGTGATCACCCGGGCGGGAATCTACGTCGACCCCGAAACCGCTCAGGTGACGGTCAGATCCGACCCGCTACCGCAGATCCTTGAAGGCGTCCCGATCAGCTACCGGACGATCCACGTCGACGTCGACAAGCCCGGCTTCGCCCTCAACCCGACCAGTTGCGAGACGATGGCGATCCGCGCCCAGGTCAACTCCGACCTCGGCGCTTCGGCAAGCCCCCGGAGTCGTTTCCGAGCCGGCGGTTGCGGCGAACTTGGCTTCAGGCCGAGGCTCGGTTTGAAGCTCAGCGGCAAAACGCGTCGTGGTGGCCACCCCAGCCTGCGCGCGACACTGACCATGCCAAAGCGCGGCGCCAACATCAGGCGGGCCGGGGTGGCGCTGCCGCATTCGGAGTTCCTCGATCAGGCCCATATCAACACGGTCTGCACCAGGGTCCAATTTGCCGCCGAGCAGTGCCCGGCGGGCTCGGTTTACGGTTCCGCTCGCGCGATCACACCGCTGCTCGACGAGCCGCTCGACGGGCCGGTTTACCTGCGCTCCTCGAACCACCAGCTTCCCGACCTGGTGGCCGACCTGCGGGGTCAGATCCAGGTCGTGCTCGTCGGCCAGATCGACTCGATCAACGGCGGCATCCGAACCACCTTCGCCGGGGTGCCAGATGCCCCCGTCAGCAAGTTCGTCCTGAGTATGAAGGGCGGCGCGAAGGGGCTGCTGGTCAACAGCAGGAATCTCTGCAAGCACGCCGACCTCGCCATAGCCAACTTCACTGGGCAGAACGGCAAGGTCCACAGCTTCCGGCCGCTTCTGCGCGACGGATGTGGGGGCAAGAGCCGCAAGGGCGGTCGCTGAGGGGTCGAATCGGCGCTGCGGAGGGTGGCGCGCCTACTGGTTCGGGATCGGCGATCCCGCCAGCAGGAAGAACCAGAACGTAAGCGTCAGGCCGGCGAGGATCACTGAGCCCATCAGCACGGCCTCGACGATCGTGGTGGTGCCGGCGGCGCGGGGCGAGGTGTCGCGCATGCTCTTCAGCCAGGCTGGGCGCATCGGCTCTAGGCGGTTGGTGCCGGTGACCTGGATGTAGAGGCGGTTGAGCCACCCGATCAGCCAGGCGGTCACGAGGACCGAGACGATGATCCCGGCGGCGACTACGAAGTAGGGGCCCTGGCTGGGGAACTGGGTGGTGGAGACCTTCGAACCGATGTAGATCCAGCCCAGCGGGATCGCGGTCCAGATCGAAAGGGCGACGAGCAGCATGGCGACGAAAATGAGGCCGGCTGCGAACGATCTGGCCGGCCCGTGCCTGTGCGGCTCGGTGACCATTTCCACATTCATAGAATGCCAGGTATGTCCGGACACTCGAAGTGGTCTTCCATTAAGCACAAGAAGGGCGCCGCCGATGCAAAGCGGGGCAAGCTCTTCACCAAGCTGGCGCGCGCGATCACCGTCGCCTCCCGCGATGGCGGCCCCGATCCAGACGCCAACGCCCCCCTTGCAACGGCGATTCAGAAGGCTCGCGACGCCTCGATGCCGAAGGACAACATCCAGCGCGCGATCGATCGCGGCAGCGGGGTCGGCTCCGATGCCGAGGCGATCGAACAGATCCTCTTCGAGGGCTACGGGCCGGGTGGCGCGGCGATCCTGGTCGAGGCGCTGAGCGACAACCGCAACCGCACCAGCGCCGACGTGCGGCACGCGTTCACCAAGCACCATGGCAACCTGGGCGAGCCAGGCTCGGTGGCCTGGATCTTCGAGAAACGCGGTGTGATCGTGGTCGACGCCGGCCGCTATAGCGAGGATGACCTGATCGTCGCGATCGACGCCGGCGCCGAGGACGTCCGTGAGGACGGCGAGCAGCTGCGGGTCATCTGCGAGCCGGCCGACCTCGGCGCCGTGCGCGAAGCACTCGAGGGGGCCGGGGTGGAGGTGCAATCGTCCGACGTCACCATGGAGCCGAAAAACACCGTGATGGTCAAGGGCAGCGAGGCCGAATGGCTACTCAAACTCGTCGACACCCTCGAGGAGCACGACGACGTCAACGAGGTCCACGCCAACTTTGACGTGCCCGCCGAGATCATCGAGAAACTGGCGGCGCAGGCGGCCTGACAAAGGCATCCGGGGCTACTCCCAGAATCACTCCCCATGCAAGTCGTGATGGGGATCGATCCCGGCGCGGCCAATCTCGGCTTCGGCGTGGTCAGGATCGAGGGCAGCCGCATGGTCGCCCTCGACGGCGGTGTGGTCGAAACCTCTTCCGACCTGCCGATGGAGCGACGCTTGGAGCGAATTCATGGCTCCCTGGCCGAGCTGATCGAGTGGCACCAGCCGGCGGCGATGGCGCTCGAGGACCTCTACTTCGGCAAGAACGTGCACTCGGCGATGGCCGTCGGTCGCGCCAGCGGGGCGGCGATGCTGGCTGCCGCGCAGCGGGGCGTGCGCTGCTTCACGTACACGCCGCAGGCGATCAAGAAGGCTGTCTGCGGCTCGGGAGCGGCCGGCAAGGAGCAGGTCCAGCGGATGGTGGGGACGCTGCTCGGTCTGCCGGAGCCGCCGACGCCAGACCACGCCGCCGACGCTCTTGCGGTGGCGATCTGCCACGGCGGCGCCACCGGGCGGGAAGCGGCGACGCTGGCCGCTGAAGAAGTCGCGTCGCAAAGGCTTGTCGGATGATCGCTGCGGTGCGCGGGGAGGTGATGGTGCGACGGCCCGATCACGTCGTCGTCGAGGCGAACGGGGTCGGCTATCGCCTCGCTGTCTCGGCAGAGACCCTGAAGGCGGTGCCCGCGACCGGTCGCGAGGTCTTTCTACACGCCGAGCTGATCTCCCGTGAGGACTCGCTTTCGCTCTTCGGCTTTGCTTCCGAGGAGGAGCGCGACCTCTTCGGCGAGCTGATCTCGGTTAGCGGCATTGGCCCCAAGGTCGCATTGGCTGCGCTCTCAGGTGGGCCTGCCAGAGAACTGCTGCGAGCGATTGCAGCCGGTGACGCCAAACGCTTTCAGGCGGTTCCCGGCATCGGTAAACGCACCTCGGAGCGGATCATCGTCGAGCTGCGCGAGAAGGTCGCCGGCTCGCTGGAGGACGAGGTCGCGGCGCTGGCGGCGGACGGCGCCGACGCCCGTGGCCTCGCTCGCGACGGCCTCGTCAACCTTGGTTACGCACCGCTGGAGGCGGAGCAGTTGCTCGAAGGCATCGACGGCAGCGACGCCGAGGAGCTGCTCGCGGCGGCTCTGCGCAAAGCCGGCTCCTCGCGGAGCAAGGCATGAGCGAGAAGCGAATCCGCACACCCGGGGTCGATGGACCGTTCCCGCCCGGCGACGAGACGCCGCCCGATGATGTCCGCGTGCACGACGCGCGTGCAGACGTTCCCGATGAGGATTTGGACCGCTCCCTTCGCCCTCGCACGCTGGCTGATTTCGTCAACCAGGCGCAGGTGACCGAGCAACTTGCGATCTTCATCGAGGCTGCCCGCGGTCGCGACGAGCCGCTCGACCACGTGCTGCTGGCGGGGCCGCCCGGACTGGGCAAGACCTCGCTCGCCCACATCGTCGCCGAGGAGATGGGGGTGCCGCTGGTGCAGACCGCGGGTCCGGCGCTGGAGCGCAAGGCGGACGTCGCCTCCTTTCTCACCGCCCTGGAGCCCGGCAGCGTCTTCTTCGTCGATGAGATTCACCGCCTTGGGCGTGCCGTCGAGGAGACGCTCTACCCAGCGATGGAGGATGGCGAGCTGCCGGTCGTCCTCGGCCAGGGTGCCGGCGCCCGCACGGTCACTTTGCCGTTGCCGCCCTTCACGCTGATTGGGGCCACGACCCGCGCTGGCCTGCTGACCACGCCGCTCCGCGACCGCTTCGGCCTATCGCATCGCCTCGAGCATTACGCCCCCGACCACCTGGGCGAGATCATCGTGCGCTCGGCCGGCATCCTCGGGGTCGAGATCGACGCCGCCGGCGCGCAGACGATCGCCGAGCGCTCGCGCGGCACGCCGCGCGTCGCCAATCGGCTGCTGAAGCGAGTCCGCGACTTCGCTCAGGTCAAAGAGCGCGGCCCGATCGATGCCGAGGTGGCCGATGCCGCCCTGGCGATGCTCGAGGTCGATGCCGGTGGGCTCGACCGCAGCGATCGCGCCCTACTCGACGTCGTCGCGAACAAGTTCTCCGGCGGCCCCGTCGGCCTCTCCACGCTGGCCGTCGCGATCGGCGAGGAGGCCGACACGATCGAGGACGTACTCGAGCCCTATTTGCTTCAGCAGGGCCTCTTGAAGCGGACTCCGAGGGGTCGAGTGATCACGCCTAGGGCCTACGAGCACCTGGGCCTGCCGGTGCCCGAAGGAGCGAACAGCCTCTTCTGAGTAACCTGCGGGGGGATGCCGTTCTTCATCTGCCCCAACTGCGGCCACCGGGAGGTAAGCGCGGAGCGCACCGCGGGCTTCAGCGCGCGGCCGAAGGGCTGCTCAAAATGCGGCTTCGGCTTCGTCTTCGAGCTGCTTGACGACTACTACCCGGCGCCCAATGCAGCCTTCTTCGTTTGCGATCAGAAAGCGCGCGTGATCGACGCCGGCCGGGGCAGCTTCGAGCTCACGGGCCTCACCGATGAGGACGTGATCGGTCGTCCCGTGCAGGAGGTTCTCGGCCTGCAGTGGCGCGAGGAGGCAAAGGTGCCGGACGATGACCGTGACGCCGTAGCCGACCCGATCGCGACCTCGCTCGAGTGGGGCGTGCGCTCCCTCGGCAAGCGGGTCTCGGTCAACGCGGAGGGCGACATCCCCGCCGAGGCGGTCGCCGACGTTTTCCCGGCATATGACGACGACGGGGGGCTACTGATAGTCCTCACCCCGGAGGGTTGAGGAGAGCATGGGCAAAAGGCGCACACACGTCTTCGTCCTGCTCTTTGTGCTTGGCCTGATCGCGGTCTCCGCCATCGTTATTGCTAAGAAGGAAACGAAGCTGGGCCTCGACCTCAAGGGTGGCGTCCAGCTGGTTCTGCAGGGTCGCCCGACGCCCCAGCAGCCGACGCTCGACAACGGCTCGATGGAACGGGCGGTCGACATCATCCGCTCCGGTTGCGATCAGCTGGGCGTCTCCGAGATTGAGGTCTCACGCGTCGGCAGCGACCAGATTCAGGTTGGAATCCCGGGCGCGACGAGCGTCGGCAAGGCAACCGAATGCGCAACCAAGCCAGCGCGCCTCTTCTTCTTCGACTGGGAAAAGAACCTGATCGGCCGCGAGGACGTGATTGGTGGTCATCCCGGTAAGGAACCGCCGAAAGGGCCGCTCGAAGAAGCGAACGAAGAATGGCAGCAAGCAGGCCGCCCACCAGCCAAGTTCGAAAACCAGCAACTGCTCTTTGCTGGTGCCTACCCGACCGAGTACGCGGCGGCCAAACTTGCCTCCGAACAAAAGCCGCGCCCCGACTGCGAAAACTGCAGCCAGCCGACGACCTACTACCTGTTCGAGAAAAAAGAGCCCCACAAACTGATCGACGGTCCCGAGTTCGCCAGGGAAGATCTCTTCCTCTCGCCCAGTGGCAAGAAACGGGCTGCCGACTCCGGCATCGTCATCAAGGTCCCGGAAGGGACGATCGTCGTCTCCGAAAAGCCCAGCGACCGCAGCGGGCAAGTGCTTGAAGAGGCCGAACCGGGCTGGTACGCGCTGAATGACGACCCGGCGCTCTCGGGCACAGAAATTACCCGGCCAAAGCAGGAAGTCGACGAATTCGGCCAACCCAACGTCACCTTCGGTTTCACCGATGACGGTCGCAAGGCGTTCCAGGACATCACCCGGCGGATCGCGCAGCGCGGCGCCGCCTCGGCGATCGGCCCGAGCAGCGAAGAATCGGCCGAACAGAGTTCCGGGCACTTCGCGGTCGTCCTCGACAACGAAGTCAAGACGCGGCCGATCATCAATTACGCCCAGAACCCCGACGGCATCGACGGACGCACTGGAGCCCAGATCTCCGGTGGTTTCAACAGCATCGGCGACGCCCAGGACCTGGCCAGCTTCCTGCAGCGAGGCGCGCTGCCGATCAACCTCAACCTGATCAGCCAGTCGCAGGTCTCGGCGACGCTGGGATCGGAAGCTCTCCACCAGGGGATCAAGGCGGGCGTCATTGGCCTTTTGCTCACCGTCCTCTTCCTGTTGATCTTCTATCGCTTCCTCGGCTTGGTCGCGGTGACGGCGCTGGGCGCTTACGGCGTCATCTTCTTCGCGCTGATCAAACTGATCCCGATCACCCTGACGCTGCCGGGGATCGCGGGCCTGGTCCTGACGATTGGCGTCACCGCCGACTCCAACATCGTCATCTTTGAGCGAATAAAGGAGGAAGTGCGGGCGGGGCGCGCGATGTCGAGCGCGATCGCAGCCGGCTACAGGCGCGGGATCGCGACCATCATCGACGCCAACGTCGTCACCCTGCTGACCGCCTTCGTCCTCTTTGTTCTCGCCACCGCTGGGGTTAAGGGCTTCGCCTTCGTGCTCGGCGTCGGCACGATCGTCTCGCTGCTGACCGCCGTCGTCTTCACCCAGGCGCTGCTGGGTTCGATGAGCCGCACCCGCCTGCTGCGCTCGCCGAGCGCCCTCGGTGCGACCCGCCAGGGGGTGCGCTGGCACTTCGACTTCATGGGGGCAAGTCGTTGGTTCTTCTCCATTTCCGGCGTAATCCTGATCGTCGGCGCGCTGGCCCTGGCGACCAAGCAACTCAACCTCGGCATCGACTTTGAGTCGGGCACCAGAGTTGAGGTCGCGCTGGTCAAACCGACCGATGAGGAAGGCGTGCGCGAAGCGCTCGAGGGCGCCGGAATCTCGGGTGGCGAGGTGCAGCAGGAGAGCAACCCCGGGCTTGGCGACAACGCCTTCCTGATCCAGTCGAAGACCCTGGAGCCGAGTCAGATCAATGAGATGCAGAAGGAGCTCGAGCGTGAGTTCGGCGTCGAAGCTGACGGTTTCGACAGCACCAGCGTCGGGCCGACCTTCGGCACCACCGTGGCCAACAGCGCCCGCAACGCGCTGATCTTCTCGCTGCTGATCATCTGCGCCTACATCGCCTTCCGGTTCGATCCGAAATTCGCCGTGCCGGTGCTGATCGCGATCTTCCACGACATTCTGATCACCGCTGGTGTCTACTCGCTAACCGGCCGGGAGGTGAGCAGCGGAACGGTCGCCGCTTTCCTCACCATCCTCGGTTACTCGCTCTACGACACGATCATCGTCTTCGACCGAATACGCGAGAACATGCCACGCATGCCGCGGGCTGCGTTCTCGCAGATCGTCAACCGCTCGATGAGCGAGGTCCTGACCCGCTCGTTGGCGACGAGCTTCACCACGCTGTTGTCGGTCGTCGCGCTGCTGATCTTCGGCGGTGCGACCCTGCAGGACTTCGCCTTCGCGATGATGGTCGGAATCATCTCCGGTACGTACTCGTCGATCTTCATCGCCTCGCCGGTGCTGACTGCTTGGAAGGAACGCGAGCCGGGCTTTATTCGACGGCGCGAGCGGATCGTCGCGACGGAGGGCAGTGTTCCGGCCTTCGCTGACGACGCCGACATGGCGATGCTTGCCGAAGACGGCGAGACCGACCTGGAGGTCGAGGAAGAGGTTGCGGCCCAGCGCGAGCCAAAGCCCAAGGCGGGTGCGGTTGCAATGGCCGAGCCGCCGGCCGACGCCGACGGCGGTGAGCCCTCCAGCAACGGCGAGCCACCCGTTGTCGACCCGGCCACGGCCGCCCGTCGCGAGCGCAACGAGAAGCGTCGGGCGCGGCGCCAGCAACGCCGCAAACACGGGAGGAAGCGCTAAATGGCTCTGCTCGTCTGGTTCACGATGGGAATCGCCCTCTGGCACTTCACCGTCTTCCTGCCCGATCGCTTCTGGCAGGGCATCGTCGGCGCCTTTCTCGGCTCGACCATCGGCGCCGTCGTCTTCGGCGCGATCGTCGAGCTTGGCAGCGGCAAAGGGCTTGGTGACACCGACATCAGCACTGCTCTGACTGCGGTTCCGGGCGTGGCCATTGGCCTGGCTGTCGTCTGGTTCGTCGGCGTTCGCACCGAACAGCAGACCGCCGAGTAGGGCCAATCTCAGTAGGTCTCCGCTTAACTTTTTCGGTGGATCGCCGGTTGCTGTCGCCGCGAGCGCGCGCCGAAAAAGTGCAAGACGCTTCGACCTACTGAGATTGGCCCAAATCGGGGCGTTTTCGAGGCACGGTTCTGTCCGGAGCTGACGGCAGCGTGGGGGTGTGGCGGAGACCCTGCGTGCGTACAAGGCCGAGGCGTATGACTACGAGGAGGCGCGGAGCCTTTCGGCTGAGCTGGGGCTGAGTGAGCCCGTTGCAATTGCGCTGGTACGGCGGGGGTACCGGACGCCTGGGGAGGCGCGGGCGTTTCTCGAGGCGGATGAGATGCATGCGCCTGATGCGTTTGCTGCGATGGGGCCAGTCGTCGAGCAGGTTCTGGCCGCGGTTGAGGCCGATGGGCGGATCACTGTCCACGGCGATTTCGATGTCGATGGGGTCTGCGCGACGACGATCCTCGTCAGCACGCTGCGCGAGATCGGCGCCAATTGCGACTGGCTGATCCCGGATCGCATGGCTGATGGGTACGGGCTGAGTGAGCAGAACGTGCGGAAGCTCGCCGAGCGAGGGACGTCGCTGATCCTCACTGCGGACTGCGGGATCACCGCTGTGGCTGAGGTTGAGTTGGCCAAGGAGCTGGGGATGGGCGTCGTGGTCACCGATCACCACCAGCCTGGCGAGGAGCTGCCGGACTGTCCGATTCTTCATCCGGGGCTGGACGAGGGTTATCCGTTCGCTGATCTATGCGGTACTGGGGTTGCTTGGAAGCTTGCGACTGCGTTGCGGGGGGCCGCGGGGGTGGGGTCTCCGGAGCAACAGCGGGGAGGCTCCGGAGACCCCACCCCCGCGGCCCTTCACGACGCCGATCTCGATCTCGTTGCTCTGGCCACGGTCGCCGATCTGGTGCCGCTGGTCGGGGAGAACCGGGCGTTGGTCAAGCGGGGACTCGAGGAGGTACGGCGGGCTCGGCGGCCGGGCATTCGAGCTCTGATCGCGGCGGCTAAATGCGAGCCGACGCGGCTTGATGAGGGCGATTTGGCATTCCGGTTGGCGCCGCGGATCAATGCCGCTGGGCGCCTCTATCGGGCCGATGCGGGAGTGGAGCTGTTCCTAACCGAGGACGAAGGGCGGGCGGCCGAGATCGCCAATGAGCTGAGCCGGGCAAACGGCGAGCGGCGGGCTACTGAGCGGGAGGTGACGAATGCGGCGGAAGCGGCAGTGCGGGAGCTTCCGGAGCAGCTGCGAGAGGGGTACGGGATCGTCGTTGCCGGTGAGGGTTGGCATCCCGGGGTGATCGGGATCGTGGCTTCTCGGTTGGTCGAGCGATATCACCGTCCGGTCGTGGTCATCTCCCTCAATGCCGACGGGAGCGGCCGGGGCTCGGGGCGCAGCATCCCGGGTTTCAATTTGCTCGCCGGCCTGGAGGCTTGTTCCGATCGCCTAGGCAGCTTCGGCGGGCACAAGGCGGCAGCTGGGCTGGAGCTGAAGCAGGGGGAGCTTGGCGCTTTTCAGGAGGCTTTCGCGGGGCACGCGGCGAGCGTGCTGGGGCCTGAGGACCTGAAGCGGACGGAGCGGATTGATGCGATTGTTGGCGGGGCCTCGCTCGGGCTTGACTTGGCGGAGGAGCTGAAGCAGTTGGCGCCCTTCGGTATGGGCAATCCCGGTGTGCGGTTGCTGGTTCCCTCGGCGCGAGTCCGCGACGTGCGGGCGATTGGCGAAGGTAAGCACGCTCGCTTCAGCCTGCACAGCGGATCCCACAAGGCGCTGGGGGTGGCGTTCGGTCGCTCCTCGCTCGGGGTGGGGGAGGACGATCCGGTTGACGTCGCCGTGCGGCTGGAGGTGAACCAGTGGAACGGCGCGGTTGAGCCACAGGTCGTGCTGCGCGAGGTCTATCCTCGCGCTGCCGATGAGGGCGTCCTCGAGGCAGCGGAGTGGTGGGGACGCTTCGAGGCCGAGGTGGCTCGCGATCCAGCGGAGTGGGAGGTGCCGCCGCCAGCGGAGGGCGCCCGTGAGCGCGAGGTCTGCTCAAGCGCGAACGCGCCGGCGGCAGTCGTCGGTGAGCTCGCATCCAGCGGCGGCGAGGTCCTCGCCCTGACCGCCGACGCAGCGTTGCGCGTCGGCATGGCAAGCGAGGGAGTTCGGCTTGCCGATTACGCGGAGCTCGAACGCGCTCCCGAACTTGCCCAAAGCTTCCATCACGTCGTCCTCGTCGATCCCCCTTCCTCGCCGGAGCTATTGCGGCTCGCCTCTTCGGCAGGGGAGGAGGGCGGCTACCTGCACCGGGTCTGGGGCGATGCGGAGTCGCGTTTCGCGCTTAGCGTTCTCGCTGTCCAGCTGGCCCAGCGGCCGACCTTGATTGCCGCTTTCCGTGACCTGCGCGAAGCCGGTGGGGCAAGTGGCGAGGAGCTTCGACTGGCTCTGATCGGCAGTGCACCACAGCCGCGTAGCGCCGAGACGGCTGCGCGTTGCTTTCGCGTCCTCGCCGAGCTTGGTTTGGTGCGAGGAGAGGCGGGCGCGGGCGGCGGCTCGGTTGGGGTCGTATCCTCAGAAGGGACAGATCTCGAGCGCTCGGCGTCATATCGCGCCTATGGCGCTCGCCATGAGGAGGCGCGCCAATACCTCGAAGCACACCAACAGCACTAGACAGCGAGGAGCTTCTCGCCGATCTCTTTGCCGTGGTCGAGGAGTTCGACTCCTCGCCGAGCGAAGAGGACGCGGCGGATGTCGGCAACGGCAACGTCGCCGTTTCGGTGGGGGCAATTGACCGCACCGCGGTCAAACGCGCCTTCGACTTTGCCTGCGATCGCCACGCGGACCAGCTGCGGCGCTCCGGCGATGAGTTCATCACGCACCCGGTGGGCGTGGCGCAGATCTGCGCCGGCATGCGGCTCGATACGGAGACGCTCTGCGCAGCCCTGTTGCACGACACGGTCGAGGACACCAGCGCCAGTCTCGAGGAAATCCAGGCCGAGTTCGGCGATGAGATCGCCCAGCTCGTCGATGGCGTCACCAAGCTGACCGGGATCGCCTTCGAGAGCCGCGACGAGAGGCAGGCGGAGAACTACCGCAAGATGATGGTGGCGATGGCCACCGACGTCAGGGTGATCCTGATCAAGCTGGCCGACCGTCTCCACAACATGCGCACGCTAGGCGCCCTGCCCAAGCAGAAGCAGATGGCGAAGTCGCGTGAGACGCTCGAAATCTACGCGCCGCTCGCCCACCGGCTGGGGATCCACGCGATCAAGTGGGAGCTCGAGGACCTTGCCTTCGCGACGTTGCACCCGCGCAAGTACGCCGAGATCAAGCAGCTGGTCTCCCAGCAGCGCAACGAGCGCGAGGTCTACGTCGCCGAGGCCGGCAAATTCCTCTCAGGCGAGCTGCTCCAGGTCGGCATCGAGGCCGAGATTTCGGGCCGCGCCAAGCACTTCTACTCGATCTACACAAAGATGACCAAGAAGGGCCGAGAGTTCAACGAGATCTTTGACCTCACGGCGATGCGGGTGATCGTCGACTCGGTCAAGGACTGTTACGGGGCCATCGGCGTCATCCACTCCCTCTGGAAGCCGCTGCCCGGGCGCTTCAAGGACTTCGTCGCGATGCCGAAGGCCAACATGTACCAGGCGCTGCACACGACGGTGATCGGCCCCGAAGGCAAGCCGCTGGAGATCCAGATCCGCACCGAGGAGATGCACAACCTCGCCGAGTACGGGATCGCCGCCCACGTTGCCTACAAGGAGGGGGCCGCCGCCGATCCGCAGAAAGAGAAGATGACCTGGCTGCGGCAGCTGGTCGAGGCCGAGGGCGAGCAGGACCCGGCCGAGTTTCTCGAGTCGCTCAAGGTCGATCTCTTCGAGGACGAAGTCTTCGTCTTCACTCCAAAGGGCGAAGTGAAGAACCTCTCGGCCGGTTCGACCCCGCTCGACTTCGCCTACGCGGTCCACACCGACGTCGGCCACGCCTGCGTCGGCGCCAAGGTCAACGGTTCGATTGTGCCCCTGCATTACCAGTTGCGCTCAGGTGACATCGTCGAGGTGCTGACCGCGAAGCAGAAGCGCGGTCCCTCGCGTGACTGGCTGAAGCTGGTGCGGACGAGCCGCGCCCGCAACAAGATTCGCGCCTTCTTCAAGGAGGAGAGCCGCGAGGACGCCGAGCGCAAGGGCCGCGAAGGGCTCGAGGAAGCACTGCGCACGCGCGGCCTGCCGATGCAGAAAGTCGCCTCCTCGCCGCTGCTCGTCGACGTGATCCGCGAGATGGGCTTCCGCAAGGCGACCGAGTTCTACATCGCCCTCGGCCAAGGCAAAATCTCGACCAAGGCGGTTGCCAACAAGCTGATGCAACGGCTGAAGGCGGGCGAGGCGGTCGAGGAGACCGATCCGCTCGGCATCGCCGGCGGCCACCGCGAGGACAAGGCACGGCGCACCAAGGACGCCTCCAACTACGGGATCAGCGTCAAGGGCGCCGCCAATATCGCCGTGCGCCTGGCCAAGTGCTGTCGCCCGGTGCCGGGCGATGAGATCGCCGGCTACGTCTCGCTCGGACGCGGGATCACAATCCATCGCACTGACTGCAAGAACATGCGAGCGCTGAAGCGGGCGCCGGAAAGGTTCGTCGACGTGAGTTGGGACGGAGAGAACGAGTCTTCCTACCGGGTCGAGCTGCAGATCGATGCCTACGATCGCACCCGCCTGCTCGAGGATCTCTCGCGCACCTTCTCAGAGGCCGGCATCAACATCATCGGTGCCAGCTGCACGACCAACCACCCGATGGTCAAAAACACGTTCGTGATCGAGGTCGGCGACACCGAGCAGCTGAAGCAATGCATCGCTCGCCTGCGCAACGTCGAGTCGGTCTTCGACGCCTACCGCATCACTCCGGCGGCCTAGCGCCACTAAGGCGTACCGATACAGCTCCAGACGTCCAGGTTGGATGAAGGTTCCGATCCAAAGCGAGCCGGCGCCCCCGCTCGGCTAGGATTGGCTAGCGGGCCAGGTCCGGTTCGCTCAAGGGAGACGACACGGTGATAAGGACGATCGACGTGCGCAGGGAAGCCCTGACGAATGCGATCAGGGCGTCATGAAGCAGCTGGTGACGGTAAGGCTGGGGACCCTTGCCGCAGAGGCGCTTGCCGGAAAGGCAGACGAAAACGGTGGCGAGCCTGGTCCCGAGGATGTCCTGCGGGCGATCACCTTCTACCTGAAGGACAAAGACGTCAACCGGGCAGGCTGGGTGTATCCGCCGTTCCTGCGCAGCAGGAGCCCTGGTGGAGGGGTGAAGTTCGAACTTCGTATCGAGGCTTCGATGTGGCGCCTACTGCGGAAGGAGGCCGCGGGTCAGAGCGTCACCGTGGAGCAGTTGCTGGAGCACGCGGCGCTCTACTACGCGGCGGAGCTCGACTCTGGCCACGTCACCGAGCGGATGCTCGGTGACGCCGGCGAGAGCTGAGCCGGACCAGGGCCTAGGTGGTGGGCGCAACGATGGGGGCGGCGCCGAGCTCGGTGAGCTTGGCCTGCAAAGCGCGCCGGCCTCGGTGGTGGAGGCCGTGCACGGAACTCTCCGACTTTTCCAGCGTCGCGGCTATTTCAACCGGCGAGAGGCCGGTGATATGGCGGAGGATCAGTACCTCGCGTTGGTCTTCGGGCAGTTGCTCGAGGGCCTGGCGCAGGTCCCGGCCTCGATCGATGCCGACCTGAGCCTGACCGCTGTCGGCGATCCGGACTTCCTCGCTGGGCACAGCGCGCCGCGCCCGCAAGTGATCAAGTGCCGCGTTACGAGCGACCCGCATGATCCACGCGGCGAAGGGAACTTCGCGCGGCTCGTACTTGTTGATCGCCTTCATCAGCTTGGCGAAAATGTTCTGGGTGATGTCTTCGGCCTCGTGGTGGTCCTTGACCAGGCTGTTGACGAAGCGCTGAACATCGGCCGCGTAGCGTACGTAGAGGAAGTGGAGCCCCTCCGTATTGCCGGTCTGGGCGTCTTCGATTGCCTGTTGGACCAGTCGGCTGTTACCGGAGCCAGAAGGGGCCTCTGGGAAGCGCGTCAGGTTATGGGGGCGCAACTCTGTATTGCGGCTGGTCACAGCGTCTTCCTCCCGACGCATTGATTGTCATTCCTATGGGCTGAGCCTTCGCTCTTTGCCCGAAAGGGAGACCAGGGAAAGTCTCCCCACGATGCGATGTCTTGATTGAGATTTTTTGCGGAATTTCCAAAAGCTCGAATTGCCCTTCGGAAACGTGCGGCACGAAGAAATAGTGGCCTTTCATCCGAATGTCAATGCTCAATATTCGTCCAAATTTCAGCCGCAGGCTCAAGATTGGCCCAAAGTCATAGGAATTAGGTAAGGCTGAAGATAGGAGGATTCTGGGGCTGGTCGTGAAAATCTTGGACGCCCCCATCGGTTGTCCTGACAGGTAGAACGATGAAAGTCACGCTTGGAACATTCACGCGCTCCGGGATGGAATCGGAGCTTGGGTCGGATCTCGCCGCCACGGTTCGCGCTGCCTTGAGCCATTACACGGCCAAACTGCAGGCGGGAAGAGCGCCGCTAGGTCCCCCCGCCTTCCTAGCCTCGGCCAAGGGCGTAGAGGGGGATGCTCTAGACCTGAGCGTGGACCCCGAAGTGGAAGCTGTGCTCGAGCGCGAGGCGACCAGGCAGGGAGTTGGGGTGGATGCTCTCGCCGCCCACTCGGTATTGATCTACCTGGCCGAGCTCGACTTCATCAACGCGCCGACGCGCCTCGTCTAGCTCGGCGTAGCAGTTAGTCAGGCGGCCTGGCGGACGCGCTCGCGCTTCAGCAGCGCGTCGTCGACCGAGCGGACAGCAACCGGCTCACCGCGACCGTCGAGCGAGCGCTCAAGAGCCTCGAGTCCGAAGACGACTTCGAGGCCGAGGCGGGCATTGGAGACCGGCGTCGTGCCCTCGAGGATCGCCGAGGCGAAGTCTTTCAGCTCCAGGCCGAGCGGCTCCGCCGGCTCAATCCTGGGGGCAACGATGTCGCCGGTGCGATAGGTGAGGCGGTACTCGCCGAAGTTCGCGGGCGGTCTTGAGAAGTCCATGCCGCGGTCGTAGATCCGCACCGGGTCATCAGCGGCAGTGTCCTCATACTGGACCATCTGGCGGCTGCCGACGACGATCATCTGCCGCATCTTGCGTGGCGACAGCCAAGAGACCTGCACGTTGGCCTGGGTGCCACCTTCGAAGCAGAGCGTCAGGAAGGCGGTCTCGTGAACGCCGTCCTGGTGGATGCTGCAGCCGTTGGCCGTCACCTCGATCAGCGGCTTGTCGAGCCAGTGCAGGAGAATCGAAAGATCGTGTGGCGCCAAGTCCAGCACGACGCCGTCGCGCTGGTATTTCCCTAGGTTCATCCGCGAAGAAGTAACGAAGTAGATATCGCCCAGCACGCCTTCTTTGATCAAGTTGCGGATCTTCACTACCGGCGGGCTGTAGAGGAAGGTATGGCCTGGCATCAGAACCAGATCGAGTTCTTCGGCCAGGGCCATCAGGTCGGCCGCCTCAGCGGCGGTACGCGCCAGGGGCTTCTCGACCAGGACGTGCTTGCCGGCCTCCAGCGACTTGCGCACCAGCTCGTGGTGCGTGTGGGGTGGGGTCGCGATCGCGACTGCTTCCAAGCTTGGGTCGGCCAGCGCGACGTCGAGGTGGCGCTCGTAGGCCGCCCCCGGGTTGCGGGCGCAGAAGTCTTCGATCCGCCGCTCGTCGCGCTCACAGAGACCGGCGAGGTGGAACTCGGGCCGGTCGATGATGTTGCGGACGATGTTCGGACCCCAGTAGCCGTATCCGACGACCAGGGTCTCGATTGCGTGGTCGAGGTTCATCACCAGACAAACGCATGGTGCCTGCCGGACTTGCGCTCAACGGGGTCAGCTGGAGGTGGAAAAACGGTGGAGGGACGAATGCAAGAAGCCCGCCTGGCCGGACGTTCTTCTTCTGCCTTTGAAATCGACCCCGGAGGGACGCGTTGGAGCTGGTCAAGATTCTGCGAGAGCTGTGGAGGCACAAGGTGCTGCTCGCGTTGGTTCTCGCGTTCTCAATCCTGGTCGGCTTCCTGCTCGCGTTCAAACCGAGCTTGCCGCCGCAGAGCCGCCAGTACGAGGTCGCGATCGCGACCTCGGACATCCTGATCGACACGCGGGACTCGCAGGTCGTCGCGGTCGGACGGCGTGGCCCCGATCTGCCCACCCTGGCGGGTCGGGCCAGCCTGATGGGCAATCTGATGACCAGCGGTGCGGTCAAGGAAGGAATCGCAAAGCGCGCCGACGTATCGGCGGAAGAGCTCGTCGTCGTGCCGCCGGCCGACCCGAGCACGCCCGGCGTGTTGCCGGTGCCAGTCAAGCCGCGCGGCGCAATTGGCGTCCCGGAAGCAGAGCTCGCCACCCTGACGCTCTCGACTGACGACACGCTGCCGATCCTGCATGTCGACGCACAGGCTCCGAGTGTGGCTATCGCTCGCCGCCTCTCCGCCGCGACGCTTGCCGAGCTGCGGCAGTACCTCACCTCGCTGGCTGCCAGCCAGCACATTCCACCGTCGCGGCAGCTCGTTGTGAGGGAATTCGGCGCGCCGGTTGCCGGCGTGGCCACGCGCGGGTTGCCGCAGCGCTACGCGCTGGCGGTGACGATCTTGTTGATCCTGCTGGGTTGTGCCGCGATCATCGGCGGCGGCTGGCTGGTGCGCAATTGGCGTGCGGCGGGCGCCACCGAGACGACTGAGCCGATCGAACCGGCCGAGCCGGCTCCGGTCACGCCGCTGCCGGCTCCGCAGCCGAGTGATGGCGTCAGCCGGGGCTTCCGGATGCGGGAGCGCTAGGGGCTCGCGTGGACCTTGTGCTCAATCTCAAGCAGCTCTGGCGCCGCCGCTGGCTTGTCGTAGGCGCCGTCGTGCTGGCCGGGATAGCGGCGATGTTCGCCGCCTTCCAGGTCAGCCTGCTGCCACCCAAGCTGGCGAAGCGCAGCGAGGTCAAGGCGCAGGGTTCGATCGCGGTCCTGGTCGATTCGGCCCGCTCGCCGCTCGCCGATTCGCGCCGCGACCTCACACCGCTGACCGACCGGGCGGGCGTCTTCGCCCGCCTGATGGTCGGCGGCAACGTGCTGGCGCGGATCGGCAAGGCGACCGGGATCCCGCCTGGCGAGATCGACGTCGGTGGGCCCTCGCCGCTGCCCGGGGAGGCGCCCGGAGTGGAAGGGCCGCCCGCGAAGTTGCACCCCTACGGCATTTCGGTCGCACGCTCAGGGGAACTTCCGATCATCACGGTGGGTACGCGAGCGCCAACCGCGGCAGAGGCGAGGACACTGGCCGCGGCGGCGCCGGCTGCCCTGCGTCGCGAAGTCGAGGCGATCCAGGCAGAACAGGACACCCCGGCGAGGCTGCGCGTCGAGCTGCGCACGCTCGGACCGGCACAGGGTGGTCCCGTCGCCGAATCGCTCGGCAAGAAGATCGCCTTGGCAATCTTTTTCGTCGTGCTGGGAGCATGCGTGATCGCGATCCTCGCTGTACCGCGTCTGATCGCCGCCTGGCGCGACGAGCCCGAAAGGAGCTCCGGTCACGGGGCGTTCGTCTGAACATGGAGCTGGCTAGGACCCTCAAGACCCTTTGGCACCGTCGCAGGCTCGTCGTCCTCGGCGCGATAATTGCTGCCTTCGCGGCCTTTCTCAGCGTTTATCAAGTCGGCATCGCGCCGCCCTCGTTGAGCACTCGCACCAACGTCTTCGCCACCGCCTCAACACAGATCCTCGTCGATACCCCCGATTCGGCCTTTGCCGATCTCGGTAACGACCTCGAACCGCTCGACACTCGGGCCAGTGTCTTCGCCCGCTTCCTTGCCAGCCCGACCGCGGTGGCGCTGATCGCCCGCGAGGCGCAGCTACCGGCGACGGGGATCGAGGCACAGGGGCCCTACGACATGAACCTGCCGCTTTTTCAGCAGGAGCCAACAGCTGAGCATCGCAGCTCCCAGATCATCGGCGAGGGCGCCGTTTACCGCATGCGTTTCGAGAACAACCCGGACATCCCGATCATCTCGGTCTTTGCCCAGGCACCGACCGAGGCCGAGGCGATGGCGCTTGCCTCGGCGGCGCCGACCGCCCTGCGCGGCTACGTCGATCGGATCCAGGTCCGCCAGAACACGCCGCCCAACAGCCGCGTGGTGATCAGCCCGCTCGGCCGCGCAACCGGCGGGGTGGTCAATGAAAGCGCCAACGTGCAGATCGGCACATTGGTCTTTCTCGCCGTCCTGATCGGCTGGTGCATGCTGCTGATCCCGGCGCAGACGATTGCCCGGGGCTGGCGCGAGCTTGAGGCTGGGGACGTCGTGCCGCCGCAAGCGAAACGCGAGACCGAGAGGGTGCGCTGAGTTGGCGGGCTCGCCGCTCGATGCCGTCTCCGTCGAGGACGCCTGGCCGCGCACCCGGCGGCCCTTGCCCTGGCTGCTGGCCGGCTTCGTGGCGGCGATCTTCCTCGTCCCGATCGACTCGGTTCACCTCAAGCTTCACCTTCCCTTCAGCTCGGATTTCGATCGCTTCTTCGTCGTCTCGATCGTCGCCGTCTGGGCGCTCGCCGGCCTGCTCGGGCGCGGCGACGGCATGGCCAGGCTGCGCCCGCGCGGCTGGGCGGTCGGCATGATTGCCTTCGTGCTGGTTGCGATTGCGAGCATCGCCGTAAACGTCGATCGCATCACCAACCTGGGGGAGTGGGACGTTGCGCAGAAACGAATGGCGATCCTGATTGGCCTACTCGCCGTCTTCGCGATCGTAAGCCTCACCCTACGGGTCGCCGAGCTGCGCTCTTTCTCCGTCCTAATCGTCGTCTTGGCTGTGATCACGGCGCTGGGCACGATCTACGAGGAGAGGACCGGCTACAACGTCTTCTACTCGACCGCGAGCGCCGCGCTCTCGCCGATCGCCAGCGTCGACCCAGCACCGACCAACGTCAACCCCGACCTGACGCAGGCGCGTCCGATGATCGCCGGCCCGACCAGACACGCGCTCTCGGTGACCTCGATTCTCGGCATGGCCCTGCCCTTCGCAGTCGTCCTTGCGGCCATCGCGCCTGACGTGCGGCGCCGCCTGCTCTGGGGGGCTGCCGCCTGCATCATCATCGTCGGCGCTCTGCTCACCCAGCGCAAGTCGGGGGCCGTTGTGCCGGCCTTCGCACTGCTCGCCCTCTTCGCGATGCGACCACGCCAGTTCGTGCGTTTGGCGCCTTTCGCAATCGTTGCCCTAGTGCTGGCGCTTGTCGTCGCCCCCGGGACCTTTGGAGCGGTCGAAGAGCTCGGTGACGCGGGTGAAAGTAACTCGACGGCCGGGCGGACTTCCGACTACCCAGCGATTCTTCCCGATCTGCTGACCAACCCGATCCTCGGCCGCGGCTACGGCACGCTGGACTCGATCCGCTCCGACACCTACCGCATCTTCGACAACGAGTACCTCGGGCAGGTCTACCAGGTTGGCGCGATCGGCCTGTTTGCCTTCCTCGCCCTGATCGTGACGCCACTCTTCGTCGTTCGCTCGGTGTTGCGCTCCGATAACCCGTTGCGCGGACCGCCGGCACTGGCTGCCGGCGCGAGCTGCCTCGCATTCGGCGTGGCCACGGCTCTCTACGACATTCTCAGCTTCCCGCAGGCGCCCTACCTCTTCCTTTTTATGGCCGCGATCTGCACCTGCGCCGCCTCGGTGGAAGTGCCACTGGCACGGCCAGCGCCGGCCCTGCGGCCGCGGCCCGCCTAGGGTCTTTTCAGCCGGTCGGCCTGTAGCCGACCGCGAAGGGAAGGCCCCTGGGCTGGTAGTCGGGGCCGTCGCTCCATGACGCTCGCCAGCGGCGGATCGAGTGCGGCCCCCGCGCCGAGCCGTCGGTGGAGACGTTGTAGGCGTAGGTGCCCCATCGCTGTGCGCCTCCCTCGAAGCCGAGCGCAGCGCTGTCGCGGGCGTCGAAGATGTTGCGTTCGACCCTGTACCCGGAGCCGTCGGGAAAGCCGGGTTCGGCGCGGAAGATGCAGCCGTATTCTGAGCCGACGATCGTGTTGTGCCTGAACACCAGCCCGGCGGACTGGTACAGCTGGCAGGTGTAGCCGTCCGAATCGTGGTCGAAGAGGTTGTTGACGACGGAGACCTTGGCGAAGCGGCTCTCCGGGTAGGTCATCTGGAAGAGCAGCGATTGGCTCGTGCCGGTGCCGCGGGCGACGTTGTTCGTGAAGCTGATGTTCCTGCCGCCGGCGTATATCTGCCAGAGGTCCTGGTGTTCGGTGGGATGAGTGCCCGCCAGCGAGGGGCCGAGGAAGGTATTGCGGTCGACCGTCCAGTTGCGCGCCACGTCGGTTTGGATGTAGTCGGCGGCGAGGCGCTCGATCGTGTTCCCCCTGACGGTGAAGCCGTTCTGGACGCCGATCGACTTGATCCCGTAGCCGTTGTATGTGGACTGCGAGCCACGGTAGTCGATGTCGTGGATGTGGTTTCCCTCAATCAGCACTGCGTGGGTTGAGCCACCGAGGCTCGCATCGCCATAGAAGAAGATTCCCGCCTGGCCGGTGATCTCGTTGTTGAGCAGCCGCACATGCGAGGCGGCGGGCCGAAAGGCGACCCCCCCGGTGAACTTGAGTTCCCGCAGACAGAGGAAGCGGGCGTTGTCAAAGGACAGCTCACCGGTGATCACTGCGCTTTCGCCGGGCACCGAGCGGAGGGTGACGAAGCGGTGCGCGTCGGTCGCGCCCGCGGGCACGCGGACACCCGGATAACTGCCGCCCTGCAGGCAGAGGACCGCACTGGGCCGTGCGCGGGCGAGAGCGTTGGCAAGGTTGGCGCCGGGCGCCAGGGTCTTGGTGCAGCTCGGGCCCGCGAAGATCAGCCGGCCCGACTTGCTGTCCGCATCACCCGGCGAGAGCCCGCACCCCAGCATCGCCACGGCGAGGAGGACGGGCACCGCCATCGACCAGCGGACCCTTCGCTTGCGCGCTCGACTCATCTAGCCGGCAAGCTTAGTGCGCCCGTGCGGCGCTCCGGACTACCAGTTGACGCCGGAGGGCTTGCGGTACCCGATCGGTTCCTGGCCGGCCGGGTTGCAGTTGCTCGAAGTGCAGTTTCCGGCCGAATCGAGGGTAACCAGCGAGCCCTGGCCCCAGAGGTTGGCCGAGAACACAGCTGCGGCCGATGACCCGTCCTGGGCGAAGCCGCCATCCGGATCCACCGCGATGTTGCGTTCGACCAGGTTGCCCGAGCCCGAATCGCAATCCCACTCGAAGCCGGGGAAGCTGGTGAACTCCTGACCGCCGTCGGTCCAGGTGTTGCGGCGAATCGTGATGTTCGAACGCGAGGTGCCGCCGGTGCCGAGGCCGCAGATCTCGGTGCGGCCCCGCGCGCTCTGGATCAGGTTGTTTTCGTAGAGCACCGAGTTGGTGGTGCCGCCGTGGATGTAGGTGCTGCCGGCATTGTTGGTGATCCCGCCTTCGTAGTAGCCCTGATGGTGGATCCAGTTGTTGGTGATCCGCAGGTTGGGGCCGTTGCCGACGATCTGGATGTTGTCGGAGTGCTCATCGGAGTCGGAATTGGCGCCCACCGGGCCGATCTCGTTGCGGTCGATCAGGACGTTGGCGCCGTTGGTTCCCTGGAAGCCGTCGGCGGCGATGTCGTGCACCCTGTTGCCGACGAACTGAAGTCCGTTGGTGGCGCCGTAGCAGCGGCAGCCGTAGCCGGTGTTGCCGGAGCTGTCGGCCTTGGTCCAGCCGATGTCGTTGTTGCGGATGATGACGTTGTTGCTTTCGTCCGGCATGAAGATCAGCTGGTCGTAGACGCGGTTGGCCTGGGTGCCGCCAATCGTCGAGTCTTCGATCACGGTGCGATGTCCACCGCGGATCGTGACCGAGCGGAAGCGGGCGGAGTCGATTGTCAGGTCGGTGGTGCCGCTGATTTCGAGCTGGCCCATCGAGCCGCCTTCGGTCGAGATAACGACGCCGGAGCGGTTGCCCATGTTGTTGAAGTTGACGTCGCCGAGTGCGGCTGTGACGCAGACGTCTTTGCCGGAGGAGACTGCGCTGGTGAGGGCGCTGACCGCGGTTACGTTGGTGGCCCCTGAGACGCAGGAGTTGCCAGGCGGGGGAGGGGGCGGAGGCGGAGGCGTAGTTTCTTCCTGTTGGACGGTCCAGGTCCAGCTCGCTGGGCTGGCATCGGTGTTGCCGGTGCCATCGGTTGCACGCACGTTGAAGGTGTGGCTGCCGAGGGCGAGACCGGAGTAGGACTTCGGCGTCGCGCAGGCGGACCAGGAGGATCCGTCGAGTTGGCAGGCGAAGGTCGAGCCGGCCTCGCTCGAGGAGAAGGAGAAGCTGGCGCTGGTGGCGGTAGTACTGCTGCCCGGTGTCGAGCCGATCGTGGTGTTTGGCGGAGTTGTGTCGGCTTCTGGCGTGATGGTGAACGATTTCTTGTCCGCGTCGCTGGCGCCGTCAGCGCTCTGCACCCCAAGCTCGACGTACTTGGTGCCAACTGATTCGAAGGTGAAGTCGACTTTGCAGCCGGTGCGGGTCTGATAGACGACGCTTCCATCCTGGTTCTCGAATGACCAGGTGCAGCTGAGCTGAGAGGTCCCCGTCGAGGCCGTGCCGTCCAGTACGACTGGGTCATTGACCACCGCGTTCGCCGGTGGCGTCCAGATTGCGGTGGCCTCAGGGCTATCGGGCGGCGGCGACGTGGCTTCGACCGTCCACGAGTAGGTGGCGGGAGTGGAGTCGACGTTGGCCGACGGATCGGTGGCGCGCACCGAGAAAAGGTGTGTGCCGACCGCGATGCCAGAGTAGGTCTTGGGGGATGAGCAAGAGGACCAGGCAGCGCTTTCAAGACGACACTCGAAGGTAGAGCCCGCCTCGGTAGAGGTAAAAGAGAAGCTGGCGCTGGTGGACTGCGTGGTGGCAGCGGGGCCGCCAGTCACCTGTGTGTTCGGCGCAGTGGTGTCGGTCGGGGGAGGAGTGGGTGACGGTTCGGAAGGAGAAGGTTGGGGCGTGGGGACGCTTGCCGGGTCGCGTGGATCTGAGCCCGCTGTGATCTCGTCCCCGTCGCCAACGCCATCGCCGTCGCTGTCTGCCTTGCGCGGGTCGGTCTTGGTGCGGTAGGCCTCCGTCCAGTCGGAGAGCCCATCGCCGTCAGTATCGGCCCTGCGGGGGTTCGTCTTGGTCCGGTTAATCTCGGTCCAGTTGGTCAGGCCGTCGCGATCGCTGTCCTTTGCGGCGCTCTTGATCTGCGGCGCGGCTACTCCCTGCTGAAGTTCTGTGAGCTTCGCCATGACTTCGGACTTTGTACCTAGTCCCGGAAAGATGGCGAACGCCCCGGCAAATGACTGAAGGCCCGCGAGCACCACCACCGCGGCAACAAGAAGAGTCGTTCCTACAAAACGGCGGGATCTCGCAGTGCGGAGGCGGTTTGGCATGCGCGACTTATCGGTGTCAGCTCATCCTCGAATAGATCAAATCGGTAAATCGTGGACGTTCGTATGAAGACAGGTTTCCCAGTTACGGCCCCTGCGAAACGTCGAGTTTCTCTTCCTGCTGGTGGAAAGGCTACTCCGTGCCGGCGGTTGCGGCGTTGCCGGCTCGCTGCCTTGCCGCGGCCCGCCGGCGTGCTCGCCCGGGCGTGAGCAGCCTGCCCAGCGTCTCGATGCGACTTTCGCGTACGGGGCCCATCTCCAAGGCCCGTGCATAGGCCGCCAAAAGTGCCTGCTCCTGATGGACCCAGGCCAGAAACCCTTCGGCTCGGCGGCGTCCTGCGCGGCCCATCTCGGAGCGCCGCTCGGGGTCGTCAAGCAGCCCGGAGACCAGCGCGGCGAAGCCGGCGTGATCCTCCGGCGCGGCGAATACCGCGGCGTCCCCGGCCCCTATCCGCGACTCGGCGAGGTCGTAAGAAACAATCGGCTGCGACATCGCCATGTACTCGGAGATCTTGACCATCGAGGAGATGTCGTTGAGGGGCGTCTTCGGGTCGGGTGCGAGGCAGACGTCAGCGCTCGAGAGGACCCTGCCGATCGTGGCGTGCTCCACCCACCCCATGAACTCGACACAGTTCTCGAGGCCGAGTTCCACAGCGAGCGCTCGCATTCGTTCCAGCTCGCTGCCGTCGCCCATGAAAGCTGCGTGCCAATCCTGTCGGGTCAGGTTCAGCTTGGCCAATGCGAGCAGGGCTTGGTCGACGCCGTCCTGCGGGCCCATCACGCCGGCGTAGGCGAGCAGGTATTGCTTGCCGCGCTTGTAGGACGGATCGGGCGGAGTGGGGAGGAAGCGATCAAGGTCGGGGCCGGTGCGCACCACGAACACGTCATCGGGGTCCCTGCCACCGCGTTCGATCGCAATGCGCCGGTAGGAATCGTTCACCGATTGCACCACGTCGGCGCTGCGGAAGGCGACCTGCTCGCCGGCGAGTGTGAGCCGCTGGAGCAAGCCCGGCCCGAAACGGGTTAGGTAGAGCTCCGGAGTGAGGTCGTGGTGGTCGAAGATGAAACGCGAGCCACGGCGGCGCAGGCTGAGCGCGGCAAGCAGTAGGAAGTCCGGGGGGCTGCAAGCGTGGACGATGTCGAAATCACCTTCGCGGGCCAGGCGGCGAGCGAGCCGGCGTATGTTGCGCAGTGCGGACAAGTACTCCAGTACATAGCTGGCCGGACTACCGCTGGCGTGACGGGGCACGTAACGGTGAATCGCCACGCCTTCGATTTCTTCGAACTCCTCGCGCTCGCGCCCATCGAGGGTCGGGCAGATGACGTTGACGTCATAACCGGCACGCGCAAGGGCCATGCTCTGGTTCCAGACGTGCCTGTCATGGGGGAGCGCCTCGTTCTGGAGCAGGATCAGGATGCGGCGTTGCACGCTCACCTCCAACCAACGTTCGGCGACTTCACGAAGTTGCGGGGTTGGCCGCACCCATGGCGTATGGCCCGAGCGGCGGCGGGGAGCCGAAGATCACGCGCAACCCGGCCCACTCGGCGCGCACCCGCTCCCGCGCCGCCGGGCGCACCAGCGCGGGCAAGCCAAACACCCCGATGCGGATGAAGTGGCCGAGCGCCAGCGCGGCGCGGATCGCCGCCCGTCGGCCGGCGCCGTAATGCTTCTTCGCGAAGAGCAGGCGAGAGTGGCTGAGCTGTGCCATCAGGTCGCCCCGTGAGCGCTTGCCGGCGTGGTGGGTTATCTCGATAACCGGGAGATGGGCGACGGGCCAATCGGCCTGCCAAAAGCGATAGCACCAGTCGATCTCCTCCGAATAGAGAAAAAAGCGGGTGTCCATGGGCCCAACCGCCCGCACCGCCTCGCGGCGCGCGATCAAAAAGGCGCCGACCAACCAGTCGGCCGCTGTCTCGCGGTTGTATGAGGTGGGGCGGGTTTCGAGCTCCTGAAAGCTTCGCAGGACTGGCCAATAGGCTGCGAACAGCGACTCACCAAGGCTGCGCAGGGGAGAGGGGAAGCGCCGGATCGACGCCTGCAGTTCACCGCCCGTGCCGCGCTGCACGACGCTGGCCATGCCTAGACCCGGGCGCTCGTCCATCGCCGCGACCAGTTCGCCAAGGTCACCTTGGAGAACCTCCACGTCTGGGTTAAGAAGCAGGACGTAGCGGCCCTGGGTGACCTCCAGGGCGACGTTGTTGGAGGCCGCGAAGCCGCGGTTCTCACGCCGGAAGATGCGCACGTCGTCGAACTCGCGCTCGATCGCGTCGGGCGTGCCGTCGCTGGAGCCAGCGTCGACGACGAGCCACTCCACCGAGGCCGCGCCGAGTGCCGCTCGCGCCGAGCGAAGCGTCCTCAGCGCCATCTCCCTGCCGTTGTGGGTGACGATGACGATTGAGAGGTCGGGCCGGGCGTTCATCGGGCGCTAGTCAAAGCGGCGGTCGGTCCGCTCGAAGCCGCGAGTCGCGGGTCGATCGAGCGGGCTGTCCTAGGCGGCGACAGCATCGAGCTCGGGGGTTGGGGTGGCGAGCGATTGCGCCCAGAGCTCGAGCGCGAGCAGCGCCCAAAGTTGGCGCCCGTTATCGGCCCGGCCACCGACGTGGGCGTCGATTAGCGCTTCCACCTCGGTCGCACGCGTCCAGCCGCGCTCGCAACTCGCGGGGTCGAGCAGCACTTCGCGCATGAAGGGCGCCAGGTCGGTACGCAGCCAACGGGCGACGGGGAGTTCGAAGCCCTGCTTGGGGCCATCGAGGACCGCCTCGGGCAGCCAGCCCCGCAGGGCGCTCTTGAGCGACACCTTGCGCCGCAGGCCTCGCGCCTTGTAGCGCGGGGGGATCGATGCGGCGAGTTCCATGAACTCGTGGTCGAGCAGCGGAGATCGGGCCTCGAGCGAGTAGGCCATCGTCGCGATGTCAATCTTGGTCAGGAGGTCATCGGGCAGGTAAACGGCAGCGTCGATCTCGAGCAGCTGGTCGAGCAGGTCGGCGCCGCTTGCCTCGCGCCAAGGACCGAGCAGCACCTCGTCTGGGTCGGGCTCGGTGGCGAGCGAGTGGCGGAAGTCGGGGGCGTAAAGCGCCGCCCGGGCATCGGCGTCGAACATGCTCATCTGTCGCAGGTAGCGCTCCTCGCGCCCGCCCGCAAGACGGCTGAGGAAACGGCTCGCGCGGCTGCGCAGCGCCGCGGTCTCGGTGCTCGTGCCGGCCCTCGCTGCGGCATTCGCCAGGCTGTCACGCAGCGCCCGGGGCAGCCATTCGAAGCGGGCTGCGAGCAGGTTCGAGGTGTAGCGCTGATAGCCGGCGAAGCTCTCGTCGCCGCCGTCGCCGTTGAGGGCGACCGTGACGTGCTCGCGGGCCAGCTGGGCCAAGTAAAAGCAAGGCAGTGCCGAGTGGTCGGCGAACGGCTCGCCGTAGTGGCGCACCAGCTTGGGCAGCAGCTCGACCGCATTGGGCTCGACGATGAGCTCGTGGTGGTCGGTGGCAAAGTGCTCGGCGACCAGGCGCGCCCGCGGCAGCTCGTTGACGGCGTCGTCGGCGAAGCCGATTGAGAACGTCTTCACCGGCTCGGCGGACTGTTCGGCCATCGCCGCGACCACGGCCGAGGAATCGATCCCGCCCGAGAGGAAGGCGCCGACGGGCACGTCGCTGACCAATCTGCGACCGACAGCGCGGCGCAGCGAAGCGCGGATCTCCTCCTCGAGCTCGGCGACGTCGCTCACGGCGCGCTTGCGCGAGTAATCGAGCCGCCAGTAGCGCTCGGTCCTCAGCACCCCGTCCTCGAAGAAGAGCATGTGAGCAGGGGGGAGCTTGCGAACGGCCCGGTAGGCACACTGGGGCGCTGGCACGTAGCCGAAGGAGAGGTAGGCATCGATCGCGGCCGGGTCGATATCGCGGGGCACGGCCGGGTCCTGCATTAGCGCCGCCAGCTCGGAGGCGAAGCTGAGCACGCCGCCGCGCAGGCAGTAGAAGAGCGGCTTCTTGCCGACTCGGTCGCGGGCGAGGAAGAGGCGCTGCTGGTTGGCGTCCCAGAGGGCGAAGGAGAACATTCCCTTGAGGCGGGAGAGGCAGCCAGCCGGGCCGTATTCCTCGTAGAGGTGGGCGATCACCTCGGTGTCGCCTTCGTTGCGCAGCCGGTGCCCGGCGCGCTGCAGCTGTTCGCGCAATTCGGCGTAGTTGTAGATCTCGCCGTTGAGGACGACGGCAATCGAGCCGTCCTCGTTGTAGATCGGTTGATCCCCGCCCTCGATGTCGATGATCCGCAGGCGCTGGATGCCGAGGCCGACGGCGCCGGCGACGTGCAGGCCCAGCGCATCGGGGCCGCGGTGCTCCTGGGCCGCGCACATCCGCGCGATCAGCCCCCGCTCGACCGCGCTGCCGTCGGAGCGCACCTGGCCGGCGATACCGCACATCAGGCGACCGTCGCTCGGGTCGGGCCGGGGAGCCGGCCGAAAAGGCGGCCGCGCGTCTCGGCGCGGACGGCGCGCCGGAAGTCGCCGTCCTCGACCTGCGGGGTGCCGTTCAGGGCGGCGCGGAAGTAGCCGTAGAGGAAGGCTAGCCCGGACAGTCCCTTCGGGCGGGCCGTCGCCATCTTCAAGGAGCGAAGCGCGACCCAATAGGCGGGGAAGTGGGTGATGTAAGCGGCGGCACCGTAGCGGGCGCGTCCGCGCAGAGTCCCGTCGGCGCTTGCCCAGGGGCGGTGGTGGATCGCCACCAGATCCTCGAAGGTGCGGGTCCGAAAGCCGCGCATGCGGGCGAACGTCTCGTCGATGGTGTCCCAGGCGAGACGTTCCTGAACACCTCCGATCGCCTCGAAGCACTCCATTGAGTAGCACTTGAGCGCGCCGTTGACGTGGTGCTCGGTGGGAACCTGCTCGAGCCGCCACTTGCCGCGCACCAGTTCCCTGCGCAAGCCGCCGGCCATGCCCAGCTCGGGGTCAGCCGCGAACTCGGCCAGCACCCGTTCGAAGTACTCGGGGGGCAGCTCCATGTCCCCGTCGAGCTTGGCGACGTGGGTGTAGGAGCCCCAGTCGATGCTCTGCAGGCCGAAGTTGAAGGTGCGCGGCGCGGCGGCGGAGGCGAGCCGGTCGCGCGGATCGAGCAGGGGCGGCGCCGGTGGCGCCTGGATGGCCTTGATGAAGGGGAACTCGACGGCGAGCCGGCTGGCGATCGAGTAGGTGTCGTCGGTCGAGTGGTCGTCGACGAGCAGCCAGAGATCTGGCCGGCGCCGCTGGGCGGCCAGCGACCGCGCCACGCACTCGAGGTGGGCCGCCTCGTTGCGGACTGGGGAGATAACGAGCAGGCGTTGCTCCATCACCAGTTAAACGGCTGTGGAGCGGGCGATCTTGCGCAGAAGTCGGCGCCCCCGGGGATCGTTCTCAGGGTGTGGTCGTAGACGCGAATTCGAGTGCTGCCGCCGGGCCGGAGTTCGGTGCCGAGCACGGCGAGGTTGCCGATCCAGCGCTCAAGCGAGCCGCCCTGCGACTAATGCCGGGCCGGCGGCGCCACGAGCTGCTCGGGGCGCTGCGCAGCGTCCGCTACCGGGGAAGCGAGGTTGAATGCCCCTGTTGCCAGTCGACCTTCTCGCGCTTTTTGCCCCATCGGGGGCGCAGCCGGGCCAAGTGCCCTCGCTGCGGCGCCTTGGAGCGCCACCGGGTCCTTTGGCTCTTCCTCGAGCGTGAGACGGACCTGCTCCGCCGCCCCGGCGCGATGTTGCACGTTGCTCCGGAGTACGCGTTCCTGCGGCGGCTCTCGACGGTTCCCGGTCTTCGCTACGTCACCGGCGACTTCGACTCCGCCCTCGCCACACACCAGCTCGACGTCATGGACCTGCCTTTTGACTCCGCCAGCTTCGAGTTCCTGATTTGCAATCACGTACTCGAGCACGTCGAGGACGATCGCCTGGCGATGGCCGAGATCCACCGCGTGCTGAAGCCGGGTGGCTGGGCGATCCTGATGTGCCCCGTCGACCAACGGCGGGCGACCACGCTGGAAGATGCCGCCGCGGTAACCCCTGAGCAGCGCCACCGCACCTTCGGTCAAGCCGACCATCTGCGCCTCTACGGTCGGGATTACGCCGATCGCCTTGCTGTCGCGGGCTTCGAGGTGCGGGTGGACCGCTACCTCGACGGCTTCAGCGAGCGGGAGGTTGCCCGTTTTGGCCTGCGCCGCGAGGAGGACGACGCCTTCGGTGTCGAGGAGATCTACATGTGCGCCAAGCCCGTTCTCGGCGTCGTCCGACCCGAACCAGCCCGGGTCGCGCAATGAGTGGGCCGAGCGCCGCCGAGCGCTTGCGCCAGGCGCGCCGTCTGCTCGCCAGCGAAGGGGCAGCGGGCCTCAGCGCCCGCCTGCGCAGCCGGCTCGCGGCCGCCATTGCTCCGGCCGGCGAAGGCGAGCTGCCGGTCAGCCGCGAGCACCTCATCGGCGCGTCGCGGATTGCCGCCGCCGGCGGAGGCGCGGGCCAGCCGCTCGCCTGGAGAGAAGGAGAACCGCTCTCGGTGGGTTGGATCTGCCGCCCGCCGGGCGAAGGCTCAGGAGGGCACACGACGATGTTCAGGATGGTCGCGGCGCTGGAAGAAAGCGGCCACCGTTGCACCGTCTACACCTACGACCGCCACGGCTGGGAGCTCGAGCAGCACCGGCGCGCGATCCGCAACTGGTGGCCGTGGGTTGGGGCCGAGGTTCGCGACCTAGCCGACGGGATCGAGGACTCGCACGCGCTGCTGGCGACGAGCTGGGACACCGCCTACCCGCTGCTCGCCTCTTCCGCAAAGGGCGCGCGCTGCTACTTCGTGCAGGACTTCGAGCCCTCGTTCTATCCCGCCGGCAGTATGGCCCTGCTCGCCGAGGCCACCTATCGGTTCGGCTTTCACGGCGTCACGGCTGGACGCTGGCTGGCCGAACTGCTGCGCCGCGACTACGGAATGCCCGCCGATCACTTCGATTTCGGCTGCGACCTCGAGCACTACGCGATCGAGCGCAGCGGCGAGCGGGCCGGGGTCTGCTACTTCTGCCGTCCCTCGACCCCGCGGCGGGCGCACGAGCTGGCCGTTGCGGCACTCGAGGCTTTCGCTTCCCGACACCCCGAGGTCGTGATCCACACCTATGGAGAGCCCTGCGGCCCCCTGCCTTTTCGCAGTGAAGACCATGGCCTGCTGGCGCCGCCGGAGCTGGGACAGCTCTACGCTCGCTGCGCCGCCGGCCTAGTCCTCTCCGCGACCAACGTCTCGCTCGTCCCGCACGAGATGCTCGCCGCCGGTTGCATCCCGGTTGTCAACGAGGCCGAGCACAACCGTGTCGTGCTCGACAACGAGCACGTGGCTTACGCGGAGCCGACCCCCTTCGAGCTCGCCGAGGTCCTTTCGGAGATCGTCTCGCGGCCGGCCGCCGAGCGCGTCGAGCGCGCCAACGCCGCGGCGGCGAGCGTCGAGGGGGCCAGCTGGGGGGAAAGTGGAGCCCAGGTCGAGCGGATACTGCGCGGTGTCGTCGCCGGCGATGTGCCCAGCGCGCTGGTGGCATGAGCTCGCTCGTCAAGGTGATCGTGCCCTGCTACGGCTACGCCGAGCTGCTCGAGGGCTGCGTAACCAGCGTCCTAGAGCAGGGGGCGTGGACGTCCGCGTCCTGGTCGTCGACGACTGCTCCCCCGACCGCACGGCGGCGGTGGGCGGCCGAGCTCAGCGCCGCCGACGAGCGCGTCGAGGTGCGTCGCCACTCGACGCAATCAGGGTCTGATCGCGACCGCCAACGAGGGTCTCGAGTGGGCGGCCGACAGCGACTACGTCGTCCTGCTCTCTGCCGACGACCTGCTGGCGCCGGGTGCGCTCGGCCGGGCGGTCGAGGTGATGGAGGCAAACCCCGAGGTCGGCCTGGTCTACGGACACGCTCCGTACTTCGAGACCGATGCCTCGCTGCCGCGGCTGGGACGCCGCTGGCGCGGGACGACCGTGCGCTCGGGCGCCAAGTGGATCGACCTGCGCTGCCGCAGCGGCCACAACTGCATCTCCTCGCCAGAGGCGGTCGTGCGCACCTCGGTGCAGCGGCGCGTCGGCGACTACGACCCCGCCTGTCACCACACCAGCGACCTGCAACATGTGGCTGCGGATCGCTGCCGTCTCCGACGTCGCCTACGTCAGGGGCGCGGCGCAGGCGCTCTACCGGGTCCACCCCGACAGCATGCTGCGCAGCATGCTGGGCGATCGCGACGGCACGATCGTCGACCTGCGCGAGCGCCGGGCCGCCTTCGAGCGCTTTCTCACTATGTCGAAGAGCGCCCGGACCAGCCCCGCTGGCGCCGCTCGGCCGGACGGGCGCTGGCCCGCCAGGCGCTCTGGCAGGCCAGCCGCGCTTACGACCGGGGCGAGGTCGAGGGCCCGGACGCCGCTCCGGTCGAGGAGCTGATCGCTTTCGCGCTCGAGACCTGCCCGGAAGCGCGCCGCCTGCGCGAGTGGCGCGGCCTGCGCCTGCGCAACGCATCGGCGCCGGCGCTCGCTCGCTTCCTCCCTTTCTCGCACCGGCGCCGCCATCGCCTACCGGCGCCGCGCACCGGCTGCGCGGTGGCATCTACGGCAGGCTGCGCTGCAAGCGGGACGCAGCCGTTGTTCGGATGATGAGCGTCCCCGCGCCCTCCGCCGCTCCCAGCGCCCGCGGTCGAGCCGCCGCTCGCGCGGCCAGCGTCGAGGGCGGCAGCGCCGCGGATCGCCAAGTACCGGGTGCTCTCGACCTGCCGTCGGGTGAGCGGCACGCCGCGCATCCTGCAGCCGGTCCTCTTCGTCGGCCCCGGCAGCATCGCTCTGGGCGAGGGAGTGCAGTTCGGCTGGAAGACAGTCGCCGCTCTTCTACACGGGCTACTGCCACGTCGAGGTGAGCAACCCCGAGGCGACGATCGAGGTCGGGGACACGCACCGAGTTCAACAACAACCTGATGCTGAAGAGCGAGGGGGCCGGCATCCGGATCGGCCGCGACGGGCTCTTCGGCGCCAACGTCGAGATCTTCGACAGCGACTTCCACGACCTCGACCCGCCGCGCCGCACGGCCGGCACTCAGGAGACCGCTCCGGTCGAGATCGGCGACAACGTCTTCGTCGGGATGGGGGTGCGGATTCTCAAGGGCTCGACGATCGGCGACGATTCGGTGATCGGCGCCGGCTCGGTCGTCACCGGCGCGATCCCCGCCGGGGTGATCGCGGCCGGCAACCCGGCGCGGGTGATCCGCGAGCTCTGAGGCGCAATGGACGAGAACTCACCGCAAGCGACGCCGGAGCAACTGGCGGAGGGCGACGTCCGCTCCAATCGAGGACCTGACCGAGGCGGCGGCTGCCGGACTGCGCTGGATCGCCTACGCGCGGATCGCGATCGAGGTCGTCCTCTTCGGCTCGATGGTCTTCCTGGCCCGGCTGATCCCACCGGAGGCGTTCGGCATCTTCGCCGTGGTGATGATCGTCCAGGAGCTGGCGCTGACGATGCCGATGGAGGGCGTCGGGGGTGCGCTGGTGCAGCGCCGCTCAATCGGTCGCGAGCACCTCCAGGCCGGACTCGCGCTCAGCCTCGGTATCGGTCTCGTGCTTACCGCCGTGACGGTTGCCGTCGCGCTGCTGGTCGGTCGAGCCGCTGTTCGGCGCTGAGACCAAGGTCGCTGATGATCGCGACCACGCCCTGCCTGCTGATCGGCGCCGTCTACGCGCTGCCGATGGCGGTCCTGCGCCGCAAGCTCGACTTCCGGCGGATCAGCATCATCGACCTCTCTCAGAACACGACCCGCGCTGCTGGTCACCGTCGCCCTGGCCCTCGCCGGGCTCGACGCCTCGGCGCTCGTCTTCGGCGGCGTGATCGGGATGGCCCTGGCGCTGGTCCTTGCACTCGCCTTCGCGCCGGTGCCGCTGCCGCGTTGGCGGTCGGCGGCGGTCCGCGACCTGCTTCCCTACGGTGGTCCGGCGGCGCTGGCGACCGTCGCCTGGACCGGCTTTCGCAACGGCGACTACGCGATCATCGGCTCGATCCTCGGTCCCGCCCAGGCCGGCCTCTACTGGCGCGGCTATCAGCTCGCGGTCGAGTACCAGAGCAAGGTCGCGGTGCTGATGGTGCAGGTCGCCTTCCCGGTCCTGGCGCGGACCGCCGGAATAGAGGAGATGCTGGCCCTGCGCCAGCGCATGGTCCGCCTGCAGACGGTGGTGATCTTTCCCCTGCTTGCGGTCCTGCTGCTCGTCGCCCCGCTGCTCGTCCCGTGGCTCTTCGGCGCCGCCTGGGAGGGGGCGGTGCTGCCGACCCAGATCCTCGTCCTCGGTGGCGCCGCGACGCTCGTGATCAATGCCTGCGGCTCGGCCCTGATGGCGGCCGGGCGGGCCCAGGCGCTGCTCGGCTACGGCGTCGCCCACTTCGTCGTCTACGCCGGTTCCGTCCTCGCCGTCGCTCACCTCGGCATCGGCGCGGTTGCCATCGCCGGCTCCGTCGTGCACGCGATCTTCCTCGCCGTTGCCTACGAGGTGCTGCTGCGAGGCCACGTCGGCAGTCCGCTGCGGGTGCTCTGGCAGGACCTGGCGCCCGCCGGCACCGCCTGCGTCGCCCTGTTTGCGGCCGGGCTGCTCGCTGACTTGGGGCTCACCTCGCTCGGCGTCCCCGTCCTCGTCCACATCACCGGCGTGGCGCTGACTGGCGTCGCCGCCTACCTCGCCGCCCTGCGCATCGGCTTCCCCGCCTCCGCCCACGATCTGCGCGCCGCGATCGACCGCATCTTGCCCGACCGCCTCTCGATCGCCCGCCTGCGTGGCGCCGTTCTGGCCGGCTCCTGAAGATCTGGGCGGCCACGGCGAGCGCGCATCCGACATTGACCACGCTGGGGCGGGGTCAATGTCGGATGCGCCGATTCCGGTGGCGTTCCGGTGCGAGGCAATTCCCAATTCGCCCGAAAACATCGGGCGGTCCCTGTCGTTGGTCTTTTGAGTCCACACAGCACGCGCAAAATCCACTAACCGGGGAAACACATGCGACTGAACGGCGAGAGGAACGGGAATAGTCGAACGGGCGGGAGCTCGATCGACGGCAAGCGAGCGCTGGTCACCGGCGGGGCTGGCACGATTGGCTCGACCCTCGTCGATCAGCTCGTGGAGCACGGCGCCGCCGAGGTCGTCGTGCTCGACAACTTCGTCCGCGGCCGCCGCGAGAACCTGGCCCTGGCCTGCGCCAACGGCAATGTCACGATCGTCGATGGCGACGTCCGCGACCGGGCGCTGGTCAACGAGCTCAGCGAGGGAACCGACCTCGTCTTCCACCAGGCCGCGATCCGCATCACGCAGTGCGCCGAGGAGCCGCGCCTGGCGCTCGAAGTGCTCGTCGACGGCACCTTCAACGTGGTCGAGGCAGCAGTCGCCGCCGGCGTCGAGAAGCTGATCGCCGCCTCCTCCGCCTCGGTCTACGGTCTCGCCGACCGAGTTTCCCACCGGCGAGTTGCATCACCCCTACGCCAACGACACCCTTTACGGCACCGCCAAGACCTTCAACGAGGGACTGCTGCGCAGCTACCACGCGATGCAGCGGTCTCGATTACGTGGCGCTGCGCTACTTCAACGTCTACGGCCCGCGCATGGACGTCCACGGCGCCTACACCGAGGTGCTCGTGCGCTGGATGGAGCGGATCGTCGCCGGTGAGCCGCCGCTGATCTTCGGCGACGGCAGCCAGACGATGGACTTCGTCTGCGTGCCGGACATCGCCCGCGCCAACGTCCTCGCCGCCGAAGCCGATGTCACCGATGCCATCTTCAACATCGCCAGCGGGGTCGAGACCAGCCTGCAGAACCTCGCCGAGACCCTGCTCGAGGTGATGGGCTCCGATCTCGCGATCGAGTACGGCCCGGAGCGGACCGTGAACGGCGTTACCAGGCGCCTTGCCGACACTTCGGCCGCCCGGGACGCGCTCGGGTTCAGTGCCGAGATCGACCTGCGGCAGGGCCTCACCGAGCTTGTCGAGTGGTGGCAGGCGAGCCAGAATGGCGACCATCCCGAGGCGGATTTGGTCGCCTCGGAGGCGCGCGCCTGATGGAAGTCCCCTTCGCAAAGCCCTGGCTGGGCGGGGGAGAGGCCGAGGCGGTCGCCGAGGTGATCGCCTCCGGCTGGCTGACCCAGGGCCCGCGCGTCGAGGAGTTCGAGCGCGCGCTTCGCCGAGCGGGTCGGCGCGGTCGAGGCGGTGGCCACGACGAGCTGCACGACGGCGCTTCACCTCGCCCTCTACGCCGCCGGCGTCGGTCCCGGCGATGAGGTGATCGTCCCTTCACTTTCCTTCATAGCCACCGCCAACGCGGTCTGGCAGTGCGGCGCCACGCCGGTCTTCGCCGATATCGATCCGGCTACCTACAACCTTGACCCGGCCGACGTCGAGCGCCGCCTCACCGCGCGCACCAAGGCGGTCATGCCGGTTCATCAGGTTGGCCTTCCGGCCGACATGGACGCTTTCATCGACCTCGCCGAGCGGCGCGGCCTGGCGCTGGTTGAGGATGCCGCCTGCGCGATCGGCGCCCGCCACCGCGGTCGCCCGATTGGCTCGCTCGGCACCGCCTGCTTCTCGTTTCACCCGCGCAAGGTGATCACCTGCGGGGAGGGCGGCATGATCGCCCTGCAGGATCGCGAGATGGCCGAGCGCCTGCGCCGCCTGCGCCAGCACGCGATGGATCAGTCGGCGCTGGCCCGGCACAACGCCCGCGACGTGGTCATCGAGCACTACCCGGAGCGTGGCTGGAACGCCCGCATGACCGACCTTCAGGCAGCTGTCGGCCTCTGCCAACTCGACGTGCTCGACACCGTGCTGACAGAGCGCCGCCGCCTCGCCGAGCGCTACTCGACCGCCCTGGCCGAGATCCCCTGGATCGAGGTCCCCACTGAACCGGAGTACGCGGAGCGGACCTGGCAGTCCTACCCGATCAGGATCGCCCCGGACGCCCCGGTCGCCGCCGAAGAGCTGATGCGGCTCCTGCTGCGCGACGGCGTCGCCACTCGCAGAGGGGTGATGGCAATCCACTTGGAGGGTGCCTACGCCGACGCGGAAGTGCGGCTCCCGCACACCGAGGCAGCCGCCCGTGACGTCGTCTTGCTGCCGCTCTTCCCGGGCCTTGGCGACGCCGCCCAGGACTACGTGCTTGAGCGGATCTCTCCAGTACGCCCTCGCCGAGGTGGCATGAGCCAGCAAGCGCTCACTACCGAAGGCCTGCCGGCGCCGAGCGCGGCTCTCGATGCCGAGCCGGTGCGCGTTTCCGCCCTGGCCGAGGTGGCGATTCGGGCCGTCGATCTGCTCGGCGCCTGCCTGCTTCTTGTTCTCCTTGCGCCGGTGCTGGTGCTGGTCGCGCTGATTGTCAAGCTCGACTCGAAGGGGCCCGCGATCTACCGGCAACAGCGCCTGGGCAAGGACCTGGAGCCCTTCTCGGTCACCAAGTTCCGCACGATGTTCATCGGTGTCGAGAGCAGCGCTCACCGTGCCCACGTGGAAGGGATGATCAGCGCCGATGAGCAGGGCGCACAGCCGATGCAGAAGCTGGAGGCGGATCGCCGGGTGACTCGCGTCGGCGCTTTCCTGCGGCGGACCAGCATCGATGAGCTGCCGCAGCTGTGGAACGTGCTGCGCGGCGAGATGTCGCTGGTCGGCCCGCGGCCGCCGATCCCCTACGAGGTCGAGCGCTACCCGCCGCAGGCATTCCGCCGCTTCGCCGTGCGCCCGGGCGTCACCGGCCTCTGGCAGGTGAAGGGCCGCAGCCTGCTCACCTTCCCGCAGATGATCGAGCTCGACAGCGAGTACGTAGAGCGGCGCTCGCTGCTGCTCAACCTGAAGATTCTCCTGCTCACCATTCCCACCGTGATCCACGGGAAGGGCGCCGCCTGACCCTCGGGTCGGCGAGACTCTCGCGCTGTGTACCAGGTCGAAGCCTCACGAGCGTTGTTGCGCCCCCGTACGTGGGCGCCCTCCTCGGCGCGCATCTCGGTGCCCCGCAACGTCGTCATGCTCGGCCTGGTCAGCATGCTCACCGATATCTCGGCCGAGATGGTGGCAACGGTGCTGCCGCTGTACCTCGTCTTCTCGCTTGGCGTTACGCCACTGGTGCTCGGTGCTGTTGACGGGCTCTACCGCGGCGCCGCCGCGATCGTCCAGGTGGCCAGCGGCCTCGTCTCGGACCGCTGGCAGCGCCACAAGGAGGTTGCGGCGATCGGCTACGGGCTCTCGGCCGTCTGCAAGATTGGCCTTGTTGCTGTCGGGGCTTCGGTTGGCGCGATCGGCTCGCTGGTCACCGTCGACCGGGTGGGCAAGGGCATGCGCACGGCGCCGCGCGACGCGCTGATCTCGCTCTCGAGCACGAAGGCCGGTCTGGCGACCTCCTTCGGAGTGCACCGCGCGATGGACAGCGCCGGCGCCATGCTGGGGCCGCTGGTCGCCTTCGGGATCTTGCTGGCCGCGCCGGCGCGTTTCGACGCCGTCTTCGTGATCAGCACCCTCTTCGCCTTCCTCGGCCTCGCCGTGCTGGTGCTCGCGGTTCAGGGTCGGCCACGGCGGGCGCCCAAGGCAGCAGCTGAGGGACCTTTGCGCCGGGTCGCGCTGGATGTCCTGCGCGACGGTCGCTTCAGGGTCCTCTTGCTCGCCGCCGGGGGGCTGGCGCTGGCCAGTGTCTCCGACGTGCTGATCTACGTCGGCCTGCAGCGGCAGTCTGAGTTCGAGCCGACGGTCTTCCCACTGCTCTTCGTCGTCACCGCGGTCGTCTTCATGGTCCTGGCGATCCCAGTCGGCCGCCTCGCCGACCGGATTGGCCGGGTGCCGGTGCTTCTAGGCGGCCACGCGCTGCTGCTGCCGGTGTACGGCATTCTGCTCTCTTCGGGGGTGGGGACGACCGCCGTCTGCCTCTCTCTCGTCTCCCTGGGCGCCTACTATGCCGCTACGGATGGAGTCACCACGGCGTTGGCGGGGGCGATTTTGCCCGAGCGGTTGCAGGCGAGCGGGATTGGCCTGCTCGTGACGGTGGTCAGCCTCGGCCAGTTTGGTTCTTCGATCGCTTTTGGCGCGCTTTGGTATGCGCTGGGGCTGGAAAGCGCCGTCCTTCTCTTCGGGGCGGCCTTGGTATTTGCTCTCGTCGTCTCCGTCCCGCTGCTGATGCGTCTCCAGCGGGAGCCCCTGGTTGAGTAGGGGTCGCAAGCTCGCGCTGGCGTCGGTGACGGCGCTCTGCGTGCTCGGCGGTCTCGTTTACCTACTCGTCGCCGCGCTCAGCCCTAACGAGGTGACCAGCGACGCCCGACCGGCGAGCGCTGGGGGCGCCGAGCTGGAGGGCTCGCAGTTGATGGTGCGGGCGGTCGATCGCGACGACCCTCGTCTCAACGGTCGGGTCTTCGTCATCAGGCAAGGGCGCCCGCAGCAACTGGCAGGGGCAGAGCTGGCCTGCGAGCGGGTCTACTTTGCCGCCGGCCGTGGACTCTGCCTCGCCACCGCGGAGACCGGCATCGACTATGAAGCGACGGTCTTCGACTCCTCGCTGGCAGCTCTGCACACCCTGCCCTTGGCCGGCGTGCCCTCGCGCGCCCGGGTCTCGCCGGACGGGCGCTACGGGGCAATCACCGTCTTCGCCAACGGCCACGCCTACCTTGGCTCCGGCGGGTTCTCGACCGCGACCACGCTCGTCGATATGCGCAACGGTGAGACACTCGCCAACCTTGAGGACTTCACCGTCTTCAAGGACGGCCGCCGCTTCGACGCCGTCGATTTCAACTTCTGGGGCGTGACTTTCGCAAAGGATCCGAACCGATTCTTTGCGACGCTTCGCACCGACGGGCACTACTACCTCGTCGAAGGCGACGTTCGCGGGCGGACGATGCGGATCCTGCGTGACGGGGTGGAGTGTCCCTCGCTCTCGCCGGACGGCAGCCGCATCGCCTTCAAGAGTCGCATCGGCGACCAGAACCGCTGGCGCCTCAAGGTTCTCGACCTGGCGACGCTGCGTGACCATCCGGTCACCGAGCGAAGGCCGATCGACGACCAGGTTGAGTGGCTCGATGCGGCGACGCTCGTCTACTCGGACGGCTTCGACGTCTACACCGTTCCGGCCGACGGCAGCGGCCAACCTCGTCTCGTTCTCCATGATGCGACCTCGCCGACAGCGCTTCGATCTAACCCTTAAGTAGAGGCTTAGGATTAGCCCTAGTTGAGGGTTGCCCGGTCTTCCGCGCGCCGGGCGTGGGATTGCGTCAAAAAAACACCCCCCGACGGTGCGTTGCTCTCACAGGTGGCCTACCCACGGATTTTCGCGTGCCTTTTCTCCCTGTCGCTTCTCTGCGGCCTACAGCTGGTGCTCTCGGACGGCGCTCTGGCGGGCCCCTGCGACCCCCCGAACAACGAGATCGTCTGCGAGAACTCGAAAACCGGCAATCCTCCGTCCGAATGGGACGTCGAAGGCTCGGGCGATTCCAGCATCCAGGGCTTTGCGACGAACATCAGCGTCGACCAGGGCGGAACGGCCAGCTTCAAGATCGACACCGACTCCGACAAATACCGCCTCGACATCTACCGGATGGGCTACTACGGCGGCAACGGAGCGCGCAAGGTCGCGACCGTCAAACCGTCGGCGAGCCTGCCACAGGCCCAGTCCGCCTGTAAAACCGAAGCCTCGACGGGGCTGATCGACTGCGGCAACTGGGCCGTCTCCGCCTCCTGGCCGGTGCCGGTGAGCGCGGTCTCGGGCATCTACTTCGCGAAGCTGGTCCGCGAAGACAAAGCGTCGAACGGCAGCCACATCGTCTTCATTGTCCGCGATGACGACGGCAAATCGGACCTGCTCTTCCAAACCTCGGACACCACCTGGGAGGCCTACAACGCCTACGGCGGTAACAGCCTCTACCAGGGGGGTCCCGCGACCAACCCGAACCGCGCGTACAAGGTCAGCTACAACCGTCCGCTCGTCACCCGCGGGCCGATCGCCGAAGACAGCCCCTTCAACGCGGAGTACCCGATGGTCCGGTGGCTGGAGCGCAACGGCTACGACGTCAGTTATTTCACCGGGGTGGACGCGGACCGCAGCGGTGGCGAGATGCTCGAGCACAAGGCCTACCTCTCGGTCGGGCACGACGAGTACTGGTCGGGGCAGCAGCGGGCGAACGTCGAAGCCGCCCGGGACGCCGGCGTCGACCTCGCCTTCTTCAGCGGCAACGAGGTCTTCTGGAAGACCCGCTGGGAAAACAGCATCGACGGCTCGGGCACCGATCACCGCACTCTCGTCTGTTACAAGGAGACCCACGCCAACGCGAGGATCGATCCGAAACCGGGCGTCTGGACGGGGACCTGGCGCGATCCGCGCTTCGCTGGCGAAACCGACGGGGGGCACCCGGAGAACGCGCTCACCGGCACGATCTTCGCGGTCAACTCTGGCACGTCGGCGATCGATGTCTCCGGTGAAGAAGGACAGCTGCGCCTCTGGCGCAACACCGACATCACTTCGCTGGAGCCCGAGCAGACGACGACGCTCGGCGAAAAAACGCTTGGCTATGAGTGGGACGAGGAGCTCGACAACGGCTTGCGCCCAGCCGGCCTGGTCGATCTCTCCTCGACGACAGTCAACGTCTCCCAGAGGCTGCTCGACTACGGGTCGAGCTACGGCCCCGGAGCCGTCACCCATCACCTGACTCTCTACCGGGCGCCGAGCGGAGCTCTGGTGTTCGGTGCCGGGACGGTGCAGTGGTCCTGGGGCCTGGACGGCGAGCATGATCGCGGCAACACGACGCCGGACTCGCGCATGCAGCAGGCGACCGTCAACCTGTTTGCCGACATGGGCGTGCAGCCGCAGACGCTGCAGGGGGCCCTGACCGCCGCGAGCGAAAGCAAAGACACGACGCCGCCGAAAACGACGATCGGCTCGCCGCTCGACGGCGCCAAAGTCGAGAGCGGGGAAAAACTGACGATCAGCGGCACCTCGACCGACGCGGTGGGAGAGGTCGACGGCGGCGAGGTGGGTGGCGTTGAGGTCTCCACCGACGGTGGCGAAACTTGGCACCCGGCAGAAGGTCGCGAAGCATGGACTTACTCCTGGACCCCGGGCGCCACCGGCGACGTAACGATCATGGCTCGCGCCGCCGACGACAGCGGCAACCTCGAGAGCCCGGGCGACTCGATCGACGTCGATGTGGTCACCGCGACCTGCCCGTGCTCGATCTGGGACAACTCCTTCAGCGCGCCCGAAGACTCGGACGCGGTCGCGGTCGAACTCGGGGTCAAGTTCCGCTCCGACGTCGCCGGCCTGATCACCGGCATCCGCTTCTACAAGCCGCCCGGCGACACCGGTACTCACGTCGGCCACCTCTGGACCAAAGCCGGCGTCTCGCTCGCCGAAGTGACGTTCGCCGAAGAGAGCGCCTCGGGATGGCAGACAGCCAGCTTCGCCAAACCGGTCTCGATCGACGCCAACACGACCTACGTCGCCTCCTACTACGCGCCGAAAGGCCACTACCCGAGCCTCTCCGGTTACTTCTCGCTGGTCGGCGTCGATGCGGATCCACTGCACGCGCTGGCCAACGGCATCGATGGGCCCAACGGCCTCTTCAAGTACGGGCCTGCCGGATCGCTCTTCCAGTCGGGGGGGCCGAACTCCTTCCAGGCGACCAACTACCTGGTCGATGTCGTCTTCGAAGAACAGACCGGGCCCGACCTGACGCCGCCGACGATCATCGCGCGCGCCCCGACCAGCGGGGCCTTGGGTGTGAGCACCAACGCCTCGGTCACGGCAACGTTCGACGAGGCGATGGACGCCGCGACCTTCACGACCGGCACCGTGCAGCTGAAGAATCCCTCCAACGCGATCGTGTCGGCGACGGTCAGCTACAGCTCGGCCTCCCGGACCGTGACGCTCGATCCAAGCGCGAGCCTGCAGTACTCCACCGCTTACAAAGCCACCGTCAAGGGAGGCTCGGGCGGCGTCAAGGACCTCGCCGGCAACGCTCTCGCGGCTGACTCGAGTTGGACCTTTACGACCGGCGCCGCGCCGCCACCGCCGCCTGACGACGGACCGGGCGGGCCGATCCTGGTGATCTCCAATAGCGGCAACAAGTTCAGCCGCTACTACGCGGAAATACTGCGCAGCGAAGGCCTCAACGAGTTCCTGACCAAGGACATCTCCACGGTGACGCCGGCCGTGCTCGGTTCCTACGACGTCGCCATCCTCGGCGACGGCGCGATCTCGGCGAGCCAGGCGTCGATGCTGGAAGCGTGGGTTACGGGGGGCGGGAACCTGATCGCGATGCGCCCCGACGCACAGCTGGCCGGACTGCTCGGCCTGAGCAGCGCCGGCAGCACGCTCTCCAACGCTTACATGAAAGTCAACACCGCGACCGGGCCCGGCAGCGGAATCGTCAACCAGACGATCCAGTTTCACGGCGCCGCCGATCGATACACGGCCCCCAGCGCGGAAACGATCGCGACGCTCTACTTCGACGCCGCCACGGCGACCACAAACCCGGCGGTGACGCTGCGCAGCGTGGGCTCCAACGGCGGCCAGGCGGCCGCATTCAGCTACGACCTGGCCAAGTCAATCGTCTATACGCGACAGGGCAATCCCGCCTGGGCGGGCGACGAGCGAGACGGCAGCGCGCCGATCCGTTCCGACGATCTCTTCTTCGGCGCCAAGGCCGGCGATGTCCAGTCTGACTGGGTTGACCTCAACAAGGTCGCGATCCCGCAGGCCGACGAGCAGCAGCGCCTGCTGACGAACCTGATCGAGCGCATGAACCGCGACCGCCGCCCGCTGCCGAGATTCTGGTTCCTTCCCCGCGACGAGAAGGCCGCGGTGGTGATGACCGGCGACGACCACGGGCACGGCGGCACGGTTGGGCGCTTCAACCAGTACCAGGAAGACAGCCCTCCCGGCTGCTCCGTTGAACTGTGGGAATGCGTCAGGTCAACCTCCTACATCTATCCGGAGACGCCGATGACCGATGCCCAAGCGAACGCGTTTGTGGCAGCGGGCTTCGAGATCGGCGTTCACGTCACCACGAACTGCTTCAACTGGGCCAGTCAGGCGGCCCTCGAAACCATCTTCTCGACTCAGATCGCGAACCTGGCATCGACCTTCCCGAGCCTGCCGGCGCCGACTACCAACAGGACGCACTGCATCGTCTGGAGCGATTGGGCGTCGCAGCCGAAGGTCGAGGAAAAAAACGGGATTCGCCTCGACACCACCTATTACTACTGGCCGGAAGGCTGGGTGAAAAACCGCCCCGGTCTCTTCACGGGTTCTGGGATGCCGATGCGGTTCGCCGACACCGACGGTTCGCTGATCGACGTCTACCAGGCAGCGACCCAGATGACCGACGAGTCGGGTCAGACCTATCCCTTTACGGTCAACACTCTGCTCGACAACGCGCTCGGAGCGGCGGGCTACTACGGCGTCTTCACCGCGAACATCCACACCGACAACGCCCAGATGGCGCAGTCGACGGCGATCGTCAACTCGGCGAAAGAACGCGACGTGCCGATCGTCTCGGCCCGCCAAATGCTGACCTGGCTGGACGGACGTAACTCCTCCTCGTTCGGCGGGCTCAATTGGACGGGAAGCAAACTCACTTTTTCGATCAACCCCGGCGTGGGCGCGACCGGCCTGCGGGCGATGCTGCCGCTCGACTCGGCCGCCGGGCAGCTGGTCAGCTTGGCGCGCGGCACCACCCCTGTCAGCACGACCACGCGGACGATCAAGGGCATCGAATACGCCTTCTTCGACGCGACCGCTGGTAGTTACACGGCGACCTACGGAGCCGAACCCACCGCCGTCTCGCCGCCGTCTCCGGCCAACCAGAACTCACCAAAAGTCTCGGGCACCGCGCCCGCCGGCTCGACGGTACGGATCTACACGACCTCCGATTGCTCGGGTGCACCGATCGCGACCGTGACAGCGGCTCAGTTCGCCGCGGGTGCGACGGTCTCCGTCGCCGATAACACGACCACGCAGTTCCGTGTCACGGCCACTCCCGCTGGGGGCAGCGCCTCGCCGTGCTCGGCGCCGATCGCCTACGTCGAGGACTCGGCGGCGCCGCAGAGTCAGGTCAACTCCGGTCCGGCCACGTCGACGGCCAGCCCGATCGCCGAATTCAATTTCTCCGGCGACGACGGCTCCGGCTCCGGGATCGCCTCCTTCCAGTGCCGCAGGGACTCGAGCCTCGAAGCGAGCTGGTCCACCTGCGTCTCGCCGGTGAAATACGAAGGTCTCGGCGAGGGAGCGCACAGCTTCGAACTGCGCGCGATCGACAAAGCTGGCAACGCCGACGCTTCACCGGCCGTCTACAACTGGACGATCGACACGACCGTGCCCGTCGTGACCATCGATTCGCTGTCCAAACCCGTCCTTGGCGCCAGCCAGACGACCGAAGTCACCTGGCACGCGAACGAGAACGGCGCCTTCGAGTTGAGAGTGGGGGGTACCAATTGCACCACCGGCACTGTCGCGGACTCGGGTAGTTACACCACCCAGCCCGCGCAACGCGTCTCGACGGTTTCCTCGGCACTGCTCAGTGAGGGAGCCAACACCCTGCGCCTCTGCCTGACCGATGCCGCCGCCAACCGGGGCTCGACCACCTCATCGGTGGCCAAGGACACGATCGCTCCGACCACCACGATCGACACCAACCCACCTGCGCTGAGCGCCAGCGCAGCCGCCAACTTCACTTTCTCCGGTGGCGATGGCGCGGGCTCCGGCATCGCCTCCTTTGAATGCCGCATAGACGGAGGCGCCTGGGCAGCTTGCACTTCGCCGAAGAGCTACGCCTCATTGCCTGACGGCGCTCATACCTTCGAAGTCAAAGCGATCGACAAAGGCGGCAACGCGGACGCCACCCCGGCGATCTTCAACTGGAGCATCGACACGACCGCCCCGGCCACGACGATCGACTCCAATCCGCCGACGCTGACCGCTTCCACCAGCGCCAACTTCACCTTCTCGGGCACCGACGGCGCGGGCTCCGGCGTGGCTTCCTTCGAATGCCGCCGCGATGGCGGTACCTGGGCCAGCTGCACTTCACCCCAGAGCTATTCGGGCCTGGGCGATGGCGCCCACACCTTCGAAGTCAAAGCGATTGACAAAGCCGGCAACGGTGACGCGACACCCGCGACCTTCGGCTGGAACATTGACACCACCGCACCGAGCACCACGATCGACTCCAATCCGCCGGCGCTAAGTGCAAACTCGGGCGCCAACTTCACCTTCTCGGGCAACGACGGATCGGGCTCAGGAGTGGCTTCCTTTGAATGCCGCAGGGACGGTGGTGCTTGGGCAACTTGCACGTCGCCACAGAGCTATACCTCGCTCCTCGAGGGAGCCCACACCTTTGAAGTCAAAGCGATCGATAAAGGAGGCAACGCCGATGCCACCCCCGCGACGTTCACGTGGAACGTCGATACAACTGCGCCAACCACCACGATCGACACCAGCCCGCCTGTGCTCAGCGCCGGCGCTGCAGCCACCTTCACCTTCTCCGGCGGGGATGGATTGGGTTCTGGCATCGCTTCCTACGAATGTCGCCGCGACGGGGGGGACTGGTCCACCTGCGCTTCGCCCAAGGCATACGCCTCGCTCCTCGACGGAGCTCACAGCTTCGAAGTCAAAGCAATCGATGGGGTGGGCAATTCCGATGCCACCCCGGCGATCTTCAACTGGACCATCGACACCACCTCACCCACCACCACCGTTGATACCAATCCGCCGGCCCTCAGTCCCAGCACGGCGGCCAACTTCACCTTCTCGGGCACCGACGGCGCGGGCTCCGGCGTGGCTTCCTTCGAATGCCGCCGCGACGGCGGCGCCTGGGCGGCCTGCACATCACCGAAGAACTACACGGCCTTGGGTGATGGCACCCACACCTTCGAAGTCAAAGCGATCGACAAAGCCGGCAACAGTGACGCCACCCCGGCGACCTTCAACTGGAGCATCGATACAACTGCACCGACTACCACGATCGACACCAGCCCACCTGCGCTGAGCGCCAGCGCAGCCGCAAATTTCACTTTTTCCGGTACCGACGGCGCAGGCTCGGGACTGGCTTCCTTCGAATGTCGCCGCGACGGCGGTGCCTGGGCGGCCTGCACCTCGCCGCAGACCTATTCAGCTTTGACGGATGGTGCTCACAGCTTCGAAGTCAAAGCGATCGACAAAGCCGGTAACAGCGACCCCACCGCCGCGACCTTCAACTGGTCGATCGACACCACCGCGCCGACCACCACGATTGATTCCAACCCGCCAGCGCTCAGCGCCAGCGCCGCTGCCAACTTCACCTTCTCAGGCAGCGACACCGGTGGCTCGGGAGTGACCTCCTTCGAATGTCGCACGGACGGAGGCGCCTGGGCGACCTGCACGTCGCCGAAGAACTACGCCGGCCTAGGCGACGGTGCCCATACCTTCGAAGTCAAAGCCATCGACAAAGCGGGCAACGGTGACGCGACGCCCGCGACCTTCAACTGGAACGTCGATACAACTGCGCCAACCACGACGATCGACACCAACCCGCCAGTCCTCAGTCCCAGCACGGCGGCCAACTTCACCTTCTCGGGCAACGACGGATCGGGCTCCGGGGTCGCCTCCTTCGAATGTCGTAGAGACGGAGGAGCCTGGTTGGTCTGCAGCTCGCCACAGAGCTATGCGTCGCTTGCCGACGGCGCTCACAGCTTCGAAGTCAAAGCGATCGACAAAGCCGGCAACGCTGACGCGACGCCCGCGACCTTCAGCTGGAACATCGATACGACGGCCCCGACCACCACGATTGACACCAACCCGCCGGCGCTTAGCGCTTCCTCGGTAGCTGACTTCACCTTCTCGGGCACCGACGGCGCGGGCTCCGGCGTGGCTTCCTTCGAATGCCGCCGCGACGGCGGCGCCTGGGCGGCCTGCACATCACCGAAGAACTACACGGCCTTGGGTGATGGCCCCCACGCCTTCGACGTCAAAGCGATCGACAAAGCCGGCAACAGCGACGCGACGCCCGCGACCTTCACGTGGAACGTCGATGCCACCGCCCCCAACACGAGCATCGACGGCAACCCCGCCAGCCCGATCAACTCCCCCCTTGCCACCTTCGTCTTCAGCGCCACCGACGCCAGCGGCTCTGGCATCGCCTCCTACCAGTGCCGCATCGACTCAGCGCAGGCGATCGACTGGGCCCCCTGCACCACCCCCAAGACCTACACCGGCCTCTCCGACGGCTCTCACAAATTCGAAGTGCGGGCGATCGACCAGGCCGCCAACACCGATGCCACTCCTGCCAGCTTCAGCTGGGTGATCGATACCACGGCGCCAACCACCACGATCGATTCCAATCCACCGGCCCTCAGCCCCAGCGCAGCCGCCAACTTCACCTTCTCGGGTGGCGATGGAACCGGGACGGGCCTCGCCTCCTTTGAATGCCGCCGCGACGGGGGGGCCTGGGCAAGCTGCACCTCACCTCAGAGCTATTCGGGCCTCGCTGACGGCGTCCATAGCTTCGAAGTCAAAGCAATCGACAAAGCCGGTAATGCCGACGCCACTCCCGCCAGCTTCAGCTGGACGGTAGACACCGCCGCACCCAACACCACGATCGATTCCAATCCACCAGCCCTGAGCCCCTCCGCCAACGCCAACTTCACCTTCTCGGGCTCAGACGGAACCGGTTCCGGCGTGACTTCCTTCGAATGCCGCCGTGACGGTGGGGCGTGGGGGAGCTGCGCCTCGCCGCGCAACTACGCCGGCCTAGGTGACGGCGCCCACAGCTTCGAAGTCAAAGCGATCGACAAAGCGGGCAACAGTGACGCGACGCCCGCGACCTTCAACTGGTCGATCGACACCACCGCCCCCAACACGAGCATCGACTCCAACCCACCAGCACTGAGCGCAAGCGCTGCCGCCAACTTCACCTTCTCGGGCTCAGACGGCGCCGGTTCAGGCCTTGCTGCCTTCGAATGTCGCACCGACGCAGGCGCTTGGGCAACTTGCACCTCGCCCAAGAACTACGCCGGCCTGGGCGACGGTGCCCATAGCTTCGAAGTCAAAGCGATCGACAAAGCCGGTAACAGCGACGCCACTCCCGCCAGCTTCAACTGGGTGATCGACACCACCGCACCGACCACCACGATTGACACGCACCCGCCGGCCCTGAGCCCCTCCGCCAACGCCAACTTCACCTTCTCGGGCACCGACGGCACCGGCTCTGGCCTCAGCTCCTTTGAATGCCGCCGCGATGGGGGGGCCTGGGCGGCTTGCCTCTCACCCAAGAACTATGCCTCCCTCGCCGACGGCCCCCACGGCTTCGAAGTCAAAGCGATCGACACCGCCGGCAACGCCGACCCGACTCCCGCCACTTTCAACTGGGACATCGACACCACCGCACCGGTAGTGACGATTGACTCCGGGCCCTCCGGTCTGACCAACGACTCAACCCCGACCTTCACCTTCCACTCCGGCGAGCCAGGCTCTGCCTTTGAGTGCTCGATCGACACCGGCACCCCCAACTACGGACCCTGCTCTGGCGCTGGCACCCACACACCAGCCTCACCGCTAGCCGACGGCCCCTACACCCTCCGGGTGCGCGCCACCGATGCCGCCGCCAACCAGGGCACGGCAACCCAGACCTTCAACGTCGACACCGCTGCCCCAGGGGCCCCGCAGCTGAGCGCGACGCTCCCCGCCTCACCGGCCAATGAGAACAACCCGAAAGTCCTCGGCACAGCTACCGCGGGCTCGACCGTGCGCATCTATGCCACTGCTGATTGCTCGGGCTCCCCGCTTGCCAGCGCCTCAGCGGCCCAGCTCGCCGAGGGCATCGCCGTCTCGGTGCCCGATGACTCACAGACCAAACTCCGCGCCACCGCCACCTCCACGGTTGGCAACCCCTCTGCCTGCTCTGAGTCGCTCACCTACCTCGAGGACTCAACCGCCCCCAACACGAGCATCGACGGCAACCCCGCCAGCCCGATCAACTCGCCCCTTGCCACCTTCGTCTTCAGTGCCACCGACGCCAGCGGCTCTGGCATCGCCTCCTACCAGTGCCGCATCGACTCAGCGCAGGCGATCGACTGGGCCCCCTGCACCACCCCCAAGACCTACACCGGCCTCTCCGACGGCTCTCACAAATTCGAAGTGCGGGCAATCGACCAGGCCGCCAACATCGATGCCACCCCCGCCAGCTTCAGCTGGGTGATCGATACGACGGCGCCAGCCACCACGATCGATTCCAATCCACCGGCCCTCAGCCCCAGCGCAGCCGCCAACTTCACCTTCTCGGGTGGCGATGGAACCGGGACGGGCCTCGCCTCCTTTGAATGCCGCCGCGACGGGGGGGCCTGGGCAAGCTGCACCTCACCTCAGAGCTATTCGGGCCTCGCTGACGGCGTCCATAGCTTCGAAGTCAAAGCAATCGACAAAGCCGGTAATGCCGACGCCACTCCCGCCAGCTTCAGCTGGACGGTAGACACCGCCGCACCCAACACCACGATCGATTCCAATCCACCAGCCCTGAGCCCCTCCGCCAACGCCAACTTCACCTTCTCGGGCTCAGACGGAACCGGTTCCGGCGTGACTTCCTTCGAATGCCGCCGTGACGGTGGGGCGTGGGGGAGCTGCGCCTCGCCGCGCAACTACGCCGGCCTAGGTGACGGCGCCCACAGCTTCGAAGTCAAAGCGATCGACAAAGCGGGCAACAGTGACGCGACGCCCGCGACCTTCAACTGGTCGATCGACACCACCGCCCCCAACACGAGCATCGACTCCAACCCACCAGCACTGAGCGCAAGCGCTGCCGCCAACTTCACCTTCTCGGGCTCAGACGGCGCCGGTTCAGGCCTTGCTGCCTTCGAATGTCGCACCGACGCAGGCGCTTGGGCAACTTGCACCTCGCCCAAGAACTACGCCGGCCTGGGCGACGGTGCCCATAGCTTCGAAGTCAAAGCGATCGACAAAGCCGGTAACAGCGACGCCACTCCCGCCAGCTTCAACTGGGTGATCGACACCACCGCACCGACCACCACGATTGACACGCACCCGCCGGCCCTGAGCCCCTCCGCCAACGCCAACTTCACCTTCTCGGGCACCGACGGCACCGGCTCTGGCCTCAGCTCCTTTGAATGCCGCCGCGATGGGGGGGCCTGGGCGGCTTGCCTCTCACCCAAGAACTATGCCTCCCTCGCCGACGGCCCCCACGGCTTCGAAGTCAAAGCGATCGACACCGCCGGCAACGCCGACCCGACTCCCGCCACTTTCAACTGGGACATCGACACCACCGCACCGGTAGTGACGATTGACTCCGGGCCCTCCGGTCTGACCAACGACTCAACCCCGACCTTCACCTTCCACTCCGGCGAGCCAGGCTCTGCCTTTGAGTGCTCGATCGACACCGGCACCCCCAACTACGGACCCTGCTCTGGCGCTGGCACCCACACACCAGCCTCACCGCTAGCCGACGGCCCCTACACCCTCCGGGTGCGCGCCACCGATGCCGCCGCCAACCAGGGCACGGCAACCCAGACCTTCAACGTCGACACCGCTGCCCCAGGGGCCCCGCAGCTGAGCGCGACGCTCCCCGCCTCACCGGCCAATGAGAACAACCCGAAAGTCCTCGGCACAGCTACCGCGGGCTCGACCGTGCGCATCTATGCCACTGCTGATTGCTCGGGCTCCCCGCTTGCCAGCGCCTCAGCGGCCCAGCTCGCCGAGGGCATCGCCGTCTCGGTGCCCGATGACTCACAGACCAAACTCCGCGCCACCGCCACCTCCACGGTTGGCAACCCCTCTGCCTGCTCTGAGTCGCTCACCTACCTCGAGGACTCAACCGCCCCCAACACGAGCATCGACGGCAACCCCGCCAGCCCGATCAACTCCCCCCTTGCCACCTTCGTCTTCAGCGCCACCGACGCCAGCGGCTCTGGCATCGCCTCCTACCAGTGCCGCATCGACTCAGCGCAGGCGATCGACTGGGCCCCCTGCACCACCCCCAAGACCTACACCGGCCTCTCCGACGGCTCTCACAAATTCGAAGTGCGGGCGATCGACCAGGCCGCCAACACCGATGCCACTCCTGCCAGCTTCAGCTGGGTGATCGATACCACGGCGCCAACCACCACGATCGATTCCAATCCACCGGCCCTCAGCCCCAGCGCAGCCGCCAACTTCACCTTCTCGGGTGGCGATGGAACCGGGACGGGCCTCGCCTCCTTTGAATGCCGCCGCGACGGGGGGGCCTGGGCAAGCTGCACCTCACCTCAGAGCTATTCGGGCCTCGCTGACGGCGTCCATAGCTTCGAAGTCAAAGCAATCGACAAAGCCGGTAATGCCGACGCCACTCCCGCCAGCTTCAGCTGGACGGTAGACACCGCCGCACCCAACACCACGATCGATTCCAATCCACCAGCCCTGAGCCCCTCCGCCAACGCCAACTTCACCTTCTCGGGCTCAGACGGAACCGGTTCCGGCGTGACTTCCTTCGAATGCCGCCGTGACGGTGGGGCGTGGGGGAGCTGCGCCTCGCCGCGCAACTACGCCGGCCTAGGTGACGGCGCCCACAGCTTCGAAGTCAAAGCGATCGACAAAGCGGGCAACAGTGACGCGACGCCCGCGACCTTCAACTGGAGCGTCGATACCACCTCGCCGACCACCACGATTGATTCCAACCCACCTGCGCTCAGCGCCAGCGCCGCTGCCAACTTCACCTTCTCGGGCACCGACACCGGCGGCTCGGGAGTCGCTTCCTACCAGTGCCGCATCGACGGCGGCACCTGGGCGAGCTGCACCTCCCCCCGCAACTACACCGGCCTCGCCGACGGCACCCACACCTTCGAAGTCAAAGCCACAGACGCTGCCGCCAACACCGATGCCACCCCCGCCAGCTTCAACTGGGTGATCGATACGACGGCCCCGCAGACCCAGATCGACACCCACCCGGCCTCCCTCAGCGCCTCCTCGGTAGCTGACTTCACCTTCTCAGCAACCGACGGCGGCGGCTCGGGCATCGCCTCCTACCAGTGTCGTCGTGACTCCAGTCAGCCGTCGGATTGGCAGGCCTGCACCTCCCCCCGCAACTACACCGGCCTCGCCGACGGCCCCCACGGCTTCGAAGTCAAAGCGATCGACACCGCCGGCAACGCCGACCCGACTCCCGCCACTTTCAACTGGGACATCGACACCACCGCACCGGTAGTGACGATTGACTCCGGGCCCTCCGGTCTGACCAACGACTCAACCCCGACCTTCACCTTCCACTCCGGCGAGCCAGGCTCTGCCTTTGAGTGCTCGATCGACACCGGCACCCCCAACTACGGACCCTGCTCTGGCGCTGGCACCCACACACCAGCCTCACCGCTAGCCGACGGCCCCTACACCCTCCGGGTGCGCGCCACCGATGCCGCCGCCAACCAGGGCACGGCAACCCAGACCTTCAACGTCGACACCGCTGCCCCAGGGGCCCCGCAGCTGAGCGCGACGCTCCCCGCCTCACCGGCCAATGAGAACAACCCGAAAGTCCTCGGCACAGCTACCGCGGGCTCGACCGTGCGCATCTATGCCACTGCTGATTGCTCGGGCTCCCCGCTTGCCAGCGCCTCAGCGGCCCAGCTCGCCGAGGGCATCGCCGTCTCGGTGCCCGATGACTCACAGACCAAACTCCGCGCCACCGCCACCTCCACGGTTGGCAACCCCTCTGCCTGCTCTGAGTCGCTCACCTACCTCGAGGACTCAACCGCCCCCAACACGAGCATCGACGGCAACCCCGCCAGCCCGATCAACTCGCCCCTTGCCACCTTCGTCTTCAGTGCCACCGACGCCAGCGGCTCTGGCATCGCCTCCTACCAGTGCCGCATCGACTCAGCGCAGGCGATCGACTGGGCCCCCTGCACCACCCCCAAGACCTACACCGGCCTCTCCGACGGCTCTCACAAATTCGAAGTGCGGGCAATCGACCAGGCCGCCAACACCGATGCCACCCCTGCCAGCTTCAGCTGGGTGATCGATACGACGGCGCCGCAGACCCAGATCGATACCCACCCGGCCTCCCTCAGCGCCTCCTCGGCAGCTGAATTCACCTTCTCAGCAACCGACACCGGCGGCTCTGGCGTTTCCTCTTACCAGTGCCGCCGCGACTCCAATGAAGCAAGCGCCTGGGCGCCCTGCACCTCGCCGAAGACCTACGGCAGCCTCGCCGAGGGATCCCATGGCTTTGAAGTGCGGGCGATCGATGCGGCGGGCAACGCGGATGCGACACCGGCGGTGTTTGGGTGGACGGTGGATACATCGGCACCGGCCGCTCCGCAGCTGACCAGCACCGTCCCCGCTTCACCGGCAAATGACAATTCGCCCACGATCCTCGGCTCGGCCGCCGACGGTTCGACCGTTCACCTCTACGAAGGGGCGAGCTGCGCCGGACCCGCGATCCAAACGACGAGCGCCGCCGGGCTCGCCGCCGGCATCGCCGTCTCGGTTCCCGATGATTCCACGACGAGGTTCAGCGCCACTGCTACCTCTTCCGCGAGCAACACCTCGCCGTGCTCTGCCTCGCTCACCTATGTCGAGGATTCGAGCGCCCCTGCCACCCAGATCGATTCTGGACCGGCCAGCTCGAGTGTCGTTCCCACGGCCGAATTCACCTTCTCCGGCTCGGATTCAGGTGGGGCTGGCGTGGCCTCCTTCCAGTGCCGCATCGATTCGACCCTCGCTGGCGGCTGGAAACCGTGCGCGTCGCCGACGTCATATGGAGCGCTTGCCGACGGCGCCCACAAATTCGAAGTGCAGGCGATCGATCAAGCCGGCAACATCGACGGCTCGCCCGCCGTCTTCAACTGGAGCATCGACGCCACGATCGCGATCACCCGCACGGACTCCCCTGATGGGAAAACGTCGCTCTCGATTCGTCTCCAGCAGATCAAATACAACGAGCGCAGTGGCAGGGCCCTGATGATCTTCCAAGTCTCCGGTCCCGGCAAGCTCTCCGCCAGCGTCCCGGGCTCGACGCTGCGGCAGTCCCGCAGGCGCCGAAGCACCACTGTGACCGCCAAACGGGCCGGATTGGTCAGGCTGCCGATCAGGCTCAGCGCCGCCGGCAGGCAACTCCTACTCGAAGGCCGCAGGGTCAGAGTACGAGTACTGATCAGCTTCGAAGCCCCCGACGAATCGTCGGTGAGCCGGACGATGACGCTCGTCTTCAAGAACCACGACCCCAAGCCCCGCAAGGAATAAGCGCTGGGAGGTCGGCCAACACTGTCCGATGGACGGACGCACCAGGTGGTCCTCACCCGGCCTGCGTCCATCCTCCGGCGCGGGCCTACCTAGCCAAGAAGCCGGCCGAGGGCAAGTTCAACAAGGAGGCGTTTCGCTGTCTCAAACGGCACCTACCCGTGTGGCTGAGTATGGGTAGCCTGCCGGGATGAGGAGAACGCTCAAGGTGCTGCTCGGCCTCTGCCTGCTCGCCGTGGCTATCTTCGGGAGCGTCAAGGTCATCGATCATTACGAAGCCGAAGGGCGGTCCCCTTACGAAAAGCTCGAAGACGAACTCGAGCAAGAACGAGCGGAAGGCAAGGACACGTTCCCGCTGACGACGCCTGCTTCCAGGGAACGATTCGTGGCTCTCTACTGCCTATACATGGCAAGGTCAGAGGACCAGCTGCGGCGTTGTGCCCGTCGCCCAGCGCGGGACGTCTACCGATCAAACGGCAACGAATATGCGTGGCTGTTCGCCAGTGAAGTGATCGCCTACTGCGACCGACGCGGCTCCGCCGGACGCTTCTGTGACCCGGCCAACGTCAAAGATCCAATCGATCGCATCGCGATACTGACTGGCAGGTAGGCTTGGGCGGAGCCGAGCTAGACAGCCGCGAGCGAACCGACAGCCGCGGCAATCCGCTCGATGTCCCGCTCGGTGATTGCCGGGAAGACCGGTAGTGAGCAGCTTTCGCCGGCTAGCTGCTCGGCGACAGGGAGGCTGCCTGGGGCCATGCCAAGGTCCGCGTAGGCGGGCTGAAGGTGGATTGGCGTTGGGTAGTGGATCGCGTTGGCAATGCCCTGCTCGTTGAGATCGGAGCGGAGTTGGTCACGGGCATGCGAGCGAACCACGAAGAGGTGGAAGACATGATCCTCGCCGTCGGGGACGGGCGCGGGCGGCGTCAGGGAGGCGCCCGCTACGGCATCGCGCAGGGCGGCGCCGGCCGCGCGGCGCTGCGCGTTCGCCTCATCCAGACGGGCCAGCTTGACGCGCAGGATCGCCGCCTGCAGCGCATCGAGGCGGTCGGTGCGCGCCGGCAACTCGTGGTGATGGCGCGTGCCCTCACCGTGCGAGCGCAGCAGTCGCAAGCGCGCGGCGAGCTTGGCATCGCTGGTGACGATGGCTCCACCGTCTCCCCAGGCGCCCAGGTTCTTGGTCGGATAAAAGCTAAAGCAGCCAGCAGCCCCGAACGACCCCACCGGACGCCCCTCGTAGCGAGCGCCATGCGCTTGGCAAGCGTCCTCGACCACCAGGATGCCGCGTGGCTCGCAGAGATCGAGCAAGGGCTGCATCTGCACGGTTCGTCCGTAGAGATGGACCGGGATCACGCAACGGGTCTGCGGCGTGATCGCGCGCTCGACTATCTCGGCAGTCAACAGCGCGGTCTCCCCGTCGACGTCAACGAGCCGGGGGGTCGCGCCCGCCGCACTCACTGCCTCGGCTGTCGCGATGAAGCTGTTCGTCGGCACAATCACCTCGTCGCCCGGGCCGATGCCGAGGCCGCGCAGAGCCAGCTCCAGGGCAGCGGTGCCCGAGGAGACCCCGATGCTGTGCTCGGCCTCGCACCAGGCGGCGAACTCCTGCTCAAAGCGGTCCACCTCTTCGCCCAGGGTGAAAGCCGCCTTGGCGGCAACGCGGGCGACAACGTCAAGGAGCTCGGCCAGCAGCTCGGGGTCGCCGTTGTCCAGGCGGGTGAACGGAACCTGCACGTCGCTCATGCGGGTGCCTTCTCCGCCGCCGCTTCGTAGCCGATCGGTGGCGCGGATCCCACCGAAGTCAGCTCGAGATCGGCGAAGACGGCGGCAGCTTCCTTGCGGGAGTGCACACCGAACTTGGTGAAGACGGAAGCGAGGTGGCTCTTAACCGTGCTTTCGGCAAGGTAGAGCTGCTCGGCGATCTCAGCGTTCGTCAGCCCTTGGCAGACGAGCGCGATCACCTGGTGCTCGCGGTGGGAAAGGGTGGGCCGCTCGACGCTGGCACGCAGCTTGCGGGGCACGACCGTCTGACCGCTTGCGACCGCGTGGATCGCTGCCGCCAGGGTCAGCTCGAGCTCGGTGTCGAAGACCAGCGCATCGGCCCCAGCGTCGAGGGCGCGCCGCACGCCGGCACCCGTCGCCGGCGGCGAGATCGCCACAATCGCCGCCTCGCTGGCGTCCCGGCAAAGTCGCCGCAGATCTGTCACCTGCTGGGGAACGTCGATATCGCAGACGAAGATCACGATGGCTGACTCGTCCATTTCGAGGTCGCAGATACCAGCGGGTGCCTTGATCTCTCGCATCAGGGCCATCTCTTGTTCGGCGAGGGCAGCCTCGATTCGAGCAAGCATCTCTGTGCTCTTCGCGATCACGATCGCCGACGCAAGGCCCCCCGAGGTTGGGGCACCGTTTGCCGGCCGCTGGTCGACAGCTGACATGTAAGAAGAACGCAGCGGGGAGCCCACAGCTTGCGTTGGCTGCGCAGCTAAAAGGGCGAAAGTCATTCAGACCCTGAACCGTTTATTGATATATGACCGAATCCACGCCACCGACCGGGGTTGAGCTTGCGCTTCCTGCAAACGAGGCGCCGCATCGCTGCATCGACGCAGTGGCCTTCGGACCCGACGTCATCGTTCGCTCCTTCACCAACCTATATGGGTGCCGGATCGGCGCCGGTAGCCAAATCGGCACCTTTGTCGAGATCCAACGCGGAGCTGAGATAGGCGCCGCCTGCAAGGTTCAAAGTCACACGTTCATTTGCGACGGCGTGCAGATCGAAGACGGGGTCTTTATTGGGCACGGCGTCACTTTCGTCAATGACAAGCTGCCGCGGGCGACTGACGGCTCAGGCGCCCTGCAGACCGAGGACGACTGGGAGCTGCTAAGGACCGTCGTCGAAGATGGGGCGTCGATCGGTTCGGGCGCGACTATCTTGGGAGGGGTTCGGATCGGGCGCGGCGCTCTCGTCGGAGCCGGAGCGGTTGTGACGCGCGACGTTGCGCCAGGGGCCATCGTCGCCGGCAATCCCGCCAGAGCTCTGGCGGGACGGTAGTCGTGGACGACGTTTGCGCGGTGATCATCAGCCGCGAGGCCGATCAGGTCAAGCTGGAGGCTTGTATCAGCAGCCTGCAATCGATCGCAGGCTCGATTGAGCTCGATGTGGTCGTCGTCGATGTCGGCTCGGGGCGGACCGCTGAATACGTCGATCGATCTATTCCCGGAGCCCGCTCACTTGCCTATCCGGATCGTAGTGCCAGCTACGCTCGCAATAGGGCGCTCGAAGCCACCGACGCCCGCTACGCACTCTTTGTCGCCCCCGACGTCGAGGCGGCCGAGGGCAGTATCAGCCAACTCACCTCGGCCCTAGACAGCTTTCCCAATATCGCGGCGACCGGAGTGCGCCAGGTCTGCGTTGACGACTCATTGGCGCCGACTATTGGTCGTTTCCCATCGACGCTCCACATGCTTGCTGAAGCCATCGGTCTCGCCGGTCTTCCGGGTCCGAGACGCTTCCTCGGCGAGCGCCTCCAGCCGGCCCACGGTTACAAACTTCCCCGCACCTGCGACTGGGTCTGTGGTTCCTTCATGCTCGTGCGGACGGCGGCGCTCGATGGCATCGGCTGGTTTGATGAGCGGCTTCTCTGTGTCGATGACACCGACCTGTGCTGGCGTCTGCGACGGTTCGGTTGGGAGGTTGTCTACCTGCCCTGCATGACTGTCCGCAATCATCAACATGACCGCCTCGAGAACCCGCGCCAAGAGGCGCGGATGGCCTACGGGCGAATGCAGTTTGCTCGCAAGCACTTCCCCACCGCGGCGGCTGAATACCGTTGGGCGCTGGCGTTGCGCTACGCCTTGCGGGTGGCCGCATATTCGCTGCGGGGGCGCTACGAGAACCATCGAAAGCGGGCGGCGCGGGCAGCGCTCGATACCGTCGTCAAGGGCCATCCTCCGTTTGAGGAGCTCTCTTTCGTCTAGGAGGGTCTAGAGGTCAGGCGATTATCGTCAGCGCGCCGGGGTCCACTTCGAGCTTGACGTCGGTTCGCTCACCGATGTAGTCGCCGTCAACCTGAACGGGGAAGGGTCGGGTGACGCCATCCTTTGTCTCCGAGACGGACGCGATTCGCGCCCCGTCGATGTTGGCGAAATGCTCTATTTGCCGATGCCTGGCGGCGGGGTGCTTCTCACTGAAGATGCGCGAGATCAGGGTCGGCATATCGCGTTGAGCGGCGCGCTTCAAGACGCCGAGCGCCAGGGTGCCGTCATCGATCGCGACGCCCTCACAGACCCGCACTGGCCGGCTAGCGAAAAAGGTGAACGGCTCCGAGTTCTGGGCCAACGCGGTGACACCCTCGACGGTCTCGTCGCCAGCGTCGACACGCAGGCGGACCGGGTTGTAGAGGTAGGAGCGATAGAAGGCTGAGACTGCCGCCCATGTGAAGTAGTAGGGGCCGGCCGCCGACTTCAGTCGCGGGTGGGCATCGACCCGCTTGACCACCGTCGCGTCGATGCCGGCGCCGCAGGAGAAGACAAAATGGCGGTGATCAGCCTTGCCCAGATCGATCTTGCGCGGCCGCCAGTCGTCCATTAGCGCCAGTAGGTGCTCGGTTGCGTCGACCACGTCGTTGGGGATGCCCAGCGTGCGGCAGACGACGTTGGTTGAGCCGCCTGGCAGCACCGATACCGGCACGTCGGTCCCCGCAAGCCCGTTTGCCACCTCGTTGAGCGTCCCGTCCCCGCCGAAGGCGACCACCAGGTCATAGCCGTGGTCGCGCACCTCCCGGCCGATCTCCGTCGCGTGGTTCTGGGCCTCCGTTGCCACCGTTTCGACCTCGTAGCGGCCCTGCAGCGCATAGACCACAAGGTTCTTGAGCCGATCCGAAACCGTCGTCGCGTAGGGATTGACGATGATCAACATCCGCTTCTTGGCGGAGCGTCTCAGTGATCTGGAGCGAATTCGGCTGGCCATGCGCGGCAAGGGTCAAGGGCTGACGCCGGGCAGCGTATTGCGATTGACGGCCGGAGAACTCCTGCCGTTGCGGGCCTTAGCCCGTGCGTGGAGTTCCATCGCTTCATCTGGACCGACCATGCCGCGCTTCGCATCGGACAACGAGGCCTGACTCGATTCGAGGTCGAGGGAGCTGTCCGCGAGGGGCACGAGATTCGCGAGGCGAATCGTGGGGCCGCGGATTGGCTCGTCTATGGCACTCGGTCGGACGGCTGTAGGTTCGCCGTCGTCTACGACAGCCCGGCCAGAGGAGATGCTCGTGCGGCCTGCATAGTCAGTGCGTGGCTATTGCGAAAGGCAATCAGCGCTACTGAGGGACAGTGGCCGCAGCTATTCTGAACCCATGAACGCAAAATTCGCCTACTACGATCGGGAGGCCGATATCGCCTGGCTTCCCACCGGCGACTCCGCGGACGTTGTGAGTGAAGAGGTCGAGTGGGGTCTGGTCGACTACGACTCAGCCACTGATGAGGTCGTGGCAGTCGAGGTCTGGTCTGCAAGCAAGCGCCTGCCTGCCGAGGTGCTCGCAACGCTGCCCACACCCGCGAGTACGCACGGTGCCGCGGCCTGAGCGAGCGGGCTCCCGTGCTGCCGTTTAGGGGCCAAGTGCCGGCAGCACCTCGACCAGGGCGAGGTCCCAGCGGTCGGTTGTCGGCGCGGTGTCGTTGATCGTGACCGTTGTGCCGGGGGCGGGAGTCGGGGAGGTCTGGTACTGGGTCCAGAAAGTGTCGCCGCTGGGACTGAGGAACTGATCGACCAGCGTCTGGCCCGGGCCAACCGTGCGCGCGGTTGCTTTGTCCCAGTCCTCGCCGACGGCCCAGACCCAGCTTCCGGCCCTGGTCGTGACGAGTGAGGCCGAGGGGGCGCCGGTGGTCGCAGCAGCCCCAACGGTCGCGCCTTTGGCCACGGTGTCCGCACCGATGAAGGTGGCAATGGTGATCGCGCCCTGATAGCTGCCGGTGCCGCGGGTGGCGGTGATGACGGCATTCGTGAGCGTGCTCGGCGCTACCGCCTGCCATATCTCGGCGGTCCCGGCTTGGGCGTTGGCCCGCTGGCGTAGCGTCCAGGTCAGCCCGCCGCCGCTAACCGAGCTAAATGACTGCGTGCCGCCGGTTTTGGGACCGTCGGAGCCAATAAAAGCAAGCAGGAGCTCACCGGGTTTGCTCGTCGTCAGGGGCGGCGCCGAGATCGTTGGTGCGGCACTGCCTTGCCGCGTGGTGACCGTTTGGTCGAGCGCGAAGCTGGCCGCCGCCAGGGTTGTCGTCGGGACGGGCGCCGACTGTGGGCTCGGGTTTTCGGCGGCGTCGTAAGCGGCGACGGTGTAGGCGTAGGTCGTGCTCGGTTTGAGGCCGGTGTCGGTGAGGCTCGTCGAGGGCGTCGTCCCGATCGAGACCCCGTCTCGGAAAACCCGGTAGCCGGCGACGGCGACGTCGTCGCTCGAGGCGCTCCAGGAGAGCGTCACCGACGTTTCGCCTGGCGTCGCTTTCAAGCCCGTCGGCGTGCTTGGGGGCGTCGTATCGGCCGCGACCGTCGCCGGCGCCTCGTTCGACGGCGCCCCGACATTGCCGGCGGCGTCCTCTGCGGTGACCTTGTAGTACCAAGTGCCCGCTGGGACACCGGTCTCGAAGAACGAGGTCGCGCCCGTCTGGCCGACTCGGTTCGCCGCCGTCGGCGAGAAGCCCGGCGTGCTGGAGCGGTGGACGTTGTAGCGGGTCACCGCGGTGTCGTCGGTTGCGGCGGTCCAGTTCAGCGAGGCCGTGCCGACGCCGCCGCTGGCGCCGAGGCCGCTGGGGGCGGTCGGCGGGGAGGTGTCTTCGTAAGGCGCCGGGAAGCGGACGAAGGAGGCCACCGACGGCACACCCTGGTCGTTGACGATGAAGAGCATGTAGTAGCCGGGCGGGACGTCGTTGCGATTGGCCGGCATGTCCACGTTTAGACCGCCAGCTGTCTGCGAGAAGCTGAGCGAGGTCGCCCGTGCGTTCTGGTCGAAGGCGTGGGTGACCGAGCCGGTGCGAATCAGCGAGACCCGGGTGATCGAGGCCGCGTCCGGCGTGCCGACGAATGCGCTTGAGCCGTATTTGGCCGTGGTGGGGGCCGAGCCGATCGTCGGCCGCGGTCCTTTGAAGAGGTAGGGAGGGGAGAAGAGCTGGGCGCTGCGCTGGTCGGTGACGCCGGGATCGCCGCCGCCGCCCGCGACGTAGACGCGGCCGTCGGGAAGCAGTACCGCGACCGAGTGATAGAGGCGCGGGGCCGTCATCGATGCGAAGGTCGACCAGTTGCCGGTCGAGGGGTCCCAAGCCTCCGCCTGCAACACCCCGTTGGCATCGACGAAGCCCGACTTGTCGGTGCTGCCACCGGTAGCCAGCACGGTGCCATCGGGCAGGTTGGTCAGGTTGAGGAAGCTGCGTGCGAAGGCCATGTTGCCGGTCGGCTGCCAGATCGCGTTGCCGCCGGTCATGTCGAGTGTGAAGGCCGTTTTGGAGGAGCTCCCCGAGTAGCCGTCGTCGGCCGCGGAGCCCGCCTTGATGAACTTGCCGGGCGCATAGTTGGCGATGCTGCCGCCGTCGATGATCCTGCTGTCGAACGTCGTCCATTTATTTGTCGTCAGGTCGAGCACCTCGCTCGGCGTCGGGTCCTCGGAGCCGCCGAGGTGGACGATCCGCCCGTCCGGGAGCTGGTAGATGAACGGGTAGATTGGCATCGAACGGTTCGCCGCCGTCAGGCTCTGCCAGCTGTTGGCCGCCGGTGAATAGAGCTCGGGGGTGACGACGATGTCGCTGATGCCTTTGTTGACGCCTGAAGTAACCAGGACCTTGCCGTCAGAGAGCGTCGTTCCCGTCGCGTACCAGCGCGGGAACTGCATCGGAGCAAGGACCTGCCACGTCTCTTTCTGCCAGTCGAACGCCGTGATGTCGTCGACGCCCAGCCCCCCGTCGGTCGCGGTGCCGCCGACGATCAGTGGCCGGCCGTCGGCGAGCACAGCCTGGCCAGCGCAGAACAGGTCGGCGTCCGCATCTGGCACATGGACTATCCCGCCCGTCTGGGGGTCGAAGACGTACTGCATCCCACCCACGGCGAAGTCACCCTGGAAGAGCAGGATGCGACCGTTGGGCAGGAGAGCCGAGTGGATTGCCACAGCGGGCAGCGGAACCAGTGGCCCCCACTGTCCGACTTTGGCGGGCCCGGTGGCATTGCTGACGGTCACCGGCACGGCGGTCGAGGTCGCCGTGTTACTGGCCCCGTCTTTGGCGCGTGCGGCCAGCTGGTGCGATCCGTTACCGACCGTGGTCGAATCCCAGGGAAGTTCGTACGGCGACGATGTGTCTTCTGCCCCGACCGGATTGCCGTCGACCAGGAACTGGACGCCGGCGATGCCGCTCGCGTCCGAGGCGGTGGCTTTGAGGGTGGAGGTCCCTGAGAGCGTCGCGCCGCTCGCCGGCGCGGTGAGCGAAACGGTCGGCGGCACGGCGTCGCCGGCGGGCGTCGTCACGTTGAGCGGGTCCGAGGCGGGGGAGAGGTTGCCGCCCCCGTCGTAGGCCTTGACGGTGTAGGTGTAGGAGGTCGACGAGGCCACGGTCGTGTCCGTGAAGCTCGTGCCGGCGACTTCTCCGACCTGGCTGGCGCCGCGGAAGATCCGGTAACCCGCCACGCCCTGGTCATCACTGCTCGCCGTCCAGGAGAGCGGGACCTGCGTTGCTGTCACGGTTCCCGCCGTGAGGTTGGTCGGTGCCGTCGGCGCCTGCGTGTCGGTTGACGCCGGCAGGACCTCGACCGCGGCGAAGTTCCAGCGATCGGTCGTTGGCGCCGTGTCGTTCAGCGTCACCGGCGTGGCCGCGAAGGCCGTGACCGAGTTCTGGCGCTGCACCCAGAGCGTGTCCCCGACTGAGGGGAGGAACTCGTCGACCTTCGTCTGGTTGGGGCCGACCGTGCGCGCCGTTGCTTTGTCCCAGTCGTTGCCGACGCCCCAAACCCAGGCGCCGGCGCGGGTTGTCGTCAGAGAGACCGACGGGGCGCCTGTGGATGCGCTGGCAGCCGACGATGATCCATCGACGACCTGATCGGCCCCGGTGAAGGTCACCACCGTGATCGAGCCGACATAAGAGCCGTTGCTGCGCGTCGCGGTGACACTGGCATTGGTCAGCAGAGACGGGGCGTTGGCGGCCCAGATCTCGGCGGTGCCGGACTGCGCGTTGGCGCGACGCCGCAGGCGCCAGGTGAGGCCACCGCCCGTGACACTGGAGAACGTTTGGGTGCCGCCTGCCGAGGGTCCGTCTGAGCTGATGAAGGCGAGCAGCAACTCACCCGGGGCCGTGGTCGAGAAGGCCGGTGAGACGATGGTTTTCGCAGCGGGGGTTTGGTGCGTCGTGACGGTTTTGTCCACCCCGACGCTGGCCTCGCTTGCACTGGCATTGAGCGCGAGCAAGGTGCCAGCGAAGAACATGGCAAGGCCGAGCTGCACTCCCCGGCGCCGGGTCGTCAAGGTCACTCTCGTCATCAGCAGTCCTGCTGTTTACATAGGCGTAGCGCCCGCGTCAACGGGCGGGCGTCAATCAAGTACTAATTCTGTACTCGGGTCGCTTTGCGGCGAACGACCGCAAAGCGACCGCAAAAGATTTCTTGACTATCTGCCGGCGGCTTGGTAGAGCAGAAGCTCCAGTCAAAGCAGGGACCGCCGGCCCTGGGCCGGTCCCCTGCGCACCCGGCGAGACCTCGCCGGAAGGGAGAACCCCATGATCAAGTCAATCGGCTTGGCGATGTCCCTGGCCCTCGCCGCCGTCGTGGTCGCCGGAGCGTCGACCGCGGCAGCGGCCTTCCACATCGAAAGCTGCATGGAAGGCGGCAAAACATGCAAAACGGCAAGCGTCGGAACGACCTTCAAAGCCGTTTCAGACAAAAACTTCACCTTCGAATCGAAAGGCAAAGTAGAAAACGAATGTGAAGCACAACTCGAAGGCAAAGTGACCGACCCAACCACCGAAAAAGCCAAAGACAACATGGAATACACGTTCACCAAAGTTGAATTCTCAAAATGCAGCACCGAAGCGGTCACGGCGACCAACCTTCCCTGGCACGCAACTGTCGATCAGCCTGGATTCGAAGAAACCAATGACTTCAAAATCGATGACTTAACCTACACAACGTTTTTTAATTGCAAATACAAAACCAATCCACCATTTGACTTAATGTACGGTGAATATCACAGCGTAAACCCCTCGAGGCTTTTAGTCGTTGGGTTTGTCATCTATGACAGTGGCCCGTTCTATTGCCAAGCATTAACGGCTGACGCGGGGGTTGTTCACCTTTCCAGCGTTAGCGATCCGAATTTAGCTGGCGCTACAGACCTGGTAGTGCAGTAAGCGCAGTGTTACCCGATCGCTTCATAGCGGATCACCTCTCCATCGTCGACTTCGCGTACGCGTCCGTCGTTGAGGAGGAGGTCCGCATGTCCGATCACCTCGGAGAGGGTTAGGAAAGCCTGGGTGACGGCGACGTTGCCCCAGATCGCCTGAGCGACCTCGTAGCCAGTACGGGGTCGCTCGGCGATCAGCTCGTAGATCTTCTCCTTGCGGCGCTCGTGCTTGGCGATGCGGTCGTCGATCAGGGTGACGTGGTCGACGACCGGCTCGCCGTGACCGGAGAGGACGATCTCGGCTGGCATCTCGCGCGTCTTGCGCATCGACTCGATGTAGGTGACGAGGGCCTGTGGTCGCTCCGGGGAGCCGTCCAGCGGGCGGCTGATCAGGGGGTTGGAGGAGATGTGGGCGATCAGGTGGTCGGCGGCGATCAGGATCTTCCGCTCCTCGTCCCAGAAGACTGTGTCGGAGGGGCTGTGGCCGGGGCGGTGGATCGCCTGCAGGGTGCGGTCGCGGAACGGCAGCGCCTCTCCGTCCTCCAGCGGGTGTGTCACCTCGACGTGCGAGCCCCAGCCGCGGAAGCTGCGCGAGACGCTGCGCAGCGCCACCGTCACCTCCTCGGGGATGCCGTTGCGCAGCATCAGCTCTACCGCAAAGCGGTCCTCGGCCTCGGCGTCCTCGTCGAAGTTGGCCAGCCGCTCCGTGGCGGCTCCGAGCGCTGCCACCCTGGCGCCGGAGCGCTGCACGACGATCTCGGCGAGGCCGAGGTGGTCGATGTGCTGGTGGGTGATCACGAGCAGCTCGAGATCGGCGATCGAGTGCCCGCGCTCGGCCAGCTGCGACTGGAGCTCGTCGAGCGCCTTGCCGGAGTTGGGGCCGGTGTCGACGAGCGTCAGCGGCTCGTCCTCGATCAGATAGCAGTTGACCCGTCCGACCGCGAACGGCGTCGGGATTCGCAGGCAGTGGATTCCGGCCAGCGCTGCCTGCTCCAGCGCCTGCTCCGCCGTCAGCGTCACGCCCGGATCAGCCCAAGCACCTCGTCGCGCTTGGCTTCCATGTCCTCGCGCGAGACCAGCGACTCGAGGTTGAGGCGCAGCAACGGCTCGGTGTTCGACGGCCGCACGTTGAAGTGCCAGTCCGGGTAGTCGACCGAGATCCCGTCGAGGGTTGCCTGCTCGCCTTCGCCGTAGCGCTCGGTGATCTCGGCGATCTTCGCTTCGGGGTCGGCCACCTCGGAATTTATCTCGCCGGAGATGAAGTAGCGGGAGCGGAACTCGGCCATCAGCTCGCCCAGCGAGCGGCCGTCGACCGAGAGTAGCTCGAGCATCAAGAGGGCGGGGATCGTCCCCGAGTCGGCGTTCCAGAAGTCGCGGAAGTAGTAGTGGCCGGAGACCTCGCCGCCGAAGACGGCGCCCTCCTCGCGCATCCGCGTCTTGAAGAAGGCGTGACCAACGCGCGAGAGCTCCGAGCGACCGCCCTCGGCCGCGACCAGGTCCGGAACGGCGCGGCTGGAGCGCGGGTCGTAGAGGATCATCGCTCCGGGGTTCTTCGCCAGCGCCGCCCGAGCCAAGAGGGCGCAGATGAAGTCGCCGTCGCAGAAGTCGCCGCTGCCGTCGATGAAGAAGCAGCGGTCGGCGTCGCCGTCCCAGGCGATGCCAAGGTCGGCGCCGGCGCCGCGCACCCGCTCCATGATCATCGCCCGGTTCTCCGGCAGCAGCGGGTTGGGCTCGTGGTCTGGGAACTCGCCGTCGGGTTCGAAGTACATCTCTTCGAGATCGAGGCCGAGCTTGTGCAGGATCGGCCCCACCATCGGCCCGGCCATCCCGTTACCGCCGTCGACCACGACCTTCATCGGCTTCACCTTCGCCGGATCGATGAAGGAGAGGGCGTGCTCGCGGTATTCGTCCCAGACATCGACCTCTTCGAACGAGCCGCCCCCGGGCGCGTGACCGAGCCCGGCTTCGATCTCCCGGCGCACGTCGCCGATACCGGCGTCGCCCGAGAGCGCCAGGGCGCCCTCGCGCACCAGCTTCACGCCGGTGTAGGCCTTTGGGTTGTGGGAGGCGGTGACCATCGCGCCGCCGTCGAGCTCGCGCGAGCCGACCAGGTGGTAGAGCATCTCGGTCGCGACCATGCCGGCGTCGAGCACGGTGACGCCCTCGAAGATCAGCCCGTCGCGCAGCTCCGCGGCCATCGAAGGCGCGGTGAGGCGCATGTCGCGCCCGAGGCCAACCTGCAGCTCGCTGGGCTGCTTGCCGCGCAGCCTGCCGAGCACGCGCGCGAAGGCCCGGCCGATTGCGTGCGCGGTCGTCTCGTCCATTTCCGTCCCATAGAGACCCCGGATGTCGTAGGCCTTGAAGATTCCAGCAGGCGCCAGGGTCGGCTGCTCGCTCAAAACGCCTCCTTCAGCGCTGCATAGCTCTGCTCCAGCGTTTGCGGCATCACCTTGGTATCGGCGACCACCGGCATGAAGTTGGTGTCGCCGCCCCAGCGCGGCACGACGTGCATGTGGATGTGGTGCTCGACACCGGCGCCGGCGACTCGTCCCTGGTTGAAGCCGACGTTGTAGCCATGCGGCTCATAGACGTCCTCGAGTCGGCTCATCGCCTGCTGGGCCAAGGCCATCATCTCGGCGACGGTCTCCGGTGCCAGGTCCTGGATGCGCCCGATGTGCTCGTAAGGCGCCACCATCAGATGACCATTCGTGTACGGAAAGAGGTTGAGGATCACGAAGCAGCGCTCGCCGCGGTGGACGATCAGGTTTGCCTCGTCGTCTCCCGCCGCCGGCTTGGCGCAGAAGATGCACTCCTCCTCGATGTCCTTCGATGCGTCCTTCACGTAGGCGAGGCGCCAGGGCGCCCAGATGCGGAAATTTGCCACAGGATTGGAGGCTATAGCCAGCCGCGATTGCGGAAGTAGCCGACCATCGCGAGGAGGATCGCCACCATCGCGCCGAGCAGAATCCAAAAGGCCGTTGTGTCGCCCTCACCGGGAACGTGCACGTTGGCGCCCCAGATGCTGGCGATCAGGGTAAGCGGTAGGACGATGACGCTGATCGAGGTGAGCACGCGGAGGATGTCGTTGACGCGATGCGAGATCACCGACTCGTTGGTCTCGGCCAGCGCCTCGACCACCTCCTTGTAGTTCTCCAGCATGTCCCAGATCCGCTCGTGCGCGTCGACGATGTCGTCGAAGTAGATCTCCAGGTCGAGGTCGGTGGCGAGGTAGCGCTGCTTGACCCTCTCCAGGTCGCGCAGCACCGGCCGCTGCGGGCGGATCACCTTGCGGAAGTTGATGATCTCCTGCTTGACGTTGGAGATGTCGCGCACGACCTCCTCCGAGCGCCCCTCGAAGATGTCGTCCTCGAGCGCGTCGAGCTTGTTGCCGATCTTGCGCAGCATCGGGAAGCAGTAGTCGAAGCTGTCGTCAACGAGGCGGTAGAGCAGGTAGCCCGAACCGCGCGAGAAGAGCTGCTCGCGCAGCTCCTCCTTGGCCCGGCAGCGCTCGAAGAGGTACTCGACCGGCTGCAGCGGCTGGTTGGGGATCGTCACCACGTAACCGGGCCCGACAAAGAGGTCGAGCTCGCCCGTGCCCAGCCGCCCGGCAGCCGGGTCGAAGACCGGGAAGTGGAGGACGATGAAGAGGTAGTCGTCGTAGACATCGATCTTCGGCCGCTGGTTGCGCGAGAGCACGTCCTCGAGGTCGAGGGCGTGGAAGTCGAAGTTCTCCTCGAGCCAGGTGCGCTCGAGGGCTCCCGGCCGCTCGATGTTGACCCAGCGCAGGCCAGCGGCGTCGATCTGCTCGACGTTGGGTGCCTGCGGCTCAGCCTGCGGCGCGGCAGAGATGAGCTCGTCGCGCCGGCCGACGCGTCGCAGCCTCGGCTTCGGAAGGTTCGGCATCGTTCACGCTCATCGTCTCGTCGGGCATAGCCGCACTAGATTAGCCGCCGATCGCTCCCAGGGCTGGACGAGATTTCCCCTGGTAAGGTTCGTTCTTACATAAGCGCCACATCTAGAGGGGTGGAGGGACTGGCCCGTAGAAACCCCGGCAACCGCCCTGGACCGTCAGGTTCAGGGGAGGTGCCAACTCCAGCAGGTCACGTGACCTGAAAGATGTGGGGAATGTCCGATCGGACCTCTGCCCCACAAGGCGGAGGTTTTTTCGTTGGCGACGGAAAGAGGATCGGATGGCAATTGAAAATCTGAAGTGCAAGGAGTGCGGGGCGACGTATGACCTCGGAGCGCACTTCGCCTGTGAGAACTGCTTTGGGCCGCTGGAAGTCGCCTACGACTACTCGGCGCTCGCGCTCGACCCCGAGGAGGCGAAACGGAAGATCCAGAGCGGATCGCAGGGGATCTGGCGCTACGCCGACTTCCTGCCCTTCGAGGGGAGGCCCGGCGATCCGCTCGAGCCCGGCCTGACGCCGCTGTTGCGCGCTGACCGGCTCGCCGAGCGGCTCGGTGTCGACGCCGAGATTCTGGATCAAGAACGACGCCGCCAACCCGACCCACTCGTTCAAGGATCGCGTCGTCGCTGTCGCTGTCGCCAAGGCCCGGGAGCTCGGTTTCGAGACCGTCGCCTGCGCCTCGACCGGCAACCTCGCCAACGCCGTCGCCGCCCACGCCGCCGCGGCCGGCCTGCGCTCCTACGTCTTCGTGCCCGCCAATCTGGAGGAGCAGAAGCTGCTCGCCACCGGCATCTACGGCACCAACCTGGTCGGCGTGCGCGGCAACTACGACGACGTCAACCGGCTCTGCACGCAGCTCGCCGAAACACGTCCCTGGGCCTTCGTCAACGTCAACCTGCGGCCCTACTACGCCGAGGGCTCCAAGACCCTTGCTTACGAGACGGTTGAGCAGCTGGGATGGAAATTGCCCGACCGCGTCGTCTGTCCGATCGCCTCGGGCTCGCTCTTCACCAAGGTCGGCCGCGGCTTCCAGGAGTGGCTCGACATCGGTCTGGTCGAGGGCTCCCAGCCGGTCTTCAACGGCGCTCAGGCGGAGGGTTGCAGTCCCGTTGCAACCGCCTTCGCCGAAGGCTGGGACGTCTGCAAGCCGCAGCGGCCGGAGACGATCGCCAAGAGCCTCGCGATCGGCGACCCCGCCGACGGTCCCTATGCGGTCGAGCAGGCCCGTCGCACCGAAGGCGCGATCGACTCGGTCACCGACCAGGAGATCCGCGATGGAATCAGCCTGCTTGCCGAGACCACCGGCATCTTCACCGAGACCGCCGGCGGGGTGACCGTTGGCGTGCTGAAGAAGTTGGCCGAGCGCGGCGACCTAGGTTCCGGCGAGCGCGTGGTCGTCTACATCACCGGCGAGGGCCTGAAGACCCTCGACGCGACCCGCGATAGGTTCCGCATGCACGAGATCGATCCCGCCCTCGAGAGCTTCGAGGCCGAGTTCCGCCAGGAGGTAACCGTCTGATGTCAGTCACCGTGAAGATCCCGACCCAGCTGCGCGCCGCGACCGGGGGAGAAGCCGAGCTCGAGGTGGGCGGCTCCACCGTCGGCGAGGTGCTCGACGCGGTCTTCGAGGCGCACGGCACCCTGCGCGACCGGATTACCCAGGACGGCGACCTGCGCCGCTTCGTCAATGTCTACGTTAGCGGCGAGGACATTCGCTTCCAGCAGGGTCTCGATACGCAGATCGAAGACGGCGCTGAGGTCACGATCCTCCCAGCAGTGGCCGGTGGTTGAGCGGTCATTCCGGCAGGGGTTCCGCTTAACTTTTTGGATGGAGACGGGCTTGCTGTCGCCTCGGGGGTGGACGCCCAAAAAGTGCAAGACGCTCCACCCCTGCCGGAATGACCGCTAAGCCGCCGGTAGTCATTCTCTGTGGAGGTCGCGGGACCAGGCTCCGGGAGCGCACCGAGACGGTGCCTAAGGCGCTTGTGGAGATTGGGGGGAAGCCGATTGTCTGGCATGTGATCGGGATCTATGCGGCGCAGGGGTTTGAGCGGTTTCTGTTGGCTACCGGATACCTCGGGGAGATGGTCGAGGAGTTTGCGGCGGGGGAGAGCTGGCCGGGGAGTGTTGAGGTCGAGTGCGTTGATACGGGGCTTGACACGCCGACCGGTGGGCGGATCGCTCGGCTCGGGGAGCGCCTCGCGGGCGAGACCTTTTGCGCGACCTACGCTGATGGCGTCGCCGACATCGACCTTGATGCGCTGCTTGCCTTTCACCGGGCGCAGGGGGTGCTTGGCACGGTGAGCGTCGTGCAGCCGCACCTGCAGTGGGGGGTGGCCGAGATCGGCGACGACGACAAGGTTGAGGGCTTTGTGGAGAAGCCGCGCAGCGAGCGCTGGATCAACGGCGGCTTTTTCTGTTTCGAGCCGGGCGCGCTGCAGTACATGGGCGAGGACAGCGTGCTCGAGCGCGAGCCGCTGGAGAGCCTCGCCGCGGACGGCCAGCTCGGGGCCTTCCGGCACGAGGGCTTCTGGGACTGCATGGACACCTACAAGGACGCGGTTGAACTCAACGACCTCTGGTCGTCCGGCGACGCCCCTTGGCGAGTCTTCGCCACCGCATCCGATATTGACCCCCCCAGGGTGTGGTCAATATCGGATGCGGTGGCGGGAGACCGGACGTCGTGACCGCGCTCGTCACTGGCGCGCACGGGTTCGTCGCCTCACACCTGGTGCGGGCGCTTCTTGAGCGCGGCGACGCCGTCCGGGTGCTCGACCGGCCCGATCCTCGTACCGCCGATGTTGGTGGGCTGCGACGCTCCGGCCTCGATCTGCTCGGCCTGCGCAATCAGGTCGAGCTTGCGGAGGGTGACCTGCGCGACGCCGAGGCCGTCGCGGCGGCAGTCGTCGGCTGCGATTCGGTCTTTCACCTTGCCGCGCAGACGATCGTCGGCGTGGCGCGCGAGTCGCCCCTGGAAACGTTTGAAGTCAACGTGCGCGGCGCCTGGAACGTCTTCGAAGCTTGTCGCGAGCACGACGTCGCCCGCGTCGTCTTCGCCTCCTCCGACAAGGCCTATGGCGCCAGCCCCGAGCTTCCCTACCGCGAGGATTTCCCCCTGCGCGCCGCCTACCCCTATGACGCCAGCAAGGCGGCCGCCGACATCATCGGCCGCAGTTACGCCAATGCTTACGGCCTGCCCCTCGCGGTCACCCGCTTCGCCAACATCTACGGCGGCGGCGACCTCAACTTTTCGCGGTTGATCCCCGAGACGACGATCGCCATCCTCGACGGCCGCCGGCCCGTGATTCGCTCCGACGGCAGTCCCGAGCGCGACTTCCTCTACGTCGACGACGCCGTTTCCGCCTACCTGGCGATCGCCGCGGCCCTGGACGGCGAAGGCGCGAGGGGAGAGGCCTTCAACGCTGGCGGCGAGCGCCCCCACTCGGTGCGCGAGGTCGTCGACCTGATCGCCGCCGCTACCGGCACTGGCATCGAGCCCGAATACCTCGGCGCCGGCACCCCCGACGGCGAGATTGACCGCCAGTACGTCGACTCGACCAAGCTGCGCAAGCTGACCGGCTGGGCTCCTCGGGTTGAGCTCGCCGAGGGTCTACGCAGCACCCTCGAGTGGTATCGAGACCATCCCGAGGCGCGGCCTATGGGTAAGAGTAATACCGGTGCTACTCTTACTCCATGAAGGTCACCAGCAAGGGCCAGGTCACTATCCCCAAAGAGATCCGCGACGAGTTGGGTCTCCTGCCTGGAACTGAGGTCGAGTTCGTAAAGGACGCAGAGGAAGCTCGAGTGCGAAAGGTGCCCAAAGGCCGCACCCGCGGTGACGACATTGTCGATCGCCTGCGCAGGTCGAGCGGCGGTGACATCTTGATGAGCACCGCCGAAATCATGGCGCTGACCAGGGGAGAGGATTGAAGCCCGAGGGCTTGACCACCCGTGCCCGCAACGATTGTCGACTCGAACGTCCTCATCGACGTGTTGTCCGACGACCCCGCATGGGGAGTCTGGTCCGGCGACGCCCTAAGGGGCGCTGGAGCAATGGGCGCATTGGTGATCAACGAGGTGATCTTCGCCGAGGTGTCGGCTCGCTACTCGCGGGTCGAGGTACTCGAGCGCGAGCTTCCCGCTGACGATTTCCAGCGCGAGCACACCCCGTGGCCTGCCGCATTTCTTGCTGGCAAGGCGTTTGTCGAGTACAAGCGCCGAGGTGGGGCCAAACGCTCCCCGTTGCCCGACTTCTTCATCGGGGCCCACGCCGCGGTTGCCGGACTCTGCCTGCTGACTCGCGACCCGAGTCGCTACCGCACCTACTTCCCGACCGTGGAGCTGATCGCGCCGGAGTAGCGCTGCCCAACCTGGCTACGCTGCACTTCATGTGCGGGCGCTTCACGGTCACGGCCAAGGACACGAAGAAAATCGCCGATCGCTTCCAGGTCGAGCTGGAGAAGGCGTTGGAGCGCAATCGTGAAGGCGAAGCGCCGCCGCCGACGGCCGAGCGGGTGAAGAAGGTGGAGAAATCGCTCGGTCGCTTCAACGTGGCGCCGAGCCAGGAGGTGCTGACGATCCGCTCTTCTCCCGATCCCGACGAGGCCGCCGCTGGGGAGCGCGAGGCTCGCCTGATGCGCTGGGGCCTGGTGCCGCGCTGGGCAAAGGACCTCAAAGTCGGCTACCGGATGATCAACGCCAAGGCCGAGAACCTGGACTCGAGCCGCGCCTACTCGCCGCTGGTCGGCAAGTTCCGCCATCGCTGCCTGATCGTCGCCGACGGCTTCTACGAGTGGATGAAGGCCGAGGATCCCAAGCAGCCGCGCCAGCCCTGGCGCTTCACGGTCGACGGTGGCGAGCCCTTCGCCTTCGCCGGCATCTGCACCCGCAAGGAGTGGGAGGATCCCGAGGACCGAGGTTTCGACGACGGCTGGCTCTACAGCTGCACGATCGTCACGACGACGCCGAACGAGCTGGTCGCCAAGGTCCACGACCGCATGCCGGCGATCCTGCCAAATGCCGAGGCGGAGGCCACCTGGCTGCGGCCTGACCTCGAGCCGGAGGACGCGATAGCGATGTGCGGCCCGCTGGCGGCATCGCGCATGGACAGTGCCCCCGCCAACCCGAAGCTCAACAAGGTCGGCAAAGGCAGCGAGGAAGGCCCAGGGCTCCTCGTCGCCCCTTAGACCCTCGGGTTTAGAGAGCGCCGGCGGTGGCGACCGAAGCCGAGCCGGAGGAGTTTTCGATCGTGCAGGCGATTTTCGCGGCCGGACTAGCGGTCGTGCGCCAGATCGAGGCGAAGGGCAGGCGCAGGTCTTCCTTCGGCCTGCCGGCCGGCAGGCCGTACTGCCAGACCTGCTGGCCGATCCGGAAGGGCGCCCATTCGACGACGATTCCTTTCTGCCGCGTGTAGCGCTCGCCAATTACGTCGCCGAGTTCGACCGAGGCCAGGTCGGTGCTGTGCGAGCTGAACTCGACCAGCGAGGTTTCCGAGGTCTCCTGTTCGGAGAGCTCTTCGCTGGAGCGGGGATAGGAGGCACGGCTGTTGTGTGTCTTGGCGACGATCGTCCGCTTCGGCACTTTGATCGAGCAGTGCAGGCGACCGTGCCCGATTGCCGAGCCGGCGGAGATGGTGAGGGCGGCGGAGGTGCGGAAGAGCGTGTAATCGCTGACGTTGGCTTCGGTCGAGCGAATCCCCGCTTCGGTCAGCTGCATCTCGCCGCCACCCGGGATTGTCGCTCGCTTGGAGTCCGGCAGCGGCGTCTTTTCCACCCATTCCAGGGTTGCGGCGCCGATCGGCTTGTCGGTGCTCAGCACCGCAGCGGCCAGCGTGGCTAGGAGGCCGATCGCGATCACGATCAGGGCGCCACGCGGGGGGCCAATCTTGCGCTCGTCGGTCATCGGCTGGGCCGCAAGCTACCGTTTAGGCGTGGCCAAGCGCGCAACGTCGTCCCGTCCGGCCGAGATCAGCTTCAGGACCGCGGATCTGCACGGCCGCGAGGTCAACTACTTGGGCGCCGGCGAAGGCCCGGCGCTGCTGCTGATTCACGGCATGGCCGGGACTTGCGAGAACTGGCGCGACGTGATCGAGCCGTTGGCACGCCACCACACAGTGATTGCCCCAGACTTGCCGGGGCACGGGATGTCAGCGGGCGGGCCCGGCGACTACTCGCTGGGCAGTCTCGCCGCGGGGCTGCGCGATCTCCTTGTCTCACTCGGCCACGAGCGCGCGACCCTGGTCGGGCACTCGCTCGGCGGCGGCATCGCGATGCAGTTCTCCTACCAGTTCCCCGAGATGATCGAACGCCTCGTTCTCGTCTCCAGCGGCGGGCTTGGGCCCGAGGTGAGCCCGGTGCTCCGCGCCGCGGCTCTGCCGGGGGCCGAGATCTTCATCGCGGCGACCGCGAGCACCGGCCAGAAGATCGGCGGTGCGATCGGCCGCGGCCTCTCGATGGTGGGGATGAAGCCCGCTGCCGACGTGGCCGAGGTTGCCCGCGGCTATGCGTCGCTTGCCGAGCCGCGTCGCCGCAAGGCGTTCCTGGCGACTCTGCGCTCGGTGGTCGACACCGAGGGACAGCGCGTCTCCGCCTCGGACCGCCTTTACCTGGCCGAGGAGGTCCCGGTGCTGATCGTCTGGGGCGCCCGCGACCCGATCATCCCCGCCCGCCACGGTGAGGAGGCCCACCGCGCCATCCCCGGCAGCGAGCTGGAGATATTCGAGGACGCCGGCCACATGCCACAACTGGAGCAGCCGGGCCACTTCATCGCCGTCCTCGAGCGCTTTCTGGCTGAGAACAAGCCGGCCCGGTTCGATCGGCGCCAGTGGCAGGCCAGGCTCAAAAAGATGGCTTGACCTCGCAGTCGGGCGCGCCTTGACGCGCCCGACAGGATTCGAACCTGTGACCTTTCGCTCCGGAGGCGAACGCTCTATCCAGCTGAGCTACGGGCGCTCAGTGGCTCAGTCTAGCTTCGAGTATCCGACCCGCCGTCTCGCGTAGGCTCGCAGGCCGCATGGATCTCTCGGCGATCTTCCTCGGCACCGGTGGGTCGGTGCCTTCGGCGCGGCGCTCGACCGCGAGCGTGATGCTGGTCCGGGGTGGGCAGCGGATGATGTTCGACTGCGGCGAAGGGACGCAGCGCCAACTGCAGCGCTCGCTTGGTTTGAGCCAGGTCGACGAGATCTACTTGACCCACTTCCACGCCGACCACATTCTCGGTCTACCGGGGCTGCTCAAGACCTACGACCTCACCGCGCGCGAGGAGCCGCTGACGATCTTCGGGCCGCGCGGCTTGCGCGACCTCTTCAAGACGCTCGGCCGCCTGATCGGTCGCACCGACTACAGCATCGACCTGATCGAACTCGACCCCGGTGAAGCGGTCCGGCACGATGGCGCCGAGGTGCGTGCCTTTGCGGTCGAGCACAGTGTGCGGGCGAATGGCTACGCATTGATCGAGGAGGAGCGTCCCGGTCGGTTCGACCCCGAGGCGGCGAAGCGGCTCGGGGTTACCGAAGGTCCTGCCTTTGCGAATCTGCAGCGCGGTGAGGAGGTCGAGGGCAGTGTCGGCACGGTGCGACCTGAAGACGTGATGGGCGAGCCACGGCCCGGTCGCACGATCGCGCTTACGGGCGACACCGCCCCTTGTCACTCCACCGTCGCCGCCGCTGCCGACGCCGACCTGCTGATCCACGACGCCAGCTTCTCCGAGGAGGAGGTCCAGCGCGCCGCCGACACCGGCCACTCGACCGTCAGTCAGGCAGCCGCGGTCGCCCGCGAGGCCCACGTAAAGATGCTCGCCCTCGTTCACATCTCTTCGCGCTACCACGTGGGCACCGTCCTCGACGAGGCCCGCGACGTCTTCGCGCCCTCATTCGCACCGCGCGACTTCGACCTGATCGATATTCCCTTCCCCGAGCGCGGCGATCCGGTGTTGGTCGCCAATGGCGCGCGGGAGCGGCGCGATTCAGAGGTGGTTGCGGAGGCCTGTCCAGAGGTAGAGGATTGAGGCCTTGAAATCCACTGCCGTCACACCGGATCCCGAGTGCGTTCACTTCCTCCTCCACGGCAAGATCGAGGACGAGCTCGAGCTCGAGTCGACACTGGTCACGACCAACTGGGACGAGGTCATCGCCACCGGACTGACGGACTGGTCGCCACACGCCGAGCAGGTGGAGGAGGCGGTCGAGGAGGAGTTCGGCGCCTATTGGCCCATTCTGTGGGCGATCTCCAGCCGGCAGGAGACCCCCCGCGCAACCGGGACTTGGCTTCTTGTCGACGAGATGACGACGATCCAGCCCAAGGAGCCCGTGCCCCGCGCTCGTGGGCGAGCATGCGAGGGCCGCTCGCGCGCCCCAGCGAGGTCGCGGGGCGGCGGGAAAGGCAGCGGCCCGAGCCGCTCGAACAAGCGGACCGGGGGAGGTGGCCGCGGCGGGGGTGATTCCGGAGGCGGTGGCGACTCCGACGGGGCCGGTGGAGACGGAGGGGATGGACCACCACCGCGCCGGCGCCGGGACTGGGAGCGAATCGGGGCGATTGGCCAGTGGGTGAGCATCGTGCTCACGATCGTCATCGCAGTCGTCAGCCTCTGCTTCGCGCCGGCCGATCGCGTTCCGGAGCGTTCGCATGTGCCCAAGGTCGAGCGGCAGCCACGATCGTCCCGACTGGGTGCTAGCCTGACACCGTCCTTTAACCCTGGTCCCGTGAGGCCAGGAAGGAGCAGATGAAGTGAACGAGACGGTCGTGCTTGAGCGCGACGATTTGGCGCGGACGCTGCGGCGGATTGCGCACGAGATCGCCGAGAAGAACCCGGAACCCGACTCTCTGGCGATCGTTGGCATCCACACTCGTGGCGCCCTGCTGGCGCGACGCCTGCACGAGCTTCTGGCCGAACTGACCGGCGCCGAGACCCCGATCGGCGACATCGACATCTCCTTTTACAGGGACGACGTCGGAGCCAAGTCGCCGGCGAGGCAGCCGATCGTCCACGCCTCGCACATCGACTTCGACCTCAGCGGCCGCACCGTTGTCCTCGTCGATGACGTCCTCTTCACCGGCCGCACCGTCCGCGCCGCGATCGATGCGCTCTTCGACTACGGCCGCCCCCAGCGCGTCCAGCTCGCCGTTCTCTGCGATCGCGGCCACCGCGAGCTGCCAATCCGGCCCGACTATGTCGGCAAGAACCTGCCGACCGCACGCGAGCAACGAGTCAACGTCCACCTCGCCGAGCTCGACGGCAGCGACGAGGTCGCGATCGCCGAGCCGCAAGCAGCGGAGGCAAACGCATGAAACATCTACTCTCGATCGATGAGCTATCGAAAGCCGAGATCGAGGCGATTCTCGACCGCGCCGAGAGCTTCGCCGAGGTCGGCCGTCGCGACATCAAGAAGGTGCCGACCCTGCGTGGCCGCACCGTCGTCACCCTCTTCTACGAGTCGAGCACGCGCACCAGCTCCTCGTTCGAGCTAGCCGCCAAGCGGCTCTCCGCCGACCTCGTCTCGGTCAAGGCGGCAGGGTCTTCGGTCGACAAGGGCGAGTCGCTGAAGGACACCGTTGCGACCCTCTCCGCCTATGACCCGGCGGCGATCGTGCTGCGTCATCCCTACGCCGGGGCTGCCCAGATGGTCGCGGAATGGGCCGACGCCGCAGTCGTCAACGCCGGTGACGGCAAGCACGAGCACCCCAGCCAAGCCCTGCTCGACGTCTACACCCTGCGCCGCCGGCTCGGCACCCTCGAGGGCAAACGGATCTGGATCGTCGGCGACGTCCTGCACAGCCGCGTCGCCCGCTCCAACCTGATCGCGTTCGCGGCGATGGGGGCGGAGCTGACCGTCTGTGGCCCGCCGGCGTTGATACCGCGAGGTATCGAGCAGCTCGGCTGCCGCGTCGAGTACTCGCTCGACGGGGTGGGGGAGGCCGACGTCATTTACTCGCTGCGGCTGCAACGCGAGCGGATGCACGAGAGCTTCGTGCCCTCGATCGCCGAGTACGCGGCGCACTTCCAGATCGACTCGCGCCGGCTCGGCCGCAAACAGCTGCTTATGCACCCCGGTCCAGTCAACCGTGGGATCGAGCTCTCCGGCGAGGTGATCGATTCGCCCCAGTCGCTGATCGTCGAGCAGGTCGCCTCGGGCCTGGTCGTGCGCATGGCGATCCTCTACGAGCTTCTTGCCGCCGGCGACGAGGAGCCGGCACCGGTCGCGGGTAACGGCCGGGCAACTCCGATAGGGCAGCCGGCGTGAGCGCCCCCCAGCTCGAGATGCGCGCCGGGGAGAGCGCGAACCTGATCCTGCGCGGTGCGGCCGTGCTCGATCCCCTCGCCGGCATCGACGGCCGTCACGACGTCGTCGTCCGCGATGGCATCGTCGCGGCGCTTACCGCCCCCGGCGAGGCCGAGGCCGACGGCATGGAAGAGATCGACGCTGGGGGCCTACACGCATTTCCCGCCTTCTTTGACCCCCACGTTCACCTCCGCACTCCCGGCCAGGAGCACAAGGAGGACATCGAGACCGGCGCCCGCTCGGCCGCCGCCGGCGGCTACTGCGGGATCCTCGCGATGGCAAATACCGAGCCGCCCGTCTCGAATCCCGCCGATGTCGAGGCGCTACGGGCGGCGGCCCGGGCGGCCGCAGCCGTGCGCGTCGGCTTCCTCGCCACAGTTACGCGCGGCATGGAAGGTGAGGAGCTGACCGAGATGGCCTCCCTGCGCGAGGTCGGAGCGGCCGGCTTCAGCGACGACGGCCTGCCGATTCGCAGTGCCCGCGTGCTGCGCCGAGCGCTCCAGTACCAGCGCCTCTGCGGCGGCACGATCGCCCTGCACGAGGAGGACCCAGAGCTCTCCGGGGCCGGCGTCATGCACGAGGGCCCAGTTTCGGCGGCGCTGGGGCTCGAAGGCGTTCCTTCTATTTCGGAGTCGACGATGATCGCCCGCGATGCCACGATCGCGAGCTACGAGGAGGGTCGCATCCACGTCCAGCACCTCTCGGCGATCGAGTCGGTCGAAGCCGTGCGCGCCGCCAAGGCCGCGGGCGTGCAGATCAGCTGCGAGGCTTCGCCGCACCACCTCTGCCTCACCGACGAGGCGGTGCGCAGCCTCGATCCACAGCGCTTCAAGATGAACCCGCCGCTGGGCAGCGAGGCCGACCGCCAGGCCCTGATCGACGGTCTGCGCGACGGCACGATCGATTGCATCGCGACCGATCACGCGCCTCACGCGGCTGAGGAAAAGGAGGTCCCCTTCGAGCAGGCGGCGATGGGGGTGACCGGCCTGGAGACCGCGTTTGCGGCGCTTCACACGCACCTCGTCCTTCCCGGCACGATCGAGCTCGGCCTTTTGGTCGAGCGGCTGGCCGGGGGGGCGGAGCCCTTCAGCGTCGAACGCCCGTCCCTTGCCCAGGGCAGCGAGGCCAACATCGCCCTATGTGACCTCTCCGCTCGCTGGACGGTCGGCGAGGATGGCTATGAGAGTCGCTCCGCCAACTCCTGGTGCGCCGGCGAGGAGCTGACCGGCCGCGTCCTGATGACCCTCGCCGGGGGCCAGGTCGCCTACCGCCTGCGCAGCTTCTCGATGGGGGTTGCGGGATGAGCGAGGGCTTTCTATTGCTCGAGGACGGCGCCCGTTTCGACGGGATTCCCTGTGGCGCCGCGGGGCCGGTAACCGGCGAGGTCGTCTTCAACACGGCGATGACCGGCTATCAGGAGTCGGTTACCGACCCCTCCTATGCAGGGCAGATCATCGTCTTTACCTATCCGCTGATCGGCAATTACGGCGTCTCGGCGGCGGCGATGGAGTCCGATCGCGTCCACGCTCGCGCTGTGGTCATGCGCGATCCCAAGAACGACGAGGATGTCGCCACCGCCGAGGGAGGCTGGCTCGATTGGCTCGCCGATTGCGGCGTGCCGGCGATCGGTGGTGTCGATACCCGCGCTGTCGTTCGTCACATTCGCGACCGCGGCGCGATGCGCGGCGGCATCTTCCCGGCCGGTACCTCCGAGGCCGAGGCGCGCGAACGGGTTGCCGCCGAGCCCTCGATGGATGGCGCCGATCTCGCCCGCACCGTCACCCCGGCTGAGCCGATCCGCTTCGATGGCAGCGGCGGACCACACGTCGTCGGCATCGACACCGGTGTCAAGCTCAATATCGTCCGGCAACTGCGCGAGCGCGGCTGTCAGCTCACCCTGCTCCCCTGTGCCTCCTCAGTCGAGGACGTCCTCGCCGAGGATCCCGATGTCGTCTTCCTTGCCAACGGTCCCGGCGACCCGGCCGCTCTCGGCTACGTGGTTGACACCGTTCGCGAGCTGGTTGGCAAGAAGCCCCTCTTCGGCATCTGCCTCGGCCACCAGTTGCTCTGCCGGGCGGTCGGCCTGGAGACCTTCAAGTTGCCCTTTGGCCACCGCGGCGCCAACCACCCGGTCAAGGAGCTGGCGACGGGTCGAATCGACATCACTTCTCAGAATCACGGTTTCGCTGTCCAGGGACCGGGCGGCGAGGCACGGATCGAGACCGACGAGCCGGTGCGCTGGGAGACCGATTTCGGCGTCGCCGAGCTCTCCCATCTCAACCTCTACGACCGCACCGTCGAGGGACTGGTGCTCAAGGACGTTGCGGCCGCCACGGTCCAGTACCACCCCGAGGCTGGCCCTGGCCCCCACGACGCCCGCCATCTCTTCGACTCCTTCTTGGAGCTGGCGCATGCCTAAGCGCACCGATATCGAGAAGATCCTCCTGATCGGCTCGGGGCCGATCGTGATCGGCCAGGCCGCCGAGTTCGACTACTCCGGCGTGCAGGCCTGCAAGGTGCTGCTCGAGGAGGGCTATGAGGTCGTCCTCGTCAACTCCAACCCGGCGACGATCATGACCGACCCGGAGTTCGCCACCTCCACCTACATCGAGCCGCTGCTGCCCGGCCCGGTGACGCGGATCATCGAGAAGGAGCAACCGGACGCGCTGCTGCCGACCCTGGGCGGCCAGACCGCGCTCAACCTGGCGATGACCCTGCACGAGGACGGCACGCTCGAGAAGCACGGGGTGGAGCTGATCGGCGCCGACCACGCCGCGATCCGCCGCGCCGAGGATCGCGAGGAGTTCCGCCGCACGATGACCGAGGCTGACTTGCGTATCCCCTGGTCGATGACGGTCGAGAGCCTCGGTGAGGTCGAGGCGGCGCTGGCCGACGGCAGGATCACCCTGCCGGCAATCGTCCGCCCGGCCTTCACGATGGGGGGGCAGGGCGGCGGCGTGGGGGAGACCGAAACCGAGCTGCGCCAGGTCGTCTCTGAGGGTCTCGCCGCCAGTCCGATCAACCAGGTCCTGGTTGAGGAGTCGGTGATCGGCTGGGGCGAGTTCGAGCTCGAGGTGATGCGCGACCGCAACGACAACGCGGTGATCATCTGCTCGATCGAGAACGTCGACCCGATGGGAGTGCACACCGGCGACTCGGTCACCGTCGCCCCCGCCCAGACGCTCACCGACGCGCTCTACCAAGACCTGCGCGATCAGGCGATCAAGGTGATCCGTGCCGTCGGGGTCGAGACCGGCGGCTCCAACGTCCAGTTCGCGGTCAATCCCGAGAACGGCGAAATCGCCGTGATCGAGATGAACCCGCGCGTCTCGCGCTCCTCGGCTCTGGCCTCAAAGGCGACCGGCTTCCCGATTGCCAAGATGGCGGCGAAGCTTGCCGTCGGCTACGCGCTCGAGGAGATCCCCAACGACATCACCCGCGCTACGCCCGCCTCCTTCGAGCCGACGATCGACTACGTGGTGACGAAGATCCCGCGCTTTGCCTTCGAGAAGTTCCCCGGCACCGAGGGCAAGCTCTCCACCCACATGCAAAGCGTCGGCGAGGTGATGGCGATCGGCCGCACCTTCCGCGAGTCCTTCGCCAAGGCGATGCGCTCGCGCGAGCTCGACTCTCACGCCGAGGTCCCAGACGAGGACGAGAGGCTCCTGGCGCTGCTGGAGAAGCCCTGCGCTGAGCGCTTCGACCTGATCCTCGCCGCCTTCAAGCGTGGTCTCAGCATCGAGGCGGTGCACGAGCGCTGCCTGGTCGACCCGTGGTTCCTGCGCGAGCTGCGGGATCTCGCCACCGAGGGGGACGGCACCGATGCGCTCGAGCGCGTCTACAAGTCGGTCGACACCTGTGCCGCCGAGTTCGAGGCCGCGACGCCTTACTACTACTCAGCGTACGAGCGAGCGTCCGCTGGCGTGGCCTCGAGCGAGGTGCGCCGCCCAGCTGGGCGCGACTCGGTCGTCATTCTCGGAGCCGGCCCCAACCGGATCGGCCAGGGGATCGAGTTCGACTACTGCTGCGTGCACGCCGCGATGACTGCGCGCGAGCTCGATCGCGACGCGGTGATGATCAACTGCAACCCGGAGACGGTCTCGACTGACTACGACACCTCCGACCGCCTCTACTTCGAGCCGCTGACGGCTGAGGACGTGCTTGCAGTTTGTGAGCAGGAGCGCCCCGAGGGCGTGATCGTCCAATTCGGCGGCCAGACCCCGCTGAAGTTGGCCCGCGCCCTCGAGGAGGCTGGCGTACCGCTGCTCGGTACCCCCGTCGATGCGATCGACCTGGCTGAGGACCGTGGTCGCTTCGGTGCCTTGCTGCGCGAGCTTGGCATCAAGCACCCGCCCTACGGGACCGCGCTTTCGGCCGAGGAGGCGACGGTAATCGCGGAAAAGGTCGGCTTCCCGCTGCTGGTCCGCCCCTCCTATGTGCTCGGTGGCCGGGCGATGGAGATCTGTTACTCGACCGACGACCTGAGCGCCTATCTGAAGGCAAACGTCAAGGCCGACCAGGAGCACCCGCTGCTGCTCGACCGCTTCCTCGAGAACGCGATCGAGGTCGACGTCGATGCGCTCGCCGACGGCAGCGATGCCCATGTCGCCGGGATCATGCAGCACGTCGAGGAGGCCGGCGTCCATTCCGGCGATTCCGCCTGCGTGATCCCGCCGATGAGCCTCGGCGTCGAGATGCTGGAGGAGATCCGCGCGACGACCAAACGGATCGCGCTGGAGCTGGGCGTCATCGGCCTGATCAACATCCAGTACGCGGTCGCCGGCGGCGAGCTCTACGTGATCGAGGCCAACCCACGCGCCTCGCGCACCGTTCCCTTCGTCTCCAAGGCGACCGGCGTGCCGCTGGCCAAGGTGGCGGCCCGGCTGATGCTCGGCGAGAAGCTGGCCGACCAGGAGCTGCGGGATCCGCCCGCGGGCATGGTCAGCGTCAAGGAGGCGGTCCTGCCTTTCGCCCGCTTCTCCGGCGCCGACTCGGTGCTCGGACCGGAGATGAAGAGCACGGGTGAGGTGATGGGCATCGCGGCCGACTTCCCGACCGCGTTCGGTAAGGCGCAAGCCGCGGCCGGCGTCGCCCTGCCTACGGAGGGCTCGGTCTTCATCACCGTCACCGATACCGACAAGCCGGCGGCGACCCAGATCGCCGCGCGTTTCCACGACCTCGGCTTCGAGCTGATCGCCACCGGCGGCACCGCCCAGGCGATCTCGGCAATGGGAGTGCCCGTCACTCCGATCAACAAGATCGCCGAGGGCTCGCCCCACGTCGTCGACTTGATCCGCGAGCGTCGCTGCGACCTGGTGATCAACACGCCGACCGGCTCCGGCGCCCGCGCCGACGGCTATGAGATTCGCACCGCCGCCGTGCGTCACGACGTTCCCTGCGTGACGACGATGACCGGCGCCACCGCCGCCGTGCGCGCGATCGCCGCCAAGATCGAAGGCGACTCCGACGTCCGCTCCCTGCAGGAGATCCACGGCCTGGAGCGGGCCAAGCAGCCGCGATGACCGCCCCCTTTGGGCGCCGCCTCTGCAAGGTCTCCGAGAGCAAGTCCTCGGGCGGCTATCGCCTCTTCTCACTGATCGACGAGGGGGGCCCTGAGCCCAAGCCGGGCCAGTTCTACATGCTCGCCACCGAGGCGCACTGGGAGCAACAGGGCGCCCGCCCGTATCTGCCCCGCGCCCTTTCCGTCGCCGAAACCGGCCCGGCCGCAAAGGGAGTGCGCCTCGACTTCCTCATCGAGGGCATCGGCCCCGGCACCGACCGCCTCTGCGAGCTAGAGCCCGGCGAGACCGTCTGGCTCAACGGCCCCCTAGGCAATTCCTTCTCCACTCCCACCGAACTGCATCAACTTCTACCCCCAGGAGGAGGAGAAGTTGATGCAGTTCGCTCGAAAGGGGCGGCAGGGGCGATCTTGGTGGGGGGTGGGATTGGGATTGCGCCGTTGGCGCTGTTGCGGCGCCGGTTTGCCGAGCGCAACATCCCGACCCGGGTCCTGCTCGGTTTCCGCGACAAGGCCCACTCCGGCGGCCTCGACGATCTCTTTTCATGCTGCGAGATCAAGCTTGCAAGTGACGATGGCCATGCCGGTCACCACGGCTACGTCACCAATCTGCTGGCTTCGATGCTCGAGGGCGACGACGCAAGCTCTGCGGCGGTTTACGCCTGCGGTCCGCCGTTGATGCTCGATGCCGTTGCAGCGATGTGCGTCGACGCGGGCGTCCCCTGTGAGCTCGCGATGGAGTCGCCAATGGCCTGTGGCTATGGCGCCTGCTTCGGCTGCGCAGTGCCGAAGCAGGGTGGTGGCTATCTCAGGCTTTGTGTTGATGGGCCCGTGTTGCGTGGGGGGCCGGCGGGTCCTGTCGCCGCAGGGGACCCACCGCCCCCTGCGGTCGCTAAAGCGTCCTCGGGGGCGGTCCCCCCTGCGACGCCACCCCCCGGCAGCCACGGATCAGCGGGATCGCCTGGGCGCGAAGCAGCTGCAGACGCCGTAATCGAGTTCTGCGGGTTGCAATTGAAACACCCAGTGATCAACGCGTCGGGGACGTTCGACGTTATTGCTGCGCGCCGGGTCTACGGCGATGAGTTGCTCGAAAGCTTCCCGTTCAGCGCCTTTGTGTCAAAGACGATCACGCCGGAGCCGCGGGCGGGTAATGAACCGCAGCGGATTCTGGGAGACCCCGGCCGGGATGATCAACTCGATCGGCTTGCCCAATAAGGGCCTAGAGGGATTTCTCACAGAGGATCTGCCGCAACTTGCCGAGCTACCGGTGCCACTGATCGTCTCGGTGATGGCTACCGGGCAGGAGGAGTTTGCGCGACTCGTCAAAGGCGTGGGGGAGAGGGACGAGGTGGCGGCGATCGAGCTCAACGTTTCTTGCCCCAACGTGCACTCCGGCTTGATCGTCGGGGAGCAGCCGAGTGAGACGGAGGCGCTACTCAAGACCCTGCGGCCGTTGACTGAGAAGCCGCTGATCGTGAAGCTGACGCCGAATGTGGCGAACCCCGCTGACGTGGCGGTTGCGGCCGAAGGGGGGGGAGCCGATGCGGTTTCGCTGATCAACACGCTGAAGGCGAGCGCGATCGATCCGGTTACCGGTGAGCCGGGGATTTCAGCCGGACACGGCGGCCTCTCTGGCCCTGCAGTTCGCCCTGTAGCCATCGCCCAGCTAAGGGCCGTGGCCGCGGCGGTGAGCATTCCGATCGTCGGGATGGGCGGGCTCTCCTCTGGTGCGGACGCGGTCGAAATGCTTTCCGCCGGGGCGACGCTCGTCGCGGTTGGGACCGAGAACTTCAGGGATCCACGCGCGGGCGAACGAGTGGCGGGGGAGATCGCTGGAGCGCTCAAATTTCTTCGAACCAACACTCCAGTAGGCAACACCGCCTAAACCTCGACTGGAGGTTCAGGTGAATTTCGGCGCAAATGGCTCCTATGGCCTTGCACGCCCGCGACCCGCGGCTATACTCGCCGCCCACATGCCCGCCCCAGTCAAGACCTCCGCCGCTGCACCCGAGCGATCGCTCGACCAGCGGATGGATGCGCTCAAACGCGCCAACGACATTCGCACCGCGCGGGCGAAGCTGAAGAAGGACCTGAAAGCGGGCAAGGCCAACATCCACACGCTGCTGCTCGACCCGCCCGACTACGTCCTCACCGCCAAGGTTTTCGACATGCTCCTGGCGGTCCCCAAGTACGGTCGCGTGAAGACGAACCGGATCCTCAATCAGTGCCGGATCTCGCCGTCGAAGACGATCGGCGGCCTCTCGGAGCGCCAGCGCGCTGAGCTGGTTTCGCAGCTCCGCCGATAGCGCGGTCAGTATTCCCGGCCGCATGGCCAAGGTCTTCGTCATCACCGGTCCTTCGGGAGTCGGAAAGGGCACACTGATCTCGACTCTGCTCGAACGCGTTCCCGATCTCGAGCTCTCGATCTCGGCAACGACGCGTGAGCCTCGCCAGGGGGAGAGGAACGGGCGCGACTACTACTTCCTCACACCCGAGGAATTCGATCAGCGGATCAAAGCCGAAGACTTCCTCGAGTTCGCCACCTACAGTGGCCACCGCTACGGCACCCTTCGCTCCGAGGTGCGCAACCGACTCGATGAGGGTCACTCGGTCGTCTTGGAGATCGAGGTGCAAGGAGCCCGTCAGGTGCGCGCCGCGATGCGCGAGTCGGTGCAGGTCTTCATCGCGCCGCCCGACCCGGCCTCGCTGCGCCGCCGGCTCGAGTCTCGCGGCACCGACAGCCTCGAGGCGATCGATGCCCGGCTCGAAGTCGCCGAGCAGGAGCTGGCCGCTCAGGGCGAGTTTGCCCACAGCGTGATCAACGACGATCTCGACCGTGCGGCGGACGAGTTGGAGCGAATCGTGCGCGCCGAGTTGGGGATACCTCTAGACTCCCGGGCCGATGATCAAACCACGCGTTGACAAGCTCCTCGATCACACCGACTCCCACTACGCGGCAGTAGTTGTCGCCGCCAAGCGGGCTCGGCAGATCAATAGCTACTACCACAGCCTCGGCGAGGGCAGCTTTGGCGAGTATCCGCCGCCGATGGTCGATATTCCCGGAGACAGGAACTACCTCTCGGTTGCGCTTGAAGAGGTCGCTGCGGGCAAGCTCAAGTACGAGTACCGCTCCTAGCGCGCCTCCGGCGTAGCCGGATCAAGGAAAAGCCATGGCCAGAATCCTGCTCGGCGTAAGCGGAGGGATCGCCGCCTACAAGGCGCTCGAACTGGCGCGCCTGGCCACAACCGCTGGCCACGGCGTGCGCGTATTGATGACCGAGGGTGCGACTCGCTTCGTCGGCGCCGCTTCCTTCGAGGGGATCACCGGCGCCCCCGTCCTGCGCTCTGAGTTCGAGCGTGACCCGATGCGGGGTGCCTTCCCCGGCGATCCCGCGCCTGCCCACGACCCGATCGGCCACCTCGAGCTGGCTGCCAACTGCGACGCCTACCTCGTCGCCCCTGCCTCGGCCAACACGATCGCCAAGCTCGCCGCCGGCCAGGCCGACTCGATGGTCACCACCTCTTTTCTCGCCTGCGTCGCGCCACGGCTGATCGCGCCGGCGATGAACGACCGCATGTACGCCGACGCGGCGACCCAGGCCAACCTCGCAACCCTGCGCGATCGCGGCGTCAGCGTGATCGACCCCGACGAGGGCGCCCTGGCCTCGCGCGGTGAGCACGGCAAGGGACGCCTGCCAGACCCCGCCCGCCTCCTCGCCCGCGTCGAAGCCGAGCTGCCCACCGGCGAGCGCCCCTGGGACGGCCTGCGGATCCTGGTCACCGCCGGCGGCACCCGCGAGCCAATCGACTCCGTGCGCTACCTGGGCAACCGCTCCAGCGGCCGCATGGGCATAGCCCTCGCCGCCGCCGCCACCCGCCGCGGCGCCGACGTAACCCTGATCGCCGCCAACGTGAGCCTGCCGGCGCCCCCCGGGATCCATCGCATTGACGTAGAGACGGGCGAGCAGCTCGCCGCCGCCGCCCGCGCCGAGTTCCCCAACTCCCAGGTCCTCCTAATGGCCGCCGCCCCCGCCGACTTCAAGCCAAGCGACGTCGCCAGCGGCAAGCTAACCCGAGACTCGTCCCTAGACCTCCACCTAGAGCCCACCGAGGACATCCTGGCTTCCTTGACCGCGAACAGGACCGCGGAGCAGACAGTCGTGGCTTTCGCCGCCGAAGCGGGCGAGAACACCGAGCGAGCAAAACAAAAGCTGGCACGCAAGAACGCCGACCTAATCGTCCTAAACGACATCTCGAACCCAGCCATCGGCTTCGAGAGCGACCAGAACGCAGTAACCCTGATCGACTCAACGAGCGACACCCAGGTCCCACAAGCTTCCAAGGACCAAATCGCGGACGCGATCCTCGAGAGAGTCGACCAGCTAAGAAGCAAGTCAGCCCGCTCGACCGGCTGACCGGCGGGTGGCGCGGGGGCGGGGGGTCGAGGACAGCCCGTGGACTGCCCGCAGGCCCCCCGCCCCCGCGACAGGACCCGCCGGCCAGAACGCCCGCGCGAGCTATACTCGCCTCAAGCTTTTGTCTCACCCGTAGTACCCGAAGTGGGCCTGGCCCACTTTTTTTACGGCCTCAACCAATGGAAGACCTCCAGCAAGACATCCAGCAGCAGCTCCACGATCTCGATTCCGAGCTCGATTTGGTCGCGCTCGAGCAGCCGAGCAAGGAAGCGCTGCGCCTCTTCATTGACCACCCCAGTGGCGTCGACCTCGCGCTCTGCGAACGGGTCACCCATCACCTCAACCACCTGCGGGCCGACTACGCGCTGGAGGTTTCCTCGCCCGGCCCCAAGTACCGCAACCTCAAGGAGATCCAGTGAGCAAAGAGATCGTCGAAGCAGTCAAGGCGCTGGAGCAGGAGAAGGGGATCTCCGCCGACAAGCTGATGGACGCGCTCGCCGATGCGCTCCTCTCCGCCTACAAGAAGACGCCCGGGGCGGCCAAATACGCCCGCGTCGATCTCGATCACGAAACCGGTGACTTCCGCGTCTTCGAACTGATCCTGCCACCCGAGCTGGAGGAAAAGCTGCTCGCCGAGGCCGCCGAGGCCCAGGAGGAGGAAGAGCGCGAAATCGACCCGGAGACGGGCGAGCTGCGCGAGCCGGAGGACCCCGAACTCGATCCAGAGATGATCGCTCCCTACGAGGACCAGATCGAGACCCGCGACGTCACCCCCGAAGACTTCGGCCGCATCGCCGCCCAGACCGCCAAGCAGGTGATCCTGCAGCGGATTCGCGAGGCCGAACGGATGATGATGTTCGACGAGTACCAGGACCGCGTTGGCGAGCTGATCACCGGGATCATCCAGCAGTCCGACAAGCGCTACACGCTGGTTCAGCTGCGCGAGCGGGTCGAGGCGCTGCTGCCCAAGTCCGAGCAGGTCTACAACGAGCGCTACGACCACGGCATGCGGGTCAAGGCCGTGATCACCGACGTCTCCGACTCGACCAAAGGCCCGGCGATCGTCGTCTCCCGTCGCAGCTCCGAGCTGATCAAGAAACTCTTCGAAATGGAGGTCCCCGAGATCGCCGACAAGCTGGTCGAGATCGTCGGCGTCGCCCGCGAGCCCGGCTACCGCTCGAAGATCGCGGTGATCTCCCACGCCGATGGGGTAGATCCGGTCGGCGCCTGTGTCGGACCGCGCGGCTCGCGCGTGCGCATGGTCGTCTCCGAGCTGCGCGGCGAGAAGATCGACATCATCCCCCATAACGACGAGCCCGCCCGCTTCGTCGCCAAGGCGCTCTCGCCGGCGCGCGTTCGCGAGGTAATCGTCGACGACGACGAGCGCCAGGCGACGGTGATCGTTCCCGACGACCAGCTCTCGCTGGCGATCGGCCGCGACGGCCAGAACGCCCGCCTCGCCGCCCGCCTGACTGGCTGGCGGGTGGACATCAAGTCCGAGACCGAGTTCTCCCAGGAGGACCAGGACGTCGAGTACGAGGGCGAAGAAACCTTCGACGGGCGCTGCATGGCGGTGCTCTCCAACGGGCGTCGCTGTCCCAATGCTGCGATCGAGGGCTCGACCTACTGCGGCCTGCCCCAGCACCAGGCGCTGAGCCGTTTCGAGACCAACCAGATTGCTGTGCTGGGGGCTGTATCCGAGGCCGAGGTCGAGATCTTGGCTGATCCGGATGCGGATCAGGGCCAGGTTGATGAGATCGTCGCCAAGGCCGAAGACGAATTTGTTGAGGAGACTCCGGATGAGGGTTCGGAGGCCGAGGCCGCGGGTCCTGTCGCGGCAGAGGACTCCTCGTCCTCGCAAGCTGCGGGCGAGGAGCCCACCGCCACGCCACCCGCGGACGCGGCGTCAGAGCCTCAGGACGAGGCCGCCCAGGAATCCGCCGAAGAGCCTGCGGAGGAGCAAGCGCAAGATGAGACGCCAGCTGAATCCGCAGAGGAGCCGCAAGACGATGCGGGTGAGGAGTCTGTGGCGGAGGATGGAGCTTCGGAGGCTGACGCCGAGGCGGAGCCTGTTGCCGAGGAGGCAGAGCAAGCGTAGTGGCGAAAAAGCGGGTACACGAGATTGCGAAGGCGCAGGGGTTGGAGAGCAAAGAGGTTCTTGCTGCGCTTAAAAGTGCTGGGATTGAGGCTAAGGCTGCGGCTTCCAGTGTTGAGGAGGCCGATGCGCTGAAGGCGATCAAGGCGGCTAAGGGAGGCGGTGGTGCGGCTACGGCTACCAAGGCAAAGCCCGCGCCGGCGAAGGAAGAGCCGGTGAAGGCTGCTGCCGCGCCGAAAGCCGCCGCCAAGCCTGCGCCGAAGTCGGCGGGCGCTTCCAAAGGCCCGGTGCGCCCCGCTGGCAAGCCTTCCGCCGGGGGCGGGGGAGCTGCTGCCGCCGGTAAAAAGCGGCGCGTCGTGATCGATTCACAGGCTGCCCGTCGCGATCAGATGGGCGGGCCGCCGCCGCAGCGCCCGCCGCGCCGGCGTGGCGGCAGGCGCCGCCGGCCGATGCTGGAGGAGCCGCCGCCCAAAGTCGAGGCCGCCGAGCCCGAGGCGACCACCGTTCCCTCCGGCGCGACCGTGCGCGAGGTCGCCGAGTTGCTCGGCCTCGGCAGTGCCGAGGTGATCAAGAAGCTGATGACGATGGGGGAGATGGCGACCCTCACCCAGACCCTTACCGACGAGTCGATCTCGGCAATTGCCGACGAGTACGACCGCAAGATCGAGATCCTCAGCGCCGCCGAGGAGGAGCCCGAGGCGCCCGAGTTCGAGGACACCGAGGAGGAGCTTGCCGATCGCCCGCCGGTGGTCACGATCATGGGCCACGTCGACCACGGCAAGACCTCGCTGCTCGACGCGATCCGCGAGACCGAGGTCGCCGCGGGGGAGGCCGGTGGCATCACCCAGCACATTGGCGCCTACCAGGTCCATCACGAGGAAAAGACGATCACCTTCCTCGATACGCCGGGCCACGCCGCCTTCACCGCGATGCGCGCCCGTGGCGCCAAGGTCACCGACATCGCCGTGGTCGTCGTCGCCGCCGACGACGGCGTCATGCCGCAGACCAAGGAGGCGATCGACCACGCCCGCGCCGCCGACGTGCCGATCCTGATCGCGGTCAACAAGATCGACAAGGAGGGCGCCCAGCCCGACCGCGTTCGCAACGAGCTTGCCGCCGACGGACTCACTCCCGAGGACTGGGGCGGAGAGACGGTCTACGTCGACGTCTCCGCCAAGACCCGCGAGGGCCTCGACAAACTGCTCGAGATGATCCTCCTGGTCACCGAGCTCGAGGAGCTCGGGGCCAACCCGGATGCGCCTGCCTCGGGCACCGTGGTCGAGTCCCAGCTCGACCCTGGCCGTGGCCCGGTGGTGACGATCCTCGTCCAGCGCGGGACGCTCGAGGTCGGCGACTCGCTGGTCGCCGGACCGCAGTGGGGCCGGGTGCGGGCAATGCACGACTTCACTGGCAGCCGGGTCGAGAGCGCCGGGCCGGGGATGCCGGTCGAGGTTCTCGGTTTCGACGGCGTCGCGGACGCCGGCGAGTTCGTGCACGCGGTTGAGAACGACCGCCGAGCTCGCCAGGAGGCCCAGGAGCGCGCCAACCGTCTGAAGACTGAGCAGCTCGCCCGTCGCCAGGCCCGCAAGGTCAGCCTCGAGGAGGTCTTCTCGCGGGTTCAGGAGGGCGAGATCAAGGAGCTCAACATCGTGCTCAAGGCCGATGTCGCGGGCTCGCTGGAGGCGCTTCAGGACGAGATCGCCAAGGTCCCCCAGGAGCAGGTCGGGATCAACATCATCCACTCGCAGACCGGTGGCATCAACGAGTCCGACGTGATGCTGGCCGCGGCCTCAGAGGCGATCATCATCGGCTTCAACGTGCGGCCGCTGGCCGACGCCCGCCGCGCCGCCGAGCGCGAGGGCGTCGACGTCCGCACCTACTCGGTGATCTACAAAATCACCGAAGACCTGCGCAACGCGATGGAGGGCATGCTCGAGGCGATCGAGGTCGAGCAGACCCTTGGCGAGGCCGAGGTAAAGCAGACCTTCAAGGCGTCCAAGGTCGGTCGCATCGCCGGCTGCATCGTCAACGAGGGCAAAGTCACCCGCACGGCGAGCGTCCGCCTCGTCCGCGAGGGCACGGTCATCTGGGACGGCAAACTCGGCTCCCTGCGCCGCTTCAAAGACAACGTGCAGGAAGTGGAGCAGGGCCAGGAGTGCGGCATCGTCCTCGACGGCTACGCTGACGTCAAGGAGGGGGACATGCTCGAGTTCTACGAGACAAAGCAGGTCGAGCAGACGCTGGAGTAGGATGGCCGCTCCTCGCATGCGCCGCATCAACGAGGTGCTTCGCGAGGTGATCGGCGCTGCCATCGCCGACCTCAGCGACCCGCGCATCGGCTTCGTGACCGTGACCTCTGTGGAGACCAGCCCAGACCTGCGCGCCGCCAAGGTGCACGTCAGCGTGCTCGGCTCGGCGGAGGAGAAAGAGGCGACGATGGCAGGCCTCGCTTCCTCCCACGGCGTGCTGCAGTCGAAGATCGCCGCCGAGACGCGGATGAAGCGCACGCCGACGCTGAGCTTTCGCTACGACGAGACGGTCGAGCAGGGCATGCGGATCACCGAACTGCTCGAGGGGGAAGAGCCGTGAGCGAGAGCGCCGGGGTGGCCACCGCGGGCATCGAGCAGGTCGTCAGTGAGCTGCGCTCGCGCGAGCGCTTTTTGCTCACCGCCCATGAGGGGCCCGATGGAGATGCCCTCGGCTCCCTGCTCGGCATGCACCACCTGCTCGGTCAGCTCGGCAAGGACTCGGTGATGTTCATGGCGGCAAAGGAGTTCCCGCTGCCGATCGAGTACCGCTTCTTGCCCCTCGAGGAGGTCTTCCACGAGCCCCCGGCCGACATGGCCGACCGTACGGTGATCTTCCTCGACTGCGGCAACATCGATCGCATGCCGGTCGATTTCCTCAGCAACGGCGACAACTTTCGCATCAACATCGACCATCACCACGACAACACTCGCTTCGCCGACGTCAACCTGGTCGAAACGAGTGCTTCCTCTACGGCCGAGATCGTCTACGAGCTGGCGGTCGCACTCGACGCCGAGATCACGCCGGAGATCGCTTCGGCGCTCTACGTCGGCCTGATCACCGACACGGGCAAGTTCATGTACGAGAACACCAACGCCCACACGCATCGCATCGCCGCCGAGCTGATCGACGCGGGCGTTGCCGTCGATGAAACCTACCGGCGCCTCTACGAGCACGTGCCGCTCGAGAAGCTGCGCTTGCTCTCCCGTGCCCTGGAGGGCATCCAGCGCTTCTGCGGTGAGCAACTGATCGTCTCCTACATCACCGCCGCCGACTACGAGGCGAGCGGGGGCGGTGAGGAGATGACCGAGGGGATCATCGATCACCTGCGCTCAATCGAGGGATGCAAGGTGGCGGCCATGGTCCGCGACCGGGGCGACCGCGGGCGCGCCGCGCGCAAGGTCAGCCTCCGCTCCAGCGGCGGCGATGTCGACGTCTCGGCGATGGCCCGCGTGCACGGTGGCGGGGGCCACAAACGCGCCGCGGGCTTCTCCACGGACCTCGAGCTCGACGACCTCGTCACTTTCCTCTGCGGCGAAGTCAAAGCCCAGCTCGGCCCCTGAGCATGGGCGCGGGCAGCGCAGGTTCCGTGCTGCTCTGCGACAAGCCGGCGGGCAAGACCTCGCACGACGTCGTCCTCGCGGTGCGGCGCGAACGCGGTGGCAAAGTCGGCCACGCCGGCACACTGGATCCGTTTGCCACGGGCTTGTTGCTGGTCTTGATCGGCCGCGCGACTCGCCTGCAGCGTTTTCTCGTCGGCCTGCCGAAGGTCTACGTCGCCAAGGCGAGGCTGGGCTGGCGCTCGAGCACCGGTGATCCCGACGGAGAGCTGATCGAGACAGGGCGGATGCCCGAGTCTCTGGAGCTGCCGACCGGCACCGTGCGCCAGCGCGTGCCGATGACCTCGGCGGTGCGGGTGGGCGGCGAGCGCCTCTACCGCAAGGCCCACCGGGGAGAGGTCGTCGAGACCCCTGAACGCGAGGTCGAGGTCTACCGGGCCGAGCTGCTTGGCCACGATCCCGAGAGCGCCAAATTCGAGATCGAATGCTCCGCCGGCACTTACATCCGCACCCTGGTCGAGACCCTGGGTGACGCCTACTGCGCAGAGCTGCGCCGCACCGCGATCGGCCCGTTCAAGATCGAGGACGCGGGCGGAGAGCTGAGCCTGGATCAGGTCGCCGAACTGGTCCCGGCAACCGCCGAGGCCCTACGATGAGC